>CP073762.1 GCA_018399055.1 Simkaniaceae bacterium | reverse complement strand
TACAAGGTTTTGATAAATGTCGTGGGCATCAGAAGCGGTTCCACCAGGGCTATTAATATGGAGGAGAAGCGCTTTGACTCGGTCGCCTTTTAGTAGCCCTTCGCGCGAATCTAGAAGTTGGGCGTGCACTGTTTTTGCATTCAAGTCTTTCGACCCAATGACTCCATGGATATTGAGCCTAAATACTGCGGGATTCGAATGAGGAAGCAAAGAGCGATTTCCCTCAGCATCTGCTGCAATAATCAACTGAGTCTTATCAGAAACCATCTGTGGTTTTGAAAGAATACCCACAACAATTCCAATAATAATCACACCAACAAGCACTCCAATAAATCCAGCAAAAACATTGCAAAAAGATCTCAATGCCGATACAAAAATCGACTCACGCTTAACTTCCATAACTTTCCTTGTAAACAGAGATTAAAATTACCTCATCGTAACGAAGTTTTTAATTTGCTTCAACCAGAGATGCTGTTGCAGGAGTTTTTAAATCCTTGTCGACAACGGCAGTGATGCAACTATCGGACCAGACATTGAGAGCCGTTTCGACCATATCGAAGAGGGAATAGAGAGGAAGGATGATGCCCATGAGTTCAACCGGAACACCCATCCCAATTAAAAATGCTGTTGTGAGGAAAAAGCATCCCATTGGAACCCCTGCGTTGCCAATAGCAGCAAAAGAGGCAAGGAAGATCCAGGGGATCATTTGCAGGGGACTAAAGACAATCCCTTGAGATCCACAGACAAAAAAGAGAGTAATTAAAATGAATGCCGCGCATCCATTCATATTGATAATGGAGCATAGAGGGAGGCTAAAACTTGCCGTTTTATCTGATACTCCAAGACGATTTTTAGCACATTCAAGAGCAAGGGGAAGCGTAGCATTCGAAGACTTTGTAAAAAAAGCCATTGTAAGAGCTGGAAACATCGCCCGAGCTGTTCTCATGGGAGATCCTCCCCTGAGTTTCACCATTAGGGGAAGGATAATTAAGCCTTGAATGAGGTTCGCACCGATGACACATAGCCCATAAAGCATGAGTTGTTGCAGCTGAGCAGCATTTCCCTTGATGCTTTGAACAAATTGGATTGTAAATGCGAAGATACCAAGCGGCATGAGAAAGATGAGAGCTGATGTAACTTTTAAAAGGGCTGAAAAAAGAGCACCAAACAGGTCCCTAAGAAGATGATTCTGCTCTTTGGGGAGCTTTAATATTGCAATACTAAATATTGCCGCTAGAAAAGCCATTCCCAAGACATTGTTTTCTAAAAAAGGCTGCACAGGGTTTTCGGGGATAATTTTCATTAGGAAAGAAAGATAATTTCCTTGCCTGGGGACAGCAACTCCAACTGCCTCACCCAAATTGACTGGTTGGATGATTAGAAAAAGAATCATGCCAATCGTTGCAGCAATGAGGGTCGTCGCAACAGTATACGTTAATATGCGCCTTAGAAGAACGCCTGCTTCGCTTAGAGAAGTCATTCGAGAGAGGGTGGAAACAATTGCTAAAAAAATCATAGGCAAGCTAATCAATTTGAGCATGTTGATAAAGAGTTTGCTTATGACATCAGCAAGGCTAACAACAAAGGGAAGATCAAAAAATCCGAGGATTCCTCCGAGCAAAAGGGCAAGGATCATCCCTAAATTAAAATAGTTTTTCTTCATGAGGCCATTCCGCTACTAGAAATATCATTATAAGGAAAGATGGTATCAGGAATAGGGATTAATTAGAAGATGCACGCTTCTTAAATTGAAGGAGCTCGACAAAGGCAAGGCAGCCAAAGAGGACAAAGAGGAAGTAGAGTTGAGGACGAAAAGAAATCTTTAAAACGAGTGCGATCAATACGCAAAACTGTGCTGCAGTGGCAATCTTTCCCCAGCGGACAGACTTAACGGCGAGGTTTCTCCAAGCACCAGTTATCCCAAGATAAGAGAGAAAAAGAAGGAGGAAAAAGTCTCGTGAAAGCATGGTTGCAACTTGCCAGGGAAGGATATGTTGTTCAAAAAGGAGAACTGATAGAACAACGTAAACAAAAAATTTATCCATTAAAGGATCTAATATTGCACCAAACCTAGAAGTGAAATGGTAGCGGCGGGCCAAGTAACCATCGACGCAATCAGAAAGCATGGCCAATATAATGACAACCGTTCGAAGCGTTGTATTCTCTATTATAAAAAGGAGCGCTAAAGGTGCTCGCAAAAAAGAGATACTATTCGGAGGATTTAACATCGTATGAGTATTTATGCCTTGTGTTCCTATGAATCAAGCTTCGACTTATCGGTTAGGCGAGCTTGTTTTTTCCTATATTTCTTATACCAGACAAAGGCAATTACCGTCACACCGAAAGCTAAAAATATAAAAAGATTTAGGGTTTTCACCTTAGAAAGGAGGACTTCGTAGTTCTGTCCCAATCGATAAAATCCAAAAAAACAGACACTTGCCCATATCGAACAAGCGAGCGCATCACGCACAATAAACTTTCTGAAGTTTGCTTTGCTCATCCCTGTTGTCATAAAAATGCAGTTCCGGATGCCGAAAGGAATGAACCGTCCCACTAGAAGCGTCAATAGACCATACTTTTCATAAAATTTTCCGACTTTCTCTAACCTTTCAACAGGAAGCAGCTTGGAAAAGTAGCGGATCTTCAGTAGCTTGATGCCGAGCTTTCGGCCAACCCAGTAGCAAATCATTGCGGAAAAATATGTTCCAAAGAGAATGCTCGCGAACAAAATAGCTGTATGCTCAGGGATCAGAGTTGCTGCCAAAAAGGCAGTTAAAACCATGATCACATCAATGCTAATTGGGATGTTGAATCCTGCCAGCAAGATGAGAATAAAGACCATTAAAGGGGCGTAGGAACTGTTCTCAACAACAAAATTTACTAGTGCTTCCATGACACCCATTATCCCACAATTTTCATAAAACCAGAAGACAAAATTGACAAGTATTCTGCTGAAAAGGTAAAACTATGTACTAAAATTTTCACTTGGAGATGAACATTTGGACGCGTTATCATCATAGTGCTTCTGATCAACTAAGAAGAGACGGCGACCCCAATCCAAATAATGCGATTCTTGCGGGGGGAGACAGTCAAGGTGAATATATCAGCCCCTTTTGGGTTGCCAAGCTTTTCTCGGCTCCTGGCCTTGTAAATCGCGCCAAAGCTCAGTGGAACATGGAGCTTGATTATCTCGATGCAGAATTGGGAAGGAAATTCTACGTGAGTAAATTCCTTGTGGTTAGACCCTTCGTTGGACTTCGGAATGCATGGATTGACCAAACCTATCGCCTTAACTTTTTAGCCTATAACTGGCCGAATAATCCTGACGAGATTGGTAGGAATATGCATGTTAAAATGAAGAATGATATGTGGGCTATTGGAAGTCAAGGAGGATTCGATGCGCAGTGGCTTCTTGGGAAAGGGTTTAGTATCTGCACGCGCCTAGGCTTCTCGTTGCTCTACGGAGATTTTGATGTAAGCTATTCCCTGCATGATCAACATCCTGTTGAAACAATTAATGCCGTCTCAGGTTTTTTTATTAACCTTGGCCCAGGGTTTAGTGTGGCTCAGGCAATTTCTCCCTATGATAATAGGTTTAAAGTGAAGAACCATTTTCATTCCACAGTCTATATGGCAGATCTATTTCTTGGCCTCTGTTGGGATAAGTCATTTTATAACGACCGTTTTTGTTTAAGCATCTGGGCGGGATACGAGCAAGGAATCAGTTTTCAACAAAATCGATTCATCAACCCCCAGTATGACTTTACTATCATTGATCTAAGTCCTGCTGTTTCTGCCTTTGGTAGTGAAGGTCCAAACTTCTTCACTGATCGCGGAAATATGACAACATCAGGAGGGTCTGGAGGTATAGCCTTTAGTTTCTGATGTAAAAAGTTTGTTTTGGAGCAACACCGGAGAAAAAGTCTAAGACTTTTTCTCCTTTTAGTTTAAAAGGAGGCTGAGAAAGATCTATAGGGTGGTACTCTCCCGTTTTAATCTCATGGTTATTTCTAAGAAGGAATAGATGATCGATATAATTGGTAATGAGACAGTGCTGATATTTTGAAAACAGGGAGATGACCTTCCTAATGTCATCGTTTGAAAAATGTTGGAGGACATCCTTGCATAAAAAAAGATTTGCATCCGGAAGTAGCATATTAGAAAAATTGCCGTGCTTGAAAACAATATTGGGTTTGGCAAACTTTTTTTGGTTTCTGTCGATCACGTCTTTAACAACATCGATTCCCAAGTATTGAATTCCAGTCCAATCGATATATCTAGAAAACGCCCAGTCGCCACACCCGAGATCTACAACAGTTTTAATATTATTTTCTTCTAAGAATTCTTGGAGATACTCTACGTACTCTCTAGTAATGTCAAGCTGCGAGCCACTAAGAGAGAATCCTGATTCGTCCCACTCTCCAATCTTGTAGTAATTAGAAAAGATTTTTTCATGGCTTGGCTTCCCAAAAAGAAGAAGCGGAATTAAGAGGATACTAGGTAGCAGAGACCTTTTCTGTAGATGTATTTTCAGCAATTGCAAGCTCTCCTTCTTCGATATCGATTTTTTCATCTTGCTTTGTGAGGCGATTAAATTGGCGGCCTAGAGACTGTGCTGCAACGATCCAGCCAAGAACGACAAAAAGAAGAAAGACACCCACAAAAGGCGTGCTAAGAGAAACGGTCCCAAAGACCATTAGAAGGCTTCCGTGCACAATCGACCCCCCTGTTTTTCCAAGGCGAGAACCCACTCCGTCGATAGCGGCTTTTCCTTTAAATTTTGATTCGGAACTCAGTGGGATAAATGAAATCTCTTTTGTTGCATCAAATAGGGTATATTTACATGCCCTCGAGAACACATTTTGAACTGTTCCAAAAAAGACTCCTAAGGCAAGTGGTGTGAAGCCAAAGATGGCGCTCCATTTAATGAGAGTAGGATTTTCTTTGAACACCATAATGCCAAAGAAGAAAAGGCCTGTGACTAGGAGGGCAACGGGGGTAATCAGGGCACTGAAGGTCCACCCCATTTTGCGGATCATATTTCCACTGATAAAGATGGCAATAAATGTAGAAAGAAAACCTATCCATTTGAGGACGCTTCCCATGTATGCATTGAAGTCGTTAGGATTGGGGTATAGGAAACAAATCTGGTCCTTCCAAATGATCTCAATCATGTTAATGGCAAGGTTGAAGCCGATCACCAGGGCTGCAATACAAAGAAGATATTTTGATTTTGCAAGGTAGGCGAAGCTTTTTCGCATCCCCATTTTGACCTTTTTTCGCTCACTTTGATTTCTTACATGTTCTTCTTTCATGGCAGGATCGCGGTTGACTATACGGGTGTTATACCATCGAAAGATTCCAATGGATAGAAGCCCTGTAAAAATGACAATGGTTGTCACAAGGCCTAAGCTTTGACCCCAAGCATCTTCCCCGAAGAAGAAGGAAAGGTCGAATAACTGCCCCGAAACAAGAATTGCAATCTGCCCGGCAAAGATAGCGGAGGCGTTTGCGCCGACTCCTAAGATCCCGTAAAATCGTTTTGCGTCTTTAACCGTCATAATCTCGTTAGCAAAGGCCCAAAAAAGGACCGACATGATGGCTGTTCCCCAAAGTTCAGACATCACATAGAAGAGGGTAAAGGACCAGTTACGAAACATTGCAATAAGTCCTTGAAGCCTTGGCGCCATTGCCTCTAGTTGGTCACAAAGCGTATGGGGGTGTATGACATCTCTAAGGGGGTAGAGAACAAGAGCAAAGACGGCAAAAAAGGATAAAAAGCTCCCGATCATAATGTAAAAAACTTTTTCCTGGGAGAATCGGTTGAAAAGGCGGGTGAAAAGGTATGTAACTACAAAAGCCATAGGTAGAATCGCCCAGATCTTAATGAAAGGAATCACAGCAGCTCCCGAGGAGTTAGCTGTAATCACAAGAGCATCCTTTGCTGCTTTTAGGAGACTATAGTTAAAGCAGATCAGAGCATAGAGAATCAAGAGGGGAAGGAACTTTTTAACTTCCCATCGATGAATAGGCCATAGATAGAGGCGCCAGCGACTGAACTCTTCACTACCTTTGGAAGACATAATCCTCCAGAAAGAAACTGCGTAATTGTTGGGGATTGCAAGAAGCCTTGAATGCTCGATGAGAAAAAAAGAACTTTTTTTCTAAAGGGCAGCCTAGTTTCACAAGTGGCCTCGCCTCAAAAGCTTTTTTAACATTACTGTCCCGGATGGAATACCTCTACGTCCCGACATTATACCATGAACAGGTTATTTGACAATGGGAATTATATAGAGCATTAATACCATTTATCAATTTAAAGTTAAAGCTCTATACCCAAATTTTGGAGACCTTTTGGAGGGAAGAGAAGAGTCTTTAATTTTTAATTTGCGGCATATTTCAACATATAAAATTGTTGATGATACAGTGAAATCAGGTGGTAGAGAGGGGTTGAGTAGTGGTTTTTTTAGCGATTGCCAGTTCTCCTTCTTCGATATCAATTTTTTCATCCTGCTTTGTGAGGCGATTAAATTGACGTCCAAGGGATTTGGTGGCAACGATCCAGCCAAAGACAACAAGAAGAAGAAAGACACCAACAAAAGGTGTGCTAAGGGAAACGCTTCCAAAGACCATCAGAAGACCTCCGTGGACAATCGATCCCCCAGTTTTTCCAAGACGAGAACCCACTCCATCGATAGCGGCTTTTCCTTTAAACTTTGACTCGGAGCTAAGTGGGATAAATGAAATCTCTTTTGTTGCATCAAACAATGTATATTTGCAGGTCCGCGAAATAACATTTTGAACTGTTCCAAAAAGGACTCCGATAGCAAGAGGCGTAAAACCTAGAGCCGTGCTCCATGAAATCAACGAAGGGTTGTCTTTAAAAAGGAGGATGCCAAAGAAAAAGATCCCAGTGAGTAGCAATGAAACGGGTGTAATAAGAGCGCTAAAGGTCCACCCCATTTTGCGGATCACATTTCCGCTCACAAAGATGGCAATAAAGGTGGATAGAAATCCTATTGATTTAACAACTCCCCCCATGTAGGCGTTATAGTCATTAGGGCTTGGATGGAGAATGCTGATTTGGTCTTTCCAAATGATTTCAACCATGTTGATGGCAATATTGAACCCGATCACAAGGACTGCTATGCAAAGAAGGTATTTTGATTTTGCGAGGTAGGCAAAACTTTTTCGCATCCCCATTTTGACTTTTTTTCGGTTGGCGTGATTCTTTACATGCTCCTCTTTCATGGCTGGATCGCGGTGGACGACACGGGTATTATACCATTTGAAAAACCCCATAGTCAGGAGCCCTATAAAAATCACAACGGTTGTGACAAGGCCCAGACTTTGTCCCCAGGCATCCGCTCCAAAAATGAAGGAAAGATCGAACATTTGTCCGGAGACAAGAATGGCAATCTGCCCGGCAAAAATGGCAGAGATATTGGCTCCAATTCCTAGGATTCCATAGAATCTTTTGGCATCTTTGACGGTCATCACCTCATTGGCAAAGGCCCAAAAAAGGACCGACATGATGGCTGTTCCCCAAAGCTCTGACATTACGTAGAAAAGAGTAAAAGACCAATTGCGGAGCATGGCAATAAGGGCCTGGAGTTTTGGGGCAGCGGCTTCTAACTGGTCACAAAGGGCGTGGGGATGGATAACGTCACGTAGAGGATAAAGAACGAGAGCAAAGACAGCAAAAAAGGACAAAAAGCCCCCGATCATGATGTAAAAAACTCTTTCTTGGGAAAAGCGGTTGAAAAGACGCGTAAAAAGATAAGTGACCAAGAGAGCCATGGGGAGAATCGCCCAGATCTTAATAAAGGGGAGGACAGCTGCCCCTGAAGAGTTAGCCGTAATCACAAGGGCATCTTTTGCGGATTTCAGTAGATTGTAGTTAAAGCAGATCAGAGCGTAGAGAATTAGAAGAGGAACAAATTTTTTCATTTCCCATCGATGAATAGGCCACAGATAAAGACGCCAACGATTGAATTCTTCGCTATTTTTGGAGGACATAATGCTCCAATGTGAAATCGCGTGATTGTAAAAGTCCGTGAGGTGCTGCAAAGGTTCGCTTAGAAAAAAAGAACTTTTTTTCCGAGGGGTAGCCCAGTCTCACAACTGGCCTCGCCTCAAAAGTTTTTTTAACATGATGTTCCTGCATAAATGCGTGTATGCCCCGGCATTATATCATGAGCAGGATATTTGACAATTGGTATTATTTGGGTGTGAGGGCATCGATTCCGGGGAGATGGCCAAATTCAATAAACTCTAGAGATGCGCCTCCTCCAGTAGAAAGATGGGCAAAACTTTTCTCTAATTTTAGATCACTAATAGCAGCAACTGAATCGCCCCCTCCAACAATCACATCTCCTGACATCGTAGATAAATTTTGAGCAAGCCTTTCAGTACCATGGGCAAATGAAGGTTCTTCAAATACTCCCATTGGGCCATTCCAAAAAATTGTTGCTCCTTTACTCAAGAGGGGAGTCCATTCCTCGACGGTTTGGGGGCCAATATCCATCCCCTTCCATCCATCTTTGATTCCATCTTTCGAGAGGGTCATTTGGATGTCTTCGTCATCGGTGACAACTAAATCTTTGGGAAGATGCACCTGAATGGCTTTTTCTTCGCAAGCTTTCAGGAAATACTTGGCATTGTCGATCATTTCAACGTCGCAAATGGAATCTCCAATAGAAAGCCCCATCGCTTTGAAAAAAGTAAACGACATCCCACCCCCGATGAAGATTCCGTCGATTTTTTGAGATAAAGAATTGAGAACGCCTAGCTTGCTTCCAACTTTGGCTCCTCCAATGATGGCATAAAAAGGACGCTTAGGGTTCAAAACAACTTGTGAGAGGTAGGAAACCTCCTTTTCCATAAGGAACCCCATTGCACTGGCTTTAGGGAAAAACTTGGTGATTCCCACAATAGAGGAGTGGCTTCTGTGAGCAGCTCCAAAGGCATCATCTACGTAAATATCGCCCAATTTTGCAAGGTTTTCTGCAAACTCAGGTTCTTCATCTGGATGCTCTTCTCCCTTGTGAAATCGAAGATTTTCCAACAGAAGGACTTCGCCAGACTGGAGATTCTTTGCAATACTTTCGACTTCACTTCCCACGCTGTCTGGAGCTAGCATGACGTCTCGCTCCAAAATATTAGACAGGTGTTGAGCCACAGGCCGCAAGGATAAGTTTGGGTCAATTTTCCCGTTCGGCCTTCCAAAATGACACATGAGGATTAGGGCGCCCCCTTGGGCAAGTACATATTCTATTGACGGAAGAGAGGCTTGAATTCGAGCATCATTCGTTATCGTTCCCGCCTCATTGAGAGGAACATTGAAATCTACCCGCATTAACACCTTTTTCCCCTTGATATCTAGATCTTGAAGGGAAAGTTTCATAAATTTGAAAAGGGGTTAGAGGCTTGTGAAAAAAGGTTTCCTTGCTTCCGCTTTTTGAGCTCGGAGCGGAGTGAGAAAAGGAGATCTTGATCAAAATTTTGATTGGCAGCCCAACGCAGGTACTCAATGGGGATATCGCGAAACAGGCGTCCCTTGTGTTTACCAAGAGGCATGAGTTTGAGGGCAATTGGCTTCTCGAGACGTTTCATGAGTTCTTCAGTTGTCTTAAACTTTCGGCTTAGGTGTTTAAAAACCTCAATGTTTACGATCACATCATTCATTGCGCGGTGCGCCCCATGCGCTTCAATATTGAAGTGTTTCCGGAGGGTTTCAAGAGAGTTCGTAGGGCTTTCGCCATATAGTCGGGCCATGCGGAGCGTGTCGATGTATTTCTGTTTTAATAGGTTGGATCCGATATATGACCGTTTTGATTCTGAGTCTAACAGGGTTAAGTCAAAGAGGATCCCATGCCCCACAACAATATGATCCCCGATAAAACTTAAATAGTCTGCAACAACTTCTTTGATTAAAGGTTTTCCCCGGACCATTTCATCAGTAATGTGATGGATTTCAATCGTGTGTTGAGGGATCGAAATGCTAGGATCAATGAGATCTTCTTTTGAATCGAGGATTCCGTCAAAAGTGAAGGTAGCAGCCGCAATTTCAATGAGTCGATCTTTTTCGGGATCAAGTCCCGTAGATTCACAGTCAAAGCAAAGAAATGTATCTTTGTGGATTAGCCCCATAATGCCTTGTTTACTTCATGGATGAGTGCTTCTCTGCACTTCCCTTCTTTTATAGAGTACAGTACGGGAGGCAATCCACTCAAGGATTTCTCACCTTCGATGCGCTTTAGTGAAGCATGCCTTTCTGATTGAGAGAGTTTATCGCCTTTTGTCAAGATAAGCAGGAGGGGCATGTGAATATGCTGTGCCCATTCAATAAACTGTCGATCTTCGACTGTGAGTTCTCGTCTAGAGTCAAGAAGAAAAATAATCAGCTTCAGTCCGCGCTCTTTTAAGTATTTGTCAATCCATTCCCCCCATTCCTCTTGGAGGCTCTTCGAGGTTTTAGCATAGCCATATCCCGGGAGGTCGACAAGTACAAGGGAATCGTCAATGACAAAATAATTGATCCGCTGTGTTTTTCCTGGTTTTGAAGAAACTTTTGCAACGGTCTTTGAACGGAGGAGATGATTAATGAGAGAAGATTTCCCTACGTTAGAGCGCCCCACAACAGCAATTTCAGGGAGCTCCATATCAGGAAGCTCGTCGGTTTTGAGGGCCGATGTTAGAAATACGGCCTTTTTAAAGAGAACTTTCTTCATAACGGATCACTCGCTCCTTTTCCCCGTGGTATTCAATCTTGATCATCCCTCGATTCGGTGGTAGTATTGGAGCAATTCTTTCTGGCCATTCCACTAAACAGAGGAAGCCAAAATATTCATCGAGACCGCGCTCAAGAAAATCTTGCGGCCCGTTTAGGCGGTAGCAATCGAAGTGATACAGAGTTTTATTTCCTTCGTAAATATTGAGATAATTGAAGGTGGGGCTATTGATTTCATAAGGGGATAGGCCCGTAATCCTCGCTGCAATTCCCTTAATGAGAGTTGTCTTCCCTGCTCCCAGATCCCCTGTGAAACAGATGACCTGTTCCCTAGAGATCAATTGACCAATTTCCTCCCCAATGGAAACAGTTTCTTCCGGAGATTTACTGATTCTCTTCAATCCAGCGAGCGACATGGGTCTCAAATTCATCGTGGGTGCTCATTGCTTCAACGAACGCAGAAATTCTAGTGTCGTCGAGTTGTTCTTGGATGAAAGCGAGAAAATGCTCTTCAATCTGATAGCGGTTTTGAGAAGGAACATCGACAAGCTCCATGCTCTTGAGCTGGTTCTTTTCGAAGTCATCAAGGACTGCTTTTTTGCTGTTAAACAGCTTTCCAGTCACCCCAGACGAAAAGACAATTTTAGAGATAGGCTCGCGCCTTTTCTGGATATAATTTTTAATGACATCAGGATCTTCAGAAACGAAAAAGCGCTTCACTTTTATCCCATCGAGTCTTTCTTTATTCTCAGGACATTTTGATACCCAGTCGTAAATTGCATCTTGAGGATTAGGGTGAGTATTATCTCCAAAAACTTTTCCAGTAAAGGGGCAGATGTAGATTTTTTTCGTTGCTGCATTGACTGATTGTGTGCCGACTTGAATCTTTATTTCGGTCTCGCGCCAAAGTTTTCCAGAGTCTTCAAGTCTTTTTAAGAGCTCGGTTTTGCTCTGAAAGATTGTTTTTTCTCGCAAAAACAAGACGGGCTGGATATTGTATTTTTTTTCGAGAAAGAAGAAGTAAGTCGTTAATAGATCCGACTTTTTGTGTTTCTTTAGGTAGTCAACCAGGAGATCTTTCAGACTTGGGGTAATGATGGTGCTTACCATTTCACATAATCCTTGATTCAATTTTGCCAACCCATTCTATCGGAAAAAATCTTTATCTTCAACCCTGAATCTATTGTCTATTAAAGACCCCTTTCGACAAGGATTATTTGATGATACTATTCAATTGGGAGCTTGCGTCAAGAAGCTGCTTTTGGTTGATAAACTCAATACACTTCCCATGCCAGTAGTTATTGTAACTAATTTTTTCAGAAAGGTTCATCCATAAAATAAAAAAAACTATAGCTGAAATACCACCCGCAACTAGAGGTCCAGGGCCATTAGCTGGTCCGCAGAGTAGTAGACCGCCCGTCAGAGATCCCACGGTCCCTATTCGGTAGACCCAGAGCCATGATTGGGTAGAGGAATTCACTTTATATGCTGTTGATAAGATGTGCAAGGTTTTGACATCCATGTTTGCCATCATAGCAAGGGTGCTGGCAGTATTGTTTGCTGTAACCTTTGATAGTTCGCTAAGAACAGCGAATGCAGCGTAATTTGACATTATTCACTCCTTTTTTTGGAAACGGGGTTATCTTAGCATGGCTGAAGGGTTTTTGTCTTTAACAATCTTGACAATTTTAGGGGGAGAGAAGCATGATGGACCTCTATGGAAAATTTGACAAATCAGCTCCAGGAGCAAGCAAGCAGAGTTATCAAGGAATTATTTCCTGAGGCCGAGTCTATAGCTGATATCACGCAAAGTACAAATCCCCAGTTTGGTCACTACCAGTGCAATTCTGCGATGAAGCTTGCAAAGGCTTTGAAATCCAATCCTCGAAAGATTGCGCAGCAAATTCTTGAAAAGTGGCCGAAAGAGGGGATGATTGAAAAACTTGAGGTTGCTGGCCCAGGTTTTATAAATATTACCTTGTCCTCGGAGTTTCTTTCCAAGCAAGCTACCGAGGTGGCTGCGGATCCTCGGCTAGGGGTTCCACCTCTCAAAGAAAAGAAGAAAGTGATTGTAGAGTTTTCCTCTCCCAATGTGGCGAAAGAACTTCATGTAGGTCATCTCCGTTCCACAGTAATTGGGGAAAGTCTAGCCCGCCTGTTTGAATTTTTAGGGCATGACGTTCTTCGACTGAACCATATTGGGGATTGGGGAACGCAGTTTGGAATGCTCATCACCTATCTGAAAGAAAAGGAACCAGAGGTCCTTACCGGAAAAAAAGAGACCAATCTTTCTTCCTTAATGGGCTGGTATAAAGAATCGAAAAAGGTATTTGATGCCGATCCGGAGTTCAAGAAACGGGCACAACTCCAAGTGGTTAGTTTGCAGGGAGGGGACCAAGAGGCCCTTAACGCATGGAAAAAGATCTGCGAAATTTCTCGCAGAGGATTTTTAGAAATTTATACATTTTTAGATGTCAACCTTACTGAGAGGGGGGAGTCTTTTTATAATGAGCGTCTTCCTAAAATCGTTGAGGAATATGAAAAGTCGGGGATTGTTGAAATTTCCGATGGGGCAAAGTGTGTGTTTCTCGAAGGATATGAAATTCCTATGATTTTGCAAAAATCTGATGGAGGGTTCAACTACGCTTCGACAGATGCAGCAGCTCTAGCACAACGTGTGCGAGAAGAACATGCGGACCGCATTATTTACGTTGTTGATGCAGGACAACAGCTGCACTTTCAAATGGTTTTCAAAGCAGCAGTGAAAGCGGGGATTTACGACCCTGAAAAGGTTCAAGTTGAACATGTTCCTTTTGGAGTGGTTCTTGGCGCTGATGGGAAAAAATTCAAAACACGATCCGGAGAAACAGAAAAACTCATTGAGCTTCTTTCTGAAGCAGTACGTCAAGCACGTATTCTCTTGCAAGAACGCCTTCAAGATGGAACAGAAACAGAAATTGATGAGCTTGCCCATATTCTGGGTGTTGATGCCGTCAAATATGCGGACCTCTCTTGTCATCGCGTTAAAGACTATATTTTTAGTTACGATCGCATGCTGAAGTTTGAAGGAAATACTGCCGCGTATCTCTTGTACTCCTATGTACGTATTCAAGGGATCAAAAGAAAATGCAATAAAGACATTCATGCTCTTTATGCAACCACACCGATTGTCTTAAAACACCCCATGGAGATTGCTCTGGGCCTACAGTTGCGCCAATTTGGGGAAACGCTTGCACATATGGATCGTGATCTTCTTCCTAACCGATTATCTGATTATCTCTACGATTTAGCTGAAAAATTTCATGCTTTTTTTCGCGACTGCCGCGTTGAAGGAGCGGATGAAGAAAGTAGCCGGCTTGTTCTGTGTGAGCTGACCGGGCGTATCCTCAAACAAGGACTTCAAATCCTTGGTCTCAAGACAATGGATCGGATGTAATTGTTTCTTTTATAATGTTAAAAAATATGTTAACGTTGCGCTCAGGATAAGCCTGCTTTTTTTAAGAGTAATGTGGAGAATTTGTATGAAAGAGGTATTTTTTCTTTTATTTCTAGCTATTTGTGGAAATATCTATGGAGATACTGCTGCTGCTCCACCTAATCGATCCGCTCGAACGTGCGATGGATATGCGGGAATATTTTTGACTGGGGAGTTTATTTACTGGAAAGCCCGCCAAGAGGAATTAAACACCATTGGAACGTTTGCGTTTGAGCAAAATGGGGTAGAAAGATTCGTTGACGTCAAATCAAAAGAAATAGATTTTAAGTATAGCCCGGGTTTTAAACTGGGCCTTGGTGGAAATCTTCCTTTTGATGGGTGGGATCTATATGTGAATTGGACACATCTTCGTAATAATCCAGTCACGACCTTTAGATCATCCACTCATAATTTGATAGACATTGAGAGGCTTGGTGATGGTGGTGCCCCTTTTGTTACCAATCATGCTAAAGTCAGTTATGACCTGATTCTAAATATTATTGATTTTGACTGGGGCAGAAGATGTTTTGTCAGTGATACATGGAGCGTACGCCCTTCCTTTGGGGGTAAAACTTTTTGGATTCACCAACAAATTCGATACAGTTATGAAAATGTCCAAACAATCCCCCTCCCGAATATTGGAGCGATTACAGGTTTTCCTGAATTTTTAAATGCGATAAATAATTATTGGGGAATCGGTCCCTATTTTGCACTTGAAGGAAAGTGGAATTTTAGATGGGGAATCGGTTTATTAGGAAAGGTTTCTGGGGCAATAGTTTGGGGAAAGTTTGAGCAGAAAGCGCGAGCTGATCAGAATGATTTAGAAAATGGAAATGGTGGACCTCCTACGGTTACGATATCACATATTCGTCAGGAGGGGAATGCACACCGCGTTCGGCCAGCTGCTCAAATGTTTGTAGGGCTAGATTGGGAATGGTGCTTTATTCCCAATCGATTATCTATTCAATGCCGCATAGGATACGAAACACAATTTTATTGGGGACAACTCCTAAATCTTCGAGGGTTGGAAGAAAGTGACCTTTCTATAGAAGGACTGACGCTTATGGGGCGTATCGACTTTTAGCTCTAACATTAACAAAAGGACCCCAATGAGTTGGGGTCCTTTTGTTAAGCACTTTTGCGCCAATCCTCGTTTTTTTTCAACATCAAGGTAATCAATCTAAATATGGAAAATGAAAGAAAAAATATTTTAAGAAGCTCAATGCTTATGCTAGCTGCAGCATTTGCGGGAGCGATTGTTGCAAACAGCGTCAAAGGTTTATCTTTTCTGTTTTCTACAGTCATCATCTACTTTTTTACACGTTTATTTTCAGCCGTAGGAATATTGCGTACTCTTTTTCAGAAGGGTAAGTTGTCTGTTCAAAAAGAGCATTTTTTGATGATTGTCCTAACTGTTATTTTTTACAATTTGTCGATGTACTTCTATTTTTTTTCTTTGAAAAAAATTTCCATAGTTGATGCGAGTTTGTTATTTAATTCGGCCCCTTTATTTGTTCCTTTTTTTGCCGTATCCGTTCAGTGGGGGGGGGTGACAAAATAAATTTCTAATCGTATAATCCTCGTGCATGAAGCCTAGCTATGAAGAACTCTTAGAAACCATCAAACTCCTAAGTGATGCCAATTACCGGTTAATGGAGGAGAACAAACGGTTACAAAAAAGAGTTGTGGAGCTAGAGAATCGCTTGAACCTGAACTCAAAAAATAGCTCAAAACCACCTAGCACAGACCAGAAGAAAAATAAGCAGGCTCCTAAAGGAGGAGCTAAGAGGGGACACCCAGGTCATTTTCGCAAACTGTTTCCTGAAGAGCAAGTTTCAAAAAGAGTCACTTCCTCCTTACATCATTGTCCACACTGCGGGAGCCATAACCTGGATAAAAAGAATCCCTACATCTTGCAGCAAGTAGAACTACCCGAAATAGAGCCGATAATTACACAGATTGAGTGTGAAAAAGGAAGATGTCGTCAATGTGGGAAAAGCGTAAAAGCGCCATTCCCAAAAGAGTACGCTCAAAGTAGTTTTGGTCCCAGGTTGATCACCTTTATAGGGATGTGCAGCTCGGTCTATCGATTAAGTAAGCGACCCATCCAACAACTTTTGGAGATGATGTTTAAAGTCAATATTTCCTTAGGAAGCATCCCAGCCCAGGAGAAAAAACTTTCCAAAGGACTCGAGCCTGTCTACAAATCGTTAAAAGATCAGGTTGATAAAGCTAAAGTAGCCTATGTAGATGAGACCAGTTTTAGGCAGCAGGCAAAAATGTATTACGTATGGACGGCGACCACAAAAAATGCTGTTTACCTAAAAGTATTGCCCAGCCGAAGTATTAGTAGCTTAAATCACATAAGGCCGAGGGGACACCCTGGAATCACAGTGACTGATCGCTATCAAGTCTATGCTTATAAAAAACATCAGTATTGCCTAGCCCATATCAAGAGAGATTTTAAGAGATTTGCTGATCAAAAAACCGACGATCAAGAATTGGCAGAAAGAGCTCTTTTTGAACTACAAGAGATTTTTCTTGCATGCCGCTTAAGCTGTCGAGAAACAATGCAACAAAGAGTCTATTACCGAAAAGGGAGACTCAATGAAATTCTCATTGATATTCTAGCTAACGGGTCGGATGCTTTTTCTCGATTTGCCGAGCGGATGCTCGACCAAATTCACAAGCTCTTTCTCTTCACAAAGTACAGAGAAGTGGACTGCACAAATAACGCTGCAGAGAGATCACTTCGGCATATTGTCCTGTGGCGTAAAACCTCTTATGGTACTCAAAGTGAGTCAGGCAGTCGTTTTATTGAAAGGGCAGTCTCACTTTGGATGACCCTCAAGAAGCAAGGGAAGGAAGTTGCTCCCTTTTTTTTGCAAGCCTATAAGGCTACCTATCATCCCTGGGTTGCAGCACCAGTTCTTTAGCCCCCCACTGAACGGATACTTTTTGCCTACTTTTTAATGAAAGAAAGAATTACTCATAGGATTTGGTTTGGAATAATTGTAAGCTTTGTTGGAGTGATTTTAGTTTTGCAACCAGGCAGTGGTTTGTTTAAGTATCAAGCACTTTGGGCTTTAGTTTCAGGGGTTTCAATGGCAGCATCTCAAGCTTTTAATCGCAAGGTAGCGCAGCAAGTCCCTTCAAAAACCATTGTTGTATACTTAGTCTTACTTTCAATTGTGATTTCATTTGTACCGCTATTCTTTATCAATTGGGAAGCTACGCTGAGTGCATGGCTTCATCATCAACCCCTACTTTGGCTAAGTATTTTGATTTTAGCTGGCGTGATGTCATGGATTTATCAACTTGCAAGGACTCAAGCAGTTGCCAAAGTAAAAGTGGGGCAAATTATGCCACTTTCCTATACTGGAGTGGTTTTTGCGGGGTTGTTAGGTTGGGTGTTTTTTCATGAAATTCCTGATACATTGTCTCTTATTGGAGCGGTATTGGTCGTTTCTGGAACATTGTGTTGCATAAAGCCAGATTCGAGAAGTAAAAGTAACTCTGCATAAGGCTACTTTTACTTCATTTTAATTCATCCAGGTTACTGTTCCTGCTTTGTATTTATCTTGATTAATTAGGAGAAAGATTAACAGCTCTAATATGGCTAGCATAGCTGGTACCCATAAAAGGATCTATAGAGAGCTAATGTTGTGTTACCATCCGATAAAGATAAGTATTTTCCGGTTTGGAGATTGTATTTCCATAATAGCTAAAAGTAGAATTAGAAATTGCGCGATTAGATCCCGTTACGGGTGGAGGGCTAGTGGGGATATCCCCATCATATTCGATGGTCAGCAAAGTGTTCTGGTTATTCGCAAGATCAAATTCTCCCGCTAGAGCAATACTAATTTGCCAACAAGCGGCATCATAAATATCTGTTCCGTTATAGGTATTGAGTTTTTCAGCTTGCAATTTACCTCCCTGAGAATTCGGGTCAGGGACTAAGGTGTAGCTATTCTCATTATATGTGTCTACGACATCTATAGGGTTTCCTTGAGGGTTAATAACTGTTGTTGGAACATATTCACCCCAATATTCTACTGTGCTATAGTAGCTCATTGGGAGTCTAAGTCCATTTAGAACGCCTGTAGTTCCAACATAGGTTACCCCGGTTCCACTTTTCGGGTTCTGAAAATTTCCATCAGAAACCAAAAAAGTCACAACTTTGTCGATTTCAGCATCTGTTTGAAAAAAAAGGGGGGGGCTGTTACGACACCAAATGGATGACTATAAGTAGCTAAAGATAAAATTAAAAAAACCTTTTATTGTCTTCACCTTTTTTAATTAGGATTTTGAGAATAGTGCGCGGGTGTAATCAATAGTTAATTTTTTCATCAATAAAAAATTATAAGACGATCTTGTTTCATAGATTCTGGCGCAAAAAGCAAATGAAGAAAATGCTCAAAAACCCAATGGCTCGAATAGAATCAATGAGATCTATATCAAGCTAAATGGGAGTCTTAGAAGTTTTGTGAGGGATTTCTTGCACATATGTAGGGATGGCGTAGCCAGGAAGTTCTGCTCGCAGTGCATGGATCAACTTTTGACCTTTTCTTATAGGGACTTCAAAGTGTGCTGCTTGCTCAATCTGGTCAAGTTGATGCAAGTAGTATGGAATCACACCATTTGAAATGAGAGTCATAAAGAGGGTCTTTAAGGTTCCCAGATTATCGTTGATGTTTTTCAAAAGAACTGTTTGTGTTAGAACAGGAGCTTGGATTTTCTTAAGAGAAGCGAGAACATCCTGATCAAGCTCCTTTGGGTGGTTTGTATGGAGAATAAAAATGACTTGCAGGCGCGTCTTTTCAAGAATTTTTAAGAAAGAAGGGGTGATTCGTTCAGGAATACCGATGGGGAAACGGGTGTGAAAGCGGAGGAGCTTCAGGTGGGGAATTTCACTGAGGGCTTCGATTAATGCTTTTAAGCGTTCATCAGAAAGTGAGAGAGGGTCTCCACCACTTAGGATCACTTCATGAATGGTCGAATCATTTTTGATCAGCGCAATTTCCTCAGTATGGTCCTTGTCCTGCTCATAGGGATAATTTTGTCTAAAACAAAACCGGCAGTTCATGACACAGGCGCTGGTGGTAATCAAGAGAGCGCGTCCTTGATATTTTTGGAGAAGGCGGGGGCTTTTTTGAAAGGAGCAGTCAGAAACCGGATCAGATGTAAATCCAGGTGTTTTCAAGGTTTCTTGGTGGATTGGTAGAAACTGCATGAGGAGAGGGTCATCAAATCGGCCCTTCTCTACTTTTTCAGCGAGCCTTCTCGGGAAATTCAAAGGAAATGGGGACTTTAAGATTGTGCTTGGATCGATTTCTAGAAAGCTTGCAAGTTCACAGATCTTTGTAAAGTTTGTTTTTTGAATCTGTCTCCACGTTTCCATAGAAACAGTATAGCTTCTTTATGGCTAAGTTGCAATCAGGGGCTCAGGGGTCATAACTCTTTCGATGTTGGCGCCAAGAGATTGTAGCTTTCCTTCAAGATTTTCATACCCGCGATCGAGGTAAGGAAGTCCTGTTAAGGAGCTTTCTTCAGGAGCAAGGAGGGCTGCCATAACATAAGCAAAGCCTGCTCTGAGATCAGGTACTTCGATCTCCATCCCCCGGAAATTGGTGGGTCCTTTGACGATCAGGCTATGTTGGTAGTTCTGGGAGGCAAAGCGGCAGGGGCGATCCCCTAAACACTGTGTAAAGCGCTCGACATGAGCTCCCATTTTTAAGAGTGTATCGACGTAACCGAATCGGTTTTCGTAGACCGTTTCGTGAACAACTGAACTGCCATAGGCTTGGGTGAGAAGAACGACAAAGGGTTGTTGCCAGTCAGTCAAAAAGCCAGGATGAACATCGGTTTGGAGATGGAGACCTCCTTTGAGAGGCCCTTGATAAAAGAATTCAATGCCACCTTCTTTTACGGCAAAGCCTCCGTTGATCTGTCTAAGTTTATTGAGGAAGGTGATCATATGGGATTGCTGCGCTCCTTCTACAAAAATTCGTCCGCGCGTTGCAATTGCAGCCATTCCAAAGGAAGCGGCTTCAATGCGGTCTGTAATCACTTTGTGTTCGACCTCGTAGAAGGTGATTGTTTCTTGGACATAAATAGTTCGATCCATATCGACATAAATCACGACACCAAGCTTTTGCAAAAAAAGAATTAGGTCCATGACTTCGGGTTCGATGGCGGCGCCACGAATCGTCGTGCGCCCTTTTGCGCGACATGCTGCAAGGATTGCATTTTCGGTTGCCATCACAGAGGGGTATGGCAGCTCAACAATAGCTCCTTTCATTCCTTCAGGAGCATGGGCGAAGTAGGCGTGTTCATTTTTTATGGTGCGGTATTCAACAATTGCCCCAAGCTTTTCTAAGGCCATAACATGGAAATCTACAGGACGCTTTCCAATTTTGCATCCTCCAACTGTGGGGACAATAATGTTTTCTCGGGTCCGTCCTAATAGGGACCCCATCATGAGTATCGGAATCCGGTTCGCTCCGGAAAAATTCAGCGGAACATAGGAGGATTTGATCTCTTTTGTGACCACTTCCATCCGCCCATCTTTTCGAGCCCAATCTACTTCCATTCCAATTTCTTTGCAGAGATTGACGGTTGTTTCTACTTCAGAAATATCGGGGACGTTTGTGAAGATACATTTCTTATCAGAAAGCAGAGAGGCGACAAGCATTTTGGTGATCGCATTTTTTGCACCCGCAGCTTTGACATGTCCTTCTAGAGGTTTTCCACCAGTAATTTTAAATGAGTCCATACGATTTGCATCATAGCAACTTCAGTTGTTTCTGAAACGTGATTTCTTTTCCAACTTGTAAATAGTTTGGAAGAAGACCTTCACTTCCTTTTTCATAAGACAGGCTTTTCCCAAGTATTAACGCGAGCCAACCCATTGTTTTTCTTAGGTTAATTTCAACAATAGGATGAAGTTTTTGGTCATAAATCATTGCATCGATTCCCAAGTTTCCCCGGAAACCCATCTCAAACAGTCGTTTCAAGGGGATTTGCGCAACTTCTAAATGCTCCTTTAAAAAGGGGATTTCTTTTCCGATATAGGTTTTGTTGTATGCACCCCACTCCGTATTTTCCATTACAGTGGATCCCAAGTAAATGATCTCATCACTTAACATCCACTGCGTACTAAAATCCATTTCACGTTTCATCCAAGGCTCTCCAATTAATAGATGGCCTTTTTCAAACTCTTCGAAAGCCTCCGATGGAAGATCGCTTTCTTTTTGCAGTATCCACCGTCCCCGTCCTGCAAAACCAAAACAGGTCTTCACCACTTTAGGATATACGCCTTCATGAAGCCACTCCTTTACTTCTTGAGGATGATGCAAAAGTTTTGCTCCGGGAAGTGTAGGGCTATGTGTAAAGGCAAAAGTTTTAGACGCCATTTCTCGCAAATGCTCGGGAACATGGTAGGGAAGAGAGGCCCATTTTTGGATGGCTTTTGACCATCCCCACGTTTCAATATTGTCATATCCATCCATCGGATCATCAAAAAGATGCACATTTAAATGTCTTGGTATTTCTGGAGGTAGATGGCTCACAACCACTCCGTCGCCGTCTTTAGCGTAAAGGAAAGGGAGAAACTGAAGCTGTAAAAAGTTTGGATGAACCATGAAAGATTCTTTCAGACCAAGAGAGGAGTGGGTTTCAAGTTCCCATTCAAAATTGATATTGCAGATATGGAGTGTCTTCATTTATAATCTCTTTCTATGAGATACCGTACAGGAATAGGACAAGATAGTCACCGATTTTTACAAGATGGAACAGAAAAAAAATGTGTCATTGCTGGACTTTCATTCGAAGGGGCGCCAGGGCTTGATGCCGATTCAGATGGAGATGTTGTGTTTCATTCTATCTGTAATGCCATCACCTCTCTGACGCATGTTCCAATTCTTGGGGGAATCGCGATCGATCTCTGTAGAAATCAAGGAGTGACCGATAGTCGGGTTTTCTTAGACAAAGCTATAGAAACCCTTGGTGATCAGGTCATTGAACATGTTGCTTTGACCATCGAAGGAAAACGCCCTAAATTTCAAAAGCGGGCTGATGACATTCGCCGTAGTGTTGCCAGCGTTTTGTCAGTCAATATGGATCAGGTTGGAATCACATTCACTTCAGGCGATGGCCTTACTGCTTTTGGGCGAGGTGAAGGAATGATGTGTTACTGCATTCTTACAACGGCATCTCAATAAACATCCAATAAAAGACGTTTTTCTTTGCGGAGCATCTTGATGTATGGTTTTGGATCTTTGTCTCCATAGGTTTTCACAATCGTATGGAGTGCTGCAGTCACATCTTTTGCCATATGGCGGGCATCCCCACAAATGTAGAGGTGAGCTCCCCTGCTCAGCGTCTCCCAAACAGCAAGGCCATTTCTAAGAAGCAGGTGTTGAACATAGAGTTTTTCACTTTGATCGCGTGAGAATGCTAAGTCTAGGCGGAGGAAGTTTTTCTTCTTTAAAGATTCTAGGAAGTTTTCATAATAATAATCTGTTGCGCGGTTACGTTCGCCAAAGATAAGCCAGTTTGCTCCTGAGGCTTTTTGTGCGTTTCTCTCCTGCAAGAAAGCGCGGTAAGGGGCAATCCCTGTTCCTGGTCCAATCATAACAATAGGAGTAGTAGGATCTTTCGGCAGGACGAAATGAGGTGTAGGGTGGAGGTAGGTGTAGATAGGCGTATGGTGCATGGCTGCAACATTGCAAAGGAAATGAGATCCAAGGCCTTGCCGCACTTTTTTTCCGTGGGTATAGTTAAATGTTGAGACGAGAAGATCAATAGAGTCAGGGCTTACTTGAGGTGAGGAAGCAATCGAATAAAAGCGAGGAAAAAGAGGAGCTAAATAGGAGATGAGTTCTTGCAAAGGAATCGTCGGGGGGTGAAGCTTAAAAAAATCGGTCAGATCATGAGAATTTACAAACTGCAGTCTAGAGTCTTTATTTTCGTCCCCAAGAAGGGAGGGATCTCCCGCGAGTTTTAGAATAGGAACGGGAATTCGAAGAAGGTTAGCTTTGGTTTTAAAAAAATGTTCCAAAGACATTGTAGCTCCGGAGCGGGGATCGGTGATCTCTTCATTTCCACTTTGGTTTAGAGCTTCTAATAGGGAGTTGACCTCCTCGAGGGGGTTTTCGGGATAAATCCCAACAGCATCACCAGGCGAGTAAGAGACATTCGAGCCTGAGAGATCAAGAGTTATATGATACGTTTTTTTTGTAGAGCCCTCTTTATTAAGGACAAAACGCTCAGTAATTTTTGCTGGGAAAGGGTTGTCTTTATTATATTCCGTCATGTAAATAGAAAGTATGAAACTCTACGTTTTGTTTTTATCACTTCTTTTTCTTTTGGGATGCGCCTCTAGTGGCTACAACCCGCACTATATTGTTTCCGATACACTCGATGAGGAGATTATAATTCCGGCTGAGGAGTCCTTCCATCCCACTTCTTCTTCAGAGCAGACATCCGCTTATTAGAGATTCCTCCAAGGAATTCAATACCATTTAGATGGCGTGCACGCGTCCGATCTTTCCCTAAGATTGAAACTGAATCAAAGAGCGGCGGCCCTTGATGCTTTCCAGTGATCACACCAAAAAGGATCCGCATGATCACCTTCTTATGGTTCAATTCAAAGAAGGATGCCATTTCCCTTGATGCTTTTTCAAAACCTTCCCGTCCCCAATTTTCCTGGGCTTCCATGCTCCAGATCATGCACTGCAGAATTTCTGCGGATATTTCTTTAGCGGTCCCTTTAGGGCAAAGGATCTCCTCAGAGTAATCCAAGTGGTTCACGAAAAGGAATTGGCAAAGCTCCATAAATTCCCCAAATGTTTTGATCCGGGTGTGGATCAAGGGAATGACCTTCGCCATCTTTTCATCAGAAAACCCCCACTCTTTGATCTTCTCCCAAAGGTCTTTTTCAGGGATGTTGTTGATCAAGTATTGCTGGTTAATCCAATCGAGTTTTTTTACATCAAAGAATGCCCCAGAAACGCCAACGCGGTCTACTGAAAAGTCTTTGATAATCTCATCAAGAGTATAGATTTCCTTATCCTCTGGCATACTGTAACCCATCAGAGTTAGGAAGTTAACAAATGCAGCAGGGAGGTAACCACTTTCCTTATAGTAAAAGACGGAGGTAGGGTTCTTTCGCTTTGAAAGCTTCTTTCCATCAGAGCCAAGAAGAAGGGGCATATGCATAAATTTGGGTCTTTCCCAACCAAATAAGTCATAGAGGAGAACATGCTTGGGCGTCGAAGATGTCCATTCATCTCCCCGAATGATATGCGTAATTTTCATTAAGTGGTCGTCAACGACATTTGCTAGATGGTAAGTTGGGAAGCCATCTGATTTCAGGAGGATCTGATCGTCAACATCGCTCCAAGGGGTTGTAATCCGCCCTTTTGTTATTTCTTCGTAAACGCATTCACCTGTGAGTGGAACTTTTAAGCGCACGACATAGGACTGCCCTGCATTTTCCCTCTCTTGAATTTCTTCAGCACTCAGATTGCGATAGCGGCGGTCATATCCCATGCGCTTTCCCATCTTTGATGCAAGCTCTCGCATTTCTTTAAGTTCTTCAGAAGTTGCAAAGCATTTATAGGCATGTCCGGCATCGAGAAGCTTTTGGCAATATTCCCGGTAAATCTCTGTCCTTTCAGACTGTCTATAAGGCCCATAGGGGCCTCCTACGTCAGGACCCTCATCCCACTCAATGCCTAGCCATTTCAAAGACTTAAAAATACTTTCTTCATATTCGGGACGGCTCCGGGACTGGTCGGTGTCTTCAATGCGGAGTAAAAACTTTCCACCATGATGCTTAGCAAAGATTAAATTAAAAAGAGACATGTAGGGTGTTCCTACGTGTGGATCTCCAGTCGGGGAGGGGGCGATACGTGTGCGGACTTCCATGAGAAATTACTTTTGGTTAAAAAGAGCTATTTTAGCCTTTTTCTCAATTATACCCAAACAAATTCAAAAGGTGACTCCAATGAAGGCTTCTCGCAAAGCTTGGATCATGTCTTCCCGTTCAGCGTTTGAATAGGAAGCCCGAATGGGGTGGTCCCATACCGTGTATGGCCAAGCAGGGTCATCCTTGAAACGGGCAATTACATGGATATGAAGTTGGGGGGTTATATTTCCGATAGCGGCAATATTGAGTTGGTCAGGGTGAAATTTTTCCAAAAGAATCTGCTGAGCAAGATTGAGTTCACTGTTTAGCTGCAATTGATCTTCGCTCGAGAGATCTACTAATTTTGATACATGATTACGTCTAGGAATAAGCAGGAGCCAAGGATAATGGCGCTCATCTTCAAGTAAGACTTTGCATAAAGGGAAATTATGAAGAAAAATTTTGGATAAGAAATTCTGGTGCAGCTTAAAGCTCATGAAGATTTAAAGAAGGGATAAAGTGATCGGGTCGATCAGTTTCAGGGAGTTGGTTTAGGATAAAGGATAGCTTTTCATTTCCAATGAGTTCTTTCATCACACCAGTTTGAGTAACAAGAGCTGATGCAATCTTCATTTGACGCGCACCTCGTATATCAGTCTCAGGAGTATCTCCCACCATTAATACTTCATGAGGAAGAACTTGGGCTGGAAAAAATTCCATTGCCCTTTCAAATATGGGAATATAGGGTTTTCCAATAAAAAAGACGGAGGATCCCTCTTCTTGAAATAATTGGGCGATAGTTCCTTGGCGAACAACTAGTCTAGGAGGTGATCCCTCGTGCGCATATCGATCAGGATTTGCACAAAGGACAGGAAGTTCCGTTTTTGCAGTGGCTTGAACATCTTTAAGAAATACGCTGGAAGTTTCTTGATCTTTCCCATTGATATGAGGGATGGCGATGTAAATAAAATCGGCCTCATGAATATTCTCGGTGCGAGAATACTCTGTTTTTTGAAAAAGAATTGCTGGCGAAGTGAAACGAGGGTGATCGGTTCCAAAAAGATAATATTTCTTTTGAGGAGTGGGAAAGGGAAGTTTTTTAGAAGATAATATTTCATGTGTAACTTCACCAGAGGTTAAAAGAAAGTGATAATGGACTCCTTCATACAGCCCATGTTTAGCATACTTTTCTTTTTCTCTTGAGGCAAGTTGGGTGGAGTTAGATAAGATTCCAACTGTTTTTTGGCATGAAACCAAATGTTTCATGGCTTCTTTAGTTCCAGAAAAAAGTCCATGCTTGACGGATCCCCAAAAAACTCCATAGGCATCGAGTAGGAAGTAATTATATTGAGAGATAAGATCTTCCAACCTTTCCATGCTTATCAGCCCCCAGCAGCCATCTTCATCGGTTGCACATGTTGTGCAGAGAGTTTTTCAAGAAGAATCAGGTCTTTCATGATATTGTGCGTCTCTTCGAGTTGCAAGTCGTTTTGCCCATACATTTCTATTGCATTTGCATCAAACTCTTCTTTGCGAACTTCTTTTAGGAAGTTTTGGTAGTTTGTGTTTTGAGCGATTCTTAGATTAGAATTGGATTTTAATCGATCAAGATGTTTTCCGTAGAGATCAGTGCGGGGTTGTTGATCATTTTTATACATGCGCATCATTTTTCCTCGATGAAAAGGGTGGATGTCGCTGAGATTGTCGATAAAGTTAGGGGGAATCTCATCATTTTCTAGGGGAAATTTTGCGTAGGATTCTCCGATCTCAAGTTCTGTAAGCCCGCCAGGAACTTCGATGTCCACTTTTGTTCCTGTGAGTTGTGGGCTTTTTCCTGAAACGGTGTAGTAAAGACCTCGGGTGACTTTAAATTCTCCCTGAGGATTCACTTTATCGACATTCCCTGAATCAAGTGTAAAGGTTTGGTAGGACCCTTTTCCCCAGGTGAACGGGTCTCCGACAAGGAGAGCACGTCCATAATCTTTGAGGGTTTGTGCCACAATTTCAGCTGCAGAAGCACTGCCCTTGTTTGTCAAAACAATGAGAGGGCCACCCCAAGTCACCTTCCCATCAAAATTACGGAGATGTTGGATATTCCCAGCTGAATCTTTAATTGAAACTACAACCCCTTTCTGAATGAAAAGACCTGTCACAGCGACTGCTTGAGGGAGGAGCCCCCCAGCATTCCCACGAAGGTCTAAAACGACCCCTTCTAGCTGGTGGTCTTTCTTAATTTCATCAAGGGCAGCTTTAATATCTGAGGCAGAAGAGTCATTTGGGTCTTGATAAAATGAAAAGAGACGAATATGGGCAATCACGCCATTTCCATAAGGAATTTTTTCTGTTTCAAAGCGCGTTTCCTTCAAAACGATTTCATCTCGGACTACTTCAATATCAAATTTTTCAGTCTTTTTATTTTCTCCCTCGCCCGTTTCACGGAGAATCGAGAGGCCGACGGCTGTCCCTTTCGGACCTCTAATTAAGTCTACGGCTTCGATGATATCCATTCCTGCAACCGGCTCATGGTTAACAGCAATAATCTTGTCACCGACTTTAAGCATTCCGCCTTGCAGGGCAGGGCCTCCGTCAAGGAGTCTAACAAGCGTGAAGCCTGTTAGGTCATCACGAAGCTGTGCTCCAATTCCAAAGAGACGTTGCTGAACTTGAATCATAAATTGATTCGCTTCTTGAGGGGTGAAATAGACGGTATGATTATCAAGGGCTCCGCTAAAACTCTTGAGGAAATAGACAAGCGACTGTCTTTTCTGAAGTTTCTTTTTATCTCCTTGAAGGACTTCATCTTCTCTATTAGCGCGTCGCTTCGAAAGACGCTGGAGGAACTGATCTTTTGACTCAACTTCTAGTTGTTCAGCAGTTTCTAGTTGGAGGGCTCTAAGGGCTAGAAGGCGCTGTTCGAGCTCCACTTCATCCTTTGCCCACGTAATATCTTTAAAATCAGTTGTTTTCGCGTCTGTGGGAAGCGGAAGGTTCTCAATTTTCTTCTCTAGGACGTTTCGTCGAGCAATGGACTGAATCATTACTTCATAAATCTCGTCATAGGGGCCGAAATTTTCCTTTTTAAAGGCACTTACGAGCCCCTCTAGGAGCTCGGGACTAGGATGCTCCCATTTGGCTATTTCATCCGCCAGAAGGTAGGTTTTAGTGGGATCTAGTTCATCGAGGTAGTTTTTAAGGGCTCTTTGGGCAATTTCAGGGGTCAGCTCCTTGTAGGTGACATGTCCCTTGAAAATCTCCTCGGCTTTCTTGTGGGTTGCATGAGGGGTCAGTTCTGGAGGTTTAGCGTCCGCAAACATGGTGAACCCAACAATTAATAAACTTAGTATCAGTTGTTTAAAAGCCATTCTAATTATTCCTTACACAGGGTGATTCTGCTATATATATCTTACAGCAAATCAAAGGTTTAAGTCCAATCATATTCAAATATTTACTATATCGAGTGAAATATTTTTTGTTATAATCCTATCTAAATCAAAATTTTGTGAAAATGTAAAGAGAAATAGATTGATTTCAACTCAAATCTTTGTAATAATAGAATATCTAAAGACTAAGAAATATTAACAAATTGTTAAAAAATTGATTTTTTTGACGAATTAGTCAATTTCCTGGTTTTTAGCAGATTTGTTTTGGATTGAGGAGAAAAACATGGATATGGTAAACCAAACTGGAGAACTTGTGTCTCCACGAAAGGTGGTTTCTATTACTGAAGCTGCCCGCATTAATGGTGTAACGAGACAAGCTATTTATGTTGCGATTAAGCAAAATAAGCTTAAAGCACGTAAAGACTCTACTCGTTGGACTATAGATCTAGATGATCTAGAAGATTATCGTCGCAATAAATATTCGCGTACGAAATCAACGTTTGATGGTGAACTCCTTTTTGATAATAATAAGGGTTTTTATTCTGTCAATCAAGCTGCAAAGATTCTCGGCGTTCCTGCGCAGAAAATCTATTATGCAACAAGAATTGGCATGCTAAAAGCTACTCGTAAAGGAGCTGCTTGGGTTATTCACACTGATGATATTAAAGATTATCAAGAGAAGTACCTAAGTCGACGTTCTGAAAACGAAGCAATGTAATTGTAGTTTCGTTTAAGACGTTTCCAATGAAAGAAAAGAGAGGTACTTTCTTATTTGGAATCGTGCTATGGGTGATAAGCTCAAAACATCGATTCAAATATTTATTATATAATCTCTAGCTATCACCAGCTGGAGATTTTTTTTGCTCTAACATAATGACAGTCTCCACATGTGTGGTTTGGGGAAAGAGATCAAACCCCTCCACTTTTTTAACAGTGTAGCGGCTAGAGAGTTCTTGAAGGTCCCTTGCAAGGGTCGATGGCATACAAGAAATATAAAGAATCTTGGGGCTATCTAAAAGGCTGCGAACTTCCTTTGAAAGGCCTGTTCGTGGAGGGTTTACGATGATCACGTCGGGTTTTGCTTTAAGGGTAGGTAGAATGGTTTCTACAGCGCCATAATACATTTTAAAGGTGCCACAGGGAGGAAGAGAACGGTTCACTTCAACTCCAACCACATCATGTCCTTTCTCTTTTAAAAGAGTGCTGGTGATCCCCACCCCACAATAAAGATCAAAAACAATCTGAGGGATCTCTCCAACCCAATCGACAATTGTTTGATAGAGTTTTTCGCTGAGAGGAAGATTATTTTGCATAAATCCATAGGGAGAAAACGGGACAGAAATCCCCAAAACGTCTTTTGTCAAAGATGTATCTCCGAGATGCTTCTCTTGCCTGGGAGATTTGTAGCATACTCCGGTAGCAAAGGAAAATGCGAGGAGTTTTTCTGGGAGTTTGGGAAAGGAGGAAAATGCGAGGATAATTCCTCTATCTTCATTAAAAATGCGAAGGGAGGCCGAGTGAATTCCCCGGTTAGAAAGGGAAGCGAGGCCAACCTTTAGATCTTTAAATAGCCCCGGGTCTTCTGAAAATAGAGGACACACTGTTGGTTCAAGCAAAGAACGATTGTCTATGCCTATATAGCCCATTTTGAAACCTGTGCCCTCTTTTCTTAAATTTAGACGAAGGTTTGAGCGGTAGTTCCATTCGCTATGGGAGGGATGAATGAGGATGTTTTCTATACGCAATGCTTCTTGGAGAAAGCCTTTCTTTGCTTCAAGTTGAGTCTGATAGTCAAGCTGTTGGAGCTGGCATCCCCCACATTTCGTGAAGTGAGGACATTTTGGAGATCTTCGGCCAGGACCTTTTTGAAAAATCTTTTCGATTTGAGCAATCTGATAATTTTTCTTCTTCTTTATAACTTTCAAAAAGACTTGGTCGCCTGGCGCTGAAAAGGGGACGAAGGTAACGCACCCATCGATTCGGGTGATCCCATTTCCCCCAAAAATGATTTTATCAATCGTGCTTAATTTTGAAGTCTTTGACAAGGAGCTGGATGCTTGATTTGTTGAGGAAGACATTAACATGAGGTGTAAATGCAATTTGTAGGTTGAGGTTTTTCTTGGTCAGCTTGCTCCGGTGTTCACTCAACCCGAACCCAATTCCTTCAAGCATCCGGTCGTTTTGTTCCAGATAAAGCTTGAGGTGAGTTTTTCCTACAATCTTGGGAGGCCAGGCTTGAGTAACATCGGTATATAGAATCGGAGGAGGATTTCCTGTTCCGTAAGGTTCTAGAAGTTGCATAGAGTCGAGAAACTCGAAAGTCAAGTCCTTAAACTGAACGCGTGAATCAAGGTGAAGCTTAGGAAGGATGTCATCATTATTGAGCGATTTATTAGCACTTTCAATAAATGACTTTTTAAATTTTAAGATATTTTCTTCCTTGATCATGAGCCCTGCTGCGAAATCGTGCCCGCCAAAATTCAAGAGGAGATCGCGGTTTTTTTTCAAAGAAGTGAGGAGTGGAAATTCTGGGATAGTTCGAATCGATCCCTTCCCAATGCCTCCCTCCACAGCAATGATAAGAGTAGGACGGTTATATTGTTTGGAAAGGCGCGCAGCGAGGATAGGAATGATCCCAGGATGCCATTTATCAGAGTGAAGGACAAGCGCTTTTTCTTGAAGAAGCTGAGGGTGAGATTCTATGTATGACACAATATCATTGGAGTCGCGCCGTTCAATCTGCTGCCGCTTAGTATTGTTATCGTCAAGCTCTTGAGCAAGATGCGTTGCTCCTACAGAATCATGCATGAGCATTAGCTCGACCCCTTTGAGGGGATCGGCAATCCGACCAAGACTATTCAAACGTGGAGCAATTTTTGATGCGATGTCAGCGGTTGAGACTTTTGAAGGCTTGACTTCACAAATTTCCATGAGCTTGAGAATGCCGACCCTTCGGGTTTGTGAAAATTGCTTCAGGCCATATCGAACAAGAACACGGTTTTCGCCCTTTAGGGCACCCATGTCAGCAATGGTTCCAAGAGCGACTAAATCGAGGAAACGCTTTAGGTCAATCATTGACGAACTGATTTTACCTGTTGAAACTAGGTGATTTGTTAAAGCATGAGCAAGCTTGAAGGCTACACCGACTCCTGTTAAGTCGCGGTTAGGATAAGTGCTGTTGATAAGCTTTGGATTAAGTGTTGCAATACAGTTGGGGATTTTGTCTGTTGGTTCATGGTGATCTGAGATAATAACATCAATGTCATGTTTTATCACTTCTTCAATTTCTTTTGCAGCTGTGATTCCACAGTCAACTGTAATGAGCAGTTTGCACTCTTTTTCGAGAGCATAAGAAATGGCATCGGTGATCATTGAGGGGGTGGCAGTTGTTCTGTGGGGAATGTAATAATAGGCGCAACCCCCTAGAAGACGAATGAATTCAACAAGAAGGGTTGTTCCAGTAATTCCGTCTACATCATTATCCCCATAGATCAAAATGCTCTCATTTTTTGCAAGGGCATGAACGACGCGATCGATAGCTTTATCCATATCCATCATTAAGTCAGGAGCATGGAGGTTGGGCAATTTTGCATAGAGGTGGTTATAGATCTCATCGAAAGTCTCAAAGCCTCTTGAAACCAACACTTGCGCAGTTACAGGGTGAATATTATATTCACCTATAATTTCTTCACACCAGGTTGGTTTATAGTCGGGGTAAACCCATAGATGGTTCTGATCCTCTTCTTTTACCTCTTTCAAAGGAAAAATTCTCACGATTCATTTAATGAAAGTTTATCACGTTTAACGAGGTATTACTACGTTAATTTTCATGCATCGCCAACTTTTCAGCTTTAGCTTTCTCTTTCTTATGGAAGAAAAGAAGAAGAGGTGCTGCAACAAACAAAGAAGAAAATGTTCCAAATACAACGCCAATTACCATGACGAGTGAAAGGCCAAAAATCGCGCTCCCTCCTAAGAAAAGGAGAGCTAAGAGCACGACAAGCGTTGTTCCTGATGTCATCACTGTTCGGCTTAAGGTGACATTTAAAGCGTGGTTCACCACGTCTCTAAATGAATGCTTGCGCATTTTCTTTAGATCTTCACGGATCCGATCAAAGATGATGATTGTATCATTGAGAGAGTATCCAATAATTGTCATTAGTGCAGCAATTGTATTGAGATCGATTTGTACTGGGGTTCCAAAGGCATGGAGGATACTTACGATCGCCATTGTGATTGCAACATCAATTGCAAGGCCAAGAGTTGCGCTGATTGCATATTTAAACTCAAAGCGGAAGGTGATGTATGCCAAAATACATATTAACGCTATGGAAAGTCCCAACAGTGCACTGTTTCTCATTGCATTGGACATTTGTCCGCTGATGCTAGTCCAGCTATTGTCGAGCTGTTTCAGCGATTGTGGTGTAACGGAAATGCCATTCTTTTCTAGAGAGTCAATCACCCAAACCAACCGAGGATTATTTTGATAAGCAAAAGTTGTATCTTTTAGGTCTGTTTCAAGAGGCATGTTATAAAAAGGTTTTCCAGATTGGTCTAATCCTCTTCCAAGCAAGAGCTTGATGACATTAGATGGAGAAAGTGCACGCACTTGCACATCTTGAGCTGTAACTCCTGCAGCCAGAAGAGCAGATTCTACTTGAGCTTGATAGTCTTCATTACCTTTTGGCTCTACCTCAAGAGTGACCGAATATCCTCCTGTAAAGTCCATTCCAAGCATTGAACTTCTCTGAGAAACCAACAAATAGCCACCGACAAGAGCTATTGCAATGATGCTATACAAACTTACTTTGCCGTACTTCAGAAAATTGAAGTTGGTCTCTTTAATAAGATTTGCCATCTTCAGCTCTTTATTTTTTGGATTCTCAACCCATCTGCTAAAGAAGTAACGAGTTAGGAATAGAGCGGTAAACATCGACGAAACAATACCAATGATCAACGTTACTGCAAAACCTTTGATAGGTCCAGAGTCAAAGTGCAATAGAATTAGAGCAGCGATAATTGTTGTGATATTCGAGTCAATAATAGCTGAAAAAGCTTTCTTATACCCTGCGTGGACAGCCTGTGCGATCCGGCCTGTTGTTGCAAACTCTTCTCGAATGCGTTCAAATACTAAAACATTCGCATCAACAGCCATTCCAACGGTCAGAATAATCCCAGCGATTCCTGCTAAAGTTACCGTTGCAGAAATATTCTGAAGTGTTGCCCAAATGATTAACAGGTTAAAGAGAACTGCAACAGAAGCAACGATTCCGGCAAAGCGGTAGTAGCCCACCATAACCAAGATAACAAGAACTAGTGCTAATACCGTTGCAACTATTCCCATTGTTCGGTCTTTAATACCTAGCTCAGGGCTTACATTTTTTTCAGACAGAATATGTGGAGCAAAGGTCAATGAACCTGCCTTGAGGTCTGCCTCTAAGCGATTGGCTTCACGCTGAGTAAAACTTCCTGAAATTGAAACATTATCTCTTAGAGGGGAAGTAACTGTTGCTGTATTTACAATTGAGCCATTCAAAATAACAGCCATGCGCCATCCTTCTCCTCGACTATAGCGGTCCATAGGAGTCCCTAGGATCTTCTCTTTTGAGAAAGGTGCGGTCCAATTGTATAAGTCATTGCGAGGGTTAAGCTTCTGCCCATCTGAAAGGGATTGTGATCCTTTAATATTGAAGGCAAGAAAGTTTCCTTTTGATGGATCATAAGCAGCATGTACATCCGTCAAATTAGCTCCTTCAAGAGCGTAATTGTTCATCACCACCAAAAGAGGATGAGTCTGACCATACCAATCCGCAAAATTATCACCTCTAAAGATTGCAATTTTTGAAATTGCATCATTGAACTGGCTTGACGAACCCTTGCTTTCTGAAGAAGCAAAGCGAAGTCCCTGACTATATAGAGTTTTTGCAGCTTCGCTCACAGGTTGAGCCATTTCAGTATCCAAGGTGTCACCATAAAGGTGTTTCCATGCAATTTGATTAATGCTTTCTAAATCTTTTCGATTTGTAACGACCGCTTCATTCCAAACATCTTGCAAGAACTGATGAACAACGGGTGCAAGATCGCCATTATTACTCGTAAATTTTTCGTTTACAATGTGGAAATACATTGAAGAAGCTTTGACTAGGTCCGCAGCTGAAAGACCTTGGGCGCTTGGAAAATCTAAAGTAATATTAGAGCCTTCCTGACGAATGCTAACTTCAGAGACCCCCATTTTATTGACCCGACCATAAAGCTCATCAATCCCTTGCTTAATGTCATCATCATTGGTCACAATTTTATTGTTACTATCTCGGAGTTGGATTTGGACAGTCTTTCCTCCTGAAAGATCAAGCCCCCAATGGAGGATCTTTCGATCATCACCTCGAAAATACTTACGAGCGCTTAGGCTCAAGTTGCTCAAAAGAGGATTCTTGGTTGGCGCGGGAATATCGTACTTTGCATGGAGTTCTGTGCGTACTTGAGCTGATTGATATTCATCTCGCCACTTTAACAGATCTTCATGCTGTTGGGTTTCAATTCGGTTGAGAGCCAAAATGCGTTGTTCAACATTTGTAAACTCAAGAGTTGCATACTTTCTTGTTCCATGAACGTTAAAATCTTCACGCGTTGCACTAATAATTGAGTTGTAAAAGTCTTCAGCTTCAAAGATGAAATCTTTTGCGAAGCTAGCACTTAAAGGATAGGTTGTTCCTGGGTAGCTACTAAATCCATTGTTCTGCAAAAGGACCCGTAGATGATTAAAGTCTTGAATAAAGCTTTGTGCTTGAGGGGAGTCTGGGTTGGAGCTTAACTTTGTTAAAACATCCTGAACTCCTTTCGCAATGACATAAACCGAGTTTGTACGGAACCCTGCTTGGGGTTCAGTTTCAAATTCTGCGGGGGTATATACGACAAGACCAATCTTTTGCTGGTGGGCAGGTAGATCCTTGAAGGTTTTGTAATCGTATATAGGGAATGAGCTTCTCTTTAAGTCTGGATGGGTTGGGGCCCATTCAGTTTGAATTAGGTGAAGAAGCTGCGCCCCTTGCTTTTTTGCAATAGAGCTTAAGTCCATAACCAGGAGGCTTTCGCTATTTGTCAGTTGATTGAGTTCGATTGCAAATGTGGAACCGCGCGGTTTGAGCAGTTCTCCTGCCTCTCGTCCAACTCGAGCGATTTCATTGTAAATCAGTTGGTCAACAGCATCACTTAAGTAGGATTTAGAGCGGGAAATTTCATTTTTGTAGTCAAGAATATCCTGATGGAGCTCAAGGCCGATTATTTCGTTGTTCCAATCGATTGTAATAGCCTTTATCAGAGGGCTTCTTCCTCCAGCTAGGAGGGTTTGTACAGAGCCATTTTTTCTAGCCAACAAGGCGATGTCTTGCCTGAGTTTCGCACTTGTCCAGGGTGCTGCACCTGCACTAAAAGCGCTTGCTTGTCTTCTGACAATTCCAATTGCGGAGGAGAGTCGTTCCTCTTTGGATTTTAAAAAGTCAAGCTGTTGTTGATCATTTGCTTCAAGAAATCCCCCACTTTCTCGCTTCTTTGCATCTGCATCTTCAAGAGAGATGCGCTCAAGCTTTACCTGATCTCTGTAGCGTTCTAGTGCCGCGGTAAATTGATCAACAGACCCCTTCTTGGTTTCCATCGGTCCTTGGGTAAAGGTCGCGTAGTAGCGTTTAGCGATTGGAGAGTTTTCTCCAAACGCTTTCGAATAGCTCAGGATGTTTTGTGAAAGAAGCTGCAGAAATTCTTCGGATCGCGGGTTTCCTAAATGGTGGAGAGTTGTCTCTAAATATTGAGCATTTTCACTAATCCCCCCCACGGCAAGTCCGAGCTGCAAGATGCGATCATCAATAATTTGGTGGTAAAGAGGAGTGATATTTCCACTAGCATCCCGCTTTGCTGTAAACTGAAAGGTCTTCTCTATTTGATCTGGATAAAAATGGATGGGTATATTGCGTTGAATTGTAACAACCGTTGCTTCATGATCTTTCTCGCTCGGGACAAGGGAAAGTTTAGCAGGCACAAAGGGGATCAAGGAGCCCGCGCGCGGAATATGGCTTCGAAGCTTCTCAGCGTCCTGTCCTTTTTCATATCTCACATGGATTAGTTCTGGATTGTCTTTGTCAAGGGAAATTGAGGAAGGCTTAATCCCCAAAAGTTTGTTGTAAGACTTCAGCCAATTTAAGGCCGCATCTTCGAGAGAGTTGACTCTTTTTGCTGCATTTTCAGCAACAGCCATTGCCTGTTTTTCCTCAATAGGGTCCTTCAGGGGCTTGGAATAAAAAAGAACAGTCGGGAGAATGTTATAGAGAGTTAATAACACGACGACTGCAATGAGAATAAATTGCCAACGCTTCTGCTTTTTCATGTTTATCTAATCCTTATTCTAAAAAAAATAGCATACCGATCTTTAAGGATTATGTCTAGAGAAATCGTTGGTATTAAGATCTGAGATATGTTATGAAAAACCCTTTATACAATCGGATGAACATGAATACGTTTGCAGTTGTTGGGATGCAGTGGGGTGATGAAGGGAAGGGAAAGATCATCGATCTACTATCAAAGGACCGACACATCGTTGTCCGAGCGCAAGGTGGGCATAATGCTGGGCATACTGTTATTGCTGGTGGGAAGGAGTTCCATTTCCATCTAATTCCATCGGGAATTCTGTATCCAGAAACCCAATGCTATATTGGCGCGGGGACAGTGGTGGATCCTAAATCATTGCTAATGGAGATTTATCGGCTTCAAGAGCAGGGGATCGAATTAGAAAAGCGCCTTTTTATTTCGCCCTATGCACATGTAATTTTTCCTTATCATCAACGTCTTGATCAGCTTCAAGAAAAAACTGACGCTCCAATTGGGACAACAGGAAGGGGAATTGGACCTTGCTATGAAGATGTTGTCGCACGCTCTGGAATACGTGTTGGAGAATGGGTGGATCCGGAGGTCTTTAAAAAAAGACTGTCTAAGACCTTGGCTGAAAAAAATCGTTTGTTTCAACTTTATGGGCAACCAATTCTTGATTACGATGTGCTGTATGAAGAATATTCCGAATATGCAAAGAGGCTTCAAGGATTTATTTTTCCTTTTGAAGAAAATCTTGATCGACAGATCAAACAAGGAAAAAAAGTTCTTTTTGAAGGGGCACAAGGAGCTCTTTTGGATGTTCACTTTGGAACCTATCCTTTTGTGACCTCTTCTTCTACCTCTAGCGCTGGATTAGCGGTTGGAGCCGGAGTGGGGCCTGGGTCTATTGGAAAGACAATCGGTGTCATGAAAGCTTATACAACACGCGTGGGAAACGGCCCATTCCCCACAGAGTTTTCTCCAGAGGAGCTCAAGCGGTTTGCTTCGCACGAAATGGCCCGAGAGTTTGGGACCACGACGGGAAGAAAGAGACGGATAGGTTGGCTTGACATACCCCTTCTCAAGGAAGCAATCCGACTAAATGGAGCGAATTCTTTAGCTCTTACTAAAATTGATATCCTGGATTCCTTAGATTTTATCAAAATTTGTGTAGAGTATGAAAATTTTTCTCGTCCCCCTCTTTTTCATGGGCACTGGAAGGAGATAAAACCTCAATTTGAAACCCTTTCAGGCTGGAAAAAATCGACAAAGGAGATAAAAAAGGTAGAAGAATTCCCAAAAAATGTTAGAATATTTGTCAATCGAATTGAATCTCTTTTAGATTGTCCAGTTGAAGTACTTTCTTTTGGGCCTGAAAGGGAGAGAACACTATTTTTGAAATGAACAGTCCTACACCTAAAATAATTGAAAAGCCGATTTATACTGAAGAGGAATTTGCCTGCATTAACCCCAAAAGCGTTCCTCAACATGTTGCTATCATTATGGATGGGAACCGTCGATGGGCAAAAAGCCAAGGGAAACCCGCAGAAATGGGCCATTGGTACGGTGCTGAGCAACTCGATCTTATTGTCCGTGCCGCTTCCGAGCTCGGGATCAAAGCTCTGACTGTCTACTCGTTTTCTACTGAAAATTGGGGCCGTCCTCAACATGAGGTTGAAATTCTTATGCAGCTTCTTGAAGCCTATCTGGTGAACAAAAGAGAAATGCTTGTTAAAGAAGGTGTGCGGCTTCACACAATTGGAGACACACCGAGGCTTCCAGAAAATGTGAGGAAGGCTCTAAATGATACTATTCAGGCTACAAAAAACAATGATCGGATCGATTTAATTCTTGCTCTCAATTATGGTGGTAGGGATGAACTTCGGAGAACGTTTCTTAGGATGCACAATGCTATTGAAGAAGGAAGGCTGGGTTCGGAAGAAGTTACCGAGAAGACAATTTCATCTTACTTAGATACTGCTAAGTGGTCTGATCCTGAACTTTTCATTCGGCCTAGTGGTGAGTTTAGGCTTAGTAATTTCCTTATCTGGCAAAGTTCATACAGTGAAATATATATGACCGATATTCTCTGGCCTGATTTTTCTGAAAAAAATCTACTTGAGGCTGTTGTTGAGTATCAAACACGCTCGAGGAGGTTTGGAGGATAATGAATTTTCAAGATCTATCGAAACGGTTCGTCTCATCAATTGTCTCGCTTGCTGTTTTAGCGTGTATTCTGATTTTTTCCTATGTTGGTGTGGTAAAGTGGGTCATTGCTCTGTTTGCTGCAGGCATTGGAGCGGTCGGGATTTGGGAATATTGCCGGCTGGGAAAGTTAATAGAGAAGAAAGGGCTTGCAGAGCTGTGTATGATTGTTGGGGCGGTCATTATCTTATCCCTTTTTGTCTCAACTTTCGATCTTTCATTCTCACTCCTTCCATTTATCATAGCTTTCTTTGGACTCATCTGCCTTTTTCTTTTTCACTTCGATAAAATTTCAGGGTCGATCAGCTCTATTGCAATGAGCCTTTTTGGGATTTTGTATGTTGCCGTTCCGTTGGGGCTAATCCTGAAAATCCTCTACCTTTATAGCCCATGCAGGATAGGGCATGAAGGTAGGGTATGGCTTCTCTATCTTCTTGTGGTTACGAAAATCACGGATGTGGGCGCTTATTTTGGAGGGCGTCTTTTTGGAAACCGAAAACTTGCAGCGGATCTCAGTCCAGGTAAGACGATTACTGGAGCAATTGTTGGCTTTTTCTCAGCGATTGTTTTCAGTGTTCTCTTTTACTTTTTAGGCCACTTAGTTCCGAATTTCTACCTCTCTTTTTCTGAGAGCATTTGGCTCGGAGCGCTTCTTGGTTTCTTGGGTCAAGTAGGGGATTTAGGCGAGTCTCTTTTTAAAAGAGATGCTGCAGTCAAGGATAGTAATCGACTCCCTGGTCTTGGAGGTATCCTTGATATGCTAGACTCTCTTTTGTTTACTACTCCGGTCATTTATTTCTTTCTTTATGTCTGCTAGAGGTTAAAGTTATGAGGCTATCCCATTATTCTGAAGACTCTTTTATAAAGACTTTCTCCTGCAACATTCTAATAGCAAGTGTGTTTAATGATTATTACTATTGATGGGCCGTCAGGTACGGGAAAGTCGACAGTTGCTAGAGGGCTAGCAGATGCTTTGGAAATTACTTATTTTGATACTGGGGCGCTCTATCGAGCGATTAGTTGGCAAATTCTTAAAGAGGGGATTTCCTATCATGAGAAGGAAGAGCTCTTAGCTCTTCTTAAAGCATTTTCGTATCATATTCAGATAGTCGATGGAGAAAAGCACTATTTTGTTGGAAATACTGATGTAACAATAGCTATTCGTGGGCCTGAAGTCACTGCCATTGTGTCAGAAGTCTCGGCTCTCAAAGAGGTGCGAGAAGCTCTAAAGCCTCTTCAGATTAACTTTTCAAAAGAGACAGATGTTGTCTTTGAAGGAAGAGACTTAGGAACGGTTGTCTTCCCTCATGCTGATGTTAAGTTTTTCTTAGTAGCACGCCCTGAAGTGCGTGCAGAGAGGCGTTATAAAGAGCTTCAGAAGAAATTTCCTAATCAAACTTTTTCACAAGAAAAGACTCTTCAAGAGATTGAATCAAGAGACAATAGCGACTCTAGCCGAAAAATTGCACCTCTAAAACAAGCAGATGACGCTGTTCTTGTCGACACCTCTGATCTTACGATCCAGGAAGTAGTTCAAAAGCTGAAAGAGATTGTGCAAGCATGGATCAAAAAATGAAAAAACCAACATTTCTCTACCGATTTGTAATTTTCTCTGTAAAGGTGTTTTTCAAAATCTTTTATCATCACAAGGTATATGGCCTTGAACATTACATTCCGGGCAGCGCTTTAATTGCTGCAAATCATGTTTCTTTTTTTGATCCCCCGGCTATTGCTGTTTCATGTCCAGGAGAAATCCATTTTCTTGCGCGCCAGACGTTATTCAAATCATACTTTGGAAAATTCATTAGTGCAGTGAATTCCCATCCTGTTCAAAAAGAGGCAACTAATTTGCGTGTCATGAAGGATATTTGTGTTATGCTGAAGGAAGGGAAAAAGGTATTGATGTTTCCTGAGGGGACGCGCTCTAAAGATAACATTTTGCAACCGATTAAGCCTGGAATGGGGCTTTTGCTTTCAAAGAGTGAGTCAGCAATTCTTCCTGCCTATGTACATGGAACATTTGCTATTTGGAATCGGAATCAAAAATATCCCAAACTTTGGGGAAGAACAGCCGTTATTTTTGGCTCTCCGATTCTATGGTCAGACTACGCTGACATGGATCGCAAAGAGGCTCAGGAGCTCATAGCTCTCCGTCTTACCCAGTCTCTTGGAGAGCTTCGGAAATGGTATCAGTCTGGGGCAGAAGGGATTCCTCCTTAAAGCGAATTTGCGATAACGCGCAACTAACTGAGATCTAGTTACTTAATATTTAATTAAAATTATTAAATTAAAACGTTAACTATGATATAATATAACATATAGGGGTGTTAATTATGTCTGTAAGTGATGTTAGCTATGTAAATAAGTCAATTGCCTATGCTCAAAGCCAGGTTGAAGGGGTTGAAGGCCCTCTTAATCAAGAGCTTAACGATCTAATATTTGGTGTTTCCTTGCTCTATGATGATTTGAAGGAACTCCGTCCAAAGCTTGATACAACAACCCCATCGATTAAAAAAGACGTGACTGTCCTTAAGGCGCGTTCAAGTTCTCCTGAAGTGTCTCCTAAAATCACTCGAGTTGCAAAAAGAAGTTTAACTCTGCCTCATCAAAGGATGCGTTCAGGACGACCTATAACAAGATCTATTAGTCGCCACAGCTCTCATCTTCCAGCGTCCTATCATAGAAAAAGAGCAAGGGTTGAAACGGCTCCTGTTAGAAGATCGGATAGGTTAGCTAGAGTAAGGGGTGTGGGACCTACAGGGCTTAAGGGAATCCCAAACTATGCATCGAATTGTTTTGCGATTTCAGCCTACCAGCTTGTTAAGAGTAACCTCAGCCTTTACAACGCAATTTTCAAGTCGCCGACATTTAAAGCGGATAGACGCTTTGATGCTCTGCGTGAATTTGATCGTAAGTACGATTCTGGAGCTCCTCTATCAGAAGCTGATATGCAAAAAGTAAGAACGAATTGTTTAACACAGTTCAGAATTCCAGCGCGTGGACATCAGGATCCATACGAGGTATTAACGAATGCGTTATTTGCTCATATTCCCATAAGTAGTCCACTATACAGTACGATTACAACGACGAGAGTGTTAGAGTTCACTGTTCCTGAGGACATGGTTGATATGTCCATTATGGGGATGGATAACACCAGGATCATTAGCCAAGAGAGAAAGCCAGGCCATCAAGTGAAGGTCCGCATTCAGCAAACGCTGAGGACGGATCCCATGCTTAGTCTTCCCGTAAGTTTAACAGGAATTCCTAGAGGAGCGACTCTTCAAGAAGTTATCGCACAGGATTTATCAGAGGTTTCAGGCGAGCTTCAGCGACTGCCATCTGGAGTCGATGCAAGAGAGACAAATAGAGACTTTAACCTCAATGTCCCGAAAACATTGATGTTGACTCTCAAGCGATTTGATAGCTATGGAAACAAGATTTCTGACCCTGTTTTAGTTCCAAATGGAGAAATCTGGCTGGACAAAAGAGGGGCGCATCAAGTGAAAGGGTTTGTTGTTCACCTCGGTGAAAGCAGACATAATGGACATTATGTCGAATTCCAAAAAGTCGGAGATCAGTGGTTCCTGAACAATGACGAGAAGTCGACCCCAATCTCGACAGCCGCAGCCATCCATGCAATGCAAGACGCCTACATTCTCTATGCTGAAAGACCCTAGTGCTTTGTCAACTTTAAGACTGCAATATTCAAATATTTTTTTAGTTGTTTCTGAAATTTAAATTCCATTATGAACAGTGTTCTTCCCTTTCTAAGTAACTTAATATCAAAAAATTGACTTTTATGTTGTTCTGGGGTATCCTTTCATCCAAATCAGGGGATTGGGATGATAAAACAGTCAAATATTTATTACCACGCAGGGGCTCAGGTCACAAACCTGGCGCTTTATTTTTTAATTGCAGGAAAGGCTCAGGGGTATTGCTCTTCTGTAGCCGTTTTGACCGCGACAGCGCTCCAATATATTCGCTCTAATCAGATCAACGATCAACAGGACCGTTATCTGTGTAAGCCTTCGATGGTCTTTGTTGCTGCTGGATGTCTATTTAGCCGTACAGGTGTGAAAGTTGGTGGGATTTCCCTTGTCTACTTTGCAACATCTTTCGAAGCGATCCACTATCATAGACCTAAAAGGTGGGATCTCCCTTCATTCCAGGATAGACCGTCACATCTAAACCCGAAGGAAGCTACGGATTGTGTAACTCTACCGCCTTTTCCAATAGTAAAGCAGAAGGCTTCACGGTCTTCAAATCAGTCTTGGGATGCGATGGTTAGGCATACTTATGCTATGCGGTCGGTGCCATTGCCTGGTAAGATAGGGTCAACTTCTCGCGTTGGAGCCCCCCCCCGAATGGTGCTACCACCTAAAACCTCAGGTAATTTGCTTAGTAGGGGATTAGCGGTTGGAGTTTTATCGAAAGGCGTGGGACCTACAGGACTTAAGGGGATTCCCAACTACTCATCAAACTGTTTTGCGATTTCAGCCTACCAGCTTGTTAAGAGTAATCCTCGGCTTTACGATGCAATTTTCACTTCAGACAGGTTTAAGGAGGATAAACGCTTTGATGCTCTTCGAGAATTTGATATTAAGTATAGTTCGGGAGCACTATTAACGATTCTTGATATGCAAAAGGTAAGAACGGAGTGTTTAACACAGTTTAGAATTTCATCGTACGGGCACCAGGATGCCTATGAGGTATTAACTTTAGCACTGTTTGACCACCTTCCTCCAACAAGCACAGTTAAAACCACAGCAGTATATGAGTTTACCGTTCCTGCTACAGAAGTGGAAGAAACGCTTCGTGGAATGGAAAATGTAGAGGTAGTGAGTCGCACAACGATACCGGCTAGATGGATGCTGTCTAGTGAGCAAGTTAGAGTTCAAGTTAGAAGAGAATTTCCCTTGGAACCGGTATCCTCATGGTCTGTGAGTTTAGATGGAGCTGATGAAGGAATTCAAATGGGCGAGGCAATCAGGCGTGATCTTACTGAAGGACGCAGTCGAGAAACCTTTAAGCTTTCTCCCCAAGTTGTAGGAACGCAAGTAAGTAGAGAGTTTACTTTTCGTCCTGGAGAAGGAGTAACGATTGCTCTGAAGCGTTTTGATAATTTTGGAAATAAAATTTCTAAGAAAGTTTCAGTTCCAAGAGGGGAAATCCAAATTGACGAGGGAAGGCCTCATGAAGTCAAAGGTTTTATCGTACATTTAGGTCGAACCAAAAGATCAGGTCACTACGTTGAATATCAGAAAGTTGGAGAGGAGTGGTATTTAAATAATGATCCACGCTCGGCTCCAATTTCAACAGATGCAGCACTTAGGGCGATGGAAGATGCTTACGTCTTCTACGCCGAAAGAACCTAACTTCTGGTAAAAGTAAATGTATTTATAGGTTTATGAAAACATTTACTTTTTATTTCTAATGACAAAAATTAAAATAAAGTTTAGTGTTTTTATGAAATTTGTGCTACGTGCGCAATCATTATGCAATCAAAAAATTTGTAGTTTTTATATATTTAATAATGTTTTGAAAAACCTACAGCAATAGATATGAAAGACTATATCTTTAGAAAAAATCTGTCTGTTAAGCAGTTGGCCTCAGACCTAGAAATCTCCCCCTCCTACCTGTATCAATTGATTCGAGGGGAACGAAAGCCTTCGCTTGATCTTGCTCAGAAGATTGAAATTATTACGGGAGGTGAAGTCACTGTTGGGCGCTTACTTGGGTTTAATGAGCAAACACCTGACTACTTTACACTGCATGAACAGTACCAGCAAAAAATGCTACATGTTGAGGAATCGATTGTCGAGATTCAGGAGAAAATTGAGCAGTTTGAATCTCGGATTTTAAAGTTAGAAGAACATGAATGACTAGCCATAAATCGGAACCTTCTCTAAAATGAGGCGATTAGATATGAATAATTCGATTTCGTATAGGAGATAAAATGGCCGAAGGTTCAATTCAAGAAGTAAATGATGATGGGTTTGATGCCCTAATCAAAGAAGGGGTAACAGTCATTGATTTTTTTGCTGAGTGGTGCGGTCCTTGTCGGATGCTTGCGCCAGTTCTTGCAGAAGTTGCTGGAGAGCTATCTGGAAAGGTTAAATTTGCCAAGCTCGACATCGACAAAAATCATGTAACAGCCAAAGCGCATCATGTGACCTCGGTACCAACGATGATTCTTTATAAAGATGGAGAAGAGGTGAACCGCCTTGTGGGCCTGCGTGATGCAGCAGCTCTGAAAGACTTTGCCCTCTCAGCATAATGGGGCGTTTGATTATTTTAGTGGGAGTCTGTCTGATTATTATCGGGACGCTCATCACACTTCATATACCAATGAATTGGATCGGACATCTTCCTGGGGATTTTTCTTTAGAGTGGGGAGGCATAAGAGTCTTTGTCCCCATCACTACGTCAGTTGTTTTTAGCTTTATGCTGTCGGTTCTGCTCTTTCTTTTTTCAAGACAGTGAATTCATTCTGTCTCAGGGCTTCATAAAGAACGATAGCGGCTGAATTTGATAAGTTGAGACAACGACTTTGTTTCTGCATCGGAATGGTGAAAAATTTCTCAGGCCACCTCTTGTAAAACTCAGGAGCTAGACCCGATATTTCAGATCCAAAGATAAGAATAGCATCTTCCTCGAATGAGGCATTACTATAGGGGACTTCTCCTTTACTTGAGAAGAAGTAAAAAGGAAGAGATGACTTCACTAGGTACTCGATTAGGTCATCGATGATAATTACCTTGACCCCTTCCCAATAGTCCAAGCCTGCGCGTCTCAAGCTTTTGTCATCGGTTTTAAAGCCTAGTGGCCTAACCAAAATAAGCTCACTCCCTGTTGCGTGGCAGGTTCGGACAATATTCCCAGTATTCGCAGGGATTTGAGGCTGAAACAATACAATAATCATAAAGGATACTGAAATCTCTCAACTCCATTAAAGAAGTTGAGAGATTAAGAGTGGTAAAAAGGTTTTAGCGCAAGGCTTCTTGTTTTGCTCCTTCTGGAAGAGCAATCTCTCGTGTTCCTTCATCAGGAATTGAGGTGATTGAATCTTCTTGTTCGGGAGTAGCATTCGCCTTGATAACTTCAATGTCAAAAACCAAGGTAGAGTTTGGAGGAAGGTAACCACTCGTTCCATATCCAAGATCTGGATGGATATAAATGGTTCGTTTCTCACCCTCTTTCATTCCAACAATTCCTTGGCTAAAACCCTGAATAGTTTCGTCCAAAGAAATGAGCTCATCTTCCTGAGAAGATCCAAAAACCTTGCCATCAAGGAACTTTCCAGTATAGCGGATCATCGGAGAGAAATGCTCTTCGACAACAATCCCATCACCTTGAGTCTCGACCTTATACTGAAGCTTGTGTTTTTCAAGCTCAACTACGCCTGCATTTCTAGCGTTATTAATCATGAAAGTATCAGCTTCTTTAAGGTTTCCTGCAGCCATCTTTTGGAAGGATTCTTCTTGCACAAGAGAAATAGCTTGTACACATTCAGTCTCATTCATTGGAGACGATTTTCCTGCAACTGAATCTTCCATTCCTTTAATGACTTGCTCCATATTGAACTCAAAGCCAAGCGAATCTAAGTTCTTCCCAATGAGGTGCCCAAAGGCTTCGGAAACTTTTTGAACATCAATTTTCCCGTCTTCCTTCTTAGACTCCTCTAGGGTATTATTTTGCGAGGCTCCTCCTGCATAAGCTACTGTTGCTAGGAAGGAAAATGCAATTGCAATTATTGAGAAAAATTTATTTCTTAGTAACATTACAAACACTCCTCTAGAGTACTGTTGAAAACTCCAAATTTATTCACTTGTAGAATTATATCCAAGATATTTCTTTTGGCTCAGCTTGAATTTCAAGCTCATCGAGTTGTTTTCTGTGAACACTTGAAGGGCATTGCATCATTAAGTCGCTTGCTTTTTGTGTTTTAGGAAATGCAATAACGTCTCGGATATTTTCTGTTTTAGTGAGAATCATGACAAGACGATCGAAGCCCAACGCGATCCCCAAATGAGGGGGTGTTCCATATTGAAGAGCTTCAGTGAAAAATCCAAACTTTTCCTTCACTTCTTCTTTATCAAGCTTTAGAGCTTGAAATACTTTTCTTTGAATTTCAAAGTCATGGATTCTTTGAGATCCTCCGCCAACTTCGTAACCATTAATAATGATGTCATAAGCGTTTGAGCGGACTTTGAGAGGGTCGCTCTCTAGAAGCTCGAGGTCGTCAGGGTGGGGCATGGTAAAAGGGTGGTGGGTGGCCTGAGGGCGATTTCCCTCTGCATCCCATTCAAAACAAGGGAAATCGGTCACCCAAAGAAACTCATATGCACCTGGATTGATAAGGTTTCGGTCTTTTGCAATTAAGCGGCGAAGATGGTCAAGGGATTGATTCACAAGAGATTCGTTTGCAGCAGCAAAAAGGAGTAGGTCTCCTTTCTCTGCTCCTAAAGCCGTTTCCAATGCTTTTAGCTGCTCGTCTGAAAAGAATTTCACAATACTTGAGGTGAGGCCTTCTTCTTGTCTTTTCATCCATCCAAGGCCACGGAGCCCAAACTTCCCAACAAACTCAGTGTAACGGTCAATTTCCTTTCGAGATATTTCGACTCCCCCTTTCACACAAAGGGCTTTAACGCAGCCCCCAGTTTGAAGCTGCTCTTTAAAAACAGTGAATTCGGAGTCTTTTGCAATAGCGTCGACTCTTACAAGAGGCATTCCAAAGCGTAGGTCCGGACGGTCTGTTCCGTAATGTTCCATACAGTCTCGATAACTCATTGAGGGAATAGTATCGGGAACATCATAATCAAGGCATTCTTTAAACAAAGCTTTTAAGAAAAGGTGGATGATTTCCTGGATATCTTCGGGGTAGGCAAAGCTCATCTCAACGTCGATCTGTGTAAACTCAGGTTGTCGGTCTGCTCGGAGGTCTTCATCGCGAAAGCAATTGGCAATTTGAAAGTAGCGATCCATTCCACTCACCATAAGTAGCTGCTTAAACAATTGTGGTGACTGGGGCAATGAATAAAAGTTTCCAGGATAAACTCGAGAAGGAACGAGATAGTCCCGGGCTCCTTCTGGGGTTGAACGTCCTAAAATAGGGGTGTTGACCTCAGTAAATCCTTCGTTATTAAAAAACCCTCTGGTGACGATCATCGCCTTGTTTCTCATTAAGAGTTTGTCTAGGACATCTCCACGTCGGATATCGAGATAGCGATATTTTAGGCGGGTTTCTTCATGGGTTTCGGTTTTATCGTCAGAAATGGAGAAAGGGGGAGTTTTTGCTTTAGACAAAATTTCGAATGTCTCGACTTCAATTTCGATTTCACCCGTTTCCAATTTTGGGTTGGTAAGTCCCACTCCTCGGGCACGTACTTTTCCCTTTGCAGTAATGACCCACTCAGAGCGGAGAGCGGACGCTACTTCGTGCGCCTTTTTGGAAATTTCGGGGTCAAATATCAGTTGTGTCAATCCAAAGCGATCACGGAGATCGATAAAAATAACCCCCCCGTGGTCCCGCCTTTTGTGGACCCATCCAGAAAGATTTACGGTTTTTCCTATTTCGTCTTTTCTTAGTTCATTGCAGCGGTGTGTTCTTCTATAGTCCATTTAGTGTCCGTTTGCTAAAGTAGTCAATGAGATTGGAGAGAGAAGCCTCTTCAGTTTTGCGTGATTCCATTTCTTTGATCTGTACCGTGTCTTTTTCGAGTTCTTGCTCTCCGATGACAACAGCGTGCTTGGCTCTTAATTGGCCTGCTTGCTGCAACGCTTTTTGAATTTTTTTGGCGACGATCATTTCAGCTGAGATATTTGAGTGGCGAAGCTGGTAGAGAAGCGTAAAGCAATGTTCTTTTGCCTTTTCATCAAGAGGAATTAAGGCAACCATCGGCCCTACTCTTTCAGGGAAGGAAATCCCCTGCCCTTGCATGGTTTGCAGAATCCTTTCCATTCCTGTGGAAAAACCAATGCATGGAAGGTCTGGGCCTCCAACTTCTGGAAGGAGACCGTCGTAGCGTCCTCCTGCACCAATCGTGTTTTGTGCACCTAAAATATCCGAAGTGATTTCAAAAACAGTGTGATTATAATAGTCCAATCCTCGAACAAGGTGGGGAGTAATCGTGAAGGGAATTTTCTGCTTCTCTAAAAGCTTGCAAAGAGTTTCAAAGTGGTCTTTGCTCTCTGGGTTTAGATAGTCTAAAATCAAAGGAGCGGATTTTAATAGTTCGCGTTCTTTAGAATCTTTGGAATCTAGAATGCGAAGAGGGTTCTTGGTAAATCGGGTCTGACTTTCTTTCGAAAGAGAGTCAAAGTGAGGCTTTAGGTAGTCTAAAAGAGCACTCTTATATTTCTCTCGGCAGGGACGGTCTCCTAAAGAGTTGACCATTACGTGGAGGTTTTTGAGACCTAGCCGACGGTAGAGTTCATATAGGAGTTCGATAGCTTCAAAATCTTGTTCAGGTTCTCCACTTCCAATGGCTTCAACTCCAAATTGATGGAACTGTCGATAACGTCCTGCTTGAGGACGATCGTATCTGAAAAATGGACCGATGTAGAAAAATTTGTGGTGCATCCCGAGTTGTTGCAGTTGACCTTGGGCAAAAGCGCGCATTACCGACGCAGTTCCTTCAGGGCGAAGGCTCATCGACCTCTCTCCTTTATCCTGAAAGGTGTACATTTCCTTAGACACAATGTCAGAGGTCTCTCCAACCCCACGGATAAAGAGCTCTGTCTTTTCAAAAATTGGGGTGCGAATTTCCTGATAACCGTATTCTTGGACGAGAGTACGGATTACGGTTTCGAGGTGATTCCATTTTACCGACTCCTTCCAGCTGTCTTGTGGCTTGGGTTCCTCAGGAAGGATATCAAAAGTCCCTTTGGGAAGTGAGTATTTCATGGGGCAAGTATAGCTTCTTTGAAATTAACTTTGCAAGATCTCATTGATCAATTCGACCCACTGCATCAAGGTGCTATGAGACTGGTTTACCCGATGGTCGGAAAAAAGATGTTTGAGAATCTCCCGGAAAGGAAGGGGAAGCCAACGTTCTCCGGCAAACTCCGAGAGATAGAATCCTAGCTTGTGATCTTCATTTGGAGGGTAATTACCGATATCGGTTAGAAGAGCTTTAAGCTTGTCGGAATCAACAAGAGCCTTCCTTTTTGTGTGGGAAAGGACTTGGACTCCTTGAAGTAGACGATGCCAAGCAGCAGAAAACTGAGCGCAAAAGGTTCCATTCTCACTTTGGTCTATGTCCATCATGATCTGAAGGATTTGCTTAAGTTCTTGGATATCGCCCGTCAGGGCATCCTCAGACATTTCTTCAAGCTTTCCTTCCTTTTCCTTTCCAAGTCTTGTCATTAATTTTTGAATAAACACAAGGAAGGCAACATAGGCCCTAGGGCGTTTATCCTCCGCAGGAGGCTCCCATGATTGATCCCCTTTAGACTGTTTATCTGCCTCAATTGGATCCACCCGATATTTATCGTCTTCTCTCCCTTCTGAAGGGCGTAGAGGCTCTGGAAAAAATGTCATATATCTACTCGGCAATTTCATATTTTGTTTTACAGGAAGTTAGGGTTAGAAGGCAATTGCAAGCTACTAAAACGTTGACTTCGAATGAAAATTTCTATAACCTCCCCCGGAATATGAACGGATTATCTGGATTGACAATTTTTAATATTTACCAAAGAAATAGGGTTAAAATGTGAGCGTTCTAGATAGACTGAAGCCTGAGCTTCCTCAGAGTGAGATCGAAAGTGCTGATGAAATCAAAGCTAAATATAAGTATTGGCGGATTCGGATTTTTTACAGCATCTATGTTGGGTATGCTCTTTTCTATTTTACAAGAAAAAGTTTTACCTTCTCAATGCCGGCCCTTATCAGTGACTTAGGCTTTGATAAAGCTGACCTAGGTTTTTTAGGAACCCTTCTGGCTGTTACTTATGCGATTAGTAAGTTTGTAAGTGGGCTGATTTCTGATAAGTCTAGCCTTCGCATCCTTATGGGGGCAGGGTTGGTTTTGACGGGTATTTTTACCATATTTGCTGGACTCTCTTCTTCTGTTCTCTTTTTTGCTATTTTTCTGGGCTTAAATGGATTGTTTCAGGGATGGGGATCTCCACCGTGTGCGAAGTTATTAACTTATTGGTATTCGCAAACCGAACGTGGACGCTGGTGGGGGTGGTGGAACACCTCCCATAACATAGGGGGAGCTGTCATCCCCATTCTGTGTGCCTTTGCTATCCAAGCCTTTGGATGGCGCTATGCGATGTACCTTCCTGGAATAATGGCCATCTTTGTGGGGCTTTTTCTGATCAACCGCATTCGAAATAGCCCAAAGCAGCTCGGACTTCCAACGATCGAAAGGTATCGAAATGATTACCCTGATAATATCGAGAAAGGGGAGGTTGAACAGGAAAAGAACCTCTCTACAAAAGAAATTTTGTTTGGACACATCCTTAAAAATAAATTTATTTGGATTTTGGCAATCTCTTATTTTTTCGTGTATATTGTCCGAATATCGATCTACGATTGGGTTCAGCTTTATCTTATGGAAGAAAAGGGCTATACTCTGATGGTTGCTGGATCTTGTGTTTTCTGGTTTGAGATTGGGGGGATTTTTGGGAGCTTAGCTGCTGGTTACCTCTCTGATACTGTTTTTAAGGGAAGAAGAGGCCCCGTAAATATCCTCTTCACCATTGGGGTTATTGGTAACTTGTTGGTTCTGTGGTTTATTCCTTCATCAAGTCTTGTAACGATTTCTATTGCGACGTTTGTTTTTGGGTTTCTGATATTTGGGCCTCAGATGCTTATTGGGATGGCAGCTGCTGAGCTTGTGAGTAAGGAAGCCGCTGGTACTGCGACGGGATTTGCCGGGCTTTTTGCATATGCTGGTGCTGCTTGTGCGGGATGGCCTGTAGGCCGACTGATTGAAGACTATGGATGGCCAGCATTCTTTCTTCTTCTTTCCATTTGTGCAGGTATTGCAGTTTTATTACTTGTTCCACTATGGTCGAAGAGAGCTTGCCCTGCGCCATTGGCTCAAACGAATTAAAGCGCTTAATAGTACTTTAACTTTAAATTGGTAAACCTAAGTTGCTCTTTCAACCTGCATTCTCATCTTCGTTCTCAACAACCACTTGTGGTTATTTGCGAGCTCCAGACTTCAATGCCGACCAAAATAGCTTCCTTATTTTTATCAATTTAAAGTTAAAGCACTATAACAGGCAGGTTCATTGATGGGTTGGACGCCGCTTCATGTTCATTCACAATATTCAATTTTAGATTCGACGGCTTCCGTTCAATTATTGGCTAAAAAGGCCAAAGAATTTGGAATGGAGGCGCTTGCACTCACGGACCTTTGCAATATGTTTGGAGTTGTAGACTTTTTTAAAGCCTGCAAAAAAGAGGGAATCAAGCCAATTATTGGGACTGAAGTTGTTGTTGCTCCTCTTTCTTGTCATGATAAGAAACGCATTTCTGGTCACTCTGTTGGGTATCCCTTAATTCTTCTTGCGAAGGATCGTGAAGGATACCGGAATCTCTGCAAGATCTCCTCGATCGGATTCCTTGAAGGGTTTTATTACACTCCCCGTGTCGATAAGGAGGTTCTCGAGAAGTATTCAAAAGGACTGATTTGCCTCTCGGGGCCTATTACCAGTCGACTTTCACAGTTCATCATTCAAGAGCGGGAAGAAGAGTTTGAAGAAGAGCTGAAATGGCAGTTAGACCTTTATGGAGAGAACTTTTATTTCGAGCTGCAGCGTCATCAGATGCATGAAGAGCAGATCAAGTCAGAAGGAATTGAGAAGGAATCATGGCTTTATCAGCAGTACCTTGACAGGGTTAAAAACCAAGAGAAAGTCAACAACCGATTCATTTCTCTCTCAAAAGAGAGAGAAATTCCTTGCGTTGCAACAAACGGGACGCATTATATTGATCGAGGTGACTGGAGAGCACATGAAATTTTAATGAATGTACAGTCTGGTGAGCCTGTTGAGGTTATAGAGAGGGATTCTTTTGGGAACCCAAGAGGGATTAGTCTTAACCCTAAGCGAAAAGTGATTCCAACGCATGAGCTTTACTTCAAGTCGCCTGAGGAAATGATGACTCTTTTTGCAGATGTTCCTGAAGCGATTGAGAACACCGAAAAGGTAGCAGCACTGTGCAATATGGAGCTCGATTTTGAGACGAAATACTATCCTGTTTTTGTCCCTCCTTACCTCGAGGGGACCGAGTATAGTGAAAAAACAAGGGTTGAAGAGGCCGCAAACTTTTTGCGCACATTGTGCAAAGAGGGGATTCCAAATCGGTATACACCTGAGCGTTTAGCCAAGGTTCAAGAGAAGTACCCCGATAGGGACCCGATGGATGTTGTGGCAAAGCGACTAGAAGGTGAGCTTGAAATCATCATTTCAAAAGGGATGTGCGATTACCTTCTCATCGTGTATGACTTTATAGCTTGGGCAAAAAACAAGGGGATCCCTGTTGGGCCAGGGAGGGGATCTGGGGCAGGCTCGATTATCCTTTATTTGATAGGAATTACCGATATTGAACCCCTAAGATTCAACCTTTTCTTCGAGCGATTCATCAATCCTGAAAGGATGTCATATCCTGATATCGACGTCGATATATGTATGGATCGTCGCGCTGAAGTTATCGAGTATACCCTCAAAAAATATGGGAAGGAAAAGGTTGCACAAATCATTACATTTGGAACCATGAAAGCTAAGATGGCCATTAAAGACGTGGGCCGAGTTCTTAGTGTTCCCCTTGCGAAGGTGAATGAAATTGCGAAACTGGTTCCTGAAGATCCCACGATGACACTTGAAAGGGCACTTGAACTCGATCCTGAGCTTAGGAGAATGGCAGACAGCGATGAAGATGGAAAGAGGATTCTTGAATATGCTAGACGCTTAGAGGGGTCAATCCGGAATACAGGTATTCATGCTGCAGGGCTCATTATTTGTGGAGATCCACTGACCGATCACATTCCCATCTGCAGTGCCAAAGATTCCGAACTTGCTGCGACACAATACTCGATGAAACCAGTCGAGGCTGTTGGGATGCTTAAAATTGACTTCCTAGGGCTTAAGACGTTGACTTCGATCCAAAAAACTGTGGATGCTATTGCGGAGGGTGGGGGAGAAAGAATTGATTGGGTCAATATTCCTCTTGAAGACCAGAACACATTCAACCTTTTGAATCAGGGAAAAACACAAGGGGTTTTCCAACTGGAATCCACTGGAATGCAAGAGCTGGCTAAACATCTTCATATTGACAAGTTTGAAGAGATTATTGCTGTAGGAGCTCTATATCGCCCAGGCCCTATGGAGATGATTCCCTCTTTTATCAACCGGAAGCATGGGCGTGAAAAGATTGAAGTTGACCATCCTTTGATGGAAGAGGTCATCCAGGAGACCTATGGAATCATGGTTTATCAGGAGCAAGTGATGCAGATCGCTTCCCTCCTTGCCGACTATTCTCTTGGAGAAGGTGACGTTTTGCGGCGCGCAATGGGAAAGAAAGATCGGAATGAAATGGCAAAGCAACGGGAAAAATTCCGCAGGGGAGCTGTTCAGAAAGGAATCAATGAAAACAAGGCAATGGAAGTTTTCGATAAGATTGAGAAGTTCGCCTCATACGGTTTCAACAAATCCCACGCAGCAGCTTATGGGTATCTTAGCTATGTCACAGCGTTTCTCAAAGCAAACTATCCAAAAGAATGGCTTGCGGCTTTGATGACCTGTGATAGCGATGACTTGACCAAAGTATCGAAGCATATCCGTGAATGTGAAGCTATGGGAATAAAAATTCTTCCTCCTGATGTTAACGAATCAGGAACAGAGTTTGCTGCTGCCCCCTCTGGAATCCGCTTTGCAATGTCAGGAATTAAGGGGGTTGGAAGGGGTGTTGTTGAGGCGATCCTCAAAGAGCGAAAGAAACAGGGGGCGTATAAATCACTCTATGATTTTTTCAAACGGATTGACCTAACAAGAGTAGGGAAAAAAGTTGTTGAAAATCTTGTTGATGCAGGGAGTTTCGACTTTACAACATGGACGCGGCAAGAACTGCTTGAGAGCGTCGAACCTATGTTCGAGCAAACGTCTCGGGAACAAAAAGAGGCTGCTAAAGGGATTATGGATTTTTTTTCGATGATTGAAGACAAAGAAAAGAATCCGTTTCTTACTCCTCCAGCTGTTGAAAGGCAACAGGAAAAAAAAGAGCTTCTTGCGAAGGAGAAAGAATTCCTCGGGTTTTATCTAACGGGACATCCAATGGATGAATATAGAGATCTTGTTGATGAACTAGGCTGTCTTCCTTTTCACGAATTAGGATCTGTCAAAAATGGAGCGGTCGTCAAAGTGGCATGCATCATTGAAAGTGTGAAAGTAAAGATTTCTCAAAAAACACAGAAAAAATTTGCGATATTGATTATTAGCGATGGGGTAGAGCGATTCGAGCTTCCTGTTTGGCCAGGAATGTACGATGAACATAGTGCTCTTTTTATAGAAAACCAAGTTCTGTTTTCAATTCTTCAGGTTGAAAAGGAGGGGGATACGACTAAACTTCGGTGTCGCTCCTTAGAAGACTTAACAACTATTACTGAAGAAAACAAGGGGCAGTATGAAGCTCTTTATGAACAGGTCAAGCAGATTGCAAAATCTGATGCCCGTCGCAAAAAGAAACAAAATGTGGAGAAAACGATGGATTCAAAAGACAATAAAAAACTCCATCTGACCTTGGATGCAAATAACGTTCGTTTATCAGAAATTGTAAAACTCAAAAATCTTTTTCATAACTACCCCGGAAGTGCTCCCATCCATATCGCTTTTAGCAGCAGTATCGATCAAAAAATTGGAGTTGTAGAAGTGGAATCCAAGTGGGGAGTAGGTTGGAATTCAGAGCTGGAAAATAGAATAAAGTCATTTTCTTTCATTCAGGACTTTTCTTTTGAAGAGTGAATCGATATACTAACAAACATGAAAAAAGTAGCTATCATATTTCTCATTTGGTTTGGAGCGCTTAGCGCGAACCCTCTTGACCCGGTCATTCGTAGTCAGATCAATGTTCATCAGTACTATTCAAAAATGATCGACCATTATCAAAATGAAGATTGGCAAAAGCTTTCATGGAAGTGCCAAGACCTCATTGCTGATTTCCCAACAAGCCCTTTTGCTCGTGAAGCCCTCTATTATCTAGGGGTTGCACATTACAAGTTGGGGGAGTTGGAATACGCAAATATGGCTTTTTCCGATTATTTAAAGGAAGAATTGACGCCGAAGTTTTTTGATCAAGTTATTCGCTATAAATTTGAAATTGCTCGCGGGTTTGACGAAGGGGCAAGGGTTCACTTGTTTGGCTGGCAGAAAATGCCCAAGTGGCTTCCTGCATATGACGAAGCACTTGAGATTTATGATGAAGTGATTACAACCCTACCACGAGACGATTTGGCTGCCCAGTCACTCTACAGAAAAGGGGTGATTCTGCTTCGAATGGAAGAATACAAAAAAAGTATTGAAGCATTTCAGACGTTGATTCGTCGCTTCCCTAAACACCCGCTTTCTCCTGATGGATATGTTGGAATTAGTGAAGTTTACCTTACTGAGTGTGATCAGGAATTCCCTGACGCTAATAAACTTGATTTAGCAGAGATTAACCTTCGAAAATTCCGTTATCACTTCCCAAGTGAGCCTCGTATAGCTGAGGCTGAGAAGAAGCTATTAGGGATGAAGGAGCGCCTTGCCAATGATCTATTAGAGATCGCTGAGTTCTATGAAAGAACGAAGAAGGAAAAGGCTGCTGCAATTTACTATGCGACAATCCTTAAGAAATATCCAGAAACCAAAGCAGCAAATAAGTCTGAAAAACGACTAAAAGTTCTTGATGTCCCCGATGTTTACTCGAATAAAAAGTCCCAGGATGGGGCGACTATTGTGGATAGCTCTGCTGAGTAGTGGCCTCTTGTCGTCCTGTGGTTACCGCGTTGATGATAAAGAAGCCCTTTCTGCTTTTCCCACCATTTCTGTTCCCTATTTTAATGGGGACCAGAGCGGGTTGCTTACTGATATTGTTGTTAAATCCCTCAGCAGTTCCGGTGTCTTTAACTATGCCAATCGAGGAGGGGCGATCACCTTAGAGGGCAAGATTGTCTCAGATAATTGTGAAAACATTGGGTATCAATATGACCGGCATCCTGTATCAGGAGAGCGGATCAACCGCCTTGTTCCCAACGAAGGGCGTAGAGAGGTGACAGTTGAGATTACCTTAATTGATAGCCGTTCCCTTAAGATCCTTTACGGTCCATTTCTCGTTTCAGCATATAGTGATTACGACTTTGTTGATTCGGACTCTCTCCAAGATGCCTCGTTCATGAATGCAACGGGGACCCGAGAATCGGTTCTCTTTTTCTCTCTTGGCCAGCTTGACTCAATTGATGGAGCCAAATCAGCCTCATTAGATCCGATTTATCACCGCCTTGCCACCAAAATCACCGAAGGGCTTTCCAATCTTCCCTACAATATTGAAACGTCTGTTGATGTAGAGTAATACCATTTATCTAGATAGTATCGTCAAATACTCTGCATTGTTTTTGATCTTTCTATGGCTCCCCCTCCCAACGGAGATTATTTGACGATACTATCTAAAATAATTTGGTGAATGGTATAGCATTTTATGTATGATGAGCTCATGGAAGAGCAAAAATCATTTACCGCGACCTTGAGTGAGCTGTATGCAATGCTCGGATGGGTTTGCGAGACACTTGATCAAACAGGTCTATCAGACGTTGAGGTGAGACGGATTGAAATTGCGTTGGAAGAAGGGCTTGTGAATGTGATTTCCTATGCGTATCAAGGGAAAGAGGGGACAGTTGTAATTTCCATCCAGTTTGAAGAAGGAAAATATGTGGAAATCACGATCGAAGATTCGGGGCTTCCCTTCAATCCGTTGAAACATAAGAGAAAAATCGATCCTTTTGTTCCTATTGAAGAGCTAGAAGAAGGGGGATTAGGTATTTTGTTCATGCAAAAGCTCATGGATAAAGTGGAGTACCAAAGAGTCAAGGAAAAAAACCAGCTTACCATGCGAAAAAATCTACCTTAAAAATCTTCTTGAGGAGTATGCTTGTGACTTAATTCAATCCGGAGGTTTCTCTTGAGAGTTTTAGCCACTTTGCTTCTGCTGGTCTTTTCATTTGGATGCAGTAAAAATGCTACCCGCGAGAAGGGCAATCGCCCGCTTAAGATTTGTTTTAGTGAGGAGATGCGCGTTCTGGATCCCCGCCTTGGAGGTGATGAGCCAACTACCCACGTTATTCGAATGCTTTTTGACGGTCTTATGAGGCGAGATGCTGAAGGGAAAGTGGTGCCTGCTGTTGCCGAAAGATATGATGTTTTTGAGAATAGCACTGTTTATATCTTCCATTTAAGAGAAACTCTGTGGAGTGATGGCCATCCAGTAACCGCTCATGATTTTGAGCATGCATGGAAAAAGTCGCTTGATCCAAAAACTCTAAGCCACGGAGCTCAGAACTTTTATATGATCAAGAACGCCAAGGAGTCCGTAGAGGGATTGGTTTCTCCAGACGAAATTGGGGTTTTGGCTCTCGATGACCTCACATTAAGAGTTGAGCTTGCCTGTCCAGTCCCTTACTTTGTAGATGCTTTGCTTTGTACAATGTTTTGTCCCATCCCCAAACATATCGACGAAGTGGATCCAATGTGGGCCTTTTGCACGGATGAATCCTTTGTTTCGAACGGGCCTTTTCGTTTGAAAAAGTGGCACCATGGAAACGACATTATATTAGAAAAAAATCAACTTTACTGGGATCAAGAAAGTGTAGTGATTCCTGGAATAGAGGCTTGTTTTGTTGAAGAGGGGGCGACGCAGCTGTATCTATTCGAAAAGAAAGAAACGGACTGGTTTGGAAGTGCGATAAATAAAGCCTCTCCGGAGATATATAAGAGTATCCAAAGGACGCCTTGCTACGATACAGTGGAGAGCCCCACAATGTTCTGGTATTTTATTAATACGGAGAGATTTCCTTTCAATCATGCAAAGGTTCGTAGGGCCTTTGCTTATGCGCTTGACCGGAAAGGTATTGTGGCAGCTGCATTTGAGGAAGTCGGACAACCAGCATTTGGAGTTATTTCCCCCTGCTTTGGACTTGATAACCCTCCTCAGTTCAAGGATCAAGACGTTCCTTTGGCACGCAAACTTTTTGCTGAAGCATTAGATGAACTTGGCTTAACAACTGAAACATTTCCTGTTGTACACCTCAAATGTGTCGCAGGGGCTGAAAATTTGAGTCGTACCGTTCAGATCACGCAGCAAAATTGGCAAGAGGCTTTTGGTATTAAGGTGGAGCTTCAACAGGCCGATTGGCCCTGCCACTTCTCTGCTATCCAAAAGGGAGACTATCAGATTGGGGTGATGCGCTGGCTTTCTTATTTATTCGATCCCATATACATGCTTAAAACATTCCAGTATAAACATGATCTTGTCAACATGAGCAATTGGGAGAATAAAGAATATCAGGCTCTTCTTGAAAAGTCCAATTTTCAAGCAAATCCCCAGGAAAGGAATGTGACGTTAGTTGAAGCTGAAAGAGCTCTTATGGAAGAGATGCCTCTCATCCCTATATGCTTTCTCAATATTCAGTTTACGCAGGCGGAGGAGCTTGCTGGTGTTGTGCTCCCTCCATCAGGTGAAATCGATTTTAAGTATGCTACCTTCCAATAGATGAAATTGCTTCTTCCGTGTCGATCACCTCTGACAAATAATACTTCAACAATCTCAATACAAACTTTGGAGTATTGTAAACACCTTTTGTCGAGAACACGATTTCGAGGTGTGGTCTTCCGTCTGTAATCAGAGAAATCATCACAATGGTGGTGGGATTTTCATCAACAATTTTAGGGACGATCCAAATTGCAAATTGATGATTGAAAAGTGTGACCTTATCAGGTGTTTCAATCACATGAAAATAGTGAGGCAATTGCTCTTGGTTGTTATCCTCTTCAAACGAGGCATGGGTCAATAGACCCGTTTCTTCCAATAGCGACATGTCCACTTCAATAATACCTTCAGGAATCCAGCTTGATAGGCTCGAGACAAATTCATTGTAGGCTTGGTCTAGTTGTATGGGGTTCATTGATATTACCCGTTAGCTCCTTCGTTACGACTCTCTTTTTTTCATAGTGATGCTCATGTTTTTTTTAAAGAGTTGTTTCGTTAATTAATTTTATTTCACTTTAAAAGTGCTAATTTTGAATTCTTTAGATGAGATTTTTTTTTCGTTAATGTTTCTTGAAAATTCATGATTTGTTACAAAGGATAGAAAACAAGGAATTCAGATGCGGATCATTATTCTTCTCCTTTTCACTTTCACGCTTGCAGCGGAACCGCTAAATGTGAAGGTTTCTGCAAAATCAGCGATCTTAATGAATGCTGAAACAGGTGCGATTCTATATGAGAAAAAAGCAGATGAAAGAGCTTATCCCGCAAGTCTAACGAAGATTGCTACGGTCCTGTACGCATTGAAAAAGAACAAAAAAGATCTCGAAGGGATCGTTTCCTGCCCACAACATTGTCTACGTCGGATGAACAAAAATGTTAAAATTGCACATAGCTATAAAGATCCAGCTTATTTGCTGGAGCCGGATGGAACGCATTTCTGGCTGAAGAAAGGAGAAGAACTGTCCTTTCTCGATCTTCTCCATGGCATCTTACTTTCATCCGGGAATGATGCTTCAAACACCGTGGCAAACTATATTGGAGGGACGATTCCAAAATTCATGAAGGGGATGAACACATTTCTCAAAGAGATAGGATGTGAAGATACCCAATTTATGAATCCCCATGGGCTGCATCATCCAAATCATTGGTCAACAGCACGAGATATTGCGATTATCACAAAACACGCTCTTAAAGAAGACTTGATCAAGACAATTGTATCCACAAAGGAATATGAGCGGAGTCAAACAAATCTTCAAACACCAAAGAAAGTCACAAACCATGATCTACTGATCCTTCCAGGGAAGTTCTTTTATGCGCGCGCAATTGGAATGAAAACGGGATATCATTCTGATGCAGGCTATACCTATGCAAGCGTAGCTAGAGATGGAAAGAGGACATTAATCGCTGTTCTTTTAGGGTGCGATGATCCTCATAAACGTTTTCGGGATGCGATTAGGCTTTTTGAGGCTGCTTTTGATGAAGAAAAAGAAGAGCGCTTATTATTTCGAAAAGAAGAAAATACTTTTAGTCGTGATTTAAAGGGCGCTAGGGAGGTTATGAAAGCGACTCTCACAGAAGACATTTCAATTTCCTATTTCCCTTCAGAAGAGCCTGATATTACCATTGAATTGAATTGGGAGTACATCAGCCCCCCCATAAAGCAGGGCAATTGTGTTGGAGCGATCAAAATCTTTGATCAGCAAGGACAAGAGCTTTCAAGTTCTCCTTTAGTTGCAACGATTAACGTTGAGCGTTCTCTTCCAGCTCTAGTCAGTGCTGCCGCTCGGGGAGAGTGGACCTGTCCCTTAGAGTTTCAAAAAATACTAATTCTTTTTTTAGGAATTGGAGTTATGTTAACTCTGTTCGGACTTAGCAGGATTCAGAGCAAAGAATAGCGCTGAAAATTCCTCTAAATCTAACTCTTGAGGGCGCGTTGTTTTTGGAAGGCCCAAAGATTCCAAAGCCATTTCTACTTGATTAGATGGAAAAAGGGTTTTAAGCGAAGCGCGCAACATTTTTCGCCTTTGTTGAAAAGCTGTTCGGATCAACTGAAAAAATGGCTCGTAGGGAGCCTTTACTGGCGGCGACTTCAACTTTAGCTCTAGGATTGCAGAGTCTATTTTTGGAGGAGGGTAAAAACAGGAGGGTGCAACGGTAAACAAGAGTTTGGGATTGGCATGATATCTCGTAAAGAGAGAAAAAGAGCTGTAGTCTTTTGCCCCTTTTTTAGCAACGCACCTCTCTGCAACTTCTCTTTGTACCATTAAGTGGATCGATTCAATCAAATGCGTTTTTGGTAGAAGCTCTTGAAGAATGATCCCCGTAATATTATAGGGGATGTTAGCGATGACCTTGACTTTCTCTTTCCCCTTCAGAAGATGTTCTATTCGAACGTTTCTGAAGTCGTCAATCAATATCTCTAGCTTCCCATTCTGCAAACGTTCTAAGTGCTTAGCAAGCTTCTCGTCCTTTTCGATGGCAATCACATGCGCACCTGAATTTAGAAGCGCCTCTGTAAGGACTCCAGGGCCAGGGCCGATCTCTAGAACTGTATCTTCATTTTGAAGCTGCGCGGCTGAAACCAACTTACGCAAGATATTGCCGTCGATAAGAAAGTTCTGAGAAAGCCCTTTCTTGGGCTCGATTCCCATCTCTTGTAAAAACTGGCGAAGTTCTGAAGGTTTATATAATGACAAAAGGGCGATAATCCTCAGGAAGTTCAAACTTCGGATCATGCGTGTCATATCCAAAGCGGACTTTCAAAGCCTTGATGTAGGACGCCTTTTCTTTATCTGACGTCTCGAAAAGAAGCTCATTTTTCAATTTGTCGTGCATCTCGTCGAAAACTTTCGGAAGGTTTTTAACCATATCCTTCAAGTGAAAAATCCTGACCACATTACTATTATCAAAACGGCTAACTTGGCTCACTGGTGGGCTATAGGTATCAGGGGTAAGGGCTTTAATCACATCAAAATGCAGCTTTGAAATTTTAGGGGTTGCACCTGAATAATCATCAGAAACACTAACGGAAACCCCTTCTTCGTCAAGTTCTTCAACGACAGACTCTAATGATCGGGTATGATCTTCTAAAAGAGTATAGGCTTTCTCTGCAACCGCTTCGCAGATTTCCTTATCCTTTCCTCTAATTGATAGGACTTGATATTTCCACTCATCTTCTGGGGGATTTTTTTCTAGGTAGTTATCATAAGCTGCTTTGATGACTTGAGGAGTAATGATCTGAAAGGCTTTTGCGTGGACCTTCATCCCAATCAGTTGTTGGGTAGTCAGTTCATTCCGGATAATCTCACGCGCTTCTTCATACTGAAGGTTAACCTTATCGAGATTGGACATGATGTTAGGTCCAAAGCGCTCTTCTAAGTTCTCTCGCACTTCACCATCACTAACTTTGATTTCCTTTTGTTCCGCATCTAGAAGAACCAGCTCGTCTGCAACCATGTCGTCAAGGGTAGCTTGCCAACGGGACATATAAAATTGATATTTTTCTGGAGCAGAAGGAGTGTATTCTGGGTAATAGTCGTAGAGGAAAAGATCCATCCGCTTGACAATATCGTAAAGAGAAATGACTTTCCCGTTAATCTTTGCTAGGGGGCGATTGTTGATCATTAGACGTGGCTCTTGAGAAGTAGCACTTGTCTGATCAATAAATGAAGGGGCATCAATTGCCATTTCTGCACAAAGCGGCGAGAGAAGAGTTGTAAAGAAAAAAATTAAACCGTAAGCTATTCGCATCTTAATCCTTGGATTATTTCTGCATTCTACTCAAAACCGCACAAAAAAAGCCATCCATCTCTCCATCTTTTGGAAAACTTTGGAATAACGGACTCTCAAGCTTGAGGTGATACTTCTTCATAAAATGCTCAACTTGTCTTTCATTCTCCTCTGGAAGAATGCTGCATGTTGCATAAACGATCTTTCCATTCGGGTGCAAAAATTTCAAGGACTGATGAAAAATTTTTTGTTGCTCATCAACAAGACGGAGAATTGTTTCAGGTTTTAACTTCCATTTCATATCGGGATTTCTCCGGAGAGTTCCCGTTCCAGAGCAGGGGACATCGAGAAGGATCCAGTCCATTCTACCCACCATGCCTTTTTTCTCTAGCTTTTGTTCATCTAGAATTTGTGCATTTTGGATGCCTGCCCGTTTTAGCCGTTTTTTTGCCTCTATGAGAGCGCGAGGACGGATATCATACAAATAAATTTGTCCTTTATTCCCCATTTTTGGAGCAAAAGCCAGAGTTTTTCCTCCTGAGCCAGCGCAGTAATCGAGGATATGATCATTTGGAGATACATCCACGTGAGAGGCCACTAGCTGACTTCCCTCATCTTGGATTTCAAAGAGTCCCGCTTTAAATTCAGGAAGGGCAAAAAAATTGATTTTCTTATGGAAGATGATCCCTGCCTCAGAGTGTTTACACAGCGAGACGTCATATTCAGCTTCCCATTTGTAAAATAAGTCTTTCCGGGATCCTTTAAGCAAGTTGACGCGCACCATTGTTGGCGCTTGCTTATTAGAATTTAAACAAAACTCCCGCGCTTTTGTATCCCCATAAGCTTCGACAAGGTGGTCATAGAAGAATTTGGGAAAACTCACCTGAACATGGGGAGGAAGGGTTTCGACATTCTTTACCGGAAACTGCAAAAAAGCCTCTAGGCGACCTTCCCATGAGATAGGCTTTAAGCACTGAGTATCGACAAGTCCTCGCCAACGGACAATTCCATAGAGTTTTTCACAAATCTCCTGACGATCCTTAGACCCAACGCTCTTATTTGCCCGGAAATAATCGCGCAAAAAGGCGTCCAACGGGAGGGTGGAGTTCCCTCCATCCTCTAAAATTTTTAATAGATGGTATTTTCGAAATGGCGTCATCCCCAAGAGCATAGCATAACTTCATCTTTCTTGACTAAAAGAGAGCTTCTATAGGAAAATTAGTGCCCGAAAGAGAGGAAAATAATGGCTATCTTCACCCATGCTTTATCAAGTTTTTTATTTGACGCGCGAAGAGCAACTATTGAACAGAAAGATGAGTTAGAGCTCGGATTTGGACCTATTAGAGAATGCTTAATTGAAGAATTTTCTGGACTAGAGGTTACTTTTACGGCGAGCAATGGGGATACTGTCAATGCCCTTCACTTTAAGGGGACAATGGATAAAGCTATTATCTATCTTCATGGGAATGGATGTTTTTATGAAACATCTGCATCTAAGCCCTTGCGTTGGCTAGAGAGCATTGCAGAAACCTCAAATGGAGAACGGCCTCACCTGCTCATCTTCAATCCTAGAGGAACAGGTAAAAGTACAGGGATCACAGCGCCCGATTTAGTGGCCGAAGATTTCAAGCTTGCTTTTGAGTATTTAGTAGAGGGGTTCTCTGTTAATCCTGACCATGTTGCCCTTTCAGGCCACTCAATGGGAGGTTTCTTTGGCGCCCATGGAGCAGCCTGCATCCAATCTCTTTTTCCTAAAAATACCATCAATTTTTTAAGCGATCGTTCCCTAAGTAATCTTCATGATCGCGTCGATATCAAGGCCCAAAACCTAGGCTACTCAAGAATTTTAACCTTTGCTGTTGCGTCTTCGATCCATGGAACAATGGCTTTGCTGCACTGGGCAAAGGATCCCATTGAGGCTTTAGAGGGACTAAAAGGAAGAGTCTGTATCATTTATCATAAAGGGGACGGAGTGATTCCTTACGAGCAGTCGACGCATTATGCCTTAACTCCAGTGGAAAGAACCAACACTTACTCGTGTATACCCCTCCGAGAAGAAGCGGGGTCAGCTGAGCTATCGGTTCATGCGCATAATCGAGACTTTACCGATGAGGAAAACACGCGCATTGTTATAGAGCTTAAAAAAATGCTAGTGATTCCTCTGACTTTAGAGGAATCACTGCTTTTCTCAGAAAAGTTAGGCTAACAATTCCTTCAGTATCACCATTTCAGCGAGTGCTTTTTCGGGATCATACTCTAGTGCAAGATGATCGACCATTGCATCGTAATGCTCCCTAACGACCATGAATTTTTCACTCTCTTCTCGACTAAGCACTTTTTCCATTGTGGGTTTTATAGCGTTATATCTTCTGCCAATTTCCTGAAGGTCAGCGTAATGCTCTTGGATAAAGGGGAGAGGTTGAATGTAAAGCTGGCTACTCATGAGAGGCGCCATTTGTGCTGTTGTGATGATATTCTCTTCCATGTCTGCAGGAATTTCCATAAAGACAGATGCTTTTTCTAGCATGATTCTTAAGGCCTGACGATGGGTCATGATGATCTCTTTGTCGTCGACAGTATAGGTTGCTGAACTATCTGGATTTGCAAGGGCGGTCAGATCGATGGATGCCATGCCTCTAGAGTTTCGAGGAAGTCCTGGATCTGTTTTTGCCCAGCTAGGATTGAGATAGAAATTTCCTCTTAAGAAATCTACCCCCATCGTTTTTCCTCCATTTGACATTGCTGCCTTAAACCGCGCTTTTAATCCAGATTTACCAATATGGCTGTCATCTAAAATTCTGTCAGGAAGGAAGCTTCGTGTGTACCCAGATTGTTGGAAGAATCTGTCGACTCCAGATTGGTGACTGGTTCCCTTAAAAAGGCTAATTTCATCCTCGCGATCTTTTTCAAATGAACAAGCGAACTGAATGTAACCTTCACGTCCATCTTTACCACTAGTAAATGGAAAACCAACATTCGTATGATCGGCTCCTTGAACCTCCTGAGAGAATCTGTTCCATTTTATCTGTGAATCTTCTGTTCCAGGTATGGGGACTCCTGTCCATGCATTTTCAGTCACTTTAGCTAAGCGTTGCCCTTTAATTCCCATTTGCTGTTCAACTTCATGGCAAAATTTATTCGCAAAAACTCCACAATTTCCAGACTTATATTTATCAAACATATCGACAAGATTTGGATTAAACTTTTGGAATGCTTGATCAAGCGTAATATGTGGGTTTAGGGCTCTCTCAGTTCTGACGAACTTAGCAAACTCTAAAACCATTCCAAGATTATTGAAATAGGTCCCTGCGGTTAAACCTGTATAGATTTCCTGCATTTGCTGAAGCTCAGCGTTTGAGATTCTTTGTGAGCAAGAGACATCCATAGGAGCAACAGCGCCATCAATAATTTCTAGGTGGCCTTGGGCATTGTATCGAACGTCTAAAACTCTTGGGAGTTCATGATGTTCTATTGAGATCTGGACACGTGCAACAACCGTGCCAGCTTTTGAAGGCTTTGGTAATTCCACTTTATTCAAGGCTGTCACAATGTCGATGAGCTCTTCGCGGAAAGGGGGGGTCTGATTGTTCTTATCAAGGAAGCCCTTGAGAGCTTGATCGAACGAGGGATCGTTTTCTACGCAAGTCGTTATTAAACTAGCGATGGAAGCAGTTTCTCGAGCGGTAATCGTTGTTCTACCATCAAAAAATTGCTCGATATTTGCAATAAGGTCATCGCTTGAAATACGTCCTCCTAGGACATACCCTGAGAGAGTCGCAATTCTCTTGACCATTGATTCATCTGAGGGAGTCACAAAGAAAGAACCAAACCATTCACTATTACTAGGTGTGCGTTTAGATGCCTCTTCTAGAAAGGCTCTGTCTCCAGAGGAAAAATCGACACCTTGTTTCATTTTTTGAAACAATCCATGCAATCTGTTTAGTGTTGGATCTTCTGACGGTGCTGCTACGGTATGAGAAGAAGATGCTTCATATTTTGACTCAACGACTCCTAAAGCACCTGTACTAGGTAGTGCCATTTTCTCTCCCTTAATTTGTTATTAGCCACTTTGTTATAATTATATTTTACCATACTCGTTTAATTAATTATAATAATTATTATAACACTTGTTATAAGTCACTTAGAGCGCCTATTTTGCTGTGAGCTACGAGCGAAAAAGTATCTTTAAATAGCTAATATTAAGTTAATTAATGGTTTATTCGATTGTGTGGGGTCTGAGAGGCGGCAACAGGTCTGGTTTGTTCACAAGCGAAATTTGGAACAAAATGGAGGAGTATGTCATTATGCCCGGTATGACAAAGACAATGATTTACATCGCCCGCGGTTTCCTTAGTCTCATTTTTCTTTTCGCAGGAGCGGGAAAGCTCATGAATTGGCAAAGGACTGTTGATGCCCTTGCAACGACATTTTCGAACTGGTACATGCATCTTGAGGGAACTGTTATTAGCAGTGAAGCGCATGAGTTTCTTGTGGGGAGCGCATCGACACTTTTAGGGATTGCAACCTTTTTAGAAATTGTTGGAGGCTTTCTTCTTCTCTTCGGGGTTAAAGTAAGGTGGGGGGCTTTGTTTCTCCTTCTCTTTCTTATTCCAACAACAATTGTTTTTCATGCCTTTTGGTTTGAAATCGGCGTTGATTTGCATAAAGAACTTGGAGTATTTTTGAAGAACTTAGCGTTAATCGGAGCGCTTCTCTATCTCCTTGTTGGGCCTCAACCCTATCGAGCTAGCAAATGATTACGGCAGTTTTATTTCTTGTCAGTTGGGCACTTTTTGCCTGGGGTCAGCCTCATATCAGCCCCATCCTTTCTGTCTTTGCAAGTAGTTTTGGTTTAGCTCTCATGTGGCTTGCGCTATTGCGTATTCAGTCTAAGAAGATCCGTTATGTTGTCTCTGCGCTTTGGTTTTTTGCTGTGCAACTTGTGCAGCTCTCTTGGTTTGCTTCTCCAACGTATCAAGGAACCTATATCTATTTTGTTTACGGAGGCCTTGCGCTGTGGCTTGGAGCGGAGTTTGGAATATTGTCACTTTTTCTTCCGAAAAAAGGGCCGATTTCCTTGCGGCGCATTTTGGGAATATCAGCTCTTTGGACCCTATTGGAGTGGAGCCGCCTCTTTGTTTTGTGTGGGTTCGCTTGGAATCCCGTTGGGTTGTCTCTAACAGGGTTTAACATTTCATCTCAATTGGCATCAGTTGTTGGGGTATTTGGACTCTCATTTTTAGTAATGATGATCAATTTGCTTGGGGTTAACTTTTACTATAGAAGAAACAAACGTGCCCTTTTGATCTATGGAGGGGTTCTTCTTTTCCCTTATTTATTTGGAGCGTTTCATCTGGATTTCCACGGAAAAAAAGATCGAAAAGACCCATACCACGTGGCACTTGTTCAGACAGCGTTACTTCCCGACGAAAAAGATTATTATTACGGAAAAGAAGACCGTTTTGTGCATCCCTACCTTCAGTGGTACTCGATTGTTACCTATTTAAAAAACCACGGTGATAAGCGTTTGGATCTCATTGTACTTCCAGAGTATGCACTTCCTTTTGGATCGCATGCAAAAGTTTATTCTTACAGCGATATGGCCCTTTTTATGGAAGGGGAGCTTGGAGATCTATCTTCTCTTCTTGTTGAGCCCTTTGCTGAAAAGAGGGAGGGAAAATGGTATGTAAGTAATTCCTTTTGGGCACAAGCAATTGCAGACTACCATCAGGCAGAGCTTGTGATGGGGCTGGACTCCAAAGATGGAAAAGATCATTACAATGCAGCCTTCCATTTTTCATCCCATGGAGCGCGAGAAGTCACCCGGTATGAAAAAAGAGTTCTTCTTCCCCTAGCAGAATACCTTCCGTTTACTTTTTTGAAACCTTTAGTGGCTCGCTACGGCATTACAAACTTTTTCACCCATGGAAAAGAATCAAAGGTTATGGGGGAAAAACATCCCATGAGCTTATCGGTTTGTTACGAAGAGTGTTTTCCTCATATCATGCGAGAAGGGAGAATTAAGGGAGCAAAACTTTTTGTCAATGTGACCAATGATGGATGGTACCCTTATTCTCGCCTTCCAGAGGAGCACTATATCCATGGACGTATTCGAGCCATAGAAAATGGAGTTCCTCTTCTTCGGGCGTGCAATACAGGGATTACAGCCGGCGTGGATAGCCTAGGAAGGACCGTTGCGCGGCTTGAGAATGGCGATGGGAGTTTTGAGTTAAAAAAAGGAGCTCTATTTATTCCACTTGACCTCTATTCTTACCCAACCCTTTATACATTCTGGGGTGATACTTTTATTATTTTGATCTCGTTAGTTTCCCTGTTTTTTTTAAGGAATCCTCTTGCTGAAAAACGGGAGTCTGATTTAAGCTAAGGGGAATTAATTTTGCTCACTTTCAAACGTTTAAACTGGACTCTTCATGGCATCTTCCGATAAATATTCCACATCAAGAAAACATCAACGCACCTTAAAAAATTCAGTTTCCCTGTCTGGAACAGGCCTTTTTACCGGAGTGAGTTCTGAAGTTAAGCTTCGTCCTGCTCCCGAAGGAACAGGGGTTGTATTTCAAAGAATGGATCTTCCTGACAAACCGACCCTTCCGGCACTTGTTGACTACGTTTGCGAAACACCTCGTTGTACCATATTAGGTTCAGGGGATTTTCAAGTTCAAACTGTGGAGCATATTCTCTCTGCAATTAAGGCCTATGAAATTGATAACCTTATTATTGAGATTGATGGCCCGGAGATCCCCAGCTGTGACGGAAGCGCAGTTCCCTTCGTTGAGCTAATTGAAAAAGCGGGAGTCGTTTCTCAGAGCAAAACAAAAAAAATCCATCACTTAGAGGTCCCTGTTTTCTGGTCAAAGGGAGATGTTCACCTTGTTGCCCTTCCTTCAGAGGAATTCCGGATTAGCTATACACTGAACTATCCAACATGTGAGCTTTTGAAATCGCAGTTCTTTACTGTTCATATCAACGAAGAAATTTACAAAGAAGAGATTGCTCCTGCACGAACCTTCTCCCTTTATGAAGAGGTTGTTCCTTTGATTGAAAAGGGAAATATCAAGGGAGGACGCCTAGATAATGCCGTGATTATTAAGGGAGATTCGATTTTGAATCCTGAGGGAGTCCGATATAAAGATGAAATGGTGCGCCATAAGATCTTAGATCTTATCGGCGATCTTTCCCTTGTTGGACAATCTTTCATTGCCCATATCATAGCAATTCGATCGGGTCACTTTTCTAACACCTCATTTGCAAAAGAGCTTGTGAGTAATTTCACTATGGAGAATCATTGATGACTACCGAAGCCTCCACTTCAAAAGCGATCCTTAATATCAAACAGATTCGTGATATCCTTCCCCATAGATATCCTTTTCTGCTTGTAGATCGGGTCATTGAGCTTGATTTAGAGGCTAACACCATTGTGGCAATCAAGTGTGTGTCGATGAATGAAGAGTTTTTTCAAGGACACTTTCCTCAGGCTCCTATTATGCCAGGGGTTTTAATCTTAGAAGCCTTGGCTCAGACCGGAGGCATTCTTATCCATCAAAAGGGGTTTCAAGAGAAAACGGCCGTTCTTTTAAGTGTGACCAAAGCAAAGTTTCGTCGTCCTGCACTGCCTGGTGATGTGCTTACCATGCATGTTTATGGTCAGCACCTAAGTTCTAAGGGAGGAAAAGTCCAAGCAAAAGCAAAAATTGCCGGGGAACTAGCTGTCGAAGCAGAAATCGGATTTGCACTCACCAGTTTTGAACAGATTTAGGAAACACATTCATGTCTAATATCCATCCTACAGCGATTGTCGAAGAAGGAGCTCAGCTCGGAGAAAATGTTACTTTAGAACCTTACGCGATTGTTAAAAAAAATGTGGTTCTAGGCGACAATGTAACAATTAAATCCCACGCCTACATCGATGGGCGCACGACGATTGGTGAGGGCACCACAATTTATCCCTCTGCAAGTATCGGGACTAAGACCCAGGCTAAGAAATTTCATGGGGAAGTGACATATGTTAAAATTGGAAAGCACTGCGAAATTCGCGAGTTTGTGACCATCAATTCATCATGCGACGAAGGCTCAACCGTTGAGGTTGGGGATCATTGTTTGATTATGGCTTATTGTCATATTGCCCACCACTGCAAGGTGGGGAATCACGTCATTATGGCAAATGGAGCAATGCTTGCTGGTCATGTAGAGATTCAAGACTATGCTAATATTGGGGGAATGACTCCAATCCATCAGTTTGTGCGAGTGGGGGCTTACGCTATGGTAGGAGGTCTCAGCCGGATTACTAACGATATTCCTCCTTATACACTAGGTGCTGGGATTCCCTATCGCGTTGCAGGTCTCAACCTGATTGGATTGAAAAGGCATAATTTTAATCTCGAGCTTCGAAAAAACCTCACCAAAGCTTATAAACTCACCTACCGCTCTGGGGTTCAGCTACGAGAAGCTCTTGAGCGCGTTGAAAACGAAGTAGATAAAAGTCCTGTGATTAACCATTGGCTTGATTTTTGCAAAAGCTCAAAGCGGGGGCTCATTGGCCTGCAGCCTGCAGGCCTCGGAAATGAAATTCCCGACATCAAAGATCTTTTAGAAGAGTGAGCCATTTGCAAAGCTCCATATCATCCCTTTTTGCTCTTTTTCACAAATTTACCCCTGCAATACAATCACCCTACCCTAAAGGGTATGTGAGTTTGTATTGCAGAGCTAACTGCGCAAAAAATCTTCAAAAATCGACTGATCAGGAGTTTTGCAAGTGACTCAAGTGAAGATCGTTTACTTTGGAACCCCTCCCATTGCCGCAGAAGTCCTGGACTATCTAAGTGAAAATGGAGTTGAGGTTCTTGCTATCGTTACCAAAGGCGATAAGCCGCGTGGCAGGAGTGGCAAGCCGGTTTTTTCAGCTGTAAAAGAACTTGCTATAGAAAAATTCCCTAACATTCCCCTATATCAACCGGACAAAGCCTCAACGCCGGCTTTTGAAGAAGAATTGCGCCTTTTTGGTGCTGATCTCTTTGTGGTATTTGCTTATGGAGAGATCATTAAGCAGAACATTTTAGACCTCCCGCGCTATGGTTGCATAAACCTTCATCCCTCTCTTTTACCTAAGTACCGAGGGCCAGCGCCCATCCGTTTTGCATTATTAGATGGTGCCAACGAAACAGGCGTTTCTGTTATTGAAATGGCACTAAAAATGGATGCTGGGGACATTCTTGCCCAAGAGAGAGTGCCTATTCCTTTAGACATGGACTGCGAGCAGCTTGAAAGAGTGTTGATTCCATTAGGGGCAGAAACCCTACTCAAAGTGATTAAAAACTATCCTTACCATGATGAGCATAAAATGCCGCAGGATCCAACTCTTGCAACCTACGTTCAAAAAATTGATGCAATAATGGCAGAGATTGACTGGAGTCACAGCGCCGAGGCGATTCATAATCAAATACGAGCCTTTAGCCCTAAGCCTGGGGCTTGGTGCAGCGTAGTTGTTAATGGAAAGTCCAAGAGGCTTAAGGTGTTTCGCGCAATTCCAACGGTTGAAACCGCTCAATATCAAAAAGATCAATGGGTGGTCTCCTGCGGCAGGGGCAATCTATCCCTTCTGGACCTCCAGCTAGAGGGGAAAAAGCGCCTCACGATCTCTGAGTTTACAAGAGGGTTTCAAAGCGTCCCACTCTTAAACGGGACCTTAAATTAAAATATTCATTTGTCTTTACACCTTTTTAACATTCTTCTATAATCCTCCCTCAATCAAAGCAATAAAACGATAGGTAATGAATTATGGCAATTGCAACTCCAGTCTCAAAGCCCCGCGCGGCACTTGATTTTATGAATAATTGGGGAAACACCCTTCTAGTTGGAGGTTGTTTAACCTATTTGGCTGGACGCGTTGTTCTTCCTCTTTTGGGGAAGTCTGCTGAAAACCATCCCTACCTAGCGAAAATGAATGCTAAGTTTGCCTCGTTTTGGGCCTTTGCAGATTTTGCAAAAGTCTCAAGCTCTATCTTTGTTGGGGTTAGCGACGTGATGATCCTTAAGGGTGGTCGAACGAATCAAGAGATTCGAGAAGGAGAGTGGGACGCAGGAAACGCTAGATGGGTCCACCGTCCAAATGCTGAGATGACACTGAATGGTAATCGTTATACATGGGTTGCTTACCGCTCGCTTGCTACACTTCTAAAAATGTTTTCTGCTTATGTTTTGGTGCATGAAGGATTGAAAGCCGTAGGAGCCCTCAAGACAGGGCCAAGCTCGATGATGAAAGCTTATGGTGCGACTGCAGGCTTAGCTGGTTTGGGAATTGATCTTTATGACGTCCAATCACGCAAGAACGACTACCGCGCTCATAACCTGTCAGCTCAGCTTATGAAAGTAGGGGTTAATAAGGGTGAATTTGATGGAGTTTACATAAATGACTTGCGCTGGTCCCAAGCGGTTAAGGTGGTTATTATGGGTGTGAAGGTGATGGCGCTTCTTTCCGCTCTATCCAAAGCTGAGCTTGGCGGCCTTGCGGGTCGCGTTATGAAGAACCCATACATGGGGAAGGTATTAGAAAATTCAAATGACATTTTTAACGGGCTGTTTATTGGGTTGACTGGGGTTCTGTTTGCTCAACAAGTGCACGTGGGTGCCAACAAAGACAAGTGGACAGCGGATAATGGGACTTGGTGGGCTAAATATGCTCTCAAAAGCTTTACGGATTCCCGAGATTTTGTTCGATTAGTTGAAGGGACGGCGACAACCCTTATCGACTTGGGGTATGACGCCTTAGCGGAGACTGACCTTGGAGCATTAGGAAAATTCGCAAAGTCATTTGATAGTTTTCTCTATGTGCCCAAAGTTTCTGAAAGAGTTGGTGGGCTCGTAGATGTGGCGTCAGGTAAGAAATTCGCGGACTTTCGACAGAAAACCGGAAACGCTCCTACCGTATCGCGCAAAATTTGGATTGCGACATATACTACGATCAAGTTTTTGGGGGATACCTTTGCCGCTCTTAAGTTTATTGGTGCCTTTGGAGGTGTTGCTTATCTTTCAGGCCGAGTCAAAGGACTTGGGTACCTGAAGAATGGATTTAGCTCTATTGGAGCGATCATGACAATTTCTGAGGAAGTCTTCTTTCCAGCGAGAGATTGGAGCGTAAAGAACAAAAAGCAAATGTATATATCTTCTGCGATTATTGCAGCAAGTTTAGGATCTCTCTTCCTCAACGGAATGGGAGGATTGGCCGCTGCATTTGGAGATAAGATTACCGTTCCTGATGTGAATAAGAACTTCAAACCATGGGTTTACAATTTTGCAAAGGTAAACAGTACTGCCTTGGTAGCGATTAATAATTTTATTAGCGCTTCTGCAGCATAAGACTTATTAAAGAAAACCCTTCCTACAGGAAGGGTTTTTTTAGCCCGAAGATTCAAATAATAAATGTATATTGCAATCACCCCACCACTTCCTCCTGGCTTATCTCGAGAGCTATTCCATCAAACGTACCTCTCTTCGTCCCATTACCCTGATAAAGACCTCGTAGAAGGAGCTATTCCTATGCTTCTCATCATAGATTACTTTATTGGGCTCATGCGTATTCCTTATTTATATATAGAAATACAGAGGATTCAAAAAGTGATAGAAAAAGGGGGGACATTCAAAAACTCTCTTGAGCTTCGCTATCAGACGCTCTCTACCTGTGCTAATGCTCTGGAGATATTCATCTGGTTTTATGAGAAGAAATTTATCAATCTCTCAAAGAGAAGGGCCAAATCTCTTCAAGCAGCAGGGTATCTCGCTCGAATGGTTCTTTACGAGCATGCGGTGAGGAAGGAAAGTGTAGCATTTATCAAATGCCAAAGGTTGAGGAGGCTCAACCCAGATATTGTAAAAAAAACAGAATATAAACACTTAAAAGTGAGTTTAATCTCCCATTCGGCATTTCTTGGGTGGGTAACAATGAGCTTCTTAACCCATATTAAGGGTGTTCCGTATCCCCGCCCTTTTCTTAAAATGTTGCATTTTACAAGCGTTTCCTTTGGTCTCATGTCCATGGGATATGACAAGGATTCAGAGGTAAGAGAATTTTTTCGAATTATGTCACCATATTTTCCAAATGGGCAGATATACCGATGAGGGCGCAACTTCAAAGTTGGGAATGGGGCTTCTTAATTTCTTTAATTGTCATGTTCCTAGTGCTAGTTATCGTTGCATATTCAACCGAAGATTGTGTCGATCCTTCAATACAGAATTTCTTTAATGCTAAAAAAAATCAAGAAGTCGGAAATTTTGATTGTGCAAAATAGATTCTTTTGATAACCTTTTCGCTTTAGCCATAAATAGCGTGGTACCATTTTGGATGACTCCGCTGTTGCTCAATAGTGTAAACAATATCGAATCGAAATTCGAGAAAAGGAAATGAATATGTCACTAAAGCTGATGGGCAAAAAGAGGGGAATGACCCGTATATATGATGAAAAGGGTAACCTTATAGTCTGTACGCTCATTGCCGCCGAGCCCAACATAATTGTCCAAGTGAAGAATCAAGACAAGGATGGTTATTCTGCAGTTCAACTCGGAGCTGTAAAAGTTCCCGAGTCCAAGAAGAAGAATGTTTCAAAGCCTCTTGTTGGCCACTTTGCACGTGCTAAAGTGGAACCTAGACGACATCTACTTGAGTCCCGAATTGATAATGCTGAAGAGTATGAATTAGGTCAGGAAATTGGAGTCGATTATTTTGCTGACACTGAGTTTGTGGATGTGTGTGGAACCTCTAAAGGAAAAGGCTTTCAGGGAGTTATCAAACGTCATAATTTTGCTGGAGGGCCGGCTTCTCACGGGTCAGGCTTTCACCGTACTGCAGGATCGACAGGGATGAGAAGTACGCCCGGCCGCAGTTTGCCAGGAGTTAAGAAAGCTGGACAAATGGGATCACAGAAGGTTACTGCCGAAAACCTCAAGGTGATTCGCGTTGATGCTGAGAAACAAATTATATTAGTCAAAGGAGCTGTTCCAGGACCAAAGAACAGCCTTCTTTATATCCGGAAATCGGTAAAGAAAACACCTGCAAAAAAATAGGAATAGACTGTGCCGAAGCTGAAAAAATACGATTTACAAGGAAAAGAAATTGAAGAGGTCTCTATTGAAGAGGGAATGCTTCAGATTTCTGTTAATCCGCAACTGATCAAAGATTATGTCGTTGCTGTGCGGAAGAATGCGCGCCAGTGGAGCGCTAATACGAAGGGTCGATCTGAAATTGCTCTTTCTAATGCAAAGCCCCATCCTCAAAAAGGGACAGGGAAAGCTCGTCAAGGGTGTACAAAGACTTCCCAGTACCGTAAAGGAGCTGTTGTTTTTGGTCCAAAGCCAAAATTTGATCAACATGTCCGAATTAACCGAAAAGAAAGGCGAGCAGCGATTCACTATCTTCTTGCTCAAAAGGTGACGAATGGACAGATCAGGTTTCTTAAGCTAAGTGGCTTGAAAGAGCCCAAGACCAAGTCAGTTTGTAAGTTTTTAGATGCGGCTGGTCTCAATAACAAGAAAGTCCTTTTCCTTTGTGATGAAGGAGATAAAACGCAGAAAGAGCGCACCAATTTTTACTTGAGCATGCGAAATATCCCAGGCGCAAGATTTATGCCAATTTCAAGTATTAGTGGGTACGATCTAATGAGAACTCAAGAAGTGGTTGTCATTGATTCAGCTCAAAAACAACTCTTAAGTGCAATGGGGGAAAAGTAGATGAAAGAGAGAAACCCTTACCACGTTATTAAGTCCCGTCACGTCACTGAAAAAACAACTGTTCTTGAAGGACTCCAGCACTCTGTTAGCAATAAATGCACAGCCAAGTGCACAAGTCCCAAGGTTGTTTTTATTGTTGATAGAAATGCGAATAAGAATGAGATTTCTCGCGCAGTCGAAGAGATCTACAAGGAAAAGAAAATAAAAGTGAAAGGTGTGAATACCATCAATATGAAACCAAAGAAACGCCGTGTTCGAGGGTTCAAAGGTTTTCGCGCTGCAGTGAAAAAAGCAATCGTCACACTCGAGAGTGGTGATACAATTGACGATGCAGTTTAGGAGAAACAATGGTTAAGAAATTTCGACCGACAACACCCGGACAGAGAAAGTTAGTTCTCCCTAGCTTCGGTCAATTGACTAGAGTCAAAGGGAAGCGAGCGACCATTAAGCCGACGAAGTCTCTTATGGTTCCAAAGAAGCGTATCAGTGGAAGAAACCACCATGGGCACATTACGTGCCGCCATAGAGGTGGAGGCCATAAGCGTTTTTATCGGCTTATAGACTTTAAAAGAGATAAAGATGGAATTGAAGCGAAGGTTGCCTCAGTAGAGTATGATCCAAATCGCACTGCTTATATCGCACTGCTTAATTACCGCGATGGGGAAAAACGCTACATTATCGCTCCCGAAGGGATTAAACAGGGAGACATTCTCCTTTCTGGAGATAAGTCTCCGTTTAAGCCTGGATGTTCCATGGAGCTTAAGAGCATGCCTCTTGGTTCAACAGTGCATAACGTTGAGCTGTATCCTGGACGTGGAGCAAAGCTCGTTCGTTCAGCGGGGCTATCAGCACAGCTAATGGCACGCAGCGGAGGATATGCAACGCTCAAAATGCCATCGGGAGAAGTCCGATTGGTAAGGGAAACATGTCGCGCAACCTTTGGTGTTGTTTCCAATGCCGAGAATGCCCTTCGTGTTGAAGGAAAGGCTGGTAGATCGCGCTGGAAAGGGATTCGTCCAACAGTTCGAGGGACTGCAATGAATCCTGTTGATCACCCACATGGTGGTGGGGAAGGTCGTCACAATGGATATATTCCCCAAACTCCATGGGGAATGCAGACTAAGGGATTCCGCACCCGCTCAAAGAAGAAATCGAAGAAGCTGATCGTGAAAGACCGAAGGAAGAAATAATGGGTAGAAGCTTAAGAAAAGGTCCCTTTGTGGATCACCATCTAGTAAAGAAGGTCCTAAAACAGAATGATGAAGGATCGAAAAACCTGATTAAGACATGGTCTAGACGATCGATGATTATTCCAGAAATGATTGGACATACGATCGAAGTTCATAATGGTAAGAAATTCATCTCAGTCTTTGTGTCTGAGAATATGGTTGGTCACCGATTAGGAGAGTTTTCTCCTACTCGGCTCTTTAAAGGCCACCCGGTTAAGAAGTAAAGGATATGACAATGCGAGAAGCGATAGCCAAAACGAAATACGTTCGAATCAGCCCAAGGAAAGCACGCCTTGCAGCTGCCTTGATTCGTGGAAAGGCCTGTGAGGAAGCTCTCCTTCAACTCCTTTACTCGAATTTAAAAGGAGGACGCCTCCTAAAAAAGACCCTTGATAGTGCCATTGCGAATGCTGAAACACTTTATAGCGTTCAACGGCGTGATCTTAAAGTAAAAGAGGTGCGCATCGATGTGGGCCCCGTGATGAAGCGGGCAAAATCGAAGAGTCGAGGTGGGCGTGTGCCTATCTTGAAAAGGATGAGCCATTTTACGGTCATCGTTGGAACGGAAAGTTAAAGAGGAAACATGGGACAAAAAACATCGCCGACAGGATTTAGACTCGCTCTTAAGAAAAACTGGAAATCCGTTTGGTTTGCTAACAAGCAAGAATTTGGAAAGCACCTATTTGAAGATCGGGAGATTCGTAATTTCCTCATGAAGAAACCTTGTTGTGTTGGCACATCTGAGATTGTCATCAAGCGAATGAGCGAAAAAATTGAAGTTACCCTTCATACTGCAAGACCAGGTCTTGTTATTGGGAAGAAAGGGGCTGAAATTGAAACGATCAAAAAAGAGCTCAAGAAGCTAACCGGCAAAGATATTTGGATTGAAGTTGCGGAAATTAAACGCCCTGACCTAGATGCAAAGCTAGTAGCTGAAGGGATTGCAAAACAATTAGAAAGGCGCGTCGCCTTTAGACGAGTACTAAAGAAAGCGATTCAAGCATCAATGGATGCTGGAGCAGCTGGAATTAAAGTTCAGATTTCTGGACGGATTGGCGGGGCAGAAATTGCCAGAACTGAGTGGTATAAAGAGGGGCGAATTCCTCTTCATACGATGAGAGCTAATATCCAGTATGCAACAGCGCGAGCTGAAACAACATATGGCTCAACGGGAGTCAAAGTTTGGATCAATAAAGGCGAAGACCACGCATAAGGAATTAGGAGAATATCGCAATGGCACTGATACCGGGACGCCCGAAATTTCGAAAGCAGCAGAAAGGCTCGATGAGCGGAACCACCAAGGGTGGACAGTTTGTTGAGTTCGGTGATTTCGGAATGCAAATTCTTGATCGCGGACGCATTACTAACCAGCAGATTGAATCCTGCCGAGTTGCAATTACCCGCTATTTTAGTCGAAAGGGAAAAGTATGGATTCGTATTTTTCCTGACAAGCCGATTACTAAGAAGCCAGCCGAAACCCGCATGGGTAAAGGTAAGGGAGGAACAGACCATTGGGTTGCAGTTGCTCGACCAGGACGAATTTTATTTGAAGTAGCCAACGTCTCAAAAGACGAAGCAAAGAAAGCCCTTCTCAAAGCAGCAGCGAAACTTCCGTATCGAACGCGCTTTGTAGAGCGGTTGGAAAGAGTATAAGGAGGCGAAAGTGTTGAAGGCAAAAGAAATTATTAACCAATCAGTTGAAGAGCTTGAAGGTCAGTATGAGGATATTTGTAGAGATATCTTTGATCTGACTAATGAACTTCGCGTATCGAGAAAATTAGAAAAGCCTCATGAACTGAAAGGTAAGAAAAAAGATCGGGCGCGAATCCTAACTGTTTTGCGTCAAAAGAAGAACCAAGGATCAGCGTAAGAGATTATGGAAGCTCAAGGAAGAAAGAAAGTACGAGAAGGGATTGTTGTCTCAGCTAAGATGAATAAGACCGTGACGGTCAATGTAGAGAGAACAATTGCTCATCCACGCTACAAAAAAGTAGTAAAAAGAAGCAAAAAATACTACGCGCACAATGAAAAAAGTGATCTTAAGGCTGGTCAAAGGGTAAGGATTCAAGAGACCCGCCCTCTTTCGAAGCTTAAGCGCTGGATTGTAGTGGACGTCCTTTCGTAAAAAAAATGTAAGTAGTGAGAAACGATGATTCAACAAGAAACAGAATTAGAAGTAGCAGATAATAGCGGAGCTAAGCGAGTTAAGTGCTTTAAGGTTCTCCGTGGAACAAGAAGACGGTATGCCTATGTGGGCGATACAATCGTTTGCTCAGTTAAAGAAGTAGACCCCAAGGGAAGTGTCAAGAAAGGCGATGTCATTAAGGCAGTAATCGTTAGAACGAGGAGCTATATCCGCCGAAAGGATGGGACAATGATCAGGTTTTATGATAACAGCTGTGTCCTTGTTGACGATAAGCAAAACCCAAAGGGCACGCGCATATTTGGACCCATTGCTAGAGAGGTGCGAGACAAGGGATTCATCAAAATTAGTTCACTTGCACCCGAAGTGATTTAAAGAGGAACGTTAGAAATGAAACAGAAATGGATCAAAATAGGGGACAAAGTCCTCGTCCTCAATGGAAACGACCGGGGGAAAGTAGGTGAAGTTCTTGCAAAGAAAGAAAGTCGCATACTCGTTCAAGGAGTCAATGTCCGAAAAAGACATACCAAAGCACGTCAGCAAGGGCAAAAGTCTGAGATAGTGAGTTTGGAGAAATCTATTCACATTTCAAATGTTGCTCTATGTGATGGTGACGGAAAAAAGATCAAGTTGAATGTGAAGATGGGCAAAGATGGCTCAAAAGAACTCGTTTACCTCGATAACGGAAAAGAAGTCAGTCATCGAACCCTTAAAAAACCTGTGAAGGCATAACATGTCTAGATTAAAGAAGAGATACGAAGAAGAAATTAAAGAGTCCTTGAAGAAGAAGTTCTCTTATAAAAACCCAATGAATATTCCTGAACTGAAAAAGGTTATTATCAGCATGGGAGTAGCAGAGGCCGTAAAGGATAAGAATGTTATTCAAGATTGTCTAAAAGAGCTTACACTTATTTCAGGACAGAAGCCTATCGTAACCCGAGCAACAAAGTCCGTTGCAAACTTCAAGCTTCGTGAGGGGCAAGCGGTTGGATTGAAGGTGACTATTAGAGGGAAACGGATGTACGAATTTCTAGATCGTTTTTCAAACATTGTCTGCCCTCGTATTCGTGACTTTCGTGGTTTCAATAAGAAGGGTGACGGTAGAGGAAGCTATTCTTTAGGATTACCTGACCAACAGATGTTCCCAGAGCTTAATCTCGACGATGTAAAAAGAGATCAAGGAATGAATATCACCTTTGTTACAACGGCAAAGAAAGAAGATGAATGCCTTGAGCTACTCACACAGCTCGGCCTTCCATACAAGCGTGAAAATTAGAGGATAAGATGTCAGTAACCGATACAGTAGCAGACCTACTTACAAGAATTCGAAATGCTAAAGATGCAAAACATAAGTATGTTGATGTAAGATGTAGCAAGCTGAATAAGAACATCATTGCCGTTCTTCAAGACAAAGGTTATGTGAATAACTTTCTTGTGAATGAAAAGAAGCGCCAGATCCGTGTCTTTCTTAAGTATGTTAAAAATACAAGAAATAGCGTGATCCATGGCCTTAAAAGGATGTCAAAACCGAGTCTTCGATACTATGTAGGATACCAGGAGATCCCAAGAGTCTTTAGTGGACTTGGAATTGCAATTCTATCGACACCTTCTGGGGTTCTAGATGGAGAGAAAGCACGAGAAATGAAAGCAGGTGGAGAGCTCCTCTGTTTTGTTTGGTAAAATTAGGAAATAAGTAACATGTCACGATTAGCTAAAACACCCATTCTTCTTCCAAAAGGGGTAGAAATTAAGGCCTCTAAAGTTGAAGTAGAAGTGAAAGGTCCCAAAGGCACCGTTAAGCGAAGTATTCCAGAAGGAATCTCAGTTAAAGTTGAAGAAGGACAGATCTCCGTTCATTATGATGAGAAGAGTGAACTTCCAAAGCCTATGTACGGTCTTCACTGGTCTTTAATCAATAATGCAATTATTGGGGTCAGCACAGGATTTGAAAAACAACTGAGTTTAATTGGTGTTGGATATAGAGCTGCAGTTAAGGGAACTGTCCTTGATTTGCAACTGGGGTTTTCTCATCCGACACAAGTCGATATCCCTTCCGAAATTCAAGTGGATGTTGAAAAAAGCGTCCTCATCAAAGTTACAGGAGTGGACAAACAAGTTGTTGGGCAGTTTGCTGCAGATGTTCGCGCTAAGAGACCACCCGAGCCCTACAAAGGAAAAGGGATCCGATATGTTGATGAGTATGTTCGTAAGAAAGCTGGTAAGTCAGCAAAAGGAAAGTAAGAGATGCATCTAAATCTAGAAAAACGTAATACTATCCGCAGGAAACGTAGTATGCGCGTTAGAAAAAAGCTTCGAGGAACTGCTGAACGTCCTCGCCTATCGGTTTTTAAATCGATTTGTCACATTGGTGTGCAGCTGATTGATGACGAAAATGGACTTACGTTGGCAAGTTACAGCACCCTTGTGAAAGAACTTAAAGGGAAGAAGAAATCGAAGGAAACTGCGCGAATTGTAGGTGAAAAGATTGCTGAGCTTGCTAAGGACAAAAAAATCGATCAAATGGTTTTTGATCGTGGACGACTTAAATATCATGGGATCATCGCTGAGCTTGCCAATGCCGCTCGCGAAAAAGGAATAAAATTTTAGGATAATTCATGGCTAAGAAAGGCAAAAGAGAAGAAGATTTCGATACCGACTTTGAAGAGAAAGTCCTTTATATTAATCGCTGTTCAAAAGTGGTTAAAGGGGGACGTAAATTTAGCTTTTCAGCCCTCGTCATTGTTGGCGATGGAAATGGACGAGTAGGAGTAGGCTTTGCAAAAGCAAATGAAGTTGCTGATGCAATCCGCAAAGGAGGAGAGGCTGCTCGTAAGAACATCCTTACTTTCGAACTCGAAGGGACGACGATTCCTCACGAAATTCTTACCGACTGGGATGGAGCTAGAGTTCTCCTAAAGCCGGCAAAAGAAGGAACGGGCATTATTGCAGGATCCAAGGTTCGGGCCGTTCTTGAGGTAAGTGGAGTTAAAGATGTTGTTGCCAAAAGCCTCGGCTCTAGCAATCCACTTAACCAGGTGCGTGCAACGTTTCAGGCACTTGCAGACCTTAGAAATAGACAAGCGACACTTGATGTAAGGGGAGCAGCTGTATGAAACTATCAGAATTAAAAGACACACACCGAAAGCCTAAACGAAGAAAACGTGTAGGACGAGGGCCTGGTTCAAAACTGGGTAAGACCTCTGGCCGTGGACATAAAGGGGCTAAGTCTCGTTCAGGGTACAAGACTCGTGCTGGAATGGAAGGAGGACAGTTACCTCTTTACCAAAAGCTTCCACATCGAGGGTTTTCAAATGCACAGTTTAAAGTGCCTGTGTTTGAGATCAACCTTAGCCGTATTAATGATACCTTTGAAGATGGAGAAGTCGTCAATAAAAAGACTCTCATGGAAAAGGGATTTCCAATGCGCCGGATGAGAGGAGGATTTAAAGTCCTTGCAAGTGGAGAGATCACAAAAAAAGTTGTGATCGAAGCAAATCGATATTCCAAGAACGCGATTACCAAGCTAGAAAAGCAGGGAATCGAATTTAAACGCATCTAGGTCATATGCTCCAAACGATAAAAAAGATCTTTTCGATAGAAGAAGTAAAGTATAAAATTCTCTTTACTCTTTTGATGCTTGTTGTTTGTCGTATTGGGGCTTATATTCCCGTTCCTGGTATTAACGGAGATGAAGTGTTTCAAGTCTTCCGTCAACTGACTGGGGGAAGCCAAAATCTCTTTCAATTGGTAGATATTTTCTCAGGTGGTGCGTTTGCACAAATGACGGTGATTGCTCTTGGAGTAATGCCGTATATTTCAGCCTCGATTATCATGCAGATATTAGTTGCTGTTGTCCCTTCTCTTCAAAGAGAAATTCGGGAAAATGGAGATGCAGGAAAGAAAAAAATGGGAAAAGGAATTCGTTTGATGACGATTGTTTTGGCCCTTTTTCAATCAGCTCTTTTAGCGAAGTATGCGCTTAGTCTGAACATGTCGCATCCTGGAATTATTGTTCCGCAATTGATTACTTCTCAAATTCTTGGTTTCCCGTGGCTTTTCTTCCTAGTTGTGATGGCAGCGATGAGTACTGGGACCCTTTTCTTAATGTGGATTGGTGAACAGATCACAGAGAGGGGCATTGGGAATGGAATAAGCTTAATCATTTCCGTTGGGATTCTTTCGTCTCTGCCAAGGACTCTAGGGACCATTGTTCGTCAGCTAAACCTGGACTCTCAGGAACCGGGTCAAATGACCTTTTCCTCGATTGTAATTTTGGGAATCGTCTTTGTTGCAATCATTTTGGGGACTATTTTGATTATTCAAGGAATGCGTAAAATTCCTTTGCAATATGCAAGAAGAGTTGTGGGTAGACGCGAAAGTCAGGGTGGAAGTTCTCATATCCCCTTAAAAATTAACTATGCAGGTGTAATACCGGTAATTTTTGCGTCATCTCTTTTGATGTTCCCTGCAACTATCGCTCAATTCTTAAGTAAGGGATCATGGCTTTCAAATGTTGTGAACATGCTCTCTCCTGGAAGTTGGGTATATACAATGTTATTTGTCATCCTTATCCTCTTTTTCACATACTTTTGGACGGCAACGCAGTTTCATCCGGAGCAAATTGCTTCGGATATGAAGAAAAATGGAGCCTTTATCCCAGGGATCCGGCAAGGGCGACCTACGCAAGAATATTTAGAATCGACAATGAATCGAATCACTCTTGCTGGCGCCGTATTCTTAGCGCTTATTGCAATTTTACCAACCTTAGTAGGTAAAATTTTAGGTGTAGATGCCTCGATTAGTCACTTCTTTGGAGGAACCTCTCTGCTTATCCTAGTAGGGGTAATCCTAGATACGACTAAGCAGATTGAATCACATCTCCTTATGAAACGCTATGATGGCTTTATGAAAAAGGGACGAGCTACGGGCAGGATGTAAAGCATTGAATTCTTTATCGAGTTCTGCTAACATCTTGTCCATATTTAAAGAATTAAAGAAGGATTTTAACCTATGCCCCGTGTGATTGGAATCGACATTCCTGGTAACAAGCGCTTAGTGATCAGCCTCACATATATCTACGGAATTGGACCTGCTAAGGCTAGTGAAGTGATACAAAAACTAGGTCTTGATCCGAATATGCGTGCTCATAACCTCAGTGATGAGGATGTTTCAAAGCTCAATGCAATTTTGACATCTGAATATGTTGTTGAGGGAGACTTAAGAAGACAAGTTCAAAATAATATCAAGCGACTAATCAGTATCAATTCTTATCGAGGAATGAGACATCGCTCAGGATTGCCAACCCGTGGCCAAAGAACTAGATGTAATGCCCGTACCCGAAAGGGAAAAAAGAAAACCGTAGCTGGAAAGAAAAAAGCCGTATAAACGGGCTTTAGCGAAATAGGAGTAACCAAATTGGCTAAACAAGAAAAAGCTGTTAAAAAAGGCAGCACAAGAACCAAGAAGAGGATCACAAGAACAGTTCCAAGTGGAATTGCTCATGTGAAAGCGACATTCAATAACACGATTGTTTCAATTACCGACCCCTCTGGAAATGTTATTTCTTGGGCAAGTGCTGGAAAAACAAACTTTACAGGATCGAGAAAATCCTCTGCATTTGCTGCTTCAGTTGCAGCACAAGATGCAGGAAAGATCGCCATGAATCATGGAATGAAAGAAGTTGAAGTATGCCTTAAGGGGCCTGGATCTGGACGGGAGTCCGCTGTCCGTGGGCTTCAGAGTGCTGGACTTATCATTACTATGATTAAAGACAAAACCCCAATCCCTCACAATGGATGCCGTCCTAGAAAAAGACGTCGCGTATAAGGAGAATTAAGAGTATGACAGTAAAGTATGGCAAGTTTGAGCTGCCAACGAACATCAAAATTGAAGAAGCCAGCAAGACCGATACCTATGCTCGCATTATCGCTGAGGCGTTTGAGCGAGGCTTTGGTCATACGGTTGGAAATGCTTTAAGAAGGATCATGCTAACGGCTCTTGAGGCGCCAGCCCTTATATCTGTAAAAATCGAAGGGGTGCCACATGAATACACAGCCGTTGAGGGAATCATTGAAGATATGACTCATATCATCCTCAACTTTAAAGGGACTCTTCTTAGGAAGCTTCCTCTTGAAGAAAACCGGGATACACGTGGGGCAAAACTGATCTCCAAGACGATTGATATCACGCAAGATATGCTTGATAGCAATGGAGGACAGATTGCAGTGACCTTTAAGGATGTGATGGGAGAGTCTGACTTTGAGATTGTCAATCCTGACCATCACCTCTTCACTGTGACTCAGCCGATGAAAAAGCGTATCGATCTAAAAGTTGCAATTGGAAGAGGATACGTCCCTTCTGAGAGACATGATATTCTGGATAAAGTGGTCGATGAGATTGTTATCGATTCGGCATTTTCTCCAGTACGCCTTGTGAATTACTTTGTTGAAAATACCAGGGTTGGACAAGATACTGATTACGACAGACTTATTCTTGATGTGACAACTGATGGAAGAGTAACTCCACAAGAAGCACTCACATTTGCTACGCAGATTGGTGTTCTTCACCTTGGAGTGTTTGACACCTTAAAATTTCAAGAGCTTTCATACGACGATGATGAGTTAGAATCTGACACGGATCGTGATGAGCTTCTTGCGAAGCTAGCTCTTCGTATTAATGAAATCGAGCTTTCTGTCCGCTCTACTAATTGCCTTGCTCAAGCTAATATCGACACGATTGCTGAGCTTGTGATTATGCCAGAGCCAGAGATGCTTAAATTTAGAAACTTCGGTAAGAAGTCTCTTAACGAGATTAAAGCTAAACTCGAAGATATGGGACTCCACCTTGGTATGGATCTGGCACGTTACGGAATTACCCGTGATAACGTGAGACAGATCATTGACGAGTATTTGCAAGAAAAATCAGGACAGGAATCAACATGAGACACCAGAAACGCACAGTAAAACTCAATCGTAATGCTTCTCATCGCCGTTGCATGATTGCGAACATGCTGAAAGCTTTAGTAGAACATGAGCGCATTGAGACGACTGTTCCTAAAGCGAAGGAACTCCGTCGACACGCGGACCGCCTGATCACTTTAGCAAAGAAGAATACCCTTGCTTCTCGCAGAGCAGCGCTTGCAAAGATGATGATCAGCTTTAACCCACTTTCTTCTAAAGAAAGACGTGATGTAAAGAAGGGTAATACCTCTTCGTACAACACAGACCGTAAAGTTATGGGGAAGCTTTTCGATGAGCTTTCAGCGCGCTTTGTTTCTAGAGAAGGTGGCTACACCCGGATCATCCGTAAGGAGAATCGGCAGGGTGACGGCTGCGCTCTTTGCTTAATTGAGTATGTTCAATAATAGTGAGTACCCTCTTGGGTACTCCTCTTCCGTCGTAGGGGTGTTTCAAAAGCGATCTGCATCTAAAGCTGCTGACTCTATCATGTCAAATATTACGAATCTTCCATTTGAAGATCATTCATTTAATATTGTTTACACGAATGCTGTAATAATGGGGACCCTTGCTAGATCCTGTTGCTACCCTTACTGAGTTAAAGTGCGTTGTTAAACCGGGAGGGATCATTACTTGTCGTGAACTCTGTTCTAAAGTTCCCATATATTATCCTGAGTCTGAAGCCCTAAGCAATGCCCTTTTGTTGCATTTTCGTGCACAAACCGCTTTGAATTGTGACAGGAGGTTTGGAAAAAAACTTCCTTTCTAATATCGGTTTGCAGAATATTAAATTTACAATTTCTTCAGAGATTTTTCATACTGTAGAAGAAAAAAGGTTGATTGCGGAATACTTTGTTTCATTCATGGAATGAAACGCCTTGGTCTAAATATATTCGCTCAAAATCTTGGGTAACAGAAATTGAAATCAATGCATTCCAACAGGCCTTTCTGAGTGGGAGGGTAAGTCAGGAGCTTTCCTGTCTCCATTGTTGTAACAACCGATCGGCAGAGTGTCTTAGTAAAGATTGCTCTTTTCCTTCCGATAGGGTATCATCGAAAAAAATTTAATTGAGGTGTTCGAATGGGTATTCGTGTAGGGATCAATGGGTTCGGTAGAATTGGCCGGTCCGTTTTAAGGCTCGCTTTTGAAAAATATGATGATATTGAAATTGTGGCGATTAACGATCTTGTGCCTGCACCTAATCTTGCCTACCTTCTAAAGTACGATTCAGTTCATGGGCGTTTTTCTCGTTCAGTTGAAGCAAATGACGAGGCATTTATTATTGATGACTCTCATACTGTTCATGTGTTTGCTGAAAAAGATCCGACAAAACTTCCGTGGAAAGACCTTAATATTGACTATGTTATTGAGTCAACAGGGCTTTTTACAGAGAGGGAAAAGGCTGAAATGCACCTGCAGGCGGGAGCTCAGCGTGTAATTATTTCCGCTCCTGCAAAAGGAGATGTTCCTACCTTTGTCATGGGAGTCAACCATAAAAAGTACAATCCTGAGACAGATACGATCGTTTCTAATGCCTCTTGTACGACAAACTGCTTAGCGCCGATCACAAAAGTTCTTTTAGATCATTTTGGTATTGAAGAAGGACTTATGACAACCATTCATGCGATGACGGCAACGCAGCCAGTGCATGACGCACCTTCAAAAAAAGACTTACGAGGAGGGCGTAGCGCCTCCCTAAACATTATCCCTGCTTCTACCGGAGCTGCTAAAGCTGTTGCTTTGTGTCTCCCCGAGGTTAAGGGAAAGCTCACAGGAATGGCATTTCGCGTTCCTGTTGCCGACGTCTCCGTTGTTGATTTAACAGTTAAGCTGACGAAATCAACCAGTTATGATACACTATGTGCCAAGATGAAGTCGGAAGCAAATTCAAATTTAAATGGAATACTTTGTTACACCGAAGAAGATGTTGTCTCCTCTGATTTTATAGGGGACACTCACTCGTCTATCTTCGATGCTAATGCCGGGATTGCCCTAAACGATAACTTTTTCAAACTGATCTCCTGGTATGATAATGAAATTGGATATTCCTGCCGTTTGCTTGACTTGATCCGCTACATAGACACAAAAGAATAACCTTTAACATGGAACAGATTAGTGGATTTTACACGAGAACCCCTAGTAGAAACAGTCATTATACCTAAAGAGGGTTTTAAGCTTGTCATCCGCGCAAGCAGCGGAAACTCCGATGAAGAATACTCCGTCGGAGCCGTTGAAGTGGTTGCCTTTGGGAACTGCTACTTTTTTCGCTCTTTAGAAAAGCCTAAGTCATTTCTTCTTCCAATGACCGAATATGAAGTTATTGAAGCGAGAGAAACGCGTACCGTTCTTAAGAAACCTCAAATCGAAAAATCGATAAAGATAGGAGGTGGTAAAAAAATTGCTCCTAAAACTGAGAAGAAGAAAGAAGAACCTCCAAAGGACGAGCCTAAGCGCGAGAAAAAACGGACTCGCAAAAGACGTCCGTCAAAAGTAGAAAAAGAAGAAACAAGAGTGCCTGCAGAAGGCGCAGTAGTTGCGTCATCTTCTGAAAAAGGGGAGGCCCTAGTTCCTCGCCGCACCCTTCTTCCTCCTCCTACAAGCCTTATCTCTGATCAAATTGATCGTTATAAAAACTATCTTGTTGAACAGGGGGCACTCGTTCCTGAAGACATCGTAGAAGGTGAAAAAGCTGCTGAAGAGGAGCTTGCAAAACGGCCCGAAGTAGAGCAGCCTGAGGAAAAAGTCGTTGATATCAACGAGGAAGCACACGTTCCCGAAAACGACGAGTCTTGATTCTAAACATTCTAATGAGTACAATGCCATGATCTAATCGTCGTGGCATCTATGCTCGGGTGGTGGAATTGGTAGACACAAGGGACTTAAAATCCCTTGGCTTCACGGCCGTGCGGGTTCGAGTCCCGCCCCGAGCATTCTTTTTCACAAGTAATCTGCTGATTTGTGTGGAGTCTATATGCGCATTCTTCTAATTGGATCTGGGTATGTTGGAATGGCGTTGCTTGTGTCATGGACGGAGGAGGAAGATTATTTTGTTGCTACAACAACTACGGAAGCTAAGCTTCAAGAAATTCAGGAGCAGCCTAATGTAGATAAAGCCTATCTTATAAAAATTACCGAAACAACAAATCTAAAGTTTGCTTTTGATGAATGTGATGCTGCAATAGTTACAATTGCTCCAACAAATGATTCAAATTATAAAGAAACCTATCTTGATGGTGCTATAGCAATTAGTAAGGCGCTAAAAGGCAGAACTAATCCTCTTTTTTTATTGTATACAAGTAGTACTTCGGTTTATGGAAATCATAGTGGGGTAGTTGTTGATGAAATATCTGTTAGAAAGCCCTTATCTAAAAATGGTGAGATTCTATCTGAAGTCGAAGATATTTTTTTCTCTTGTCATAGCTCTAATATCGAAGTTTGTATTCTTAGATTAGGAGGTATCTATGGTCCGATGCGTACCTTGGACAAAAGAGCTAGAAAGATGTCTAATAAAAACCTTAGTGGGTTGGGTACAGAAGTCACAAACCATATTCATCTTGAGGATATTACACACGCGATTCAGTTTTGTGTGAATAATAGGCTCAAGGGAATATATAATCTCGTAGGTGATGATCATCCGAGCCGTCAAATGCTTTATGAACAGATTTCTTTAGAACTGAAAATTCCACCACCAGTTTGGGGAGGCAATTTAGATTCTATTGGTAGAAATAATGCAATTGTTTCAAATGAAAAAATTAAGGCATGTGGTTATATTTTCAAATATCCACATCTTCCCTTTTCTTTTACAAAATAGATTTAGAATTAACTTATAATGAGTTTTAAGAATTTCTTCCGAGGGTATGCTTAACAGCATCTTCGAAAAATGGGTAATAGAAGGTATGGTTGTTGTCTTGAAGAGCTTTTGGTATTGCTTTACAGCTAGATAGAAGTGTTGCATCGGCCATCTCACTAAAACCCATGCGAATAGCAAATTTTGGGATTGATAATATGATTGGACGGCTTAGGATCTTACCTAATGTTTTTGTTAATTCACGGTTGGTGACAGGATACGGACTGCATAGATTTACTGGTCCAGAGAATTGATTTTCAGCGAGTAATCTATATAGGGAGTATATAAGATCATCAAGTGCTATCCAGCTGAACCCATTGGCTGCCGTCACCAATAATGCTACCAAGGCCTATTCTGAAAGCGGGCAGCATCTTTTTAAGCATTCCACCAGAGGAAGATAAAACAGCACCAAACCGCGGTGTAACGCATCGACCAGCTGTGAAAAGGTTAGCTGCTGCTTCCCATTCATGGCAGAGATATGCTAGAAAGCCTTTCCCTGGAATTTTTGATTCAGTACAAGCCTCTTTGAGGTCCTCACCATAATAACCAGTTGCCGAAGCTGAAATAAAGACTCTAGGTGGGTTTTTCAGATGATTTAATGTTTCAGCAAGTAATTGAGTACTTATAATACGACTTTCATAAATCCTTTTTTTCTTGTCCTTAGTCCACCTTCCTGATCCAATATTTTCGCCAGAAAGATTGATCACAGCATCGATTCCCTCAAGTTTTTCCTGTTGAATTTCTCTTTTGATGGGGTCCCATGTAATTGCACGAGTAGAAAGAGTATGTCGGACAATCGGTATAACCTTGTGACCGGCCGTTTGAAGAAATGCGCTAAGTGCTGATCCTATCATTCCGGAACTACCGGTTATTGCTATGGTCATTGGCATATTAGGAAAAGCTTTTTGTACCTGAAGGTCATGTTGAAGGACATCATGACGATATTGAAACATGCGCTTGATTGTTCTAAGAGCTAGGTGCTCACCGATGCTTCCAGGAAGGCGAAATGTAATGTTGTCTTCAAGTTCTGATACTGATGGATCAACCGGGATCATTCGGTGTCGATGAATCCAAGTTTTAAAAGGGCCTTTAATTTGTATATCTGTAAACTCATTCGGGGGGTTATAATCCGTATGCCTTGCTACCCACCGGAGGGATAAAAGGCCTTTTTTTAGCTTAAAGTGTACTTCAGAACCTGGTTTTAAACTGCGGTCCTTCCGTATCAATGTGATATGTTCCCATGGAGGTGAAAGCCGGATAAAGGCACCTTCAGACTCATGCCAGTTGAATAGCAATCTAGAATCTACTGGCATCAGCGTTTTTTTTGTATATTCTACCATTTTTTTATACGCCTTCTACTTAACAAAAGTATTCCATTATTTAGTTTAACCACCAAATTGCCACATTTAGTGAAAATGCATAGATAGTCCACATAAGGTAGGGCAACAATAAAAGGGCTGCTAGTCGGCGGATCCGAAAAAAACAAATGGAGGTTAAGATAATAAGCAAAATTAATATGCCTAAATCAATAAGAGCCCAACCTGGCATCTGAAGTTTAAAGAATAAAAAAGACCAAAGGGCATTAGCTAAAAGCTGAGAAAAAAATAAAGAATATGCGATTCGGTGCTGATTTTTTGTCGATTTTGTACAGTATATTATCCATACGGAAATAGTCATTAGAATATAGAGCAAAGTCCATGCGGGTCCAAAGACCCATGCAGGTGGTGTCCAGGACGCTTTAGTAAGGTTTTTGTACCATGAACCAATGGATCCAATTGTTATTCTACCCGAAACAATCTGGACACATAAAACAGGAAGATACCACAATATCAAAGAGGTAAACGATTTAGTTTTTTTTCTCATCAAATATATTCTATATTCGAGCAGGAAAAAAATCTATTACAGAATTAAGACTAAGATTTTTTTTGATTTTTCTTTCTATTTTTTATTAATCCATTATAGCTTATGGCTCTTTTAGGCTGTGTTGAATAAATCATTTTTCAACAAGCCGATTCTTCCTCGGAAGCTTCTTTTTAGGATGCTTGAGCAAGCATTTGGTTCAGCATCTTGCATTTGATTAACCCTTCGACTCTTTGAGTTTCCATTTTCTTAGAATAAAACCGTTCCCCGTAGAGTCTTTTCATTCTTGAAAAACTCGTCTCTACAAGAGCTCTTGTAGAATAGCCCGTTAACTTCCCCCAAATTTCCCTGGCAAGATTGTCTCCCCCGAGTCCTCTTATTTCTAGCAATGCTCGATTTCTTTTTTCAAGATCTCTGGATATTTTGCTATTTCTTCTAGGGGGAATGAGTTCTTGAGCTCCTAAGTTGTGGATTGCCTTTCTGCATCGCTTGGTATCATACCCTCCATCACCCATCACAGTTTTTGTTGACCTAGGAAGCTTTTTAATAATGCTAGGACCGACTGCGCAGTCGGCCCTATGTCCATGGGTAACTTCTAGCTCGATAATTTCTTGTGTTTTAGCATCGATGGCAATGTGAAGCTTGATCCATTTCCTCCGCTTCGATGCTCCGTGCACCTTAACCTTCCACTCGCCTTCTCCATAAACCTTGATCCCAGAAGCATCGATAAGCACAACCTTTGGTCTTCTAGAGGAGAGCTTGGGCAAAAGAGCTTCCATTGTGGAAGCTCTTTTGCAAATAAGAGAATAAGTGGGGAGTGGCACACAAGCTTGAAGCAGAGGAAGAATAGACTTCGAAAATCCTTCAAGAGCTCTATACGTAAGACGGTATTGAATTTTCAATACGAGAAGAAGTTGAATCAGTGGATGGGCGAACAAGCGAGGGCGCCCTCGCTTGTTCGCCCCAGGCTTTGCGTTTAACGCATTTTGATCGATAAAAAAAGTTATGCTTCCTCTTTTTACCAGATCTCGATTATACTTTGGCCAATTGCGCTTGCGCATCTGAAGCTCCTTCTTTTTAGTGACTTAAACTTAAGGAGCTTCTCTTTTTCAATGAATTTTTAGCAAGTTCTTTCTGCGGATTTATTCAACACAGTCATAGGCCGCGGGTGTGATAGAAGAGGTTGCTCTTTTACTTGTGTCTTCATTCCTTTTTCTTACATCAAGAAGGAATTTAATTCTAACAGAGAGCAAGAGTTGTTGAAAAAGATTCTGATATCTATAATTGTCTCACCATGAGGAGTGATTTATGGCAATACTTCCAATGTCCCAAGATCGTCTTGTTGTATTTGAGGACAAGCAAATACGTAGGATTTTTCATGATAAGGAGTGGTATTTTTCGGTTGTTGATATTATTTCTGTGTTGACCGGAAGTTCAAACTCAAGAAGATATTGGTCTGATCTGAAGCGAAAACTTATTGAGAATGAGGGTTATCACCAACTGTACGAAAAAATCGTACGGTTGAAGCTGAAAGCGCCAGATGGAAAAATGAGGGATACTGATGTTGCAAATACAGAGACAATATTCCGAGTGATTCAATCTATTTCATCTCCAAAAGCGGAGCCGTTTAAAAGGTGGCTTGCTAAAGTTGGATATGAACGTATCCAAGAAATAGAAGACCCAGAACTTGCAACGCAAAGAACTCGAGCGATCTACAAATCGAAAGGGTATAGTGATGACTGGATTGAGAAAAGAATGCGAGGGATCGCAATTCGTGAAGAGTTGACGGATGAGAGGGATAAAAGAGGGATTAAGCTTCAAAGAGAATATGCAATCCTGACTGCTGAGATTTCAAAAGCCACCTTTGGCTTGACTCCTTCAGAGTACAAAAAACGAAAAGGACTTAAACAAGAAAATCTTCGAGATCACATGACAGATCTTGAATTAATTTTTTCTATGTTGGGGGAAGCTGCTACAAAGGAAATTACAGTGAATCGAAATTCTCAAGGTTTTGTTGAAAGTAGTGTTGCTGCTAAAGCAGGGGGTAAAATTGCAGGAGATGCAAGGAGGGAGTTAGAGCAAGAAAGTGGAAAGAAAGTTGTTTCAAATGCTAACTATCTTGATCAGGTCGATCAGCCTCTAATTGATAGGGAATAACGAATATGAGTGTACGTCTTGAAATTGCTAAAATGATCAGTGAAATCAAACCGAGTGACTTACTAGAACAATCTGACCAACGATTTGTCAAAAGCTGGATTGCATCGGATGCCCAAATATTTAGAGTGAACAAACCAGCAGTTCCAAGTACCCATTTAGTTTCTTACTTTGTTCCCTACGATAAAAAAGAGGGGAAAATTCTTCTCGTTCACCATAAAAAAGCTGGGCTATGGCTTCCTCCGGGAGGTCATGTGGAGGTAGGTGAGCACCCAAGAGATGCCGCTTTTCGAGAGATGAAGGAAGAGCTTGGTGCAGAAGCGGAATTCTTATTTGGGGAGCCTCTATTCATCACGGTGACAAAAACTGTGAATGAAACGAAGCCTCATACAGATGTGTCTCTCTGGTATCTAGTAGAGGGGGATTCTCTGTTCAAGTATGTATTTGATGAGAATGAATTTAATAAAATCGCGTGGTTTTCCTTAGAGGCTTGTCCTCAAAAACAAGTCGAACCTCATTTACATCGCTTTATAAAGAAATTGAGCCAGAGAATCGAATAAACTCGGGGCGGCCCCTTCGCTGGAGATTAAATAATGCTGATCGCTGGAATTTATCTTCACTTTGTCATATAGAGAAAAAAAGATGCCAACTCAAAGGTAAAGAGATGCTAAAAAAACTTTCCTCTCTCCTCTTCCTGCTCGTTTTAATGAATGTGTATGGAGATGTCGTTCACATTGAGGGGGCCACAAATGTCACAACCACTTCCAGTCAAGTCAATGCGATCGTTGTCGATGGGAATGGGAATATGAGCCAACAAGTTTTCCCTTATAATCCCCAAACTCAGCAGGCTGATGTTGGAGACGCAAAGCAAGGGGGGAATGCTAGTATTTACTTTCCTCTCTTCATGATGGGTTTTATGTGGTGGGATGGATATTGGGTTGGTCACAATGGATATTATTGGAATGGGCATACCAATATATACGTAAAAAATGTTAATTGGAACAATCACTGGAATAACTATTGGCACAATACATGGAACCACAAATGGAATAACTATTATAACGAACACAAAAATAGCCACAATTTTCCCTATAAAAATCACAAAAGCTGGCCCCATCATTCAGGACAACTCCCTTCACACGATCATTCTCACCCTCACAACCATCCTCATCCCCAGCAGGGGGACCGCAACTTTCAGAAAAATCGCGGAGGCAGGGGTTCCCATCAAGGCCACTAATCATTGGGTGCGCTAAACTGTATGAAAAAATCTGCAGCTGAAACCAATGAAAGAAGGGTTAGGGCGTGTCCCTAAACTTCCTTCCAGGATTTGGCCCATCTTTCCCCATCTGTATTTGTGTTCGATCTCAGCAACTTTACCAAGTTGCTATCAATCTCCACACTTCAATAGATGAAAAAATCTAGGCACAACTCCTTGGAGGGAATTTCAGAGACACACCCTAATAAATGTCTTTTTCGCAGTTTTGACAGATGGGATAGTCTGCAAGTTGGTTGGTGGTGTGGGCATGAACAAAGCGAAAGTAGGCCATCGAAGAAAAGATTTCTTCGAGAGATTGGGTGCGGAGATTCCCGAAGGGAATGGTGGCGTTATAGTCATAGCAGCAGGGAATGACATCAAGGTTCCAGGTGATCTGGAGAATTGCTTTGCGCTTTTCTTTGATGACGGGGCAGAGGCGCTCTTCTTTAGGCGTATTGTACTGGCGACCATCACCGTAGTTGTGAAGTTTTCGGTCTTTGAAAAAGGTCATTCCAAGTGACTCTGCCCAAGTTTGAAATTCTGCGCGGGGATTATTTTGGGAACCGAGGGTCAGGAGCATTTGGTCGCTGGAAGGGATGATTTCTACTTTGGGAAGGTCGTTATTTCCCTTTTTTATTTCAGAGAGAATTTCGAGGTTTTTTTTCACAAGCGCAAAAGCATCTCGGCCGTGGATCTGTTTGTAGGATTCTATAGTGTATCCGTAGCAACTGACAAAGATGTGGTCGAGACCAGCATGGGCAAGAGCAGAGAAGTAGTCTTCTTTAGGAGGAACACCGAGAGTAGTGAAGATCACTTTGAGGGCTTTAGGCATCTTTTTTGTGACAAGGGCAACTTTTTCGGGCAGTGTTTTATCGAGAAGAGATTCTCCAAAACCATGGAGGTGCATCTCTCCCTCGAAGGAACCTATCCGGTTGAGGACAAGCTCAAAGTCTTCCATGGGCATGATCCCTTGGGTGCGGGTGTGCTTATCGCGGGGACACATGACGCAAGCAAAGCCACATCGGTTAGTGTTTTCGATGCGTACTTGTTGGAAATGAGGGACGCAAGTCATTTAATCTTCTAATCCTCGGGCTTTCGAGCCCAGGCAATGAGTGAATACTGTAGGGCATCTTCAATGGAGATGTTGATCGGTTTGATATCGGAACGAGGGACAAGGACGGTGTATCCTCCGATCTGATAGCTCATAGGAAGAAAGATAGCGACTCGGTTTTGATCCATCTCTGGAAATTCTGAAAAGCTTTCTCGGGTGACAAACCCTACGAGGGTATGTCCTGCGATAGTTACTTCGACAACTTGTTGTTTTTCCCCGCCTGGAGAAGCCTGAAAGAAGTGGGTGACGTTCTTCACCATCTTATAAAGAGAGTTGAAGATTGGAATGCGTTTAAAAAGGCGTTCGAAGAGTGCGGTAATATGAGAAATGATCCAGGTATTTAGAAGGACACCGATAAAAAAGAGAACAATAATAGCTGCAGCAATCCCCATTCCGGGATAATAATACCTGCCGAGAAGGGCGCTCATGGGAGGACCCACTAGCTCTTCTAAAAATGAAAAGAGCCAGTAGATAATTCCGATAGAGAGTGCAAGGGGGGCGATCGCAATAATCCCCCTCTTAATAAATTTTTTCATACTCTGTACCTTAACATAATCTAGAGAGTTAGTTCAACTGCTTCCGATCTTCGAACCTATCGCACTATTACAAACAACACCCTTTTGGGGCTTTGTTCCCAGAATTTGATCCCTCTTTTTTTTCCTAACTTTATTAAGTATGGAGTGCAAAGAGGGATCAAATTCTGATATTTATAATAGTGCGATGGGTTCTCATTTGCAAATAATTCTCCTAATAATAAAAAATTGATGACTGGGTATAGAATAGTGAGATAGGTTCATGGGTGTGATGAAAAAAAGTATCGGATTCTCTGTTGGGATAGTGCTGGGTATAGCAACAGCTGTTTCCTATCAGCAATGGGACAAAAAACTTGAGCCAACAGGTTTCCCTTACTTAGAGAAAAAGGGGTATACCCTTGTTTACGACACAAGAGGGAAGATCCCTTTTTGGGCCCACGAACATTTAACGGAAGAGAGTTTTAGGAAGAATGTCGACAGGAAGGGGGTGCATTTTCATGAGGATATGGAGATTTATAAGTCGCATCGAAGTTGTATTAAGGATTACTCAAAGTCGGGGTTTGATAGAGGACATATTGTTCCTGCTGGGGATGGGTCCTTTTCAAAAGAGGCATTAGAAGAAACCTTTTCCCTATCAAATATTTGTCCTCAGCATCCACAGTTCAATCGCGGTGTGTGGAAAAAACTTGAAGCGCATATCCGTACGTTAGTGAAGCAGGAAGGGGCCTTAGAGGTCGTGAGTGGCCCTCTTTTTCTATCCCACGAAGAAAATGGTAAGCGTTTTGTTACCTTTCAAGTGATAGGAGAAAATGAAGTAGCAGTCCCCACTCACTTTTTCAAAGTTGTTCAAACGTCTAAAGAAACATGGGCCTACGTTATCCCTAATGTTCCTGCGACGGGGGATCTCGACTCCTTTCGCTATCCCGTTGACAAGCTCGAAAAAATTTCTGGAATTCGCTTCTGATTGTAGAGTATTATCTGCGAGGATGACGCACCATGAACAGCAGACATTTTCCAAAAAAGGGTACACTAAGACAAGCTTTGCAGAGCAGCGCTTTGAAGAGTGCATTTTTGAAGACTGTCAGATGGTAGATTGCCAATTTTCAAACGCTCAATTTTTTTCGTGCACGTTTAGGAGGTGTAATTTAAGCCTGATCAATTTCGAAAAGTGCCAGCTTCATGAAGTCACGTTTGAAGAGTGCAAAATTGTCGGAGGAAACTTTCACCTTTGTGAAAAGAGGCTTTTTTCCTTGGGAATGAAGGATTGCAAGCTTCAAAATTGTAATTTTTCAGGGTTAAAAATGAAGAAGACCTCATTTGGAAAAAGTCTTTTGAAGGAATGCGATTTCAAAGAGACTGAGCTTGGTGAAGGGGATTTTAGAGGGTGTGATCTTGAAGGGACTCTCTTTCATGGGTGCGATTTATCCCGTGTGGATTTTCGTGATGCGGTGAACTATTCCATTGATCCTCAATCAAACCGGATCGCAAAAGGGAAGTTTTCTATTCCCGAGGCACTTTCTTTATTAAAAGGATTTGACATCACTCTTCAGTAGGAGTAGAATCGACATTCTAACCAATATTCCAGAGTCATGAATCAAGTATTTATAAGTATTGAAAAGGTTTCAAAGACCTACTTTGAAAAGCGCCGTGAAATGAAACAGGCGTTAAAGGAAGTTTCCCTCGATATCTTTGAAGGGGAAGTTCTGGGATTGCTTGGTGTAAACGGAGCAGGGAAGACGACGTTAGTTTCAATTTTGGCAACTCTTCATCCAGCAACAGCGGGAGATGTGCAGTGGAATGGGGCATCGATTTATCAGAATCTTCTTACCTATCGCTCGATTGTGGGCTATTGTCCGCAGCACCCCAATATTGAACGGCAACTCTCTCTTGGTGAAAACTTGGTTTTTTCTGGCCGTTGTTATGGGCTAAGCAAACGGGAAGCTGTTGAGCGTCAGAAAGAACTTGCAAAAGAGTTTAAATTAGAGGAGTATCTCGAGGCTAATATCGATCAGGTATCAGGGGGGTACAAGCAGCGGTTTTTAATTGCGCGAGCTCTTATGCATCGGCCGCGGCTGGTTATTCTTGATGAACCAACTGTTGGTCTCGACTCTCATATTCGTCGGGAGCTCTGGGAGGTGATTACAAAACTTAAGAAGTCAGGAATTACGGTGATCCTTACGACTCACTATCTAGATGAGGCGGAGCACTTATCTGACCGCATTTGCCTCATCCATGAGGGGACGGTTCGGACGGTTGATACGCCAGAAAACTTGAAAAAGCAACACCAGAAAAATAGCTTGGAGGAGGTTTTCCTCAAGTTTGTGGATGATCCCGAGGCAGAAATTTTTAATTCAGGTGCAGGTGATGAGTAGTTGGATCGTATTTTTTCAATTGATCAGGCGTGATTTGATCGCTTTTAAACGGGAATTTCGAACAAAATTTATTGATACATCGCTCCTCTTTTTTACCAACGTGATGGCTTTTGGTTATTTTTTGCAGCAAGAAGGAGCACACGAGGGCTATGCGGCATTTTTTGTTGTAGGAGCTATTGCTAGCTTTGGGTTTGTGGAGATTGTAGGAAAAGTTGGTGTGCAACTTGCCGATATGGGTGGAGATAGAACCATTTTTCATACGCTCGTGATGCCGATTACTTCGAATAAGGTCTTTTTATATATCGCCACGTCGTGGGCAATCACATCGATGATCCTTTCTGCGTTATTATTTCCACTGGGAAAGTTGCTTGTATTTACAGAGTGGCATTGGGAGGCAATTTCTTTTTGGAGAACCGCAGTGATGTTTATCACGGCAAATCTCTTCTTTGGGGCTTTTGCGCTGTGGCTCACAAGTGTGATTAAAGGTATGACAAGTTTGAACAGTTTATGGCTTCGCTATATTGCTCCAATGTGGATGTTTGGAGGGTATGTCTATTCCTGGCAGTCGGCGTACGATCTGAGCCATATAGTTGGGTACATTAGCCTGATCAATCCGATGATTTATGTGATGGAGGGGATGCGAGCAGCAGCCCTTGGACAAGAGGGATATTTGCCATTTTGGCTTTGTTTAGTTATGTTGTGGGCGTTTATTGTTGCCTGCACAATCCATGCGACTAAACGACTAAGACACAGACTTGACTGTATATAAACCTGTAAAGTTCTTCATCAACAGACCACCTTTTTTTCCCGGACAGCTTTTGTAAAGGTTTTACCAAGAAAAATCGCTACAACAAGCCAGAAGACAAGAAGGGGGAAACAAACGGCTCCACTTAGGAGAAGATAGTGAGAACGTCCTGCCACTGCACCAAAGGTGGCTTGAAGTGGAGCAAGGGACATATTGAATGATGAGCCCCCTTGCTTAGAAAGTCGGGAACCAAATGTTTCGATCCATGCTTGGGCTTTAAATTTTGCATCAGGAGTTGTAGGGATATAAAGTTGTTTTAAGGCAGGTCCATTGAGTGCATAATTAATTGCTTTTGATCCAACCATTAAGACAAAAAGAAAAGAGAGTGTATTGATTGTAAGGAATCCAAAAAGAGCGGCTCCAACGATGAGGGGCATGGCAGCTAAAGCGATGCCAATACCTAAAAATCGGGTTACATTGCTAATTCCTAATAACAAGCAGGTTAAAGAGACAACATTGACGATTGATCCATAAATGCTTAAATAGTTGGTCAATGCAACTCCTGAGTACTGAGCGCTTGCTGACAATTTAAAATTGAAGTCAAAGATCGTAATGACGACTTCATAAATAAAATTTACTGCAAAAATTCCTAAGAGGTAACGGTGTTTTACTAAGAGCTTTAACCCTTCAAGGAACCCTGGTTCTTGCTTTTTCTTTTCAGTTGCCTCATTTTTCCCATGGAAAGAACTCATAAGATCATGAGGTGTTGCTTTGAGGAGATAACGGACAAAAGGGATAATCATAAAAATCGAGAGACTAAGAATAATCATTGAGAGAGCATCTGTTGTATAACCCAATCGATGAGGAAGTCCCCCTATATTATAAGGGAAAATAATCCCTCCCAATTGGCCGATGGCGACAATTAAAGGAAAGCCCCTTTTTGCTGATGTGGGTTTTGTAGTAGAAGCAGCAAAGGCCCAGAAAAGGGCGACGACAAGAGAGCCAAAACTTTCAACAAATAAATACCAGGCATATCCAATGATTTTTGAAAAAATAAGAAAAAAGTCAGAGCGTGCCGCAATTTCTTCTGCGGGAACTTGTACAATTGTAACCAAACCACTAAATACAGCAACGCCAATCCCATAAAATGTAGGTAAGATATAAAGCATTTTTTCCCGAGACGTTCGTTCCAATAATTTTGTGTAGAACATTACCAAAGGAAGAAGAGCGATTACAGACAAGGTTTTTGCATACGGAAGCTGTAGTTTACCAACGAGTTGAATAAAGATGGAATCCTTTAAAGGGCGAAGTGTCCAGTAAATACCTATAATTAAGGCAAAGATCAGCCCAAAGCGGAGAAACTTTTTAAACTCCTCTTTCTCAAAGATTCCAAAGTTGAATCGGCAGATCCATTGAAAAAAATGTAGCATGTTATCATCCTTTTTTAGAGAAGGTTACGTCTCAGTTTTAGGCTCTCCCAAAGCCATAATGGGAAGCGCCTATCGCTTTCTTCTCTTTCTATAGCATTTGTTGCATTAATCAACTTTATTCTTTGGGGAAATCTTAGTTGAGGATTTAGGTAAACCTCATTGTTAAGACAGTTTTTTCATTTTACCGAAACGGTAGGCCCTGCTAACTACGTTCTTTCAGAAACTTCATGTCCTTAACGGATTTTGCGTGAATCCATTTAACGTGCTCTGTATTTTTCATCTCAGCTAAGTAATCGCGGCGATGTCTTAGGAAGGATTTAAGAACCCAAACAATAATAGAGTGGCGACTAAGGAAGCGGGGGAAACTCTCATAGTTTCCATTGCAAAAAGCTTTTTTTGTTCTGATGTTGCACAGGGCGCGGCGAAAAGTGCGCCAAAGAAGGGTGTGGAGAGGAAGATCAAGCCAGATAATTGTATCTGCTTTGGGCCAAATAAGGTGACGAAATCGTGACTGGTTTCCACAGATAATCCATGTTTGAGAGAGGGTGGCTTCCTTAATAAGGGAGGCAAATTCTTCAGTAGGGCGTCGTGTCCAATTGGGGAGCCAATAGAGATCATCTAGATCTGTAACCGGGTAGTCAAGATTTTTGGCAAGGTGGTTGCCAAGAGTTGTCTTTCCCGACCCACAGGTTCCTATGATCACAATCCGTTTCATGGCGAAAAACTCTATTCTTCATCTTCCTTTCTACGCAACTGTTTTTTATTCAATATAATCTCTTCTGTAAGCTCAATTTGAATTTTTTGAAGTTCAAGGAGAGATTCCCATTGATTTTTCATGAATAGATCGAGTTTTGACTGAAGGTGTTGAATTTCAAGCTCTGCCTTTAGATTCGTACAGTATTCTTCATTGGCTTGGAGGCGGTCTCGTGCGGCTTGGCGATTTTGACTCATCATGATGATGGGGGCTTGCATAGCTGCAAGACATGACAGAACCAGGTTTAGAAGGATAAAGGGATAAGGGTCAAATCCTTCATCTCTAACAAAGAAGATATTGAGAATCATCCATACTATGAGAAGAGCTAAAAATGAGAGGATAAATTTCCAGCTCCCACCAAAACGAGCAACTCGATCAGCCATTTTTTGCCCAAAGGTGAGCTTTTTCTCGAATTTCTTGTTAACATTTTCAACAAGAATATCTTGGGATGATAGACTGTCGAGAACTTCTTTTTCAAAAGAAGAAAGAGCCCCTTTATCCTTCGTAATTAATTTTTCAATATATTCGGTACGAGTTTCCCTAAGATCAGGATAGCAAATGAAACCATCGGTATTGATATCTGGGTGATTGTTACGGAGAGTATCGAGAAGTGAATTCCGTATCATATTGATAGGAAATAGTTTATTGTAAGCAAAATTATTCTTACAAATTTGGCAAGTGCCGCTTTTATCGTGATTTTTCATCGATTCCTCCCTCACTTTTTTATATTGAAAATTTTAGAGAAAATCAACATGCTTGTGTCACATGGAACTTATAACAGCGGAATAGAGCCGTGGAAGAAACTCTATTTACAATTCACGAAACGCCCATTACTCTTATAAACATTGCCACCTTTGTGGGGATTGTGATTCTTTCTTTCCTAATTGCTAAGGGGATAGAGAGAGGAACTCGTATGAGCAAGAAGCTTAGTGGATCCGCCCTCTATGGACTGGGACGCCTTGCTTACTATACTGTCTTTTTGATTGGATTTTACATTGCCCTAACGACGATAGGGATTGACCTAACAGGAGTTGCGGTTGTCATTGGTGCCCTCAGTGTAGGAATCGGGTTTGGATTGCAGGCGATATTCAACAACTTTGTCGCTGGGATCATAGTTTTGCTGGAGAAAAAAGTTCATCCAGGTGATTTCATAGAACTCCAGACAGGGGATAGCGGGATAGTTGTCGAAATCAATGTCAGAACAACAGTGATTGAAACTTTAGAGCGTCAAAGAATTGTGGTTCCTAATACTGAGATAATCGCAAAAAAGTTAGTTGTTGGTGGGGAATTTCATCGCGTTACCCTCCCTTTTTCTGCAAGCCGAGATGTCAAGAAGGAGAAAGTACGCAAGCTTGCAATAGAGGCAATAGAAGGCTGTTTTCAAGTTGATAAAAGGCATCCGGTTGAAGTGTGGCTTACTAAGTTATCAGATACAACGGCCCAGTATGAATTGATTGTTTGGGTTCCCAAAAAACAAACAAGCGCCGAATATCTTTGGGCACTTGAAAGCCATTTTTCTAAGGCGAGCATAAAATTATCCTTTGCATAAATTAAAACATTCGCTTAAGATCGAACCGTTTATAACCAAGGATGGTGACGATGAAACACAAATGGATTTTGGCTTTCTTTTTAAGTGTTATGGGATGCGCTTTTGCACACCCGCACGAAGAACAACCAATACTATATTACTCTGATGATTGTGATATTAAAATTACTCCCGGCGCGGGCCCTGCGATCACTGGAGATTGGAACTTTTTTCTAACCGCTGATTTTATTTATTGGACCGTTAGACAGGACGGGATGTTCTACGCTGTTTCAGGCATTGGAGCAGGAGCTTCTGGCAGTGTTCATGATGTTGATTGGAGCTGGGATCCTGGTTTCAAAGTCGCTGCTGGTTTTAATCTTCCCCATGACCAATGGGATGTTATTGCTGAGTATACTTGGATTCATAGTGACGCAAGTAACTCCACAAGTCAGGATGCTGCACTATCGACTATGATCCCTTACTGGGTGGTCAATGGATCAACAGACTTTTTGACACGTGCTCATGCAAACTGGGATGTTCACTACAACAACGTAACCCTTGATTTAGGACGTAATGCGTACTTGAGCCAGTACATGAAGCTCCGTCTTTTTGCTGGACTTCATGCAGCGTGGATTGACCAGGACTACAATATTGAGTATACATTGGCAGCTGGGAATGAAAGTCACCGCTTAGACCTTGATCAAGACTTTTGGGGAATTGGTCTGCGTGCTGGATTAAACAATGCTTTTCAGTTTACAAAGAATTTCGGTTTTTATGCGGATCTTGCGCTTTCCATTCTTTGGGGACAGTTTGACCTAGATCGAAAAGAGCGTATGACAGTTAACAATGTGACAACGAGTGTTCTTGACACGGGTGCAAAACCGCACACTGCTGAACCTGTTGCAAACATTGGCGCTGGTTTCAGATATGATGTTTGGTTTAGCCAAGATCGTTTTCACTTCATGCTTCAAGCAGGTTGGGAACACGTTCTTTGGATTCTTCATAACGAGGTGATCAAAAACATTAGCGAGCCTGATCATTCTGGAGATCTTTATCTCCAAGGGGTCACGATTAAAGCGCGATTCGACTTCTAATGTCGATTCCGGTCGTTGATCTTCACTGTGACTTGCTTGCCTATCTCAATGATGATAGAGACAAGCACAGTCCTGAGGATGAAGCCTCAAGATGTTCACTCCCCCTTTTAAAAAAAGGGGGAGTTTCTTTTCAGGCCCTCGCGCTATTTTCCGAAACAGGAAAACAACCTCGCAAAGAGTTCGAAGGACAGCTAAAGTGTTATCACACAATCAAAACAATGGAGGGGCCACAGTTTGCTCTGGCTATTGAAAACGCTTCAGGGCTTTTAGAGGAAGGGGAATTGATTGATCTACTGCCGGAGCGCTTTGATCAAGAAAAGTGGCTTTATATTTCCATGACTTGGAAGGATGAGAATCGTTTTGGTGGGGGTGACCTGACTCAGGTAGGTCTAAAAGAGGACGGAAGAAAGCTTCTTGATTACATGGACGAAAAGGGGGTTGCAATTGATCTCAGTCACAGCTCTGATGCGTTGGCGGAAGAAATTCTTGATTACCTTCACAAAAAGGGACTAAAAGTCCTTCCAATTGCTAGCCATTCGAACTTTCGGGAGGTGAAAGCGCATCCTCGTAATCTTCCAGATTCCTTTGCAAAAGAAATCATTCGGATGGGGGGCGTCATTGGAATCAATTTTGTCCGCCATTTTGTGGGAAATGAGCCTGAAGACTTTGTGCGTCATATTGAGCATGGTCTCTCTCTTGGTGGGGAAGATGCATTGGTACTTGGCGCCGATTTCTTTGGAGGGATCTCTATCCCCGCAATTGAGCATTTGAAGCCTTTTTACCAAAATCGTTATTCAAATAGTGGGTGTTATCCAGTATTTTACCAATTATTAGAGACAGCTTTTGGCCCTGAGCAGGCAGCCAAAATCTTCTATAAGAACAGTCATACTTTAATAAACTTCTGAATAAGAGCTAGAACCTCATCGCGTTTTTCTGCATGAGCCATGTGGCCCATTCTCGAAAAGGGATGAAGGGTGGATTTTGCAAGATGCTCATGGAGGAATTGTGCACAAGAGAAAGGAGTTGAAAGATCCTCTTCACCAGCAATGAGAAAAAACTCCGCTTCTAATTGCTTGATAAATTGCGAAGAGTCGAAAGTTTCAAGGGCATGCATTTGTCCAAGAAAACCTTCAATTGATTGTGGGAAAGGGTTTTTTGTCATTTCCTCTTTTTTAGCGGCGACTTTTTCAGGGCTTGCTACAAAGTCGCGGCTAAATAGCCAGGGAATCACGGTTTCAACAACTAAGTCAAGAGGGACTCCCGCCTGCAGAAGCTTTCCTGTTGTCAGTGTTTTTAAAAGGGAAACACGTGGAAGTTTTGAAAAGGGAGCAATTAAAACCCCTTTGTCGATACGCTTTGGTGCGCGATGCGCAATTGTCTGAATGATTGCAGTTCCCATTGAAGATCCTACCATGCTTGCCACATCGATCTTTAGGTGGTCCATAAGTGCAACGGTATCGTCAGCCATTGAGTCTATCGAGTATGGAGTCGCAGGCGCAGTTGTTTGTCCCGCTCCGCGGTTGTCTAAAAGAATCAGTTGAAAATTGTCTTGCAAAGGTTCAATAAACGATTGCCAAGTCAGATGATGGGTTGAAAATCCTGAAAGAAAAACGATGGGTTTTCCTTTGCCGTAGGTTTCATAGTAAAGGTTGATCCCATTAGCCGGTGCAAAAGGCATGAATCCCCTCCATAGTGATCTCTTCCGCTTCTATATAGAGCATGTGTCCGACCCCTGGAACACCTTTAAGAACAGCATTCGGCAGTTGTTCTCTTAAAAGTTTTGCTTCATAAAAAGGAGTATAGAGATCTTCTTCACCTGCCAGAATCAATAAGGGAGTTTCGATCGCAGCGAGTCGATCGGACATATCACATTGCGAAAGAGCTTGAAGCTGTCCTGCGTAACCCTCAGGAGGTTGGGGATAGGGGTTTTTGAGCAGGGTGTCGATTGTCCTTATAACTCTTTTTGGATCGGATAAGTAATCGTTGCTATAAATCCATGGAAGCATTGTTTCTAGTGCTAAAGCGGGATTTACACCCGCTTGAAAAAGCTTTGCAACTGAATGTGCTTGCATGAGAGCCGTACTTGGCAAAACACTAAAAGGAGCAATTAGGACGCCCTTATGAATTCTTTCAGCATGGCGGTGCCCAATCGATTGAATAATGAGAGATCCCATAGAAAACCCGGCCATCTGAGCTCTTTGAATCTCTAAAGCGTCCATGAGTCCAATCACATCGTCAGCAAGCATCTCGATCGTGTAAGGGGGAGGCGAACTTTCTGTTCTTCCTGCGCCCCGGTTATCAAAAACAATAACCTCAAAAGATGCGGAAAGTTTTGGAATAAATCTCTTCCACATTCCCAAGTGATTTGTGAAACCACAGATCAAAATAAGCGGATCACCACTCCCATGACGTTCATAGTAAAACTCAATTTCATTAACAACTATATTTGGCACGATCTTTCTGTGTTATTCTTACTTAGAGGTGAGGTTATCAGATTAAAAAAAAATGTGATAGACAAAAAGATGGCGGCATGTTACACGAATAGATAAGTAAAGAAAAAGTGGTTAGCTTGCTCTTTACAAACAAACTTCCCCCTTCTTTTTCCAGACTGCAAAGTCTGGTCCCCGGCCGTTATGTAACCCATAACGGCCATTTTCTTTTTGCTTCAATCTTTTCGTTATCTTTTCCCCATTTCTTTTGCACTTTTGTGATCTGCAATCATTGCAATAGGAATAAGTAAAATCTAATCAAAAATCTTGGAAGCAAACCCGAGCTTATACCTTAATATAAGGTTATTGCAGAGAGTTTAGCAGTAATTAATTTAAATAATTAAAATTTTCATTTTATATCATTAAAATTTGGTATTTCGTATTATTTCGATCATGGGTTATTGGGCCTACATGGAATAAACAAATAAATTCCGGTGGATAAACTTTTGTCAGTCGGAGATTGTCTTTGTTAAAGGGATAGAAGAATGAGGTGGATGGATGTCTAGTCAGGTGGAGTTAAATAGTGTTTCTGTTGCAAGAATTCAACAGGATGTTTCTCAGCTTAAGGAAGCTTTTCAGGGGTTAACCTTAGAGGAGGCACGGCGGCGGGTGAAAGACATCGAGTCGGAGATTGGTCAGGTGAAAGGAGAGGTAGGAACTCTCAGTGCACCTTTGCCACGAAAGATGGGAGGAGCTTATGCAACACTTCTCGCTCTTAAGGAGCGTTTGGAGCAAAAAGAGCTGGGAAAATTACTAGAAGGTTCGGGTCTTTTAATGGCTCGGGGAAGACCTTATGGGGATGAGAGAGGCACTGCACCGGGAAGTTTGATTGTTGGGAAGGCATTAGAAGGAATGCTTTTGGGAACGCTTAATTCTAGAGATGAGATGGATCGAGTTCTTTTGGAGGGATCTGATCTCTATGACAGGCTATCAGATGGAATGGAGCTAGGAGTGCATCTACCGTGCGAAGAGGTTCTCGGTTCATTTGAAGGGAGCTTTACGCGCAGGGGGGAGGTTATTCAGGCTCCTTTAATGACTGGGAAAGAGCAACAGGCTTATGTCCACGTATTACAAGAGCTGCAAGGAAATCTATCGGGGGAGCGCATTGGTGCAATGCTCATAATTGGGCATGATTACTTTGGTGTGACGGTTGGGGAAAAGGATATTTGTCTCTTTGATCCCAATAGCAGGGCGGCACCTGCTTTGCTGATTCAAGTAGAAAGCTTGGAGAAAGCGGCGGAGATTCTTGCTTATCGTCGAAGTGCCTTTAAGAAAGAGGCAGTGGTTTGTTTTCCGGTTGAATCCAAGAGTGTTGGAGAACTTGCGCTTGTTAAGTCTATGAAGTTTGAGGAAAAGCCACTTGTTCCTATTAGCGATTTTGAACCTGTTCTTACGGAAACAAACCGTTCTGATGTGGTGAGTTTGATTCGTGAGCTTGAGAGGGTAAGCCCTGAAAATGCCCATATGGTTCAAAGCATTTTATCTCGCTATGAGACGGTGAAGATCACTCGGACTGTCGAAAGCGGTGTTGAAGTAAAGGCGACGGTTTTAGTTCTTAAGGCAGAGCTCTACTTTCACGATGCTAAATTATTAAGCCCGGCAATTGAAGAGGGTCGAGGAGGGCTTCGGTCACCTGTCGTGGAAGAGATAAGTGATAGTGAGGAGGAGGATCTTGTTTTTTATGATTGTGTTGACTATTTCCCTGAAAAAAAAGAGGCGGCTTTTGAAAGAAAGAGAGCTCTTGCTCTCCGCGCATCTAGTGTAGGAACCCTTTTCGTTCGAGATCATGTGCTTCCTCATGTTGCTAAAGAGGGGGCTGTGAATCAGAAAGTGATTATTGAGCATGTTGAAGAGTGGTTTCAATCATTTTTACCGACCTTATTCTTTGGAGAAGGAGAGGACACGCAGCAGCAAAAAAACAGTTTGGTTTTGGTAACCTCTTCGCTTCACTGTGTCACGTTATTTCTAAAAGATTATAATACAGCTCACTCTGCACTGCTGGGAGGTACATGGTGTCGTAGCCACGAGGCTTTATCGGCGGCTGAGATGCAGCAAAGGATCAATCAGCGGCTCCTTGCGAGAAAAGATAGTGATCAGGAGATCCTTGAAGCTTTTGGTGGACACCTGGTCAATTTATTCGAAGCGATCAGTGGAAAACCTATTGGAGATGAGCTTAAGGGTTCTTTAGCAAAACATACCGCGAAGGTATTAGATGCGTTGATTGATACGGTCTTATCTCCTGAGTTTTCCAAGATGTTAACACTTGGATTCATCCATGATGAAAAGATCGGAGATGAACTTAAAAAGTTTTCTGAAGAAAGTGATTCCGAAATTGTTCCAGGGGTTGTTCCACCAGGGCTTCAGCAGGAGGTCACAGCATTTGTTAGCGAGCTTATCGATTTTGGAAATCCTCGCTACAGTTCTTGGATTGCATCGAGCATGCTTAAATCTCATTTTCTTCAAACCGATGATTCATCAAATGCAAAATCGGTTCTCCGTTTTGGAATGCGTCTTTTATCGAAGCCTGTTTTTAGAGATGAAATCGGTGCATTTCTACAAAATGCCTTTGCTCTTCAAAGAGAGCGAGGAGCAGAATCGGAAACCTGGGTCTCAGCAGCAACTGTTGGAATCAGCGCGGTGCAGCGTTATGGATGGGATGATCAAGGAAAAAGTCTATTAGGAAGAGTGCAAGATGTTCAAGATATTCCGCAGGCTCTATATCAAAAAATAACATGCCTCGCTAGGGAGCTTGGTTCCAAGAAAACAGGGGCTTTTCTTACAGCAACTTCGTGGGTGATGCCTTCGGTTCACACGTTTGGGCAGAGCTTAGCAGGCAACCTTTACGGGCTTTCACAGTCCAAACCTCTGATGCGCTCCCTTACGATCCAGTATATCGTTCAAGGGGCACTGATTCCTGAAATAAGATCACGAGTGGCAAGTATTGGATCGTCAATTCTCCCTCAAATTGCTCCAATCGGGCCTCAAGATCTTTCCTTAGAGGCTGGAAAGCGTCTCTCAAATCTTATGGGGAATTACTTAGACCGGTACGTGAGTCAGCTTTACCTCAAGGATACTCCTCTAGTAACAAGTGTGGTTGATTTGAGTGTTGTAATGGTGAAGGGGTTCCTTCCAGAGCTTATAGGGAAACCGCAGCAAACAGCTTTTCCAAAAGCTAAACAACAAATGATTGTTGATCTGTATGGTTCGATAGGACCCTTTATTCATGACTATGCTTTAGCTGTTCAAGAGGCGAAGAAAGATGAAACATTTGGAGTCTACGCAAGTGAAGGAAAGGAAGAACGGTTAGTCCTTGCGGCTCTTGAAAAGGTGAGGGGAGCCCCCCTTAAAATTTCGGAGCGAGATGTTAGTCAAAAGCTTGAAGCCATGACCGACTTGATCATTCGAAGCCACTGTAAGGGGATTTCATCAACTCAGGCGCAGCTCGTTCGCTCGACTGCATTTGTGATACCAAAGCTTGTAAAAGCATCTCTTGATGTTCTCTTCTCTCCAGAAATGATCAATGCCCTACTTGTAGGATATATCAAAGAGTTTCAAAGCGCTGGGGTTGAGGATCCACATCACCAATATCAATCATGGGATCAAGAAGTTCTTGTAAGATGGAACGATTCTCTCTTTACCCTGATGAAGGGGCTGGTTCAGCTTGGAGAACCCACAGGAAAGATGGAAGAGATGATTCAATCGATTCTTGGGCTAAGCGATGGAGCACAAAAAAACTTAGGGTCTCTTTTAGCCCGCTTTTCATCGGGGCCGAGTCCTCTTCTTGCTCCTGCTCAGTTGCTCCGAACAGTTGAAACACTTGAGAAGGTCCTATTTGATGAATCCCAAGGTCCAAAACTTACAAATGTCTTTGATCATTCAGATAGAAAACAAAGAGAGATTGCCCTCCGCTCTCAATTAACGGGACTCATGACCGATCCTCTCCCAATGGAGTCTCTGCGATCAGTAGCAGAAGGATGGCTTGGCGGGGCAGTTAAGGGAGTGATGCAATTTGGCCAATCAGCAGCGGGTCATATCGGAACCCTCTCAACAATCATAGGCTCTCAAGAGGTCGTTTCTTCTGAAGGCCCTCTGATGCGCGTATTAAAGCAGGAAGTGCAAGAAAGGACATCGGGTATTCTAAGTTTTCTTTCTCCACGAGGAGAAGACGAGCTGAGTGGGGGACTCCAAGGACTGTTGCAAGCAAAGCTTTCTGAAGCTCTAGATCTTAAAGAGTTTGCTTTGGGAAAAAATCCTGTCATGCAGTATTTAGATAACACCTGTTCAAATGTGACGAGTTTTTTCAACTCACCAGCTCTTATGCGTGCTTTCGTATATAACTATGTCTTGACGCCAGAGTTTTTTAGCCATTTAGTTGCAAACTTGGATGGAAGCGCAACTCTTTCGGAATCGGCGCTTACAAAACATCTGCCAAGCTCACTTGTCCTAGATATGTGCTCTCTTTCATGGGTGCTTCCTGGGAGTGGAAGAAGCGAGCGTCTTGTAAAGACACCAAAAATGGAAGAAGGAATACATTTTTGTCCTCCAGCACCGACGTATGATCGTAATGACTGTCTCATTGCGCTTACGAGGGAATTTAAAGCTTCAGAGCGTCTGTTTGCGGGGGCTGATGCAAGCACTTCTTTGACGACACTCTACGAAAAGCTACAAGCGTGGGAAAAAGAAGGAATTGTGACTCCTGAGTTTACAAGAGGATGTATCAATAACCTTGAGAATATCCCAGCGTTTGTGGAGCATTTAACAAGTTGGATGGAAGCAAGCAAGGTTGTTTCAAGCGCAGAGATAGAGGCTCTTCAAGGAGCTTGCAAGGAGGGAGAATTGCCATTTGTTTTCAGATACCTTGATTTAATGATTTCAGAAAATTCTCCAATTGCTACGGCTCTATTTCGAGAAAACCCAAAAGGAATCCTCAAACTGCAATTCCTCAAAGAGGCAACAACGGGGCTTAATGGAGAAACCATTCATTTAATTGAGAAAATGCAGCTTGCCAAAGCTTTTGATAAATGGATGACGCCATTTGTTCAAGAAAATGAAACGGGGCGTAGGCAGATGGACGCTGTACTCTCTATTTTGGCACAAGATAAAGTAGAACTGCCTTTTAAAGATAAAGTTGCCTTTTTAATGGAGAAAGTGGGGAGTTACCTTGAAATTAAGGGAGTCGATGCTCTATTCATGAACGAAGTTAATCGATGTTTCAAAGAATCGGACGATCCTTTGAAAGGGGCCATGCAACTCTTCTCAATCTATCGCGGAGTCACTTTTTGGAAAGAAAAAACAGAGAAAATTCATGAAACATTAGGAGAGCTTCGCCTTGTAGGTTCCTCTACTTCTTCGGTAATGGCTGATATTGAGCCTGCCTTGAAGGAATACTATGCAAATTTAGGGGCGCTTCTTTCCGAACTGTTATCGGATCCTCTTTCAGATAAGCTAAAACTAGCAATCACTAATGAATTTCTAATTCGGTACCGCTCATTTTCACACAGCGTTGCTCCAAAACAAGGCGTGAAAGTTCTCAATTCTTGTTCAGCAGCAATTACCGTGAGTTCTCTAGGTGGAAACTTGCATAAACTGATGCTTCTAGAAAATGCTCAAAAATCCATTATCATGTCGGGATGCTATTTTGGAGGAAAACTATTCGACCAAGCGCTAGCCAAAATTCAGCACGGACTTGAAACAAAAAAAGATCTCGACGTGAAGTTGATAGGTTCTGAGTATATGCTCACAAGCAAGAATAAGGAAAAAATCAAAGCACTTGAAACACAGTTTCCTGATCGATTTTATATGCTTGTGACTCCTGAGGTGCAGCTGTATAGCAGCTCTATCTCAGACCGGACAAGTTACCGCACTAATCATAGTAAGATTTTGGTCGTAGATTATGGGAAATACTTTGAGATGGGTGGATCAGGGATTGCTGATCGATGGGATACGAATGGAGATACTCCGATCTCCTCATCAGGAAAAAGAGAGATGCAACCCCTTGCCTTTCGGGATGCGGACTTCCTATTCCGAAGTGAGGAAACGTTTGGGGTAGGCTACTCTTTATACCTAGAGCTTCTTAACCTTTTCCCTGTATGGGGTTCTCAAGACGTGAAAGAAAGAATCAAAGCCTCCTTTGATCCTCGCTTTAACCATGTTGTGCCTCCTTTATTTGAAGGAGCGCGATCTGAAAATATCGATACACATGGAGCAAGAAAAGGAGTTTTGCAAACAACCTTTTATTCAACAGGCCCTGATGATAGTGAGAACCAGATGCTTCAAGACTTGATTGAAGATGTTAAGGGAGCGGAGCAGAGTATTCATATTCAACATATGTATTTCCACCCTGTGCCAGAACTTTTAGAAGCGCTAAAAGGAGCAGCGGGTCGCGGTGTGAGGATCCATCTCGTGACGAATCGCACAGGGGGCGATATGCCTCTTACGCATGAGCTTTATGCAGAGCTTTCGAGGTCAAATTGGAAGGAACTTCTTGCTGGAAAGCCAAACCCAAATCTCCATCTATATGAGTTTGGAGTGGCAAACACGACTTACCATAAAAAGATCATTACAATTGATGGAAAGAGAATCTATTTAGGAAGTACAAATATGGGGGAAAAGAGTCTCAGAATGAACGATCATGAAATCAATGTTCGTCTTGACTCTCCAGAAATGGGAAAATTCGTACTCCAGTGCTTCTTACAAGACGTGCATCCAGTATATCAGAATGAATGGCAAGGTCAGGGTCGTCACCGCCGTCAAGTGCAAGTGGAGGTGAGAGGTCCTTTGAGCCCTGAAGTACCGCAAGCCGAAGTCTTGCGGTCCGAGATTAATCGAGCCGCGATTGCTGAAGTGCAGGCAAGCTTTCTTCAACGGTGGTTATGATGCGTTTTCTTAGCGATGTTTAGGAGTTTGGCAAGGGGAACTAAAAAAAAACCTTTAGCTTTTCGAGAAACGAGTTTCGTTCTGGTGAATTCGATCCTTTTTCTGTTTCTTGAAACTGCTCGAGTATTGTTTTTTGCTTAGTCGATAAGTTGATAGGTGTTTCCACGTGGACGTGGATGAGGAGGTCACCTTTTCCATGTCCATGAACATTCTTCATTCCTTCTCCTTTAACGCGAAGGATTTTCCCCGTTTGAGTTCCTGAAGGGATGGTCAGTCGTACAGGTTTTTTCGAAAGAAGACGTGGAAGATCTTTTTTACATCCAAGGGCTGCTTCGGTTAGACTAATCGGAAGCTTGAGAGTAACATCATCTCCGTCGCGTGCAAAAATCTCATGAGGTTTCACTTTGATATAGACATACAGATCTCCAGGAGGGCCGCCTCCCTCACCTGCATCTCCGTAACCAGTCATCTTCAGGCGCATGCCGTCGTCGATTCCAGCAGGGATCGGCACTTTCACCCGTTGTTTTTTCTTCACTTTTCCTGCGCCATGACATTCAGAGCAGGGAGTAGTGATCATTTTCCCCGATCCATGGCAATGGGGACAAGAACTTGACATGCTGAAAAAGCCACGAGATTGGTGGAGCTGTCCTGATCCATGACATGTCGTGCATGTCTTGATGTCTTGAGGAGAGCGCGCGCCATTTCCGTTGCAGCTGCTACACTCTATGTTTGTAGTGACAGCGATTTCTTTTTCGATTCCTCTAGCGGCATCCTCAAAACTGATAGAAAGTTGAGCTTTTTTACTCACGCCTTGGCGGGCATAATCTTGCCCCCCACCGTATTCTTGACCAAAGAAAGAATCAAAGATTGCATCACCACCGGGGCCAGCGCCAGGACCGCCACCGCCACCAAAGGCACCCATAAAGGTACGGAGGGCTTCTTCCATTGAAGAGAAACCGGCTGCGCCGCCGTTGCCACCCATTCCACTAGCTCCCTTAAGGGCATCGGAACCGTACTGATCGTACATCTGCCGTTTCTTTTCATCGCTCAGGACTTCATAAGATTCAGAGACTTCCTTGAATTTCTTCTCGGCGTCAGGGTTATCGGCGTTTTTATCGGGGTGATACTTAAGCGCGAGCTTGCGGTAAGCTTTCTTGATTTCTTCTTGAGTGGCCCCACGAGGGAGACCTAAAACTTCATAATAATCCGTCATACGCGCTTAAGTATACAGTTAGCAGTTGAAAATCTCAAGTGCTAACGTCCTTTTTTAATTTTGTACTTTAGAGCTGCCTTAGATTTCGCTCGTTTTCTAACTGAAGGTTTGTCGTAAAAGCGGTGAGCTTTTGCGGCTTTCATAATTCCTTCTTTATCGAGCTTTTTCTTGAGTGCTCGTAGGGCTTTGTCGATCGACTCGCCAGTACGAACCTTAACATTCGGCATAAAAAGATCACATCCTAGTGCTTTAAAAAATTTCTTTATAGTTTTCTACTTAGAGCTAACGAATCCTTGAATTCGAGCTATCCCAACTATTCTATACCACAAACTTCTTATTGTTCAACCCCTAAGCGTGGCTTAGAGGGATTTTCGATTTTTTTTCAGGTTCAAGATCCAGAAGATAAGAAATAATAATTTCAGCATGGTTTGAAAGGGGGGCTCTATGAAACTTTTCTAGAAGGTACTGCTTTAGAAGGAGAATATTAAGGGTCGAGCAGATAGAACCTTCGGCCACAAGTCTTGGAGAATCAAATTTTATCGAACCCCCAGATTTTTCTCCATCTAAGGCATAGAACCCTCGAGATTTGGCATCGCCATATAGGGTGAATGGGCCATCAATGTTGGGAGTAAAGATTTTGAGACTGCAAAAAGGGAGGAGGAGGATCTCTTTTGAAAAGGATAGAGCTTTAGCTGCCATGACTCCAACGCGGGTGCCAGTGAAGGAGCCGGGGCCGGTTCCAATGGCGATGAAGTCAATGGAGGTGTTTTCAAGAAGTTTTTCGATTGCGGGGAGGAGTGCTTGTGATTGTTTGAGGGGAGGGAGGTGTTCAATAATTAAGTTATCTCCCCTTGATAGGGCGACAAAGCTTTGAGGGCTACTGGTATCGATAATCAGGAAGTTCATGCAGGCATAATAACACGGGTTGTGTTTATTTTGGATAGGGCATTATACAGAAATTAGCAGCTTATTTGCATATTTTTTGGACGAGTGTTACAGTATCTAGGAATAATTTAGTTTGAAGGGGTTACCTTTTGGTTAATGAACACGATGATTCACAGGACGAGATGCCTGAAGATGAGGATTTTGATCTTACAGAATCTCTTTTAGATAGTGATTTAGAGAAAATTATTGGAACGAGTAAGAAGCCTCAGGACGAAGCTGATCTCCCTGACGAGCTTTTTATTCTTCCCTTGACAAGGCGTCCCTTTTTTCCTGGGATGGCGGCTCCGCTTGTCATTGAGCCAGGCCCCTTTTACGAGGTGCTCAAGCTTGTTGCTAAGTCTTCTCACAAGATGCTAGCTCTTTTTCTGACTAAAGAAGAGGAAGAAAACATCTATGATATGGGATTTGAAGATCTATGTGAAGTGGGAGTAATGGCAACGATTCTCCGTATTGTTCCTCTTGAGCAAGGGGGGGCACAAGTCGTTCTTAATATGGAAAAGCGCATCAAGGTCAAAAAGCAGGTCGTCAAATCAAAATACCTCCGTGCTAAGATCCACTACCATGATGACGAAATCACTCAGCAGCAATCAAAGATCATTAAAGCTTACTCGATTAGTATTATTACCACGATCAAAGAGCTCTTGAAACTCAACCCTCTCTTTAAAGAGGAGCTCCAAATTTTCCTCGGCCATTCTGACTTTACCGAGCCAGGAAAACTTGCTGATTTTGCGGTTGCTCTTACCACAGCAGGACGAGAAGAGCTTCAAGATATTCTTCAAACATTTGATGTTCAAGAGCGGATCGACAAAACACTCGTTCTCTTAAAGAAAGAACTCGATCTCAGCAAGTTACAGAGTAGTATCAATCAGAAGATTGAAGCGACTATCTCTAAAACACAGAGGGAGTTCTTTTTGCGCGAGCAGCTCAAAACAATTAAGAAAGAGCTCGGTCTTGAGAAGGATGATAAAACATGTGATATCGAGAAGTTTCAAGAGAGACTTAAGGACAAAGCTGTTCCTGAAGACGTTCAAAAAGTCATCGATGAAGAAATTGAAAAACTCAGTGTTCTCGAAGTGCAATCTGCTGAGTATGCTGTTTCACGCAATTATCTTGATTGGCTTACCATTGTTCCATGGGGCGTCTTTAGCAAAGAGAACCATAACCTTGGTAAAGCTGAAAAAATCCTTGAAGACGATCACTATGGATTGAAGGATATCAAAGAACGGATTATTGAATTTATTGGGGTGGGCAAACTCACTTCTGGTGTAAAAGGAAGCATTATCTGTCTTGTGGGTCCCCCAGGGGTGGGTAAAACGAGCATTGGGAAAAGTGTTGCTCGAGCCCTTAATCGTGAGTTCTACCGCTTCTCCGTTGGCGGAATGCGTGATGAGGCTGAGATTAAGGGACATCGCCGAACCTATATTGGAGCGATGCCTGGAAAAATGATTCAAGCGTTGAAAGCCTCTCAAAAGATGAACCCTGTCATTATGCTTGATGAAGTGGACAAAATGGGGATGAGTTATCATGGCGATCCAGCCTCTGCACTCTTAGAGGTTCTTGATGCTGAGCAAAATAAAGACTTTCTTGATCATTATCTTGATGTTCGGACAGATCTATCCAATGTCTTATTTATTGTGACAGCAAACGTTCTGGATACAATCCCTGGTCCTCTTAAGGATCGGATGGATATCCTCCGTTTATCAGGATATATTCAAGAAGAGAAACTTCAAATTGCCAAAAAATACCTTATTCCACGCAATCGAAAAAAGTCAGGGCTTAAAGCAAGTCAGGTGAAATTTACAACTGGTGCAATCAAAGGAATCATTGAAGGCTATGCTCGCGAGGCTGGAGTTCGAGGACTCGAGAATAATATTAAGAAAATCCTTCGGAAAGTAGCTGTGGAAATTGTTCGGTCTGAAGAGAGTAAGACACGTCGGAAAGTCAGGTCGGTGACCATTTCGGAAAAGAACCTTGAAAAGTTTTTAGGGCAGCCAATTTTCACAACCGATCGCTATTACGATAAAACTCCGGTTGGAGTATGTACCGGTCTTGCTTGGACGGCGATGGGAGGGGCAACCCTTTACGTGGAGGCCGTAAAAGTAGGTGCTGAAAAAACTCAGATGAAACTGACTGGGCAGGCCGGTGATGTGATGAAGGAGTCTGCGCAGATTGCTTGGAGCTATGCGAATAGTGAGCTCAAGCGGTATGCTCCAAACCATACGTTTTTTGAGAATCAAGAAGTTCATATCCATATTCCTGAAGGAGCCACTCCGAAAGATGGTCCTTCCGCAGGGGTAACAATGGTGACAGCGATGCTTTCCCTTCTCATGAAAACCTCCGTTGCTAAAGATCTTGGGATGACAGGGGAACTGACACTTACAGGGAAAGTTCTTCCGATTGGAGGGCTTAAGGAAAAGCTTATTGCTGCAAAAAGATCGAAACTGAAAACCTTGATTTTTCCGAAAGAGAATAAACGGGATTACGATGAGCTTCCCGATTACTTGAAGAAAGGAATAAAGGTTCACTTTGTGAATACCTATGATGAAGTTTTTAAAGTGGCGTTTCCAGGGAGAAAAACGTGATGTCTCCTTGGAAGGAGGAGAAATATATTTCTCCTGAAGCATTGGCAGAGAAAATTTTGGAATTGCGCCAAGAAGGAAAAACGATCGCAACCCTTAACGGTTCTTTTGACCTTCTTCATGCTGGCCATTTGAAAATGATTCATGAAGCGTCTCAGCAAGCCGACGTTCTTTTAATGGCGCTGAACTCCGACAGTTCGATTCAAAAGTATAAGAGCCCACTCCGCCCGATTGTTCCTTTAGAACATCGTTTAGAGATGGTCGCTGCTCTTCAGTTTGTTGACTATGTCACATACTTTAACGAAACCGATCCGATTGCATTTCTTGAACTAGTCAAACCCGATGTTCATGTTAATGGAGCGGAGTATGGAAACGAGTGTATTGAAGCCAAGGTGGTGAAAAAACATGGAGGAAGGATTCACATTGTGCAGCTTGTCCCTGGGCTTTCAACCTCTAACCTCATTAAGAAAATCAAATCATGCGTTTAATTGGAACCCTTCAAGGTGAAAAAGAAGCTTATAAATTTCATTCTTTCTTAATTCAAGAGGAGATCGAATGCAGTTATAACCCGACCTCTTCGGGAGAAAACCTCTACGAGTTTTGGATAGCTCACGAAGATCAAATTGATACAGCAATTCATTGGCTTGAAGAGTTTCGCAAAAACCCTAACGATCCCCGATTTGAAACCAAGGCGCACCCCATAGATACCGAGGGTGTGGCAAAAGATTTTGATGAAAAAGAACCGATTCAAATGAAAGCAATTCGTATGCGCAATCGCATGCGTCCTAAGATGGCGCTGACCCGAATTGTTGTTCTTCTCTGTGCTCTTCTCTATATTTGGAATGGGTATCAAATGGCAGACATTGCCAAAACCGATAAAAAACCCGAAGAATATACGCTCACTCCCCTTATGATAGATCTTTCCTACGATATGCCGACGGCGGAAAACCGAAAAGAGCTCAGCCGCGACCTCTTCGCAGAGGATAGAATTGGACGTCCCGCTGTTTGGGATGGGATTTATGGTGTCGTATTAGGATGGCCTGCATCCAAAAGTGAGCTTGCTGCTCCAATGTTTGAGCAGATCAAGCATGGACAAATTTGGCGTCTTTTTACACCTGTACTGCTTCATGGGAGTTTTCTTCATATCCTTTTCAATATGCTTTGGCTCTGGATGCTCGGGCGGCAGGTTGAGGAACGGACTAAAAAGTGGCAATATATCGCGCTTACATTGATTATTGGAGTTGTTTCAAACACATTGCAGTATTTGATGAGCGGTCCTCTCTTTATCGGGTATTCGGGAATTGTATGCGGTCTTGCAGGGTTCATTTGGATGCGGCAGTGTCATGCACCTTGGGAAGGATATCCCTTGCAAAAGGGGACGCTCGTTTTCTTAGGTGTATTTATTGTTGCAATGATGGGGCTTCAGCTCGTCTCTTTTTTTCTCATCCGCTTCCAGATTGCTGAGTTTTCAATGAATATTGCCAATACTGCCCACATCAGCGGAGCCCTGACTGGCATAGTACTTGGAAAAATCCCCGTATTTTCTAAGGGGGGGGCATGAGCGTCCGAGATTTGACTATTTTAGGGTGTTCCTCGCAACAGCCGACCAGATTGCGCAACCATGGAGCCTATTTGCTTAGATGGAATCAGGAAGGGCTTTTATTTGATCCTGGCGAAGGAACTCAAAGGCAATTTATCTTTGCTGATATCGCGCCGCCAACAGTTACACGTATTTTTGTGAGTCATTTCCATGGAGATCATTGTTTGGGGCTTGGCTCCATGCTAATGAGGCTTAATCTTGACCGCGTTAATCACCCGATTCATTGCTACTATCCAGCGAGTGGGAAGGTCTACTTCGATCGATTGCGCTATGGCACGCTCTACCACGATCATATTCAAGTGATTGAGCATCCAGTTTCTGAAGAAGGAATTGTTCATCAAGATGACACCTTTACTATCGAGGCCAAATTTCTAAACCATGGTGTTGATAACTTGGGGTGGCGTATCCAAGAAGCTAACAGCATCAAATTTGATAAAGAAAAACTCACAGCCTGTGGTGTTAAAGGAACTCTTGTTCGTGAACTCCAAGAGAAAAAACAGGTCATTGTTGACGGAGAAATGATTAAGATTGAAGATGTTAGTTGGGTTCGCAAGGGGGATATTTTTGCGTGCGTGATTGATACAAAGCATTGCCAGAATGCGATAGATCTTGCCAAAGGAGCAAAACTTTTGCTTTGTGAAAGCACCTATCTAGAAGAGCACCGAGCCTTGGCGGAAGATCACAACCATATGACTGCAAAACAAGCAGCATTCATTGCAAAAGAGGCTGGAGTGCAAAAGCTGATTCTCACACATTTTTCTGCTCGATACCGAGATCTACTTCCTTTTGCAGAGGAAGCAAGCGAAATTTTTCCTAATGTTGATACTGCAGATGATTTCAAAAGATTTGAATTTCTTCTAAGCGATATGACGTAGTGCGTCATTCAAATCATCTGTAAGAAGTTCCAACTCTATGATGAAACTCTTTGTTGATGCAGGGTGGTTTACGTATTCACGCATGATGAAAGAAAGATCACAGTCATGGCCCTTCCCAGGCTCGAAGGTTTCGACCGCTTTCAAGATGGTGACGTGCTTATGATGCTTGATCGCAATGGGTTGGATGAAGATGTTTTGGATAATCGATCCAATTTCTTCAATTTCCTCATCTTCGGCCTTTTGTGCTTGAATGGAGGTTGCGTAAAGTCGGTTAACATCTTCAGCAATTTTCTCCAAAAACTCTTGTTTTGTCGAAAGTCCTCCATTTTTGTAGAGCTCATTGACATTTGTGGTGAATGTTTCGAGTTCTTTTCGAAAGTTCATCGCAACAGATTTCTTATCTTCTTTATTCATTACTATACCTCATGAATCACATCATAATGACGAGGCGGCCTTTTTGCAATAGCGAAAAGGTTATTGAAAAAAATTAATGCATTCTTAATAATTTCTTAACTTGAATGTTTGCGGCAGCGATTGCAAAGGCTGCAGCAACATTAAGCGAATTCTTGGATCCGATGAGAGGGATTTGGACAACATGATCTGCAGTTTGAAGAGTGGATTCTTTCAGTCCTCTCTCTTCATTCCCTAAAAGGAGGGTAAAAGCCTTGGGGAATTCGAAATCAAATAGGGAGGGAGCGGTTTCCATTGTTTCAAGGGCTATCAAGGGGCCTGGGCAAGAGTCGATTCCGCCCTGCTTGCACGGAACACTAGAGGATGTCCCCATAGATGTCTTGATGACCTTGGGATGATGTTGATTGGGGGTGTTTTCTGAAAAGATGATGGTTCCAAGTCGGAGAGCTTCGGTTGTGCGCAGGATGTTTCCAATATTAAAGGCGGAGCGAAGATCTTCAAGGTAGATATGGACGGGACCATAAGGAGTTTCTGATAAAGTATCAAACCGTTTGATAAGAAGGTTGTGTTCTTGAAACTCAATAGAAGCCTCTCGCATGTGGAGATGAAAGCGATCTGTTATTTCTTCGGCAGTTGAGAGGGGAGGGAGTTTAAGCCACGCTTCCATCTGCCTGTAGTGATCATCAAGAGGAAGAGAATTTTCATATAAAATGCGCAAATGCTCACCTGCATTTTTATGACGTCTTTTAAGAGGAAGGGCTTTGAATTTTTCAAATGTAAACATAAGGGTCAGAGTATATCAGATAGTGCTTTCAAATGGGGAAAAGAAACTTTTTGACATAAAGGATTTATTTAGGATATGTGGTTGGGAATGGTATGGAATTTTAGGATTATCATTCTCATTTCTACAACGCTGCTTTTAACAGGGTGTTATCATGAGCCCAAAACGCTATATTTGGATAGTGCGGGTGCTTACATTTATGAACCGCCCAAGCAAACGGTATCTGAGACTCAAGATGATCTCGATCTCTTTGGAAAATTTTGTCCTATCTTTGTTGTTGAGAAAAATGAAAAGCCATACAACAAGGTAGGTCAGCCAAAGATCAAAAGAGGTCCTCAAAAGAAATTAGAGGCTTTTGTCGATCACTCTTCTCACCCCATCTATGTGCAGAAAGTCAATTTTGTGACGAAGAAAGGGGAATATACGAATCTAATTTATCGAGTCCATTTTGAGAAAGTTCCCTACGGACTTAGACCTTTTCAGATTACTGCTGGGAAGAATGTCGGGCTCCTTGTGATCATCACATTAAATAGCCAACAACAGCCTGTCTTGGTGACTTCTGTGCATACTTGTGGATGCTATATTTCGATGATCCCCACGAATCACCTCTCTCCCGACGCATTTCCTAGGAATTGGAAGGATGAACCGACTTACCGCTATGGAGAAAAATATCCGGCTATGGTCAACTACCCCTGTCCAATGAAAGAAGGAGCGCATCCGGTCTTTTTTCTTCGAAATCAAACGCATAGGGTGACCGATGTTTATGTCGAAAACACATCAAAAGTACGTGCACAATATAATATAGCTCAAATGCCTCTCGTCCAAATGAATTCATTGGAAGATCTCCCTATTGAAGGAGAGGACAAGACACTTTCTTTTTACTATGATGAGCTCAACAAAGGATACGTGAGAAACTCCCTGAAGCCGTTTGAGTTCTTGATGATTAGTTGGTGGGCTTTTGATCCGAATGTAGGTTGCGATAAGAGATATGCTCCAGCAAACCAATTAATGAAACGGTTTTATACCAGCCTAAATCCTGCCTACTGGAAAGAATCCGATCTTTGGAACTTTCCTGTTGCAGCCAGGTTTTGGGGTTGGGAACTGTAAAAAAGTATAGGTATATTTGATGTTAAAACAGTTTTGGAAAGTGGTTGTTGTTTGTTTAGTTTCCCAAAGTCTTATGGGGGCGGAACTTGTTGATGAGTGGCTCAAAACATATAATGGGATTCTTAAAGAGAACGTTGTGCTTGGGAAAAAGCAAGGAATTCAAACAACACTTGTTAACTATCAGGGGATTCGAAGCGATTCGAATTTTCGCAAAGCCATTTATGACTTAGCAAGACTTCCTGCGCTTGAAACGCTGCCAAAAGAAGACCAACTTGCGATGTGGATTAATGCTTACAATATCCTGATGATTAAAATCATTGTTGAAAACCCGAAGATCTCTTCCATCAAGGAACTCGATTCAGTGTTTAGCAGCATTTGGAAGAAGAAAGTCGGTGTAGTAGCAGGAAAGACTTGTTCACTAGATGAAATTGAGCATGACATCATTCGCAAACAATTCCAAGAACCCCGGGTGCATTTTGCCCTAAACTGTAGTGCAATTTCCTGTCCCAACTTGGCGAATTATGCATACGAGGGAAAGCATATTGATGTGCAGCTTGATCATCAAACCAAAGTGTTTCTTGAAAACAAGTCGAAAGGAATGGCAAATAAAGGGAGCTCTTTGTACCTCTCAAAACTTTTTAAGTGGTACAAAGAGGATTTTGATTCTGATGTGAAAGGCTGGCTCATTAAAAATGGGTACCTTACTGCAGATGCAAAAGGGGATAAAATTAGATATATGAACTATAACTGGGCCTTAAACTCAATAAAACAATAAAATTCGGTAGCAATCAATGAAAATGAAAAGAGCTGTTTTAATCATTTCAAGCGTGCTTTTATTAGCAAACTCTTCGAAAGCTTTCGCTTTAAATGGAATGTATCATATTGGGTTTGGTCCTGATGCAAAGGGGATTGGGGGCGCCGCTGTCGCATTTCCTCAAGAAACCTTATCAGCTCTTGCGAATCCTGCAAACCTTGTTCCTGTGGGAACTCGAGTTGATCTCGCAGCCGAGTACTATAGAGGGACCCGCACAGCAACCGTTCGAGGGTCTCAATTTCCTTTCAATGATGTGAATGTTAGTTGGGATCTTTCTCGAAATAAGAACATTGTTGCCGGAGAAGCGGGGTTCAGCTATCGATTCTTTGAAGATCGCCTTGCAGTGGGGCTTACAATTGCTCCGCAGGCAGGGGGCGTCATGACATGGGATCGATCAGATCCATATTATCCTGCAGGTACACAGCCTTTTCATATTGATATCATGTACCTGGCTTTCACCCCCACATTTGCTGCAAAAATTTTTGACAATGATTGGATTGGAAAACACTACTTGGGAGTGGGAGTTGACTTAACACCCGCCCGGTTAAAAGTTAGTGGGATGCAAGGTCTTCGAGATCAGTCGGGTTTTTTGGGAGGTACGGATGATCCTAACTATGTCACAAATAAAGGATGGGATTGGGCTTTTGGTTGGGCAGTCCGTGTGGGATGGCTTTGGGAATTTCGTCCCTGGTTATCCGCCGGTCTTTCGTATCGAACCAAAACCTACATGGGAAAGTTTGATAAATACCGCGGCTTGATAACTCCTCATGGAAGAGGGAATCTTCCTGCAACTTTCTATGGTGGTATTGCCGTTAAACCCTTTGTGCAGACCACAATAGCCCTTGATATTGGCCGCATTTATAACGGCGGCGTCAACACCTTTTCTAATCCCCCTTTCAACTTTGTGAAGATAAATAATCATGGAGCTAGTAATGGAGCGGGGTTTGGCTGGACTTCATCTACCGTGTATAAGATTGGTGTTGCGCAGCAACTTGCCGATGCAATAACAGTACGTGCTGGCTATAATTATGGGCAGCTTCCTTGGGACACGAGCATCAATGATGTTGGTATAGGGGCGTTTTTCCTTCCGACAACTATTCGTCATCACCTAACTTTTGGAGGCACATTGGACCTTGGATCTCAGATGATCAATGCAGCTTTTATGTATGGATTCAAGCACTCTGTTAGAGGCCCAATTGATCCCATGCTTGGTGGTGGAAAGAGTGAAGTTTCAACCGATCTGATTACAATTGAAATTGGATTCAGTAAGGTTTGGTAGTTAAATGATAAAATGGTCAGGACTCCTTTGTTTAGTGATCTTAGGGATGCAGTCTCTTTTTGGAGAGCTCCCGAATGTCTTTTATGGAAAGTGTTATGACAAAAAAGGAAAGTTGATTGTTGAAGAAAAGCATGAAGTTTTTAAGGACAATGGGAAAGTGGTAAAAATTCGCACCCTCTATTTTCCTCCGGAATCATCAGATGCTTTTGCTTATGCAGAAAGCTATTTCAAGGGCGATGACTACCTTCCGAACTTTTATTTTCATCGAAAGGAAGATGACTACGTTTCTCGCTCTGTGAAGCTAGGAAAAACGGATGTTGTTCTTCTCAGAAAGGGAACCTCTCAAGATTATTATTTTGAGAAAAATTACAAAATTGAAGACGATATGGTTGTGGGACATGGTTTTTACTTCTATATGTTTCACTTCTTGGACGAATTACTATCAAAGTCTAGTGAGAAAGTGCCTGTCGATTTTCTGATTCCAAACAAGTTGTCAAAATACCATTTTTTGATGTCTGCAGCAAAGGATTCGGATAACCCGGACATTGCAGTTCTAACGTTGAGGACCAAAAACATATTAGGACGGATGTTTTTGCACAGAATTATTTTAAAAGTAGATTTAAAAAAGAGGCATCTCCTTTCCTATGAAGGACCGAATACCTTTTTTTATGGGGCAGAACAGACGCCTTTTGTGAAAATTCAATACTCGGATCAAAAATTTTAAAAATAGTTGAGAGCAAATGATGAATAGACTGAAAATATTGATGGGGATTTTATCCGTAGCAGCAATGACTACTGTGCATGCTCAAGAAAGTGAGAAATCTTCATCTTATAAATTCCCGGAATATGGACAGCAGGACTATCATACTCTTGATTATCCTTCCTATGAACTTTCTTACCAAGATTCGGGTCCTCATATGGATGGAGAGTTTTTATATTGGCAGAATTTAGAGGGGAACTTGGCCTATGCAATTGACCAACCAGCCCATGCAAATCCTGCGGATCCCGTGGCTCTAGAAGGCAATCTCAAGCAGGTAACCTATCGTTGGGATCCAGGTATTCGTGTGAGCGCTGGATGGAAATTTAGTCCGGATACAATGGATGTAGGGTTAATCTATACCCATTTTCATAATGAAGGTGGAGATGCGGTTAAAGCACGTCCTGGGCGCGTTTTAAAAGGTGTGTTTCCCGATCAATTGGGAAATCTTATCAGCGATATTTTATCAAAGGCAGATCTGATGTATCAACTTCTTGACCTGCAAGCAAAGCATCCCTTTCAAGCTTCAAACTCATTTTTAATGAACTTTCTTTTTGGTGTGCGTGGAGCGTGGATCTCGCAAGGATGGAACACAGACTATAAAACAAATATTGTGATCTTTCCGCCATTTGGAACTCGCTTAGAAACGCTTGTCCAAAATACATGGAAATTTTCTGGAGCGGGGCTGCGCGCGGGGATTTCAATGGATTGGTTCATGGGGTGGGGCCTCTATGCAAAGGTTCAAACCTCCATGTCAGCAATTGTTGGAAGGTTTCGTAGTAAGCAAAAAATCGATTCGACGTCATTGACAACCTATGCAGAGGTGCATCCAAGTGATACCCGAATTATTCCAGCATGGGAGATTCAGCTAGGGCTTGGTTGGAGAAAAGCAATTTCACAATGGGTTTTTAAAGCCTATGCAAGTTGGGAAATGAATCTTTGGACACGATTGAATCAAACCTATTACTACCCTACCGAAACTGCGTTTGATTCGAAAGTGGGAGGATGGTCAAGAGACTCGATCAACCTTCAAGGGATCACGGCAGGTATTGGTGTAGAATTCTAGGCCTTTGCAGCAAGGAACTCATCAAGTGTTCCATCAAAGACTTCGATCCCCTCATTACTAAGAGAAATGATCTTGGTAGCGGCTTCATTGATAAGGTCACGGTCATGGGATGCGGTGACACAAGTTCCTTGGAATTCGGAAAGGCCCCACCCAAGAGCGGAGACCGCCTCGAGATCGAGGTGGTTATTTGGCTCATCGAGAATAAGAGTGTTATAGGGATTGAGAAGTAGTGCGGCAAAGATTAACCGGCATGTTTCTCCCCCAGAAAGTTTAGAGATTTCTTTGAAAGCGTCATCTCCTCCAAAAAGCATTTTCCCCATGACACCACGGATCTCTTGGTCGTAGGCGTTTGACTTATGACGTTTGAGCCAGTCGAAAGCTTGAATTTTTTCACTTTTATCGATGAAGTCTTCATGGTTTTGTGGGAAATAGCCGAGCTCAAGCTGATGACCTCTCTCGACTTTACCACTGTCAGGTTCGAGCTCTCCAGCGAGCATTTTTAGGAGAGTTGTTTTTCCAATTCCATTGGTTCCAATGACAGCAATTTTATCGCCGCGCATGATTTCAATGCTGAAGTCTTTGATCACATGATTTTCGCCGAAGCTTTTACTAATTTTCTCGACCTTAAGGGCTATTTTTCCTGATGGCTTTTCAGGGGGAGTGAACCGAATATAGGGGCGTTGGATATTTGATTTTTTTAGCTCTTGAGGTTGTAGACGATGAATTTGTCTCACACGGGACTGCACTTGTGACGCGCGCGTTCCCGCTCCGAATCGTGACACAAAGTCTTTAAGCTGCGCAATCTTTTTTTCTTTCGATTTTGCTTCTGACTCCGCGCGCGCGCGAACCGCAGTTTTAGCGACAAGCATTTCATCGTAATTACCGGTGTAATTAATGATAGTATCGTAATCGATATCAGCGATGTGTGTTGTGACGGCATTTAAAAAGTGGCGGTCATGACTGACAACAATTAGTGTTCCAGTATAGTTGTGAAGGAAGTTTTCTAGCCACCCAATTGACTCGAGGTCGAGGTGGTTTGTAGGCTCGTCCAGGAGAAGGGCTTCAGGATCACCAAATAAGGCTTGACAAAGGAGAACACGGAATTGCAAGTCACTTGGAAGCTCGTGCATCTTCTTCTCGTGGAATTCAATGTCGATCCCCATTCCGCAAAGGAGCATTTCAGCATCTGACTCGGCACTATATCCGTCTTCATCAGCAATAACCTCTTCGATGTCGCCTAAACGCATTCCAATTTCATCGGTCATCTCTTTTTCATAGAGCATATCCCGTTCAACCAAAGCTTCCCAGAGCCGTTCATTTCCAATGATAACAGCATCAATGGCTCGGTTGTCCTTGAACTCTTCAATATTTTGTCTTAAAAACCCGACCTTTTTAGGAAGTGAAACAGAGCCTGATGAGGCATCGACAGTTCCCATCATAATTTTCAGGAGAGTCGATTTTCCAGCCCCATTGGGGCCCGTCAAACCGTAGCGATTCCCCGGATTGAATGCTGCGCAAACATCATCAAATAGGATCCGTGTCCCAATCTTTTTTGAAATTTTGTCTAATACGATCATAATGGCACCATCATAGCAAAAAACTTTAGAAGACTCAAGAGAGAAAATGCGCCAAAACGCATTATCTGGAATTTTGTAAATAATTGCTTTATTTTACAGAGAGATTCATTAATAATGCTGGTATGGAGCTTAGTAAATATGTGTATGAATTTATTCATCATCTGGAAGTGGTAAAAAACGCGTCGGTGCATACCCTGCGAAATTATCGTCTAGATTTGAAAGCTTTTGAGAGTTTTACAAAAGATCAAGCGGTTGATAAGAAACTGATTCGTTCATACCTTGCTCATCTACAGATGAAAGGGGTTTCAAAACGGACGGTTCTGCGCCATCTCTCTTCTCTTCGCTCGATGTTTAAGTACCTCCTTAAAGAGAAAAAAATTAAGGAGAATCCTGCAGCTGACATCGGCAGTCCTAAACTGGATAAACCTATTCCAAAAGCGCTTTCTTACCCAGAAGTGCAAGAGTTTTTTGATCAACCCAATACCGAAAAATTCTTGGGGCTAAGAGATCGCTCAATCATGGAGCTTTTCTATAGTTCTGGCCTTCGCATCAGTGAACTTGCGGGCATTAACCGCGGAGATGTTAATTTTCAGGCCCGTTCTCTCCGTGTTAGAGGGAAAGGGAAGAAGGAACGGATTGTTCCTATTACTCAAAATGTCGCCAAGTGGATCCAAAAGTATCTGGACGATCCGCGGCGTTATGAAGAGGGGAAGCCTCACTTCCAAAAGGATCCAGATGCAATTTTCCTCAATAAATGGGGAAAACGTCTGACGACGCGATCGATAGACCGCCTCTTCAAAACGCATCTCCAAAAAAGCGGGTTAGCGGGGAATATCACCCCTCACACAATCCGCCATACAATTGCCACTCATTGGCTTGAAAATGGGATGGATCTTAAGACGATTCAGGTCCTTTTAGGGCATGCTTCTCTAGGGACTACTACAATCTATACAAGAGTCTCCAGCAAGCTTAAGAGAGAGGTCTATGAGCGCTCTCACCCACGGGCTAAGAAAGTGTAGCTCTTCCTGCGGTATTTAAAGAATCTTCAAGAGAAATTGAAAAAGAAAGTAGAATCATCACCTACGCTGAGAGAGATCTCGTTTTGACACCCGTTGCTGCTAGAGGGCAATAAAAAAAGCGCCAACCAAGGTTGACGCTCAAATTCCCGGAAGGGGAGTAAGCCGGATTCTGTCACCCACAAACCGTAGGTTGCAATCATTCATCTAGGGACCTTATTACTAAGACCCTCAAGCGACATTGAAAGAGTCCCATTGCGAAAAACAGATTAGACTCTTTTCTTGCTTCAGGTGGGGTTTGCCTCTCCGGGGCATCTCTGCCGCGGGGCTAGGTCATTAACCCAGCATTTTCATCCTGTCTAATCCTTGCAGATCAGCGGCCTGTTTTCTGTTGCACTTTCCGTAGCCTTACGGCCCCCAGCATTTCGCTGGCACCTTTTCCTCTGAAGTCCGGACTTTCCTCTCTTGTAGAAGCTGAGCTTCTACAACAGCGATTGCATCCCGCTCCGTAGTTTTTTTAATCTCTGATCCTGAGATCAGAGGTCTTACGCCTTTACAGTACGACGGCGGCGGCGGCGCGTTGGCGTCTCTGCCCCTTCGGCTGCTTCGCTTTCTTGCCAGAAGTGGATCCGTGAGCAGTGCTCGCAGAAGACGATAGCCTTTTCCTTTCGGACGAGGTTTTCGTGCTGGAGGGTGAGGGCAATATGGCACCCGCTGCATGTCCGGTTTTCAATCGGAACAATCACGCGGTCCTTCTTGTTGCGAAGAAGGCGTTCATAAATTTTAAGAATTTCAGGGTCAGCATTCCCGATGATCGCATCACGTTCAATTTTGAGGCGTTGCCCCTCTTCATTGATCTGATCGATGCTTCCTTTAATTTCTTTTTCTAGCTCTTGACTATTGGTTTCTGTTGAGGAGAGGCTATCTTTGATTTTCTCAAGGATCTCTTCCTCTGCGACCTTTTTATCTAAAATGTTGGATGTTTGAATTTCAAGAGAGGCTTTTTCTCTTTCAACAGTTGTCATCTCTTGAGTGAGGGCATTGAATTCCTCGACTTTTTTGACACTTGATTGTTGTGATTCTAGCTTTTTGTACTTTTCTGTAAGCCCTTGAAGCTTTTCTTCAAGACCACTGACCTGCTTGTCAAAATCGCTGATCTCTTCTTCTTTCAGTTTCAATTGTTCATTCAGCTCGATGCGTAGAGACTCAATCTGCTTTAGCTCCCCTTGCCGCTGCTTTTTTACCCTCATTAGGCGAATCATCTTTATATCAAGTTCTTGAATGTCAAGTAGTGGCTTTATTGCTTCGTGCATCTAGTTCTCTCTGCGATTTGCTTATGACCACCAGCGTACCTTTTCTACAAAAAATTCTCAAGCAAAAACTCAAATGTCCATTGAGAGAAAGGGGTAATAAAGAATTGTAAAAAATGATGTTTAGTCCTTGAGCCCTCAAGCTTTTCGTATTTTTTTGGGTGGTGGGTGGTAAATTAAATTTTATTTAGTCATCTTATTCTAATGGTTATGTTTGCAGAGACTTTTCAGCAAAGCACTGGGTTTGAGCGGCAGTAATAAAAAGATCAATTTGCTGGTTTAATGGGAATGTGGCATATTGGAAGGTTGAACAAGGTGGAGAGATGCCCGTATGTCCTATTTAAGTCGTTATTTTGAGAAGACCTCCGAGGTGGAGAGAGACTCTGCTGCCATTGCCTATCTGGCAGCTCTTGATCATATCCAGAAAGAAAACCCTGAAGTTGCCTTCGGAATCGTTAAAGAACTTCAAGACCAAAGAACGCATTTGAAGCTGATTGCCTCGGAGAATTATTCTTCATTGGCAACGCAGCTGACAATGGGAAATCTTTTAACCGATAAGTATAGTGAAGGGTACCCGTACCACCGATTCTATGCAGGATGCGAAAATGTAGATAAGATTGAGGCTTTGGCTGTTGAAGAGCTAAAAAAACTTTTTGGCGCGGAACATGCTTATGTGCAGCCTCACTCTGGAGCAGATGCTAACTTAGTTGCGTTTTGGGCGATTCTTGTTCACCGTGTTCAAGATAAAGAGATTGAAAAGCTTGGAAAGAAGAGTCTTGATGAGCTTTCTTCTGAGGAATATGAACGGATACGGATGCTCATGCTTCAGCAGAAAATGATGGGGCTTGCGCTTGATTCTGGGGGGCATTTGACCCACGGGTTTAAGCATAATGTTTCATCAAAGATGATGCAGGCAACCTCTTACGGCGTTGATCCAAAGACAGAGCTCATGGATTACGAGGCTATTGAGAAGCAGGCGATGCGCGAAAAACCGACAATTTTAATCGCTGGATATTCTGCGTATCCACGGCTCGTCAACTTTGCAAAGATGCGGAAGATCGCAGATAAATGCGGCGCTGTTTTCATGGTTGACATGGCTCACTTTGCGGGTCTTGTTGCAGGAAAGGCCCTCACTGGGGAGTTTGACCCTGTTCCTTACGCAGATATTGTTACCTCGACAACCCATAAGACGCTTCGCGGCCCTCGTGGCGGATTGATTCTTTGCAAAGAGGAGTTTCGAGAAGTGATTGACAAGGGATGTCCTCTTGTGCTTGGGGGGCCACTTCCTCATGTTATGGCGGCAAAAGCAGTCGCTTTTAGAGAGGCAAGCAAGCCCGCATTTCAGGTGTATGCTAAGCAAGTTATTTTAAACTCCCAGGCGCTGGCAGAGCAATTGATTTTCCGGGGAGCAAAGCTTTTTACTGGGGGAACCGATAATCACTTAATTGTTGTCGATGTCATGGAGAGCTTTCGATTAACAGGGCGACAAGCCGAGACGGCGATGATTGAAGCAAACATGACCGCAAACCGGAATACAATCCCCAATGATGTCAATGGAGCGTGGTATACATCTGGAGTTCGTTTGGGGACAGCGGCACTAACATCGAGGGGGCTGAAGGAAGAAGAGATGAGACTGATTGCTGATTTAATGGTAGATCTGTTAAAAGCAACAAAAGCAAGGATAGTAGAGCGCACTGGAAAGCTGAGCAAGGCAAAGGTAAATATCGACGGGCCTTGCCTCAAGAAGGTGAAGCAGGAAGTCACCCTTCTTCTGGAAGGGTTTCCTCTTTATCCTGAGCTCTCTGTTTTGGATGAAGTACAAAAGTTAATGGTATAACAAAGGATAGAAAAGTGACGACCCCATTCAATCCCATTCGATTAGAAGATGATGATGAAGACGAAAAAGAGTCTTCCAAGCCTTTTGACACAAAGATCGAAGAAATTCTTCTTAAAAAGCGGCGGATCTTTTTTTCTACTTCTGTTTCTGATCAAAGTGCAAAAGATGTCATCCGGAAACTTTGGTATTTGGAACACATAGCTCCAGGGGAGCCCATCCTATTCGTGATTAATTCTCCTGGAGGGTCTGTTGACTCTGGGTTTGCGATTTGGGATCAGATACACATGATTACATCGCCAGTCACAACTGTGGTGACGGGGCTTGCCGCTTCGATGGGCTCTGTCCTAAGTTTAGCTGCGGCTCCTGGGAAGCGGTATGCGACCAAAAATGCGCGCATTATGATGCACCAACCTCTCATTGCAGGAGTGATTCGAGGACAAGCGACAGACCTAGAAATCCAAGCAAAAGAAATTATCAAAACGCGCAAGCAAATTGTTGATGTTTATGCAAAGGCAACAGGAAAGGATTCCAAGTTGATTGAGAAAACAATCGATCGTGACGCCTGGATGAGTGCTGATGAAGCAAAGGACTTTGGGCTCTTGGATGGGATTGTAGAGTCCTTCCAGGAACTCGGTTTTGAATAATGACACTTTCTTTTTCCAAGTACCATGGGACGGGGAATGACTTTATCTTGATCGATAATCGAGAAATGCAAATTTCGATCGATCCAAATAGAGTTTCGAGGATTTGTCATAGGCAATATGGTATTGGAGGTGATGGGCTCATTTTTTTGCAACCTTCTAAGCAGGGGGATTATGCGATGCAAATCTTCAATGCAGATGGGTCAGAGGCAGAAATGTGTGGCAATGGTCTGAGGTGTTTAGTTCAGTTTATTCAGGATTTAGGAGACAGAAAAACAAAGTTTCAGATTGAAACAATGAAAAAAATCTACTCCTGCAAAGTTAATCAGGGAAAAATTTCTGTCCAAATGGGAGTTCCCAAGATTATACAAGAAAAGGGTTCAGAGTGCCTTCTCGAAGTAGGCGTTCCCCACCTTGTTGTATTCACAGACGATCTGTCTCTATTCGATCTGGAGGCTCGAGATCGATTTTCTGATTTAGGAGTAAATATCAACTATGCTATGCTCGATCCCCTTAATACTCTGCATATGCGCACTTTTGAACGGGGCGTAGAGGAAGAAACTTTTTCATGTGGGAGTGGCGCGACAGCTGTTTGTATGGCTGCATGGCACCGTTTTGGAATTTCTGGACCTATTGAAGTTATCTTTGGTAGCACAGAGAAACTTCAATTCGAGATATTAACTGAGAACAAAACACTTGTAGAGATCACTATGTCTGGTGATGTCTGCCATGTCTACAATGGGGTGATTCAACAATGAAAATTGGAATTCCAAAAGAAGTCAAAGATCACGAGTATCGTGTTGGAGCAACGCCCGCAATGGTCAAAGCTTTTATCCAAGGAGGACATGAAGTCCTTATTCAGACAAGGGCTGGATCAAAAATTGGATTTGAAGATGAAGATTATCAGAAGGCAGGAGCAACGATTGTTCCGGGAGCTAAAGAGGTCTATACTGCCGAGATGGTGATTAAGGTGAAGGAGCCTCAACCTTCAGAGTATCCTCTTCTTCAAGAAAACCAAATCCTATTTTGTTACCTCCACTTAGCACCTGATCCCAAGCAAGCAGCTGCACTTTTGAAACAAAAAATTGTTGGTATTGCTTTTGAAACAGTTGTCGATCATAAGGGGCGGCTTCCATTATTAATCCCAATGAGTGAAGTGGCGGGAAGAATCGCTATTCAAGCGGGTGCTTATGCGCTGCATATGGCAAACGGTGGACGAGGAGTTCTCCTTGGAGGAGTTCCTGGGGTATCCCCTGGAAAAGTGGTGATTATTGGTGGAGGAATTGTGGGGACTCAAGCCTCAAAAATGGCCGTTGGCCTTGGAGCCGATGTTACCATTTTAGATAATAATCTAAATCGTCTACGCGAGCTTGATGATCTTTTTGATGGAAGACTTAAAACGCTTTACTCGACCCCAGCGACTGTTGAAGAAGAGGTTAAAGCTGCCGATCTTGTGATTGGGGCGGTCCTTATTCCTGGAAAAATCACTCCTAAACTTGTGACAAAAAAGCTTGTTAAGAAGATGAAACATGGAGCTGTTATTGTGGATGTGGCAATCGATCAAGGGGGATGCTGCGAAACCTCTCGTCCTACGACTCACTCCGATCCTATCTATGTTCAAGATGATGTCGTTCACTACTGCGTTGCGAATATGCCGGGAGCTTGTGCTCGCACAGCAACCATTGCACTCACGAATAGTGTCCTTCCCTACGCCCTTCGACTTGCAGAGCTCGGGTATAAAAAAGCTCTTCTTGCTGATCCCCTTTTTCTTCCTGGGATGAATGTTTGTTTAGGAAAAGTGACGAATGAGCATGTGGCTCATGATTTGAATCTTGATTTCCATGAACCTATAGAGGTATTAAACGCGCTGTGACAAAGGGATCTTTTCAATCTCAGCACCGCTCGGAAGGAGAAGCTCTGATTAAAGGGGGCGAGGTTAAAAGCATTGTCTTTTCTGGGGGGACATACCAGGTCGAAGTCCATGACCCCAAAAGTGGAGAAGAATATTGGCCCTTCCTACAACTCGGTGATGAAGGGGAAGTTAAAGATGCTTTCTGCACTTGTAATGAGGCTGAAAAGCACCGGTCATGTCCTCATTTAGCAGCAGCGTTTCTTAAAGTTGATGGCGAAGAACCGCTTCACATCCGCTTTGAGGACTCTCTTTGGAACAAGCTTTGTCTTATGGCTTTTAAAAGACATGGGGTACAGCAAAACTCCCTAAAGAAAAAAGGGGAGAAAGAGTACATTTCCACGGCCGAGGGAGGAGAAACCCTTTTTTCTGTGAAAATTAAAACAAAGAAAGGGGAGAATATCATTAATGAAATGGTTTTTAATCGGGAGATAGAAACTGAAGAGACTTCCCTAAAATTCTCTAATCTTCCAGCGGAAGAGCTTGCTCTCTGGAAGAGAGGAACTCCTACTCAAGCTCTTCAATATGAACTTTCTTTTTGGTCCGACTTGGCAAAATGGATGATTCTTTCCGATGAATTTAACGAAGTGTATTCGATTGATTTTAGCACATCAGGAAAGACGCTTCCAAAAATGGTAACTGTTACATTCAAAGACTTAGAGTTTCAATTTTATATTGCTGAAGTGAACTGGAAAGAAATTATCCCCTCCCTCCGCTTTGTGAATTCGCCCCTTCCTGTGCATGAGTTTCGAGATGTAAGAGTGCAAAAAATGCGCTACGACGCGGGTGCAAAGGAGCTCCACATTTCCTCAGAGCCTCTAGAGGAAAAACGGGGGGAAGGAATGGTAAAAGTAGATGACTGGGAGTTTTTCCCTACAAGTGGATTCTTTCCAGCGAAGACAAGCCCCTTATTAAAGAAAAAAGTCATTCCGCAGAAAAAACTTGGGGACTTTCTGCAGCAAAATTTTAAAGCCGTGCAAAGGTACCTTGAGGGAGCGATCCTCTCTCGAGAAGTGGTGACTCCTCGTTACGATTTGTATTTCGATGAAAAAAAGCAGCTTCATGTCGAGTGTTACGCTTTTGAGAAAGGTGACTTGCAACAAGGAAGAGCGGCACTGTTCTCATCATGGGTTTATCTTGATGGAAAGGGTTTTTATCCCTTCAAAGAGATGTTATTTGAAAACCTTGATACAGTCGTTCCTGCCGATAGTATCGGGGACTTTATCAATGAGCATCGCCTATGGCTTAATGAGCATGAAGGATTTCAGATTCACCTCTCAAATGTAGAATTTCGTTTGACATATGCCTTTGATTTAAAACTGCTCACTTTTGAAAGTGAATCTGGAACATTTGAAGGGAATGAAGATATCCTCGATTTTGGAGATTGGCTCTACATGAATGGAAAAGGGTTTTATCGGAAAGTTCGGGCTCGTGGGCTCGGAAATATTTCTCCGAGTAAAGCGATAAGAGCGAGGGAAATCCCTCTTTTTATTCATGAAAATCAAGAAGAACTCGAACAGATTAAGAATTTTTTTAACCCTGTTTGCCCCTTAGAAAAAGCCGGCCTCAATATTTCGATCGACGAGAAGGGGCACATTGTGGTGGAGCCTGAGTATTTTTATCGCTCAGAATATCAAGGTCGCGAGATTCACTATTACGGGGATTATGCATATGTACCTGGAGAGGGTTTTAGTGAAATTCCTCTTTCCGCACGCCTTCCGGAGAAATATCGGAAGAGAGCTCATATTGATGAAACAGGAGAACCTCTTTTCATCACGGTAGAGTTGACCAAACTTAAGTCTTACATCATTAAAATCGACCGCCGACTCAAACGACCTTATAACCTCACGCTCAAAGTGAATACCCTCGATAGGACCGAGAGCAAGGAATGGGAAGTGCAGCTAGCGTATGTCAGTGAATTTGGAGAGGAAAGTCTTAGCACTATTAAAGAAGCAATTGACCGCCATCGCTCCTATGCTATTACTGAGGCGGGACTACTCTTTTTTAAAGACCCTCGATTTAATTGGCTTCGAGAAGTTGGAAAGATTGAAGAAGACACCCTCAAACTTTCGACCTTGCAGTGGATGCGTCTCCGAACCTTTGAGCACATAGAGCAGCCAAAGGAGGAAACTCAGGAGGCTTCTAAGACGCGCGCACTTCTTGAAGAGCTTGATTCTTTTGAGACAACGGATACTCTTAGCTTAGAGGGGTTGAAGAGCACGCTCCGTCCTTACCAAGATGTAGGTTCCAAGTGGTTATGGTTTCTCTACTCCTATGGGCTTTCAGGGCTTTTATGTGATGATATGGGGTTAGGAAAGACCCATCAAGCAATGGCCCTTCTCGCTGCTGCTAAAAATTCTGAAGGAGAGAAAAAGAAAAAGTTCTTTGTTGTCTGTCCTACTTCTGTGATTTATCATTGGGAAGATCTTTTGGAAAAGTTTCTTCCCGGTATGAATGTCGTAGTTTTTTATGGGACACAGCGCACGTTGAAGTCCTTTAATTATAAAGCTGATATTCTTCTTACTTCTTACGGAACGCTGCGGAGTGAGAGAGAAGAACTGTCGACGATCAAGTTTGATGTAGCGATTCTTGATGAAATCCAAATTGCCAAAAATGCGCAGTCTCAAACCCATAAAGCGCTTTTGATGCTGGATGCTAAGACAAAAATAGGTCTTTCAGGAACGCCAATTGAAAACCGTCTTCAAGAACTCAAAGCCCTTTTTGATATTGTTCTTCCAGGATATATGCCAACACATGCCCAGTATCGTGAATTCTTTGTCAACCCCATTGAAAAGCTTCACGACCAAGAAAAAAGGATGCTCCTCTCTCGTTTGATTGATCCTTTTGTCCTTCGAAGAAAAAAAAGTGATGTTCTTGATGACCTTCCAGAGAAGATTGAAGAAATTGCATATTCTTATCTATCTGAAGAGCAGCAGAAACTTTATATGGATACTGTGAATCAGTCCCGCGATGCACTACTAAACGACGTCTCGAATCCTGATAAAGCTGTTCCATACATGCATGTTTTTGCACTTCTAAATAGCTTAAAGCAAATATGTAATCATCCCTGCCTGATTAATAAAGATCTTAAAAACTACAAAAAATACCAAAGCGGAAAATGGGATCTTTTTATTGAGCTTCTTGAAGAAACCCGAGGGAGTGGCCAGAAGCTTGTTGTTTTTTCCCAGTATCTCGACATGATGACCCTTATTGAGAACTATCTTAAAGATAACAAAATTGGGTATGCGACCATTAGAGGGTCCACCCAAGATCGAAGAAAACAGCTCCAAACCTTCAAAGAAGATCCCGAGTGCGAGGTCTTTGTTGCTTCATTGAAAGCTGCGGGAACAGGTGTTGACCTGACTGCAGCCTCTGTTGTTGTTCATTATGATCGATGGTGGAATCCAGCAAAAGAAAATCAGGCTACCGACCGGGTCCATAGAATTGGACAAAATCGTGGGGTTCAAGTCTTTAAGATGGTGAACAAGTTGACTATTGAGGAGCACATCCACGCGCTTATTGAGAGAAAGATTAGCCTTACAGAAGGGGTGATTGGATATGATGATCAAGACCAGATTAAACACTTGGATCGAGAGGACCTTATCAGGCTTTTGAAAAGCCTCTCTTAGAATTGGAGCAGTAGCGAGAAATATATAAGACTACTCTATGCATAAAGATTATTCTTAAAAAAATAATCCTGAAGTTGTATTGCTTAAGAAAGCAATTAATTTTGATAATCATTCACAATTAAAATGGTAGGTCATATGAAACAATTAGCAATATTCGTTTTAATACTCGCGGCATCTTTTTCTCCTGCGATTATTTTTTCAGAGTCACGTCGTGTGGTGCTCATAGAAGAAGAGTGGAAATGCTCAAAATGTGGACTTCATAATTATGAAGGGACAACGGAATGTTATTATTGCAAAACGCCCAAATAATAGTGGGGTGATTTTATTTATTTTTTCTTAAGAAAAAATTGTAATATTACAAATAGAGCGATAGAGAAGGTTGCGCTATAAAGGGAAGCGGTTAACCCAAATATTTCCCACTTCGTTGCTCCTACTACGCAGCTACATGTGCTTCCAAAGAACTCCTTGAATGTATGAACAGCGGCAAACCAAAGGATTACCATCAGTGTTCCTTGGATAAACCGTAGCGTTCCCCGTTTTTGTCTGATTAATAGACCAATAATTGAGAAGGGAACTAAGAGAAAATACCCCCATCGTTGCGCTTTGCAGTAGATGCAAGGTGGAATCTCCATTCCATATTGCACATAGAAAGAAATTCCGATTGCACAGGCGCCGATGATCAAGAAAAAAATAAGTAGAAAGCGGTATCTCTTTTCCATTCCCTACTACTTACCTTTTTCAGGAGTTTTTATTAATATTTTTTTTTGGCCGATTAAAAACCTTTTGATCCGTTGATTATTGAGGGATTCTTGCGAATGTGTTTCTCTTGTGTGAATTCACATCTATTTTAGGGTAGGTTATTTGTGTCATAGGAGCGCATTTGTGAAAAAGGCAAAAAAGCGGCCATGTGGAGGTTTGTAAGTGGCCCTTTAAGAAAGGATTTGGTATGATGGGTGGCCTATGAAAACAAAAATTGCTTTGATAGGGCGCCCTAATGTGGGAAAGTCGGCCCTTTTTAATCGGATTGTTAAAAAACGGATCGCTATCGTTGATGAAATGGAAGGTGTGACTCGTGACCGTCTCTATGCTGAAGCAGATCTATTTGGGCGTCCTTTTGAAATTATCGATACTGGTGGGATTGATGAAAGCAGTACGATCCCCTTTGCAGAGGAAGTCAAGCTCCAGGCAAAAGTTGCAATTGAAGAAGCCGATAGTTTAATCATGGTAGTTGATTCCCGGATCGGTCTTACCAATTTGGACAAACATGTTGCACAAATCCTCTTGAGAAGTGGGAAACCAATCACCCTTGCTGTGAATAAAATGGATAATGAAGATCCTTCAATCCTGGCGCCGTTCTATGCACTAGGGATTGAGAGGATGGTTCCTGTCTCTGCGATTCAAGGGAATAACATTGTTGAGATGTTGCAGACGGCCCTTGAACCATGTCCCATTGTTGATGCAGAAGAAGATGCTAAGGGGATTAAGGTGGCTATCATTGGTCGCCCCAATGTTGGAAAGTCTACCCTCATCAACACACTTTTAGATGAGTCCCGATGCGTCGTGAGCCCTATTGCTGGAACGACTCGAGACTCAATCGATGTTGCAGTAGAGTTTGAGGGGGAGACTTTTACCTTTATTGATACCGCGGGGATCCGTCGAAAAAACTCTGAGCCTGAAGTCGTTGATAAATTTGCTGCTATTCGGACCGAACGTGCGATTGAGCGGGCCGATGTATGCATCTTCATGCTGGATTCTCAAGAGGGGATGACCTCTCAAGAAAAAAAGATTGCCAACTCTATTGAATCAAAAGGGAAGGGATGCATCATCTTTCTCAATAAGTGGGATCTTGTGAAGGGATTTCGAATGGAGCATTGCAAAAAGAGTCTTGAGATTGAAGCTTCCTTTACCAACTATTGTCCCACTCTATTCGGTTCTGCTCTAACGGGTAGAAAAATTGATGAACTCTTCCCTTTGGTTCGAGAGGTTTATGAAAATCTTACAAAAAGAATATCCACTGGGCAACTCAATAAGTTTATCGAGAGGGTAATGCATAAGGTGCATCCTCCAATGCTTAGAGGGAAGCGCCTTCGTATCTATTATATGGCGCAGGTTGACTCCGCTCCCCCCCGTTTCGTCTTTTTCGTCAATCAGATTGACCTTTTAGGAGATACCTATAAGAAATATCTAATCAATCAGTTTCGCAAGACATACCAATATACTGGCGTCCCCTTGACTTTTTACCTGAAGGGTAAAAAGAGGCAGGACAAGAAGAAATCCTCTCATGATGAAGAGGTCTTCTTAGAGGAACCTCTTCTTTTTGATGATGAGAAAGTCGGATCCCACTTATAAGTCTCTCCATCGATTGTAATTGTGCGATAGACCCAGCCCTCTTTGTTTTCTCGGAGGAGGCGGTCACACCCCATGATGTATCCTTTGATAAAGCCATGTCTTCTCATTGCCAGAAGCATATAGCGCGAGCTTGTGGGGCGGAAGTGACTACGGGGACCATCAACAGGGGAGATGATATTTTGATGAAAGAGGATAATAGTTTCGCTTAGTTTAGTCATGAGTCCTGACTGCTTTGGAAGGGGAGGAATGAGACTGGTGGTTGGAACCATTTCACTATCTTTGCCCCATGGTTCTACAAATCCCACTTCAGCAAACAGAGGAAGTGATAAGATAAGCAATAGGAACGTTTTCATTAGAACCCAAACCTCAGCATCAAGACAGGGAAGGAGCCGTGTTTGTTAAGGATGGGATAGGCTTCTTTCTCATAAAGACGCTCATTATAAAGCTTAGCACTTTCTCCAGCTCCGTAGATTCCTCCAAAGTACCAGCCTGTTTCAAAGCTTGTGAAGATTGCTCCCGCCGCATAGTTTCCTTTGGTATAAAAGTGAACCGATGCCCAAATAAAGAGACCATTTAAGAGAAAAGAGGTGAGTGCTGATTGTTTTTGCCCGACATACAAGAACCCTGCACCTGGCAAGAGGGCATTAAGCGTTTGTGCCTTTTTAACAGATTTTTTTTTTGATTCGTAAGTGTCTAGAAGCTGTGTGATGTATTCCTTTGAAGGGTCTTCCCTCTGAATCGTCTGGAGCGTGTCCAGATCCCCTTCAATCAGGGCCGTTGAAACCTTGAGTCTTTTTGCCGTTTCAGGAAAATGGTGCTCGATCACCCTAAAGACATAATCCGCTTTTTGCTCCTCTCCTATTTCCAGGTAACTCTCATACATCATAATCAAAAGGTCATGATAGGCAGGAAAAGTGTCTGTCGCTGAGTATAGAGACGAGTGGGTAAATTCCTGAGTTACCTGCTCATATCGTTTTCCTAAATAGTAACTCAAGAGGATCTGGTACTGAATCTCCTCAAGACGCTGAGGCTTTCCAGCAGGCAATAGAAACTCCGCACGTTTAAATGTTGTGATTGCGCGGTAGAGGTCCAGATGTTCTGCAAATTTTTGGGCTATTAGATATTCCTGCCCCCATGGCTCTCCTCTTTCACTTGAATTCAAAGGGGGAAAGGCGGGGGGTAATTGCTTTAAGTACTTATCTTGTACTGAGAAGTTTACCTGCGGCTCAATTTTATCGGGGACTTTGTAGCACCCTGCCACGGCAAACAAAAGAAGGAGTATAAGAATCGATTTTGAATACTTCATTGGGGAACAGACTAGCATTCATCGAATGAAAAGTCCAGCTGTTTAGGACTAATAAGTATCGTCTGGGGTTCTGACAAGTTCGACACCAATATCAAAATCTTCAGGATCACCTGAGTAGTTTCGGAAGATATCTTCCTGCCTTTCGGTAATTTCAGAGTAGACATCGAAGGATTTAATAATTTGTGGTTTTACAAAGAAGACAATATTTGCAACCGTATTAACCAGACTGACATCTGAGAAGGCAGCTCCAATCAGAGGAAGGCCTCCAAGGCAGGGGATGCTTGTTTTAGTACGCGTCTTAGAATCTTGAATCGATCCACTCAAGACAAGGAAGCTTTTATCTGGAACACTGACAACAACTTTTGTGCTGTTTTTGCTTGTTGTGATTCCTTGAACCTGATCAGAGCTTACACTGCTTCCCTGGTCGGTATTGATTTGTTCGGAAATATCTTCTTCAATCATGAGAGTGATGATGTCGTTATTTCCAACAACAGGAGTAATACTTAAGCTGATTCCCACATCGCGGTATTCCAGGTTGGCTGTTGTGATTTGACTCTGACCTGATTGAGTGACAAGAGATCCAGTATAGGGGATATTTTGCCCTGTGAAGATGGTAGACATTTTATTGTCCTGAGTGATGATCTTCTGGTTCATTACGATCGTAGAATCACCATCATTCTTGAGTGCATTGATCAAAGAACCCAGCGCAAAATAGGTCTGTCCTTTATGGAGGATAATATCCCCAATCACTCCAAGATCTCCGCCCGATACAACTGGAATCATGGTTCCAATCGGAGTTGTAGAGGTAGAGGCAGAAAGCTTTTGTACGGCCTCGTTAAAGCTTATCAGTGGATCTTTATTGTTGGACGTATTTACGGGATTACCATACGTACCGTAAGAGAACTTATTGCGGTAGACGCCTTGCGACCCCCAGTGAAGACCAAATTCTAAAGTGTCGGCATTTTGTGTTTCAATCACTAAGATCTCTACAAACACCTGCTTAAGAGGAATGTCAATGCTCTTGATCAATTCCTTGAGTTTGCCTAGGGAATCTGCTTGCCCGGTAGCAACGAGGGAATTTGTGACCTCGATCCATTGAAGCGTTCGGATTGCTTGAGCTAGATCAGTATTTGATTTTGATTTTCCAAGGTCTACCCCGATAAGTTTAATCGCAGTCTGAATTTCTTCTCCTGAATGATATTGAAGCTTATAGATCAAGAAGCTCATATCAGAGACAGTTTCAATTCCAGCTTCACCCTCAGGAATTCCAGGCCCAGGAATATCAAAGCGCTCTAAAAGACCGTGAACTTTATTTGTTTCTTTCTCATCGCCTGAGACTAGAATCGAAGAGGTCTTTTCCATCCACTTGAGGTTATTGATCACATCAAAGAGTTCTTTGTCAGTGACACCAGATGTCCTTAAATTCTGCTCAAAATCGTGGAGTACACGAATTAACTCTTCTCCAGGAACATACTTAGGCTTGTAAATCAGATAGCCTGTAGGAGCACGAACAGGAGCTTCTTGGGCAAGCGAAGGGATATCAAATTGCTGAGCTAGCGTTAGTGCTTCTTGAACAGCCTGGGGAGTTCCGGTAAAGATAATTGAATTTGTGTCTTGAACATAGCGCATATTGTTCAAGGTTGTCATTAAATCGACTTGATTGGATCCTGCACGTTGCAAGTCTGAAGACATGTTTTTTAAGTATCCCATTAAGCTTTGTCCTGTCAGGTACTTGATCTTGTAGATCATGAATGTAGTCTTCCCAACTTGCTTGGGTTGATCATCAGTTGGACTATCCAAAGAGGGGAGTAATTGTTGAACTTTGGCGATTGATTCGGAAGTTCCCGTAAATAAAACACCTTTGCCACTGGAGACAAGTCGGGTGTTTTGCAAGGTGCTGACTAAGTTCTTGTCGGTGAACCCGGCTCCTTCCATGTCATCTGCAACGCGGCGTGCGTGTTGCCTTAGTTGATCGGCATTAATATGAACAGGAGTGTAAACAAAGAATTGGTTTGCGTCGGGGGATGTTGGTTTTATATTATCAAAAGTGGGAGCAAGAACTTCAAGTTGCGTTATGGCACCCCTGGTTCCCGTATATAGAACACCAGTCCCCTGGGAAACAATGGTTGCAGAGTTAAGAGCTGTAATCAGGTTTTGGTCAACAAGACCGTTATCCTTCATTTGATCGGCAGCATGCCTAGACTGTTTGATAATTTCTTCTGGAGTTTGATGTTGTGGTTTGAAAATATAATACTCGGAAGCTTTGTTTTGTTCGTGCTCATTGTCATATTGTTCAGCCATCACTTTTATTTTTGCAATGGCCTCAGGTGTTCCCGTAAAGTAAAGTTCGTGTCCGTTGGGGCCAATTTTGACAGATTCTGCGGCGCTAATAAATTCTGGGTCTTGGAGGCCTGATTTTTCGAGTTGCTTGATACCTTTTAGGATTGAATTTTTAAGCTGTTCTGCTGAAATCACCTTAGGTTTGTACATAAAGAACTCTGAACTCTTTGGCTGTTCTGCCTTATAGGTGTCAAAAGTTCCAATCATTTCCTTGAGCTTATCGATGCTTCGGGGAGTGCCGGTGAACATTACGGCCGAACCTTTCGATATCACTTTTGCAGAGCCCATGGCTTCAATAAGGCCGTTATCATCTAGTCCAGCAGCATTCATTTCTTTTGCAGCAACGAGAACGCGTTTTTGAAATTCTTCGGCAGTGATACCATTAGGTTTATAGACGTAGAATGAAGTCGCCTGTGCACGCTCAGTATCATATTTTGCAATCATTCCTCTAATGCGATCAATAACAGGGGGTGGGCCTGTAATGACTAGAGAATTTGTTGACTGAATCCAATCAATACTGTTGATCGATTGCACAACTTCTTTATCTTGGGTAGTAGAACCCTTGATAGATTGAGCTGTTTGCTTAAGTTCTTGAATGACTTGACTGCCGGAGGCATTTTGCAATTTATAGACAAAGTATGTGGACTTTCCCTCAGCTTGATTTTGAGCAATTTTTTGATTATCAAGCGTTGGCAAGATTGTTTTAATCTCATTAATCGTGTTTTCAGACCCTCTAAAAACAATCGAGTTTGATTGCTTGACATATTTCATATTATCGATTGTCAGAGCTAGGGGATTATCAGAGGGGAGGGTTTTTGCGATACTTTGAAGCCCCTCTTCAATGTACTCGGGGTTTACAAATTGAATCTGATAGACAAAATTTTTCATTTCAATAGCGGCAGGCCCCTTAGGTTGATCCATCCCTGCAACTAAAGCCTTAATCCGATCAAGGGATTGTTGGTCTCCAGTAAATGTAACGGATTTACCTTCATCAGAGAGGGTTGCAGAGCTTAGGGATTTCAGGAATGCCGTATCGGTAAAATTAGAATTCTTAAGATTCTTAGAGGTGTTTTTTATCTGAGTTAACAAGTCTTCTGCGGTCTCATTTGTAGGCCTGTAGATGAAGAAATGGTTGCTTATGGGGAGCTTCGAAATCTGATGTTGAGAAACGTCAAAGGTTGGCAGAAGCTCTTTTAGGCGATTAATGGATCGTTGGTCTCCAGTGAACATCAAAGAGTCATTTTCCTTGATATACTTCATTGAGAGGATGGTATTGATGAGATCGGTATCTGGATGATCTGAACTTTTCAAGTTTTTAACAAGCTTATCGAGAGAACTGGCAATTTCTTGTTCATCATTATGTTGAATCTTGTAGATGTAGAAGCCCCCTCGAATATATTCAAGTTCCTGTTCGCTATAGGGGACATCCAAGCCATCCAAGATGGTTTGGACTTCTGAAAGGGACTGAGTATCTCCAACAAAAAATAGGGAGTGACTGTTTTTCACAAACTTCATGGAGTTCATGGCACCGACTAAATTTTGAGAAGAAGGGCCGAGCTGTTGAAGGTTTCCTTCAATGCTTTTGACACCTTGCATCAAGACATCAGCTGGCTTGTACTTAATGTGATAAATTAAAATGTTGCTTGCCGTGAGTGGCCCCTGGATTCCCCTAGATAGAGAAGGGGGATTATCGAGGTCCTCTAAGATCATGATCGATTGTTCGATAAGGAAGGGTGTTGAAACAATAAAGATGGTGCGTGTTTGGTTTTGAGGGACAAATATTAAGGGATTCCCTTCAGAAATAGGGATCAAAATTTGGTTTGCAAGAGCGATCAGCTCTTCAGGAGTGTTGTTACGGCAAGGAAAAGAGTCAATACTCAAGGCAGACTTGGGAACATCTAGTGTGTAAAAGAGTTTATGAACCTCTTCTATATTCTGAGTGATGTCAGTTACGATAATGTTGCGGGTCGCTTCGGATACTTCGATGATTGCAGAGGAGGAAAGAAGAGGTCGGATGATTCCTGCTAATGTATCGGGATTTGCATTCTTCACATAAAACACACGAGTCATGATCGGAGGGATGTAATCCCCAGTAAGGGGGACTTCTTTAGAGACGACTGTTGCAATCTGTCTAAGGCCCGATCCCTTGGAAATGACCAGGGTGTTTCCTTGTTCAATCAGGTCTAGGCCATTAATCCTAAGGACTTGAATAAATGCGGCCATTACATGAACGAGAGGAGTAGGCTCTTCGGAAACGATCGTAACATTGAAGTTTAAGTCTGTTTCTTCGTAGACGAAGTTAACCTTTCCGATTTTGCTGATAAATTTGACAACTTCCAGAACCGGAACGTTATCGAAGTTAATTGTATATCCTGGTCCTGAGGAAGCTTCAGATATCGTGCTCTTTTCTGGGGAGAGATCTGCTTGAGGATGTGGGCTTGGATCTTTTGCAGCATAAACAGTGGATAAAGAAAAACATAAAAGTATGTAGAAGAGGAAGACTGTTATAGCTCTGCTTTTCATCACGTATTTTATCATTATTCGAAAGATCTTATTTTCATATCAGAGATGGGAATTACTCTGCATCAACTTTTTACTATAAAAACTGAATTTTTTCTCATTGCAAAGGCCTGGCTCATCAAAATTAGTACGCACGTGTAAAAAAATCCATTAAACCAGTAATGTGAATTTTAGGACAGGATTATTCACAAAGGCATCAACAATGTATACAGACGAAATCATCGATGGGCATATGCACCTATGGGATCTAGATCATGGTGAATATCCCTGGCTCACAGAGAAAGAGGGGCACTTTAAAGAGGTTATCGGAAAGGTCGACAAATTGCGCAAGAACTTTTTGATTACCGATTATGAAGGATTGGTAAAGCCCTATCATGTTACACAATGCGTTCACCTAGAGGCAAATCCTGCCTATAAGAAGTCACTTTATGAAACGGAATGGCTCCAAAAGATTGCCGATAGCCATGGGTTTCCAAATGTTATTGTGTTTCAAGCGGACCTTAGAGATCCTGATATTGAGAACGTGTTAAAAGACCATTGTCAGTTCCCAAATGTCCGTGGGGTCCGCCAGATCCTTTTTCACGAAGAAGGCTACTCAGATCCAGATCTTATGAAAGATCCCCACTTTCAAAAGGGTCTTAAAGCCCTATCAAAACAGATTCTTACCTTTGATATTTCTTTATTTGGTCATCAAATCCCAGACGCAGCAAGGCTTGTTAAGGCGACTCCCGATGTAACTTTTGTCTTAGATCACCTGGGATGGCCCCGCGATATCACAGACAATGGATTTGAAACCTGGAAGAAGGATATCAAACTGCTTGCGGATCATCCGAATGTTCATCTGAAACTCAGTGGGATCGGACTTATTTTTAAATCCCATGATCAAGAGAATATCGAGAGATTTCTCCATGCGGGTATCGAAGCGTTTGGAGAAGACCGATGCTTTTTTGGAAGCAATGTCCCTCCTGATTCTCTATTCCTCCCCTATGGAAAGCTTATAGAAATCTACCGCATGGCATTTTCTCGCTACGCGCCGGAAACCCAGCGTAAGCTTTTCTATGAAAATGCCAAAGCGTTTTACGACATATAGTTATAGTAGTTTAATCACTATTTAGTAGCATTTCCTACAGGTCCCCAGTGGCGATAGCTTTTTGACTCTATAGTAGAAGGGGTAGCCAGATGAGGTTTTGCAGGAATGCTAGGAGGAGTTTTTGGAGGTGTAGGCTTTGATTGCGTAAAGGATCTCTTTACGACATAAGCAACTCCAATGACCAATAATAACACGAGCCCAATACGCGTAAAATTAGGTTTTCTTCTTGGTCGTGCGAGATCTTCTGGAGGTTTTACGCAAGGGCTGATGGCTTCACGAATGGAATCAGGCAGCATCTCCCGATTTTTTCCAAAAAAAGCCTTAATTTCCTCGGGTGTTTTTAAGCTTGCTGCTGGAATATCAAACGTTGCAGAATCCTCTGATTTCGGCAATTCTAGGGGAGCAAAGAGCTGTTCTGCTCGCGTTTGATGTATGAGCATGATCGTTGTAGGAGTCGTGTGCATTGCGGTAACTGTCAGTTCGTAAGGAAGGTCGTAGTCCTGATCCCTTAAACATTTCCAAGCTTGGATTGTTTGCTGGTCAAAAATACGGAGAAAAATCCCGTCAATTGTGTTCGCTTCATCGCGATGCCATCCGATCTGAACATTGCAGAGTTTGCCACGGTCTATATAGTTTCTCCCCCCTGGGCTAGAGAGCTCTTGAAGGTCCTCATTGGAAACTCTGTCCGCAAGTTGTTGATATACAACATCAGAGACTCTAGGTTGAATGTTTTCAAGCGTAAACGGTAAAGACATAATTACTTCTCCAAAATCTTATAAATGTGCACGAGAGTTTAAAGGATTCTCTATTATAAAACACGAAAAATCTAACGCTTAAGTGGCAATAGGTTTAGAAAAAGCTCCATTTCCATTTGATTGAATAGGGGGAGCAATCTGAGGCGGTTTGGGTTTAACAAAGAATTTTTTTACAGCATAAAGAACCATCGATGTGAGGAGTATGGATACACCAATTTTTGTAAAATTATAATTTTTTCTTGTTGGCGAGGGGGGGCTCGATCGGCCCGGGGACGAGGGGGAGTGTTTTGCGTCTGTATCAGGTCGACCTTGAGGGGGAATATCAGTAGCTTTAGGCTTAGGGAGTAATTTGAGGCGCTTTGGAACCTCTCCGCCACTGGAATGAGTCACTACTAAAGGAGCGACCATTCCAATTCTATCAGTGTGGACATAATCTGCAAAAATTCTGGGAATCGTTAGCGCTTTTGGAGGGGATACATACCGAGATGCAATCGTCCATTCATAAGGCTTCTGAAGAGTGTCATTCTTTAACCATGTGCACACCTGCATTGAATCTCCAGTAAGCATCCGAAGAAAAATCCCGTCAACTTCTCCAGTTTCATTTGTGTGCCATCCCATTTGAACATTATGTTCTTGATCAAGAGTTCTCCCCTCTGAGCTAGACAGCTCCTGGAGGTCTTTATCGGTGAACATCCTTGTGAGTTGCTGATAGGCAGGGCCTGAAATTACAGGTTTAACGGTGGCAAGGGTTAGCTCGGACATAATGATTTCTCCCAAATCTTATAACGTGGACGAGATTCTAAATCATTTCTTAATAAAATGCACGAGATTTTTGAATACTACATTATGTAATGCGCTGAATAGTCAGGACTGTTTTGGGAGAGGCCTCAACAATGTTCGGGAAAGTACGCGCGATGTCATTGAGAATGGTTTCTGCTTGTGCTTGTGCGGAGAGTTGAAGGTTTTTATTAATTATATGACATAGAGCATCTTCAAAATCTTCTCCATGCTTAGCTGAGCTTATCTCTGTATCGAAAGAGTGTGCAATCAGGTGATCTCCCTCAGTCCAACTCTCGGTGGTTTCATAGAACCCATGGTTGGAGTCAACACCCAGTGAGGGGTTTTGATTTGTTAGAAAGCGCGGCTCTTTGCTTCCTAATTGAAGGTGGAGGAGAGAACCACAGCCGCAGGAGATAAAAGAAAACTGATTGGTTGATGGGGTGAGATAGAGAAGCTGAAACAAAAAGTGGACGTTGTTTCCTTGGCTTGCAATCATTTCATTGAGGGCTGTCACAAAAAGTATCGGTTCAAAATGGCTATCTGCTGAGGTGAGGTATTCGCGGGTAAGGGATTGAATCATTCCCTTTAAAAAACCGGTATAAGAAAGTCCTTCAATGCTAGGCTCCATATATTCTGCCATAGCAATAAAGTAGGATTGATCCGCAAAACGGAGAAAATCATAGTATGAAGAGAGGTCGCTTTCTCGATCGGGCTTTGCAAGTCCGATATCAAAAGGAGTCCATTTGGGGAGTTCTGAGGGAAGCAATTTTAGATGGCTTTCTTCTAAATGTTCCCAAACTTCTTTAATTCCTCCACCAGCGCTTCCTCTAGGGTTGCGGTTTTCTTCCTTCAGGTAACTTGTAATGTCGGTAATCAGGTCGACGACATCGGGATAACGATCTTCTAGGACCGGAGCAAGGGCTTTTTTCACAATGTGCTGTAAATCTTCGGGAAGTAAAGAGTACTGTACGGACCCAAAACTCAGTTTACCGACAAGGAGCTCAAAAGTAATCACCCCAAGAGAGTAGATATCGGTGACGTAGGTAACGCTCAGAGGATCTCTTTTTTGCTCAGGGCTCATGTAACTTGGTGTTCCCAAGAATTGTCCACGCTGCGATGGAAGGGATAGTGCGTTATCATGAATCATTTGGGCAATGCCAAAGTCAATCACTTTCACACTTCCACCCTCTGTAATAAGGATATTTTCGGGTTTCAAATCGCGGTGGATTACTCCATGGGTATGGAGGTGAAGAAGAGCGTAGGCGACTTGAAGAACGATCTCTAAGCAGGTCCGTGTTGAAAAGTTTTGTTGCATGATGAATTGTTTAAGAGAGATTCCCTGTACAAACTCCATGGCAATATACAGGCCATTTTCCCACTCTCCTTGTCCACGCAACTTGATAATATTGGGGTGGTCGGTAAGGCCAATAATCTCAGCTTCTTTTAAAAACTGATCGACCATCTCTTGATGGGTCAAATATTTTGGGGAGAGAACTTTGATTACTAAAGGAGTATGGTCTTTGGGATCAACCCCAAGATAAAGATAACTCATCCCTCCAGTGCTAAGTAGAGCTTCTACCTTATAGGGTCCTATCTTTTTAGGATGGTCTGGAGGCTGCGCATTATCACCTGTTAGGTTAGGAAGGGTCGATTGTTTATAGAAATCTTTTGCTGCCACTGCAACTTACTCGCCAAGCTTTGTGATTTTAACTCCAATGACATCTCCAATTTGGAGAAGCTCTCCTTTGCCAACACATTTTCCATTGGCAACAAGATTGACTCCTCTCTCAGGTTGAATACCAAGTTCTAAAACATTTCCTGGCTTCAACTTTAGGAGTTTATCGAGGTTCATCTTGAGGCGCGCCACTTCAATTGTGAGACTCACGGGAATTTTTTTTGGAGAAAGCATAGGCGACTCGGGGGCCTCCTCAACGGATACCGCGTCCTCCTCCATGGATTCGTTGTAAGGTTTTTCGAAATTTTCGTCGTCCATGGGTTTTTCCTCAAAATAGTGTGCATAATCGAGAAGTTTAATCGCATCCTCTTTGACCTTTGCCTGAAAAAGGGGAGTGTTATCAACAGAGAGCTGAAAGGTCCCTTTTTTGAGTTTAGGGTAATAGGAGCAATGATCAAGGAGAACAAAGTCTCCCTCTTGAAGTTTTATCCAGTCTTCCTGGGAAAGCTTAGATTCTCCAGCAGAAAGAGAAACATCAACCATTAGTTCTTGATAGAGATGAGAAGGAATTGAAAAGTTCCAATCTTGCGCAAAGTGATGTTTAAATGATTCCTGAAAAAGAGTGGGACAAATCATCCGCCCCCAAATAGTTTCTCCTTCGTGTTCGATGGCCACATCGATGCAATAGGCGTCTTCTTTTGCAAGAGGCATGTCAATCATTTTTGGGGTGAGCCCCTGGAAGACTTGGAGTTTATCGATGATGGAAATCCCTTCAATACTTAAGTAGCGGAAGAAACCCTTTTGCAAGTAGGGGTCAGAGAAACCGTCACTTCCTGCCTCTGGGTGGATCGCCCAAGAGGATAGTTTTGAAAAATCTTCTGAGGGGAAAACAATTGAGAAACTCCCTTTAAGGGGAGACATTTCTACAGCAAGCTGGAGAGGAGAGCGTCCCATCCCTGAAAGGATTTCATTTCCTTTCTTCCATTCGGCAGATCCCCCCGTAATCTTTAGCTTCTGGATTCCCAAAGCTGTCTGAAGTTCATTTGTAAACGCTTCCCAAGGAAAAGAAGGAACCGAGCCCCACATAGGAATATCCTGGGCTCCGATTGCCACCGACTCTACATGTTTCATCCAATTTTGTGGCTGCATTTCACTCACACTTAAATCAAGTTATTATAAAAACCCAAGATACGGGATTTCCATCAATTTAGGAAGTCATTTTTTTGAGATAGAGGATAGGCCTGTCCCAATCCCTTTAAATTTGGCGGCTTTCTTTTTCTCTTCCCTTGTTCTTCCACGGTTGAAGAGCTCTGACTTTTCACTCAGAATGGGTTGCAGCACGTGGACTTGAAAGCCTTTTAGGGCTTCGTGTGCATTCAGTGATACTTGAAGTGTTCCGATATGAGCTTGGAAAAGTTCCTGGGCCTCAGGCGTTCCCGACAGTTGCAGGTTGAAGCTGTGAGGCGCTGTATCATAGTGGTCGAGTTCTATTGTCGAACCTTCCAAGGCAGTTCCAGCCATTCCCACCTTGACGGTGGTTTTGGACACCCCATTCTCACTCTCTATTTTTATATAATCAGCCATCTCTTCAACTAGGGAGGTCATTTCGAGCGAGAGTTCTGTAACCTCAGAAACTTCCATTCCTTCCGCAACTACTTGTGGTGCTAACTCTTGAATCTTTTCACCATGTTGGGAGGATTCATTTGGAGAAGATTTCTTTTCTTCGGGCTTTTTCTTTTCCTTAGCGGCTAAGTCAAAGACACTCTTAGACCTTTGGGGGAAGCGGGGAGGCTCTTTTTGAGACATGACCTCTTTAAATGAACGCGTTGGAAGCCTGCGCTCCTCTTTTTTTGATTCAGCAGCAGCTCGCACACTAACTTGGGGATGTGTTTTGATATCCATTGTTTAACCTCATTCCAATCCACGAGGAATCGTAATGGATTTCAGAATTGATGGCAAGTATACCCAATTTCTGAATTCATTTGGGTATATACTAATCTGGTACAAACTAGAAAACTAGTTGCCAGACTTGCCTTTGTCGCCGCTGCCGCTGCCGCCCTTGCCGCCTGCAGAACTGCCTCGACGGATGAGGTGAGGGGGCTTTTTTGTTTGGGTGATGGAAGGGTTGAGGATGTTGACTTCGAAGTTGAAGTTTGCTTGCTTAAAGGAGTTTTCAAGCTGAGTCATATTACTGGTGAAAAGCTTCACGGCTTCAGGGCTTCCGATGAGTTGTAGGTTGTAGGAGTGGGGAGCAGAGCTATATTGGTCCAGGATTACTTGCGCTCCGTTAAAGATGGAGTTGGGCATATTGATGTTCATGGTTGTAGTTGTGACACCCTTATCTAACTGGACTACCATAACGCCTCCCATTTTTTCAAAGAGCTCATGCACTTCAGGAGTGAGTCTTGTATAGGATGGGGTTGTTTGTGTTTCAGCAACTGGTGCAATAGGGGTTTCAAATGTTGGAAGGATAATGCTTGCTGTTTCTGATGTGGCTTCGATAAAGGGGGAGTCGTCATCATCCTTTTTCTTTTTGCCCATTTCTCCTTTTTGCCCTTCGCCAGATGAGGGAACAACCATTCCTTCTAAGGCGGCAGTCGTGGATGCGCTTTCTTTTCCTAGGCGTTGGTTGCGGATTTCTTGAGGGGTTAGGCGGCGAAAAGGAGAGGTTGCTTTTGTGCCAGTCTTTTGGGGAGGGGCACCCGGCGTGGAGATTTCATCTCCTTTGGGGCTTCCTGTGGCGGTGAGCCCTTCCTCTCCACCTTTCTCAGTTCCTTCAATGCCTTCGAAGGGAGCAGAGGGGGCTTGATCTTTTCCAACGCTTGGTTCGGGAAGGGGTGCTCCATCTAGTTTAGCTGTTTTTCCTGTTCCATCAGCAGGCTTTTGTCCATCGAGAGGAGTTTGCATGTCTTTAGGGAGTGTCTTGACTTCAGCTGCAGGCTTCTTAATCTTTTTCTTTTTCTTAGGAATGAGATCACTCATCTTTGGCTGGGAGGCTAAAAGAGAAGCGTCTTCTTCCTTGTTTTTCTCAGGAGGTTTTTCATCTCCTTTTTCTTTTTCTTGTGGTTGCTGAGCTTGCTGGGTGTTTTGGCTGTCTTCGTTGGTGGTTCCCTGAGGCTGTTGTTGCTGATTTATGGGCTGTTGTTGCTGCTGGAAAGGTTGCTCTTCAAAGTCGCCTTCGTACATTGGGGGAGAAAAAGATTGTTCAGTTGGCGCAGGGGGTTCTTGTGCATAACTACTTCCTGCAGATGGCTGCTGCTGCGGTGGAGGAGGAGCTTGCTGTTGTTCTGATCCTGTTTGGGGTTGTTGCTGTTGCCCTTGCGGTTGAGCAGCTGGCGGAGCTTCGCTTTCATCGAGATCTACCCCTTCGGTATTAATCGATCCTGCTTTAGGCGCAACAAAGGCATCATCTTCGTCTGGTGCTGCTTGATAGCGGACTCCCCCAGACTCCGAATCAAGAACGTTATTGAGTTGATCTTTGTCGCTCATAAATTCTGAGAAAGAGGTCGAGGCAGGAGGGGGAGCAACTTTTTCTTCAACATTCTCGTCTTCACCTTCTTCCTCTTCCCTCTTTAGGTTTCTCTTATTCCGTTTTTGCGCTTCATCGGTATCTTCAACCTTCATGACCTTCTTGAACTTTTCAGGGTCGATTTTGTCTGATGCTTCAGGCTCTTGTTGGAAGGGGCGTTGGATATCCCCTTGGATTTTATCAGGATCCATAGCTTACCGTCGTTTGTGTTTTTTGGTTGAGTGCATGGCGGTTCCAAGGTCATCATTCTCGACGCCCTCTTCATAAACCTCGATGACACGCATTTCTTTTTCCCACTCTTTGCGGTGCATTTTCAACTTTTCAACGTCATGTTGTTTTTTGACCATGTCTTTGCGGGCAGCTTCAACCGCTTCAACCGCTTCCTCAACCACTTTAATTTGGTCTTGAACTTTCTTTTCTTTTTGCTTGAGCTCATCATCAACAACTTTGATGTAATCTCGCATCATTTCGATTTTGTCACTCGTTGTTCCTGCATCAAGCTTGTCGCGGAGCTGTTTCAGCTTAGCTGCGCGGTGTTTAAAGGTTGTGTTCCTTTCTTCTTCAAGCTCTTTCTGCTTTTCTTTTTCCTTTTCTAGCTGCTCTTTTTTTTCCTTTAGAACGCGTTCGGCTTCTTCTAAGCGCCGGTTTTTAATCATTGCGAGTTGTTCTAATGGGTATGTTTCTTTCATGGCTACCTAAAGAGCGCCTGGAGTTGTTCCATTGTTTCTTCAAACGAGCACTTTTCGTCGACTTTCTGTTTTAAGAAGCGGTTTACTTTGTCAACGTATTTGATCGCAAAGTCTGCTTGCTTGTCAGATCCTGGCTTATATTCTCCAATGCGTATCAAGAGTTCGTTTTTCTTATAGTTCGCTAAAACTTCTCGAACTTGCCCAATGAGCTTTCGGTGCTCTTCGCTCGTGACATTAGGAAGAATCCGGCTAACAGATGCTAAAACATCGATCGCAGGATAGTGATATTGGCGTGCTAATTCACTCGACAATATGATGTGACCATCCAAAATCGAGCGGACTTCATCCGCAACCGGTTCATTCATGTCATCCCCAGCAACTAGAATGGTATAGAAAGCTGTAATTGAGCCTTTGGCAGAGTTTCCGGAACGTTCTAGAAGCTTTGGCAATGTTGCAAAAACTGATGGGGTATAACCTGCTCGCGCAGGAGGCTCTCCGGCTGCAAGACCGACTTCTCGAAGAGCTCGTGCAAAACGGGTGACTGAGTCCATCATTAAGATGACGGTTTTTCCTTGGTCACGGAAATATTCTGCGATCGATGTCCCTACATATGCGGCATTCAGGCGCAGTTGTGCTGCCTGGTCCGATGTGGAGACAATGATGACTGAGCGGGCAAGCCCTTCTTCACCAAGATCATGTTCAATGAATTCTCTAACTTCTCGACCTCGCTCACCAATAAGGGAGATGACGTTAACATCGGCCTTTGCATAGCGGGCCATCATTCCGAGAGTGGTTGATTTACCGCCGCCTGCGGCAGCAAAAATTCCAATCCGTTGTCCGCGCCCTGCTGTTAAGATTCCATCGATGGCTCGTATGCCGACTGAGATGGGCTTATCAATCATTTCTCGTTCAAGAGGATCAGGGGGGGGGTTGATGACTGAGTACGTTTCTTCTAATTCTAAAGGCCCTTTTGTGGCCTCGTCTAAGGGGCGTCCCATTCCGTCCAGAACACGACCTAAAAGTTTTGGACCGACCTTAATATGCAATGGAAGACGTGTTGGAATGACCTCTGAAGAGGGGCCGATACCCGTCATTTCCCCAAGGGGGGAGAGAAAAACTTCATCTTTTGTGAAACCGACAACTTCAGTGATAAGAGGTTCTCCCTCTCGTTTGACTAAACAAATCTCACCCATCTTCACATTAGGAACAATCGCGCGAATAAGCATTCCCACGACTTCAGTGATTCGTCCATGGACTGTTGTAAGTTCTATATCTTCTAAATGTCCGATGAGTTTATCAAAGTCGGGACCTTTTGACATAATAACGACCTTCTTATCGATTCCATACCCTACCCCTATTGTATCTCAAACAATAAATAAACCAAAGAGCTACTTGCAAAACTCCTGATGGCTGCGTGAGTTTATAGCTGGATATTGAAGAGGGTCTTAATGTCACTTGTTGCGGTGCTAAGAAGAACAGAGGAGTACTCAAGTTCTTGCTGCGCCTTGGCAAGTTTTACCTGGATAAGGAGGATATCCCCCGGGTTCATTGATTGACCGTTGGCATTCAGGTTCTGGATTTGTGACTGGGCACTAGAAAGCTGCGACTGTGAATCAGAAAGCATTCCGAGAAACTTATTGATCGGACTTTGGCGAGAAAACTGAGTAATTGGAGGACCTGTATCAACACCCGCTTTACTGGCAGCAGTGCGGATGTTTTGGTTTGCGCTTGTTAGTTTATTACGAAGAAGATATTTCTGAGACTGCCTGAGATTAAGATTTTTATTGCTCATCTGATTTTGCAGGTCACCAAGGACGGTTGAGGTGCTGTTCATTTGCCCTAGAACTGACTCATTGGTTGGGCCAGTCATCGCTGCTTGTTGCCCGCCTGCTGCTAGGTCAAAGGGCGAGGGCCCCTCCGGTTTTCCACTAGCAGCCTGGGTTCCTTGTCCATCTTGCATAAAGGATTGGAAGTCACCAGCAGGCTTCGACTGCTCCTCATCACCTGGTTGTATTGATTTACTAGGGTCAATACTAGATGGATTTGTAATTTTTTCCGGACTATTATCTGCCATAACTTCTTATTTAGGGGCTCGACCTGCTCCGCCGCCTGGTTTTTTCACAAAATTCTCTACGAACTCTAAAGAGGTGTTTGCCACTTTTTTGACTTGAGAATCATGAGAGTTTTTTGCAGCTTCTTCTAAGACTTTCTCTCCTTTTGACACTTGGTCAGGAGTGAGAGTCATCGCGATTCCTAAGAATGTTTTCGCCATATCATTGTCAGGTTCTTTAGCAAGCACTTCGTCAAAGTACTTAATTGCTGCTTTAAGTTCGAGCTTGTGGAGGTGAAGATACCCCAAGCCCACTTTATATAGGTAGTTTTCGGGCCTGAGGAGTTCGCAAGCCTTGAACATTTTTACTGCAGCATCTTCGTCTGCTTGATTGATAGCGATGAATCCCGCCTCTAAAAAGAGAAAGAAGTCTTCATCATATTTCGATAGATCTTCCATGACCTTAGTCCTTTTCTAATAACACTTAAGTTGATTCTCCTTATGCCAAAACAGGGGTTTTAGGCAAAGGTTTAACTTGATTTCTGGTTTCTCACTGAGTTATTGATCATCGAATTGACCTGAGAGATCAAGTTCGAGATCGAGTCACCGACCTGAGTTACTTGAGACATCGAAAATTGCAAAAGTAGGAATTTACCTGGTGTTGCAGCTGAAAGTCGACTTGCGACGTTTCTAACTTGTGACACAACTTCTGCTTGCAATGCCGAATATTTCTTAATTAACGTATAAAACGTTAACGAAACGGGGTGGGAAGTTCCCATAATACCATACCTCTCTTATTCTATTTACTTGCGAGTTGTTCTTTCAACAACACGCTTCAGTGCTCCATAAGCCTGCAAAAGCACGCCACACTTATCAAAGTTTTCGGAAGCTGTTCCTTCTCGAAGAGTTGTCTTTAATGCGTTAGTCTGTGCGTCGACTTGGTCGAGCACTTTCTTTTTTTCTTTATCGCTGCTTTTGAGTTCTTTTTCTAAATCAAACTCAAAGCGCTTTGGTTCTTTTCCTTTTTCAAGTCCAAACATTTTTGCACTAAACCTCTATAGTTACATTTTTAGTCTTAAGGCTGATTGTAGTTAATCTTGTATTTTATGCCATCTTTTTCGAGAAAAATAGAATTATTTTGCATTTGTGTAATTGTCATACCATCTAAATCGGAGCCTACCGATAAGATTTTTCCATTGATAACAACATACTGACTTATGTTTCCATACTTCGAACTTCCTGTTACATTATATTTCGATGAAATATCAACAATATCACTTGTTGGCTTGGAAAACACGACGAAGTTTTTTACCATTCGAATGCCTGGAATCTTTTTTATCCCTGCAATCATTGTATTGTAGGTCGACTCTTGATTCGATGGAACTCGGCCCGCTAAAATTAATTCGCCATTTGAAAATTGGAAGGTGACATTTCCAAATTGATTCTCTATCAAGACTCCTTGGATTTGTGCTTCTAAGGTATTTTCGACAACGACTTGGTTATCGAGCTTGTCAAGATAGGGGAAATTAATATTAATGTATTCCGAGAGCTTTGTTGAATCTTCAAGGGTTTGTACATATCCCCTCAAAACAAAGTGTCCTGGAATAATAGAAGTTAGGTTCACACCCCGCCAAGCGGTATTTTTCATCATCAAGGCATTGGTGTTTTCCCAAACAAGTTCATCAATGATCACATTGTCTTCGATTGAATGGACAAAACTTAGGGATTTCAAAAGATAAACCATTTCTTGCTGGTCGATCTCGGTCATTACATGACCGAGCAAGAAAAGTTTTCCTGTTGCTGTGTTATAGGAAAACTCTACTTCAGGAAACTGCTTCAACGTTTTGGCAATATCCTGAGATTCGTCTGTTACTGAGTGAGCAACGGTCTCTGTCTTAAATAGGCTAAAGACTCCGCCGAGTCCTAAGATTAATAGAATAGCGAAGGCTCCCGCAAGAATTAGATGTCTCTTGGGAATGATCATTTTCTTCCAGTTTTTTGCAGTCGCTTCTTGCTCTGCTACCGCTTCTGCTTCCGCTTTCCCCTCTTCTGATGAAGGAGGAATATAATCCATCCCTGCTGTTGGGGAGACGATTGTTTCGCGCGTTTGGTGCTGGTCGATTGCTAGAAAGGAAGTGGTTCCGAGAGCCACTAAATCCTGTGTTTTGAGTTCTGTTGTTCCTGAGATCTCTTGTCCATTAATAAGAACCTTATTTAGGCTCCCTAAATCCTCAATTGTAACTTTTCCATCTGTACTTGAAATGATTTTTGCATGTTGGCGGGAGACGCTTAGGTCTTGGAATAGGATATCACAAGTAGTAGGGTCCTTACCAATAATAAGGGTCGTTCCTTCATGTAGTCCGAATTCAGCTCCAGCGTTAGGTCCCGAAATGACTTTGATCATCCATCGTGACTCGGCTGCCCCGCTAAAAGCTAAGGCTCCTAAGTCATCAGACTCTTCGTAAATCGTTGGAGATCCTGTTGTTTCCTTTGCTTCGTCGATCTCTTTCTTTTTTTCAATCGGATCTTTCAGGGTAAAGTGGAAGAAGACATTTCCGACTTGCACAGTATCCCCCTCTTGGAGGAGGGTCGGTTCTTCAACGGGTTTTCCATTGACTGTTGCAGGATTAATAGCACTTAAGTTTTCAAGGACGTATCCATCATCGGAAAGTCTGCAAATCACATGCTTGCGTGAAACCATTGGATCTTCGAGAACTTGATAGGAGACATCGGGATCGCGACCAAGAATCCATTCCTCTCCCTCTTCAAAACGGATAACTAAACCTACGAGTGGTCCCTCTTCGGCAACTAGAAAACCTGCCATTACCTCATTCCAATCTTAATTTATTCACGCATACGCGCAAAACGCATTTTTCCTTATCTTTTGTAACATACATAGATTTGACTTTTGTGACTAGTGTTAATTATTATCTAAGCAAGTGATGGTTTATAGAAACGAAGTTTGTAGTTTAGGAACTTCTTCTTTCCAGTAGTCAATATAATTGAGAAAGTCTTCGAGCGTTTCGTGAAACGCTTTATAGTTTACTTCGAAGGCTAGGGTTTGTGAAAGGGTGAAGAACTTTTCGGAGGAATCCATTCCAATTGCAGCTCCTCCCGTTCCTTGGCCGAGGAGATTTGCTTTCATTAAATGAATAAAGAGAGCTTCTTTGTTTCCTTCCTTAGGGACCGGAAGAATTTGGGAGTGGATGAAGACTCCAGGATCGAGTTCTTTAGCGGAAACAGTAATAGAAGGATTGATTTTCAGTTGGTAACATCCGTTTTTGTCTTTTTGTGGGAGCGCAGGTAGTTTGAGTTCCGCTGCGAGCATTTCAATAAGCCTTTCGAGGTCCATACTTAGAGTCCATTGTTAACTCCTTGGTTTATAGCTTTCTTGTATTTTTCGCAACTGGAAAACTAGAGATGGCTGGACAGACCTGGATGTTATCCCTTATAATGAGGTTAAGGCCGCAAAAAAGAGGACTATGAATGGAAGACGAATTTGAACGAATTATGGCGTTCTTTGACCTCCCTGCGGAGGAAAAAGAGGGGCGCCTTCAAGAGGTATTTGAAGACTCAGTTGAATACTTTGAGAGATTTAAGTATGTGATGCTTAATGGATCAAAAGAAGAGAAGAAGGAAGCGGTCAAAAGAGTTATGATGCTCAAGAAAAAGATCGAAGAGGAAACTCAGCGCGTTTGTGAAAAAACGGGGATGACTCCTGAGCAACTGGCTGAGTTTTCTAACAACCCCAAAAACTTCTCTGATGATCAATGGAATGCCATTGAAGGAGCTAAGAAAAAGCTCGAGCAGGGAGTTGGGGAGATCAAAAAAGCAGTCAAAGCCAAAAAAGAGGGGAAAACTCCTGTGCAAGAAGGGTCTATAGCGGAAGAATCTGGAGCGACAGGGGAACAAAAGCCCAAAAAGAAGAAAAAGCCCCCGAAAAATTGGATCCAGTCCTAGATGGTGTAGTCAGGAGATTGCCCTTACTATAAGCGAAAATCAAGGCGCCCAATGGAAAGAGCAATAAGAGCCTTGTAGGCAATACAGCTCAGACCCCAATATCACAATGATTCAAGAGCAACTCACTTATTTTAAGTGAATTGCTTCTCATCCTTTAGAAGGAGGGGTAATCCCCCTCTAAATCCGTTGTTGTAATCAACCTGAAATCAAAGACTTAGGATTTTTAATTCTAAGTTAAGCACAGAAGATCTTAAAATATTATATCTATAACTCTTTGTTTATGAATGCAATAAGAAAATATTTACGTTAAGGGGTTGTAAAGAAATTCCTGGGTTGCTAAAATTAGGAACGTAGGTGAATTGGGCTAACGTAGATATCCAATAAGGAACTCGATTCAAGACCTGCTAGAGATCTTCAGATCTCTCCTCGAATTTGAAGCCTATATAACCTTTCTGCTTCAACGGGAGATTTAGACGGTTTTTAGTTTTTCTTTCCTACCGAGAATATGAGGCTTTTAGCCTCTATGATTCGCTCGTAAGGCAAAAAGTGCAAGTTTAATAATATTCTTCATAACGCACCACAACCTTAAAAAAGATGAATCGCATACAGCGCAGTTGCGCACGTGTGTGTTTTGCTTTTTTAAGCCAGCTCTCCGCTAGGAGTGGTTGGGAAGTGGTGTCGGTTCAAAATCGATTTTTCACTTAAAGACAGATTTATTCCTAACTTTGAGGTGAGAAGGACCTCCAAACAAAATGCCCTCCTGTTTGGTCGTATCTTCCCCAAAGCAAAGGGTCCATATACCTCTTTACCCCGGAGGTGGCCCCTTTCACCCTTTTATGAATAGGGTCCTTTTTGCCTCATATTTTCACTAAGGTAGGAATACATCTGTCTTTAAGCAGAAAGACGGTCTGTAGTCGATTTTCACTTAAGAACAGATTTGTTCCTAACTCTGAGGCAAAAAGAGTCTCTAAGCGATTTTCACCTTTCACTTAGAGGAAATTCTTTTTGTAAAGAGGAGTTGTTAAATACCATGTGATGTTTGCTTTTTATTTGGTATCGACTCTTTTTGCCTCACATTTCTCCTAAGGTAGGAATAAGTCTGTTTTTAAGTAGACAATGGAGAAAATTATGAGTGAAAGTAGCGGTAGTTATGATGCCAATTACGATGGATATCAAGACTGGTATGCCGACAAAAATGCTCAGTATGAGAGCATATTAAACGATACAGAGATGTCTGAAAACGATCCCATTGAGTGGATCCTATCGCTTCTCGGGTGTATTATGAGTACTGAATACGGAGATACGGGATGGGTCGGAGAATCTATTGGTCACGCAGCAGATGACACGACAACCATTGCAAATCTGCAGGGACTGTTTTCGAATCCTGATGCTTATTCTATTCAGCAACAACAGCAAATTCTTGATCAAACAAATGAACTCTACACACAAGCAGGTCAAGATACGGATCCGAATAACCCCTTTTATGATACCGATAAGGAGACACAAGCTCAATTGCAGGCAATTATGCCTCCGGGTTGGGATTTCTCTAATGACAACGTCACCCCTGATCAGTGCAACACAGCCACAAGTTATTTCAATTCTGAATGGACCTTGGCTGCTTCGGGAAACACAAGTGCTATTACTGCAACACAAACAGCATTTAACACTGAAAATAGTAGTCTGACTGGAATCAGCCAACAGCTTCAATCTGAGAGTCAGTATATCAGTAAGGAGCTGGAGCAAATTGAAGGGCTATTTCAAAACACAACTAAAGCGGTTAGTGGTGTGACAAGTCAGTCTGTAAATAATGAAATTCCAAGCTAAGGAAGGTAGAAAGTGGTAGATCAAATAGAACCTGGCCTTGGTGCCATGATCATGACAGAAAATTGTTCTAAGATGCAGACGGCACTCATAAATGCAGAGGCGATGTCTTCCAGCATCATTATGACGGAAGCTGAAGTGTTAGAGCAAATTTATAGCCTTCAGGAACAGGGAGATGACTATATTCCTCAGCCTCATTCTGCGGATAATATGCTAACGGTTCAATATGGAGTGTCGATTCATACGAATGTAGATGGTCAGGGAAACGTCACGTATTCAGTTGAGAAGAATACGATGGAATTCAACGATCCAGGATATCCACCTCCAAGTGTAACAGGAACACAAGCAAATGAATATGAGGATGAAACAGAAGGAACGCAATCAGCTTTTGATACGGGAATGCAGGCCTGGGAAGGTGCAATGGAGCAAGGAGTTACAATGGGATATAATGTTGTGAACATGATTTCAGATAATTCAAAAGCTTTTGTTCAATTCTCAAGTGATGCCAATCAAGCAGCAGCTTTTGTCACGACCTTATTGCATAACAATAAACTTAGATAGAGGATTTTGAATATGGCGGATAAAACGTTTGACCCAACGACAAGTGGTTATGAAATGCAGGTAGCAACAGCTAAGATGCAGTCTGCAATTATTGATGAGCAAAATAGTACTGCGCAATCTCTGCTGACATCAACGGATGCGGAGCAGAAAAATGGCTGGGCAGAGCTTAACACGCTTATGGAAATTTACAATGGTCAGTGTACAAATGGTGAATACTGGGTAGTATATGGAAACACTATCACGAATGATGGTACTCCACAGAACCCTGTTTACACTGTTACTTATAGCGAAGAATATGTAGCGGCCCCCGGTTGGTCAAATGGTGGCAAGCATCAAACAAATTGGGACACTGAAACCCAATCTGCAGCGCAGCTTGCTTCTCAATTTTACGCGATGGGAAACAATGGGTACGATTCATTTAACCAGATGGCAAGCTCAATGCTTTCTCAAGATACAAGTAATTCTAGCACCATGGCAGAGTTTGCTAAAGACTCTAGCGATGGCCAAGGCTTTATTGCCAACCTATTGGCGTCGAGCTTAGCATAATAAATATAAAAGGAGAAAATTCTTATGTCAACAGTCACAAATTCAAATAGTGGAGCAGCAAATCAGCCTCCACAACCATCGAGTGGAGTGGATGCTCTGTTCCAAATGCAAGGAGTTCTAGCAGAAGTTCTAGGACAAGCAATTTCAGCTCAAGGGATTCAAGCAACCTCAGAACAAGACAATGCATTAACCCTTCTTCAAAACGATCTGAGTAGTACTCAAAATTTAGACAAGGAAGTCGAAAACCAAAAACATCATGGGTTTTGGGGTCACTTTCTAAACATTGCAGTCGATGTAGCTATGGGAGCCGCAATCCTTGGAAGTTTAGCAACGGGAGATGTTGCCGGTGCTCTCTTAATGGGAGGTCTGATGGCTGCTACTATGACGGGTGGACAACAAGCCATGGCAAATGGAATTTCAAAAGGTCTTCAAGACCTGGGAGTCCCTGAAAATATTGCAAATATTGCGGCAGCTGCCACAGTTATCGTTGCATTTGCTGCTGCTGGTGCTGGACTTGGCTCTATCGATTCTGTTGGTGAAGCTGCTGAAGGTGCTGAAGCTGTAGGAAACGGTGCGCGCGCTATAGAAGAAGGAAGCGAAATGATCGATGTTGCTGCTGAAGAAGGAAGCGCTACTGTTGGTTCTGATGAAGAAGGACTCTTAGATGTTGGAGGTAGCAACATCTTTGAAGAAGAAGGTATTTCTACGGATGAAGCGGAAAAAGCCTCTGAGAAGGCCCCTAGTAAGACAAAAAAAATGATTGGATCTGCCCTAATGGCGGGTTCTGCTACTACGGGTGCAGTTTCAATGGATTTGACTCAAAGTATTGTTGCGCTTGCTGATCCAAGTGGAGCAAATCAAAAACTTATTACAGCTCTGATTGAGATTGTCTTCATGGTTGCTTCTATTGGAGGATCGATGGCAGGAGCTGGACTTGCAATCTCTACTTCAACAGAAGGTACTACAATGAAAGCTGTTCAAGCTGGTCTTAAAGGAGCTCAGGGAGCATTTATGGCTGGTGAAGGCGTAGTCAGTATTCAGACTGGAATTACAACCAAGAACATCGCGGAAACTAACTCTGAGCTTACAACGCTTCATGCTCTAAGTAGCCGAAATACTGAAATGCTTAAAGATACAACAAAGAGAACAAGTGAAATCCTTGAAACGTATGAAAACATACTAAGTGAAACAGATTTCTTTAGTGGTGATGCTGCCGCTGCAGAAGCAATGGTTTAATAAGGAGATAAAATAATATGGGACTAATAAGTTATTCAACAATGGGTACTAATCAATATAGCTCTGCAGTATCTGCGGATGTTGTTCAAGCATTATCAAAGCTTTCACAAGCGGATCGAGTGCTTGCAAACCTTAACAGTATGCTAAGCGTGGTTACTTCGAATAACTCGCTTAAAGAGGCTAAAGCTGAAGGTGCTGCACAGATGAAGCAAGGCTGGTCAGATGCGATCGGGCAGTGTGCTTTAGGAGTGATGCAAATAGCTGGAGGAGCTGTGGCAATGAGCTCAGCAACGAACTATTTATCTAACCTGTCTGATGCTGATGAAATAGATGTAAATATTCTAAAAACTCAGGATGAAAGAGCAAAGCTTGAGAATCCAGGCAACGTAGCACTCGAAGATGGTGCGACAGATGAGCAGCTTGCACAGCGTGTTAAAGACACCGAATCCTATGATAGTCAATGTAAAGAGCTTGATGATAAACTTACTCAGCTTAATACAGCTAAAGCCCAAAATGAGAAAGATCAAAAAGTTCTAGAGGGCAAGATGAAGAGAACCACTGGATTGGAAGGAGTTCTGAATGGAGTAGGACAAACTTCTCAAGCAGCAACTAAAGTGTACTCTGCTAAGCAGATGCAAGAAGCAACCATTGACCGCGCCCTTAATGGAATGATGGTCACCCAAGCACAACAATTTGGATCACAAGCAGACCAGTTCAAAAACGAAATGAACAAACCAGCCGATCAGCTAGCCCAAATGGCACAAACAGTAAATAAGTAAGCTGTTAGATAAAATTATTTTTCTTTGGCCGCCGCGCCCTCTCTTGTTTCCTTCCCCAAATCAAACAAGTGGTGCGGCGGCCTTTTTTATTCATAATCTTCCATATAAAAGATCTCTGTATACTATATATATTTATATATTAGTCACTTACGTTATTTTCCGTATTAAGGGGTTGTAAAGAAAACCTTTGATTGCTATAATTAGCCCTATAGGGGATTGATAGGTTCTGTTTAGGAACGCTATTAGATCTCTTATGTCTTTTCGTCGTTTCAGACAGACCTTTTCAATCCATTTTTTCTGTGACCTGTGAGGGCTATTTTTGCAGGTGCTAAGGCTAACCGTGCGGCCGTTTAATAATACTCGTCTATACGCACCCTTACCTTAAAAATTTTTGATGTATGCGCTCGCGCATGCAATTTTTAAGTGTTAGGTGGTGTCGTTTCAAACGATATCCATTTAAAAACAGATTTATTTCTACTTTGGGGCAAAGCGGGAGCTAGCTGGACAGACCTTGCTGTTTAGTCGATCTCGCCGGTCAAAAAAGGGAGGGCTTTTTTTGACTCTTTTAATTGGGCGTAAATCTGTTTTTAAATCAATGGGGTAAAAATTATGGAAAGTTCCTATCCAGCAAGTTATGATGGATACCAACAGTGGCAAGCAGATGAGCAGACGCAGTATCAAAATGTGCTAAATGACCAGACACTTGCTGAATCTCATCCAATGGCGTATATCCTGGCAGTTCTGTATTCCGCTTATCATGCTACGTTAGGTTATCAAGGGTGGTCTGCAGAAGCGATGACAGGCGCGACAGACATCTCAAACCCAGTTCAATCTCTCCAGGCGTATTTTACAGATCCGAGCAGCTTTAGTGCGTCGCAACAAACGACGATTCTCAACAACGTCGATACGCTCTACAACAAGCTTGGAACGGTTTCGGGGACGGATAATCCTTTCTCTTCTCTTGCTTCTACTGTACGGACCCAGCTGCAAACCATTATGCCTCCAGGATGGGGGTTTCCTTCGAGCTCTGTGACGAATGCACAACTTAATACTGTGAATAGTTGGTTTGAATCTGTTTGGTCAGCCTCGGCAGGTGGGAATAGTTCTGAGCTGGAGGGGGTCAAAACCGCTTTCTCTACGATCGATTCAGCGACTAGTGGTGTGACCAATATGTTTAAAGAGAAAAACCAATCCGCTTCATCAGGCGCGCAAGAAATTCTTGGATCTATTCATACGACGACTTCATCGATCGTTGGATTGGAAAGTCAATCTGTAAATAACGAAATCCCAAGTTAAGGAGAGATTAGATGACAGGTGAAATGGACCCAAAACAGGGGCTAATGGATTCTGCAATGGCCTACTCATCGATGCAACAATCGATGGTCCTTGCGGAGCAGACGACAGGAGATTTTGTGATTGGGATGGCGGGTATTCTTATCCCTGCGTATCAGGAGCAGATATCTGGAGATAAGGAGATCTATCAATGGCACAGCAATTCGAATTATCAGTTTTCGATTACCGTTGCAAAGGGGATTTCCCAGACTTCTGGCGGAGGATATACAGTGAATCAACAGGTCTATCATTTTGATGATCCAGGGCTTCCTCCTCCTAGTATGACAGGAACCCAGGCGGGAGAGGATAAGCAAATCACTTTAGGGCTCGGTAAAACCTGGGATACGATGCTTGAAAACTATCAAGGGGAGGTGCAATCGATGCTCGGAAGTTCTTACTCAACGGTCATCAGCCTTTCTCAGATGGGATCAAGGGTCATCCAAGCTGAGGAAAATGGAATGCAAGAGCAGACGTATAATGAACAACTGCTCCAATCAAAATTAGGATAATTAACATAAACGAAGGAGGCGCAATATGAGTGAAGGGACATTTAATCCCGACGCAAGCATGCATTATCAGATGGACGCGGTGATGAATATGCAAGCAAGCTTAATGAATGAGGAAATGGTGAACTCTTTAGGCTTGATAAAAGTGTCTAATGCAATGCAAGAAGTTGGTAGCAGTGAGCTCAGTGCAATGTATCACATCTATAATGACACCATTGATGAGTGGCACATAACGTATGCGGCAACTCTGGGAAAAGAAAATCAGAACACTACAAATGGAGGCGTTTATACGAAATGGTTTGTAGAATATGATAAATATTCATTTAAAGACCCAGGATGGGGGAGTACGGGGGCTAATGAAGAAACGTCTGCTGTTGCCAGCGTTGAGCAAGAATATTGTCAGATGATCACAACGTCAGAGAAGTCGATTTCCAGTGCGTTTCAGCAAATGATTTCTCAGGATAAGCAAAGTGAAAACAGTCTGTCATCTTTTGCACAAAACGGATTTCTGGCTCAAAAGAGCTACAGTGCCAATCTGATGGCGTCAAACTTAGGATAAAAAAAAGGGTAATCATTATGTCAAATATACAAGTTAGTCAAAGCAATAGTTCAAATGGAACTCTCGCTGAAATGACCATGGTCCTCTCGGATGTGCTAGAGGCCTCAGTTCTTAAACAGGGATCTCAAGCAGAGATTGAGCAGAATACTTCAGTAAATAACTTCGAGAATCAAATGACCAGTACCGGCAATGTTGATGATGAAGTCACCAAGCAAGAAAATGAAAGCTTTTGGGACAAACTTATTGGCGATGTCATCGATGTCTGCATGGCTGTCTTTATCGTCAGCCAAGCTGCTTGCGGAGATTTTGCAGGAGCTGCCGTTGGAACTATGCTGCTTGTCGCGAAACTCTCAGGAGCTTTCAACGACCTCACAACCAGTATTGCGAGTAGTCTTGAAAATGATGGAATGTCATCGAAGTGGGCGAATGTCATTTCCGATGCAATCACACTTGTCATTGGAATCGCTGCAGGTCTTGCAGTTGGTGGAACAGGCATGCTAGCTGAGAAAGGAGCGGCTAAAATTTCTGAAAAAGTGGGAAAAGACGCTGCTGAGGTAGGAGTGAAAGCTGCGGATAGTGCACTTGAAGAGGGAACAGAAATGACCGATTTCTCTGCAGATAGTACGGATGAATCCACAACTACGAATGAAACGACTTCTAAAGAAAAAGAAGGAAGCAAAGAAGGGACGCAATCAAAGAGTGCTGGAAAAAGGTTGGCAGGGTACTCAGCAATGTCAGGGTCTTCGGCTCTTGGACAAGTCTCTGGAAACTTTGCTCAGAATTTTGCAGAAATTGTGGATCCTAATAACAAGAAACTTGTTGAGCTTATCACACTCCTTCTAGAGCTTACTGTTGTAGTTGGCGGATCTGTTGGAGGAGCTTACTACTCGCTTTCTTCACTTGGTGGAGACACAGCTCAAATAGTGAGTGGTGTGTCTAAAGGAATTCAAGGCGGGGCCGATATTGCTTTAGGTGGAGTAGATGTTGCGTCAGGAATTACTACTGAACAACTAGCGAATACGGGTGCTGATATCACGCAAGACAATAGCTTTTCAAAAATGATTAATCACATGTCACAAGACAACTTCACGACTGGAAAGCAGTCGATCCAAATGATGGAGCAAATGCTTCAAGAAACGGATTTATTATTTGCTGCGCAAACTGCAGCTGCAGAAGCAATGGTTTAATAAAAAAGGGGTAAGGAGAAAATAATGACAAATGCAAGTGGAATATCAGCTGGAGCTCAATACATGGGAGCAGTCCCTGCTCTTGTGACAGAAGCAATGTCAAAAGTGGCCTACACATATGTACATCTTTCTAATATGAATTCATTGATGGGCGCTTTTGAAGCGAATAAGCAACTGGAGGCCTCGAATGATGAGGCTGACAAGCAACGCCAAGAAGGCTGGGCAAACGCTATCGGCCAAATCGCACTTGGGGCGAGTCAAATCGCTGCAGGAGGTATTCAAATGGGAGGTGCTGCTTATGGGCTATCAAGTCTTCCTGAAGAAAAAGATCTTGCGGGCCAAATTGAGAATGCGAATGCCTATAAAAAAGCGCTGGACAACCGAGCTGCTGAGAACAGTAGTTTGACCGATGCTGATGAGGATGTACCAAAGGCCTCTTCTGAAGTGGCAGAGCGTACGGAAAACATGATCGAAGGAAACGATTTCAGAAACAAACCTGATGAGACGTTTGCACTAGGTAGTGATGCAGAAATTTCTGATCTGCAACTGATTAATGAAATGGATCCAAGTGCCGCAAAAGGTCTCTCAGCGCAAGTGAATCAAAAGATTCAGGAGCTAAATAACCGAAAATCAGGCCTTGAAGGAAAGCGTCAGGGAGTGACAAAAATGACTGAAGGGATTTCGCTCGGATTGCAAGGAGCAGGGCATGCCACTCAAGGAGTGTTCTCTGGACTTGCAGGACAACTCAAAGCCTCAGCGACAATCCTTGCCACGCTAGGGCAATTAGCTGCGCGCCTCATGAATAACTTTGACAGCCAGAGCCAGTCTGATGCTCAGATAATTCAGCAAGTTTTTCAAGAACTCACTGATTTAGCGAGGAGCGCTAACTAAATAATACGGTTTTCCCCGGCCGCCACACGTTCTCTTGTTTTCTCCCAAGTCAAAAACAAGTGGTGTGGCGGCCTTTTTTTATCTTTCTGATTATTAGCTAATTAAGAATCCAGTTTGACTTTTGTTAATCATATGTATCAAGCAGCGCCAATATGCGTATGAATGCAGCGCAGGATCTCGGAAACGTCTCAGCAGGGACTGGGTCGTTTATTGTAGTTGGAGCTTAGGAAGAGCGGGGGTGGGATCAAGCCAATGCAGGAGACATCTCTGTAGCCTCGATTATAGCTGAGCAGTTTGCCAATTATATAAGCACCTAAATCTTTGTAATAAAGAAGCTTAGTAGATATATTCATTCTTAATTAATTGACAATAAGCTATTTATGTAATAATTCTAAATATTTTATTAACATTAAATGCTGATGTGATATAATCAAGCTGTAGGACAGCTCCACATAATAATTTATATAATAAGCATATTAGGGTTGAATTACATCTCTTAAGATTTAAAAGTGCCAACCGAGGCTCATATCGATTCTGTCATAAGATCTGCTCCACGGAGTAGAAGAGGGTCGATAAGACGTTTCAAAGGCGCAATTAAATCCGGTTTTTAAGAGATGCAATTTTACTTTAATATGCTTTTTTTGTGCCCGGATTCAGTCGCCAATTGTCATAGATAACCAAGGCGAGGTGAGGGCAAAATAAAAACCAAAGGGGATTCAAGACTAAATACAGATACGTACTACTCGCGAAGTAGTAAACAGTTAGTGTTCAACATAATACCCATACTTAATACCATAGTTATGAATATTAGCGGTTTAGTGATGCGAGTGTCTCTAGGTTCTACCTAAGGTAGAATGGCCAGGCTCTAAATACCTGCCAATCCTAAGAGATGCGACCAGCATGATTAGACGCTTATATTTGATGGTAGATAAGGATGGGATTTTTTATCTCTAGATTTTTCCCAAACATCACTATCAAGGCCCTTTAGATTAATGCAAAGTGGGGACCTTTTGTGCCCATTTTCCACTAGTTTAATGGGGAACTAGGGCAAAAGGAGAGTTTTTATGTCAGCAATTGAAGGAATCAACTCAGATACCGCCCTTTCGTATCTTTCTAATGAAGAGAGCGGAAAGAGGGCATCTGATCAGCAAGAGGGCCAAATGGCAATCATGGTTCAAACCATGATGTCGAGCTTTATAGGTCAAATGTCAGATACTTTGTGTGCAACTAGCGACACAAGTGCTGATTCAACATCGACTGAACCAAGTAGCTCAACGACCACCGACACAACCACCACAACAGAAGATGAAACGAACTCAACTGTCTCGAATGAAACAACAGATAGCACAGATTCGAGCTCATCTTCAGACGGACCCACACAGCAACAACAGATGGCTTTTAAGCTAGGAGAGTCCTTTGAGCAAATGTTGACTGGAGTAAGCTCTGCTGCGTGTGAAAATCAGTCTAGCCAAGATGGCGATCAAACGGTTTAAGGAGGAATTTTATGACAGCAAGTAATGCGACAACGTACGAAGTTCAGTACAAAGAGGTGAGCGCTCAGCAGAAGGAATTGTGTGATGCGTACCAAGCAAGTTTGGAAAAATTGGATACAGAAGACTCCTCTCAGGGGATGATCACAATTATGACAAGCACCCTGATCCTTGTGGGAATGTGGCAAGAATCAATGATGATGGAAGAGGTTGTAACTCTAAATGCTTTATCCACAATGGAAGCTGATGAAAATAGTATGCAATCTGATTTCGATCAGTATGACGAAGAATGGAGCGAGATGTATGATTCTAGTTATAATGCGGCAATAGAAAGTGGTGATTATACTGAAGAAGAAGCAGAGGAATACGGAGAATATATGGCTGATACATATATGAGTACCACCGGAATGGCGACTTCAGATTTAATCTCAGATGCTTACGGATATGCTGAGGATATGGAGGCAATTGCAGACCTTCCCGAATTTGCAAGTATTTCAGATGATGTCACAAATCAAGTCGATTCTATTTTTGCTGTTAACTCAGATGGAACATTAAATTATGACGATACTGTTGATATGTGGGGTGAGGCTGATGGAGCTGCTAATACTGGTGGATCGGGTAGTTCAAGTTCATCTGGAGCAGACATTATGCAGGACATAACGAATGGATTTAGTGCGCTTTCAACAGACTTTAGTGGGGTATCATCTTCAGCTCAGTCAGAGATGCAATACTACGAATCTGAAGATCAGCAGATGCAAGGGTTAGATGAGACTTTGATGAAGAGTTGGGCAACAGAGCTTCAATCAATGGTTAACAATCAAGTGGTTTCTTAAGGAGGAAATGATGAGTACAACAAATGATCAATCAAGTAATACGAATCCAGCAACGGGTTCAATTAATGGTAGTGCATACTACGAAGCCTATATGGCTATTTCTACTCTAAGCACAACCTTGATTTATTCTGAACAAACAATGGCGGAGTTTTCAAATATGCTCGCCGACATGTTAAATGATATTTATAGTCAGGCGAATAGTGTCCTTGCAGCGGATGCTTCAAAAGTTGCAAATACAAAGACATCGCATCAGCAGGCAGACCAGAACGAATATTCAAATGATTCGACCTATTTTCAGAACTTAGAGACAGAGTTTAACTCAATGGTAGATTCTGGAAATACGGCAGTCAATAATCTTGCAAATGCTCAAACACAACTTTCGCAACTTGGATCGACAATGAATGGGGACCTTACCTATATGTCAAACCTATTAGCATCTCCGCTTGCTGGATAATAAACAATAGAAATAAAGGAAAAAATTATGTCAAACACAACAATTAGACAAGAAGAGCCTCGTATAGAAGGTGAGTTTAGGAATAGGAGTCCAATAAGTGACTCCACCCAGAGAGAGCCTTTAGGTTGCGCTTCTCTCGCAGTTTTGAATCATGTTTTTGAAAACAATAGAGATGAAAATAGATCGATTGCTAGCTATTTCGAAGAGGTTATAGGGGAAAACGATCAGCAGGAAGATCAAACGACTGTTAGTATGGTATCGATGAATCAACTTGAAGCCTATCTAGAAAAGCTTGCGAAAAAACGATCAGAAAAAAGCGATGCTATTTTTGATAAAATGAAAGAAAAAAGCGATCAAACTGTGGATGAATTTGTTTCAACAACATCGACACTTACAAGTAGCAATGAAGAGTTGGAAAGCACTGGCGGAGAAGAAAATGTCGAGGCTTCAACAACCTCTTCAAACACCGGAGGAATGCAAGCAGTTTTTGATCTTCAGGGATCGATTTGTTCATTGGATGGTGTTGCAGTAGAATCTAACATGGAGCAGTCTAATAACCAAATCCTGATCAATAATGCTTTTCAAAAGACTGCAAATGACCAATACAAAGAGCTTCAGAAAAAACTTGATAAACTTGAAAAAGAAAAACATAGTCACTCAATCTGGGGTTTTTTCAAAGGGCTTGGAAGTCTGATGAAAGACATTGCCAATTTGGAAAAAGACCTTGCTACTGGAAATATGAAAGGTATTAGCAGCGATATTCATGATATTAAAAATAATGATGCTGTTGTAGATCTAAAGGATGCTGGCAAACTCCTTTATAGTGTTACGAAGCTTTTAGCAGATGCATTTGTTGGAGACACAAATGGCATCAAAGGTAGCTGGTCTGAGATCGAGCAAAATCCTTCTCTGAGTTTAGTGCTGCAGGTGTGTGCCTATGCAGCAGCAGCAGCGGCAATTGTTGCAACAGGAGGGTCATCAACTGCAGTCGTAATGGCGGCGCTGTTGGTTCTTTCTCAAATTGAGGTGACCGGTAGTGATGGAAACAAGGAGAGTCTTTTTGATGCGGCTTCCGATGAACTTGCCAAAGGATTAGAAGCTCTGCATGTTCCGGATAATGTGGCAAATATCACTGCAGATGTTACGGTCAACCTGGCTGTTTTAATTGCTGGAGGCGTTGCTGGGGGCCCTGCTCTTGCAGCAATGCTTATGGGAACCACAATTGCTTCCATGGCACCAAAAATTGCCAAAGACTCGGGGGCTTCAGGAAAAACACTGGAGGCTCTCACAATCAGCCTTGAGGTATCAGGGGCGCTTCTTGCGATAGGTGGAGGTGTGGGAACATTAAGTTCATCCGCATCTACTGCTGCAACGGAGGCTTCAGAGGAAGCGGCTGAGCAAACTGCTAAAACAGTGAGTCAAAGGGTTGCTGACGCTCTTCCTGAAGGGATCAAGTCAACCGCAAGTAGTGTGCAAAAGGCTTCAATGATGTTGGGAGGGGTTTTTAACACCATGAATGGAGCTAAGACTATTGATGTAGGCTTTCAGCAGAAAGCTGTGATGATACTGCAAGGAAAGTTGCAGCAAACCTGGGCAAACATTCACTTTGGTGATCAAATGCTCTCTAACCTTTCAGATCAGTTAAAGAACATTAATTCACAATATAGCCAGATGATTGATAGCTTTGGAGCCATTGCAGCTCCAGGAATCGCAACTGCAGAAGCATTAGCATAAGGAGAAAAAAAATGAGTACAATGCAACAAACAGTAACAAACCCTCAGCGAGCTATGACTTCGAGTTCTACAAGCACCTATGTGTTTGTCCCCTCGACAGCAGCAGCGTGTGCCTCTTCGCTTCTCTACCTAACTGAGGTCTATAGTAAAAGCTTACAAATGTACAGTCAACAGATAAATAATGAGTTAGATGCACAGTTAGATTTTGCAGAAGATGCTGCAGAAGAACTTAAAAAACAAGGTCAAGAAGCATTTAACGGCGCACTTGCGAGTGGAATTGGACAAATTGGGCAGGGAGTAGCAGACGTTGGTTCCGGTATGACAATGAATTCAGTAGAAGAACCTATAAATGAAAAACCAGAACTTACTGAGACAAATCACAACACGACCCTGCAAGATCGTACGACTGACACGGAGCCAGAAGGGATTGAGATGACGACCTTTAGAAATCATGCTTCGGAAGAGCAGATTGAAGAAAACGATGAACTCCAAACTGAGACTGAAAGAGCGAATAATAAAGAAAAAAATCAAAAGACACGCACAAGATATGAATCATCAAAGCTTTCTGAATCGCTTAAAGGTGTCGGCTTTATTTCGGCAGGAACAGGAAGCATTTTCCAAGGTGTTTACCAGAATGCTGAGAAAAACCATGCAGCAGCAGAAAAAATGGATGAGTATGGACAGTCTTCTGCTAAGACTATGTCGGATCAGTTCATCCAACAGTTTAACTCAACTGTTAGTAGTCTGAATCAGATCTATGCATCACTTGTGCAGATCGCTCAGTCTAATAACAGTAGATAAAACCTACTCTTTTTTATACCCCGTCGCTGTGTCTCCTCCCTTTTTTGGATACAGCGACTTTTTTTATGCTAAGAAAAAACTCATAATTATCTAATTTTCAGTATGATAATCAGCAGTTTAGTAGCACAGGCTTGGAAATGATCCGGCTTATTTAGTAGTTTATCCCATTGGCGAGGATTGGTTTCTGAGAAAGCTTAACTTGATTTTGATCATTTAACTATTTGATTTTTAAGGTTTTAATCACATCTGCTTTGCTATCAATATGTTAGGGTGTTTTTCATAAGTATTTAATTATCATTTGTTTAATAGAAGTTTAATTTTTACATATTATTTAAATTAAATTGATAATATGTTATAATTAAGTGAAATGATAGGGATGTATTTAAAATGTTATCAGCATTAGCTTCATTAGCTTCTGATTATGCTCTTCCGCTTGCTATAGGCGTAGGTACCACTATTGTGGGTGCAGCTGCAAAACGAATGTGGTCATCTGAACCAGTTAATTTAGAGAAGGATAGAGAAATCTCACATGTTGGAAGCCAAATCCTTTCCACCCCTCCAACAACGCCTCGAAGGATGGAGGAAGTAGGAAGCGAGCGAGAGGGACATACCGGGGTAGCGTCTCTGCTCACAGCAGAACTCGGAAGCCGACTCCCGACAGCAGTCCTGACAGTAGACAATCCTCAAGTAACAGCAGTTGTGACCGCGGAAGCTCGCGGCGAGGAAGTTGATAATGTGGAGGAGATGCCAGAAGATGGGATGCTCCTTGTTCGAGTTCCTCAGCCAGACGCAGAATTTGATGAGGAACATATCGAAAGGTATCTCAGTGCAGGTAAAGCGCAGATGGTTTTTTCTACTGCTGCCACGCAGGGGCAAGGATTTAGCCGTTCCGTTGATTTGCAGAAAAAAGTTGAGGGCGAAGAGGTTCCTGACGATGATCGTCAACACAAAGTGGATGTTCAATTCGCAAAGATTAAACATGCTATTGGAGTAGGTGGACGCGATGGAATGCCAAACAAAGCAATTAGCTACAGCGTAACTTGGCACTTTGTTGAGGTCTATAATAGACCAGGAGAGCCTCCAGTAAAGTATGATCTTACCGACAAAGCTGATATCGAGCGTCTTTTAGAAGATCAAGGTATTGATGATGTCGATGGTGAGATGATAGATAGTGTTTTCACGAAGCTTCTTTCCATCAATAGAGAAATCAAAACCCTAACTGAGCGCGAAGTTGGAAAAACAAAAGATTGTTTTTTACATGATTATGCAGGAAATCCGAATGGCCTAGAACTTTATCGTCCCTTCTCTGTCCAAGACGATAGAGTAAAGCGTAGTTCTAAACATGGTAAGTATGGCGATACGATGGCAGAGTTTGGATTCTTAAAGAAAAGAGGTGGAAGATTCTTTGGTGAGTATCAAGTCAATCAAAAAGGAGCCGAGGCTCTCAATAAAATTGAGCAAGCAGCGCACCTTAAACGTTCAATTTTAGGTGGGTTATCCGCAAAACGCAGTGAGAAACTTGCGAAGATGCAAGAACTTCAAATGCAGGAAGAAACGGAACAGCAAGTCGCCTCAATCAAAAGGATTGAGGGTGAGCTCAAAGAGATAAATAAAGTGATGCAAGAAGTCGGATCTTCAAACGACACGGTCATGCATTTTACCTTGCTGGAGCTGACTAGAGAACATGCATTCCAAGAAAGGCGTTGGGACGGTGGTAGTGAAACCTTTGTAGCTCGCTCTTTCACTCCTACAGGAGAGCAGCTTTTAGCACCTCTTGCAGAAAATAGACATTTGGCTACCTTAGGACCAGGAGCTGAACATGATGTTGCAGCAGCTAAAGAAGTCACAGATAGACGACGTCTTGAGCTTTCGAAAACGATCGCACGTGATTATGTTGATATGGTTTCAAGAGAGAATGTAAGCCTTTTCCGTCGCAAAAAATACATACCAACAAAACAGGATAAGCAACAAGCGATTGAAGTTGGAGCACTTGTCCATCACCTAGCTGCACCCACTACTCCGAGTGATACACATGCCACACGCCGACTAGAGGTTCTAGAAGCGACTCAGGCCTTAAATCGAAGTACCTTTTTAAGAACAGATTCAAAGGGTAAGCTTGAGAGAGATGCACGGGGTCAGCTTCAGTATGAGACTGTTGGTAGGGAGGTTTTTAGAGAGCCTAAAGGTGAGAAACTTATATTAAGCGCCATCCTTAGACCTTCTGCAGATGGAGATTTAGCGGGTTATACTGGAGCGTCAGATGTAGTAAAAGATGTTCTTAAAGGAGCTCTAGCCTATCATCGAGCAACTGTAGCGCGCCACGGAGTCAAAACTTACAGCGCAGGAAGCGCCTATAAAGCAGAGAGAGTTGGGGCAGCAGCAGCTTAAGCGGCTTCTCCTTTTAACTGTTTGATTGCAGGTGATTTGTCGCCTAATACGCATCCTTCTTCAATAGTTTCTGTCGCATCGAACGCGTTGTCTTGATGTTCGGTATCAAATCCAATGACCCCCCCCCTTTTTTTTCCTAAACGTTTTGCTATGATCATATCGAGGTTAACAAAGGCTTCTCCAAGTCGCTCTATGGGACGATGCTACGCCACCTGGACTTATTGCGTCTAGGGCGGATTATTCATAAGTTGTTTGTTTTTAATAGATTAGTGTTTTTCATGTTTGCTATCCATCTAATATACAAAAGATTACGATCTATTTCAAAAATTTTTGTTAACAAGAAGTAAAGATATGATATAATAAACCAATAGGACACCTCCCCCACATAGTATTAGGGTTGAATTACTTCTCTTAAGATTTATAAGTGCCAAGCGATGCTCAGTCGATTCTGTCATAAGGACTTGCCTCTATAGGGTAGAAGAGGGTCGATAAGATGCTTCTAAGACGCAATGAAGTCTTGTTTTAAGAGATGCAATTTTACTTTAAAAGGAGAGTTTTATGTCAGCAATTGAAGGAAGTAACTCAGCTACCTCCCTTTCGTATCTTTCTAATGAAGAGACCGGAAAGAGAGCATCTGATCAGCAAGAGGGTCAAAATGCAATCATAGCCCAAACCATAATGTCGAGTCTTTCAGAACACATGCTTATGGCTTCGAGCGCAACCAGTGAATCAAGTGTGGATTCAATGTCAAGTGAGCCTAGTAGCTCTACAACCACTGATACAACGACCACAACAGGAGATGAGACAAGTTCAACTGCTACAGATGGAGCAACGACAGCTACCACGGCTTCTACCTCGTCTTCAAGTGGATTAACACCGCAGCAGAAAGCAGGTTTTAAGATAGGGGAAGCTCTTGAACAGATGGCCTCAGGAATTAACTCTAGCTCATGTCAAAATCAGTCTAGCCAAGATGGCAAGCAAGATTAAGGGAAAAGTAACCCGTTGAGATGCAAACGAGGTTAAAATATGAGCCTATTCTCTAATTGTGCGCAAGAGACTCGCTCATATTTTTTTTCTCACATTTCTAGACTCAGAAATGCATATTTATAATTCGCTGATAATTAAAAGGAGATGTTAATTCTCCGCCGAACTGCTTAATGTCGGTTTTAAATGGGCTCTTAACTGGCTTCTTCTTTTGAATGTTTGATGGCAGGTGGTTTGTCGCCCAATACGCATCCTTCTTCAATGGTTACCTGTTTAACGGTGGGATCGGAAGGAACCTCATACATCAGATCCATTAAGAGAGTCTCAACGATCATTCGAAGCGCACGCGCGCCGGTGTCTGATTTCTTTGCCTTGGCAGCGATAGCCTTCAATGCATCCTCTGTAAAGGATAGGTCCACACCATCTTCACTAAAGAGGCGCTGATACTGTCCAATAATCGCATTTTTTGGTTTCACGAGGATCTCTACAAGATCTTCTAGGGTGAGTTCATTACAATTCGCTAAGCTATTAAACCGTCCTACGAACTCAGGGATTAGGCCAAATTCAACCAAGTCTTCTGTTTCAACTTTTGAAAGGAGATAATTGGTTTCTGTTGCATCGAACGCACGATCTTGTTGTTCGGTATCAAATCCAATGACCCCTTTTCCTAAACGCTTCGCTACGATCTTATCGAGGTTAACAAAGGCTCCTCCAACAATGAAGAGGATGTTTTGGGTATTGATCTTGATATATTCCTGATTCGGATGCTTTCGCCCCCCTTTAGGAGGAACATTGGCGACTGTTCCTTCAACGATTTTGAGAAGAGACTGTTGCACGCCTTCTCCTGAAACATCGCGAGTAATAGAGACATTGCCTGAGGTTTTCCGGATCTTATCGATTTCATCGACGTAGATGATTCCTTGCTCAGCGCGCGCGATATCATAATCAGCATTTTGAACAAGGCGGAGGATGATATTTTCAACATCTTCCCCAACGTATCCAGCTTCGGTAAGGGTCGTTGCGTCAGCGATGGCAAAGGGGACATCGAGAACTTCTGCGAGAGTGCGAGCAATGAGAGTTTTCCCCGAGCCCGTTGGTCCCAAAAGGAGAACATTTGATTTGCTATACTCCATTTCATTTTTCTCATTGGAGAGGGAGCGAATCCGTTTGTAATGGTTATAAACGGCAACAGCAATGGTTTTCTTCGCTTTGTCTTGCCCAATAATATAGGCGTCTAGGCGCTCCCGGATCTCCTTGGGCTTTAAAAGCTTGATTTCATGCTTAACGGCTTTTTTTTCGACAATGTCCATGCAAAGACGGACACATTTGTCGCAGATGAAAGCATTAGGACCCGAGACGAGTTTCTCAACCGCATCTTCTGTTCGCCCACAAAAGGAGCAGGCTGCCATTTCTTGGGATCCATTTGTCGGTTTGCTCATTTGTCTTTTTTTCCTTTAGTCGGGGTAACCACTTTATCGATCAGTCCGTATTTGACTGCATCCTCGGCGCTCATAAAGAAATCGCGGTCGGAATCTTCAATGACTTTTTCGAGGGGTTGCCCAGTATGTTCAGCGATAATTTGAGCAAGTACCCGTTTCATCCGTAGAATTTCTTGGGCCTGGATATGAATATCAGCAGATGACCCAGTGATCCCTCCAAGGGGTTGATGGATCATGATTCGGCTATTAGGAAGAGCGAATCGTTTTCCTTTTGTCCCTGCTGCCAAAAGAAGAGCTCCCATCGAAGCAGCTTGTCCTAAGCAGTAGGTGTTTACATCGATCCCTAGGAAACGGATGGTGTCATAAATAGCCAGCCCTGATGAGATCACACCACCAGGAGAATTGATATAGATACTGATATCTTTTTTGGGATCATCAGCGCGGAGGAAAATCAACTGTGCGACCACAGCATTGGCTACCTGATCGTTGATCTCGGTTCCAATGAAGATAATCCTGTCTTTAAGAAGACGGGAGTAGATGTCCATTGAGCGTTCACCACGCCCAGTATCTTCAATGACATAGGGTATCAAAGACATGTCGGTTCCTTTTTAATTAACGTTTTATCCTTTTATAGACATCTAATGAACTTCGGTCAAGAACTCTTCGTTGATTTCTTCTTTGGGGCTGCTTTTTTTGCTTCAGTCGTTTTCTTAGCGGGGGCCTTTTTTCCTGTAGCCGTCTTTTTAGGCGCCGCTTTTTTTGCGGGTTCTTTTTTAGGAGCGGCCTCTTTCTTTGGAGTTTCTTTTTTGTCGGCTGTCTTTTTGGGAGCAGTTACCTTTTTCTTTGGCTTTGGAGCAACAACTTTAGCCTTGCTGATCAAGAAGTCTTCGGCTTTGCTAAGAATCAAACGAGACATTGCAATGGCTTTCTGTTCCTGAGACTCTTCTTTCGCGGTATAAACATCAGACTGATCGCTAAACATTGCTTCCATTGGAGTTTTTACTTCCTGGTGAACTTCGCTTGGAGAGATGGAAATCTTCTGATCTTGGATGATCTTCCTAGAGATATAGAAAAGACGCACAGCGCGCTCTCCTTGCACTTGGATGTCATTGATTGCTGTCTTTCTTTCATCCTCACTCATCGCCATGAGTTTTTTCTGGAAAGCAGGATCATTGACCAGTTGCTTGATTCGGAATTGGGTTTCTTTCTGAAGGAGGGTTTTTGGAAGCTCAAAGGGATAGTGTTCAAGAAGAAATTCACTTATTTGTTCACGGTGTCCACGTTGGATGTGTTCGTCAGCTTGTTTGTTCAGAAGCTTTTCAAGGTTTCCTTTCATTTCATCAACATTTTTTGCTCCCATCTTCTGTGCTAAGGCGTCATCAATAGGGGGGAGTTTTGCCTGTTCCACAGCTATTAGAGTCATGCGCACTTTTTTCGGAGGTGTAGCCTTTTTTTCTTCTTCAGAAGCATCAGAATCAGCTTCACTGACTCCTTCCCTAGAGTCTCCGGCTTTCATTCCTAGAGCGAGATCGTACATCCATTTCGCCATCTTTGTTTTACTAACTTCGAAGCGTGCATTTTGAAGCGCTTTTTGAGGAGGGTCTTCTTCGATGATATCGACATTAATAACAGCGAAGTCTCCTTCCTGTACGGTTCGATCTGGAACTTTTTCCCACTCAGCGAAAAACATTCGAATGTCTTCTAAGGTGGCGTCTAACTTCCCCGCATCTACTACATCACGTTTAATCTCTTCTATCTCAATATTTGACAAATCAATTTCAGGAACTTCGGGTTCTGTTTCAAATGTGTAGGTCATTTCAGCCCCATCTTCTAGAGAATGCTTAATAATCTTAAAGCTGATTTGAGCGTCATTACTAAGGAGAGGAGTATGGGCAAGCTTCTGGCATTCACGGAAAGTTTCGTCCGCAATGGCTTTTTGCCATCGTTCATCCAAAGGTTCAGCAAACTTTTTTACGATTAGGTGGTCTGGAGCGCGGCCCTTTCGAAATCCAGGAAGAGAAACTTCTTTGGATACAGACTTAATAGCCTCTCGCCTTGCTTTCTTTACAACATCTGGGGAGGATTTAACATTGTATTCGACCATACATTCGGGTTTTCGCTCAACTGTAAATGTTACGGCTTCTGATTTGAATTCTTTAGATTTTTGTTCTGTCATTGATCGTTCTCATGAGTCTTGTAAAAAAAGCGGGTGATGAGATTCGAACTCACGACCCTCACGTTGGCAACGTGATGCTCTACCACTGAGCTACACCCGCGTGTGAAAAAGAAATCACCATACCAAACTTAGAGTTTTTTTTCAAAGATAAAGAACGAAGCATGTTGCTGACAAAAAAAAAGAGTTGAAATCTTTTTGGTCGAAAGGTACTGATAGTTTATGCTCAAGCAAAAAAAACCGTTGCAGGGGTTACCGAAAATAAGGTAAAACGTGGATAGTTTTTTTAGAAAAATAATAGAGCTATTGAGGTAGTGTGAACGGATGTTAAATTTAAGGAAACTTAAGCAGGATTTTTCTTCTGCAATTTTAAAAGAAGGAAAGGACCTTTTTGAAACTAAAAAAGTTCTATCAGCTAAAATTCTTCATCTTGATGCTACTACTATCCGTATTAGTGCCAGAGTTCTTGGACAATATAATAACACCTATGAAAGTGAAATCGAGATAGATCGGATGGATAGCGAGACTATCGATTCAGATTGCAATTGCCCCTATCACTATGATTGTCAACACTTAGCTGCTGTTCTTTTCCATCTCGAGTCGTGTCTTGATGAGATTTTAGTGAAATTCTCAAAAGAAACAGATATTGAAGAGGTGACTGAGGATGACAGCTTCTGTCATGAGGAGAAGGAGAAGCTCCTTGAAGCGGTTAAAGAAGCTGAAACTAAAGAAGCTGAAAGGAAAGATGAGGAGTACCAAAAGGAGCTCCTTAAGGAATATATTGGAGCTTCTTCCCTTCTTGCAAAATCTCCTTTCTTTCTCCCTGCTCAACAGAGAGAAATCGAAAAGGCGGAGCTTGCGGTTATCTTCCACTTTTCCAAAAAGGGAGGGAGCAATGTTGATGTTCAACTTGCTCTTCGTCTCCCTTCAAGATCAAAACCTCTCCATATCCCAAATGTTCGTCAGTTTTTAGAAGCTGTAAGATACCGGGAACCTCTTTATGTGGGAGGAAAGAGCCACCTCTTTTCCTTAGAATCTTTCCAAGAAAGTGAGCAGGAAATTGCGCGTCTTGTAATGGATCATGCAAAGCTTCCTGAGAAGGTTACCAATGAACGTGCTCAGAAAATGGCAAGCTTAGATATGAAAATCTTTGGAATGATCATGGCTAAGGCGGAGGAAATCGCCTCTAAAATGTTGAAGCAAAAGGGATGGACTTATCAAGATGATGAGCTTCCAACGCTTCCTTGCCTTTTTGAAGAAAATTTAGAGTCACCCATTCACTTCTCAAAATCTCATGCCAATGTCAATGTTACCCTAGAATATATCCATCCCCCCACATCAAAAATTTTGCTCAATCCGATGCTTCTCGTCGACCAACAGAAAATTGTCCTTGAAGATGCTCGGTTTTTTGAGTGTGCAAAGCCTGGAATCATTTACAATCACGTCTATTATCGATTTTCTGAGCGAATTACACGGCAACATTTGCGCAGTCTCATGCCGATGCGAGATATGACGATTCCAGAACCTCTTTTTGGAACATTTGTGGAAAATGCACTTCCTGAAATGTCTCTTTTTGCAGAAGTGGATATGGCGGGTGTTGTTGAACACTTTACGACCCTTCCTTTTGTTGGTTCGATTGAGGCAATTTGTGATTTGACTTTCTTGAATGGTGAGCTTGATGCGGCACTTTCTTTCCGCTATGATACGCATACTGTTCCTGCTTCTTCAAAGAAGTTAGGGTTTGCTGACATTGACTCTTTTGTTACCGAAGAGGGGATTGTTGCTCGTAATTTAGTCGAAGAGCAGAAGATTATTGAAGACCTCTTTCAAGACTTTATCTTTGATCTTGATCAGCAAGTTTGGGCAGCAAAGACTGAGAAGAAAATTATCGAGTTTATGACTGATGTGATTCCTAGAAATCAACATCGGGTCAAGTTCAACTATCCTCAAAACCTTCTAGATCAGTTTATCTATGATCAGTCCAAATTCAAGCTTACTCTCTCTCATACCGATCGGATGGATGTTTATGAGATGAATATTGATGTGAAAGGTGCCCTTAAAGGGGTGACGGTAGACCGACTATGGGATTGTATTGTTTCTCGGCGTGCATATCTCGAGCTTGACATGGGACAGAAAAAAACGGCTAAAGCCAAGGAAAGTGGGAACAAAATTCCTAAAATCCTTGTTCTTGACCTCGAAGAGGTGGGGGCTGTTGTCCAGCTTTTTGATGAACTTGGGATTGAAAAGCTTGATAACAAAAAATTAGAGCGGCCTCTTTGGAGTTTGGCAAATATTGATGAGTCCAATTTTAAAGATCTTCCTGTTACCTTCACGATGACACCACAGCTTAAAGAAATTCGCAAGCAGATGCTTGGGGAGAAAGTCTTAAAATTCAGCCCTATTCCAAAGCAGGTTGATGCAACGCTCCGTCACTATCAAGAAGAGGGCGTTCAGTGGCTCGAGCGCCTCCGTACAATGTTTTTAAATGGAATCTTGGCAGATGACATGGGTCTTGGTAAAACATTGCAGGCGATTTGCGCATTGACACAACACAAGGGTAAGGCAAACACTCCAGCCCTTGTAGTATGCCCCACCTCTCTTCTCTATAACTGGAAGGAAGAGTGCCATAAGTTCAATAATGAACTAAAGACACTCATTGTCGACGGGATGCCGAATCAGCGGAAGAAGTTGATCAAAAATGTTAAAAATTACGATGTAGTGATCACCTCCTATAGCCTTCTCCAAAAAGATATTGAGGCCTATGACAAGGTGACCTTTTCTTATATGATTCTTGATGAAGCACAGCATATTAAAAACCGAGGAACCCGGAATGCAAAGTCGGTAAAACTGGTTAAAGCTCAGCATCGCGTCATCCTTTCTGGTACTCCGATTGAAAACTCTCTGGATGAACTTTGGAGCTTGTTCGATTATTTGATGCCAGGGTTTTTAGGATCGTATGAGAGATTCGTTGAGAAATATGTGCGCCTTTCTGGGGAGGAGCAGACCAAGAACTTGCAATACCTTAGAAAAAAGGTTGCTCCATTTATTTTGCGTCGTATGAAAGTTGATGTTTTGGATGATCTACCACCTGTTAGTGAGAATGTATATCACTGTCAACTCACCAATGTTCAAAAAGAACTTTATAAGTCCTATGCAGAGTCTGCTCGTGATGAACTGATGAAATTGGTTGAGAGAGATGGATTTGATAAAGTACAGATCCATGTTCTTGCAACACTTACTCGACTGAAACAGATTTGCTGTCATCCAGCCATCTTTGCTAAAGAAAAGGCGGAAGCGGGGGATTCAGCAAAGTATGAGATGCTTCTCGAACTGCTGCAGACGCTGATTGAAGGGCAGCATAAGACGGTGATTTTTTCGCAGTACACCCGTATGTTGCAGATTATGAGAACCGACTTTGAGCAGAGAGGCATTCGATTTAATTATCTTGATGGATCAAGCAAAAACCGTCTCGATATTGTGAATGAATTTAATAATGATCCTAATATCCCCGTTTTCCTCGTCTCCCTCAAAGCCGGAGGAACGGGACTCAATCTTGTAGGTGCTGATACAGTCATTCATTATGATATGTGGTGGAATCCAGCTGTTGAAAATCAAGCGACTGACCGAGTCCACCGTATTGGGCAGAAAGAATCAGTCTCTGTCTATAAACTTGTGACAATGGGAACGATCGAAGAAAAGATTGTAGAAATGCAAAATCGAAAGAAAGGAATCGTGAAAAAAATTGTGAGCTGTGATGATGAGGCGATTACCAAGCTCACCTGGGAAGATGTTCTCGAACTTCTACAAACTTGATGAATTATATCCAGTTGTTCATTATGATGACTTAATCTCATGGAACAATTGGATCGAAAAGGATTGAAAAATGAAAGTTAAGGCCGCAAAAAAGGGAAAGGGAAGCCTCCTTAAGAACTTCAAACAAGGATTTATTAATAAACTCGGTCACTTCACTGGTATTTTTGCAAGTGACATCGGAATTGACCTTGGAACTGCAAATACCCTTGTTTATGTTCGTGGAAAAGGAATTGTACTTGCTGAACCCTCGGTGGTTGCTGTTGACTCTGTGTCCGGTGACGTTCTTGCTGTTGGCCATAAAGCGAAAGCAATGCTTGGTAAAACCCCTCGAAAAATTCATGCTGTCCGCCCTATGAAGGATGGCGTCATCGCTGACTTTGAAATCGCAGAAGGGATGCTTAAGGCCCTTATCTCCCGAGTGACCCCATCGCGTAGCCTATTCCGTCCAAAGATTTTGATTGCTGTTCCCTCTGGAATTACAGGGGTGGAGAAGCGAGCCGTTGAAGATTCAGCCCTTAGAGCAGGGGCTCAAGAGGTGATCCTTATTGAAGAACCCATGGCAGCAGCCATTGGAGTCGACCTCCCTGTCCATGAGCCTTCAGCGAACATGATTATTGATGTGGGTGGTGGTACGACAGAGATTGCAATTATCTCACTTGGTGGAATCGTCGAATCCCGATCGATTCGTATCGCTGGGGATGAATTTGATGAGTGCATCATCAACTATATGCGTCGCACCTACAATCTAATGATTGGACCAAGAACAGCTGAAGAGATCAAAATGACGATCGGTTCTGCCTATCCTCTTGGAGATCACGAGCTTGAAATGGAAGTGCGGGGGCGTGACCAAGTGGCGGGTCTCCCTATTACCAAGCGGATCAACTCTGTTGAAATCCGGGAATGTCTCGCAGAGCCTATTCAACAAATCATCGCTTGCACCAAGGAAACCTTGGAGCGTTGTCCTCCTGAACTGGCTGCCGATCTCGTTGAGACGGGGATGGTCCTTGCTGGTGGCGGAGCTCTAATTAAGGGACTTGATAAGGCCTTGATTAAAGAGACAGGACTTCCAGTAATCGTTGCTTCGAACCCTCTTCTAGCAGTTTGCATGGGAACAGGGAAAGCACTCGAGTATCTTGAAACTTTCAAAAAAGCCAGAGTTTAGCCGCGAAGTCTTGTTGATAACTCCTAGTGCTCTGTCAACCTTAAGTTTACGGATAGGTTTGTCGATCTTTTCCCGTCTAGCTTTGCGCTCGATCTCGCTGGCTTGCACGAAGCCAGCTTCGCTCTCCATGCTCAATTTTTCATGAGAATTTCTGAGCCAATTTATGAGTTTTCTTACTGGAAGTGGTATTAGTCAGCTCTTGGTGAGCTGGGCGGGCTCATTTTTTAATTGTTGCAAAAGCACACCGAGTTTATGCTTCTTGGCGAGTGCGTAAACTTTAGGTGAATGTTTGATTGCCAGGCTTTTGTTCTTACTCTTTCCTCTCTTCCTCAATGCCTCTTGGCTCGACTGGATGTATGATGCCAATGAACCTAAAGCCACTCAGTTTGATTGCCCTCACCATTGCGGCGAGTGGGGATCGGAATCTATCAAAAAAGTAGAGTGGTTAGCTGTCCTAGCCCTTTATGAAATCGATAAAATGAGTTGTGCTTGTAAAAACGTTCCCTTCCCCTATCACCTGCCTCCAAATGACGAGGAAGATCTTTGGTACAAAAATGCCTATCCTCGATGGGTCCAGGTGGAAATGCCAATGAATAGCCAACCCCTCCCTGGATGTGAAAGGGCTTTTCCAGCTAAACACAGATACGATAGAGATCGCTTGTCATGTAGCTATTGTCAGGCAAGTGATGAGTCGCCAGCATATTCCTGGTGTTTCTCGCACACCACAAGAGAAGATGAGGGCAGGGAAGGAACCACCTTTGAAGGGGAATATGTCTATTACAATTATTTGCACAATCAATCTCCTGAAGAGGAATTCATCAGCTATTGGGACATTGCATTCGATGACTCAAAGAATGTGTTTTTATTCTCCGACATTATTCTAGATGGTTTTTATCAAAGTTTCATGGAAGAAAGGCACAGCTCTGTTAATAAACTCCTTTCATATATGGATACAGTTCATGAAGCATTGACAAAACAGCGTATAGAAGAAGAAGGAAAGATAGCAAATTGGAACACACTTCTTCAAAACCTTCCCTTAAAAGAAACAATCAAAACTGGAGAATATCAAAGAAAAATTAGGAGTTCTAAGCGGTGGATTGAGCTTGTGAATGGTGATCTTGGTCAGCTAAAAGATGAAAAACTCCGCGTTGAAAATAAGTCTCAGGGGTATGATACCATCTTTGAGACCCACATGCCGCTCATAAAAAAGCGTTTATCAGCTGTTGTGAACGAATATACCGCAATTTTTGATCAATGCATTGCAAATCACCAGGCACCAGCGTCCTACTTTGAACGCTCTCGTATCCATTATGAATGGGGAGATGCTATCGATTGCATTGAGGATATAAAAACACTCTTTGAAGTCTGCCCCCCAGAATATATCTCAGAAGAGCTCTCCTCAAAACTCGAAAGAACTAAAGGATTCGCCGAATGCGAAATAGGTCTTTACGATGAAGCTATTCTCACGCTTTCGAATTACATGAAAAATCACCCTCATCACGAGCGTGACTACCTGGAAAGAGCGATTGCCTATTTTGAAACAGGGCAACTTGATCAAGCGATCGAAGATTTTGCTCGTTCTGGATTCTCTGCATCTCCCATTCCTCCAGATTGGAAAGATGATTTGGACCTTGTGACTGGATTTACTCTAGGGCTGGGCAAAGGTGGCTTTGAATCTGTGGTGGAAACCTTAATCTTTACAGAAACAACCCTTGCAAACCTACCCCAAGGTCTTTGGGCACTTGCTACAAAGCCCACGGAAGTCTCACGTGCTGTGTGCCAAGCCTTTGAGCACGCCATTCAGTACATCAAGGAAGAGGGTCCTGGAGGGGTTCTTTATCAAATGTTCCCTGAAGCGCAAGAACTTGTCAAAGGGGGCGACCAGCTATCCTACTCAAGGCAAGGAGAACTCATGGGAATCATGGCTGGAAAAGTTGGAATAGAGCTCCTTCTCCTCAAAGGAACAAAGAAAGGTGTCCAGATCTTCAGAGAGCTCCGAGAAGCAAATGCCTCTCTCACCCTCAGCAGACTATCCAAGTCGCTTGAAGCACGCCAAATCATTTCCGCCCATCAGGAAGCCTGGCGAGCTAAAACCACTTCCCTCATCCAGGAATTTAAAAGCACCAAATGCCTCGATAAAGAGCTTTACAAGGCCTTCCGCGCTCAATCCCTATCTGAGCATCAAGTCCGCAAAATTCTTCATCAAGCAGGCTTCAAAACCTTCCGCAGGCCCAAAGGGGTTCCTAGAGATGCCGTTGTTAAAATCTCCGAGAAAAGTGGTGGTATGCTTTATATTAAGCCAGGAACAACAAATAAGCAATGCGTTCAGGTGCGTGTGATGCCTGGCAATCCCAAAAGTCCTAACCCTGCGCAAAGAAAACCTTATGTTGTCCAGAGAAAAGGCGCTGATGCGGTCTCTAAATCGGGCAAGCTTATTAACAGAAACCTAGAAGAAGCTCACATCCCCCTTGGGGAGTTTGAGTTCAAAGGATGGTAGCGATGAAAAGGAAAGAAAAAGCCCCTGCTTTTCTTGCGATTATTGATACGATCAAGGAAATATCAGATAAAAAGTACCAAACTTGTCAATGGGTAGCTCGCAAAAACTCAAAAGACTATGCATGTTATGAAAATGCTGTCATGTATTTTATTGAAGATACTGATGCTGTTTTGGAAAGCAGAAATGATAGCGATATCCAGCTTACTAATATGCAGTATCAAATGCTTAAGAAACTCTATGATATGGTGGATATTTATGACTCAAGTGAAGATCGTCCGGAGAGTGATGCAGAAATTGTTGCTGACCCCAAGTGGCATAGGATCCGAGAGTATGCCAAGCTTGTTTACGAAGAATTGACCAAAGAGTGAATCCCAAAGGGCTTCCAAGAGATGCCGTTGTTAAAATCTCCGAGAAAAGTGGTGATATGGTCTACATTAAGCCAGGAACAACAAGTGAGCAGTGCGTTCTAGTGCGAGTGATGCCTGGCAATCCAAAAAGTCCTAATCCTATGCAAAGAAAACCTTATGTTATCCAGAGAAAAGGTGCTGATGCAGTCTCTAAATCGGGTAAGCTCGTCAACAAAAACCTAAAAGAATCGCACATTCCCCTAGGGGAGTTTGAGTTCAAAGGATGGTAGCGATGAAAAGGAAAGAAAAAGCCCCTGCTTTTCTTGCGATTATTGATACGATCAAGGAAATGTCGGATAAAACATACCAAACTTGTCAATGGGTAGCTCGCAAAAACCCAAGAGACTATGCATGCTATGAAAATACTATCATGTATTTTTTAGAAGAGGCGCATGCTGTGTTTGAGGGAAGGGATGAAGGGCGTATTGAGATGATTGACAAACAATATCAGATGCTTAAGAGATTTTACGATATGGTGGATGTTTATGACTCAAGTGAAGATCGTCCGGAGAGTGATGCAGAAATTGTTGTTGACCCCAAGTGGAATAGGATCCGAGAATATGCTAAGCTTGTTTACGAAGAATTGACCAAAGAGTGAATTCCATAGATTAAAAACTTTTTAGAGAGAGGAGGGGAGCTCAGGGCCTCGGCCCTGAGCTCCCCTCTTTTTTTTCTTCGACTAGTATTTCCTGTGTGGTATGGGGGAGATATGGAGATGAAGCATGCGCGGCTAGCCGCTTGGATCAAAGACATGGAAAAGCTCTGTCAGCCTGACAGCGTTCAGCTTTGTGATGGCTCTCAGGAGGAGCATGATGCGGTGTGTCAGGAGCTTGTGGATGCGGGAGTTTTTGTTCCCCTTTCCAAGCGTCCTAAATCGTATTGGTGTCGCTCTGATCCTGAGGATGTTGCACGTGTAGAAGACCGCACATTCATTTGCTCTCTTAGGAAGGAGGATTCGGGTCCGACAAACAACTGGGAAGAGCCAAAGAAGATGAAGCAGATCTTGATTGGTCTTTTCAAAGGGTGCATGAAGGGGAGAAAGATGTATGTTATCCCTTTTAGCATGGGGCCCTTTGGCTCGTCTCTTTCTGTCATAGGGGTGCAGATCACCGATAGTCCCTATGTCGTTGCAAATACATTTATTATGACGCGGATGGGGAAAAAAGCGCTTGAGGTTTTAGGGGTTGATGGCGATTTTGTTCCGTGTCTTCATTCAGTGGGAGTTCCACTTGAAAAGGGAAAGAAGGACTCTTTTTGGCCCTGTAGAGCAGACAGCAAATACATTGTACACTTCCCCGAAGAGCGAGAGATCTGGTCCTATGGAAGTGGGTATGGGGGCAATGCTCTACTGGGCAAAAAGTGTTTAGCGCTTCGAATCGCTTCTGCAAAGGGGCGCGATGAAAAGTGGATGGCAGAGCATATGCTCATTGTCGGAGTCACAAATCCCGAAGGAAGGAAGCGTTTTTTTGTTGCGGCTTTCCCAAGTGCTTGTGGAAAAACGAATTTAGCAATGCTGCAATCTTCTCTTCCTGGATGGAAGGTTGAATGTGTTGGGGATGACATTGCCTGGATGAAAATTGGCTCTGATGGGCGCCTTTATGCTATTAATCCTGAAAATGGGTTCTTTGGTGTCGCTCCTGGAACCTCTTACGATTCCAATCCGAATGCGATGGAGTCGATGAAGAGCAACTCAATCTTTACCAATGTTGCCCTTACCGATGATGGGGACGTGTGGTGGGAAGGAATGAGTGAGACACCTCCTGCCCATTTAACCGATTGGAAGGGAAGAGATTGGACTCCTGACTCAAAAGAAAAGGCGGCCCATCCGAACTCTCGATTTACTGCTCCCGCCAAGCAATGTCCTGTGATTGATCCTGCTTTCGAAGATGTGAATGGTGTCCCGATTTCTGGGATTATTTTTGGGGGGCGAAGGGAAAGCGTTGTCCCTCTCGTTATTGAAAGTCTCTCTTGGCAACACGGCACGTTTTTAGGAACCTCTCTTTCTTCAGAAATGACGGCAGCTGCTGCTGGAAAGATTGGGGAGCTTCGTCACGATCCTTTTGCGATGCTTCCTTTTTGTGGCTACAATATGGGAGACTATTTTGGTCATTGGCTTGAAATGGGAGAGCTTCTTGGATCCAAAGCCCCGAAAATCTACCATGTAAATTGGTTTCGGAAAGGGAAAGATGGAAAGTTTCTATGGCCTGGATTTGGAGAGAATATCCATGTATTAAAATGGATCTTTAAGCGGTGTGAAGGAACTGGGGAAGCCATTGATAGTCCCGTTGGCCTACTGCCTAAAAATTTCGATGCTCAAAAAGAGCTCTTTGCAATAGATCCTTCTCTTTGGAAGGAAGAGGTGAAGGGACTGCGCGAATATTACAAGCTTTTTGGAGGACATCTTCCAAAAGGTATTCTCGAAGAACTCAATAATCTTGAAAAACGAATCTCTTAATTTCCCAGATCTTATATAATAGTTTTATGCGCGTATTGATCCAACGGGTGAAAGAGGCCCGAGTCACAGTTGAAGAAAAAGTTGTGGGTGAAATTGGTGGAGGGCTCCTTCTTTTTTTAGGTATTCACAAGGACGATCATGAGGAGAAAATCCCCTGGCTTGTCGATAAGGTTATAAATATGAGGATCTTTGAAGATAGTGAGGGAAAGATGAATCGTTCTATCATAGATGCACAGGGAGGAATCTTGGTTGTCTCTCAGTTCACTCTATATGGGGATTGCGATAAAGGGCGTCGTCCTTCTTTTACCGAAACGATGTCTCCTCCCCAGGCTCGTTCATGTTACGAGTCTTTTGTGGCGCAGTTGCGGGACAAGATGGGCGCTGATGCAGTGGAAATAGGATCTTTCGGCTCTCATATGGAGGTGCATCTCGTAAATGATGGGCCTGTGACCTTCCTTCTTTCTCGATAAGCAATTCGTAAAGTTCAATAATCATCTGCATCGCCACTAGAGCCTTCGGATCCAATACTTGATTCACTGGTACGAAGAGAGCCTTCTTCTTTTTTCTCAAACAGTAGCCCTCCAATCCATCCTGTAACCTGATCTAGCCTGGATGGTTTGGAGGTGCTTTCCTGAGAGGGGGGTTCTGGCGTTTTGGAAGATAGCTCCTGATTAGGGATCGGCTCAAACTGAATTTCATGAGGATCTTTTTGCGTATTGGGTGATAGGGGAAGGGAGGTTTTAGGGAAGGTTTCTGCTGAAGATAGGCGGAGGTGTTGGCTTAGTAAGTTCAATAGATCACTTTCATTTTGGATTTCAGAGTAATATGCGATCACTTCTTTTCTAGAGCACTCTTTCCCGAAAGATTCTATAAAAATCAATCGATAATTTTCTTCTTCGGAGGTGCCTTTGACCTGGATGTAGGAGTCTAAGGGTAAGGGAAATTTCCAATGACTATCTTCTTTATTCATGAGTCGTTTGAGAAAGGGTTGGAGCGAGTGGAGGAGTATATAGACCTTAGTTTTTAAAAGAGCTACGTGATAGCTCAATCTGTTTTTGGTGTATTCTGGTTGCAAAAAGAAACAGACTCCTCCGGTGAAAGATACTCCCACACCCCTCATCCAATCGACATTCAATCGATAGGAGATCTTTTCAGATTGCCTTGAAACTTCCCAGAGCATCGGGAGTTTTATTTCATTCCAAAGGTTTTCGGTGATTGTGAGTTCTAACTGGTAAGCAGCGGTAAAAGAATGACCTCCCATAGAGTCTTCTATTGTTGAGAGAACCGGATCGAATGGAAAAGATTCGATTTCATTTTTTGAAGAGTAGAGGCTTTCAGCGTTTTCACGGCAACACGCTGGCAGCGTTTCCGGATCAATTACCCAATGATTTTCATTGATCAAGAGAACTTCTTCAGATCCTGCACTTTCAAGTATATTGCTATCCCTTGCAAGGCTCAGGTCTGCAGCTTCCTTTTGAATCAAAGCTGCTCCATCGATCAAAATCTTTTTTAACTCGCTAAGATCTTCTAATGCTTTTTTGTCATACTCAGCAGTGTGAAAGTGTTCATTTCTAAAAGAGATAAAGAGTGAATATTTTTCATCTGATAAGGGAGAGGCAGTGAACTTGATTGCATGAGTATGGTCAGGGAGTTCTAGAATTAAGAAAGCAGGTTTTTTGGCTTTAACAGATGCAGCAAACTCTTGGAGCTCTAGAATTTTTAGATATAGAGAGTGTTTGAGTCTCATTATCTGCCAACTCAGGGACTTTTTGAGTTCTTCTTCTGTTTGAAGTTGGTTTGTTGGGTAGATGACTCGGGCTTTGATTGGTTGCTTCATGAATGTTGTTTCTAAAACAATTTCGATCCCTGCAGATTGGTAACCGCTTCGCTCTTTTTCAAGCTCTAGAAGTGCTTGATTATCATAGTCAATCTTTACGGAGCGCACGGTTAGGGTGCAGGGAAATTTTGCAATGTGGAAATAGTTTTCTGTGATAATTAAAGAGATCTCTACTTTGAGTTGAAGCAGAAGGTTAGAGAATAGTGAAAGGGTGTTAATCTGCTTGATTTCTTCAGATGAGCTGTAACAGGGAGCAAGGCGGCGCGTTTGATCGAGGACCTCTGGGGGAACAATTGAATGGCAGATTCCCATAGGAAAAATATTTCCAGATCGCACAAAGGATGAGAGAGTTTCAGGACGGAGATTTTGAGGGGAGGCCTGGGAATCCTTATGCTTTGTGTGTGTTGCTAGAGAGAGAAAAACTTTTCGATGTTCACTACGCATCGCAATAATGAAAAGGTGGAGAGCCTCTATGATCGGTTTTTTGTTTTTATACGAAATCTTTTCTAGGAAGGGCTGGATTTTTGGATGATTTTGGAAATCTTTAGGGGTTTCTATGGGAACATCTGTTTGGTCCACACCATCACACCCCACATAGAAGAGAGTTTTTGCAAAGAGGTTAAAGAGCTCATCGAGTCTCTGGTAGTGATTTATAGGAAGCGGGAAGAGAGCGGATCCGGAATAGGAAGCAAGAGTATCTGCGGCAACTAGGGAAAAATTCGCAAGAATTTTTCCATCTGAGATTGACCACGAAAGATAGAAGTATTTTTCAAGCTTTTCCCCTATTGAAAGAGGAAGAAGTGCTTCGTTAGGAGAGTGCTCAGGGAAAACAAGGGAAGAGTTGCCAGCTGAATGGCGATCAATTTCAGTGGGAAGAGTGCGTGTCACGTGCTCGATTGAATTGTAGACAGAGGCTGAGTATAGGGTAGAGAGTATAAAGGCGGCTAAATCGGGGCGTGAGAAGAGTTTGAGGGGATTCAATATTTCACATGCCAAATCTTGAATCTGTTCTAGGGTTTTGGCAGGAGGTTTAGGGGAGTCAATAGCACCTTTTTTTATCAACTCTTCGCGCACTAGGTCAAGATCTTGTAAACGTGCTTCTGCGGAAGAGTAGTCCACGGCTTCTTCATGGCTCAAAAGAAGGACAACGTTTGAAGTACTAATATGATGTCCTTGAAACTTTTCAAGTAATTTGACTAGCTGAGCACGACTATAGATTTCGAGTTCTTTTTCCTGAAAGGATACAAGGGCATAAAAGAGATAAAGGAGCTCTTTGGGGTTAAATGGATGACCTAATGTTTCAGTGATTTCACGTTTGATATAGTCAATGTGTTCATCTTTGGGACTTTCTGGTATTCGAGGCAACTCTTGACTCAGGAGAAATCTATGTTCACTCAGGCTTAATTTAGAAAACTCTCTTTCAAAACGCTTCATGACCCACTCAATATCTCTAGCTCTTTCTGAAGAGGCGAGAGACAGAGCGCGGAAGAAAAGACTTTCCTCAATGCTATCCACGACCTCGGAATCTTCAAAACTTATCGGAAGGGGTAGGGGAGGAGTGTCTGTAGCGCTCATTAGGAAAGTGAGCTTTTGATTGGCTGCAAGATGGGGATGTTCATCTTGATAAGCATCGAATATCTCAAAATGATGAGGAATGATTCTTCCTGAGAGGAAGGCTAGAAAAGCTTCAAAATAGAGGGAGGCAGAAATAGTTTTTTCGGTATTAGAGCTTAAAAAAAGGTTGAAACGCTGTTGCTTAGCTAGGAATTCTTGATGAGTTAGATTGCGGTCAAAGCACAGACAATCAAAAAACACTTCCGATTTCCCCTGAATACTTTTGGGAACCTGGTTGGTAAATTCTGTAAGAAGTGCACGGCTTCCGTTTGCAGGTTTTCGGTGGCTTGACTCGAGATATGCAGTCATTTGTGAGGGTGTGATTTTTGCATAGGGGTAGTGATGACAAGAGACGATAAATCTGAGTTCTTCAAATGGTTCTAGAGTTGCAAAAAGAAGGTAGCCTTCGAAGGTAGTTAAAACATTTTGGGGGAGAAAGGTGCTTTCCTTTAACTCTTTGTTTCGTTTTTCGTCATTCATTGCAGTCATCAAGCGATTAATCGGCCCTGTTACGCTTTCTGGGAGTCCTGAGGTGTACGAGTGGGCTTCTTTGGAGTCTGCAAAGAGGGATTTCTGAGTTGATAGGAGCTTGAAAGTCAGGGTGTTTACCCCAGGCTGAATATTTGGATGATAGGTTAGAAGGTTGCAGACCGTTTGAGCATCTAAGTTCATTCCTATATAATCCTCGAATCGAGTAATGAATTTGAGCAGATCGTCAAGGTGATTTGGAGTGTTCTGAAGGGATAAGATTTCGTGAAAAATATGGAGTTTTTGATATGTAGTAAACGGATACTTATACTGGTTAATGACACTAAAACATTTGGTAATGTGCTCTTCAGCTAGTGTTTTGGAAAGGAGGGAAAGGGAATGCATGCGGAATTCTCTGACTGATTCAGTGGGTAGTGATTCTCCCTTTAAGAGGCGGCTTTGAAAGAGTTTTAAAGTAAGGCGTATGCCGTCCTCTTTAATATCAGAGACAAGGAGTAAGGAATCCAACAGATGCTCAGAAAGGGGGCTGTTGAGACATAGTGTCTGAAGATTTTTTACCAAAACGGCGTCACTTCTGGATTTTTCAACTGCTACGCGAATCAAAAAGTCAAGTTTTTGATTGCTGCTGAATGGAGAAGAGGGGTCTTCATAAAGCTCTATGATATCAAATTGGTAGACTGAAACCTTCTCCTCTATAAGGTAGCCTAATACCGAGAAGTAAAGGGAAGCGTCAATGGTCTCATTCTCTTTAATTTTTAGAGAGCTATTGAAGGTCTCTATCTCTATCTGTTTAAAAAAGACATCAACCCTTCCCGTAGCTCTTTTAGGTAAACAGTCAAAAAACTCTCTGCTTTTTCCTTGAACATTTTTTGGAATCCGCTCCATCAACCCAAGTAAAAAAGTGTTCATTTCGTCAATAGGTCTTTTGTGATCTAAAATAAGATAATCAAGAATTTGCTTTGTTGTAATTAAAGCCAGTGGGTGTTTGTTCCACTCGGTAAGAAGTTGAACAATAGGTTGATGGGATTCTCTTGGAATGGGCAAAAAACCCATGGCGAGGTTTAGAGCATTTTCATGGAAGAGTTCCCCATTATTTGTATACAGGGGTTGTAGCTCCATGATTAAAGGGACAAGTTCTTCCGGTGAAAAATAAAATTCATCCACTTGTCCTTTTTTATGCTTAGGTTTTGGATATCGAAAGAAGTCTAAACGTTGGACGCAGGTTCTGTTACTTTCAAATGCCCATAAAATAAATGAAGAGGAAGGATCGATTTTTCCAGGTTCGATAAGAAGTCTGTGAATTCTTAATGACATCAGTGAGAAGATGAAGAGCTTGCTATGCTTTTTTGTTGTTAACGAGCGATGTTCTTCCTCAGGCATTGAGTAAAAAGGATCTTTTTTCATTTTTTTACAAATATGGGAGATGAAGTTTATCAGCTCAATTCTTATGTCTTCATTTTCCATAAAGGTGGGCAGCAGTAATTTTTCTATCGGCTCTGGGATCTCAGATCCAAAGAAGTGTCCCATGGATCGGATTGTCATTCTGGCGGTAAACTCACGAAAGGATTGATTGGGGAGGACTTTTTTGGTCAAGGGAGGGCTGCTCCAATCGAGTGTTTTCATCACTTGGTGAAAGGGGAAATTCTCAATCAACGCATCGGAACGCTTTTTTGCGTCTTCCACATAGATTCCGTAAAGTTTGACGATATCGTACCATGACAGGTTTCTTTCAGGATGTTTGATTGCCACGCTGTTGATTAAGGGAAGGAGGACATAGGGGAGTTCTTCAATTTGCTCAGAGGGATTTGCGAAATAGAAGTAGAGAGTCTCCACCATGCGATCAATCTGTTTTTGGGCATTGACGGCATACTCGTACAGAGAGTCATCAACTGTTTTGTCAAGAGGACGGGACTGCGCGTCCATTCCTAGGCGTTTCCATGAGTTCCAAAACTGCATGGCACTGCAATGGACTTTATTAAAGTTCATTTCGTCAATGCGCCTTTGCAGGCTCTTATTATGCTCAAGGGGGCAACTTTTTTTAATAGAATCATTCGTAGCTTGGATGATTTCCATACCTTCTAAATAGGCTCTTTGGAGGATGGGAGTAGGATGACACTTCTTAAAAGTTTCAAAATAATTTCTCCCGAAAGCCCGGGCCAACATCGAGCCAATAATATTGATGGCATGGGCCTCTATTGTTTTAGCCATTTTTGCTAGGGTTTTGATTGTTGGCCTGTTGAGAGTGCCAGCTGTTGGAAGAAGGTTGCAAAGGCGACGATCAAGAGGGAGTTCTAATCGAGTTGCCATATTAGCTAACCTATTGTTACGCAAGCCCTAGCAGTTGTTGGGCAAAAAAGTAAGTGAATAGAATGATCAAGGGATCGATCTCTGCCGGAAAAGTGACTTTTCGATTAGTCGCTCGTAGAGCTGCCTGAAAAGCAAAGGCCAGGGCAATCGATGCGATTCCCATACAGGCAACAAGTGTTGCGTATGTTGGGTAGCTTTTTAAAGCGACGTCATTAAGGTTCAGTGTTAGGCTAGCAGCAATATAAACAATACAAGCAGAGATTGAGTAGTGAGTGACAAAGAAAAGAAAGTTCAACCATGGAGGGCTATTCTCATCGATTTGCTGACTGTCTATTTTTCTTGCGATGAAATATGCAGGAAATAACACAATGGGAAAGGTGATTAAAGGGTAGAGATTATAGGGAGCTGTTCCAAGCGTGTAGATGTTATATCCAACCCAAGCACCCGTAGCCACAACGGCAAAGGTCCACGCAAAGCCGAGCTTTGCATATTCCCAAATCTTTCTGGCGGTTGTGAACAATCGAGGAGCTTCACGTTCCAGTCTGTGGTGTTGGGTGATGTGTGTTTGTGTAAATTCAATGAGGTCAATTTGCCTCATGATTCCCATTAAAGCTCCAGCAGCAAGCGCGCCAGGAACTGTATTAAAGGCAATGATGAATCCAGGGAGAAGGATGCCACAAACCCGTTCAATTTTTTCGATGGCAATCAGGATTTGAAGAGACCGGGGAGTATGGATTTCAGGGTTTCCATATCCAGTGTACTCCATTCCTTCTTGATGCTTTTTTCGAAGACGCTTATGGATTGCATGAACGATTTCATGAAAAAGTCCTCCAATTGCATGGCCAAGAAAAATATAGGAAAGAATCATGGGAAAAGCACTGGCTTTATGAAACTTCTCACTGGGGTTAAAATGTCTGGCAGCTAGGAGAGACCCAACAATGACTGCAGCGACTAAAAATTTGACTCCTTCAAGACCTCGCCTTTTGAAGTCTTCCATTGCTTCAGCATTCATAGCTTTTTTATCGATGGGGATGACTGTGATCGTTCGAGAGTAGTCAAGAGCTGGGGAATGTAGGGCGGCTCTTTCGTTAGTGACAAGAGGACGAGCTTCTAGAGACTCAGGGATGTGGGAATCCTCAAGGCGCCAATTTATGATGTTATCGACTTTAGTTGCAACGAGCATTCCGAGGATGAAATTCATCGTTCCATAGGTCATTCGAACAAACCACTTGGGCTGTTTAAGGTTTAAGTAGAGTTGCGTAAAAGCAATGAAGAAGATAGATGAATATTTGACGATTTTGTCTTTTTCATATTTAAGAGTCCTTCCGTAAAGGGTGATCTGACCTGCATTTTTTCGAAAGGGAACGACTTGAAGAGTTGCCTGGAAGGTAACTCCTAGTGCAACGTTAATCCAAGCGTTAAACACGACTCCGTTGCGGTTAATAATTGAAACGGCAAGAAGTCCTATCGTGGCAATCCCCAGACAGATTGGGACAGCGGTTTTCCCAACGGCCACCCAATTTATTGAGGAGCGATGTTGGGGAGTCCTTTCAGGAGAGGAAGGTTTAGTTGGAGTATATTCCATAGAATCACATTGGCTCAGACCACCCATCTCAACAATGGCGTCTGGGTGTTCGGAAGGAAAGGACTGATATGCCGCACCATTTTGGGGCGCAGCCTGAACATAGGGCTTTGACCCTACTCGTAAGGAATAGCTCATTTGAATTGTTTCCCTCAACTCATCTTTTTGCGAGAGACTCTAGCAGTTAGGTTTTTTTTTAACAATCTTGATCTATATTAATTTTTGATGCTATCTCTGAAAAAGGAGGTGAAACATGAAAAAAAATTGTCTAGTTATTGGTGCACTCGGGCTCATTCTTGTCGGGTGTGGGAATTCTGAAACAGATAAGAAACTCAACTCGGGAGATGGTTCGCAAACTCATTGGGGGAATACTCCAGGAACAGAAGAAAACTCAGAAGGAGAGCAATCAGCAGAATCACATTGGGGAAATTCTCCAGTTGATGGTTGATGGAAACCTAGATGGTGTTGAAAAAGGTCTAGGGGAAGTTTCCGTTTAGGAACTTCCCCCAGTGATGGCTATCGAGAGTAGATTTCGTCTTTGTTGAAGAAGAAAGAGATTTCTGTTTTTGCAGTGTCAACTCCATCAGATCCATGCACAGCATTTGCATCAATGGACTGAGCAAAATCTGCTCGGATGGTTCCTGGCGCGGCTTCTTTAGGATTAGTCGCTCCCATTAGATCACGGTTTTTTGCAATCGCTCCTTCTCCTTCAAGAGCCGAGATCATGACAGGGCCTGAGATCATGAAATCGACGAGGTCTTTAAAGAAAGGACGCTCTTTGTGAACAGCATAAAATCCTTCGGCATCAGCGCGACTCAGGTGTTTCATTTTTGCAGCAATAATCTTTAGCCCTGCTTTTTCAAAACGGGCAAGAATATCCCCAACGTAATTTTTGCTCACGGCATCCGGTTTAATAATTGATAATGTACGTTCTTTTGTCATGTGTTTTCTCCTTGGTGGAGGACATGTTAACACAAAGTGATTAAAATAACAACTTGACACCTAACCCCAAAGCTTCTAACCTTCTTCCCTTCAACCAAATAGAGGAGAAGGTTATGCTTAAGATTGTTCCTAAGGATTTTGAATGTGCAGCTTGTATGTGTAATTTTGCACCAAGAGATGATGCCGATCCCACAGTTATGATTGAAAGTTGTGGGGAGTATCTGCATAAAGAATGTGTAGAAGGAAGGATCTTAACAGAATTTCATGATGCTGTTCGTAATTTTTTCTCAAACACGGGGGACTCTATTTCGAAGTTTCATTCTGTGCAGAGAAGGTATCTAACTCCAAAGCAGCATTTTTCTATTAAAGAGGTTGTTTATAATCATAGTATCGATGAGGTGTGGGCAGAATTAGGGACAAAAGAGTTTATTGAAAAAGAGACCTTCCATTCGTCGTATGAGTATTTTGCACCAGAGGGGCTTCGAGAATACTTTAGATACATGAAACCCGGGACCCTTTCATTAGATGTTATTCGTAGTAAACTCGGAGCTAGTCGAGACCCTGTCTATGGAACAGATGAGTGGGATATTGTTCATTGGACAACTTTTGAGGTTCGGCTTATTTACAACGTTGCCGTTGCTTTGATTGTTGATGTTGGCTTGGAAGCAGCAATATGGGTAAGCGCCAATCTTTTTGATAGCAAGGATGTAAGAAAAAATACCCAGGATTTTCGTGAGGGGAATGTTAGCCATCGCTTCACTCACCTCTTTAAGGAATATTGGGGAATGACGTATAATCCAGAGCTTAAGGACTCGTTTGAGACTAAAGCTTGGAAGTGGATTCGTGCTAGGACAATATGACATAGATTTTTCAAAGATCCGGAAAATATTGGTGGCGAAACTTCGCCATCATGGAGATGTGCTCCTCAGCAGTCCCGTGTTTTCTGTATTAAAAGAAAGATTTCCTCACTTGGAAATCGATGCTTATATCTACTCGGAAACCCTTCCTATGCTAGAAGGCCACCCGGCGATTTCGAGCTTTCTTCTCTATGACAAAGGATGGAAAAAGCTCCCCATTTGGAAGCGGTATTTGGAGGAAATGAAACTTCTCCGAGCTATCCGGAAGAAAGGGTACGATCTTGTCATTAATCTTACCGAAGGGGATCGAGGGGCGATTGCAGCGAAGTTTTCCAAGGCTCCTTTTGCCATTGGATTCGATCCTCAAGGGGATGGAATGAAGGGGAAAACCTCCTGTTACACCCATCTGATTAAGCACACACCTCGCCCCCGCCATACCGTAGAAAAGCAGCTCGATGCTCTACGGTGTTTAGGAATTTTCCCAACTCCCAGCGAAAGGGACCTCACCTTCAACATTCCTGAAGAGACCTATGAGAAGGTGGCGTCTCTTGTTCCAGAGTCCTATGTGGCGGTTCACCCTGTTTCTCGGTGGATGTTTAAAACGCTCCCCATTGAGACGATGATTGCTGTTTGTGAGTATCTCCAAGAAAGAGGCGAGAATATTGTTCTAACAGCCAGTCCCGATCCCCTTGAAATGGAAATAAACAGGCAGATTCAAGAGGCTCTTCCTAGAGCTGTTGACCTTTCGGGAAAAATCTCTCTTAAGGAGCTCGGTGTGGTGATTAACAAAAGCAACTTTCTATTCACGGTGGATTCTGTCCCTCTCCATATTGCGAGTGCCCTGAAAAAACCTGTGGCTGTTGTCTTTGGTCCGACTTGCGATCAAAATTGGGGTCCTTATCGCAACCCTCATGCTTGTGTAATTACCTGCGATCTTTCTTGCCGTCCCTGTTACCAACCAGGGTGTGGCGGTTCAGGGAAAAGTGATTGTCTTCATACACTCACTCCACAAGAAATTATTTCGAACCTCCATACCTTCTTGAGCAATCCTCTTATGACAACACTCTCTAGTCTGAGCTAATACCATTTATCAAAAATAACTTGCAGAATGGGCTTTAAGATTTTCAAACCCTATTTCAGCTGAAAAGACAAAGCTCAATTCACCAAGTTATACCATTTTCATGAAATATATTCATAAATTTAATTGATACCTGTGGTATGGTTGCTCTTCAAAAAAGGAGGAGCAGTTGAGAGGTAGAAAAGCCTTGCCGATACCAAGACTTCATGAATACAATTTCCCTAGGTTAGCCAGAACAGAGGCCAAGCCTAGGGAGCGCATTCGTTTTCTTGCAATGGCACATGTTCAAGATGGAAAAAGCTTTAATGAAGTTGCACAAATGCTTAAAGTCAGCCCTCGAACTATCAGCGCCTGGGTGAGCAAATTCCGAGTAGAGGGAGTTGACGGATTGAGAGAGAAGCCGGGGAGAGGAGCAAAGCCCTTTTTGTCTCCTGATAGATATGAAGAGTTTCGGGAGGAAGTCGAAAGCTTAAGCAAAAAGCGTTGCGGAGGAAGAATTCGAGGCAAAGATATTGGGCATTTGCTCGAGGAAAAATTTGGAATTTCCCCTAATAAAAGTTGCTTGTATGCCCTCTTAAAAAAGGCTGGGCTTGTTTGGATAACTGCTCGCTCTCGACATCCAAAGGCAGATGAACAAGTTCAGCTCGCTTTTAAAAAAATTTTAAAGAAGAAGTCCAAAAAGCAGTTCCGAATCAAGTAAATCTTGAAGATGTGGATATTTGGTTTCAAGATGAAGCAAGAGTTGGACAACGGGGTACTGTAACCCGTACCTGGGCTAGAAAAGGGACAAGGCCTCGAGTGACTCGCCAACAACAATTTGAGTATGCATATATATTCGGCGCGGTCTGCCCTAGTCGTGATGAGGCCGTTGGCTTAGTTTTACCTGCTGCAAATACGGATGCAATGCTCGCACATTTAAAGGAGATATCAGCACAAGTACCACCTGGGCGGCATGCTGTTTTAGTGCTAGATCGGGCAGCTTGGCATACAACTAAGCGGCTCAAGATATTCGACAACCTCACTCTTCTTCCCCTACCAGTTGCTTCGCCTGAGCTCAATCCAACAGAGCAGGTTTGGCAGGTTCTTCGAGACAATTGGTTAGCTAACCGCTGTTTTGAGGGATATGAGGCGATTGTAGAGGCGTGCTGCGAAGCTTGGAATTGGTTTGTAAACATCCCAGATCATGTCAAGCAGCTCTGTTCCAGGTCATGGGCTGTAATATGATTTTATTTCGTGGAAATGGTATTATTTTTGATAAATGGTATAAGGTGTTTTTCCCAAAAGACCATTGGGTGAGGAGTTTCTTTATCCGACCCAATTTCCTGATAAGAAAAAGAAGTTTTTATTTTTGCAGATCGTTTGTATTGAAAGTGATGCCAAAATACATCCAATCCCTCATAGGATAAGGGTTTTCTTTTGTCAGTATCGGAGCGGTTAATTTCACAAAGTACGACTGTGTGATATCGATTTTTTTTTCGGACAGAATCTTCAAAGAAGCGGTAGAGTTGGGATCCAATCCCACTACCTCTGTATTCGTCAAGCAGTAGAATTTCTCCTAGATAATAAGTTGTTTCTAAAGGGAAGCTTGCGTTTTCCAAGGCTTTTTGAACCTCTTGCATCGAATCTTTTGCAGGGACTCCAGTTACTGCGCCAATGATCCTATTCCCATGCTTTGCAATGATTACAAGCGATTCTTGAGTTTTGGTGTAGGTTTGGAGGTGCTTTTTTTCATACTCTAGACAACCTTCATAAAGGTACGGCCATTCGTGAAAAATTTGGATACGAAGTTTAGCGATTTCAGCGATATAGGGAAGGATTTTATTTCCGATAAGCTGAAAGAGTTCAATCTTTTTATTCATAGCTCAAAATCTTCACCGAAATAGGTGGAGCGTGCGTCCTTGCTGGCCAGTAGATCCTCGATGGTTCCTGAATGAGTCACCCGTCCTTCTTGAATAAGGTAGGAGTGATCAACAATAGAAGAGACTTCACGGGCATTATGATCTGTGATGAGAACACTGATGTTTTTTGAGGTGAGGTGGCGGATCATTTGTTTGACATCGTAGATGGTGAGCGGATCGATATTTGCAAAGGGTTCATCGAGAAGAAGGAGTCTAGGGTTCGTAACTAGAGAGCGCGTAATTTCAAGGCGTCTCCGTTCTCCTCCAGAAAGAGTTGTTGCACGCTTTTTTGCGTGGGGTGTGAGGTGAAGTTCTTCAAGAAGTTCTTCTAGGCGTCTTTTCCTTTCCTGGCGCGTGATAGGAAGGGTTTCTAGGATGCAAAGGATGTTTTGTTCGACGGTCAGTTGCCTAAAAATTGAAGGTTCTTGTGCCAGGTATCCCATTCCCATTTGTGCCCGCGTATGAACAGGGCTAGAGGTGACATCTGAATCCTTGAAAAAGACCGACCCACTATCAGGCTGAATCAATCCGATTGCCATATAAAAGGCAGTTGTTTTCCCAGCTCCATTGGGGCCTAGAAGACCGACGACTTGTCCTGCACGTACGTTGAAGGAAAGGCCGTTTACCACTTTTTTTCCAGAGTATGATTTTGAAAGGTCTTTGACTTTAAGAATCATGGGGCCTCCTTTAGAAGTTTTTCAAAACGTTTTCCCTCTTCTTCACTGAAGGTAAAGCGGACGGTTCCGATTCCTTTTATCAACTCCTCTTTTGAAACGGGATCAATAGAAATAAGAATTTCCGGAGCGCTTAGAGTAAGGTTTTTTTCATCGTCCCAAAAAAGGACATGGTTTCCCTCGTCGGCTAGAAGACGCGTTTCTTGTGTGATAGGATCATAAATAATGTGATCAGCAAGACCTTTTCTTAAGGGACGCTGAACATCATGTGAAAAGATTTTTACATTTCCATGCAGGTAGACAATACGAGGTTTTAGTTCCATTTGTTGGAAAGCATACTCGATGGTGGCTGTATCGGAATGAAGGCGCACTTCGCGGTTTTCATAGAGAAGTTGTTTATCCTCAGTGCTTGTACAACTCATCATTAGGTTGTCTCGATCGATCTTCAAAGTTCCATATGAGGTAAGGCTCTGGCCATTATCCGCAACTAAAACAGTTTTTCCTTCTGTCTCAATCGATTGAATCACTTTTTTCCCCAGGTGAGTGTGTTGCTGCAGGGAAAAAAGATGGTCGCCGATAAGGGTTCCCATTGAAGGATCGTGGATGACAATTGCCCCACGCAATGTGAGGAGTTCATTTGTGTGGTCCCAGATCAACAGGTTAGATGCAAACTCGCACTTTCTTTCGTTGTCACTAGGGAAAAAGAGAGAGGAGAGCTTTCCTTCAGGAGAGTGGAATGTCAGTAGATTCGTTTCTAAGTCAAAGGAAATCTTTTGAGCATTAACAGTGTCTTCTAAATGTGTGAGATGACAAGGGGTTTTTCTCTGGTTGGCAGTCGCAACAAGGATGTTATTTTTGTAATGAGCTTTATCGCAATCAAGATGAAAGTCTTCTAGGTAATCCATGTGCACATCTTCCTTGGCCACAAGGGAATCCAAGCTGAAAGAAGTTTCGCTTCTTGAGAAAGTTAGGTCGATTGCAGTGCTAAAAAGTTCTAGATCATTTCCATGGTAAACAACCGGATATTCTCCGCTTAGGATGGTTCCCTTAAGTGTATGAAAGTCGAGAAAAGCTTGATCAGAAAATAGTTTTCCCTGGTCTTCAAAAAAGATAGAAACCTGATCCTTTAAATGGATTGATGAAAATTCTAGGGAAGGCCCCCCCTTTTTGAGGAGTGCATTTTCTGCTTCCATTTGGCCTAGGTCGTGATCAAGAAAGACGTGTCCTTCCAGTCTGAGTGTTTCGCCATCATAGGTAGCATGGTCTGAAGAGAGATCAGAGGACATTTCAACAGCAGGAATTTCAGCAAGCAAGGGGGTTAATGAGGCGAGGAGGAGGATGGCTGCTTTCATAGGGCTTTTCCTTGGGGTCGAATTTGAGCTTTGAATTTTTCAGCATGGAAATTTGGGGTACCATTCGAAAAAGATAAAGAGACTTCTTCAGCAATCCCTTTTAAATAGGCATCGTCAGTATCGAGGTGTGTGACTAAAGCCTCCCCGGGTACCCTATATAGGGCGAGGAAAACACTATGTGCATCAAAGAAGTGATCGGTATAGCGATAGGTGCCTTCTCCTGATTGAAGATAGCGAATCTGTTGCATTGGCTTTCCCTCTCCTTTTTCCAGTTTTTCTTGAAAAAAGCACTTCATTCCAATCATTTGTTCGATAAGCTCTACCCGGTTTCCATGAGGAATTGCAGTAAGGATTGAGCGAGGGCTTTCAATATGGTGATGGAGGCGCACATGATCTTTGTTTGAGATCCAAAGGTCTTTCGCTACTCCTTTTCGCATTTGTTTATTGGGAAATTTTTCCTCATGTTTTGGCATGGAAATTTCTTGGGTCAGCATCTCTTCGATACTTCCTCCTTCTTCAGAGGAATAGAAGGCTTGAAACAAAATCCCACCAGTGAAGAGGACTAGAATGAAAAAAGCAATAATCGTCGCTTGTTTGATCAATTAAGATCCTTGTTGAATCAGTTTATAAAGAGGGAGGGCCTCCCTTAAAAGCTTCTGCAGTTCATTAAAAGGCATGACAGAATGCTTGTCACTTTTCGCCTCTGAGGGGTTGTCATGAGATTCAATATAGAGAAGATTGGCCCCTGCCGCAAGGGCAGACTTTGCGAGGGTAGGAATAAATTCACGTTGGCCCCCGGATTGACTCCCCATTCCACCTGGAAGTTGAACCGAATGAGAGGCATCGAAACAAACTGGAAACCCATAGTTTTTAAGAACGGGGATCGTTCGCATATCTGAGACAAGGTTGTTGTATCCAAAAGAGGTTCCTCGGTCAGTGAGGATAATTCTGTCATTTCCAGTTGAGAGAATTTTTTTCACAACATGTTCCATGTCCCAAGGGGACATGAATTGACCTTTCTTGATATTGATAACAGCTCCCGTTGCTCCCGCTGCAATGAGAAGGTCTGTTTGTCGACATAGGAAGGCGGGGATTTGGAGGATATCACACACCTCAGCAGCAGGAGCAGCCTCTTCTGGGTGATGGATGTCGGTAAACACAGGAAGATCGAATTCTTCCTTCACTTTTTTTAAGATGCGAAGCCCCTCTTTTATTCCAGGACCTCGATAAGAATCAATAGATGAGCGGTTTGCTTTGTCGTAACTTGATTTGTAGATTAACTGGACTCCACAATCTGCAAACATTTTTTTTAGCTCGGATGCAGTTTTCAAAGCGTGGGCTTCACTTTCAATCACACAGGGACCTGAAATCACGACAAGAGGAGAATCTTTTCCAATCTCAATTTCACCAATCTTAAGCATTGTTTCCGCCTTATTTTTCGGTTATTATCACTTAACTCGACTTTGTACATTTTTTGACTGCATCTCCCCGGTGGTTCCAGAGAATCAGAGCGATTTTTAATTTTCAGAAATGGCCATTCGACCATTCCATTCAAATTAAAAACACCCTGCTCCCAGGGAAGCACTGGAGATCTGCTAGCCAAAAAATGTACAAAGTCGAGCTTAAGAAACAAATATACTTGATATTCATTTTTCTTATGACTAAAATCCGCAATGTCTGTGAACATTTCTCAGAAAAAACCACAGATGAAATTTGAGGACTGATAGCTCAGCTGGATAGAGCATCCGCCTTCTAAGCGGACGGTCGCAGGTTCGAGTCCTGCTCAGTCCGTTTATATAAACGTAAGTGTCCATGGGAAAAAAGCGTGCTCACCCTCCACTTCTAGGGGAATATCCTTTTGAATCGAAAACATTCGAAGGGCTCGACGGTATTTTTGAGACCTTTCAAACGAAAGAGTTTCAAGAAAAAAATGAGCACGGTAAGTCTGATTTTGTGAATCGAGCCCTTGTTGATCTAATTTTAAAGGCTCCTGAGCCCTCTTTTTTATTGGAAGGGGTGGTTGAGTATATTGGACGTGTCGATCAGGAAAAGGTTCTTGAGCAGCACTCGTTTTCCCTTTTTGAGCTTTGGCTCAACCATTTTTCGGGGCTTAGCAAAGAAGAGAATTACAAAATTCGGGGCAAAATTGTTGGGAAGTGGATTCCACGAGATGCTTATCAGACCTATTTCCCTATTGGGATGGGCAAGTCTTATTCAGGAACGCATTTTGTCACAGCCCATAACTCTCCAGATCTAGATACGACCGTGGCTTCGTTTTGGGGTTGGGTCGATGCATTTGCAGCGCGTGTAAGCAATGGGCTCCATATTTGGAATGTTCCAGGTGGCCCGCCTTCTGCGCAAGTTGAAATTGGGCTTCTGTTTGAGGGGCTTTTTGGTCCCCAGGTCTTTAATTGTTTAGCAAAAACGCGTCTTTCCCTTACTTTGACCAGTTTGGATCTCTTGTCTCAAAAGGGAATGATTCAGAAACATACCACTGATCGAGCCTTAAGTTTTGACCATGAAAGGCAGAGAAGTGCCGTCGTTTTGGTCGATGAACACGGGTACTATCTTGGTGATTGGCGGACGATTGATCTGGAAGGAATCCGGCAAGTCGTAATGGCTTTTAACAATTGCCTCATGTGGTTTGAATCAAACCTTCACATTCAACTTATCTCCTGCTTTGCGCAAAAAAAACTGACAATTGATCACATCTCGAAAGAGATCCGTGAGCTTTTAGAGATGAAAATAAGTGAATGTGCCCCTGCAAAAGAGCTTCCCCCGAACCTCCTTCAGTTTGTGAACGACTATCTTGTTAAGGTGCTCGGAATTGCTAAAGGAAATGAGGCATCATTTGAAGAATTTTCTTTGTCGATGGAAAAGATTGATATTGTCAATTTTACTCAGATTATTTCATGGCTCCGTTCCCTTCTAAAATCAGAGCTATTCGATGCTTCAGGGGTTTTAACTGAGAACCGTCCTCTGATTTTTAATCAACTTGAGATTTTAGTGAAACTCCTCTCCGATGCATTTTCAAGTATTCGAAATCATGTCGATAGTTTAGCCATTGCCTTCCAGATTAAGACAGATGTCTTTGGATTTAAACCGCAATATTTGTCTCATCGAACCGATATCGAAGAAATTCGTTCTAAAATGGGGAATTACTCCTATCTTACCGTTAATCAAACCGATTTAGAGGGACGTCCCATTCCTATTGGGGTGATCCATAGCCATGAACTCCAAGATGAAGCGCTTGGGACGGTAACACTTCGAGATTTTTGTAATCGAGAAGAGATGAAAATCCCTTCCTATCTCCAAGTTATTAGTGTAATCGACCACCATAAAAGCTCGCTTTTTACGGATACGCCTCCAAAAGCGATGATTAGTGATGCACAATCTTCGAATTCAATCGTTGCCGAGTTAGCGTTTTCGATTAACGATCAGTATGGCCTTGGTGGACTGTCAGAAAAGGATGTGGATGCGCAACTCCAAGAAGTAGAGAAGAAGCTCGATTGTGTTCGAGACATTCGAATATACCAGCGCCTCCTTCAGAAGAAAAAAGTCTTGTGTGCTGATTGTGAACATTATGTCGATCCAAAGAGGGAACTTGTAGAGTACCTCCACTTTATTTATGCGATCCTTGACGACACTGATCTATTGACTAAAGTATCTCGGGTTGATGTGAATTGTATGGCCTCGCTTCTTAATCGGATGAAATCTCTTATCGCCAAGAAGGAGATGGAAATTGTTGATTTTGATGACATCCGCGAGGATGAGGATTACACCATCAAAGCAGCAGAGAGGCTCCTTCAAAATGAAGACTTTTATTCTCTTTATAGCAAGGTCTATGAGCACAAAGAGCAAGGGGTTGATGAAAATCTTGAAAGAGCTCTTAGAGGGGAGTCTTCAAATATCTTTATCGATACAAAAATCCTCAACTATTGCAACCGTGTTGGACAAACAAAGATTTTTGCATGCAATTATTCTAACTTTGAAAAAGCAGCTCCAGAGCTTCGCAAGCTGTGGTATGAAAAAGCTCTCAATATTTATGCAAATAATAGGGAGATCATGCTTCACCTTCATGCAACCTCGACAGTTGCAAGTGCTCAACAACTCTTTAAGGGAGGGAAGATCTCATACAATCACCATGATGAGATGTGGTTTTGGGTTCCTCATACAGAGCTTGCTATTGAGAAATTGAAGCTTTTCTTGAGCGGATTTAAAGGATCTCCCGCTGCCCAACGGCTTGAATTCGAGCTCGAGCTCTTAGGAAATAATGCAAGGGAACTTTCTCAGATTTTTAAGGAGAGTTTTTTACCGATCAAGCACCATCTTCCTGAAACGCCAAGTGATCTTCCAATTGCTATCCTCCGTTACAGCGCGGGTGGCCTGAATTCGCGCAAAGCAATGATTGCCCCCTATCTTCCTAGGCTCGATCAATAGGGATTCTTTTTCTTTCTATAAATCTCATCGACCCCTAGCCGCGTGATGTATTGGTAGTTAGCAGACTCCATATATTTTCGAATCGTACTGTTTTTTGCCTCTTGGAACCAGGGATCTTCCCAATTGTTTTCTACTGAGACCACATCGATAAAAAACCGGTCAAAATCGATGGCTTTAAGAACGTCTAATTCTCCTCCCTCTATGTCTAAGGACAAAAAATCGATGCGGAATAAACTATGAGTTTCAAGAATATGGTTGATGGGAAGCGTTTTAACGGAGATAATTTCCGGGACATCCCCGACTTTTTCTCGCAGCGTGTTGATTCTCTCCTTATCCTGCTCACCGTAATAGTCAACTAAACCGCTTAATCCTTTAAGCTTGTCCAATTGCATGAATTCCATCGTTCCTTTATGAAATGGCACGACAGCGACGTCGAGGCAAAGACATTTTCTTGTTGCTTTGAGCTTTTCAAACATTCTGGGGTGAGGGTCAATACAAAGTCCTGTCCATCCAAGCTTACTTTCTAAAAAATAGGTATTGTTGTCCTCAATAGGCAGTCCTGCTCCAATATCTAGAAAAACACCGTTTTTTTTATTTTTGAAAAAGTGTTCATTGATATATTCATCTTGCAAAAATTGACTTTTGATATCTTGATAATTTTGCACTTTGTCTCTTGTGATTGGTATGGCTCAGAGCTTGGATATATCAGTAATTTTTTTTTCGAGCAAGATTCCTTCCCACAAAAAAAGGCTATCACATGGATAGCCTAAACGTTTACAATTATAAGTGTGTGTTTAGTCTTCGACTTTGGAGCCGTCCTCTTCAAGAATTTCAAGGTTGACGCGGATTCCATTGCGGCTTGCGACAGACATTAGGAGAGTGCGGATTGCGTTGATGGTTTTCCCTTTTTTTCCAATAATTTTTCCAATGTCAGCCTTCTCGACGCTGAGTTCAATAATCAGGGTGTGGGTTCCGCCGATTTCATTAATCTTTACTTGGTCAGGATTGTCTACGAGATTTTTTACGATATATTCTACAAATTCTTTCATGGTTCGGTCCTTGGTTGCGTGCCTGTATTAAATAGCTCTCACCCCTGACTGCAATCAAGGGCAAACCCTATGATAGTAAAAATTGATGATATTAATCTAGAATTTTTGAATGTAATTTGACCACTTCTGGAAATCTTCAGGGGGAGGAGCTGTGATTTCAACCCTTTCTCCTGTCGAGGGATGGGGGAAAGAAAGTCGGTGAGCATGGAGAAGAGTACGAAGCACGCCCATTTTGCGATTAAGCTTTTCAGGTCCGTAAATAGGATCACCCAAAACAGGAGTATTTTGAGCTTTAAGATGGACCCGAATTTGGTGAGTACGGCCAGTGACTGGTTTTGCGCGAACAAAAGAAAAGCCCTCATGGCTATCAATCACTTCGAAATGGGTCAAAGCATGGCGTCCTGTTTCAACAATGGTCATTTCCTTTCGTTTTACACTATGGCGTCCAATGGGCGCGTCAATTGACTCTTTTGAGGGTTTCCCCACTGTAATCGTGAGGTATTCCTTATCGATTTTTCTATTTGAAAAAGCTTCAATGAGCTTCCGGTGAGCTTCCAAAGTTTTTGCAGCAAGAAGGACTCCAGAGGTGTCTTTATCAAGGCGATGGACAATACCTGGGCGAAGGTCTTGAGGGGGAAGTGATTTGCAGTGATGGAGGAGGGCATTGACAAAGGTCCCCGTAGGATGACCGGGAGCGGGATGGACAACCATCCCTGCTGGTTTATTGATGCAGATAATCGATTCATCTTCGTAGAGGATCTCCAACGGAATATCCTCTGGAATGAGCTCCAGTTCTGGAGAGGCGCTAAAAAAGATTTGAATCTCATCCCCTACAGCTGGGATTTCCCGCTTCTTCACCCCTTTCCCATTCCGGGTAATTGAGCCGATTTCAATTAAATATTGAAAATAGCTACGGGAGTAGTCGGTAAATCGCTTAGCTAAAAGCTTATCGAGCCTTATGGACTCATCTATAATAAAACTTTTGATCATAGGGGGAATTATAACACAGGAGATAATTTATAGGAGGAGGCTCTTAACCGTCTTCGTCGATACGCTCTTTGATTTTTTGTTGAACCTTTTCGTGTTGAGCTTGAGACTGTTTCATACTGGTTTGGATCATTTGCATCATATTTTGTTCGAAGGCTGAGACCATTTCTGGAGTGACATTGGCTCCAAACCACTGAGACATCCATTTCTGAAACCCTGGAGCTTTGGATCCAGTATACATCGCACTCATTCCCGTTTGGTATTGCTCTGGTGCATCACTTGATTGGGTGGGATCACTCCCATCATTAGGTCCTTGAACGCCACTCACCACGCCTTTCTCCCTTAAAGGTTTTCTTCTTTTCCAATAGCTGCAAGTTGAGATGCATACTGATTATGAAAAAAGCTAATCGCCGTATCCTCATTGGGATCGGTTACTTGCTGAACTGGTTCTTGTGGGGGAATACTTCCTGAAGATCCGACACCTGAAACGCCACTCATTTTCCTTCTCCTTGCCTAATCTAAACTTTAGCCTGGATATTTCATGAAATCCAGAAAAATCCGCATCATCTGTTTTCCAGTCTAATTCAATAAGTTGTCTTGGAAAGGGTTATTGTGTTGCAGATTTAATATGACGACTCCTTTTTAGGGCAAAAAAAAGCCCTCACATTGTGAGGGCTGATCTTTTAAAATCTTGATTTAGCCATCATTTTGGCCAGCAATAGCTGGATCACCTGTCGATTGAGCTAGAGATTGTAGACTACTATTGTAGGTCTGATTAACTTGACTTGTCAGGTTAGTGTTCTGAATATCCTGCATCTCAAGCTGTTGCATCAGGTTTGCTTGAGCTGAGCTTTGAGTCTCTGAGACTCCACTAACGGCTTCAATTGCGTCTGACATAATTTTGTCTTCTCCCACGTTGTTTTCTATTTATCCTTAGGCCTATTATAAAGCATAGGATTTAATTCCACAACTTTTGTAAAGAGTGCATGAAGATAGAAATTATTGATAATAAGCGATTTGCTGACATCTTGATCGATGGGGAAAAGTGGAAAAAGGTTCATAGACGTCTCTATAAGAATCACTTAAAAGAAATTCTTCGCATCTCTGAAAAAAAACATCTAAGTGACTTATGCTTAAGAGTTGATATAAAACTCGCCCGCATGCTTGTGTATAAGTGGCTTGCTCTTAGGGGATTCATGAAAGCAGAGCTCACAAAGAAGCTCAACTCTTATAAAATCGATCCTCGAGCTATAGCTGAGGTTCTCTCAGAGTGCGAAAAACTGGGCTATTTGGACGATAAGAGGGAGGGGAGGCTCTTTATTGAGAGAGGGAAGCGAAGAGGGCTAGGACCTCAGATGATTACCATGAAGCTCTGGCAGAAAGCGCCAGAATTAAAAGAAATGGCGCGAGGCTCCTTTACCGATGATGAACAAAGGGAGCAAATTGCTCAGTGGATCAAGAAGAAAATACGCTCTGCAGATCTTTCAGAGCTCAAAGTGAAACAGCGCCTTTATCGGTTTTTAATCGGTAAGGGGTTTGACAATTCTCTTGTTCGGGAGCAATTGCTTGTAGACGAGTAAGCATCAGATAAGCTATATACGGTTTTTTTTGATCAGGTCACAAAGTATATGCAAGTTGGTGTTGTCGGAATCAATCATAAATCATCTTCGTTAGCGCTTCGTGAAAGGCTTGCAAGGGCATTTCAAAAAGAGTTCCAAAGTGCTTCGAATTTGATACTCCTTTCTACGTGTAACAGAACGGAGCTCTTTTTTTGTGCTCAGAGTTTAGCAGGAAAGCAAATTGAGATACTTGCAAAACTACGAAGCCAGATTTCAGGAAGTTTTGAACATGCTCTTTACTCCTACTTTGGCCAAGATTGTTTTCATCATTTAGGAAAAGTTATTTCAGGAATCGATAGTGCAATCCTTGGTGAAAGTGATATCCAAAGGCAGGCAAAACTAGCCTATGAAGCTGCAAGGAACAGGGGACATCTTTCTCATGAGCTCCACTACCTGTTTCAAAAAGGACTTAAGATTGGAAAGGAGATGAGAACCTCATTTCTTCTCACTAAAAAAGGAGTTCCTCTCCCGCTTGCGATTCAATCGATTGTAGAGGGGAATCAGAAAATCATTAAAAATTGCCGCGTTCTATTTGTTGGCAATTCTTCCATCAACCGGCAGCTCATGGTTTTCTTTAAGCAGAAAGGGTGTCACCAACTGACTTTGTGCACAAGAATGAAGCAGGGGGAATTTCCTACTCCAAAGGTCATTCACTGGGACAAACTTTCAGAGTGGAATTGTTATGATATTGTACTTTGTGGGACCAATCACGACCGCTTTGTGATTGATAAAGCGTGTAAAAATATTGGGGATATTCTCCTTTTTGATTTAAGTGTTCCTAGAAATATCAATCCAAGTCTTGCTATACACCCCAAGTTAACCCTCTATAATATCGATCAAATTGGTGAGATCGCTCGCAAAAAGAAAGATGAAAAAGAAATCCTTCTATGTGAGAATGTGATTGAAAAGGCTGTTGAACGGCAAATAAAACTCTTTAAAGAGCGAAGGCAAGCAAAATGGCGTTACGCCACTGCACTCTAGTTATTCTCCTATTATTTGGTGTTCTTTTTGCTGCTGAGAAAGAGGATAACGAGATTGATATCGTTGTCCTTCCCAGCACTGCTGTGATCAATAATGATTACTTTGCAAATGGAAGAACAGTAGAAATTTCTGGCACAATCAATGGCGATCTTTATGTTTTGGGTGGGCAAGTTTTTATTGATGGGACTGTTAATGGTGATGTTTTGGCCCTAGCAGGTAGCGTTGAAGTTTCAGGAAACGTTGCGAATAATGTCCGGATGCTTGCAGGGCAAGCACTCATCACCGGGCACATAGGAAGAAGTCTCACAGGAGTGGCTGCCACAATTGAGCTAGGCCCATCTGCCACAATTGGGCGGAACGCAGTTCTGGTTTCGGGGAACGCAGATGTGGAAGCCTATATTGCCAGAAATCTTCGCCTGTATTCCTCGAGTGTTCGTATTTCGGATCATATTGGGGGAAAAGTTCTAGCGAATGTGGGGCAACTCCGCTTAACTTCCAAAGTTGTAATCGATGGTTCTCTTGAGTACTGGAGCAATAAAAATGCGCTTATCGATCCCAATGCTGCAGTGAAGGGGGGAGTGACTCATCACCCTTCATTCTTCTATGACCTTATGCATAACAAAGTGTTTAACTGGCTGAAGGTTGGATCAAAATTTGCTGGTCTTGTAATGAACTTCTTCTATAGCTTTATTATAGGACTCATCATGCTTCGCTATTTCCCTCAAAGGATTGAGCGGACTATTGAGATGCTCAATACTAAACCTGCACAGTCTGCTGTTGCAGGGATTGTATTGATCTTTCTGCTTCCCATTATCATGCTTGGAATGATCATCACCATACTTGGCGTTCCCTTTGCTCTGACGCTTCTCTCTCTAACTGTCGTAGGTTTTTACACGGCGAAGATTCTCTCTATCCTGTGGCTTTCAACCCACCTCTTTCGCCGCTTTGAATTCAGAAGGCATAAAAAGCTCTACTTTGCTTTTGCCTTGATTGTTTACTTCATTCTCTCTCTAATTCCCTATCTAGGTCTCGTCATCACCTCAGCAGCATTAATTCTTGGAATTGGCGGCGCTGTTCTTGGTAAGATTGAAAAAGAGAACAAGAAAAAGGGATTCTTTCAAAAGAGTTAATCACGTTTCTGCCAAATTATAACGTAACGTGTCCATCTTTGAATGCAGCATTTATACAGCCAAATGATCGAAGCTCATCTGCAATTTCTCCGAATGTTTTGGCAGCGGCTTTTACATGGGCGACAAGGGAGATATTGTCAAATGTTGTGTCTGAGCGTCTAAGCATACCCTCGGTTTTCTTCATTTTTAAGCCACTTTCTTTAGTTCTTCTCCGTCCTTAAATTCGACTCCATTCATAACCTTTGGAATCATCTGACTGCCACGAAGTTTTCTCCAATGGGATTCTGCTGACATTGAGAGCTTAAACACCATTGATAAAGTTGCTATTCTGGAGCCACATCCCTTTGTTTGTCTTGACCGGTGCCTAATCGTTGCAAAGGTTGATTCTATCGGGTTTGTAGTCCTGATGTGCTGCCAATGCTGGGCTGGATAATCATAGAAAGTGAAGAGCTGATCCTTATCTTTCTTCAGGCATTTACATGCCTTTGGATACTTTGCTTCATAGAGGGAAATGAAGCGATTCATCGCTTTCATTCCCTCTTCTTTTGTTGGGGACATATACATATCATGGATCATTGCCTTAGCATCAACCTGAACTGATTTTGGCATCTTATCAAGGATATTGGCGGTTTTATGTACCCAGCAACGTTGTTGATCGCACCCAGGAAATTCCTCTTCTAAAGCAGCCCAAAACCCTAGAGCCCCATCTCCAACTGAAAGCTTTGGACCTTGTTTAAGTCCCTTGGATTTAAGCTGCTGCAATACTGTTTTCCAAGAGAGTTTACTCTCTCTTTCTCCGTCGTAAATAGCAACCATTTCTTTTGTTCCATCAGCAAGCGCTCCTATGATAACAAGCAAGCAAGGACGATCACTACTGAGCCTCACATTGAAATAAATCCCATCCACCCAAAAGTAAATGTACTCTTTGCTTGATAGATCCCGGTCTTGCCACTCTGCATACTCTTCTTCCCAAATCTTGGTTAGCCTAGAAATGTTTGTTGCAGAAAGGCCCTTAGCGTGATCCCCCCATATAGCCACTAAAGCTTCGCTCATATTCCCTGTGGAAATACCCTTGAGATAAAGGGCTGGAATTAGAGCATCAATGCTTGGGGCCCGCCTCATATATTTTGGTAAGATCGCACTTGTGAACTCTTCTCCTTTAACCCGAGGCTTTTTGACTTTTATTGGACCTACTCCAGTTTGGATTTCTCTTTCTGGAAGGTAGCCGTTCCTCTTCACAATCATATGGCCATTTTCATCTTTTGAACTGTTGCACTGTTTTATAAACTCTTCTACTTCACTTTCAATAGCTTGATGAAGCATCTTTCGCGCTCCTTCTCGCACTATCTCTTCTAAACCTTGCTGAAATCCTGGTAATTTATCATACTTTTCCATGAGCGTACTCCTTTTTCTGGAAATTTTTTCAACTTCCCAAGGGTACGCTCATTTGTTCTCAGACACAACTTTCGGTTATACCTCAAGCTTAAACTTTCTTTACTTCGGATCGATAGTACTTTTTTTCTAAAATCTAGCGAATATGTCATTCAAAAAAGTATAACTAAAACAATATATTTTAGCTATATCTTGTGGAGGTTTTGTAGCAGCGCTGTTTAACTGAGCACCATCAAAGGTTGTTGGAGGGAATTGGACCTCTGGTCCAATTCCCTCACCCCATAGGGTCTGGTAATCGATGGGGGCTTGAGGCATGCCGCTGAAAGTTTGTCGGTTGGTATTGATGGCGTTTTCGAGGGCATCGAGGACCTTGCGTTGTTGCATCTCTTCAACGTCTTGCCATCCCCAGTTTTTTACTGGGGATGGTGTGGCGGCGGAGTGAGTTTGTAAGGGCGCAGGGGTAGAAGGGGTTCTTGCAACATCTGGACCGTAGGTCCCTGCGTAGCTGGGTGTGGAGTTTGTCGGCTTGGGTGCGTTGATGCCTGTTTGTGCAACGTCAACGGAGGCGCCTGCAAGGCCGATATCTCTGAGCCACTGGACACCCTTAGAGCCGGTGGCTTTTGCGGTGCGCCACCCTCTGAACCATAGGCCATGTTCTTTTTCTGTTTTAACAGAGGGGAGCATTTCTTTGATGAGACGGCTGAGGAATCAAACGTTGTTGGAATATGGAAAGCGTATCTTAAATTAGGCTTGATCATTTTCACTATTCCAATCAGGCTCTAATAGCTCAATCTCTTTGTATTTTTTCGCCAAGCGCTCTATTAAAGAGCGGTCATGTGAAAAGACTTCGCAACAGCTACCATCAAAGATTTCAATCACAACCTCACAAGATTCATACATCTCGAATGAAGTATCATAGAACCTTAGGTTCTTCTTGTCTTTGCAACCGATGATGGTCATCCAGATAACTTGCCAGAATTTTCCTGAAGTTTCTTTTAAATCATCCCAGGTAATCAATGTGCCAGTATCGGAAGTTTCAAATTGTTCAAGTTCTGTCCACTTTTCTTCTCCTAAATCGCCTGTAGCTTCTAGCTCTAAAATAGCCCAGTTTAGCTTATTATTGTTATCAAGTAACTCAAGGATGTTAATAGGGGAAACCCCCAGGATCTCATCATCATCTGGTCTGCCGTCTCTAATTCTTATACCTTTTGACTTCATTCATAACTCCATTCTGGGACTGGTTGCCCTGGTGGTTCGCCTTTTTTGCTTTTTCTTTGGAGAGTCCCTCCCGTTTGTGAGTCTTTGTAGACGTGCTGGTGAGGGTTAGGATGCTCATGAGGTCTTCCATGGTCCGTAAAGTCTATATCACGAACGGGTTTGCCTTGTGCATCAAATTCTCTAGCTTGGGGGTAGGGTTTGTTAGTTTTTTTACTTATTTTTGATCCTAGCTGTGTGTGTGGAGCATCAGTATCAGGAAGGGGTTCTTTTGTTTCTGTATGTCTCGGTAATGGTCTATCGGGAGCAAAAACATCCTCAGATTTTTTGAGGGGTTTAGCAGTTTCTTTTGAAGACGTTGCTTTCGGTTTTGGTTGTGCTTTAGGAACACCGTTGCGATGAACTTGTTGCTTGAGTTGATTCGAGCCTTGTTGGAATGGAGAGATCCTCCCTCCGGCAAGAGCCGGCCTTCCGTTGGGGACGAAGAGCCTATCTAAGCTTGGGAGGCGTGGGTTTTCTAGTGTATGGAGGATCTGTTGGAGCCTTTGGGTCAGTACTTCAGGACGGATGTAGATGACGGTGCGGGAGGGTCCTTGGAAGGCTACTCCTGTAGGGATGAGTGAGGGGATAACGTATTCCCCGAGGAAGGTTCCCATTTTAGAAGAGGCGGAGTCGGGATTGTAGGAGGGGTTGATGTGCTGGATGGCGCGGCTGAAGTGCGTGTCGAGAACTGCTGTTGAGGAGTCGATGTGATCGAGAGTTGCTTCCAATTGGTGCCTACTTAAAAAGGGTGTTCCGATAACAATGACAACTTTAGAGGTTTCTTTAATAAAAGAGCCACACCCTTTTAAGGATCCGATGTGGGTATCGATGTTTGATTGGAAGAAGTTGTGCTCGGTTTCGTAGGCATATTGATTGACAACTTGATCTACGTATTCTAGGAGTTCTTTTCCGACGCGACGCTCTGGTATAGGGAGGGTTTCTAGAGAAAGCGTTTGTGGACGATGTGCCCTCATATAGGGAGAGTAGACAAGAGGAGCTTGCTGTTGAGGTCTTTCTGAAGGCGCAGGCCGAAAGCCATGTGTTTTAACATGGTTTACAACTTTTACAACGAGGTGAGGCAGCAGACCCAGTGCTGGGCTCGGTTCGTAGGAAGGGGTGTCTGTAGTTGCAACGGTGGGGTTGTTTAACTGAGCACCATCAAAGGTTGTTGGAGGGAATTGGACCTCTGGTCCAACTCCCTCTCCCCACAGAGTTTGATAATCGATCGGCGTTTGCGGAGAACTGTTAACAGGAGACTTGTAGGCCATATTCCTCTCGAACATCTGATGTTGTTGCATCTCTTCAACATCTTGCCATCCACTGTTTTCTACTGGGGATGATGTGGCAGCGGAGTGAGTGTGTGAGGTTGCTGGGATAGAAGGAGACCTTGCAATATCTGGACCGTAGGTCCCTGCGTAGCTGGGTGTGGAATGTGTGGGTTTAGGTGTGTTGATGCCCATTTGTCCAACATCAATGGAGGCTCCTGATAGGCCGATGTCTCTGAACCACTGGACACCCTTAGAGCCGGTGGCTTTTGCACTGCGCCATCCTCTGAACCATAGGCCATGTTCTTTTTCTGTTTTGACGGAGGGGAGCATCCCAGCTATAAGGTGGATTCTTGCTTCCGAAAATTATTGTATTCTCAACTCTCACCTGAGCATGTGTCTTATCGATCTTCTTCTATTAACTTTTTGGCTCTTTCGTGAAGTCCATTTAGGTTTCTGATGTCGTATAAACAAATGGTCAATTCTCTCTGGTAATCATCACTAGACATATGAAAGTGTTGGTTGGAAGGTTTTTCTATTAACTCTCCTAAATAGCTATATAGCTGTTTTATCTCTGAATTAGTAAGAAAAATAGTAATATTTTCTATTTTTTTGTCTGTATCTTCATCTAATATTTTCATATTACAATACCCTATTTGTGTGGTAAATCTTTGGGATATATTCTAGCAACATTTTTCCATTCCTCTCCTAATTTTTTTTCAAAATGGAGATGTGGATTTTCATGGGGATAAGTTCTATTAAAGTCAAACCTAACACGTCTCATTTTATCTTGTGAAAGAAAAATAGGGTCTCCAGACCTATTTCGAATTAGTCTAGTTCCATCACCAAGCCACTTTGACACCCTACGTTCTAAAGATTTTAGGGTTTTAGGACTAATTTCCGAAACGCTGTTTCGAAGCTTTCCTATTGTATTTTCATTAACAAAGCCACTACGATAAGCTGGTTCGTTAATAGACCTCAAGAACCGGAGCTCCCTGCTATGAGCTTTTGTCATGGTCAGAGCTCTATCAGCTAAGGGGTGTGGTGTTCTAGAAGAGAGCCTAGAGAAAGCGGCTCCGCCGATAAATCCAAAAGCTACCCCGGCAACTTTGTTGGTGTCATGAGCCTCGGAGACGACGAGGCCTACCATTCCTCCTTCACAGGCCATTCCAAAAACTGAGATTCCTTCTGCAACTCTGATGACTTTCCCAAGACCTCCAAAGGCGAACATCTCACCGACGAACTCTCCAGCTTTTGCACTGAAAGCATGCGGGTCTATTTGCATGATATTGTCATATTTTAGCAGGGCATTATGAGAAAACCGTTTGAAGTGTTCTCTAGGGTCTTCAGCACCTGGTACATCAGACATATCAGGAAGCATTAAAGAGCCTCCAGCAATCAGTATATTTGCAATGCCTTTAGGAATGCTTTTAGCAAAGTTGTCTACAGCTTCAGGGGTGATAATACGGTTGATATGATCCATGGGGTTTTCAGCCCCTGGCATATCAGACATATCTGGGAGAAAAAGAGAAACAGCTCCCTGCAAAAGCTTAGCAGAAGCTTGTGAGCCTGTTAGAGGAGCAAATCCTGCCATGTGCGGGTGTTTATCTTCTGGAGGTTGTGTAGCAGGGTTGTTTAACGGAGCACCATCAAAGGTTGTTGGAGGGAGTTGGACCTGTGGTCCGACTCCCTCACCCCATAGGGTTTGGTAATCGATTGGCGCTTGCGGAGAGCTGTTAACAGGAGACTGGTAGGCCATATTCCTCTCGAATATCTGATGTTGCTGCATCTCTTCAACGTTTTGCCATCCCCAGTTTGTTGCAGGGGATGGTGTGGGGGCAGCGTGAGTGTAGGAGGGCGCAGGAACAGAAGAAGAGCTTGCAACCTCTGGGCCGTAGGTCCCTGCGTAGCTGGGTGTGGAATTTGTGGGTTTGGGCGTGTTGATGCCTGTGCTTGCAATTGTGAATTCTCCGCCACTGACTTGGATTCCTTTTTCGTCGCACCAGTGTCTGAATTCTGTGAGTTTTTGTCCGGGTTTTCTGTAAGCTCCATACCAAAAACCATGCTTTTTGGGGTCTTTGATTTTTGGAGTCATGGATTGTGTTAGTTCTCTCAGTTCTGCTTTACTAAGTCCACGGGCTTGGAGGGGATGCTCAGCCATTTTGTTGAGCAGTTCTAAGTATGTTGTCACGGCTTTTTGGTTTCTTACCCTGGATGCTTGGATCTGTTGGTAATTTACGTCAGCATCTTTTCCACTTATCCTTGGAATTTCTAGTTGAGGCCGTTGGGGGATCTCCTCAATTTTAATTCCTTGGGCTGCGAGTTGGTTTTGCGCATCATAACATTGGAATTCTTGACTTTTACGTGTCGCTTCAAAACCTGCCCATGCTCCCGAAATAAGCCTGGTGTCATCGGCGTTGTCATATTTCCCAAGGCTGCGTTGTTCCCCATCCGTATCAACATATGCTAGGTGGTGATACTTGTTATCTTTTCTAACCATAGGAGGTTGAAGCTCTCTTGTGGGAGCGACAATGTGTTTGGGAGCACTTGCTTCAAGTTGAGCTTGGCTATTGCTTGCAATTCTTATGTTTAATTTGGAAATGCGAGTTTCTAAATTCGTGATATGCGTTTTAACCGTGTTTCTTCCTCTAACAGCATCGTTATAGTTATCTTGAGCTTTTTCAGTCTTTTTTTCTGCTCTTCTTGCTTGCCATGGACCCCACGTATCTCCCTCTTTATACACTTTCTCGTCTAATTTCTTTTTTGCTTCTGTAACACCGGCTTCTCTTTGGATGAGGGTTTTTTTCGGACTTCCAAATTCTGAATAGTCAGGATTATCTAGTTCTGCTTGGGCTTTAGCCAAGTCTTTTACATTCTGCTCTTGCTCTTGTACCAGTCTTAAGTAGAGTGGTCTATCATGCATCTCTACTTGTGGTGTTTCTTCTACGGGGACGGTAGGTGTGAGGTCTTCGGTGGTGTGGTCGCTATCCTCGAGGGAGCGGAGGAGGTGGAGGGTTAGCTGGGTGACTTTCTCAGCTGTGAAGGCTTGAAGGGCACCGTTTGTTAATAGGGGATTGAGGATGCGGGCGCGGTAGAATTTTAGGGCAGGTTGAGGAACGTCTGGTGGAAGATCATCAACGAGGGTGGTGTTAATAAGGGTAAAGGTTGTGGAGACGCCCCAGTTGATGAGATGGGAGGGGCTTCTAAAGATAGCTGTGGAGAGGGTGGCGATGGCGAGGTCTTGAACAGGTTGGGGGACGCTTTCTAGGGAGATGAGTGCGATGCCTTGACGGGCGAAGAACTGGATGCCGGTATTCCGGACATCTTGTTCGGAGAGCTCGGGGTTATCGAGGGACTGGCCAAGGAGGATGATTGCTGTGGTGGTGCGCATGGCGGTTTGGAAGAGGCGGGATTCTTGGAGGGGATCTCCCATAACGGTAATGAGACGTGTTCCACTTGAAATAGCTTGCCTGATGAGGAACTCTTCTCCTTTTTCGAGGTAGTTAGAAAAGACAAGGGTGACGGTGAGTTGGATGGTTTCTTCGGCAGCGGCGCTGTAGCGGATGACTCTTTTCCGTTTGGCTTGCACGTTTTGAGAGACTGCGTGGAGGGTTGCTTGAAGGAGGAAGAGCTGGTCTTCATTTTTGAGGATGCTTTCTGTATGAGATGCGAAGTGTTTGACGAGTCTGTCGGCGATGAGGGTGAGGACGAAGCGGTCTACGTCGTGTTGTTGCTGCCCAGCGATCGGTGGGATGGAGAGGGTCTCTTCTGAGGTGAGGAGGTGTGTGCGCAGGTCTCTAAGTAGGGCGGGGTTTTTGTTTGGAGCGTGCAGGGTGTTTAGGAGGAAGGTTTGTAGGGTTTTTGGGAGTTTTTGGAAAGTGCGTTCAAGATCGTCATTGGGGTTTTTACCAAACATGCGCTCTGGTAGTGAGGAGGTTTTGGCGACGCACTGAATAAAGTCGACAAGATGTTGGAAGGTTGTTTGATGGGGCGCTGGGATCTTAAAGGTGCTTTGTCCATAGATAGCGTGGATGGCGCTTATTTTAAATTGGAGGGTGCTGAAGTGGAGTCGATTCTGTTGGGCTCTTTGGAAAAGCTCTAGTTCTGGGATGTTTGTGTCACTGCGGCGCAGCACGCACGTTGAGGCTGTTTGTGCGGCGATGAGGAAGTCGAGTTGGGTGATCTCTTCGAGGGTGTTGCTGATGCGGGTGTATCCGAAGGGGGTTTTGCGGTAGTGGGTGTCTGAGGAGGTAAAGGAGATGAGTTCGTAGGCGGCTCCTTTACGTGAGGTTGTGTGCGTTGGCAGGAGGAAAAACTCTTCTTGGAGCCCGATGGGAGTGTCTTGGTTTTCTCTTGTGCGCTGAAGGTTGATGATGAGGTATTCTGGGGGGCTGGTGAAATAGGTTTTTTCTTGAGGGGCATTGGAGTGCTTTGTAAGGAGGGTTTCTAGGGTGTCGGCGGGGACACGCTCTTCTTGGGCTTGGTTGGGCGCGCATTCTAAGGTGAGGATTGTTTGATTGGAAAAAATGGCTTCTGGGTTTAGGCGCACGTTTCTTGAGGGGTAGACGGCATGTGTGGGGGTCAGTTTTTGGTAGGTAGCGATGAATTGCTGGTAAGGGTGCGTTGGTTTTTGAGGAGTGGGTTTTGTAATGAGTTGGTAGAGTGCGTCCCACTGGATGTTCCATGTGGTGTTTAGGAACTGGTGATAGAGCTGCTTGAGTTGTCTGTTTTCTGTGGTTGTTTGTGCAGCAAGCTTTGGGTCGGAAAAGGCGAGTTGCAGGGTGTTTGTAAGGTGTGGCTCTCCTGTGTGGATGATGCTCCCTCGGTGGGGGTGGTGTTGCCACGTGTCAGGAGCGGAGGAGCGGAAGGGAGCGTGTTCTTCTGGAGGGACAAAGGATCGGAAGAGGGAGTTAAATGTCTGTTGGAGGGGATATAGACTGGGCAGAGGATCTCTAGAGATGGCGATGAGATTACTATGGAGATGTCTTAGGCAGGAGAGTTGTATGTGAAGGGTGTAGGCGTCTTGCCGGTGGTCTTTTTCCCAGTTACTCCAGAGATAGTTGCCCCACGTTTTGTGGTAGGTAGTGTGGTCTTCTTGAAGAGCTTTGAGCTTTCTTTGGGTACTCTCGTAAAGGGTGTGGTACTCTTTTTGGGCGTGGGAGGTGTAGTGGGTTTTGGCGATATCAACAAGGGCGTTATACAAAAGGGTATTGAGATCTTGGGTGTTTATTCCTTGGAGTTTTTCTCTCCCTTCAGAGACGCAGAGGTAGGTGGTGTGGTTAAGGGCTGAGATGCTCGATTGTATGGAGCGGCAGGTGGTTTGGTGTTTAAGGAGCCAGGTTTCCCAACTTGACTCTATGGGGGTGCTTTTGAGGGATGCGATAGACGTTTGGATCTCTGTAGCGTCTTTTTGTTTTTTGTCGATGTAGGACTGGCCACTTGCTTTTGTTGTGCGCAGGTGGATGTCATGGAGCCGTTGATCAATGGAGGACAGATCTGTGCATGCAATGGCTCTTGTTGAAAGATCTCTAAGGATTGGGCGTCCTCGGTAGTAGCGTTGGCGCTGGTAGATGGCGCGAGCTTTTTCGCGTTCTCGATGAAGGGTTGAAAGTTGATCTTGGATTTCGATGTAGGTGGCATTCCCTTGCCTGCTCCACTTAACCCAGAAGTTAGGCGAGGAGAGGCTTTTATGGAGATCTTCTACGTGGTGCTTTGTCCAATGGTAGCGAGAGAAGAAGTCTTGGTCTGCTGTGTAGGTTCCGGTGAGGGATTTTTCTATGTAGTGCAGCCCTCTAAAAGGAGTAGTGATGAGCTTAATTGCGATGGAGAAAGCTCCATCGAGTGGATGTGGCTCTATCTGTCTACGTGGGTGTCTACTGAGTTGTTCTGTCATCTTTTCCCTATTCTAACAAAATCGGGGGGATTATCTCACAGTGCAGCAATATAGGTCAAAGTAAGTGAATTTTTTAATTTGCAAGAATTATTCAAAGAAAATCCCAAGGTCACCGTTTCGGATCAAGAAATTGCCGATTTTTACAGGATTTTACTTAAGACGGCGCATGAGTACTGAAAAAGTGATGTTAAGCAAGGGTTCATTTTTGAAGACCGCAAGCATTCTAGTTATTACCTAGCATCCATGGGGTTTGAAATCCTTCAAAGATTCCGGCTTGCTTCTTTATAAGACTTCTTGCAAAAAAATTGTCTAGAATCTCCCGTTTCTTCTAATGCCCTGCCATTTGCTAAAATTCCTAGGAGCTTGGTTTCTAGAAGTCGCAGCTGCCAGGAATACGTGGAAAGGCAATCGCGTCCCGGATGTTATCGACCCCAGTAGTGAATTGGACAAGGCGTTCGAAGCCTAGGCCAAAGCCGCCGTGAGGAACCGATCCGTACTTGCGGAGATCGAGGTACCACTTATAGGTTTCGATGTCGAGGCCATGATTTTCGAACTTTGATTTCAAAAGATCATAGCGTTCTTCCCTCTGAGAACCCCCGATAATTTCGCCCACTTTAGGAACAAGCACATCAAGAGCGGCTACGGTTTTTCCGTCATCATTTTCTCTCATATAAAAAGCTTTAATCTCTTTAGGGTAGTCGGTCAAGATAACTGGTGCTTTGCAATGCTCTTCCGCAATATAGCGCTCATGTTCTGATTGAAGATCGCTTCCCCATTTTACAGGGTACTCGAAAGAGCGGCCTGATTTCTCAAGAATCTCGACTGCCTTGGTGTAAGTCAGACGGGCAAAAGGAACATTTTTGACATGCGTTAGGCGATCAATTAGGCCCTTTTCGATGAACTGATTAAAGAACTGCAAATCTTCTTCGCAATTGTCAAGGATATCACCCACAAGTGCTTTGAGATATTCTTCAGCAAGGTCTGTAATCATTGGAAGATCTGCAAAAGCAAGCTCTGGCTCAATCATCCAAAATTCAGCCAAATGACGAGAGGTATGAGAGTTTTCAGCGCGGAATGTTGGTCCAAATGTGTAGATATCAGAAAGGGCTGTTGCATAGGCCTCTCCGTTGAGTTGCCCAGATACAGTGAGAAAGGTCGGCTGCGAGAAAAAGTCTTTTGAATAGTCGACCTTTCCTTCCTTTGTTTTAGGAGGGTTATCAAGGTTGAGTGTTGTAACCTGGAACATTTCTCCTGCTCCTTCGCAATCACTACCAGTGATAATAGGAGACTGAAGGTAAACATACCCCTTTTCTTGGAAAAAGCGGTGGGTCGTGTATGCCAAACGGCTTCGGACACGTGCTACAGCGCCTTGCGTGTTTGTTCTAGGTCTCAAGTGGGCAATGGTGCGGAGGAAGTCAAAAGAATGGCGTTTTTTCTGAAGAGGGTAGTCGTTTGGGCAGGCTCCAATCAGTTTTAATTCTTTCGCCTGCATCTCATATTTTTGCTTATTTCCAGGACTTTTTACAATCTCTCCAGAAATAGCGACAGCGGCTCCAGTCGAGAGGTTTTCAATCATGTCTATTTGAGCAATCACCTGAAAATTTGAAAAGGAAGAGCCATCCGTCAGTTCAATAAATGCAAAGGTTTTTTGATCGCGGAGGGTACGAATCCATCCACAAACAACAACTGTTTGCCCAATGATCGATTCATCAGCATTTAGAATAGATTTAATTTTCTTTCGAGACGAAAGCGAAGGAGCGTAGCATTGCGATTTCATCTTTCCACATCAACTCACCGTTAGGGGTTTCTAAATATTTTGGGATCGACTGGAGTTTTGGATGGGTCATCATGACCTCAAAACATTGTATTCCAATCTCACCTTTGCCAAGATTTGCATGGCGATCTTTTCTTGATCCAAGGCCGTGCTGGGAATCGTTTACGTGAAAGGCATAAAGATGCTCCCATCCAACAACACGGTCAAATTCATCAATAACACTTTCCCATCCCGCTTTATCACGGATATCATATCCTCCAGCAAAAATATGGCAGGTATCAATACAAACACCAATAGGGATTTTTCCTTTGACCCGGCTGATAATATAGTCGAGATGTTCGAACCGGTGTCCCATCGTTGTTCCCTGTCCGGCTGTGGCTTCAATAAGGAGACGAAGGGATTGGTTTTCAAGGAAGGGTTCAAAGGTCAGGAGGCTTTCAACGATCCGATCGAGGCAATTCTCATCGGTGTCTCCCGTTGCAGCACCTGGGTGAAAGTTCATGTAAGTGAGGCTGAGTTCACAGCATCTCTCAATTTCTTCTTGAAAAGCCTTGCGACTTTTTACGAGGAGTTCATTTTTATTCGATCCAAGGTTGATGAGGTAGCTGTCGTGGCTCATGATGTCGGTGATTCCTGAGTCTTTAAGCGTCTCATTCCAGAGCGCTAGGTCCTCTCTAGAAAATTTTCGACCGTTCCATTGTTTTTGGTTGCTTGTGAAAAGTTGAATTGTGGTGGCACCAATATCTATCCCTTTCAGGAGAGCATTATGCACACCCCCTGCTGTGGAGGTGTGTGCACCAATAAGTAACTTTTCGCTTTCCACTAACTTAGTGGGTGTGTGCCAAGAATTCGCACACAAGGGAAATGTTAATCGGAAGAGGTAGGACAATTTGCTCCGCTTCAGGGGTCGAAAGGAGTTGTCCTGAAAAGTTTTTTTCATCCAGAGAAAGATAATCAGGAACCGTGCGAGAAGAGTTCTCGAGGCTTTCTTTAAGTCCTTTCATGTTTCGAGATTTTTCTCTTACTGAAATTGTCATTCCAGGCTTTACTTCAAATGAGCGGATATCCACTTTTTTTCCGTTAACTTGGATATGGCCGTGAGCCACAAGCTGGTGTGCTTGGAAAATAGTAGAACCAAACTTCAACTTGTAAACGACGTTATCAAGACGGCATTCTAAACGTTGAAGAAGAAGATGGGCAGCGTTGCCCTCTTTTTTAACTGCTTCATGGAAGTAACGGAGGACTTGCTTATCAGTAAGCATTCCATAAACGGCTTTCAGCTTTTGTTTTTCTTCAAGCTGCATTCCATAGTCAGATTTTTTTCTCCGTTTTGCGCCGTGCATTCCAGGAGGATTTGGTTTGTGTAGAAGGGGGTTGCGTAAGCGTCCAAAGATGTTAACTCCAAAACGCCTTGCGATTCGGTTCTTAGGGCCAGTATAACGTGACATTCATATCTCCTTATAATCAAGACTAACCATCCTAACCGAAGCGCATTAATTTTTACAAGCACTAGAATAGAGTGCTTTTCTAAACAACTTAAAATAAGAGAGTTAAAAACTAGTGAAATAATATTTCAAATGGAGTATAATAAGTGTAGGGACACGATAAACTAGGGGTAGAATTATGAGTCACAAAACAAAGTGGAAAGCACTCGCTTTTGAGTCTGAACTCATCGCAAAAGATGTTTTGAATAAGGAATTTCTCTCAGAGGAACTCTATCAATCTTACACTGCTCAAGTCACGCGTTTGGCAGCAGAAGTGAGCAAGATAAATACTCATAATTGTGCGCCTATCCGAAAAAATTTGGAAGTCATTGAAACTCGACTGCGCGTTCTCAATCCTGAGCATCGCATACAAACAAATTTTGAATTTTTCACCCGAAAAATTTATCACTTTCAAAACCGCCTCGAACTTCTAAAAGAAAGTTTAGAAGTGTTTGAAGAGGAGTATTCCAATCTTTCTATACAGCATGTGAAGCGCTCAGCAATTGAAAAAGAGATTGCACTTATAGAAGCTCAGCTTCAAGATACTGTCAATCAGAGAGAAGCTCTTCTGGCTTAACACAGGTTAGGTAATTGCCCCCTAACTGATTGAAAACATCCCCAAATTCCTGTACAATTTCCCGGAAAAACCAACGAGAGATTTTCCATGGAAGCTGTTTATCAAAATCGAATTAAAACTTGTTCTTATTGCATTGAGCCCATTGCAAAGGTCGAACCTAATGGCTCAAGGTATACAGTTGTTGAGGATAGAGCTGATATTATTTGTTCGAAAATTTGTTTTCACCTTTTCCACGAACAATGTATCCGCGCTTGGGTTGAAGCGGGAAGATCTTGCCCTGACTGCAGAGATCCAGGTTTTTCGGGGAATGTTGTTCGTTTCACGGGCTTTACTGCTGCGTATGAGACCTATCTTAATGCTGAAGAGGACACTGAGCTTAGACCTTCAGAAGAGGCCCTTCCAGTGCGCTTTGCATGCGTAACAGCAAAGATATTGTGCACCATGCTAGATCTAGCTATTCAAGGAGCTTCCGAGGGAAGTGTTCCTGAGGAAAGCAAAAGAGATGCTGCTCGAACCACCCTTGAAAAAATTAAAGCTCAGATGAGAAAAGAAGCAACGGAACCCTTTACCGAAAATGAGCAGCGGATTCTTAAAGAAACGGTGGATAGGAACAAAAACTTTTTGCAAGGCAGAATAGGGAATTCCCGACTTATTGCAATTCTAGGTGGTTTAAAAACCATCCAGCAAGGACACTGATCTCACTTTTATTTATCTCCTATTCTCTTGAAAAAAAACTTACATTCCAGTAAGTTTTTTTTCAATTTTATATAGAGTTTTATGAGTCTTACTTTTCCACCCCCCAGAGCTAAAGATTGCTCCTATTGCTTAGATCCTATTGCAGTAGTGGCAGTTGAAAATTCCAAGTATAAAGTGATCGAAGATCGACGCGATATCATTTGCTCGAAGATTTGTTTTCACCTTTTCCATGAGAAATGCATTTATGAATGGATTGAACAAGGGAAATCCTGCCCAATCTGTAGAGATGAAAACTTTTCTAGAAACATTGTCCATTTCGATGGTTTTACTGCCACGTACGAAACCTATCTTAACGCTATTGAGGATACAGAGCTCAAGCCTCCAGTAAACGCGCGTCTTCATCGTCTCTCAAGAACGCGGGGAGGTGTGGCAAAATGGATGGGATTGTTAGTCATTGTCTCTGCTGTTTTCTATGTGATTTTTAAAGTGGCAGCTTATATCTACGGAAAGCTAAAAAAGCCCGAGCCTCCGCCTAAGGAAGGCAAGGTGCTTGACATCACTCCCTCCAAGGGTCTAGTGGGGTCCCCCTTCTTGCAAAAATTTCCTAAATAGGGCACAATGGGCGCGTTATGGAAGAGAATTATCTTGTACTTGCTTTTTACACGCTTACTCAGATTGAAGAGCCTCACCGCGAGGTAAAGCGGTGGAAACGGTTTTTGGAATCTATAGATGCTATGGGAAGAATCTACATCAATGAAGATGGAGTCAATTCTCAGATGAGCATCGCGCACGCAGACTCTACAAAGTTTTATGAGTGGTTTCTAAATGATTATCCCGGCACTGAGATCAAAGTGCATCAGTATCCTGAGCATGCCTTTCCAAAAGTGACAGTCAAGTACCGCGAGCAGCTTGCTGCAATGGACCGCGATTTTGATTTGGCACAAGGGGGTGAGCATGTTTCAAGTGAAAGATGGGCTAAAATGATTGAAGAGCGAGACGAAGACACTGTTATTCTTGATGTCCGCAATGACTATGAATGGGATGTGGGTCACTTTGAAGGAGCTGAAAGACCCGAGCTTAAAACGTTTAGAGAATTCCCTAAACTTGCGGAGGATTTAGCGAAGGCGCGCGATTTGAAAAAGACCAAGGTGATGATGTACTGCACTGGTGGAATCCGCTGCGAGCTCTACTCTTGCCTTATGAAGGACGAAGGGTTTGAAAATGTATATCAGCTGGATGGTGGAGTCATTAAGTATGGTCTTGAGCAGGGGAATAAGCAGTGGAAGGGAAATCTCTTTGTTTTTGACGATCGTTTAGTGGTCCCTATTTCCGATAAGGAAAAGAATGAGGTCATTAGTGAATGCCTTCATTGCAAGACGAAGATTGATACCTATTACAACTGTGCAAATATGGATTGTAACGATCTCTTTTTGAGTTGTCTCGAGTGCGCTGAAAAGATGAAAGGGTGCTGCTCAGAAGAGTGCGTTGATGCTCCAAGGCGCCGCCCCTTTGAGCTAACAGGAAACCCCAAGCCATTCCGCAAACTTCCATTCGAGGAGAAACAGGCTCTTTCAAAAGAGGAAGGAGTCGTACGAAAATAAATTGAATGTTTCTGGTGTCATGGCACTTTAGCTGCGCGGCGCAAATTCGCAGGAAACTTTTCTAGTTTTCAAGAATTTACAACAAAGCAGGTGAAGGTGCTATGATTGTAGAAATGGGTAAGTTATTTTCGTACGGCCCCTACTCCGACGGATGTTGTTTCTTGTCAATCAGCTCAATAGCAGCGGCCTTTAAGGTTTTAAGTCCCTCTTCAAAGCCCACCTCCACAAGGAGTTGGTCCAAGTAACGCATTTCTGCTTGAAGCTGGTCACACATCGATTCTAGCTTTGCAATTTTCTTTAGTAGCAGATCCTGATCCATATTCTTTTTCCCTCCACTTTATACCTATCTCAAGAAATAAAGCATCAAATTCTTCTTGGTCTTTTTCCAGAGAACATTTTTTTCGATCTTACTAACCAATAAGTGGTTAGTTGTGATTTCCAAAAACTGTTCTTTGCAAAAATCTTCAAGCCATTTCGCCCTTTTATTTCTTGAGATAGGTATTTCTTATGTTGAAAGAACCGTGCCAATGTGTTACTGAAAGGATATGGAACGTGGAATTTCTCTACTCTTTCGTCTAATGAGCGCTTCTTGGATCCTCATGGGAGCAAGTGGTTGTGAAAAGAAGGAAAAAGTTTCAGATCCCTTTGTCTTAGAAGAGTTTGATTTCGAAGAAGAACGAATTTTTTCTCAAGACTCGTGAGCGAGAAGAATTTTTTTTATTCTTAGGTTATAAGCAAACCCCCCAATAGAGCCATCGCCTTGGATGACCCTGTGGCAGGGAATAACAAGTGGGTAGGGGTTTTTGTTGCACACATTGCCGATAGCCCTGGCACCTTTTGCACACCCTGCGCGGGAAGCTATTTCCCCATAGCTTGCAATGTCTCCGATTTCAATGGAATCAATAGCCTTTAATCCTTTTTGGGTGAAGGGGGTAAGGGAGGAGAGGATAAGTGGAAGGGGAGGTCCTTTTTGCCGTTTGGCGTAAGCCTCCATCCAGTCACAGATTTCTTCTTCGAGACCTTCTCCATCAATGGAACAGCTAAACTCTTCAGAAAGAGCAATCCGAATACGGCATATCTTTGAGTCTTGGAGTATAAATTGGAGGTCCAAGGGCCCAGCGACGCTGGACCCCTGAATCTATTGATTTAGTCTCTCTTGAGAGCACGGTCGTTCATGATCGCAATGTTCTCTTCGATTTCGCTCAGCTCGCGATATCGCTCTTTACTAACCGCTTGGTTATTATAAAAGTAACGTGTGCGAGACATCCCATCAAAGAAGACGATCGAAGGACCGTGTTTTTGCCCATCCATCCATTCAGTTTCTTCTACAATGGTCTCTCCATCAACGAAGTGACGCTCCATTCCATGCTTTCTGCCATTCTTATATTGGAGTTCAAGGTAGCGGCAGCCGTTCTGGTAATATGTAGCGATGCCATCAAGCACGTTTTTCATGTAAGGTTCAACGGAAATAGGTTCTCCAGTTGGAGCAAAAACTTTCTTTTCTCCGTGAATGAGCCCACCAGAAAGAGGGATCACAGTATGGGGAATTCCATGGGTATGAAAAGTTTCACGAAGGACGGGAAATCCTCCCTTAATGGTTTCTTTTGCAACAACATTCTCGTGTTGATCACGGGTAATGCGCACTCCAGAGCCTTTAGTAACGCGGTACTCTGTTTCATTTCTTTCGTTAAAGTACTCACCTTCAAGAAGCTCTTGATTATGGTACTCTTCAACACTCAAAGGAGTTCCCTTTTGGAACCATCTTGTCACTTTTGTATGGGAAGGTGAGAAGAACACCTGTTCCTTCTGAGGAATGCTTCGGATATCATAAGAGGTCTTCTTCACCAGATTTCCTCTTTCATAAATATTAAGGGACTCAATAGTATTTGAGTGAGGGAAGGTATAAGTGGTTGCTCCGTTAAGAATGCCGTCTTCATAAGATGACGTGACAGTTACGCCATTTCTAAGTGTTGTGACAACTTGACCGGGATAGGTTGCACCCTCCCATTCTTCTTTTGAAACATCATAACCATATTTGTGAATGTATCGCTTGGAAACTACGTTTTCATCTTGATCTTTGCTAGAGTTCTGACAGCCAAAAATAAACAGTCCAGATAGCGCGATAAGTAGTGGGGAAAGTCTTTTCATAGTTGACCTCTTTAATATTGCTTTTTCTGATCATACCATTTCCCGAAATAAAATCACGCATTCTTTATGGGGCCTGTTGGAAAAATAGGGAATGCTTATTGATTTTGACAGCTACGGATCTCATTTGCGAGAGCCTCGGCATTGTAAATATGTTCTAAAGCATGGAGGATTGCCTCGGAATGAACACTAACAGCTCTACCTTGTTTTTGATCAAATTCAAAATCCCAAGTCAGAGATTGCATATTTCCGTCAAAGATAAGCCCAACAATTTCACGTTGCGCGTTGATAACAGGACTGCCGGAGTTTCCTCCAATAATATCGTGCGTTGAGGCAAAATTAAATGGGGTGTCTTCATTCACAAATCCTTGCCTCGTTTGCCAGCTTGTTGGTAACGCATAGGGAGCTTGATGATGATTTTTGATTGCTTTGTGGTAGGCCCCGCCGAGTGTTGTGCTTGGAGAAATGTACCCTGTTTCTTCGTGATAGCCCATCATTTCCCCCACAGATAGGCGGAGAGTGAACGTTGCATCTGGGTACATGGACTCTCCAAAATGCTCAAAAAGTACTCCCGCGATCTTGGCATAATTCTCACTTTTAGAAGCATCGAGACCATAAGTCATTTTTTCTCTTAGTTCTCGAGCAAAGGGATCAAGAGAACGTGCTAAACAAATCAGCGAATCATTGCAGCTTACCAGGTTCTCAGGATTTTGAAATAGCTCTCTGCGATAACCAAGGTCAAAGAGTCGCGTTCCATTGATCAATTCATCGACTTTGTCTTCAACAGACTTTCCTTCAAGAGCGGCTTGAGTCGCAGGATGGTTTTCACCAAGAATTTCTACGAATCGACTAAGACCATGAGAGAGTAGCTCTCGTTCGAAATCAATATAAATAGGCTCAACTGTTAAAAGAGAAAGCTCTAAAGTTGGGAGTTCGCTATCAATATATTCTTTAAGTCTTAATTCATTGGGTTTTGATCTTTCTTCTGCATAGCGAAGGAGATGCCTTGCAAAGGTGAACATTTTTGAAAAGTTTGAGGCTCTTCCTTCAAGGTAAAAATGCTCTGCAAAATAACTTTTCGCGTGCTCCAAAGAATCAGACAAGTCTTTCCAGGGTCTTTGTTCTTCCTCGGATAATTTTGAGAGGATTGTTGCTTCACTTTCGGACTTATTTGGAATAATCATTTCCCCATTTAATCCTTTAGCTAAAGCAGAGTATGCTTTAAGTGCATTGCTATAGCGCGACTTATCCTGAGCGGCTACTCGCGCATTTTCTTCGCTTTTTTTTGCAAAACTGTCGAGACATTGAATTCTTCCCTGAATAAACTCCAGCAAAAACGGGAAGGCATAATCTCGGTAAAAGTAGAGATGGTCTTTTGTAAAGAGTCGCTCGGTTCTTCCAGGGTGTCCCAACACAAACAGGGGCTCTCCAAGCTTTGGGCCAGATACGCTCCATCTGAAGTAATCTTTGTTTTGCAGGGGCTGCCCATTTTCATAGATACGGAAAAATGCAACATCTAGGTCATGGCTTGGGAACTCAAAGTTTTCGATATCTCCCCCAAAAAATGCAATACTCTCTTCGGGCGCCATTACGAGACGGATATCTGTGAAGCGTTTATAGAGGTATAGGTGATACCGCGCACCTTGATATAGGGTGACAACTTCAGGTTGAAGATCTGTCTCTTTATGAGCCTTTTCTTTTATCTTTGCGATTACGCCCTTTCGAGCCTCTTCCCTCTTTTCTAGTGACATTTCAGAGTCAATTTGAGCGTTAACTTCCTCAGTCACATCTCGAATCGAGATGAGTTGATCCATATAGGCGTTTGGGCATTTGAGCTCTGCCTCAAGGTTCTCGGCATAAAACCCTTCTTTTATCAGATCATTCTCTTCAGTTGAAAAGTCATAGATTGCTTTCGACCCCACGTGATGATTGGTCATCACAAGGCCGCTTGGAGAAACAAAAGATGCTGAGCCGCCAAAGCTCACACGCAGGCAAGATAGTTGAGCGTGGGTCGCCCACTCTTCATCTAAGCTTTCACCATACCTTTCATAGATTTGCTTTTGAGGAATTTGATTTAGAGGCCACATTCCCTCATCGGAAAAGCCCTGGATTATTACAGTTACTGCAATGAGAAAAGCAAAAATAGATTTCATGTCTAGTTCCTTTGGATATGCGCAGTTAGTCGCTCATGTTCCTTGTCAACCTGGGATTGCTCAATCGTTTTTCGATCGTCACGATAAATGAAGCGGAAAGTGACGTTCTTTTTATCTTTCCCCAGTTTTTCACTTTCATAGACATCGAGGAGCATGGATTCTTTTAGGAGCTTTGAACGGAAACTTTGGATTAATTCAAAAACAGTTCCTAGTGGAACATCTCGATCAAGAGTCACAGTCCAGTCACGATCACTCCCCGGAAATTGGGGTATCGAAGTCATTTTCCTGTCTTTTTTTAACGTAGCCATCCACTCATGAAGATCGATCTGAGCGAAGAAAACCCTCTCTTCTATGTCGAGGCGTTTTAACCGCTCGGGGTGAACTTCTCCCATGACACCTAGCCGAGAGCCGGTCACCTCAATGCTTGCTTGCTTCCCGGGGTGAAAACTCTTAAAGTTTGCGTTTTTATAAGATCCATTTTCGATGATATTTTCTAGAATGCCTTTTAGGTCGAAAAAATCGGTCTCTTCCGCTTTTTGTTCCCAATGATGAGGGCGTCTTTTCCCTGTAAGAAGAACTCCAGCTGTTAAACGCTCTCGATAGTGGTCTCCGTCTTTAAAGTGGATCTTTCCAATCTCAAAAGCGTGAATGTCTCGGGTTTTCCGGTCGAAGTTGTGTTTCACGGCTTGAAGCATTCCAGGAAGAAGAGACATTCTTAAGATGGATTGGTCGACAGAGCTTGGTTTCAAAACCTTGATCTCCTCCTTTTCACCCAATTGTTTTTCCAGGCAAAGTTCGGTGAGTTCTGGACTAATGAGATCACAGGTTAAAAATTCCTGGAGCCCCGCTTCAATGAGTTTTTCTCGCACCTTTTTTTCCATAAGATAGATCGCAGCATGAGGGAGAGGAGAGTTTACAACACGTGCTTCGCGTTTCTTGATATTGTTATAACCAAAAATACGGGCGACTTCTTCAATTAAGTCGATTTCTCCATGGATATCGTTGCGATAAGAAGGAACGGTCACATGAAGGGCGTCACCCTCTCCTTTGAGCCCCATTTCGAGGCGCTTTAGAAAGGATTCTATTTCGCTCAAGCTGAGCTTTGTTCCTAAAATCTGATTGGTTCTATCGAGACGGATTTTAATTGTTTTCCGCTTCTTCTCTTTCCCGATGATATCGACTCTTCCCTGTTGCACCACACCACCTCCAAGCTCTGCAATGAGTTCTGCCGCACGGTCGAGGGCAATAGGGACCATTTCAAAGTCGACGCCTCTTTCAAAACGTGCCGAAGATTCACTTCGAAGATTCAGCGCTTTGCTTCCTCTTCTGACGGCAGAAGGGTCGAAAAAGGCTGATTCCAAAATGATATCAGTTGTCCCATCCTCAACTTCTGAGTTAGCCCCTCCCATGACTCCAGCGACGGCAATAGGGCCCTTGTCGTCATGAATCATCAAAGTGTTTTCTGGGATCTTTCGCTTTTCTCCATCTAATGTTTCAAAGGAAATAGGCTGAGTTGTTGATTGAACGGAGATTTTTTGTCCCCGCACCTTTTTCCCATCAAAGGCGTGGAGAGGTTGCCCGAGCTCTAACATCACGTAGTTTGTGACGTCTACAATGTTATTAATGCTTCGAACGCCAGCATTCTCTAGTCGGCTTTTCATCCAATCAGGAGAAGGACCAACACGAATTCCTCGGATTTCTCGGGCGCAGTAACGCCTGCAATTTTCTAAGTCTTCAATGGAGACAGAGACGCCTATTTTTTCGCTCCCTTCATTTACCACTACGTTTGGTCGCTTTGCTTTCTGATCAAGGAGCGCTGCCACATCTCTTCCCATTCCGAGCATACTCATGCAATGACCCAAGTTAGGGGTCAGAGAGATTTCAAAAACCACATCGCCGAATAGCTCAGAAATTTCAACCCCTAAAGGAGCATCCTTTCCGAGACTAAGGATTCCGCTGTCATCTTCGGACAGTCCTAGTTCGCTCCCTGCGCATAGCATTCCAAACGACTCGACATCTCGTAGTTTTGAGCGTTTAATTTTAAAAGATTTTCCTCCCTCATCTTCGAGGGTTGCTCCTACTGTTGCAAGAGCCACTTTCATTCCGGCTGCACACTTTGGATCTCCGCATACCACTTGCACCGTTTCGCTTCCATCGAAAACCTGAGCAACTGTTAGCTTGTCAGCATTAGGGTGGGGAGCAGTTTCCTTGACTTCAGCAACGACTACGCCCTTGAAGGAAAAGGGAGTTGCTTCGACTTTGTCGACTTCAAGTCCTGCCAACGTCAAGACATCGGAAAGAGCCTTTTCACTCAAATCTAACTCAACAAACTCTTTTAACCAGGAAAGGGGTACACGCATAATAAATCCAAAGTTTTTCTTTTAGTCTTCTAGGGTACAACAATTCCTCCTATTGGATCAATCCCTACTCCAGATAGAAAAAATCTTCTTTCCAAAATAATTTCTAAAACCTATTTAGAGGTTTGAACCTGTCCTTCAGAGACAGATTATGGATACTGGAGTGGAAGTATGAAAGAAATCGGATTGCAGGCATTTAAAACCGCAATTGACAGTGGGCTTGGAAAGGATGCTATCATCATTGATGTGCGTCGTCCTGACGAATGCGAAAAAATACGGATTAAGGGAAGTACAAATTATCCATTAGATGAGATTGTTTCCCATAAAGATGAACTCTCTAAGTATAAGAAAATCTACGTCTATTGCGCCGCAGGGGTTCGTTGTAAAAAAGCTTGTGAAGCTCTCGAAAAGGTGGGGATGGATTCTGATCAGCTCATCCACATTATGGGAGAAAGCTCCGATTGGAAAAAGGTGGGGCTGCCTATCGAAGAAACAAAAGGGGGGCACGTTGCCATTCAGCGGCAAGTCTATTTTTTGGCAAGCTCACTTATTCTTCTTGGTCTTTTGCTATCACTTATCTACTCTCTGTGGTGGTTACTCCTCCCATTTTTCATCGGAGCGGGAATGTTCACCTCAGCAGTGCGTGGTGTGTGTTACAGCGAGATTATTCTGTCTAAGATGCCCTGGAACCGCTAATTTTTTTCAGGGATTTAAAAGAAGGAACTGCTTGGATTCTTCGCTAGATTAATGGCGGTGTAGGGATGCTGAAAGACCTCCCAGGGCATGAAACTAAGGCACTATTCGTAGATACGGCCCTTAGTCTCGCATTCCATTATAGGGAAAGTGGTTCTAAAAATCTATAGCTCTTTGTATCAAGGCTGTGCTTTGATGCTTGGAGTCTTGAGCGGGTAGTGCCTTCTTTTTGAATAAAACAGAAGGGGACCTCTACATGAAACATCAAAAATTTTGGACTGAAAGACTCTTTGAAAAGCAAAACGAAGTGCAGATGAGCTTTCAGGAAATTGCAGATTTTTTTTGGCGTCAGTCGTGCATCTGCAAGCAACTACATCAAAAGAGATGTCAAAGCGCAGTTTATCGAAAAATGGAGCTATTTTTCTGAATCAAAAAGGATGCGGCACGTGCTTCAGGGAAAAAATATTTACAAGCTCAAAAAAACCTAGGTTAGGGCAAAAAAAATCCTCGGGTGTCGGCCCGAGGATCAGAATCACTCCATAGACACCTTGCTTTTGATTCAAGGGGTGGGGTAATATCGATGCATGCGTTATAGCCATTTGGAACAGGTTCTTTCGAAGCGATCGAGGATATTAATCCATGCGCTTATTATCAGTGGAACACTTAACTTAGCGCTTATTGCAACCTTTGTTACCTTAGTGATTAAGGAGCGAAAGAGGGTCGTGGTACCTGTTGCGCAGGTGAGCGAGCGAGTAAAAGAGGTTCGGCTGAAAAACGAAGAGGTTTTGCAAGAGTTTGCCTCGATGACGTATGACACTTTAGTACGCGAGCTTTATAATGAAACGCATGTTGAAGAGGGGCAGCGGCGGTGTGACCTCGCTTTGGCTGCTCTGACCCGTTATCATGATTTTGACGTCGACAGGGCTTTTGCAGGATTTCCAGTGGAGCAGCGGAAGGTTGTTTTTGGTGAGGAGTCAATGGTTCTGTTTTCTGGAATGAGAGCTGAAAGGCTTGAGGGAGTCCGCTTGTTTGCGCGGAGAGAAGTTTGGCCACTCACCCCAAAGGGACTCTTTAAGCAGATTAAAAATAGAGAAGGAATTCCAGAGAGCTTGAGGGAGTCTTTTATTTTAACGAATGAATTTTTTGAGATCAAACGAGCGATAGATCGTCTCCCTTACGCAATTTCGGATGAGACGCTCTTTAACCTTGTGACTGCAGGGGATTGGAAATCAATAGAGACTTTTTCAAGCAAGGACCTTGTGTCCTTTTTAGTTCCTCGGATGGAAAAAGGGTCAAAACTCGCGGCCTATTTGATGGTTCTTGAAGAAAGAGACTATGCTCTAAAGAGCTTAGATGATGGTCAAATGGAAAAGTTGCTAACTCTTCTGACTGAAAAGACTCCTGCAATCGAATCTTTTCTAAAAGAGGTGGGAGACGGAATCCGTGCAGACTATGTAAAAGAACTTGCTGGTAAGCCTCTTGAAAATCCTCCGCGCTATTACCAGGTGCAATCTGGGGATAGTCTTTGGAAGATCTCTCGGATGTTTGATGTGAAAGTAGAAATCATTCAAGAGATGAATGGACTGAATTCAGAAAGTCTTAAACCAGGCATTGAACTTACTTTGCCCGCTGATACCACGCCATCCCCACTCCACTCAGAATAAGCAGTACACCTCCCCCAATAATTAGCCCCTGCGTTTCGATGATCTGCAATAGGTTTGTCGATAGTCCAACAAGAGCAAAGGAGATGGCAACGGTTGCTCCGAAAATTCCCATGACCCAACCTTGCTCTTCCTTTGTGGCGGCATTAGAAAACGTGGTCATAAGCATTGCGTAGGCAATGATGTCAAAAAGGGCTATGGGAAAGGCTAAGATCCATGAAAGGGCTTCATATTGATTGGCCCCACCCCAAAGTTGAAAGGCTCCTGTGAGGATCAAAGCTGCGATTGCCATGTGGGAAATGTTCCATTTTTTCAGAGCAAGAGGGATGATCACCAAGGTTCCGAAAGCAAAATAGAGCCCCATGAATCCTGTAAAGAGTCCAAGATAGAGACTCGTATAGTTGAAAAGCTGTTTGATTTGAATCAAGATGGTTTGAAAATAGAGGCCAAACCCTACTTGCATCAAGAGAAAAATGACCACAAGTGCTCGTACTTGTTGATGCCTAAAAGCATCAACAAAAACTTCTATCGGGCGGAATAGACTTAAAGGCTTTTTCTTTGAGAGGACGAATGTTTCTTTAAAAGACAGAAGAATCCACAGCGCCGCGATTCCAGAAAGGGCAGCTGCAATAAAAAAGGGAGTATCAAATCCAAATCCAGCAAAGAGACTTGCGTCAGAGAATACGCCTCCCAGTAGAGGTCCCAGGACTAGACCAATGCAAATAACAAATGTAATCATACTCATATTGAGGGCTTTGGTCTCTGGAGCGGAGAGATCAGAGATTGCCGCTTGCGCAATAGGTTGACTTCCTGCCATGAGTCCCGATAGGGCGCGCCCTATGAGTAGGATCGAAAGGCTAGAAGCAATCACACCAAATCCCATTAGAATAAAGCTCAGGCAAATTCCACCCATGCAAAGAGCGATTACCTTTTTTCTTCCAAAATGATCAGAAAGATCTCCCATAAAGGAAGCTCCAAAAAGCATGCCTAAAGGATAGAGCATGTAGGAAAGACCCATGAAAAAGTTTCTTAGAGTTTCAGAGTGAAGAGATGATACGAGAGAATTCGAGGGATTTGTGAAGATAGCGGTCATAATCGGATAAACGAGACCGTAACCAAAAACATCGATAACAATTGCTAGCAGGCAGGGGACCATCACCCCTAGTTTCACATTTCGAAAGATCATAGTTCAGTCGATAGCAGAAATGTAATACCACTTCCAGTAAGAAAACTCATAATAATTAAGGAAGAGGATCGCAGCCACCTGGATGCCAGGGATGGCATCTAAGGAGACGTCGGACTGTAAGATAAAACCCTTTGAAAAACCCATGTTTTTTGAATGCCTCTATCCCATATTCCGAGCAAGAAGGATAGAAGCGGCAGTTGCCTTGCGTGAAGGGACCAATGGTCCATTGATAGAGGCGAATCAAGAAAATAAAAAAATATTTCAATGCAAGAAACCCTTGATCCGATTCTGTTAAATGATTATCATACCCTATTTCCAACTTTTGCGGAAGTGGTGGAATTGGCAGACACGCTACCTTGAGGTGGTAGTGAGGGTAATACCTCTTGGGGGTTCAAGTCCCCCCTTTCGCACACCCTCTTAACTTTTTTCTAAAAGATCCAACAGCTCATCGATATCTGTCTTGAAGTGATGCGGAACTCCTGATCCGAATCGTGGTGGGGAAGTATTCGCTATTGCCTCTCCTTTTAATTGAAGATCTGGGGATAATTGAGTATCCTGCAGAATAAAACCAATTGCTGTAAGTTGTCCAAAGATCACATTGAGAGAAAACTGATTATTAATGATCCCACTACAAGCATTGTCGACTTTAGCGGGCAGTGTTTTGAGACAGGCAATTATCCCTGCTTTTAGCTGGCTAGAAGAAATAGTAGGTTTTTCACTTTGCATGCTATCGATTAACTGGGTAAACTCGATGTGATCCCACTGAAAATAGAACTGTTTTGTTAGTAAGTCGTTCATTTTGTGTTCAATATGGCTAAAGACGTTGTCTGCGTCTTGATGTTGTTCATTGAAAAAAATAGCCTTCAAAACGAGGTAAGCACTATAGTCGGCACTCCAGCCTGTGGGGGCAAACAGCAGGTAATCCGAAAGGCTTTCTAATGCCTTTTCTAAATTTTCTTCTTTACTTTCATGGAAATAAGGGCCTTCTAGGCCTCCAATCGCTTGGATTTCACTCATAAAAACCTCACTTGGTGCAGGTATTTTACATATTTTGAGCTTTTACAACAATTGGATACCGTTCGTCCTTTTTCGAGGCATTTATTGCCGGGAGTCTGAAACGCTAAGGTTGATTGATTCGTAAAACCATGGTATAATGCTTGTTATTCAAACATAATGGATAGTGCTACCATGAATTCAATAACATATTTGTTATCAACAGCTTACAACTACCTCTGCCCTGAGCACAATGAACCAAGTAAGGATGAGACTTCAAGCAGTTCGTTTAGCCTGAGTTTAGGATCTAAGGCCCAAGATAGTCTAGCTGATCATGTAGCCAGTATTTATCCAAATCGCAACTATCAATTTACGCCTCTTCCCAATATACAAAAAGATTCTAATATGGAAGTTGGTTATCAACGACATAAGGTTCTAGATCGAAATGAAGAAAAGCCCTACGCAAGCGGTTTTGAATTGGGATTTGTTGTTCTTATGCGTTCCTCAACCCATCTTGGGGTCGCTAGAATTCATAAGACGATTGAGCCCCTTATAAGCGCTCTGAATGAAATGGGAGCTAAGACTAAGGGGAGATTTGAAGTTTTTATCATCGCTGGAAAGGCTTCCGACGCCACGAAGCATGAAGATGTCTGTCGCCATATTAGAAGCTTCAATAAGCTCCACAGGCAGAATATCTCTATTTCTGACGATCTTTTTCGCGCTTTCGATTTTAAAGGGCCATCCCCATCTCAGGTTCCCGATGTGAGTTTTGCGGGATTTGACCATAAAGCTAATCCTATAGCGGTCATTGATTACCGTTAATCCCAGCTTGGAATAATCCTCTAACTAGATCAATCGCTAACTTGTTTGTAATTAGCGGTTAAGCGTCTTTCAAAAAGAATTCTATATACCTATCTCACTAACAATAAACCTACTATAGTTTTATTAAATAAATAAGTTACTAATGTTATTTAATTTAAATAAAAATTTTAGTATAATTAATATAAATTATTTAAGAATTTAGGGCGCTATAAGGAGAGCAAAGAGGTATGAGTAAATCTATTGGTCTAGCAGTGGGCATTGGGACTGCTTTGATTGGAGGCTATATGGCTTATCAATCAGTACAAAAACAAACAAGAATAGAGTCTGAATTAAACACTGCATTAGAAACTAGAGGAGCAGTTCAACATGTTTCTGGCGCGTCAGAAGGAGAAGGGCTTTTTGCTGTAGGAACTGCAGTTTCTAGCTTTGTGAATAGCCGCTCAATTATGAGAGGAGCTACAATTCCTTGGAATGGAGAAAGGCTTTTAGATGGAAAGTTTAGACTTTATAGAGAAATTGGTGGTGAGGGTGTTAGACTAAATACACGTTCTGGAGACCGCCTTTTTGGGATGTACTTTAGCGTATCCAATTTTCATGACAAGATTCGTGAGATGGGGGGAAGATTCGAAGTCTTAGATATTCATTTAGACCACCCATTTTTCAAAGTAGCTGAAAACATTACTCTTCAAAACAACCGTTTAAATAGAGATTATACTGCAGTTCGCATTCCTTACTCCGCTGATCTAGAGGATTTGTTTAGAAGCCCCAAAGAGTTTCTAGATTTCTGCAAAAAAATGAACATTGAGGTGCTTTGGGAAGATACTCTTCAGCCGTTTGAGGCGGCTTCATGGTACCACTGGAACTCACGTAAGCAAAACCTTGTTTTAGCAACAAGGTTTGATATAGCTGAGATTAGGCGAGGAAGTGTAGAAGATATCACCATTGAAAATCGTACTCATAGACTATCTGTTTCAAATTTTTTTGAGACCCATTCACTCAAATCAAGAGCGATTGTATTTGATGGAAATATTGAAGGTATTAAGCAGCTTTTTTCAGAAGGAGATGAGGATGTTAGGGGATTGAAAATCGAACAATCTTCTTGGAAAATGGTTGAGTATAACGGAAAAGTTTACCTTTTAGACAACGGAGCTGCAGAAGGGATCCTTCTTCAGGCGGAAATGAAAGGGGTAAAGTCTTCTCCTTTCTTTAGAGTGGAAGAAACCCCTGTGGCTCTGAATCATGGTGAAGATCAAGGTGGAGCCGTTGTTCTATCGATGAACCAAACGAACAGTTTTGGTTCCTATTCTCATGAGATTTTGACCTTTCTTTTTAATGGAGTCAATGTTTTGGCTTATGACAATGCTGGGAAAGGGATTAGCCAAGGAAAGAACAGCGAGCGTGGAATGACCGAAGCGGTTCGAAGTGCTGGGGATTTTTTGATTTCAGAAAAAGACTTTGAGGAATCTCAGATCCTATTTAAGGGACAATGTGCTGGAGGTCTACCTACTTCAGAAGCAGGACGTATTTTTCCTACATCCCATATTTGGGTAGATCAAGCTCCTCGTACTTTTTATGGGGCGGCGCAGAGCATGGCTCTCGTTAAAAGTGAAGATATCAGGGATAGATCGCGCACCAATGAATCTTATTTAGGGCGCGCAGCCCACGCTATTTCGAGTTCGGTGCCATTTTTAGCTCCGACTATAGGATATGTTTCGTCCTTCGTTCTTCCATCCTATGATGTAGTAGAAAACCTTCAGCAAAATCGAGGGAAGCATATCTATACAATTGGGGTTCCTGATGCTAGAGGATTTGGAGGAGACCAGTTGGTTCCGACTTCTCACAAAGATGCTATTCGTGAACAACTCCAAACTGAAGAGAATGGGGTGTACCTTGAAATGCCAGGAGCCACTCACGTGACGGACTGGTGGAAAGATCAAAACGTTTTAGAGCGTGTAAAAGGTGTTTTATCAGAAACTCACTTGAGCGTAGATTCTTACGCAGTCCAAATGGCTGGTGGAAGAACTGTTATTGAGCAAAGATATGAAGCGATTTTTGGAGAAGCCTATGATGATGATAACGCCTCAGATGTACAATACGCTGTACATGAAATGATTACCATTGCTTACGAGGGAGAGGATATGTTTTCTCTTGGTTCAAATCTATTTGATATTAGGTACGACCAAAGTCCTGAGCTCCATCTTGCTGTTGTGAATGCTTGCCTCGATGTAGCTGAGGCAGGAGGTCAAAAAGACGCTCAGAAGTTTCTTGTAAACTATAAAAGAAAAAACACCTAAGAGGTTTTTGCTATTTCAGCCTTGGTGGAATTAGGCTTTAACGGGGATGTTGGGGCGGGGGAGTTTTTCTACGCGATTGATATAACGCTGAAGAGCCTTTTTTGCGATGCTACGGATGATACAGAGAATACCGGTTGCAATGGTGATTTGAAGGATGAGTCTTCCCATAAGAAATTTTTGTGACGGCGGAGAAATGGATCTGGGTCTAGGAATATAGAGGGAAGGAGGTTTAATGATGGGAGGCGGAATGACTCTTTCTCCTGGTGCTCTCAGAAAACAATCTTCTTCAAGCAGTTTTCTCGCTGTCCAGCGCGCTTCTGGTTTGGAATGACCCAAGCGATTCATGAAATCAAGAAACTTTGCTTTGTTTCCTAGTGAGTCGAATTGGTCAAGGAAGGGAACGTCTTTCAGAATTTCCTTAGGGCCATCGGAAGAGCGGCCGTATTCGGATAGTTTTGTCTGTAATTCATGCATATTCGTTGCTTGAATCGGATAGTTTCCCGTGATCATCAGGTGAAGAATCGCATAGAGGGCAAACATATCGGCTTTTTGCAGGTCGTAATCCTTCCCCTTTAACATTTCAGGAGCCATTGTGAGAGGAGTTCCTCGAATATCCGAGGCGCTTGTTTGGTCAACGGAGGAAAAACCAAAATCAAGAAGTTTTAATACTAGGTCTCCTGAGCGGGGATCTGTTGTCACAAGAATATTGTCAGGTTTGAGGTTGCGGTGACTCACCCCAGTTGGAAGATTTGCGATTCCTAGCAACAGTTGGGTGGCAAAGTTACGGATGAGTTCGGGGGATGGAGAAGGATTTTCTTTAAGATATTGTGTGAGCGTTTTGGATCCTTCTAGAAAGGGGCTGAGAGTCGCATATAGGGTGTAGGTTCTCCCACTTCTAGCAACTTTTTCTTGTTGGATTGTGAATTTATCGAGAATCGTAAATCTCCCCTCATCACTCCAGACAATTGCGTAATGTGTATCTACTGCGTAGGGGTCATTCATCAGAAAAGCATTGAACTCAGCCCCCCAATGGATTGGAGTAATTTGGAAGAGCTTTTTTAAAACGTCTTGCGGGTAGGGAAGTGAATCTGTCCGGCTGATGCGCAGCGCAAGATCGAGTTCTTTTCCAGAGGGGTCCCTAAAGCTTGCGAGCCAAACTTTAGAGAGCTTTCCTTCTCCAAGGACTTGTTCCATTGTCAGATTAGGAAAAAAATTTGCCAAGCAAAAGCAAAATTGCTCAGGTTCTTCCAGGGGGATGGAAGGGGTAAGCTCGCGATGTGTTTCTTCTTTTAAAAAGGGGTTTCCAGGAAGACCCAGTTTATCTTGGTAATGGGAAAGTGTCGCATAGAGTTCATACTCGGGTCCTCGATAGGGGGATCTAGTAATCTCGTAGCTTTGGAAAATTTGGTACTCTGAAGTGCCTCTCTTTCGTGCTATGGCGCAATAAAGACGCTCATCAGACTGAAACCTCTCCCACTCTGCACCGACCATTCCTTCCCGTATTCTAAGATATCGATCTTTCATTCTAGAATTTTCGGCATGATCTGTTTTGAGGATGCGGAGGGCACAAGTGTGGGTTTCTTTTGATTTGTCTTTAAAGGCAACAAGGATGGTGATGGAAAATCTATTTTCTTTCAGTGGGCTCATCAGCACCATTTTGGAGAATTTTGCAAGGCACGCCTCAAATTTCTCAGGGGATTTAAGGGGAAGAAAGGGGGTTATTAACCGCTTGATTTCGAGATCTAATGGTTTTGAGTCAGAGATAATAACCCAATCACCTTCTGAGGCGCTTCCTGTTCTTTCAGGAGGTGCCCACCAGTTCAGTAAGGTATTAATCGGTGTTGCCCATTCCATAATGGGGGACATTGTAGACTATTAAATTATTTTTGAATACCAGCAATGATCAGAGCTTTGGTTTCGCAGTAGGCATCAAGGCTTCCATGGACTCCATTTTCGCGACCAAGTCCCGATTCCTTCCATCCACCGAAGGGAAGAACCTCAGAAACAACATCGGTCGTATTCACGCCAACGGCTCCGGCTTCAAAACTCTCTGCGACTCTCCAGGTGCGGCCGATGTTTTCACTGAAAAGATAGGCCGCAAGTCCATAGTTGGTATCGTTGGCCATTTTAATCGCTTCTTCCTCGCTCGAGAAGCGGTAGATAGGAGCGACAGGTCCAAAGACTTCATCACGATACATCTCCATTTTGGGATCCATATCAACGAGAAGGGTAGGTTCATAGATTAGTTTGCTAACTCTGGAGCGAGCTCCTCCAAGAATAGCAGTAGCTCCTTTTGAGAGAGCATCGTCAACAAGAGACTCGCATTTGGCAATGCCTGCTTCATTAATCAAGGGACCAACAGAGGTGTTTTTATCAAGGCCATTTCCTAGGCGAAGATGCTCTTCCATCATGTTCTTGAATTTGTCAACGAACTGATCGTGGATATCTTTGTGAACTAAGAAGCGATTGATATTGTTACAACACTGTCCTGCATTATAAAACTTAAACCAGAATGTTCCTTGGACCGCTTTGTCGACATCGGCATCATCAAAGATCACGGCGGGACAGTTTCCCCCAAGTTCCATCGTGACATTTTTCGCAGTGCTTCCTGCAGCGCTGATCAATGTCTTTCCCACTGCGGTCGATCCCGTAAATGTAAACTTTCGAACAAGTGGGTGATGCGAGAGCTCGTATCCCACTTCATGGGGATCTTTGCAGGTGAGGACATTGAAAACACCCGGAGGAATCCCTGCGCGATCGGCAAGTTCAGCAAGAGCAAGAGCGGATAGGGGAGTGTCTTCTGCAGGTTTCATGACGATGGTGCAGCCAGCTGCTAGAGCGGGGGCGCATTTTTGAATCGGAAGAACCGAAGGAAAGTTCCATGGGGTGACAACAGCAACAACGCCAACGGGTTGTTTGAGTGTCATGAAGCGGCGGTTTGGATCGGGAGACAAGATCGTGAGTCCGGTGAGCCTTTTTGCTTCCTCGGCATGCCAGTTGAAAAACCCATTGTTTCCCATGAGCTCATGGGTTGACTGTTCGTAAGGTTTCCCTTGCTCCAAAGTGAGAAGTGTTGCGAGGTCTTCCCAGTTTTCATTCATGAGTGCGTCCCACTTTCGGAGGAGCTCGCCTCTTTCTCGAGCGCTGGTCTTTTTCCAAGACTCGAAGGCTTTGTGGGCGTGTTCAATGGCCTCTTTTGCCTCTTTCCCCCCGATTTCTGAGACGTCAGCAACCTTTTTCCCATCAAAAGGATTGAGAACAGGAAAGGTTTTCTTTCCCTTTACCCATTTTCCGTGGATATAGCTGTCTGTCCGAAGTAGGTCTTTATCTTTCAACATAATTTTTTCTATAGCATGACTGCACTTCGGAAACAAGCATCGATTCCTCTGGTGAGAGAGGGGGAGAGCTTGAGGGTAAGCAGTGGTTCGAAACTCCGCGCATCAAACAAGTTGCGCAGGGTTTTCCATTCCTCGTCTTTGAAGGGAAACCCCAGCTCTCCTCCACATTGGGAGCAGCGACTCTCTCCGTCTAGGATTTGCATGGCAGGGGCTGATGCACACGAAAGGCAATTCTTAGCGATTTCAAGAAGACCTTCGTGCTTGAGAAGCTTGAGTTGAAAGGTTGCCCAAAAAGTCTCTGGTTCTATGGCTTTTGGGAGTTTCTTCAAAAAGCTGATCAATAAAAGGTAGAGAGCATAGGAGTCTTTTCCCGGCATCTGGGTTTTTAAAATTGATTGAAGGATTTTTCCTGCAACCTCTAGATGGCGGTAAGAGCGACGCAAGGGGAGGTGAAGATCAATGATGGTCCCATCTAAAAAACGGTAGAGGTTAGATCGGCCCTTTTTAAAAACAAATTCAGCGCGGGAGAGGGGAGTGGTGAGATTAAGCACAGCGGGTTTGTTCTTTGAAAGTCCCCGCACATAGAGGCTAATCACCCCACGATCAGGGGTGAGCAGTGTCAAAATTCGATCATTTTCTCTGTAGGGAGTGGCACGCAGGACCACACCCTCAACACGTTTATCCGTCATTGCAAGAATATTGCGCTTTTGATACAATTTTTGCAATTGCACCGATAGCTCAATTGGATAGAGTACCTGACTTCGGATCAGGTGGTTGGAGGTTCGAGTCCTTTTCGGTGCGTTAGCCGCAGTTTTGCGGCTATTTTTTTTGGTACCAGACTTCGTCCTGACCTAGGTGAAAGGTGGGGAGAAGTTCTCTTACAGCCTTTTCAACACCAGGGAGACGGGGGCGGCCAAAGTTGTGTCCGGAGAGGATTCCTCCAGAGCGGATTTTAGGTTTCCAAGTAAGGATATCTCGACAGACTGAAGGGTAGGCGTGATTGGCATCGATAAATACAAGGTCAATATTGTCTGGAACGAGAGGGGCTGCTTCATGGGAGTTTCTTTCAATAATGGTGACGTGAGGGTCATTTTCAAATAAGTCGTAGGTGCGGTTTCTTGCTTTATCGTAAACTTTTTGATCTTCTGAAACGGCACTACCGGAGGCTTGGTAGGACGCGTCAGGGACCCAGGGATCGATGAGAAAGAGGTGTGCATCGGGGAATTCTTTGCGAAGCACCTCCGCATTTTTTCCTCTATAGACACCGATTTCAACAATAGTCTTGATCTCAATCTCATGAATGAGAGAAAGATATTTGAGGTAGCAGCCACGGTGCTTGCGTATTAGAAGGCGGTCTAGTGTTTCATGCATGCGAAGATCATAACAGAAAGAGGTTATTTTTTGGAGCGGCTATCGATTCCCCAAGCTCCGGCTCCCATAATCAGGAGATAGAGAGAGAAAACTCCAATGATGATAGGAATAAAGACAGGAGGAGAAAAGGGAACTTCCTTGATGCCGTCGGGAAGAGTTTGTGGAGTGAGTTTCATTAATGCAAGCGTGGACCAGGTAGCGATCCCCATGGTAATGACCCCAACAATTCCTGCTAAGCGGGTAAAGAGTCCTAATAAGAAGAGGATGCCCACAACAGCTTCAACAATCGGAACAAAGAGAAGATTAAAATGGATCATAGGAATTTCGGTAGCAATGAGAATATTTTTGAAGTTTTCAGGATGGATCAGGTGAAGAATTCCAAAAAAGAGGAAAACAACTCCCGCAATTAGGCGCATAATAAATAAGTGGCGTTTTGGCCTTTTTCCATTTTCACTGCTCATAACTTTTTGATAACCGAAAGAGGAAAAAAAGACAAATTTATTTGGGTATAAACTCAAGATTTAGTTAGAATGACGGGTCAACCAAGGGGTTAAAACATGACTGATAGCTCTAAGAAATTTGATCAACAAGAATACACAGTTAACATCATTGGAAAACATATTGAAGTCACGAAGCCGATTCGGGATTATGTCGAGGAGAAGATCTCTAAAATTGAATCACTTTCGACTCATATCATTGATGTCAGGGTCAATCTTGATGTGCAAAAATTGAATCATACGGTCGATATCATCATGAAATTCTCTCACTTCAAGGTGAACGTTCATGCCATTACCGAAAACCTATATACCTCTATTGATAAAGCATTTGAGCGTCTTTATACAAAACTTCGGAAATGGAAAAGTCGGATTCAGGACCACCATGCGAAAGGGGTATCTGTTACTGAAATGGAGATTAATGTTTTCGAGCATGCTCAGCATGAGATTGAAGAGATCAATCAAGAGATCATCGATGCGAACAACGAGTCTTTGAAAGAAGATTATGTGCTTCCGAAGGTGATTAAGAAGAAAAAACGTTCTCTGAAGAACCTCACTATGGATGAAGCAGTTATGAAGATGGAGCTGTCGAATGACCACTTTATGATTTATCGATCAGAAGAAGAACAGGCTCTCAGGGTGATCTATCGTCGGCGTGATGGCAGTTATGGTGTCGTTTCCCCAGCGTAGGCAGATTTATGATCCAATTCGAAAGAAATGGATTGATGCTCTTCCCGAGGAAGTGGTGCGGCAAAAAATCTTGAGCCATCTTGTGAATCAGTTGGGATACCCGCCTCATGCGGTTGTTATTGAGAAAAAGTTGTCAGAGCTTCCCCTGGTGTTGGGAGAGAGAGTTCCTAGCCGTCGTATCGATATTTTATGCCTTGAATCTGCAACCTTTCGGCCTCTTCTTCTTATCGAATGTAAAGCGGTCCCCCTTCAGGAAAAGATGTTTGCACAAGCTCTTGGGTATAATGCCTATATTAAGGCGCCGCTAATTTGTCTTGCCAATGATGAGGGATTCTTATTACGATGGGAAAACGATTCTTCCATTAAAGAAAGGAATCAGTTGCCCACTTATGAATCTCTTAAGAATTCTCAATGAGAAAAACCCTTTATTTGCTCTAGAACTCCGTACTGGAAAGAAGCGAGATGTTCCTTTTGTTGACCTTCCTCTCCCAAAGAGTGAAACTGTAGCATTATATCTTTATTCTCTTGGTCCGCTCCCTTGGCAACAAAAAATTCTAGAGTGGCTGGATGAAAAACCTACTCGAAAAATCTATCTTATCCCTGAAGATCCCCAGATCCTTCATAACATTTCTCTTCCACTCATGGAACATCCTCGCCTAAAAGTTGGTAGTGAATACCGCCCTTATGCATGGGAACATCTCTTCAAGCCATGGGAACTCATGGGGGGCGACCCCAATGTGATTGGCGAATGGATTTTGGGAACGGAACTCACCCTTTGTCTATATAATGACTTTGGAGTTCCTCTCATGTCGAATGTTTTTAATAACCTCTTGATGAAGGATGAAGTCAAAAGAGGGGATGCTCTAGAAGGAAAGTTTCGAGGAACGCCGGCCATCATTTGCGGTGCAGGACCGTCCCTTGAAGATCGTTTGGAAGAGATCAAAAAGTTTCAAGATCGGGCATTGATTATTGGGGGAGGATCAGCTCTTGCTCCTCTGTCGCGGGCAAATATTCCGATTCACTTTTCTGCGGCGCTTGATCCCGACCCTCCTACAGAGAGATTTTATCGGCAGAACCATTTTGAGACCCCTCTGTTTTATCAAAACCAGGTGAGCCATACCTTGCTCACACACCATCACGGTCCAAAACTGTGTTTGGGACAGAGTGGAAGTTTTGCTTTAGAGGAATACCTAACCGAGGGGCTCGCACTGCTAGAGCGTGATGTCGGTTGGAACGTCTCTACATTTTCAACGATGGTAGCCGTCCTTTTAGGGTGCGATCCCATTTATTTCGTGGGTCTTGATCTTTGCGTGTATGATGAAGCTTCTTATGCCGCTGGAGTTGAGGGAATGGATGAACGGTTAAATCCAATTCAGATGGAGGATCGAGAGGGGAATATAGTGTTTACCCGTCCTGATTTTTTGATGAGCAAGAGATGGTTGGAAGACTTTGTTAAGAAGCATCCTCAAACCACTTTTATCAATGCGAGCACTCGAGGACTTAAATTAGAAGGAATCCAAGATGGACCTCTCCTGGTTACTTCTTGTTGCTCAGATTTATCTGCAAAGGTGCATCAAAAAGTAGTGTCGGCGTCTCCTGTTGATATGTCTTCAATCCCTGAAAAATTCCACCATCTTGATGAAAGTTTGAAGAAAACCCGAGCAATTCTAACGGAGTTTATGGAAGCCCTAGAGCAAAGGAAAAATACAGTTCTTCAGGAATGCGAACTTGAAGAGGAACTCTTTTTTCAAGAGCATCTTATTCCTTTATGGGGAGTGTGGAAAAACCTTCTTCAAACCGATGAAATTTTGGGAAGAATGACCGATCTTCCTTTTGAAAAAAAACTCCAGCAAGTCCTTTTTTATCAAGATGTAACCGAGAAATTTTGCCATGAAAGAAACCTATCAACTTAGTGAATGTCGTCTCACAATCCAAGATCCCGACTTAGGCATCGATATCGACACCTCGTATAAACCTTTAAGAGTGCCCAAAGATTTTTCCGAGATTTCTCACCTTGTTCTAAAAAAGGATGATCAAGGCGGAATTCTGCGTGCCTATTTTGAAGTTGAAGGGCATTTTGAAGGGCAGTACCTCCTCTATTATCCTGGTGGGGGTATTGAGACAGAATGTTTTTATCTAAATGGAAAGCTCCATGGACCCTCCCGCTTCTATAGTGAGAATGGAACGTGCCTTTCTGAAACGTGGTTTTACCAAGACAAAAAAGAGGGAAAATCTACCCGCTACTATCTTTCAGGAAAACTGAGTACAATTGAACGCTACAAGAAGGGAATATTGGATGGAAAGCAAGAATACTATTATGAAAATGGCACCCTTAAATCGCAGATGATCTATTCGAATGGAATGTTGGAAGGTTCTGTTGAGCTCTACTGGCCCAATGGGGGAAAAAAACGGGAAGTCATTTTCCAAACTGGCCTTCGTGAAGGGGTTGATCGGATGTGGAATCAAAAAGGAGTCCTCCTCGATGAAGGAAAATACAGAAGAGGAAACCCCGTCGGTCTACATCGTCGTTTTTTTTCAGACGGTTCGCCACTTGAAGAGCGTCATTACTATTCTCCGAATCGATTCGATCAAAAACAGTGGGACCAAAGTGGAGGCCTTCTTTTGGAAGGGAAGTATGATCCCTCTCTTCAATATGTAGAGAGGTCTTGGAAAGAGGGAGAAGAATCTACCAAAATGGGAAAATGGGATGGGAATCGCATTCAGTGGAGAATCGATGGTCCAAACTGATCTGTTAGAGCCTCGGTATCCCAACCTTTCCTTCCTCCTAAGGTTTCAAGAGATTGAGCCATTTTCAAATAGAGAAGAATCGGTTAAAATAGAAAGTCTTGAGAAGCTTGAGAGTGTGTATATCTATGGATTGGGGTATGGGGATTCTTACAGCCTCCTAAAAGCGTGGCTTGCAGAAAATAAAGAAAGGGACCTGATTTTTTTAGAAGAAAATCTTGGAGCGCTTGCAGCCTTTCTTGAAACAGAATATGCCGCTGAAATCCTTGCCAACCCTCAAGTCCATATCCGCTTTAATTTGGATAAACGACGCCTCGCCCCCTTTCTCAAGGAGTGTGCTGAATCATTTCCCCTTGAAAACATCGGGGTATTTGCCCTTCCCTCGTATAAAACTTCCCGTTTCTATCGCCTACGCCTCATGCTTCACCGCTTAACCACCATTCAACATGCTCTTTATTTAGAAAATCACTATTACAACCTCTTCTTCAAAAACCTTCATCCCAACTTTTATCGGATGGAGACAGCCTTTGATGGAAATGCTTTAAAGGGATCTTTTCGAGGCACTCCCGCCATCATCTGCGGCGCCGGCCCTTCCCTTGAAAATGATCTAAAAACTCTCAATGAACTCGATCATAAAGCGCTTATCATTGCGGGAGGATCAGCGATTACAGCCTTGAGCAGCCGTGGTGTGCGTCCCCATTTTGGAATCGCCCTTGATCCAAACTTTGAAGAGGTGAAACGCTTTAAAGAAGCCGCTGCATTCGAACTACCCCTACTTTATGCCTCCCGGCTCCATCCAGATGTTTTCCAGACTTGCAATGGCCCCCATGGCTATCTCCATACTCAAACTGGAGGGGCTGCAGAGCGGTGGCTTGAAGAAAAACTGGAACTTGATACGCCCTCTTTGCAAGAGGGGTTTTCGATCGAAGCCTTATCGGTTACGACGACTGCGATCGAACTTGCCACGACACTTGGGTGCAACCCCATCATTTTTGTCGGTGTGGATCTCGCCTTCACTGGGGGGAAAGCTTATACCTCTGGAGTGGTTGCGTCTTCCGGAGCTTTCCTTAAGGAAAGGAAAAAAGAAGTGCGCACGGCCGAGCGTCTTCTGAAGCGAAAAGATATTTATGGCAATCCAATCCATACACTTGTCAAGTGGGTCATGGAATCCTCAGCGATCTCTACCTTTGCGAAAAAGAATCCCCATACATCTTTTATTAATGCCTCTTCTGGAGGACTGGGGTTCAAAGGCATTCCGAACCGCAGTCTCGAGCACATCGTGATGCCTCCACCTCAAGATCTTCATGGTAGGGTTCACCATTTGATTCAGTCACGCCCCCTTCCAGTTTCTCAAGGGGCCGTGGCCTCTCATCTTGCATCTCTAAAGAAAAGCCTAAAGGAAGCACAGTCCTATACCAGGATTGCTTTTGAGGAGCTCTATAAAACTCAGGGAACCTCTCAAGATCCAGAAACCGGTCGCCTAATCTTTGCGCAGATGGAGCTTGAGACACTCGATGCCTACACCTGTTTCTTGCAGGATCCCGACCGCACCTTTCTCCCTCTACTTGAGAGAAAATACCGCCCCACCGTTTGGAATCAAGTCGATCCTCATCTTAAATGGCATTATCTCCACTCCAAGTGGGATGCATACCACTCTCTTATTGATTTTTATCTTAATGAGTTAAAAGGATGAGGCAGACCGTTGGTCTGCCCCATATATAGTCGTTAGAATTTGATTCCATAGGAAACAATAAGACTAGGGTAGAAGTGGGATCCTCTTGTGGTGAGATATCCTCCTCCGATTGCGGCTTGGATGAACCGTTTTTCAGATCTTCCTGTGAGGTATTCCTTTCCAAGAAGGAATTGGGGTTTAAAATACCCGATGTCACCTCTCCAGTTGATGGTTTCAACTCCATATCCTGCCTGTCCCCCAAGACCCACGTAGACTTGAGAGTCTAGGTTGGGATAGGGAAAGTAGAGATAGTTGGCATAGATATGTCCTTCAACGGCGATGATTAGGGGGGTCACCCCTATTCCACCTTCAAAGGCATGGTGATGGTGTTGGACTCTTTTCCCTACATTGAGGGTGAAGATGGACGGGAAACCGGCTCCAATGGAATAGTATCCGTAGGACTGGTCGACTTTTTGCTCAGGAGTTTCACTCTCTTCAGCTTGCAAAGGCAATGCACATATAAAAAGTGCGGCTAATAGAAACTTTAATTTGTTCATTTTTACTCCTTATTAGTTAAGAGTGCAGTTATCTTACCATACTTAGTCATTATTAACCAATTCAAGCAGGGGGTTTACAAAAAGGGTGTTATCGGATTTAGTGAAATTTAGGTGGCAAATACATGCCACCAATGGCACTACCCAAGAGAGGACGATTGAGTGGATAAAGCAGTTTGGTTTTACATGGTGGGGGATGATAAGGAAGGGCCGATCTCCCATAATGATCTTCAGGATATGCTCGATAACGGGGAAGTAGATTCTTCAACGCGAGTATGGACTCAGTCGCAGGAAGATTGGCTTCCAATCTCTGAAGTGGAACAGTTTAATATGACCACGTTAGATGAAACCCCAACGATTGAAATTCAAAAGAAGGGATCTTATTCAAGGGAGACTGATCAGGACTATATCCGTTCTCGTCCTTGGGTCCGATTCTGGGCACGAATGATTGACTATTCTCTCTTTATCATTGTCCTATCCATTTTTATTGGTTATTTTAACGTTGGCTTAGGGGGCATCAGCTCTTATACCGGGATGCTTGCCATCTTCTTCTGGGTTTTTGTTGAAGCTTTTTTACTTGCAACGCTGGGGACCACCCCTGGTAAGTGGTTTCTTCGTGTGAGTGTTCGCGATGAGAATCATCAAAAACTTTCGTTTTCAGGGAGCTTAAACCGCAGCTTTTCTGTTTGGTGGCTTGGAATGGGAGCAGGGCTTCCGATTGTCTCACTCATCACCATGATTGTGGCGGCGGTAAAGCTCAATAGCTCAGGAATGACCTCTTGGGATCGGCGGAATGATCTCCGTATTTTCCATGGAAAAATTGGGGTTGTTCGAACGCTCATTGTGATTCTTTTTTTCCTCTGCTATGCTTGGGTAGTTTCGTGGGGACAATTGCAAATGATGAACCAACAATTATGACTGTTATTGAAAAAAAAGAGGTTGGCGAAGGGCTGTACCTTTATCAACTCCAGATTCTAGAAGACAATTATACCTATCTCTTGACTTGGGATAAAAATGCCCTTGTTGTTGACCCCGGAGAGGCGGGTCCTATCCTAGATCTTCTTGAAAAGGAAGATTTAACACTGATCAATATTTTGGTTACGCATTATCATAATGACCATACGGGGGGGATTGAAACCTTAACAAAAAAAACAGAATGTCATGTGATTGGTCCTGATGATAACCGTGTTCCAAAGCTTGAGCAGTCGGTAGATGAAGGTGAGGAACTGGTTTTTGGGCCCTTTGCAATTAAGGTCTTTTCTACTCCTGGACATACAAAGCCTCATATCGTCTATTTTTTTAGTGAATTGCATCTTCTCTTCAGTGGAGATCTCATCTTTGCAGGAGGGTGTGGTAAAATTTTTGAAGGAACTCCCCAAGAGATGTGGAACTCTCTTGAGAAGATTATAGCTCTTCCTGATGACACGATGATTTATTGTGGGCATGAGTATACAGTGAAGAACCTCGAGTTTGCAGTTTCCCTTGAGCCAAATAATGAGGCGCTTCAAAAACGTCTAGAAGGAGCTAGAAAGCGGCAAGCAGAAGGGCATCCAAACGTTCCTTCAACTTTGGCTGAAGAAAAAGAAACCAATCCTTTCCTAAGGGTCAAAACAGAGGCCCTTCAAAAAGCTCTCGGTATCACTGATACCGATCCAGCTTCTCTCTTTGCTCATATTAGGAAACTTAAAGATGAGTTTTAGCCTAGCCTTACTTTGACTACTTGATGCTGTGATCGGCAATAGGTTTCTCGAATCAAAAATAGGGAAATAAAGAAAGCAATCGTATAGAAAATGGGCATTAAAAATAAGCCCTGTTGGAAGTTGGCGACAGAGTAATTATGGACCCCTTCGGGAACCCCCCACTCAATAAGAAGGCTCACAATAGGTGGGAGGATTGCTGCGGAGAGGGTGATTGCTGAATTATTAAATCCAATAGAGGTAGCTTGAAGGTTTTCCTGCACATTTTCAGACATTACTGCAAAAGCTGGACTACAACCAGAGCTTGCCAATCCAATACAGAAAAACAAAAAAGCAAAAGTAAAAATTTCGTTTGTAGGAAGATAGACAATTAGACTGCTGGTAATCATTCCGATGAGTGAGCTAAAAATCAAAGGTAACTTCCGTCTTTTGATGCTATCTGAAATTTTTCCAGAAAGGGGAGCTCCTACAGCATAACCAATCCATAAAATAGAGGAAAGAGAAGCTGCAACTGTTCTGCTGAGCCCTTTGGCTTGTAGATAGCTGGTTCCCCAATACGCACCAAGGAGCGGCAACGAGACATAAACAAATGCAGAAAAGAGGGCAATACGCCAAGCTTGTTTGTTTTGTATTAGCGATTTTAACCTATCAATTAAAGGTGCCAGATAAGGATCAAGATGGATGATTTCATTTTTCTTTCTGGATGGAGAGTTGCGAACAAAAACCCCAATCATGATTGAAAGAAGTAGACCAAACCCCCCAATAGTCATGAGAATTAATCGCCAATTATTGTTAAATAGAGAAAGAATATAAGACAGTGGGCCTCCAGCTAAAAAGGGCCCCATTGCTCCAAGGAGATTGGCAATTCCTACCATCAGACCAAAATGTCTTTTGGGAAACCAATTTAGAGCTAAAACAAGAAGGCTAACATAAGCGCTTGAAGCTCCAAGACCCATAAAAGCCCGACCGATAAAGGCTGTTCCAAAATGATGGGTTATTGAAAACCCGAAAACTCCAAGGGCGCAGGAGAGAACAGAAATCGTTAAGAGGCTGCGGGCTCCAAACCTATCTACTAAGATTCCTACAGGAATTTGCATGAGTGAATAAGGGAGGAAGTATGCTGCTGCAATAATAGAATAGCTAGAGGCATCAAGATGAAGATCTTGTATAACTTGGTTGGAAACAGTCGACATAAACACTTGAAGAAAAAACTCATATAGATAGAAAACCGAAGCCAACATCCAGATAAAAAATCCAATGAGGGAAAGTTTTTGTTTCACTAGTTATCTACAATGTTTGGTTCAATAATAGGAGGTTCAAATTCAATTTGTGGAGGAGGGGGCTGTGTTGCCAAGCAAATTTCGACAATCCCCTGTCCCTCATACACGTGAGGGTGGGTTGTTATCGCGGATATAATCCCTGATTGAGGGGCAAGAACTTCGATACTTGCTGAGGTCCCAAAAGGATCTGCGATACTTCCAACCATTTGATCTTTCTGCACCGTTTGACCAACTCTCTTTCTAAAATGGAATAGGCCGCTAGTAGCGGCACGAACCCAGATAGTCTCTGAAGAAGTTAGAAGATCTGTTTTTTTTGGCTCACTTTTAAGTTGAATCATGTTCAATTGTTTTAACACTTTAACGATCCCCTTCACCCCAACTTTTGCTGAATAGTCATCGGTTCTATGGGCTTCACCTCCCTCATAAATTAAAGTAGGGCATTTAGGGCGACCACTTTCAGAGTAGAAAAAGCCCGTTTTTTCAAGGGAAGGGTGAATAATGGGAGCGCCAAAATTTTTGGCCATTTCAGTTGCTTCGCTATCATCAGGATGATAGTAGACTTGGGGGAATTTGTAGACATGATTTTTTCCACATCGAATATTGATACAGTGTGTCATCAGGTTGATGACTTCACTTGTGAAAAGGTGGGCGAGGCGGGAGGCAAATGATCCCTTTTCTGATCCAGGGAAACTGTTTGCTAAGTCGTGACCATCAGGAAGAAGACGGGAATGATTTATAAGTCCGTAGACATTCATAACAGGGATACAGATCAGTGTCCCTTGTAATTTATTAACAAGGCTTAGATTTAATAAGCGATGGACAATGTCAATTCCATTGGATTCATCCCCATAGAGGGTTGCACAGATAAGCATACGAGGACCTGCGCGCTTTCCGTGAATAACGTGCATGGGGATATGCATCGGAGCACATGAATAGATCTCTGGGGTAGGAAGAGCTAAAGTCAGCTTTTCCCCAGGTTGAATATCGACTCCACAAATTTTTAATGTGTCATTTTTCACTCCCTCAATGTAACAATATTAGGAGGAATTAAGAGACTTTCTCTGAATTAAGCCAAACATGAAATCCTCCTCACGACCAATCGGCTCATCGCTAGATAGATCATTGATAAACCGCTACTTGTGATTAACTCGTAGTCTTTACTTAAACGACGACATTTCCCCAGCCAAGCAAATGTTCTTTCAACGATCCATCTCTTGGCTTCTACTTGAAATAACTTGCAATCTCTCCTTTTCACGATTTCCAAATCCACTCCCTCTTCCCTCAGCTCCTGCTGAAATTCAACTCCATGATATCCATAATCTGCCCATACCTTTTTTGGGCATCTGCCAGCTTGTTTGCTCAGATACAACAACACCCTCAATCCATCTCGATCACCGCAGTTTCCTACGCTAACTGCTGCAGAGATTAGGAGTCCAAGGTGATCAACCAATATGTGTCTTTTCCTACCCTTAATTTTCTTGCCTCCATCAAACCCGCAGAGCCCTTTTTTTCTGTTGTTTTCACACTCTGACTGTCAACTATCCCTACTGACGGGTCCTCATTCTTTCCCATTAAAACTCTCAAGCGCCGGCTTAGGGCGGTATTGATCTGCTCAAACACCCCCCTGTCTCGCCACCGTAAAAACTGTGAATAGACTGTTTTCCAAGGGGGAAAATCATGAGGGAGATCACTCCACTGACAACCTGTTCTCAGTACATAGAGAATAGCATTAAGTTTTTCTCTTCTAGAGTATTTACCCCTGCAACCGGCCCCTCTGTATATGCCTTTGGAGATCAAAGGCTCTATTTCGACCCATTCTTTATCGGTAAGGTCTCCAGGATAACTTTTTCGCACCATCTTTTCCTCCTATGCTTCATAGGGGGAAAGTATACTTAAATATTTAATTCAGAGAAAGTCTCTAATCAATACTTAATAAAGCTAGTATGTGCTTCGTGCCAGTTGTACTGGACAGGGCGTTTATTATCCCTATCATAACGAACCTGTATCGAGATGTAGGGATAAGGATGGTTGTTATCAAAGTCTCTCCCTTCGGTTTCATGGTAGAGAGTGATGGCGACTTCTTTGTTATACCACGACGGGGTAGAAGCTGAGCTAAGGGTTTCAGAGCGTCTTAAGGATTCTTTATAGTAGGTAAGAAGAGTGTCAATCACAACCTGGGGGGAATGCTCGAGGCTTTCAACATAAAAATCCACTTCAGCCCCAATGAGATGCTTTGAAGAGCGTCCGGCCTTTGAGGGATCGGCATAAAGGTTGTGATTGGGGCATCTATGCCCACAAGTGACCACCACCTTCTTTTCTGTTGCTTCTTGAACATGGTTAAGCAGATCGATGAGGATAGGATAAATAAATTCTTTTCCATTTTTGATTGGAAGGGTATGGGTTTCGATACCTCCACAGTCGAGGTGATAGATTAGATCGGTTTGTCGATGTATCTGAATGGGAGGGTTTAAGATATCTCCTTGGCATCTGAAAAACTCCTTGGTGATCCGAAGATGGGATCCGATCTTTTTCTTCTCCCAAGGATAAGGTATTCTTTTTTTTTGGGGATGTGTGGTTTTGGGAAAGAGAAGTTCATCAGACTGACGTTGAATGGGTCGGAATGTAAGATTGCGCTCTCGGATCTTTTTTCTTTCAGACTTTTCCAGGCCTGAGCACCCTACTAAAACGCTCAAAATAAACAATAAAAGATACCCTATCCGTTTCATACCCCCCAATATATCAGGGTTTGCAAAAAAAATTCGAGCGGATTATTTGTAGAGAAAAGAAGGTTGGGATGAAGAAAGTACTGATTATCGAGAAACAGCTCTTGTCTCGGGAGGTGCTTCTAGAGCTATTGAAGGGGAAAAAACTCCAGCTCTTTACCGTTGAAGACGGGATGGCTGCCTTGGATCTACTCAAAAAACGTTCTTTTGATCTTATTTTAAGTGATTTAAAAGGAATTAAAGACTTAGATCGTTCTCAGCGCCGTCCCCTAAGCACCCCCATTGTCCATCTGAAATCTGGTGGGGATCCCCTATTGAAAGATATTGCGTATGTACTAGAAAAACCCTTAAATTCCCAGCGGGTAACGAACCTCCTTCTAAATCTTTTACAAAGCCGATCGTCAAACATGCATGTTATTGCGGAAAGCCCTGCAATGAAAGGCATTCTTAGGCAAGTCGAACAAATTGCGAAGAGTCATTCCAATGTCTTTATTTGTGGAGAGTCAGGAACAGGAAAAGAGGTCATTGCAGGGCTCATTCATGAAGGGTCGCGTCGCTCTGATCACCCCTTTATTCGTGTAAACTGCGCAGCTCTTCCCGACACTTTAATTGAATCTGAGTTTTTTGGTCACGAAAAAGGGGCCTTTACTGGAGCACTTCAAAAGAAGGCAGGACGTTTTGAGCGTGCCGATAAAGGAACACTTCTTCTTGATGAGGTTTCTGAAATCCCTGCATCGCTTCAGGCAAAACTTCTCCGTGTTGTGCAGGAACAGGAGTTTGAACGGGTAGGAGGGACTGAACCTATTCATGTCGATGTCCGTCTTATATCTACTTCAAACCGTTTGATGAATGAGGCCATAAAAAGTAAGGAGTTTCGTGCTGACCTTTACTACCGTCTCAACGTAATTCCTCTATTTCTGCCTCCTCTAAGAGAGAGAAAAGAAGACATTCTTCCTCTAGCGCGCCATTTTGTCCAAGTAGTGTGTGCTCGGAATCAAATCACCCTGAAAACACTTTCCAAAAAAGCGGAACAAAAGCTCCTTGCATACTCTTGGCCAGGGAATATCCGTGAGCTGCGTAATTGCATTGAACATGGCGTCGTCATGGATTATTCTGAAACTCTCGAGGAAGAACACTTCTCAATAGAGTCTGATCAATCAGTACCTGATGCTCTGGTATCCCTAAAAGACCTTGAAAAAGAGCACATCTTAAAGGCACTGGAAGCCCTCGGAGGAAACCGCACTCAGACTGCAAAGGTTCTTGGAATCAGCGTGAGAACTCTCCGCAACAAACTCAATACTTATTAGTTGAACCTACTCTATCTTAAATAATTAATTTAATTAAGTGTTGAATAAAATTGAATCTTCATGAATAATCCTGGAGCATGAATTTTAAAGTAAACAATATAGGCGTCATAATGCCTCCACAAGAACAGTATTTGAACGGAACATCTCTTCTAGTTTTGCAAGCGATGAGACAATCACTAGGATTTCCCTTGCAACAAGTAGGGACAGTTCGAGAATTTGATCAGTTAGCTTCACTTGTAACAACATTAGATCTGGCTTCAAAAGGTCTGACAGTTGTTCCTCAAGAGGTTTTTCTGCTGCCAAACCTTGAAAGACTCAATCTAAGAGATAACCATTTAACGGAACTCCCGGATGATTTAGAGCGTCTGGAGAAGCTTGGGGTGCTTAATGCCTCAAAAAATCAAATTTCAACGTTTCCTCGCCTTCCTAGAAGTTTGAAGGAGCTCTACTTGGTTGACAATCATCTTGCAGTCATTCCTAATCTTTCTTACTTGTCACTGACTCTAGTTGAGTTATCGGAAAATAGGATTGTTTTTTCAGCAGAGAGTGTTTTCCCCTCTACTGTGGAGAAATTGCTTCTGTCAGATAATCGATTGGAGACGCTTCCGGACATTTCGGGGCTAAAGGGATTAAAGGTGTTATTGGCCAACAACAATGCCCTTTCTTCTCTTCCTATTGGAATGGCAGGACTTCCTGTATGGAAAATTGAGCTTAATGGGAATCGATTTGAAGAGATCCCGGTCGTTGTAACAGAATTGCCCAAGTTGAAAATTCTTCAGATGAAAGCAAACCAAATTGCTGGAGTTCCTGAATTTATGCAAACCATGGGTTCTTTAGAAGAGCTTTGTTTACAAGGAAATAGGATATCTGATGTCTGTTTATTGCCGCAGATCTCCTATTTCCGGTGGTAGGTATATTAAAAATCCGCATCAAGCGCAATGAATGGAAATAGCTCTTGCTTACTACTAGTGTTCCCAAGTTCTAGAGGATGATGTGGTGACAATGCAGGATAGGGCTCGTACCTCGGAACATGGATGCGTCTAGAAAGAACTTTTGTTTTTCTTTGTTTTTTACTAGGTTTGAAGTCCGGAAGCTTTGTCATTGGGTCGCGTGTAATACGTACTTTTGGCATCCCCGATTCCCAAAATTCTTTCTTGGCGTCAATCAATACTGTATCAGCGCTCATAATTAAACCAAGGTTATCGCTCAACCCGCCAAGACTTCTGCTATTGTACAACCATTCGGGAATATTGGATAGGTATACGCAGTCTAAAACCCATTGATTTCTTTGAAGTTCTTGAGAGATTTCTTGAAATCGAGCACGGTCTTTTGCTACATCTAGGGAGAGGTGGACGATTTTATGATTCAGATAGAGCCCGCGAATAGTTTCGTATTTCCGATCTGAAGCAAGCCAACTATGCTCAAGCGTTGTAAGGTGAGTTAAGACCTCTTCGACAGGCTCAGAAAGTCCAAAATAGTATTCTGAATGAGTACTAAGCTCACTTCTAAAAGCTTTAATAAACGCACTCCGGTCTTCATGCTGCACAACCAATCTTTCAATGTCTTGATACAAAGCAAGCATTCTTGGATTGATGTCACAGATGTAGGCTTTTTGAACGGGCCTTTCAGCTAGTAGGTGGTAGTTAAATTCAAAAGCAAACCCTAAATAAACACCGTTAGGTTTAGTTAGAATTGCTTTAATCTCTTCTAGAGATTCAGCGTGACCTGACTCGGTCGATTTTAGGTAGGGAGGTTCTCCGGGAGATGCGTTTGTTCGATGATCTGCTGTTGTTTGAAAAGCGGCACACTCTGAGCTGGTAAGTTTAAAATTGATATTTTCCATAATTCCTATTTTATTTCATAATTTGCGATTATGGTACAATCGCCTGCAATTAATTTAAATAATAAGAGCGTTTTTAATTACTGGTAGAGAGATGTTAAAGAAGGGTAGTAGCGCATCGAATCTTTAGAAAGTTCAGTCATTTGAGGATGATCTGGTGAGCAGATAAGAACAGGGGTAATGGCCGCTCCTTTTAGGGCATTGATTCCCCTAAGGGCATCTTCAAACCCTAGCATCTTGTCAGATTTCCCTAGCACTTCGATGGCTTTTATATAAGCATCGGGTGAGGGCTTAGGATTGTCATAATCTTCCCGGGTGATCCAATAGGGGATGTTGTTTAATGCGGGGATTTTTTCTCGGATCATTTCGGTTTGCTTTCGCGTGGAGTTTGTCACAACTGCATGAGGAATTTTTGCCATCTGGACGGTTTCTAGTATTGTTTGGGCTCCAGGCATTAGATCTAAGCTTCCTGCTTCAAGAAGCTTTCCATATTCACTTTTTTTCTGATCGTAAAGAGTTTCCCAGGACTGCTTTTCCACAAGTGTTGGAGCATGTGCTGTGATCATTTTCCTTAGGCCCTCAGAGCTTTTATGAGCAACTGCCGCAAATTCGGTAAAGCTCCATGGAAAAGAAACACCAAGATTCTTAAGCATTTTTTGATATGCCTGAAAGTGGAGGTGCTCGGTGTTGACAAGAAGGCCGTCAAAATCAAAAAATATTGGGGAGTATTCTAAAATCCAACTCATAAAAAACAACCTTATAAATGTGCCGATGACTGGACTCGAACCAGCACTGCATTGCTACAAGCAGATTTTGAATCTACCGTGTCTACCAATTCCACCACATCGGCGAAGCTGTTGATTTTACACGGCTGTAGAATTAATACCAATCCCTGCCTGAAAATTCATAAATTGAGCTTGATCTTTCCAGTTAAAATTGAACTTTCGATCTCGCTAACCAACAAGTGGTTGACGTCGATCTCCAAGCTCAATTTTCTCATGAAAATCTCTGAGCGAATTTATGAATTTTTATGCAGGGGTTGATATAAATGTTAGCTTATTGTGAGGCTCTGCAGGTTGCGGAACATTGGTGAATGTGATGTCGCATCGATCTTGATCTCTTAGAGCGGTCCAAGTTTCTTCTTGGATCGTTGCAAAATCTTTTTCTTTTTCATAGTTTCTAAGTGAAACGACTGCAATGGTGTGATTGGCAAGAATTCCTGGAAGGGCAGACGTAAAATACTCTGCAGATTCTTTATCAACCTCAAAATGTAACTCTCTCAGCGTATCAATTCTCAAAACTTCTTGAGTGATTAGAAGGCGATCCTCTTCTCTAATGGGACCACAAATCGTAAGCTTGGTTACATGGGGAATCAAAGGAAAGCATGCTTGCAAAAAGTCATGAGAAAGCTCTAAGCGTCCTTCCTTACGTTCTCCTTGAGGTCTTCCCATTTCAATTTCTGTTTTGCCGCCGATCCACTGTTGGACGCTATCAGATAGAGCATTGTGGCAGTGCTGATCGAAGGTTTCCCCTTCAAGGGCAACTGAATAGCGGGTGTGGCAGAGAATATGGGGGTTCTTGCTTGGCGCAGCTCTATAATTTTCCATGACCCTGCAAAAGACTCCTATGACTTTAGGATTACATAGTCTGCGGTGTCTTTCGGTTAGGTACCAGGGAGAAATCGGAGCGTCGTAGGATTGTGCATCGAATTTGGTCCAAACCACGGTATCAAGTGAATTAACATAGATGCGGTAGACAATATCTGTAAGGCGAGAAATAAGTGCCATAATGCCGCCCCACATATCAACGCCACCCTTATCTTCGGCACTGACAGAGGCATCCTCGTTGAATTTCTCTGGAGGGCGATAGTTTGGATGTGGCGCTGGTCTCATCTCTTCCATGACAGCGATTGTAATAAAATTAATGAAATAATTCTATAATAGAGATAATTTTAATATTCCACATTAATTAGAAAGAGACCCTGGGGAGGGGCGGTTGGTCCTGCTTGAGTTCTGTCCTTGGATTTCAATAGGTTAGGGATGTTAGAGACGGGGCGTTTACCTGAGGCGACTTGAAGAAGAGTTCCAACGATATTGCGGACCATCTTATACAAGAAGCCATTTCCTTCAAATTCGAGCCTAACCCCTCCTTCTTCAGAGGTCATTTCGAGGCGATAGAGGGTTTTTATGGGGTTCGTAGAGGTGTAGCCAGCTCCTCGGAAGGTTGAGAAGTCGTGAGTGCCTGTGAGGAGGGGGAGAGCCTCTTGAAGGAGATCCAGGTTAAGAGGAGCGTAGATAGGAGTGCGGTAGCGGCCATAGAAAGGGCTTTGAACAGGGTCAAGATGAAGGTGATAATGGTAAATCTTTTTTTTAACGCTATATCGGGCATGAAACTCTTCTGGCGCAGGTTCTATTTCCAGAATACGGATATCTGACGGAAGAAGGGAATTGAGGGAGTAACGGAAGGGGCTGACTTCAAAGGGGATGTCATAGGAAAAGTGCGCGATTTGCCCTTTCGCATGAACCCCTGCATCAGTCCTTCCTGAACCGACAATAGGGCAGTCAGTTCTGAGGACGACTTTCAAAGCTTCTTGAATGAGTTCTTGAACAGTCTTTCGATTCGGTTGAACTTGCCAACCACCGTAATTGGTTCCATCGTAGCTGATGGTCATTTTGTATTTCATAGGATTTCTGCAAGTTTGAGGTCGATAGGGTATGTGATCTTGATGTTGCTTGCGCAGCCGATCACAATTTTTACAGGGTGGTTAATGCATTCAGCAAGTGCGACGTCGTCTGTAAGAGGAGTCCCTTTTGCTGCCTGGTATCCTTTTTCGTAGACTTCGCGTGCAAGGAGCTGCGGTGTGTACATCTCGTAAAGAACGGTGCGGTCGAGGGTTTTTTCAACATGCTTGTTAGCGCTGACTTGCTTGATAGTATTCTTTGCTGGGGCGCCAAGAGCTGCGGCTTTTGTGGACATTCCTTCTTTTAAAAGCTTTAATACATCTTCTCGAGTAATGAGAGGACGGGCCCCGTCGTGAATCAGTAGGATTTCTCCAGAAGTTTTCAAAGCTCCATTTTGAACAGAGTCTTGGCGTTTTTCCCCGGGCAATGCAAAGAGCGTTCCTTCTGGAAAGATGGATCGACACTCTTTTGGACAAACCACAACAATTTCATTAATTTCTTTCATTGAGAAAAAGAGGTCAAAGCTATGGAGGATCATAGGCTTTCCTCGCAAGGGAAGGAAGGTCTTTGGAACGTCAGAACTCATTCGAGTTCCATAGCCACCGGCAAGTAAAATTAAAGATATTGTTTCCATGGATCTATTATAGAAGAGAAGAAGATATTTCGCACCCCCAATAAGGAGGTACGAAATTCACATCAGTGATTACGAAAGATGTTTGTTGACTTTCTTGGTCATGTCAAACATATTGATCGCCTTTTTTCCCCCGAAAACTTTTGAAAGCTTCTCATCAGGAACAATGTTACGCATGTTGTCTGGGTCTTGTCTTTTGTGTTTTTTGATGTATGCCCAAAGCTTTTTAGTCACTTCAGTTCGTGGCATGGGTCCTTTTCCTACAACTTCAGCAAGCTCATCGCTGATTTTCATTGGCTTCATAAACTTTGAAGTTGTACTAGCTGCTTTTTTGGCCATTTTGTTTTCTCCTTAAAATTAGAAAAAAAATATTGATTTAGTTAATTTAACTTTCTTTGCCTGATTTGAGACTTCATCTAAACACACTAAGGTCACAAATAGGTGTTTTACATCAACTTGTATCCTTCCTAGGGATTTATAGTCAAAAAAAAAAGCTCGATAAGAGAAAATCTTGCCATTTTCCAGATGAGATGGCAAGTTAGGGGTATGAATGTGAAGCAGCTGGAAACGCATCTAGAGAGGCAGCGCGAGCGTCTCCGATCTCTTCTTGTCATGCTAGGGCGAGTGGAGGGGACCTATGAAAAGTTAGAGATTCTCAATTCTCTTCCTGAAGTGGACACGTATTTTTCTTTTCCTTCTCCATTAAAAACTTTCCTTTCTGGGGTAACGCCCGAGTGTGAATATGCAATTAAAGCGACCTTCGCAATCGGACAGGGTCCGCGCCTTTTTGAGTGGGAGGATATTGAAGTGGGGAAGCGTCTTCGGTCTCTTTTGGAAGACCTTCTAGCCCTGGAGAATTTTTACCGAGATATGGGTGGGATTATTGGGTACCACCATCTTGTCTTAACACTGCTTGGACAAGAAACAGGCGGAGAAGGTGTCGACCTTCTTCCTCCTGTTGGGATTGACTTGCGGTCGGAAACTCTAGCAGTAAGAGAGGCGATCCTCAAAGGGATTGAAAGCCAGGGGAAGATGGCGGAGCTTTATCCGGTCGGTGGAGCGGCTGATCGATTGCAACTTAAGGACGAAAAAACCGAGGAGGGACTCCCTGCTGCTCGCTTAGTCTTTTTAGGAAAACCTCTTCTAGAGGGGGTGATCAACGACTTGCAAGCGCGCGAATACCTCCACTATAAGCTTTTTGGTGCTCAAGTCACAACTCCGATAGGGATGATGACTTCGCGTGTGAATCGGAATCACGATCACATCAAAGAAATTTGTGCTCAAAACCATTGGTTCGGGCGCCCTCAAAAATCTTTTCGGTTCTTTTCACAACCCTCCGTTCCCACGTTTACACGCGAAGGAAATTGGTGTTTGCAAAAACCTCTTAAGCTTCTCCTAAAGCCAGGAGGGCATGGGATGCTTTGGAAATTGCTTAGGCAGTCGGGGGTTTTTGCTTGGCTCAAGGAGAAGGGGAGTCAAAAAGCTCTTGTGAGACAGATCAATAATCCCATGGCTGCAATTGACTATGGTCTCCTTGCCTTTGTAGGATTAGGGCACCAGAGCGATAAAGCCTTTGGTTTTGCTTCATGTCCTCGGCTTGTGAATGCTCAAGAGGGGATGAATGTTGTAAAAGAGAAAAGTGGCAAAGAGGTTCTCACAAACGTCGAATATTGCGACTTTGAAAAGTGTGGAATTGAAGATAAACCTTTTGAAGAGGGAGGGAAATATTCCCGCTTTCCGTCGAATACCAACATTCTTTTTGCTGATCTAGAAGAGATCGAAAAGGCTTCTAGGAAAATCCCTAATCCCGGGCTTCTTGTAAACTTCCGAAAGGGACATCACTATCATAGCTCCGATAAGAAAGAAGAGATAGCCCGTTTAGAAACAACGATGCAAAATATTGCCGATGGGTTGTCCGTTTCTAAAGGGGAAGACTTGCCGACCTACCTTACGTTCAATAAACGGCGGAAAACGATTTCAACAACCAAAAGAAAATCGTCGGCTAAGGGGGCTATGCTAGAAACTCCTGAAGGGTGTTACTACGACTATATGCTCAATGCTAAGGAGCTTCTCGAGACCCATTGCTGTATGTCTCTTCCCCCATTTCCAAATGAATTGACATTTGCAAAAAAGGGACCTTCATTTTTATTTAGCTATCATCCCGCGCTCGGTCCTCTCTATTCCATCATCGGGCAGAAGGTTCAGGGCGGAACTCTTGCAGGTGGGTCAGAGCTTCAGCTCGAAATTGCAGATCTCTATCTCAAGGACCTCAATCTTGAGGGAAGTCTTTTGATTCATGCGACAGATGTTATGGGGTATAAGGAGAAAGGAGTACTCAAGTATTCAGAGAAGACAGGACAGTGTGTTTTGGATAATGTCCATGTTGCGAATAAGGGGATTAATTGGGAAGAAGACCACCTTTTTTGGCGCCATGATGTGAAGCGGCATTCAAGCCTGACGATTACGCTTCATGGACATTCAAGATTTGTGGCTAAGGATTTGACGATCTCAGGAAACTTATCCTTAGAAGTTCCACATGGAATGCAAATGATGGCCAAAGAAGAAAACGGTCGTGTGATTTTTATCACGGAGCCTTTGGATGATACGGGTCCTCTCTGGACATATTCTGCTGCTGCAGACCATTCCATAGAGATAAAAAAAACCGGAAAGGAAGCCTTTCCGGTTGAAGATTCTTCAAGTCAGATGACTTAAACTTTCTCAGCTCGAATCCTAGCAGCTTTCGCTGCATTGGTAGGGTTGTCGTAGTGTTTTGCTGCTTGCTCTAGATGATTATTCGGAGTATTTGACCACCAGCGCATAGGAATACGAACAGCTAAAACAGCTCCAACTCCATAAACGAATGATTTGTTTTTTACGGATTCTGGAGTGCTCTCTTTAACCCAAACAAAGACAGGGCTTGTGACTTCTGATACTTTCTTTCCAACTGAAGTGTCTAGCAGGTGATTGCAGCCTTGAGCAACTAATGCGCTTCCGGTTTTGTAGATTTCGTGAAGCTCTTGGCCGACTTTTCCTAACATGTCTAACATAGTGATTCCTCGTTAAAATTTCTTATAGGAAGAGTTGCCTCTTCCCTTGTTTTTGATGAAGGAAAGTATAAGGGAAAATCCTTTTGTGTAAAGAGTCTTTTATGCATAATGGGGGGATTATTTTTTGAGGTTTAAAATGAATGATGAGATTCGTACAAAATTAAAAGATATTGATAATAGACTTCTTCATATGTGGAGGTATCTTTGACTTAGAGGAGAAGGAAAAAGAAGTTGTTATCTTAGAAAAAAAGATGGAAGAGGGGGATTTTTGGTCGGATAATGATGCGGCGCAAGTCATTATTTCTCAGTGCAATACTCTTAAAGAGTGGACAGTTCCCTACAATAGCATTAAGACAAGATTCGAAGCTTCAAAAGAGTTTCTTGAAGAGATGGAAGAGGAAGAAGATCCTGAGCTCTATAGAGATCTTTTGAAAGAGCTTGATGCGGTTCAGCAAGGGATTGAAGACCTCGAAGTCAAAAAAATGCTTTCAGGCGAGCTTGATAATAAGAATTGTTATTTGAGCGTCAATGCAGGCGCTGGGGGAACCGAGTCTTGCGATTGGGCGCAGATGCTTCTTCGGATGTATCAGAAGTGGGCAGCAAAGCGGAGATGGAAAGTAGAGCTCATTGAAAAACTTGACGGGGAAGTTGCAGGGATTAAGAATGCGACCCTCCATGTTACAGGCCCATTTGCCTACGGTTATTGCAAAGCGGAGAAGGGTGTGCATCGCCTTGTCCGTATTTCTCCATTTGATAGTAACTCCAGGCGTCATACGAGTTTTGTTTCTGTAGATATCATTCCTGAAATTACCGATGACATACAAATTGAAATCAAGCCGGATGAGATTCGGATTGATACCTTTCGCTCATCTGGTGCTGGCGGGCAACATGTCAATACAACCGATTCTGCGGTGCGGCTGACTCACCTAGCAACAGGGATTGTTGTCTCATGTCAGGGGGAGCGGAGCCAGTTGCAGAATAAAGAAACCTGTTTTAAAATGCTCCGTTCGAAGCTATATGAAAAAGAGATTCTAGAGCGTGAAGAAGCCATTTCAAAAATGGGAGGGGAAAAGAAGGATATTGCTTGGGGATCGCAGATTCGCAATTATGTTTTTCAACCCTACACACTTGTCAAAGATACACGCACCAAGTATGAAGAGGGGAATATTCAAGAGGTCATGGATGGGTCTCTGGATGGATTTGTAAATGCATACTTAAAGGAATTTGGTTAGTGGGTATTCCAGATGAAAGTGAATACGATGTAAGATATACAGCTCCGAAGGATCATCCTTTTCTTCAAAAATGGTTGGAGATGGAGGAGAATCGCCTTTGGTACCCTGTCTCTTCAGATAAAGATGTCGAAAATATGAGTAGGAACTGGGTTGGTTTTTACAAGTATGGAGCAAGTTTAACGGCAACTTACAAGGGGGAAGTTGCAGGCATTGCAACCCTTTTTCTAATGCCATACCGGAAAGTAATACATCACTGTCTCCTCTACTTTATTGTGAACCCTGAAATGAAGGGGCAAGGAGTAGGGACTTCAATTGTAAAAAACATCACGCACTTGGGTAAAAGCTACTTCCGTTTTGAGTGGATCAATGCTGAAGTTTGGGAAGGGTGTCCTGCTCTTCCGATTTTGGAAAAGCTGGGGTATGTTGAAGTGGCAAAACAAGAGAAGTATATTAAGAAAAAAGATGGAACCTACTTAGCGCGCCATGTCATGCAGGTCAATCTTCTGGAGGGCAAAGATGGGAAGTAAGCCGGATGTGACGTTTAGGTCAACTGATAAAAAAGACCTTCCTCTTTTTGCAGAGTGGCTTCTTCAACCGGGGGTTCTTGTTGGGTTTCCGATGATGGACCGAAGAGAGGTGGAGGATGCGGTTCGCCTGTGGACCCACTATATAGATAAGGGGTTGTCTATTACAGCGCTCTATAAGAAAAAACCGGTCGGTGCTGCAAATCTCTACCTTCATGAGGTGGAAAAGATGGCTCATCAATCACTGTTTGTGGTGATTCTCGACGAAAAGTACAGAGGGATGGGGATCGGAACCCTTCTTTTAAAAGAAATCATAAAGCTTGGGCTCAAGCGAGGCCTTGAAATCCTCCACTTAGAAGTTTATGACAAAAATCCAGCGGTCCGTCTTTATAAAAGACTCGGTTTTAAGGAGTATGGGCGCCATGCTCGTTACCTAAAAGATGCTGAAGGAAATTACTACGATAAAATTTTAATGCAAATGGAAATTTATACCGCTTCGGAAAAATAAAGTGCAGAATTGACGCAGAGATTTTCACGGAAAAATTAGGCTTGGAGATCGATATTAACCACTTGTTGGTTAATGAGATCGAAAGCACAATTTTAACTGAAAAGATTAAGGTCGATTCACCACTTTATTTTTCCGAAATGGTATTAATAGAGAGATAGGTTCATGGCTGGACATAGTAAATGGGCAAATATTAAGCATAAAAAAGGGCGAGCCGATGCGAAGAAAGGGAAGATTTTTTCTCGGTGTGCTAAAGAGATCATTAGCGCAGTAAAGCAGGGGGGGCCAGATCCTAAGGCAAATACAAAACTCCGTCTTGCATTGCAAAAAGCAAAGGTAGCGAATGTCCCTTCTGACGTCATTGATCGAAACATTAAAAAAGCGTCAAGCGCAGATCAGGCTGACTTTACTGAATTGACCTATGAGCTCTATGGACACGGAGGTGTGGGGATCATTGTGGACACAATGACGGATAATAAAAACCGCACGGCTTCTGATATGAGGATTGCAACGAATAAAAAAGGGGGGAGTATTGGTTCACCTGGTTCTGTTGCCTTTAACTTTGATCGGAAAGGGGTGATTCAGATTGGAAAAGATCAAGGGGATGAAGAGACTCTTTTCATGCAAGCAACGGACGCAGGTGCTGATGATTTTGATGTTGCAGAGGACTCCTTTATCGTGGTGACTCCTCCTGATTTACTTTATGAGGTGAAAGACAAGCTTGAGGAAGCAGGAATTGCGGTTGGAGAGACAAGTCTCGAAATGATTCCAAAAACCACAGTTTCCTGCGACGGTGATACACGCGCTGCCAACGAGGCACTCATCGAGTTTCTTGAGGAGTTAGATGATGTCGATGCTGTCTTCCATAATATGGAAGATTAGCTGCACTGCCTAGCTGTTAAGTCGGACGTACCAATTGATCATTGTTTGATCGTAGTTATCCTCTTTTGGTATATGACCAAAAATTTGCTGTGCTAGATTCATTCCTTTTTCACTATAAAATGCATAGAGGCCCACTCCTTTGATAAAGGATTGTTCTCCAAGCTTAACGGTGGATTGTTTTATTGAATGAATCGCTTCCACAAGGTAAGCGTCAAAACAGACCGTTTAGACACCAATGTGATTAATAATCAGACTAGGCTTTTTCCCGGTCGTTTGGAAGATTTATTTAAGCTAAAACCTTTGCTTCATCTCTAGCGCTAAGGTATTAGAAATTTGCTTTTTCCCCCACTCTCCTTGGTAGTTAAGCGCAATCAAAGGAATCGCTATTTTATGGGGAGTAAAAGAGCTTCCGAGGTAGAGGGAGCCAAGGTTTTGCACCTGATTGCTAAAAAGCTGAACATTAAACGATGAGATCGATCCCACGTAGTAGGTCGAGGCTTTTTTAGCATTAAAAGGAGTTTTGTTAACGTAACTAACCCCTTCCTCTAATTTTAACACTCCATGTTTTGTTTTATGTTGTTGAGAGAGGCGCACTCCTATTTCTGAGCGAAGAAGAGAAACATAGTGAGAGTCCAGTCTTAAGTTAAAGCCCGATTTTCCCTTTTCGGAGACCTTGCCTTGCCAGTTATTGACCCAATCAAGAGAGACAAAAGGAGTGATTCTTACGCTGCTTAAAGAAAATGGTTTTTGAAGGCCGATATGAGGAGAAAAAAGTCCTCCATGAATCGAAGATTTAGAGGGAATAAATCCAAGGGTTTTTCGGTGATTGTGAAGTTGGTAGATGCCTCCCCAAAGAGCCCCTTCGATGGTCATAAAAGAGCCATACCAGGCTCCATAAAAAGTTGCCAGCTCTTGATGGGCCTTTGCTTTTCCCATGCGCTCTGAGTAGTGAATATCTTGGAAAGCATAAGCAACGCCTCCTCCAATCATCCCGTTGTCCCAGCCATTGTAATCAAAACCTAAAATTCCCCCAATACTTCTGTCTCTAAGAGAGGGAAAAGATCCTTCTTTTTTATAGTGGGCATAGAGTCCAAACGGAGAAACCCATAGAGCAAAATTAGATTTATTGGGTTTAGGACAAGGATAAACCTTATCTGATGCGTCAGCCACAAAAGAAAGATTTTCTTTATTTTGAAGGGGATTTAAGGAATGATCATGGATCTGAGACAAGTGGTTTCTTAAAATAAGCGTTGACAGCGCAAACAAAGGATCGGCATAGGTATTTCCAGGGCCGAAGCTTTTTGGATCGATAAGAGCAAGGATGGAGCTCATTTGATCTTCATCGCAGGAATTGATGGCAACGGAGAAGATCCGTCCACTTCCTGTGGGAAGGGCCCCCGTCAGCGCTGTTGCGACTCCATTAGGAGCGACAAGCGCTGCGTAAGGGTCATTAAAACCATTATCGACCCCCCCAATGATGGCAGAGCCCGAGGAATTGATGGCAACGGAGGTGATCAGTCCACTTCCTGTGGGAAGGGCCCCCGTCAGCGCTGTTGCGACTCCATTAGGAGCGACAAGCGCTGCGTAAGGGTCATTAAAACCATTATCGAACCCCCCAATGATGGCAGAGCCCGAGGAATTGATGGCAACGGAGTAGATCCGTCCACTTCCTGTGGGAAGGGCCCCCGTCAGCGCTGTTGCGACTCCATTAGGAGCGACAAGCGCTGCGTAAGGGTTAAAACCATCGTTCCCCCCAATGATGGCAGAGCCCGAGGAATTGATGGCAACGGAGAAGATCTGTCCACTTCCTGTGGGAAGGGCCCCCGTCAGCGCTGTTGCGACTCCATTAGGAGCGACAAGCGCTGCGTAAGGGTTAGAACCATCTTGCCCCCCAATGATGGCAGAGCCCGAGGAATTGATGGCAACGGAGGAGATCTGTCCACTTCCTTTGGGAAGGGCCCCCGTCAGCCCTGTTGTGACTCCATTAGGAGCGACAAGCGCTGCGTAAGGGTCATTAAAACCATTATCGTACCCCCCAATGATGGCAGAGCCCGAGGAATTGATGGCAACGGAGAAGATCTGTCCACTTTCTTTGGGAAGGGCCCCCGTCAGCGCTGTTGCGACTCCATTAGGAGCGACAAGCGCTGCGTAAGGGTTAAAAAAACTATTATCTTGCCCCCCAATGATGGCAGAGCCCGAGGAATTGATGGCAACGGAGGAGATCTGTCCTCTTCCTGTGGGAAGGGCCCCCCCCGTCAGCCCTGTTGTGACTCCATTAGGAGCGACAAGCGCTGCGTAAGGGTTAAAACCATTATCGTACCCCCCAATGATGGCAGAGCCCGAGGAATTGATGGCAACGGAGGAGATCTGTCCACTTCCTTTGGGAAGGGCCCCCGTCAGCCCTGTTGTGACTCCATTAGGAGCGACAAGCGCTGCGTAAGGGTTAGAACCATCTTGCCCCCCAATGATGGCATATCCTGAGGAGCAATGATTTGCTCCTTCTAGTGGAAACATTAGAAATGTAGTGATTAAGCTTATTGCCCAGAGTTTTCTCTTCTTGTTCATCGATTGATCCTTTTTTTTCTGTTATCATTTTCTTTATTTTTTGATGAAAGCAAAAAAGATCTATCAAAAGCCTATGATCGAGGTTCAAACCCTTTCCCACTGATCAGGAAGCAGTTCTTCGATTTTTGAGGAAGGATGACTCATAACCCTTCTGAGAATATCATCAAGATATTCCCTGGGATTGATCTTCAAGTTCCTGCACGTTTGCACTAGCGATAACAAGGTCGCTGTCGCTTTTCCTCCTTTTTCGCTCCCAACAAAGAGCCAGTTCTTTCTCCCGATGGCAAGAGGGCGGATGGCTCTTTCGGCAACGTTATTGTCTATTTGCGCTTCGGGATCAGAGAGATAGTTTTTCAGGTAAGGAATGAGCCTTGAAAAATAGACCAGTGCTTTTTGATACTTCGACTTAGGCAGGTGCTTTCCTTTGATGAGCTTGTTTTTAACCCTATCTATCAAGTCGTTAATAATCGGCTCTTCTTTTTCTTTACGAATCTTAAGACGCTCAGTATTGCTTCGGCTTTTCGCGACCCTTTCGAGCATGTAGAGATAGCGGATTTTTCTCAGCACATAGCTGCAAAATTCTTGATCTCCTCCTTTGGCCTCCAGAAAATATCTTCTGATATGCGCCCAGCACGGACACCATGTGACCTTTTCTTTTTTAGCGAGCTCTTCATAGGCACCATATTTATCTGAATGGAGCCTCCCTTCATACCCTTCAAGCATTTTTAAAGGATGATGGTAACTTCGATTCAAGCAAAATTCAAAGAGGCGATAGGGGGGATCAAGTCCTTTCCCTCCTACATAGACCCACATATAGGATTGATGAACCTTCTTTTTCCCTTTGACCAAAAGCCCTATGGGACTCTCATCCACAAAAATCGAAGGATGGCTCAAGATATGCTTTTTCATTGCTTCATAGAGGGGAATGAGGTTTTCTCCAACGTGCAGGACCCAATGAGAGAGGGTTTGGCGAGAGATCTTGATCCCATCTCTTTCTAAGATCTCCTGAATCCTATATAGAGGGAGGTGATCTCCAAATTTCATTGTGATGACGTGAGCAAGAAGGCTTTCATCAGCTTTACTCTTTAAAAAAATCCCCTCTGGAGTGGGAGCACTCATGACCCCCAGTTCTGGGGCTTTTTTGGAGACATACTTTGGTTTAATAAACTCTTTGATAAAAAAGCTTCCTGGCTTGAAGGCGAGCTTTTGAGTGACTTCTTCTCCGATCTTTTCTAACGCCTCTCCTGTTTGAGGACAAACTTTTTCTGTTTCAGCGAGATCAAGAATAATTGTTTCTTTGAGAAGGTCCTCAGGAAAGGTGATTTTATCTTCTTCGGTGCTGCTCCTTTGCTTTCTTCTTGTGTGCCCTTTGATCTCTTTCTCTTCATACTCTTCATTGGGGAGATCCATCCCGGGAAATTCTAGCTGCCCTTCACCCGTAATCAGCCGTTCTGATCGCTTCCCGAAGATTTGTTTTTTTAGCCACTGATTTTCCTCTTTAAGAGCGGCATTTTCAGCTCGAAGCTGTGCATTCTCTTTCCTGAGTAGGACGTTTTCTTTCTCGAGCTCCTTCACTTTCTTTTTTAAGCGCTCGTTTTCGTCTTTGAGTTCAAAGATAATTGAACGGAGCTCGGCAAGTTCTGCTTTAAGTTGATCGATTTCTGAAGATGTATTGCTAGGGCTTTCTAACGCTGTCATAGAAGAAATTCTATCAAATTTCTCCTATAAAAACACCCCTTTTCTATAGAGAATTCCATCTTTTTTGTAGACGCTTGGGTGTTACTCCTTCAAGGAGCATCAAAAAGCTGCGCTTGTCTATTTGACCAGACATTTTCGATGCAAAAGTCCCTTGTTCGAGCCGCTTGTACCAAATGACTAAACCGTCATGATCCCAGTAGAGAATCTTCATACGATCTCCCTTCTTATTCAAAAAGGTGAAAAGAGATCCAGTCAGTAATTGATGGGGATATTCTAATTCCACAGCTTCACTCAGCCCCTCAAAGCTTTTTCTCATATCCACCTTTTCTCTATAGAGATAGATTTTTGCGCTTCCGCCGATTACAAGCACGACTCTACCTCACCCATAACGCGAAAAAGCTTCTTCAAAGTTGATTCATGAAATTGCTTGTCCAGTGAGATGTTCAGTTGGTTCCATCGCAGTTCGACTCCACTGCTTCCTTCTTCAGACGGTGTGTCTTCTTTGATTTCGATAAAATCCTCTTGAGAAACTGACATGCTCTTCGAAGGTAACGGCTTGCTGATGAAAATGTTTCGCCAATAACTGAACTGGTTGTAAGAAAGCTGGTTTTTTCTGCACCAAGCAGAGCCACTTAATCCACTTGTTTTCCATTCCTCAAGCTTCTCCTGCCAAAACCTTCTGAGGGTTTTTGATCTTTTAACTTCTTCTTTCATAGATACGGACCTCCTGTAATTGAAATGAGATCCGTTATTTTATCAGGCAGATTTACCCTTGAATAGATGGTCTGTTTTGACGCTTACTCCACAAGGCCTTTATCGGGGCTCACTTTAAGATCAGGGTTTTCCTTGTTCCATTGATTGATGAATAGGGAAACATTTTCCTTGGTGATATTTGTGTCATCTTCAAAGAAAGGGATAAAAGATAGAGCTTCTTGCAGCTCTTTAGTCTCCTTTTTAAAGGCTTCTCCTACAGAGTAGGCGACCTCATCTGATGGAGTCCAATCAATGAGTGTAAATTCCGTGTCTTCTAGCTTCGGAGCATCCTTTCCATCAGGCGACTCTAATTGCGTGGGGGTTTGTAGTAGGCTCAAAGCCCAGCCAACGATAGGGATGTTGAAATACCCCGATGCTCCATTCTCTGAGCTTGCTATAGGTTTCTCTAAATTGGGGCCAATACTCGAGCTCCCCAGGCTGTTTGTCACTCGTTCTGACATCTTCCGATCCTTCTCTTTTTTCATTTAGTTCTGAATAATCAATGGGGACATAAATGACCCTTTCTAAGTTTCGCCTGTGTTCTACAGGAATGAATCCGTAGCTGCTTTCCCCTTGCTCTCCAGTCTCGATCACGAGCTTGTGGAATGAAAGGGATTTGGGGATATGCCTATGAGAGCCCTTTTTTCCTCTCCATACCCTGATGACATCACTTGAAACATCAGCTAGGTTGAGAGAGATGCCAGTTTGTCTCCAAGCTTCAACAGTGCGTCCATAGATCTTATGCTTTTGCGCGTAGCGGTCGTAATCAACGATTTTGCTATATTGTTCTAGTACCTCATAATCGACTCCTTCAATTAGGTCTTCGAAGCGTCTGCGGTGGATTTTTGTTTCTGATAGTTGTGGGTGTTTGCTTAGAGGTTTAAGAACTCTTAAGGAGACAGATACGGGGAATTTCCGTCCTTTTTCCTGGGCATCTATTGCGGCCATTTGAACCCCTTGGCCGAGCAACGTCCCTTTGGTTGCTAGAGGAACAGGATCATTAATCTCTACCACGTGGTCGATGGAAATATGTACCCCAAGGTCATTTAATAGTTCAGCGTTATTCACAACGTAATTGCTAAAGACATTGTCATCTTCCAAGCTAACCTTGAGAGAGCTATGGGTGTAAAGTTGAACATCTGTTATTGGGATACGACTAGATCTAAAAGTTTGAGCAAAGAAATCTTGTTGTGCATCAAAGCCTCCCAAGCTATTTCCGATTGAGGCTACTGGGCGCGGAACCTTTCCATTGACAAGGTTATGGAGGCGGTTAAAATCGTCAGCATCATAGGGAGCAACATTAAGTAGAACAGAAAGGTATTTCTGAGCTGCAATGAGCTTTTTTTCTCCCGTTTCTCTTTTAAATTCCTGGTAAATAGGAGTGAGTAAATTCTTAATTTTATCCTTAATTTCTGGGTCGAGTTTTCCGGTTTGGGCCTTAGCGATAAGATCTCCTATGAGCTCTTTGTGGGTATTAATCAGTGGTTCTTCCAGAATGGAGTAGTCATCAGTGATTCTGACTTCTTTGAGGGCTATCATGGTTTTTCCTAGATGAGTCATCCAGAGTGGAAGGGAAAATTCTTTGAAGAATGCGCGGTCTTCATCGAAGGTTGTAGCGGAATTGCGGTATCCTGCATTGTCTGCTAAGTCTCGGGTAATCGTTGGACCCCCTCTTTGAGCATAGAGGTCTTTACTTGTATCCCTTGAAACGCGAACTACAGGAAGAGAAAGGTCATAATCTTCTTGAGCAGGGCGGAGAACAAGCCATAGTTTTCCATAGCCTGAATCAACGCCTTGATCTACTCTGTAATAAACGGTTTTTCCATCCTTATCTTTATAAGGGGAGGGGATCATAGCTCCCACACGCCAAGTTCCATCAACTTCACTTCGCATTAAATGCTTTTTAACAACGACTTTCGCAAGCATTTCGAAAAAACAGCGGTCAAGTTTTTGACGGCTTACCTCTTGGCCGGGAAAAGGATCTTTTATTGTTTCAAAGACTTGTAGGAGTTCCTGTTGGTCTACCCAAGGACGTGCGTGATCTCGATCTTTGACTTCTCTGTTATAGGACCCCACAATCTGCGCTTTAAACTTTCTTCCTGTATAGAGTTTGTCTCTTGATTCTGGAGATGTTTCAAGAACTTCTATGTAGGCCCCGACAGTTGTCTCTTCGTTAAATGCATTTGCCAGGTCGCGAACCGTTGCTCCTTCGCCCAAAACTCGAAGAAGTCCGCGTATTTCTCTTTGATTGAAGGGATGGGTGAAATTTTTGAGGATTTTCATTAAAGAAACATTTGAAGGGCTAGTGATTTTAAGGAACATTTCAATCTTCTTCTTTAGGGACACTACATCGGAGTGTTCGATATTGTTCATTCCAATACTGCAGAGATAAATGTGCTTTGGTTGAAGGAAGACACCTTCTTTGATCATAGACTCGAAGTTAAACCCATAGGTCTGCTGAATCTGCTGAAGCTTTTCCGCTCCAATTTCTTTTTTGAGAAAGGCGACATAAGTTTCAATCGTGTGACGGTTTTCTTCAAGGCGCCTCTGCATTTTACTGTCTTGATAGAGCTTTCTGAAGACAGAGCTTGATTTTGAAATCCCTTTCAAAAGAATGATTTTTCCATCTCTTATGACAACTCTTTGTTGGACATGGAATGGAGATTCGGATAAAAGATCTGATTCACTGATATGATTGTTCTTAAAAAAATGGGTGGCCGCAAGAGAAAATCCATCTCGATAGCTAGGGGTTTCAAGGTCTGTTGAAAGGTCAAAAGAAACTTTGACCTTGTCTTCATAGGGTGTGAGATTCAGTATTTCTCTTTTATTAAGTGATAGGTGGTGAATTTTGCCATCAGGGGTTTCAGCGCTCACTTCCCATACTGAGTTGTTTTTGGGAGTGAAATTAGTAATCAAGCAGGGAGCGTGGAGCCTCTCATCTGCAAGTCTTTTGAGCACAGGTAGAAGTTGGAGCGTGCTCTTTGAAAGACTTGTATAGCGGCAGAGAAGGGCAGGTTCTTGCCCATCTATCAGCTGAGATGTTCCTTCTGCGGATTCTACAAAGTTTACTGTCATATTAACCCCTTATTATAGGGTAATATTATAACACTTTAAGTATTAAATATTAATAATACTAAAATCTTTACTATTATGTTTTATTAAACTGCTTGATTCGAATTATTGCAGTTAAAAGAGTTAGACCTCCAAAAAGAAGGGCCAAAAGTGTGAAAAAGTTTGGAAATAAGATCATCAAACTAAAGAAGATAAAGGCCTCCGCTCTCTCAATCAATCCAGGGCTATAATGGAAGCTCTTTTCTGAGGCGTTTTTCTGAAAAATGCCCACAACCAGAAATGTGGTGATACAGAGAAGAACAGAGCCTAGCATCCAAATGGTCATGAGTCCTCGGCTTTCGGGGGCATAAAGGAATAGCCCCAGTAGAATAGCCCATTCGACGAGACGGTCCGCTACAATGTCTAAGACGGCTCCGCTTGGAGAGGACAGATCCTTATGGCGGGCTAGAGATCCATCAAGAGTGTCGCAAAACCCGCTGATTCCTAAAAAAGCTAAAGCGGCGATCGACTGGTGAAAATATAGAAATAGAGGAATGAAGATGCCAGAAGCCACTCCTATAAGAGTCACGGTCAGAGGGGATATCCCCTTCAAAAATGCCTTTTTGAGCAGTGGTTCGATAATCAGGCGTTGATATGGCGTGCGGTAGTTGCTATCGATCATGTCTTAGTTTTTTAACAAGAATAGGGATTAAAGAGAATAGAGCAAGTAGGACAAGGGCAAAATTCATTTGAGTGTTGAAGACGGAGTTAAATGAAAATGACTTTCCCTCTTCGAAGATTGCGCCGAGACCGCTTCCGGCCTGCGCATACACATAGGAACCTGGAATGATACCCACGCATGTGGTCCAAATGTAAGTCTTTGTTTTGACATTGAAAAAAGCTGGGGCAATGTTTACCAACCAAAAGGGGAATAGGGGAATAAATCGGAGGAATAGGAGGTAGCTTGCGGCATTTTTTTGGAACCCACCTTCCATTTTTTTTAGAAAGGGGCCTGCTTTTTTTCTCAATAAACCTCCTAGAGCAGTCCGGGCTGCAAGAAAAATAATGGTGGCACCAATGGTTGCTCCAATAATGACGTAGGTTGCTCCCCAGGGAATCTTAAAGAAAAATCCTCCAAGCAAAGTAAGGATTGTTCCTCCTGGAAGGGATAGACTAACCACGACAATATAGAGGAGAATAAAGAGTGCTGGCATAAGAACCGGGTGGTTCTCTATTTGGGTAAGGAGGGCTTCGCGATGCGTCTTAATTGATTCGAACGTAAGATACTTTGGCAGCCCCACAAAGTAGGCAATAATCATTAGAAGGATGATGATAACGAGAGGAAGCCATTTTTTCATCGACGGAATATCCCCAATATGGTTTCAGTAAGCCATTTGTCAGCGGCCTTTCGGATTGCTAAACTTTCAATCGGGTAGGGATGCATGAGTGTGCTCAGTTTTCTTAAAGGAAGTTTAGCATGCATGGCAGTCGAAATTTCCATCAGCATTTCTCCAGCTCGAGGGCCTACAATTGTGGCTCCCAAAATCTTGCTACTCCACTTCTTCGTGATAATTTTCACGCATCCTTCCGTGCGCCCCGTTGTAATACTTCGGTCTACTTCAGAAAAAGGGACGCGATACACAGCAATCTTTTTAGGATTACATTCTTCCTCTTTAAGCCCAATACTTGCGACTTCAGGATCTGTATAGGTGCAACGAGGAATTGGTTGACGGCTCTTTTTCATGATAAATGGAAGCAGGAGGTTAGTCAAAACGGTGCGTGCTTGATTCTCAGCATAATGAGTGAAAAATGGAGGACCAGTCACATCTCCAATAGCCCAGATATTTTTAATATTCGTCCTCCCATAAGGGTCGGTAGGAATGCCTTCTTCGGTGTGTTTGATGTGGGCTGCGTCGAGCATAAGCTCCTTTAGGTGGGGACGTCTTCCAACCCCAACAAATAGGGCGTCGCCTTCTATGGAATGCAACGTTTTCCCCCTTACCTCAACTGTAAAATGCTTGTCGTAGCTGACGCGCTCTGTTCTCTCTCCTGTAAGAAGAGTGATCCCCTCCTTTTGAAACGTTTCCATGATGATTTTTTGAGCTTCCTTTTCCTCTCGAGCCAAAAGAGAGGGGCGGCTTTCAATCATGGTGACTTTAGAACCTAGTCGAGAAAACGCTTGTGAAAGCTCACTGCAAATGGGACCTCCACCGATAAAAATCATCCGTTTTGGGATTTTTTCTAAATCAAAAACTGTTTCATTGGTCAAAAAAGGAGTTTCCTTGAGTCCTTCAATAGGAGGAACGACTGGATAGGAACCTGTTGCGATGACAATCTGCCGTCCCTGAATCTTTTTTCCATCGATGGAAAGGGTCCTTTTATCGACAAATGAAGCTATTCCACTTAGAGTTTCCACTCCAAGTTTTTTCAAGGCATCTGGATCTTCATGTGAGCGGATTTCACGAACAATTTTGCGAACCCGGTCAAGAGCCCCTTTTCCATCAAAGGAAAAAGGAGAAGTTTCAATCCCCAGCCTGTCAGCATGTTTAAGGTAATAAGCAGCATGAGCTGAAGCAATCAGCGACTTACTTGGGATGCACCCAAAGTTCGTGCAATCGCCGCCATAGTTATCTTTTTCGACCAAGAGAACTTTTTTCCCCGCCTTGGCTCCCCCAATGGCCACAACAAGCCCACCTGCGCCTGCGCCAATTACAATAATGTCGAAAATTTTATTCATTGAAACAATTCACCTTCTTTTCCTATATAGAAATTAAACAATTTAAAGGCGATATGAATCCGGAAAAAAAACGTCTTCTAGAAGACAAAAAAAAAACCAAGTACTGGAAACATTTCGGTCCTTATCTAGCGGAAAGGCAGTGGGGAACTGTTCGAGAAGATTATAGCGAGGATGGTTCAACATGGGATTATTTCCCCTACGAAATGGCCATGGAGAGAGCCTATCGCTGGGGAGAAGATGGGATAGCAGGAATTTCTGATACACATGCCCGTCTCTGCTTTGCTCTTAGCTTCTGGAATGAGGAAGACCCCTTTATCAAAGAGAGAATCTTTGGTCTTTCAAATCCTGAGGGAAATCACGGGGAAGATGTAAAAGAGTATTATTATTACCTTGATAATACCCCCACCCATTCCTATATGAAATATCTCTATAAATACACACAAGCAGAATACCCCTATCAGGCTATCCGCAAGGCAAATGCTAAGCGTTCTCAAGACGAGGGGGAATATGAGCTCATTGACACCGGGATTTTTGACCACAACAGGTATTACGATGTTTTTGTCGAGTATGCCAAAAAGGGACCTGATGATATTGCGATTCGAATCACTGTGCACAATCGAGGAAATGAAGAGAAGACCCTCCATGTTCTCCCTACCCTTTGGGCGCGGAATGACTGGTTCAAAGAAGAGGCATCAAAACCTCTTCTAAAAGCTCGAGAAGGAAACAATGCGATTGAGGCACATCACCCAAGCGTTGGCAATTACATTCTTTATGGCGAAGAAGCAGAGGAGCTTCTTTTCACCGAAAATGAAACAAAGGGAAAGGGAAAGTACAGCAAAGACGGGATCAATGAATACCTCGTTCATCAAAAAACTCAGGCTGTTAACCCTAATAGAGAGGGGACAAAAGGAGCTTTCCACTACGTCGTTAAAATTCCCCCTTCTGAATCTAGAGAGATTCATCTCCGTCTCACCACTGAAGAAGAAATGAAGAATATCGCTTCTGAAAATAATAAACTCCTTAAGTTGAGGGTGCGAGAAGCAGAAGAATTTTATGGAGAAATCATTCCGACATCACTTACTGATGAACACCGAATGATTGCAAGGCAAGCTTATGCTGGAATGCTTTGGAATAAAATGTACTACAACTTAGTCATTCCACAGTGGCTGGCTGGAGACCCCAACTTTAACCCTCCCCTTCCCGCAAGAGATCCTTGTACTGCTCGCAACGGAGAGTGGCTCCATCTCTACTCCGATGATGTTGTCTCTACTCCTGATAAGTGGGAATTTAATATGTTCTTTTCTTGGGATACAGCTTTCCACGCCCTTCCGCTAGCTGTTTTAGATGCAGAATATGCCAAGCACCACATGAACCTTTTGACTCAAGAGTGGTACATGCATCCCAATGGGATGCTTCCAGCCTACGAGTGGAATTTTAACGATGTGAATCCCCCCGTACACGCTTGGGGAGCCCTCAGGGTCTATCAAATCGACAAAAAAAGAAATGGAGTTGAAGACCGCCTCTTTTTAGAGAAAGTGTTTCAAAAGCTCCTTCTAAATTTCACATGGTGGGTCAACCGAAAAGACGATTCAGGAAAAAACATCTTCCAAGGAGGCTTTCTTGGCCTCGATAACATTAGCGTTTTTAACCGAAGCGCTGAATTGCCGGCCGGCGCGACTCTCTATCAATCCGATGCCACCAGTTGGATGGGGATGTTTTGCCTCAATATGCTTTCCATTTCCTTTGAGCTTGCTATAGAAGATGTTGCTTATGAGAATATGGCTAACAAATTTTATAACCACTTCCTCCTTATTGCCGATGCGATCAACTACTCAGGAACGCGCTCGCATCCACTATGGGATGATGAAGATGGATTTTACTACGACGTTTTAAAAACAGCAGATGGAAAAGAAATCCCCTTAAAAGTGCGCTCACTTGTAGGGCTTATGCCCCTTCTTGCAGTGACCATCATCGAACCTGAGGTTCTTGAGAAACTTACCGTCTTTAAAAAGAAAATGGATTGGTTTTTAGATCACCGCCATGACCTATGTGAAAAAGTAGCCTGTATGCGGACCCCTGGTGTTGAGGGCCGAAGAATTCTTTCCATCGTGGACAGAGAGAAGCTCACACGCATGCTTGCCTTTATGCTTGACGAAGAGAAATTTCTTAGTCCTTACGGGATCCGTTCTATCTCCAAATGCCACGCTGAAAATCCCTTCAAACTCAAGCTTAATGGAGATGAGTTTTCAGTCGATTATGAACCTGGTGAATCAAAGAGCCGCCTTTTTGGAGGAAACTCCAATTGGCGCGGTCCCATTTGGTTTCCCCTGAATGTGCTTCTCATCGAGTCTCTCCAAAAATACCACTACTACTACGGCGACGACCTCAAAGTTGAGTGCCCCACTGGCTCTGGCAACTTTATGAACCTCTGGGACGTTGCTGCTGAGCTTTCAAAGCGTCTAGTGAGTATTTTTGAAAATGATTCCGAGGGGAACCGCCCTGTATTCGGAGACCGCCCCAAATTTCAATCCGATCCTCACTTCCATGACTATGTCCTCTTCCATGAATATTTTCACGGGTGCTCTGGCCAAGGGCTCGGTGCCAATCATCAGATGGGGTGGACCGGCTTCGTTGCCAAACTCATCAAGCAGCTTGGTGAATACGGTCATCTTTAGCCTTTGATCAAATTATTGTCATAAGTAGGCTCCTAACTTCAAGCGTCAAAGCAAAATATATTTTGCTTAAATCCTCTTTTTGGCTAAAATTTATGTTGTTATAAGGTTAGGAGGTAGATGTGAAACAATCAATTTCCAAGTTTTTTATCATTTTCTTTTTAGTAGCAGGCCTGCAAGCAGATCAAAGGTTAGAAGCAAGTTCTTTTTTTGCCGCTGAACGTCAAAATTCTTATGAGAGCTCATATGGGCATATGTTTTCTCAGCCCTTTGTGGAGGTCGCAAAGGCCTGTACTCCCTCTGTCGTGTTTATTCGTGCCGAAGGAGGGCAATCAGAAGGGATAAACCCTTATGATTTATTCAATGATGATTTGTTTTATCATTTTTTTGGCGGTCCTAGGATGCGTCCTTCTCAACCCCAGATCAGTCAAGGCTCTGGCTTCCTCATATCTGAGGAAGGGCATATTATGACAAACATGCATGTTGTAAAGGGGGCAAAAAAGCTTACTGTGAGGTTACAAGATGGAACAGATCGACAGATTACAGCGAGCTACATTGGAGGGGATTCTCATACCGATATTGCGATCCTCAAATTGGAAAATCCTTCAGGAGAGAAATTTCCTTTTCTGGAACTTGGCGATTCTGATGCCTTAGAAGTAGGAGAGTGGGTCGTCGCAATCGGAAGCCCTTTTTCATTAGAGGCAAGTGTCTCTACTGGAATTATCAGTGCAAAGGGAAGACAAGGACTCCAGGTTACTGATTACGAAGATTTTATTCAAACAGATGCTGCGATTAATCCCGGGAATTCAGGGGGGCCACTGATCAATCTCAATAATCAAGTGGTTGGAATGAATACAGCAATTTTTTCCCGATCAGGAGGGAATATGGGAATTGGTTTTGCGATCCCAAGTAACATTTTATTGAATATCAAAGAACAGCTAGTTGAGAATGGGGTAGTTACTCGAGGATTTTTAGGGATATCTATGCAGCCCATCGATAGCGATCTTGCTGAAGCTTTCGAGGTAAACACGACTCAAGGAGTTCTTGTTGTCGATGTTGTCAAAGGATCTCCTGCTGAAGAGTCAGGCCTTAAACAGGGTGATATTATCATGAAAATCAATGGAATAACTGTGAAGAATCCAGGGCAATTTCGTAAGGAAATAGTTTTTCTTCCACCAGGAACTAAGGTTAAGCTGACAATTAACCGTGAAGGGAAAACGCAGAAAGTTAAAGTCACTTTAGGAACTTTTGGAGCAAATACGTTTGTGTCTAGTGAAACAAGCTCAAAGAAGCTTGGATTTTCTATTGACAATCTCACGAGCCAAAATATTCAGCAGTACAAATTTAACCAAGAAGATAAAGGTGTTGTTGTTCTTAAAGTTGAGCCAGGAACTGCCGCAGACTATGCAGGAATTAAACCAGGATTTCTTGTGATGGAGGTAAATCATCGAAAAACTCCAAATATTATGGAGTTCAATGCAGCCCTCGAAAATGTAAAACCTGGGGAAAGAGTTCTACTGCTTGTGCGTCAAGGACAGCTAATGAAATTTTATACGCTTAAATCAAATTAACCGACTAGAAAAGGAGGGCTGCCAATCTGATTTAAAGGGTGGTTAATAAATTAAAAAAAGTATTCTCGAAACATCCTTAATCAAGGAGATAAAATGAAAAAAAAGTTCCTACTAAAGCCATCTTGGGATTTTTACAACTCTTTCCCTTCTTTATGGGATAGAGAAAATTTCTGGGATTCCGATGAATTTCAATCGATAGGTTTGAGTATTTATGAAGATCAAGACAATGTCTTTTTTGAAGCACCCCTTCCAGGGGTTCCTTTAGATGATATTGAGCTTAACTTTGAGAATGGACGTTTGTCCATTGAAGGTGAAAAAAAAGAAGATGAAAAAAGAAAGAAATATCATAAAAAATCCACCTCTTCTTTCTTTTATCAGTCAATGGTCCCGGATAATGTTGATCATCAAAAAGAGCCTGAAGCTTCTTATAAAGATGGTGTTTTAACGGTGAAATTTTCGAAAAATGGGAAAAAGAAGAAAACGATTCCAATCAAAGATTTTTCTGAAGATAAATGAATCAAAGAGCCCCCCCCTTTTTTTTTGGGGGGGGCTCCAATTGATGTTAGCCCGGATGGGATGGTTTTGTTGTTAAGTTTATCAAGCAGCTTACTGAATACGGCCATTTTTAACCGTTAATTTACAATTACTTAAGGTCTTTTCAAGCAAAACTAAAGTCTGATTTTAGTTTTGCTTGTTTTTATTTTAACTCATTGGTACAATGAGGGTTATATAGGAGCATTTATGGATAAGTATTTTAGTCGCAGGCTAGAAGGAAACCTTAGCGCTGCTTTAAAGCAGTTTCCTGTTTGTCTCATCACAGGTGCTAGACAGACCGGTAAATCGACCCTTTTAACGCATGCTTTAAAAGGGTACCAATATATAACCCTTGATGACCCACAGATGCGGACAATTGCAGAAAAAGATCCTGAGCTATTTTTGAATCAGTATGCTGCTCCTCTTATTATTGATGAAATTCAGTACGCGCCAAACCTTCTTTCCTACATTAAGATTCGGGTCGATAAGAATCGTAGAAGCTACGGTCAATATATTCTTACAGGGTCCCAAACATTTCAAGTGATGGAAGGGGTATCAGAAAGCTTGGCAGGAAGAATCGCAATTTTTCATCTATACCCGTTTTCGTGGGAAGAAATTGATGTAATTCCAGGGAGAGAGAACTCAAGTTTGAATCTAAATAAAATGCTGCAGCAAATGATTACAGGATTCTATCCTGAGGCATTTATCAATCCAGCAGTTGACCCTAGTACCTGGTATAGTTCCTATTTAATGACGTATATCCAAAGAGACGTTAGAAATATCAAATCGATTACAGATCTAGGGAGATTTCAGACCTTTATTTCTCTTTTAGCTGCTCGAGCAGGCCAGCTCTTAAAGTTATCAGAAGTTGCAAAAGAATGCGGAATTACTCAACCAACAGCAAAGAGTTGGCTATCGATTCTTGAGTCGACCTATATTGTGTATCTGCTGAAGCCATTTCATAATAATCGCACCAAAAGGCTCGTGAAGACTCCAAAAATCTATTTTATAGACACCGGGCTTCTATGCTATCTTTTAGGGCTTACTCATCAAGACAACCTTCTTAAAACGTTTGATAGAGGAAGTATTTTTGAGAATATGGTGATCATGGAAGGAATAAAAAGACTTTCTCATGATCATGATTTTGTAGATTGCACCTTTTATCGGACTGCAAGTGGCGTTGAAGTGGATCTCATTGTGAAAAGAAAGGGACACCTAGAAGGGTACGAAATCAAATTTGCTCAAACAGTTTCAAAAGAAATGGCAAAAGGGCTCTTACTCTTTGATAAGGATCATCCCCTAGCAGTTTCCAACGTCCTTTCTCTAAGAGAGAACTCCATTCCTCTTGATAAACTAACAACCGCAGTTCACTGGTCAAAGGTTCTGAAAGAAGTGTAGCCGGGTGGTCCGGAATCTTAAGAAAAGACCTTCTGAGAGCCTTCTAAAGGGATTTTTTTCTTGGAGAAAATTGAAGAATTCCTATACGATTGAGGGGTACTTTGATAAAAGTGCCCTGAGAGGTAGCCGCCCCTCAGGGCGTGAAACTAAGGTACATCCTTTTAGACAACGGAACCTTAGCCTCGGTGCCTATTCTAGTCCATCGAAGCAAAAAAAATCTAGTCTCGTGTTCCTTTTAAGGGTGTGCCTTTTTTAAAAAAAAAGGGAGAATCGATGAAGGAAGAACTATTTCACCTGCAAGAATTATTTAAAGAAAGTCCCAAGGTCACACTTTCAGATCAGGAAATCGCTAATTTTTATGGGATTTCCGTTGAAAAGGCACAGGAGTATCGAAAAAGTGATGCAAAGCAAGGCTTTATTTTTGAAGATCAAAAGCTTTCCAGCTACTACCTTTCGCCCATGGGGTTTGACGTGGTTCAAAGATTAAGGGCTCGTTTAAGAATAAGTTGACTATTTAGACTGGCTGCGCCTTTGCCAAATCAACCTTCTTCGTCGCCCTTCCCTATTGGGAATGGTGCTCCTTATTCAGCTCAATTTTGCTGCGGCTCGCTTAAGTCAAATAGTCAACTTATTCTTAAACGGACCCTAAGGCTCACCTTAATAGTGCTATAAATTCAAAAGGAGTGCAGGGCAAGACCCCTGCACTTTGTTTTTAGATTAACGTTTGTTGAGGTCTAGGAAGATCTCGCCAGAGGGGAGAGCTTCACTGCCCACCGAAACTCCAAGCATTCCTGTAAAGTAAGATTCAAAGGACTTCCATTCTTGTTTATCCTGACTAAAAAGAAAAGAAGGCTCAATCTTGATGTAGAGAGGCTCTTTTGCTTTGATCGTTCCATTTTCAGGAGTGTGATCAAGTTGGAGCACATCGCCGCTCATCCGAAAATGGATGGGAAGAACGTCACCCGGATTTACTTTAATGATCAGGGAGCTCATTTCATTCATAGGCGCGAGGGCCTCATGGATTTCGGAAAGAGAAACCTCTTTCTCGTTGGCAAAGAGTGTTGTGCTGAGTGCTAGAAGTGCCAGGGCCAGTTTTCTCATGATATTCTCCAATTACTACATTCGTAGTAGTTAAGGTTAAAATTTTTTAAAAGGGGAGGAAGTGGCTTGCAAAAATGAAAGCCCCACCTCCAAGGATAGTCAAGCAGGAAAGAGTCAATGCGATCTTTCCTGGAGTTTTTTTGCGGAGCAGCCATGCAACACGGTCAGAGGAAGAAAAGGCAAGGGATGCGGCAGGAGGCGCATGGGTTGCGGTTTTTTTCAACGCTCCTAGAAGAGGCCCCGTTTCAGATTTAGAGTCGCAGGCGAGTTCACGGTAAAAGGAGGCTTTTTTTAAAACGATGTGCCGAAAAGGGATAAACCAGAAGAGGGCAGAAATCCCGTCGCAAATGATGGAAAGGAGATTGTCTTTCCATATTAGGTGTTGTCTTTCATGTTGATAAATCGCCTCAACTTCTTTGTCTAATAAAGTTTTCAGCAGATTCTTAGGGATCAGAATGTGGGACTTCCACACTCCAATGAGCATGGGGCTTTTAAGCGGTGTCGAAGTGGAATAGAGCTTTGGCCCCATCTTTTCTAAGGGCAGTTTGCGTTGCCATTGCATCGCTTTATAAAGACGCAAAACGAAGCGGGTCAGCGAAAATAGAGTTAACAAGACAACCAAGCTACAACCCGTAGCGAGTAGAGGTATTCCAATTGTTTCAGCGCCAATATCTCCGATTGAAAAAGTTTCTCCGTCTAAAAAATGGAAGCGCACCCCAGCAAAAGGTTTCCCCTTAGTCCCAAAATAGGCAGACAAGATCCGGCTATTGGGGATCGCATTAAGGACATTCTTCCCCTGGAGAAAAACCCAACGGGAATGGTCCATAAAGAAAAGATCATAAAACACCTTTAGAAAAGGAATCAGATACAGATAGTAGAGAGTGCGATAACTCCGAATAAGAGGACGGATGAGCATGAGGAGAAGCAGTGACATATAAAAGGTCAGAATTGAGCCAAAAAGAGAGTTGATGATGTAACGCGCTAGGTATTCCATTTCTTCTTATGCTCCCGAATCATCTTTTCGATCTTTGCAATTTCTTGCGGCTCGACCTCTTCCTCTAAAAAGGTACTAAAAACCTCAGAGGGGCTTGCCCCAAGAAAGCGAGACTTTAGCCGCTTTAGGAGAGGAGACTTCTTCTTTGAGTAGAGATAACTTCTTCCCTGCTTGGTTCTTTTAAGTACTCCTTTTTCGAAGAGGCGGGTCATCACCGTCATGATTGTGGTATAGGCATTGCGGCCCCCCAATCTTTTCATCACATCGGAGACGGTAAGACCCTTATCGCTCTTTGAAAAGAGGTGAAGTATCGTTGTTTCAAGTTCGCCAAATAATCGTTTTGCACACATGTACCAAACATACTACGCATGTAGTATTTAATGCAAAGAAAAAAGGGAGAAATAAAATTCTTCTTTTTACTTACTAGGGAAGGGAGATGTAGGTTCCTTCGGTTTTGAGGACCTCGGCGGTGATGCCTTCGTAGCGAAAAGCTTTCCCCTCAGGCTGCTTGCCTTCAAGCATGATGGCAATGCGGCGTGAATTTTTTCTTGAAAGAAAGGATATCGTGTCTGCTTTGAAATCTTCATAGGTTAGATTTCTAAGAGAGGCGATCAGCTTTTCTCGTCTGTTGAAGTCTCCCTTGAAGGTGAAGGCGATCTTATTCAGATCAAACGCCATTTGGGAGAGGTTTGTTGGAGGAGTTTCAAGAAGGGTGATCATATTCCCTCGGAGGACTTCAAAACGTCCTTCTGAGAGAGTTGCTTCAAAATCTTTGATATAGGTTTCGAGGAAGAGCTCAAAGCGGGCTATTAACTCATCTGGCTGGTGAGAGGTAGATTGAACCATAAAGATGTTGAAGAGTTGCTCTTCTTCCTCTTGGCTTCCTGCTCTTGCAAAATAGGCGGTTTGTTGTTTCGTTCTGAGGGTATCGAAAAAGTCTTCCTGTATTCCGATTCCTAGGACAAGGTGGGAAGCTTTTTTGGGGAATGTCATGGTTCCCTCTTGAATCACAAGGATGGCGGCGTTGCCAAGGCTTTCGGTTTGCTCATGGACTTTGTAAGGACCTTGGAAAGAAGAAAGGGTCAACATTTGCCTTCTCTCGTGGTTCTTCTTAGGGTAGGGGGTGTAGGAGAGTTTTTCTGTTACGGTTTCCCAAACATTTTGAGCGTCTTTTTCGGTCATGTTTCCGATAAGAACGGCTTCGATATAGGCTTGCTGAAAAAGCCTATCGGCAAACAAAAGGTAGTCTTCATAGCAGAGATTGTCGAGGGCCGCAAGCTTATCGGTGTGTTTAGGGGCGTTATTGAATAGAAGGTTCATCGAAATTTCGTTTGCTTGGAAGACAGGCATCGCTTTGCTCTGGTTGGCGTAAGAGCTTTTAAGAGATGTGGTATAGAGATCAAATTCCTCTTTTGTCATGCGACATTTCTTTGCTTGTTTTAGGGCCTCTTCTAATAGAAGAGGGGCTTTCTCGCTATAGCCGCTTACCACCATGATGAGTTTGAGATCGAGAGGGCCGGTAGCAAAACTTAAAGAGGCGGCATTTGCATAGGTCAGCGTAGAGGCAAGTTTTTCATCTAGTGTGTAGCGAAACAAATCTATGAGCACCATTTGGCGAGGCGTTCCATTGATATAGGGGGAGCTAATATTAAAGACCCAAGAAACTTCAGGGACTTTGTATTGCGTATCCTCCCAAAAATAGACTTCTCCCAAATCATTTGATACAAGTTTTTTGGGATGTGGAGTGACAATGGTTTCACCATTTCCAGGGCGTGTGACCAATTTAAGGTCGCCTGGAATATATGTATTTTGCTCGGGAAGTGCAATGTGTGGATGCGAAGGAATATCGCTCCACGCTGTTAGAGATTGATCTGAGATTTTTCGGATTGCGTACTCAACTCTTGACCACTTTTCGAATTTATCTGGATCAATGCCAGAAAGCTCAGGGGAAGCAACGAGGAAATAGACGGCAGATCCTGGAGACAGGAGCTCGAGGAATTCTTGGGTTTCACCAGCATCATAAGTTGTGGGCATGATTGTTTTTAGTGGGTAGGTTTCCAGAGGTTCATCGATCATTTGATGCGCGTGGTTTGTAACGAATGAAAAAGGAGCACTTCGAGACTGATACTCATAATCGATTTTAGACATATTTTTAAGTTCGTGGAAAATATACGGAGGGATTCCACTTGATTTCAAAGAATTAAGTGTTTGGAAGCACCTCTCAATGACTGTTTCAAATTGCGTTGCTCCTAGGGGCGTAAGATCAAAACTGATGTAGAAAATGCCCGATTCTTTGCTCAAACGAAACATGCTGGAAGAAGTACTTTCAACAAGTTCTTCTCTCTTAAGCTGAGAATATAGGCTGTTTTCGTGTCGTCCTCCAATGATATACCCGAGGAGATCATCAGAGCGATTATCAAAATTTTGAACAAATTCTTTAGGGAGTTCCCACTCAATAGAGAGATTGCGCATGTCTTTGATAGGCTTAATTGCAACAATGTGCCCTTCTTGTTTTTCTGAAAATAGCTTTTCTCGGGGCAATTGAAACTGGGAGCCTGCTTTGGGGACTGCTGAAAATTGGCGGGCTGCAAGAGCCTTGAGTTCTTCAATCGGCAATGTTGAATAAAGGGTGAGGTGGGCTCGATCAGCACTGTAATTTTTCTGGTGCCAGCTGACGACCTCTTCTCTAGGTATTCCCCCAAGTGTCTCGGCATTTCCTGTACTGAAAAGAGCATTAGGGTGCGCAGGGTTTCCTGTTTCTTTAAAAACCATCCATCCGCGGTTTCCATCACTTTCAATGTTTTTATCATGTTCTTGATCGACAGCATGGAGCTCTCTTCCAATCCCTGAGGCAGTAAATAGAGGATCGATAAACATGTGGCTAAACATGTCGAGAGTTGTAGAATAGGCATCATTGTTTACTGAGAAAATGTAGACGGTACGATCCGTGGAGGTATAAGCATTGAATATCCCCCCATTGTCTAAAACTTGCTTTTCATAAGCGTTTTCTTCCGGGTAGGCTTTCGATCCTAAAAACAAGAGGTGTTCTAGAAAGTGGGCAATTCCAGCATAGTTAGGATCGTCATTCCATGAACCGGCTTCCATGGAAAGAGCCGCTGCTGACTGATCCGCTTTTGGGTCAGAAATGAGGTAGGCTTCTAAACCATTCTCAAGGCGAATTTTTGCTGTTTTACGCTTAGAAAGAGAGGGAGTCAGTATTTGCAGGTGGGATTGATCTTGGACTTCAATATAACTTTGGGCGTTTTCAGCAAATCCCCCAATTGTAATTAGTAGTAGTGCCATCAGTCGTTTCATAATGCCTCCCTATTTGGGGAATTTTTCATATTCACGGTTCACACATTCCCAGAGATATTCTGCGCGAATGCGTCTTAAGTCTTTTTTATCTTTAGCTTTTTCGGCTCCTGGAAAATGTTCCATATCAATTTCCTCACCGAAGTGAAGATGAATCGCACCACCCCTGGTTATTCGGGATTCTCCAAGCTCAGTTTCGGTTGTGTCTGGAGGGGGGAGAAGGTGATAAGTTGAGAGGGAAAGAGGAAAGAAATGCGTGGGTTTTTTTGCTTTTTGGACCATTACATAGTACATTCCGAGACTTTGAGGGTCAAAGGGAGCGACTTCGATAATGCCATCTGCATTTACGCGGTCTCGCCCTCCACTGGGAGCGACGTAAATGGCATGCCCTCCTTCGCTTAAGAGTTCCACCATTCGAGCCATGGTTCTTTTGTTGTGCATCTGTTTTTCATGTTGCTCTTCAGGAGGGTGCTCAATGTATTTTTTCGAGTGAATGCAGAGAAGGTTTCTTCCCATACTGAAAGGAATCGCAAAAGGATCGGTGGTGACTCTTGTACCAGCAACAAAAATAAGTTCCTCACCAAATTTAGGATGAGTTTTCTCGAGAAGGATGCTGATAGCGTGTGGGTCTGCTTCAATTTGATGGTTAGCAAAAAGGATGACATTCTCCTTCTTTTCAAGAAGGGACTCTATATAGTCGAGGTTCTTTGCTCCTGATATAGTCGAGTTGGGAAGATCAACTAAAGGTCTAAGAAAATCGAGACCAAACTTGTAGTAGTCTACAGGGGAGCGCATTTTTTTATGATAGGGCTCGAATTGAAAGGGATTGCGCACTTGCTCTTTCATGAATTCAATAAAGGAGTAAAAAACACCTATATGGGATTCAGGATCCTCTCCATGATCTCGGATTACTTTTTGATAGCTTTTAATAAAGTCCTTCAAGATCTGTGTATACTTTTCAGGAAGCTCTTTTGAGCCTGACAATTCATCAATTTTAGCTAGAAGAGCTTGGATGTTACCATTCGATTTTTTGTCCATCAGCCATCGAGTAAAATTCAAATCCGTTTAAGTGCAACTCATCATTACTTTTGAAGGAAATTTCTCCTTTCAAATTTTTAGCAAGTTTTTCTAAAAGAGACTTATCTCCTTTTCCAAGGTAATCATTCAGTTGAGGGTGGGTAATTAATTCGACTTTGCTCTCATTATGGATAGACATCAATTTTTGGATTGCACGTTCAATTTCGATTGAGATACTTTCAAAGTTTTTGATAATTCCTTTTCCACTGCAATAGGGGCAATGGGTAAAGAGGGTTTGAATAAGCGATTCACGCGTACGCTGCCTTGTCATCTCAACAAGACCAAAGTCACTCATTCCTAAAATAGTGCACTTTGCGGAGTCCTCCTTCATGGCTTCTTTAAGAGTATCTAAAACACGCCTTTGGTTACGACGATAACGCATATCAATAAAGTCGCAGATGACAAGGCCTCCAATATTTCGGATTCGAAGTTGACGCGCGATTTCATCGGCTGCTTCCATGTTGATGCGGACAAGGGTTTCTTCGACATTGATATTTTCTTTTGAAGCACTCCCTCTTCCAGAGTTGACATCGATTGTATACATTGCTTCTGTTTTGTCAAAAAAGAGGTATCCGCCACTTTGAAGCCAGATTTTTCTTCGAAGACACCGTTCAATTTCATTTTCAACGGCGAAGCGATCAAACATCGGGATTTTGTCCCGATAGCACTCAAGCTTTAAGACATGATCTCCCTTATACCGATTGTAGACTTCACGGCAATACAGGTAGGTTTTGTGGTCATCGACAAGCATTCGGGTGTATTTTTTATTGATTGCCTTTAGCACAGATTTTTTAACTAGATCGGACTCTCTATAAAGGCAGACGGGTCCTTCACTTTCCTTAAAGTCTACCTGGATCTTCTCCCAGGCATTTAACAGTTCTGTTGCTTCTGCAATCAGTTCCTCTGTTGATGCACTTGCGCTTGCCGTGCGGCAAATAAGCCCCATTTTTTGAGGCATTTCAAAGGATTTGATAATTTTCTTGAGTCTTTCTCTCTCCGAGCGGTCAATAATCTTCCGGGACACTCCACGATGCGGGGTGTTTGGAAGAAGGACAAGGTATCTTCCGGGGATTGTGATATTTGAAGTAAGGCGGGCACCTTTAGAGCCTATCGGTTCTTTCACGACCTGGACAAGAACAGGGTGTCCAATCTCCATAAATTTGGAGATATCAGCGTCTTTGAGTTCACGTGTTTTAATAGCGCTGACGTCGCAATCCCAATCAAACTCCATGTCAAACATTTCCTGGAATTTTTGAGTATTCTCTACGATATCACTGATATGGATAAACCCATTTTCGCCCTCATTAATCGCAATAAACGCCGATTGAATGTTGTGCAAGATGTTAATGACTTCGCCCCGGTAGATGTTTCCGGTAAGCTGTCTGTTTGACTTGCGTTCAACAATTAGGTCTTGGAGTTTTCCAAACTTTAATACCGCACATCTCTTTTCCTTTGACGTCACATTTAGAAGAATTTCTTTCATCGGTTTCACCAGTGTGGATGTGTTCGTAAATCACGATCATATACCAATGATCGATGTTTTTCTAGTAAATTCTTAGGGCCTGTTTAAGAAATAAGTTGGCTATTTGAGTTATACCCAAACAAATTCAAAAAAGGGGTTTTGGACAGCTTTTGCGTTGCCCAAAACAAATTTTTGAGTTTGTTTGGGTAATAAGCGAGACGCAGCAAAATTGATTTGATCTGGGCCAGGTTAGGGGGCTAATTCAAGTTTGATTTTGTCGAGAAATGTCCCTTGAAGGAGGTTGATGGCTCCTTGGACACCGCACTTAAGAGCTTCGGGGTTTGCATCTCCATGACATTTAATGATAACTCCATCGACACCGCAAAGAATTGCTCCTGGATATTCTGCTGAATAAAGTTCAGCTTCTAGATGTTGAAGGAGAGGTTTTGAAAAAGGAATAAGATTTTGATTTTTTTTCATCGTATCAAGAATAAATGAGGAAAGTCCTTCCGCGGTTTTTAGGAAAATATTTCCTGTAAAGCCATCAGTGACAAGCACATGAATGTCTCCTGAAAAGACCTCTTTTCCTTCAATATTTCCAGCAAAGACAGTTTCTTCGCTGTTAAATTCTTGGAGAAGTTTGTAAGTCTCTCGGAGTTCTGCTCGTCCTTTTTTCTCTTCTACCCCAATATTGAGAAGGCCAACAATCGGCTTTTTAATCCCGCGTGCTTTCTGATATGCTATTCCCATTTGAGCAAAGTGAACTAGGTGCTCGGGGCTGCATTGGATGTTCGCTCCTACGTCGATTACCGCAATCGGCTCCTTTTTTGTCGGGAGAAGTGTGATCAGCGCTGCTCGAGAAATTCCTTGCAGCATTGGCAAGAAAAGTTTTGCGCTGGCTATCAATGCTCCAGTATTTCCAGTAGACACAAGGGCATCGATCTGTCGATCTCTGAGAAGCTTCATTCCAAGACACATAGAGGATTGCTTCTTTTTTCGAATGGCGTAAAGTGGGTCATCATCCATATGGATGACTTCTTCAGTTTGGAATATTTCGAGTTCTTTTTCCTTGAGATCATGTGCTTTTTTGAAGGCTTCGATGTGTACTGCTATTTCTGGAGTAGAAAAAACTGTTAGGCAAAAAGGAGCGGCGACCTCTGAATAGAGGGCGTGAAGAGTCTCAAGCACATGATCAGGAGAGACATTGTCTCCCCCTAGGAGGTCAATCCCCAGGTGGGGGACTTTACTCTTGCGCTTCCGAAAGGACGGAGCGTCCTCCATAGTATCCACAGAATGAGCACATTCGGTGGGGGAGGTGCATTTTTCCGCAGTTTGAGCAACTTGCAACATGTTTCTCTTTTTTTGCGTGGTGCGCACGTTTACTGTTCTTGCGTGCATTTGAGTGTCGGTTACGTGGGACGGCCACGGGTTTTCTCCTAGTTTAAATCTGCAAAGGGGAATTGGTCATTCCCTTTTTGTAGGTAATTCTTTAAGTCTGTCCGTTTGGGACAGTTTTCTAAACATTCTACATAAGAAGGGACTTCTAGTAAAATAGCTTCTCGTAGAGGATTGGTATAATCGTAAACATGACCCCGAATTTTTTCAAGGTCTTCTGTGTGGTAGAATCCCTTGACTGTGATCTTTTTCTTTAACCCTTTATTGCAGATAGCGCAGGGGATTAGCGCTTCTGTTTCAACATCCAGCTGTATAACCAAGTGGTCTTCAGCGAGATATGCTTTCCCTTCAAGCTTAACGGAACTTTGGAATTTGAGGTCTTTCTCATTTATGTCCATGAGCTCAGGGGTGAGAGTTTCTTCAATTTTTTCTGTTCGCTCGCGAGACAGACGATCAACATATATTTTCAATGAATTTTGCATAACACGGAGATTCTAATACAATGAGAGATAAAGATCAAGAATGGGTTAGGGAGTGTTCTTAAGCACTAAAAAAAAGATTGATTAAAATATTTTTTTTAGTATTCTGCTTTCTCATAATACAACCTACACGATAGGAGAACGAAGGATGATTATAAAAAACCAGTTATTACCTTTTGTCCTGCCAGAGACTTTTATTGCACCAATAAGAGGTGCTGATAAGGACAAGGGCCACCGCATGCAAATTGTGGCAATCACTGTCATTCGGCTTGCTATAGCCTTAGGGATTTACCAGTGCGCAACAAAAATGAAGGCTGATCCGGGCCGAGTTTCTTTTGGCTTTGGAGCGCTCCTCTCTGCCCCTGGAGCAGGGCTTTACTGGGGTGGGAAGTTTCTTTACAAAGGTGCTCAAGAGATTAAGAAAGGGTTTACGGATCGTGCCATCAAAAAGGTGGGCTTTGGAGCGGCTACATGGGTTGGGGGGTGTCTTGCAATCCAGCTTTCTCAAACTATGAGCTATAACGGATATCGTTGGGGAGCTCTTGAAGTGATCACTAACCGTTTATCGAAAGATATCGAATACCGCGGTTGGAAAGGGTTTTAATTCAGAATAAGTTTAAGAATGGCGCGGGCAGCTTCTTTGCTCGCGTCTTGTTTCCCAAGTTGATTTTTCAATCTCTTGCAGCCCTCGATACACTCTAATCGTTTATATTCGCTTAGCATAAAGTCGTTTCCTTTTTTGTAGAGAGCGTCTTCTGTGAGGTTTGGTCCAAAAAGCTCAGGGAAAAGCTCTCCATGATAGAGAATATTGGGAAGGGCGTAATGGGGAAGATTAATACGGAAAATATGCTGCGCTAAAAAGACATCTAGGGGGTTGATCGCAAAGGTCACAACTGTAGGAATCTGGTGGAGCGCTAGCTCCAGAGTGACTGTCCCAGAAGTTGCAATAGCAAGATGAGAGGCGCGCATGAGTTCATAAGAGTGCTCGTGTCGAATAATTAGGAGACCTCCTGCTTCTTTTTCTAGAAGGGGAAGGAATTTTTCATCAGAGCAAGAAATGGCAATCAAAAGATCGGGGTGACCCTTTTGAATTTGCTTCGCTACTTTGATCTGCAGAGGTAAATTGCGAAGGAGTTCTTTCTTTCGACTTCCAGGATATATGGAGAGAATCGGTTGTTCGTTTTCAATTCCATAGGCTTGGTTCCAACTCGGATCGTACTGGTGGTGGCTTATACGCGCAATAAGAGGGTGCCCAACATACGTAGCATCGATCTGGTATTTGGAAAAAAGGTCGGGTTCAAAGGGTAGGATTGTTAAAAGGCAATCAAGGGAGTGTTCCATTTTTGGAATGCGCCTCTTTCCCCAAGCCCAAACGGTTGGGCAAATATAATGGATGCGCTTTGCGGGTGAGTTTTTCTGACAGAGAGCTTTTGCTAGTCTGAGGTTAAAGCCCGGGTAGTCAATTGTCACCACTCCTTTAGGAGGATGGGTGAGAATATCTTTCTTAATTGTTTTGAATTGTTTGATGAGCTTTGGAAGGGAGGAAAGGATGTCGATAAATCCCATCACTTGGAATTCTTCCATAGGCATGATGCACTCCATTCCTACTGCTCGCATTTTTGGGCCACCCACTCCTCTAACTTTAAGATTGGGATAGGCAGAGTAGAGCTCTTTCAAGAGTTTTTCTCCATGCAAGTCGCCGCTGACTTCTCCGGCAAAAATAAAGAGGTCATCGCTCATATCGATAGCTCCTTTTTTAGCCAATCCACACCTGCTTTGAAAACGCTAGGGCTGGTGCCATGCCCTTGGTATCCGATCGATGGTCCGATGATCATTTCAATAGGCGCACTGCGCACCCTGTTGCTGTTGGCTTCATTTGCAAGGGCTTGAATAAAGGAAAAGGCGTGCTCTGTGCCTACTCGTGTATCGTGGTTCCCAATGTAAAAGCGAATCTTGCGGTTGAACAGCTTAGAAGAAAGGGTTTCGAGGTTGAGATTAGGTGCGTAGTCAAGCTGGGTTAAAGGAGCATACCCCAAAATATGGGTAAATTCTGGGCAAAGAGCAGCTATGTGACAGGCGATAAAAGCCCCTCTTGAAAGGCCTGCAACTGCGCAACTTGTGAAGTGGGGTTTTAGCTTCATTACAGTTTTTTTGATCTCTTCAATAAAAGGGGGGATGAGAGCGTCGCCTCCTTTAATTCTTTTGGCCCAAACATCCATTGCTTTTTCAGGGGGAAAGTTGTTTTCATGAGCAGGAAGAGTGATTGAAAAAATCCGTAAAGGCAGCCCTTGCAAGAACTGAACAGGCTGATTATAAGGGTCTTTTCCTAAGCTGTCTTCTGCGGAAAGAGCAAAATAGAAGAGGGCAGGCAATGGACCTTCTTCTAGTGGAGGGCCAATAAAAAGGGTATGCTTGTCAGCCTTTTGCAGACTCATTTTTTCGGCCGGGGTCTATGGTGGGGACGTTTTTCCCGTTTTCTTGGAGCTGGAAGGGTGTCTGCAATCTTCTCATAAGCATCTTTCCACTGCTCATGAAGTGCCTGTAGCCCCGGCTCTAAACGACAACGAAGGCCGAAAAACTGGAGAGCTAGATGAAACTCCGGAGCGCGAGGGATGCGGATTTTCATGGTTTTTTTCTTTTGAAAGGGAGTAATCCGGAATTGCGAAATCAAAATGCTAAGCGTTCGGATTCTTAAGCGACGGGGGATTTTGAAAAAGGTATGAAAAACTTCGTCAATGACAGTATTGGCTTCTTTATAAATGTCTCCAAGATGGGGAGTTTTGTCTCGATCGGTAAAGTGTATCTTCAAATGCTTTTCGAGAAGTGGAAAGGCAAGGCAAGCAAGGAGAACGGGGCGTTCAAGATTGGGATTATGGGGTTCTTTAAGCGTGCCGTCGGCTTCATCTAGATAGGAGTATATTTCATTTCCCTCTTGCGTTTCTAAGTATTCTGCAATGGCGGGAAGAAGTTGTTGCATCAAACCATGGTCGGTCATCAAGCGGAAGAAGTTTTTTGAAGATCCAGACTCCAACATGCGAAGCATTTCTTCCAGTACCCGAGCTTGTGCACTCTTCAGAATTTCTCCTTTGCAGTCGATGAGAGCAAGGCGGGCCTCTTCCTCTACTTCTAGCCCAAATCGAGCCTGAAACTTTAGACAACGGATCATTCTGACAGGATCTTGTTTAAAACGGAGAAAAGGCTGGCCGATTGCCCGAAGCAGTTTTTTTTCAATATCAGGATACCCCCCAACAAAATCGATGATCTCTTCGGTATTGCTATCATAAAACAGGCCGTTGATGGTGAAGTCTCGTCTTAAGACATCCTCCTCAGGAGATCCCCAGATATTGTCTTCTGTAATAAGCTGTTCATTTTCGATGTCTCCAGAGCGAAATGTGGAGACTTCAATCACTTTTTTTCCAAACCGGACATGAGCGAGGCGGAACCGTTTCCCGATAAGAATTGAGCTAGGGAACAAACGTTTAATTTCTTCAGGCTTTGCTGATGTGGAAATATCAAAGTCCTTGGGCTTCTTCCCTAGTAACAGATCGCGGACGCTTCCACCTACCAGGTAGGCAGTGTAGTTAGATGCACGCAATTTTTCCAAAATGTATAGGGCCTTGGGATCGATATGTCGGACATCTACGCGATGTTGATCTTTCGAGTATCTTTTTGGTTGCAAAACATTCCTTAGAGGTTGACCCGCTAGCGCGGCCTTTGCGGGTTAGATTCCCAGGATACACGATGGTTTTTTTTAAATGAAGAGAGTTGTTGCACTCAAAAGAATCCTTATCATATTATGGGGGGCAATTTAGTAGAGGAATTATGGATTTTTCGCTTAGAAAAGCCATCGGTGGAGCCCTTCTTGTCGGGGGGACGGCCATTGGCGCTGGCATGCTTGCGCTTCCAGTTGTCACAGGGATGGGAGGATTTCTTCCCGCGACGGTTATTTTTATCATTTGTTGGATATTTAGTGCGTGTACGGGGCTTCTTCTTTTAGAGGTTTGTTTGTGGATGCCAAATGATGCTAATATTATTTCAATGGCTCATCATCTTTTAGGCCCTATCGGTAAAATTGCTGCTTGGATTCTCTATATTTTCCTATTCTACTGTTTAACCATTGCTTACGTGGATGGTGGAGGAGGATTTGTGGTTGCTCTTTTTGGGGGCAAGATCCCCTACACTGCAGGATTAATCATCTTTTCCGCGGTCTTTGGGTTTTGTGTCTATTTGGGAACGGCAGTTGTGGATCGAATCAATTTTCTATTGATGATTGGACTAGGATTGGCGTTTCTTGTTTTTGTGGTTCTTGGCTTTGGCGAAGTGAAGATTGAAAATCTTTCGCGTGCACATTGGATTCCATCATTCCTAGCTCTTCCTGTGATGTTTACTTCCTTTAGCTATCAGGGGATTGTCCCGAGTTTGACAACCTATCTTGATCGCCACCCCAAGACGGTCCGATTTGCCATTTTAGTGGGGACTTCCTTGCCTTTTGCAGGGTATATTTTATGGGAGTATTTGATTTTGGGAATTGTTCCTGTTGCAGGTTCGAGCGGCCTTCTGCAGGCTCAGGCAATGGGGCAGACGGCTGTTGAACCCTTAAAGAAAATTTTTCCCAACTCTCCCATTTATTTGACTGGGCAGTTCTTTAGCGCCTTTGCTCTTACGACTTCCTTTTTAGGAGTAACGTTGGGACTTTTGGACTTTTTATCGGATGGCCTTCGATTAGCAAAAGTGGGCTTTAAGAAGGTCCTCTTATGTGCGATCATTTACATTCCTCCGATCATTATTGTTTCGGTTAACCCAGGCATTTTTCTGAAGGCCTTGGGGTATGCAGGGGGAATTGGATGCGCCCTTTTATTAGGCTTAATACCAGTACTAATGGTCTGGGTTGGAAGGTATCGCAAAGACTACTCTAAGCTTAATCAACAACTTCCAGGAGGAAAACCTGTTTTAATTGCCCTCTCATTGTTTGTTGTATTTGAGCTGGCAATTGAACTGACTCAGGAATTCATTCTATGACCTGTCCTTGCGGATCTGGAAAGGATTATTCTAAATGTTGTGGACCCTATATCGAGGAGGAAGCGAGCCCTCCAACTCCTGAGTCTCTGATGCGTTCTCGCTATACGGCCTATACCCAAAACAACCTCGACTATATTGAAAAGACGATGCGAGGAGAGGCGCTTGAGCGGTTTGATCGAAAGGGGGGCACTGGCGTGGAGTGGATCAAGCTAGATGTTCTCTTTAGCGAGGAAGAGGGAGGTGAGGGGACTGTCCAGTTCATTGCGCGTTTTCGTCATCAAGGAGAGGAGCGGCTATTGCATGAAATTAGCTCGTTTCAAAAAGTCAATGGGAAGTGGTACTATACAAAAGGTATTGTGAGTTAAGGGTGAGGAAATCATCTTTCCAGTAGTAATGATCGAGAAGACCAGATGTGTCGTATCCGAGAATATGGTAGGCGATAAAGAGAGCTTCCACTGAGGCAAGCCCCCGGTCAGGATCCACGCAGTCGGTTTGTTTGCGAGGGTAGGCGGTTCGAAAATGGGACGGTAGGCTTCTATGAATCCATTTTTCTTTCTGGGGGACTTGCCGCTCCATAACAGCGGCATACTTCCACGTTCCATCGATTAAGAAAAGGGGAAAGCGGTCCTCATTTGTTAGAGGAGGGGCATCCAAACCGAGGAGGATTCCCTTTTTAATAAAGGGAATTGGGTCCTTTGGATAGGTTAAAAAGAGCATATCTTCTCGCTGTTCTAGTCCGCGAAGACTGCACTTTTTTAAATTTTCTCTACGGTGACGTAGAATAGTTGTCGAAAGAAATGGCTTCATTTTTTATACGTGTATTTTATAGTGCTTTAACTTTTGGAGCAAGGGTATGAAACTATCCATCATTTTTCTATTCCTTTCGGGGGTTCTTTTTGCTTCTCCGCAGGTGACAAAAGACTATTTAAAAGGGAGAGATCTTGCACAGGGGCATGATCTTCCTCTTGCTCTTGTTTTCACCGGTTCCGATTGGTCTGAGCATTCAAAAATTTTGATAGAAGAAATATTTAAAAAGCTTCCTTCAGAACTTATTTTTGTTCAAGTAGACTTTCCTGAAATAAACACGCAAAGTGAGGCGACTTTGACTCAAAACCGTGTTTTAAAAGAAAAGTATGGGGTTGAGAATTTCCCCACAATTGTTCTTTTGAATTCTAAAGAGGAAGAAATCTCTCGCATGGGATATCCCATCAAGAGAGTAGGGGATTTTGGAAGACATTTAAAGGAAGTTGGGCGTCGCTATTACTTGCTTGAAAAACGGTTTGAAGAGGCAAAACAGAGTAAAAAAGTGGGAGAACTCAAGTATTGTTATGAAGAGGCCAGATCTATGGGGGCTAAGAGCCTTGCGCGCACCATACTAAATGAGGGAGAAGACACGGTTCCTGAGCTCATGCTTGAAAAATATATTTCTCTTCGAGGAACGGAGGAAGGGAATGCACTGCGTGCAGTCCTTAATGCTATAGAAAGCAGAGAGGTTGCTTCTCGGCTAGCTCTTCTTGATTTTCAAGAGAACAATAGTATTAAGCCTCTTGAGCAATTTATCGACGAGTTTGAAGAAAAGAGCGCTGACCATTGCTGGAAAATGCATCTTGTGATTTCTGAGTTTATGGAGGATAAGGAGGAAGCCCTTGAACATGCCCAGATTTCTCATCGCTTTGCCCCAGGTGAAGAGAAGTCAAATATCGCTAAAATTATTTCCAGGATGTTACCTTCAGAATCTCCTTAGGGATTTCAAAGAGGAAGCGGGAGGGGTTGCAACTGACTACCTTTCCATGTGTTGTTCTTGTGCGAGACATGCTGAGGCATAAAGCTTCCATCGCTCGGGTGATCGCAACGTAGAGGAGGCGGCGCTCTTCTTCGATTCCTTCTTTTGTCTGAGATTTGAGATGGGGGATCAGATGATCTTCAAGCCCTACTAGAAAAACAGCGGGAAATTCGAGGCCTTTTGCGCTATGAAAGGTCATAAGGCTGAGTGTATCGTTTCCAAAAAGGTCTTTCTTTCGGTCTTTATGGTTATTGAGTAGTGAAGAGGATAGGAAATCATGAAGAGAAGATTCTTCCTCTTTTTCATAGGTTTGCATCGCGGAGATAAAAGCTTGAATATTTTCCCATTTTGCTTCTTGAACTGTGTCGGTTTTAAACTCCTTCGTTAGCGCTGTTTTATAGTCGATTTTTTCAAGGAGCCATTTGAGCCCTTGGGAAAGGGAGAGGGATTGGAATTTTTCTGTCATTTCTTGGTATAGAATTAAGAAATTAGCAATTCCTTGTGCTCCTCTAGAAGTTAGGGAAAGTTCGGGATAGTCACCTTGAGTAATTTTTTTCATGACAGCGAGTAGGGGGAGGCGTTTGCGACGATTGAGTTGGGTTATGGTGTCGAGAGTTTTATCGGAGATACCGCGTCTTGGATAGTTGATAATGCGGAGGAGCGCTTCCTGATCTTTGGGGTTTGAAATGATGCGCAGATAAGCCATTAAATCTTTTACCTCACCCCGCTCAAAAAAACCCATTCCCCCAAACACCTGATAGGGGATTCCTCGGACCCACTGCCCTTCGCTTCTCCATACCGTTTGCATAAGAGAAAGTTCAAAGGAGCGAGCCAAATTATTCGAGCGGTAAAGGATGGCAATATCTTTCCATCGGTAATTTTTTTCCTCTCTGAACTGGAGGATACGTTGGATCACTGATTCTACTTCTTCTTGCTCAGAAGGGGCATTAAAAATCTCAAGAGTCTCTCCTTCCTTAGCATTCGTTTGCAAGATCTTTTCGTGCCTATGGACATTATTTTTAATCACCGCATTGGCGGCCTGCAGAATCCGGGAGGTTGAGCGGTAGTTTTGTTCGAGTTTAATGGTTGTTTCTGCAGGAAAGCTGAGAATGTGCTCGATTTCAGCGCCCCTCCAGGCGTAGATTGATTGGTCATCATCTCCAACAACGCAGAGATTACGGTATTTTTTAGAGAGGAGTGAGGCGAGGCGGTATTGAATGGGGTTAGTATCCTGGTACTCATCAATCATGATATAGCGGAAACGGTCTTGATATTTTTCAAGAATCTCTGGAAAACTCTCAAAGAGTTCAACGGTAAGAGTGAGAAGACTGTCAAAGTCGAGTGCATTGTAAGCTCGCATTGCAACCCGAAGAGATTCATAGACCTCTTTGATAAAGGCGTCTTGCTTTGGATCACTTGTTTTTGGAAAATCTTCGGGCGCGAGCCCTTTTCCTTTTATGTAGGAAATTGCTGCGATAATGGGTTCTAGCGAAAGCTCTTCTCCATCAAAAAGATCTTCCGCTACTTGCATAATGAGGCGGCGCATATCCTTTTCATCATATAAGGAGAACTTTTGAGTAAATCCAAGCCGATGGATCTCCTTTCGGAGTATTTTCATGCAAAAGCTGTGGAAAGTGGAAAGAGAAACCTGTTGAGCTTCTTCAATGGAAACAAGCTTTGCGACGCGTTCTCGCATCTCTTCCGCTGCTTTATTTGTAAAGGTGAGGCCTAAAATTGCTGTGGGAGAGACTTTTTTATCTCGGATGAGGTGAGCAATACGATGAACAAGGACTCGCGTTTTTCCACTCCCTGCTCCTGCAAGAATGAGAACATGGCCCTCAGTGGCGGTGACAGCTTTTTGCTGATTCGGATTTAGCTTGGACACAGGAGTCGCTCAATCGTTTTAATTCCATTGTAACTTCCTCTACGCTCAGGTTCTTATAACCTTCACGTGGGTGGACATTCAGCGTGAGCCCAGTATTGAGCTCAGGGTAGGATCTGCGAAATCCCTCTCGAACAACCCTCTTGAAGCGGTTGCGGTCATGGGCCTTTCCCCACTTTTTTGTAATCGTGATTCCTAGTCGAGGAGAGCGCGGGCTTTCTAGGATATAAAAGAATGCTAGCCGGTGGCCTACAAACTTTCTCCCCCGCTGGTATACCTCACGAAACTCACGTCTAGCAAGGAGACGTTGCAATTTTGAAAAGTTTAGTTTCACGCAGCGAGGCGCTTCCGCCCTTTTCGTCGTTTTTTGTTAATGAGCCTGCGCCCACCTACAGTCTTCATACGAGAGCGAAACCCATGGGTTTTCTTGCGTCGTCGTTTACTAGGCTGATATGTCCGTTTCATTGTCTATAAACTCTTTATTTTCTAACCAAGGAACCATTCTACACAAATTATGAAATAGGTTCAAGCCACAACATTTTTTTTTATTTCTTTAATGACGTTGTCAAGAAATGGAGAATTCGTTATATTGGTTGCTACTATCTGAAATTTAGGATTTACTTATGAAAGTGCGTGCATCTGTAAAAGCAGATCCCGGTAAAGGGGACAAGATTGTTAGACGGCGGGGACGACTCTATGTGATCAACAAGCGGAATCCCAACCGTAAGCAACGACAAAAAGGACCTGCTAGGAAAAAATAGGAAGACTATGGCTAGAAAAGCAATGATCGAAAAAGAGAAGAAGCGTGAGCGACTCGTTAAAATGAAATGGGAGCAACGGCAAGAACTCAAAAAAATCGTTCGAGATCTCGAAGTGAGCGACGAAGAGCGAATGGATGCTCAAGATAAGCTCAATAAGCTTTCTCCAAACTCATCAAAAGTTCGTCTACGTAACCGCTGCCGCCTTACAGGCCGTTGCCGCGGATACCTTCGTAAATTTAACTTATCTCGTTTGTGTTTCCGTGAGATGGCCCTTGCTGGTCTGATCCCGGGAGTTACAAAATCCTCTTGGTAAGACTAGAGATTTTTCTATATTCGATTTGAAGTATTAGAGAGCCCCTTTTAAGGGGCTCTTCTTATGCGAGCATGGAGGTCGATGAGGTTTTCAAGGCGCACCCAATTTTCCATATCTTCGTTCCAAATATAGGTCGATGCAGTGATTTTGTCATCGTCCCATGCTCCTTGAAGGGCATAGAAACTCATCGGGCCAAATTGAGCCTTTTCTGAATCTAGATAATACCAAAGCTTTTCTGGAGGTTTTTCGGAAACTTCCTCATTTGGAGAAATGGGTATCGCTGCTTTTTGCATCGGAGCTGCCATTGCTGGTGCCAGAGTTTCTTTCTGAGGAAGAAAGTAAAGAACAATTAATGCGATTACGCCAAGAATTACGCCAAGAAAAAACCAAATTGCGGGGTTTCTTCCTCGCCGTCTCGCCATCTTGGATGATAGCCATCCTAATATGAGCCAAGAAAGGATATAGAGTAATATGTACATGCCAAAGCCTCAAAGTTTCCCCCCCACTCTATCATGATCGAAGAATAAAAGAGTTGAAAATATTTCTTATATAGTTTTCAATGCTCCCATAGTTTCAAGAAACCGTAAAGAAAAGGGGCTAAAAATGCTAGCGGCTAAAGTTGAATCTCCTCGTATCGTTCATTATGACGCAATTCACCATACAAATCTTCTAAATGGTGTCAAAGTTAATGTAGGGAAACCTGTTGAAGATAGCTGGGAAATGATTAATGTAGAAAGTGAGGACCGTTATCATATCCAAACTATTTGCAGACGCATTGCGGACGAATTTTTTAAGAACAAGGAAGTAGAGGAGTATATTCCATGTGATTTCCAAATGCGTCCCATTCTCAGCATTGAATCGGATAGTGAGTTTAGAAGGCATGCATTGTATGAATTTGCAGCGAAGAAAGTTGTTGAGCAACTTCCACCATTGCATACTCCGGGGGATGAGTTGGTAAGTAGCTTAACCAATCGGCTTGTTGAAGCCTTTGAATCCTCTGGAATGGAAAGCGGGCATTCCAGATTGAGTCTTGGGAAAATGCGAGAGATTCGTGATGCAGTTTTTGCTGGAGGACGGAGAGGTGAAGAAAGGAAATCTAGTCCTCCTAGAAGAGAGAATCATCAGGGACATGTAATAGCAGGTGAATTGCTTCGAGCCAGTAGGCATCGCGTTGATGATCCAGAATGTTGCTGCAGTCCTACAGTTGTTGCTGGCGCAGGATTGTTATCCGGTCTCTTTGTGATAGTGGCATTATTTAGCAAGATGTTTTCAGATGAAAATGAGAAAGGTCAAATAGTGACCCGAGTGGATAAATTTACTCTAAATACTCAGATGAATAGTCGTGGCACTATTTATTGATGATCTTGTAGACTGATAGGAAACAGAGGTGAAATGATGCATGACCAATTTAAAGAGCTCGATACAAAAGAGCTGAAGTTTGCTGATACGGTCTTTGTAAGAGACATTGACACGCGTGTTTTTCAAGCGATAGTCATCAAGTGTTTGGCAGACATCGAGGGGGTTTCTCTTTTAGAAGGGACACTTTTGGATAATTTGCTTGGAAGAGAAGGAAATGAACGGATTAAAGGGATCCATGTGGAGCAGGACTCTAAAAATCACTCTGTCAGCATTAAGGTTGAAGTGAATGTTGCCCACGGGATCTCTATCCCTGAAAAGGCAGAAGAGTTGCAGTCGAAAATTACTGGAGAAGTGTGCAAACTGACGGGACTCCATGTCTCTTGTGTTCACGTCGTCTTTAAAGCTCTGATTTCCGATGCACCACTCGAGCAAATCATCGAAGAAGAGATTGAAAGGGAAGAAGAAGAGTTTAATCCGGAAGAATTCTGATGAGAACCGGCAATATTCTCTTTTCAGCGGTCCATTTTTTTGTTGTTTTTCTAGTGATGGGGGTGGGAGTTTTTTTCTTAGCTCTCCCCCATGCGGACTATTTTCGGATGCAACTTATCAACTTTCTGGAAGATCCACGCAGTGTGTGCAGCATTATTGGGGGGATTATTCTAGGGATTGGAGCGCTTCTATGCGCAGTGGCATATCTCTTAAACCGCAGGCAATATGTGAATATAAAAATGAAGGGAGCTTCCGTCGATATTGAAGAGGGAGTTATTCGAAAGTACACAAAGGCCTACTTTCAAGATAGATTCCCTGATTTTGAGTCCGTTTCTGACGTTGCAATCCGTGGAAAGTCAACGATTGAAATCATAACATCCCTTCCCGCTCCTCAAGAAGAAGAGTTTTTTGAAGAGGTAGAAGAGGAATTAGGCTTTATTTTGGCTCGCCATTTAGGGTATCAAAAGCCCTTTACTGTGACGTTTGTTGAAACTTGAGAAGAGCTTCAACGTCTTTATTTGAAAGGCCAGAAAGCTCTTCAAGTTGATCTTTTGAAGCTTCTTTGATCTGTTTTACACTTCCAAAGTGCTTTAAGAGAAGGGTACGTTTCTTGGGGCCAATCCCAGGAATTCCATCTAGCTCGGTTTGAATGAGGCGTTTGCTCCGTCGTTTCCGGTGATAGGTAATGGCAACTCGGTGTGCTTCATCCCGGATTTGCTGCAAGATAAAAAGAGTAGAAGAGCGAGGAGAAAGGAAGATAGGATCTTTTTTATGGGGAATGAAGATCTTTTCAAAATTGAGCCCTTTGTCGTGTCTCCCCTCTTCTTTGGCAAGAGAAATGACATCAACATTTGCAATCTCTAACTCTTTAAAAACCTCCAGGGCGACATTTAGCTGCCCTTTTCCTCCATCAACCATTGTCAAATCGGGAAGGTCATCTTTTTCCTTTGCTTTGGTATAGTGGCGCAAAAGGACCTCGCGCATTGCGCCGTAATCATCTGGTTTATCGACCCCCTTTATTTTAAAGAGGCGTGTCCTCTCCTTATCTCTTTTCCCATCGGTAAAGCCTACCATGCAGGCAACAAGATCAGCTCCGGAAATATTGGAGATATCAAAGCACTCGATTCGGACCGGGCAATGGTCGAGTCCACAGGTTTCTTGCAAATCAAGAAGAAGGTCTTCTGTGGATTGCTCTTCAGTGAAAAGGGACTTTGCATTTTTTAATGCCAATTGAATTAGGTGAGCTTTTTCCCCTTTTTTGGGGTAAACTATGGACACGTCAATAAGTTCTTCTAGCGTTTTTTGGTTTCTTAAGGGACTTGAGAGAAGAACTTCTGGGGGGCGGAAATCCTTTTGTTGGTAGTGTTGAAGGAGAAAAGATTCCCAAATCTCTTCGTCTGTGGATGCAAGTTCGATAAACTTAAAATGGTCGGCACCAATCAGTCGCCCTTCTCGGTACACAAGCTTAGAAATAATGTGGTGTTTGCCTTCGTGATAAAGAGCAAAAATGTCACAATCCCTTCCCTTGGAGCGAACAATAGCTTGCTTACTATATGTTACATGTTCAATCTGATCGATTGTTTTGCGGAGGGCGCCTGCTCTTTCAAACTCTAAACGTGTAGAGGCTTGATGCATCTCTTCTTTGAGTTCTTTAATGACTTGTTTATCGTTTCCTTTAAGAAAGTCTATACAGCGTTTGACTTCCTCGTCGTATTCCTCTTTGGTACACTTTGGAGCGCATGGTGCAATGCAGCGTTTAATAGAGTATAAAAGGCAGGGGCGATGCCGAGAGGAAAGTTCACGATCTGAGCATTGACGAAGTTTAAAGACTCGATTCATTATATCAAGGGTTTGCCGCGCTGCAAAAGCGCTTGTATAGGGACCAAATGAGAGCACTCCTTCTTTAGGTTTTCCTCGATGACGTACAATGCGAATCATAGGCCACTTATGCTTGTGATTCACTGTCAAACTAATGAATGTCTTATCATCTTTGAGGAGAACATTATACTTTGGTTGGTGTTTCTTGATGAGGTTGTTTTCTAGAAGGAGGGCCTCTCTTTCAGAGAAGGTAACAATGGTATTAATTTTCACTACCTGAGAGGTAAGAAAGGGGACCATCATCCTGCCATCTCTACCAGGAATAAAATACTGTTTAACCCGTTTGCGGAGCTGCTTTGCTTTCCCAATATAGAGGATTTCCCCACCCTCATTTTTCATCAGATAGACACCTGGCTCGCACGGGATTTTTTCGAGCTTTTCAGAATTCATGAGAGGTGGTCTTTCCATTCTTGAATTTTTTTGAGTGCTTCAAGAGGAGTCGTCGTGTTTAGATCGAGTTTTTGAACCTTTTCTGCGAGTCCTTCGAGTGCAGCTTCTCTTGGGGAGGTATCTGTTGTTGAAAAGAAAGAAAGTTGCTCCTCTGGAGTAGGAGTAGAATCAAGATCCTTTTCTTCAAGTTTGTGTAAGACTTCGTGGGCACGCTTAAGTACAGACTGTGGAAGTCCTGCAAGGCGTGCCACATGGATTCCGTAGCTTTTATCAGTGCTTCCAGAAACGATTTTTCTTAAGAATACGATTCGATCAGCAGCTTCTTGCACTGCGACATGCACATTGCTAGCTCCAGCATGGTGCTCTTCAAGCTCGGTGAGTTCCCAGTAATGGGTGGCAAAAAGGGTTTTGCATCCCACTTTTAGTAGGTGCTCAGCAACTGCCCAAGCAATTGAAATTCCATCAAACGTGCTGGTCCCTCGCCCAATTTCGTCCAAAATTACAAGCGATCTGGAAGTAGCGTTGTGAAGGATGTTTGCCGTTTCTGTCATTTCGATCATAAATGTGGATTGTCCACGTGATAGGTCATCACTGGCTCCAATGCGGCTGAAGACCTTATCTACAATTCCAATATGTGCCCTTTTTGCAGGGACGTAGGATCCCATTTGCGCCATGATTGTAATCAGTGCTACTTGCCGGATATAGGTGGATTTTCCTGCCATGTTTGGGCCGGTAATGAGTAGGAGCATCTTATCTTGGCTCAGATGAGTATCATTCGGAATAAATGAATCATCTAGAAGAGAAGCTTCAATGACGGGGTGCCTGCCTACTTCGATCTCTAATCGACTTCCTTCATCAATCACAGGTTTTGTATAGCGATGGGTTTTGGCGACAGTTGCTAGCGAGAGAAGAGCATCGAGAGTAGCAATGGACCTTGAAAGAGAGAGGACTGTGTCGATATGCGATGCGATCTCAGCTCGAAGCTCTTGGTAAAGCTGATTCTCTATCCCCTGGATTTTCTCTTCAGCGGTGAGGACTTTTTCCTCATATGCCTTGAGCTCTGGGGAAATGAATCGCTCATTATTGACGAGGGTTTGTCTTCTCTGAAATGTTAAGGGCATCCGATCCGCTTGTCCCCGGCTCACTTCAATGCAATATCCAAAGGCTTTGCTGAAGATGATTCTCAGGGTTTTTATCCCCGTAAGGTCTTTGAGTTCGGTTTGATAGTTAGCAATCCATGCCTGGCTATTACTTTTTAAAGAACGGAGCTCATCCAGCTCAGGGCTTATTCCTGGGTTAATCACTTTTCCATCCCCCAGTTTGGCAGGAGGATCGTCAACAAGAGTTGTTTTGATTCGTTGAATGATGGGGGAAACATCAGGAAGGATGAGAGACTTAAAAAGGGGGGATTGGAGGGTATGAATGGTTTCATTAAGTGAGGGGAGGGCGTCTAATGAAACTTTCAATCCTATTAGATCTCGGGGCGATGCACTTCCAGTGGAAATTCGCATCATGAGGCGTTCAAGATCTCGGATCGAACGGAGCTTTTCCTTTAGGGACAGGTGCTCCATAAGTTCTTCAACACCTTCTTGCCTTTTCTGAATTCTCTCCATAGAGAGGAGGGGGTGGGTTAACCACGACTTAAAGAGGCGGGCTCCCATCGGAGTGTGGGTACGGTCTAGAAGTTTTAAAAGGGTAAAGTTCTTTCCTCCTTTGTGAAGGGGCGCGGTGATCTCAAGGTTACGCTGCGTTGCTTGATCGATCGCCATGTAGGAAGAGAGCTCATCTAGGGCAATCGATTTGATATGGGCGGTTGAAAGGTTAAGCTCATCCTGAACATGAGAGAGGAGAGCTCCTGCTGCCGTCGTTGCGGTGATCATTCCTTGAAGGCCAAATCCGTCGAGAGAGTGCAGCTTAAAATGGCGGATTAAGGTATTAAATGCAGTTTGAGAATCAAAGTGCCAATTTTCTTTCCTTGTGACCCTTAAAGGAAACTCCTTTAAAAAGGGGGCAAAGGTCTGGTGGTCCCTCTCAGAGATGAGGACTTCTGAAGGTCCACGCCGTGTTAGCTCATCCTGCAGCTTTTGAATGTCACTTGCTTCACTAACGCGAAGCTCTCCCGTCGAAATATCGAGGAGGGCTAAGGCAAATGTTTGATTTAGGGCGTATAAGCAACCGAAAAAATTGTTATCTTTTTCTGGGAGAGAGCTCAAAAGAGTTCCGGGAGAAACAATGCGAACCACATCGCGTTTTACAAGACCTTTGGCTGATTTTGCATCTTCAACTTGTTCGGCAATGGCGACCAAAAAACCCTTCGCGACAAGTTTTTCAATATATCCCTCAGCAGATTGAGCAGGAACGCCACTCATAGGAATCCCTTGCCTTTGTGTTAGAGTGACATCTGCAGCGTCTGAAAGGAGCTTGGCATCTTCATAAAAGGCTTCATAAAAATCTCCTAAACGAAATAGAAGAAGGGCATCTTTTGCTTTTTGTTTGCAGGCGTTCCACTGCACCATCATGGGAGATTGCTTCGTTTCCATATTCATTTTGTGATCCTTTTTAGCAACCTTTTCAAAAGACCTTCTTCTTTTTCACCATTGACGATGTCAAGGGCATCTTTAGCCTCTTTGATTCCTTTTGCAATTTGTAGGATGACACCATCACACCACCTTTGTGACTCCTCGATATCTGTTTGGAGCTGCTCCAGCCGCTCCAAGATTTCCTGTGGGGATTTTGAAATATTTTCAGCTGGGAGGGCATTGCTTGTCTGAAGCTCAGTTTTATAATTGTCAATCGATTGTCTGAGTTCGAAAATTTCGATCAGCAGAGGGAGAAAGGTTTTTTTAAACTTCTCCCGTACCCCTTTTGTTGCCAATGAGGGGATGATTTTTTTTGGCTCTCCATGCGATGACATTTTGTTAAGAGATATGGATTCCAACAAAGGAGAGGCGTCGAGTTTCCGATAGACCTTTTTTTTGAAGTTTGCTTTATTCATGATTTCACCTTAAGATCAGTAGTGTATAGCGTCAGTGAAAAAATGTCGACATGGGTATTTACACAAAAAAAAGCTTAGAGCTTCTCAGAGAAAAGATAGACCTCATTGAGGTGGTTTCCTCCTATGTAAATCTAAAACCTGCGGGGAGTAGTTATAAAGGAGTTTGTCCATTTCATGATGAGAAAACCCCCTCGTTTATGATTCAAAAAGGGGAATCCCATTACCACTGCTTTGGTTGTGGTGCGCACGGAGATGCCATTGCTTTTTTGATGGGATACATGAAAATGAGCTTCGTTGAAGCAGTCGACACCTTGGCAGAGCGGTTTCAAGTTCCATTAGAAGAAGCAGAATATGAAAAACGCTCAGAGGGTCCGACAAAAAAAGAGCTCAAAGAGGTGCTACTCAAAGTTTCAGAGTTTTACCATACCTATCTTCTCTACAGTGATGAGGGGCATGTCGCTCTCAAATATCTTTATGATCGAGGACTTGATCTCGATTTTATCCGCCTTTTTAAAATTGGATTTGCTCCAAGGAGAGGTTCTTTATTTGGAAAATTTCTGCAGAAACATCGCTACAGCGCGACCCTTTTGGAAACGGCTGGGCTGATTAAAACCCTTCCCGATGGAAAGAAAAAAGCCTTTTTTTCCAATCGGATTACCTTTCCTATTCTCGATGTTTCAGGTGGGGTGATTGGTTTTTCTGCGCGAAAGAGCTCTGAGGATACATTTGGACCTAAGTATCTCAATACTCCCGAAACGCCACTTTTCAAGAAGTCAAGCACACTGTACGGCCTGAGTTTCTCTCGAAGGCGTATTGCAAAAGAGAAGCGGGCGATTGTTGTTGAGGGGCAAATCGATGCCCTCCGACTGATTCAGGCTGGATTTAACATCACTGTTGCAGGGCAGGGGACAGCATTTACCGAGGATCATGTAAAAGTGCTTCTCAATCTTGGGATCACTAAAGTATATCTTGCTTTAGATGGGGATGAAGCGGGTCGGACCGCCGCTTCGAAAATTGGAAATTTCTTTCAAAAAGAGGGCATTGAAGTTTGCTGCGTTTCCGTTCCCCCTCAGATGGACCCCGATACAATCCTGAAGGAGCAAGGCCCTCTTGCATTTAGCGAACTTCTTGAGAAAGCTGAAGATTATCTCTCTTTCCTCATCTCCTATTTTTCAAAAGACAGCGACCTTTCTTCACCCTCTGAGAAAAACCATCTAATTCAAACGATTGCTGCGCGGATTCGCAGCTGGGATCACCCTCTGATGGTCCATGAATCTCTTAGGAAACTTGCGCGACTGACCCAAGTCCCCGAAAAACTCGTTGGAGTGGGGCAAGAGGATGTGCGGCGCTCAACCTTCATTAAGAGAACAGGAAGCGTTTCGGAGGTGGAAATCAACCCTAACCGAGTCATTGAAACTGATCTTCTTCGATGGCTCTTTCTCCTTGGAAACTCGAAGCCACAGCTTCTCACAGTTGTGAAGGAAAATATCCGTCCTGAGCACTTTACCATTCCCCTTTGCCGCCGCCTTTTCTCTGTCTACATGGAAACCACTGAAGCTGATCTGCTCAGCCTTGCAAGCAATCTCAATAGTACTGAAGAGCAGCTACTCTTTTCTCAGATTGTTCAAAAGAAAATAAACCCTGAAAAGGCCGAAGAAGGAATACTCGAAACTGCAACGAAAATGCTCCAACATTACTGGATGGAAGAGCGAGAAAAGATCAAAATTCAAATTCAAAGTGGGCGTTGCTCCGAAGATAAGGTCCTAGAACTTGCCAAACAATTCGATGTTCTTAAAGGAGCTCCTCCAATAATAAAAATCCCTTGAGTTTTGCTAACTACTTACAAAATCCGAAAAATAGAACGAATCGTATGTGGAGTAATTAAAGGCAAAATATTTTCCAAGCTCCCTTTTGAAGGCGGCTTCACTGGGATATTCAATCAGCCCAATATTATCGTCCATAATTCGATAAATTCTCTTAGAAGGATCAATTTGAACATTGATTGCGTGTCCAGCTCGAGGTTTTGTTGAATACAACGAAACGAGGAATGAAGAGTTTCCTCCTTTGGCATGTATCATCATTTGATTCACAAGGTTTTGATGAATGTTTGCAGTGCGATTTTCAATAGCTGTTTTATTTGATCGCGTAATTCCATAAAGAACGGATTGACCGATTTCCTGTTCATGAGCGTATGTATACGTTACTTCTCCAGCCTCAGCTGCACGGAAGTAATGACCTACTTTAGCTTGGTTTAATCGGGTTTTCTGTGTACTTCCCATGGTTAATTCTTCAATAGGTGCATCTGGATTTTGGGTAAGAGTTCCTAAGCGATTGAGAGAGTTGCTCATACAGACACCCTTTCCTAAATTTGTATCCTTCTCATCTCCCTGGTTATAGGGAACTTTGATATACACAAGATTATCCAAAATCCATTGGTGTCTGGCAGCAAAGTATGTTTTGTACAGATCTTCAAACATTTCGTTAGGAAGGCTTCCAACATATTTTGTAAGGCTTGTCATATACTCTTTGAAGTCAATGTCTTCTTGTGCATCAATAGATCTAAAGTCGATGCCATTCATAAATGCTTTTTGAGCTTCCTCTAGTATTTCAGGAATAAGTGTTTTAGGATCGAGGTATGAATACGTTTCTAATATTCTAGAAAAATTTCCTCCAGAAGTTGAATCATACATATTAGAGATATCTTGCCATAGTTCTTTAACAGAATTGATAGCCAGAGTTTTTGAATACCTCTCTAATATCAGAACTAGATAAGGAAAATGGGAAGCGATGTGACCAGTAAGTGGGGGTGTTAAAGGGTTTGAAGCAATAAACCTTTCAAAACGTCTTCTCATCGTGTTGGTTCTAATCTTAGTTGTGGCTCTTTTTGCAAGCGTATTTAAATTTTCAAGAGAATCGGCGGCTTCATTTAACACTCTAATCACACCGATTTGTGCTTCTCTTACTGAATGCCTTTCAGTTGCTAACTTGTAACCCTGCGTTGCAACACTAGAGATTCCATGCTTTGAACCCAATTGGTTTATGATCATTTGTTCTTCGGAATTAACAGAAAGTGTCACCTCAGGCTTCAAGAGAAGCTCAATAGCAGCTTCAAGTTGGTCGAAGTCTGTTGTGGTTTTCTCTGGGTACTTATTCTTTACATATTTGATTTCTTCTAGGATTCTTTCTAGATCTGATTTAAAATTGACACTTTGAGGATCTAGGGTTCTTAATAGTCCTTGAATAGTTATCAGAGCCTGATCTTTTCTTTCTTCAAGAGTTACAACTTTCGGAGCTCTGGTAGATCTAATTGGTACGGGTGCACTTTCTTTTTCCATCGAGCTAAACATGGCTCGTGCCTTTGAGAAACGTGTAGAAACGGGTTTGACCTCAGGTTCCTTTATGGCGATAGCTACAGGAACAACAGGCTTCGGAATATTGAAGGTCGTTCGCAGTTCTTCTATTAAGGGTTCTGTGGTGGATCCATGGCCAGCACCAGTAAACTCTTGATGAATAACCATGATCCCTTCAAAAAATTGGATCTTCAATTCTTCTGTGAATAGTGGGTGACCTTGAGCCTGTTTAACCTTGTCAAATAACGGAGTAAGCAGAGAGATCACTTTTTCTCGATGCTCTCCTTGAGTTACATCACCAATATTCCCGGGGTTTGCCGTCAATATCTTTACAAAAAGAGGACTTAAAAGGACCTCTTTGACTTCCACGAGCGCTTTGATTTCTGCTTTTTGATTCTTGAGAGTATCCTGAGTATCGACACTAGCAACGGTATCTGATCTAGTGGCACATAATGCAATAAGTTCAGCTGCACTCTCAAGTTGAGCCGTGGTGGTTGCACTGTTCAGATAGGGAATGAGTACTTGAGTTTGAAAACTATAGAGGTTTTGTGCATATGCTTTTATGCTTCCATTTGGCGTTGATGCAAGATGAATTGGGTATGAGCTTCTCATTGCTTCTGGAATATCAAAAGCAGTATTTAACTTTCCCATAATAGGTTTAAATGCTTCTGCATGCCCAACAGCTGCAAATGCTTTTTCAATCTCAGACAGCTGATCATAGATAAGAATCTTGTCATCAGTTGACAAAATCGATGTTTTACATGCTTTTAAAAAGTCGTCTACAAAGCTATCAAGAGAGGAGATTACCTTGCTTCTTTTTGCTTCCACATCAAGCCGAGAGAGTGATCCATCACTATAATTGGATACGAATGTAAATAGATCCCCATTTTTCAAATGCTGAGCATTATATGCCTCAATCATCACATTATGAGAAGAACGTAAAATATGCTTTTTATCAACTCCCTTGACTTGCTCATAGAGAGCCATACACTGATCTACAAAGGGTTCTAAAATCGCAAGTTCTTCACTAGAGGTGACGTTGTTAAGAGCGGGGGTTAAAATATTTTCCATGTAATTGTAGAGATTAGTCGCGACCTCATCTTTTTTTTCAATATTCGGGAGTTCAGATAATTCTTTGAGTTTTAAAGTAAATGGATCTTTAATCAAATCTCCATAATTAGCCCCAAGGTTTTTTCTAAGATCTAATAGAAAATTAATAGCGGTAATTGCGGCTTTGAAAGGAGTGCCTAGGTCTTCAACGCTGAATTGATCGTTGATTTGGGAAACTTTAGCAACAAACTGTTTGACTTTGGCGCTATCCACCTCTCCATTAGTCTGTTGAATAGCCTCTACAACAGAGTCCGCAACTCGAGAAATCCCTTTAAGATTTCCCTTTACTTGTTTGCTTGTTGCATAATTTGTAGTTTCAGGTGTTGCAACACACACTGTCTCAAACTCTTGAGATTCCAACACACTAACTGACATCTTTTTCCCCGCCCAATTTTTTTATTAACCACTCTTATAAGGTTATTATAACAGAAAATTTAATTATTTTAAATAAAATATATGGGTTTTAAAAAAACATATCTGATTGACTATCAAATAGTAGCGTCTTTAGGGAGGCTTCTTTCTTCAGCTATCGTGTTAATAGTTAGTAGATTACGCTTTATTTGCGTCTGGACTAGAGAAGATATTTGTTTTAGGAGCAAGAGGCGCTTCATCAAAGGCCTCGTCGACCAAGGAACTTGCCTTTTCCTGAGAGGTTTTTTTATGAGCATCAAGAATGGCTTGGAGTCGCTCCGTATAGGTATTATCTGGTTGCTTTCTCTGAGCCCTTTCGTCTGAATACTGGGCTAGAGCCCTTTCAGGTCTGACTGGATTTGACATTTGAACGTCTCCTTATTAATTCGGTCGAGATTTTAGCTTATCATGTCGATTATTGCAAGAAAACCTGATCTTCGAAAGAAGATCTAATATTTAAAAGTATATTTATTAACTTATGTCTTGTGATTTTTCGTATAGGAATCTAGCTCTGCAAGACATATTTTTATGGCCCTCTAGATAGTGTAGACACAAGTTTAAATTTGCGCTAAGCCGGTTTCTTAAACTTTCAAAGAGAGGTTTAGAGATGACCGTACCAGCGCACAGACGTCACGATATTTCAGATCGAATTTGGAAAAAACTTGAGCCTTATCTTCCAGGGAGAAGAGGGGTGTGGGGAGGGGTAGCGCAAGATAATCGGCGATTTATCAACGCGGTTTTTTGGATTATTCGTACCGGAGCTCCGTGGCGTGACTTACCTCCAGACTATGGGAGCTGGGGAAATGTGCATCGTCGTTTTATCTGTTGGAGGAATAAAGGTATCTGGGAACTTCTTCTGGAAAAAGTGGTGGATGATCCTGATTACGAGTGGTTAATGATCGATGCAACCCATATCAAAGTTCACCCTCACGCAGCAGGTGCACAAGGTGGCAATCAAGATATGGCTCGGACAAAAGGGGGCTCAATACGAAGGCCGTGGATTCGCATGGTATGCCGGTCAGAGCGATTATTACGTCAGGTACTCAATCAGACTACCTTCAGGCCAAACACCTAATAGAGGGAATTAACGCCGATTACCTACTAGCAGACCGGGGTTATGACAGCGATGCAATCGTAACTCAAGCGATCTCTCAAGGAATGGTCGAACAATCCCCCTTTACGCCCTAGTGTAGGACTCAAACGTGAATTTATCAAATGTTGGATAGAAAACTCCAAAATATGATGAAAGTTCTCTTTTCATTGTTGGCATGTCCTCGAACTCAATAACGCCCTTGTTATCATCTCTTAATCGATACAAACCTTTCTTTGCGTCAAATTGAACATTAACGGCATGCCCTTCACCAGAAGGATTACGCAGCACCAGCACAATCTGTTTGTGACCTTTAGCGCTCCATTCTTCTACTGTGTTTGCTAGATGATCTTGCACACTCGTTCCCAAAGGCGGATCCGGCAAAGGATATTTTGCATGCAATTTGAGTCCGTGTAAATTTGGGAGCGTTGCCCCGACTTGTTTGTAGTTCTCGTCTGCTTGAACCATCTCTTTATGCAATTCTGTGATCTTTGCTTTTGAAAGCTCTCCTTTCTCATATTTTTTGTAAGCAGCGCTATAATCCTTTCTAATTTTAATCAATTCTTCGTATGCTGATTTACTACGTGCCTGGTGGTATCTTGTTTTTTGATTACTCCCGAGTAGTATAGTATCTGAGCTAACAGGTCCATCAAGAAAACTTCGTTGAACCTGAAGTGAGTTGTTATAGCAAACACCACTTCCTAGGTTTGTATTTGGTTCATCTCCTTGGTTATAAGGGCGGATAATACGATCTATGTTTCTAACAAGCCAATCGTGCTGCCCACCATATGCACTTGTATAGAACCCACCAAACCACTCCCCAGGAATCTCGATGAATTTTTTCATTTCTTCCACTAAATATGGAGCAAGCTTATCTTCCTCCATTCGATCAATTTTGGATAAGTCTAAGCTATTTACAAAGGATTCTTGAAGTTGAGCTGTGTAAGTAGGAATCTGCCTGCTTGGATCTGTATGCGAATAGAATTTTTCAACAAGTTTAGAGAATCTCCCACCTGTTGCTTCATCTCTTACAGATTTAATTTGATCCCACTTGATCATCAAACCTTCGTTTGCGATCTGTTGCGTGTACATCGTAAAGGCATTCAGAATAGCAGGAAAATGAGTTGCAAAATGCTGGTTCAAAGGAGGTGTGAACGTGTGGGCATCTCTAAAACGTTCAAAGCGATCTTGAACAGTTTTTTCTTTGAGACCTCTAAGGGAGCGGTTCGCTCTCGACTCAAGTCTTTCTAGATTGTCAAAATCTCTTTTGAGTTGGACGAGGACTCTTGATTGAGCATCTCTAACGGACACCCTTTCTAACTCTTGATATTCCTCAACATCTGGACATCCATGTTTAGCCCCCAAAAGAGCCATCAAACGATATTCTTCTCGAGAAATTGAAATTTCATTTGGATTGGTTAAAAGATTGAGAGCTTGTTCCAAATGCTCAAGTTCCGAAGGACTAGAATCAGGTAGCTTCCTAATAAGAGTGATTTGTTGTCGGATCTCATCAATATTTTCCCTGAGCATGGGACTGTCTAAATCAAGAGACGCAATACTCTTCTTAATGTTTGACGTATAGCGGACAAGCTTTTCTTCGGGTGTTTCCACACTACGCTCTTTTGCCTTACGACCAACTGGACCGGTTGCCCCCTCCGATGAAGATTTTTTCTCCCACATGCTGCGAGTACTTCTAACCTTCGCAGTATCGATTTCTTGAGTTTTCTCTTTGGGTCGACTTTGACGTATAGGCTCTTCTAGAGCTTGTGGCATTCCAACTGCCTTTCTAAATTTTTGAATAATTGGCTCGAGACGACCACCATTAGCCTTAAAGTCTTGCTGAAGATTGAGTAAACCCTTTAAAATAGATTTTTTATCTTCCTCGGAGAAGATCGGATGGTCTAGATGAGGAATGAGATCTTCAACATAAAGGAGAATTTGCCTTTCAACGGATTCCCTTGTTGAAGAATTATCTAGATTAGAAATCGCTCCTGAACTATACGTTCGAAGTAAGCTGTATCCATTTTTTAATTGCTGCTCTTTTGCTTTATAAAGAGCGATCGCTTCCTGATGAGAAGCACTTAAAAAACCTTCTGCATCAACATCTGTTAATTGCTTTCGAAGCTTAGAGCACTGAACCAATAGAGGCTTATAAATTTCTAGTTTTTCTTCAGATGCTTGCGTCATTGCTGGCATAAGAATACGACGCTCGAATGCAACAAGCTTCTTTAAGAAAACCTCCTTTTGAGACGGTTCGAGAGCTGTCTGGTAAGACTGCGCAAGTTCAATGGGGAAAGCATCTCTAATTCCATCGGGAATCCCAAGAGCCTCTCCAAGTTTCTCAATCGCAGGTTCAAGTCTTTGCCCATCTCCATATTCTTCAAACTCACCTTGAATAACAAGAAGAGCCTGATATAAATTCCTTTTTTCTGAAGTTGTAAACGTCGGGTGACCGAGTTCTGAACAAACCCTATCAATATGAGTCTGTATCGATAAAGCAACATGTTCTCTTTTGGCTTCTTGATCAATCCCGGACAGATTGCCTCTTTCATAAGAAACTAAAAAGTGGTGTATCCGCGATGTTTGATAATTCTTTGCATTCCATTGGTTAATGAGATCTTGGTGTGAAGCTTTCAATTTGCCCTTTGCATCGGCTCTTTCAATTTCTGATTTCAAAGCAATACACTGATCAACTAAAGGCTCCAAACGACGCAATTCCTCTGATGTTGATGCCTGTGCCAAAGCTGGGGTCAAAACGTTTTTCTCAAAAGCAACCAATTTTTTCAAAATCGGTTTATGAGGCCCTTTAATCTCTCCTTCTGCAAGTTGACGGAGCTCAACAGGGAAACCACTTCTAATCCCATCAACGCTACCCACTGCTTGCCCAAGCTGATTTCTTATAGGCTCAAGCCTTGCTCCATCTCCATGTTCTTCAAATTCATCTTGAAGCGTCAATATAGCATCGTAAAGTGCTGCTTGCTCTGACTTAGGAACCACTTCGGTGATATTTGACCGAGGGAAGTTTGCAAAAAAGCCCGTTAAATTTCTGACAAGCTCAGTTCTTGCTTCCTCGCTCTCAAGGTTCTCAACACTTCCCTTTTCATACCCAATTAGTTTCTGATACCTTGGATCAAAGATAATCGTCTTAGAGTTATACTTTTGAATGGCCTCGTCTTTTAGTCTGAGTAATTTACCCTCTGGATCAATGCCTGAAAGACGTTCCCCTAAAGTAAAACATTTTTGCATAACAGGCACAAGAGCCTTAAGCTCAGCCTTAGACTGCGCCCTCACTGCAGAAGGAATCAAACAATTTTCCAGAAAGAGATGAAGATTCGTTACAACAGTTACTCCATTTTCAATGGGTTCTTGAGCAAGGAGTTCATCCAATTGCTTAAAGAAGGGATGATCTATAACCTCTTGGTTGCCCTCTGAAAGATTCTGCCTGAGGCCAAGTAAAATATTGATTGCTGTAAGTGATGTTGCAAAGGGAGTTCCATCCCCATGCGCTGCAAACTGCTCATTAACAGTGTGTAGTTTTTCAGCAAACTCAGGAATGTTCTCAAGGGACTGGTTGCTTGTATCTCCCAAATAACTGATCACACGCTGAGCCATTTTTGAGATATTTTCTTTTGTTTTCTCAGCACTCTCAGATTCGGCTATATTATTTTCATCGGTATCATAAGTAATAAAAGATACAATTTGCTTAGAACGAGTAATATCTGAGCTCATGCAACCATCCCTTTAATTTTATTATAACAAATTTATTGTAATAAAAAAGGAGTGATTTTTTAAATAATTAGATTAGAAGAAAACCAGTTGATTAATATCAACACAATCAGCTGGTTTTTAAAGATTTGTTATTTTTTAGCCGTTGTTTTTAGGCTATCAGGAGCAAAAGGATCGCCATGAGCAGTATATTGAGTTGCTTCTGACACAATCTCTTGAGCGCTCAATGGGGGCTTTTGTTTTAAAATATTCTGAATCCTTGCCTGCATCAGATCTTGGTTAGTTACCTCTTTAGGCGCTGTCTCCCCAAAAAGAACAGCCTTATCTTCACTGGAAACTCGAAACAAATTTGCCACAATATAAACTCCCCGTTTAAATGGAATACAAAGTATTCTAAAGAGGTGTTTATTTACTGTCAAATAAAATAAAGGTTATATTGGTTGGTTCTGTTGAAAAAATGATTTTTCAGCAGAACCTTGATTGAGTGGTTAGAAGAAAGGTGTGCCAAATTAAAGAAGTGAGTGGCGTTGTTGAATAAATCCGTAGAAAAAACGTGCTAAAAACTTCTTAAAAAAGAGAAGCTCCTTTATTTTAAACCACTAAAAAGAAGGGGCTTCAGATGCGCAAGCGCAATTGGTCGAAGTATAATCAAGATTTGGTAAAAAGAGGAAGTATAACTTTTTTTATCGCATTTTGGTAGCCTTAAATGTGATAAAAGTTGTGAAAAAAGCCAATTTTGCTGCGTGTATAATTTTTGGCTTTGGTGCAACTCTTGCTTATAAAAAGTCCGTTCAACAGCCACAAAGAAGTTGGAGTATTCGTATAGAACAAAGGTGATAAGTCTGCGCACCTGGACGCCTAAGTAAAAAATCTTGACAGTGCCTGAATTTGAGTGCAACATATGGGGGAATATTTCAACAAGCATAGGGACAGATGCTCTACTTTGTTGCAACGCTTAGTGTTCTTTTTGTCGTGCTTTTCCTTCTTCTCCTTTTCACGTGGAAGAATGGTGTTTCGCCGATGCCCACATCTCACAAGATACGCGATGTCCTCTTAGAAAACCTTCCTAAGCTAAATGAGGGAACAGTTATTGAGTTGGGCTCAGGGTGGGGAAATCTTCTTTTCCCTCTCTCGGAGAAATACGCAGATTGTTCGATCATTGGTTTTGAAAATTCGCCGATTCCCTATCTCTTTTCCTCCTTTCTCAATCATTCGAAAAACTTGAAAATTGTGAGGCATGACTTTTTTGAAAAATCTCTGCGAGATGCAAACCTCATCATTTGCTACCTCTTTCCAGCAAGTATGGAGCGTCTCAAAGAGAAATTAGAGAGGGAGCTTCGCCCAGGGACACAGGTTGTTTCCCATACTCATGAGATTCCAACGTGGAAGCCTAAAAAAACTATTTCCGTTGACTCGTCGACGATCTATCTGTACGAGGTCCCAGGAAAATTATAAACCATTTAAACTGCGGATAGCTTCATGAAAAAACTATCAATATATTTTGCCGGAACGATCCAAAAGGACCATGAGATTCTTGAGTCCATGTGGACACAAGAAGATTTTGAAAGCCTGCAGAAGCAGTTGCTCCCTCATTCACTTCTCTTTCTTAATCCCGCGCAACGCTCGGATAACCTTTCGGATCAAAAGTCAGTATTTGGGCGCGATATGACTCAGGTTTTTCTTGCAGATATCGTCTTTGTGGATGCGCGTCACCGGCGTGGCCTCGGCGTGGGAGCTGAAATGATGTGGGCTAAGTTTCATGCCAAGCCGGTCATCGTCTTGGCTCCTGAGGAAACCCATTACCGCAAGTCTAATACCGAAATCCTGGGGACCCACATCACAGAGTATGTGCATCCCTTCGTCCAAAACCTAAGTGATGTCATTGTCACCTCCATCGAAGAGGGGGCTGCTTGGGTTCTGCGCTGGATTAACGGTGATGTGGGGATGGTAAAAGACCTCACAACAATCTACGACGCCATGCGTCACTACCAGCACACCCAATATAACCATGACCATCCTATGAGGGATCTGATTGGCAGCTGCGACTTCCTTGAGAAATCCTTTAAGGATATTCCTTCTCTACTACCCTAGAGGATTAAAGGTGGTTCTATTAACCCCTGCGACCTCTCGCAGTTCCCATTATCTAGGTTAGGGCAAAAAAAATCCTCGGGTGTCGCCCGAGGATTAAAGGTTTTTCTTATGTCAAAGTTGTCAAACTTAGTAATATTATATCATACCATATACTTTAATTGAAACTAAAAATTAAGTAGTTGGTTTTAAAGGTTTTGAATCTTCCCAAAGTCAATCAGAAGGGAAAAATGGGAGAAGACCTCTTGGAGGAGGGCAATTCTATTGATTCGTATCTTCGGTTCGTCAGCTAGGATTTTAACTTCTTCAAAGAGGGTGGCGAGAGGTGCTCTGAGAGTGCTGAGGTGCTCAAAAGCTCCCTGGTAGTTCCTAGAGGAGAGGACGTCCTTAAAGGGTTTTTTAAGCGTAGCTAGGGAATCATAGAGGGATTTCTCAGCAGATTCAATGAGAAGGTCGGGTTTAATGGGGTGGGGTTTTTCCGTGCCGATCTGTCCTTTAGCGCGTTTATAGACCTCGAAAAGTCCATCAAAATGGTCACTAGCACGGAATAGATTGAGGGCTTGGGTCTTTAAAAACTGGTCGTAAGGGTTTGTGCAAAGCCCTTGGAGAGAGGCTTCAATTTCATCCTTTTGGAATCCATATTCCTCTAGGACTCCTTTAGCACGAGTGGTTAGAAAGTCGAGAACCTCTTGATCTTTAATGACTGTTTGAAGATCGAAGCTTAAGTTGTTTTCAATGAGAATTTTAATCACCCCAATCGTTTGACGTCTAAGGGCATAGGGGTCGCTAGATGAAGTAGGCTTCAATCCTACTTTAAAATAGCTGATCAAATTGTCGAGTTTATCTGCGAGGCTTAAGAGAATGCCTGTTTTTGATTCTGGAAGGGCTCCTCCCTCCGACTTTGGAAGCCAGTGCTCTTCGATAGCGATACCAACTTCTTCTTCTTCTTTTTGGTGGAGGGCGTAATGTTTCCCGATTATTCCTTGGAGGTCTGGAAATTCTTGTACAAGTTCTGATGCGATATCAGCTTTACAGAGAGAGGCTGCGCGAAGAACGGTTTTTTCGCTTCCCATTTCCAAAGCTTGGGCAAGAATCAAAGCAAGTCTTTTGAGGCGGTCAACCTTCTCGGCCATTGTTCCAAGTTCTTTTTGGAAGATGATATTCCCAAGCTTTTTGGCAAAATCATCCATTGAAGTTTTCAAGTCTTCTTCATAGAGAAATACACCGTCGGAAAGGCGCGCTGAAAGGACATTTTGGTTCCCTTTTTTTATCACTTCATTTGGGGTGTTATCAGCTGTAATGACAAAGAGGGGAGCGAGATAGCCGGTATGGGTTACAAGAGGAAAGTACTTTTGATGTTCCACCATTTCTGAGGTGAGAACTTCTTGAGGCGCTTTTAAAAACGCTTTATTGAAAGAAGCATGGGTGAGCTCTGGCCACTCGGTAAGGTAAAGCACTTGAGAGAGAACCTTCTCTTTGAAAACTGCAAGGGTGTTTGTTTCCTTTTCGATGGCTTCAAGTTCTTGACAAATGACACTTTTTCTTTTTGCTATGTCGACCATTACCTTGTGTTCTTCTAATCGGGCAACATAGTCACCTGCAGATTCAATTGGAAAGGTTTTATCACATAGTTGGGCGTGTCCTGCAGAGCGATTTCCTGAAACTATACCGGCGATTTCGAAAGGAATGACGGTGTTTCCTAATAGGGCCACGATCCACTGCAGTGGACGCGCATAACTGACGTCAAGATCGCTCCAGCGCATCTTTTTGGGAAAGGGGAGATCACTAATAATTTTAGGCAGGGCTTGGCTTAAGATTTCAATGGTAGAGATCCCCTTTTTCTCTAGAGTAGCCATGAGATAGTCGCTTCCTTTAATCTCTTGAACGTAAAGCACGTCGTGATTTTTAACCTCTTGAAGTGTTGGAGGGGTTTCAAACCCGAGGGATTTAAAAAAGCCCATCCCTTGCTTTGTTGCATGCCCTTGGGAGTCGTAGGCGGTTGAAACAGGGGGGCCGCGCCGTTTGTCTGCACTATCTTCTGTCCCATGAATCAGATCATTGACTAGGATACTTAAACGGCGAGGAGTTCCATACACGTGGAGACCTGAATAAGAGAGTTTATGTTCTTTTAAGAGCTTTTCGATGGCACTTTTGAGGTTTCTATTTCCAATAGGAACAAAGATTGCTGGGAGCTCTTCCGAGCCGATTTCGAAAAGGAAATCGCTCGTTTCTTTAGGATCGAAAGTCTCGGGCAATGGAGGAAGGGAGAATGTATTGTCTTCTTTTTTCAGCCGTTTTAGGAGAGGAAAGCCTAGTTTTTCCCTAGACGCAAGATATTCGGTAGCGGCCGCTTTTGCGAGATCACGGACACGAGCAATGTAACCCGTTCTTTCGGTCACGGATAGGACTCCTCGCGCCTCAAGCATATTGAATGCGTGGGAAGCTTTCATTACAAAGTCGTAGGCAGGAATCGGAAGGTTTAATTCAACAAGCGTTTTTGCTTCTCTTTCAAAATCTTCAAAGTGGCGTAGCCACATTTCTGTTGAAGCTTTGTAGAAATTGTAGTGACTCCATTCGACTTCGTTTCTGTGGTAAATATCGCCGTAGGTAAACTGCTCATTGTACTGCATATCGAAGAAGTTGTCTTTCTTCTGCACGATCATGGAGAGGCGCTCGAGACCGTAAGTGAGCTCCACGCTGATAGGTTTTAGGGTGTAGCCTGCGACAGACTGAAAATAGGTAAATTGGGTTACTTCCATTCCATCCATCCAGACTTCCCATCCTAGACCCCATGCGCCTAATGTAGGGGACTCCCAATCGTCATGGACAAAACGAATATCGTGCTGCTTTAAGTCAAAGCCGAGCGTTTCAAGAGATTGAAGATAGAGTTTTTGAATTTCTTTGGGGGAGGGCTTCATGATGACTTGAAGTTGATGGAAAAGCTGTGTGCGGTTGGGATTATCTCCAAAACGGCCATCTTGAGGGCGTCTGGAAGGTTCAACATAAACAGTATTATAGGGTTCAGGGCCGAGAGAGCGAAGGAAGGTTGCAGGGTTAAAGGTTCCTGCTCCTACTTCTACGTCGTGTCCCTGCTGAATGAGACATCCTTGCTTTGCCCAAAAAGCTGTCAACTTACTGATAATTTCTTGAAAAGTCATCTTTGCAATTACCCTTGAATTATGTAATAATCTCGGCTTCGTGCATTTTTTTCTAGAATATCTATAGTGATTCTGACCCACCGGAACCGCTGGGGAGATGCAGCCAAAAAATGCACGAAGTCGAGACAATGTTGCATGAAGTAGGAGTTATAATGCGAGAATTTTGTGGTCTTCTGTCTAAAGAGGTGAAAAATTTCTTTGAGGAAGAGGGTGAAAAAACATTCCGAGCGAAACAGCTTGTTGACTGGGTCTACCAAAAAGGCAAAGTAGATTACGATCAGATGCTTAATCTCCCTCAGCCGCTTAGATCTCTTTTAAAAGAGAAAGTTAATATTGGCGTACTACAGCTTGAAAAAGTAGAAGATTCAGAGGACGGTGAAACAAAAAAATTTTTGTGGAAACTCTCAGATAACTATTTTGTTGAATCAGTACTCATTATGAGCGGAGATCGACGCACTGTCTGCGTGTCTTCTCAGGTGGGCTGTCCGGCGCGGTGTGCCTTTTGCGCCTCAGGGAAAGAAGGGGCCATCCGCAACCTTACACCCGCAGAGATCGTGGAGCAGGTGGTTCTTATTAATCACCATTTATTGCAAATTGGTGAACGGGTCAGTCATCTGGTTTTCATGGGGATGGGAGAGCCTTTGGAAAATTATGTAGGGGTGGTTCGTGCTCTCAAAATCCTGATGGATCCAGATCTTTTTGGATTTTCTTCCCGCAGGATTACCGTTTCTACTGTCGGTGTGGCTCCTAATATTAGACGGTTGATGGAAGATGGGTTCAAAGTCAACCTTGCTCTTTCTCTTCATGCTCCTAATCAGCACATTCGGAAGAAGGTTGTTCCCTATGCTCGCAAGTTCCCGATTGAGGAGGTTTTGAAAAGTGCTCGTGATTACGCAAAATTTACCAAGAGGGACTTAACCTATGAATATGTCCTCCTAGATGGCATTAATGATACGGAAGAAAATGCTGAAGAGCTCGCATCTCTTCTTAGAAATGAACAATGCACTGTCAATTTAATTCCTTACAATCCAGTAAGTGGGCTCAATCTCAAAAGACCTAGTAAAGAAAAAATTGAAAAGTTTCATGCAATTCTATCAAAAAGGGGGGTACGTACCACCCGTCGTTACACTAAGGGGAAAGACATTGCTGCGGCTTGCGGTCAGCTAGCTCTTCGCAAGAGAGAGGAAAAAAAACCTTTAGAAATTGAGGCAAAGTCAGTATAAGGGGACAGAAAACCACCAACCTATGGTATCATGAGAGCCACAAGTAAAGTTTCAATTTTTCGAGGAGAAATACCTTTGAAGCTACCTTTATTTTTAACGATTGGAAGGATCTTTATCAGTCCGATCTTTTTAATTTTCTATCTGAAGTATCAGCAGCTGGGGATTACGCTCCATGCACTTCCGTTTGTTTTGATTTTTCTACTAGTCCTTTCAGAACTTTCTGACTTTTTTGATGGATTTCTTGCAAGGCGCTTTAATTTAGTGACTGAGCTCGGTAAGATTTTGGATCCAATGGCTGATAGTATTACCCGCCTCACCATACTGCTTACCTTTACTCAAGGATTTATTCGACTTCCGTTGCTTCTGGTATTCGCCTTTGTTTATCGAGATGCAATGATCAGCACCCTGAGGACAGTCTGTGCTTTCCGAGGGGTCACTCTCGCAGCCCGTACCAGTGGAAAAATCAAAGCCGTTTTGCAGGCCTTTTCGATCTTTGCGATCCTGATTCTTATGATTCCCTACGCATGGGGAAGCCTATCCCTACTTCAACTGCAAAACATCAGTCTTATTATTATTTCAGCGGCAGCTGTCTATACTGTTTTTGCTGGGGGAGAGTATATTTGGGCTAACAGAAGCTACATCCGCCAAGCTTGGCAGAGCGATCAGAAAGAGCGATAGGCTTCCAAGTATTCCAGTGCGGGGGTTTTCCAGCTCCAGTCCTTTTGAAAACCGTTTTTAAGCATCAGTTTCCATTTCTTTGGGTCGTTTCTGTGATGTTCGAAGGCTCGATCGATTGACCAGCGTAGACTATCCTCGGAGGGGAAGTCAAAAGTGTACCCATTTCTTTTATCAAGGGGGATTTCATCATGGTCTATGTCAAAGACAGTATCGTTGAGTCCTCCCACCTTATGGACGATGGGAATTGTTCCGTAACGAAGGGAAATCATTTGTGTGAGACCGCAAGGTTCGAAGAGTGAGGGAATGATGATGCAGTCAGCAGAGGCAAAGGTGAGATGCGCTAGCTCTTCATCAAAAATAAAATGGAAGTGGACATGGGGGTTGTCGCGGAATTCTTCAGCCAAGGCGTAGAACTCTGCTTTGAGGGTGGGCTCAGGTGTTGACCCAAGGAGGATGAATTGACCTCCTTTTTTTAGGACATATTCGACTCCGAAACGAATCATTTCAGGGCCTTTTTGCTCAACGATCCGGGTCACAGAGATGAATAGAGGGGCGGGATCGTAGTCCATATGGAGTTTCTGTTGTAGCGCCTTTCTATTCGCTGTTTTAGCCTCAGTGACCTCATCAAGATCTATTCCATCTGTTTGATAATTTTGCTCTAAAAAGGGGTCTGTTTCAGGATTCCAATAGGAGGTATCGATGCCGTTCAAGATCCCTCGAAGTTTTCCTTTATTTTCGACAAGGAGAGGGTCAAGGCCAAATCCTTCTTTTCCTTGAATTTCTTTTGCATAGGTGGGAGAAACGGTTGTTAAGCTATCGGAGAAAACAAGGGCTCCTTTTAAAAGGTTAAGCTTTTCCGGATTTTTATGATCTTGCATTTTGTCTTTTGTGATCAGATGGGCTGTCTTAAGGCCTAACCGTTCGATTTTTTGTGGAACGCATGTCCCCTGATATTTCATGTTGTGGATGGTTGTCATGATCCCCCCAATCTTTAGCCCAAGGGACTGATACATTTCGCGATACAGGGGGGCGGCAAGTGAAGTGAGCCAATCATGGATGTTGAGTATATCGGGATGCTTTCCCGTCTTAAGAAGGTATTCCATGGCGGTTTTTGTAAAGTAGGTGAATCGGAAAAGATCATCATCTTCCCCGTAAATCACACCCCGTTCAAAATACCCTGCCTCACTATGGGGTTCGATTAAAATAAGAGATATTCCATCAAACTCAGCAGACCATATAGTGTTTTTTACTTCTTCAAGATCTTCATAGGAGAGAAGGTTTTCAAAATCTACTTTGAGGTTTTTAAGCACCTTCCGGTCGATATGGTCATAAAAGGGGAGAATGACTTCAACCTTCTCTCCTGCTTCAGTCAAAGCTTTAGAGAGGCCAGCTATCACATCACCCAGTCCCCCTACTTTGGCGAGAGGGGCTAATTCTGTTGTCAAATGCACAATATACATATTTTCCAGTTACCATAGATCGATAGTTTTTAGAAATCCCCAAGAGTTCATCAATATAAAATTTTGGAGTGTCAATGGATGGAGATTGGATGCATTTAGGTGTTGAAAAGAAAATGTATAGGAAGTTAGACTGATAGCTTGTTTAACCTGGGCTGTTGGATTCATTTGTTCAAGGCTCACGGTTAATTAAATTTGGTGGGGTGTCGCCAAGCGGTAAGGCACCGGTTTTTGGTATCGGCATGCGGAGGTTCGAATCCTCCCACCCCAATTTATGATTTGAGTGAGTCAATGACTGATACACCATTTATGCTTTTCTCGGGAACATCCCACCCGGCTTTGTCGGAAGAGATTGCAAAGAATTTGGGTATTAGACTTGGCAGCACTCAAATCGAATTATTCCCTGATGGTGAGATAGGCGTTCACATACTTGAGAATGTCCGTGGTCGGGATGTCTTCGTTGTGCAAAGCATAGCGAGGAAACCCAATTTCTATCTCATGGAGCTTCTGATTTTAATCGATGCTCTTAAAAGGGCCTCTGCACGCAATATTGTCGCAGTCATTCCGTATTATGGGTATGCGCGGCAGGATCGCAAAGATAAGGGACGAGTGCCGATAACGGCAAAACTCGTGGCGAATCTCCTAGAGACAGCAGGAGTTTCGCGCCTAGTAACAATGGACTTGCACTCTGAGCAAATCCAAGGGTTTTTCGATATTCCAGTCGATAATCTCTATGCGCGAACTGTGTTTGCGGAAGGGATTCAGAGGCTGGGACTGAAGGATCCCGTTGTTTGTGCCCCTGATGTGGGAAGTGCTAAACTTGCCCGCATCATGGCGACTGAAATAGGAGCCTCTTTTGCGATTGTAGATAAGCAGCGGATGAATGCAAAGGATGTAGAAGTCTATGCGCTTATCGGCGATGTGCAGGGAAGGGATGTGATCCTAGTGGACGATATTTGTTCCACAGGAGGGACGCTTAAAGGAGCGTCCAAGGCAGCAAAAGAAGCGGGAGCCTCTCGCATTTTTGCAGCGGTGACTCACCCTCTCTTTGATGAGAAGCTTGAGGGAATTGATCACCTTTTAGTTGCCAACACAATTCCTCTGCCCAATGAGATAGATCATTCCCATGTTGAAGTCCTCTCTGTTGCCGGGGTGTTTGGAAAAGCAATTGAACGTATTGTGAATAACGAGTCGGTCAGTTCTCTTTTTCGACCCAAGGCATAGTCTCACTGCTTGGAAAGTGAAATTGTTTTTTTAATGAATAATCTGGAGTGTTTATGAAACTCACAGTGTCCAAACGGGCAGGAGAAAAAAAGAGCGAGCTTACAAAGCTCAGACATCAGGGTGATATACCTGCTGCGGTTTACTCTAAGGGTAAACCCTGCGAAAAAATCATCGTGCAAGGAGCCGAGTTCTCAGCAGTTATTCGGGGGCTTCCCAAAGGGCACCTTCCGACAACAGTTTTTGAACTTGAGGTTGATGGCAAGAAAATCAAAGCCATTGTTAAAGATATCCAATACCATCCAACAACGTATCGGGTCCTCCACCTCGACTTCATGATCTTAGATGATAAGGCAGTTGTCGATGTAAAAGTGCCGATTACGTGCATTGGGGAAGCCGATTGCGTAGGAGTAAAGTTGGGGGGATTTGTTCGCCCGATCAAGCGCCATGTTAAGGTTCGATGCCTTCCTAAAGATATTCCAACCGATTTCAAGCTCAGTATTAAAGAGCTTGCGATTGGACAATCTAAGCGGATTAGGGATATCGAGTTTGGGAATGCCATTCGCCCCCTTGCTGCTGACAAAGAAATCGTTGTTGTTATTGCAAAACGGTAATGTCAATGGAAAGTGAAAGTAAAAAAGCCCTCATTGTTGGACTAGGAAATCCTGGAAAGAAATATGAGTCGACCCGCCATAACTTGGGTCAAATGGTCCTTTCTGCTTTTGCTGATAAATATCTATTACCTTTTAAAAAGGAGAGCACGCTCAGAGGAGAAGTCGCGAAAGGAACGGTCAAAGAAGGAAAAGTTTTCCTCCTTTTTCCAACAACCTACATGAACCTCTCTGGGCAAGCAGTGCGAAAGACAATGGACTTTTTTAAACTTTCTCGAGAGGAAACCCTCATTCTTTCTGACGATGTAGCTCTTCCCTTTGGAACCCTTCGGTTTCGAGAGAAGGGGAGTGCTGGAGGGCATAATGGCCTGAAAGACATCGAAGAAAAGCTTGGGACGCAGGAATATCAGCGTCTGAGGCTTGGTGTGGGCGTTCCTGCCGTTGGTTATTTAGAAGACTATGTTTTAGCTCCTTTTACAAAGGAAGAACAAGAAAAAATTCCCGAAATACTTACTCAAGCCGTAACTTTTATCGAAGAGTGGTTATTTCAAGAAATAAAGGAACATGCATGACTAAACAAGAGAGCAGACTCTATGAAGGGATGTACATAATAAATGCATCTCTTAGTGAAGACGCTTTGAAGAAATCTTTGGAGCGCATTACGAGTACCATCGAAGGAAATGGAGGAGAGATCCATAAAATCCATGAGATGGGACGCAAAAAACTTGCTTACGAAGTCGATGGACATAAGCAAGGACAATACTTTCTCCTTTACTTTTCAGTTGTCCCAACACTGATTGAGGAGATGTGGAAAGAGTATCATCTTAACGAGGACCTGATCCGCTTCATGACGATGCGGACCGAAAAGGTTCTTGAGAAAATTGAATTTAAACCTCTCGGCGAAGAGAATTAGAGGACAGATTAAATGAATAAACGACGCAGTTTTGGATTTAAGAAGAAAAAATCCTGCCCTTTTACGGCCGCAGGGATTAAAGAAATTGACTACAAAGACACCGAAACCCTTGAGAAGTTTATTACTGAGAGAGGAAAAATTCTCCCTCGGCGGATCACAGGGATTTCGCACCACTATCAGCAGCAGCTGAAAAAAGCGATTAAAAAAGCCAGACACGTGGCTCTACTGCCCTTTGTTGCGGAGGAATAATAAATATGAAACAAAAGAAAAGTTCAAAAACTCAGCTTCTCCTTCTTGAAGATGTAATTAATCTTGGAAGGAAAGGGGAGCTAGCTAGCGCAAAGCCAGGCTTTGTCCGTAACTACCTCCTTCCGCAGAAGAAGGCGGTGATTGCTGACAGAAGAACCATTCGAATGCAGGAGCAACTGCAATCAGAACGTGCAGTACAATCGGCAAATGATAAGAAAGATTCTCAGGCTTTGGCCACCCGTCTCAAAGAGAAGACTTTGACAACGAAGGTAAAGAACGACTCTCAGGGACATCTGTATGGTTCTGTCACTTCTTCTGATATCGTCAAGATTCTTGAGGATCAGGAAAGTGTTACAATCGAAAGAAAGAATGTGATCCTTCCCAAGCCCTTTAAAACCGTGGGTATTTTTGATGTTAATCTTCGTCTAAAAGAAGATGTTGAAGCAACCTTCAAACTCAGAATTGAAGGGGAAACCAAAGTTCAAGAGCCGAAGCCAAAGGTTGAAGTTGTAGATGAAGAACAAGAAGAGGCCTCTCTTGAGGCTGCTGAAGGTTCTGAAGACACACCTGACGATCTTCCAATGCGCAGTGAACTGGAAAAAGAGATGAAAGACGAACTGGAAGAGCGCTCTAAAGAGTGAAGCTCTATTCTCCAGCGAAACTCAATCTCTTTTTTCGCGTCTTAAAAAAACGTGACGATGGCTTTCATGAGATCGCAAGTCTCATGCAGGCCATCTCTCTTTGTGATACGCTTCAAGTTGAATTAGCAGTGGAGGACTCTTTGACCTGCACTGACCCTCAAATTCCCACAGACGAAAACAACTTTATCCATAAGGCTCGCAGCCTGTTTCGAAAGAAAACAGGATTTAATGTTCCGCTCGCCATTCATGCTGAAAAGAGGATTCCCTCCGAAGGAGGACTGGGCGGGGGCAGTGGCAATATCGCAACAACTCTTTATGCAATGAATCAGCTTTCCGGCTTGGGGCTTTTGGAAACAAAGCTTGCTGAGTGGGCAGGAGAAATCTCCTCCGATGCTCCTTTCTTTTTTTCCAGCGGCACGGCTTATACGACAGGACGTGGAGAAATTGTTGAGCTTTTAGATCCTTTGCCAAAGAAGAATCTCTATCTGGCCAAGCCAAGTGGCCCCGGCCTTTCTACTCCACTTGTTTATAAGCATTGTAAACCCAATGTGAATCTCAATGATCCGACGCACTTACTTAAGGAAAGAAAATGGGGGATTAATGATTTGGAATTTCCGGCATTTTCTCTTCGCCCGGACCTAAAGGAGTTAAAGAGTAAGCTGTTTGATCTTGGGTTCGACTCAGTTGCTATGACAGGAAGCGGCACCGCGTTTTTCTGCTTTGGGACAGTTGAGGGTCCAACTCTCCCAGATATTCAATTTTGGAAGAGTTCATATATTTCTCGAGAGGGAACACAGTGGTATGAGATTTAAAGCTTGGGTTTTTCTCGCATTTTTTCAAATGGGAATGGCCGCAGGTCCCATGACACATCTCTTCTTGGGAGAAAGCTATTGCTCTTTTTCTGGCGATTCAGAGGAGAAAACAGAGGAGTTTTTGGTAGGGACATTATTTCCTGATATTAGGTATATAGCGCATTTTGCCCGCGCTCGAACCCATCCAGTTGTCAGGGATCTGCAGGAAGTAGCCCAAAGCTCCTCGAATTTTTATGCGGGGATCAAGTTCCATGCGTGGGTAGATATTATTCGAGAGGAGTTTGTAGAGAAGTCTGGGATCTACCAAGTCGTGATACCCTATGCAAAAGGGCATGAGGCAACGCTCTTGAAATTTATTGAAGAAGAAATTCTTGCGGATTTTTACGATGGCCAGAAATGGAGCTATTTATTCGATCAAGTAGGCGAGAGTGAAAGGAGTTTTGCAACTGATAATCAGATTGAAAGATGGCACTCTATGATTCAATATTCCATGGCTTACCGCCCAAGTTGGCTCATTTGGGGTGTTTCGTACTTCAAGAGTCAAGCATTTGGTATTTCGGATGAAACGCTGTATGAGTGGAGTTATCTCCTTCCTGAGTTTGCTCGGGACCCGATTTTCCAGTTGCATGTGAAAAATCTTTTGGCCTATCTACAAGTAAAAATGGAAGAACCTCTTCCCAAATAGTCAAAGGTGTGCCATCATCTAGAGGTGATGAAGACTAAGATTTATGATGATCAGTTGATAGTCGTGACAGGTGCGGCCGGTTTCATTGGATCGGCAATGGTCCGTCACCTTAATGATCAAGGGTATTATAACCTCCTTCTTGTTGATGATTTTCGAAGCAGTATCAAGTGGATAAATCTGCGAAATAAGCGGTTTGTTGACCTTGTGTCTCGCGATGATATCTTTGATTACTTGGATGGCAGAGATCAGGAGATAGAGGCCTTTGTGCATATGGGGGCTTGTTCAAGCACTGTTGAGTCTGATGGTGACTATTTCATGAAAACCAACTATCGTTTTTCAGTGAAGCTTGCTGAGTATGCCCTTGAGCACGGCCATCGTTTCATCTATGCCTCTTCGGCAGCAACCTATGGAGATGGATCTCTGGGCTTTGCTGATGACGTAGGGATGCTCGATGATTTGAAGCCTTTGAATTTGTATGGTTTTTCTAAACAGATGTTTGATAAGTGGCTTCAGGAGCAAGGGGTCCTGGATCAGGTCGTTGGTCTAAAATTTTTCAATATCTTTGGACCGAATGAATACCATAAGGGGCGGATGGCCTCGATGGTGATTCACATGGTTGATCAAATTCACAAGACCGGAAAGGTGCGTTTGTTTAAATCGTCCGATCCTCTTCTATTTGGAGATGGAGACCAATGTCGCGACTTTTTCTATGTCAAAGATGCTGTCAAGATGATCTCTCTCCTTCTTAAGAGTGAGATTGGGGGGATTTTCAATGTGGGGAGTGGCGAGGCAAATACTTGGAATGCAATGGCGAAAAATGTCTTTAAAGCCATGGGGAAAAAGGAAAATATCGAATACGTTCCTATGCCGGAAGATTTGATGGGCAAATATCAAAATTATACCTGTGCTGAGATGGGCAAGTTTCAAAATGCAATCCAAGCTAAAAAATTAGAGTACAAACCAGATTTTACCTTCGACTCTGCGATCGAAGATTATGTGACAAACTACCTCCTAAAGGATGAAAGATGGTAAAACTTCTCGGCTCGTTCAGCCGCCTTAGACCTGCAAAGGTTTTGGTGCTGGGCGACTTTATGCTTGATACCTATACGACTGGACGTGTGCAAAGGATCTCACCTGAGGCTCCCGTTCCTATCCTTCATGTGCAAGAATCTCATGACCTTCCTGGTGGAGCTGGCAACGTTGTCTTAAACCTCAAGGCTCTTGGAGCTGATGTAATTGCTGTTGGGCGCGTTGGCAATGACAAAGAGGGAGATCGCATCAAAACTCTTTTACAAGAGGAAGGAATCAAGACAGAGGGGATTTTTACTCAAAATGGGGTAAGTACCCCACTCAAAAATCGGTTGATTGCAGATGCTCAGCAACTCATTCGGGTCGATCAAGAGTGTATTTCTGCTCTTTCTGAAGAAGTCGAAAAGAAAGTGATCGATTACATTCTTTCGATAATACGCCAAATAGAAGTCATTGCAATTTCTGATTATGCAAAAGGGTTTCTATCAAAATCTCTTCTCCAAATGGTGATCAATATTGCTCGAGAAAATGAGATCCCTACGATTGTTGATCCAAAAGGGGAAGATTTTACAAAGTATCGCGGCGCGACGCTCATTAAGCCTAACTACAAGGAAGCGGTGGCGGCGTCTAAGCTGACAATTGAAGCGGGTCTTGATGCCATTGGTCAAGCTTTACTTGAACAAACCGCTTCTGAAATGATTATGGTGACCCGAAGTGAACAAGGGATCTCCTTATTTGAGAAGAATCGTACCCGTTTTGATTGCCCCGTAAAAACAAGGGAAGTCAAGGATGTTACGGGTGCTGGTGATACAGTGCTTGCAATGACAACAATGACATTTGCGTCGGGGTTGAGTCTCCAAGAGGGGCTTGAGCTTTCGAATATTGCTGCGGGGATCGCTATCGAGCGTTTGGGATGTGTCCGTGTTTCTCTTTCTGAGCTTGCGGAGCGCCTTCTAGAGACCAATAGCAGTAACAAAATATTTGATGAGAGTCACCTCTTTACATTGGAACAGGCCCTAATCAATAAAAAACTTACCATCTTAGGAATCAACACCGAAGATGGGGTTTCAAGTGCTCTTTTTTCTCAGATTCAAAAACTTTCTAGGCGGAAAGGAGATGACCGGCTCATGATCTATCTCATAGATACCGATCCCGATCAAGATTTCCTTTCTCTTCTCTCCTCACTTCATGAGGTGGATTTCATTGTTATTCAATCAGATAGCTTGGCTAGCTTAACTGAAAAAATTCAGCCAGAAAAGGTGGTTACCCTAGGGAAGGATGGCTTATTAGAAGAAGTCTCTCATACCCGAGCCTTATTGACATAATCTCCTGTAATGAAATCCTTTTTTTTGATACCATACCCGCCAAATAACAATGATTTGGGTTGGAAATGAGCGTTTCTATGAGTTGTGGGCCTCTCCCCTCGTTTGTATATGATCGGTATCTTCATGAACCTCTCATAGAGGGAGTTCACCAAGCTCAGTATGTGATGAAGAAGGTTGGAAACCTTTCAAAAAAAGGTTTCAGTATCCAGGTTTTAAGTAACATCGTATCTCACACGATTCAGGCAGCTTTTCTATTAGTTCCAGCGATTAATGTCATTGCTTTTCGGGTCTTTTTGACACTCAAAGTGACGATCAAGCAGTCTTTTGAGCGGGCTGTGGCAAAAGGAGATCAAGAGCAAGTTGGGAATTTTCTTGAATCAGGAATGGACCCCAATGCAAAAAACTTAGCTGGTATCCCTCTTCTTTTTCAGTCTTTGGATCCTACTGTTATTCGCATGCTCATTAAAGGGCAAGCCGATCCTAAAGCAACAGACCGCAACGGAGTGACATTTTTAGAGCACTTATTGCTTAATGGAAAAGTGGAGTTTGCCGAAGAGCTTGCACGAGAGAAACTCTTTGGAGTGCGTCCCTACCTTACCGATGCATTTTTTGATAAAGTTAAAGAGAATCAAGCGTGTCGCACGTTCCTTCTTCATTGGGGATATGGTGCCCCTACCGAAACCCGCAGTCGATATGCCTACGACCTTAAAACAGAACTTCCTCTTGAGAGAGCAATTATGACAGGTGATGTTGCGTATCTTAAAGGAAGGGTGACGGATCCCCATAGCTTTAGGGAGACTCAAGAGGAATTGGTGCAACTTAAGGAAGCTCTTCCACACCTTCGCATAGAGTGGATTTGGGGATGTTTTCTTCAGGGATACCTAGAAGGTTTTGGAAACGATGAGGGGGTGATTCGAGGAATTCTTACTGCTGAGGGGACCGCTCAAACCGTAAAAATTGCTGGTCAAGATCTTCTAATTCATCTTCGCTTAAGAGGGCTTGGCACGCTTGCTAAAAGCCTATGTGAAGAAGAGATTGTAGATCCTAAGCCTTACTACTCAGAAGAGACATTTAGAAGAGGAGACCGCGCTGTGAAAACCTTCCTCCTTCAGGTTGGTTATGTAGCGACTCTCGAAGAGAGAAGCGGCAATAGGTACGACTATGTAACGGCTAATCCGTTAGAAGAATACATTATGAGGGGGAAGATAGCCTCGCTTGAGGGAGCATTGAATCTCGTTGATCTTTCAGCGTTGGATGAGCGTCTTGCTGAGTTAAAACAGGCATTGCCTTTATTGAATACGGATTGGATTTGGGAGCATGTACTCATGGGGTATTGTCGGGACAAAGCTCCCGGTGCAGTGAATGATGAATGGGTCATAACGCTTCTCAACCGCGGCGGAAAAATTGAAGCCTTAAACGGAATAAGATTTATAGGAGAAGGAGAGCTTCTTCAAAGAGTTATTGCAAGCGGAAAGCAAGGGCTTGCGAGATCTCTTGTCAATGGTCGGTTCCTTAAAGTCGATCCTTTTTTCCAAGATAGCTTTTTGAATCCACACGCTGCAACAAGGATGACGGCTGTTGCTCATGAACTTGTGTGGTTTTTGGTTTCTATGGGGTATGATAAAGTGATCAAGACCCCTTATGGAGAGCATTATGTGCAAGAAATACCGATTAACATCCTCGAAAAAGCACTTGTAACTTGTGATGAAGCAGCCTTAGTCCGTGCTCTAGAGCAGAATTCAATGGAGAAAGTCCTTCAAGCTTATGAAGAGCTTAAAGCACAATTTCCTCGTTTAAAGTCTTCTTGGGCTTGGGAACATTTAGCGGGAACTTGTTTTGATAAGGGGAGATATGAAGATTTCCTTACCCTAGTGAATCAAGATCTTTATCAACCAACAGATGCTTTTTATAATGCGCGCAAACCAGCAGCAGCTGTTATGTATGACAGCGGGGCTGCTCAAGGGTATAAGGCCTTAATGAAAGCGGGGTATCGCCATGGGCCACTCTTTAAAAAGCAGCCTGGTGAAGAGCTTTTTGTATTTACACATATAGCCTTTTGTCACGATGTTGAGGGTCTCCAAAGGCTTGCTAGAGCGCATGGATTTCAGGTGATCTACGATCGGTTTAAAGAATTAAAATCTGAATCTCCAAAGATGGATACGCGGTGGTTTTGGAACGCTTTGTTTACGATTCCATCGACGCATTTTGAGCAATACCGGGGGATTCAAGCAGATCTAGAGATTCCGCCTCCCCCGCAGAGCTACAATATGACAAAGCTAAAGGAGCTCTTCGATAAAATTGATTTCTCGGAGATTTCGGAGGCGGATCGCACCGATACTCTCGGAGGCGCTAAGACTGTTCGTAGCAGGGAAGACCTTAGGGTCGGAGCTAACAAAATAGTTGAGGGTATACGCAGTGGTCACAATGTTTATGCGATCAGTGCGGAAGCAAAGGCGATTTATGTGAGACAACTGAACTGGATTCTCTATTATCTCGAGAAAGATCTTGGAGAGAACCGGTGTCTTTCAAAGAGTGCGGGAAAGATCCTTGTTGAGATGTTAAAAGACTGTTTGGTTTGCCATAGTCGGTGGAATGATGTCTTTGATGTGACTCGCAAACGCCTTGGAAATATAGAGATTAGTTTTAACGGTTTTGACCAACAGCTCCAGGCTTCTCTTGGTCAGGCTAGGGGTAATATCATTGAGAGACTTACAGCGGCTAATAACAGTGATACTCATGTAAAAGACAATTTAATCCATTTTCTACGAGATTCTCGTGCATTGCCCCAGCAACCAGTGCATGGTCGGCTCGTTAGTGGTTACTATGCTTACAATACCTCAAGTTCTGCTCATGATGCATTTGATAGGGAGTATACCCCTGGAGATGTCATAGAAGCTCTTTTTGAGTTTTCGGGTGGAAATAAAGATTTTTATGAGCTTATGCTCGATACGTTTGGAACAAGGATAGCCCCGCAATGGCATGGGCAGGATTTAGAGCTTCGCAGAAAAGCCCAAGAAGTCGGATTAGATGAAACACTCACCGTTGCGGCGCTTAAAGAGATAGGGCTTACAGCCAACAGAGAGGCTTATTCAGAGGAAGAGTTCTTTAGCTTCCTTCAAGGGTACGGAATCACTCCTAAAGGCAGCTTTAAAGAGGCAAAAGAGGAGTATGTGGCAAGGAAGAAAGCGGATCTTGACAGAGCCTTTAAGGAAAAGTGGTATTGCATTGGAGTTGCAAAAGGGCTCTATAATGGCACTGAGGATCTGGGAAGTCTTTCAAAAGCTGCAATATATTTTAAAGTTAGACCTGCTGTTCAAGATAGAAGTGAAGAGCTTGAAGTCGAGTACCGGAGAGCACCAGGGGACCTTGAGACCTTGCTTGCTTTACCAGAGCATTTTAACTGCACCACTGATTCCCTTTTGATGCTTTACCAAGCGCACCCTGAAATTCCAGAAGATGTTCGAAGCAAGGTTCCATCTGGAGAGATCCAAAAACACCTGATCTATATTGCGCATCAGGTGATGTATGAAATGGCCTCCCTCCCAGTTAGAAACTATTTAGTTCAAGCAGAAAAAGGTGTTTTTGATGAGCTTGTCATCCCCATGGAAGAGTATGCTATTGCTTTAAAGGGTGACATCCATCCCCTGGTTCTTGCAAAGTTGCTTGTTGATATGGGGCATCTTCAGCCTAGAGTTCCTGAGCTTTTTCAAGGAGCATTCAATACTCCGTCCAATAAGAGTGTTTCTCCGAGGCTAAGAATAGAACGGCGCGAGCTTATAAAAATCTTTGTTGCTCTAGCTGCTCTTTATGGAAGCTATCGCTGGGCGCGCAGCTCAGTTGTTGGTTCTCCTGCATGGATCTACAACAAGATTAAGAGAACTCCTGAAGCACAAAAGGTATAGGTAATATAACCATTCTCAGATACGAATAAGAAACAGCTTACTCGTAGAATTTTAAAAGATGGAAGACGATTTCTTGAATTTCATCTACTGTGTACGTGTCAAGGGATGTCAGTTTTTGAGTGAGCCATACGCTCTCGTTGCCGAAACTAGACATAGGGGGCGTAGGAAGAAGATCGGCCACAGCCTGTTTCCAACTATCGTGTTGAAATTGAACATCTGTCACTTTAATTTGCTTGAGATGCCGTACTGCTCTTTGGGGGAGAACAGCTTCATAAGCATTGTGATTGACTCTTTGGAGATGCTGCTTTGCAATCCTTGCCGTCATGGTTACCGGGTCATCGAAATGCTGCAGGGGTGTACGCAGAGCATATTGAATATCTCGATGCATCATACTCGGATCTGTTGTGACAAACATCCCATGGCCATTTGCTTCATTGGCATACCCAGGGTGACTTCTGTACAAAAATGCCTCAAGAAACAGTTTTCCACCGCCGTAGGAAACCTTGATCTCTTCATCTGAGTCTTCAATAGGAGGAAAGTCTGAGGAAGTGCTTGATTTTTCAGGGATAATATGGTTTTTAAAATCTTCTTGAACGGCTGCAAAAACTTTTTCTTCTAGAGCGGGAGAAACATTTGTGGCATGAACCAATCCATAGAGAACTTTCAGGTGAAATGATACAGATAGTTTGAGAAAATCGGTTCCACCAAAAGTCTGGTAAGCGCGCTCTTTTAATGAGAGGGGAGCTGAGTTTTTCGTAGAAGATTGGTGATAAATCGAGGCTGAAACTGCTGCCATATTTTTTCCCTATGTTAATACGGCTGACATTATAAATAAGCCTAGAATTCCGTATCAAGATAAGTATTTTTTTGGATCATGAAAGGTATACCTTTTATGCTTAACAAAATACACCCTCAAGCCTCTGATAACGACACTATCTAAATCTCTTGTTGCAATCGCTCAATGCGGGCATCAAGAGGCGGGTGCGATGCAAGTAGGCGGAAGAGGCCTTGCTTCCCGGGCGTGGAGATCATCAGGGCATTCATTGAACTTTTCTTGCTTTTTGGACTCGCTTTGAATGTTTTCAGTTTTTGCAGTGCAGCAATCATGTGCTCTTTGCGGGTTAAGATAGCTGCGCCCCGGTCAGCGCGAAACTCTCGCGTTCTAGAAAAGACACCAATCACCATTGCTCCAAAGACCATAAAGACAACTTCGAATAGGATTGTAAAAAGGTAATAGCTCATATAGGAAGAGCGCCGGTTATCCGAGCGGCTAGTGGCAGAGACTGCATACGCAAGAATGCGTGCAAGGAACATGACAAAGGCATTCACAATTCCTTGTATGAGGGTCATTGTAACCATGTCGCCATTTGAGATGTGAGAGATTTCGTGGGCTAGGACTGCTTCAAGTTCCTCTCTGTTCATAGCACTCATAAGCCCCGTAGAAATGGCAACAAGAGAGCGTCTCTTGGTAGGACCTGTTGCGAAAGCATTAGGCTGGGGAGAGTCAAAGATTCCCACTTCAGGAGTGTTTGGAAGATTGGCATCGCGGGCAAGTTTTGCTACCATATGGTATAGATCAGCGTGGTTTCCTTGAGGTGTAACTAATTGCACACGCATGAGCCATTTGGCCATTTTTCTCGAAAGGGCAAGAGAGATTAAAGCGCCACACATTCCCCAAATGAGACAAAAAATCATTAAGGATTGCAGATCTAACCCATGTGTTGTGAGATAGGGTTTTACGTTTAATAGTGATAGGACAACGGAAATTGTTAGGATAACTAAACAGTTAATCAGTAGAAAAAGTGCCACGCGTTTAAACATCTTGAACCTCCTCAGTTAAAAGCCAAGTCTATCACTTATTAACCATTTCTATCCACCTTTATAACCGAAACAATATTTTAATTAAAGAAAGGGGAGAGTTTTATTGCATATAAATATCTTATGTGCAAAAAATCGTCTTTTATTTGGTATTAGCAGTGAGAAAAGATGTCCAAAGTTGTAAGAGCTGATTTTCGCCCCCCAAGTGTCTCTCGATTAAAAAAAGCCCTCTCTGATGAAGAGCTCTCTTTTGTACTCATTACATGTTCAAAACCTTCTAAGGAAGGAAAAATGAGCGTGGAAATGGATTGCAATGGAGACCCTGATTTAATCGCTTACCTGATGAAAAGCGCTGAGAGATATTTAGAATAAAACCTTCATCATGTATGATCTTTAGAAAGTAAGGATTATGCTAATGCTTGAGGATTATGATGCGTGGTTTGAAAAGAATCGCGCGAGTGTTCTAGATGACTTTTTTACTTTTCTAAAGTTTCCCAGTATCAGTACCGACCCTGCTCACAAAAATGACATGCTTGCTTGTCAAAAGTGGTTGGTCTCCTATATGGAATCTTGCGGTCTTAACGTGGAGGTTTGGGAGACGTCGGGACATCCCTCTGTTTTTGGAGAAATGCCCTCGAAAGAAAAGGAGGCTCCAACGCTTCTTTTTTATGGGCACTATGATGTGCAGCCCGCGGTTCCTCTTGATGAGTGGAAAAGCCCTCCCTTTGAACCCGAAGTGCGTGATAATGTTATCTATGCTCGCGGAGCAGTCGATAACAAAGGGCAAGGCTTTTACACCCTCATAGGAATTCGTGCTTTTCTTGAGCTTACTAAAGAGAAGAACGTGCACATCAAGGTTTTGATCGAAGGGGAAGAAGAAGTAGGAAGCCCTGGGTTAGAAGAAATTGCTGAGGCGAAGAAAGAAGCTCTGAAGGCCGATCATGTTTTTGTTGTAGATCTAGATATGTCAGCAAGGGGAAAACCCGCCGTTACATTGGGGATTCGAGGCGTTGCAAACCTAAATGCGACAGTCACCAATACGAATTGTGACCTTCATTCAGGAGTCTTTGGAGGAATGGTCTTGAACCCAGCCCGCGCTTTAGCAACAGTACTTGGAAAGATGTGGGATGATCAGGGAAAAGTAACAATTCCCGGATTCTATGATGGGGTCAAAACTCTTTCAAAAGAAGAACTCTCTATTCTGAATTGGGATACGGATGTGGAAGCACGATCAGAATCTTTAGATGTCAGAGTATTTCAAGGGGAAGGAGAGTACTCATTATTGGAGTCGAACTGGATTCGTCCGACCCTCGAGATAAACGGAATAGAAAGTGGGTATACCGGGGATGGATTTAAAACAATTATCCCAGCAAAAGCATCTGTAAAACTCTCTTGCCGCTTAGTTCCTGGTCAAGATCCTGAAAAAGTTTTGAAAGAAATTGCCGCTTTTTTGAAAAATAATCTCCCAGAGGGTATAGAGTTAAGGTTAGAAATAGGGCATGGCACTCCCGGTGTGATGACTTCTCCTCAATCGGATACTGTTGAGGGGACGATCGAGGCATATGAACGGGTGTATAGCGCCCCTTGCTGCCGTCAGCTGTGTGGGGCAACCATACCGATTGTTCCAACGCTTTCGCGTGTATGTGGAGGTGAATTGGTGATGATGGGAGTGGGGCTTTCTACTGATAATATGCATGCTCCTAATGAGTGTTTTGGACTCGATCGATTTAAGGAAGGTTTTTTGTCGGTGACTCAAATATTAGAGATATTTTCGGGCGGAGGTTTTAGATGGCACGCATGAATGACATTATCAAGAAGTGGGCAGATTTTTCAGATTCAGAGACGAAGCCACTTTTCTGGATGCTATTGGGGCCTCTCTTAATGATGCTCACTATTACCCTTTCTGCTCCCTTTATGTCGAATCCATTTCTTCCCCTCATTGCTGTTTCAGGTCTTGTTTTTTCCTGGCGGTATCGGGTGAGTGGATTTGCTCTTACTTTGATAGGGCTGATTACCTACTTTGCTTTTAGTTATTTGTTTGGACGCAGTGACGTATTCCTGTGGAAATTAGGTTGGGGAGCTTCACTCGTTCTTGGTCTCACCATCTCGTTCCTTTCAATGGAAGAGCTAAAGAATTATTATGCAAAGATGAAAAATGGAAAAGAAAAGGCTTTGGACGATCTTCAGATCTCTCTTCATAGCTTTGAAGAAAAGACTGCTATAGAAAAACGGGTGCAGGATAAGGAGATCGAGACGCTTAAAGACGAGCTTTTATCGGCAAGGGAGGAAGTTGAAGCCCTCCTAAATCTCATTGAAGCTAGTCGTATTGAGTCGGATAAAGTCTATAAGCAAAGCGACACTTTGACGCATGAATCGCTAGAAAAGCATCGAGAGATCGAGTCGTTAAAGCTCAATCTGCATGAGAAGCTGGGTAAATTGTCTGAGCTTGAAGAAAGGCACGATTTCATAACTCAGGTTTCAGGGGAAAGATTAAAGAAGCTCAACACCTTTCGCGTTGAGCTTTATCAGTCTCGACTTCTCAATGAAAATTATCAAAAGCAGATCCAAAGGGCGCGGGAATATTTCCTTTTCCAGAAGAAAAAGACTTCTACTTTAGAATCGCCCCTCAGGGATAAAAGTCAGCATCTCGTTCTTCAGACGCTTGAAAAAGACAAAGGGATGATCAAAAAGATCTACGATCAAATATTAGATGATTATCAAAGTGTTAAAAAAGCCTTTGATGAAGGGACTGCAAAACTTAAGAAAGCTCCAGACGATCTTCTTGCTGAAGAAGTGACAAAACTTACCACTGAAGTCAAGGAAAAGAAGCAAAGGCTTGAGCAGACAAAATCAGAGCTTATTGGAATTGAGCGGGAAATATTCGTAACTAAGAAGGGGCTTCAACAAAGTTTAGGGCAAAGTTAGGATTTCATACCCATCATCTGTAATAAGAAGGGTATGTTCCCATTGGGCGCTGGGTTTTCCGTCAGTCGTACGCGCTGTCCACTCATCTTTTGGGTCAACGATTCCTGAGCGAACACCTGCATTAATCATAGGCTCAATTGTAAATGTCATTCCCGCAGCAAGGGGAATTTGAGTGTTGTTATAGCAGTGGGGAATTTGAGGGGCTTCATGAAATTCAGTGCCCACGCCGTGTGCTACAAATTGATTCACAACAGAGCACCCTTCGGAAGAGGCGTAATCTTCAATCGTTTGTCCAATATCAGAGACTAAGATTCCAGGTTTTAAGATTTTTATTGCACGCATGAGGCATTCGTAGGAAACATCGACGACTTTCTGCTTCTCTTCTGTGATTTCCCCGATACAAACCATAGCGCTACAGTCGCCATAGAATCCATTTAGAATCGAGGTGACGTCAACATTGAGGATGTCCCCATTTTTCAGCACCGTATTATCAGGAATTCCATGACAGATCACCTCATTTAGGGAGGTGCAGATTCCTTTTGGAAAAGGAGGGTGCCCATATCCTAAAGCAGCGGGCACGGCATGGGCCTCTTTATGAAGTGTTGTTGAGAGATTATCGAGCTCGAGGGTTGTGACTCCTTCTTTAGCCAAGGCACAGACCTTTTTGAGAATTGTCGCCGCAAGTTTTGAGGCAGCACGAATCCCTTTAATCTGCTCAGGAGTCTTTAGAACAATTTGATAGTTCTTAAAGTACGCCACTTTCTGTGTTTCAAAATTTTGAGGTGGCATGAAGGGGTGATGGCATTTCTTCCATTTCTTTCCACTCCCACACCAGCAAGGATCATTTCTTGAAATCATAATTAGATATTATACGAATGTTTCAATCTACTGTCTATAGAAAACACTGTGTAGTGTAAGGCCATGGGCAGGGGCGGTTATTCCAGCAAAGGTTCGATCTTTTTGAGAAAGAAGGTACTTTGTCTCATCGAGTGTTAACTTGCCCATTCCTATATAGACAAGGGTTCCAACGATGTTGCGGACCATTTTATAAAGAAAATTATCCCCCTCGATCTCGATACGAAGGTGGGGGCCTTCTTCGATTAGATCGATGCGACCGAGTGTTCGAGTCGTGTCACTCGGTTTCGGAAAGGTGACATTAGTCAACGCAGAAAAATCATGGGTTCCAATAAAGAGAGAAGAAGCCTCTCTCATGAGTTCAATATCAATAGGAGTATGAATATGCCAGGAGAAATTTCTCGTGAAAGGAGATTGAACAGGGCCAAGGTGGAGGTGGTAGTGGTATTCTTTTCCCCCGTTGTCAAGGGTGGGATGAAAGGAGTCCTTAGCTTCTTCCAAAGAGAGGACTCGGATGGATTTTGGAAGGAGTTGGTTGAGGCTGATCAAAAGGCGCGTTAAGTCTTTCTTTTTTGTTGGTTTAAAATTTACGACTTGCCCATGGGCATGGACTCCTGCATCTGTTCTTGAAGCAGCTTGTAGGACTATGGGCTCTTGATAGACCCTTTCCAAGACTTGACGAAGAGTTTTTTCTATCGTGGGACCATCATTTCCTTCTTGCCAACCAAGATAAGAGGTTCCGTCATATGAGATAATCAATTTGATATTCATAGGAAGAAGGGTAGCATAACCCTACTTGTTTTGAAAGAGGGTGATCCCCTCAAGAAACATTTGAATTGCCATCAGGGTCAGAAGAAGCCCCATAAGCCGTTCACAGGCACTGATTCCCCGACTGCCAAGGATCCTTTTGAGGAACGGAGAAGCAAAAAGGATAAGGGTTGAGACGGCCCAAGCAATGCAGATAGAAGAGATCAAAAGAGACGTTGACTCCCTGTGAGAGTAAATCATTACAGCAGCGAGGACTGAAGGCCCTGCCACTAGAGGAATCGCCAGGGGGACTATGAAAGGTTCTCCCTTTTCTATTCCCTCTGTTCCATAGCTTGCTCCATTTGGAAAAATCATTTTGAGGGCAATAATAAATAAGATGATCCCTCCAGCAATCAGAATCGTTTCTTGCCCAACATTAAGGATTTCTAGGAGATATTCACCAATGAACGTGAAGACAATGATCACCCCAAGGGCGATGAGTAGCTCACGAATAATAATGATACGTTGTCTTTTGGGCTCGACATCCTTGAGTACGGAGATATAAATAGGGATATTACCGACTGGGTCCATCAGCAAAAATAGCGCAAAAGAAATTGTAAATAGCGAGTGGTTCATCTCTTTACTCTATAGCGCAGTATTTACATAATTGAAAAGAGAAAGAGAAGATTATCTGAGGTTTCTTTGCACACCATACTTAATGAAGTAGGGTAAAAAGGAACCTCAGATTCTGGGAAAAAAGGCTCAACAGGGTGGTGTTTAGAATAGTGAGATAGGTTCATTATCTAAACTATCTGGAATTTGGGGACAGCGAGGTAGTGTTTCGCGAGCGTCTTTTCAGGGTCCTCTTTTTTTACACTACTTTCGTAGAAGTGGTCGGCAACACTCAACGTGGCTGCAGCTAAGGCGAGTGAGACCCATACGATTGCAAGAGATGTTGCAGTAGAAAAGAGGGTAAAAAATCCAACAATTGCGGCGCCAGCTGAGGCTCCAAACTTTGCTTTTTTAAGGAGAGATAGCTGTTGTTTTTCAACCTCTCCTGCGACATCTTCAACGCTTTTTGCTACTTCTAAAAGATTTTTGATGGCAAGACCTAAGGATGCAAGATACCCTGCTCCATGGAGAGTGTTTGCAGCCAGATCGTTGGGAAGTCCTAAGTTATCGATGGCATAAAGGATACTGTCGGCTTTTTCAAGGGCATAGGCAGAGTGCAATAGCAATGTTCTTGCAACCTTATCAACTGTTCTAGTGGGATGCTCCGAAACTTGTTGAATTTCTACAAGACCCTTAATTAAGTTTTCTCCTGCAGAGTCTCCTGAAAGGAGGGTTTCAAAAGCTCCTCCGTCGTTAAGCGACTTTTGAAGGGATGTAACAGTCGTCATGTTAACTGCAGCAGGAAGGAGCATTCCGACGGTCATAACAATGTAGCGCGCGATCCTAAGTATAGTGCTCCCTTTGTCATCGATTTCTCCCTTGAAAAAGGAGGGCGTTTCCTCAGCTAGATGCAAAGGAATATTTTTATACCCCGGAACTGTAATGGTTATGAGGCTTGTTTCCATCACAACCTCCCCTTTAATCGTTTTAAAGTATTATTATATCACGTTTTTAACTATAAATTAATTATTAAAAATGTAATTATACTTTTAAAAAAACTGGAGGGGTGTTGTATTTATCTTCAGGGGAAGGGAATGAATCATATTCAGCTCTCATGATATCCGCAATCGATGCGATATACATCAAGGTAAAGAGACCTAAATTGACCGTTTCAGCTAGTTCAGCATAGAATAGATAGCCAACGAGGCTTACAACATTGTATGCCAGCTTTGTTCCGGTTCCCATCAATGCAAAGAAAGTATTATACCGTTCATCTGAGCTTTCTGCAGTTAACCATTTTTGGTAATCTTCTGTGATTGTGCTTGCGCTTGAGTGAATCCCGTAAGCAGGAAAAAGAAGTCCTGAGAAGGGGATATATAAGGCAGAAGGGCCCCCTTTGACGGTCTCATAGTAAGAAATATAGGCACTTGCAATCAAGGCTGTAGAGACGATAACCATCCCGAATTTCTTTAGAGAGAATCCATTCACACGCATATCATCTATGCTATCCTGAAAGTTTTGGAATCGGTTTCCTTTTAATTTAGGGGAATCCTCTGAAGATTGGACATAGTCTGAGATATTCAAACTCTCCTGTACAAGACTTAGAACTTTTCGTCCTTCGTCAGAGACTCCACCAAGCTTCATGGTATCTTTAACCGTCGAGAGCATTGCTCGGGCCTTTAGAGGGCTTTCCTCGGGAAAGCTAGGTGGTACTGAGATTGATACTAGTTTCTCCATAATGGTACTATTATAATTCATAATAGAAATTAAATCAATAATAATAAATTATTTATTATATATAAATAATATAAAATCTCTGTTTTTATTAAATGCTGACTTTGTCCAGTTCGCCGAACCTATAATAAAAATTTTATTATCTATTTCTGCGCTTTTGTGATGAAAAAGGGCGCGCCCTTTGCTGGCTTTGACTCTCACATGAGCCTCCTCAAGACGTTTCTTTGCCTTCTTGCTTGCTCCCTGAGCAGTTGTCCCATCTAGAGTGACAAGGACTTTAATCCCCCTCTCATGGAGCTCTATCAGCTTTTCAACAAGGAGGGGGTGGGTAAAGGTGAATAGGGATATTTTCACTATTTTTTTGGCCTGGTCGAGTGTGGAAAGAAGGGTTTTTAGAGCCTCTTGATTTGGAAGTGAAAAGTAAAGGAGATCTCGACTCCCTACCCTATCCGTGATTTTTGAAGGGCGCATGCTTGAGAGTGTTTGAGCAAGGTTTGGAGCGTAGAGGCCGACCATCAAATTAGCATGCATTTTTAAGGATGATGGGGTGAGATTAGTGGAGCCTAGAAAGAGAAGCTCTTTATCGATGATCCAAATTTTTTCATGCATGAGTCCTTTTTCCTGAATGGGGTGAAAGTAAAAATTCTTATTCTCAAGCAGGTGAAGGTTAGGGGAAGTTTTTTTATGATAAGTGAGGTGAATTTCAACACCTTCCTCAGCTTTTTTTTTCAGAAGAGAAAGGATTCCCAAATCGGTGATAGCATAGGTGCGAAGCGTAATAGATTTTTTGCTACGGCGAATGGATTTTTTCAAAACTTCTTTTAAATCGTCTCCTTGATCTGTGGAATAGAGATGGTAGGGGTTTTTTGAGCTAGGCAAAGAGATATGTAGAATGTAAAAAAGAAAGAAAATCCCGGCTAGGACAGCCGGGACTATACTATATCTAAGTTTAAATCTTTTGCCCTTTTTCCCGAAGCTCGCGCACAATTGCGGCAATTCCTCGGCGATCAATTGTCCGCATTGCGCTGGTCGAAAGCTTCAGAGTGATAAAGCGATTTTCTTCTGAAAACCAAAAACGTTTTTTTACAAGATTAGGGAGGAAGCGGCGTTTGACCGTTCCTGTCACATTCAGACCAATCCCTTTCTTTTTCTTTGCAATCCCTCGGATTGAATAACTTTTTCCACGACCGGGTATTTTCCCAGTTACCTGACACTTTCTAGCCATTTGTCTGCCTTTATTTTTTTTAAACAGATTAGCACAAGGGAGAATTTCTCACAAGATCCTATCCGTGTTTGAAAAGAAACCTGCCTTTCAAGTAAAAGAAGTTTTTACTTTGGTGATGTAGTTGGAAGAGCTTTATGCAGATTTTGTCGTAATTGGATCGGGTCCTGCTGGACAGAAAGCGGCGATTCAAGCAGCGAAATTAGGGAAATCGGTTGTCATGATCGAAAAATATCCCAACCCTGGTGGGGGGTGTCTTCATTCCGGAACAATTCCTTCAAAATCTCTTCGCGAAGCAATTCTGAATCTAACGGATTTCCATAAGAAGAGTTATTATTCCAAACACGATGTGCAAGAGCATGACATTTCGATCAATGATCTTAACTACTGCCTCAACCAGGTTACCGAAGAGCAAATCCGGCAGCTTCAACGTCAATTCGAAAAAAACAATATCAAACTTATTCAAGGAGTGGCCCACTTTGAAAACCACCATCAAATTGCTGTTCTAGACGATAATAATCACTTAACCCATATTATTACTGGGGAAAAGACCCTTCTAGCAACTGGATCAAAACCTCGTAATCCTAAAAATGTTCCTTTTGATAAAGAGATGGTTCTTGACTCCACTCGCCTCCTTTCGATCGATCATGTTCCCAAACGGATGATAGTCCTTGGCGGAGGGATCATTGGTTCAGAGTATGCTAGCTTTTTTGCCGCTCTAGGAACCGAAGTAATCGTAGTGGATAAGAAAGAACAAATGCTTCCCTATCTTGATAAGGAAATAGGGCAACATCTCCAATCGTCTTTAAGCAAGATCGGACTCCAGTTTATAGGGAACAGAGATTTTGAGGAGATCATCCGCCACAAAGATGAAGTAGAGGTCAGATTCAATGATGGATCGTCATTAAAATCTGAAATGCTTCTCTATGCTTTGGGAAGAGTTGCTAATGTTGATCACCTTCATATTGAAAATGTGGGGATCACTGTTGATAGTAAAGGTTACATACCGGTGAATGCACTTTTTCAAACAATTGTTCCAAATATTTATGCGGTAGGTGATGTGATTGGTGGACCTTCTCTTGCTTCCACGAGTATGGAACAAGGTCGCCTTGCAGCGCGCCATGCGTTTGGCGCTGAAACACACCATTTCCCCACTTTTTATCCCATTGGAATTTATACGATTCCCGAAATTTCTTCGTGTGGTTATACTGAGGAGCAACTCAAGAACTTAGGGTTTCGTTACGAGGTGGGAAGGGCCTATTATTATGAAATTGCGAAAAATACTATTGCTGGAAATGACCCAGGAATGTTTAAACTCCTCTTTCATGCGGATACTCTGGAAATTTTGGGTATTCACATTATTGGTCGCGACGCAACAGAGGTCATCCATATTGGCCAGGTGGCAATGACACATAGCGCCCGAATCGATTATTTTATCGACCAGGTGTTTAACTATCCCACCTATGCAGAAGGGTACCGGATAGCAGCGCTCAATGGGTTTAACAAGGTAAAGCATAAGAGGTAGTTTTAATGCCGATCTATGACATTTTCGAACATGTAGAGCGACAAAAGGAAATGGGGGATCCAAAGCTTGACTTGTCGATGCATATCTCTGATATGACGCTTAAAGATCAAAACAAGACCCCCGATGAAAAGGGACATATCTTTGCGACTATTGCAGCCCGTCTCTTTTTCTTTATGCTGCTGATTACCGATATTGCTTGGGGAGTTCTTACCATTGTACTTTTTACCATTGCGCTTCCTCTCAATATCCTTACTGCTTTTAAAGTCTACAAGTTGAAATGTTTCCTTGCTCGGAGGTATCTCAATCTTAAACGATCTGCAATCTGTGCAATTGCCCTAATCGTCTCTCTCTTTAGCCCGGCACTCGGTACGATGATTGCGTGCAGCTACTTTTTGATGTACGACAAAAAAGGGATTCAAGAAGTTGTCCCCTCCGTTCTCCAAGATCAATTCAACGAATTTTTCAATCCTCCAGGACCGTGATTTCCCCTCCGTCTTCCAGTTGGATTTTAGCTGCTTTTGTTTGGGTAATCGCATCGCGGAGTTGATTTTGAATGTAGTAGCGGATTCCTCTCATTCCTTCTTCAGTGTTTCTTCCGTAGGTGTTTGTGACCCAATAAATAAACTCTTGGCTCCACTCAATTTCAATTTCGTGCATGGTTTTTTCTTCATCTAAAAACTTCTCCACAACCTGGTCAATGACTTCTTCATCGACTACTGGAGAAAAAGGAACCGTTCTGAATCTATTGAGAGTTTCATGGCGCCCCATAAAGAACGCTCGTTCAACTTTCTTTGTGATTTCGAGCAGAACACTGTAATTGGTGGGATTGATGGTAGGCTTTCTAAATAAGAGATATTCTGTCCCTTCTCTCATCCCTTCCCTAATTTCAGCAGCGCCAAAATTTGATGTGAGAATGACAAAGATGTGCGACATATCAATATCTTTACCGGTCAAGGGATCAAGGAGTTTCCCTTTATCGCAAAGGCGTTGAATAAGGGCAGAAATGCACTCAGGGCTTGATTGATGGATATCGTCTAGAAGAAGAAGGAACGGCCCTTCTTTGGCTCTTTCAAGAATGATTCCCCCTTTTTCATGCCCCACAAGACCTGAAGGGCTTCCTAGAAGAGTCCATTCGGCGTGCGTGTGTTGATGTCTTCCCATATCGATTTGGAGTACTTTATCCCTCGATCCATAGATCCATTCGGCAATCACATGAGCCATTTCGGTTTTACCCGTTCCCGTTAATCCTGCAAAATGCAGCCCCGTATGGGTTCCTCTTCCTCTAGCAAAATTTCGAAGGGAGGGGAGTATTTCTTGTATGGCCTGATCTTGACCTTTAATTCGGTCCTTCAGATAGGTTTCAAGCCCTTCAATTTTTTCCTCGGAGAAGCTGGGAATTTCATATTTTTGATGCGCAAAATCCACAATCTGTTCTTTGTCTGGGGCTTCATCATAAAGATGAATCGCAGAGCCTGGCAAAGTTCCACGAGCCTTCGAAATAGCAATAGCCAGGTGGCCCTCTGTAGCCTCTGGGAATGCTTTTTTCATGATATTGAGCATGCTCTCTCGATCAGGCTCTGTTACTTTGATCTCAGTGAAGTGACGGTCTAGAAGAGGCTCCAGATTTCCCTTTCTTCTACAACATCCAATCACAGGTTGATTTTCCATGCGCCTCAGAAATGCTTCTACTCTGCTTTTTTCCCATTCATCAAGGTGGTCTATTACAAGAATGTTTTCAGGATAGCTAGTAGCAATAGTTGTTTTCCCCACACCCGCAGGGCCAGTTAAAAGAACGCAGTTGCAAAAAGATTGGTTTTCAAGCACATGTTTCATCCGTTGGTGATAATCCGCATAGATATGGGCCTCCGGTTCCGGTGGAGGCTGCGGGACTTCTGGCAGTCTTTTTGTTAAGAGTTCAATGCCCCCTCTGTTGCCCTCAGCTCTGGCTCTATTAAGCGCTTTCTCCATACAATGGGGATCGATTGCTGCGTAGAAAATGTAAGTGATAGAATAGATCAAACAATTGAGCAGTGGAACATGATAGGGAAAAGCAATCAGAGCATGCCCTAAGGCATAAAAGCTAAGAGAACGATTCTCCTCCATTTTTGTGATGTAGTGAGACGCTTGATTAATGTGCCATTCTTGCTCGCGCTCGACAGCCTCAAACCATCCACATTTATCAGGAAAAGGCTTTGAAAGCGTTAGCTTAGCCAATCCATTCACGAAATAATTACCACCAGTATAGAGCGTTCTTTTTTGCGCTAAACACTATAGAAAATCAAAATACAAATCAATAAATTCCATGACACTGTCTAAGAAATAGGTTCTGGCACATGCTCCATCTTTTCGTACATTAGGGTGTTTTCAACAAAACGGAGTTCAATGGCATTTCCATTTTCTATTTCTCCTTTGAGAATAGCGTTTGAGAGCATATTGATAACGGTATGCTGGATAAGCCGTTTTAAAGGGCGGGCACCAAACGTGGGGTCATACCCTTCTTTAGCGAGATGAGAGAGAACATCAGCAGTCCAAGTGAGGATAATATCCTTTTCTGTGAGACGTTTTTCCACTTGCCGCAGCTGAATAAGAACGATTTTTTCCATATCCTTTTCCTGAAGCGGGAGAAAGGGGAGGATTTCGTCCAGACGGTTAACAAACTCGGGGCGGAAATGGCCTTTGATAATTGGATCAACAATGGCAAGGACGGTTTCTTTTGAAAGTTCTCCTTTATGAGAGAGGAGCTCCGAGCTTCCCAGATTCGAGGTCATGATAAAGAGGGCATTCCTGCAGTTTACAACGCGCCCTTTACTGTCGGTAATCCGTCCGTCATCAAAAATCTGGAGGAGGATGTTAAAGACATCGCTGTGGGCTTTTTCCACTTCATCAAGGAGGATAACGGAGTAGGGACGCCTTCTGATTGCTTCGGTGAGTTGCCCCCCTTCATCATGCCCAACATACCCTGGAGGGGACCCGATGAGCTTTGCGACGCTGTGCTTTTCCATATATTCAGACATATCGAGGCGAATCATTGCCTCTTCTTGATTGAAGAGTTCATTTGCAAGAGCCTTTGCAAGCTCAGTTTTCCCCACTCCTGTTGGTCCCACAAAGAGGAAAGCTCCCATAGGGCGGTTGGGATCACTGAGTCCTGCACGCGAGCGGCGGATCGCTTCACTTACGGCAGTAATTGCTAGTTCTTGTCCTACAACGCGCCCTTCAAGTGTTGTTTCAAGAGTCAGAAGACGCTCAGCCTCTCCTTCGAGCATTTTATTCACAGGGATCCCTGTCCATTTGGCAACAATTTCAGCAATCAGCTTTTCATCGACCTCTTCCTGAAGAAGGCGATGGTCTTGATCTTTCAATAGGGCTTCAGCATCTTGGATTTCTTTCTCTAAGGCTGGGATCGTGCTGTAACGGATTTCAGCCACTTTGTTAAAATCAGCACCCCGTTCAGCCTCTTCTTCTTGAAAACGGAGTTGTTCCAGCTTTCCCTTTTTTTCATTGAGGGTTTCGAGACTCTTTTTTTCTTGATTCCACCTCTCATTTAGGACATTCAGCTCTTCTTTTAACTCAGAGATTTCTTTCTGAAGCTTTTCAAGTTCAGGTTTTACACTTTTCTCCCTTTTGAGCGCTTCTTGTTTTACAATCAAATTGCTGAGCTCTCTTTGCTTTGAATCGATGGGGAGAGGGCGCGATCCCATTTGCATTCGAATCATTGAGGCGGCCTCATCAATCAGGTCGATTGCTTTGTCGGGAAGTTGTCGATCACTAATATAGCGGTGGGAAAGGATGACGGCGCTGTGAAGAGCGTCTTCGGTAATACGAACCCCATGGAAATTCTCATATTTCTCCTTAAGTCCTCGCATGATTGTCATGGCATCTTCAAGCGTTGGTTCCTCAATAAGAACAGGTTGAAAACGACGCTCGAGAGCAGCATCTTTTTCAATATACTTCTGGAACTCTGCAAGGGTGGTCGCTCCAATACAATGGAGGGTTCCACGCGCTAAGGCAGGCTTGAGCAGATTGGCAGCATCCATCGCTCCCTCAGAAGCTCCTGCTCCGACAAGTGTGTGCACTTCATCGATGAAGAGGAGGTTTTGTCCATTGCTCCCTTCAACTTCCTTGAGGATTCCTTTGAGTCTTTCTTCAAACTCGCCACGAAATTTTGTTCCTGCAATGAGGCTTCCCATGTCTAGAGCGAAGAGTTCCTTTCCTTTTAAGGAATCGGGGACATCTTCCTGAATAATTCGATGGGCAAGACCTTCTGCAATCGCGGTTTTTCCCACCCCAGGCTCTCCAATAAGCAGGGGATTATTTTTTGTTCTACGTGAGAGAACTTGGATTGTACGGCGGATCTCTTCATCTCGCCCAATGACAGGGTCGAGTTTCCCCTCTTTGGCAAGGTTTGTCAGGTTTTTGCAGTATTTTTCAAGAGTCTGCAAGTTTTCTTCGCTTGTAGGTGAATCCATGGTCTTTCCTCCCCTGATTTCGTGAATTTTTTCTTTAATTTGCTTTGGGGATAACCCTGATTTTTTTGCCCAGCCCTTAAAAGGCTCTTCTGATTTCCCCCAAAATATATAGAACAGGTGATCGCTACTAACGTAGGTGTCCTTCCACTCTTTCATCAGGGTATATGCTGCATGAATCTGGCGGTTCAGGGAAGCGCTTAGCGTGGGCTGTTGACTCTCTCCCGAGTAAGAGGGGAGTTGTCCTAATTTTTTCTCTAAATCAAGCAAGAGAGGCTTGGGATCAAGCTGAAGCGCTTGACATAGCGTATTAAAGTATCCTGTTTGATCTTGAAAAAGTGCGAGTAAAACATGATGTTCGGTCACTTCGGTATTGCGCCGTTTTTCAGCATCTTTGACCGCTGAAGAAAGGGCTTTTGCGATGGATTCCGTAAATTGCATATCCATAAGAACCTACCCTGCTTAAAAAAATATTGGTTTCGAAATCTGGATAACTCTCCAAATCTCAGCTCTATCATAATCTAAACAAGGTTTTTTTTGTAGCGGTACTTATGCTTTTTAGATGCTAAACCCGCTGGGAGTTATTAACAAAAAAAATAGGGAGGTGAATATGTCTGTTGAAGGAATCCAAAGCGATGAAAGCATCGCAATTGAGCCTGTGCTAGACGTTGAAAAAGAAAGCAAAAAGGTTGGTATGGACATCAGCTCATTTGCCCGTCCAATATGGACGGCTCCAACGAATGGCTAACACAAGTATTCGTATAGTTTCTTAAGAACTTTCAATGTTGAGACCGCCCGTTTTATAGGGAGCAATTGAGCGGGCTAGTACATAAGATCCGGTCTGAACACTGATGATTTTGTAGGGATATGCAGGGTGGTTGATCTTCTCGATTTTTAAGGCAGAAGGAATAATCCAAGACTGCGATGTTTTAAGGCTTTGAGGGGCAATTTCCCAAGTAGAGCCATCACTTAAAACAAGGATCTTCCCTGCGTGCAAGTTCTCCTCGATAGTTAAGTCTTGCCCTTGCTGCATGTTTTCGTGTGCAATGACCTCTTCGATTTTAAGGCCGGAGGGAGCCGCTGCCAAAAGAGAAAAAACAATTCCGATGAGATACATAACGTAATCCTTATTTTTTTCCCTTCTATAACATAGAGGGGAAATTGGCAAATCAAAACACACTTTTTTCTTGGAGGAAATGGAAGAATTTTTATAAGATGGTGGGAGCATTATTAACAAAAATGCCCCGAGAGGCAGTCACCTCTCGAGGCGTGAAACTAAGGTACGCCTTTTTGAACAACAAACACCTTAGCCTCGCTCCCTATTTTAGGGAATCCGGGCGAAAAAATCTAGTCCTCTTCAAAGATCTTTTTCGAAGAGGCACTCCCCCTTTTAGGCTGTACCTTTCTGCGCCCTGGAGCGTGCATATTTTGTGCCCCTTGCTGTTTGCATGGACGTTGCAAAACATGTGGCGCTCTGGGGTCTTTTTAGGAGGTAGTCACAATGGCAGAAGAAACGTTCTGGTCTTATAAGATGTTTAAAAATAGCCCGAAAGCAACGATTTCCTACAGGGAGCTTGCTCGGCTCTATGGTATGTCTGTGCGGAGTGCCCAAAGTTATATTAAGCGAGATCTCCAAGCGGGGATGATTTTTAAAGAGCACTCCAGTTGTTTCCGTTGGAGGAAGGTGAGCTATTACCTCACTCCTCTTGGATATAGTCATCTCCACAAAGACTTGATGGTTCCTATAGCTGTTCAGGAGAATAGTCTCTGACCGCTAGGCTTTCATAAGCTCCATATGTTAATTCTTGAGGGGTAGGCGCAAGGTAACGTTCATACATGATTGTTGCCCCATACAATAATGCAACAACTCCTATTCCAACCATAGGGGCAATTCCTGCAGAAAAGAATGTTGCCGCAATCAAAGCAGAGGTCATCACAACTCCCGAAACAACAAGTAGTATTTTATGGTCGAGGTCTTCGCTTGCTTCGTGCTTTGCCTGTGAAAGAGCCCAGGTATCCATTCCTAAAGAACCGGTGGCTGAAGTCAGCCATAGAATGCTGACAGCTAAAGCAAGGGATCCTCCAGAGGCAACGATTCCAGCAATACTAGCTGTCAGAGAAACGGCTGATAATAGAATAGAGCCACTTTTTTCTAAGAGGTGATCATTAAGATGGTTACTGATTTCTTCTTTATCTAATGTTTTTCCTTGGGCCATTGCAGATTTTATATAGTCCAATCCATCGGAACCTAAAGCTTTTTCTAGAGCAGACCATTGATTGTTTTTCATTGCCACAAGAGAAGCTTTTATTTGTGGAGTCATTTGAGGAAATTTAGCTTCAGCAGCTTTTTGTTCTGGTTCACTTAAAATTGTTGTGAACTGCGTGCTTAAGCTCTCGTCAACATTCTGGATCGAGATTGATTCTTCGAGATTCAATGTAGTAAGGTTTTTAAAATAATCTTCTAGTTTTTCATTAGAGGGTATCTGACTCATTTCATACTTTAATTTAAGTCCTTTAATAAAAGAATAGCCTGCAGGGATCCCTCCGGTGATTGCTGATAAAATAGAAAAGGAGGTTCCAAGTGAGCCCAAAACTTCCATCGATTTGAGAGCAGCCTTATTCGTAGTATCGGAGCATGCTAACGAGGTACTACTGCTTGCTGTAAATGATGCACCATATCCTGCAGTCCCCAACCCTTGGAGCATTTGCATACAGCTTAAGGTTTTTGTTGTTGTATCTTGGTGTCTGCTGGCTTCCTTGTGCTCTTCATGTGCATTATAGACCGTTGCGGCTCCTGACAGTAAACCAGTGCTAGTAAAAATTCCTAGTGATGACATTGCTAGAGGGTCAGAGCGTTTCTGAACGGTATCTGCTAACCCTTTTCCCGCGGAGATTGTGAAGGCAAGATCTCCTTGAACGTCTAGAATTGGACTAGAAGACATTGTTTGTAAAAACCGACGGCCAATAGAAGGCTTTGGCTGAGTTGCTTGGGCTTCTCTAGGTTGACTGGAACTGTCAGATATTTCTTGTTTTATAGGAAGCGACTTTGAATCACCCAATACCTTGATTGTAAGTTTGTTACATGTTTCAGGTGATCTAGAAAATGTTTTATCTAATTGATTTATAGCTACTTGAGTTGCAGTTTTGAGTCTTTCGAATGAAAGAGGGATATGTCTGCATAGTGAGCCAAACCCATCAAAATTTAATTGTGGTATATTTTCTAAATAGCTAAATTTAAGTGAAATATACTTTTTTTGAACCTGTTCTTTTCCTGTATATCCTTGTAAACCAAAGGGTTTACAAAGTGTATTATTTTGTATAGTATCCATATTCTTCCCCCATATCAATATATTATAACAAAAACTGTAAATAATTTAAATTTAAATATTGTTGATTAAATATATTATTATACTGTATAATTAACTTATATAATGTCGATTTAGGGGGATTAATATGAACATTATTTCTGGGAGCGCTCAATATTCAGCGCCCGTTTCTTTAGAGGAACCAAATAAGTCAAAAAAGCCGCACAGTTCACCAAAAGTCATTAAGGTTGCTAAGCAGTTTTTTGCTGCATTGAAATCGTTTTTTCATCTACAAGACTCTTATGGTGTCAAAACCGGAAGAATATATCAACAAGATCATTATTCTAACAATCAAGAACTGTGGAACGATATTGGGTATAAATCAAAAGACTTAATTGATAATAAGTTCACTTTTCAGAAGAAGCTCTCTGCTGGTCAGGAAGGTGAAGTATCATTGTATAGGCAAACTGTATCTGGAAAGGACAAAGATTATGTGATTAAGTTCATTCACCCTGAGCAAATTTGTGATTTTGATAAACAAGACCTTTATACCTTGCGACCCACAGCTTCTACAATTGAGAACGATCAAGGTGAGGCGTTGGGGCTCTTTTTTGAAAAAGGGGGGAAGTTGTTGAGATATCAAGCACTGCTGCTTTGGGATTTTGATCAAAAGGAAGTAAAATATGTCACGTCAGATGATTATAATAGGGATCCAGCAGTATATAATAAGTTGCCTGTTGTTGGAACAGTGAGTCGTGCTAAAGAGGGTGGGCTTGATAGGTTAAACAAGACAGGTGATCCAGCGGATAGAGTGCGCAATACTAAAACTTTTGGCCTTAAAATGGCTCATTCTTTGCATGAATTTCATGAACAAGCATCTGGGCTTGCTCATGGTGATGTCAAAGCTGATAATTTTTTAGCTAAAGGTGAGAAAGTCTATCTGTGTGATTATGGGCATTCCCGACGGGTAGATATTCAAGGGAAAGGAGGGTTGGGAAGTAAGTATTTCCAATCCCCAGAAGTACGGAGCGGAAATAGCCCGACTATTGCTTCAGATTGGTATTCCTTTGGAATGACACTTTATCGGACTTACACAAATGACAGAGACATTAGTTGGCATAAAGAAACTGAAAGTCAGTATTTTAGGTTGGTAGACAAAGGCTTGATTGATAACCAAAATTTACATGAATTGCTGTTTAATAAAGATAATGGCCTCTTGCTCGTAGACTCTGAAAAAAGAGCTAGCTATAACGAAATTATAAATCACCCATTTTTTAATGGATAACACTTAAGTCCTTACGTAAGAAACTTTTAATAAAGGTTGTCGTTGGCATTGTGGGCAGTAATGGGTTGTTTGTCCTGACTGTCCTAAATGGTGTTTTTTTCTCACCACGGTGCCAGCACAAATGCGGCAATTGGTTCGATTAAAAACATGAAACCATTGGTAGTTGGCGTGTTGTTCACACAGTTTCTTAACTGTCATGATTCCGTTGCATAATGCTTGGTATTCCTCGGGACTAATGGATGAAACCGGAATCCAAGGGTTGAGTTTTGCACAGGCTAGAATTTCACAAGCTAAGTAGTTCCCGATACCAGAAGGATATGTGGATTGGTCTTGTAGCTCTTGTTTCAGGTTACGTTTTCTTGAACCTATTTGGGTTTTCCAGGCTGTAAAAGATAGGGGAGAAAAGTGGGTTAAATCAGGGGCCAGTTTTTTGTGAATATCCAGCTCATGGGCTTGAAGCCTTGGAAAGTATCTGATGTCAGACAGGCACCTAGTATCGAAGTATTCTAGACATTTTTTGTCTTCAAAATGTAGGCGAAAGCGACAAAAACGGTGTCCATTGACTGAGGTTGGTAAATTGAAAATCGTGTAGAGCTTTGTGTCGTAGCTATATCCAGTCACGTGAGGAATTCCAGTGAAACGGTAGTGCCACATCAGGGTTCCCTGATCAAGCTCGAGAAAAGTATACTTTGCTTTTACAGAAATTGAAAGAACCTTTTGATTCTCTAAATTGGACTGCCATTTAGAAATCGATTCTTGTTTAAGAATTTTTTCCGCGCCGGGCAGAGGTTCTAAAGCAATAATCCGGTTGCCTTCGATTCCAGCCTCTTTTAGGTAGGAACCTATACGCTTGACTTCATAATGTTCAGGCATGACAGACGTCCACTTGCGATCATGTGCCAGCATTGTAATGGGCATCGAGGTTTAAATAAAAGCCTCGGGCTTTATACTGCGGAGTTTTTAGCCTTAGAAATCCTAAGCGCCAAATCCCCTTCCTCGGTTGTGCTCAGCGTAATGCCTTAAACCATGTGAAACATGTCCATGCTTATCGACTTTATCTTCCAGCTTTTTCATGATTGTGGCTTGAGAGCGTCCCTCAATATCTCCGCCGTTACCATCTCTAATGAGATGAGCGGCTTCGTCAGCACTCATGTCGTGAAACCGGATCAGGTTCCCAGCGATAAGCTGCGATGAGCGACCGACTCCTGCGCGACAATGCACGATACAATCTTTCCCCTTTAAGAGTGCGGCTTCTATGTCCTCAGAGGTTTGGTTTAATAGACCTTCTTGAACGAGGCCGTGATCATTAAATGCATATGAATTGTAGTCAATACCGCTGTCTGCATATTCTCTCGGTGTATAAGGGTCTGAATTACCAATCTTATGGTTGACTTCCCACGGTTCATTAATAGAAAAAACAGCTCCGATTGTCCCGCTGTGGAATAGCTCTCTAAAGGCCGGATCATTTTTATTAGGAAGCGCTGAGAGATAGAGTTTTGCGCCTGATACTGGGTGGGTAAAGACGTGATTGATGTTGTCCCCTCGCTTGCCGCTCATCCACTCACATGGACTCACGCCTCGCATGCCGTTTAGGCGCTGCCAAGCACTCATTTTAAACTCAATCATTTGTTTGGGGGAAACGCCATGCTTGATACAATCTTTTATCGTGGGGATTGCGAACTGTCCTAGGAGGTAACCTGCACATACTCCAACTCCAACTGCTGCAACGACCCACCCTACGGGATTGGAAACCAAGAATACAGTAAGGGCTGCTAATCCTCCGACGACGACAGCTCTCAGGATTTTTCCTTTTAAAGTACTGCCGTTTAGAACGGAGCCAAAGAAGTTTCCAATTGCTTGAAAACAGCCAGTACTCGCCTGCTTGGTTCGATGTTCAACTGAGCCTACGCTGTTGCCAAGTTCTCGAGAAGGACCTTCAGCTGTTTTTCTTTGACGAATTTCTTGATATTGATATCGCGCCATTGTGCTATGCATGTGCGCTTCTTGACTGCCGATCATACCCCTATGCTCCTTGCCCCAAAAAAGACTTAATTTCTAACTTAATTATAACATTAATAATGATTTACGTCATTATATAATTAAAAATAATTAATTAAAAAATTAAATAATTAATATTAAGATAGTTGTTAAATTTTCGGTATCCGTTCAGTGGGGGGGGGTGACAAAATAAATTTCTAATCGTATAATCCTCGTGCATGAAGCCTAGCTATGAAGAACTCTTAGAAACCATCAAACTCCTAAGTGATGCCAATTACCGGTTAATGGAGGAGAACAAACGGTTACAAAAAAGAGTTGTGGAGCTAGAGAATCGCTTGAACCTGAGAGACTTTCTCTGAATTAAGCCAAACATGAAATCCTCCTCACGACCAATCGGCTCATCGCTAGATAGATCATTGATAAACCGCTACTTGTGATTAACTCGTAGTCTTTACTTAAACGACGACATTTCCCCAGCCAAGCAAATGTTCTTTCAACGATCCATCTCTTGGCTTCTACTTGAAATAACTTGCAATCTCTCCTTTTCACGATTTCCAAATCCACTCCCTCTTCCCTCAGCTCCTGCTGAAATTCAACTCCATGATATCCATAATCTGCCCATACCTTTTTTGGGCATCTGCCAGCTTGTTTGCTCAGATACAACAACACCCTCAATCCATCTCGATCACCGCAGTTTCCTACGCTAACTGCTGCAGAGATTAGGAGTCCAAGGTGATCAACCAATATGTGTCTTTTCCTACCCTTAATTTTCTTGCCTCCATCAAACCCGCAGAGCCCTTTTTTTCTGTTGTTTTCACACTCTGACTGTCAACTATCCCTACTGACGGGTCCTCATTCTTTCCCATTAAAACTCTCAAGCGCCGGCTTAGGGCGGTATTGATCTGCTCAAACACCCCCCTGTCTCGCCACCGTAAAAACTGTGAATAGACTGTTTTCCAAGGGGGAAAATCATGAGGGAGATCACTCCACTGACAACCTGTTCTCAGTACATAGAGAATAGCATTAAGTTTTTCTCTTCTAGAGTATTTACCCCTGCAACCGGCCCCTCTGTATATGCCTTTGGAGATCAAAGGCTCTATTTCGACCCATTCTTTATCGGTAAGGTCTCCAGGATAACTTTTTCGCACCATCTTTTCCTCCTATGCTTCATAGGGGGAAAGTATACTTAAATATTTAATTCAGAGAAAGTCTCTGAACTCAAAAAATAGCTCAAAACCACCTAGCACAGACCAGAAGAAAAATAAGCAGGCTCCTAAAGGAGGAGCTAAGAGGGGACACCCAGGTCATTTTCGCAAACTGTTTCCTGAAGAGCAAGTTTCAAAAAGAGTCACTTCCTCCTTACATCATTGTCCACACTGCGGGAGCCATAACCTGGATAAAAAGAATCCCTACATCTTGCAGCAAGTAGAACTACCCGAAATAGAGCCGATAATTACACAGATTGAGTGTGAAAAAGGAAGATGTCGTCAATGTGGGAAAAGCGTAAAAGCGCCATTCCCAAAAGAGTACGCTCAAAGTAGTTTTGGTCCCAGGTTGATCACCTTTATAGGGATGTGCAGCTCGGTCTATCGATTAAGTAAGCGACCCATCCAACAACTTTTGGAGATGATGTTTAAAGTCAATATTTCCTTAGGAAGCATCCCAGCCCAGGAGAAAAAACTTTCCAAAGGACTCGAGCCTGTCTACAAATCGTTAAAAGATCAGGTTGATAAAGCTAAAGTAGCCTATGTAGATGAGACCAGTTTTAGGCAGCAGGCAAAAATGTATTACGTATGGACGGCGACCACAAAAAATGCTGTTTACCTAAAAGTATTGCCCAGCCGAAGTATTAGTAGCTTAAATCACATAAGGCCGAGGGGACACCCTGGAATCACAGTGACTGATCGCTATCAAGTCTATGCTTATAAAAAACATCAGTATTGCCTAGCCCATATCAAGAGAGATTTTAAGAGATTTGCTGATCAAAAAACCGACGATCAAGAATTGGCAGAAAGAGCTCTTTTTGAACTACAAGAGATTTTTCTTGCATGCCGCTTAAGCTGTCGAGAAACAATGCAACAAAGAGTCTATTACCGAAAAGGGAGACTCAATGAAATTCTCATTGATATTCTAGCTAACGGGTCGGATGCTTTTTCTCGATTTGCCGAGCGGATGCTCGACCAAATTCACAAGCTCTTTCTCTTCACAAAGTACAGAGAAGTGGACTGCACAAATAACGCTGCAGAGAGATCACTTCGGCATATTGTCCTGTGGCGTAAAACCTCTTATGGTACTCAAAGTGAGTCAGGCAGTCGTTTTATTGAAAGGGCAGTCTCACTTTGGATGACCCTCAAGAAGCAAGGGAAGGAAGTTGCTCCCTTTTTTTTGCAAGCCTATAAGGCTACCTATCATCCCTGGGTTGCAGCACCAGTTCTTTAGCCCCCCACTGAACGGATACAATTTTCGAGAATGGTGTAATCAGAGGTTCTAAGAAAAGGGTCTGGATAGAGAATACAAGCTCTTTTTAGACAGTAAGGAACTAGCCGAAAAAATCGATATTCTCTTGAGGAACCACGATATCTGTATGAGGTGAGGGGGAGGGTGCTGGAGCTGCTTCTATGGCAGCGGTATAATCAGTGGCTTTAGGCAGGAGAACTTGAAGATCCACTTGGTATCTGTTTTCGCCTGATCCAGAAGTAATGTTATTTGCTGCCAATCTTTGATTATTATGGGTGTTTGTATCTACTTGGATCAATGGTACACGCAGGCGTGATCTTAAGCCTGAGACTCCTAATTGCTCTACAGTGTGATGTTGCCCTGCGACTGAAATATATTTATCTGAAGAGTTTATGGTTGTTTGTTTAATAATTTTGCAGCCGACCTCATTTAAGGCTTTTAATCTTTGTGCGCCCCCAAGGTTTTTAAGCTGACTAGAATCGACTAATATAATCTTAATGCCTAGCTCACTTGCTTTTTCAACCACGCTTGTTCTCGTGTGCACTTGGGTGCTACTGTACTTCTGAAGTCTTTCCATTGCCTGGCAAGCCGCCTCTCTCGTGCTCTGATTTGAAGAGGACATATCTCTTTGTAATTGTTTGAGTTGGCTTGGGTCAAGACCAGCTTTTTCTTTCCCTGCGAGGATAATGTCTTGAAAATACAAAGCGTTTGCTAGTTTAGGTGGCATGGGTTTATCAGGTGCTGCTTGATACGTATCTATATGTTCTTGATAGATATCACTTTCTAAACTTTCGAGGAAAAGGTACTTCACCCCGCATTTTCTGGCTGTTTCGAGATTCTCCATTAGGTATTGTGAAGAGGCTCTGTCATTGTGCACCTCTCCAATTACAACTCCTTGATTGTGTGATAGATAATCTGTTAATCCTTGGACATGTTGACTGGTTGAAGTTGTTCCTGAAATACTCATGACACCCCTTAATTAAATTATTATATAATATTAATTATAACTTAATTATTTATTAACTGTCAAAATTTATAATTTCGTGTTTTTTTGCTTTTTTTAAATATAAAAAACTTTAGTAGGGTGTGTGTCCTCTAGATGTTTATTATTAGTAGGTTGTGTCCTGAATACCAATGTAGGTGGTAAGGGTTAGTCAAACTTTCAGGCAGGGAGGGGGCGTACCCCCTCGGCGCCGTGAAGTGCTAGGCAGTCCTTATAGAGAATTGGAATGCTCTCTAAATTTAGCCCATGCTGCTTTTTCCATATCCATGTCCCTTGGACTGTAGTAGGCTGTGTCTACAAGATAATCGAGTATGCCTTTGCCATCAGGAAACTTTTCTGCTAATTCGATGGTGCTATGTCGTCTCATCGCCATTAATAACTTGTAGTCTAGGAAATCATTAATATACTCTAATTCGCGTTCGCTAATAGAGGAGAGATTTCCTTGTTGCCATTGGCGATTCAAGTTTTCAACCTGTTCTTGCAGCTGCATTAATTCTAAAACTAGCCCTTCTCTAAATTTTGCAAGTTTAGGAAGCTGCTCAGGGGTTTCAGCTTCAAATGCAGCTAAAATACTGGGAACAACGAGGAACAAATGATTGCTAAAAAATTCTGATGATTCATTAAGCAATTCATGAAGTTTGTTTGGCTCTTTAAGGGCGGTATAGATCTGAAAATCGGGCAAGTTAGGATTATCCTTCTGCATTTGCTTCCACCTTAGATCAAGAGTCTTTGCATCTGGAAAGAAACATTCACAAGCGCTGTCCTGAGAGCTGAAGTGGTACCCTAGAGCCCTTCTTTTTTCTTGCTTAAAATCGTGGAAGGCAGAGTCTACAACCCTGTTTTTTCTCATACTGTAGGAGTAAGAGCTAAATGCTGTAGAGTCAATAGATCGACTTAAACATGGGTATTTGTCACCTTTTACCTGTTCACGTGCATTTTTGTGCTCGTTGTGACTCTGGCTTAATTTTTTTGGCAGAGCTCGCAGTTCCTCTTCGCTAACGTTTGGATAACGCTCACTCATATAGTTGAACCACTCGTAGGATAACGCGAACTGAAGGAAGGTGTTTAATATACTGCCCTCACAATCAGATGCGTCTTCAATCAAGCCAGAAATCTCATTAAAAAATGAATGAGCATTAACTGAATCTACAGTCAGTCCAATCATGGTTATGATTTTACTTAATTCATCTTTAGTAATGTTTGTTTCGCCGTTTGTATCAATCTCTGCTTTGATTGTTTGCACTTCGTCCCAAACTTCTCTTATCAATTCTCTAAATAAAGTCCTTGCATTTGTATATTTCTCTAAGCGGTGATCTGGTTCTGTTTCCAGAATTTGTTGTACTAAGGGGATTACATGGGCGAAGTGATCATGAACCATCTCGTTTGAGGAGGAAAGAACAACGTCATGTGTGAACATTGCTTCAATGAAATCCTCATCGCTAGCAATACCTTCAGCGTCGCAGATCTTAAAATCTGGGAGAGTTGGGTCGTTTTTTTGCTCTTTTTTCCAACGGTGGGAAAATACCTGGCTATCAGGAACGGTAATGGTCTTATTTTCTTTATCCAATCGATAGCCAAGTCTTCCCATTAAATCGGGTTCTCGCATGTTATCAAAAAGATTCTCAATATCGTAGAGCTCGTATTCCACTGCAGGGAATGTCCCTCTGTATACACTGCTGTAACATGAAGCGTTTTCTTGGTTAAAAGCAAACGTATACAATGTTCCCCCAGACTCTGGGTCAACCTTTGCTTCAACACAATCCCATACTTTTCCATTCTTATTGCTCAGCTCTTCAGAGCGAGAGCTACTGGATGTGCTTTCTTCTGGATTGGCAGCACCTAACGTAACGCGACTGTCTAGAGAAGCGTTCTCGGAGGAGGTTTCCATAGAAATTCTTTCAGTTGCTGTTTCTCTAAGCCTATCGTTAGCGGGGCTTAGATCAGATGGAGACACGCCACCTTTTTGGACTGGATGGAGCACCTCAGGCTTATTTTGATTTTTGTTTTCTTGATTCTCGATTACTTCAGGCAGACCGCCATTTTGACGTGATACAACCACTTCCATAAAAACCTCCCAATTTTTTATAAATAATATTATATAATAAACTTTGTTTTATTAATATAAAATTTAATTAAACAAAAGTTTAATATATTAATTACAGTGATTTGGGTTTTTATGTATTTAAGTAGTTTATTGTTAGTTTTTTATGATAAAAAAAGGAGCATATCCCTCTATAGCTGGTTGAAAATAAGGCTTAGTCAGGTATTGAGGAATGGTTCAGGTGAACCTGGGCTTGTGAGGGATCTGGATAGAGGGGCCGCAGGGCGTGGCGTAGCCCTTTTAGGCAGTAGGGGGAGTGATCCCTCTTTTTTGTGAGCTCCTCAGCGCTATGGAGGTGTTGCCATGCTTCTTTATAGAGGAAGCGATTAAGCGATACGATACTCAGGTAGTACTCCACCATGGGAGAGTTTTGATCGAGAGAGTGGAAATGGGAAAGGCTTTCTAACGCGTCTCCGCTTTGACCTAGCTGCAGTTGAGTGATGGCAAGTTGGAGAATTCCATCACGAAAATCGGGGTATTTTTCAAGGATTGCTTCAACTTTTTGCTGCTTTTCAAGGATGGATTCTCGGGTTTCATCCACGTGGAGAAAAAGGGTTTTGATCCCTTCGGTATTGACTTTGCCGTTTAAATAGTCTTCGGGAGTGGTCTCTTTTGCAACGGCGTGGTCAAAGGTAAGGTCTCTGATTTCGCTTAGGAGTGCGCGCCCTTCCTTTTCTTTTCCGATAAAGAGGTAGTTGTACCCAAGGAACATTTTTAGAAGAGGGTCATCAGGAAGAAAGGGAAGTGCTTTTTCGTAAAGATCAACAGTTGTTTCATGATCTTCTTTATGCCATGCAACGGAGGCTTGGTTGATGAAGGCAAGACCAATGACTTGTTTTTTATTGCGCTGTTGAAGTTTGCGGGTATTGATCCCCAAATAGGCACGGTTGGGAAGATGAATTCCTCGCGCTGTGGTCTCGATATTCTGGATCTCTTCTCCTTTGCGATAGCGGATATAGATGTGTCCTGGTGGGGTGATGATTTCTAGGGGAAGGTCGAGTCGCTCTGCAATGGAAAGATAAAGAATCGAAACCCCTAAACAAACCCCTAACCTACTATCTAATACAGAGGACAGGAACGTGTAGGTATCAATATCTTTTGCATAGAGGGAGTGGGGAGGGAACCGGAACCGTTTTTCGTGGAATATGAAATGGCTAATTGCCCGAATTTTTTCTTCATTTGTTGCATGGATTGGAAGGCGCGCAAGAATCTGCAGGGCAATCAAATCTAGGGAGGCTTCGTACTGCCGCACTTTTAGAGGATCTTCTTCAAACTGGTATAGGAGGAGTGCTCTAGAAAGATCGACTTCCTCAGTGGGAAGAGAGAAAAGCTCGGATTTTTTCCAGACATAGTGTCCTTTCAAATTGCGATTTGCAAGATGATCTGAGACGGATTCGATCATCTCCAATTGATCTTCGGAGAGTTCTATATCGGTTTCAAAGGGTTGTTTATTGACAAAGGAGATGACGCCATCGATGTCCATCGCGGGAAGGACGAGTTCTCCTTCTAAGTAGCGGCGCTCACTTCGATGTTTATGCATGAGCTCCCATGCATCTGAAAGCGCTTGCTTTCCTTGGCTTGTTGCGGGGTACAAATGGTAAAAGGCAAAAAGTTGTGAGATGGACTGCGGGTCTAAGCTCCGATACAGGGTATCGAGATGGGCTTCTGGTATCTTCGCTGTAATAAACATCGCAGGAAGTAGGAGCAAGAGAAGTTTCTTCATACTTCTGAAGTTACCACATTTTTGATTTCTTGTTTGAGGGTAGCATTTTGAGTGAGATTTTCAAGGGGGAATCTGTAGCGATAGGTCCAGTTGAGTGATGACTCGGTCCCTGGAATATTGATCCGTTCATCTTCTGGATTATCCCAAGTCAGGTCAGGAGTTAAGGCCAGGTATTCCTGGAGAAGGTTTACATGGAAAAGGCTACCGCAGTGGTGGATGTCATGGAGGATAGCGCGGTGGTGGTCTATGGAGAGCTCTTCTTTATACTTCCATCCCTTAAAGCTTGCGTAGTCACGTGCTTCATCAGGAAATTTTTTCCACCAAAGATGGAGTGTTTCAATGTCATGCGTCGAGACCGAGGCAATGCTGATGGGAGGGTACTCTTCGTAGGGGACAAAGGAGTGGTCTGTTTTCCAATTTCGATAGCGGCGAAAGATTTTGGTTCCAGGAATCCCAAGTTTTTCCATCACTGGACGCACGAAAGAAGGGGGATCACCTAGATCTTCCCCGATAGGAAGCATATCTGAAAAGGAAATGAGTGTATCAAGAAGCATTTTGCCTTGCATCTCCATAAGGGCTGGATCTTTTGGAACAAAGTGCCCATCTGAAGGGGTTTTCCCATGGGGAATGGCCCAAATGCGAAAAAAACCGAGAATATGGTCAACGCGGTAGATGTGAAAGTAATGGATTGCGACTTCGATCCGTTTTTTCCACCACTCAAAATGATTTTCTTCCATTGCTTTCCAATTATAAAGGGGGAATCGCCAGTTTTGTCCTGGGGGATCAAAATGATTCGGAGGGCTCCCTACGGTGAATGAAAGATCGAAGAACTCTTTGTGTGCCCACACATCGGCACTATCAGGGCTGATAAGGATAGGAATATCGCCTTTTAGAAAGACGCCTTTTTTTTCGGCATGGGCTTTCACTTTTTTGAGTTGTTCATGACAAAGAAACTGAACAACGAGGTGAAAGTTGGTTTCATGGGTCAGGTTTTTTTCTAAACTGCGACGCTCATTTCGAGAAAGATTTTGCTCTTCTTTAGGCCAATTCATCCACTCATTATTGTTATGTTTTTCCTTGAGAACTTTGTAAAGTGCATAGTCTTCTAGGTGAGGACTTTTTTGAATAAAGGAGAGATAGTGGTGACTTTCTAAAATCTCTTTCCCATGTTTTTCAACATACTTTTTTAGGAAGGTAAGTTTTTGATCAAGGATTTGGCGGTACGCTACCCTCTTAGTCTCGTTGAAGGGATGAAAGGCTTCGAGTCCTTCGCTGTGTGGGAGGGCATGAAGGCTGAGATAGATGGGGTGAAGGGCTGTTGCAGAAAGAGCGTTATAGGGACTAGGGTCACATCCTGAATCGTTGAGAGGAAGGAGTTGCAAAATATCCATTCCTAACGAAGCAACCCAATCGATTAGGGGAATGAGATCAAGGAATTCACCATTCCCAGAGCTTTTTTTTGTTCGAATTGACAAGAGAGGGACTTGGATACCATGGTGGTGTTTCATCCCCACTTTTTTCCAAGCTTTTTCTGTTGGCAATTCTTTCATGTGGGATCGGTTCATTATTTCATGAAGGGGGGCGGTTTTGCATCAGCGCTGTGGTATTTTAACGGAGAGGTTCCTCCTCGTTCAATAGCGGAGCGCCATTCTTCGGCTTCTTCAATAAATTTCTCAAGCTTTTCCATCAATCTTTCTCCTGAAAGTGCTTCAGCAGAAACAAATTCATGGAGGATGAGCATATTTTTCTTTTCATAGTAGGCTAAGGATCCAAATAGGTGAAATTCTCCGTTGACTTTGAGGGCATCTTTGAGGACATTTTCTCGGAATTTTCCAGGGGGGATTTCGTGAAGATAAGCCCAGATAATAAGATTTTCTTGGTGCGTGTCCATTTGAAGTTGGATTTCAAGTTTGTCATCCAAAAGGAGATTGCATGCATGGTTTTTGTCAATGTGAAGGGGGAGTTCGATGAGTTCTCCGAGGTCCCAGAGGAGTTCTTGAAAACGATCCATTTATTCCTCATCCTCCTCGTTGAGCTCATCTTCTAAGTCGCTCAAGGTTTCCATCAATGCCATGAGAATTTCTTGGCGATGACGTTCTGATTTGAAGAGTTTTGGAGAGACATGGCGCATTGCATCTCGATATTGGGTGTAGATGACAACTTGCGCAGCAAGTTCTTCGGCAATTCCCAAGGTAAAAGAGAATTTTAGGATTTTATCAGGTGTAGGGTATCTTTCTTGAAGGAGCTTCATTAGGAGACGGGCTAAAACCTCGAAATTAATGCGACTCGGCATTGTTAAATCATGGTGATCAAACTGCCTTTTGATCATTTTCATCCTACCAAAGAAAAAGCGGAAGACGCCGAGGATGGCTTGCATAGAACGGGCTTCTCCAAAGAGGCGTTGCAATTCTGCGCGGGAGATCGAAGGCCCTTTTGCTTTCATATCTGTGCCTAAAGAGTGAAGGATGAAGTCGATGATATTCTTCATATCCGAGAATTTAAACTTTTGGGTCAGTTCTTCAAAGAGCTTGTGAGGAGTGCGGGGGTTCCCTGTAAGCTCGCGGTAAAGGTCACGAAGGGCCGTTGGACTTCCAAGTCCTTTTTCAGCAAATGCTCGGGCTTGGATTCCAATATTGCGACCCGCTTGGATTTCTCTTCCAAATTGGGCGTTAAAATCCTGCTTAGCTGTAATATATTTCTGTTTAAGTTCTTCCTTGTTTTGAGAGACTTCAATGAGGAAGTCGATCGCTTCATCAGCAAGGGCTTTATCGGTATAGGTTTTCTGAAGCTTACTAAGAATTTCCTCGTGAGAATCATCAGGCTTCATCTCCTTAAAGAGGTTTGTAAGGGTCTTTTTCTGAAGTTCGGGATTTCTTTGATAGTAATCTTCAGCAAGTTCTTCGATGGCAGAAGTCTCTCCAGCGTCTGCTTCTTTTTGTTCTTCAGTCTTTTGGGATTTTGAGGTTTCTGCAGGAGGCTGGTTTTTGTTCCTTAATGTTTCGAACTTTTTCTTCATTGCCAGAGGGTTAAAGCTCATCATTTCGGTAGCTTCTTGAAGATCCTCCTCACTTCCGACTTGACGGGCTTCCATTCGGGCAAGTTTTTGCGTTTGCTCGGCTTTCTTAGATTGCTGAATGCTAGCATCGTTTGAAGAACCTGAAACTTCATTGACTCGTTCGTCAGACATATCTTACCCTCTGTCCCCATTGTATCATGACAACTGGATTCTGCCTAGAGGTTGGATACGTACTTCAGGGACAATCTCTTGGTAAGAGACGACTGGAAGTTCGGGGAAGTCTCCCTCTATTAGTTTTCGTGTAAAACGACGCACATCGATTGCTGTAAGAAGAACAGGGGGTTGACCGCCTGGAGGGGTGGGGACTATGACACCACGCATTGCGTGGAGAATAAGTTGTACGGAGTCAGGGTCTAGAGCGAGGTAAGAGCCTGCAGAGGTTTGCTTAATTGCGCCACGGATCATGTCTTCAATTTCAGGGTCAAGGAGGTAGACAGAAAGAACTGTTTGCCCAAGAGAGTATTTGTAACTGATATAGCGTTTCAGCGAGGAACGGACGTATTCAGTAAGAAGAACCGTATCTTTTTCTGTTTGAGCCCATTCGCTGAGTGATTCCAAGATTGTTCGTAGATCTTTGATAGAAACCTGCTCTTGCACCAGGCGTCTGAAGATTTCTGTGAGCTTTTGGAGGGGAACGAGTCGGGTGACTTCTTTGACCAGATCGGGGAAGGACTTTTCCAAAAACTCCAAAATTGCTCGAACTTCTTGAATTCCAATGAAGTCGGCAGCATAGTTTTTGTAAAATTGAGAAAGGTGAAGGATCATGACATCAAGAGGTTTCCAATACTTGATTCCGGCCTTTTTCAGGACTTCGACGTAGCGATTTTCAACCCATAGAGCAGCTTGCCCAATTGCATTTTTTGACTGAGTGAATGGGAGATTGTAGCGTCTAAGTGTTTCTTCACTTTCGTTTGTGAGAACAGACCCTTTCATAATACGTCCTCGAACAATGGGGACTTCATTGAGGAAGATCGAGTATTCACTAGGCTCGAGGGTTGGCGATTCAGTGCGGACATGAACACCTGGAAACCGCACCCCTAAATCTTGATAAAGAGCATGGCGCATCTTGGGGATCATGTCATCAACAAATGTCGTCCCCCCTTTTTCTTTTCGGAGCACTCCGGATAATCCATTACCCATTTCTAAGATCACAGGGAGTGTCAATGCGTAGTCATCGAGACCTCCGCGAACAACAGAATGGCCTTCAATATCGGTTTCGATACTTGCAGGCCCGACTGTTCCTGATGATTCTTTGCTTGCACGCTTTTTCTCTTTAAAGTGGTTTTTTGTTCCAACACCTACAAATAGGGCTGTTAGTAGCAAGAATATCCAGGAGGGAAAACCTTCTAGGAATGACATTCCGAAGGTGACACAACCGGCGAGTATGAGTCCTTTTGAATGAGAAAAGATTTGTGTGGAGATATCTTTACCAAGGTTGGTATTTTTCTTCTCACTTGAAACCCTTGTTGTCACGACGCCGGCAGTAAGGGAAATCATTAAGGAGGGGATTTGTGTAACCAGACCTTCCCCAATCGATAAAAGGCTATATGTTTTTGCTGCAACAAGACCTGGCATATTGTGAATAAGCATCCCGATAACGAGACCGCCGACAATGTTGATGATTGCAATGACAATCCCGGCAATAACATCTCCTTTTACGAACTTCATCGCACCATCCATCGCACCATAAAGTTGACTTTCTTTTTGGAGAGCGAGACGGAGTTCCCGTGCTTGATTTGAATCAATTGTTCCACTTCTAAGGTCGGCATCGATACTCATCTGTTTACCAGGCATCGCATCGAGGGTGAAGCGGGCCGCAACTTCAGCAACACGCTCGGCACCCTTTGTTACAACAATAAACTGTACGATAGTGATAATCAGGAAGATAACACCCCCGACAATAAAGTTTCCACCAACAACAAAGTTACCAAATGCAAAGATAATGTGTCCTGCATTGGCGTGAAGAAGAATTTGCCTGGTTGCGGCAATTTCGATCCCCAATCGGAAGAGGGTTGTAACTAGAAGAATGGAAGGGAAAATCGAGAGGTGGACCGCTTTTTGAATGTACAGTGCAACCATCAAAAGACAAATGGCAGCACTCATATTGATTGCAATCATGATATCAATGACAGTTGGGGGCACTGGAATGATGATCATTCCAATGATCAGGATGATAAACCCAGCTAAAATGACATCACTTGATTTGCTAACCAGTCCGATTAGCTTCTTGGCTCCAAAAACACCTGATATTTTGCTCATCTATTACTCCGAAGAATTCGTCTTATTTTAAAGAGATCATGGGGTTATACGAGCCCTTAAGTAGTCATTTTACATCAAGCTACTTTATAGCGGCTGCAATCATTCACAGGTCTCTTCTGGCATATCATGTCCCATTTTTCTTTTATTGTATAGTTTTTGGCTGAAGGAACATTTTAATCCTAGATAGTGTCGTTAAAGTAAGAGTAGGATGTTTATTGTCTCCTCCGGGGATGGTTGAAAACCCTCGCCTTTAAGGCGAAGAAAAGATTAAACTTGTCGCTATGCGACGTTATAATTTAGGAGCGCACACAAAAACAGACTTAAAAGCCCATCTTGTTTGGGTTCCTAAATATAGGAAGCGAGTATTAACCGGACAAGTTGCGGTACGTCTGAGAGATGTGCTAAGACAGATTGCTGTGGAACACGAGCTGAATATTATCACGGGTAAAGTAGCCAGTGATCATGTACATATGTTTATCAACTACAAACCGATCCATAACATAAGCAAGGTGATGCAGTGGCTGAAAGGGATTAGCTCCAGAATAATTTTGGGAGAGTTTCCTCATCTAAAAAAGATTTTTTGGGGAAGGCATTTTTGGAGTAGAGGCTACTTAGCTGTAAGTTCAGGAAATATCACGAATGAAATGATTCAGTCATATATTGATGAACAAGAAGGGGAACCGGTTCAGGATAATAGTCGATTTCAAATCGACCCCTAACGAACCCCTCGACTTGCAGGCGAGGAGTTGTTTAGTTAAAGAGGTCAACGTTGTATTCTGGTTCGGCAGAGGCTTCAATAGTATCAAGCCATTTCAAGACTTCTGCAATGGCTTCGTAGGTATCTTCTGGGATGAAGCGACCTGCTTTTCCTTTGTTGTATAGCATTTGTGCTAAGGGAACATTCCTCATAATCGGGACATTATTTTCAAGAGCCACTTTCACAATACTCTCTGCTGTTACTCCTTTTCCCATTACAAGAATCTTTGGTGCTGGGTCTTCTTCAGCGTCGTAGGCAAGTGCTACAGCAATATGAATAGGGTTTGTCACAACAGCTCGAGCCTTGCGGGCGGCACTTGGGGAATCTTGATAAGCAATTTCTTGTTGTGTTTGCCGTCTTTTCCCCTTTATTTCTGGATTTCCTTCCGTATCCTTGTGTTCCTGTTTAACCTCAAACTTTTCCATTTTCATTTCTTTTGCGAAATTTTTCTTTTGGAACACCAGATCAAAAATTGCGATTGCTAAAAAGAAAAGTCCGACACGAAATGCGACTTTAATCAAAAATTCGCTAAAAACAATGGCACTTCCCATGATTGGCATTGCTGCGGTGGCAATAATCTGAGGGAGGCTATTGTAAACCACAGAATAAATCAAAAGGCCAGCTCCAGTAATCTTCATGATAGACTTCAGAAGCTCAATGAAGGTCTTTATTTTGAAAATTCCTTTCAAATTAGTTATAGGATTTAACTTTTTGATATCTGGTTTCATAGATTGCAGTGAAAAGAGAGGGCCAATGATCAAGAAATTCACCAAGATTCCAACCAGGGAAATCAAGATCATAAAAGGCATGGATGTGTTAAAGATCACTTCAAAGGTAGCACTAAAGAACATAGGGATTTGGGCTGCAATTTGATCTCCATTCTTCACTGCTGAAAAACAAGCCATCATGAAGCCGGCGAGATTCGAGAAAAAATATCCGGACGTAGCAACAATTAAAGCAAAGGATGTTGCAAAGGTAAATGCAGAGGGGAAATCTTTGGACTTAGCGACTTGTCCCTTTTTCCGTGCATCGCGGATTTTCTTCGGGGTCGCTTTCTCGGTTTTTTCAGCCATACAGCGGGGGTTGTTTTAACGATTCCATCATAGTCAATCAGAATTAATTATGAAAGGGTTACCCTGGACTGCTTTCTATTTTTTTCTTTGTCACTGCATAAGATTTGAGAATTGGTTAGTTGTGGAAGAAGAGAACAACGTCGCCATCTTTGACAATATAGTCGCGACCTTCGGAGCGTGCTTTGCCTGCATCTTTGGCTCCAACGCGTCCTGTGTATTCAACCATGTCTTTAAAAGAAACGACTTCTGCGCGGATAAAGCCTTTTTGGATATCGGTGTGAATTTTTCCAGCTGCCTCTTGCGCAGTGGATCCAGTTGTGACTGTCCAGGCGCGGGTTTCTTGCTCACCAGTGGTTAGGAAGGTAATGAGACCTAGAGTATCAAAGCTTACTTTAATGAGACGGTTAAGACCAGGCTCTTTGAGACCGAGGGTCTCGAGGTATTCTTTTGCTTCCTCTTCATCGAGTTGAGCAAGTTCTTCTTCAAGCTTTGCACAGAAGGGGATAACGTGACTATTTTCTTTGGCTGCATATTCCAAAACCGTTTTATAATGAGGAGTATTAAGAGAAGAGATCTCTTCTTCAGAAAGGTTTGCAGCGTAGATGACCTTCTTGGCAGTAATAAATTGATAAGGGGCTAGGAGCTCTTGTTCTTCCTTTGTCAGTTCAAGTGAGCGAACAGGGTGACTGGCATTCAAGTGGTTGCTCACTTTTTTCAGGGCGTCGAGGGTTGGGACGAGCTCCTTTTTCCCTTTGGCTTGTCTTTCGATTTTTTGCAGGCTATTTTCTGTCATCTGAAGGTCAGCAAGAATAAGCTCTAGGTTAATCACTTCGATGTCGCTAATCGGATCGACTTTTCCTTCAACATGAATGACTTCATCATCTTCAAAGCAGCGGACGACGTGGACAATCGCATCGGTTTCTCGGATGTTAGCAAGGAACTGGTTTCCGAGACCTTCTCCTTTGGAAGCTCCTTTAACAAGTCCGGCAATATCAACGAAAGTCATTGTCGCTGGAAGGAGCTTTTTGCTGTGCGAGATAGCAGAAAGAGTTTCTAGGCGGCTGTCGGGAACATCAACAATTCCAACATTTGGATCAATAGTACAAAAGGGAAAATTAGCAGCACCTGCCTGTTTCTTTTTGAGGAGGGCGTTAAATAGGGTTGATTTACCAACGTTTGGAAGGCCGACAATGCCGCAAGCAAGATTACTCATGAGGGGAAAAACTCAGGTTTTAAGGATTCTAATAGGTTTGCTTTCAAGGAGGCTCCAAATTCAGGATCTAGTTCATCATGAAGGTATGAAATAAAGACGAGTTCGATATGATCCGACTCAGGGATTTCTTTTTCAAAATAAATAGTAAGGAATAGATTTGTTTCTCCAGTGATATTTTGTGTTCCACGGTAAAAAGCAATCGCGGGGATGGATTTTTCTTTGGAGAGAATATCGACAGCATACACTGCTGAGGGAAGAAGACAGAGTTTTTCAGTCCCCGTGACCCACTTGTATTGCACTTCATTTTCTCGAATAACGTTTGCCTTGTCAAAAGGAAGAGAGATCGAGTAGGAACGCCCAAGCATTTTCTTTACCTTCTTGAGATTGCGCTCTTGCAAAGCTTTTCGAATCCCGCCGCTTGAGATGGCTTCTTTATGGTAGGTCTCTTTAGAAAGGTACTCTGTATTCCAGCCGAGCTTATAAATTTTTTCAGGTGATCCTGTTTGATCTTTTCCGAAGCGGGCATCTTCTCCAACGATGAGATGATCAAAAGGTAGGTAGGTACGAAGACAGCCGAAGAACGATTCATATGATTGATTTGCAAATTCTTGCGAGAAAGGAAGGACTATCACAAGGTCAAGGTTGTGTTCTTTAAGAAGGTCAAGCCGATGCTTTATAGAGGTGATCTGAGGAACAGGGGAGTTAGGGGTGAAAAGAGTTGAAGGGTGATTTGAGAAAGTGAGTAGGACGCGCGAGCCTCCCTTCCGAGTGATTTTACTTAACCTGCTGAGAATCACTTGATGTCCAAGGTGAACTCCATCAAATATTCCAATTGAAAGGGCAATAGGTCCTTCTAACTTAGGGATTTCCTCTATACTTCTAACTACCTTCATACCGTCTTCCTCAAGTAGGGGATATATGAAAATGATGGCTCTGATAGGGATTTTGCGTCAATGCAATCTTTCAGATGAAAACTGCCGCTTCTAGTGCGTTGCAGGGCAATCAAGTGGCCAAAGCAACCAAGCTTTTCCCCGATCTCACTCGCTATAGAGCGGATATAGGTTCCTTTCGAGCAAGAGACCTGAATCTTTAATTCAGGGTAAGAATAATCAAGAATAGTAGTCTTTACTTCAATTTGAACGGGCCTGCGTTCGATTTCGATTCCTTTCCGAGCCAAGAGATAGAGTTTTTGTCCTGCCACTTTTTTTGCGGAAAACATCGGAGGAACCTGCATGATAGACCCTTGAAATTCAGCAACTACCGATTCTATTTCAGCAATTGTTGGAATCTTGTCACTTGTTTGGATGAGGGTTCCATCGCAATCAAAGGTGTCGGTGGCCTCTCCGAATTTGATGGTTGCAACATATTCCTTATCATTATTTAAGAAGGTGTCTGAGATCCTTGTGTAAGGGCGCCCAACTAGCATCACCATTACCCCTGTTGCAAAGGGATCGAGGATTCCTGCATGGCCAATTTTTTGGATGCCTGATATTTTTCTAAGGATTTTAACGAGGTAAAAAGCAGTTCGTCCCTTCTCTTTATCAACCAGAAGGAGCCCCTCACCTTTTGGGTCACTCATCTAACTTCCGGGCTTCTTCTTCGGTATGAATTTTTCTAATGAGGGAGTCGATTTTCAATTGTTTGTCGACAGAAGTGTCGAGGCGGAATGTTAGCGAAGGGAAATGACGCATCACAACTTTTTTTGAGGAGTGCACTCCGATAAAACCAGCAGCGGTTTCTAAAGCTTCAACGGTTTCAATCCGTTCTTGATCGGTTCCAATCACGCTTACATAAACCTTAGCATGGTGAAGGTCTTTTGAGATGTCGACTTCAGTCACCGTCGTAAATTGAGCAACCTTAGGGTTGCGAACTTGCTTGCGAATAACTTCGCTGATGACTTCTTTTAGGAGTGAATTGAGCCTTTCTGTTCTTTTTGTCATAATTCTTGCTGAATAAAGGTGACTTCGTACCCTTTAATTTGATCCCCTTCTTGATAATCATCAAATTTGTGGAGCAGAATTCCGCATTCTATTCCTTTCTTGACCTCTTTAACATCTTCCTTAACACGCTTTAGCGAGGAGATATCTCCTTCAAAGATGAGTTCTCCATCGCGTAGTAGTTTCGCATGGTAATCTCTTTTAATCGTGCCATCGGTCATCATACAACCTGCAATGGAACCTAAGTGCGATGATTTGAAGACTTGCTTTACTTCAGCAGTCCCTTTTTCAGTTTCATGGCGCACTTTATCAAGGGAAGCAAGCATGAGTTCTTTGACATCGTCAATGATCTGATAGATAATATCTCGGCGTTTAATCACAACTTGATTTCTCTTGATAAGGTCTTCAGCATGACTCTCTACCTGTGTATGAAAGCCAATAATAGTTGCACTGGAAGCAGCAGCAAGTTCTACGTCTGATTCAGAAATCTCTCCTACTCCTTCACTGATGAAGTTAAGCTCTACCTTATCGGTTTTAATCGCGAGAAGAGAGTTTTTAATTGCTTCTACGGAGCCTTGAACATCAGCACGGAGAATCAACGGGACGACTTTTTTCTCTTCAAGTTCTTGGTGACGTGTCATGAAGCTTTCAAGTTCACCACGTCCTCGCTTGAGTTTTTCGCGTTTGGCACCAGAGGCGCGCTCTTCAGAGAGTTTTCGTGCTTCTTTCTCATCCGCAACAACGATAAATTCACACCCAGCATCAGGAACACCCGAAAGACCTGTAATTTTCACAGGGGTTGCAGGACCAGCAATCTGCACTGCTTTTCCGTGTTCATCATGCATAGTTTTCACTCGTGCATAAAGATTTTCGAAGACGAGGGCGTCTCCTAATTTTAGCGTTCCATTCTGAACGAGCACAGTCGCGACCGGTCCAAATCCTTTGTGCATTTGGGATTCAATGACGGTTCCTCTGGCTCGTGTTTCTGGGTTTGCTTTTAGTTCAAGTATTTCAGATTGAAGGGCAAGCATTTCAAGGAGTGCAGGGATTCCTTCTCCAGATTCGGCGGAACAATTGATTGTAATGACCTCTCCACCCCACGCTTCCGGGAGGAGTTCACGATCAGCAAGCTGCCTATAGACTGTATCAGCATCGAAACTAGGTTTATCGCACTTGTTGATAGCAATAACCAGAGGAACTTTAGACTCTTTAGCTAAGCGAATAGCCTCATCTGTCTGCGGCATGATTCCCTCATCACCGGCAACAACTAAAACAATCACATCGGTAATAGCTGTCCCGCGCTGGCGCATTAGGGTAAAGGCTTCATGACCTGGGGTGTCCAGAATCGTAATTTCCCCATGTTCCCGGCGGCATTTAAAAGCCCCAATGTGTTGAGTAATTGCGCCCGCTTCGCCTCCAGCGATATTACTCTTTCGAATAGTATCGATTAAACTTGTTTTTCCGTGGTCTACGTGACCCATAAAGGCAATGACGGGAGCACGGATCTCAAGTTCTTCAGGTTTTGTTTCGCGTATTTCTTCTTGAATCGAGCTTCCAGTGATACGCAGACGTTCCTCTTCACTGGTGTCGACTTGGATCTCACATCCAAATTCTTGGCCTAGGAGTTGGATTGTAGTCTCATCTTCGAGATAGTCGTTAATGGTGATTGCAACGCCCTGCATGAAGAGCTTTGAAATGAGCTCGGAAGCTTTCAGTTTCATTCCTTGTGCCAGATCTTTTACAGAGATTGGTAAACGCACAGACAGCTCTTTTGGTCTTATAATTTCCGCTTCATCTCGTTTTGGGCGGTAACGGCGAGGGCGACGGCGATAGGCCCGTTCTTCCCCTACGCGGAGTCCTTGACGGTCGCGTGCATCAAAGCGTGAATCCGACTTTTTCCGGACTTCCCGAGAATTTCGACCAAAGTCAGCTTTAAACCCTTTCTCTTTAGGAGGGGATTCAACGCGCTTCTTAACCTCAGCAGCAGGTTTTTTTTCGACTGCCTTTTCCTTTTTAGTCTCGCTCTTAGCCTCGGCTTCCTTTTTAGCCTCGCTCTTAGTCTCGGCTTCCTTAGACTTTGACGCGGCTTGAGAAGAAGGTTTAGGGCGCTTAATTTTGGGATACATCAAAGGAGAGGACGTTTGTGCTTTTTCCTCTTTTGGTTCTGATGGAGGTAGAGTGTCAGGAGCCTTCTCTTCCGCATTTTCAATTTTGCGCAGTTCAGCTTCCTTTTCGACCTTAGCAGCTTCTTCAACTTTAGCTTTTTCTTTTTTAGCAAGCCTAGCCTTCCGGTCTTCTTCCTTTTTCTTGGAAGCTTCCTTTTCGTCTTTCTTTGCTTGATTTAGCTTAAGTGCTTTAGCAAGTTGGGCATTTTTAACTTTTAAATTTAAGTTTTTTGCCAATCTCTACGTCCTTATTTTACGCAGCTTATCCATAAGATCATCTGCCATTTCAACGCTAATCCCTGTCTCACTAGAGAGTTCTTTCGATGAGACATTAAGGACTTTGCGTGGAGTGTCGAAGCCTGCTTCTTTGAGACTATCGATCACAAATTGATTTATTCCCTCAATTGCATTGAGTTCATCGTCGAGTTCCGGGGTTTCTTCAAGTTGAATTTGCTGACGCTCAAATGAAAGTTCAGCCTGGTGCTCTGACATTTTCTTTACGTGAAGCTCTGCGCCAACTAGTGCAGCATTGAGACGGGCATTCATTCCACGCTTCCCAATGACGATGGGGTAGTCTTCATCCTCAACTACAAGTGAAATCTTTCCATTCGCCTGGTCGTAGTTAAGCTTCTTTGGTTCTATAGGGTGGAGCAGTGCATAAAGAAGCTGAACGGTATCCTCGGTATAGATAACGATATCAATTTTTTCATTGTTGAGTTCACGAATGATGTTTTTTACTCGCGTTCCTCTCACTCCAACGCAGGCTCCCAGCGGATCTATTCTTGGGTCATTTGAGTAAACAGCAAGCTTCGTGCGATACCCTGCTTCGCGGACAATTTTTTTAATTCCGACTGTTTCATCCATAAGCTCAGGGACTTCTTGTTTGAAAAGCTGCTCAACCATCTCGGGATGACTACGGCTTAACACTACTTCAGCCCCGCCATTTTCAGTGTCACGTACTTCCCAAAGAAGGGCCTGGACACGATCACCAACATGGTATTTTTCAGTTTTTGGATAGAATCGTTCAGGGAGGATTGCCTCAACCTTTCCAAGATCAACAATCAGTGTTGCACCTTTTACCACACGCTTTACCGTTCCCGACACCATCTCATGAAGGCGGTGACGATACTCTTCATAGATGACATCACGCTCGGCACCTCGGAGTTTCTGGGCAATAACTTGGCGCGCTGTTTGCGCTGCAATACGACCTAAGTCTACGGGAGGAATCGGGACTTGAATAAAGTCTCCCATTTCGCAATCTGGAGCAATTTCTCTTGCCTCATCAAGGAGAATTTCCTCTTCAGGATATTCGATATTGTCGACAACTTCTTTTTCAGCTGTAACCTCGATTGTTCCTTGCTTTGGGTCGATAACTACCGAAATGAGGCCTACACCTTTTAAGCTTTTACGTGCAGCCACTTGCAGGGATTCTTCGATAGCGTCGATAATCGTTTCTCGTTTGATTCCTTTTTCCCGTTCCAGGTACTCAAAAATTGCGATTAAATCTTTATTCATTGTTTTATCACCCTTATAAAATAAAAGGAGGAAACCCCTCCTTTATTCCTCTTCCTCTTCTTCCTTCTTCGTGACGACGATATCGTCTCGATTCTCATTGTTTGTCTCCACAAGGTAGTCCTTGATAGAGAGTGAAATCTTTTTATGCTCTGGGTCAAGTTTAATCACTTTTGCCGTTACATTGTCGCCAACTGCAACCACGTCTTCAACTTTCCCAAAAGCCTGGTCAGAAAGCTCAGTCACATGAATGAGACCCTCGATACCATTTTCAAGCTCAGTGAAGGCTCCGAAAGCTGTGATTTTTGTGACAACTCCCTTCACAACAGTTCCAATTGGGAGAGTTTTTTCAATCGACTCCCAAGGATTGTTACCGAGTTGCTTAACCCCAAGAGTGATTTTCTTACTCTCTTGATCCACAGAAAGGATAAGTGCTTCAACTGTATCCCCTTTCTTAAGAACTTCAGAAGGGTGTGAGACTTTCTTGATCCAGCTGAGATCTGAAATGTGAATCAGTCCATCAATACCTGGTTCAAGCTCAACAAAGGCTCCATAATTGGTTAAATTGCGGATCTCGGCTTTGACGGTACTTCCAACAGGGAATTTGGTATCAACATTTTCCCAAGGGTTTTTCTCTGTTTGCTTGATTCCAAGAGAGATTTTCCCTTCACTTTTCTGAACTGAAAGGACTATTGCCTCGAGTTCATCACCTTTGGTAACGACTTCGCTAGGGTCAGTAACATTTTTCACCCATGACATCTCAGAGACGTGGATAAGCCCTTCAATTCCGGGCTCAATCTCAATGAAAGCTCCATAGGGAACCAGGTTGACGATTTTTCCTTTAACTTTAGTTCCGGTGGGGTAGCGTTCTTCGATTTCTTCCCATGGGTTTGACTCTTTCTGTTTCAGACCAAGGGCGACCCGCCCTTTTTCCTTATCAATATGGAGGATTACGACGTCTAGCTCATCATTAAGATGAACCATTTCTGAAGGATGCTTGATCCTCTTCCAGGTCATGTCTGTAATGTGCAGGAGTCCGTCGATTCCATCAAGGTCAAGGAAGACACCAAAGTCAGTGATATTTTTAACAAGTCCTTTGCGCGTTTCCCCTTCCGTGATATTTTCAAGGAGCTCTGCTTTCTTAGAGCTACGTTCTTCTTCGAGAAGTTCTCGTCTAGAGACAACGATATTCTTTCTTTCGATATTGATTTTCAGAATCTTGAAGTCATAGGTCTTGTCTACATAATCATCAATATTTTTGATTCGTTTGTTGTCGATTTGGGATCCTGGAAGGAAGGCCTCCATTCCAATATCCACCATTAATCCACCTTTTACTTTGCGGATAACTTTACCTTCAACGATCGATCCTTCTTCGCAATGTTCGAGAATGAATTCCCACTGTCGCAGCCTACGAGCTTTTTCACGAGAGAGGACGATTTGACCGTCTTCCCCTTCAGCACGGTCTAGAAGGACCTCAATATCATTTCCCAGTTGGAGTTCGTTGGGGTCATTAAATTCGTTTACAGGAATGAGCCCTTCTGACTTCAGTCCAACGTCTACGACGACGAAGTCTGGCGTGAGCTCAACAATTTTCCCTTTAAGGATTTGGCCTACTTCCATCGATGAGATGGACCCAGCTGCAGCTTTTTCTTCTTTATTATTCAGTAGCTGTTGAAATAGCTTTGCATCTTCATCACTGAATTCGATGTCATCGATAATTTTACTTTCGTTCCAGTCGTACTCTAGCTCATTCGACATTAGTAGGGGTTCTCCATGGGTTAATGATGTTTCTTCCACTTACCAAAATATTTCACGGCAAGAGGAACCTCTTAAAGGGAGCAGGATAACAAATAATTCCTAAAAAAAGCAACCTCTAGTTCAGATGAAGCTATTAAGAGGTTATGTTGATTCAGGTTTCAAAATTTGTTTTCTCCTGAATCCAGTCCGGGAGCTGTGGGCGAGGTAGAGTAGGATCAAAATTCTGGATGAGGATAACTTAAGAGGTTTTTTCAAAAAAAAATCTTCATTTACATCTTTTCTAAGGTATTATTAATATCGGAGGAATGAAGACGTTAGTTATGAAATTTGGGGGTGCCTCTTTGAAAACCCCAAAACATTTTGTTAATGTTGCTGATATTATCGCAGCTAAGAAGGGGCGCATTGTTGTTGTGGTTAGTGCTATGGGTGAGATGACCAATGAGCTCATGCATCTGGCCCATCAGGTAGCACGCAGTCCCTCTCGCCGCGAGATGGATATGCTAATTTCAGTTGGTGAAAGAATTAGTATGTCCCTGCTTGCTATGGCCTTAGAAGAAAGGGGTGTTTCTGCAATTAGTCTAACGGGGAGCCAGTCGGGAATTATTACCTGCGGCAAGCACAATGATGCTTTGATCAAAGATGTTCGCCCCATTCGTATTCAAGAGCATCTAGCTGAGGGGAAGGTTGTGATTGTTGCCGGTTTTCAGGGGGTAAGTGAAAAGAAGGAAATCACCACTCTTGGCAGAGGAGGGAGTGACACATCAGCGGTTGCTCTTGCTGCAGCCCTTAAGGCGGAGAAAGTGGAGTTTTATAAGGATGTAAAGGGGATTTATTCAGAAGATCCTAAAAAGAATTCGAGTGCCAAGCTTTATACGGAGCTTTCGTTTGACCAAGCGAGGAGCTTTCCAGAGTTTGTTATTCACCGCCGATCCATTTTACTTGCATCAAAAAACGGTTTGCCCCTACACGTATTAACTTATAAGAAGGAGCTGTGGAAGGAGTTTCCAGGAACATGGATTGACTCTGCAGCATCGAAGAAAGGGCCAATCTATGAAAGTAGCAGATGAACTCCTTGACAAACTTCTTGAAACAGGGATCCCCTCCTGGAAGCTTGAGAAAGGGGAGGGAGTGATCCTACATCTTCTAGCTAGTCGTCGCCCCTATATTGGAAAATTTATCCTTGAAATGGTTTCCCATCTGAGCCCTAACCATTTTTCACTAGATGCAGTTGATGAAAAATTTCTTATTGCGACTGTACGTATGAATGAGGATTCTCCAGAACTCGAAAGGATTATTCATGAGTTAGAGCTTGGTGTTCGTTCTCCATATCATGCCGCCAGGATTCTTGAAATGAAAGCGCTTTCGATGGATGAAAAAAGAGGACTTGTTCAAGAGCGCATTCTAAATGTGATTCGTCGCTTCCCATCGCTGTTTGATTATGATCTGTTTTCGGAAATGCAGCAGTTTTTTCTCAAGCATTCAGATCAATACTTTCGCCCTCGTACTGTACGAGAAGTGGCTCAAACACTTTCAACTCTCTATATGATCCGCAGAAAACTGCTCTTAGCCCACGAAAAGTGCTCTGTACGTCGCCATGTTGCTATTAAGGTCATGCGGCGCACGCTTGCGTTCCCTTTGGAACAAAAGGAGGCGTTAGAAATCTCTGTGGGACTGAATATTCTTCGAGAGAATGAGGTTTTCAAAAGAGGACACCTTATTAGGGCCATTCAAAGCCTCATTCCTGAGGCGCGTTTAGTTTCAGGGAGCGATTATCAGGAAAAGGAAGAAAGTCTCCTTCATCTTCTCACTTTAGAAATCGAGAAAGCAGGAGGGTTTGAAGCGGAAGAAATTGCAGATTTAAGGCGGTGGCTTCCTCGCGCCCTTAAAGGGAAAATCGAACACCTTCAACGATCCCTTTTTATGCCTCGCAATGAAGAAGAAATTCTTCGTCATGTCGTGACTCTTGGGCGTGAGCTCCGTTTTGCCCGGGACCTTCCCCAGTTAATTCTATCCTTTGAGAAGCAAGCTGAAACTCACCTCATTTTTACTGTCATCTTAGCGCGCATTCTTCTCCCCAAAATGCCCCCGATAGAAGATGTTCTTATGGCCTCACCTCTCCGTCCAAAAATTGATAGGATCAAGCAGCTCGGGATGCTTCGGAAAAAGTACCCAAAGGAAGCCGCTGTGTTTAAGGTGGAGCTTCCTGTTCCTCCGTTTATTCGAGAAGATCACTCGATTGACCTTTACAAGGCACGCCAAAGGATCCTTGCTCAGTTGCAGGAGGTGTTTGGAGAGATCCGTGATTACAATGGGGGGATGATATCAAAGCAAAATGAAGTTTTTTCTTCCTTAGAGAAGATGATTGGCACGCATGATTCTATTCTTCTAGAAAACTTTTTTCATTCCTTGTTCCCCCTAGAAAAAAGAAGTTTTTTAGATCCTAAATTGTTAAAAACGTTTTTCCTTCTTTTTCAAGAAAAACTTCATTCTTCGATGCCTTTTTTATCTCGGGAGGAAAAGTCGCATTTTTTTATGGTTGGAGAAGGAGAGATGCTTGACAAGCTTCACGATCTTTCTGCTCCTCTTATCACTCTTGACCTTGAGCATGAAGAGCGTCACTATACGGGTTTTGTCACCCCTATTTGAGGGCATTTCCAATAAAGTAAAAATGAAAATTGGGTTTCTAATTTCATTTTGATAAATATTTTTTCTTGCTGTCTTGAAAGATGAGTTTTGAAAATATTGGGCGATTAGGCATATAATGGGAGCTTATGCCTGAGATTTATATTGAACCATCAATTTTTGCTGGTGACTTTGGTCACCTCGCCGATGAAGCAAAGCGCATTGAAGATGCTGGTGCTGATGCTATTCATTTTGACATCATGGATGGACATTTTGTTCCAAACCTAAGTCTGAGCCCTAAAGCACTTGCTGCTGTTAACAAAGCAACCGATATTTATTTAGATGTTCACATCATGGTTTATAAGCCATTTGACTATATCGAACAGTTGATCGAAAATGGCGCTGATTGTATCACCTTCCATATTGAGGCGACTGAAAATGTTGAGGATACTCTCAATTATATTCGCAGTTGCAATGTTCATGCAGGCCTAGCATTTTGTCCAGAGACGAGTGAATCACTCATCCCGAAATATCTTGATAAGTGTGACAAGATTCTGCTGATGACCGTCCACCCTGGTTTTGGTGGGCAGGCATTTATTCCTGAAGTTCTAGAAAAGATAGAGTTTACTCGGGGGCTATGTGACAGGTTGGATGTAAGAAAAGGAGGCAAGATTCCTAAAGAAGGAGAAATTCTTCCTCCTTTTGATATTCAGGTGGATGGAGGAGTCGATGACAAGACCGCGCCACTATGTATTAAGGCTGGAGCGAATCACTTGGTTGCGGGTACCTATCTGTTCAAAGGAGAGGGTATGAAAGATCGAATCGAGGTGCTTCGCGGGTGAAGAAAATTGTAGTCATGGGAGGGGGAACAGGGAATTTTACTGTTCTTCGAGGACTCAAAAAGCATGCTGTTGATCTAAGCGCGATTGTATCTATGGCGGATGATGGAGGAAGTACTGGGATTCTCCGCGACGAGTTAGGGGTGCTTCCCCCCGGTGATGTTCGCCAGTGCTTAGTCGCACTTTCAGATTCTTCACGATTAATGCGAAGCTTAATGAACTACCGTTTTGAAAATGGGGGGCTTGGGGGACATAGTTTGGGTAACCTTATTCTGTCTGCGCTAGAAAAGGTTACAGGAAGTTTTGAACGTGCTGTCGAAGAGATGGGACGGATCCTTTACATCAAAGGAAAAGTGATCCCGGTGACAACGCATCAGGTGCGTCTTAAGATGATCTTAAAAGACCGGAAACTCTTGGAAGGTGAAAAAGAGATTTATCTCTCCCAGGATATCGATAAGGGTTATAGTAAGATCTATCTGGAACCTTTTCCAGAACCGAATCCTCATGCGCTCTCTGAAATTATAAATGCTGACTTGGTTGTTATTGGTCCGGGAGGTCTTCATACCTCGATTATTCCTAATTTATTAGTTGACGGTGTGAGCAAAGCTCTAAGAGAATCTCAGGCAAAAAAGGTTTTTATCTGCAATTTGATGAACCGAAGGGGACAGACAACAGGCTACAAAGTGAGTGATTATCTCAAAGAAATCGTCCATTATTTAGGGGAGGATGTCTTTGATTATATCTTAGTAAATAACCAAACTCCTGATCCGGCATTAATTGAAAGATACGCCGAGGAAGGGGAACTTGTAGAAAATGACATTGATGATCCTCGAATCGTTTCAGCGAACCTCTTAGGAGAATTGACTGAAAAAAGGAAAGGGGACATTATGAGACGGAGCCTGATCCGCCATAATTCGACGCAGGTAACAAAAGAGATTATGAATATTGTTGATCATCTTTGATTTAGACGACACATTGATCGATACAAGTGGATCGATCCTCCCTGGAGTTCTAAAAAAAGCCCTTAAGGAGATGGAAGGAGTGGGGTTGTCTATGGCCAATTTCAACCGTTCTTATCAAGAGCTTTTGCGTCTCAATACATTTCATACCAGCTCAAAGGATGCTTTAATGGAGTTTCTTGAAATCAATCGGGCTCCATCCTCTTGTCTAGATATTGCACTGGAGGCTGTTTATGAAAGACCTGTTTTTGGTGAGACGATACAACCCGTGGAAGATGCGATTGAAGTGCTCTCAGAGCTTTCGAAAGCGCATCCTTTGGTTCTTGTTACAAAAGGGAAGGAAAAGATTCAGCGGGAAAAAATGAAGCGAGCCGGTATTTCAACTCAATTTTTTACTAAACTTTACTTCTGCAGGGAAGGAGAGAAAAAAAATATATATCGAAAAGTGAGCGAAGAGATGGGAATTTCTCCACTAAATGCTTTAGTTTGCGGAGACCGAATATCCCTAGATCTCACTCCTGCTAAAACACTTGGCTACAAAACTGTTCAGATTAGATGGGGACGTGGATTAGGTAATACTGGATTTAAAAAGGACGTCGATTATACCATTTTACACCTGAAAGAGTTGAAAGCCCTTTTGGAAACCCTTAAAATAGTTGGTTAACACGCAGATGGCAACGACAAGTAATCAGATTTCACCTGGAACGACCCTATCACTCGATGGAAAAATCTACCGAGTGGAGACAAGTGTAAAAGTCACTGTCGCCAAAGGTGTCCCGTTTTTTAAAACGAAACTCAAGAACCTTATGTCTGATGAGGTTATTGAGAAAAACTTTAAAGTTGATCAAGAGATTGATGAAGTAAATTTAAGTGAGAGACGATTGGAGTTTCTTTACTTAGAGGGGAAAGACTATCTGTTTTTGGATGTCGATGAACTTGATGAAGTTCTTGTTGCAACCGATGTTGTTGGAGATAAGGTCAATTTTCTGAAAGAGGGAATACAGATTCGAGCAATGTTTTATGGAGAGACGATTTTTTCGATTGAACTTCCTCAGTTTTTGGAACTGATGATCATAAAGATTGAAGATATAAAATCTAAGGTTTCTGTTTCGAGTGCGAGTAAACATGGAATTCTGGAGACAGGAGCAAAAGTAGAAGTGCCACTCTTTATTGAAGTGGGGGACATCATTAAAGTCGATACTCATCTCGCTGAGTTCGTACAGAGAATCTAACCGCTTGGAGAAGACTGTGGATTTAGAAAAAATTAAAGAGCTTATGGAAGCCATGGAAGCCAAAGGGATGACGAAAGTGACCCTAAAGGAAAAAAGTGGTTTCGAGCTAGAACTTGAAAGGGGAAGCGACTTTGAAGTTACCCCATATCCTACGCATGCGCCAATGATGGCAGTACCTCATGTGAATACTCAGGAAAGTAGGGTTCTTCCTGAAAGAGTAAAAGAACCAGAAAAAATCGAGTCCAAGGAAGATGATGTATTAACATCTCCTATGGTGGGGACATATTACGGGTCTCCGTCCCCAGATGACGATCCATTTGTCAAGGTGGGAGACAGCGTGAAGGAAGATACTGTCGTCTGTATCATCGAAGCAATGAAGGTGATGAACGAAGTAAAAGCAGGAAAAAGAGGTGTTGTAAGAGAGGTTTTCTTAGACAATGCTGATCCTGTAGAATTTGGAACAAAACTCCTTACCATAAGTTAGTCATGAAAAAAGTCTTAGTTGCAAACCGGGGTGAAATAGCAGTTCGAATTATTCGAGCGTGTCACGATCTTGGTCTTCAAACAGTGGCTGTTTACTCCAAAGCTGATGCGGAAGCCCTTCATGTGCTTCATGCCGATGAAGCAATTTGTATTGGAGATGCACCTTCAAGCCAATCTTATCTTAAAATTCCTCATATCTTATCGGCTTGTGAAATTTCTGGTGCCGATGCGATCCATCCAGGGTATGGTTTCCTAAGTGAAAATGCCAACTTTGCATCGATTTGTGAAAGTTGTGGCATTACGTTTATAGGTCCTTCAGCAAAGACGATTGCGATGCTCGGCGATAAAGCGCAAGCTAAAAGGATTGCAAAGAGCGTACGGTGTCCTATTATTCCTGGATCCAATGGGATCGTAGAAACTGTTGATGAGGCTCTTAAAGAAGCCAAGAAAATTGGATTTCCTGTCTTCATTAAAGCGACAGCTGGTGGCGGTGGAAAGGGGATTCGGATTGCTCAAGATTCTGATGATTTTGTCCGTCAATTTGCAGCGGCTCGCGCTGAAGCAGAAGTTTCCTTTGGGAACCCCGATATTTATTTAGAAAAAATGATCTTTAATCCGCGCCATATTGAAGTGCAGATCCTTGGAGATGCGCATGGGAATTATGTGCACTTAGGGGAAAGAGATTGCACCATTCAAAGAAGACGGCAAAAGCTGATTGAAGAGACCCCAAGTCCTGTTTTGACGCCTCATTTGCGAAAAAAGATGGGAGAAGCGGCTGTGAATTTAGCAAAAGCTGCCAAGTATCACACTGTGGGAACTGTGGAGTTCCTTCTTGATGAAAAGAAGAACTTCTTTTTTATGGAGGTCAATACTCGTATCCAAGTAGAGCACACTGTGACAGAAGAATTGACAGGAATTGATCTTGTGAAAGAACAGATTAAGATGTCAATGGGAGAAAAACTTATATACAAACAAAAGAATATTCGGATGGAAGGCCATGTCTTTGAATTCCGGATCAATGCCGAGAATCCTGCAAATAATTTCATGCCGTCTCCTGGACTTTTAGAATACTACATTCCTTCTGGTGGACCGAATGTGCGTGTTGATAGTGCTTGTTATTCTGGGTACCGGATCCCTCCCTATTATGATTCGATGATTGCGAAGCTCATCGTTAAAGGAAAGGACCGCGCCGATGCTATCGAAATTGCGAAACGGGCTCTTCGTGAATTTCATATTGGTGGCGTTGACTCCACTATCCCGTTTCACCAATATATGCTTCATAACCCCACCTTCTTGTCAGGAGAAGGATATAACCTAGCGTTTGTCGATACCCTGATTGAAGAAGGATGCAACTTTGTACACGATGAATCAAAAACTCATACAGAAGAAACAGCCCCCGGGCAACGAACTGCAGCTGCAACTCCTCATTAGTTCTCAAGAAATTGAGGAGCGTTTGGAAAGAACCGCGCGCATGCTTGAAAATTATTACCCTACTGAAGAACTTACCATTGTGATGGTGCTGAAAGGTTCCTTCATCTTGGTCAGCGACCTTCTCCGTCATACTCACCTTCCCATCCGCTTAGAAGTGGTTCAAGCTACGAGCTATGGAGAAGGAGGTATTGTTAAAGGGGAGCAAGAAGTCGCGGGCGTTGATTCCTTAGAAATTACAGAGAAGCATGTTCTGCTAGTCGATGATATCTTTGACACAGGAGAAACCCTGGCAGAGTTGTCTCGAAAAATTCAAGACAAGAAGCCGGCATCTTTTAGGTCTCTCGTATTGCTTTCGAAAGATGTTCCTCATAATACCGATTATCGCCCTGATATTTCTCTTTTTGATATTGAAGATCGATTCGTTGTCGGGTATGGTTTGGACTACAAGGAATATTATCGGGGCTTTCCCGATATTTACTCAATAGAGATGTAACATGAAAGGAATCATTTTGGCTGGGGGACTAGGCACGCGTCTTCATCCCTTGACGCTTGCCACAAGTAAACAGCTCCTGCCCGTTTACGATAAGCCGATGATTTACTACCCACTTTCCGTTTTAATGCTGGCAGGGATCCGGGACATTATGATCATCTCTACACCTCACGATCTACCCCGTTTTGAGACTCTCTTTGGAGATGGATCTCAATTAGGGCTCTCTCTTTCATATGCTGTGCAGGAGGAGCCCCGTGGGATTGCTGAATCTTTGATCATCGGTGAGTCCTTTATTGACGGGGAGAATGTGGCCCTTATCCTTGGAGATAATATCTTTTATGGCGATCATTTATCCTCCCTACTCAAAAGCTGTGGTCAGCTTGAATCAGGGGCGGCCATCTTCGGCTATCAGGTGAAGGATCCTGAGCGCTATGGAGTGGTTACATTTGAGGGAGACATGGTATCTAATATCATTGAGAAGCCTGATCCTGCCCCTTCTTCTTATGCCGTCACAGGGCTCTATTTCTACGATGGTCAAGCGGTCTCTTTAGCAAAGAGGCTTACTCCTTCGGCTCGTGGCGAGCTGGAGATCACCGATCTCAACAGGGCCTACCTTGACCAGGGGGCCTTAAGAGTTCACCTTTTCGACCGAGGCTTTGCCTGGCTCGATACAGGGACCTTTGAAGCCCTTCATCAGGCCTCCAACTATATACAGGTCATTCAAGAGAGGCAAGGGATCCAGGTGGGGTGCATTGAAGAAATTGCCTATCAAAATAAGTGGATTGGAGATCTAGAGCTTGCATCTCTCGCTAACCCATTGATTAACAGTGACTATGGCAAGTATCTATTGGCGCTTTTAGAAGGTAATAAAAAAGCCCTAGGTCGATAACCTAGAGCTTTTGCTTTATAAGCTACTGATAATAAACGGTTAGTTAATGATTCCGACAGGGTTGTAATTTTATTAAATAATTGATCTCTAGTAATTTATGTAGTTGATTTCCAATTATCCGGTGATTATGGGTCCTCTTGATAACTTTTCCAAACCTATATTTTTCATAAACATCTCATTTTAAAAAACTTAAATTATTTTTTTGGAGATAATCATAAAATATTTTTATTAATTAATAAAATGTTTGATTATAAATAATATTGTGATATTATTAATCTAGAGGAGAGATCCGTTTATTTTAATATAACATATAAACTTTCTGATAACTTTATCAGATTCGGATCCTAGCCCAAGATAATTATATAATAAAAATAATACGGGGTAATATCCACTATCAAATAGTGGATGCAAGAAGGGAAGTTATTCTTTGTGGAAATCGTTCCATAACTTTCGCTATTGCTTGCTTGAGAGAGCTTTCAGTTTTGCCGCTACCCCCTGTTAATAATATGGATCGCTTCTAAGTCATTGATTTTAAGAAGCGGGTAAAATAGGGGTAATAATTTATGACTGAACCAGTGCAACCTACTTTTGAGAATATTCCAGACATAAATAGCTGGAAATATGGTAATCCAGCTGATGGACTTGCTGGTTATCAAAATCTGCTTGAAGGACTTCAGGAAGAACTAGATAAAATCAAAAAACATCCTCATGTTCATGATGTTGCAGGAATTGCAATCAATCAGATTATCAAAAAAGTGATGCCTTATATCCAGAATTACAATATGGAATACACGCAGGGTGGTATTGCTAATGGTCAAAAGGCGGCAACGTACGCTTTAGACATGACTAACTATATTTCTAATCAATATCAAGCAGTAGGTGCAGGTACAACTGTAATTGATCCCAATACAGGAAAGCCTTCAACAGATCCAAACCAGCCAGCCGAAAATGCAATTAAAGCAATAGATGACTATACAAAATTCCTAAAAGATACAAAAACAGCAGCAGCAGACCTTCACGTGACCGATCCTTTCGGCACAATGGGCGATAGTATTCAAAGCTCGCTTTCAAGCATTACGCAGGGACACACAAGCCAAAGTGATGCTGGAACTCTTGAAGATTACTGGAAAGGTTCTTGGGTTATGACAAGCAAAGACTCCAAGGGAGATGTGAAGGCAAATGCAGAAAACTCTGCCATTATGCAGGATGTTAACGGGGCGCAAAACCAAGCTCAAAGTGAAGCAGCATACCTTCAATCTGAATCAAAAATTGCAAATGAAAATTACCAACAGTATACGGCTACAGCACATGATGCTGCCCAGAATGTTATAAATACCATAAAAGCATCTGTGACCGCATCTCAAAGTGCTGGAAACTAAGGAGGATATATGTCAGAAGGACCATTTACAGCAAATATTGCTCACGTTGCAAACTACATCACTGACGCATCAGTTTCTTGGGTACAGGTCATTGATGCTGCCCAAACAGCAACAGCTCAGTTAAATAATGTGATCTCTACAAAACTTATGTCGCTCTATAGTAGTGAGAATAAGGCTCTTAACTCTATTATTTCAAAACTGAACGCTCTACATCCTTCGCATACACAAACATATGCGCAGGACATTCAGAAATTGGGAATGCAAATGCAGGTTACTCAAAAAGAATGGGATAATGCTATCAACCAAGTACAAACAACCGCGCAACAGCAAACATCGCAAATGTCTGCACAAGGTAATGATGCTAACCAAGCGACAACATCAGCAGGACTTATGGCAACGCTGATGCAGACAATCGTTAGTCTATTACAAAACTCGCTATAATAATAAATATTAATAAGGTTTTAATATGTCAACACAACTAAATACACAAAATCAGAATGCTTCGATCGAATCGCAGCAAGCAGGAACCGTAGCGTCTAAAGGTTCTGCTCACCTAGCCTCAGTAGGGGTCTCAACGACAGCGCTTCTTAGTGCACTCCAGGCGCCTTCAGGAGCTGCTGGTGACGATTACTCAATCCTTTCATTCATTCTCTCTGAGGATGAATCAGAAGAAGTACAAAAAACGCAAGCTAAGCAAAATTTCAACCTAGAACAATTAAGTAGCAGAGAGACGGCTGGAAAAGATTCATCTGAAGCCCCAGGAGCGACTTCTGGTACAGCAACATCTGGGAAAAACGCGATTGCAGAATCTGCAGAAATGATGTCACTTCTTCAAAACAAAGCACAAAACAGTCTTTCTACAGAGCTTCAAAAGGAGCAGGAAGTTCTTCAGGCTGAACTTTTAGCAGCTCAGAATCAAGAAAAACTGTGGGAAAAATTTTGTCAGGACTGGAGCAATTATCAAAAAGATCCTAGCTGTGCAAACTTTGATCAGTTAATGGAGGATATTGAAAAAATTTACGGTGAAGATTCCTCTGAAGGTAGATCAGCAGCATCTGAAAAAGCAGCAGCTGATAAGGCTAATGCGGATGAGGAGCACTGGAAAAATGAGTCTGGTTGGGACCGCTTCAAGAGTGGACAGTGGTGGGATCCAGATGATTGGAAAGATTTTAGAAATGGAGCAGATGGCGCAGTTGAACAGATAGTAGGAGTTGCTGTTTCGACACCCGGAATGTTCTCACTGGTTTTAGATAACATGAGTCAGATGGTAAAAAATCGCGTGCAAGACTTGACCCTTCAGATTCAGTTTTTAGAGATTATTATTGCTATCTCTCAAGGTGGTGGAAACGCTGTTGTTCAGATGCAGGCTCTTATGAGTGTTATGATGAAGATGGCAACGGCAAATAACGAGCAATCCACTTCTCGTAACCAGATTCTGAATAACTTTAATATTATGTCTTTGACTCAGCAAGAGAATAAGATTCAGAAACAAATCGATAAAATTCACAAGAGTGAGCACCATAGCGGCTTCTTGGGATTCTTCGAAGATCTTGGTAAAGCGATTGCTAAAATTTTCACTGATCCTGCATCTCTCTTTGAAGGTATAGTACAGGAGTTTAAAACCATTGGTGAAGATTTTGCTAAAGGAAAGATTGGTGCAGCCTTTGAGGCAATTGTAGTTGATACTCTACTTACAGTTGTGACTATGGGGACGGCTCAACTATTTATGGGCACCCAATTTGGTAAAGACTTACAGAACATGGTTAAACTTGTTGTTGATACCGTAAAAGCACTTGCGATGACTGTGATTGAGGCCTTCCATGCTCTTGGCGATGTAATAGCCGATTGGGTTCAAGGTAAGAGTACTTCAAACTGTGTCGATGATATGAAAAAAGCAGGAGACGTTTGGAAGACTGTTATCGAGAACCCAGAGCTTCAGTTGGTTCTTCAGATCGTAATGGTTGTGGTTATCGTTGCAGCTTGTCTTACCGGACAATTCTACCTAGCAGCCTTTATGGCAGTTCTCTTTGTTCTTTCAGCTTCGGGTGCCCTTACTGATATGACTAATGCGATTGCAAAGTCAATGGGGAATTCAGCTTTTGATAAAGTCATGGCAGATATCATTACGATTGTAATTGTTACAGTTTGTTCTCTAGGAGTTGGTGCTGCCGGGGCCATCGGTGAAGTTGCTGCAGATGAAGCTGTAGATGCTGCTGCAAATGCTGCAAAACAAGCCGCAGATACTGTTGCAGATAGCGCAGCTAATACTGGTGAAGCACTTGCTGATGGGACTGTTAATGGAGTGGAGAGTACTGCTGATGAGACTGCACAGTCAATGTCAGAAAAGCTAAAAACTGCACTTAAGCAGTTTGCAAAAGGATTGCTCAAGCCTCGAGCTGGTTATGCAGCTCTTTCAGGGGCTGGAACGTCTATCATGGATACTAACTTTGGATTTGACATTGCAAATGCTGCAATCACAGATCCGAAGGAAAAAGCAAAATGGGCCAAGTGGATCGCGCTTATGGTTGATATCATCGGTGCCGTTATGGCTGCTGGTGGTAGTATAGGAATGGCTGCACAGGGGGCCGCAGGTATGGACCAAGCGATTACATCAGGTGCAAAAAGCTTTATGCCGAAAATTGCTTCGGCTATAGAAAACAATGCTGCTTCGATAACTGATTTTGCGAACACAATGCAAAGAGTAGCTCTTTCTGTGGGTGGAATTGCCGGAATGGAGAACGGTGCCTTCCAAATTGATATTGGAGAAATGAAGAAAAAGCTCCAGGATCTAATGGCCGCAATGAACGAGCTTAATGTATCAAGCGATGACTTAACACGTGGAATGCAGAACCTTACTTCTCAATACAAAATGTTGAATAAGGAAGAAGGTGAGATTAACAAAAATGTTTATCAAGCGGTAGCTGGTGGTCTAGAAGGCGAAATACGATCGCTTCTAGGACAGGTATAATAAAAATATATTAAAGGAATTATAAGGTAATTATTATGTCAACAAATATTAATACAAATATACAAACTCCTCCTCCAGCGTCTAATCCTTCTCAAGGAGCGAAAGATTCAAGAGAGTCAAGTGGTCCTCAAGGTGCACCCAGCACGAATCCTGGTGCATTTCAATCGGGGAACGGTGCCAATACTACGGCAATCCTAACGTTGATTGCAGCATTGATGGAGCTATACGAATGCAAGAACACCGCTTTTGTAAAGCAATCACAAACAGAATCGTTAGTTGCAAAGGAGTTCTCACAAAGTCAGGTTGCACTTGGTAACCAGGAAATGGTTGAGCAGGAAGTTCAAGGAGCATTCTCAATTTTCAGTGGTGCCATGAGCGCAGTTCTTTTAGGCCAACAAATAGGTAACGAGTCTACCCTAGGTAGCCAGCAAGGGGAAATCAAGGCTTCTCAAGACTTTGTTGACAACATTGGTAAGGAGAGAGATCAATCTCTTAATGATGTTAATGAGAATGGCGGAAGAGAAAATGAAAGCGAAATTGAACTAGTGCAGATGGGAGAAATTCAAGCTCCTGAAGAAGACCAATCTGAAGTCAATGCGAATAAAGAGAAGGCTAAGGCGCGACTAGAGGAGATGATCACAGAACTTAAGGATGGTAACTACAAAATGATTGACGGCAGTGGAAAATCTGCAAAAGCAGCTGATCCTGCCAAAATCCGAAAAGGTAAGCTTAATGACCAGGAAGTTCTTGATACACTCGCTAATGAGCCGGAAATGGGTAACTTTAAAGAAGCTGCAAATCAACATATAGCTAATAAGCAAGCAGCACTTAAAGCTGAAACTGAACGTGTTGCAGGGCTCCTAACCAAGCGACAAATGGGATCACAAGCAATCAGTGGCATGTCACAGGGTGCGGGACAAGTCGGAGCAGGTATTGAAAAGCAATACCAAGGAGAGCAAAATGCTGCGAATACTCTATTTAGCTCAGCTCAACAAGGGTTCCAGAAACTTGCTCAGGAAACTGAAAGTCAATCTGATAAAGACCTTCAAACTGCAGAAGGTTTAGTACAATTGATTCCTGACATCGATAAATCGAACAATGCGATACTAAGTGCTTAAATTATATCCATATTTTCTATAGGCCTCTGTGCCTACTTGGCCGTTATGCTTTTCCCCCTCCCAGGCATAACGGCCTTTTTTATAATACTGGGCAGAGCCCAAATAAAAAAGAATTATTTAATAAAAGGTAAACTAAAAATGTCACCACAAGTTAATAACCCAAATGAAATTGAAGCGCCTTACCTCTTTCATGGAAGCACTTTTGGAAATCAGAAGAGCCCTCTCCTAGCCTTTCTTCAAATCCTTTCTGAGGTGGGTCTTTTTTCTGAGCTTTCTGAGCGCGAGTTAGAAGAGTTATCAAAAGCCTCAGCTAAGCACAATTTGAACCAGAAAGAACAGCCAGGACTTCCTATTGGTGGAGATAATGCTCTTGCATTGGCAACAGAACTGCAGGCACTCCTTCAAATCAAATCGATCAAAAAGGTTGCCAAGGAAGCAAATCAGGAAACGCAAGTCAATGACGATATTATCATAGCTTTGAAAAAGATAGAACGTTCCCCAGACTTTATGGGAAATCCTGCAATGATGTTCGGTGTGATGCAGATGGAAGCTACGATGAAGGCCCAATACAAGTCTGAGAAAAAAGATACTAAGAAAGATATTCTTAGGCTAGAAGCGATTATCAATGCCTTGATTGAACATGATAAAGAGCATAAGCATCCATCGAAGAATGGACATGACTCACACGGGACCTCAGGTCACAAGTAGAGGCTGAATATAGAGTTTTTTGGCTGCAGCTTCCTCCTCCCAGGGGCTGTGGCCATTATTTATTAATTTATAAATAGGTACTAACAATGACAATACAGATCAATGCACACGATGAAAATGGGGAATCTATTTCAAAGCAAGGGAATCAATCCAACACCCCATCTGGTGCGATAACAGCTTTTTATAGGGCGATGCTTCTTGCTGGAGGCGATGGTTCTTTTCTAGATACTATGCTAGAGGAAGAAGAAGTTCAGGAGATGAAAAAAATTGAACTCGATGAAGTCCTTATATTTAAGCTTAAAAAAAGTTTTAAAGGGATTTTTACAGGAAGAATGGATCCTGTTGCACTTGCAGCTGGGACTGAAGCGATCCTCCAAACATTGGCTGAAAAAAAACGATCTATGGAAGAAAAAAAACAAGAGAACCTCACGAACCAAGTGAATTTGGCACCAGAAACAAATGACTCGAGTGGGAAAAAGGGGGAACATTCAGGAGACAGTGAAATGCTTCTTGAAGCGCTTTTTAGCCATAGCGGAAACCCTATTGCTTTATCGACTGGGCTCGAGGCTGTTCTGCAGACTTTAGCGATTAAGGTGTTTTCCAAAGAGGAAGCTGAAGAAAAAGTTTTTAATGACGATAAGCTCCTAGCCCTTTCTGACTTAAGTGAGAAGGCTAAACGCTTTTTAAAACATCCAGAAACACGTTTCCCTCTCCTTTCATTTGTGTATACAAGGAGAGAACTTCTAGAGGAAGTTAAGGAGCTAAAAAATTATATTCATGAGCTTGACGCATTTATTCGGTTGCAACCCGATATGGACAAGCCGCGCGACAGTCAGCTTCACAATTCTTATGCTTCTAAAGGGACATCGAGCCCCAAATAAAGGCTAGTCTTACTATATTTCTCGGCCGCTATGCTTTCCTCCTCCCAGAGGCATAGCGGCCTTCTATTTCTTTTGAACCACTCGCTTTTTTGGCGAGAGGATAATCTCATCGAAAACAGTTTCATGGCGCATCTCTAAGATACTCCGGATCATTGCTGCGATGTCGGTTGGCAGAATCGCATGGGCGGGGTCATCTCCTGGTGCAAAAGATAGGGGATCGTAGAAGGGGGTGCGGACCATTCCAGGTTGGATAAGGGAGATTCGCACAGAGGAGGTGCTGCACTCTTCGCGTAGGCTTTGAGCAAAACCTCGTATGGCAAACTTTGAAGCACAGTAGATGCTCCCTTTTCGTTTTCCCGCAAGGCCTGCTTCCGAGCCAATGAAGATCACATCGGCACAGTCTTGTTTTTTTAGGTGAGGGAGGAGCTCTTTAATTAGGTAGGCATGGCTAAGAAAGTTGAGGTCCATAAGGGAGCGGATTTGCGAGAAGGAAAGTTCTTCTAGATTGCCGAAATGCCCTTTTCCAACGTTGCAAATAATGGTATCGACATGGGTGAAGGAAGAGAGTTTTTTTGGAAGGGCTTCAAGATCGGATAGGTCAATTTCGTAGGCGTGAAACCGAGGGTGAGTGCTCTCAATGGTGCGGGAGATGCCCCAGACTTCGTGGCCCTCTTCTAGAAGGAGATCAGCCGTTGCTTTTCCAATCCCTCGGCTGGCGCCTGTAATCAGAATTTTTCTTAAGCGCATACGTAGACCTTCTCTTTGGGGAGGTGTTTTCGGCAAAAGTTTAGCATCTCTTCTTCTTTTGAAAAGGCCATCATCTCGTCTTTTTGGGTGCAAATTGCAAGGAGTTCTTCTTTTGGTTTGACGCGCTCCATCTCTTTAAAGGTTGAAAGGGGAAGGCGGAAGGTTCCCAGTGTGATCGAGTGAGGGTTTTTCACGAGTGAGAGGACTTCCTTGAAGAAGGAGGCGTAATGCTCCTGATAGTTTTCAGTATAGATGAGGGGATCGAAGCGGAGGCCAATTTGCCACCCTTTTTCTTGCAACTGCAAGAGCGCTTTGAGTCTCTGCTTTAGGGACGGAGCTTTGAGTTCAAATGCTTTTGCAATTGGGGCAGGGCTTAGAGAGTAGGCGATCACCACATTAGGAATAGCCTCTTGTTTGAGGAGTTTTTGAATGTTTCCACTTTTTGTCCGCAGCTCAAGCTCAGCAGTTGGGTGTTTTGCAAAGAAGGGGAGGAAATATTCAAGAAATCCCGAGTAGGATTCAAGAGCTAGGCTATCTCCATCATAACCAGAAAAAAAGGTGGTTTTTTCATCTGTTGTAAGTGTCTCTTCAATCTCACGAGCAAATTCTTCGTAATTAAGGAAAAGGACGTAATGAGCGCTGCGGTACATCCCCTGCAAAAAGCAGTAGCGGCAATCATAGGGACAGTTCAGGAGATGGGAAAAGTAGTAGTTGTGCTTTGCTCCAATCGTATAGGTCGGGGGAATATCGTAGAGAAGCTTCCCCTTTTTCTCCGCAAGGATGAGTGCGCTCTGCTTTTTTTGGAGGCGGAAGTTTCCTTTGTGGCGATTAAAGACTTCGCCATACCGCCGAATCGGAATCAGTGTAGCACCTGTCTTTTTATGGATAGTGCGCGTTTTAGGGTGATCTAAAAGAGGCTCTTCAACATAGAGGTACTTCATAATTTCAATGGGGTGTTTTCTATGTGAGAGCGGAGGTAGGCAAGGACCTCTTTTGCAGCCTTTTTTTCGAGAAGCGCTTGAGAAAGGAGAATCTGATCGGGGCAAAGAAGTTGCCATCTTTGCAAAAGCTTTCTTAGCTGCAACGTTTCATAGGTTGTGAAGTGCCAGCGTCGGATACATTCATCGAGGAAGGGGGTGTCTTCAGGAGCAATTTCCTCAATCATTGTATGCATCTCATCAATCACAATGCGGACAAGATCAATGTGGCTCTGAATAAGAGAATGAACCTGTTTCTTTGATACTCCTGTTGCGGGGTGAGAAGCATTATCCGAAATGACTTTGAAGATGTGAATCATCTCAATAGGGGAAATCTTCGACGCTATGGCGTAGAACCCAGCAGCTTCCATGTCATAGATGTTACTTGTAGGGTAGGCATGCTCGGGATTTTCAACAGTAATACACCCTTCGGTTCGGCAAGGTGGCTCAAAAACAATGCTTGGGTAGTATTGAGTCTTCCGGGCTTCATCAAAGACCTTATTTACAAGAATTGGCGTTCCAATAGGGAGGGTGCGATGTCCTCCGATTCCTACGTTGATCCAGCCGTAGATGTCTTCATCTCGATGAATTCCTGCTAAGTAACTGCAGGCGGCGCCAGCCTTGATTTTCCCAACACCTGAGACAATCAGTTTTATTTCGTCATTTTCATAAATAGGAAAGAGGGGATTCCCAGAGAGAGGTTTTAGTTTAAAAGCTTCAATCAGTGGAGTGGCTTCTGCCTTCAGTGCCACTTCGATGCAAATCGTCATAAAGTTCCCGTTTTGGTCGGTTCAAAAGTTTAGCTGCGGCCACAAGCGCCTCTTTAGAGCTCACTCCAAAGCGTTCTTCTAGCTCGCAAATCAATTTACGAGGTGTTTTATCAAAAGGATTTTCAAACCCCGGAAAGATTAGGACGTATTCTCCTAGAATTTTCTTTTTTTGGAAATGATCGATTAGCTCTTTTGCTGTTCCTTCAAGGGTTTCTTCATAGAGTTTTGTGAGCTCACGTGCGATAAAGATTTTTTTTTCAGGGGCGAGCTCATCGAGCCATTTAAGAGTGGTCAGCAGATGGTGGGGAGTTTCGTAACAAATTATTAACCCTTGAAAATAGAAGATATCAATGAGCTGACCCTTTCCTTTTTTCTCTAAAAACCCTACAAATTGAAAACGTTCTTCGCTTCCATAAAGACTAAGGGCAGCAATCGCCGCACAGGGGCCTGGAACGACCTCAATTTTTATCCCACCTTCGCGGCAGCGACGCATCAGTCCTGCTCCTGGATCGCAGATCCCGGGCGTTCCCGCATCACTAATCAGCGCAATCTTTTTTCCGCTCGTTAATTCTTCCAAGACTTTTTCTTCCCGTTCTCGCTCATTGAACATGTGGAAGCTAAGCATCCTTGTTTCAATGTCATAGTGCCGCAAGAGCACACCACTTGTTCGGGTATCCTCCGCCAAAATCAAATCGACACTTTTTAAAACTTCTACTGCTCGAAAGGTGATATCTTTCAAATTTCCAATCGGCGTTGACACTACATAAAGCATAAGGAGTCTTTTTTAATGATTTCAAACGAACGAAAAGTGATAAAATAATTTAGGCTTTCGGATATCAGGCGCATAAATTATTTTACCTCTTCCTGTAAAAAAGGTGGCACCCAGATTCGAACTGGGGATAGAGGCTTTGCAGGCCCCTGCCTTACCACTTGGCCATGCCACCGTGTGAGGAGCTATTGTACAAGATAATCCTAAAAAAAAGCAATTCTTACTGGAATCATAGCCGCCCCTCCGGGAATAATACCCGCCCCTCAATAAACAATTTGCTACCAAGATTTTCTTCCAATGCTCTCAGATGTTTTAAGATTTGCCTAAGAGGGAATCCAGCCATAGGGCTTGTAAGGATCAGGCTATTTGAAAGACGGTCTATTCTTTTAATGGCAAGACCGACATTGTTGTGAGTGATAAGTGCGCTTATGAGATTATTAAACTCCCTTCTTTTATTATCCTTGATGAGCGGGGAGGATTGCTCGGCCTTAATACATCCACACCGCGCATTTTTATCTAGGATATCCTTAATATCTTGCGAGGCACCAGCAATTTCCCAAGTGTCCAAGTAGATCATGCAAAAGAAGAAGGTCGAAATGAAGTATGTCAACGCAATGAAAGTCAGTAGCCTAGTAAAGTGATAGACGGCTGCGTTAATGACGGTGAAGACGAGAAAAGCCTTAGCCGCATGTCTTGTAAAATACTCGGTAAAATCGATGACATTTTGAAGCTTGTCTAAGGTGGGAATGCGAGGTCGTTCGTTTCCTCTGAAGGGACTAAAGCCATTGATAAACTCTCCAACGCGCTGATCGAGTTCGTTTCTCTCTTGAGGGTCTCTCATCAGATGGTAAGTATCCCATAGGATGGACCTCCCATTCCCCAAAAACCGTATCAAACCATCCATTCTTATATCCTTAGCGCTTTTTTCCCGTGGATAGAGTAAACGAAAGTAAATTTTTTTTGCACGAGAAATAATCCTTTAATTATAACCCCACAGTGAGATACTTTGATGGGGTCATGCGAAAAAAACTTAATGAAATCGGAACATTTTTTGGTCGACGCATCAAACGGGATGAAGTTATTGTTCATACATCGTTTGATAGCCGCACTGTGCAGAAAGGAACCCTTTTTTTTGCACTGACAGGAGAGACGGTTGATGGTCACAGCTATTTGGGAGAGGCGGCAAAAAAAGGGGCGATTGCTGCGGTTGTTTCAAGGGGCTATCAAGGCAATGATTTTGGCCTAGTTTTAATTCCTGTACCTGACGTGAGACGCGCTCTTCAAGATTTGGCTCAAGAGGTGTTTCGAGAAAAAAGTCCCTTGGTCATTGGGGTTACCGGAACCGTAGGAAAAACGACAACTAAAGAGTTTCTTGCAACCCTTTTATCAGAGAAGTTCCGCGTCATGAAAAGTCCTGGAAGTTTAAACTCTCAAGTGGGGCTTCCCTTAACGGTACTAAACTGGGAAGGACAGGAAGAGATTTTTGTTTTAGAGATGGGAATGAGTGAAAAAGGGGAGATGAGTCGTTTGGTAGAAATTGCTCCACCCCACCTCGGTGTTTTAACAAAGGTTTCTCTTGCTCACTCAGCCTTCTTTGAAGGGATCGAGGAGATTGCCGAGGCTAAGTGCGAGCTTTTTGAATCCGAAAAAATAGAGAGGGGGTTCTTTCATTTAGAGACAAAAGCGTTCCAAGCGGTGCGCTTGCTGAATGTTACAAAGACTTGGTTTGATTGCGAAGATCCTAGGGCTGATGTGACACTAAGAGATGTAACAGCCCCCTTTGAAGAGCGGCACCTGCAGGAAAACTTTTTAGCGGCAGCGAGTGTTGCCGTTCACTTAGGGATGTCTCGAGAGGAAATCGAGGAGGGGGCTAAAAAACTGAGTCCCTTTGACCATCGTTTTCAAAAGGTAGAGAAAGGGGGCGCTTTATTTGTGGATGATTCCTATAATGCATCGCCTATAGCTATGAAAGCTGCCCTTTCAAGTCTTCCCAAAGGAAAAAGAAGGATTGGATTTTTAGGAGCGATGAAGGAGCTAGGAGCTTTTGAAGCGTCGAGCCACCGAGAAGTTGCTGAACATGCCCTTCCCCTTTTAGACCATCTGATTTGTATAGGTGAGGAGTGCGCTCCTATGGTTGAAGTATTTGAAAGAGGAGGGAAAACGGTCGAATACTTTAAAGAAAAAGAAGGGGCTGTTAAACATTTAAAGGAAGTTGTGGCAGAGGGGGATGTTGTATTATTAAAAGGGTCCAATTCCTTTAAGCTTTGGACAACGCTCGAGGAGTTTTAACGAGTGATTTATCTTTTTTTGCAGTATCTATCCTTAAGCGCAGCTATGAAAGTCCCTGCCGTTTTTCTTTACTCATCCACGCGAATGATTCTGGCGGCAATGACCACTCTTCTCCTCACCATTTTTATGGGGCCCCGCTTTATTAGTAAGCTTTATGCATTAAAGACAGGGCAGTCGATTCGAGTAGAAGATTGCCCTATGCTTGCAGAGCTCCACCAAAAGAAAAAAGAGACCCCAACAATGGGGGGGATATTAATACTCGTGTCGATGCTTATAGCACTCCTTTTATGGATGGACCTCCGTAGCCCCTTTACTTTAATTCTCGCTGTTTCAACAGTGTGGCTCGGTCTGCTTGGGGGGATGGATGACTATTTGAAGATGAAGCATAAGAATTCTAAGGGGCTTCCTGCTCGGAAGAAATTTGGTTTGCAGGTTCTCTTTGCGGCCCTTTTAGGTCTGTATCTTTTATGGCCGACACTTTCTGAAGTCATCCACTTTGGAAAGTGGTTTGTCCCACCCCATATGAAGTTGGGGGGAGAAATTTATGAATCGCAGCTAGCGTATGGGCAATACTTTTTCCCTTTTAAGAAGGGCGCTCTTTTTGCCTTGAGTGGGTTGGGGCTTTTTCTAGGTTTCTTGATGACGATTGTAGTTGTGACAGGTTCCTCGAATGCTGTGAACCTTACTGATGGGCTTGATGGGTTAGCCTCGGGATGCATCCTGATGGTCGCTGCGGTTTTTGCGTTATTTGCGTTTCTTTCGAATAATATCGAAATGGCTCGCTATCTCAATATTCCCTATATTGAAGGGAGCTCTGAGATAGCAATCTATATGTGCGCGATGGCGGGGGCGTGCCTTGGCTTTTTATGGTATAATGGGTATCCAGCGCAGGTGTTTATGGGGGATACAGGTTCATTAGCCCTTGGGGGGATTTTAGGAGCTGCGGCAGTCTTGATGCGGAAGGAATTTTTGCTAGCGCTTGTTGGGGGAATCTTTGTTATTGAAGCGGTCTCGGTGATTTTGCAGGTGCTTAGTTACCGGTATCGAAATAAAAAACGGGTTTTTCGATGTGCTCCTTTGCACCATCACTTTGAATTTAAGGGGTGGCCTGAACCGAAAGTTGTCGTCCGTTTTTGGATCATTAGTTTAATTTTGGCCCTTTTTGGATTGGCATCAATAAAATTTCAATGAAAGCACTTGTCATAGGACTCGGAAAAAGTGGAAGAGGAGCTGCAAAGCTCTTGCTGAAGCAAGGCTACACTGTTTATGCGGTTGATCGCACCCCTCAGAAAATGGAGGGGGTTACTGTTTGCCTTGAAGATGAAAAGGTAGAGGCTGATTTGGTCGTTCTTTCTTCGGGAATTTCTTTGAATCATCCGCAGGCAAAGGGGAATGTCATGGGGGAAGCTGAGCTTGCGATTCGGGCCTTAAAGAATAAAATGGTGGGCATTACAGGAACCAATGGCAAAACGACTGTGACCTTATTAGTCACTCATGTTTTGAATGCGATGGGGATTCCTGCAAGGGCTCTAGGGAATGTTGGGGCTAGCCTAGCAGAGTATGCTTGTACTCCTGATCCAAATGAGATCCTAATTGTTGAACTCAGCTCATATCAGTTGGAGACTTTGGAAACTGTGGCATTCGATGTCGGGCTTATCACAAACATTACTCCTGATCACCTGGATCGGTATCCCTCTTTTGAGGCTTATAGAGACACAAAGCTTCGATTAAAGGAGCTTATTCAAGAGGGAGGAACCTTTATTGAGGAAGGGGATTCTTATTTACAACTAACTAAGAACGAGAGATACTGGCACTTGATTGGACCTCATGCTGTTTGTATGGCATGGAAGATCTGCAGAGTCTTCGATGTAACGTGGGAGGGTTTTAACACTGCGTTAATAACGTTTAATAAGCCTCCCCATCGAATGGAAATTGTTGATATCATTGAGGGAATCACCTTTATTAACGATAGTAAAGGGACAAATATTGAGTCAGTGATGTATGGTGTTAATCAAGTTGAAGGTCCCATTTTTTTGATCGCTGGTGGTCAAAGTAAAGGGGACTCTTTTAAAAAATGGAAAAAGCCCTTTACACCAAAAGTTAAAGGGATCTTTACTATAGGGGAAACCGCTTTGCAGATTGAGAAGGAGTTGGGAGACGTTATTCCGACGGTGTGCTGCAAAAATCTGCGCGTTGCTGTGGATAAAGCGAGAAACGCTGCCCATACTGGAGATACAGTTCTTTTGTCCCCGGGGTGCGCAAGCTTTGACCAGTTTAGGGACTATGAAGAAAGGGGAGAAATGTTTAAAGAGATTATCAGAGAGGTTAGGAAATAAGGATGAATCGAAGAGATATTATTATCGTAGCTGTGTTGATTAATGCAGGGCTCCTTGTGACCCTCTTTGTCAGCTCTCTAAAGAAAGAGCAAGGAACAACAGACCTAGTCTTTTCGCCTAAAGAAGCCCATCAGATTGAAATTGCTGCCACATCTTCTGCTAAACAAGGGGGAGACCAAATCGATCAGGTTATTAGTCAGTACACGGCTATGGCGAAAACTGAGGAAAAAAAGGAAGAAGCTCTTCCTTCTCCAGTATTGACCCCCACACCTAAAGCAGAGACAAAGGCATTTACCTCTAGCCCGCTGCGTGTTGTCACTGTTGAGAAGGGAGATGTTCTCGAGAAAATTGCGCGCTCTCATGGAATCAGTGTTGATGAAATTATGAAGCTCAATAGCCTTTCTAATTCCCGGCTTCAGATTGGGCAGGAATTGAAACTTCCTGAAAGAAAAGCCCCCAAAAAAGAGGTGCCTGCAAAGAAAGAAGATGGGAAATTTTATGTCGTAAAAGGGGGAGATAATCCTTGGACTATCGCCCAGAAAAATGGAATACAGGTGGATGAGCTTCTTAAACTGAACAATATGGATGAGGAAAAAGCGAAGCGATTGCGTCCTGGTGATCGATTAAGAATTAAGTAGGCTTCCAGAGTGGTATGAAAAGCGTTTATTTTCTCTTGTCATTCACAACAATTCTGTTTGCCGTTGGCATCTTAATGGTGTTTGACACCTCTTCAGCAGAAGTGATCGATCGAAGTTTAAATGTGAGCACTCACCATGCTTTGATTAAGCAACTTGTGTATGGTTGCTTAGGAATTATTCTAGCTCTTTTAACGTTCTTTTTCGGATACCGAAAACTTCTCAATTTTGCTCCTTACCTTTTTTATGGGCTCACAGTTTGCTTGGTACTCGTCTTTGTTCCTGGAATTGGCCGGGCGCTGAATGGTGCCAATCGATGGATTTTCTTTGGCCCACTCTCTTTCCAGCCTTCAGAATTTATGAAAGTTGTTGCTCCTCTCTATTTCATTCATCTCTATATGAAAGAAGAAAGCATGACATGGAAACGATTTTACTTGATTGTCCTGCGACTTGCTGTCCCACTTTTTTTGATCTTGATCGAACCAGATAATGGAACCGTTGCCATCATCATGGTGACTCTGATGGCGCTATTTTTTCTTTGCCGCGTGAGGTGGCTTTACTGGCTCCTTCCTGTTCTCTTTTTGGGAGGACTGGGAACGGCAGCAGCAATGCGAATGCCTCATGTGAAACACAGGATACAAGTCTATCTCCACCCAGAATCTGATCTATTAGGAAAGGGGCACCAACCTTATCAAGCAAAGATTGCTACAGGGTCGGGAGAACTTTTTGGTCGAGGAGTAGGTGAAAGTCTACAAAAACTCAATTACCTTCCTGAAGCACGCAGTGATTATATTGCAGCAATCTATGCTGAAGAACTGGGTTTTATTGGCATTCTTTTTTTAGTACTCCTTTATCTATTTATTGCGTATAGTGGCTTCCATATTGCTATGAAAGCTGAGACAAAAGGAGGTTTTTATGTTGCGAGTGTCATCACCTTCTTGATCTCATTTCAAGCATTTTTAAATTTGGGGGTCGTTTCAGGATTGCTTCCTAGTAAAGGGACCAATCTTCCTTTCTTTAGTCAGGGGGGGTCGTCCCTTTTGGCAAATTGCATTGCGATTGCTCTTATTATGAGTACGCACAAGAAAAAGGAGCCCAATTGGAAGAAACTGCAGGCCGCCTAAATGTAATGATCGCCGCTGGGGGAACAGGGGGTCATCTTTTCCCTGCACAGGCACTTGCTCTCGAGCTGCTTGAAAAGCATCCAGACATGAAAATTACTTTTGTGGGCGCAGGGCTTAAGAAAAATCACTACTTTAATAAAGGCATTTTCCCCTACCTCGATATCAAAAGTGGTACCCCCTTTAAGAAACATCCTTTAAAAGTCTTAAAGGCGTTGTTGAATCTTTCGCGGGGAACCTTGAGTTGTTTCAACTTCTTTTTGAAAAAAAAACCCGATGTTATTGTGGGTTTCGGGAGTTTTCATACTTTCCCGGCTATTTTGGCAGCAAAACTTAGAAAAGTTCCTATCGTGATTTTTGAGAGTAACGCGCTCCCAGGAAAGGTGAATCGTTACTGCTCTAAGTGGGCAAAGATTTCAGCGATTCAATTTTCCCATGCTCATGAATATCTCAACTCTAAAAGCGTTTGTGTACAGATGCCACTCACAAAGAAAGGAGAGGTTACTTGCAAAGAAGCACGAGACTACTATGGCCTTGAAGAGGAGAAGTTCACTCTTCTTGTCTTTGGTGGATCTCAAGGTGCTCAAGCCGTGAATCGGTTCTTTTGTGGAGCAGTGGAAAGACTCGTAGGGGAAGGAATCGACTTTCAAGTGATCCATATTGTGGGAGATGAAAAACGAGGAGAGAAACTTCGCGATTATTACTCAAAAATGAATGTTTTTGCGTGCGTAAAAGTTTTCGAGGAGAAGATGGAGTATGCATGGACTGCTGCAGACCTTAGTATCTCGCGCTCAGGAGCGGCAACCCTTGCCGAGTTCATCGAGTTTTCTGTTCCCAGCATTTTGATTCCCTATCCTTATGGGACAGAAAACCACCAACAGAAAAATGCAGCGTTTGTTACTGATGAAATTAAGGGAGCCATTTTGCTCGAAGAAAATGGGCTGAGAGGAGATGTTTTAGCTTCCACTATCTTAGAACTTATGGCAAACGAACATGAAAAACTTAAAGAGCTGCGGACAAATCTCCGGACTTATAAAGAAGAAGAAAGTAAACAAGACCTTTGTTCAGTAGTGTTAAAATCCTTATGACAAAACGATTTCATTTTTTAGGTGTGGGGGGAATTGGAATGAGTGCTCTCGCCCATGTTTTAATTGAGAAGGGAGATAGCGTTTCGGGCTCTGATTTAAAAGCGCTTCCTCATTTGAGCGCCAAGGGGATTAAAGTTACACAGTCGCTGCCAAAAGAGGGGACCATTGTATTCAGTTCAGCAATTGCGCTAGATAACCCTCTCTTTATCGAAGCCAAAAGTCATCATCTTCCTGTAATCCACCGTTCAGAACTCGTAAAGATTCTTCTCGAAGGTAAAAAGGGACTTTTAGTTGCTGGAACCCATGGAAAAACAAGCACCTCTGCTCTCTTAGCTTGGACGTTAATATCTGCAGGAAAACACCTCACCTATGCTATTGGGGGAATTCTCCAAAATCTCCAAAAAAATGGAGGGTATGGGGATGGAGAGTATTTTGCACTAGAAGCTGACGAAAGTGATGGAAGCTTCCTCAATTACGAAGGGGAGGGAGCCATTATCACCAACATCGAAAAAGAACATCTTGAATATTGGAAAACGGAGAAAAAACTCTTAGAAGGGTTTCAAACTTTTATTTCCAAAGTGAAAAATCCTGAACTTTTATTTTGGTGCAATGATGACCCCCTTCTTGCAAAACTCTCTCCCCCAGGAATTTCTTATGGAAAAAGGGGAAGGTTGAAGCTCACTGCATGCAGACAGGTTGTTGGGTCCACGTTTTTTTCTGCAGAGTTTGAGGGCAAAACTTATTTAGATGTGGAGTTTCCTATAATGGGTGAAACCCTTGCTCTCAATGCGCTTGCTGTGTTTGGAATGGCCCTGAAGCTTGGTCTTACCGAAGAGGAAATTCGGGAGGCTTTCAAAACTTTTAAGGGTGTCAAGCGTCGGCAGGAAAAAATTGGAGAGGTACGGCGCATTGCAATCTATGATGATTATGCGCACCATCCGACTGAAATCAAAGTCCTTTTAGAAAGTATGAAAAAAGGAATGGGAAAAAGGCGTCTTATTGCCCTTTTTCAGCCTCACAGATACACCAGAACACGCGATCTTTTTTCTGAGTTTACAGAGGCATTTACAAAGGCTGACCTCACAATTATCACCAATCTTTACTCTGCAGGAGAAAAACGCATTCCTGGCATTAGCGGAAGAAATCTTGCGCGGGAGATAAAAGGTGACCATACGCTTTTTCTAGACAAAGACAAGCTTTTAACCTACCTACCAAAACTCTTAATTCCTGGGGATGTTCTTATTACGATAGGTGCAGGTGATATTACAGCCATTGGGCCTCAGGTTATCAAGGCTCTCTTATGAACTTATCCCACTATTATAAACAACACCCTTTTGGGCCTTTGTTCCCAGAATTTGATCCCTCTTTTTATCCTACTTTACTAAGTATGGCGTGCAAAAAGGGATCAAATTCTGAAAAAAAATACCTCAAAATTCTGATATTTATAATAGTGGGATAGGTTCATGAAACTCCTCAAACCCATTCTTCTAGTTTGTTTTGCTCTTTTTTCGACCCTTGGCTTCTACGCTACCCTCTCTTATTTTGAGCGGCAAAATCCTCCTCCTTCTCCGATCAAGGCTATTGCTCAGACTGGTCCCTTGAAAGACGCCTTAAAAACCGACTATTTAGCAGAGCTCCTGAACTTATCTGTAGATTACCCCCGATCGATTACGGTAGAAGAGACTAAAAAGATTTTGCTTGAAAGTCCTTGCATTAAGAAGGTAGCTGTTTCTCTTCTCAACCCTGAAACACTCTATATTGATTATACTTTGAGGACTCCACAGTTTATCCTTGGCGACGTTGAAAATCTTGCTCTTGATAAACATGGCATTGCGTTTCCCCTGAGTCCTTATTACACCCCTAAGCGCCTTCCAATTCTTTATTTAGGGGAAGGGCATTTCGAAGAGAAGAAAGGGGTTGCTAGGCATCTTCTCGAGGTATTTGGCGACGAAGTTAAAATGATTGATGTCTCAAACTATTTGGAACAATCGCTAGGTAAACGGGAAATCGTGATCTCTCTTGGCCCTCATCTCCTTAGGCTTACCCCCAAACGATATCTCGAGGAGCTTGCTCACTATCAAAAAATCCGCACGAAAATGGGAGACAACCCCCTTATAATAGACCTTCGTATCCCCAGTCTTGCTTACATTACTTCAATAGTGATAGGACCTTCTGCTGAAGACTCTTAGATCCTTCTGAATGGTCAATGGCATCCTGGAGAGTGCGGCTAATTTCTTCAGCCTTAATAGGTGGCATCTCTTTTGTGACTCTTCCAAGAAGAGAGTTTATCACGCGGTGGACTTCTTCAGATGTATCAGATTCGGAAAGATTGACAGCGATCTGGATTTTAGTTGCTTGCATCACGACTCGGCTCTTTGGATTGTGGTTGGTGAGGCCGTCGACGATCTTTTCTACTTCGTGAGGAATTTTATCGAGGGTTTTGCTTCCCCCATCGATCTCTTCCATTAGTTGATTAAGCTTTTCAGCAGCAAGGGTTCCTTCCTCTTGAGTTGCAGTTTCTTGCTCGGATATATTCATGATGTATTGCAAGCCGTGGTATCCCTCGCTTGGAGAATTTGGTTGACGGATTGACTGATACCAGGAATAGAAGGCTTCAGCCTTATCTCCAAACGTTTTATTCTCAGCGTTTGAGGCGCTTGCCTTTGGTGTTATACCAGGCATCTCATAATCTGGGATTGGATGGATGTCAACCATGGGCCCTCCTTGAGCTTATTCTACCTAAATCCCCACTATATTTCTTCAAAAAAAACAAGATTTAAATGACTAATAATAAGTATATAATGTAATGCTTTGGATGTGAATGATTTTTGAATTTCGATTGCATAAAAGTTGAGCAAATGATAACGTTTGGTCTCACTTTAATACATAAAATACCGGATAGTTTCATGGAAGAATTTATAGCCTATGTCATTCGAAACTTAGTTGACACACCTGAAGATGTAAAAATAGAAATTTTTGACGGTTCTAAAAGTTCTGTTGTTGAAATTCGTGTGCATGACGATGATGTGGCAAGACTGGTAGGAAGACAAGGAAAGACCATTAAAGCACTTCGTCAAATTTCGATGACTGTTGCAGCACGTCTTGGTCGCAAAGTGCGCCTAGAAATTGTTCAATAATACCCCCATCTGTTTACAAAATAGTTGAGCCGCGGTATCCTGGGGGAAATAAGAGAGTTGTTTCGATGACCGTTGGATTAAATATACAGATTGAAGAGGACCAAGGAATCACTTTGGTTCGCGTTGAAGGGCGTTTGGATGCTGCATCGGCTCCGCTGCTCGAGAAAAAACTTGTAGAACAGGTAGAGGGTGGAAAAACAAAGCTTCTCCTCGATTTTGCCAAGGTAAATTACTTGAGTAGTGCTGGGATGCGTCTTCTTTTGTCTACAACAAAAAAACTCAAAGGAGTCTCGGGTGGACTCCACCTCTGCTCTGTCAGCGAAGAGGTGATGGAAATCATTAAAATGGCAGGGTTCGAAAGGATCATCCTGATTTTTCCAACTGAGCAAGAAGCACTCCAAGCTTTTTCAAAATAAATAGAAGTAGTTCATTGAGAAGTGATCTCGTAGATGAGTTTGCTCATCAGCCTGCCCCATCCCGCAGAAAAGTTGATTCTGGTCAGCCTAGCAATCGTGTGATTGTGATTTCAGGTCCCACAGCGAGTGGAAAAACCCGTCTATCAATTGAAATGGCGCGGATTTTAGGTGGGGAGATTGTTTCTGCTGACTCGGTTCAGGTTTATCGGGGGATGGACATTGGTACAGCAAAAGCCAGTTTGGAAGAACGGTTAGAATTCCCGCATCATTTGATTGATATTTGTGATCTAGCTGAATCATTCAATGTTGCTCAATTTTATGAAAGAGCAACAGACTCCATTCGGGAGATTCTGGCTAGGGGACATGTTCCGATTGTGGTGGGAGGGACCGGTTTTTATTTACATGCACTGCTCTATGGCCCACCGCAAGGGCCTCCGGCATCAGCTGAGGTGCGCCAAAAGCTTGAAGAAGATATAGAAAAATTTGGGACTGAAGCTCTTTATGAAAAGCTCTGCCTGATCGATCCAGAATATGGGCAAACGATCAATCATCGCGACAAGCATAAGATTATTCGTGGGCTTGAAATTATGACTTTGACCGGAAAGCGGGTGAGCGACTTTCCGAAGGGAAATGTTCCAAATCGTCCCAAAGATTTTGATTTTCGGTGTTGGTTTACCTATTTCCCTAAAGATATTCTTTTTTCGAGAATTGAGATGCGTTGTGATGAGATGATGGCACAAGGATTTATTGAAGAGGTAGAAGAACTTCTTGAGTTGGGCCTTCGAGAAAATTCGTCTGCGGCGCAGGCAATTGGATACCGGCAGTGTATCGAATTTATTGATTCTCCTCGAAGCGATGAGGATTGGGAACATTTTGTCTGGGAGTTTAAAAAAGCTTCTAGACGCTATGCAAAAAGGCAGTTCACCTGGTTTAGGAGGGAACCCCTCTTCAGATGGGTCGATCTTGATATTCATGGGTATCAAAAAGCTCTTGAAATGATCCTGCAGGACTACGAAAGTCGATATTAAACCTTCACTATAAATAGTGTTTCCTTTATATTTACCGGAGCGGAAACCCTACAGGTGTCATGGAAACAGAAAATACTGAAAAAAGAGAAAAAGAGAAAAAGCCTCCAATAGAATCGGAAGAATTCAAAGGATTTCGAGAGTCTTTTGAATCTGCTAAAGAGATAGAAGATAAAGTGCGGCTTGCTCTCGATTTCATGAAATCAGTTCTCTCGAAACCTGAAGGGGTTACTCTGAAGGATTTTTGGGATGTTAAAAAACTCTGTGGTCCTCTCTTTAAAGAGCAAATGAACCCAATTAAACGGAACCATCTCTGGGCTGAGTATGCTGAGCTTGGGGATGAAGCACGCCGTTTAAAAGAGATCAAAGACGAACAAGCAGCATTTTCTGTTGAACAGGTAGAGCTAGCAATCGAAGCTTTAGAGGCTGACCTAGATCATTATGATCGCTTAGTGGAGCAGATAGCTCCAGTTGCTTTCCCACAAGGATTAGAAATTCTCGAGGTAAGGGAAGGAGATTATTATTCCGCCCAAAGAGAACTTTCTCTATTAAAGACCCTAATTTCTCGCCTTGATTCTTTGAGAAAGGAAATCTTGGCAATCGACATGAGAATAAGCCATAAGAATAAAATCCTTAAGCGCCTTTCCAAGCTGGGAGATCAGGTTTTCCCAAAACGGAAAGAGTTGGTCAAGGCAATTAGTGACGCATTTGTTGCAGATGTAGAAGCTTTTGTAAAGAAACGGTTTCCTGAGGAAGGAGACAAATATGACGTTCCTTACTATGTCATTCGAAATGAGATCAAAACATTTCAAGGCTTTGCAAAGGTTTTGACCTTGAACACACAAGCTTTCACAAAATCGCGAAAAACACTTAGTGAAGGATGGGACAAAATCAAGGAGAAGGAGACTGAGCGGCGCGCTGAGATGGGTGAGCGGTTTGAAGAACAGAAGAGGAATTTTGATGAGCTTCTTCCCAAAGTCGAGGCTTTTGAAGCTTTTTGCGCAAATCCAGAAAATCAAGGGCGGTCTAAAGTTTTAGGGGAGTCAAATGCTCTTCAGGAAGCGATGAAAGGATCTGCGCTAAGTCGTGATCATGTGAAACTTTTGAAAGATCGTATTCAAAAAGCTCGCAGCGGAGTTCTTGATCAAGTACAAGCTAAAGTTGATGAGAAAAAGGCAGAGGCTTTAAAAGAAGTTGATGATCTAAAGGAAAAGCTTACCCAATTGATCGGAAATGAGAGTGAGATGGCTTTAGAAGACTTAGAAAATGGAGAAGAAAAGCTAAAAAAATCCTACGAATCATTGAACCTTTCCGTGGTTGAAATTCATAAATTTGAAAGAGATTTTGCAGACCTTCGTAGCTTTATTTTTAATAAAAAAGAAGGTGTTTTCGGGGAGGGTGCGTTAGAAGGCCTCTACGAAGAGAGAGCGTCCCATGTTGAAGTGATCAAAATGCAGGTTGAGGAGTATCGAAAAGAAATGGGGGGGTCTAATCTTGACTTTGAAAAGGCGATGACCTATCGTGAGCTTTATGATAGCGCCAAGATCCATCTTGATAAGGAGATGGAAGCGCTCAAAAATCTTGAAGAAAAACTAGTCTAGTATCGACCATTGAAACAGATCAGTGCATTTGACCTTGACCACACGTTGGTCCGCTCGAACTCCAGCCTCCTCTTTTATCGTTATTTGATATCGAGGGGGTTCTATCGTCCTATCTCACTCATTGGGACGATGCTCTACTCTGTCCGTCATTATTTTCTTAATTTAAGCCTGACGGAACTGCACCAGAAAGTATTCGAGAAGTTTTTGAAGGGAGCTCCCCTTCAGCTCGTGCAAGATGAGGTGACTGCGTTCTTGAAAAAGGACTTCTATCGTTTCCTCTATTTACCTACCTTCAACCGTTTGCGCCGCGCACAACATGAGGGGCATTATACCGTAATCTTATCTAATGGGCCTTCATTTGTTGTGGGGCCAATTGCTGAGTACTTAGGAGTGAACGAGTGGTATTCCTCGAACTATAGCGTGGATGAAAAGGGAAATTTTAGCGCCGTTGAGTCGATTCTTCTTGGAGACGGAAAGGCCACTTACATGGAGCAACTGACTCAGCGTTTGAAGACATCTGCTGCAAAAGTGACCGCTTATTCCGACAGTGACCTCGACCTTCCATTTTTGGAATCAGCAGGAAGCCCTGTGGCCGTCAATCCTAACTCAAAACTCCTCAAGGTTTCTAAGGAGCATTCGTGGGAAATCATCTAAAAAAAATTGGTTTTTTTGGGGGGACTTTTGATCCAATTCATATAGGCCACCTCAATTTGGCCCTGCGGATTATGGAACTCAAAGGTCTGGACCAGGTCCTTTTTTGTCCCGTAAATGTATCTCCAACAAAAGGAGCAACACCTCCTGAGGCAGCTGCGAACCATCGCCTTAACATGTTGCAACTTGCTCTTGAAGACGTTCCTAACTGTGACCCTTATGATGGAGAGATTCAGCGTCCTCCTCCTTCCTTTACAATCGATACCCTTCAGAAGCTTGAAGGCAACCTTCATCTGATCGTTGCTGAAGATACTGCATGCGGGTTTGGAGAGTGGAAAGATATCGACAGGCTTCTTGAAATAGCCCCCCCATTTGTGGGAGTAAGACATGCTTTTGATACTAAAAAATTAAATCAACTTTCTAAAACAATCAAATTGAAAGTTGAGCAAGGGATGTGCAAAATCTCTGCAATGGACATAAGTAGTAGCGAGATTCGAGGGAGACTCAAAAAAAGGCTGTATTGTGGACATTTAGTTCAGGGAAAAGTACTAGACTACATTCATCAAAATACTATATACTCCCTACCGTATGGTTAAAGATCTTTCACACATAATCCAGCAAATTGCGCAGGCGATTTACGACAAAAAAGGGACCAATATCATCGCTATAGATGTACGGGGCATTTCGTCGATTACTGATTACGTCATCATTGCAGATGGAAATGTTGATCGGCATGTATCTGCGCTTGCAACTGAGATTCAGCATATCATGCGAGATGAGGGAGAAAGACCAGTCCATATTGAGGGACAGCAAGTTGGAGATTGGGTTGTACTTGATTACTTCCAAGTGGTCATTCATCTGCTCCTTCCCGATATGCGGCAAAAATATCAGTTAGAACGCCTGTGGCCTGAGGGCAAGGTGATAGATTTAGATTTAACCTCTAAGGTGAAAAGTGAGTAAAAAGCGCCGTATTGTTGTGACAGGAATGGGAGTTGTTTCCTGTTTTGGAACTGATGTTGATCAGTTCTATCAAAGTCTTTTGGAAGGAAAAAGTGGAATTACCCCTATTACCCAGTTTCCATGCGAAGATTATCCCACGCGTTTTGCAGGATCCATTCAAGATTTTGAAGTTGGCGAGTACATGGATAAAAAACAGGCGCGCCGCGCAGATCCCTTTATTCGTTACGCAATGGTTGCTGGAAAAAAAGCCATAGAAGATGCGGGCTTGGGTCGCGAAGAGCTTGAAAAACTTGATAAGTCTCGTTGTGGAGTGCTTGTTGGTTCTGGAATGGGAGGGATGTCGATCTTTTTCGAAGGAAATAGGACACTTTTTGACAAAGGATTTAATCGGATTACCCCCTTCTTTGTTCCCTTCATTATCACTAACATGGGTGGCGGCCTCTTAGCCATAGACCTAGGATTTACTGGCCCGACCTATTCGATTTCGACCGCCTGCGCAACAGCAAACTATTCGATCGTTTCTGCAGCACAACACATTGAGCGGGGAGATGCGGATCTTATGCTCTGCGGGGGAAGTGAAGCTCCAATTAATCCAATCGGAGTTGCTGGATTCGTTGTGATGAAAGCTCTTTCAGAGCGAAACGATGACATAGAAGGAGCCTCTCGTCCTTGGGACAAGTCTCGTGATGGTTTTGTTGTAGGTGAGGGAGCTGGCGTTCTTGTCCTTGAAGAATACGAGCATGCTAAAAAGCGTGGAGCAACGATTCTTGCAGAGTACTTGGGTGGCGCGGTTTCTACCGATGCTTATCATATCACGAGCCCGCGTGAAGACGGATCAGGGGTGGCTAGCTGTATTGAGACAGCAATCAAAGATGCCAACATCGACAAAAAAGATATCAATTATATCAATGCCCATGCGACAGCAACGTCAGTGGGTGATCTCTGTGAAGTGCGTGGAATACGGACTGTCTTTGGTGATCAGGTCAAAGAGATGAAGATGAACGCCACCAAATCAATGACGGGTCATTGCCTAGGTGCCGCCGGGGGTGTCGAGGCGATTGCAACGATCAAAGCCATCCAAACAAAGAAACTTCATCCAAACCTCAACCTTAAGGATCCTGAAGAAGAGCTCGAAGGGTTCAATATTGTTGGGGATAAAGCCGAGGATTTTGAAGTCAAAGCGGGAATTTCTAACTCCTTTGGGTTTGGCGGACACAACTCCGTTGTGATCTTTGGTCCTTGTGAACCCACTTAAGAGTTATTGTTTTGGGGTTGTTCCCCTTACCTATCGTGCAGGCTATTGGGAAGTCTTTCTTGTCCGCCATCTCAATGGGGGCCACTGGTCCTTTCCCAAGGGACACGAGGAGAAAGGAGAGTCTCCAAAAGAGACTGCTGAGCGTGAGCTCAAAGAGGAAACCGGGATGGAAGTGATCCGCTACATTGATACACCTTATGTCGTCGAAAAGTACCAATTCCATCATGAGGGGATCCTTGTCGACAAAACCGTTTGTTTTTACCTCGCTGAAGTGACTCCAAACTACACTCTTCAAACAGAGGAGATTTCTGAAGGTAAGTGGCTACCTATTAATGAGATATTAGAGTATGTCACCTTTAAAGAAGAGCGCAAGTTATACCTTTCTGTAATAGATCTTTTAAAGAAACAATAACAAATATTTTAACCATTCATATTAATAATCTTTTGGGCTATACTCCTGTCCAGAATTAAGCAAGGAAATGATGGAAAGGACAATGAACCCACTTCTCACCAGGCATAGTCACATCTGGGAGAATAATCTAATTTTTCGTTCCTTAGAGGTGACTGCGATTACTGCTGCATGTGCTTTGCTCACGAAGTTTGTAATGAAAGAGGCTCAAAGTCTCTCAAAATGGAACTTTGAGCCCTTCAAAGGAAATGTTCCTCCGAATCTTGCTTTCGGGACACTCTTTATCGCTTATATTTCCTTTGGTCTTCGGGCAACCGAGACACATCCTCTTAGGAACTTTCACCAGTTCTTAAATGACATTTTAAACAGCAATAACATTGTTCGGGATGATAGTTTGATTAAAAGAAATATGGGGCAATACAGCGAGAAAGATGCGATCTTAGCTCAGCTAAATTCCCCGCGCTATGACTTGATTACCCTGAATAGTACGGCTATTACAAAGGATGGCACAGCAGGAGATCAACTGTTAGCCTTTCTCACTGGGGAGCCAAATAATCTAAGCGAGGAAAGAGCTACGCGTATTTTAAATCAACTAGAGGCACAGGTTTTCGGTGACCCTACAATTGATATTCAAGGGTTTTTCGATCAGATTCTTCCTACAGCGACAATTGGTCAGGATGATCGCGCTGAAGCCACATCTATGTATGACCTCACGGTTACTGCGGATAGCTTTGATGTCCAAGTCAGTCGATCGATGCGCATCCTACATGGAACTGATACGCTTGCTTATTTAAATTTTACGGTTAATCTCTCCATTCCTAAGGACGAAGCTATCCCAGAAACGGCCTCCTATACTTGGGCAATCACAGAAGTTAAAAACTTTATTAACTAGTTCGCTCGATTTTAATTCTTGATAAATTTATATAATTAATTTTAATTTAGTTTCTATTTTTATTTTATGGTTTGTTTGTGTATAATCCCAGCCTGATTGAGGTTGGTTTATGCAAGAAGTACAAAATCGCGTTCCCGCGCATTTTCATCAGATTCATTTTAGAAAAGTGGTTCAGACAGTCGTAGTTACAGCTGCGCTGATGGCAATTACTAGATTTACGATCGAGCATGCGCAAAAAAGGTATCCGTTCAGTGGGGGGCTAAAGAACTGGTGCTGCAACCCAGGGATGATAGGTAGCCTTATAGGCTTGCAAAAAAAAGGGAGCAACTTCCTTCCCTTGCTTCTTGAGGGTCATCCAAAGTGAGACTGCCCTTTCAATAAAACGACTGCCTGACTCACTTTGAGTACCATAAGAGGTTTTACGCCACAGGACAATATGCCGAAGTGATCTCTCTGCAGCGTTATTTGTGCAGTCCACTTCTCTGTACTTTGTGAAGAGAAAGAGCTTGTGAATTTGGTCGAGCATCCGCTCGGCAAATCGAGAAAAAGCATCCGACCCGTTAGCTAGAATATCAATGAGAATTTCATTGAGTCTCCCTTTTCGGTAATAGACTCTTTGTTGCATTGTTTCTCGACAGCTTAAGCGGCATGCAAGAAAAATCTCTTGTAGTTCAAAAAGAGCTCTTTCTGCCAATTCTTGATCGTCGGTTTTTTGATCAGCAAATCTCTTAAAATCTCTCTTGATATGGGCTAGGCAATACTGATGTTTTTTATAAGCATAGACTTGATAGCGATCAGTCACTGTGATTCCAGGGTGTCCCCTCGGCCTTATGTGATTTAAGCTACTAATACTTCGGCTGGGCAATACTTTTAGGTAAACAGCATTTTTTGTGGTCGCCGTCCATACGTAATACATTTTTGCCTGCTGCCTAAAACTGGTCTCATCTACATAGGCTACTTTAGCTTTATCAACCTGATCTTTTAACGATTTGTAGACAGGCTCGAGTCCTTTGGAAAGTTTTTTCTCCTGGGCTGGGATGCTTCCTAAGGAAATATTGACTTTAAACATCATCTCCAAAAGTTGTTGGATGGGTCGCTTACTTAATCGATAGACCGAGCTGCACATCCCTATAAAGGTGATCAACCTGGGACCAAAACTACTTTGAGCGTACTCTTTTGGGAATGGCGCTTTTACGCTTTTCCCACATTGACGACATCTTCCTTTTTCACACTCAATCTGTGTAATTATCGGCTCTATTTCGGGTAGTTCTACTTGCTGCAAGATGTAGGGATTCTTTTTATCCAGGTTATGGCTCCCGCAGTGTGGACAATGATGTAAGGAGGAAGTGACTCTTTTTGAAACTTGCTCTTCAGGAAACAGTTTGCGAAAATGACCTGGGTGTCCCCTCTTAGCTCCTCCTTTAGGAGCCTGCTTATTTTTCTTCTGGTCTGTGCTAGGTGGTTTTGAGCTATTTTTTGAGTTCAGGTTCAAGCGATTCTCTAGCTCCACAACTCTTTTTTGTAACCGTTTGTTCTCCTCCATTAACCGGTAATTGGCATCACTTAGGAGTTTGATGGTTTCTAAGAGTTCTTCATAGCTAGGCTTCATGCACGAGGATTATACGATTAGAAATTTATTTTGTCACCCCCCCCACTGAACGGATACCAAAAAAGGACTAAAAAACCAATTACTCCCTTTAAGGGGGATCAAAGAGCGACTCTTGCTTACTCAGCTGCATCTGTTGCTTATCTTGCTGCTAGCATGGCTGCAATGGCCCCCTTCACAAAACAACCCAGAATCGTCCCTTTCCAACCCGTTCATGAGGATCGCGAAGAAGACGTTGATCCAATTCAACTCCATAGGGAAGAAGAGGGCCAAGAAGTGGCAATTCTTCCTACAACACAAGTCTCTGCAAGCGAAGCATTGGATGCTGTGAGACTTTCTCGAGAGGCGGTATTGAATGCACTCCAGGACGGGAGTTTTCATAAGCTCCAACAGGATGTTTTTTTTGGAGGCCAACGAGTTACTATTAATCTTGATCTCAGAAATGCGAGTGCTGTGAGGCAATGTCTAGGAGCTTTCAATGTATTTGAACGGAGGCTTCAGATTGCTGTAGAAAGAAGAGAAGCACTTGAAATGGCTCTCCCCCAGCATGGGATTCTTGTTACACAGCCGAAAGCAATAACCTTCTTGCCTTCTCAACGTGAAATGTTTTTGCCATCTTCTTCTGATTCTTTAAGATTACTAGGTAGAAGGGAATTTATTTCTCCAGCACTATTTCAATCGGTATTTCAGCGTCCTATGCAAAGAAGCGAAGTACTCGAGATGGTTCCACCTCAGCATGGAGGTCTCATTCCACAGCTGAGAGCGGTTATACCTTTGCCTAACCCTCGTGCAATGCTCTTGCAAAGAGAAGCCCAGCTAAGGTTTGGTCATCAGCTGAATAGAGGGCCGTTGGAAGACATGCTTTTGCCTTCTCTTTCTACTTCTTTAAGATTGCCCGGTCGAAGAGAACTTGTTTCTCCAGAACTGCTCCGATCCATATTCGAGTCTCCAGAAGAAAGTGAACTTGACGATTTTATCCTTGTAAGCCGTCCATGTCTGCCAGAAATTGGTGTTTCTAATGAGCATCTCTTTGGGCAAAATGGAGTCTTGATGCGTCTGATGCTCTTCCGCAATCTTCTGAATGAATATAATCATCTGCTAAGAGAAGAAGGGGTCGATCTAACGAATGCCCACGGGTCTCGAGAATTGCTTCTAGTTCTGTATTACCTAACCCATCCGGCATCGGCAAGTGATGCTAAAGAACAATATGAACGATTTGTGGATGCTCATGAAGCGCTAATCCTTGCAGAAAAAAACGAAGAGGTAGCGCGGGTTTGTAGTGTGATTGCACGCGTGCGCATGACTCCGAGAATTCAGTCTTTTCAAAATGACTTTGTGCAGCAGCACATTAATCTTCATGACCGATTTACGCTTCAAAATTTTTCCCGGATTTTTGTTGAGAGAAACAAAGCGATTGCTGCATCGGATCCTCTAATGAGAGTTGGCAAGCGGGCTTGCGATTGGATTAAGCTTTATGGAGCAATGAGCTGGGCTCACTACCTAAAGATCAATCCTCCCCAACTCAGAAATATCGAAGATGGTGTTTACTATCTCCGCCACGCCACGCCTAACAAATATGACAGCGTTAAAGGTGTTATTATTGATCCTCTTTATCGAGAGTTTCTTCGAGGGGCGGATGGACTTGTTCTCTATGCTGCGCATCAACGCCTTCAAGATGATGGATTTCCAGAAAATGAAGATGTTCGATGTCAAACCCTGATCCAGCTAGAGCAGGAAGAAAAGAATTTGATGCTCTTGTTCCAGTCAGTTGAGAATACTCTTTTTAAGAAGGGAGCAAGGACTTTTGAAGCGTTAAAAACCCAACTTATCGACTCCTTCTACCAAAGCGAAGGGCACCGCCTCAACCGACTCCCTTTACTCCTTGGAGGTCGCGAAGGATATAGGGAAGAAATGAGAGAAATCTGTGATTTCATTCATCTGCGGTTTTTCGGAAATCGTCCCAACATAAATCAAGATCGAGTCGATCTTTATGGAGGATTGGCAGAAGAGAAAAAAACGACTGAATGGCAAATGTTTATCATGCTCTTCTATTACTACCAGCGCGAGGGCCTTAAAGCAGACTATCCCATCAAGTATGTGAATACAGGGTGCAAAGATGATTTCGACCGGGGTGGAGGGCAGAATATGACGACGGATCTTATGCACCTCTTTGAGAGATATGGGAAGAGGATGCCTCCCGAAAAACTCGAAGCAATTATGGATAGTGTTCAAGCTCCAACTTTGCAGCTTAAAGGAACGGAGCCAATCAAATACCGTATTCATCCAGCGCTTTGTGTCGCAGCGCTCCTACTATCGCTTGAGCAAGAAGATATTCTTGCAATTCAGGAGCGAGGAAGAGTGAAGGAGGTTATTGTTGAAAAGCGCGAACAACAGCCTGCGATTGCTATCCCAAAACTTGCTCAAACCCTTGAAGAATATAAAGCAATTCTAACTTCCTTAAGTGGACGCTCGTATACTGTTCATTCACCTCAAATGATCAATGACAACTATACCATGTTGAAGGATCGGATTATTTCTCAGCTTGAGCGCAACTATGCAAATGGGTTGACGGTGGACGGATATCTTTACAACGGTACAGTCGGATGGGGAGGGTATCCTTATACGATTGAGCAAATCTATAAAGATCTCAGGGAAACCCATCAGCTGTCTGAAGAAGATGCTGTGCGCATTATGAACCAGCTTGAAGTGCAAATTTATTCGCAGCCATTTTCGGAACTTAAGAAGAACCTCGAAGTGGGCGAACTGATGTTAAGGGGAGTGCCTGGAGCGCAATCTCCAATTTCTCTTACCACAGGAGGAGAGGAGTTCGTGGTGAACGGTCAAACGCAGTATGAAATTGTGGATATGTCAAAAGATGGCGCGCGTGTTGCGAGCTTAGATGTAAACGTCACGCTCCGCATCCCGAAGTCCGAAGAACAGAGGGAAAGCGGAGCGTGGTCTTGGCGCGTTAACCAGATTAGCTAAGTACGGCTTTTCTCATGGCGTCAATTTGATTAGCGCCGGGATTGCTTGCCTTATCAGTGATATCCCAATCATGAGGCTTTTGACTTGTAGCAAAAAGCTTCATATTTTCTGTATTACTAGCCATTCCCTGACTACTAACACCTTTTGTCTGATCTGAACCATGACCCATAGTTGGTGAGGTGTTTGGTCTGATTGGTTCTCTTGGTCCACCAATTCTCATAATGGCACTCCTTGTTTGTTTAAAATGTAATCACAGTTGATTACTCAAAAAAGTATTTTCACGTCAAATTAATGTTCCTTAAAGACTCGGGCTCCCTATTTTCTAAATCTGCTGTTCTGTTATCTCAGGTTCGTTGAGTCTAATGCTGGTCTTTAATTTCACTAAATACATTAACGCGTTCTAATGTTATTGTCTCAATATAGCATTTATTTGTCAATATAATTAAATCAGCATTATTATTCAATGCATTTATAAACAGTAACTTATGATTTTGAGTGTAAAATAAAAATTTGAATAATAGTCTCTTATATCCACTCCTGCTATGATGGCTAGAATGCGGCAGGTATTTATTTGGATTGGATCTTACGTGCTTTTGAGACTCCTTTCTCTGAGATATAAAATTGAGGTGAAAGGGCTCGATCTTTTGAAGGAAAAAAAGGGGAACCTTTTTCTTCCGAATCATCCTGCAGAAATAGAACCCATCGCGATTTATAACCTCTTAGCACGAAAATTTCATCCTCGTGCGCTTGTAATTGAACATTTTTACTATCTGCGTGGAGCGCGCTTTTTTATGGATATCATCCGAGCTCTCCCGATGCCTAACTTTGAACTTTCTGCCAATTCCTGGAAGATTAAGCAGGTAGAAAAGTGTTTAGACAAGGTCGCAAATGAAATCAAAAAAGGGGAGAATTTCCTCATTTATCCTTCAGGTCATCTGAAGAGAGAAGGACACGAAACCATTGGAGGGAATTCTTTTATTCACTCCCTACTAGAGTCCTGTCCTGAGACAAAGGTTGTTTTGGTCCGCACCAATGGTTTGTGGGGGAGTTCCTTCTCTTGTGCACTTAGCGAGAAGTCGCCTGATTTTTGGAAGGGGCTCAGAGAAGGAATAAAGATCCTTCTAAAAAATTGGATCTTTTTCACCCCAAGGAGGAAAGTAACGATAGAGTTTGAACGCGCTCCTGCTGATTTCCCTAAGGGAGGAACCCGCCTTGAGCTCAATCAATACCTCGAAAATTGGTATAACAAATACACCCTTGAATCCGGGGAGGTCGTCACGTCAGAGCCTCTTCGATTGGTCTCATATAGCTGTTTTTCAAAAGTCGTGCCTACCATCACTAAAGAAGAAAAAAAACCGCAGGAAAAAAAGGAACTTGACGTTCCCAATCATATCCGCAGCGAACTCTACCGAGAGCTAAAAAAGCTGTCAGGGGTCAAAGAAATTACGGAAGAAATGGACCTTTCCTGTGATCTGGGTCTCGATTCTTTGGATTTGGCTAGTGTCCACGCTTTTATTGATCAAAGGTTTGATGTCGAAACGACGCAGCCGGGCGCATTGAAAACCGTTTACGATATTCTTCTTCTCGTCGTTGAAGGGAGTGTGAGTAAACCCAAGATAGATACGGCGAATTTAAAACATTATGAATGGCCTAAAGAAAACTTTCGCCCCAAAGTGAAGTTTCCTGAGGGAAAGACGATTCCAGAGTGTTTCCTTGAAACGGCTGATCGCATGGGAAAAGCGATGGCTTGTGGTGATGAAGTGAGTAAAATCATGAATTACCAAGAAGTTAAATTAGGGATCATCGTCATTTCGCGAAAACTTCAAGAGATGCCTGACAAATATATAGGAGTCCTCCTTCCCTCAACGATGGGCTGCAACCTCATTATTTTGAGCATCCTTTTTGCTGGGAAGATTCCTGTGATGCTTAATTGGACAGCAGGAGAGAGGAGTATCAATTTTGCGAAAGAGTTATTAGGACTTAGAATAGTTCTTAGTTCTCGCCGATTTTTAGAGCGTGTCGATGCTCTAGAGCTTGGAAACCTTGAAGAAAATTTGGTTCTCTTAGAGGACTTTCGACAGGGGGTTTCCATTTGGAACAAGCTTTCAGGTCTTTATTTTGCTCGCAAAAAGAAAGCAGTTCTCTACAAAAAATTTGCACTCCAAAACATCAAGGAAGATGATCCAGCTGTGATCCTCTTTACAAGTGGAACCGAAAACTATCCTAAGGCAGTGCCCCTTTCTCATAAAAATATCCTGACCAATGAACGCGCGGCATTGCAATGTGCTGATATTCACAAGGAAGACATCCTATATGGTGTTCTTCCTCCTTTCCATTCTTTTGGGTTTTCAGTCACAGGGCTTCTTCCTATTTTGGCAGGTGTACGTGTTTTTTATGCGCCTGATCCAACGGACTCCCACGGGATGGCCCGCGATTGTTTCTATCGGAAAATTACGATTCTCTGCTGTGCTCCCAGTTTCTATCGCAATCTCTTTCGGGTGGCAACATCGCGGCAGCTTAAAAGTGTTCGTTTATTTGTTGCTGGTGCTGAAAAAGCCACACCTGAGCTCTTTGAATATGTGAAACGTCTTGGGGGAGATAAGGAGATGATTGAAGGGTATGGGATTACCGAGTGTTCTCCCTTTGTCACAATTAACAGGCAAGGAATCCCTCGCGTTGGTGTGGGACAACCAGCTCCAGGAGTTGAGCTTTGTGTGATCCATCCCGAAACGGATGAGAAAATCCCTAGCGATCAACAGGGGGAGATCTGCATTCGAGGACCCAACGTTTTTAAAGGGTATCTTGGTAAAGATGCTCCGAATCCTTTTGTAGAAGTAGATGGGAAGAAATGGTATCGAAGTGGCGACCTTGGGCATATCGCGCCGGATGGATCTCTCATTTTAGGTGGGCGTCTCAAGCGTTTTGTTAAAATTGGAGGAGAAATGGTAAGTTTGGTGGCACTCGAAGAGGCCATCACAGCGCATGCATTGAAAAATGAGCTTATCAAAGCAGATGCAGAGGAGCCCCAGCTTGCAGTTGGTGTTAAAGAGGGAGATAAGCCAGCACTCATTCTTTTCACAACCTTTGATTTAGAAAAAGATGTGGCTAACGGTGTCCTCAAAGAGGATGGATTTGCACGGATTATTAAACTTGCAGCGGTCTATAAAATCGATGAAATTCCGATGACAGGTACTGGGAAAGTTCAGCTCAGAAGGATCCAAGAGCTGATTGAGGAAAAGCATGCTTAGAATCTTTAATACTGAAACCCGCACCAAAGAAGAGATCTCCCTTTCTGGGGGGGAAGATACTCTCAAAATGTATACCTGCGGCCCTACCGTCTATAACTACGCTCACATTGGCAACTTTCGTGCCTACGTGTTTGAAGATCTTCTCCGCCGCTCGCTTAAGCATTTTGGTTTTCCTTTAAAACAGGTTATGAATCTCACCGATGTTGAAGATAAAACGATTCTTGCTGCAAAAGAAAAAGGGATTCCCCTTGCTGAACATACACAGATCTATAAAGACGCCTTTTTTGAAGATCTCAAAACTCTGAATGTTGAACCCGTAGAAATTTACTCACCGGCAACTGATTATATTCCTGAAATGATCACAATGATTGCAACTCTGATTGAAAAGGGATATGCCTACCAAGGAAAAGATGGGGGAGTCTACTATAGCATTAAAACCTTTCCCTCATATGGACGCCTTTCCCACCTCAAGCTTGACACCCTTCAAGCGGGAGCTTCCGAGCGCGTTTCCGATGATGAGTATGACAAAGAATCCGCTTCTGATTTTGTCCTTTGGAAACCCTACGATGAGGAAAGAGATGGCGCTGTTTTTTGGGAGAGTCCTTTTGGAAAAGGACGCCCTGGCTGGCACGTTGAGTGCTCTGCAATGGCAACAAAGCTTCTTGGAGAAACCATAGACATCCATGTTGGTGGTGTTGATAATATTTTCCCTCACCATGAAAATGAAATTGCGCAGTCCGAAGGTTGCACGGGAAAGCATTTTGTCCGGCATTGGATCCATGCTGAGCATCTCATTGTGAATGGGAAAAAGATGTCCAAAAGTCTTGGGAATTTTTATACACTTCGCGACCTCCTGGATAAAGGATACACGGGCGCAGAAGTGCGTTATCTTCTCCTGTCAATCCACTATCGAACCCAACTCAACTTCACATTCGAGGGGCTTGAAGCATCCCGCCAAACATTAAACCGTCTCCGCGAGTTTATCCGCCGTCTCCGCGGCGCTAATGCCCCTACTGGTGATTATACTAAGGTTCTTATCGAAAAGGCCCGCCAAACCTTCAATGAAGCCCTTAGCGATGATCTCAATATCTCAGCGGCACTAGCAGCACTCTTTGATATGATTAAACCCATCAATGCTCTTATCGATGCTTCAAAAATCACTTCCGACGAAGCTCAAGATGTTCTCGCCTTCCTTGAAGAACTCGATGCTGCTTTAGGCGTCCTTCCCTTGGAAGAAGAGACTCTTTTTGTCTCTGGAGATGTTCAAGAAGCATTCGAGAAGAGGCAAGCAGCGCGCGCCGCTAAAGACTGGTCTGAGGCTGACAAGCAAAGAGACTACATCCACTCTCAAGGTTATCAGATTGAAGACAGCCCAGAAGGCTCTCGAGTCACTAAAATTTAATATCCAGCTACAAGAGAGAAGTGGAGACGGTGATGCGGTCCTCCATGATGAGAAATGCTATGAAGTTGTTGTCCATAATCTGCACGGAAATTGATGTAAGGCGTGATGTTATAGCGGATTCCAGGGCCAAAGCTAATAGCGTGTTGGCTGCGAGGCTCAAACTCAGATGTTTTATGGACTCCTGCCCAGCCTAAATCAAAGAACACAAGAAACTGGAATTCGTCTGGAAAAGACTTAAATCTATTCCGTGTGAGCCCATCAACGAGGCGTACTGGAGGGGTGCGCAGTTCAAAATTCCAGATGAACGCATTATCGCCATTGATCGCTCGCTCTTTGTATCCTCGAACAGTGTTATAACCTCCGACTCCATATTCTTCACTTGGAAGAAGGTTTCGGTTCGAAAATTGTCCGCAAAGGGCATTGAAGACAGAAAAATCCTTCCAAAAACGCCAGGTTGCACTGAATGTTGAGCGGAAGTAGAGATAGTATGCACGTGCATAGGGACGGAGCGATCCATAGTTTTCTGCACTTTGGTCTGCGACCCAATCGGTGGGGGACCAAAAGCCTTCGATTTCGAAAGAGGTTGTGAGAGGTTTAATTTCATATCCCAAATTATATCCGGCCATAAACTGCGTCGTGTTGGCTAGCTTAGCGATGATAGGGATATTTTCAACAAATTCTAAGTTATTGTTGGTCCGCTTGAAATCGAATCCAAAGGTAAACTCATGAAGAAAAGAGCTGTTAGGAGGCAGGGGAATATTATAGCGCATGCTGGCTTGAGTACTAAAGCCGCTTGTGCGCATTTTAAGTCCCTCAACAGCGCTTGTTCCAAAGGTTGTTTTTACGTAGGAATACCCTCCATAGAAAAGGAGGTAGTGGCGCCACAGTAGAGGAATATCATAATGGCCTTGTATGAGCCTGCAATCTTTTAAAGTCAGAGGAAGTCGTATACTGATAGGAAAAGCATTGATCTGTTCCAAAAACATTTCCCCAATTAAGACCTGCAAAAAGGCGGTTATTACCTGTCAGGTCATTTCCTGTGTTGTCGATCCCAGCATAAACTCTTAATGGGAAGCGATCCACAGTATAGAGCTCAATATTTGTTGCTCCAGCAACATCTTCTTGAGAGTAGATGATATCGGTGCGACGAAAAGGGTTCCGGTTCATCCAAAAAAGATCTGAGTTAATTGATTTGGAATTAATTTTTTCCCCGACCAACCTCTTACAGGAAGTCCTTTTGCGATTTATTATAAAGATTCAGGGCAGTATATTCAGGCAGCTTTGACAGCTGCAGGAATGAATCCCTTTATTCTTATGGTGCCAGAAATGCTTACATTTCTCCATGAGTATGATGAATTCCTGGTTCTTGCAGAGCGTTTTGAAACGCTGTATGAAGAAGGTTCGGTTAGAGTGTTTTCAAGCTTTGAGACTGGAGAAGATCGACGCTTTTTTATCAGGCGTCCAACATTCTATGACAACCGTGTTCCTCTGATCCCTCAGCCAAGAATTTTTTTTCAGATCCCTAAGGAAGATGAACAAGAAGAGAGTTGTTTTTAGATTAAGGCTTCGATAGTTGGACCGATTGTGTTACTGGCTTGGATACGATTCATTCCTAAAGAGTTGCTAATCCATCGATCAGGATAGTTAGTAAACCTACTCTTCGGGGCGCATCATGGGGAAGTAAACGACGTCGCGAATGGAGAAGGCGTCTGTAAAGAGCATCGTAAGGCGATCGATGCCGATCCCAAGGCCTCCGGTCGGGGGCATTCCTTGACAGATTGCTTCAATAAACTCTTCATCCATGGGATTTGCCTCGTCATCGCCTCCCTCGCGGAGATTATTTTGATCTTCTAAGAGCTGCCGCTGAAGCTCAGGGTCGTTGAGCTCTGAGTAGGCATTGCAGAACTCATAACCGAGGATGAAGGATTCAAAGCGTTCAACAAACTTTTCTTCGCGGAGCTTGGGATCGCGATGGAGTTTACAAAGGGGCGTGGTTTCGATGGGATGGTCGATGATGTGATGGGGCTGGATCAGACGATGTTCTGCAAATTCCTCAAAGAGAAATGCAATGAGTTTTCCACGAGGAGCGCTCTTAAGTTTTTCGTCTTCGATCTTTCCTTTGAGTTTTGCTCTCATATCGCTATCTGAAAGTTTGTCAGGGTCGACGTCTCCATATTTTTTAATGGCATCTTTCATTGAGAGTCGATTCCAAGGAGTTTTAAGATCGATAAGATGCTCATTCCCTTGTTTATCTTTGCGCATCCCAATTTCAGTTGTTCCATATAGTTCTTTAGCAAGATAAGCGAATAGGTTTTCAGTCATGGTCATCACGTCGTTATAGTCCCAATAAGCTGCATAGGACTCGAGCATAGTGAACTCGGGGTTATGGGTCCGGTCAATCCCTTCATTCCGATACACTTTTCCGATTTCAAAAACGCGAGATAGCCCTCCAACGATAAGTTTTTTCAGTGAAATTTCAATGGCAATACGCAAATACATTGTCTGATGGAGAGCATTAAGCTCTGAAACAAAGGGGCGTGCTTCTGCGCCGCCATAAATGTTTTGAAGGACGGGGGTCTCCACTTCCATGAAGTCAAGATCTTCCATATAGCGGCGGATTTTTGAGACAAGAAAGCTTCGTGTTTTCAGTCGCTTAACGGCTTCGGGATTTGTAATTAAATCGAGCCATCTTTTTCGGTAGCGGGTCCCTTTGTCGGTGAGTCCGGCATGTTTATCGGGAAGGGGAAGGAGGGTTTTACACAGAAGGATGGCCTTCTTTGCAAAGATGGTCAGCTCCCCCTTCTGGGTACGAAAGAGGTGTCCTTCGATTCCGATAATGTCTCCGAGATCGAGCTTCTTTTCAATAAATTTGAGGGGAGATTCTCCGCCTGGAAGACCGATAACTTCGGTCTGATCTTTGTTAAACATGACTTGGATTCGCCCGGTCTCATCTTGGACCTGACAGAATGCATTTTTCCCCATTGCGCGGAAGAGAACAAGGCGGCCTGCAATCCGAACAAGGTCAGTTGTTCCACGACCTGCTGTCTCACTATCTCCAACGGCCGAGCCTTCGTATTTGTCCTGCAATGCGCGCATTTGATGGGTTGGCTCGTACTTATGGGGGTAAGGGTCTATTCCCATTTCGCGGATTTCTTTAAGCTTTTGCTTGCGCGTTTTGAAAGACTCATAAGAGTGGTAGTCGGGTTCAGGAAGATCAATGCCAACTGCGCGATTCTCAAGATTTGAAGCGTCGCATATTTCAGAAATTTCTTTATCAAGATAGTAAAGCTCTGCTTTCCCACCGCAATATTTCTGGATGAGCGTGCTGAGTTCTTTTAATGCCTTTACAATCTCACCTGGGCGCGTATGTTCGAGTCCTTCAATGACAAGAGAGACATTTTTACTCTCTTCGGTAATTTTAGATTTATCACACTCTCTCCAGTTCCAAGCTTTACATAGAACTTCGACATCATCGCGATAAATGATCTCACCTTCTTGAGCTTCTGCTTCTTCGCGGGATCCTAGGGTGGTGAAAGGTTCTCCTCCTTTGGCCATCGCAAGTCGAATACCGCCATTGATATGGTCTAGATCATCCGCTCCGGCGGGGAGGCTATACTTTACAGAAATAAGGTTATATAAGTTGACAACAGGGTTGATGCTTGGGAGACCTTTACCGCCAATGACCCGTCGCAAAAGAGCTTCAGCAGAGCACCTGTAAGAGGCAGGTTTGTATCCAAATGCTTTATAAGCTTCCCTCCAGTCAGCAATCTTGGGCTCCTTTGTGAGTTCTTTTCCTTCAAAGTGAGCCTTTACTTTCGCAAAGGTGGTGTCCATAAGCTCTGAGATTTCTTCAGCATTCCCTTTGTTCTCAATCCCCTTTATAATGAGGACTCCCAGTTTCAACTCTGGGTATTTTTCAATGACTGAAGGTTCGATGTAAAAGTTCATAAAGCCTACGGGTGTTTTTGAGGCCATAATAACGGAAATTTTCACTAATATCTAGAGAAAAAAAAATCTTTGATTATAGTGGCGGTATGCGATTTAGACGAGCAATTTTTTTATTTGTGATGGTAGTGGGAGCATTGGGTGCTTCCGAGGATCGGCAGGAGCAGCTGGAGTCTCTCGATTTACCATCTACGCTTACCGGGGAGGGGTGGAATCGTATTGGAGTTCGTGACCACTATGGGATTGATGTTCCTCTTCTTTGTCTTCATAGTCAGCGGGATTCAGGGTGTGGGGAATTTTATGATCTTTTCCCATTAATTGATTGGATTCACTCTATGGGAATGGACATTCTTCAGTTTTTACCACTTAATGATACGGGAGATATAGTTTCTCCATATAGCCCTCTCTCGTTTTATGCCCTTCATCCGATTTATCTCTCATTGGAGGTGCTGCCTTATCTTCGACAGGCCCCACAGGACTTTTGGAATGATTTGAAAGAGATGAAGGCCTTAAACAAGACAGATCGTGTTGACTATTTTAAGGTTCGCGAAAAAAAAGAGATGTTCCTTGAGGAGTATGTATCCTACTTCAAAAGTAGGCTGATAAAACGCACCGAGTACCAAGAGTTTTTGAAAAGTGCGTCCTACTGGATCACCGATTATGCTCTCTACAAAGTCCTAGTGAAGCGGTTTGGTTCTAGTTGGATGAAATGGCCAAAAGATTTGCAGTATCCAACCCCAGAGAAGATGAAAAAATTGAAGGAAGAATATACTGAGGAAATGCACTTCTATCAGATTGTTCAGTCTCTCTGCTTTGAGCAGATGGAAAAGGTTCGCCACTATGCGAATCAGCATGGGGTTTTTCTGCTTGGGGATTTGACATTCTTGATTGATACCAATAGCTCGGAAGTTTGGCGCCATCCTGACTTTTTCAAAATCGATAAAAGTGTTGGGGTTCCTGTTGAAAAGGAGTTTCCCGAGGGGCAGTACTGGGCTCTTCCCCCCTATAATTGGAAAGTGATTGAAGAGAGTGGCGACAGGATGCTTTTGGAACGCATTCAGACCTATAGCCGCCTCTATGATCTTTATCGCCTCGATAGTTGTTTAGGTTACTTTGCACAGTTTGAAATACCCCTTGGAAGACCTGCAAAAGAAGGGGCTTACGTCCCCTCGAATGAAGATGAAGCTATCCAAAATGGGAAAAAAGTGATCACCTCTTTTATCAATGAGGTAAAAACACTTCTCCCATACGCCGAAGCTTTTGCAATGTCCTCGCGGATGTATCAGGTTCTTGAGGACTTTGGAATTGCAAAGCTCAAAACGTTTGTAGGGACAAACACGACTCACTCTGCAAATCGGCTATTGTATAGTGGGAAGGATCTCCCTATTCTTGAACTTTTTATGCTTTCCAATCATGACAACCTTCCTCTGCGTCGGTGGTGGTTTGAAAATCCCGAGAAAGCAGGACTCATTTCCAAACACTATGGGGGGACTTACAAGAAAGTTTTGACTACAGAGCAGCAAAGACAACTTATCGATATGGTTTACGAGGCGAGCCCTATCTTTCATATCAACATGCTTTATGATCTGCTCCCTGCAAATCTTACAAAGCCTCCTGAAGAGGAGGGGATAAACATTCCAGGAACTTACTCAGACAAAAACTGGACCTATCGGTTCAAACTCTCCGTTGAAGAGCTCACAACTAATTCTGAAATCCGCTCACTTGCCGCACCCAAAAAAGTTAAGGCGTCGTCTCAAAACTAAGAGAAGATGGAGGTGGGATCGACGTCGACAAGGAGGCGGATTGAGCGGGGCAGGTGCATTTCAAGGCGCAGCTGCATCAGGACGGAAGAAAGGAGGAGGGGCTTGGTCCCTTTGATGAGAATCTTGAAGCGGAAGTTGTCTTTGATTTTAGCATAGCCGCAGGGGATAACGGGATAGAGGGTAAAGTCTGAGGAAAGTTTTTTCAGAAGGGTTGTATGAAATGTCTCTGCAATCTGTTTCACATAACCTTCATTTTTCCCTGAAAAGATCAGCTTGGTAAGGCGCGCAAAAGGGGGGAAGGCAAAAAGCTCGCGGGCTTCCATTTCTTCATTGAAAAATGTTTTGTAGTCCTCTTTTGAAGCGTGCTGGAAAATGGGATGGCCTTTCAGGGAGGATTGAACGATCACTTCTCCTTTTAGGTCGCCTCGCCCTGACCTTCCAGAGACTTGTGTTAGGAGTTGAAAGACATTTTCACCAGAGCGAAAATCAGGAAGATTCAGAGCCCCATCTGAGTTTAGCACACCGACAAGAGTTACAGCGGGAAAGTGAAGTCCCTTGGCAACCATTTGTGTTCCAATTAAGACGTCGGCTTTTCCCGAACGGAACTGTTTAAAGAGGAGGTCGTGGCTTCCTTTGTGGCGGGTGGTGTCTGCATCCATCCGAAGCGTTCGGATATCGGGAAAAAGGGCGTGAAGAGTTCTCTCTACTTGCTCTGTGCCGACTCCCTTAAAGTGCAATGTTGCGACTTCTTTGCAAAGGGAGCATTCTGTAGGGGGAGGTGCAATAACATAGGAGCATAAATGGCACGCCAGATGGTTTGTTTTTTTGTGAAACGTGAGGCTGACCGAGCAATGGGGGCACTTTACCGTTTCTCCACATCCCGCGCACATCTGAAAAGTGTGGTAGCCTCGTCTGTTTAAAAAGAGGAGAGTTTGTTCCCCTTTTTCTAAGCGGATTTTAATTGCATCGATGAGCTGGGAACAGAAGAGGGTGAACCCCTCTGATTTTGCATACTCTGTCTTCATATCGACGATTTTGACCTCAGGTAGGGAGGCATTTTTTGCCCGCTTCATGAGTGTAGATAACGTGTATTTTCCCGCCTTTGCATTTGCATAACTTTCAAGGGAAGGTGTGGCGCTTCCTAGAACCACCGTTGCGTTTGAAAATTTCCCCCGCATAATCGCCACATCGCGCGCATGGTAGCACGGCTCTTCATCCGTTTGTTTGTAAGAGGACTCATGCTCCTCATCAACGATGATCAGGCCCAGATTTTTCACGGGGCTAAAGATTGCAGAGCGGGCTCCCACAACAATTTGGATTTCTCCTTTGCGGATTCCATGCCAAATGTCAAATCTCTCCCCATCGCTTAAGCGGTGATGGAGTATTCCCAATTTTTCGGTAAAGCGAGACTTTAACCTTTCGATCGTTTGAGAGGTAAGGGCGATTTCAGGAACGAGAAGAATGACTCCTAGTCCTTCTTTACGCGCTTTAGCTGTTGCTTGCAGGTAGATTTCGGTTTTTCCGCTTCCCGTTACACCATGAATCAGATGGGTCTGAAAGCTTTTTAAGTTCTTGATGATTCTTTCGATGGCGATTTGTTGTTCATCACTGAGCAATTTTGGCTTCGTGGGGAAAAACTCCATGTCTTCTAATGGAGAGCGATCGATCTGCAATTTATCGATCTTTAGGATCCCGTCTTTTTCTAGAGTTGCCACCGGACTTCGAGAAGTCCCAGATTCTTCTAATAGTTCTGTTAAAAGAATTCCCTTGGGCCTTTTTATGAGAGCATCTAATACCTTTGCTTGAGAGGGGTGTTTTTCTCTGAGCGAAATAGTCAGCGTTGCGAGTTTTTTGGGAGGGAGAAGACGACGGACAAAAAGCTGCTCTTTCTCTTGCGTTTCTTTTCGAATGGTTGCGGGAAGAAGGACCTTTAAAACTTTTCGAAATGAGGTGCAATAGTATTTACTCATCCAATCAGCGAGGCGGAAGAGATCAGGTCCTATTAGGGCTTCTTCAGATAAGACTTCTTTGATAGGTTGCACTTTGGTGACTGAGGGAATATCTTTCAGTGCGATAACTGTTCCCTTTCTAAGGGAGTTTTGCACGGGAACAAGAACGCGTGTTCCTACCGAAACCTTTTCAATAACGGCGTAGTCAAGAGGGAGGTCGAATCCTTTATCTAAAATGACGGCTGCATACATATCCCCCTATTAAATCCTACGCTGGATTTTCTTCCTAGGGCTTATACTGCTTCGAAAAAATAAAGTGCAGAATTGACGCAGAGATTTTCTCGGGAAATTGTGCTTGGAGATCGACATTAACCACTTGTTGGCTAATGAGATCGAAAGCAAAATTTTAACTGAAAAGATCAAGGTCGATTAACCACTTTATTTTTCCGAAGCGGTATTACTGGTTTTTTAGGGAAGAAGTGGTTGCGTGCTTTATTAAGGGAATAGGTTGCAAGACTCATCAGAGCAATAAAGACAATGAGATCTCTTTTGTAAGACGTTTGATCGGGAATATGAAATCGAATAGGCCTGTAGCTGACTCTCTCCCCATCAAGGATGATTCTGTCCCAGGTTAGAGATGCGGGCTGGCGGGTAGCAAAGTAGATCTCTTTACCTTCTAATACATACCTGTATTGTGAGAGCTCTCCATTTTCTAAGTGCCATTTTACCAAAAGGACGACCTGGTTTTTTCTGGGATCCCTTTCTCGCTCTATGGCGATCGTGTAAATGTTGTCATTATGCCGATATTGGATTGGACGGCCTTCCCTAATCCACTTCTCGTGAGCAAGGTTTTGGTTTTCAAATCCAAGATAACCCTCAAAAAATTTAACATGTGACATAGAACCTCCCAAAAATTTGAAAAAAAGATTAACTGATTTCTTGGATGTATGTAAAGAACTAGTTTAATGCGGACTTAATCACATTCCAAAGAGCTCTCTTGAGATAAGGATCCTTGAAGTAGAGAGAAAGGTCTGGAAGGAGAAGAAGAGGAACCTTCCCTAGCTTTCGCGATTTTTGCTGGGGATTTTCTTGATAGAAGGGAAGAAGCTCTTTCGTACCAAAAATCATACTATCTGGAGCAATGATCAATTTGAGATTCTCAGATTCTAAAAAAAGATCCCACTTTTTCGTGGGTTCGATTTCGACAATACGGCATGAGCCGTAAAGAATGTCGATTGCTTTGGCAATTTTGGCGACAAAGGAACGGTATTTTTGTCCCTGAAAAAGGATGGGGATCGTGGGGGTATTTCGTTTTTCTTTCCATGCCTCTTTGATTCTTTTTGCTTTATGGTCGTTGGGAACGCTTTCATGTAAATAGAGGTCGGGGTCAATTTCCTTTAAGATCTTCCGCACGGTCAGGTTTGATTCTTCCCGAGGGACAGGAGGGAGCTCCAATTCAAAAAACGTATCCTTCTGCTCTTGCTTTTTGAGTCGCGGAGGTGGCTGGGCTACATGAGGAATAGGTTTAGCTTCCGGCTTAGGAAGAGGTTTTGTAAGTTTCGGGAGTGGTGGAAGCTCTACTTCTGTTTCCCTCTTTTCAATCTTTGGCTGCAGTTGTCGGACGTAGGATAGGGTATCCTCAATTAATGCTAGGTATTCTTTTTGGCTCATAACAACCATTAAAACACAAAGCCCCTTATGAGAAAAGGGGCATAAAGTAGGCTTAGGGGTTTTAGTTAGGGAATGGGCAGTAGGAAATAGCCCCACCTCCCCCTGGAGTAAACCAGGTGTAATCGATGTCGTCGATTGCAACGGTTGGAATGGTGATCCCTTTAATGTCTTGTTTGGGTAAGATAGAAACATCAACCGAGTGAACCACCACTTCAGCCTTTCCTGTGATATGCCCGCGACTGTTCCAGTTAGGATTTTCAAGGGCAATCTTGATATACATCGGGCTAAAAGGTCCTAAGCCGAGGTCTTGGGTGTTGAAGGTGGTGCCATCCAGGATGCGGACAAGGGTGAACGTTCCATCCGGATTGTAGGTGCCTTTCATTTCAAGGGTATGGGTCTTTCCATCCCAAAAATCGGGAACGTGTTTCCAGTCTTCGGAACCATCACTATTCATGTCGATGTATTCACTGTGCCCACCAAATGCATGACCAATATAACTGCCGTCTCGAACGCACAATTCTCCAGCAGGTGGTGGAGTATTGGGAGCGCTATCAGACCCCATTTCGCAGTCGAACTCTGTAATAGGATCGGCTCCAGGGGCATTCATATGATAGATGGGACTCTCAGGTCCTCTTTGCGATTCTCCATAAGTCCACAGTGCAACTGTGGGCTCATAGCCTGATCCATCAGAGGTGGCCGTGAACGTCATTGAAATAGAAAAGGGTTGACCACTAGGGATCATTTGGGTCGACTGAATTCCTCCATTGGCATAGGGAGGAGAGGCCCCTTCATCGTAGGTGCTGAGCAATTTGACTCCATCGCTCGTTTGCATTGTGAAGTCAGATGCAGGGGCACCTGGTGCAAACATTGTGTTTCCTGTTAGGGCAACACCCCAGTCATGACTAATCGGGCTTTCTGAAAAGTCATAGGACTGACTTGCCCCTGCATCTTGATACCATGAGCGATTAGGCTCATAAGGGTTCACCCCATTGATCAATGCCCAGGCATTTGTATCATAAGGTGTCAAAGTGATGTTTGCAATTGTGATATCGTCTCCTAGTATCGAGATAATAGCTATCGGCCTAAAGAAAGTGCCAGCTGCCATCTCTGAAAACTCAGAATCATCAATATGGAGCATGACGGTATTCCACTCTCCAGGCTTTAGCGTGTCAAAATTCTGACCGACTTTTGGAAGAGAGGCGTTATTGATCAAATTTGTTCCACTAAATTGAAGATTGACACTTCCATTGCTACTGTCTGGAACAAAGATATCCATAGTGAGCTTATAAGAGCCAATCGGACAGGGGACTGGACCACTTGTGGTAATCGAAGCTTTTGAAGGCATCACAATTGCGTGGGCTCCATTCAGGGCATTGACGAATTTGATTCCAAGATTTGCTGGCAGACCTCCATCGATATACCAGTAGGGATGTCCCGCATTTTTAAGAGCTGATTGATCCATGTTTTTTTGTATTGAAACCCCGCCATCAAGGAGGTTTTCATTGGCCACAAGCGCATGTTCAACTTGAGGGTAATGCCCCACATCTTGATCTCCCGTAGTTAACACAGGAGGGCAAATCATTTGAGCTTGATTCATTGCACTCGTTGACTCTGAAGTGATATCTACAACGCTGATGTTTTTGAACGCAGTTTTTGCACCGCCACTCAGTGTCACTGTCATCGAGCTTCCATCGGCAACAATCCAGTAATAACGTCGATGGAGTCCCACCTCGTCAATTTCATTGGAGTTTTGAGGATAATGCGTGGTCTTTCCTGTGATTGAACTGGTTAAAAACCTTGCACCAGAGACATCAATACCTCCAGAATAGGCTCCATCGCCCCCTGAAGGAGTTCCCAAAACATAACCAGAAATTAAATAGGTGTTGCCTGGAGTTGTGGTCACTGTTTGACTGACGCTTGCATATCCAGGCTTTGCCGGCATGTCAGCAAAGGATAGACTTCCCTTGTCCGCAACGGGGCTTGTTGCGTCTAATGTTCCAGGAGGGTTGACAACGAGGGTTGCCGCTCCTCCGCTCAAAGCCCACCCGTCGGTTTTTTGGCTGAAGTCGCCATTCACAAGGAGGTTTTTTTCGCTGATGTAAGGAGGAAGAATACATTTATAGGCAGGAATTTCGAGAATACTTTGAGCCATGCCAATTAATCCCCATAAATGTTCATTATATTCCGTTTGGTGAGAGGTGTCATAATCTAGAGCAATGGGTTTGATCTTTCCTGTGATGTCTTCTTCGATTGCCTTTGCAATTCCTGTAGATAACTGCATAGAAATCACCTGATAATGCATGGAAAGTTCATTGTGATTGATTGTCCCACTTCTATACTGGTCCAAAAACTGAGAAAAGCTTGAACTTGCTGATTGTATAACCTCACTTGCATTTGAGTCATTGGCTAGCGCCTGGGCCTCTTCCGTATTAGTCATCATTGAGCCCTGGGCGCTATATGCAACCATACTCCATAGAATAAGTGATAGTGCCACGAGTTTCTTCATATCGGTCTCCCTTAAGTTTAAATGGGGGCACCCTATCAAATTAAAATATTAACTTCAACCCCCTGTCTTATAGTATTATCTAGTGAAACTTCTTGATTAATATCAAAAAGTATTGATACACTCTCCCGCGGAGTTGATAAAAAAAAGAGGGTTTTATGGAGAACGTTCAAAATAATACTTTTCACACAAAAATGCCTGGACACATCGAGGGTACGAAGGTTGCTGGAGCTTTGACTCTTGCTGCAGTTGCGTATTTCGCAAAGTGTCACTTTCTAGCCATTGTTTGCCTAGATAGTGTCGTCAAGAGATTTTGCACCATAGAACCAAGCAACGAATGTGAATAGCAGCCAAAAAAGATGTCGAATTTTTGGCATATCGGGTTGCGATTCCTCTCCATCGCTTTAGATGTAGAAAGGCATTTTCAACTAAGTGGCGCAATTTGTATAGGTGCTTGTCATATTTCCTTTGGAATTTTCTGTTTTTTCTTGGAGGGATAACCGCTTTCATTCCTTGCTTTTCTGCTTGCTTAACAATAACATCGCTATCATACCCGCGATCAGCAAATAAATATTCAGCGGTCAGACCCTCTATCAAAACGCCTGCTTGCGTGCAATCTGCTGTGGTACCTTGCGTAATAGCAACTCTGATCGGCATACCATGCGCATCCACGGCCAAATGTAATTTGGTATTAAGCCCCCTTTTGTGCGACTCATTTCCTGATTTCCACCTCTTGCACCTGCTGCATGTGGGTGAACTTTGATATGACTGGCGTCAATCATCAGCCACTCATAGTCTGGTTCATCGACTGTTTTTTCAAGCAACAATTCCCATATGCCTCTATCTCGCCAACGACAAAAACGGCGGTGAGTGTTTTTCCAATCTCCATAATCAGGGGGTAAATCTCTCCAAGGGGACCCTGTACGTAAAATCCAGAAAACTGCATTAATAAATTGTCGATTATCTCGAGCAACTGACCCCCAACCTCCATGACGGCCAGGTAAGTGTGGTTCCAGTAACTTCCAAACTTTATCCGTTATATCGTGGCGGCGATGCGCAGAAATAGTCATAGCAAATTCTCCTTGCAGATGAAATAATTTGCTGAAGTATATCACTATTTAAATTTCTTGACGACACTATCTAATATCTGTGAGGCTTTCTACAAGTCGATTTGCTCAAACCCCAATTAATGCACTTCCAGAAGTGAGCCTAAAGAAGGTCAAAGTCCTTCAGATAGCAACTTTGGTTTCATTACTTGCTTGTTCCTTTAAGGGTTATCATCGGGCAGTCGCTGGCATCTATACCCTTTCTGCGTTAAAAATCACCTCTGATTACTTCTTTGCGCAGGATCAAATGATCGCACAGATATTTAACCTGATCGGTGGAGAAAAACAACTCCCAGGGCTTCAAGAGGTCCAGTTTGATTCTAGTCTTGGAGTACATGGGAATGTCAAAAAGAATCAAGATTATTTAGTACAAGGATGGTCTGTTTCTCAATTATCTGATGGCAGGCGTGCATTTTTCCAAAATCAAACCATACAGATTGATGACAAGAACATTTCACAAACCATCGTTTTTGTTGAAAAATTTTCTGTGCTTGACATGAGCAGTCACCCAAATATTACTTCGTATTCTAGCCGGTTGTTGCTTTCTTTGGGTATTCATACACTTGCGGCGGCGGTTCTTAATAAAGATACAAATGATGGGCATCACAGTCTAAGTTTTTCTCAAGCTGAAGGGAAGACCCTGATTATGACGGGAAGATGGGGGACTCGATAGTGATGGAAAATGCTCATCTTTCTTTTATCCATCCTGAAAAGCAGGTGGATATTTATGGAGGGCTTTCTTTACTTGCTCTTTCTACAGGAGGTCTTTTTACGCGATTTGAGAGTGTAAAAATCGTTGCTATGACGACCCTTTCATCTCAAGCTGCTCTTTTGTCAAGCGATCTCTTAAGGGGGCACCAAAATGGAGATCTCTGGACACCAATTTCTCCTGAACAAATGAAATTGCAGTTTGTTAGATCACAAAATGGGATTGTTAGGACTTGTCTAAAGTCATGCATTGCAACTTCTATTATTATGACACTTGGAGCTTTTCTAGCCCTAGCCGCGCGTGCTCCTTACCCAGGATTGAAACAAACGGTAACTATGAAACAACTTTCTCCTTTTTCTCTGTCAGGTCTTGCTATGGCAGCTATTGCTGCAGATATTCAGGCAAAACGAGTCTGCCAAAGAATGGAGGAAGTAGCTGATAGAAGATTTCATGATTTTTGTAAAATAGCTGTCAGTTTAATGCTAGCAACTATTGTGGGAACTATTGCATTTCGCGCTGGGCTTTTTTCTACGATTTGTGTGAAGCAAACCCTTCTTCCGAGATAGCCCTAAGTAAAGAGGGCATCAACGTAGGGTTCGGGAACGAAGGGGAGGAAGTCTTCGGCCTCTTCGCCGATTCCGATGTAGCGGATGGGGATCCCCATTTGGTGGTAAATCGAGAGGATAATCCCTCCTTTGGCTGAGCCATCGAGTTTTGTGAGGACGAGGCCTGTGAGGGGGGTGAACTCGTTGAAGATTTTAGCTTGGTCGAGGGCATTTTGTCCAGTAGAAGCATCGAGAACAAGGTAGATCTCGTGCGGGGCGTCGGGGACAACTTTCTCAATGACGCGTTTAATTTTGGCGAGTTCATTCATGAGATCGGTTTTCGATTGGAGGCGGCCAGCGGTATCAGCAATCACAACATCGTGACCGCGCGCTTTGGCGGCAGTGAGGGCATCAAAAATAATAGCGGAGGGGTCTCCTCCTTGAGAACCTTTAATACAGTCGAGTTTTAGGCGGTCGGCCCAGGTGCTGAGCTGTTCAATGGCTGCGGCACGGAAGGTATCTCCAGCGGCAAGCATTACTTTCTTTCCTTCCTGTTTATAGAGTCTTGCGAGTTTTGCGCAGGAGGTGGTTTTTCCAGAACCATTAACCCCAACAACAAGGATGACTTTGAGAGAGCCTTCGGGTTTCTTTCCCTGGACGTGTGGGGGTTTATGGAGAATTTCCTCGGCATGGTTTTTCATGGCTCGAATCGGATTGTCGCTTTTTCTCACATGTTCAACGAACTCAAGGGCGAGCGTGCTGCCCAGGTCGGCTTCATAAAGGATTTGCTCAAGCTCTTCGAGGGTCTCTTCATCGAGGGGAGAGCGGAAAAGGTCGCGGATACGATCCCCGAGCACCGATCGAGTGCGGGAAAATGCCTTTCGAATTTTATTAAGCCCTGACTTTAAAAGACCAAACATGGTGCCTCAAGATTTTTCGTTGATCGAAAGTCAAGGGTATCACATATAGGAATTAGAGGCAGCAAAGATGGACACCCACGAATACCAAGCAAAAGAAATTTTAAAGCAGTACGATATGCCTATCCCAGATTTTGGGGTGGCATCAACGCCTGCTGAGGCGGAGCAAGTCGTTCAGTATTTAGGACTCCAAGAGGCAGTGGTGAAGATCCAGGTACATGCCGGCGGCCGGGGAAAAGCAGGGGGGGTGAAGTTCGCCAAAAGCAAAGATGAGATTGTCGAAATGGCAAAAAAACTCATTGGGATGAAGATGGTGAACAATCAAACAGGACCTCAAGGGATCGTTGCCCATAAGGTCCTGATCACTAAACCTGTTGATATTGCTAAGGAATATTATTTAGGTGCAATTATCGATCGGGATCATGCGATGCCGATCTTGATAGCCTCTCCTGAGGGGGGGATGGATATCGAAGAGGTGGCAGAGAAGACGCCAGAAAAAATCTTAAAACTGCCAATTGCTCTGGATGGAAGTGTAAAACCTTACCATTTATTGCGCCTTGCAAACTTTATGGGCTGGAAGGGAAAAACGGCCAAGCTAGGGATGCGGGCTACCGCCTCCTTAGCAAAAGCCTTTATTGATACCGATGCTTCTCTCCTTGAAATCAATCCTTTAGTGGAAACAGAAGATGGGGACATTTGGGCTGTTGATGCAAAACTCAGTGTTGATGATAGTGCTCTGTTTAGGCAAAAAGAAATCTCGAGTTTTTATGATCCTTCGCAAGTTTCTGAAAATGAAGTTGCGGCTAAGGAACACGATTTGGCGTATATTTCACTTGAGGGGAATATTGGGTGTATGGTCAACGGTGCTGGCCTTGCAATGTCGACAATGGATATCATTCACCATTATGGAGGAAAGCCCTCTAACTTTTTAGATGTTGGTGGTGGAGCTGATAAAGAAAAGGTGGCAGCCGGATTTAAGATCATTCTCTCCGATCCCAACGTAAAAGCGATTTTAGTGAATATCTTCGGGGGAATTATGAACTGCGCAACGATTGCAGAAGGGGTCATTGCGGCTTCAAAAGAGCTTGATATTGAAGTGCCTCTGATTGTTCGTTTGGAAGGAACGAATGTTGAGCAGGGAAGAAAAATTCTTGAAGAGTCGGAGTTAAAGATTATTTCTGCAAAGGGAATGGCCGACGCAGCGGAAAAAGCGGTGGCAGCTCTTAAGGGAGGGAAATAAGATGGCAATTATGGTCAATAAGGACACAAAGATCATCACCCAAGGAATCACAGGAAAGTCTGGGCAGTTCCACACCGAGCAGTGTATTGCTTATGGATCGAAGTTTGTTGGAGGGGTGACTCCAGGAAAAGGGGGACAGTCAATTTTTGATATTCCGATTTTTGATACGGTTTACGAGGCAAAGCAGAAGGTGAATCCGGACGCTACGATGGTTTTCGTGCCGCCCCCTTTTGCAGCGAATTCGATTCTAGAAGCTGAAGATGCAGGAATCCCCCTCATTATTTGTATTACCGAAGGGATTCCAGTACGAGATATGTTAGAAGTTTCACGCGTGATGCGAGACTCAAAAACATCTAGGCTGATTGGCCCGAACTGCCCCGGGGTAATTACTCCCGATGAGTGCAAAATCGGGATCATGCCAGGTTACATTCATAAAAAAGGAAAAATAGGAATTGTTTCCCGCTCGGGAACACTGACCTATGAAGCCGTGTGGCAAACAACCCAAAATAATTTGGGACAGTCGAGTTGTGTCGGGATTGGAGGGGATCCACTTAATGGAACAGACTTTATCGATGTTTTGAAGCAGTTCGAAAAAGACCCCGACACGCACGGCATTCTCCTTCTTGGTGAAATCGGAGGGAATGCTGAAGAGGAAGCTGCTGCTTGGATCAAAGCACATTGTAGTAAACCCGTTGGGGGGTTTATCGCTGGAGTCACCGCTCCTCCCGGAAGAAGGATGGGGCATGCCGGTGCGATTGTTTCTGGTGGAAAAGGGACTGCTGAAGGTAAGATGAAAGCGTTGCGCGAGGCAGGCGTTCATGTTGCTGAGTCTCCCGCGGATATTGGGGATACAATCCTTAAAGCGATGAAATGAAAATACCAATAAAAATTTCTCCCTTTTTTTGGGTGACAGCTGGGATTATCGGCTTTATCAACAGTTCGGGAAGCGGACACCCTTTTATTTTGACACTCATTTGGATCGGGGTGATCTTTGTTTCGATTCTTGTTCATGAATATGGCCATGCCCTTACCTCCCGCTATTTTGGGCAGCAGCCCCGGATACAACTCATTGCTTTTGGGGGGCTGACGATCCCGGAAGGGAAACGTCTCAGAGGATGGCGCGAATTTTTAGTAGTCCTCAATGGTCCTCTATTTGGATTTCTTCTCTTTCTTCTCTTTCTGTTTATCTTATCTACTGGCGTTGTTGAGAATCCTTATGCACTGTACACCGTAAAAATTTTCACCTGGGTGAACCTTTTTTGGACCGTTGTGAACCTTCTTCCCGTTATGCCTCTAGATGGAGGGCAACTTCTCCGCGTGGTTCTCGAGTCGATCTTTGGAGCCAAGGGACTGAAATATGCAATCCTTACGGGACTCATTTTATCTGTTGTGTGTGCTCTGGTCTTTTTCTTCGTTGGGTATTTTTTGGTTGGGGCGATCTTCTTCCTCTTCGCATTCCAAAACTTTGATGCTTACCGCAAGTCCAAAGTGGTGACAGAGAGCGATCGAAGAGAAGATCTCACAGGAGCCCTAAAAGAAATTGAGGATCTTCTGATACGAGAACAGAGAGAAGAGGCGATACCGAAGCTCGAAGAAGTAAGGCAAAAAGCAAAGCAGGGGATGATATTCAATCTCACAACGCAGTATCTTGCTGCCCTGAAAGCAGAAAAGCACGATTATCAAGCAGTCTATGACCTTTTAAAACCGATTCAAAAGCATCTTAATGCTGAGTCGCAAATCCATCTTCATCGCGCTGCGTATGAAGTGAAAGACTATTCACTGGTCGTTGAGCTTGCAGGACCTTCCTATCAACTCCTGCCTGATCCACACATTGCACTTTCTAGTGCCGAAGCATGCGCTGCTTTAGCGAAAGTTGAGCCCGCTATTGGCTGGCTTAAAGCGGCCCACAAGGGAGGGGTCGACGATTTAACATCGATCCTTTCCAAAGAAGTCTTTGATCCCATTCGCAACGATCCAGCTTTTCAAAAACTTCAAGAGAACTAGTACTGATCTGTTACGTTTCCAATAGTAATGCCGATGTAAGTGGGCGTAGGTCCTGACGTCTCGATTGTTTGTGACTGAAGCTGGACGCTACTGTAAATTTCATCATCGTAGCCTGAAGTGTAAACGTCTGCGAGTTGATGCAGGGCCTTGGAGTATAAATCGTACCAAGGACCAGTTTGATCAGAGGTAGACAGATTGCTATTGTATTTATAAAAGGTTTCGTGAGTGGACTCTTGGTTGAGAAAAGGCTTATTCAAATCCATCGTTGTTGGAATTAAACCCACAATGATTGATTGGGTAAAAATTTTGTTAAACTCATCCTCCACCCTAGGGTCGGGTAGACCAACAGGAGTAATCGAAGGGCCGTTTGATGCGAAGAGATCAAAAGTGATGGATGTGCCACTCAAATCTATTGTCATGCTCCCATTACCGGGTGGTGTAGAGGTCACCATAATGGTATCTGTAGCCGGAACTCTATTTCCTACATAAGTTATTGAAGGAACAACGGGGCCTGTAAGTGCAGGGGTTGTAATTGTAAGTGAATTTGTACTGTAGTAGTCCAGAACGTCGCCGATATAGTTAAATCCAGAAGGAGAAGTTAGGTACTCAAAGCTAAAAGAATCTGGGCTCGAGGAGGCAGGGCTTATCGAAATGGATAACTGGGTAGAAAGAATTCTTACTGTGTCGTTTGGCGGAGATGGATTTTTAATAATCAATTTATTCCACTCAGCTGATTCTGGGGAGTTAGCAAACGCCGTTGCTACTTGGCTGAAAATATATTGTTGTGGCTGAAAAAACCCCAAATTGGTGGCTGTGGAGGGAACAGGCGTGGACATGAATCCATATAGTGGGATAGAGAAATCTGTAACAGCTGTCAGGTCACAAAAAACCGCGGCGGCAGGGCTAGCCTGAGAATTGATTGTGATTTCAAAAAAGTCGAAAGGGGTATAACTATCAAGGTTGCCCGCCGAGGGAACGGCAGATGGTTGTGCAATCGCAGGACCGGCATTTACATCGATATTGAGTCCCTCCCTTAAAGAAAACCAGAGGTTTGCACTGTTCAAGTCCACTGTGGCGTCTTGCTCCAAATAAAGCACTCTACCAGTGCTTCCTGTAGGCAGCTCTGTCAAATTTATATTATACAGTGTTGGGCTCTGACCAGCCACAGCGGTTTGAAGCGCTCCAACACCAGTAGTTGCATTGAATTCGATAAATTGTGTACTTCCAACTGTCATGACAATGAATACTTCAGAGTCATGCAGGCCACTGTTGTTAACAATTACAATTGGCAAATGGTTTGCCATCAGCGGGGGAGCTGGAGGATTTGGAGGAGGAACGAATGGTCCAGCTCCATTAGAGCCAGTATCAGTATCAGTACAAGGAGATGTTAATCCACCTTTGTTGAGCTCGTTTTTTTGTTCACAGGTAAACTTATCAGAGAAGTCATTCAATCGTGACTTAGAAAATGTATCATTCGCAGATAGTGACGTAAACCCCATGCAGAACAGTCCGATAATTGCAGCTAAGTGTCTCATAAAATCAGTTCCTTTAAAAAAATTGTTGCTATATATAGATATCTTAAAGCAAGATTAAAGTACTAGAAAAATTTGAAAAAAGTGCAGTTGAATATGAAGAAAAGCCTCTTTACCCTCGCGGTTTCCCTACTAACAGCGACCGTTTTTGGTCAAACTAATTCAGTCTCAGAGCATGTTGCTGCGGGGAGTCCCAAGCATCTTTATAATGTACACAACCCAAGCTCTTCTGCTCAATCAGGCATGGGAGAAACTGGAAGTTCTGACTCTCAACTGTATTCACAACAAGAGATGTGTGAACCTTCGCCCCACCATTTTACTTTGGGAGGGAAATACACTCGAGCTTATTTGAAACCCAATGCTAATCCCTCTTTTTCGGGGAATATGGGTGGTGCTCAAGCTGCTTACGAGTACCAACGTCCAGATTTCTTTTACGCAGGGTTCACATTTGACTGGAGATACGGACACCTTCATGCTTCGAATGGATCACGAAAATTACAAGACTTTAATGTTCAGGAAAGGCTTGGGTACACGCTTCAAGTCGATAGATTTAATGCACTAGTGACTTTTTTTACTGGGTTTGGATACCGACATTTGCGTCATAGTGTAGATTTAAATGGTTTTAGTTCGATTAAGCTCTACTACAATCACTTCTATATTCCTGTCGGGGTTCTCAAGGAGTTTAAACTGGCTTCCTGCTTCTCTTTGGGTGCTAATGTTATTTGGATGGCTCAGGTCTTTCCAACAGTCACGATTTCACCAATTGATGGAACTCGATGGAAGATCAAACGGCAGTTTAAAAGCTTCCTTGTTGAACTTCCTTTAATTTTTCATTTAGATACTTACGTTAAGAACTTAAGTATTACACTGGTTCCTCAGTTCGAGCTTTGGCAAGATGGTCGGTCGACAGCAAGAACGTCTTCGGGAACCTCTTTAGGCCTTCCAGAAAACACCTACATCTTCTGGAGCGGCGAGTTGAATGTGAAGTACGCGTTCTAAGTTTCTTGCACTCTATCAGACGACTATGTCAAGATGTCTTGGCATGCGTCTGTTTATTGTTGCGTCATTATTGTTTCTAACAACCTGCTCAAAAGAGACTCGCTATAAAAAGACTTTGATCAAGCCCTTCCATGTGGTAGATGCCCAGAATCTTTGCTTAAAAGGTGATAATTGGGTGACTGTCCTTAGGGGAAAGCGCCCGCTGGTTCTCTCTGCTCCCCATGCATTTCCTGTTTCTAGGAAGAAGGGGAAGTATGCCGATCAGGGAACAGGAGAACTTGCCGTTCTTCTTCATCGTTTAACTGATGTTACTGTGATCTATACGTCGGGAGAACCTCCTTGCGATCCGAATAATGATGACGAGAATGCTTATAAAAAAGCTTTAACTAGTCTCATTAATGAGATAAAACCGAAACTTGTTATCGACTTGCATCGTGCTCACCAATCTCGGCCCTTTGATATTGATTATGGGACCCTCCATGGCCTTTCTTGCCGAAGGCGTACACTTAATAAGATTACTGCCTGTTTCCGCGAGGAAGGGCTCAATAACTTTTCCTCAAATGTGTTTTCGGCGTCGAAGAATCTGACTGTTACAAAGTGGGCTTATCGCCACAGGATCGAAGCTTTCCAACTAGAGATTAATTCAACTTGGCTTGATTTCAATGGAGACCCTCTTTCGCAGCAGCGTTTTGCACAGCTCCTTCAGGGTCTCACCATTTTCATTATGCAGGCGGCTACTGTGCCTTAAGGGTATAAAACTTCATCACTTGTCCTTGGCGCACAAGAAGAAGAATTCTTTCTCCTGGTTTCACACTCTGGAGAGATTCGTTAAACTCCGTGACAGTGGTGATCTTTTGGTGATTCACGGCCATCACAAGGAATCCTGGTTTGATTCCCGCGCGATCGGCAGGCGTATTTGCTTCAACGGTAACAACCACCACCCCTTTGTCATCTTGGTTGAATTTGTATTGTTGAATGTTTTGATTGGTGAGGTTGTCAACAGAGAATCCAAGGTGCTGGGAAGCAGTTGTGCTAGACACTAAGGTGTTCGCTCCGAAGGTTCCCAAAGTGACAGGTAGGTTCATTGTTTTACCGTTGCGATTGATCGTAAGATTCACCTTGGTTCCTGGAGGTAGAAGCACGACATCATTGCGCAATTGTCCAGGTCCTTTCACAGGCATTCCATTCATCTTTGTGATAATATCACCCTGTTTGAGGCCTGCTTCTTCGGCAGGAGATCCTTCAACGATATCGACAACAAGAGCTCCTTGAGTTGTGCTTGTTCCAAATGCTTCAGCAAGGTCGCTATCAATGGGTTGCAGGGATACCCCTAAAAACCCACGAGTGACGACACCATTTTCAACGAGCTGCTCTTTGATATTCATTAAAATATTGCTCGGAATGGCAAACCCAATTCCCATGTAGCCTCCCGATTGGGAAACAATCGCGGTGTTCATCCCCACAACTTTCTTATCGAGGTCAATTAGAGGTCCCCCAGAATTTCCTGGGTTAATAGCTGCATCGGTCTGAATGAAATCTTCGTAGTCGGTAATTTGAAGTCCTTGGCGGCCTTTTGCACTAATGATTCCAGCAGAAACACTCGCCTCTAAAGAGAAGGGATTTCCAATGGCAACAACCCATTCACCAACTTCTAAATCATCCGAGTCTCCCAATTCCAAAAAGGGATAATTATTCCCATACGCGTCGTCAAGTTTGATCACAGCAATATCGGTATGGCTATCTCCACCGATGTAAGTTGCCGATACTTGGCGGTTTGTGCCATCTTGAAGTGTTACAGTCAATTTCTTGGCTCCTCTCACGACATGAAGGTTAGTCATGATATGGCCCTCTTTCGAGATAATGAATCCTGATCCCTGACTCACCTGCGGCTGCTGAGGGCGTCTTGGAGGTCCTCCAAAAAAGTGATTGAAGAAGTCATCATTGAACATCTGGTTAGAACCGCTTTCCATTCCTCCTTCTGCCCTGATGAAGACTACAGAGGGAGTGCAAGCCTTGGCGACATCAATAAAAGGCTGCGAAAAAGTTTTTCCTGGGGTGTTTTTATAACTTGGGTAACGCTTACCATAAGCTATGGAGTTACTTGCTCCCGTTTCTTTCCCTTCAACTTGCGTAGAAAATAGGCAGATAACTAAAACAATTCCAGATAAAAAAAGACGCATTTCTAAACTCCTAAATTAATGCCTGAGCATAACTCAAAGAGTGTTTTTTAGAAAACCCTAAATAGGTTCGATTTTTATTCCGGGATTTTCATTTTTTAAAAGCGCATCACCAGCAAACGTGGCCTTGATCGCACTCGAAGGATCGAGCTTTTCCTTGACGGCTTCTTTCACCTCTTCTTTAGTGACACTTAAAAGATGATCTCGGAATTCCTCTCGCGTTTTTTTTGTTTGACCTTCGCGAAAGTAAGAATAGGCAACGCTTGCTCGGCTACCAGGAGAAACTGGAGAGTCAGCATCCTGGAGAATTCCAAGCTTTGCTTCGGTGAGATCTCGCTCAGTGAATTTCCCCTTAGCGATTCGGGTAATTCCCTCGAGAAAGGTTTCAAATGTTGAGGAGATATGAGGATCACGGTAGGAATAGAGGTAGTAGCTTCCTGTTAGAGGATTATAATTCGCACCGCCGCCGTAGGCTCCGCCCTGTTCCCGTAGTTTTTTATGGAGAAAAGTATTTTCCATAAGGTCGGTAGATACCGATAGGGCTGGGGAGTGGGTAATTGTTTTCATTCCTAAGGAAGAAAAAGCAACGGGTGATGAGATGGTACGGGCTTCTGATGTTCCTGAGCTGGGGAGTGAATAACCTTCCCAAGGTGTAAAGGGTTTTGAAGGAAGGCTTGAGAGATCGAAAAATTTTTCTTTGGACAGCATGCGGTACTGATCTTTATCACAACTAAGAAGCAGGTGAGGCGACGTAAAGTGAAATAAACTTGCTTTTAGTTGCAAAAACTTCTCGATAAGGTGAGGGAGGTTCTTATCGATGTTCTTAACGATTTTCCTAATAAATTGAAAGTAGGTGAGGCCATTTAGTGCGTCACTGATAAAGGGTGTCAAAGAGAATATTCTGGCTGAGCGTTGAATGGCGTAAGTCATAGCGCTTCTAGTGAGACGGTTCTCGAGGGAGGTGTGAATTTGGAGGATTAGCTCTTTGATCCGGCCCTTGTCTTTCAAGTCGGGAGTCATGCAAATGTCAGAAAAGAGTGAAAACAGTTTTGAAAGATTTCGATTAAGGACCTTTCCCTTAAATCCAAAAGCTGGCCTTAGATGATTTGGATCACCGATCTGTGGGTAGAGGCTTAGAGAGGTTCCAAAGTCTCCTAGGTACAAGTTGATATAGTCAAGGTTCACGCGGTAGTCTCTTCCTCCTGCTCCGAGCTCTGGAAGAATGGAAATCAATAGCTGAAGATAGGGAAGATCTTCATAGGGGATCTGCGGGAGATCAAAAAGCATCCGCGTATAAACAATATGGTTGGTAAAGCACTCATGATGAAAGATGGTGAGTTGTTCAACTTGCTCATGCTCAAGATGAAAATCTGTAACCTCTTTAGGGACGTCTTCCATATCGATTTTAGGAAGACAATCGAGAGACTGGGATTCTACTTTTTCTTGATATTTTTCTAAAGCTTTGGTCTGTTTTTTAATGGCGTCGCAGTCTTTTTTCGTAAGCGTTTGTTCGATTGTTTTGAGGCGTTTTTTTTCTTCCTCTTGTTCACGCTTTTCCAGGGTGTTATCAGGAGAAAAAATGTGGGTCAAAAAGTGGGGGTTGTCGAGGAAATACTTCCGGATGATCCCTGATAGAAACTCTCGATTTTTCACTAGAAGTCGCAGCTTTTTAAATTGACTATAGACCGTTAAGGCGTTTTCAGTGGGGCATCCATGTTGCATAGCAAGAATGGAGCGCATAAAAAGGGTCAGTCCAAAAGGGCCGTAGTCCCCTGTGATCTCTAATCGAGAAAATTCTAATTGATGAATTGCTGCTTCAATTTGCTCTGGTTGGATCTTCAGGCCTTCTAATGTATCTAAAACGATTTGCTTAAGCTTTTCAGCGCTTCCAGCGCCGCAACCACGACAAATAATGACGTAAGGAATTTCGCTCATATCGGTATCAAGATATCCATCGGCTTGAGTGCAGAGCTTTGATTTTAGAAGCGCATGTTTTAGGGGAGAGGCGTCGGTTTCCATCAAAATCGAGTCGATAAGCGCAAGTGCAAGAGCGTCTTCCTGATTGTCTATTGGGCAGGTAAGCCAAGAAAACGACACGAACTGTTGCCCATTTTCTCCGGGGTACTTCCCTTCATGTGTTTGGGGTTTTTCGAATCGTTTTTGCTTGGGTATTTTTTCAAGAGGGGGAAGTTTTTTTACGCCCTTAAGAGCATTTTTTGCAACAAAATCCAAGTGATTTTCAAGGGAAAGGCTGCCATAAAAGAAGAAGATGCAGCGGCTGGGGTGATAATAAGTCGCATGGAATTCTTTGAGCTGTTCCCAAGTTAAATTAGGAATTTCTTTCGGCTCTCCTCCTGAGTTAAACGCATAGGTTAAATCAGGGGTTAAATATTTTGTCAGTTCATGCCAAAGTCTTGTTTCAGGGTTGGAAAGGCTTCCTTTCATTTCATTGTAAACCACCCCTTTGTAAACGAGGTTAGGGTCGAGCTCGAGTCTGTGTCCTTCTTGCAAAAAACTCATTTCTTTAAGCTCAGGATAAAAGACGGCATCGAGATAAACTTCGAGAAGGTTATAGAAGTCTTTTTCTACTTGAGAAGCAGCGGGATAACAGGTGAAATCGGCTCCTGTCATCGCATTCATAAAGGTGTTCAAGCTGCGACGGGCCATGGAGAAAAAGGGATCTTTTACGGGAAATTTCTTGGAACCACATAACACCGTGTGTTCTAAAATATGGGCGACACCAGTTGAGTCACTTGGAAGTGTTTGAAGGGATAAACAAAAAAGATTTTCTGGATCATCAGCCTCTAAATGGACTACCCTTGCGCTGGTAGGTTCATGGGTCAGTTCATAGAGCACCATCTGAAGCTCTTCCAGAGGAAGAACTTTAGTGTAAACATAATCGCGGTATCGATCGCCAACTTTTTTTGATGCTGCGTTTTCCATTTCCCCCATCATACTTAAAACGCATTATATTTGCTTCAAAATTTCTTGAGCACATTGTTCTGCAGACATTTCCTCGGTTTTGCAAATAATATCAGGCTTTTCCGGGATGTCATAAGGAACATTGATCCCAGCAAGTTTGATATCTTCGCCGAGATTGAGCCTTTGATAGAGGCTTTTAGGATCTCGACGTTGACATGCCTCAATCGACGCTTGAACATGGACTAGGATGAATCGGTATCCTTCTGACTCGATTTCTTGCTTAATCTGTGCTCTCAGTTCTTTTTTTGGACTGACGAAGGCAGCAATTATATAAGGGTTTGTTTGCAGAAATTTTTTTGCTACCGTAATGATAGCTTCAAGGTTTTGTCTTTGACCTTCGACTCCATGAACGTGTCCTTTTTCGAGCTGTTCACGTACTTTATCCCCGTCCAAAATGGGAGCTTTATTGATTTGGTGAAAAGCCTCTGCGATGGTTGACTTTCCTGATCCTGAAAATCCTGTGAGCCAAATAAGCGACATAATATATTCTCTTTTAATGATTTAAAATAATTACTTTCTGCATCTTACTAGTAAACAGTAGTTTAGCATTTAGTTCAATATTATTAAAGATTTTGCTATAATATAATAAATAGAGGGTAAAGAAGAGGGTACTTTTATGGCAACATTAACTGTTGATCAGCAGTCACATATATCAATACCAGAACAAACTCCAAAAACTTATCGAGTAGACTTGGATCTCCAATCTGAAAGAGTTCATCAGCTCGTTGCAGAGAGGACTGGAGCAGCGAGGATCATTCCTGATCTTGTTCCGAAAGGTATGGTTAAAGAAGCGTCTGTTTATAAGCGATTTGCTGATGCTGATGGTAAGGATGCGTTTAGAGGGCAGATGCTCGAAACCCTCAGAAATTCATGGGTTGACCGTTATGGACCTGTAGAAGCTGCCAAGATGGTTGCAAGTTTTCAAAGTTTAGCAGAAAACCTTGATGAAAATGGAGCTGTGATCTTTGGATCGATATTGGAAACTGCAAGCTTTGAACAACTCATTGCCCGTTATAACCATATTCTAGCTGAGTCAGGAAGTAAAAGTTGGATCCATTCGTATGTGAACCTTGCAAACCACCCTGACTTTTTAGCAGACAAAGCGTTTAATGAAGCGTTTCTTCATCCGGTTCTTGTTGCGCTTGTTTCGTATCGTGTAGGAGGCCCTATTCGAGCCGTTGATGCCCGAGGCAAAGATGCAGAACCTATTTCCGTTTTAGCTCAAGATAACATGCTTCATATTGATAACACACCTTTTAATGATGAGTATAAGGTGATTTTAACTTGGGAAAAGGATAAACCAAGTGGTCCTAAAGGGCAAAACTTTGTCTTCCTTCCCGGGACACACAAAGGCTCTCGAAATTGTTTTGTTGATGAGTCAAGAGGTGCATGGTCAAGTGAAAATGCCAGCATTTTTACCACAGCTGAAAGTATCGATAGAGTTTTTCAATTTCAGAAAGAAGTGCGAGGTTCAGAAACTCCAATGGTTGTTGAAGTGACTCATGCTGAAAAGCCTTTAACGACGGTTTTTGCTGCAGGATCTCTTGTTCACCATCGATATCGAACAGAAGAAGGATTTTCTCGTAGTTGTATGATTCTTGCATTTCATAGGGCAAAAGATAATCCAGGCCAGTTAGTTGCTCCCGAGCACTTGGAAGGGATTGTTGATCGTAGTCCTCTTAACCAGTTCATCCTTGGCGCTAATGGTGGGGATTCAAATGAGGAGTTCTTAGCTGCATTGACTTCAGAATCCGATCAAATACGAAGCCTTTTAGGACACCTTGAAGAAGATGAAGCTGTTCAGGAAGTGATCCGACCTGAAGCTCGAGAGCTTTCCGCAGACAGAATTGGGCAGTGGATGCATACTTCCACTGAAGCTCCAACTGTTGAAGCACTAAAAATTAAGGAACATTTTGTTCCGCTTCATGCAGAACTTTCGGAGAGTGAATTTGTCGCTCTCGTCGAAAAAATGATGATTTTTGATAAGCATGGTCCTCTCGATCTTATTCTATTTAGCGATAGCCACGAAGAGATTCGAAAATGGGCCCGTAACCAAATCCGTGAGATCAATATCGGTGAAATGCGGCAAAGAGTTGAAGGCGATTGGGCTGGTCATTTAGAGCAGCCTGCAGAAGAAAATATCCTTTCTACAGTAGAGCTCGATTCTTTAGCACAAGAACTTGCAGCTATTGCTCAAAGGCATCGCGAGGCAGAGACTCCCATCCATCTCCGAGAGAGGGAGAAGATTTCTCGAGACGATGCGTATCGCTCTGTTCACCAACTTATGCTCGATCTTGGAGAGTCGATTACCCGTTGTGAGGATCGCCAAGCTTTTCTTTCGACATCACTCTTTCTTTTCTTGGCTGCAGATACTCTTATGAGATTCCAAGATCCTCGCGACCGCGAGATTGAAATGATAGGAAAAAGGCTTCTCAATCATTATGTTTCAACTGGAATTCTCATCGAAAAGCAAATTGAAACAGAATAAAATGTGTCAATGTAAATTAAAGAAAGCTCTTAGAAAGGGAATCTAATTCCATTCTAGAGCTTTCTCTAGCGATAGCTGCGCATAGAAGCCCTTTAGAGCTAACCCTTCCTGATAATCATCAATTGTCTTGATGGTTTTTTCCAGAGATCTAAAAACTTCTGTAGTATGGGTATATTGTTCTTGAAGAGACGTACCGTCAGGATAGGTAAATTCAAACTCTTTGCGTAAGGATTCTCGAGTTTTTTCAAACGATTCAGTTTCTTCAGTTTCTATTTGAGAAATAAGTGTTTTATCGTGAGAAAATGCCAAGTCTTTATTACTACTTGTAAGAGCTTTCAAGGTAATATAGTTAATATTTTGACTTTCTAGAGATTCATAAAGGTGGGTCACTGCTTTTTCGTTCAAAGGGTGCGTGTATCTTCCTCGAGATTCGTCCGCAACCACCCATACCTTTTGAGCTTTTTCTAAAGAGGAAAAGATTCTGTCGACCAGTTCCGTGTTTCCTGGTAAGGATTTCTGGTGAGAAAAACTCATCATCGTTTCTTCGCACTGCTTGAGTTCAGCAATCAACTTTTTGATAAACTCATTAAGATACTCAACCTCATCCTGTTTGTTTAGTAACTTTATCGAGTCATAATGAGACTCCCAATCATCCGTATAGAGCAATTGAAGAAGATTTTGTGAATCATTCGGGTAGCGAACAAAAATATTCCTGAAAAATTGTGTGGATAGAAATCGCATGGCGCATGCAGTGAGGGTTTGGTCAATAATTTGTTGCCAATGCTGTATAACCTTTATCTCATCTTTAGAGAGGGTCTGTGTGTCCAAGCTTTGAGAATGCCTTCTTATGGAATAAGGAAGATACCCAAGATCAACATCCTTTTCTACTGAGCCTAGAAGTTTCAAGACTTCTTTAGAAAGAAGGTGGTCCCCTTTATTGAAGTCATGACGGATAATACGTCCATTTAAGTGCTTGGTTTCTTGACAGTTGTTTCCCTCTTTATTCCGTTGTTCAAGCAAAATTATGACCTGAGCTTTTTGAATCCGACTATCGATATCCTCTCCATCGATATTCGTTGCTATTATACGATGGGTTTCGTCTACACGTTTATCTCCCTCGCAAGGATTTCCAAAGACTAAGGCTTCAATTCCATCAATAATAGCTTCCATAAACTTCTCTTAGTTGTAAATATGGAGAGAAGTTTATCAAATTCTCCAGAATAACTGCAATTAAATATAATATTTACCAGGCGCGGACGTAACCTGTAATTCGCTATCAATTAGCTACTTAGTAGGTGCACCCTTGCGACATTGGTGACATCAATCACTTTGGGCTTACATGGATTGGAAAAATCTTTTATAAAATTCTTGTTTTTCTTATACTTCCCACCGGAAATTCAGCAAAAGGGTGATAAAAATGGAAGGATTAAGAAATTATTGTAATGGGTTTGTTCAAAGAGCAGCTCAAAGAGCAGCTCAAACGGGAGCTTACCAGTATTACGATCAGAAATGCCAGGATTTGTTTGGAAAGAATGGAGAGACAGTACTCCAAATAACTGGTGTAGCTACTAGTGCATTAATGATCCTTGGTTTGACTTATATGACTCCAATTGGAACGGGAATTGATTTGGTTGTTGGCACGCTGCCTGTTGGTCATAATTTCGTGGTGGGTTTAGGTGAAGTCATCAAAATGGTCTTAGAGCTTGTTTTTAAAGATCTCCTAGGAGGAGCAGCTCATTTTATTTTTAGTGATGTTATTGGTGGGGGTTTAGGTGTTATAGGACAGGCTATTGGTGTTTTAGGAAGTCTTGTATCGGTTAGCTTCCAAGGAGCGGTAACAGCTGCTATTGTTGCAGCACTCATCTTTGGCTATAGAGTTGATAATTTCTTTAATGCTCCTGCTCCAGAGCCTTTGCCTGTAGCAAACCCTGAAGCCTTTGTACGAAACCCTGTGGCCTTTGTAGCAGCCTTTCCGGCAGCCCTTACAGCAGCTCTTGAAGCAGCTCCAGAAGCAAACCCTGAAGCCCTTGCAGCAGCTCTTGCAGCCCCAGAAGCAAACCCTGAAGCCCTTGCAGTAGCTCTTGCAGCAGCCTTTGCAGCCCCAGAAGCAAACCCTGAAGCCCTTGCAGCAGTTCTTGCGGCAGCCCTTGTAGCTCCAGGAGCAGCCCAAGAAGCCCTTACAGCAGCTCTTGCAGCAGCCCTTGCAGCCCCAGAAGCAGCCCAAGAAGCCCTTACAGTAGCTCTTACAGCAGCCCTTGTAGCAGCCCCTGTAGCAAACCCTCTTCCTGCTCCTCAAGCGGCATTCAACCCTGCACCCTATCCCGGGGGAGATAGATTTAACATTCACCATGCTAGATGGTATTATGTTGAGGCTAGAGAAATGGCCAGAAGTGCCTACCGAAATGGATTACAAGGGATTCAGTTTGTACGACACCATATGGATAACAAACCTGCAGTGAAGTATGCTGTCCATGGAATCTTGGGAGTCACAGCAGCAACCTACGCCATTGCAATGGCTGCGATTAGTTTGACAATCATTGCAGGGCTTGTACGTGCGACAGCGAACTTTATCGGTGCCGTGATGTATTCTGGATACACTCTTATTAAGGGGTGTGTTCAAGCAATTTGGTACTGCTGCAAAGCAGTCGTCAATGTTGCTTTAGACGTTATGTCTGCCTTTTGGAATACCATAAAAGTTCCTTTTTGTATCGTCCGCGATGGAGCCTATTCTGTTGGTTCTGCGACCTATAATTCTGTATTAAAGCCTACAGGAGCTGCAATTGTCCACGTAGGGAAAACTGTTGGAAGTGGAATTTATTCTGCAGGAGTTACGATAAAAGATAGAGTGGGTTCCCTTGCTGGAAGAGTCTCTCTCTTTCAAGGGACTCCAAAGCCAGCGGATTTATTTCCGCCAAGGGAAGCACTGATTCCCCAAGGGTAATCGTCTTATGAATAGATTCCTTTTCAGGCTATAGTTGTTACAAAAGGGGCGCCGAAAGGCGCCCTTTGATTTACCACGTTAGGGTGGATGAGGATTGATACTCGGTCACGCGAGTTTCAAAGAAGTTCTTCTCCTTCCCTAAATCGATAGTTTCACTCATCCATGGAAAAGGGTTTTTGGAGTTGTACTGGGTTTTAAGTCCAATGCGCTCTAAGCGGCGGTCTGCAATATATTGTGCATACTCGCGAAACATCGGCGCTGTGAGGCCTAGGATTCCTTTAGGAAGACACTCTTCTGCGTAACGGATCTCAAGTTCTACAGCTTCACGGATTTTCCCGATTGTGTAGTCTTGAAAGTCAGGGGACCAAAGCTCGGGGTTTTCCTCTTTAATTCCATTGATCAGATCGATCCCAAAATTTAAGTGGATCGTTTCATCGCGCAAGATATATTGGAACTGTTCTCCGATTCCAGTCATCTTATTTTGACGATGGAGAGAGAGGATCATCGCAAAACCGCTATAAAAGAAAATCCCTTCCATGATGATGTAGAATCCAATGAGGTTTTCAAGGAACTTTTGTGCGCCTTCTAGAGTTGACGTATCGAAGTTTCCTGCAAGAACCTCTTCGGTAAGTTTCATTTCAAATTTGTCTTTATCATGGATTGCTTCGATCTCATTGTACATGTTAAAGATCTCACCTTCATCGAGATTGAGTGACTCAACGATATAGTGAAAAGTATGAGTATGGATTGCTTCCTCAAAGGCTTGGCGCAATAGATACTGGCGGCACTCAGGGTTTGTGAGGTACTTATAGATTGCGAGGGTAATATTGTTTGCTACGAGACTTTCAGCAGTGCTGAAAAACCCGAGGTTTCTCATAATGAGAAGACGCTCTGCGTCAGATAGCTGATTTGATTTCCAAATCTCGATATCCTTTCCCATAGGGACCTCTGTGGGCATCCAGTGGTTAGCACACCCATTGAGGTAGTGTTCCCATGCCCAGTCATATTTTAGGGGCATGAGTTGGTTTACATCAACAGTCGTACAGTTGATGAGCCGTTTTGCGGCAGCTTTTGCTCTTGTATTTTCTTGCATCATTATTCTCCTTATTATTGACAGCTTTCGCAACCTTCTTCAAGGTTGCATACCGGAACTGTAGGCTCTACATCTCGATCGAGCTTTATTCTAGCGGAAGGGGATTCATTTTTCATCCATCGGGGTTGGAGACCACGTTTATTAATATCGAGAGTTGACTTCTCGATTTGAGTGGCTCCAAGTGTGCGGCAGTAGTACGTTGTTTTTACTCCTTTCTTCCATGCAAATAGATACATGTTATGGAGTTTTTTTCCGCTTGGCTCTGCTAAATAGAGATTGAGAGACTGCGCTTGGTCAATCCATTTTTGGCGGCGGGATCCACACTCGATGATCCATTCAGGATCAATTTCAAACGAGGTGAGGAACTGTTTCTTCAACTCTTCAGGGACTCGTCCGATTTCAAGAACCGATCCATCGAAGTATTTAAGATCATCGATCATCTCATCATCCCAGAGATTAAGCTCTTTAAGCTTGTTCACAAGGTAGAAGTTGGAGAATGTAAACTCTCCTGAGAGATTTGATTTTGCATAGAGATTCTTATAGTTGGGCTCAATGGATGGTGTGATTCCTGCAATATTCGCAATGGTTGCTGTAGGGGCAATTGCCATCACATTACTATGGCGTATTCCATGTTTACGGATTGACTCCCGCACCTTCTCCCAGTCCATTGAAGAGGAGCGATCCATTTCTACCTTTTCACCCCTTTCCTTTTCTAAAAGATCAATCGTGTCAATTGGGAGAAGCCCCCGTTCCCACTTTGAACCTTTATAGCTTGGATAAGGGTTTCTCTCTTTTGCTAGTTCACTAGAATAGAGAAGCGCGTAGTAAGAGATCATTTCCATGCTACGATCAGCAAATTCAACCGCTTCGTGGCTAGCATAGCTAAAACTTAAAATGTTGAGGGCATCTTGGAATCCCATGATGCCTAAGCCAATTGCTCGATGAGCCATGTTGGCATTTTTAGTCTCAGGAATAGGGTAAAAGTTCACATCGATGACGTTATCAAGCATCCGGATTGCTGTTCGGATTGTTTTAGCAAGCTTTTTCTCATCGAGTCCTTTTTCAGTCACGTGCTCAGCTAGGTTGATCGAACCAAGGTTGCAAACTGCGGTCTCTTCTTTCGATGTATTGAGAAGAATCTCTGTACAAAGGTTTGAACTGTGGACAACGCCAACATGATCTTGAGGAGAGCGGATGTTCGCAGGATCTTTGAAAGTAATCCATGGATGTCCTGTTTCAAAAAGCATGCTCAGCATGTTTCTCCAGAGTTGGAGGGATTCAACCCGCTTCCAAAGAAGAATTTTTCCTTCATCAGCCATTTTTTCATACTCAAGATACCGTTTTTCAAACGCTTGTCCATATAGATCATGAAGATCACTCACTTCATTGGGGCTAAAGAGAGTCCACGTTCCATTTTCCTTCACCCGTTTCATAAAGAGGTCAGGGATCCAGTTTGCTGTGTTCATGTCATGAGTACGGCGCCTCTCATCTCCGGTGTTTTTTCGAAGCTCAATGAAGTCCTCAATATCAATATGCCAGGTTTCAAGGTAGGCGCACATTGCACCTTTCCGCTTTCCACCTTGATTGACAGCTACAGCGGTGTCGTTTGCAACTTTAAGGAAGGGAATAATTCCTTGGCTCTGTCCGTTGGTTCCCTTGATACGGGCTCCTGTTCCTCGAACATTGGACCAGTCGTTTCCGAGTCCTCCCGCCCATTTTGAGAGTTGCGCGTCATCAGAAATGGTCTTAAAAATATGCTCTAAATCGTCCATAACCGTGGAGAGATAGCAAGAACTGAGTTGAGAGTGGGTTGTTCCTGAGTTGAACAGAGTAGGAGTTGCTGACAGATAGTCATGCTTTGAAAGAGCTTCGTAGAACTCAAGTGTGTGCTTGGTCTTATCTTTTTCATTGATTGCAAGCCCCATAGCAACACGCATCCAGAAAATTTGGGGTGTTTCTAAGCGGCGCTGGTTTTCATGGATAAAATAGCGATCATAAAGGGTTTGCAATCCCAAGTATTGGAATTTGTCATCTCGCTCTAGCTTCATCGCTTTTCCAAGAGCATCGAGATCGAACTTGGCAAGCTCAGGAGAGATCTGTTCAAGTTTGATACCGTGGGCAATATATTCTTTAAAGTAAGTTAGATGTTTTTTTTCTAAGTCATGATCGAGGGTGTCGGTTTCGAGTGTTTCTCGATAGAGCTTATCAAGAAGAAGGCGTGCTGCAACCTTGGAAAAGAGGGGATCTTTTTCGATTTTTGCTTTGGTTGACATGATGAGTGCTTGGTCGACTTCTTCTTCCTTAATCCCTTCATAGAAATTGAGGATGGCACTTTCTAAAAGCTCTTCTGGTTTTGCAACTTTCTCAAAGCCGCGGCATGCATGGTCGAGGCGATCAAGAAGATGGGTTTCAGTAATAGACTTTTGCTCGCCATCCTGCGTTTGAAACTTAAAATTTCTCTCACCATCTTTTGCCTTGCGGCGTTGTTTCTTTTTTGGGGGAGTTGTTGCACTGGTTTGCTGACCTTTCTCTGCGCGGTAAAGGATGTAATCCTTCGCTGCCTGGAAATAACCAGCACCCATAAGAGCTTCTTCGACGAGGTTTTGAATATTATGGATATGAAGATCTTCAGTTTTTGCTAAATGGACAGCTTCTCCAACAACCTGCTGAGAAAGGGTATTGACAATCGAGATGATATCATCAGGAGTTTGCCCTTCAATCTGGTTTAATCGTCTAAAGATCTTTTCAATCGAGGCGGCGATCTTGATCGGATTAAAGCGTACGGGGGTCTCGCTATCACGGCGAATTACTTTTATGTTGCGAGGGTCATCGCCTCTTAACCCTTTGTGGTGGTCTCTGTAGATGATGTAACCACGAGCAACATCATGGTGACCATTTTTCATCAGAGTGACTTCCACAAGATCTTGGATTCCTTCAACTGTTAGAGAGACATTTTTCGATGCTAGCTCAAAAAGCTGCTCCACTACTTGATGGGTGACTTGTTTAGCAACTTCATTAAGATCATCCGTAAGGGGAGTTTCTTTAGCGATCTTTTTTGTTTCGTGAAGTGCCGACTCAATAGCCTTAAAGATCCGTTCTTTTCGAAAGGGAACAATCGTTCCATTCCTTTTAACGACAGTGAAAGTACTTTCACCGGCTGCGATGCTTCCTTCAATGATTTCTTTTTTGACGGAGCTGAGCATTTCTTTAGAACTATTATGAGCTTTAGACTCTGATTTTACCATATTAATACCTCGATTTTGGAACAAAATTCCTAATAATTTAGATTTTCAGTAAACTAACCTCTTCTACAACATCTAGTACTCTATTTCCCCTTTAGCACACTATATATTGTAGTCGGAATCTAGAAGTCTACAAAAAACTGACACAAAAAGCAAAAAAAATTTCTGAAAATTTTCAACATAAACAAGGCAAGCGCATTATGAATTTGTAAAACTAAGATCTTTTGATTTTTTTCCAAATACGGGAAGTATTTGCAACAGCAATAGCAACCGAAACACCAGCAACTGATTCTATAAACCGTGAAAAACTAAAAAGCCACTCGTTGTTTTTTGATCCTAACTGCCAAATGATGATGATGACAGCACTGGTGATGCATGCCTGAAAGTTTAATTCTTTTAACTTGGGGATACTTGTGCAAATCAAAGATGTAATGAAAATATTCAGGAGCAGAGCAAAGATCATTTCGGGAATATATAGACAGATAGCGGATACTACGCATCCCACAAGTGTCCCAAGAAGGCGTCCGAACCCAGCTGAGTAGCTTTCGCTCTGATGCTGTTTTATTACAAGAACACCAGAAATAACGCTCCACAGACCACCGACTTCTGCAACTGTTGGAAGCGTGAAGCCACTTAGAAAGTATCCAAGAAAATAGGAAACGCCAGATACGATGCTCAGCTGCAGTGCATACACGACATTTCCTTTAATAGAGGTCATGAACCGATCTCTTTTATCGAGAGAGGAAAAAAACCTTTTTTATCGGTGTCATAATAATCTATTCCTCCAGATCTTACATCATAAAACCAACCATGCAAATGAATGCTTTCATCTTTAAGTAGATCTCTCAAGATAGGGTAGTGTGATAAGTGATGCAGTTGCCCAACAATTGAGAATTTTTCAAATAGAAACAGGCCTTCCTTTTTGGTCGGTGGATGTTCTTGATGTTTTTTTTGAAATGATTTGAATAAATCACTGTCTATAGAAAGCCAGCGTATGAGCCCAGGAAAACCCGATAAGTCGGCGCCTGAATAAACCGCATTCATTGCGCCGCAATCAGAATGTCCCATCACAATAACGTCCTTAATTCCTAAATGATGAACTGCATATTCAACAGAGGCCAGTACCGAAGCCTGTAATTGAGTTGAATCAATGGTATAGGGTGGAGCAAGATTACCAGGATTTCTTACGATAAAAAGTTGGCCAGGATTCGTAGAAAAAAGGCGATCAAGAACAATTCTTGAATCAGAACACGTGATGATAATGGCCCCAGGTTTCTGGCCATTGTCAACGAGATCTAAGAATTCTTTCTCATGAAGAGGGTAGTAGTGCGTTTTAAACTCTTCATGACCATTGATTAAGTCGGATAAGAAATCGTTTTCTTTTCCGTAATCGACCTCAGTCTTCACGCTTCTTTTCAAGGTTAGTACAGATTTGAATTGAGTAAAATAGAGTCCAACGAACGTGCCTATAGCAAGACCAATAATGAGTAGAAATATCTTAGTTTTCATATGATTTTCCTTTTTTAACAGAAATGATAGATCTTGTGTTTTTTTGCAATATTCGAATCGCCAAAAACTATTTATTTTGGTAGGATAGCGACATGAAACAGTTTTACCTTTTGCCTAATATTATTACTGCGTTTGGTCTTTCGTGCGGTTTGTTTGTTATCTTTAAGACAAATATGACAGAGCCTGGAGTGGGTACTTACGAGTTGCTTTATTCGTCAGCCCTTCTCCTGCTGCTCGCTGCGTTTGCAGATCTATTAGATGGTGCAGTGGCGCGGATCATTCGGGCAGAAAGTGAATTTGGTTCAATGTTTGATTCTTTGGCTGACGCGATTTCCTTTGGAGTTGCTCCATCGGTCCTTTTCTTAAAAAGCCTTTCACTTGAGCCCGCAACGAGTCTCTCATTTTTTGCAGTTGTTGGTGCGATGCTCTATACAATCTGTGGCGTTCTTCGCCTGGTCCGCTTTAACGTAAAAGCACATGAGCTTAAGATGGATAAAGTGGCTAGTGAAGCTTATAAAAAGAACTTTACGGGACTTCCTATTCCAGCTTCCGCTGCAGGGGCGATTTCTGTGAACCTCTTCCTCCACTCTGCTTTTGCAAAAGAGTGGTTTAATATATCCTATACTGTACGGGCGATTACCCTGACGTGCATCATGATTCTTCTTGGTTACCTTATGGTGAGCAAATGGAAGTTCCCCAGCCTTAAAAGCCTTCACTTCCGGGTGCCCTCTTTCCACCTCATTCTTTTTACCGTTTTGATTGCCATTTTTATTTTCTTTGGAGTCTTCTACTTCCTGCCTATTGTACTCGTCGTGTGCTCCCTAGGTTATATCCTTATCGGATGTGTTCTTACCCTGATTCGTCTTATTGCTGGTAAAAAGGCAAAGACCCTCGTCGATTTTGAGATTGACGATGACAAAGATTAATAAACCGTTTCTATACTTACTTTTGATTTTTCCAGCTTTTATTTTTCTGCTGTTGCCAACACTCCTTGATCAATTAGGTCCGAGACCATGGAAAAAGCTCCTTATCCATAGTGGTTATTGTACTCTTAGCCTTTTAACTATAAGCCTTGCCCTAGCACCTCTTACAAAACATTTTCCTAGAGCCCAAGTATTCAAAGCACTAAGCCGTCATAGACGAGCGATAGGAATCACCGTTTTCCTTTATGCTGCCTTTCACCTCACGTGTGTTCTTACGAAAACAATCCAGAAAAAAGGGTGTCTTCCCTTGGATTATTTCCTCCATCCCGTCGTTTATACTGGAAGCTTGGCGTTCTTGATTCTTTTACTATTAACAGTGACAAGTACTGACTGGAGCATCCGCTCCCTTGGCTACAGGAAATGGAAAAACATTCATCGCTCTGTCTACGGGGTCGAGCTTCTCATATTTATTCATGTTTTTTTGAAATCCTCAACTCTTGCTTTCTCTTTCTTTATTCCATTGGTCCTGTTACAAGGGGTGAGGGTAAGAAGAAAGGATAAGCGATGATTGAAGAGATCTTAGAATTTTGGTTTGGTAAGATAGAAAATCCTGAGGATTTTCCTGTAGACCGATTGGATTTGTGGTTTAAAAAAGATGAAGCGGTTGATACAAAGATTAAACAAACGTTTGGACATCTGCTAGAGGAAGACCTCAAAGAGTGGGACAAAGAGGTTAAAGGGAGGCTTGCTCATCTCCTTATTTTAGATCAATTTTCCCGCCATATCCATCGAGGAAAACCCGAGTCTTTTCATTATGATCCCCAATCGCTAGCTCTAGTCATTGAAGGATTAGGAAAGGGAATGGATCAGGAGCTTCTCCCTGTTGAAAGAGCCTTTTTCTATATGCCGCTTCAACATATCGAAGATCCCAAGGTTCAAGACCTCTCTGTTAAATGCTACAAGCGCCTGTTTGTAGATGCTCCTGAGAGCGTCAAGTCAATGTATCATGAGTTTTATAAATATGCGCTGCGCCACCAAGAACCCATTGCCACCTTTGGTCGCTTTCCACATCGCAATAGTATTCTAGGTCGGACCTCCTCTACGGAGGAAGAAGCCTACCTCAAAAAGGAAGGCTCCTTCTAAAGCAATTTATAAAATATAACAAAACTTTTGCTTTTGTGGGAGATGTTGAGCTTCCAAAGTAGCGCGTGCTACAAAGTCTGTGAAGATCCTGACTCCATTATCGGCGGGGAGTGCTTGTTCAAGCTCCTCACTAAGTTCCCTATCACTGATTGTTGGGGGAATATAGCCGTGTGTAAGAAGGACGATCCCTGCTAGGGCTTTCCCTGCTTGCGCGCTTCCAACGGGCGAAGTGGGGTGCTGATGGCTGAAGAACCAAATGCGAGCAGCCTGTTCAATCGGATGGGTACTAGGATCTTTAAGAACGACAAGCTCTCTTTCAAAGAGCCTTTTAGTATCGTCATTAGAAAGCTTGGCTTTGATCTGGTCTCTATGATACTCGAGATCGATTAGCATCACATTGTCTTCAATGTCTTCTTGGCCCCAAAATTGAGGGCCGCAGTTCGGTTCATCGCAGAATTCTGCGCGGGCATTTTTTGCTGTGAGCCCCTGTTTTTCATACTGATCTAGCACGCGACTAAGGTCTGCGGGGGCTAGAAAGGTACCTGTATGAGGGTCAAACGTTAAAGTGCGCTGAGAAAAATAGATATTTAAACGGCGCTGAAGCTCATCTTTAGGAAGAAGAAGAGGGGTGTCATGGTTGCGATATGCTTCAATATGTTCGAGGTCTGGGTGATTAATCACGTGCTCAAGGAAGGGAAGAAAAAACCGATCTTCAGAGGATAATAAATCGACTTTGCCTTGAGGTGGTTGCCACCAGCGCCAGGATCTTGCAAAAAGACCTTCGATTTCTACAAGTTTATCATAAGAAAAATCTTCAAAAGAAAATCCTTCCGGAAGATAGCGGCTTTCAAGGGTTGTCAGTCCATAGCTCCAATCATAAGTTTTCCCCACTGTCGTTGGAAGCTCTCCGGTATTTCTTGCAAGTTGGTCAAGAGCCGGTTTCGTGAGATTTACAGCGAAGGCGCGCTCTTTTTTTGGACCATGAAATGTATCAGGAATGTGCTGAAATGGTCCATTTTGAGCGGGTTTGATAGTACTGAGGTTAAGGTATTCCATTATCTTCTCCCAAATGAGTTTTTATGGAGAAAATGCTAACACGGGAGCGATAAAAAGAGAAAGCTTTCTGGAGATTTATCACCCTATAAGCTTAAATAGAGCTATGGAATATTTAATTGCAGTCGTTCCGGCTGTCTTGGCCGTGTTCTTTTATTTGAAGTGGCAGAAGGCAAAGGAAGAAAATATTTATTTAAAAGCTCGGGAAGAAACTTCTAAGGATATCGAAGAGGCGCAGGCGAAGCTGTCTTTGGCGTTTAAAGCGCTGTCAAGTGAAGCACTTGAGAAGAGTAATTCTTCGTTTTTGCAGCTGGCTAAAGAAACACTAGGGAAGTTTCAAGAGAGGGCAAAGGGAGATTTGGAGAAAAGACAAGAGTCGATCGAGCATATTTTGAAACCGGTTCAGGAGTCGCTTGGTAGACTCGATAAGGGGATGCATGCAATTGAAAAAGAGAGAAAGGGAGAGCAAGAGTCTTTGAAAGCTCAGCTTAGGATGATGACTGAGTCAGAAAAAGAGCTTAGGAAGGAAACAGCCACTTTGGTGAAGGCTCTTCGGGCGCCGATTATTAGGGGGCGCTGGGGGGAGATGCAGCTCAAAAGAGTTGTTGAGCTTGCGGGGATGGTAAATCATTGCGACTTCTATGAGCAGGAGACGAAAGGCTCTGGGTTAGTGCGTCCTGATGTGATCGTAAAACTTCCGGGAGGTAAGCAGGTCATTGTGGATGCAAAGACTCCTTGCGAGGCGTATTTGGAGGCGATTCAAGCAGAGGATCAAGATGTCAAAGAAGATAAATTTAGACATCATGCGCGGCAGGTGCGGCAACACATAACGGCTCTTGGAAAAAAAGCCTACTGGCAAAGTTTTCAGCCGACTCCCGAATTTGTAGTCCTTTTTATTCCTTCGGATAACTTTTTTAACTCAGCACTGGAGTATGATCCTTCATTGATCGAAATGGGAGTTGAACAGGGGGTGGTGATTGCAACACCAACGACACTGATTGGCCTTCTGCGCGCGATTGCGTATGGCTGGAAGCAAGAGAAGCTTTCTCTTCACGCACAAGAGGTTAGCATGCTTGGTCATGAGCTCTACAAACGGATTACTGATATGAGCGAGCACTGGAGCAAGGTCGGTCGTACTTTAGCAAGTTCTGTGGATGCCTACAATAAGGCTGTGGGATCCCTTGAGTCGCGTGTTCTAGTCTCTGCCAGAAAATTTCAGGAGATGGGCGCAGCGGCTCGTTCTGTGGAGTTAGAGGTTCTCGAAGTAATCGATCGCGTTCCTCGCGAAATTCAAGCAGCTGATATGAAACCGACATTATCTAAATGATTTTTTCCTGGAAGGGTCTTTCTGTCGTGAGGTTGTAGGAAATTCCCCAGTTTAATCCAAAGCTGATGATAAACGCCGGCAAAAGGGGTTCGATCGGTACGGGCAAAAAGGGATTAATAAGTGGCCATATCGCTGCGATGAGCCCCCCAGAGAGCATACCGACCCATGCCCCCAGTTTGGTGACCCGTTTTGAATAGAGCATATAAATTAGGAGAGGGCCAAAGGCTGCGCCTAGACCTGACCACGCATAGAGCACAAGCTCGAAGATAGACCCAGGGCGGATAAGGGCAATCACAAAGGCTAGGAGAGCGACGGCAAGGATCCCCAGCCGGGAGACTTTTAGGAGATTTTTTTCACTCGCCTTTTTGTGGAACAATTTTTTATAAAAGTCTTCGGAAAGAATTGAAGAAATAACGAGGAGTTGAGAGCTCATGACATTGACAATCGCAGCAATAATTGCGCAGAGGATAAAACCAATCACAAAGGGTGAGAAGTTTTCCTTAACCATCTCAATAAAGATCATCTCGGGGTCATAGATTCCACTAGAAAAGAAAGGGACAGCCACAAGACCGACAAATGTGGCAGCACACAGAGAGAGGACCATCCATGACATGCCTATCCGTTTCGACTGTTTCATTTTTGAGACATCTCGGATCCCCATGAATTTCGTAAGGATATGAGGCTGCCCAAAATATCCAAGTCCCCATCCGAGTGCCATCGAGACAATTTGAAGGAGAGTCCCACCTTTCAGTGAAGGGAGGAGGGACGGTTTATCAGAAAGAACCTGCCCAATTGCAGGAAACCCTCCCACCTTGCTTAAGATTAAGAAGGGAACAAGCAAAATGACTCCTAGGAGAAAAAGACCTTGAAAGAGATCTAGCCATGCCAAAGTCGTGAATCCTCCTATGAGGACGTAGGTAATGACAATCCCAATTCCAATAATGATTCCAAGCGAGTACTGGATTCCAAAGAGGCTTTCAGCTAAAGCGCCTAAACCGACAAGGCCTGCTGCAATATAGATCGTATAAAACAGGAAACAAATTCCTGCTGAAAAAAGGCGAATCTTTCCGCTATAATCATTGAGTCTCGATTCAAAAAAGCTAGAAAGGGTGAGATTCCCCATCTTTTCAGTAAGGATACGGAGCTTGGGAGCGATCCACTGCCAATTAAGGAGCATACAAAGAGAAAGGCCAATGGCTACCCATGCGTTGAAAAGACCGCCAACGAAAATGATAGCAGGGTAACCCATGAAAAGCCAGTTGCTCATGTCACTTGCATGTGCAGCAAGCGCTGTGAGCCATGTTCCCAACGAGCGGTTTCCCATCAGGAATCCTGCAGTATTTGTTTGCTTTTTATATGAAAAAATCCCTACGCCTAAGGCTAATGAAAAGTAAAGAATAATAGCTAATAGTTGAATCATGGGGGATATTGTAGCGGAAAGTTAGAGAGATTTCAAGTTTTCGATCCACTCGGGTGAAACACCAGCTAGCTTCCGGTGCTCTTCATGGATCACAAAGCCTCGCGCTCGCTTCGGGGTAAGAAGAGGACTTTGAGCTTCCTTCCAGGAGTCCCAGTCGCTCAGCTCTGTGGATTTAAATTTTTGAAGCCACCTCCATCCAAAGGAGACATGGGCGATTTCGTCCTTTAAGATCCGCGCCATGAGTGCTCCAGCTTCCGTGTCTCCATATTTTTCAAAAGATTGCCCATACATTGGGGCAAAATCAAGATTGGCCATTTCGAAGGTCAAACTCATTACCGAAACATATTCAATCGGGGAGTTTAGATAGGGAGTATGACACCAGAAGTGGCGATAAAGGGGAAGGTCTCCAAAATTGACACCTAGTCTCTTCAGCTGCAAAAGATAGAGGCGGACATGTTCTTGCTCTTCTTTCAAAGTGTGGGCGAGCCCCCTGCGAAAATGGCTAGGAGCATCAGGAAATTTGAGTAGGGCATAGGCCATAATTTCAACAGCAAGAAGCTCGTGGCCGGCAAAGCGGTGGAGACATGCAGCGCGGCTATCTGGTTTATGGTGGTCATGAAAGGGAGGAAGTTTTGTTTCCTTTTTGACCTTTTGAAAACGGAGCTGGGTTGGGCGGGTTGGTTCATTCCATTCCATAGGAGGTCCGGGTTGAAAATCTGTAAGCTTTTGAGGTGCCCACAGTTTTCCGTCCAGGGTATCAGCTCCTAAAATGGAAACGGCCCACTCTCTCATCTCAAAGGAGGTGGGAGAATAGGTCGATAAAGAGAAATTAGCGTCCTTCTTATTCAACTTCGAGGACGTAGTACGCGGGGAACGCGAAGCTGTTATTGGGTCTAGAAGAGACAATTAAATTGACTCGCTTTCCAACAAAATCTTCAAGATTAACGTGCGTACTATAAACATATGCTACAGTGATATCTCGGTCTTTTACGACAAAGTTACCTGGCTTGTTTTTTACAGGTTCTTTGTATGATTCCAAGATTCCTGAAATTGTCTTGCTCTTCATTTTTTGGTCTGTATAGAAGTCGTCCATTGTTTTGGCGTGGTGCATAGATGACCAGCTCAAATACATGGCTTCTTCAATAGGCTCCCAGACCTTCATCCGGTCTGTTGGAGAAAGAGCATCTTCAGAGTGATAGGCAACTTCATAGATATTACCATTGACTTCTTGGCTTTTGCCCATATTTGATGCTTTGGCTTCTAGAAAAGAAATCTTGCGGTGCAAGTAGTCTTCCTGAATTGCATGAAGTTCTTTCTTTGCTGAAGCGACAAATGTTGGAAAGTCGCTAAAGTCGTTAATAATGCTGCTGTAGTTGTGGGTTACACGCTCAATATCGATTTCATGAAAAGCCTTACGCATTTCAGCTTGGCTGAGAAGGTTTGTCGATTCTAAAAGCTGAGTAACTGTCGCCTTTCGCTTGTCTTGAACAACTTTAAGCTCGGGTTTTCCAGCATACTCAACATACTCCTTAGCAATGAAAAACTGAGTGTTCTCTGGAGCATCAATCTCCATCCACTTGTTGTTGTCATCACAAATGTTTCCGTTAACGGAATGCCCAGTGCTATAGTGTCCAATAATGGGGGCATCGCGATCAGGAGAAAGGCGGACATTAACGCGATCGCCTTCAACGACATCATCAATGATAAACCCGCGGAAGATATATGCTTTTAAATCTGCTGGGGCCTCTACTGTATAGAAATCCCCTTTTTCTCCGGTCACAACAACATACTCGTCTTTGCTGAGTTCGGTAATAATGTGACTATCTAGATCAGCAGAAGTTCGCATCCGAACGTTGCTTCCAACGATTTTTCCAGTGAAGGCTTTGAACTTTGAACCCGAATGCGCAGGGGTTGTATCAACCGATGTAATCGATTTATCGAGTGGGGGGGCTGCATCTGCAAATGCGGGAGCCGAAAAAGCTCCTAACATTAGCAGCGCTAATAAAGCATAAGCTTTAGACATATTCGTACTCCTAATAAGAAAAGTGTTCTGCTTCCTCATTCTAGAGAACGACTGTTTAAATGGCCAGAATAAAGTGAATGAAAATATCCAGTATTAACTGTTAAGAACAGTGCGAACGTGTTCGCAGTTTTTTTCGCCACATGTACATCCTAAGGGATTACCCAAAAAGACTTGATAGTGCTCATTTGCGTCTAGGGGATTGGAAACAATGTAGAGCTTATCTCCTTCCTGTTTGATATCCCAATCGCGGAAGCGTAGGTCGTCTTCAGTGACTTCTTCTTCGATCTCTTCTTTAGGGGAATTCTGTGATTCACCTTGAATGACTTTTGCGATTTGGCAGTAAGGGCAATTACAGTGGGGCTCTCCTTTGGGAATGTTCATTTGCTCTATGTCCATTCCAAGGGCTTTAGTGATCGATGTGATTTTTTCAATGACATCGGGTGGCATTTTTGGAGTGTTTGCTTGATCAGGGTTATGTTGAAGAAACGAGCTTATATTTTCAGCTCCTTCTGCTCCACTCATCTGAAAAGGGATTCCAAAGGAAAAAGAAATATCATTTTCTTTCTCAGCTGTTGGCTCAAAAGTTTTGAGAGACTCGGCTTGAGGTTCTTTCGTCTCATGGTCCACATATTGAGAGTGGGCGTCAAAAATTTGCTCGATGAGCTTTTCCTCGAGTCCTGGGATCTCAATCAGAGTTCCATTATGAAGGACGATGACCAGAACCTGCTTCCCTTCGATCACTTTCATATGAAGCGTATTGATATTCTTCCATGACGTGGAGATGTAAGGTGGGATGCTTAAAATTTTATGATTGATTTTCTTCATATCATCCTCTCTTTCAGACGATTTATTCGAACCTACCCCCATTATACAGATCATCCTATTCTCAGTCAACGGTAAAGCTAGCACTCGTTTAACTTAACTGCTGAGATTATTTGCAAATTATTATATATAAGTTATTTGTGTTTTGACATTTTGATCATTCTCTGTCTGATGAAGCTTTTAATAGCATTTGAAATCGTAAGACAGCTTGGATTAACCACCTTCAATTTTTTTGAATCTTTCTTAATAGGATTTGCTTGGCAGGAATAAAAATTCGATTATAAAGAAGAAAGGGAATGCGATTTAAGGAGGTTTGTAAGTACTGCAATCTACTGAATAATAAATGATTGAAAAGGAGCAAGCTTATGGCAAACAAGACTTTTGTCCTGGATACGAACGTTCTACTGCATGATCCGGAAGCGATTCAAAAATTTGAGGGCAACGATGTCGTAATGCCTTTAGTAGTATTAGAAGAGTTAGATAAGATGAAACGGTTCAGCGACGAACTGGGAAAGAATGCACGGCAAGTGATTCGTTTCGTTGATGAGATCAAAGGAGATATATTTAAGGGAATTAAGTTAGAAAATGGAGCGACGTTCTCCATCTTTGTCGAAGATAAATCCGTTCAAAAGGAAGGGTTTCCTCTTCCGCTGGATAGCAATAAACATCGTATTCTTTTCTGCGCATATAAGTTGAAGCAGATGGGACGAGAAGTGGTCATTATGATCTCAAAAGATTTCGTTTTAAGGATTAAAGCGGAATCGATTGGTATTAAGGCTCAGAATTATGAAAGTCTCAAAGAGTCTTTTGATAATCTTTATCGGGGATTTAGAAAGGTTGAACTTTCTAAGGGAGAGATTGACACCTTTGCGACAAAAGGGTTTGTTGAGTTGCCAGGTGAAGATATGATAGCAAACGAATATGTGCGCTTTCACTGCCCTGAAAAGTCAATAGCCATGGGAATTTATAATCCAAAAAAGAAAAGAATTGAGCAAGTAAAGGGTCAAACTAAAGAGGTCTGGGGAATAAAACCCCTCAATGATGAGCAAGAGTGTGCCATGGACATGCTTATGAATGATGATATCAAATTGATTACAATGATCGGACAGGCTGGAACAGGGAAAACCTTGATGGCTCTCACTGTTGGCCTTCGCAAAACTTTTGATGAAGGGGTCTATAACCGGATTCTTATTTCAAGGCCTATCATGCCACTTGGAAAAGACATTGGATATCTCCCAGGAACAAAAGAAGAAAAGATGTATCACTGGATGCAGCCGATCTATGATAACCTCGAGTATATCTGCGAGTCAACTTCAGGTTCGGGGAATGCATCGGATACCAAACAATGGATCATGGAAAGTGAAAAAATTGAGATGGAAGCGGTCACCTTTATACGGGGGCGCTCTCTAGCTCATACATATATCATTATTGATGAGGCGCAGAATTTAACACCCCATGAGGTGAAAACAATTGTCTCGAGGGCCGGGAAGGGAACTAAAGTCATCCTCACGGGTGATCCTACACAGATCGACAATCCTTATCTTGATAAAGACTCGAATGCTCTTACTTACGTGGTGAGTCGTTTTAAGAAGGAACCGATTTATGGTCACATCATGTTCGAAAAAACAGAGAGATCGCAACTAGCTGCAATTGCTGCTAAAGTTCTCTAAACGAAAAATGGGTGATTCACGATCTCATTTCCAGAGTAGGGGAGATCTCCGGCAAGGAGTCCTCTCTCTGGATTATATAAAAGGTCGCTGAACTTTGGGCTTTGTGACAATTTCTTCTTCGAAGCGATAGAGGTTAACAGATGAGCAAATGACATCCATTCATTCTTGACTCTTTCTGGGTTGACCTTTTGTGCAAGGCCAAAGTCTAGAAGTTTCAGTCGATAAGGGTCTTTCCCTTCTTTGGTATTCTTTACAAGGATGTTCCATTGATGAAGATCGTTATGAATATACCCATTTGAGTGGAGGGCGTGAAGAGCCTCTGCAAGCTGTTTTCCATATCCTTTAACAGCCTCTGAATCTAGTGGAGCAATACGCACACGGTTCCCTAGAGGAACTCCATCAACAACTTTTGAAAAGACCCCTACAAGAAGATGATTGGAGTGCATTTCAGGGTCATAGTTTTCAATATAATGGACTTTACCTTCATGATAAGTTAATAGTCCGGTAGCTGTTCCTAGGTGTTGATCTGAAGGAAGCTTCAATCCAAGAGCGTCGCCAAAGAGTTCTTTATCTTCATTGGCAATGGGTATCGGCCTCTTTTCTAGCTTGAAGGCGACATCTTTTTTGCTTTCCCCACGAAGCTTTAGAACGACCCCAAAAGCACCTTCGCCCAGCTTCTCTTCATAGTGAGTGAGTCCCAATTCTTGAAGCTTAGCGACTACTTGAGAAGCGATGACTTTTTCTGATAGTGCATAGGTGACCATATCAAAGAGGGTGGCTGGTCCCTGAGTATATTTTCTGTCTGTAGTGGTAGAAGAGTTGTATGTACTACTTGTGACGCACCTTTTAAATAGATCGGGGATCAGATCTTCTTTTTCTTCCCGATCATCAAATCCTACCATTGATATAGCGAATTCTTCATTAATTGCTTCGACCATAAAAACCTCTTTAATTTGGCCGAAGATAATAACATAAAATGTAATTAAGTTAGATTGTTAATTATATTTTAAATTATATGAGCAAATTGCATCTTCTAAGTATTCAGAGGCTTGGTGTTTTTGCTTAAAAGTGGAAATCACAGCTTCTTCACTTTCAAGGGGGGGATGGGCCACTAGCCAGTCACGTTCTTCCAAAATGAGAGAGCCAAGAGCATTAAACTTTTCTTGAAAGGTTCTGAGTTTTTCAACATCACCTTCTTTTGAAAGGACTTTAGCTTGCTCTCCCATTTGGGTGAGTTTACCTGCTAAGTGCTGAAAGTTAACTAGGCGTTCATTTGCCGCGCGATTTGCTCGAATTGCCGTAGCAAGGAGTTCTTGAAGGGTATCGGTTTCAATTTTGCCAATCTCTTGGGTAACATCTTGCACTTCTCTTTCTCCCCAAGAATGGACGAGACTAAGGGTCACTTCGCGTTCTTTCTGGATCAAAGTGGGTATTTCTTCTGCAAAGACATTGTAGATTTTGATTTGAGTGCGTGCAAGAGCTTCAAGACTCGTGCTGTCTTCAGGTTTCAATGTTTCAGCTGCTTGAAAAAGTGACTCTTTTTCTGAAAAGATTTTTAGATAACCTGGAGAACTTTGGATATGACTTATCATTATTGGTGTCCGTTAAGGGCTTCGTGTGCTCGTGCTTCGTATTCCTCAGGAATGAGGATCTCGATTCCTCGCTCTAGGCGAAGGTGAGGCATGGTGCCGCTTGCGTCATTCTGACGTGTCATACAGGGGATGTTTTCATCCTCGAGCTTCGATTTGATGAGCTCTGCTTCAAAGTCGTCATTTGCTTTAGTGATACATATGTAGCTTTTCATAATGGACGTAGTGTACTAAAATGTGTTTCATGTATCAAGAAGTTATGAGATGCTTTTACCTAATTTTTTTGCTTCATGTGGGGTGTTTTGCAATGGAAAATGATTGCTTTGATGGAAAGAAAGTTGTTCTTTCTGAAAAAGGGTGGAAGGATAGGCTGACTCCCGAGCAATTTAAGATTCTTCGAAAAGGGGGAACGGAGCCTCCCTTTAATAATGCCTATAATAGCAACTATGAGGAGGGGATCTACGAGTGTGTTGGATGCAGACTTCCTTTGTTCAGCTCAAAGACCAAGTTTGATTCTCATACAGGGTGGCCTAGCTTTTGGGAGCCGATTTGCCTGAAAAATGTGACGCTGAAGCGAGAGCTACGGTCTTTTCTTTTTGGAAAGGAGTGTTCATGTAGCCGTTGCGGTGGTCACATCGGGCACCTTTTCACAGATGGCCCGCCACCTACGGGAGACCGATATTGCATCAACTCCGTGGCTCTTGAATTTATTCCTGGAAAAGATGAGTAGTCTTTGATAGATAGAAATTAGATAAAGGTATCTTTTATAGGGATAGGGTATGAATATCAAGAGACTCGGGGGGAATATCGCATTTTTAATAGGGGTTATCCTCATTTGCTACGGACTCTATGGAAGTTATCGGATGTTTGAGGCACACCGCGATATTGAACAAAAGACAAAATACGTACCAGGCGAAGGTTTTCGAGAATTCATTCAGGATGAGTTTGGGGGGGAAGTAGATAAGTATACGGTCCCTGTGGTTCTTTGCTACGTAGGTGGGGTAATCTTCCTAGTTGGGGGCTGGATCCTTATCCGCTCCTCCAAGCGCAAAAAATAATCTCTGTGTCTTCATTACATTTTAGCTTTGAAGATCTAGAGCATCTTCTAAAAGAGAGTTTGGGCGTTTAGAGTGGATTTCCCTAGGAGGATAAGGGACTCGGATTCCATGTTTTCTAAATGCCTTCCATGCTTCAATAATAATGTCGCTTTGGATTCCACTTGTCCCATTTTCAGGATCTTCTACCCAAACCCGCAATTTAAGATCCACGGCATTATCAATAAGAGAACTAAAGCGCACATAAGGAGAAGGATCTTTCTTCACTCGATTTGTTTTTTGAGCTATTGAGACTAGAAGTTGTTGTGCAAGTAAAAGATCGGAATCGTAAGAAAGCCTAAAGAGAATTTCCATACGGATATGAGGGTCGCTATAAGACCAATTTTCTAGTTTGCTTGAAATAATAAGTTGATTGGGGATTAAGTGTTCTTTTCCCTCCCGTGTTCTAACAGATACATAACGCGCGTGAAGTTTATTGACAATTCCATAGGTTTTACCCTCATCTAGGCTAATAACATCTCCTGGCTTGATAGATCGATCCATTAAAATGATAAATCCACTAAAGTAGTTTGAAAAGATATTTTGAAGGCTAAAGGCAACACCAACACCGACTGCTCCTGCAAAGATTGAAAATACCGAGAGGTCAATTCCTAATAAGGATAAACCAATAAAGATTGAACAGATAATCAGGAGGGTTTTTATTATCTTAGAAATAAGGAGTTGCATTGAAAGTTGAAGGTGTTTCTTTTGCTTTAGCCTCACAGATAGATAATTAGAGAAGGAATTGGCCACATATATTAAGAATCCTGTGGAAATTAGAGCTTTGATCATTCCAAAAAGTGAAATTTTTATCGACCCTAGCTGGAAATTTACAGATTGAAGATAGGTAATTGAAGGTTCCAAAAGATCAAAGGCTTGAAATATTGTAATTAACCAGGCTACGAGGCCTCCAAAAAAACGAATATACAGATTTTTAAAGAATGCTTTTAAAAGAGAGGTGGTCATAAGCGCGGTCTGCATGAAGAGGGCAATTTCTACAAAATATGAGGCAGACCCTAAGAAAATGGAGATAATAGGCAGTGTGAGACATTGGGTTAAGAAAGTAAATAAGAACAAGGGAAATTCAGATTGAAAAAATATAGAGTCAAGTTTTTGAGAATTGAAATGCAGTAGTTTCCGAGAAATAAAGGCCGAAATCCCACCGACAAGAAAAGAAATAGCAATAGCCCCCATCTGTATGACAAGGTCTCTTGGATCTTGTAAAGCAATTTGTTCAATAATCATATAATACTCCGTACCTGTAGATATTATACGGAACACAGAATTTTTGATATATTCAAAAAATTATATTATCTGCTGCAGGCTTTTGTAGGTGTGTCGAAGTGAAAAAGATAAGATCGCCAGTATCTGCCTCAATAGGAAACCAATCAATAGAAATAAAGCAATTTTTTTCATCTGTAAGCCCAAAATGATAATGTCACCATTCTCCAAAGTAGAAATGTCACCTCTGGTAGGCTTAATAGCCGAGGAGGTGGCTCATGAAGGAGACATTGAAAATGAGTATAAAAGAAGCTGAACGGCTTGGAACTATGAGACAAATAGATAGAAAAAAATTGACACTGGCAAGAGCTAGCGAAGAGATGGGGCTATGCTTGAGGCAAACAAAAAGAGTGAGGAAGCGCTACCTAGAGCAAGGAGAAAGAGGTTTGATCTCGCTCAAGAGAGGAAGAGAAAGCAACCGGAAAATCGATGAGGGAGTCCGAGATAGAGCGATCAAGCTAATCAAAGAAAAACTTGATGATTTTGGGCCAACGCTTGCAAGAGAGAAGCTCGAAGAATATGAAGGGATAAAAGTCTCAGATGAGACTGTCAGGAAATGGCTAATAGAGGAAGGGCTATGGAAGATAAAGAAGAAAAAAGAAGTGAAGATGCATCAAAGACGAGAGAGAAGAAGGCGCTTTGGAGAGTTGCTCCAGGGGGATGGCTCCCCTCATGATTGGTTCGAGGGGAGGAGTGAGAAATGCGTCTTAATCCAATTTGTAGACGATGCGACCAGCAAAACAACTGCTGCCCGGTTTGTAAAAACAGAAACTACCGATGGGTACCTGGATCTTTTAAAGGATCACTTGGGGAAGTATGGAAGACCATTAGGGTTATATGTAGATAAGCATAGTGTTTTTCGAGTCAACAGAGAAGAGATTAAAACGGGGGTGGGGATTACTCATTTTGGCCAAGTGGCAAAAGAGCTTGGAATCGATTTAATCTGTGCGAACAGTCCCCAGGCCAAAGGAAGAGTAGAAAGGAAAAATGGAGTTTTTCAAGATCGATTGATCAAAGAAATGAGACTAAGAGGGATCAACAACATGGAAGAAGGGAACAGGTTTTTGTCTGAGTTTCTAGAGATCATCAATGAGAAATTTGGGAAAGAAGCAGCAAGCACGGAAGATGCCCACAGAAAGATGAGAATGAGGGACAACCTGGAAAGGATTTTTGCCAGGAAAGAGACAAGAAAGCTCTCAAAAAATCTAACGTTCCAATACAAAGGGACCCTTTACATGCTGCAGACGAAGGCCCCTCATAGGTTAAGACATGCAACCGTTGATGTTCTCTGGAGCGAAGGGGAAGAGATAAAGGTAGAGTACAAAGGGAAGGCCCTAGAGTACAAAAAGTGGAATGAAATAATCTATGAGCAACCAAGGATACTGGACAGTAAGGAACTAGAAGGGATCAGTTGGGCGACCAAGCGACACTCAAAACCCAGGAGAAATCATCCATGGAGATGAAGAGAAAAGGAATCCTTGCCGCGTCTGCGCCGAGCCATCCCAAAGGGGCTGCTCGTCGCGTCGCAGATTGCGGGCGATGCCCGCAAAATGGTGACATTTCTATTTTGGAGAATTAGGTGACATTTCTACTTTGGGTTGACAGCAATTTTTTTCATCTACTTCCCTTTTCGATTGTTTCGAGTGCTTTGATTTGAGAAAGATTCCAGGCATCGGTACTAAACGGAGTTGAAAACCACTGATCAAGGATTTCTCGGAGCTTTTCAGAGGAGGTGAGGCGCAAGCTTAGCCCAAGGACATTGGCATGATTGTAAGTGCGCGCTCCTTTAGCGGTTTCTTCGTCGACACAAAGGGCTGCGCGGATTCCAGGAAATTTGTTGGCAAGAATGGTGCACCCTGTCCCCGTCCAGCATAGAACAATGGCTTCATCAGCCCTTCCTCCCTGAATTTCTTGAATTGCTTTTCGAGTGACTGTTGTCCAATCCTGATCCTCGGCTTCTTTTTGAGGCCCGAAATAGATCACTTGATGCCCTCGTAATTCAACCTCACCAATAAGTTGGTCAATGATGGGGCGGTATTCGTCTGAACTGACAGCTATTTTCATATTCATAATTTTTTATTGTAGACAAGATGCGTATTATATTGTAGAAACAAAAATTAGTACAATTTTTTTTTGAGAATGCCTTGAGATGAAAAGAGTTTTTAAAATCGTTATTATCACTCTACTCATTGTTGCTGTCGGAGCGTTGACAGCAATATTTGTCACCAGCCACAACATTCCTATACTAGAGCCAAAAGGGATGATCGGTATGAAAGAGCGGGAATTGATTATTACCTGTTCTTCATTGATGCTTATCGTGGTTATACCAGTTATGATTCTGGCCATTGTTTTTGGATGGAAATATCGCGAGGGGAGAGCGTCAAAACATACCCCTGATTGGGAGCATAACAGCATTGCAGAGTGTTGTTGGTGGGGAGTTCCTGTTGTGATCATTATTATTCTCGCCGTGATCACATGGAAAACTAGTCACGACCTCAATCCATTTAAGCCTATTGAGAACGGAACAAAACCGATTGAGATCCAAGCTGTGGCTCTCAATTGGAAGTGGCTATTCATTTATCCTGAGCAAGGAATTGCCACGGTCAACTATGTACAATTCCCAGAAAAGACTCCGATCAATTTTGTTATCACCGCTGAGGCTCCAATGAATTCATTTTGGATTCCTCAACTAGGAGGGCAGATTTACGCAATGCCCGCGATGCGTACTAAACTTCACCTCGTTGCAAATGAGCCAGGGGAGTTTGAGGGGCGCAATACAAACATTAGTGGAAAGGGGTTTGCGGGAATGATTTTTAAAGCAGTGTCTAGTACAGAACAAGACTTTCAAGATTGGGTAGGTCAGGTAAAATCTTCAGGGGAAAGTCTAACTTGGGAGGCTTATAAACAGCTTGTGGAGCCCAGTCAATATGTTACTATGAAGGTTTACGGAAGCGTGCAAACCCACCTTTTTGATCAAATATTAATGCAATACATGCCGGAAGGAAAATAGAGATGAGGTTATTTGGAAGACTCGGAATAGATGCTTTTAAGCACGATTGGATTGAATATGCTGCTGATGTAACCATAGTTGGGGGCGCTATCCTCGTTATTGCTCTTCTCACTTATTATAAAAAGTGGGGATGGCTATGGAAAGAATGGCTTACCTCTGTTGATCATAAGAAAATTGGAGTCATGTATATCGTTTTTTCGGTGATTCAACTCTTCAAAGGGCTTGTTGATGCACTAATGATGAGAGCGCAGCAAGCCGTTGCTTCAGGTGAATGTATGGGATACCTGGGAGCGGAACACTTCCAGCAGCTTTTTACGGCTCATGGGGTTACCATGATCTTTTTTGTAGGTATGGGGCTTGTATTTGGAATCATTAACTTGGTTTTGCCGATTCAAATTGGGGCCCGAGATGTGGCCTTTCCCCTTCTAAATTCGATTAGTTTCTGGCTCTTTACAGCAGGAGGACTCTATATCTTCATCTCGCTTGTAATCGGAGTCTTTGCCGGGACGGGGTGGACCGCATATCCACCCCTTGCCGGTCTTAAATACAATCCGGGGGTTGGGGTAGATTACTGGATTTGGAGTATTCAGATATCGGGGATAGGTTCCCTACTGTCCGGGGTCAATTTCCTCGTGACAATTCTGAAAATGCGCTGCCCTGGAATGAAACTGATGAGAATGCCTGTTTTCGTTTGGGCAGCTTTTGCAACGATGATCCTTGTGATTTTTGCATTTCCCATCCTTACAGGAACAATCGGGATGCTTTCTACCGACCGCCTTTTAGACACAAAGATCTTTACTGCTGGCTATGGTGGGAATCCAATGATGTATATCAATTTGATATGGGCATGGGGACATCCAGAGGTTTATATTCTAGTTTTGCCGGCATTTGGGATTTTTTCCGAGTTGGTACCTGTGTTTTCTCACAAAAAACTCTTCGGATATAAGTCCATGGTATGGGCAATTGCTGTGATTACTTTCCTCTCCTTTATCGTATGGCTTCACCACTTCTTCACAATGGGAGCAGGAGCAAATGTCAACGCTTTCTTCGGGATCATGACAATGATTATTGCAGTTCCTACGGGGGTAAAGGTTTTCAACTGGATTTTTACTATGTACCGAGGAAAGGTGACCTTTACCACTCCCATGCTTTGGTTCATGGGGTTTGTTTTTGTTTTTGTGACTGGAGGGATGACAGGCGTTATGCTGGCAATCCCCGGAATTGATTTCCAAGTTCATAATAGTCTCTTTTTAGTTGCGCATTTTCATAATGTGATTATTGGAGGGGTTGTTTTTGGGGTCTTTGCTGGATATTCCTATTGGTTTCCGAAATTTGCTGGGTTTAGACTCGATGAAAAGCTTGGGAAATATGCGTTCTGGTTTTGGTTTGTTGGATTTTTTGTAGCTTTCTTTCCTCTCTATCTTCTTGGATTTATGGGAGCGCCGCGCCGCATCAACCATTACCCAGATGGTAATGGATGGCAACCGCTCTTCATTGTTGCTGCGATCGGAGGACTTTTGATTTTTATTGGGGTTCTGTTTCAGGCGGCTCAACTTTATAAGAGTATCAAGAATCGCGAAAAATTAAAGGATACTACAGGAGATCCTTGGAATGGACGGACACTTGAATGGTCAACAGCGTCTCCACCTCCCTTCTACAATTTTGCAATCATCCCTGAAGTGCATGATAAAGATGCCTTTTGGGAGATGAAGAAATCGAAAAAAGAGGTAGGAGAGCCTAAGTATCAAGACATCCATATGCCGAAAAATTCGATGGTAGGTGTTAACATTGGTATTCTGAGCTGCATCTTAGGATTCGCGCTTGTCTGGCACATTTTCTGGCTGGCTGGGCTTTGCACCTTGGGAGTTGTGATTACCTTAATTGCCCGTCTCTTTGTCAAGGAGACCGACTATTATGTTAAGGCAGAGGAAGTAAGAGAAATTGAAATGAGGAGTCGCGCCACATGAATATGCACGAGGCTAGTCCTGATACTCACCACGATATTTACTCAAAAACAGTTTTTGGTTTTTGGCTTTATCTGCTAACGGATTTCATGCTGTTTGCCACTATTTTTGCAACGTATGCTGTGCTCAGCCCAAATCATTTTGGAGGCCCGACCCAGAAGCAACTCTTTAACTTAGACTACACGACCCTCCAGACATTTATACTTCTCATTAGCACTTTTACAGTTGGAATCGGAGGAGCCTATGCTCACAGAAGGAATAAAGGAGGAACGATTGCCTTTTTCCTCATCACTTTTCTTTTAGGGCTGATCTTTTTAGGGATGGAGCTTCATGAGTTTTCCCATCTTATAGCTGCGGGGAGTGGCTGGGAAAAAAGTGGTTTTGCATCAGCGTTTTTTACTCTTGTGGGAATGTTTGTTCTCCACCTAGTCATTGCACTTCTCTGGGTAATTGTTCTTCTCATTCCAGTATTTCGCTCAGGAGTATCCGGGCCTTGTATTCGACGCCTAACGTGCCTTAAAATGTTTTGGCAGTTTCTCAACATTGTTTGGGTATTTATTTATACAATTGTTTACCTAGTGGGAATCATATGATAGATCAACATCATGGATGGAATGTAAGTTTTAAACCTATATGGATTGGGTTTATCATCTCTCTTGTATTAGTATTTGCTGCTTATCGGATTGTGGCTCACTACCACCTAACACATGGGCTACTCATCTCGTCAATCATTTCGATTGGGTGTGTTTTAGCCGTGATTCAGCTGATTTTCTTCCTCCACTTAGGCCTTGAGGAAAAGCCGCGCTGGAATCTCTGGATATTTGTATTTGGAGCAGTACTGATTCTATGCATCATTTTAGGGACGCTTTGGATCATGAGCAATTTGAACTACAATGTCATGCCTAATATGGGGCACTAGATGGAAAATACATTAAGAAAGCCTCTGACGCTTAAGCACTATCTTCTTCTGACGAAACCTGGGATTATCCTGGGAAACATACTGACGACTGCTGGAGGGTATGCTTTAGCAGCAAGGGGGCATTTTGACTTGGGGCTTTTTCTATCTATGGTTCTGGGCCTTGGGCTAATCATTGCGTCTGCCTGTGTTTTCAATAACTATATCGATCGCAATCACGATGCAAAGATGAATCGGACAAAATACCGCGCCTTAGCTCGCGGGGTTATTCCCCATCGAAAAGCGTTTCTTTTCGGAACAGGGCTTGGTCTTTTAGGTACATTGACTCTTGCCTTAGGAACAAACCCATTGACGACTTATGTTGCTCTAACAGGCTTTTTCTTCTACGTGATTGTCTACTCATTATCGAAGTACCAAACGACCTATGGCACCCTTATTGGAAGTATTGCGGGAGCTATTCCGCCAGTTGTTGGATACACTGCTGTAGCGCATAGGCTTGATCTTGGAGCATTCATCCTCTTTGCGATTATTGCCATGTGGCAAATGCCCCATTTTTTTGCCATCGCTATCTATCGCCTCAGCGACTATACCAAAGCCTCAATTCCTGTTTTTCCCCGCGTCAAGGGGATGCACAAAACAAAGATCCATATGACTGTGTATCTTCTCGCGTTCATTATGGCGACTACTCTTTTGACTCTTTGTGGTTATACTACGCTGACCTTCATGGTGATCATGGCGCTTGTTGGTATTTCTTGGCTTGTTCTTGCCCTCAAAGGCTTTTCTGCTAAAAATGATGCACGCTGGGCCCGAAAGATGTTTATCTTTTCTCTTGTTGTTGTGACGACGCTCTCAGTAGCCCTTCCCTTTACGACAGTTTTTTAAAGATCAGACCCGCTCGAAAAGCAACGGTTCCTGCAAGAATAGCCAGCATTTATTTCATCTATGCACTCCTTAGAAATCTTACCATCAGGAAGTCTTTTGATAGGAATGAGGCTGCCATTTACCTCTGTTACAAGGACAGTTAGCGCGAGTCCTGAAAGCCAGAAAGGAGAGAGTTGGCGCATGGTAACTTTTTGCTTTAGACATGAGAGAGGAACGCGTGAGACTAAGGCAAACAAAGAACCTATGATCGCTGTTGCACAAATGAATGTCATACTTACTGAGTTTAGTGAAACACGAACGGTAGTGTAAATTTGTTTCTGTAAATTCAGTTTCCGAGAGCACTCAGAGATTGAAAAAAAATGGTTTGAGACCAAATTCTCTTAAGTCTAACAAACAAAAGGAGAATAAAATGGTCTCAAACCAACGTTTTTCTCCTCTAATTGCCGAAGCATTAGAGGAGCTTAATTTTAAAGATATGGAGGGTTTATGTCCAACTCTTCAAAAGCTTCTCAATGAGCTGATGCTCATTGAAAGAGAGCGGGCTCTCAAAGCCGCTCCCTATGAAAGAACCAATGAGAGGCAGGGATATGCCAATGGGTTTAAGGAGAAAACATTGCAGACCAGGTTAGGAAAGCTTCATCTTCAAATACCCCAGACGAGAGAAGTTCCATTCTATCCCACTCTTCTAGAGAAAGGCCAGCGCTCAGAAAGAGCGCTGGCACTTGCTGTTGCAGAGATGTATGTCAATGGAGTGTCCACAAGACGGGTCAAGAGGATCACCGAGGAGCTCTGTGGGTTGGAGATCAGTTCCACACAAGTCTCCAATCTCTCCAAAATCCTTGATGAAGAACTTGAAAAGTTCCGAACCCGTCCACTAGGGAGCATGAAATACATCTACCTAGACGCACGCTACGAAAAGGTGAGAGAAGCAGGGGCAGTGAGAAGCCTTGCAGTTCTCACTGCCCTTGGAGTCAACCTACAAGGGCATCGAGAAATCCTGTCCATTTCTTGCAGCTTATCTGAAGCAGAGGTGCATTGGAGAAAGTTCCTTGAAAATCTATTAACAAGAGGTTTAAAGGGAGTCCAACTGATCATCAGTGATGATCACGCAGGACTCAAAAAAGCCAGGCAAGCAGTCCTTCCAGGAACACCCTGGCAGCGGTGTCTCTTTCACATGGCGCAAAATGCGATGCATTATGCGCCATCTCAACATCTCCGCAAAGAAATCGCCCAATCTGTGAGGGATATCTATCAAGCCTTAAATGCAAATGAGGCAAGATCCAGAATGAGACAGACAGTTGAGAAATACCAAAAAAAAGCGCCAAAGTTTAGTCTGTGGCTCGAAGAGAACATCGAAGAAGGACTCTCCTTCTTCGAGTTCCCTCGAGACCACTGGAAGAAAATCCGAACAAATAATCCCAGTGAGAGGCTCAACCAGGAGTTCAAGCGGAGAACAAGAGTGGCGAGGCTCTTTCCCAACGTTGAGTCCTGCGAAAGGTTGATCACGGCAATAGGAGTAGAGATCCACGAGGAGTGGGTCAGTGGGAAAAGATATATGATAATGGAGGACGAAGTATAGAACGGGTCAGGCTCTAAGCGACTCTGCCCATGTTAAATTAGCTCATAACATGTTAACAATAAGACTTAAGAGAAATAGGTCTCAAATTTTACAGAAAAAATCTTGCTTAATCACACGAACAGACCCATTTTGCAATCTAACGTATTTACCTTCCATTTCCGTGGGTTGAATTTGTCTACAATTTTCTAAACAACAGCCACCTATGATAAAGGACGATGAAATAGCTGTTTGAGATGATAGGGTGGTCATAGCAACAATTTTTACAGCTTCATTGCGAGTAAAAATGGCTCCTGCGGTGAGAGTTAAAAGGGCTAACCCTCCATAAATATCTAATTGTAGATGTAAAAGCCCAATAAATCCATAAAGATTATAGAAATAAATCAAGGTGAGAACTTACAATAGATCCATGAGAGAGCTGCAACAATTATTTGAGAATAATCGCACCTGGTCTGAGGGGAAGAGGGAAGAAGACTCCGATTTTTTTAAAAGGCATGTAGATGGACAAGCTCCAAAGTATCTTTGGATTGGTTGTTCTGACAGCCGGATTCCTGCGAATGAAATGATTGGGCTAGAGGCTGGAGAAGTCTTTGTTCATCGGAATGTTGCAAATATTTTTCCACATACCGATATCAACTGCCTCTCTGTTCTAGAATATGGAGTTGAAAATCTCGGGATTGAGCATGTTATTGTCTGTGGCCATTATGGGTGTGGGGGCGTTGCCGCCTCTATGGAAAATGCTCAGTTTGGACTCGTTGATAATTGGCTTCGCAATATTCGCGATGTTTATTTCAGCGAGAAAGAGGTTCTTGATCAAATTCAAGACAAAAAGGAAAGGTATAAACGCCTTGTAGAGTTGAATGTTTTGACGCAGGTGATGAATGTTTGTCATACCACGATTGTTCAAAATGCCTGGGCTAAAGGTAGAAAGCTTATCATTCACGGATGGGTCTACGACATCTCGACAGGACTGCTCAAAGACCTTAGCTGCTGCATTGCCTCTCTTGATCAGATCGACGATGCCTACCGCACTCTAAAACTTCATTAATTTAATGGGTTGCGAGCCGCCCACTCTAAAGGTGTTGAATTGATCAGAATAGCTTGCTCAAGGCTCTGATGATCATTCCAGTGATAAAAGCTAGCCAAGCGGTCTTTGACACTATCGGTTGCGGTTAGCATTTTAAAGGGGAAAGGGCTTCTTCAAAGACACGCTTTAACTCTGCGCCCTAACAACGTCCATTTTTCAGAAGAAAAAAGAGGACTTTTTCTGCGTTTTTACCACCAAAAATTGGTTCCAGTATAATCCACCTATATTAGAGGTTATATAACCTCTAATATAGGTTTTTAAATTTTTGGCCAAACACTATCTATTTATAAATGAGTTGTTTGTTATCTACCTTGGCGACGGCTCTTATTCAGGGTAGTTTTTCTGGGTTTGAAGCCTTGGTTTTCATTCCTAGAAGGACGAGCACTGCTTCGAGGCTTTTTGTCGCCCCAAGATGGTCCGGCTCTCTTTTCGCCACGAGGAGAACTTGAGCGCTTCTCGCCGTAGGAAGAACCAGGCTTTTTGTCGCTCCAAGATGATCCGGCTCTCTTTTCGCCACGAGGAGAACTTGGGCGCTTCTCGCCATAGGAAGAACCAGGCTTTTTATCGCCCCAAGAAGATCCAGCTTTCTTTTCGCCACGAGGAGAACTTGAGCGTTTCTCGCCATAGGAAGAACCAGGCTTTTTATCGCCCCAAGAAGATCCAGCTTTCTTTTCGCCACGAGGAGAACTTGAGCGTTTCTCGCCATAGGAAGAACCAGGCTTTTTATCGCCCCAAGATGATCCGGTCTTTTTATCACCTCGAGAAAAACTAGGCTTATTGCCGCCGCGAGATGAACGTGTGTGGTCAGATCTATGATTGCGAGATCTTCGTGGAGGGCCATTTGAAGAAATTTTAGTTGGATCTGGCTCTAGGCCTGGGATCACGGCGCTATCAATCTGTTGCCCGGTGAACTTCTCGATCTGCTTCATCATATAGGCGTCGCGTCCAGCGACTAGAGTCAGGGCTGTTCCCTTGGCTCCAGCGCGTCCAGTACGGCCGATACGGTGGACGTAATCTTCTGCATTTTCAGGAATGTCGAAATTGATAACATGGGAGATCTCCTGGACGTCGATTCCTCGAGAGGCGACGTCGGTCGCAACAAGGATACAAATTGATCCGTTCCGAAGCTGTGCTATGGTGCGTGTGCGCTGTCTCTGATTCATATCGCCATGGAGGGCGCCTGTAGGATATCCTTTATCGCGCAACTCATCAACAAGCTGGCCAGCATGGCGCTTTGTTGAAGTGAAGACAATCGCATTTGTTACGTTATCCTGACTCAGGATATGGTCAAGAATACGATTTTTGTGGTGAAGATCATCAACAAAATGTACTTTCTGCTCAATATTTTCATGAGTTACTTGCTTAGAATCAATTGCGATCTCTTTAGGATTATTTAAGAGCTTTTTCGAAAGCTTAACGACACTTCCCTGCATTGTCGCAGAAAACATTAGAGTTTGTCTATCAGAGGGGGTTTGCGAAGCGATATCTTCTACAGGCTTTACAAAACCCATATCGAGCATTCGGTCGGCTTCATCAAGGATAAGCATTTCGAGCCTTGGGAATTCAACTTTCTTTTGGTGGATGAAGTCAATAAGCCTTCCAGGTGTCGCAATAAGAATGTCCAACGAACGTTTAAGCTTTGGAGCTTGTTTGTGATAGGGGATTCCTCCAACAACGGAAACCGCTTTGACATGAGGGAGATACTTGGTGTATTTTTTGGCTTGTGTTTCAATCTGCATCGCAAGTTCGCGTGTTGGAACAAGAATCAGGACTCGAGGGCCTTTGCCACCTTTTGAGGGGGAGTTCACTAAATGGTTAATAGCAGGCAGCAAAAAGGCAGCGGTTTTTCCCGTTCCCGTTTGTGCTGAAGCTCGGATGTCGACTCCTTCTTTAACCATAGGAATAACCGCTTTTTGAATCTCTGTCGGTTCAGAGTATCCTGCAGCAGCAATTGCTTCAAGAATTTTAGGATGAAGATCTAAATCATCGAATGTCATTTTTTAACCAACTTAATTTTGAAACTTCCACTAGTCTATCATGTTTGATCGGTTAATAGATATGTAAATGTTAACATTCGCTGAAAGGTTTTTGAAAAAAGGAATGCGTTGAATTAATTTTTACTTCCACACTATATTAGTTCTCATGAAAATGTATGACATTTCTGTGACTCTATCAGAGTCTATTCCGACTTGGCCTGGGGATAGGGGGGCTGAGTTCAAGAAACTTCTTGAGCTGAGCAAGGGAGGAATGGCCAATGTTACAGCAATCAAGATGAGCGCCCACACAGGGACTCATGTAGACGCCCCCTGTCATTTTCTAAAGGATGGGGACTCTGTCGAGAAATTGTCTTTGGAAGTGTTGATAGGTAAGGCCGTTGTTGTCGAAGTGTTGGATGCTGCACTTATTACAAAAGAAATTTTGAAAGGGGCTAATATTCCTCCAAATACAGAGCGCCTTCTAGTTAAAACCCGAAATTCACAGGAGTGGGCAAGCGGAGCAACTGAGTTTATCGAGGATTACGTTGCAATCAGCGCCGATGGTGCAGAGTACCTTGTGGAGCAAGGCGTCAAGCTCGTTGGGGTGGATTATTTCAGTGTTGCCCCGTTTGATTGTCTTGTTGCTACCCACCAAATCCTTCTCAAGGCAGAGGTGGTGATCCTTGAGGGAATCGATCTTACAGAGGTTTCTCCAGGGGCCTATACGCTTTACTGTCTCCCGATAAAAATTGCAGGTTCCGATGGAGCTCCGGCAAGAGCTATTTTGGTTGAACAGAGCTAATTGAAGACGCTATCTAGAACCCATAGCCAATGGTAAGGCCCGGCCAGACCTTGGCTGCAGATGTTTTTGAAAGGGGAGTCGTAGTAGTTGCTTCTAAGAAGAGGTTATTGTTCCACTGGTAGCCCAGAGAGCCTTCGATAGAGGCGCTCATGTGGTCTAGGAGTTCCTTTTCGTTTACAAGTCCCATCCCTACACCTAGATATAGCCCCTTTTCTTTGGGATATATAAGGTAGGGGCCTCTTAATTGGAAGGTTTCTAAAGAAACGGGAGGCCTAAGGACGCAGGTGTTCATAGAAATATCAAATCCGTGGATTCCACCTTGGTAACGAGACCCAAATCCCAACATGGGATATCCTCCCATTGCATGAGTATCCATATAGGAGAAAATCTTGTTCTCATTTGCGTAAGAATAAGATGCGAAAATTAACAACAAACTAAAAATTATTTTCTTCATTTATTAATCCTTTGTAATGAATAACGGGTCGGTTGTATTTTAAATTTGTGGTTTTTTCAACTTTTTAACAAAGCTCTCCATGAAATAGAGTAAGATGGTATAGCTAGAATAAGGAAGCAGTTAACGGTTTTAGAATGGATTTTGTAGATAGAACGATTGAAATTGCCAGGGGGAATGTGAAAAGTGGTGGGCGGCCCTTTGCTTGCTTTATCACTAAGGATGGAGAAGTATTGGTCGAGGCAGCCAATCAAGTGGCTCAAACAAATGATCCCACTGCCCATGCTGAAATTTTAGCGATACAAAAGGGTTCTCAGCTTCTAGAATCCGAGCATTTTCATGGATGCACGTTTTATATTCTTGCCCACCCTTGCCCAATGTGCCTTGCTGTCCAGAAAAGGTCGTATTTATAACGACACGAGACGATTACTCTAAGTTTTATGTGGATGATCGCAAGTAATTTACACTTCTAAATTTCTATGAGGAAATTGGTAAACCTTGGAAAGAGCGTGCGATGCCTATGGAGCATCAGCCAGATGACGAAGCTCTAGCTGTTTACAAGTTGTGGCAAAAGCTTAATCGTCCAAAATAGATGAGACTATTTACTTCCTTGGAATTGGAATTTTGTATAGTATGGCCGGCCCATTCATAGATGAAGCCTAACCTGGATCCCGATGATACAAAGTGTTAAGAAATTTCTGATGCCTTTTGAGGGTAAATGGAATATTGATTTTTTCTCCGGGCTCACTGTTGCCTTGGCTCTCATTCCCGAATCCATTGCATTTGCACTAGTGGCGCATCTTGACCCATTGGTGGGGTTGTTTTCAGCGTTTTTCATGTGCATCATTACTGCGATATTTGGTGGCCGGCCCGGAATGATCTCGGGTGCAACGGGCGCGATGGCGGTGGTCATTGTCTCTTTAGTCATCCAATATGGAGTAGAATATCTATTTGCAACTGTGGTGTTAACAGGTATCTTTCAGATACTGGTGGGAGCATTTCGGCTTGGCAAGCTCATTCGTATTTTGCCTAAGCCAGTAATGGTGGGGTTTGTGAATGGTTTAGCAATTGTTATTTTCTTAGCGCAATTAGAGCAGTTTAAAGTCACCGGTGGTGGTGAAACAGTTTGGTTAACAGGTTATCCGCTGTATTTAATGATTGGGTTGATTATCGTTGCCATGGCTGTGACCTACTTTGTCCCAAAATTCACTAAGAAAATACCGTCTGCCTTAGTCGCTATTGCCCTCGTTTCGGCACTGGTGCATCTTTTCAACTTAGATACCCGTGTGGTTGATGATATGATGGGGGGAGAGCAGGTTTCTGCAGCATTTCCGACCTTTGCCTGGTTGCAGATCCCATTGAGCTTCACTGCTCTTAAAGTTATCGTGCCCTATGCAATTACACTGTGCATTATTGGGCTTTCCGAGTCGTTAATGACCCTGTCACTTATTGATGAAATCACCCACACCAGAGGTCGAGCTAATAAAGAATGTATCGCTCAAGGTCTTGGAAACGTTGTCTCGGGTTTTTTCAAAGGGATGGGTGGTTGCGCGATGTTGGGGCAGAGCATGATTAACATTAATTCTGGTGGGCGTGGGAGGTTTTCAGGAATTGTTGCTGGGATCACTCTTTTTGTTTTTATCATTTTTCTCTGGCCCGTCATTAAATTGATTCCCTTGGCAGCCTTGGTGGGTGTGATGTTTATGGTGGTAATCTCAACCTTCGAGTGGGCAACGTTTAAATTTATGCATAAGATCCCCAAGCACGATGCTTTTATCATTGCTTTGGTGACGCTTGTCACTGTTTTTACTAATTTAGCTGTGGCTGTTGTCATAGGGGTGATTATTGCCGCATTGGTCTTTGCATGGGACACCGCAAAAAACATCTATGCTGAGAAGAAAATCAATGCCAAAGGTGAAAAGGAATACATTCTGCATGGACCTTTATTTTTCGGATCTGTAACGCAGTTCAAAACCTTGTTTGAAATAAAAGACGACCCGAAAGAAGTGATTATCGACTTTATGCATGCGCGGGTGACCGATCACTCGGCGATTGAAGCGATACAATTTATTACCGAACGCTATATGGCGTTAGGAAAAAACTTGCATCTTCGTCACCTCAGCCCTGAGTGTAAATTGCTCCTAGGTAGAGCAGGAGATATGGTCGAGACAAATGTATTAGAAGACCCCGATTATCACGTGGCCTCAGATAAACTAGGTTAAGCTTTTTTCCGATCAAAAAATATATGGATAATAAGCAGTTAAACATAGACATCGCACTTGTCCATCATCTAGTGGCTAGCCAGTTTCCAAAGTGGAAAGACCTTTCGATTCGACAGGTTATGCCGGGTGGGTGGGATAACAGAACGTTTCATTTGGGAGAGGACATGCTCATACGCTTGCCGAGCGCCTCGGGATATGCAGCTCAGGTGGAGAAAGAACACAAGTGGCTGCCAAGACTGGCGCCCCATCTTCCACTTTCTATTCCAGTCCCTTTGGAAATGGCTAACCCCAGTGATGCTTATCCATGGAAATGGTCCATTTATCGTTGGCTTGAAGGGGATACAGTTGCTTCTACTCCAATAGCCGATCTAGGCAAATTTGCTGCGAGTCTAGCTCAATTTCTTGTGGCTTTGCAAAAAATCGATGCAAAGGGTGGCCCATTGCCTGGACCACATAGTTGTTATCGTGGAGGATTGCTATCGGTTTACGACGCTGATATACGTCGAGCAATTGTTAATCTAAAGGACAAAATAGACATTAGTGCTGCGCTGAAAGTCTGGGAAACAGCTCTTGCAACCTCTTGGAATCATACGGCTGTATGGGTTCATGGCGATATCAGTGCTGGTAATCTCTTAACGCGAGTGGGTGAGCTCTGTGCTGTTATCGATTTTGGTCAGCTGACGGTCGGGGATCCAGCTTGCGATCTTGCGATCACTTGGACGTTATTTGAAGGTAAAAGTCGGGAGGTTTTTCGCACGATGTTACCATTTGACACAGAGACATGGGCTCGCGCTCGCGCTTGGACTTTGTGGAAAGCTCTACTTACTGCCGCTGGTTTTACAAATTCAAACAATTCTGAGTCCATGCAATGTTGGCGCATTATTAAGGAAGTGCTTGCGGATCACAAGCGAAGCGTTTGAGGTCGGTAGAAATCTGAGCTATTTTTCCATAGGATTTTTTCTATCGCCTCTTTGGGGAAATTGTCTGTGATGAGCTGAAGATCACAGGGAGAAAAGGAGCGTTTAGCGCGCGTTGAGGGTAAATCCGTTCCAAAAAGAAGCGTTTCGTGGTTTTCTTGATAAAGCTTTTTAAGAGCAGGAAGAACATCAAAGTCAACACGACCGAACCCCGTTGCTTTGATTTTGACTCCATGCGCAGCCAGATCAAGAACCGAATGAAATCCTTCTTGAGATAGACCTAGGTGATCGATGCTTACCGAAGGGAGTTTTTTTAATAGAGGAAGCAGGGGAGGGAGCTTTTTAGAATCAATATAGAGTTCCACATGCCAGCGGGCGAGTTCATAAATCCTCTGGCTAAAATCTTGTAGATGATCCAGCGTTTCAGATCCGCCACGCTTGATATTGAAACGAACGGCGCGCACACCTAGAGAATTGAGACGAATGATCTCGCTGTCTTCAATTGCACTTGGAGCTTGGATCACACCGACAAACCCAGGACCAAGCTTTTTAAGAGCCTTTTCAAGGTAAGAGGTGTCGAACCCTTGAAAGGAAGCGGAGACGATCGCTCCTCCCTGAATCTTGAGTTGCTCGATCCATTTGGAATAATCATCAGCCGTGAAGGGATCAGGTAAGTAACCCTGATTCTCCTCCAAAGGATACGCGGGGTCAATAATATGAAAATGTGCATCAAATACTTTCACTAACCTTCTCCATATAATTTAATCCTAAAACTACTTATATCTTCACTTTTTAACAAATAATAGCTATATTTTAAATGACAATTTCTTTTTCAATGGGACAGAAGAGTTATGAAAATGCAAAAACGCTTAAAAATAGGGATTCTTTCAAGAAAAGACACGCTATATTCCACTAATAGATTAAAGGAGGCTGCGGAAACTAGAGGGCATGAAGTAGAGGTCATTGATTATCTTTCATGTTATATGAATATTACTTCAGAGAAGACCAGTATTCATATTGATGGAATTGATCTACCTCCTTTAGATGCTATTATTCCCCGCATTGGAGCAAACCGAACTTTTTATGGATGTGCAATTGTTCGTCAGTTAGAACTAATGGGCATTTTTTCTATAAATCCGTCTATTGCAATTACTAGGTCAAGGGATAAGTTGCGCTCCTTACAGCTGATGGCAAAGACAAAGATTGGTATGCCGATTACCGGATTTGCGCATTCTCCTGATGATATAGATGATTTGATCAAACTAGTTGGAGGGGTTCCTGTCGTTATTAAATTGCTTGAAGGTACTCAGGGAATTGGAGTAGTTTTAGCTGAGACAAAAAAAGCGGCACAAAGTGTCATACAAGCTTTTATGGGACTAAAAGCCAATATTATTGTCCAAGAATATATTAAGGAATCTAACGGAAGTGATATTCGTTGTTTAGTGGTTGGTGAGAGAGTCGTAGCTTCCATAAAACGAGAGGCCGATCCGGATGATTTTCGTTCTAATTTGCATAGAGGTGGGACAGCAGTTTCGATAAAAATTACTAAGCAAGAACGGGAGCTAGCTATAAAAGCAGCAAAAGTAATGGGCTTAAAATTTGCTGGAGTAGACATATTAAGGTCAGATAGGGGACCTCTAATTATGGAGGTCAATTCATCCCCAGGTTTAGAAGGTATTGAAGTAACCACTGGGGTCAGTGTTGCTGAAGAGGTGGTAAAGTATTTAGAAAAAGTGCTGCCAATGAGTGCAAGAAAGCGATACGAAGGGTAATTTTATCATAAAAATATGAGCAAAAAAAATATAGAGAAATTTAAGATCGGATGGCAGGAATGGGTGGCTTTGCCAGGTCTGAAAATCCCTGCAGTAAAGGCAAAAATTGATACAGGAGCTAAAACCTCTGCCCTCCATGCTTTTGATATTAAACCATTTACTAAAGGGAGAAAGAAATATGTTAGGTTTACTGTAAATCCTCTTCAAGGAGATAAGACTATTTTTATAGCTTGTTCTTGCCCCATATTTGACATAAGAAATGTTATGAGCTCTAACGCACAAGTTGAGGAGCGTTATGTCATAAAAAGCATGCTTTGTCTTGGATCCGAAAAATGGGAAATTGAATTAACTCTTTCTAATCGGGATCCCTTAAGGTTTCGTATGCTTTTAGGAAGAGAAGCCTTATATTCAAAAGTTATTATTGATCCCTCAAAGACTCTTTGCGTGAAAAAATATAACAGAGATGAAGTTTCTAACTTGTATTTCTAGGTGATCTAATCAGAAGGTTTTAAATGTACATTGTTAGGTTCTGAATTAAGGCATGGAGGGTCTGGAGATAGGATTTTAACTTCCTGTCTGATAGAATATGAGATATCAAAAGGAAATAGGTGACTCGAGATGGAAGATTTGCCCTGCTGCCCCAAATGCGGTTCTAAATACACGTATGAAAGTGAAGGTTTATATATTTGCCCAGATTGTGCCCATGAATGGCCAATAGATTCGATGCCTGAAGGTGTAGAAGACGGGGTAATTGTGAAAGATGCTCACGGGAATATCCTAAAAGACGGCGATAGCGTGACAGTGATCAAAGATCTCAAAGTCAAGGGGACCTCTTCAGTCCTCAAGGTGGGCATTAAAGTGAAGAATATTCGCATAGTCGAAGAGGTAAATGGTCACAATATTGACGCCAAGGTTAAAGGATTTGGTGAAATCATGCTCAAGTCAGAATTCGTTAAGAAGTGTACCTAGGGTGTGGCCCTAATCAAGGCCGATTTAGAAGAGATAGACAAAACTAAAGTTAATGCTCTGAAGGTAATATGTCGAATGAAAAGAATGTCCACTAGTGTCTTTGAATTTGGGTCGTACTGCTCCCAAAAAGGCATAGTAAAAATCTGTTAAAAAAGTCTCAGTCACTTGGTATTGAAATCCGCTTTTTATCCGGTAGCCAAAAGCATTTGCGCTGTCATCTACGAGAGCTTTATCAAAGAAGGTAAACCCTAAACGTTGCTTTGATTTTATTCGGAGATATCCTGGGCCTAGAGCGATGTAGGGAAGGAAAGGGCTTCCGGTGGGAATAAAAAATAATCCCTGCAATATAAGCGTATGCGATTGCATATAACCTTCTAAAGCATTTATAGACTCCTCTTGAGGAGGACTTTTTGCAATCTCAAGAGAGTTATATCCATAAGAATAAAGAAGACTAATATCCCAAAAATCCTTCCGGTAACCAAAGGACCCTCCAAGAGTCATTCCTGTATGAAATTTTGCTTTGTATTTAAGGACGCCAGTATCTTTAAAGGGCTGGATGTGTTCTGTCATCGTGTTTAGAAACCCTACGCCCCCATAAGGGGTGACATACCAGTGAGCAGCATAACAAGAGTGTATAAAAAGACAGATAAAAAGCAGCTTCTTCATTTTATCATTAAGTAACACAAATAGCTTTTTACGTACCAAGTTTTAAAGCTCACTGAACCCACTTGAAAAGATGAATTAAGCTTTCCCAATTTTCAAAGTTGGCAGAGCTCTAGATTTTTTGGAGGTGGTTGGATGGGTTGAGGGCCTTTAATTGGAATTTTATCAACGAAATAAAAAACCTTAAATATCTAATAATTAAACATATAAGAAATATCTCTATTGGAGTGTGAAATTTTTATAAGAGCTTTGCTTTTAGATTTATCCGAAATAAGCTACAATACCTCTGAACTGCTCAAATACATGGGCTCCACTGGTATGAATTTACAACATATTGGTGGGTGTTTTTTAAATTTTTTAAAGGAAGAGAAATCCAAATGGCAAAATCCAAAGGTAAAGTTAAGTTTTTTAATTCACAAAAAGGTTTCGGTTTCATTACCCCTGATGCAGGTGGGAAGGAATTATTCGTTCACGTCAACAGCCTTGAAGGAGATACACAATCTCTAAACGAAGGGCAAGAAGTTGAATATGATGAAGAAGAAGGACGCAAAGGTCCAGAAGCTAAAAATGTTGCGGGTTTATAGTAGCTAATTTTCAATGTACGGTTTATGCCCCTGATAATTTTTCAGAGGCATACCTTCAATTAAAATCTGAACCTAACCACTAACTGATAAAAGATTCGAAGTCTTGGGCTTCTTGCAAACGCTCTATTTTGCTAAGCACTTGAACTTCCACTCCGCAAAAAGACCGAGTTTCACTCGGTCTTTTTGTGATTTGGAGGTTACCACCTCCGTTCAACAATTCTAGAAAGGAGCAAGTCCCAGAACTTTTGACTGGCGATTAGCTCAGGAAAAATGTTTCTCCATTTGAGCGACCTGGATGGAGGTTCCATCAGGTAATACTGCTTCTTTTTCGGATACTTTATTCCATCCTTCAGGGAGATCGGGTGACTCAAGCCGCTATTGGGAAAATGGCAGGGCTTGACCCTAATACAGTTTCCCAAATCATCAAAGGTCTCGAGAAAACAGCCTTGATCATTCGCAAAAAATCCCATTTTGACAAAGAAAGGTTCTGATATCCTTAAAAGGGCGGTCCCTATTGTCGAAACAGAAGATGCAGGCTTTTTTCATAATCTTACTGCAGAGAAAAGGGAGTGTATGATCGGCATCTTCAAGAAGTTAATTCCGCATACACTCCGATAGAATCATTGCGCTTTCGGTGACGTTTATTTTTCCTCTAGGAAACAGCGAGTGTCATAGATAAGATCAATCTTCGAAATAAGTCCCTCCTTAAAGCTTAGGAGCGAAGCTGCGCGCAAATTTTTGGCAAAACCAGGGATTTCTACATCGTAAACAATCATCGCTTGATCTTCAGAACCAAATTTTGCGTGGATTGTTAAGGTTTTAAAAATACCAGAGAATCCTTGTGCTGCTCTAAGGACAGCTTCTTTTCCAATTACTTTTTCTTGTGGATCTGTAAATTGAATATCAGGGTGCAAATATTTTTTTACTTCTTCTAGATTTTTCTTCCCAAGTGCTGTGTAATAAGCTGCTGCTGTAGAAAGTGTACTTTTCATAGATATCTCCTTTTTGGTTTTGACAAATCAAATTCATTATAGTAAACTATACTCAATATGTCAAAGATGAAAAAAAGATCTTATAAGTCTGTAGGTAGAAATGCTCAAGCGGCTCAGACAAAAGAACGTATTCTTATTTCTGCAAAGAATCTTTTTGAATCTGAAGGGTTTGAATATGTAACAATTGAAAAGATCGCTCAAGTTGCTAGCGTTTCAATACCGACGATTTACTCACTTTTTCAGTCTAAAAGAGGGATTCTTCGAGCTTTGATGGACGAAGTTTTTCCCAAAGATCAGTTTGATATACTTGTAGAAAAGAGCAATAAAGCAAGCTCTCCAAAAGAACGTCTTCTTTACTCGGCTAAAATTGCACGTCAAATTTACGATGCAGAAAAGGCTCAAATGGATGTTTTTCGAGGTGCTGCTTTTTTAGCACCTGAGTTTAAAAAGCTCGAAAAAGAAAGAGAAATGCGTCGGTACACCAGGCAGGAAGTAACTATAACGGCGATGGCAAAGGAAAAATCCCTTTCTAAAAACTTTAGTATAAATAAGGCTCGAGATGTCTTATGGGCATTTACTGGGCGTGATATATACCGTATGCTAGTGGTGGAACAAGGCTGGACAGCTGAAGAATACGAACAATGGCTTGCTCAACTACTTGCCAAGACATTGATAGATCATACAATTGAATAGTAAAAAAATAATGGCTACAATCAATGCAACTGCCATATTGCAGCTGAGGGTAGTGAGAGCCAACAACTATTGAGAGGGTTATTGGAACGAGAAAAGAGCTGCTTAAGCCTCAACACTTTTATGGAGGTGGAGAGACGCATTCAGAACTTTTAATTGGACTGGAATGAGTGCGTTTCTAACCAGAATACAAGCTTTATTCATACGGGATAGATTGAAAATTGATGTTTGAATGAATCAGAGTTAAATTATTGGGTAATTCAGTCTGAGGTTGTTAATTATGAAATTCAGTAGGGGAAGTTCTGCTTCTTTTATCCGTTGGTGTAACGATGAAGAAATTGGATGGGTGAACGAGCAATATGATAGGATAAATTTCAAACCCTCAAGCTTAGATACTGACCGCATAGCTGTTGCTACTTGCAATGGGGAGCGCGTAGGTATTGGGAGATTGTGTCACATTAAAGCATCAATTTTTGAACTTGGTGGTATGTATGTTCAACAGAGCTTTCGAGGATTTGGCATCTCTAGATGCTGTCGTCACAAGATCTCTGCCCACATAGCTATACACCTAATTTGAACTCCGGCTAAGAATGAAGCAGTCGTTTTTGCGTATCTTGTTGCTATGCCCCTCCACCGTTTCAAGTGAAGAATCGTATTTTCCACCAAATGTCTTAGTTTGTATAAGTCTTTATCATAAAGACGCTTACTTTTCCTATTTTTCTTTGGGGGAATGACAATTTGCATACTCTGTTCTTCCGCTTTCTTAATTATTTCCTCGGTATCATAGGCTTTGTCTGCCAGCAAATATTCCGCTACAATATCCTGTATCAATTTGCTAGCTTCCTTACAATCAGCTCGGGTACCCTCTGTAACAACCGGTCTGAGCGGCATACCATGCGCATCCACGGCAATATGCAATTTCGAGTTGAGCCCCCTTTTGTTCGGCTCATATCTTGATTTCCACCTACTGCACCTGCAGCATGGGGATGAACTTTAATATGAGTTGCATCAATCATTAGCCATTCATAATCGGGATCTATGATCAATGCTTCCATTAGGTTTTCCCAGACACTTTTGTCTCTCCATCGACAAAAACGTCGGTGAATGTTCTTCCAGTCTCCATAGTCCGGAGGCAAATCTCTCCAAGGAGCTCCTGTTCTAAGGACCCAAAAAACAGCATTAATAAACAGCCGGTTGTCTTTTGCGATGCCACCCCATGCACCTCTTCTCCCAGGAAGAAGAGGTTGTAATATACTCCAAGTTCTGTCCGATATGTCATGTCTCCTATGCGCACTTTTCACGATCTACTCCTTTCGTTTGTGATCAACGCTAAGAAGTATAACAAAAAAAAATTTATCTTGTGACGACACTATCTAGGAAAATTATAAAATTCCTTCTCGAACAGCTTAACCCCGAAGCCACAGTTTATTGCCTTCCATTTGCTCATCTCAGAGATTTTTATGAAAGTCAGGGCTTTAAGGAGGTCCCTGAAGAAGTCTTTTCTAGGGTCCCTCGTGATATTTTGGAAAAGCAACAGCGGTGTAATGAGACTTATCCTCATGAGGTTTTGCTTTTAAAGTTGAACCACAAAAAATAGCTTTTTTCATAGCAGCTGTCCAGGTTAGATGCATTCGGCTTTGGGGAAGCATAATTTGACGACACTATCTAAGAGGGTGTCTAAAAATTTAAGTTGTTGTATATTAGTTTTCTTTTGATAAACACCCGAGGGAGTATGAAAAGAAAACAATATCCGGGAGATTTGACGGATAAAGAATGGGGCGTGATTCGAGGGATCATAGAGAAAAAACATTCCCCTCGAGGAAGAAAACCAAAGTATACCAAAAGAGAAATGCTAAATGCGGTTTTCTATTTAATGAGGTCTGGATGTAGCTGGAGACTACTACCCCATGATTTTCCTCCATGGCAAGCAGTATATTCACAGTTTGTACGTTGGAAAAAAGAAAGAGTATTCGAAAAGCTCAATGAGCATATAAGGGGGGTGCTGAGGTTAAAGCTAGGAAGGGACCTAAAAGCTAGCGCAGGGATAATAGACAGTCAAAGTGTTAAAACCACAGAAAAAGGGGGGTCTGTGGATATGACGGAGGAAAAAAAATTAAAGGACGCAAAAGACATATCGCAGTCGACACGCAAGGGTTTTTACTACAGGCATATGTTACGAGTGCGTCCAAGAGCGACAAGAAAGGGTGCAAAAGGCTCTTGAGAGGTAAAGGATTAAATGGGGTGAAGAAGCTATGGGCGGATAATGGGTACCAAGGGAAAGAATTAAAAGAAATAGCCCTAAGTAAAGGGAAAGAGCTAGAAGTTGTTAAAAGGCCAACAGGAAGAGTAAGAATATACAATGAAGAATGGAAGGCAGAATGGGTTCCTCTAGAAAGAGGATTTACAGTATTACCGAGGCGTTGGGTGGTAGAGAGAACGTTTGCATGGATAGGGAGGTACAGAAGAATGAGCAAAGATTATGAATATTTACCAAGAACCAGTGAGACATGGATCTATGCTTGCATGACAAAAACTATGTTAAATAGATATTTATCAACAACTTAAATTTTTAGACACCCTCTAAAACAGAGTACAAAATACAAGGGATTTAAGATATATTCTACTTATTCAAACTTTTGTTATGAAAAAGAGTTTGAAACTCCTCAAATTTCTCAGAAAAACCCTCATTTTTCGACCAATGCTCTAATTCCGCAAGATCTATTTCTCGGATTTCCGAGCAGACTTCGAGCGCTTGTTCCAGCCCTTGCCGATCATCCCAATGATAAAAACCTGCCAGTCGATCCTTTATACAATCAATGGGCCTTAGCATTTTTATTGTTCCCATTTTGGTTTTTATATTTGAAAAGTGATGGATAGGCTCATTTCCTACTGCTACTGGTGGAGATACAAACTCGATAATCCAAGGGCAATCTTTTCGGGTGAAATACTTAGACTGGTATTCAAAGCCATATTTATTTAGAGACTTTCTCTGAATTAAGCCAAACATGAAATCCTCCTCACGACCAATCGGCTCATCGCTAGATAGATCATTGATAAACCGCTACTTGTGATTAACTCGTAGTCTTTACTTAAACGACGACATTTCCCCAGCCAAGCAAATGTTCTTTCAACGATCCATCTCTTGGCTTCTACTTGAAATAACTTGCAATCTCTCCTTTTCACGATTTCCAAATCCACTCCCTCTTCCCTCAGCTCCTGCTGAAATTCAACTCCATGATATCCATAATCTGCCCATACCTTTTTTGGGCATCTGCCAGCTTGTTTGCTCAGATACAACAACACCCTCAATCCATCTCGATCACCGCAGTTTCCTACGCTAACTGCTGCAGAGATTAGGAGTCCAAGGTGATCAACCAATATGTGTCTTTTCCTACCCTTAATTTTCTTGCCTCCATCAAACCCGCAGAGCCCTTTTTTTCTGTTGTTTTCACACTCTGACTGTCAACTATCCCTACTGACGGGTCCTCATTCTTTCCCATTAAAACTCTCAAGCGCCGGCTTAGGGCGGTATTGATCTGCTCAAACACCCCCCTGTCTCGCCACCGTAAAAACTGTGAATAGACTGTTTTCCAAGGGGGAAAATCATGAGGGAGATCACTCCACTGACAACCTGTTCTCAGTACATAGAGAATAGCATTAAGTTTTTCTCTTCTAGAGTATTTACCCCTGCAACCGGCCCCTCTGTATATGCCTTTGGAGATCAAAGGCTCTATTTCGACCCATTCTTTATCGGTAAGGTCTCCAGGATAACTTTTTCGCACCATCTTTTCCTCCTATGCTTCATAGGGGGAAAGTATACTTAAATATTTAATTCAGAGAAAGTCTCTTAAGGATTTCTTAACTTTATTTAGGTCTTCATAGGTAATGAAGTCTAGATCATAAGATTGGTAACGGTTTTTAGAATAAATTGTGACGCAAGCACCACCAACCAGGATGAGATCAATCCCATCTTTACGTAATTCCTCCGACAAATATCCTGCTAGCTCTTCAAGAGAAATATTTTTCCAATTAACCTTCATAAGGGTTTTCCTTTACGTCGTGGTCGTTTTCGTATAGATCTCTCGTAGTATTTTTGATGGAATTTTTCAGGGAGGAATGTATAAGATTTTTCAAGAAATAGAGTGAGTTCTTTTAACATGGGGAAGCGAGGATTGAATTGATAAAGCCTAGTTCTACCCTCGGTATAGCTTACTAAGATTCCTCCTTTTTCTAATCTTTCAAGTCCTTTTTGACAGCTAAATAAAGGAATATCAAAAACTTTACCAAGCTCAGAAGCGTATGTTTTTTTATTTTTTAGGATAAAAAATAGAGCTTTCTCAATAACAGGGTTTCCAAAAAGAGACTCTAGCATATATCACCAACTTTTTTGGTTATATTACCAAGTTATTTGGTGATTGTCAAACTGTACTTAGTAGAGAGATTTATCTGATTTATATCTAACAGCTTACATTAAAATTGAGTTGTAGAGAGGGCTTTTATGACTCATTGCGGCATAATATCCTTATCCCTTAGATACTTGAATCGGTAGAAGTAAGGCCTTGGTATGCTAAGAACTCAATTAAGCATGTTTTGCAGCTATCTCAGAGTAATAAAATCTTTTACCCCCCCCCTACAGGGGCATCTAAGTATGATAATCATTTATCTTGTAGGAAAATACTCAACTCATTAAAATACCCAGAAACTAGGTATTTTTCATGAAATCAAAAAACAAAACAAGATATGCTATTTTAGGAATGCTTCTTGATAGTCCACTTTCTGGATACGAGATCAAGTTGTTTATGGTGAGGTCAACGGTTTATTTTTGGCGCGAGTCTGATTCTACAATCTATCCAATGTTGAAAGTTTTAGCAAAAGAAGGAAAGGTGCGCTCTAAAAGCTTATTTGTAGGAAGGAAGAGAAAAGAAGTATTTTCAATAACAGATGAAGGAAGAGCTGAATTTGATGCTTGGATGGTCAGCCCGACAGGATCAGAAATTCCTCGAAATGAGTTTCTTCTTAAGCTCTTTTTTATCACAGGTCATGAGGGGGTGATACGGCTATTCCAAGAGAGGTTAGAAAGAAGTAAAAATACTTATGAAGAATACAAGAAAATCGAAGAAAGACTAGAGGGCTTAATCCATTCTCCCCGAAGAGAAATCCGTCTTAAAGCGCTGAGATATGGGATCGCTCAGCTTACAATAGAAATTCAATGGTTGAACAAGGAGATTTTAGAATATGCTTATTACTAAACATACGATAGAGACAAAAGCAACTCCCACTCAAATCTGGGAGGTTTGGAAAGATGTTGAAAAGTGGAAGCATTGGGATCAAGAAATAGAGTTGAGTCGAATTAATGGGCCCTTTCAAGCAGGTACGACAGGTTGTACTAAATTTGTAGGGACCCCACTTATCAAAACTTTATTAACAAATGTTGAGCCATTGAGGCTAGTGGTTCAAGAAGCTTATCTTCTTTTTGCAAAAGTTGTCAGTTACCAATCCATGAGACAAGTTTCGGGTAAAACCCATGTTACTTTTCAAGTAGAGATTCGTGGACCTTTATCCTTTTTCTTTGCCAGGAAGCTACGGAGCTTTATTGAAAAGAAAATTCCCATGGAGATGGAGGAAATGCTTAAGAGAGCTTTGGCTGTAGGAGAGTAGTTTGTTAAGTTCTTAGCTACATAAAAAAACCACGCAAAAAGCGTGGTTTTATTGATAGAGGTGGAGAGACGCATTCAGAACTTTTGATTGGGTCAGTTTCCAGAATTATTTGAGGGGCGCTCCTGCAGAATTTCTTTTAAGGAAATAAGCAGTGGGGTATAGTGATGAGCTGTATGTGCATGAAAAAGAATCCCCCTAACAATGCGTCCTGATCTTTATACTCTTCACAAGCCCTTTCAAGATTCTTATTCACGCAGAGTAGGAGATCATGTGCATCCTCCCGCTCTACAATGTCAGCTAAATCGAGAGAAAGTTCATTTTCAGGGGCATCAAGGGCGATGAGAAAAGAGGGATCATCCAATTCAACGATCCAAACATAGTCTGCTTGATCTCCTTCCTCAATAGATCCATATTCCGGGGGACCTGGAAAAAGCTTTAATCGCAGTTCTCCTCTAAAAGTTATGGAAGGCTCGGAGCTCTGAATGCTTTCAGTGGGTATTTTAGGTTTTTGAGAAAAAAAATAAGCTAAAGGGATGACTGCGACTATAACGAGACAAAGGCAAATAGTTTATTGTATGCGATTCATGTGATGAGCTCAAAAGGGGTTGATCCATACTCAGGGCGCAAATGATAAGCGCCTGTTTTTAGGTGAACGATTGTAGCATGCAGCCTTCCTTTGAAAGCGAGCTCTAAGGCATCTTTTTTTGAAAACCAGGTTGGTCCATGACTTGTTTGAATTAAATATTCGGTAATGACGCCTCTTTTCAACGCCTTTTCTGACGATTGTTTGCTCCGTGACGATTTGAAATCCCCATTTTTCAAAAAACGGCTTTGCTGTGATGCTTACTTCGGCAAAGATGAGGGGGATGTGGCTGTTTTTTGCCCTTTGAAGAATTTCTTTCATAAGAGCCGGTCCAACGCCTTTCCCAATCCATTCATGATGACAATAAAAGCAGTCAATATGACCATTTGGCTCGAATTCAGCAAACCCAACGATTTCGTTCCCGACAGAAGCGACAATTGGCTTAGTTTTGGGAAGTTTTTTTGCCCATCCTTCTGTTTCTAAACTTGAAGTAGGGGCCCAAGCGGTTACTTGCTCTTCTGTGTAATGTTGAATATTGATTCGGTGAATCGTGTTGTAATAGATATGGGCGAGGGCTTGAACATCCTCTGGCTGATAGTCTCGAATGGATATTTCGTTTTTCATAGGCTTTCATCAGTTTTGAATGCTATGTCTACTACGCCTTGAGGCTCGAACATGGCTACGAAATGCTTATATATTTCCAGCCTGTCCTCGCCCCCAGTTGTTTTCAGAAGTAATTCGTGGCTATAGATAGCAATGTCTTCAACAATGCGTTCATGCCGGTAATAGGCTAAAGCTGTTGTATCAATTTCTGTTTTGCCATAACCCTTGTAAAAAAACTGCTTCTCAAAGGGTTTATTCCAAACATTTCCGACACCTCCTCCTATAAACATAAGATCACGTTCTTTTGGTGCCATAATAGGTTCATCCCAATCCACTATGTAGATTTGAGAATCGTTGTCTAATAGCACATTACCACCATGAATATCGGAATGACATAGTACGAATGGAAGAGAGGAGATCTGGAGTTTTTCTCCTAGCTGTTCAGCGCGATCTACCAGTCGACGAATATCTGGTATGTTTTTCTTCATAAACCTGTGTAGTTTTAAAGATATTTCATCACCGATTGGATCTGCTTCAATATGAGTATAGATGGAGCGAACGGCTTCCCGCCATTTCGTAGAGTAGGTTTCTTGTCGGATTTGTTTTTGAATAGATGTTGGTATTTCAAGTTCGTGAATATGCTTAAGCGCCTTGCCAAGTTTAATCCATTGGTGTTCTGTTAGGTTCTGGTTGAATCCATCCTGCCCATCGACAAATGGGTATACGATAAGACTGAAATCATCAATCGGTTGGATTGACTTGCCATGAATTGTTTTAATAGGGGGAATGATCTGTTGCACCTCTGCTTGTTGCAATAGCTCTACTATTTCAACGCCGATGTCGTGATGGTGTCTTAGTTTAAATTTTATGAAGTAAGATGATTGATCGGGCGTTTCGGCTTTATATATCGAAGCATTTGCATCCGCACCTATGGGTAGAAACGTAAGGGCAGCGACTGCGATGTCGTAATTAGTTTTTAGGCATTTAATGATAATTTGATCTGGCAGAACGTGCTTTTCTAACATTTGCTACCTTAACTTTTATTTGGCCAGCAACTTGTTGGCTGATCTGTTCTCTTATTATTGCTGCCGTGGTTTTCATAAAAATATAGCAGGGAAGGGTTGAAAACTAAAGCAGTTTTTACTGTAGTTTCATCCAGTCTAGTGCGTAAATAGTGCGTAATTGAGCTTTGCGTAGTCGAATTTCTTGGTATGAATTTCTTATTGTATCTTTCTTAAAACAAAAGGCTCCAGTCGATAAACTGAAGCCTTAAAGTTGATTGGAGGTGGAGAGATTCGAACTCTCGTCCTTAGTAAACTCTATAACGATGCCTACATGCTTAGTCCCTTAATTTATAGTGCAAGCCTTGCTGTAAGGAACCCCACTAAGGGCTCGCACACTTCCTTTAATCTCGAAACACTACCTCTGGAAGTCAAGCGATAGTGCTCATGCCAAGATCTATGACGACCTTTCCAAGATCCCTGGTCCAATCTCAGAGGGTCGGCTACAAAGACGGGTTAGGTCTTAAGCAGCAGCCGCAGCAACCGCAACTTCGCTAGTGAAACCAGCGTGAGAAGCGATGCTTACAACATTTGATTTTTTGACAGTTATGTCGTCTCGGCTTTTTTAAGAGGCCAACCGAATCCTCTGCATGCCATCGGTACTTTGCTTCCAAGTCGAAACCAATGCACCCCCAACTGAATTATATCACAAATCGGGGTTTTTATAGCGCTTCAACCTTAAATTGATAAGCCTAAGTCGCTCTTGAGACATGCATCTTTATCTTCGCTTTTAACAACCACTTGTGGTTGTCTGTAAGCTCCAGATTTTAATGCCTGTCAAAATAGCTTCCCTACCCTTACCAATTTAAGGTTGAAGCACTATATGACGCAAAACTCTAACTACCAGGCGCTTGAGTTTTAGGTTCTTCTATGTTAACAGGTTGGGGCTATTGAGGCAAGTATTGATTATTATATGAGGGAATCGTAAACTGCTCTGTTTACGTATAAGGCTGGTTATGTTTGAAAATCGCAAGGAAAGTTTCCCGGAAAGAGAAGAGCGGATACAGGCTCTTTGGGAGAAGGAAAAAGTCTTCAAGAAGTCAGTAGATGGGCGCAAAGAGGCTCCTCTATTCTCGATGTATGATGGTCCTCCGTTTGCAACGGGGCTTCCTCATTATGGGCACTTGCTTGCTGGAACAATCAAGGATGTTATCCCTCGTTATAAAACGATGAAGGGGTACCGAGTGCCACGCCGTTTTGGGTGGGACACCCATGGCCTTCCTGTTGAAATGGAGATAGAAAAGGCTCTGGAGCTTTCCGGAGCGGCAGATATTGAGCAATTTGGAATCGCAAAATTCAATGAAGAGTGTCGCAGTATCGTGATGCGGTACTCGGAAGAGTGGAAGAAGACGGTCAATCGGATGGGTCGATGGGTTGATTTCGACAAGACTTATATGACGATGAATCTTACGTTCATGGAGTCTGTTTGGTGGGTCTTTGGGGAGCTATGGAAACAGGGGCTTGTTTACGAAGGGTTCAAAGTGATGCCTTTTTCAGCTCAACTCGGAACACCCCTCTCTAATTTCGAGGCAAACTTGAATTATCAGGATGTGGATGATCCATCGATTACGGTTAGCTTTCCACTCATTGATGATCCAGAAACGTCTTTGTTGATATGGACAACAACTCCGTGGACTCTTCCTTCGAATCTAGCGGTTATGGTTGGAGAGAAGCTTGATTATGTTAAAGTCCGAAAGGATGAAAAGTTTTACATTTTGGGGAAAGGCCGCATTGAAACCTATTTCAAAGATGGTTGCGAAATCATCGATACTTTTAAGGGGGAGGCTCTCATTGGAAAGCGTTACCTGCCGATGTTTGATTACTTTGTGAAAGAAGCGACTCCCAATAGCTTTTCAATAATTGGTGAGGATTCAATCGGTGAGGATGTAGGAACGGGGATTGTTCATTCTGCACCAGCTTTTGGTGAGGTTGATTTTTTTGCTTGCAAGAATGCAGGTATTGACCTGGTTTGTCCTGTCGATCAGAATGGAAAGTTCACTGCTGAACTTCCTGACTTTGAAGGGAAATATGTAAAAGATGCCGACAAAGAATTAATCAAAAAAATTAAAGAGAAAGGGCGACTTTTTCATCAAGGAACGATTCGTCATAGTTACCCTTTTTGTTGGCGCTCCGACACGCCTCTAATTTATAAGGCCGTGAGTACATGGTTTGTTGCGGTTGAAAAAATCAAAGAGAAGATTGTGTTGAATAATGAGCATATCCATTGGGTTCCGAAGCACTTAAAGCATGGGCGTTTTGGAAAATGGCTTGAAAATGCTCGAGACTGGGCGATTAGTCGAAATCGCTACTGGGGCACGCCAATTCCTCTATGGAGAAATCAGGATGGGGATGTCATTATTATCAGTAGTGTTGAAGAGCTCGAAAAACGGACAGGTAAAACGGTGAAAGACCTTCATCGACATCACATCGATACATTGACGTTTGAAGAAAATGGGAAAGTCTATACGAGAGTAAGCGAAGTCTTTGATTGCTGGTTTGAGTCAGGGTCGATGCCTTATGCTCAAAATCACTATCCTTTTGAGAATGAAAAAGAGACACTTGATGCGTTTCCTGCGGATTTTATTGCTGAAGGGCTTGATCAGACGCGGGCGTGGTTTTACACGCTCAATATCCTATCGACGGCATTATTTGATAAGCCTGCCTTTAAAAATGTGATTGTGAACGGGATCATCTTAGCTGAGGATGGAGCGAAGATGTCGAAGCGTTTAAGGAACTATCCTGATCCAGAGCTTGTGATGAACAAGTATGGTGCTGACGCTGTACGCCTTTATATGCTCCATAGCCCTGTCGTCCAGGCCGATGACCTTCGTTTTGCGGAAAGGGGAGTAGAATTGGTGCTTCGCCAATTTTTGATTCCTCTTTGGAACTCTTATGTGTTTTTGGCGACATATGCAAATATCTACAAGTGGAAGCCAGATGGATCGAAGCCTAAATGCGCTATCGATCGCTGGATCCTTTCAAAATTGCAGAAGCTGATTTTAGATGTTGAGAAGGGAATGGATTGCTACTCACTCAGTCAGGCTGTTGACCCATTTGTTGATTTTATTGAAGAGCTTACCAACTGGTATATTCGACGAAATCGGGGACGATTCTGGGCGGATGAGGAGACTGAAGACCGCGCGGAAGCTTTCCAAACTCTCTATACGGTGGTATTCCAGTTGTCAAAAGTAGCGGCTCCTTTTGTCCCTTTTATTAGTGATGCAATTTACCAGGATCTTCGAACGAAAAAAGATCCAATTTCTGTTCATCTCTGCGATTTTCCGATTTGTGACGCGACGTGGCGCGATGAGGTTCTTGAAGAAGAAATGGCTTTGGTGCAAACGGCTGTTAGCATGGGACATGCTCTGAGAAAAGAGTACAAATTAAAGGTACGACAACCTTTGCCAAAGGTTCACTTGATTTCAAGTGATCCTCAAGTGATCAAACTTCTCAAGGGTCAGGAAAATCTGATTTTGGATGAACTCAATGTGAAGGTTGTGGAATATCATAGCAATGAAAAGGGGTTTGTTGAGGTTTCGATCAAACCTAACTTTAAGACTTTGGGGCGGCGTGCTGGACCGTTAATGAAAAAAGTTCAAGCAGCTATTCTTGCTCTTAATCCAAGTGCTCTTGATGGGGGGAGTTATGAACTTGATCTTGATGGAGAAAAGTTTTTTATATCCTCAGAGGATGTCCTTATTGATCGGAAGGTTAAGGAGGGATCTGTTGCTGCGACAGAAGGGGCAATGACAATTGCGCTTGATACGACTCTGGATGATGCTCTTAGGCTAGAGGGCTTAGCCCGCGAGATTGTGAACAAAGTCAACACGCAAAGGCGCAATATGAAGTTCGAGGTGACCGATCGCGTAAAAATGGTGATTGATACCACACCTCATGTAAGGGAGTGTTTCGATGAATACCGTGATTATATTACTCATGAGGTTTTAGCTTCTGAAGTGAAGTTTGAAGCAACAGAGGGGGAAGAATGGGACTTAAACGGAGAGCGGGCCGTAATTTCGCTTGAGAAACAATGAAATGGGTACTCCTGCTGCTCGTCGCTTCAGTGAATTGTTTTTGCTATGATTTTACCGAGTTCGATTCTTTTCAAGGCAGACTATCGAAGGAGTATGTGACCCATAAAATTTCCCACTACCTTCAGTATTCGAAAGAAATAGAGAATTACTTTGAAATTCAAGAGGATTCGCTTCTTATTTTTGCATCTCCAAAGGATAAAAAAGAGGGGGATTATGAGTATCGTCTTGCTTTCGGAGATAAAAATCTTCCACCACCGCAGATTAATCTTGTTAAGCCAATAAACTCTGCAAGGATCGCAATAGACCCTGGCCACTTTGGTGGCAAGTGGGCAAGGCTAGAGGAGCGATATATCGATGTGGAGCATGAAGGGCGCTCTGTGAGTTTTGATGAAGGAACTTTATCCTTTTTGACAGCCATGCATTTGAAGAAAAGGCTAGAAGAGCAAGGGGCTTTAGTTTTTTTAACTCGAACAAAGGTTGGTGAAGGAGTCTATCCTGAGAATTTTTTTGATTGGCTCAAAAAACACCCTGAATACTGGGAAAAAGGGGTTGCGCTTTCAGCAATTTTTAGGCGTCACTACAATCGCTTGGACTTGAGAGAAAGGGCTAGACTTATTAATGAGTATCAACCGGATCTTACGATCGCAATTCACTATAATGCAATTGATTGTGAAGAAACAATTGAACCGACAAAGGACAACTTTAACCTTATTTTCATTCCGGGTGCATTTTGTAATAATGAGCTAGCCTCAGTTGAAGATCGCTTCCATTTTTTGCGTTTAATCTGTACCCAAGATCTTGAGGGGTCTTCTCATCTTGCACGCACGCTTGTGGATGTGTTTTCTAAGCATCTAAAGGTTTCGCCCTTCACAGCACCTATGCAAAATAGTCTATCGGAAGGAGGCGGAGTCTTTAGTCGAAACCTTTGTATCACTCGATTGATTAAAGGCCCCATTTGCTACGGAGAGACGTTGATTCAGAATAATGAAAATGAACTTATTAACTTATCTCAGAATGACGAAGTGGTAGATGGTATTCCTTGTTCCCATAGAGTGATTGATGTGGCAAATGCCTATTATGAGGCAATTTCATCCTTTTTTAAACCTAGTTCTGAGGGAGAAAAACAATGATTCCAGTTCAAGGGGAACCCCTAGAAATGGGGGATACCATCGCTCTTGTGGCTCCAGCTTCATGGTGCGATGGGTTTGATGAGGTATCTACAGCTTTGAAAGAGCATGGCTTTCAAGTCAAGCTGCCACGCAACTTTGAGGAGAGGTTTGGATATTTAGCTGGCACAGATGAGGAGCGAGCACAAGCCTTAATGGAGGCTTGGAAGGACGAGGAAGTCAACGCAATTTGGTGCATTCGTGGAGGGTATGGATCGGGGAGAATTTTAGATCTTTTAGATTATGACTACATTCGGGAGCATCCCAAAATCTTCATTGGGATGAGCGATATCACAGCTCTTCATATCGCTTTGATGCAGAAGGCAGGTCTCGTTACATTTTTAGGCCCTGTTGCAAAGTGGACATTCGACCCAAAGAAAGAAACGCAGCTTTTAAAGCAGGGAATATGGGAGATTGTTAGTGAGGGAAGAACGGGTGTTTATGAAAATCCTCTGGAATGTGAAACAATTGTAGGTGGAAGGGGAAAAGGGATTCTCGTGGGAGGAAATCTTGCTCTTATTACTGCCCATATTGGAACACAGTGGCAGCTCGATACAGCAGGAAAAATTCTCATTCTTGAAGATGTGGGGGAAAAAGTTTATCGAATCGATCGGATGTTTAATCAATTAAAGCAAGCAGGAATGATAGATAACCTGGCAGGATTGATTCTAGCTTCATGGGATAATTGCGAGCCCGATATGGAAGATAGATGGACAGTTGAAAAAGTTTGTAGAGATTATTTTTCTGATGCTCCTTATCCGGTAATCTCGGGATTTCCCTCGGGTCACATTGAGTCTCAGGTGACCTTGCCTCTTAATTGTCGCTATGCACTTGATGGGGATACTGGGAAGGTAGAACTTTTGGAGCCGGGCGTAGCATATACAAAACTCCCGTTAAACCAATAACGATTCCGATTCCGAGAATTGTCAAAGGGGGGAAAAAACTGCAGCAGATGCCGCCCAGAACCGGGGCAACGAGGCCGCGGAGTCCAACCATGAGAATGTTCACACTTGAAAATTTTGAGCTATCCTCATTGACGGCAAAGAGGGTTCCAGAAAGGTGCCAGATAAGGTTACTTCCTGCCTGGGCTATTCCGTAGAATAGAAAGGCAATGTTTACCCAGAAGATATTGGACATGGCAAAAAGGAGGGTAAATGGAAAGAGACTAAATCCCAGGATAATAAATGCTGTAAGGCGATTTAAAGAGATGCGATTAATCCCTCGCCTCCATAAAAATGAGGTGGAAACGACTCCAATTCCCATCCAAATATAACGGGCAATCGCCAAATTATCATGAGTAAGATTAAGGGTGTCAGCATAGTAGATATGGATAGCAGGAGTCATAAACATCAGTGCAAACCCTCCTAGCATAAATCCCCATTGAAAACGGGCAAAGTCGGGACGTGAACGCATCAAATGGATCGAATCTTTTATTGGTTGCAAGATGCGATTTGAGGAGATGGGTAGGATGTTGTCGTCTTGCTTTAGGTTTTGAGGAAGGGGGATACGCATTTGAATGAAAGTACTAGTTAGGGAGAGGATTGCTGCAAGGGCAAATAGGATTTGCCAGCACCCTTCGTAGATATCAAGAAGTTTTCCTACAAAAAGACCTAAGCAAATACTCTCTATAAACCCAAGAACATACAGACGGGAAAAGAGTTTTTCTCGGGGCTCCTTCTCAAGGTTGAGCTTAAGAATTTCCATTTTTGAAGGGATGCAGGCTCTTGAAAATAACTGATAGACTCCCGCACATAAGATGACGAACCAGACGTTGCTAATAAAAGGCAGGCAGAGGAAGGGAATAAAAGAGAGAACCCATGCTCCCATAAAATTAGAGAGAAGTTTGCTCCTTTCTCTGAGCAGATTCGCACTCCAGTAAAAGGATAAAACTGAGAGAACTGGGCGAAGAGTTGCTAACACTGAGATCTGGAGAGCGGTAGCGTGCAGGTCTTTCCGCAATATAAATAAAAGGAGAGTATAAAAAGCGACGAAAGGCTCAGTTGCAATTTGCATCCAGATAAAAGCGAAGCGCGTTGAAAAGCTGCGAGACTTAAGGGCTTTTTCTGGGGTGCTCATTCGATTTTCTGAGGAAGTTTATTTCGCTTGCGGTGGACAATATAGTAGGTGCCAAAGCCAAGAAAAGCAAGGACCCAAACAACAAAACGAGGGGAATTAAAGAAAGGGTAATCCGCTTGCAGAACTGCTCCAAGTCGAGGGCCTGGAGGCCAGAAAATATAATCGGGGGCTCCTCGAATGTTTTCTTCAGGAACAAGCCCGAAATCACGGCTGTCTGCACTCATTGCGTAGTTATCTCCTAGCGCCATGTAGCGGTTCGCAGGGATCGCAATTCCTTTTTGTTGGAGAAGAGCAGTATCGATTTTTCCTTCACTTGTAAGGGGGGGGCCAGGATCATCAAAAGGAATATGAGGGCGATAATTAGGGGATGCCTCTTGACGGAGGTACTCTTGTTGAATGAACTTTAAAAGGGTGGGATCATCCTTTTTAATCATAGAGGCTCCCATTGAAAAGAGGTCTCCATCCCGGTAGTAAACATAGCGAGAAGGGAGAAGATACTGATTCTTCGTATAAGGAGCATAGAATGTCATCCACTCAATTCCTAAATTATAGAGGAGCTGCATGCGCTCTGGTGTAAATTGATAGAGAGGATGTTCCTTTGGAAGCTCGGTTGTAATCCCTCCAAAGCGCACCTGATACCCTTTTCCATAGTAAAACTCGTAGGTTCCATTTGGAATGCCCGGGAGCTTGGGGCTTGCTGGGCCTAGTTTCGACCCATATCGGTAAGCGTGTCCATTTTTTACGATAAAACGCGCAGTGTAGAGGTTGCTCATCAAGGTATTTAAATGGTCTTGAGTCAGAGGAATCACAGAGGATGTTGTTCCTACGCTGGGAACTAACCGTCCCATAGGATCCTTCTCAATTTTAGGATGCTTAACTGTCGGATGATGGATGATTTCCATATAGAGAGGGGCTTTTCCCACCTGAGTTAAGGGGGTGCTCGTGTACTGCTCTACTTCGCGATCGGTTAACAAGCGGGAAACACCATAATCACTAAAGCCCCAAAGCTCATAGTAATCATCAACTGATCCTTTGAAAGGAGGAAGCATCTCTCCAGTGACTTTATTGGTAGATCCTAATGAGAGTTCTGCAACCGCTTTGTTCATTTGCTTCAGGGTGACTGGGGCATAGATGCCGCCTACTGCTTTTTCAGGGAGAATCATTTTCCCATTCAAGTAGATATAGGGAACATGATCGATTTTACTTAAAAATTCAGGATTTAAATCCTTTGAAATGTCATTTCCATTTTTGTCGATTCCATAGATTTTTCCCCCATAAAAATAGAGAATATCTCCAGGTTTTCCAATGAGACGTTTGACAAACTGCTTTTTTCCTGGGAAGAGATAGAAATAAAGGGTATCTACGTCATGGATATCCATTCCTGCACCGGTGAAGACGACCGTTCCATTCCTGAGCACCAGGTTGGGATCAAAAAGGAAATGCCCTCGCTTCAATGGAATGTTGATACCGTATGTGGTCTTTGACACAACGAGGCGATCTCCTTCAGCAAGTGTTGGTCGCATCGATCCGGTCGGTATCTCATAGAGTTCAAACCACATGGTTCGAATGAGGACTGCAACTAAAAGAGCAAGCCCTAGTCCAACAATAAAATCTCGCACGCGCTCCAGTGGGCTTTTCTTGAGATGAAGAGTGGTGAGCTGTTCTGCTTTATGGGCTATTTCAGAAGCCTGTACTCGGTCCTTCTCAAGAATTTGTTCCTGGAGGTTGCTTAAGGTTTGGACGACTTCCTTTCGTTGACTTTCTGATAGCTCTTTCTGTTTTCTTCGATAGAGTTTCAAGATATGACGGAAGATATGGAGAGATTTCTTTAAGCGATACATTTTCATAGAGCAGATTCTAACGCATTAAAACATAAATGTACATGTGAGATTCTCACATGGAGGGGTTAATGTGGAAAACTTGTTCATAACTGTTTCTGTATGAGAATCGCATTTTTCCGATTGATGTAAAGTAAAATTTTTATAAAGAAATTATTGATGTTTCATAACGTGCTCTTTATTAGTTGTTAACAAAGTTGTTTATAGAGAAGGAGGGGATTCATTTTCTCAAGTTCATTTTATTATTTTTGAATCTTATTTTATGTTCATAAAAATTGATTTCAGAGATAGGTTCATAGTGCAATAATTGTATTGATTATAGTATTTATCAATAATAGAGGTACTAGAATGGATAAAATCCCGGAAGATGATGCTTCCAAAGAGAAACTTCAGTTGCTCCTTTTCCAACTTGGAGAACAACTAAAAGATCCTCCTATTATGATTGATTTTTATGATTGGAGAGATACTGTGGAAATCATAATGAAGGATATTCAAGAAGTTTCCGCTTACGTGCATGATCGTCTAGATGATTTAGTTACTGAGGCAGTGCGCCTTGCAAACAAGCACGTGATGGATCTAGATGAAGATGCTCCTCCTAAAGATTCTGAGCAAAGTGCTATGAATTACTTCGAGCAGATTGCATTTGTTGCCTCTGAAATCAATGCGATTAAGTCTTTATGAAAAGAGTAAATTTATAATTTCGCGGTTACGGAAGAACTACAGCTCTATTGAGTATAAGAATATGGCGATTCAATTGCCATTTCGGGGGTTTCTGAAGAAACAATCCACAAGTATTCGTGGCCAGAAGTGAAAATGGCATCAACTTTATTTTGGTCGATTGAGAGGGTGAGAGACTCCCCATTTCTTTTCTCATCGCATGGGATCACGTGGGTGAGGCGGGGGGTTTCTGTCATATCGATTGCATAGAGCTTCAGCGTGTCAAAGTATGTTGGACAGTTGAGCGATAGTTGTATTTTACCGTTTTCTTTATGGACGCCTGAAGTGAAGGCTGGTCTGCGACGGGGGATAGCGCGCGCAGGAGAAACCATTCCTCTTCCTGAATCAAGAGCACGGATTTTAAACTTTACTACTCCATCTCTAACCTGTAGCCAGTAAGGAAAAGGAAAGTTTTTACGCTCTTTGTCGAAGTAGAGGACTATTGGGTTTCCAGAAAGGTCTGTATGATCTACGGGCCATTTAGCAGTATAAACATCATATTCAGCTCCTTTGATTTTCTTTCCTTCGAGGACCTGAGGGGGGCCCCAAGGACGATTTTGGATTGTTCCAGGTTTGGGGGTGGGGCCTGTTTGCATCCTCTCTTCTTCAGAAAGATAATTAAGGTTCAAAGACATTAGAGGGATTAGGAAGGCCTCTATTTCATCGGTTGGAACCCAGGCTCTGCGAGTTCTTGAGTAACATTCAGTCACAGATTCCTTTTCTAGATCGATTTCATACAGGATCCATGAGGTATGTCCAGGAGCTCCTCTATTCACCCACTCATCCCATTTCATTTTTTTGACTTGGTGTTGGGGAATACTAATTTCCTCAAACAAAAGGCGCTTTTCCTCTTTTGTGTGCAGGTGCAGGAGGGAGACAAGTTGGTTTTGTTCGGTGACAATGTAGGTTCCTTCTTCAGCTTCTAAGAACCGGTCTTTCAAGCTAAAAGCAAATAGAGAGTGAACCATAAAAATAAAACAAAAAAGACCATATTTCATGTAGTCATCATAACCGATCTGGGCAATACTGGCGATCTATTTGAATGGTTGTATGGAAGATTTTATACTTTCGTTGGATGAGCTCTATTGCTTCTTGTGTTACATCCCTTTCTGACACTAGATGGGCACTGAGGGCTAAATGTTTTGTTGAAATGGACCAGATATGAAGATCATGAACTTCTTTAACGTCTTTGAGGATTAATAGGTCTTCTTTGACCTCTTCATATTTGATCCCACTAGGGGTTCCTTCCATCAAGATTTTGATGGTTTTTTTCAGGACTTTTCCTGAGGTGAAGAGAATAACTACTGCGAATAATAGCGTGATTAAGGGATCGATGATATTCCAGTGTGTAAAGTAAATCAAAATACCACTGACAATGACACCAATGCTTCCAAGTAAATCTCCTACAACATGCAGGTAAGCTGCTTTGACATTGAGCTGTTCATCTTTGTCATAGCTATGGAGAATTTTCATCATTGCAATATTTGAGAGGAGTCCAAAGGTGGCAATAACAAAAACAATTCCTCCAGACACTTCATGAGGGGTAATAATTCGCATGATTGCTTCATAGATAAGAACCCCGCAAAGAGCCCAAAGGGTAAGGCCACTTGCAAGAGCTCCCAAGACCTCAGCGCGTTTATATCCATAGGACATCTCCGGTGAAGAAGGGCGCTTTGCGATCTTAAGCACAATGAGACTCAGCACAAAAGCTCCCACATCAGTGAACATATGAAGGGCATCACTAATCAGAGCTAAACTATTTGCAACAATCCCGCCTACCAGTTCGAGGAGCATAAAGAAGATAGCAATATACGTTGCCAACCTCAGCTTCTTAATTTGTTTGTCGTTTTTACTTTCAAAGCATTTGAGATCAAAATGGCATGTCATAGATACACTCTCCCTTAACTTTGCATTATAGATATAGTGTGTATAATCACTAGGTCTTTTCTTCAATTAGGGGATCGGGTAAATATAGAGGGGAAGAATCGTACATGGAGATGGGATGAAATTCTGGGTTGTGTTGGGGTTATCGGTGTTTGGGATGGCATATGGAACGCTTCCTCAGTTAGATGAAGAGGTTCTTGTTCTTGTGGAGGAAGTACTAGCTCTTGTGAAAGAGCAGTCGCCAGAAAATTGGAAACAAGAAGTGGAAACCATCGATCAGGCGGTCATTAAGTTGACTGATCTTAGGAACAAAGAGCTTTCCAATGCTGCTTGGGCACAAAATCAAGGAGATCGCCTCCAGTTTCAGTCTCACAACCTAATCGATGCACGCCGCTACTGGAATGAAGCTGATACGAGCCGAGAAATTGCTGCACGGTATCAGCAAGAAATTGACAAATTAGAAGTCCGCAAAAAAGAGATTCTGGATCAGCAGGGGGTTCAATACCAACCATCTGAATCAAGCGCATGATTTATAAATCTTCCCTAGCTCTTCTTACCGACCTTTATGAACTCACAATGGCATATGGGTATTGGAAGCTCGGGATGATGGAGCGCCAGGCATCATTTTCACTGTTTTTTCGTCGTCGTCCCTTTGGAGGAAATTATGCTATTGCTGCAGGGCTACAAACGGCTATCGAATTTATTGAAGCCTTTCGCTTTGGAGAATCAGATCTCACGTATCTTGAAGGGTTAAAAACACCGAACGGAGAGTACTTATTTGAACCAAAGTTCTTAGACTATCTCTCCAAACTTTCGCTTAATTGTGATCTCTATGCGATGCCTGAAGGGACTCCTGTTTTTCCTTACGAACCTCTTCTCTTTGTTCGAGGGCCCATTCTTGAGGCTCAAATTTTAGAGAGCGCCCTTCTAAATATTATTAATTTCCAGACCCTTATTGCTACAAAAGCCTCACGAATTTGTGAAGCAGCAGAAGGGGATGAAGTGGTTGAGTTTGGTCTTCGTCGAGCTCAAGGGATCGATGGAGCTCTTTCTGGTACAAGAGCATCGTTTGTAGGAGGGTGCCACGCAACCTCAAATGTGATCGCAGGAAAACATTTTGGGATACCAGTTAAAGGGACCCATGCCCACAGCTGGATCATGGCTTTCGATAAAGAGGAGGAAGCGTTTAAAGCTTACGCCGATGTGATGCCAAATAACTGCATCTATCTGGTTGACACTTACAATACAATTGAAGGGGTAAAAAAAGCGATTGCTGTTGCAAAAACAAAAAAGGAAAAGATGCTAGGTGTCCGCCTCGACTCAGGAGACTTAGCGCAGCTCAGCATTGAAATTCGCAAACTTTTAGATGAAGCTGGATTTACCGATGCAAAAATCATGGCAAGCAACGAGCTCGATGAATGGGTCATCCGTGATCTTAAAATGCAAGGGGCGAAGGTTAACCTTTGGGGCGTGGGAACGAATCTTATCACGGCAAAAGATCAACCCGCTCTTGATGGAGTTTATAAGCTTTCAGCGATTCAAAATGAAAAAGGGAAATGGGTCAATAAGCTGAAAATTTCAGAACAGCTTGTGAAAACAACCAATCCAGGTATCCTTCAAGTACGCCGTTTTTATGATAAGGAAAAAAAGGCCTTTGCAGATATGCTTTACGATTTTGAAAAAGGAGCTTCAGATCCTTGTGAGCTGATCGATCCGATTGATCCTTCAAAACGCCTCTCCATTAGAAAAGGTGAGAAAGGGCGCGATTTACTTATCCCTATTTTTTCAAAAGGAAAAAAAATATACGATGCGCCGATGTTGACTGACATTCGCTTAAACACTGAGAAAGAACTTGAGACGTTACCTTCTTCAGTTAGGCGATTTCTCCACCCACATAGTTACTTCATCGGGCTGGAAAAAGGGGTTTATGACTTAAAAATGGAGCTCATTTATGAGATAAAGGGAAAAAAATGAAAGAAGCTCTTTTGATCGTTGATTTGCAATATGATTTTATGCCCGGTGGGGCGCTTGGTGTTAAGAAGGGAGATGAAATCATCCCGATTATTAATACACTCACTGGAAAATTTGATTTCACAGTGGCTTCTTTAGACTGGCATCCTGAAGGGCATGTGAGTTTTGCATCGACTCATGGAAGGGACGTAGGGGAATCAATTCAAGTTGATGGGGTAAAACAGGAGCTATGGCCTATCCACTGTCTTCAAAATACCCATGGAGCTTCCCTCGTAAAGGGACTCAACAAGGATCATATCGATCGGTATTTTCATAAGGGTGTCGACCAAGGGATCGATAGTTATAGCGCATTTTTTGACAATGAGAAAAAGAGAGAGACAGGTCTCGATAATTATCTAAGACAGCAAGAGGTGACCAAACTCTATATCGCTGGGCTTACGACCGATTTTTGTGTGAAATATTCGGTGCTTGATGCACTTGAATTGGGCTACGAGGTGGTGGTAGTTGCCGATGCTTGTCGCGCTGTCTTCGAAGAAAAGAAAGCGTTAGAAGAGATGAAAAAGGCGGGGGCAACAATCATATAGTGTTTTGACTTTCATTTTCAACTTGACACCTGGCTCATACTTTTTATAACATACGAGTCATGATGAATTTCTATTGCCAATCTTATCATCCGTCCTTCCATCGTTGCCATTAAAGGCAATCGGTCTCTTGTATTCATCAACAATTTAGGAAGGATTCTATGAAAACAAATATATTAAGAGTAGTTAGCGGCACGTTTCTTATCGCTGGAACAATGATTGGAGCAGGAATGCTTGGCATTCCTCTTGTCACAGGCGCTTCAGGGTTTGTTCCTGGGATTATTGTGACCTCTATTGTGTGGTTTTTTATGTATTGTACAGGCCTTCTCTTTTTGGAGGTCACCCTGTGGATGCCTGATGGGAGCAATGTTCTCTCGATTGCAGGGCGCTTTTTTGGAAAAGGAGGGCGTTTTCTATCTGGAGGGATGTTCATCTTTCTCTACTATTGCTTAATGATTGCTTATTTTGCAGCGGGGAGTCCTCTCCTTGCAGAGGCAGTTTCAGCGCTTGGCTTGACGGTAAGTGGATGGCAGATGTTCGCCCTTTTTGGTTTGGTTTTTGGCACGGTGGTTGCAATTGGCCCAAGGTCCATTGATCGGGTGAATATTATCATGAGCATTGCGATGATTGCTGCGTGGTTTACTCTGATTGGAAGTGGGGGTTCCAAAGTTGAAATGCCCCGCTTGAGCTATACAAAATGGCCTGCTATGGTGATGGCAATGCCCGTTCTTTTCAGTGCCTTCGGATTTCACAACGTGATTCCCTCACTTTGCACCTATCTGAAACGTGATAAGCGCGCACTCCGAACGGCTGTGTTTTGGGGATCGTTTTTGCCCCTGATTGTTTACATTGTGTGGCAATGGCTTATCATTGGAGCAATTCCCCAGGAAGAAATAGCAAAAACATTGGCAGAAGGGACACCAATAACAGCAGCATTTTCTTCAGTGACTGGAGAAGAGGGGTTTTCCCGAATTGGACGTTTTTTTGCCTTTTTTGCGATTGTGACATCCATTTTAGGCGTTGCCTTTTCGATGGTTGATTTTTTAGGAGATGGATTCAATATTGAGAGAAGGAAAGGCTGGAGACGTATTGTATTGACACTTCTCACTTTTATCCCTCCGTTTATTTTAGCCACTTTGAATCCAGGAATCTTTACAACAGCACTCGGGATAGCAGGGGGATTTGGGGAAGCTTTTCTTAATGGTCTTCTTCCAATAGGTCTTCTTTGGGTAGGGAAATATACTTGGAAGCTCAAAGCTGATTTAGCTTGGCTTGAGAATAAAGGAGTTCTTTCATTTTTGATCGTCTATTCGCTCTTTGTCGTTGGGCTTGAAATCTTTCACTTAATTCAGTAGCGTGCTACCTCTAGAGAAATGAATACAAAATCTCTCCTTTGGCATTCCTTTTCCTAGCTGTAATTGTCATCCTTGCCTTTTTTCTCTATCTTTTTCCCATGCCTGAAACGTATATTTCTACAGATAGCTTGTAAATACTCCAAGAAGCTATACAAAGCATTTGATTAAAATAATTTTTACCTCTTAATAATAAATAGCTTTTGTCATATTATGGCAGGCAATAGGCCGCCCTACGGTCTGATAATTGAAGGAGTGGATTGATGGATGTAGAACTATCTAGTGGGATTTCAAGTAGCTTTGATCACCCAGCGCTTGAAAGGGATGAAGAGAAAAAGGAAATTGTTGAGACATGCGTTAAAGCAAATAAATTTTTTAAGGAGGTCATGAACCGCTATTCGGGGAATGATGCTATTGTGAATTGGGCACAAAAGTCCCACCAGAATCTAAGAAAAACGCTAAGTGAGCGTTTTATGAGCGTTTCGAGCAGCGTTTCTGACGATCTCGGGAAGTGCTGGATGAATGTAAATCATTCTAAGTAGATCGTGGAGGGTGGCATCCATTTGGATCGCTAGAATTAGCATGTGAACCATGTTGGAAGCCTCCTCACCAATAATATGAGCCCCAAGGAGCTTTAAAGTATGTTTTTCGAAGAGGAGCTTGACGAAGCCAGTCTCAGGAAGAAGAGCCATTCCGCGAGCACTCGCGGCGTAAGTGTTTTTTCCAACGATATAGGGGATTTTTGCTTCTTTGAGTTCGCGCTCCGTTTTCCCAACGCCAGCGATCTCCGGGGAAGAGAATACAGCGTGAGGAACCCCCTTATAAGTGATCGGTTGGGGCGTCTTCTCGTGAAAAAGTGCTTGGAATAAGTACTCTCCCTCAAAATTAGCTGAGTGACGGAAGAGAAAATTCCCTACACAATCTCCCAAAGCATAGACATTTTTCTGTGTGGTTTGAAGGTATTCGTCGACCTTCACGAATCCCTTTTCATCGACCTTAATATCGGTCTTTTCAAGGTTTAGGGAATCGCTCCAGGGCTTAATTCCCGTTGCAACAATGAGAGCATCACCTTCAGATTTATGAAGGTTTCCCTCACCATCTTTGTAGCTCACTGTGATGAGACCATTCTCATAGCTTGCCTCTTGAAAATCGCACCCTAGGCGGAGCTTCACCTGTTTAGAAAAAGCCTCCTGAAAAGCTTCTCTGACATCATCGTCTTCAGGGCGAAGTAAAATGCTCCTCACCAGAAACTCCGTTTCGACGCCAACTGCCGAATAGAAGTATCCAAGCTCAGTGGCGATGAAGCCTCCTCCAATTACAATCAACTTTTTTGGTTTTTTAGTATTGCGAAGAGCCTCCTGGTAGGTCATGTAGGGGACTTTATCGAGACCTGGAATCTTTGGGATTGCTGCACGAGCACCTACTCCAAGGATGATCTTGTCACCCGTAAGCCGAACCCCTCCTGCTTCGACAGTCATCTTATCAACAAAATGTCCCTCATGGGGGTAGTAATCAATATTCGGATTCTCTTTGTATAACGGAGCAATGCTTTCAGATTCTGCATCAATCGTACGATTGACTCGCTTCACCAAAGGCTCGAAGTCAACATTGAAATTCCCCTTGAGATCGATTTCAAACCGTTTTGCATCTCTAATGAGCGAAGCGAGCTGAGCAGTGTGGATAAGCATCTTTGAGGGGATGCAGCCTCTATTGAGACAAGTTCCACCAAGGGGACCCTTCTCAATAATCGCCACTTTCTTGCCAAGCCTGGCAACGGGAGTGACAAGCTTTGTCCCGCCTCCCGATCCGATGACAATCACATCGTAATGCTTTTCCATACACTATTTAATTTCCACATTAACTCCAAAAGCTACAAATAAAGTTACTGACACCAGAAGTCAAGTGATTATAACCTTTTCGAATCTCAGAGACTTTCTCTGAATTAAATATTTAAGTATACTTTCCCCCTATGAAGCATAGGAGGAAAAGATGGTGCGAAAAAGTTATCCTGGAGACCTTACCGATAAAGAATGGGTCGAAATAGAGCCTTTGATCTCCAAAGGCATATACAGAGGGGCCGGTTGCAGGGGTAAATACTCTAGAAGAGAAAAACTTAATGCTATTCTCTATGTACTGAGAACAGGTTGTCAGTGGAGTGATCTCCCTCATGATTTTCCCCCTTGGAAAACAGTCTATTCACAGTTTTTACGGTGGCGAGACAGGGGGGTGTTTGAGCAGATCAATACCGCCCTAAGCCGGCGCTTGAGAGTTTTAATGGGAAAGAATGAGGACCCGTCAGTAGGGATAGTTGACAGTCAGAGTGTGAAAACAACAGAAAAAAAGGGCTCTGCGGGTTTGATGGAGGCAAGAAAATTAAGGGTAGGAAAAGACACATATTGGTTGATCACCTTGGACTCCTAATCTCTGCAGCAGTTAGCGTAGGAAACTGCGGTGATCGAGATGGATTGAGGGTGTTGTTGTATCTGAGCAAACAAGCTGGCAGATGCCCAAAAAAGGTATGGGCAGATTATGGATATCATGGAGTTGAATTTCAGCAGGAGCTGAGGGAAGAGGGAGTGGATTTGGAAATCGTGAAAAGGAGAGATTGCAAGTTATTTCAAGTAGAAGCCAAGAGATGGATCGTTGAAAGAACATTTGCTTGGCTGGGGAAATGTCGTCGTTTAAGTAAAGACTACGAGTTAATCACAAGTAGCGGTTTATCAATGATCTATCTAGCGATGAGCCGATTGGTCGTGAGGAGGATTTCATGTTTGGCTTAATTCAGAGAAAGTCTCTCAGTTGGGCCAACATATCCATAATTATAGTCGCAGTGAACAGCTGTTAGAGCGATCTGGATTCTACCGGCATGATCTCCTGTAGAAGTGTCCTGAATTTCGCGCATCAAAGTTTTTGCGTGCTCAATTTGCTCAGGATAGAGGCCCATCTCTTCGCTAACAAGAAGACAACCGGTGACAAGTTTTTCTAACTCTCGAGCAGTTAGCACTTCTTTAGCCATAGCTGGTCCAAAGATTCTATCTCTAAGAGCATTTGCAAATTGAATCTGTTGAAGCTCGTACCCATCGGCCTCGGCCATGTTATTCAAGTGACTTTGAAGGGTTAGTACAGACTCAGCGCTTACAGCTTTATTTTCTTTTAGAGCATTCACAGCTGAATTAAAACTATCGAATAGAGCATGGTTTTTTCCATCGTAGGGTCTAAATACCGATGAAAGAGCATCTCTAACACCTTGCCATTGGGAAACAGAAAGGTTATTCGAGGGATTTCCACGTGTGTACACAGCATCAAGCCAAGCTTTAGATAGTGTCGTCAAGAAATTTAAATAGTGATATACTTCAGCAAATTATTTCATCTGCAAGGAGAATTTGCTATGACTATTTCTGCGCATCGCCGCCACGATATAACGGATAAAGTTTGGAAGTTATTGGAACCACACTTACCTGGCCGTCATGGAGGTTGGGGGTCAGTTGCTCGAGATAATCGACAATTTATTAATGCAGTTTTCTGGATTTTACGTACAGGGTCCCCTTGGAGAGATTTACCCCCTGATTATGGAGATTGGAAAAACACTCACCGCCGTTTTTGTCGTTGGCGAGATAGAGGCATATGGGAATTGTTGCTTGAAAAAACAGTCGATGAACCAGACTATGAGTGGCTGATGATTGACGCCAGTCATATCAAAGTTCACCCACATGCAGCAGGTGCAAGAGGTGGAAATCAGGAAATGAGTCGCACAAAAGGGGGCTTAATACCAAATTACATTTGGCCGTGGATGCGCATGGTATGCCGATCAGAGTTGCTATTACGCAAGGTACCACAGCAGATTGCACGCAAGCAGGCGTTTTGATAGAGGGTCTGACCGCTGAATATTTATTTGCTGATCGCGGGTATGATAGCGATGTTATTGTTAAGCAAGCAGAAAAGCAAGGAATGAAAGCGGTTATCCCTCCAAGAAAAAACAGAAAATTCCAAAGGAAATATGACAAGCACCTATACAAATTGCGCCACTTAGTTGAAAATGCCTTTCTACATCTAAAGCGATGGAGAGGAATCGCAACCCGATATGCCAAAAATTCGACATCTTTTTTGGCTGCTATTCACATTCGTTGCTTGGTTCTATGGTGCAAAATCTCTTGACGACACTATCTAGGGCTTAATTGTGTTTTACCGACAATATCAAATGCCGGGGCTTTTGCTACTGAGACAGCTTCCATAATTCTCCTCCTCAGAGATGATTTAATTACATAATGGAGACATGATATTTAAAGAAAAGATTAAGTATCAATCAAAATTTTCACTCCCTCTTGCTTCACTATTCCTGCTAGGTTATAATCGGGAAAAAAATAAGGATCAAAAATGATTAAAAAGTGGTTATTTGCTTTTTTAGCCCTTGGTGCCCTTGCCTTTGCAGATGAAAAGGAAGAAAGAGCTCAAGACCTTTGCAGTTTCACTGGGGATATTTTTGAAATTTTGAGTGAAGAATCTCGTATTGTCGACGAGGAAAAAATTGCTGGCGCCTATAGCGCTTTCATCGGTAGACTTCATCGGTATAAAAAGGATCCTAATCCAGAAATTGCGGATCTTGCGGAAAAATTCATTACCTCCTTCAAAATCGGAATTGAGAGCAAAGAGGGGATCGGCGATGCCGTTTCATCCCTTGGTCGATTGGTAAAGTGTTCAGTTGATAATGAGCACTATCGGTACGACACCTCCTATCTCCTCCATAAGGGGGATATTGAAAAAGAGCTTTCCCACATGGAAACCCAACTGGGTGAGCGTATTCCACAGGGGAAAAACATCAATTACCATAAGGTAATGATCGAATCTCTAGCTGATCAAGAGTATGATCTTGCTCTCTATTCATATTTAAAAATTGCAGAAACGCGCTGTCAAAAATAAACCTTAAGGGGGGAAGCAGACTAAACTGCTCCCTTTTTTCTTGAATTTATTTTCAATAAATTTACAATCAGAGGGATGAAAAAATTAATCCTGCTTATTTGCCTATGTGCTTTTGCCTACGCCAAGCCGGTCCGTGTCTATGTCGATGTCGTGGGTGATCTATTCCATGCTGGTCATGTCCGGTTCTTTAAAAAAGCGCGAGAGGAGGGGGATTACCTTATTGTAGGAATCCACCGTGACGATGAAGTCGCTGATTATAAGAGACAACCTTATCTCACCATGGAAGAAAGGCGCATCGCTATCGAAGCCTGCCGCTATGTCGATGAAGTGATTGTCGATGTGCCGATTGGAATCTCTGAAGAATGGATCGAAAAGTACGACATTGGTCTTGTGATCCACGGGGATGACTTTTCAGAAGAGAATAAGCAGGCTCATTATGGTGTCCCGATCAGACTAGGCATTTTCAAAACGGTTCCTTATACCCAAGGGACATCCACAACTGATATTATCGAACGCATTCGATCTCGCTGATGTAGATGTTGAAAAATATGCAAATACTGCGTAGAATCTCCTCGTATTTAAGGAGACCACATGCGCGCGTTCCCTCTTCGTATTGTTGAATATGGCTCAAGTTATCTCTCCTATTTTGGGGGAATGAATCTTGGAAAAGCTTATTGCGCACTTGCCGTGGGACAGGGAGCTATGGCTCACCTTCAACGGACCCACCCCAGTTTTGCCAAGGAGACTCGAACGATCACTGAGGCTCTTTACGTGCTAAATCTTTTTGGGGTTTTGTGGTCTTCAGGAAAGCTGATCAACGTCCTTTCTAAAAAATACAAGATTGCCTTTTTTAGTCCCGATGTTAGGGGTTTGAATTGGACTCTTCCAGAATGGTCCATGGAGAGAATCCTATTTGTGAATGGGCTTGGCATTGCTTTGCTGAAAGGCTCTTATCATGGGCTCCCTATCCTCTCTTCCTATATCCGCGGATCTTTTCGACAAGGCCGAACTCAGAATAATGCGGAAGGGAAGTTGGAGTGGAAGGCGCCTGATCTTTACCACCAGTCTCGATTGCTTTACCTTTCACAAATCGTCTTGAATGTGGCGCTCCTTATCGTTGGGAGCAACCGCATGGAAACCCTTTTCACGCTAGGGGGACTTAGTGGGGCTTTGTATTCTTCGGTTAAAATGCAGTGGTTAAAATTTTCGGCAACAGATGACAAAGTCTATGAAGTTCTCCTTCTCCCGGATCCAGAGGATAGTCAAAGAAGGTTCGTTTGTCAGCATCGGCATTCTGTAACAGTTGTGAGACTGATGAATCATTTAGCTTCGCAGCTTCTTTCCAAAAGAGGACTACCCAATTGTCCAAAGAAGGGATGCAATGAAGCGCCATCTTATGCAAGATATTGGGATCAGTCTCGTTGGACAGGATCAGGATCAAGAGGCTTTTCAGTTCTCTACCTTGGGTATGGAATAACGCAGCTTTTTCTTGCCTATATGCAATATCGTAAACCTCTTTTAGCTCGATCCATTTACAAGATGCAGCTGGCAATGATGTGCGCAGATGGGGTGAGGAACCTGACAGTAGGAGAAATGTCGCGACGTGTTTTTCCACTCTTTGTTGCAATCTCAGCTCTAACCTTTGCCTATATCTTCATGTTAGAGAAAGATCTTCACCCCTCAGCCTTAGAGAAATTAAAAAGCAGAATTCCTGAAGCGGATCTTCAGAATATTAAGATAGGGACCCTTCCCCCTTTTAGTTATAAACTTATGAAATGGCTCCTGGTGAACAAGATCTTAGTGGATCTCACAGATATTCCTCACTCGGATCAGAAGAAGTTTCTATATTCCAGCGCACTGATCGGAGCACTATCCCTTTACTATCTCTCGAAGCTTAACTGGCTCTCCTTTGAGAGAAAAATCACAAGACCCTTAGAGGGGCATTCCATCAGAATGTTTGAAAATGTTTCTACTTTTCCTAAAGAGCTTAACAATAGCGTTGCTGACACTTTTAAAAGGAGAGTGGAGTCAACGACCATTAGTTTACAATTTCTTGATCCTTCTTCAATACTTCTTGCAGATAATGGAGAAGCTATCCGGGCGATCTATGATTATACCACAGATTTTTTTAAGGATAGCTTTTGGGAATGTTATCTATTGAGTTCCTCTACCGGAAAGAAATTAAGAGTGGAAGCTCAGGTTCTCTCAGGAAAAATTGATTTTCATGGAATAAATCTATTTAAGCTTTTGAATTCGTGGTCGGGTTCTATTGATGTTAGGAACCTTAGTTTTATGCTTGGTTCTTGGGATGGGCCAGCAAAAGTTGGCATTTCCACGCAATAGAGCATTCAATACAAGTTTGTGCAAGAAAATGGGGCAGGTAGGACTTGAACCTACGACCAACGGATTATGAGTCCGCGGCTCTAACCACTGAGCTACTGCCCCCGAGTGGAAAGAACAAGGCAGTCATTGTAACAATTGAAGGATTATTTGTAACGGTCTTTGCAGTTTGCCTCTTTTCAGTAATAAAGGGAGAAAGAGGCAATTTTCTAGAAAACTATTCGTATGTTTGTTTTGCGCGGGTTTCCTTGATGAAAAACAGGACAATTAGGGAGAGGAAAATCACAGCTGGAATGAGGAGAAACCCCAGTTGAAATCCCTCAGTTGTGGGCCTGGTGGTACCCTCTGGGAGAACAGATTGAATGAGGGCATGTACGGAATTATCAAATAAGATTTTAATAATAAAGTGCAGGGTATAGGCAAAGCCAAAAACGGTAGCTGCAACAATGGGGATATTGCGCTCGATAATGAGAGGGAATGAGAGAGCTAGAGATCCTGAAGCGAAGGCGGTAAGCATTGAAAAGAGTGCAGCTAGAGGGAAGGGAAGGTTGGGGATATAGATTGTGCATGCACTTAGGATGAGACTTGAAATGACCCCTATATATAGAAAGTTCTTACGGTTTTGATAACGATTAGAAAGATAAGCAAAAAATGGGCATGCAATGGCAAAAAGAGAGGCGTAAATAATGTTGAGGATTGTCCCAGCTTTTAGGGAGACACCGTAGACAACTTCAAAGAATGAAGCATGCCAAAGCCCTAAATAGGTTAGCCATGGAGCAGAGAATAATGCATAGAATAGAGCAACCGTCCAATTATGACTGCTTGAGAATACTTGTCCTATTGCTTTGCTTAGAGGGATCTTACTCTCGTAATTATGGACTGAATAACGTGCACCTGGTTCAGAATCGCGAATGAGTGAGAAAAAGATGAGTGCGTAAAGGATTCCGATGATTCCAAAGTCAACCATCATCTGTCTCCACCCAAGGTGCTCAAGAAACATTCTAGCGATAGGCTGGCCGGTGGCCACTCCAAGTGCTGAGATGGAAAGGGTTAGTCCTGCAACCAAAGCGAACTGTTTGGGTACAAACCAGTTGTATGCGAGTTTTAAAGCATTCACAAGCGCTGTTGACCAACCAATACCTAAGATGAAAATGGAAATCCATAAGTGGAAATCCGTTGTGGCAAATCCAAAGAAAACAGCACCTAAGCCAAAGATTACAATTGCTAGAGAGGTCATTTTTCGAGCGCCAAATTTATCGATTAGAATCGCAATAGGGATTTGGAATAGGATAATGCAGTAGGCATAAGGGTTTAAGAATCTCCATATGTGATGAAAGGCTGCTGTGTCTGGTGCTTTGACAGGTCGAATCGAGAGTGTTGCTGACTGAACACAATAAATATAGAAAAGAAAAAAGCTACAGAGCAACCATACCACCCATGGGTAGTAGGGGCGTGGGTGGGGAAGATAGTGCTTCGAGGTTTTATCGCTCATTATTCTCCATGAATTAAACCACTAAAATTTTTGGTTTAACCTACAGAAGAATTAATCTGCAACTATGAACCTGATGGTCGGGTTCTGTCAGACTCTTTATTAATGCGGGAATTGATCCCTTTATGTTCATTAATTTCAGTTGTTAAGGTATGAATCAGGGCGTCCTTTTCCTGCTCAAAATATGTCTCGATTTTTTTTAGGTCTCCTGTTGCTAAAACCTCTTTGATCTCCTTAGCAACCATGGGGTTGGTTTTGGATAATTTTTCGACGATGGGAACGGCCTGTTTTAAAAGGTCTTTTTCGGATAGAGATGCATCTGCGCAGAGTTGGAATAGTTGATTGAGCATAAAGAGATTGCCATGGATCTCTCCTTCTTGTTGTTTTAAATGACGCGCTAGATCTTCTTCTGGTGTGTGACTCATTATCTCTCCCCTTTTCTTTTAAAATAGCATATTCATTAAATTTTTTTGATCATAATTCTTATGACTGGGTATATAGGGAAGAAGGGGTCCTCTATTGACCAAACACCAGTGAAAAATGAGTATTAAGAGTTTAGTAATAGTTACTTCCATATCCTTTTGGATTTGTTCTTTTTGTTACGCAGATGAACCATTTTTTTCTGCGGGTCCACCAACACGATCGGATAGCATTCCACGTGAACATATTGAAAATGAAGAAGATGCGTATTTAGAGGGGTATATTCAGGCGCTAGTCAATGCCAGCTATTATGAATTCGATGTTCTTGTGTATGTAGAGAATGGGGACGTGTATCTTTACAATTTACCGAAAAATGCTCTGATTAAAAATAGTATCATTTCTTTTGTGAGCGATATTCCTGATGTGAAGTCTGTGACTCCGGTTGATAAGTTTCCTGACGAAAAGTTAGCAAAACTTGAAAAAAGAGAGGTCCAGCCTCAGATTAAAGGAGTTTGGTTTCCCCAGCAAACAGTTCTCTATCCTCCAATGATTGCCAATCCCAGAGCAACGATCTATTCAACTGCATATCATATTGGGGATAACGTCATTGGGAAAAAATCAATTGCTATTTCCTTGGGAGATAACTTTCCAATTTTTCGATGGCGCAATGTTCTTCCTTGGCAAGGAGATATGCAAATTGACATTCAGGCAGGAATCTGGTCTGTGTTCAAGATGGGTGTAGATTTTAACGGGGAGATTTCTGAACTTGTTAATACCGACTACCTTGTTGGGTTTCCTTTAAGTTATGCTTTTGATAAATGGGCATTTCGTCTCCGTGCATATCACGTTTCTTCTCACTTAGGAGATGAGTATCTCGTTCATAACCCAGGGGTTGAGCGAGTGAATCCTAGTATGGAAGCGGTTGATCTTTTTACTTCATACCAGGTGAATAGTGCTCTTCGAGTCTATGGTGGATTTGGTTGGGTTTTTCATAGTGACAAAACCTATCCTATTAAGCCACCTCTCTACTTCGAGTGGGGAGGAGAAGTACGTCTGCTTGGCCGTAAGTTTTTCTACCATCGACTCTATGGAACCGCATTTCTATCCGTCTATCTTAGAAATTGGCAGGTCAATCACTGGAACCTTGATGGGACATATATGGCAGGATATGAAATCAGTAAGCTTCAGGGGGTGGGGAGAAAAATGCGGATTTTTGTTAATTATCACCGCGGCTACTCTGAAGGACAATTTTTTAAGGATCGTACCTCGTGGACGGGTTTCGGCTTTTCTTGGGGCTTCTAACTCCTTGCTTAATATTGTCTGAAAATGGATAATCCGCCCCTGTTATGAGTATATATCGAAATAAAACGTTCGGAAGTACCCTCTTAGTTGGTGGGACGTCGATTGGGGCTGGAATGCTTGCTCTCCCTTTGACGACCGGAGCAGGAGGTTTTTTTCCTTCGAGTATCTTACTTTTTGTTGCATTTGCTTTTATGCTTATGAGCCTTTTTTTCTTGCTCGAAGCAACTTTGATGTCAGCGAAGATTAATGCTAACTTGATTACGATCTGTAAAGAACGTCTAGGTTCCGTGGGTGAATTTACCGCCTGGGTCTCTTTTTTGATGCTCCTATACTCTGTGGCTGCTGCCTATCTTTCGGGTGGAGGGTCATTGATCGCAGATGTTCTGAGTTCAAGCCTTAAGATGGATATTTCTGCAAATATTGGGATGTTTATTTTCCTGGCCGTTTTTGGATTCATTGTAGTTTTTGAAACTAAGGCAGTTGATGCCATCAATCGCATTTGTATGGTTGGATTGGCTCTTTCGTTTTTATTTCTCCTCATTTTTGTGACTCCTCACGTAGAGACGAGCAACTATAGTGGAGGAAAGCCAAAATATCTGTGGGTGGCTGTACCGGTAGTAGTTCTCTCTTTTACTTCGCACATTATTGTGCCAAGTTTGAGGAGTTATTTGGGTGGCGATGTTGCAAAACTCAAAAAGGCTCTTTTATATGGGAGCTTGATCCCTCTTCTCTTCTACTTAGTGTGGGAATTTTTAATCATTGGAATGCTTCCTTTATCTGGGAAGTATGGTCTTGAAACTATTGGGGGTGCCCCTCATCCGGTTGCAGGTCTAACGGATGCTCTGAATGCTATTTTGGGAGTTCCTTGGGTTGCAATTGTTGTGGGTCTGTTTTCGTTTTTTGCTCTTGTGACATCATTTTTTGGTGTGGCTCTTAGCTTGTATGATTTTTTAGCCGATGGCTTCAAGATTAAGAAGACGATCAAAGGAAAAGCATTTCTTCTTCTATTAATGTTTGCTCCACCCCTCCTTTTTTCTCTATTCTACCCAGGAGGATTTGTTTTAGCTCTAGGATATGCCGGAGTTTTTGTGGCGATCCTATATGGTCTTCTTCCAGCTTTTATGGTTTGGCATGGCCGCTATTTTGAAAAGAAAAAAGAGAATTTTCGTGTCTTCGGTGGAAAGTTCACACTTCTAATCATGGTTGTAGGGTCTCTGGCAATCATCTTCTTCCAAATTGCTGCAACGCAAGGTTGGCTTCCAACACTTACAGGTTGAGGAAAGAAAAATATGAAGCCAAGAAAAACAAACAAAAATGTTGTGATTGGGCTTTTGATTCTTTTGATTCTTTTCTTTTTAGCTTACTATTTTGCTTCTCTAATTTCGATTAGCTAATCCTTTTTTCTTAAAGACTTCTTTAGCAACCTTCATTGCATTGAGTGTTTGAGGGAACCCAATATATAGAACCATTTGGATGATTACTTCTTCTACTTCCTCTTTGGTAATCACGCCCGAATCCAAACCACCTGAGATATGCCATTTGATTTGAGGGGTGTTTCCTGAGGTGATTAGGGAAGCAATTGTTGCGATCTTTCTAGATTTTTGATCCAAACCTTTTCTGGCATAGATTTCGTCCATTCCGTACTCAATAACCAAATCTTTTAGATAGGGGGATATTTCTTCAATAGCTTCGATTTGATGAGGTGATAAATGCTCTTTAACAACTTCGAGCCCTTTTTGATACTTATCCATTGAAACTTCTGTTTATATCTTTGGATATATTTGATTCTGATTATTAATGTTCAATAACTTTAAATCCTTCTGGATAGATGGGACCTTCAGGTCCAATTGAGAGTTTCCCTGAGAAGAAATCCTCATAAATTTTTAATCCCTGCTTAGCATTTTGAATACAGAAGAAGCAATTGCTGACCCATTCGGAGCCAGCAATGGTTCCGGCATTTGTGTTACACTCGAAGCGCGAGGTGATTTTGTGTTTCCAATACTCTGGGGAGCCTAGGAGGAGGACCGGGCTAGGGGATTTGACCCCAGTTTTTCTGCGGATTTCTTCGATGGCATATTCAAAGTCAGTTCCAATTCCACCTGTAAGAAAGATAGGGAAGTCAAGGTGGAATTCGGCTTGCCTTTCTACTAAGCGATCCAGGCGGTAGGTCATTTTTGCTTCGATAAAAGGATTTTGCTCCTGTTCGTTAACAACCTGATTTTTGTTTGTGCGGAAGTCTATGATATTTGCACATGAAAGAATCCCAAGGTCTTTGGCAACTCGGTTTCCAACGCTCATCATTCCAGGACCTCCTCCAGTGACAAGAGCTAGAGGAGTTTCAGGATTTAGAAGTCGGTGACTGCACTCTTCCTTCATTTGAAGAAGTCCTTTAAGCAGGTCATGAATGAGGGGTTCGAAGCTCCCTTCCATTAGGTTCGAGCCATAGATACCAACCATGGTAGCTGCAATGAAGATCTCCACTTTAGAAAGGGGAACAAACATCCCAGAATCCTTCCCGGGCTTAGGAACATATCGGAGGATTTCATTGCATCTACGATCCAACCAGTAGATCGATACTCCAAACTTTGCTAAATCGAGGAGTAGGGAGCGATCTTCATGAGAAAAGTATTCTCCATGAGAGCGAGAGGGTTGTTCGAAGTAGATTCCTTTCAAACAGTCGTAGACCTGCTCACTGAGGAGCATGCGTTTCATAATTGGGGAGGGAAAGAACCGACTAAGGAGGATTCCTTGGCTTGTAATCATCCCTTTTTCGATTGCTTCCAGATAGGAATAGGATGGTTGGGCATGCATATATTTTTCGACTTTTTCTGCTTGCTCGGTTGGGTGGAAAAATCCAGGAAATTCTTTGTATGTTGATTCGGTTTGAATCCAATCATTCGGAGTTAGATTATGAAGTTGATCTCCCTTTACAACGAAGGTAGCACACTTATGGTGAGCAGGATTTGGAGCTGTCTTGAGTGCTTTGAAGAGAATTTTAGGGTCATCAATTGAGGCTTGAAGTTGGTCTCTATCCGAAAAAAAGACATGTTCTCGATAGGGATCGAGAGTGTAAAATTCAAGAGGGATCTGTGTGACTTCTTCAGAGCTCTTCCCATAGAGTTCATAGATATCTCCGGAGGCGAAGGTATCGGGCTGAAGAATGGATGCGGCTGTGTGTTTGACTCCTTCGGGAAGAAGGTCATTAACAACATGGCCAAATACTGTTCGGATGTGAAGGGGAAGGGTATTTACGAGAAGGAGCCCTCCATTCACGACGCGTTTTTTTTCTTCCCATCTTTGGGTAAGATGGATGAGTTCTCTCACTTTAATATCGGGGTATTTTAGAGCCTCAACAAGAATGGGTATTAGCCCGTTTACTTGGCTTTCGTAGGTTTGAACGCCCTTCTTGAGGGGGAGAAATGCAATCATTCTTCCATCAATTTGCTCTAGAGTCCAGTTGGATTTCCCATCCTGTTCTCCAAGAGAAAGAAGGGGTTTGCCAGCGCGATCGCTGCGGCCAAACATTCGCGACAGATAGATTGGTTCACGGACTCTTCTTCGTTCATCGGCAGCGAATAGCTTACCAATATAGGTCTTTTCTCGAAGATGAGAGAGAATGGTTTCTCCCTCACTTGAGAGTGAGTGAAGCTCTATAATAAGCATGGCTCTTCGTTTTGTTTCTGAGAGGTCCATTTCCTTTAGTGTAGAGTTTATTCCAAGTTGTGCAAGTGTACTTTTTAGATTAAATAAAACTCGACTTTGATCAATATCAAACCCTAAAAATGAAGGAGAAATATTTTCTATCTGTACCTTTACTTCTATTCGTTTTTGATCGATAGGGGAAATAGAGATGATTTTCCCATCAGGGGTGACTAGGTCATAATGCATAAATGATAAGGTTGCTCTCATAGTTTCTCTATAGGGAAATCTTTCTTCTTGAGCAATTAATTTTTAAGGAGTAATATCAGTCGGTTCATGGAAAATGCAGAGATAAAGCCTCGCACACTTGGTACTCACGATGGTAGCTTTCACGCAGATGAGGTGACAGCATGCGCTCTTTTGCTCTTATTCGATCTCATCGATATGGAAGGCATTGTTCGCACGCGAGATCAAAAATTACTTGCCGGGTGTGAATACGTCTGCGATGTTGGTGGAATATATGATCCGTCTATCAAGCGTTTTGATCACCATCAATCTAATTATAATGGAAGCTTTAGTAGCGCTGGAATGATTCTTAAATATCTGAAGGATCAGAAAATCCTTGATGCTAAACTGTATCAATATATCAATGGCTCTCTTGTGATGGGGGTAGATGCAATCGACAATGGGAAAGCTGCGCCAATGATGGGGCACTGCTCCTTTTCCTCTGTGATCGCTAATTTTGTTCCCATTCGATACGATGCGAATAAAGAGATTTTTCAAGGGGCCTTTTTTCAAGCCCTCGATTTTTGCTTGGGGCACCTAACTCGATTAGTTGCAAAGTATAAATACATTCAAGAGTGTCGAGGGAAGATTAAGTCTGAGATGGATAAACGGCAAAAAGTGATGTATTTTGATGAGGCGATGCCTTGGATTGAGTCCTTCTTTGATCTAGGAGGCAGTAAACATGTAGCACAATTCATTATTATGCCTGCAGGAGATCAATGGAAACTTCGAGGAATTCCTCCCTCTTATGATAAGCGCATGCAGGTAAGAGTTCCCATGCCAGAAGAGTGGGCAGGGTTAATCAATGAGGAACTTAAGATCAAGTCGGGGATTTCAGGGGCAGTATTTTGCCACAAGGGAAGGTTTATCTCAATTTGGGAGACTAAGGAAGATGCTGAAAAAGCTCTAGAATATATCCAGAGGAAAACGCAGTGAGTACAATTTTTGGAAAGATTATCAATGGAGACATCCCTTCTTCTAAAGTCTTTGAAAGCGATACACTTCTTGTCATAAAGGATATTAGTCCAAAGGCACCTGTTCACCTTCTTTTAATTCCCAAAAAAGAATATCCTTCGCTTCAGGAGGTTCCAAAAAAAGATCTCAATGTGGTGAGTGAAATTATAGACGTTGCTCAATCCCTTGCTGAGAAATTTGGGGTTGCAGACAATTATCGATTGCTGACAAATATTGGAACTAAAGCAGGGCAGTCGGTTTTCCACCTTCATTTTCATTTAATTGGTGGAAAGGCTCTCGGCCCAATGGCATGACCCTATGAAATTTATCGTATTTTTGCTTTTCCTATCCTCTCTTTGTGCGACGGAAATAGAAGTTATCAAAAGGATCCATTCGCATCTTTTAATTCATGACTACCATTCTGCCCTTCGCACTTGTGAGGAAGGTCTTCAAGAGCACCCTGATTCTGATGGGTTGAAGAGAGTGTATGTTCGCACTCTTGCAGAAAATGGAAAAGATGATGAAGCAATTATGGGGTGGAAGCGTCTTGGACTTAATGAAGAAGAAGAAAATTCTGATCTTATTGAAACCTTGGCTTGGGGGGTCTTGACGCGTTCTGAAAATTCTCCTCAGTTTGTTGTCAATATTGCTTCTCTTATGAGTGCATATTACACCGATGACGTCCGTGCTGTGCAAATGCTTCGTAATCAATTAAGCTCTTCCAATGCACTACTCCGCTCCATGGCTGCGCAGCTATCGCCGCACTATCGCGATGTTTCCCTGATTGAAGAGCTCATAAGACTCCTTAGCCAGGAAAAGACGTGGTTTGTTCGATTAGAGGTGATTAAAGCACTTGGTGCCATGGAAGTAAAAGAGATTAAAGAGCCTCTAAAAAATCTTATTGTTAGATCTCGGACAACAGCAGAAGAAAAAGGAGCAGCTATTGCTTCTCTTGTCAATATTTATGAAGACGTTGGCGACGAAGAACTACTAAAACTGATTCACTCAAAACGAGCAGGATTGCGTCATTTGGCTTGCCAAATTGTATCGCATCTTGATCTCAGTCAAAAGACTTCAATGATTGAGCCTCTTTTAGAAGATCCCACTTCAGATGTTCGAATGGCTGCTTTAACAACTCTTTACTTTATGGGTATCAATAATTTAGGTCCAGCAACTTTGGTGAAGATGATTGATATGACTGAGGATTCCCATCCCCCAGTTGCCCTGACTGCAGCTTGGATTGTTTCCCAGTTTGCTCCTGAGACGTCGCTGCAAGTTGTTCGTCAATGGGTCTATTCAACCGATGAATCTTCTAGGCGGCTCGCTGCCTTTGTTTTAGGAAGGCTGGGACGTGTTGGAATGAATCTTTCTCATCAAGTCTTGAAGATCACCCCAGATCCTTTTGTGAAGGCAAACTTAGCATTAGGTGGGATTGGTCAGGGAGGAAACCCAGAGAGACTTTCTGATACCCTCTATACTTTCCTAATGCTTCGAAGGGGAAAACTGATGTGGGATGAAACACAATCCCCTCTATTCCAAATCTTGGCGCCCTCAAAAATTTGTCACGTTCCCCAGGTCCCGCAATATCCAACAATGGTGGATCATCTCACACGCCTAGAAATATTAGGAATGCTTACAGCGTTAAAACATCCAAAAGCTGAGGATGCAGTTAAAAGCTTTTTGACAGAACATGCCCTTGGCGTAACTTATGCTGCATCGAATACTCTTCTTGAAGAAGGAGGGGAAGGGGCGATCGAAATTCTCCGCACTTTACTTCATGAAGAGGATGAAAATGTTCGAGTGCAGGCAGCACTTGTTCTAGCGCTTTCAGGGGGGGAATCCGAAGCAGTAAAAGTGCTTCAGGAAGCATATTTTTCTGTTGACCGTGAAATGAAAGTTAACATTTTAGGCGCTCTGGGGTATATAGGTGATAAGAGTTCGATACCCTTTCTAATACAGCAGATGCAGCAGCCGTATCAGATATTAAAAGTGGTGGCGGCCTCTGCGCTCATTCAATGCGTGTACCATTAATTTGCAGGTAAATTTATGAACATCGAAGAAATTCAAAAACAACTTCAGTTTTATAATATCGATGGATGGTTACTCTATGATTTTCATGGGAAGAATCCCCTTGCCCTAGAGGTAATGAAGGTGCCGAAAGAGATGCTCATGACTCGTCGGTGTTTTTATTGGGTTCCCTATGAAGGAGTTCCCAAAAAACTCGTTCATAAGATTGAGGCCCACAACTTAGACCATTTGCCTGGTGAAAAAACCCTTTATGCTTCATGGAAAGAAATGCACTACCATTTAGAAGAGCTCCTCCATGGGCAGAAGAAAATTGCTATGGAATATTCTCCTAATCAAGCCATTCCTACTGTATCGCTAGTTGATGGGGGGCTCATTGATTTGATCAGAGGGTTTGGACCTAAAGTCGTCAGTTCTGCGCCTTTCTTGCAATCCTTTACCTGTCTATGGAGTGATGAGCAATACAAGCTCCACAAAGAGGCAGCAGAGGTTCTTGAAAATGCAGTGACAGGTGCTTGGAAACTCATTAAAAATCATCTGGATGAGGGGGGATTTATCGATGAGTATCAAGTCCAGCAATTCATATTGGGGGAGTTTGAAAAAAATCACTGTCTTACAGAAGGCGTTCCCATTTGCGCAGTGAATGGAAATGCTGCTGATCCGCACTATTGTCCTACAGAAAAGAAAAACACAGCGATTCATCGAGGGGACTTTATCTTGATTGACCTTTGGTGCAAAAAAAATAAAAAGGATGCCGTATTTGCCGATATTACCCGCGTGGGAGTAGCCTCTGAAAAACCCACTCAAAGGCACCAAGAAATTTTCGATATTGTAAGGAAGGCGCAAAAAGCTGGGACTGACCTCATCATTGAAAGATATGCAAAGGGAAAGGAGATTAAAGGGGCTGAGGTTGATGCAAAGGTACGCAGCGTAATTGAAAAAGAGGGGTATGGAGATTATTTTACCCACCGGACTGGTCATAACATTCATACAGAGAACCATGGGCCTGGAGCCAATCTTGACAATCGAGAAACAGAAGATAACCGCCCTCTAATCCCTCGAACCTGTTTCTCTAATGAGCCGGGGATCTACCTTCCGGGGGAGTTTGGTGTTCGTTTAGAATATGATATTTTTATTCATGAAGGTGGAAAAATAGAAATAACGCTTCCTCCACAAGAAGAGCTCGTTACCCTTGGGTGAAAATCTCTTGTGCTAAGACTTCTGGAGTTTCGCTCTCTATTATTGTATTCAATACATTGCCGAAGACTGCGTAAGGAATATTTCTATACAGATGCTTTGAGTTCCAGTTATGGAACTCTCCGAACTCTGAAACTTTTCTTTGGTCATTTGGATTGTTAGCTACATGGATAAGATAAGCTCTAAAAATTTTTCTTTCCATATTCTCCATTTGATCATTTCGGAACTTAGCAAATCTTGCAAACGTCTCGCTCCCTTCTTCCGGTGTTAAAAGTTGCTCAGGCAAAGCAAAAGCATCAACTTCTATGGGAGAAAGGGCATGCCACTGAGCGATAAGTATTCTGTTACCTAAAAGCGCAGGGATTTCATCAAGTTCCGTATCAAGGTTTTGATAAATCGCTTCATACTTTCTGCATTGCGCAGCTGCAAGATCTGCAAGTGATTTAGAAGCTTCAACCGAAATTTCACAGGCTGGGCCATACCCTGCAATAAGAAGAGACCCAGTGATTGCAAAATAACTCGGATTTGTCATTCCAAAAGTTGTGATAGCTCCAGTGCCAAAAATGATAAGTCCAGCATGAGATGCTAGGGAAAGGGTCTCGTAGAAATTTTTCTGCTGCTTACTCTCTTCAATCAAGGTGACTAAGGTTCTTTGGTCCCAAGAAAAGATCCGATTCAAGACAGCCATTTAAGAGACTCCTTTTGTAGTTTTTGGTAAAGGCTATTTAACCCATTGGCTCGAGAGGGAGAGAGAGCGCTCAGAAGCCCCATCTCCTTAATAAACGTTGGGGGGCATTTGAACACAGCTTCCGGAGGTTCCTCGTTGTAGACATGTGTCAAAAGAAAGGCTAACCCTGCAGAAATCAGAGCGTCGGAGTGGGTCGAAATCAGGAGCTTTTTGTTTGTACATGCAACTTTCAAGTAAAGAAGGCTTTGGCAACCTTGAACAAGGTGATTCTCAGTTTGATCTTCAAGAGCCATTGGCGTGGCAGAGCGTCCCAGTTCAATCACATGATGGTACTTCTCTTCTTGTGTGGAAAGTGAGGAAAAAGTCTCTAAAAATTTGCGTTGCTTTTCAAGGCAGTTTTGGAATTCCATGGCACACATTCAAAAATTTGTTGCCGGAGATTTTATCGCTTATGCTGCTTTTTGTCTCTCAAAAATTGCGCGACTAAGCTCAGAGACTTTCATCTTTCGGAGATCACCTCTATAAAATTTTATATTGGGATTCGAGTTGAGGGTCAGGTAGGCTCTTTCTTTAACTAGAGGACGCCTTTGCTGCAGTCTACGGAGATTATCTATTTCATGGGAATCCGACTCTAGCAGCGAAATCGGGTGAACAGTAAAGAATGCACCTTCTTCTCTTGTCTCATGGGGATTTTGTAGTAAATAGGTGAAGAAAGCAGCATTTACTTTAGCGTTGAGGTGAGTCCCTTCCCTAAGGTCGTGTTGAACCCAGCGTTTCTTAGTAAGCTCATCTTGTAGCTTTTTTCGGTCCTCAGGCTTAAGAGTGATTGAGCTACTGTTAAGGTCTTCATGCAACTTTCCAATACTAGCATCTAGAGCATCGATTTGAGTAGTTGCCACTTTTACTTGCTGGCTCCAGTATGAGGCCATTCCAGCAAGATTCCATTCTCTTTGAGACCAATTAGAAGTTCTGGGCTTTTCTTGAAGCTTTGTTTTAAGATTTTTGATCGACTCTGCGTATCCTTCATAGGTTTGGGCTTTTGCTTCAGCTTGCCCCTGAAGATCCCTGTAGTAGGTAAAAATTTTGTTTTTAACAACGGTTTTATAGATTCCTGCTCCGAAGCAAAATACTGCTATAGAAGCGATAGTTGCAGTAATCGGATTAGAAATAAGAACAGCTGTAAGTGTTATGGCAGCCGCAAAGATGAATAAACCGATCCCTAAAGCTACAAAGGCTTTGATTTTGTAGTTTTTAGCGTTAGATCGTTCTGAAGCAGCTAATTCAGAAGGGTTTAAAACTTCATATCGATTTTGAGGCCCATTCACCTGGAATGAGGTTGCCTCAGGGCTAGAAATATTGCTTACTGTTAGCTGTTCCATAGCAATCCTTATTAGTTTTATGCTATTTAATATGTATATTATAACATAAAATTATATAAAAATGTGTATTTAAATAATTAATATATAGATATATGTAATATTTAAATTTTTAATATATACAACAAATTTTTTACTTTGGAATAATTGCCATCTCTATTAGAATCCGTCTGTTCTCACCTCTCGCTGGGATGTGTTGACAATTTTTTACTGATATTGAATAAGAGAAGATATGCCTAAAGAAGATACGATTAAGATTGAGGGGAAGGTCGAAGAACTCCTCCCTAATATGACATTTAGAGTAAGCTTAGAAAATGGAATGACCGTCCTAGCTCATCTTTGTGGGAAAATGAGAATGCGTAATATCCGAGTTTTTGTGGGAGATACAGTAAAGGTGGAAATGTCACCTTACGATCTTTCAAAAGCAAGAATTATTTATCGTCAAAGATAATTTAACCATCACTTCCTCCTTTTTCTTGACTATTAGAAGATCTCTTAATGCCCCTGCCTGCAATCAGGGGTGATGCTTAATTTTCAGATGCCTTCCGTCTCATATTAAAGAGTCTTTTATATTCCGGTCTTTTTGCTGCTCGCCTATTTTTGTGTTCAAAATAATCAAAATTGATTTCGGTAGCGACGTGAATTGATTCGAGAATATTGTTTTAATGGTATCAATTTTTATGAAAATTTTCCTGCGTTTAATAGAGGGATTGGTAGAAAAATGCACCTTCATATATAATTGGTGTTGCTTTTTTTTTAGTTGATAGCTAAGCTTTAATGCATTCGCTTGAGAACTGTAAGCGTGTGCGCCGTTCCACATCTCTTTTATTGAGGGGTAAAGGTGGAGTGAAAAGGCGCTAACCTTTACGTTGAAAGCGCCCAGATAGCTCAGGGGTAGAGCATTTGCATGGTAAGCAAAAGGTCGTAGGTTCAATTCCTATTCTGGGCATCACAAAAGCATATAGAAACTGACTCGACCCTAAGCGGAGGATAACTACAATGGCTAAGGAAACATTTCAAAGGAATAAGCCCCACGTTAACATCGGGACTATTGGGCACGTCGATCACGGGAAGACAACACTGACCGCAGCAATTACAAACTGTCTTGCTAAGAAAGGTGGTGCAAAATTTCGTGATTACGCTTCAATCGATAATAGCCCTGAGGAAAAAGCACGTGGGATTACTATTAATTCAAGTCACGTTGAATACGAAACAGAAAGTAGACACTATGCACACGTAGACTGTCCGGGACACGCCGACTATGTCAAAAACATGGTTACGGGTGCAGCTCAAATGGATGGAGCTATTCTTGTCGTAGGCGCAACTGATGGGCCGATGCCTCAGACAAAAGAGCACGTTCTTCTTGCTCGTCAGGTAGGGGTGCCTTCTATCGTTGTATTTCTTAACAAAATGGACCAGATCGGTGCAGGTGATGAAGAACTCGTTGACCTCGTCGAAATGGAAATCTCTGAGATGCTTGAGGCGCAGGGTTATAAAGACTGCCCCATCATCCGTGGTTCTGCACTAAAAGCTCTTGAAGGAGATGCTGAGTGGGAAGGGAAAATCAATGAGCTAATGAATGCTGTTGACGAAAAAATCCCAACCCCAGAGCGTGAGGTTGATAAACCATTCCTAATGCCAATTGAGGACGTTTTCTCAATTTCTGGACGAGGAACTGTCGCTACTGGACGTGTAGAGAAAGGGATTATTAAAATTAACGATAAAATTCAAATCGTTGGTCTTCGCGACACTCGTGAGAGCGTTGCTACAGGTTTGGAAATGTTCAATAAGCTTCTTGATGAAGCTCGCGCTGGTGAGAACGTTGGTGTTCTTCTTCGTGGAGTAGACAAGAATGACATTGAGCGTGGAATGGTACTTGCAGCTCCTGGGACCTGCAAACCCCATACTAAGTTTCAGGGAACGGTTTATATCCTTAAGAAAGAGGAGGGTGGACGACACAAGCCATTCTTTACTGGATATAGACCTCAGTTTTACATACGTACCACTGACGTAACTGGAACAGTCACTCTACCTGAGGGTACTGAGATGGTCATGCCTGGTGATAACGTAGAAATAACTGGTGAGCTAATTAGCCCTGTTGCAATGGAAGAAGGAATGAGATTTGCAATTCGTGAAGGAGGTCGGACTATCGGCGCTGGAACGGTTTCGAAAATCATTCAGTAGACGAAGATAGATTTATATGGGGAGCTCTAATGAGTTCCCTTAAGGCTCTTCGTTAGGAAGAGTCATTTGGGTGTGTAGCTCAGTTGGTAGAGCATCGATCTCCAAAGTCGACGGTCGGGGGTTCGAATCCCTCCGCACTCGGATAGAAATTAGATTAAGATCAATGAAAAAAAAGCCAGATATGTCGGTCTCACAGAAAATAGCAGAACTAAGCGTGGCGAAGAAGAAAGCCAAGAAGGCAAACTTCCTCCATAATATGAAGGAGGAAATGAAAAGAGTCACTTGGACGACTAAAGACGAGCTTCGCACATGTGGGAAGATTGTTATCGGAGCCATTTTTTTTCTAGGGCTTGGGATTTATTTGGTTGATTTGTTGATTCGCCTTGTTCTGAACGGAATAGGCAACCTAGCGCGATTAATAGGAGCTTAAATTAGATATGGAAGGTCAGTGGTTTGTCATCCAAGTCATGTCAGGACAAGAGAAAAAGGTAAAGAAGAACCTTGAGGAAAGTCGCTCATCAGCTGGGATGATTGATATCGTTCAGGAGATTGTTGTTCCGACCGAAAATGTAGCTGAAGTGAAGCGTGGTGAGCAGAAAATTAGCGAAAAACGTCTTTGGCCTGGCTATGCTTTGGTTAAAATGATTCTCACAGATGATTCCTGGATGTATGTTAAAGAGACAAATGGTGTTATTGACTTTCTGGGTGGAGGAAAACCCGTTCCTCTATCGACCTCTGAGGTAGGAGAAATTCTTCAGGACCTCCAATCTCGTAAAGGTGAAGTAGCCTACAAGCACAAATTGCAGGTGGGAGAAAACGTAAAAATTATTGATGGTGTTTTCGTAAATTTCATCGGAACAGTCATAGAAGTTAACCATGAGAAAGGAAGATTAAGCGCAATGGTCTCGATCTTTGGCCGGGATACTCGGGTGGATGACTTAGAATTTTGGCAAGTAGAAGAAGTTACAGAAGACGTAGGAGTTGAATAAGGAAGCGACATGGCGAAGAAATTTACAAAAAAGATCAAACTACAAATTCCGGCAGGAAAAGCAAGTCCAGCCCCACCAATTGGTCCAGCCCTTGGTTCTGCAGGACTGAATATTATGGCTTTTTGCAAAGAATTTAATGCAAAGACTCAAGACAAGGCCGGAGATCTTCTCCCCGTTGAAATTTCTGTCTTTTCTGACAAAAGCTTCACGTTTATTACAAAGCAGCCTCCTATTGCGAGAATGATCTTGAAAGAAATAGGGATCGAGAAGGGATCGGGAGTTCCTAATCGCGATAAAGTAGGAAAACTTACGAAAGAACAAGTGAAAAAAATTGTAGATAAAAAACGCCCTGATTTAAGAGTTCGATCCGATGAGGCCGCTGGCCGCATTGTTGAAGGGACTGCTAGATCGATGGGAGTGGATATCATAGAAGGTTAATTGACATGGCACACAGAAGTAAACGATACAAAGAAATTCAAAAGCTTGTTGATAGGGACAAAAGTTATGGATTGGGCGAAGCCGTCGAGATTCTTAAGACATCTCCTGCAGCAAAGTTTGATGAATCGATAGAAGTTGCTCTTCGTCTTGGAGTTGACCCTAAGAAGTCAGACCAACAAGTTAGAAGTACAGTTTTTCTGCCGCATGGAACTGGTAAAACAATTAGAGTTATTGCTTTGGCTAAAGGTGACAAGGCTAAGGAAGCCTTGGATGCTGGAGCTGATGAGGCTGGAGATATAGAGCTGATTGACAAGATTAAGGGTGGATGGACAGACTTTGATGCTGTCATCGCAACCCCTGATATGATGCGTGAAGTAGGGAAGTTAGGGAAGGTTTTGGGCCCTCGTGGTTTAATGCCAGCTCCCAAGGCCGGAACAGTGACTACCGATGTTAAGAAAGCTGTAGAGGACTTAAAGAAAGGCAAAATTGAGTTCAAAGTTGACAAGAACGGTGTGATTAATAATTTTGTCGGTAAACTCTCTTTCTCTAAGGAACAAATTGTAGAAAATATTGAGTCTCTAATCGGCGCTATTTCGAAATTGAAGCCTCCAACTGCGAAGGGAAACTTTATGCGTTCCTTGTCTGTTTCATCGACGATGGGCGCTGGGCTGAAGATCGAATTAAATTCACTCTCTCTTAGTTAGGAATATAGAAAAGTATGAGAAAAGAAAAGCAATTTCTCTTAGATGAGATTAAAGAAAAACTGAGCGAGTCATCCTCATTTGTTCTCACGAGCTATTTGGGGATGGATCCGAATACAACTTCGGATTTCAGGACATCTGTCGTTGATAGCGGGGGGCTCTTTTGTGTCGTTAAAAAGCGAGTATTTTTAAAGGCTGCAGAAGAGGCAGGTTTTGCTATCAACAAAGAGATGCTTTTGGGGCATATTGGTATCGTCTACTCTGGAGAAGATACTGTTGCTACGACAAAAGCAGTCTATGACTTTAAAAATAAAAACGACAAGCTTCTCGATGTACTTGGCGGCCTTTTCGAAGGCAAGATGTGCTCTCCTGAAGATCTTAAAGAGATCTCTAAGCTCCCAAGTCAAGGGGAAATGAGAGCTCAGTTCTTAGGAGTTCTTGAAGCACCTATGTCAGGTGTGGTTTCCGCTATGGAAGCTACCATGTCAGGTGTCGTTAGCTGTATGGACCAAAAGGTTCAGAACGATGAATCAAAACAATAACGCAAAGGGGAAAATATCCGTGCCCACACAAGAAGCAAACATTGAAAAATTAGTAGATACGCTAAGCGAACTTACTGTTCTAGATCTTTCTAAACTTAAAAAAGCACTTGAAGACAAGTGGGATGTTAAAGCAGCAGCAGGTGGACCTGTTATGATGGCTGCCGCTCCTGCTGCTGCAGATGCTGCTGCAGATGAGGCGACCGACTTCCAGATCATGCTTGAAGAGTTTCCAGCTGATAAGAAGATCGCAGTTATTAAAATTGTTAGAGAAGTTACAGGTCTTGGTCTGAAAGAAGCGAAGGAACTTGTTGAGGGAGCTCCTAAGGCTGTAAAGGACAGTGCTCCAAAGGCTGAAGCTGAAGAGATTAAGAAGAAGCTTACTGACGCAGGTGCAAAGGTTGCACTTAAAGGTGTCTAAGAGCTGCTAAATTAGGCAATTAGGCTGCAAGCAGAAACCTCTAATGAGGTTTCTGCTTTTGCGCATCCATACAAAGTTTAAAGTATAAAGACTCAAAAGCGAGTTAAAGAATCAACCATTTCACGGAGGCATTTGCATGCTAAAAAGACCCCCAGAAAGGGTGAGTTTTAGAAGCCGAGAAGAAATTATCGATCTTCCAAACTTAATTGAAATTCAGGTTAAATCCTTCCGTCAGTTTTTCCAAGAAGATAAACTGCCCCATGAACGTGAAAACATGGGACTAGAGGAAGTTTTTAGAGAGATTTTCCCTATCAAGTCTTATGATGAGAAAACTGTTCTGGAGTATCTTTTGTATAACTTGGGCGTTCCTAAATATTCTCCAGAAGAATGTATTAGGCGTGGAATTACTTACAATGTAACGTTGAAAGTAAAGTTCCGACTTACAGACGAAACAGGGATCAAAGAAGAAGAAGTCTACATGGGAACCATTCCTGTTATGACTGACCAGGGGACATTTATTATCAATGGTGCTGAAAGGGTGATTGTCTCTCAACTTCACCGCTCACCTGGAGTCTCTTTTGAACAGGCTAAACATGCGAAAGGAAACATTTTGTATTCTTTCCGCATTATTCCTTATCGAGGGAGTTGGCTTGAAGCCTCTTTTGATATTAATGACCTTATCTATATCTATGTTGACCGGAAAAAGAGACGTAGGAAAGTTCTTGCTACTTCTTTTATCCGTACTTTAGGATATTCCTCCGATTCTGATATTATCGAAGAGTTTTTTAACACCTACCGTGTGAAGATTAAATCAGATAAGGATTTCCCCAAGCTTGTTGGCAAGATCCTTGCTGAAGATATTCTTGACGAAGACACAGGGGTGATTTTTGGTAAAGCATCTGAAAAACTTACAACTGCGATGCTTAAGCGTATGTTTGATACAGGAATTAAAGCTGTCCGAATTGCAGAAGACGCGGATGAAACCAGTCCTATCATCAAGATGCTTGCAAAAGACCCTACTGATTCATATGAGTCTGCTTTGAAAGATTTTTACCGAAAGATTCGTCCCGGTGAGCCCGCGACGCTTTCGAATGCGCGTTCGACGATCATGAGGCTTTTCTTCGATCCTAAGCGCTATAATCTTGGTCGTGTAGGTCGTTATAAGCTTAATAGGAAGATTGGAAGAGAAACAACTGATGAAGATCTTGAGGTCGTCACCTTGAAGAAGGAAGACCTTGTAGACGCTCTGAAATATTTGATTAAGCTGAAAGAAGGAAATGAAGATGTTCACGTAGATGATATTGATCATCTTGGAAATCGACGCGTGCGTTCAGTAGGTGAATTGATCCAGAATCAGTGCCGCATTGGTCTGGCTCGGATGGAGAAAATTATTAAAGAGAGAATGAACCTTTTTGATTTCTCTTCAGATACTTTAACTCCAGGTAAGTTAGTTTCGGCAAAAGGACTTGCTGGAGTTTTGAAGGACTTTTTTGGACGTTCTCAACTTTCTCAATTCATGGATCAAACAAATCCTGTCGCGGAATTAACCCATAAAAGGCGTCTTTCGTCTTTAGGACCTGGCGGTTTAAACCGTGAACGAGCAGGATTTGAGGTCAGAGATGTTCACTCGAGTCATTATGGACGCGTTTGTCCGATTGAAACACCTGAGGGACCAAACATTGGTTTGATCACATCTCTTTCCTCTTTTGCTAAGATTAACGAATTTGGGTTTATTGAGACCCCCTATCGCGTTGTTCGCGATGGAATTGTTACCGAAGAGATTGAATATATGACAGCTGATCAGGAAGAAAAGTGTGTCATTGCTCAGGCCTCAGCGGCACTAGATGATCATAGTATGTTTGAGGAGCCAATTGTTTGGGCTCGTTATCGGACTGAGCCACTCAAAATTGAGTCGGAAAAAGTCACTCATATGGACGTTTCATCAAAGCAGCTTGTTTCGGTTGTAACCGGTTTGATTCCATTTCTTGAGCATGATGATGCTAACAGGGCTTTGATGGGTTCGAATATGCAACGTCAAGCAGTACCACTGTTGAAGACAGATGCACCGCTTGTGGGAACGGGTCTTGAAAAGAGAATTGCCCGGGACTCTGGCGCTGTTGTTATTGCAGAAGAAGATGGATTTGTTGAATATGTCGATGGCTACAGGATTGTAGTTGCTTCTAAAGCAAACAGAATGAGCAAGAAGACTTACCTTTTAAAGAAGTTTATGCGTTCAAATGCTGGGACTTCGATTAACCAAACCCCTCTTTGTAATATTGGCGATGAGGTGATTGCTGGAGATACCCTTGCAGATGGCCCTGCGATAGATAAAGGAGAGGTTGCTCTTGGGAAAAATGTTCTTGTAGCTTTCATGCCTTGGTGTGGTTACAACTATGAGGATGCGATCATTATGTCTGAGAAGCTCATCAAAGATGATGCTTATACCTCAGTATATCTTGAAGAGTTTGAACTTACAGCCCGAGATACCAAGTTAGGTAAAGAAGAGATTACACGGGATATTCCAAATGTCTCTGAAGAAGCTCTTGCTGACCTTGGTGAAGATGGAATTATCCGTATTGGCGCTGAAGTTAAGCCAGGCGACATTCTTGTTGGTAAAATTACTCCTAAGTCAGAAACTGAACTTTCGCCCGAAGAGCGTCTCTTAAGAGCTATCTTTGGTGAAAAAGCAGCAGACGTTAAAGATGCTTCTTTGACAGCTCCCCCAGGAACGGAAGGGGTTGTCATGGATGTGAAAGTCTTTAGCCGACGTGATCGCCTATCTAAAACGGACGATGAGCTTGTCGAAGAGGCAACACGTATTAAAGATGTTCATAGAGAATTTAAAGAGAAAGAATCCGATATCTTGATGCAGTTCCATGAAAAGCTTGGAGCTCTTCTTCTTGGAGAAGAAGCGCCTGAGCCTGTTATGCACCGTATTACAGGGGATGTTCTCATTAGGAAAGGGGATAAGATTACCCAGGAAATGCTCGAAATGCTTGAGTCTGAAAATCCTGATCATCTGATCCTTCCTCAAAATGATACCTATGAAGTGCTTCGCACAATTCTCCGTGATTATGAAACGGCTGTGCAGCATCTTCATATGGAACACAAATCAGAAGTCGAATACATGCGTAAGGGGGATATAGAACTTGATCCCGGCATTATCCGCCAAGTAAAAGTCTATGTTGCTACCAAGCGTAAATTGCAGGTGGGTGACAAGATGGCGGGACGTCACGGTAACAAAGGGGTTGTTTCAAATATTGTCCCTGTTGCTGACATGCCATATCTTCCTGATGGGCAGGCAATTGAAATCATCCTCAACCCTCTTGGTGTACCCTCTCGTATGAATATGGGTCAGCTCCTTGAAACGCATTTAGGTCTTGTGGCTCGTAGAGCGGGTATCTATGTGAAGAGTCCCGTTTTTGAAGGGTTTCCAGAAGATCGCATTTGGGAGATGATGAAAGAACAAGGTTTTTCTGAGACTGGAAAATCCTATCTCTATGATGGACGTAGTGGTGAGCGTTTTGATAACCCGGTTGTTGTTGGGTATATCTACATGCTTAAACTCTCTCATTTAGTAGCTGATAAGATCCACGCAAGAGCGATAGGACCTTATTCACTTGTCACTCAGCAGCCGCTTGGTGGTAAGGCACAGATGGGTGGTCAGCGCTTCGGTGAGATGGAAGTATGGGCACTTATGGCTTATGGCGCCGCCCATCTTCTCCAAGAGATGCTCACAGTGAAGTCGGATGATGTATCTGGAAGAACTCGAATCTATGAGTCTATTGTCAAGGGTGACAATACGCTTAAAGCGGGTACTCCAGAGTCATTCAACGTTCTAGTGAAAGAGATGCAAGGTTTATGTCTTGATGTCCGCGCCGAATGCGCAGAAGAAGAAGTATAATTTATAGGAGCTCCCTGGAGAAATTTCATGCAAGAAGATGAATTTCATGATTCTCAATTTGATAAACTAACGATCAAAATTGCGTCTGACGACGTTGTGCGCAACGAATGGTCGCGTGGTGAGATTAAAAAACCCGAAACGATCAACTATCGAACGTTTAAACCTGAGAAAGGTGGCCTTTTCTGTGAAAAGATATTCGGACCTACCCGCGACTGGGAATGTGCGTGCGGGAAGTACAAAAAGATCAAGCATAAAGGAATTATTTGCGATCGATGTGGTGTTGAAGTAACTCTGTCAAAGGTACGTCGAGAAAGGATGGCTCATATTGAGCTAGCTGTTCCTGTAGTTCATATTTGGTTTTTCAAAACGCAACCCTCTCGAATTGGAAATATTCTTGGAATGTCTGTTTCGGATTTAGAGAGGATTATCTATTACGAAGAGTATGTCGTGACCGATCCCGCCTCTACAACGCTTGAGAGAAAGCAGCTCCTGAATGATCATGAATTTCGTGAAGCTCAAGAGAAATGGGGTCCAGATGGTTTTAAAGCAAATATGGGAGGAGATGCAGTCCGTGAACTTCTGGAAAAAGAAGATCTTATAACTGTAATTGCTGAGCTTAAAGAAAAGCTCCGTAAAACCCGATCGATGCAAGCAAGAATGAAGCTGGCCAAGCGCCTCAAAATCATTGAGAATTTTGCTTCATCTCCTAATAAACCCGACTGGATGGTAATTTCTTGTGTTCCTGTGATTCCACCTGATCTTCGTCCCCTTGTTCCTCTTGATGGAGGTCGGTTTGCAACCTCTGACTTGAACGACCTTTATCGTAGGGTGATTAACAGAAATAATCGTTTGAAGTCGATTCTTAAACTCAAGACACCTGAAGTTATTATCCGCAACGAGAAGCGCATGCTTCAAGAGGCCGTTGATGCCCTCTTTGACAATGGACGTCATGGACACCCTGTGATGGGTGCCGGGAACCGACCTCTTAAAGCCCTTTCAGAAATGTTAAAGGGTAAGCAGGGGCGTTTCCGTCAGAATCTTCTTGGTAAAAGGGTAGACTATTCAGGTCGTTCTGTGATTATTGTTGGGCCTGAACTTAAGTTTAACCAATGTGGACTTCCAAAGAAAATGGCTCTTGAACTCTTCGAGCCTTTTATTGTAAAGCGACTAAAAAGTCGAGGACTTGTCTACACAATCCGTTCTGCAAAAAAAATGATTCAAAGGGGCGATCCTGAAGTTTGGGATGTTCTTGAAGAAATTATTAAAGGACATCCAGTCCTCTTAAACAGAGCTCCGACCCTTCACCGATTAGGAATTCAGGCTTTTGAGCCGGTCCTAATTGAAGGAAAAGCGATTCGTATTCACCCTCTTGTTTGTACTGCATTTAATGCGGACTTTGACGGGGACCAAATGGCAGTCCATGTTCCCCTTTCAGTGGAGGCACAGCTTGAAGCTAAAATCCTTATGATGGCACCTGATAACATCTTCCTGCCATCGTCTGGAAAACCTGCTGCTGTACCCTCTCAAGATATGATTTTGGGTCTTTATTATCTCATGCATGATGCAATTTACTTCCCAGAAGAACATGGGCTACAGACAAAAGTCTTTGGCTCAACGAAAGAAGTTCTCCATGCTCTATATGGGGCTGGAAGTTACAACTGGTTTGGAAAAGATAAAGTAATTGAGGGACGACGAGACGATTATGGTCTTGGTCTTCATATCCATGAAAAGATTAAGGTTCGTCTTGACTCAGGGGTTATTGAAACCACTCCAGGACGTGTTGTCTTTAATACGATCGTCCCGAAAGAGCTCGGCTTCCAAAACTATGCTCTTCGCAAGAAAAAGATGAGTGAACTAGTCCTCAATACCTACAAAAATATAGGTTTGGAGGCAAGTGTTCGCTTTCTAGATAGTTTAAAGAGTCTTGGGTTCTCTCATGCAACGAAAGCTGCTCTTTCTATGGGAGTAAAAGATATTGCGATTCCTAAGGATAAGCAAAAGATCGTCCAAGCTACCCAGAAGAAAGTAGCAGTCGTTATTAAGCAATACGAGGATGGTGTTATCACCGAAGGGGAGAGACATTCGAAGATTATTAGTATTTGGACAGATGTCTCAGAGATTCTTGCTGATCAACTCTTCAAGATGATCTCCAAGCCAGATGGTACGATGCTTAATCCTCTCTTTCTGATGATGGATTCTGGTGCTAGAGGTAACAAATCTCAGGTCAAGCAGCTTGGATCTCTTAGGGGACTGATGGCCAAGCCATCAGGGGAGATTATTGAGTCACCAATTACCGCGAATTTCCGCGAAGGATTGAGTGTTCTTGAGTTCTTCATTTCCTCTCATGGAGCTCGTAAAGGTCTTGCTGATACGGCGCTGAAGACCGCTGACTCGGGATACCTCACAAGACGTCTTGTAGACGTTGCCCAGGATGTTTTAGCAACAGAAGAAGATTGTGGAACACTCAATGGAATTGAAGTTGCAGCCATCAAACAAGGACAGGAAGAATTACTTCCTATCAAAGACCGAATCTATGGTCGAACTATTTGCGATGATGTGTATGTTCCTGGAGACCAAGCAACTCTTCTTGCAAAAGCAGGGGATACCCTTACGACTAAGCAAGCGGAATCTATTGATGATGCCGGGATAGAAACGATCCGGATGCGCTCTGCCCTTACATGTGAGGCAAAACGTGGGATTTGTTCGAAGTGTTATGGCATCAACCTTGCCAATGGCCGTAAGGTGGCCCTTGGGGAAGCTGTTGGAGTCATTGCCGCGCAGTCAATTGGTGAACCTGGAACACAGCTCACAATGCGTACCTTCCACTTGGGGGGAATTGCATCTGCGCATGCAACACCTGACTTGATTGCAGAGCACGATGGAATCGTGGTTTATACCGATCTTCGTACTGTGCAGAACCGAGAGGGAATGCATTTAGCACTTAACAAGAATGGATTTGTCCATGTTGTTCGTGATGAGGGGCGTTCTATGGACGAATACAAGAAGCTTCTTAGTACAAAATCGATTGAGCCTCTTCAAACTTATACTGTCGAGCTGGGGACACAGATTGCTCTTGCTGATGGTACTAAAGTGAAGAAGAAAGATCGAGTGGGACAATGGGAGCAACACAACATTCCAATCATTTGTGAAAAACCTGGATTCGTCAAGTATGAAGACTTGGTTGAAGGGATTTCAACTATTCGCAATGTGAGTAAACAAACCGGGCAAGCCGAGCTTGTAGTGCGACAACACCGTGGTGAGTTGCACCCACAAATTGTTATCTATGCAGATAAAGAGTTTGAAGAGCTTGTAGGGACTTATGCGATTCCATCGGGAGCGATTATTTCGGTTACCGAAGGAGAGCAGGTTCATGCTGGGGATCTCCTAGCGAGATTGCCGCGTGGCGCAATCAAAACAAAGGATATCACGGGAGGTCTTCCTCGAGTGGCAGAGCTTGTTGAAGCTAGGCGTCCTCGTGATGCTGCTGAGATCGCAAAGATTGACGGTGTTGTTGATTTTAAAGGTGTGCAGAAAAATAAAAGGATCGTTGTTGTAAAAGACGAGGATACTGGTATGGAAGAGGAACACCTCATCCCGCTTACCAAGCACTTAATCGTTCAAAGGGGTGATATCTTAGTGAAAGGTCAGCAGCTGACCGATGGTCTAGTTGTGCCTCAAGAAATCCTCGATATTTGTGGAGTACGAGAACTTCAAAAGTATCTTGTGAATCAGGTCCAAGAAGTTTACCGTCTTCAAGGGGTAGATATCAACGATAAGCATATTGAGATTATCGTGCGTCAGATGCTCCAGAAAGTGCGTGTTACCGACCCTGGTGACACAACCTTCCTATACGGTGAGAATGTGGATAAGAAGATCTTTCATGAGCAGAACTCCAAAGTGGTCGACGAAGGAGGAAAGCCTGCTCAAGCGGCGCCTGTCCTTCTAGGGATTACCAAAGCTTCACTCGGTACTGAATCGTTTGTTTCTGCGGCATCGTTTCAGGAGACGACTCGAGTCCTTACTGATGCGGCTTGTGAAGGAAAAACCGATTACCTTCTCGACTTTAAAGCCAACCTCATCATGGGTCATATGATCCCAGGAGGAACCGGTTTCCAAGATTACGAACAACGGGTTAAAAAGCTGGTTGATACGGAAGAAGAGGATATCCTCGACTTCGCTTTCTCAAACTATTAATCTTAATTCTTATAAGGGGCTGTTTTCAGCCCCTTAATTTTGTTTGTATTTTCTTTCGGCTTCCTCATAGAGGTCGCCTCCTGTGATGTCGTTGACAACGATTGCGGGGAAATCCTTTAGTTTTAACCGAAAAACGGCTTCTGCGCCTAAGTCGTCGTAGGCAATGACTTCAGATTCTATAATGCGTTTGCAAAGAAGAGCAGCTGTTCCTTCGATAGCTCCGAAGTAAACTGCCTGATGCTTTTGTATCGCTTTTCTCACTTCAATAGAGCGGCGTCCTTTTCCAATCATTCCTTTCAGACCTCTCTCAAGGAGTAAAGGAGTATAAGGATCCATTCGTGTTGAGGTTGTTGGGCCGGCAGAGCCAATGGGATAACCAGGTTTTTTGGGAGTGGGTCCTACATAGTAGATTGTTTGTCCTTGAGGGTCGAAAGGAAGTTTTTCTCCTTTTTCGAGTGCTTCTGCAAATCGTTTATGGGCCGCATCTCTTCCTGTAAAAATGATTCCTGAAAGTTGCACTTGATCGCCAACTTTTAGCGATTGAATGGTTTGCTCTGATAGAGGAAGTTCAACATTAATTCGCTTCATTATAGGGAGACCTCCGCACCTCGGTGAGAGTGGCAGTCGATATTGATTGCAACAGGGAAATGGGCGATGTGAGCGGGTCCCATTTCGATATGAGATCCGAGACATGTTGTTCTTCCTCCAAACCCGGCAGGACCGATGCCTAGCTTATTGATTCGTTCAAGGAGCTCTTCTTCTATTTTGCGCAGCTCAGGGATTGGGTTAGGCTTGTCAAGAGGCCAAAGCAGCGCTTTTTGTGCGAGAAGTGCAGCCTGCGCAAAAGGACCTCCCATTCCAATCCCAAGTGTCATGGGAGGGCTGGCTTCGGCCCCTGCTGTTTCGACGGTGTCGACGATGAAATCCATGGCAGTCTTGAGTCCTGAGGCGGGATCAAAAATCTTGAGGGCACTTTTCATATCGCATCCCCCTCCTTTCACGAGGAGAGAAATATTAAAGCTATCTCCAGGAACAAGCTCGTAATTGATGGTTGCTGGAGTGTTGTCCCCAGTATTTCTCCGGGAGAGTGGGTTGTCTAATATTGACATCCGCAAATAGCCTTCCTTATATCCTTGCCTAACACCTTCATTGAGCGCTTCAGTCAAAAAGCCCCCTTCGATACGGACCTCTTGTCCCATTTCAACAAATAAGACAGCATAGCCGGTATCTTGGCAAAAGGGGAGTTTCTCGCAAGCAGCAATTTCACTGTTTTCAACAAGTTGGGCTAGAACCTCTCTTCCAACGGGAGAGGGTTCTACATCTTGGGCCTTTTTTAAGGCTTTTACTGTGTCACATCTTAGGGTGCAGCACCCGTCAATACAAAGCTGTTTCACCGCGTCAATAATTTCTTGGGTGTGAATCGTTCTCATACTTGGTGTTGTATAATGATTCTAAGTTTCATTCAAGAGAGAACCTATCAAAACGCTCTAAATTTAATTTATTTATTGATAAAATAACCTCTTTATCTTCATAGTATAGGGATTTTAATATTTAGAGGAGTTCGTCTATGTCATGTGCAACAAGTTTTCATCATCAGATTACTAAATATAATCCGCTGGAAACCCCTACAAAACAACTGGAGCAATATTTTAAGAAACACCCTAAGCAATATAAAGGGGTCCTTATTGCAAATCACCTGTTTAGAGCAGTTTCAATATGGGCTTTTTTAAAATATAATCGCAATCCAATGCAGACAAAACTTCTGGCTTGTTTTGCAGGTTCGCTAATGTACCGAATGACGGTTGAAGTGAATTGTGCATACAAATTTGCATTGCCAGCTTTTGGAGGAGCCGTAGCTTTTCTGATGGGAAGCCGAAGCCTCACTAAAGTTGTCAATGGAGCTGCTTTTTACTCGCTTAAAGCACTCAGTAACGCTTTTGTATCGCTTATTCCAATGGCAGGGTATTTTGTGTATATCACGTTAACAACAAGCTACGACGTTGATCATCCTCGCTCCCACTGTGGTTAATAAGATTTAAAGCATAGACTGGATAAGCTTTTCGAGCTTGACTGTATCTTTTGCAAAGTTGCGAATTCCTTCTGCAAGTTTTTCTGTGGCCATTGCTTCGTCATTAAGCATCCAGCGGAAGGTCTTTTCATCCACATGGATTTTTTTAAGATCAGCCTTAGAGGCTTTGTCGGCACAGAGTTTTTTAGGGACAGCGCCTTCTGATTCGGTAAGCTCTTTGAGAAGCTTAGGAGCAATTGTAAGGAGGTCGGATCCGGCGAGCTCAAGGACTTCATCAACATTGCGGAAGGATGCTCCCATGATTTGCGTATTATAGCCAAACTTTTTGTAATAATTAAAGATGGAGGTGACCGAGAGAACTCCGGGATCTTCATTAGCTGGATAAGATTCTTTTCCTTCAGCTTTTTTATACCAGTCAAGGATTCTTCCAACAAATGGTGAGATGAGAGTGGCTCCGGCTTCAGCACATGCGACTGCTTGGCCCAGGCCAAACATGAGGGTCATATTGCAATGGATTCCTTCTTTTTCTAGCTGAGAGGCGGCAAGGACTCCTTCCCATGTTGAGGCGAGTTTGATAAGGATGCGTTCTTTCTCGATTCCCGCTTCCTTATAGAGGGCAATATACTCATGAGCTTTTTTTAAGCTTCCTTCCACGTCGAAAGAAAGGCGAGCATCGACTTCTGTCGAAACCCTACCTGGGATATGCTTGAGAATTTCAGCTCCAAAATTCACGAAGACTTTGGTGATAATCAGCTCAAGAGGGTTTTGCCCTCCTTTAGATTTTCCATACTGAATTGCCTCTTCGATAAGGGGCTTGTATTCTTCAATTTCTGAGGCTTTCAGAATTAGAGAAGGGTTCGTTGTTGCATCTGTGGGGTGGTATTTTTTTATCTCATCAATTTCACCGGTGTCTGCAACGATGACAGTGTGCTCTTTTAACCCTTCGAATTTGTTCATATACCAACCTTTGTGCGTTTTTTACCTTTAAAGCACTATATAACAGAAAATCAATAAAGTTCAAAGTTGATCATATTTTGGGGGAGGATACGGCTTGGCGCTCGGAGGAGGGCGTCATAATGCCTTCTGAAATTGGAGGCGTCAAGGGTTTCAGAAAAATGACCAGAGGTGAGGATAATGGAGGACTTAAGCTCTAGGGTTTGTAGAAGATAATCGAGGCAGGTATCAGAGAGTCGAGCTCGTTGACCGCCTTCAAGGAGAGGAATGACAAAAGTTTCAGAGGCGCAATTGGTGGAGATAGTAAGAGTCGTAGCATGGATATCTTCCTCGAAAATTGGGAGTTCAAAGGTGTGGACATTGACATACCCATGGATTTCCTTTCCATAGCGGGTAAGTTCCAGTTCTAGACCATCAGTTGATGACATAGGTGGATGGGAGAGTTTAGCCATGTCGTAATGAGCATTTCCATTCTGGATTGAAGTGTGTTGCCACCCATCTCTGTGGCAGCCAGACAATATGAGGAGAAAAAGAGGAAGGAGATATTTCATGTAGCTGGTTTATCTCGGAGCTCAGTAGATTTTATGTGTTTTCCGGTATTAGAACCACTTACGAGAAGTCCAATCGTGATTGCGGCAATTGTTCCGACGACTGCAAAGGCGGCTTTCTTAGTATTAGAAAGCTCGGGTTTTTCAGTGCGGTCTCGAAAAGGAGCATCGGGAGCTGCGTAGGTAGGAGAAGAAAGGTCTGGGGGAGTTTCGGTATCGGCGCTCTCAATAGGTGGGGTAGTAGCAAGAAGAGGGGTTGTTGCCGCGGCAAGGATCAGAAGGAATTTTTTCATAGTGCGTTCTCCGATAATAGGGTTTCTTGGATGTGTTTGATGGCAAGGAACTGCCAACATACGCCCTCAGATTCTAACGCGCTTTCTATATAATTTACAAATGGTTTCCAGTGGCTATTTTGAAAAAATGAGGAAGTAAAAAGGGATTCTTTATTATCTTTGGAAGTTAGACAGAGTTTTCTCCAACATTTTGTTACTTCTTCAAGCCGTTTTTCAAGAGAGGAGTCGTTGCAGGAGGTTAAGATGGATGGCGTTGTTCGGAGCGACTTGAATGAGTTTAAGTAGGTTTCATGAAACTCAAGGAAGTCCTTCTTAAGACATGCACCTGTTTGAATAAGAGCAAAGCCTTCATAGAAAGTGATAGCTTGAAGGATTCGAATGGCCCCCCATTGATTCTTTCTATCAATTTGAAAAAGATGTGCTGTTCCGGTTGAAGTTTTAAAAGTTCCAAGTTCTTGGAAGTCATCTCTTTGATAGATTTTTTCCAGTGCCTTTGTGTACTGCGCAATAGAAGCATTTCCAACATATTCAACTGTAAGGGTAAGGGAGGGGGTAAACATCTTCTTGTCGGAGGCAATGAAAACCACCTTGACCCCATCTTCATATTTTGAGGGATCGGTGAAAAGCCATCCTTTTGGAGGATCAATGACAGTAAAAAAGGGTTCGTAAGCGATAAGCATAAGAGGAAAAAGAAAGAGTGCCAACCATCTCATGATGATGAGTCACCCGGAGTGCCATTGCTGCTGCTATGTGTTGCGACACTTTGATGGAGCACACCGGCGACGATAGCAATTGCTATAGCAAGTCCAAGTCCCCAACCAACCATTGATGCGCTGACTGCAGAGTGCGATGCTTTGGAGGAACCGTGTCCTAGAGGCTCACATTTTTCATATCCATCATTGACACCATATTCACACTCGGAAAACGCTTCATCATTAGCGTAGGCAGGAGTATTCAAAAGCATAACAGATAGGGCTATGAGGACCGTAAAGACTCTTTTCATTAAGCATATACCATCTAAGTATTATTAAGATTACTAATATTGCCGAAAATATTCTTTATCGCCAAGAGTTTTTTTATCCTTTCAAAAATTCTTCAAAAAATCGTATCATTCTTTCTATTATGATATCTGAAGACGTATGTTTGAGAGAACCCACAGGGTTCAGTGGTTATCCCATTCTGGAAAATTACGTAAGCCCATATTACCTTTATAAACATGCTGTTGCAACGTCTGTGCAGTTTCTGCGCCGTATTGAGTGGCTTTGGGCTGCAAGTGTGATTGGGGCTCTTCTGTGGGAACCTCGCGAGGCTATTCGTGCTGGGAATGCACTTTCCCTTGGGAAGGAGGAGGTATTTCATCATTTTGGAATGAACCCAACAAGACTTGAGGAGTGGCAAAAGGATCGAACGCCCATCCTTGCTTTGCATGGAAAAAATGGAAATCAGGGAATGTTTCTAAAGATGGGGGAGTATTTTGAAAGGAATAGGATTGGCCCTCTTTTTACTGTGAACCTCTGCGCAGGGGAACTCACAGAAAAAAACCGAGAGATTATCGATCAGAAGATTGCTGAAATTCAAACCCTATGTGGACACGATATTAAGATTGACTTATTGGGGTATTCTCTGGGGGCAGAGGAAGCTCTGTATTCAGCGCTTCCTAGTGGTTCATATAAAATCCACGAGGGGTATTGCTATCAAACCCAAGCTTGGAGTGAATGGCGTCCTGAAGTTAACAGAGTGATACGGATTGGTTCGATGACTTTAAAGGGTGAGTGGGACCATTTATCCGATTCAATGAAAGAGGTGCTTTGGGAGATTCATGGGCTTGACGACATTCATATGCCAGAGCCTTCTTTTGCGCATCATAGGGTGGAAATTGATGGTGTTGGTCACGTTGGACTAGTGTCTTCTCCGTCTGTCTTTAGCACACTAAAAACCCTTATAGTGGCTTAAGTTTAAATTGATGAACCACTATATGTCTTGAAAATTTAATCTTTTTTGTCTACATTCTCCATAAGCAACGTGAGGTACATGATGAAATCTGTCGATACTGGTAAAGAAAAAGTCAAAAAGATCTGCGAAGTTTTGCGAAAGGAAACCATCGACCCTGCCAAGAAAGAGGGGGGCCAAATTATTGCCAAAGCGCGAAGTGAAGGTGAAAGGATTGTGGCCAATGCAAAGGAAGAAGCGGCGCGCCTTCTCTATGATGCAAAAAAGAAAATTGAAGAAGAGCGCAATGTCTTCCAAGCATCTATCAACCTTGCATGCAAGAAGAGCATTGATACTCTAAAGCAAGAAATTGAGAAAAATCTGTTTAACCCACAGCTCGCGGCCTTTGTGGGTGAGAGAACGAAGGATCCAAAGGTTGTTGCTGAACTCATCACAGCCATCATCAATGGTATTAATAAAGAGGGCATCAATGGAGATTTTCGAGCCCTTGTTTCTAAGGCAGTGAATACGGAAGCAGTGAATAAAGAGCTTTCTAAAGGCATTGTGGAACAACTTGAGTCAAAGAGTGTTGAGTTAGGAGAGATAGAAGGAGGAGCTCAAGTCAAAATTGTTAACCGAAACCTTACAATCGATATGTCTGATGATGCTCTGAAAAGCCTCTTAGCAAATTTTGTTAGGGATGACTTTCGTTCGGTAATCTTTGCATATGAGTAAGTATTTCTTTTTAGGGAGCGTTCTTCCTCTTCTCAAGGTGGGAAATGAGCCCGGGATTATTTTTGAAGACCTGATGACTCTTTTTAGGGACAACATGAACGCTACTGATCTTGAAAAGGTCAAAGCAATTTTGACCTATATCGATATCAAAAATGTCCAATCTCTGCTTAAGAAAGAGGCAATTGATCAGAGAGGAAACCTAAATGAGAAGGAACTCGATGAAGCGATTGTGAATCAATTGGGACTTCCTGAGTATGTTTTTGAGCACATGGAGGAGACTGAATCTGTTCAAGAGCAGCTGCGCCACTTTTCAAAGGTTCTTATCGCCTATTTTAAGGAGATGGAAAAAAAATATCGGGGCTTTCTGAAAGGTTATTTCCGCTTCGAACACGAGTGGAGAGTTCTTCTTGCAGGATATCGAGCAAAGAAGTTGGGACTGGATCCAGGAGCGGAGCTGCAGCATGAGGATTTTCATGACCCCCTTGTTGCTCAAGTACTAGCGCAAAAAGATGCACCCTTTTTCGAGTTTCCTTTTGAGTATGCTGATCTAGGGGAGAAACTGAAGGATGCTCATGGAAAACCAAAAATGCAGTATGAGGTTATGGCAAATTACCGCTTTAACCGAGTTGGCAACGAGGTGCAAGATACTCCTTTTTCTGCGGACTATCTTTTGGGTTACTTGGTGCAGCTAATGATTGTTGAAGATGCATATGCCTTGGATGAAAAGCAGGGAAATCAAATGTTAAGTGAAATTGTGAAAGGATCGATATGAGTAATGCAACTGGAAAAGTCGTGAAGGCCTTTGGAAACCTTCTTCACGTAAAGTTTGAAGGAAATGTGCGTCAGGGAGAGATTGCGATGGTCGAGATTGGTGAGATCTCCGTAAAGGGAGAAGTCATCGAAATTGCGGGTGATGTTGCAAAACTCCAAGTCTTTGAAGATATTTTGGGAATAGAACTGGATTCTAAGGTTGCTTTTACAGGGCACCTCCTTGAAGCAGAGCTCGGGCCTGGATTAATCAGCGCAATTTTCGATGGTCTGCAAAGCCCATTGGAACGTGTTGCAGATGCTTCAGGACTTTTCTTGCAAAGAGGTGTTCACCTCCCATCACTTGATCGGCAAAAGCACTGGAATTATCAGCCAGTTGCTAAAGTTGGTGATGTTCTTGAACGGGGAGACACCGTCGGTACAACAATGGAAGGCCGGTTCCATCATCTTATTATGCTCCCTTTTGCGATGAGAGGTAGACATGCGATTTCATGGACTATTGATGCAGGGTCCTACACAATCGATGAGGTTGTTGCGAAGGTAAAGGATGAAAATGGAAAGGAGCATGAGCTGACCATGGTGCAGCGCTGGCCGGTAAAAATGCCGCTTATCCAAGGAAAGAAGATCAAAGCCTCCAAAATGATGGATACTGGTGAGAGAGTTATTGATACCCAGTTTCCCATCCTAAAAGGAGGGACTTTCTGTACTCCAGGCCCTTTTGGAGCGGGAAAAACGGTACTCCAACACCATTTATCAAAATATTCTTCAGTTGATATTGTTATTATTACGGCCTGTGGAGAGAGAGCGGGAGAGGTTGTTGAGGTTCTCAAGACATTTCCTCACCTAACAGATCCGCATACGAATGAATCGCTCATGAGCCGAACGACGATTATTTGTAATACGTCCTCAATGCCAGTAGCGGCGCGGGAAGCTTCGGTTTATATGGGAGCAACACTTGCTGAATATTACAGGCAGATGGGGCTTGATGTTCTTCTCCTTGCCGACTCGACCTCTCGATGGGCACAAGCAATGCGAGAAATGTCAGGGCGTTTAGAGGAAATTCCAGGTGAGGAAGCTTTCCCCGCCTATTTAGGTTCACGAATCGCTGCTTTTTATGAACGATCTGGTGTGATCAAATTGAAGAATGGAAAAGATGGGTCGTTGACAATTGCTGGAACGGTCTCTCCTGCAGGAGGAAACTTTGAAGAACCCGTGACACAGGCAACACTTGCTGTAGTGGGGGCCTTTTTGGGCCTTTCCCGAGCTCGTTCAGATGCTAGGCGTTACCCAGCTATTGATCCACTGATCTCATGGTCAAAGTATATCGAAGATGTGAGTGTGGATCTCGAAGACAAAGTTACAGAGTGGGATAAAAAAAATCAGACTGCCTTCAAATTCATTAAAGAGGGAGATGAAATTGGGAAGCGGATGGAAGTTGTTGGAGAAGAGGGGATTGCAATTGATGATCTTGTGGTTTATCTTAAGGGAGAGTTGTATGACTTCTCATATTTGCAGCAAAACGCTTTTGATAAGGAAGATGCTTACTGCCCTCTCGATCGGCAGATTGTTCTTTTCGAGCTCATTCAGCGTGTTTTTCATACAAACTTTAGCTTTAATGGACACGATGAAGCACGAAACTTCTTCTTAACCCTCCAAAGTAACATAAAAAATATGAACTTTATGCCTTTTGAATCTGATGGATATCAGAAGGCTCATGACTCGATTATGCATCGCATCGAAACTGCTACAGGGATTATTGTATGAACAAGATTTACGATAGAATTATCGACATCCGTGGAAACTTGATTACCGTCATCGCCAGAGGTGTGAAGATGGGAGAACTTGGGAAAATCCACCGAAAATCTGGTGATACGACCCTTGCTTCAGTTTTGAGCATTGACGGAGAAAAAGTCACACTGCAGGCATTTGAGAACCCGCGGGGAGTTTCGACCGGAGATCGCGTGAGCTTTTTAGGACATGCTATGCAGGCAACAGCAGGGGAATCTCTTTTGGGACGCCGCCTAAATGGAAGTGGTGAACCTATAGATGATGGTCCCGAAGTTGTTGGAAAGAAGATTCCGATTAATCAACCCTCATTTAACCCTGTGAAGCGGATTGTTCCTCACCAAATGGTGAACACAAATATTCCGATGATTGACGTTTTCAATTGCCTTGTAAAATCTCAAAAAATCCCGATTTTTTCAATTGCTGGAGAACCCTATAATCAATTGCTCATGCGGATTGCAAACCAAACTGATGCAGACATTGTTATTATCGGGGGGATGGGACTTAGGTATGATGATTATCAAGCCTTTATTGATAACGCTGAAAAGTCGGGATCGATGGAAAAAACAGTGATGTTCATCCATAAGGCAACCGACCCAGTTGTTGAATGTTTGCTAGTTCCAGATATGGCTCTTGCTTGCGCTGAGCAGTTTGCTATAAAAGATAAGAACGTTCTCGTTCTCTTAACCGACATGACTGCCTTTGCAGACTCGATTAAAGAGATCATGATTACAATGGACCAGGTTCCCTCAAATCGGGGATACCCAGGCTCTTTGTATTCAGATTTGGCCTCGCGCTATGAAAAAGCAGTTGATATCGATGGCAGTGGATCTATCACACTGATTTCTGTGACAACGATGCCTGGTGGGGATGTGACGCATCCTATTCCTGATAACACCGGATACATTACAGAGGGTCAATTCTACCTCCATGAAGGAAGGATAGATCCTTTTGGGTCTCTCTCCCGACTTAAGCAGCAGGTGATTGGAAGTGTAACTCGAGAAGATCATGGAGATATTGCGAACGCTCAGATCCGCCTCTATGCAGAATCAAAAAAGGCACGTGAGCGCCAGAGCATGGGATTCCGCCTCTCCCGTTGGGATGAGAAATTGCTCGAGTATTCCTTTCTTTTTGAGGATAGGATGATGGATCTAGAGGTAAACATTCCCATTGAAGACGCTCTTAATTTAGGATGGAAAACTCTAGCAGAATGCTTTGATCCACATGAAGTGGGTATCAAGCAAGATATGATCAACAAATACTGGCCCAAGTAGGAACGCATGGCTCAAATCAAGCTGACCAAAATGGAGTTAAGAGATCAGCAATATAAGCTTAAACAGCTCCAAAAATATCTCCCAACGCTTCAATTAAAGAAGGCGATGCTTCAGACAGAGGTGAATCAAGCAATTTATGAAATTGAAGGGCTTACTCGAGAATTTTTTGAGCAAAAAGGAACTTGCGAAACGTTTCAATCTCTGCTTAGCGATCCTAGCTCTGATCTTTTATATGGAGCTTCTTATGTAGATGAAGTCGAAAAGCGGTACGAGAATATTGCGGGCGCAGAAATCCCCTTCTTTGAAAAAGTGATTTTCAAACCTCATGACTACTCACTTTTCGAATCACCCCTTTGGGTCGACTCTGCAATGGAGCAGGTTAAACTGCTTGTTGTCGCTAGAGAGAAAATCGAAGTAGTGAAAGAAAAGAAAAAGATTCTAGAGAAAGAGCTTCGTGAAGTTTCGATTCGGGTGAACCTTTTTGAAAAAATATTGATTCCACGCACTCAAGCCAACATTAAAAAGATCAAAGTCTTTTTGGGAGATCAAGAGCTTGCCTCGGTTGCTCAAGCAAAAGTAGCTAAGGGTAAGATTGAAAAGAGAAAAGAAGAGGAGGCCTTAGTTTGACAATTATCAAGGTAAAAAAATATCTCTTTATTGGTGTCAAAGAAGACATTGATGCCTTTTTTATGAGAGCCCAAGAGAAAGGTTTTGTTGAGTTTTTATCTACAAAGGTGCGAAGAGCCCTTGACTATCCTGAGAATGTTCAAAAGCTTATGACAGCCTTAGCGGTTCTGCGCAAGCAACCTGCGCTAAAAATGGCAGAGCTTACAAAGGATCTCGATGCCCAAAAACTTGCACATAGTGTTGTGGAGAATGCTCAGTGGATTGAGAGGTTAGAAGAGGAGAAGCGGCTTCTTGCGGCTGAAATTTCAAGAATTGAACCTTTGGGAGACTTTTCTTTCGAAGAAATTCGAGAAATTGAGAGAGACACTGGGCGTCTGGTTCAATTTTTCTGCGTAAAAAAAGCGAAGCTTAAAACACTTGAGCTTGATGAAGTCATGATTCCTATTGGCTCAGAATATGATATGGAATACTTCATGACAATAAGTCATCAGGTGGAGAGCTTTCGGGGAATGATCGAAATGCATTTTGAAAAGTCCCTCTCCCAACTTGAAAATGAGCTCGAGATTGCGAATCTTAAGATGGAGCAATGCACTAAGGAACTTAAGGAAGATGCGGCATATATCGACTTTTTGAAGGAGCATTTGACCCATGCCCTGAACCACTATCACCTTGTAAGAGCTTCTGACGATGTTACCACCCATATAAATGACCATTTGTTTGCGATTGAAGGATGGATTCCAGAGAACCGTTTGCACGGTCTTTTTCCTTTGCTAGAGGGATTGGGAATCCACGCGGAAGAGGTAGCCATTGAAGAGGGGGAGAAAATCCCGACTTACATGGAAAACAAAAGCTATGCAAAAGTTGGTGAGGACCTCGTCCATATTTTTGATACGCCTGCAACGGGGGATAAAGATCCTTCGAGCTGGGTGTTTTGGGGCTTTGCTGTTTTCTTTGCGATGATTATCTCCGATGCGGGGTATGGAGCGATCTTTTTAGCTTTAGCTCTCTTCCTTCGCATGAAGTTCAGACATTTAAAGTCGACTGCAAAGCGTTTTTTACGTCTTTTTACGGTCCTTTCAATATTTTGTATTGGTTGGGGAATTTTAACGGGCTCTTACTTTGGTCTCGAGCTTTCACCAATGAGTCCATTAAGCAAAATCTCAGCAATCAACTATATGGCTGAGAAAAAGGCTGACTATCACATTGCTAAGAGGGACGAAACCTGGAAAGAAACTGTCCAAAAATTCCCAGATCTTGAGTATATTTATGGTGGAACGGAATTTTTGCAAGCAGCAAAAGTGAAAAAAGATGGCTTCACCAAATATATTGTTTTAGATGAGTTCAAAGATAGCATTTTTATGGAGATTTCTCTCCTCGTTGGAGTGCTTCATATCAGTCTTTCTCTGTTTCGCCACTCTAGGCGTCACTGGGCTGGACTTGGTTGGATCTTTGCTTCTGTTGGTGGATATATGTTCTTTCCAAAAATTTTGAGTGCGACTTCAATCATCCATTTTATGGGTATTATCCCGAAAGCGGATGGGTATGAAGTAGGGCAGCAGCTCTTTTGGGGAGGGATTGCCCTAGCTCTTATTTTGGCATTCATTCAGAATAAATGGGCAGGTCTTATTGAGCTCAGCAAACCCATTGAGCTTTTCGCAGATATATTATCCTATCTCCGTCTCTATGCTTTAGGACTAGCTGCGATGATATTGGCTGGAACATTCAATGATATGGGGATGCGCCTTGGCTTTGCCGCTGGGTTCTTCGTCATCTTGATAGGCCATACTATCAATATTGCAGTCGGCATTATGGGAGGAACAATTCACGGCCTTCGTCTCAATTTTATCGAATGGTACCACCACTCCTTTGAAGGAGGCGGAAGACTTTTTAACCCTTTAAAACTATTAAAACCCAAGTAACAACCTATGAATATTCATCTGGATTTTTCTTTTTTCCCAGCTTCAAAGTGGCGAAACCACCCCTACTTGATCAAAGTATTAGGTGTTTCCCCCACTTTGAACCTGAAAAAAAATTTAAAATCATCTAAACATCCCAAGGCCGTTACTTGGGTTTAAAATCTAGAGGAGAATAACTTATGAACTTTTCAATGATAGGTCCCGCTATCGTTCTTGGCCTTGCCTGTTTAGGAAGCGCTATTGGATGTGGAATTGCTGGGATGGCATCCCATGGAGTCATGGCTCGCGTTGATGAAAATCACGGTAAATTTATCGGTATGTCGGCCATTCCTTCATCACAAGCGATTTATGGATTCGTCCTTATGCTCCTTATGAAAAATGCTATCATAGCGAATACCTTGACAGCATGGAATGGAATTGGAATTGGGACTTCTATTGGCTTAGCAATTATGCTTTCTGCGATTTATCAAGGAATGTGTGCGGCGACAGGAATTCAAGCTTCAGCTAAGCAACCTGCTGTTTATGGTAAGTGTTTAGCAGCTCTTGGGATTGTGGAATCCTTTTCACTTTTCGCATTCGTATTTGCATTATTATTGATTTAAGCAGTATACGGCGAGTATGAGGAAAGAAAAAGACTCGCTGGGGACCATTGAGGTTCCCGAGGATAAATATTGGGGCGCTCAAACTGAGCGTTCTCGTCAAAACTTCCCTGTGGGGGGAGAAAAAATCCCCATCGAAGTCGTGCATGGACAGGCCATTGTCAAAAAGGCTTCTGCGATTGTTAACAATGAGATGGGTCTCCTTCCTGATGATAAGTGCGAGATGATTAAAGATGCCGTTGATGCTATCTTGAGAGGTGAGCTCGATGAGCATTTCCCCTTGGTTGTATGGCAAACGGGATCTGGTACCCAGACCAATATGAATGTCAATGAGGTGGTCAGTAATTATGCCATCAAAAAGGCAGGAGGGGTCATGGGATCTAAACAGCCCATTCACCCTAACGATGATGTCAATAAATCGCAGTCTTCAAATGATACTTTCCCAACAGCTGCCCATATTGCAGCGATCCTCAAAACAAAAAATCTCCTTCTTCCCAACCTTCAAATCTTTTTGAATGGACTGAGAGAAAAAGCTGAGGCCTTCAAAGACATTGTGAAAATCGGACGGACGCACCTGATGGATGCTGTTCCCCTGACGCTTGGGCAAGAGTTTTCAGGATACGCAGCAATGATTGAATATGGAATCCGCGCTATTGAGAATGCTATCCCTCACCTTTCAGAAATTGCTCTTGGAGGAACAGCCGTAGGAACGGGGCTTAATACTCCAAAAGGATTTCCTGAAAGAGTTGCCGAAGTGATCTCTGAGCTCACAGGAGCTACATTCACGACAGCCCCGAATAAGTTTGAAGCAATTGGTGCCGATGATGGAATGGTAGAGATGAGTGGAGCCCTCCGGATGCTTGCCGGTTCTCTTCTCAAGATTACAAATGATATCCGATGGATGGCGTCTGGCCCAAGATCAGGTATTGGGGAGCTTATCATTCCTAGTAATGAACCTGGGTCTTCTATTATGCCTGGGAAAGTGAATCCCACTCAATGCGAGTCTTTGTCTCAAATCTGTATCCAGGTGATGGGAAATGATATGGCTGTTGGAACGGCTGGGTCACAGGGAAATTTCGAGCTTAATGTCTACCGTCCTGTGATGATCTATAACCTCCTTCAATCAATGCAACTCCTCGGTGATAGCACAAAAAATTTTTACGATCGTTGCTTGAAGGGAACAGAGGCTAACCTAGAGCAGATCGATCGTCTTGTTAAACGCTCTCTTATGCTTGTCACCGCTCTCAATCCTGTGATTGGGTATGACAAGGCGGCAGCGATCGCAAAAAAAGCCCACGAAGAAGGGAAAACCCTTCGCGAAGTGGCGTTAGAGTTGGGTTATTTATCGGCTGAAAAGTTTGATGAAGTGGTAGACCCTAAAAAGATGACGTGTCCACTAGAAAACTAGGCCCTAAGCGGGCCTATGAAACATTACTTCTTTTGAGAAATATCGTAAGCGAGCCTTAATAGCTTAGCAAGACTTCTTTTGAGAAATATCGTAAGCGAGCCTTAATAGCTCAGCAAGATCAACTTTCACGTAGAATCGTCCGTCTCTAAATGCTTGGACCATTGCAACTCCAGTTCCAGTGATATAAGCCGTAGCTAGAATACAAAGGAATGCATCTCTTTCAGTGACTGCAGATGCGGCAAGCATTGTTCCAGATCCTGCAACGACGCCAGCTGTCATTTTATCCATTTCAAAAAACTTCCTTCCAATCCCTGCAGTAGCAATTGCTGCGACACCTAAAACCAGCAGTGTAGCTTTGAGGTTATCTTCCTGTAAAAGTGGGTTTGGGTTTGAGATTCTATTGGTGAGCAGCACATCTTGTAAGGCCATTTTTTTCTCCTGTTTCCCCATTTGGGTGGTTAATTTTGCAAGAGTATACCTAGTGAAGAGATTATTTGTCTCGGTTCAAAAAAAATAATTTAATCGTTGATGTGAAGTCCTAAGCGGGCCAGGATAAAGCGTGAGACAAGGATAGGGTGTAAGAAGAAGTGTTTCAATAGATTAAGGTAGGTGACGCTATGTATTCTTTTTTTGACTAGCGGAGCATCCTTTTGGCAGGCATCGGAGATCCAATCAGGATATGGGGGAGGGAGAGGAGGAATCTCTTCCAAGGGAAAAAAAGAAACCCCTTGAGTTTCGGCTGTGAGTATGGGAGATCCAGAAGTGATTTGACACTCGAAGAAGTGGGTAAAGCGGGCTAAGCGGTTGAGAGGTGTATACTCAGCGATCTTTCTAACAAGAGAAACAGTGTACCCCGTTTCTTCTTCCATTTCTCTTAGGACTGCCTGTTCGGGTGTTTCATTAGCGTCGATCCCTCCTCCTGGAAGGGCCCAGACAGGAACATCTCTTCGTTTAATCAGGAGAATTTCTGTCCGATCAGGCGAAAAGACAATCCCATTGACACTTTCTTCTTGATAGCTTTTTGACATATAAGATAAATTCTACAAGTGTTATGCGCTTGAGTCAATGTTTGATTTTTCTTTTTCTCTTCTGCTTTAGCTGCGAGAAGTACTATCTTTCAGTGAAGCGTGAGGCTGTGGACCGGATGAAGCTTGCAAGTACCTTTGTAGGAAGTCCCGATCCTCTTCAGAAAAACCCACCGAAAGGGCAAGAGCTTATCTTAGAATGGCGCCTTCCCGAGGAGGCTCTTCAGGAAGAACTCGTTTTAGTCCTGAGCGTTATCTATAAAAACCATACCGAAGAAAAAATCTGTTATCCAATCGATCGCCGTCGAGGTGTCGTCACCTATTCTGTTCTTGGCAGTGATTACAAAGAAACCGATGGCTTTCTGACTTACAAAGCTGAGATCCTCAACAAAGATGACAGCGTCATCAAACAGTGGAAGCAGCAGCTCTGGACGGATCTAATCGTGATTGACTAATCGTAACTTTGGCGTTGTTTGCAGAAAGTTTCTTTGATGAAGAAAGAAAATATTAGCGCAATGGCAATATATACGGGAAGACGAATGAGTGAGATTTGGAAATCCCATGTAGTATATTCAGAGGAGCCGTGAAGCTTTGTTCCTAATTCAAGAAAGACCGCAATGAGAGACTGGCTGATAGCAGCAAAGAGTGCATAGAAGGTGTTCACGACAGCGACTGCTGTTGCTGTTACCTGAGGAACATTGTGTTCATGGACGACTGTGTAGCCAATATTGATGTTTGAAGCGGCAAAGCCTAGAACGAAAAAGCAAATTGATGTGATCTGAATCCCAAGATAGGGAGGATAAAGAATGATAATGAGCATCAAAAGGGAAATAGCGGTTCCCCAGATGATAAAGACTTTTCTTTTCCCTAGAGAGGTTGAAACCCTTCCAAAAAATACAGCTCCTGCTGCATAGCCAAAAACAAAGAGAAGGCTGAACATAACAGCAAATGATGTAGTGGTTTTATATGCAGTTTTGATAAAGGGAATGGACCAAACACTTTCAAATGCCATCAGAGGACCAATCATGAGGCCTACTGCAATTCCTATGACCCAAACATGAGAAGAATTAAAAACGTGGCGAATATTTTTCCAGAATTCCTTTTTATCGGTAATGTGGGCATGAAGAGAAAACTTAGCACCTGGAGCGTCTTGAACAACAAAGAAAAAGATACAGGCAAAAATGAGTCCAGCTAGGCCGAAGGTCATCATGGCGCCATGCCATTGCACTGTTTTTTCAAGTTGATTGAAGCCTGCTTTAAATATAAGAACAGCAGGCGAGCCGATGGCGATAAACAATCCAAGCAGGTAGGAAAAACGCTTGGGTTGAAACCAGTTATTGATAATTTTGAGTCCATTTAGAAAGGAAAAAGTAGCTCCGACCCCAATAATTCCTCGTGAAATGAGTATTTCAAAATTGCTTTCTGCTCGAGACATTACGATTGCTCCAACGGCGCAAAGAAGAATTCCAATGGAAGGAAGCAGGCGCGATCCATAGCGGTCAATCAGAATGCCAATAGGAATTTGGAATAGTGCAAAGGTGTAATAAAATCCCGATAGTGCATAGACGGTTGAAGTGACTTTCCCCATATCTTGACCGACAATATTTTTAACCGATGGAGAAAATTTAAGTGTTACTGAATATGCATTAAAAAGAATGCTTAGGACGAATACGGTCCACGCATAGAGTGGACGGGGATGCTCTATCAATCGATTTTTATTGCTCATAATTGTCCTTGTAGCGAAAGGAGTTTTTTTTGTCAGCGAATAAGATAGTGAGTAGGGAGAGACTGGTAAGCCCAGAGGATGAGTTCCTCTGTTGTTTTCCAGTCAAGGCAGGGATCGGTAATCGAAAGAGCGTTGCCTCCTTGAAGATGACTTTCGAGCATCATCCCCATAATGAGGTGGTTCCCTTCTCCGATTTGCTCCAATATTGAGCAAAAGGCAAGTTGTTGCTTTTTTGGGTCCTTTTGAGAATTTCCATGGGCACAATCGATCATAAGGCGAGAGTTGAGACCATAGAGGCGTTGTTTATGAATTGCTTCCGATATTGCTAAGTGGTCGTAGTTGGGGGCATTTTGGGACCCTCTCAAGACAAGGTGAGTATGAGGATTTCCCGAAGTTTTTAGAGAACAGATTTGCCCTTCAGCATTAATCCCTATGGAGGCTTGTGGGTGGCGCGCTGCAAGGGCTCCACATATTGCATTATCAAGATTGCCATTGGTTTCATTTTTAAAGCCAATGGGCATGGGAAGGTGAGATGCCATTTGGCGATGGATCTGAGAAGTAGAGGTTCTAGCACCAATTACTCCCCATGTCACCAAATCTTCATTGTAGGGGGTTAGGGCTGGATCGAGAAATTCCGTAGCGATGGGGATCTCCATTTCAGTGAGCTTTAAAAGAAGTTCCCGTGAAGCAAAGAGTCCTTTTTCAATTTCATAACTTCCATCAAGAAAAGGGTCGTAAAGAAATCCTTTCCACCCGAATTGTGTCCGAGGTTTTTCCAAGAAAACCCGCATAATGAGAAAAATGCGTTCGTTTACCTTATTTGAGAGCTCTTTAAATCGCGAGGCATATTCGATTGCGATATCGACATCGTGTATCGAGCAAGGGCCTGCAATGATAATCAGGCGATCGTCTTCCCCACTAATGATATGTTCTGCAGTATGGCGGAAATCAGAAACAGTCTTTTTTCCTTCAGTATCTAAAGGAAGATTTGAATGGATATTTTCAGGGGTTGGAAGGGGCGTTAAAAATGACATGAAGCTATCCCACTGTTATCAATATTAGAATCTTGAGGTGTTGTTTATAACGGTGGGATGGGTTCATTATTCCTTCCTAATAAACTTCAAGGCTAGCATAATAGAAATATTATGGATAGCATTCGTCGAAAACTTTTGCTTCTTTTAGGAGGCGTTGCGCTCCTTGTTTTTTTTGCTATAGGGACTCTATTGTTGAATAGAGAAATGAGGGGAGGAATTGCCATTGGTGGAAAGGGAAATGAAGGAGAAATTCTCTCTGAGATTCTAGCCCAACTCATCGAAAGAGATCTAGGAATTCCTGTGAAGAGAAAGTGTCAATTAGATGGTACATTTATTCTTTTTCAAGCTCTACGGGGAAAGCAAATAGACTTGTATGTTGAATATACAGGAACCGCTCTGACAGCAATTTTAGGAAAAGAGACGAAGAAAAAATCTAGAAAGGAAATATATAACGAGGTTCAAAAAGGGTTATCAAAGTGGGATATTACGACTCTTTCTCCTTTGGGATTCCAGAATCAGTATGCCTTGATGATGGACGTTGAAGTGGCTAAAGAATATGGAATTTCTACCCTCTCAGATTTAGCTTTAAAGGGAGGAGAGCTCAAAGTGGGATTTGATCAGGAGTTTTGTGGAAGAGAAGAGTTCAGGATCTTAAAAGATCAGTATCGCATTCCATTTCATCATCTCAAAATGATGGACCATGTCCTTCTTTACTTATCTTTGAGTAGAAAAGGATGCGATCTTATCAACGGATATTCTACTGATGGTTTTTGCTGTGGCTTGAAACTTCTTGAGGACAATCTTGAACTTTTTCCTTCCTACGAAGCGGTGCCGATCGTCCGTAAAGAGATTCTCAAAAAGTACGAAGGTCTTGAAGCTGTTATTGGAACCCTTGCAGGAAAAATTTCAAATGAAGCCATGCAGGAGATGAACTATGAGGTGGAAAAGAATGGAGCAACTGTGTACGATGTGGCGAAGACTTTTTTAAGAAAATACCAATAGTTCCATGGAAAAACTGCAACATATTATTGATATCCTCAATGGATGGATTTGGGGTCCTCCTCTGCTAATTCTTTTAGTTCTCGTAGGGATCTACCTGACAATTCGTACACGGGCGCTTCAGTTTCGTTATCTCATCTATGCTCATAAGCTGGCGTTTAGTCGCCAGGATGATGATGCAGAAGGTGATATCAGTCATTTTCAAGCTCTGATGACAGCTTTGGCGGCCACTATTGGTATTGGTAGCATTACAGGTGTTGCTACAGCGATTGCAATTGGGGGAATGGGGTCACTCATCTGGATGTGGGGAGCCGCTCTTTTTGGAATGGCTACCAAATATGGAGAGGCAATTCTCGCGATTAAATATCGGGAGACCGATGAGTTGGGCGAAATGTGTGGTGGACCCATGTATTACATCCGGAAAGGGATGAAATGGAAGTGGCTTGCAGCAGTATTTGCCATTCTTGGCGCTATTACAGCGATAGGAACAGGGAACATGGTTCAGGCAAACTCCGTTTCGCTAGCCCTTCAAGACCTGTTTGATCTCAGCCCAATTTGGTCAGGCCTTGGCCTTATGGTTCTCGTTGGGGCTGCGTTGATTGGGGGAATTAAAAGTATCGGGAAAGTTGCAGGAATCCTAGTTCCTGCGATGGCAGCCTTTTATATTCTTGGAGGGATCATCATTATTATTCTGAAGATTGAAGCGATTCCTTCAGCGTTTGGTCTAATTTTTCGATCGGCATTCCAAGGTCAGGCAGCGGTAGGAGGTTTTGCTGGTGCGACAGTCATGATGGCAATACAAATGGGGATTTCCCGTGGAGTCTTCTCAAGTGAAGCAGGTCTGGGAAGTTCTCCAATTGCCGCAGCGGCGGCAAAAACAGATACTCCCGGAAGACAAGCGCTTGTTTCGATGTGTAGTGTTTTTATCACAACGGGGATCGTCTGTACGATTACCGGTCTTGTTATTGCTGTTTCAGGTGTTCTTGGCGAGATAGGTCCTGATGGAAAGATGCTTGATGGCTCTGCGATGGCTCTGCGAGCTTTTGATAGTATTATCCCCTATGGGGGGCTTATCGTCACTATTGCTCTGATTCCTTTTGCTTACTCCACAATACTTGGGTGGGCATATTATGGGGAAAAATGTCTTGAGTATCTTTTTGGGTATCGAGTGACGAAGCTATACCGCGTTATTTATACCTTGGTTGTTGTTCCAGGCGCCGTTCTTGGTCTGAAGCTCATTTGGGGGTTTGCAAATATGATGAATGGTCTTATGGCATTTCCTAACTTGATTGCTCTCTTTGTTTTGGCTGGGGTCATTGCTAAGGAAACACGCTTCTTTGAACACTTACTAAAGAAAGAAAGGCAAGAACGTGTACTCAAAAAGAAGCAACGTCGTCTTAATAACTAGCTCACTTACCCTTCGCCCTCTCGTCAACGGTGATCAGAAAGAATTAATGAGGATCTTTTCCGATCCTGTTGCTATGCATTTTTATGAGCGGACAAAGACGGTTGAGGAAGCAAATCAGTGGGTTTCTAAGGCAGAAGCATTCTACCGAGAAAAAAGAATAGGTTTTTTTGTTTGTGAGCTGAAGGAAACTGGAGAGTTTGTAGGAATTTGTGGTCTTCTTGAGCAAAAAGATGTAGAAGGAAAAGATGAGGTAGAGGTGGGCTACCTATTTGTCCGAGATCATTGGGGAAAAGGATACGCTACAGAGGCTGCGCGGGCATGCATGGAGTATGGTTTTCATAAGTTAGACTGTGATCGTATTGTCTCTCTTATCGACCCAGAAAATACCCCTTCTATACGTGTTGCAGAGAAGAATGGACTCGTGAAAGAAAAGGTGACGATCTTTAAAGGATGCACTGCGTGCATATATGTCAAAAACAAAGAGCTTTATTGATTTCTATTTGGGAAAATTTCCTAGTGAAAATGGAATGACCATTGAGCAATTTTTCACTTTTTCTGAAGAAGAACTTGAAGCTCACCATAATTTTATTCAGTGGCTTTTCCCCATGTTTGCCCAGAGGCTCCGCTCGCTATGCCTGAAGTCATTTCAGCCTTTAAGAAGGATCGCTTGCTTCAAAATCAGCTCTTGAAAGGAACAAAACTGATGCTTGATTCTCACTGGAGAGCAGCATCAAAGTTCTGAGTATTTAGTCTCTGAAGCGCTCAACTTCTCTTGTGTTTCTTTAAGAGAGGCTTTTGTTTTTTCGACAAGCTCTGACGGGGCTCTTTCAACAAAGTTGGGATTTTTAAGTTGCTTTTCAAGAGAAGAGATTTGTCCTTTCAGCTTTTCTTGCTCTTTTTTAAGGCGTTCTTTCTCTTTTTCAATAAGCTCTTTTGGAAGAGGAATGGTAATTTTCACCTCTTTGACAAGCGCTGAAGAGGTGAATCCTAAAGGCTTTTCCTCTGGATTAAAGGACAGAGTGTTGATACGGACTAAAGAAGAAATGATGGCGCCATGAGGCTCGACATCTTGAGTGTTTCCTTCTAAGATGACGTCGGTTGCCGCTGATGGGGGGAGTTGCATTTCAGCCCGAATATTGCGGATGGCGTAGACAATTTCATTGAGAAAAGCAAAGGACTTTTCAATGTCTGGATTAATAGCCTTTTTATCAATGACTTTCGGATAGGGGGCGGTGATGCAGGCTGGGGACCTTAAGGCTTTAATGGCTTCTGCTGTGTAGGGATCGGCCTTTGACTCTTTAAGCTGAGGAAAATGTTCTTTTAATTTTTGAAAGATTTCCTCGGTAATAAAGGGAGCAATGGGATGCATCAAACGGATAGAGGCAAGCAAGACAATGGTTAATACCCGCTGCTTGTTGATGGTGTCTCCACCTTTTCCAAAAAGAGTTGGCTTGGCCATTTCCACGTAGTAAGCACAAAATTCATCCCAGAAAAAGGTATAAGAGCGCATTGCTGCCCGATCGAAGTGGTATCCTTCGAGGTGGGTGTTCATCTCTTCAATAGTGCGATTCAGAACGGAAAGGATCCATTCATCATCCAAAGTCAGGGGACCTAACCCTTTCTCAAAATCTTCAGGAGAAAGCTTTAGATTCATGAGGACAAAGCGGGAGCCATTCCACACTTTATTCGTAAAATTCTTGAACTCTTCAAAGCGGCGGCGATCGAGATCTATTTGTGGGGAGTGGGTGGCACTTGCAGCAAGAGCCATTCGCATCGCATCTGCTCCATAGGTGTTAATGATCTCAATGGGATCGATCACGTTACCCTTCGATTTTGACATCTTCTCCCACTTAGAAAGGACATCCTTTTCCGTTTCAGCCTCTTTTTCTGAGAGGTAGGTGATCCCGCCATTTTTATTTTCTTTCCAGAAAGATTTTCCAAAGATGAGTCCTTGTAGGGAGGTCTCAGCAAAAGGAACCTCTCCAGTGATGTATTCTCCCATCATGATCATCCGAGCCACCCAGAAAAAAAGAATGTCGTGACCCGTAATCAGTGTTGTATTGGGGTAAAACTTTTTCAGCTCATTTGTCTTGTGAGGCCAGCCAAGAGAGCTAAATGGCCAAAGGGAGGACGAAAACCATGTATCTAATACGTCGGGATCTTGGGTCCATCCTTTAGGATTCTTTTCAACTTCGGGAGGTTTGCCTTCTCCCTCATAGCAAAGGATTTCTCCGGATTCGTGATACCAGATAGGAATGCGGTGGCCCCACCAAAGTTGTCTTGAAATACACCAGTCTCGAAGGTTGTTGATCCAATGGAAGTATGTGTTTTCCCAGTTTTTGGGGATAATTTTGACTTTTCCAGATTTTACAGCATCGATCAGCTTTTCCTTAAAGGGCTCCATCTTGATGAACCACTGTTTTGATAGGAATGGCTCAATGATTGCCTTTGAACGGTAAGAGACACCCACTCTATGGGTATAGGGAACGATTTTATCTAGGTGACCGAGCTCTTCCATCCGTTTGACGACATGGCGACGGGCTTCTTCCATTGAGAGCCCCTCGTACTCTAGTCCATTTTCATTGAGGGTTCCATTAGGATTCAAAATGTTAATCAGAGGGAGGTCGTGTCTCTTCCCCAGTTCCCAGTCATTGGGATCATGTGCAGGGGTAATTTTAACCACTCCAGTTCCAAACTCTGCATCGACGTAGTTGTCAGCAACAATAGGAAGTTTCCGACCCACAATTGGTAGGATCACATTTCTTCCAACAAGTGCTTGATAACGTTTGTCTTTCGGAGAGACGGCAACAGCAACGTCTCCTAGCATTGTTTCGGGGCGCGTGGTGGCAATTGTTAGCTCTCCACTGCCATCCTCTAGGGGATAGCGGAAATACCAAAGCTTGGTCTCTTTCTCTTCGTATTCAACTTCATCATCAGCAAGAGCCGTCTCGGTCGCAGGATCCCAATTTACCAGGTAGTCTCCCCGATAGATTAGCCCTTCGTCAAACATTTTCTTAAAGAGGGTGCGGACTGCAAGATTAGCATCCTTGTCCATGGTGAATCGCTTGCGCATCCAATCGCACGAGCATCCCAGCTTTTTTAACTGGTCAATGATCCGCCCTTCTGACTTTTCTTTCCACTTCCAGACGTGTCCTAAAAATTCCTCGCGATCGAAGTCAGAGCGTCTTTTCCCTGTTTTGGCAATGAGGTCTTTTTCGACAACTGTCTGTGTCGCAATTCCTGCATGATCGAGGCCTGGGACCCAGAAAGACTCATATCCAAGCATCCTTTTCCAACGAATCATCACGTCTTGAAGCGAATTAATAAGGGCATGTCCCATGTGGAGCACTCCCGTCACGTTAGGGGGAGGCATCACAATAGAGTAGGGCTCCTTATCGGAAAGGGGGTCAACATGAAAGAACCCTTTTCTTTCCCAAAAGTAGTACCACTTCTCTTCAACTAAATCGGGGCTATACGCCTTCGGAAGTTCTTCATCCATAGGTGGCAATTATATCTTGGATACTTTGTGAAATCCAGAAAAATCCGCACAATCTGTAGAAAACGATTTTTAGAGCACTAAATAAAGTTGAGGGGGATGGCAGCCTTGGTGAACTCTTTGTCGATGAGAGCTTCATATTGGGCGGCTTTGCGAGGTTTATCGAGGCATGTGAAGTATAGGGAAAGCTGGCGGTAAAGCTGCAGTTTTTCCCAGAGAAAGGATTGATTAAACCAGGATCCTTTGATGTCGATATGGCCTTTGAGAAAGTGTGCAAGAAGTGAGGGGGTCGAGGGGAAGGTTGCTTCCAGAAGGGGATCGAAATGTTTAAGGGCAGCATCCTCTCCTTTTGATTGGGCTAGGTGGCATCCTTCTAACATAAAGTAAATCGAAGACTGGTCGTTTATAGGTTTTTTTTCGAGAAGTTTTTCGATTGCCCGTTTTTTTCCTGATAGGAGGAGAGCCCAGATGTGCTGAACATCAAACTTGGGGGCCTTATCAAAGTAAGGAAGAAGCTTTGGAGCTGCCTTAATTGTGAGACCCTGATTGAAAAGAGCAGCAACGAGCTGATCAGGTCCCTTGGCTTGGAGTCGATCGAGTTTTTGAGTAAGTGTTATTTCTTCATCAATGGCTATTTCAAACAATTCCTTCAAGGGGCCAAAATCTTCATTGCGGTACTTTACAGAGAGAATAAAGTCGATAAGTTTAGGGTATCGAAGCTCAAAAAGTGCTAAGAGGCCATTTTGAAGAAGGGTCTCTCGATGCTTATATTCTTTGGGAATAGCTTGAACGAGCTCATAGAGAATATTGGGGCGCGCTAACCAAAATGTGAGTTGAATAGAGAGTTGAAGGTGTTCCTCATTTTCGTCAGAAAAATTTGCGGGGGTAGTGATAAAAGGAAGGTCTTCCCAGCTTATTGTAAGGTTTTTGGTTAAGCGGTTGGTTTCTTTTAAGTTGTAAATTTTAGGGATGTGACGGAGAGTCAGCAGGGTATATGCGTAAGCTCCAATCCGGTCTTTTTGAGCTGTTTCATGCAGGCGAAAAAGGATATGTTCGTCTAAGACATAGCGGAGTGGGTGCTTGGGGAATTTTCTTACTCCGAGCTCTAGACATTTAAGTTCCTCCTCCAGATTATTTTCAGCCTGATAGACAAGGGCTTTTCCAAGGTATTCAATCGGAGCCCCTGGAGTTTGATGAAGGGTTTCGAATTCATCGAGGGCCTTTTGAAAATACTCTTTCGACCTGCTCTTGTTATCTTGGGCTTGCTTGATCAACGCATATCCCGCACGGAACACCGCCTCTCTTCCCTCTGGGCGACCTCTAAACGAGCTTGCAATCCTTCGGTACTCAGTAATTGCTCGATCGAAATCTTTATTTAAGAGGAAGGCATCGGGGACAGCAAGGCAATTAACAAGAACGTTTTGACTTCCTGAGGAGAGCTGAATAGGGGAGATTTCAAACTCGACATCTTTTGAAACAATCCCAAAATGGCCACCCACAAGTGGAGTGTGGCTCATATAGACCATTTTCTGTGCGTCGTTAATGAGAAGTCGAACAAAATTATCTTGCCTTTCCACAGCAATATTATAAGCTTCTCCAGGTTCCAAGAAAACATCATCAACGCGAGTGACTTCAACATTATCACGGAAAAGTTTACATCCTGGGGTCTCCTTTGAACCAATCCATACGAGAAATCCTTTTTGCAAACTTTCTCGACGGCTATCGTCTGGGACACATAACATGACACCAATGCCTCCACTATTTTCTAGTGGACGAACAAGGGCTTGGACTTGGATGTTTCCGGAGTAAGACTCTTTTGAAAGCATGATCAAGACCCATTCCATCAGCCCTGCATAACGGGAAATTGCCATTTGTTTGGTTAACATGACACTTTCTTGGAATTCCCAGTCTGTCGCTCGGTTAATTTCAAGTTGTTGCATGGGGATCCAGTCTGGGCGCCCTTGAATATAACGTTGCATTTCTGTGATGATTTCTTTTACTGAGTTATAACGTTGTTTAGGATCTGGATGGAGACTCTTGAGGGTAATACGTGTGAGTTGTTGGGTGATTTCTCGAAAGGGAGCAACTTCTTGAGGGTCGATAGGGGGCTCAAACCCGTTGTCTCGAAGTTGTTGCCGCCATTCTTTGAGTTCTCGAGGACGTCTATAGGGAATTTGCAATGTCAGCATAAAATGAAGAATAACCCCGAGAGAATAGATGTCACTCTTAATCGTTGCAGGTTGACGGAATGCCCGCTCAGGGGACATATAGTCGATCGTTCCAGCAGCATCTCGGATGTTAGATTGGTCTTTTCCCGAAGTGTCGCCTTCTTCATCTTCTACTTCATCTACATTGACGATTTCAGTGGCAACTCCCCAATCAAGAATGGTGACTTCGTTGTACTCTCCGACGATGATATTTTCAGGTTTGAGGTCGCGGTGGAGGAACCCTTTCGAGTGAGTGTGTTCAATCGCCTGGCAAATATTGAGGAAGGCCAGCATTAAAGAGGGAATCGATCCTCCCATGATATGAGGAGGGAGGCCATTGTCATTGGCCATCCGTGTTTTAATGAGAATCATCCGAAGCGTTTCACCCTGAAGGTAGGGCATTGTGTAGTAGAGGTCATTTTCATCTTCATGAAGGTCATAGATTGGAACAATGGTTGGGTGTTCTAGCTGCGCTGTAATCCGCACCTCCTTTTTAAATCGATCGCAGGCCTTTTCTTTACTCCTTCGCTTAGGTGTAATCCTTTTAAGGGCAACTTGACGACCACAGATAGGGTCATCAGCAAGAAAGACCTCACCCATTCCACCCATTCCAATCAATTTCAGAATAGTGTATCGCCCAATCTGAAAGGGGTACTCATACACGGGGGTTTCATCTTCGTCTTTCGGTTTTTCTTCTCGTTCCATTTTTTCTAGATTGTGTTTTGAAAATGTCTCTTTCTCGCACAATAGCAAAATTTTTCTACTTTCTCCAAAGAAAAAATCATGATACACTGAACTTTATGACAAAAAGACACACTATTCTAACAGGAGACCGTCCTACAGGACCTCTTCACTTGGGGCATTTTGTGGGGTCATTGCGAGCTCGTGTAGAGCTTCAGGAGAGCTGCGATCAGTATGTAATGATTGCTGATCTCCAGGCTTTGACTGATCATGCCAAAAATCCGGAAAAAGTGCGCGAAAGTGTTCTTCAAGTCGCTTTAGATTATCTTGCCGTTGGAATAGACCCTGCAAAGACTACAATTTTTATCCAGTCTCTTATTCCTGCGCTTTCTGAACTCACAATGTATTACCTCAATTTGGTCACATGGAATCGCCTTAAACATAACCCGACTGTAAAACAAGAAATTGTTCAAAAGGGGTTTGGAGAAAGCGTTCCTGCAGGATTTATGACTTACCCCATTTCGCAGGCCGCCGACATTACAGCTTTTAAAGCAGATCTGGTTCCTGTTGGAGAAGATCAAAAGCCGATGATTGAACAGACAAATGAAATAGTCCGCGCCTTTAACCGCACTTATAACACCGATGTCTTAGTCGAAGCGAAAGCACAAATCCCCAAAATTGCTCGATTGCCAGGAACTGATGGACAAGCAAAAATGGGAAAATCACTCAATAATGCCATTTATCTCTCGGATACTCCAGATCAGGTTTCCAAGAAGGTCAAAAAGATGTACACCGATCCGAATCACCTTCAAATCGAAGATCCAGGAAAAGTTGAAGGGAATCCCGTATTTAGTTATCTCGATGCTTTCGGCACCGATCTCGATAAAATTCATGAACTAAAAGCTCACTATGAAAGAGGCGGACTTGGAGATGGGACTGTTAAAAAGTATCTCCTAGAAGTTCTCTTAGAGTTTCTTGAGCCTATCCAGCAAAGGCAGGCCCAATTTGGAGGAGATACAGATGCAGTGATGGATATCCTTAGAAAGGGAACTGAAAGAGCCAATGAAACGGCATCCCAGACCCTTCAGGAAGTACGCGCGGCAATTGGAATAAACTATTTTGAACCCGCTTCTCTCTCTCCTCATGAAGTCTCCAAAAATTCATAAAGACTGGAAATACTACGTTGGGATGACCTGTCTGATTCTCAGCTTGGGTCTCCCTCTTTTTGGTTTTGCGGTTCCCTTTTTGGGGCTTCAAGCAGCTTTTACCGCGATTTTCATAGGGTTTCTAACCATCGGTGGGCCCGAGGTAATGATTCTTCTGGCTGTCCTTTTCTTGGGAAAGGAAACCCTCAGCTACTATAAGCAGAAAATATACAAATGTCTCTTTAAGAGACGGAAGTATAAGCCAGTCTCAAGATTTCGATACTATTTCGGTCTCATGATTTTCTTTGCGAGTCCTACTCCACTATATCTCAATGCTTATGGGGAGCATCTTCTTCCAGCAGATGAGCATCTCAGACACTTTATTCTTATGGGGGCTGACCTGGCCTTTGTTCTCAGTTTCTTTATCTTAGGGGGGAACTTCTGGGAGAAGTTCAAATCTCTATTCATCTGGAATTACCCAGTTCACTCAGAATAATTTTTATATCGGGATTTAAAAAGATCTTATGCTACAGCTGACAGAGCTGAATTCCGTAGAGCGCCTCTCTCCAAAAGAAGCTCTAAGTTACTGATTTTTCTCACTTTAGTATCGAGTAGAGCATTAGGATTTTTTATCATCTTCATTGTCGATCTCAATACTCGGGGTTTCCTCATCGCCATCTTCACCCGTGGATGTGCTCACCCACTCTTTGCAGAGGACGTAGACTGCAGCCATGATGAAGAAGATCGGAACGAGGACCTTCCATGAGATGTTGAATTGGGCAATGATAAAAAAGCCTACGAAGACGAAAAGGCTGATGGCTGCATCATTGAAGCGTCCTGTCAGAAACTGCTTCAGAGATAGAGGTATGCCGATAACAATCATAACGGCGGGCCACCAATCATCGAGGAAGAACATAATAGCAACCCCAACGAGCAAGAGCGATGTTGAAAGAGCTTTAGCCTTATTCTTTGCAATCAGGGGTTTTGCCATATCTATCTCCTAGTGCAGTAGTTTATATTTCTTCTTTGCTACTTGCTTTTGTTTGGGGGAAACAAAAGAGCTTTTACGTCCAGAAACGATTGCTTCAGGGTAGGCACGCATCTTCTCAATCGTGGTTCCTGGAAAGAACTCAGAAAGAATTTCAGGTGCATCATCGCCTCTTTCAGCCATCTGCTTTGCACTATAGAGACACAGGCCGACACCTGGCCCTTTCCCATATCCCTCAAAGACGGCAACATTCCCCTTGATGCATACAGTAAAGTCATTGCTTTTGAGTTTGTTGCTTCCAAGCGCTGTTTGAAGCGCCATAAAATCGACGTCCTCTTGATGGGTTCCGTCGTGCAATCGAGCGGCATAGACGCGTCCAGAAAAATGATCGACGAAAAGATCAATTCCAGTCACACGGTTGGTTTTTACAACTTTCGCAAGTTCCTGAGTATTGATGGTCAGAGACCAATGAGTATCGGCGCGGCATTTCATGGCGAAAGGGGTTTCCACACCACTTGGAGTAGAAGTATTTTTTCTAAAAATAGAGGCATAGCTAGCAGTCTTTCCCCCAGAATTTTCAGTCCAACTCCCTGGAAAGGGTTGCTGCTCATAAGTCATAACAAGATAGCGGGTATTATCGACCGCTTTATCTATATCTAAATTCTGCAATGTGAGGCCTGTGCCATGGTAGTTTACTTCTTTTGCTAGTACATGCCAAAAAGCGTCGTAATTCATGAGGGCTTTATAATAGGCATCGGTTCGAGAAATAATTGCGATCGAATCCATCACATTAGGAGGGAAACTGTTTCCATTAAGCTCTTCCGTTAGGGTGGCTTTTACATAGCTTTCTACATCAACTTCGTTAATAACACTGAGTTTTCCCTCAATATGGTAGACTTCGATTGCCCCCCGATATTGCACACCATCTACCAAAAAAGTAGTATTGGCACTTGTTGGAACAATTTGCAGCTGGAAGATCCCTAAAAAATTCTCTCCCCATTTAATTCCTTCTTCATGAGGATAGAGATAAAATCGTTTTCCACGGCGTCCTGAGCTTACTTTTTTTCCATTTTCTGGATTATAGACAACAAAAGGTCCCCGTGCTTCTAACAGAATCCCATCGGAATCTCTTTCGAGTAGAACTTTGATTGTTGCAGGTTTTCCTGTTTCTTTCTCGGGTATTTTTACGCTTTCTTTGCAAAAGACAAAGAAAGGAATCAAAATAAAGAGTAAAAGGTGCTTAACTTTCATTGAGCATTTCTCCAGAAAATTGATTAGTCACAGGCACGCGACCAAGATGTTGATAGGCGAGTTTTGTTACTTCCCTTCCTCGCTGTGTACGGCGAATAAATCCTTGCATAATCAGAAAGGGCTCATTAACTTCCTCTAGAGAGGAGGATTCTTCTCCCAACGCAGCGGCAATGGTTCCAATGCCGACAGGGCCTCCCTCATGGTGGTCAATGATATGTTCAAGCATTTTCTTGTCCATTTCATCGAGCCCGCGGAAGTCAATATCTAGCATTTCTAAAGCAGTTCGTGTTGAGACCTTATCTAGTTTACTATCAGTTCTCATTTGAGAATAATCACGAACCCACTTTAGGAGATTGTTTGCAATACGAGGTGTTCCTCTAGCTCGTTTGGCGATTTCAAAGATCGACTCATCGTTGATGTCAACGCCGAGAATCGAGGAAGAACGGGAAAGAATATTTGCTACGAGATCGGAAGGGTAATAATCAAGTCGACAGGTAAATCCAAAGCGGGAGCGCAATGGAGCGCTCAAAAGGCCCATGCGAGTTGTTGCTCCAATCAATGTAAAAGGGTTCAGCTTCACCTGAACACTCCGAGCTTGAGGTCCTGAATCAAGCATCAGGTCAAGGGAAAAGTCTTCCATTGCAGGGTAAAGATATTCTTCGACAGTTCGGTTAAGGCGGTGGATTTCATCAATAAAAAGAATATCCCCCTCTTTTAGGTTAGTAAGGATCCCTGCTAAATCGGCAGGCTTGTCAATCGACGGGCCTGAAGCAACAATTAAGTCTGTACCCATCTCCTGGGCAATAATATGACCCAAAGTGGTCTTACCTAACCCTGGGGGGCCGTAGAATAAAGAGTGGCCGAGGGCTTCGCCCCGTTTTTTAGCAGCACCTATAAAGACATCCAATTTTTCCCGTACTGCAGGCTGCCCAATAAACTCACCTAAAGATCCTGGGCGTAGTTTTAGCTCAAGTTTCTGGTCTCGTTTTGTCCAAGACGACTGTACAAATGGTGGTTTCGTCATATTTTTGTGTTTCCTAAGATGCTTGCCATATGAAAAAATACTAGCAAGAAAAGGAATTCAAGCGCTATATCTAAAGTGCAAAACATAAAAAAAGGTTCTGCCTAAAGGTGTTTCTATTTATCGAAGCACACTGAGGGATGGTTCTTTCGAAAACAGGTGATTAAATGAGTTTACAAGCAGATAAGTGGATTAGAAAAATGGCTCTCGAAGAAGGGATGATTGAACCCTTTGTTGATTCCCAGGTTAAAAGCATTGAAAATCATAAGATCGTCAGCTATGGTCTTTCTAGCTATGGATACGATGTTCGGGTGGGCAATCGCTTTAAGGTGTTCACCAATGTTCATAACTCGATTGTTGATCCAAAAAATTTCACAGAGGATGCTTTTGTTGATATCGAAGGGGGCCATTGTATTATTCCACCGAATTCTTTTGCTTTAGCCTCCACTATAGAGTATTTCCGCATCCCTAGGAATTGTCTCACTGTTTGCTTAGGGAAATCAACCTATGCTCGTTGCGGAATCATTGTTAACGTTACCCCATTTGAACCAGAATGGGAGGGACATGTGACGATTGAGATTTCTAATACCACTCCTTTGCCAGCAAAAATCTACTCGAATGAGGGGATCGCTCAAGTTCTCTTTTTTGAAGCGAAGGAGGTGTGTGAAGTTTCCTATGCTGATCGTGCAGGTAAGTACATGAAGCAAAGAGGAATTACTGTTCCGTCGGTATGAACCTATCCCACTATTATAAACAACACCCTTTTGGGTCTTTGTTCCCAGAGTTTAATTCCTTTTTTTACCCTACTTTACTAAGTATGGCATGCAAAGAGGAATCAAATTCTGAAAAAAAACACCTCAAAATTCTGACATTTATAATAGGGGGATAGATTCATGAGGCTCCATATTATTTTACTCAAGAATTGGTGGGTCATTGCCTTTATTTTAATGGCTGGGGCGATTTATATTCAGGCGATTCACAAGAAAAATCAATTAGTTGCTACACTACAGGAAAGGATAGGGACTCTTGCTGCAGCAAAAATGGACGCAATGGAGAAAAAAGAAGAGCTTCTACTTCGGATAAATAGCCAAAATGATCCCGATTTTGTTGAACTCATCCTGAAGGAAAAACTTGGTGTGACGGCTGAGGGAGAACTAAAAGTGGTATTTCAATGACGTTGCCAATTCTCATTGCCATTCTTGTCGTTTTAATTTTCACATCCGGTTTTCTCTCGGCTTCAGAAACAGCACTTTTTTCCCTCTCCTCGATGAAGGTACGAGCCTTTCGCCTGGGGGAGGATCCACGTGGGCGCCTCATTGCGGGCCTCCTTTCCGAGCCTAGAAAACTTCTTGTCACAATTTTAATGCTGAATGTAGTGATGAATATCTTGGTTCAAAATGTGGTCTCTGGGATTTTTGGGACGTTTACTAGCTGGGTACTAACTGTTGGTGTACCACTTGCATTAACGCTTGTTTTTGGAGAAGTCATTCCCAAATCGATTGCCTATCCCAAAAATACCTGGATTGCTTACCGCGTCTCTCCCATTATCCGAGGCGTTGAAGTTTTTTTAAAACCCCTTCGTGACGCGATCACATTTATCACGACAGGAATTTCAAAGTTCTTTTTCTTTTATCTTCGAAAGGAGAGCGATATTGAAATTGAAGAGCTGAAAATTGCTCTGCGCAGTTCCCAACAAACAGGAGCGGTGAGTAGTGAGGAAGCGAAGCTAGTTCGGGGATATCTCAACTTAGAAGAAGACCTTGTAAAAGAGTTGATGTGTCCTAGGAATGAGGTTTTGTTTTTTAATATTAATGATTCCCTTTCAGATCTTCTTCGCCTTTTTGTTGATGAAGAATGTACATGTATCCCGGTGTGTAATGGGTCGATTGAAAATGTTTTAGGAATCATAACTAGTGGGAGTTTCTTTCTTCACCGCAACCACTTAAAGTCAAGTCACGACATCATCCCTTTCTTAAGGAAGCCAAATTATGTCCCGGAATCAATGCTTAGCAGGGCACTTCTTGAACATTTTTACAAGTTGCAAGAAACAATGGTCATGGTGGTTGATGAGTATGGGTCTGTTTCGGGGCTTATTACACTTGAAGACCTTGTAGAAACTGTTATTGGACAGATCGCCGATCGGCGGGATGAGAAAAGCCATTATACTAGAGCTTCAACTGATATCATTATAGCCAGTGGGAAGTTTGAACTGCTTGAGTTTGAGGAGATTTTCGACTACCATTTAGAAAGCCCAAATAACATGGCGACAATTGGAGGATGGCTTACGGAACAACTCGGAGATATTCCGAAGAGCGGAACCAAAATCGAACGCCACGGTTTCCTTTTCCATGTCCTAGCTTCAGACAATAATCGCATTCGACGTGTCTATATTCGCCATCTTAAACCTTCTAAAAGGAAAAAAGATGGCTAATTGGACTTTTTTTCTCCTTCTTATCGTTGTATCCCTGATTGTCCAAGGGTTTTATTCGATGCTTGAAATGGCTGCCGTTTCTTTTAATCGGGTTCGCCTCCAATTTTACGTAAGCCAGGGAAATAGACGCGCAAAGTGGCTCAGCAAGCTCCTCAACAATCCGACGAGGCTTTTTGGGACCACTCTTATAGGGATAAATACTGCCATGCAGTTTGGTTCTGAGTGTGCACGTCGTTTTTATTCTTCACTTGACCTCAGCCCTGATTGGGCGCCGATCACCCAAATTTTCATTGTTCTCATCTTTGCTGAACTGGCGCCGATGTTTGCAGCGCGCCGCTATGCTGAAAATGTGTGTATGTTGGGAATTCCTATTTTGCACCTAACGTCCTATATTCTTCGCCCCATTGTTTTGATCCTTGATCTCATCTGTCGCTTCATTAATTTCCTTTTTGGAGTGAAGAGTTCTTCGGATCTCTACTTATCGCGAGAAGAGCTTCAGAAGGCTATTGAGGAAAGAGATGATACCCCTTCAGAAGAGCTTGATCCAGTCCTCATGAATATTTTCTCGTTAAAAAACAAGACGGCAAAGGATCTCATGGATCCTATTGAAGAGATGAAATGCATCCCTTCAGAGCAAACGATTGGAGATCTTAAGCAGCTCCTTGATCGTCAACCTTTTCCATTCATTCCCGTTTATCATAAAAGCCCGAAGAACATCGTTGCTGTTGCTTACCCTCGGGATCTTCTGCGTCATGCGGATGATATTCGTCTGCGCGCTTACTGTCGTTCCCCATGGTTTATCACAGAGGCCAACTCAGTCCTCGAAATCATGAAAGAGTTTCGACAAAACAATCAGAGTTTAGCTATTGTTTTGAATGAAAAAGGGGAGGCTATAGGAAGTCTTACCCTTGATGCTGTTGTGGATGAAATTTTTGGGCACCGTGATGATTGGATTTCATTTGGAGAGTATATTCCTGAGCAACGAAAAGTTCTTGTTGATCGATCATTCCCAGGAGACACCGCCATTGCTGATATTAACAAATGGCTTCACATCGACCTTCCGATTAAGGAAGATGGGGAAACTCTTGAAGATCTTATGGAACTTTCCCTTGGGCGTCGCCCCGATCTTGGGGATTCTGTGCGCGTAGACTCTTTTGAACTGTCTGTCGAGGAAACTTCCTTTATCGCAGGCCGTACCATTCTAATCAGTTCAATTTTGTAGATGTTCTCTAGATAGTGTCGTCAAGAGATTTTGCACCATAGAACCAAGCAACGAATGTGAATAGCAGCCAAAAAAGATGTCGAATTTTTGGCATATCGGGTTGCGATTCCTCTCCATCGCTTTAGATGTAGAAAGGCATTTTCAACTAAGTGGCGCAATTTGTATAGGTGCTTGTCATATTTCCTTTGGAATTTTCTGTTTTTTCTTGGAGGGATAACCGCTTTCATTCCTTGCTTTTCTGCTTGCTTAACAATAACATCGCTATCATACCCGCGATCAGCAAATAAATATTCAGCGGTCAGACCCTCTATCAAAACGCCTGCTTGCGTGCAATCTGCTGTGGTACCTTGCGTAATAGCAACTCTGATCGGCATACCATGCGCATCCACGGCCAAATGTAATTTGGTATTAAGCCCCCTTTTGTGCGACTCATTTCCTGATTTCCACCTCTTGCACCTGCTGCATGTGGGTGAACTTTGATATGACTGGCGTCAATCATCAGCCACTCATAGTCTGGTTCATCGACTGTTTTTTCAAGCAACAATTCCCATATGCCTCTATCTCGCCAACGACAAAAACGGCGGTGAGTGTTTTTCCAATCTCCATAATCAGGGGGTAAATCTCTCCAAGGGGACCCTGTACGTAAAATCCAGAAAACTGCATTAATAAATTGTCGATTATCTCGAGCAACTGACCCCCAACCTCCATGACGGCCAGGTAAGTGTGGTTCCAGTAACTTCCAAACTTTATCCGTTATATCGTGGCGGCGATGCGCAGAAATAGTCATAGCAAATTCTCCTTGCAGATGAAATAATTTGCTGAAGTATATCACTATTTAAATTTCTTGACGACACTATCTAGTAATAAAACTACTTATACAATTCCTTAGAGAGAAATTTAGGGAGATATCCTAGGAGAGTACTGCTGCGCGGATTTTACTTGCGAGTGAGATGACCACTTTGGCTGCTTGCTTGACTTCTTCGCGAGTATTGAAGCGGGAGAAGGAGAAGCGAAGTGAAGAGGCGGCACGCTCTCGAGAGTAACCCATTTTGAGAAGGACGCGAGAGGGCTCTAAAGCGCCGGAAGCACAGGCTGAAGCGTGAGAGGCTGCAACTTTATGCATATCAAGCGCAATTAAAAGAGATTCTCCATCAACTCCTGGAAAGAATAGGTTAGAAGTATTAGAAATCCTGGGGCCTTCTCCATTGATTTCTACGTCTGGAAAGGCCGAAAATATCTCTGATTCAAAGAGTTCACGAAGAGATATAAGGCTAACCGCATTTTCATCCTCATCAATCAGGGTGAGTGCACGGGTCATGCCGACGATTCCTGGAAGATTTTCGGTTCCGCTTCGTATTTTCTTCTCTTGCCCCCCTCCTGTAACAAGGGGAGAGAGTTTGAAGCTTGAGCGAGCAAAAATGAAACCTACCCCTTTTGGACCGTGGAACTTATGAGCAGAAAAAGCAACCCCTGACACTCCATCAGGGATAGGAAAAGGCTCTTTTCCGATGAATGAAACGCCATCGATAATGAGAGGAACCTTGGCCGATTGGGCAATGGCAGCCATTTTTTCAAGGTTGATTTTGATCCCTGTTTCACTATTGGCAGCTGTGAGAACGATGAGTTTTGTATTGGGGCGCAGAGCTTTTTGTAGGTCATCAGGATGCGGAGCTCCGTAGGTATCGACTGGGAGGAAAGTGACATCAGCTCCCTTTGCTTGAAGATCGATCAATGTACTATATACGCACGAGTGATCAATTGGGGATCCAATGATGTGGGCTTTGGAATCATCTAGTGCTCCCCGGATCAGAAGATTCATTCCCTCTGTTCCTCCTGAAGTAAAGAGGATTTCACTAGGTTTCACACCTAAAAAGGAAGCAATTTGAGAGCGACAGTCGGAGAGAACTTTCTTCCCTTCCTGACCAAAGTGATGGACGCTTGAGGGGTTTCGAGGGGGAGCGGCAAGTTCCTCAATCATAGCCTCTATGACTAAAGGGTCGATTTGTGTTGTGGCATTATTATCGAGGTATATTCTCATCATCTGTTTTTACAATCACCACAGTAACGTTGTCCAGCCCCCCCTGTTCTTTCGCTCTTTCAACAAGCTGAGTGGTTGCACTCTTAATATTTTTGCTATTTTTCAAAATCTTGGCGATTTCTTCATCCGAGACCTGATCAGTGAGACCGTCACTGCACATCAAGTATATATCATGAGGGTTTACTGGGGCAATATGGATTTCTGCTTCCACATCCATCTGAGTTCCAATCGCTCGGGTTAAAATATTATTGTAGGGTAGAGTTTGCGATTTTTCTTTTGACACTTGTCCTTTCTCGATCATTTGATTTGTGAGGGAGTGGTCAAGGGTCAGCTGATCAAGGAGTCCTTCTCGGAAGCGGTAGATACGACTGTCTCCTACGTGACCATAAATGAGTGAATGTTCGTGAAAAAGAAGGGTGCAGAGGGTGGTGCCCATTCCTGAATAATCCTTTTTCTTTTTGCCTAGGTGGTGAACCCAGCTGTTGGCATTTTCAATGCAAAGCTTGTTAAAAGAAGAGAGATCGAAAATATTCCACTCCCGTTCTGCAGAAGCAAATAGCTCTTCAATTGAAGCACAGACAAAGCGGACTGCTTCCTTTGCTGCGACTTCCCCAGCATTATGCCCACCCATTCCGTCGGCAAGGGCAAAAAAGCCATATTCATGGAGATTAAGAAATACATCTTCGTTGTTTGTACGGACATGGCCGACATCAGTCAGTCCAAAACAAGATAGTGGAAAAGCGTAGCGATTCAAGATGATTTCCCTCCAGTTACATTAGTAATTTCCATTTGAGATGGGTCTTGACACTCTCCAAGAAAAAGGAGGAGTTTGGTGTCAAAGTCGTAAACGGCATATAGAAAGGGGCGGTTGGCAACAAATTGAGCTGCATCTTCCCCTCTAGATGATTTTAAGCTAAAGGATGAACTTGCTGCCGCTGTTGCAAAAATTCCTCCTTCATCTATTGAGAGGACACTTTGCTGAAAGGCCTTACTAATCATTAAATTCTTCGTTCCATCGATTTCAGAAAAATCAGCTTTATTTGAAAGTGCTTCACTAATTCCTAATGATCGATAGAGAGGAATTAGATTGAGTTTTTGTGAAACAATAAACTTCGGGATTGAGACGTTGACGTAAGCTTTTTTAAGGTATTGAAGATAGGAGATAAAGCCTTCAGGTTTTTTCTCATCTTGGGAGTAATAAAAGTTGTAGAGATCTTCAGGGTGTTTTTTTGGAAGAAAGACGACAAAAGCAAGATGCGAGTTAATGTTTTCAATCGGAATAGCAACAATTTGCGAATCATCATTTTCAAAGTAGTAAAGCTCGGAAGATTGGCGCATCATTTTGCAAGGGACTGAACTTCCGTCCTTTTTTAGAAATGGCTGTTGTCCCGTATTTTGGGTGGGGAAAGGGTTTTCCCATGAGCCTTTTAGAAAGAGGCTATTGATGAGAATCATTTGAGTTGAGCTAGAAAGAGTGGATGGATCAATAAATTTTGTGATCTTTCCATCCGATTTTTCATAAACCCACTCGTTCATGCTTCTCGCGGCAATTAGAGGCTTGTGAAAGTTGACGCTATGGATGGACCCATCGAATTCTTTTGAAATAAGAGACTTATAAGAGCCTAGCACATTAGATTTTTCATCGATCCACATTGTTGAGCCAATCTGGACCTTATCCCCACCTTCAGTCAGGTGGTTGGCTAGAGATAAATAAGCAGAAGGGACTTCTTTTTGCGACATGGTCAAATGAAGGCCCGTTGCGATCTGGTGAGCGGTATTTCCTTTAGCTCCCATATATGTCATTAAAAGAGAAGTGCTAATTGCCAGGGGGGACATTACGGTGTTCTGAGACTTATCCATAATATAGTAGAGGAACATTCCCGTATGATTAATGCTTTCTGCCAGCTCTTCATTAATAGCATAAGCTCGAAAGGGTGTTCCTAAAGTGATGAGGGTCAGAAAAAGGCCTTGTAACAAAGTGCGCATACCACATTCCACTAAGTTGAAATCAAAAGTATACGGATAACACTTATTGAATTGAATGTCATGTGTAAAGCGATTGGAGCAAAAAGAGAGCGTTGCCTCTCATAGAGGAATCCTAAAAATAAAGCTAAGGAAAAGAGGGAAGATAGCAGGGGAGTATTACTCACTCCCTGATCAGGAGAAAAATGAAACAGCGAAAAGATAAGAGCAGAAATAGTCGTTGCTTTAACCATCGAAAGTCTTTTGCGAAGGTAAGTATATAGAAACCCTCTGAATACAAGCTCCTCAATAACTGGAGCTGCCACTAATATTGCAAAGAGAGCGATTGACAAAAGAACCGGGGACTCTTTTGCCATCTTTAGGTAGCGGACAGCAAGTTGGTCAACGGGTGATAATCCTGTCAGAACAAAAGTGATAAACTCCATAATTTGACTCACTGCACCAACAACAGGAAAGGCGATAAGCCAGGTTAAGATTCCCAGACCAAAATCCTCAAGGATGCAAGAAAACCGGCTTCGACTTGGATGGATCCACATTGCATGAAGAGTAGTTTTATCTTGCAACAGAGAGAGAAAAAAAAGATAAGCAATCACCCATACAAGGGAAACACTTTGAAGAAGGGTCATGAGCAGAGCTGGAGAGTGCTCAGCAAGATCTTGCAAGTGCTTTCCCACCATGCGGACGCTGAACGGGGCAACAATAAAAAAAAGGAGGAGGTATCCAATAACTCCAATGATTGGATACCGAAGGTCTACCAAAACTCTCGGCAATGTTTTGACGCGAAAAAAGTGGAAGCGGGCTGCCACCCATAAAAAAATGGCTCCTACTATTCCTAGAAAGAGCCCCGATGTTAGGTGGTTCATTGGCTCTTAGAGAGGAGGATATAATCCTCGACTCGCTTGATCACCTCTTTGCTAAACTGCATGTGAGCAAGGCCTATAGGAGAGACAATAAATGTCATTTTTTTCCATTTTTCAGGGCTTGGCTCATTGAGATTTGAAGGTTTAGGAATCAAGTGATCCTGATGGACAAATTCTTGCAAAATGACTTCAGGGTGGGATCCTCTCAAATCAAACACACGAACTCGCATGGAGAGTGAAAGTTCAGAAGAGGGAGTAATCTTATCAACAAAACTTCCTTTAAGGGGTTTTGAATGGATGTCATGTTCAACTAGTTCTGCAAAAATTACAAACTCATGACAATCAAAAGCATCTTTAATCCAGTCAATATTTGTGCTAAAGGGATTATCTTCAGCACTCAAGTTAGCAACAACTTGATTAACTTCGTCGGGAGTGTTGAGGTAAAAGCTGTTTTGTTTGTGGAGACGTCCACGAAGCTGATCGGTAAATTCGTCGGAAAGACTCCAACCTACTTGAGCGTTTGATCGATCAAACACTGGGATGAATGCAACAACAGGTTTTGCACGACCATCATCATGGAAGCGAGTCACTTGATCATAATTACTATTCGAAGAACACCCAAAAAGGGCGAGGCAGAGGGCAAAAATAGGTCCTAACCGTTTTAACATCATAAGAGCTCCGTTGGTGTAAAAAAATGAGGATAACCGATGTAGATTTATGTGGCAATGAAGAGGGCACTACTAAAGGGATGAAGTACGTATTCGTGAGAGTGCTCACCTTCTTCTCCATGCGTGTCGATAATCCGTTTCCACTCCCCATTGGGAAGGGTCCATGTGAGAGTTTCATTGGAAGGATTGAATGCCACCAATATTGAATCATTGATTATAAGAGCAAGAAAAGGAAGATCTAGCCATGCAGTTTTTTCTACTTTTTTAAGATGAGATTTTCGGAATGCAATGAGTTTAGAAAGAAACGTCTGAATTCCAACGCATTCCCATTGAAAGTAGTTCAAGGCATTGTCTTGACACCAGGTATTATTGTTTCCTAGTTTAGAATGACCATATTCATCTCCCATGAGGAGCATAGGAATTCCCTGAGAAACCATCAGAATCAGAAAGAAATTCTTCATTTGCCGCGTTCTTAGAGAAAGAACTTCAGGTGCATCTACAGGACCTTCCACGCCACAATTCCAAGAGACGTTGTGATTAGAACCATCTTGGTTGCCTTCACCATTTTCCTCATTATGTTTTTCGTTATATGAAACAAGATCATGAAGGGTAAAGCCATCATGGATGGTGACAAAATTGTAACTCTTTGAGGGGGCATTATAAATATCAGGAGAGCCTAAGATCCTTTTTTTTATCTTATCAAGGTTTCCATCTCCCCTGATGAAGTGGCGTACATCGTCGCGATACTTATCGTTCCAGTCTCCGAAACGGTAGGAAGGGAACTTTCCAACTTGATACAGACCCGCAGCATCCCATGGCTCGGCAATGAGTTTTGTTGGTCCTAATATCGAATCTCGGTTGATCATTTCAAGGACTGGTGGGCGCTTTAGTGGTTTTCCATCTTGTCCACGTGTTAGAATTGGAGCCAAATCGAAACGGAAACCGTCAATGTGATATTCAGTGACAAAATGACGAAGAGAGTCGACGATAAGCCGGGCTGCTGCTGGATGATTGCAGTTAAATGTGTTTCCGCATCCAGAATAGTTATGGTACCCATTCTCATCGACTATGTAGTACGAAGCATTATCAATACCTCGAAACGAGTAATAGTATTCTGGAAATGAGCCTTCGTTCGTATGGTTATAAACCACGTCCATAATCACTTCAATCCCCGCATGGTGGAGTGCCCTGACTAAGGTCTTTAGTTCCTCTTGAGAGCCATAGGGACGCATAGGAGTAAAAAAATTTGCCGTGGAGTAACCCCAATAGTTTAGGAGTTTTTCTCCGGTTTTAGGTTTTGTTTTTTGATTTTCATTTTCGTTAAAAGTGTGAATAGGAAGGAGCTCTACCGCGTTAACTCCAAGGTCTTTTAGGTAGGGGATTTTTTCTATAATTCCTAAAAATGTTCCAGGCCTTTCAACGCCGCTACTAGGATCCTGAGTAAAGCCCCGAACATGGAGCTCGTAGAGGATCACTTCATCAGGAGGAATCATTGGGCGAGAGTCGCCTTGCCAATCAAATGCTTCTTGGGGAGTGATAACAGCTCGAGGAGAGTTCCTTCGGTCATTCCAAGCAGATGATTGATTTAGGAGTGTTGCGTAAGGGTCAACAAGATCCATCTCTTTATTGAAAAGATGTCCCTCCTCAGGTTTATAGGGCCCATCGCATCGGTAGGTATATTCATAAGTTTGGGGAAGGTTTTCGAGGGTTATTTCCCAGATGTCTCCATCACGGTTCAGGTCAACTACATGAAATGGGTCACTTCCTTCCAGTTCATAAAGGCGTAAACAGACCTGTGTTGCATGCCTCGAATAAAGCGCAAAGGTCGTCTCTTTGCCTGATTTTGTTACTCCCAGAGCTGTCATATCCCCCTTTTAGCTATATGCAAGATTTTTGACCAGAAAGGTAAAAGTCTATTGCATTTCTATGCCATAGGGCCTATCATGAGGCTATGAAATTGTTCTTTGTATGAATTTTTTGTTGCACTTTTTATCCGAGCCTGAAAAACTCTTTTCAAAGAACTAGATAAGAATTTATTAAGGAGGAGACATTAATGTCACTGCAAAACGCTGAAGCGAATCTCAATGAGTTTGGAAAAGAGCTAAACTTAGAAGGGCTAGCCTTTGATGAAAATCACACCTGTATTCTGGGGATCGATAATACATTTTCGCTTCACCTTACCTACGAGCCGAATTCTGATCGTCTCTATCTCTACTCACCGATTCTGGATGGCCTTCCAAAGGATGATGCTTCCAGGTTGAAACTTTATGAAGCCCTTCTTGAGGGTTCGATGCTTGGTGGCCAGATGGCTGGCGGTGGTGTCGGAGTAGCCGTCAAGGAAGAATTGATCTTGATGCACTGTGTTCTTGAAATGGGATCTGGAGCTGATGCTTCGTCTCTTCGAAGATTTGCTCCTCTGTTTGTAGAGTCTGTCGAAAAGTGGCGTGAAAGAGCCAAAAATATCCTTGAAGGGCGCGATCCTGGTGCGACAGGCATTCCTGGAGGTGGTCCAATGACTCCTGGTGGCCAGCCGCAGCACCAACCTGGAAAGAAAGGTGGTGACGATCCTAAACCAGGCGATCGTTTTATTAAGATCTAAGAGAGCACCCGCTTTATATCTGAAAGAGGAAGGAGAAATCCTTCCTCTTTTTTTTCGATTCCAGCCTTTACCCGTTTTACACTTGTCATGACAGTTGAGTGATCTCGAGAAAAGAAGCGTCCGATCTTCAAAAAGGGCATGTTCAGTTGTTTTCGGCAGAGATACATAGCAATCTGCCTTGGAAGAGCTTGCTCTCTTGCCTGTCCTTTGCCTAGGATATCCTCTATTTTAATTCCAAAGGTGTTGGCGACGATCTTTAGAACTTTCTCAGGGGTGAGGAGTGTTTCGTTTTCCTTTTCTACAAGATCTTTGAGGTGATATTTGGCAATTTCTAAGTCTGGTGGGGTGGTTGCATAAGGGAGACGGAGAGCTAAAGCTTCTAAGGCCTGAATAAGTGAGTGGAGGTTTTTAAACGAATGCAGAAGAAAATCGACCAAAGGGGGGCTAATCGGAAGAGTAAGCACATCGGCTCGCTTTTCTAAAATTTCTTTTTTTATAACTTCGCTTGGATGTGTGACCGAGAGAGTAATTCCCCATTCGAAGCGGCTTATAAGTCGCTCTTCTATTTCCTCTAGAAGACGGGGAGCAACATTTGATCCCAGAATAATTTGAAAGCCTGTTGTATGGAGGCGATTAAATGTGTGAAATAATTCCTCCTGTGTTGCAGCTTTTCGGGAAAAAAGCTGGACGTCATCAATAATAAGAATTTCAATATCGCGGTAGGTATTTCGAAATTCTTGAAGGGAGGTCGAACGAAACGCACGAATGACGTGTTCTGTGAAGGTGTCAGCACGGACATAACAACATTTTTTGCCCATCTCGCAAAAAGCTTTAGCTGCAGCCATTAAGAGGTGAGACTTACCACTTCCCTTTGGCCCGTAAATGTAAACAGGATTGTAGTTTCCAAAAGCAAGTTTTCCATTAAGGAGCTCTTTAATGATATTGTATGCGAGGTTTTCTTCAGATGAGGGGATGAAATTGTCAAATGTTGCATGAGGTTCAAGAGAGTTAGGTGCGAAAGGATCGTCTTTCTTCTGTGCTTCCCTTTCTTTCACATCATAGGGCTTCCCCTTGATTGAAAAATGAACCTTAATGGGCCTTCCACTTCCCATTAAAAACTTGCGGGGAAGAAGGGGGGAAACATACTCCTTAAACCAATTGATCTGGAAAGAGTCTACAGCGTCTAGAAAAATATTTCCGGCGTCAAACTTCACCACTTTGAGCGTGCGGAGCCATTTGTCAACCGTGTCTTTTCCTAGCTCTCTATCAAGCTGCTTTAGGAGATTACTCCACTGATTCATTTACCTAAGCGCATCATTTTTTTTTTGGGTTCACAAGGATTTCTCTCGAATTTTTACTGGGCTTTAGCTTTCTTTGCGACATATACCATTGTTGTACAATCTGTAGCACCATTGAAGAAAGCCAGTAGAGGTTCAATCCAGATGGGAACTTGTAAAAAAGGAGGGGAAAAATAAGGGTCATGATCATTCCCATCTTTTGTTGCTGCTGCTGCTGGTCTGAAATCTGTCCTTTTTTCTTATTTTGAGCTTGTCCCAGTTTCTGCTGGAAGAACATGACTACTCCAAGAAGAATAGGGAGAGCGTGCAGCGAGGTTCCAATGAACGGAATGGGATACCCCCATGAAAACACCACATCAGGAGCTGTTAAATTGTCGATCCATCCAGGAATAAAGCTCGCTCCTCTAAGAGGAAAAACAGACTTTAGGAGGTCAAACATCCCAAATAGGAATGGCATCTGAATAATAAGAGGGAGACATCCTCCAAGAGGATTGATCTTATGCTCCTTGTAGAAGGCCATCATCTCCATTTGAGCTTGCTTTGGATCCTTGGCCTTTTTCTGCTTTTCCTTCATTTTCTCTAGTTTTGGTCCCAATTCCTGCATCTTCAGTGTTGACTTAATCGACCAAGCATTTAATGGGTACATCATGACCCTAAGGACAACCGTCAATAAGATGATCGAAAAGCCCCATGACCCAGTGACTGAGTAAAAGAAGCTCATAATGAAGTAGAGAAATTTTGCAAACGGCTCAGAAATAAAGGAGAACCATCCGTGAAAGCTACGTGTTTGCGTGTAGTTAGGGTTATAGCCAGTCACAGGATTTGTGTAGGTATCATCGACTTTTTGCAAGACCTGCTTTTCAATTGGGCCTGCGTAAAGGCGGAAGTTCATCGGTTGCGACGAGCGTTTGAGAGGGATGTGCACCTCATATCCCGGATACTTACTTGCAGGGTAAAGATCATGGACTGAATCGATAACCACAATCCTTGATGGATCCATGTTTCCAGGAACATTATTGGCTTGAAAACCCATTCCTACTTCTGTTAGGGGATCCATAATTAGCGTAAAATAACCATTAGAGTTTGCTATCCAGTCAGGTTGAAATGAGCTCATTGTTGTTGAAGTTTTCGGAAGAGACAGCTTTTCTACAACAGGTTTGCTATTTCGAACAGTACTGTACTTAATGATTGGGGCAGGGCTTCCAGAAATAAGTTCGACCTCAGGGACTCCTGATCCGACCCAAAGCCCTCGAGAGTCCCCCTCAACCTTGATAGAGACGTTCAGGCAATAAGGGGCTTCGTTGCCCTCTTCAGGGAAGGTATAAGTCTTAATAATGCGTCTGTTTGGGAAATTCGCTTCAAACTGAATCATTTTATCATCAAAACGGAGGAGTTTGTAAAATGTCTGAGACGTTTCCGGATCTTCAGAAATTGTATTAAATGCATAATACTGTGGAGGAAGAGAGTGTGGGGGATACCCACTATCTTTTTTAATTCCTCTTCGAAGCAGGGGGTAATAGCCGCCTAAAACAGGATCTTTTACAATTGTTTGACCAGAAGTATCCACTACATGGTAAGAATGATTAGGGAACATTCCATTACTAGGATAACTTTTATCAATCGTGCGGTCAAAACCTATGGGCAATACGATGCTTTCACTATCGTTCTCATTTTTAAAAGGAAGGTTGATTTCAGCAATTGCTCCTCCTAAATTGGAGAAGACGATTTGCATGGTATCGTTTTCTAAGACAAAATACTCTTGTTGGCTCAATGCTTCTTCAGGAAACGTTTCCATTCGATAATTGACCAGGTCGGCAAAGTGCTCGAGTTTTGAAAGTGGGGAGAAAGAACCGGAGCGCTTTTCATAGATTCCAACAGGTAAATAGGTTCCCTCTAAATTGTAAAGGACGATTCCATTTGCATGAGGAAGATAGGAAGGGAAAAACAGTTGACCCTCATCATATTCTCCCAGAACAATCAAAGGGCTTAGATCATCAGATATTGAAACCACCTGAACATCATGCATTCCCATCTGAGGAAGATATGTTGAATCGATTTCAGGCTTTCCACCTGTGTTATATAGAGCAAAATGGTCATCGGTTTTAATCAAGCGGGCTGCTTTTCCATTTACATAGAGAACTTCGGCCCATTTTTCTGCCCAGGAGGTTGAAAGATACGATCCATTACCACAAGCAACAACCCAAGTCAGAGGCTGCTTTTCGTTGATATCTGTAAAGGCTCGGACAAGAGGAAGGTCTTCAACAGAAGCTGTTCTTTCTTTGACATTGATTTCGTGATCAAACTTTTTCTCTTCAGTCACTACCTGCTGCTTTTGCTGGTATGCATCGTATTCTTCTTGTTTCTTGGAAGTAAAATATTGATTCACAAAGAATAAGATCACTGACATTGAGATGACAAAGAGGAGGAAGCGTTTATTCATAACGGGTCAAACCTTGATTTTTGGTAAACGCCAATCATATCAAAAAAAAGAAAATTAAGAAAGCTCAATACGCACCATGCACCAAAAAGACAATTCCTGAGAAAAATCTCTTTCTGTAGCAACCCATGTGCTATCTGCTTTCTATTTCACCTTTTAGAGGATAGGAATTGATAATATATTTAAGACTGGATATCAAAGGAGGCAAATAGGTTTGGTCTAGATCAAAAATAAAAGAGTATTCTTCATACAGGTGATCAGGAGTGATGATACGGTTGATGTGATCCATGGGGTTTTCAGCACCTGGTACATCAGACATGTCTGGCAAGAAAACTGAAAAGAGGGTCTGAAGAGCCTTTGCTGAAACCTCTAATGTTCGCTGGTAACCTCCATTGGGGATAAACCCTGCCATTTGCAGGGGTCTATCTTGTGGAGGTTTTGTAGCAGTGCTGTTTAACTGAGCACCATCAAAGGTTGTTGGAGGGATGGAGAAAGTCTTTTACTCATAATATTTCTTCCGCTGCTCCTCTATTTGCCGCTCATAATCAGCCTGCTCCTCAGGGGTTGGTTCCCAGTCTTTATATTTTTCTACCCAAGCATCATGTTCTGCTTGCTCCTCTGGAGTGCGTTGGAGTTTGGCTAGGTGATCTTTGGCTTCTTGCAAGATTTCGGTCGCTTCTTTGTAGGGAAATTCCCAGTAAGCTCTTTTAGGATGGTTCGCAAATCTAATCGTATAATCTGTATTATCCTCCTTGGATATTTGGAATATGTGATTATTTTGATAATACACATCTGCGACGGGATTTTCTTTATCTGGCAAATCTCCCAATATTGTTTTCCATCCTTTATATTTCATTTTTTAGGCTCCAAAAATCCGATCATTTTTTTTCCATCTGTTGTGAATCTTGCTCCGTGACCATTTGGATGGCATATATCTAAAACCTCTCCAAAATTTAAATGAGGCTCTTTTAATATACATTTATCAGGATGATTCAATATATCATCAAGCACTCTCTGACCCTGCATATTAATTTCATGCGGCGTTCCTTTTGGTTTCGGAAACACTGAACCAACTCGACCAGCTTTCTTTTCTAAAGCTCTACCGGCATAACTCAGCTTACCTCTATCGTGGAAAGTCCCCGCATGAGACATATCTCCCAGAGAAATCGCTTGAGTCTGACCATCTTCCACGAATGTAACATAAGAATGATTATTACTTCTATTGATTGGGTTTGTGGCTTTTCTTTCTAGAGTCTCTAGTCGTGTGACTACTCTCTTACTTAAAGCATTAGGCTGAACGGCTACCATTTCATTCATTGGATTGCCGATACCACTCCGGTAAGCAGGTGCATTAACAGAGCTTAGGAAACGGAGTTCTTTGCTGTAGCCTTGGGGTCTGATGTTCGGTATTGGGAGAGCTTTTCTTCCAATCTAAATAATTAGTGACTCAAAGATCTTTTCTGTCAGGTTTTAACAGCATTGTATCCTTGAAGGTTTCCCTAACATGTTCAATTAAAGAGTGGTTATGCGAAAATACTTCGAAAGCACCTCCATCTACCACTTCAATAACTACATCACAAGCTTCATACATCTCAAAATCGTTCTGATAGCTTTTTACTAACTTGGGGTCTTTGCAGCCAATAATAGTGATCCAAACTATTTGCCAGAATTTGTCTGATGCTTCACATAAGTCTTCCCAATCAATCCGGGTAACCTTCTCTTCTGATGTCTCAAACTGCCTTAATTGTGCCCATTTTCTCTCTTCTAAGTCGCCCCCTGTAACCTCTAATTCCAAAATAGCCCAATTTAATTCCTCAGCATGTTCAATCAATTTTAAAACGTCATTAAGAGAAAAGTCTAATGTAGTAATTTCTCCAGTAGATTTATTATCTCTAATTAATATTCCCTTTGATTTCATTCATAACTCCATTCAGGTACTTCTCTTCCTATATTATCTCTACTTTTGGTTCCACCGGTAAGATTTTTCTCGACTGTGTTGAATAAATCCGCAGAAAGAACTTGCTAAAAATTCATTGAAAAAGAGAAGCTCCTTAAGTTTAAGTCACTAAAAAGAAGGAGCTTCAGATGCGCAAGCGCAATTGGCCAAAGTATAATCGAGATCTGGTAAAAAGAGGAAGCATAACTTTTTTTATCGATCAAAATGCGTTAAACGCAAAGCCTGGGGCGAACAAGCGAGGGCGCCCTCGCTTGTTCGCCCATCCACTGATTCAACTTCTTCTCGTATTGAAAATTCAATACCGTCTTACGTATAGAGCTCTTGAAGGATTTTCGAAGTCTATTCTTCCTCTGCTTCAAGCTTGTGTGCCACTCCCCACTTATTCTCTTATTTGCAAAAGAGCTTCCACAATGGAAGCTCTTTTGCCCAAGCTCTCCTCTAGAAGACCAAAGGTTGTGCTTATCGATGCTTCTGGGATCAAGGTTTATGGAGAAGGCGAGTGGAAGGTTAAGGTGCACGGAGCATCGAAGCGGAGGAAATGGATCAAGCTTCACATTGCCATCGATGCTAAAACACAAGAAATTATCGAGCTAGAAGTTACCCATGGACATAGGGCCGACTGCGCAGTCGGTCCTAGCATTATTAAAAAGCTTCCTAGGTCAACAAAAACTGTGATGGGTGATGGAGGGTATGATACCAAGCGATGCAGAAAGGCAATCCACAACTTAGGAGCTCAAGAACTCATTCCCCCTAGAAGAAATAGCAAAATATCCAGAGATCTTGAAAAAAGAAATCGAGCATTGCTAGAAATAAGAGGACTCGGGGGAGACAATCTTGCCAGGGAAATTTGGGGGAAGTTAACGGGCTATTCTACAAGAGCTCTTGTAGAGACGAGTTTTTCAAGAATGAAAAGACTCTACGGGGAACGGTTTTATTCTAAGAAAATGGAAACTCAAAGAGTCGAAGGGTTAATCAAATGCAAGATGCTGAACCAAATGCTTGCTCAAGCATCCTAAAAAGAAGCTTCCGAGGAAGAATCGGCTTGTTGAAAAATGATTTATTCAACACAGCCACTTTTTGCCCCTCATATTCCCCAATTACAATTATTTTCCCTTCTGCTTGTGTTCTTACCTTTTTGCAGTTTTTATAAACATGTTCTATTATTATTTCAAGTTTCTCTTTGGTTGTTCCCTCTGGGAAAACTGTTTTTTTAGATCCCTTACACATAGCTCTATAACCATCAGTTAAATGACCAGACGCAGCATGATCCAATTTAATTGCCATCTTTTTAAATGCTGGTAAATTAACAGCTTTCCTAGCTTGCTGAATCGCTTTCTCACTAGCAAACCCACTCCGATAAACAGGTTGTTGCAACGCTTCAATAGCCCTTACCTGCTGCCCAAAACCCTGAGGAAATGCGAGTGTTCTATTAAGTAATGGCTGAGGTTTCATGAATTTAGTAGATTGTCTCATGAATACAAAAGCTTCTTTCCCGACCTTCGTACAGTTCTTAAATGCCCCGACCAAAGGAAGTGGCATAGCAAATTCCCCAATAAACATCCCCATTTGAGCATTTGGTGAGGTGAGGTCAATACTTACTTTCTGAGCAAACCAATTGTCGAATCTATCCGAAACCTCCATTAATCCAACGGTATTTGGTTTAGTCTTTAAACTCGGTTGCTCAAAAGCTTGAATAGCAATCACAACGCCTTTTTTAGCTCCTAGGAGCAAACAAAGATCCAGGGTTTTTCTAGCTGCTATTGGATCGTCTTTCCATTGTTGAATATAGTTGTTAACCCATGTTTCGATCTTGATTTGAGTTTGTTCTGGAATGATTTTGCTAACAACAAATGGTAAAAGCCCTGTCATTTGAAGAAGGTTACCATGTGATGATCTTAAATCTGAGGCTTCACTTCGCCCCAAACCACTAATCTCCATTGGAGGGAATTGGACCTCTGGTCCAACTCCCTCACCCCATAGGGTCTGGTAATCGATGGGGGCTTGAGGCATGCCGCTGAAAGTTTGGCGGTTTGTGTTGATGGCGTTTTCGAGGGCATCGAGGACCTTGTGTTGCTGCATCTCTTCGACATCTTGCCATCCCCAGTTTTTTACTGGGGATGGTGTGGCGGCGGAGTGAGTTTGTAAGGGCGCAGGGGTAGAAGGGGTTCTTGCAACATCTGGACCGTAGGTCCCTGCGTAGCCGGGTGTGGAATTTGTCGGCTTGGGTGCGTTGATGCCTGTTTGTGCAACGTCAACGGAGACTCCAGCGAGACCGATGTCTCTTAGCCACTGGACTCCTTTGGAGCCGGTGGCTTTTGCGGTGCGCCATCCTCTGAACCATGCGCCATGTTCTTTTTCTGTTTTAACGGGAGGGAGCATCTCACCTATGAGACGGCTTCTTTCGGAGGGTGTGGGTTTTGTTTGGGTAATGGGCGTGTTAGTGAGGGACGAGAGCTGTGTTTGGTGCTGGTTTAAGGTGCGTTGGTTGGCTCCTCGGTCTGCTGTTCTATAGTGGGAGAGCTTAGCATCTAATTGTGTGAAGGCGTCTTTGCCTGTGAAGGTGTGGGTTTTGTCATTGACGCGTAGAGAGAAGTGACGACTCCCATGGGCTTCGACTTGCAGCTGGGTTTGCACAAAGGGTTTGCTCTTGGGAAGGGACTCGATGGAGGCGCCTTGTTGCACTGCTTGCTTCTCCATTTCAAAACGGATGGTTTGGCATTGGTGGAGGTCAACGTCATGGCCGGCATGGAATGTTCTGATCGATTCGGCTTGATCTCTTGTGGAAAAGGTCACGCGATCTGCGACTTCCCCGGATGGGGTTAGTGTGCAGACGGTGTTGGTGTGCTTGATAATAGGAAAGGCTTTTTGGATGGGATTGGGAGCCATAATGTGAGCGGGGAAAAAGGTTTGGAGTTGCTTTTTTGCACCCAGGATTATGAAACGCTGGGTTAAACTTCTTCAGGGGTTTATTTAATTTTTTTTCTATCCATCATTTTTTCTGCCTGCTCCATATAAAATTGATAAGATTGATTAGGATGTTTTTCTTGAAATTCAAGAAGCTCTTTTTCTACTTCCTGACAATTTTTAACATGCTCATGAAGTCCTTTTACAAGGTCACTGTCATCATCAAATAGTTGATTTTTGTAATCAATAAAGTCTTCCTTACAGAACAAATATTTTCTGTCCGTAGTAGGAAGGTCCACCCCTGTTAAATACTGTATTCCGTCCAAAATAATCGGTTGGCAGTTAATCGGATAGTACTCTAGTAGCTCATTATCATTGGCTTGTTCTTTTTCTAAGGCCCAAGCAGAAACTTGCTCTCTAGTAAGTTTTTCATCAATTAACTCATCAAATTTATTTTTAATATCTTCCAGTGATACTTTAATCATCTTATACCCTCAAAAACACCATTCTCATCAAAAATATAATGTATTTTTACACCATCATTTCTTTCAGGACGAACAATCCTGACTCTACCATTTTCATCAATTGTTTCAAACCACGTCTTCTTTGATCCTGTTTTATGATCCCATTCCCTAACTTTCCTAGTTCCAATCATTTTCCCTCTTATTTTAGCTGTTTTTATTGGTAAATAATATCTATTTCTACCATTTTCTAGAAATTTATAAGAGGCTTTTCCATATTCTTGGACTTGAGAAAAATGTTTTGTAGCTGGAGATGGAGAGATAGGGGGCCCGCAGTATCCCGGTCTAAATGTCGGTGTTATTGCCCTAACATGCCTCTCAGTCAACCTGGCAACAGCCTTATCACTAACAAACCCACTTCTAAATCCTGGATCGTTAATAGCTCTCAAGAAGTGTAATTCATTGCTATATCTCTGAGGTTTTATCTGTATCCTATCGATTAAGGATTGTATCTCTCTACCACTCCTAGAGAAGAGCGTACCAATAGCGGCACCACCAGCAAATCCAAAAGCTACCCCGGCAACTTTGTCGGTGTCATGAGCCTCGGAGACGACGAGGCCTACCATTCCCCCTTCAAAAGCCATCCCCAACACACTGATTCCCTCAGCGACTCTGATAACCTTTCCAATACCTCCAAGAGCAATCATCTCACCAACAAATTCTCCAGCTTTTGCACCAAAAGAATGGGGGTCTTGGATTTTTACCAGATCGTCATATTTCATTAGAACGTTGTTAGAAAATCGCTTGAAATGTTCTCTAGGATCCTCGGCTCCCGGCACATCAGACATATCAGGAAGCATTAAGGTGCACACAGCTTCTAAGATTTTAGCACCACCCTTTGGAAGGCTTTTTGTAAAATCGTTAACGACTATTCTTTGAATGGCTTCGATTTGGGATGGATTAGGATAGCCTCCATTAGGGATGAGTCCTGCCATTTGGATCTGTCTTTGATCCATAGATCCTTTAGGAAGCTCTGCATTCCTTCCTAGCATTCTAAGATCTGTTGGAGGGAATTGGACCTCTGGTCCGACTCCCTCTCCCCACAGGGTTTGGTAGTCGATCGGTGTCTGCAGAGAACTGTGAACAGGAGACTGGTAGGCCATATTCCTCTCGAATATCTGATGTTGCTGCATCTCTTCAACGTTTTGCCATCCCCGGTTTTCTACTGGGGATGATGTGGCGGCAGCGTGAGTGTAAGAGGGCGCAGGAATAGAAGGGGTTCTTGCAACCTCAGGGCCGTAGGCCCCTGCGTAGCTGGGTGTGGAGTGTGTGGGTTTAGGGGCGTTGATGCCTGTGCTTGCAATATTAACGGAGGCCTCAGCGAGTCCGATATCTCTGAACCACTGGACTCCTTTGGAGCCGGTGGCTTTTGCGGTGCGCCATCCTCTGAACCATGCGCCATGTTCTTTTTCTGTTTTAACGGGAGGGAGCATCTCACCTATGAGACGGCTTCTTTCGGAGGGTGTGGGTTTTGTTTGGGTAATGGGCGTGTTAGTAAGCGACGAGAGCTGTGTTTGATGCTGGTTTAAGGTGCGCTGGTTGGCTCCGCGGTTTGATGTTCGGTATTGGGAGAGCTTGTCATCTAATTGAGTGAAGGCTTTCGCGCCTGTAAAGGTGTGGGCTGTTTTGCCGTTGATGAGGAGGGAGAAATGTCGGTCGCCATGGACTTTTACTTGCAGCTGGGTTTGGACAAAGGCTCCGCATTCTGGAAGGGATTCTATGGCGACTCCATGTTGAACCGCTTGCTTTTCCATTTCAAAAGATGTGGTTTGACATGTGTATATATCAGCTTCATGATCAGCTTGAAATGTTCTGATCGATTCTGCTTGTTCTCTTGTGTGGAAGGTCACGCGGTCGGCAATTTCCCCAGCAGATGTTTGGGTGCAGACGGTGTTGGTGTGCTTGATAATAGGAAAGGCTTTTTGGATGGGATTGGGAGCCATGATATGCGCGGGAAAAAGGGCTTGAATGTCTGATTCGAAAGTCTGGAGGAGCGCATCATTATTGACGTTGTGGGTATGGATATGTTTTTTTGCTTCGGTGATCCCTTTTTTAAATCGTTCGGGTGGTTTTTTGACTGTTCCTTTAGAGACTTTAAAGACTCGTTGCTCTCCTCTATAGAGTTTGGCTTTGTCTTCATCAACTCGAAGGGAAAGGTTGAACTGAGAGAATTGTGGATCGCTAGGGAGCTGGTCTGGGGAAACGCCAAGGAGGAGGGCTTTGACTTTGAGGTTGTAGAGGGTGAGCTTTCGATTGTTGTCTGCAAGGTTTTGTCCTTTTAATAGCTTGATAAACTGCTGTGCCTCCTCTCGTGAGTTGAAATCTCCGTATTCTGTTCCTTCTAGTTGGGGGTTATCAAAAATTGTATTGGAGCTGTCGATGTAGTATTCTCTATGAACAAGCTTGGGTTCAGTGAGTTGTGCAATGCGCTCTTGGATTTCTTCTGGTGTGGGAGGAGTGACTGTTTCAGGTGCTACTTCTTCTACAGGGACGGTAGGGGTGGGGTCTTCGGTGGCGTGGTCGTTATCTTCTGGGGAGCGGAGGAGATAGAGAGTTAGCTGGGTGGCTTTTTCGGCTGTGAAGGCCTGGAGGGCACCGTTTGTTAATAGGGGATTGAGGATGCGGGCGCGGTAGAAGTTGTAGGTGGATTGAGGAACATCTGGGGGAAGATCATCGATGAGGGCAGTGTTGATGAGGGTAAAGGTGGTGGAGACGCCCCAGTTGATGAGATGGGAGGGGCTTCTAAAGATAGCTGTGGAGAGGGTGGCGATGGCGAGGTCTTGAACAGGTTGGGGGACGCTTTCTAGGGAGATGAGTGCGATGCCTTGACGGGCGAAGAACTGGATGCCGGTATTCCGGACATCTTGTTCGGAGAGCTCGGGGTTATCGAGGGACTGGCCAAGGAGGATGATTGCTGTGGTGGTGCGCATGGCGGTTTGGAAGAGGCGGGATTCTTGGAGGGGATCTCCCATAACGGTAATGAGACGTGTTCCACTTGAAATAGCTTGCCTGATGAGGAACTCTTCTCCTTTTTCGAGGTAGTTAGAAAAGACAAGGGTGACGGTGAGTTGGATGGTTTCTTCGGCAGCGGCGCTGTAGCGGATGACTCTTTTCCGTTTGGCTTGCACGTTTTGAGAGACTGCGTGGAGGGTTGCTTGAAGGAGGAAGAGCTGGTCTTCATTTTTGAGGATGCTTTCTGTATGAGATGCGAAGTGTTTGACGAGTCTGTCGGCGATGAGGGTGAGGACGAAGCGGTCTACGTCGTGTTGTTGCTGCCCAGCGATCGGTGGGATGGAGAGGGTCTCTTCTGAGGTGAGGAGGTGTGTGCGCAGGTCTCTAAGTAGGGCGGGGTTTTTGTTTGGAGCGTGCAGGGTGTTTAGGAGGAAGGTTTGTAGGGTTTTTGGGAGTTTTTGGAAAGTGCGTTCAAGATCGTCATTGGGGTTTTTACCAAACATGCGCTCTGGTAGTGAGGAGGTTTTGGCGACGCACTGAATAAAGTCGACAAGATGTTGGAAGGTTGTTTGATGGGGCGCTGGGATCTTAAAGGTGCTTTGTCCATAGATAGCGTGGATGGCGCTTATTTTAAATTGGAGGGTGCTGAAGTGGAGTCGATTCTGTTGGGCTCTTTGGAAAAGCTCTAGTTCTGGGATGTTTGTGTCACTGCGGCGCAGCACGCACGTTGAGGCTGTTTGTGCGGCGATGAGGAAGTCGAGTTGGGTGATCTCTTCGAGGGTGTTGCTGATGCGGGTGTATCCGAAGGGGGTTTTGCGGTAGTGGGTGTCTGAGGAGGTAAAGGAGATGAGTTCGTAGGCGGCTCCTTTACGTGAGGTTGTGTGCGTTGGCAGGAGGAAAAACTCTTCTTGGAGCCCGATGGGAGTGTCTTGGTTTTCTCTTGTGCGCTGAAGGTTGATGATGAGGTATTCTGGGGGGCTGGTGAAATAGGTTTTTTCTTGAGGGGCATTGGAGTGCTTTGTAAGGAGGGTTTCTAGGGTGTCGGCGGGGACACGCTCTTCTTGGGCTTGGTTGGGCGCGCATTCTAAGGTGAGGATTGTTTGATTGGAAAAAATGGCTTCTGGGTTTAGGCGCACGTTTCTTGAGGGGTAGACGGCATGTGTGGGGGTCAGTTTTTGGTAGGTAGCGATGAATTGCTGGTAAGGGTGCGTTGGTTTTTGAGGAGTGGGTTTTGTAATGAGTTGGTAGAGTGCGTCCCACTGGATGTTCCATGTGGTGTTTAGGAACTGGTGATAGAGCTGCTTGAGTTGTCTGTTTTCTGTGGTTGTTTGTGCAGCAAGCTTTGGGTCGGAAAAGGCGAGTTGCAGGGTGTTTGTAAGGTGTGGCTCTCCTGTGTGGATGATGCTCCCTCGGTGGGGGTGGTGTTGCCACGTGTCAGGAGCGGAGGAGCGGAAGGGAGCGTGTTCTTCTGGAGGGACAAAGGATCGGAAGAGGGAGTTAAATGTCTGTTGGAGGGGATATAGACTGGGCAGAGGATCTCTAGAGATGGCGATGAGATTACTATGGAGATGTCTTAGGCAGGAGAGTTGTATGTGAAGGGTGTAGGCGTCTTGCCGGTGGTCTTTTTCCCAGTTACTCCAGAGATAGTTGCCCCACGTTTTGTGGTAGGTAGTGTGGTCTTCTTGAAGAGCTTTGAGCTTTCTTTGGGTACTCTCGTAAAGGGTGTGGTACTCTTTTTGGGCGTGGGAGGTGTAGTGGGTTTTGGCGATATCAACAAGGGCGTTATACAAAAGGGTATTGAGATCTTGGGTGTTTATTCCTTGGAGTTTTTCTCTCCCTTCAGAGACGCAGAGGTAGGTGGTGTGGTTAAGGGCTGAGATGCTCGATTGTATGGAGCGGCAGGTGGTTTGGTGTTTAAGGAGCCAGGTTTCCCAACTTGACTCTATGGGGGTGCTTTTGAGGGATGCGATAGACGTTTGGATCTCTGTAGCGTCTTTTTGTTTTTTGTCGATGTAGGACTGGCCACTTGCTTTTGTTGTGCGCAGGTGGATGTCATGGAGCCGTTGATCAATGGAGGACAGATCTGTGCATGCAATGGCTCTTGTTGAAAGATCTCTAAGGATTGGGCGTCCTCGGTAGTAGCGTTGGCGCTGGTAGATGGCGCGAGCTTTTTCGCGTTCTCGATGAAGGGTTGAAAGTTGATCTTGGATTTCGATGTAGGTGGCATTCCCTTGCCTGCTCCACTTAACCCAGAAGTTAGGCGAGGAGAGGCTTTTATGGAGATCTTCTACGTGGTGCTTTGTCCAATGGTAGCGAGAGAAGAAGTCTTGGTCTGCTGTGTAGGTTCCGGTGAGGGATTTTTCTATGTAGTGCAGCCCTCTAAAAGGAGTAGTGATGAGCTTAATTGCGATGGAGAAAGCTCCATCGAGTGGATGTGGCTCTATCTGTCTACGTGGGTGTCTACTGAGTTGTTCTGTCATCTTTTCCCTATTCTAACAAAATCGGGGGGATTATCTCACAGTGCAGCAATATAGGTCAAAGTAAGTGAATTTTTTAATTTGCAAGAATTATTCAAAGAAAATCCCAAGGTCACCGTTTCGGATCAAGAAATTGCCGATTTTTACAGGATTTTACTTAAGACGGCGCATGAGTACTGAAAAAGTGATGTTAAGCAAGGGTTCATTTTTGAAGACCGCAAGCATTCTAGTTATTACCTAGCATCCATGGGGTTTGAAATCCTTCAAAGATTCCGGCTTGCTTCTTTATAAGACTTCTTGCAAAAAAATTGTCTAGAATCTCCCGTTTCTTCTAATGCCCTGCCATTTGCTAAAATTCCTAGGAGCTTGGTTTCTAGAAGTCGCAGCTGCCAGGAATACGTGGAAAGGCAATCGCGTCCCGGATGTTATCGACCCCAGTAGTGAATTGGACAAGGCGTTCGAAGCCTAGGCCAAAGCCGCCGTGAGGAACCGATCCGTACTTGCGGAGATCGAGGTACCACTTATAGGTTTCGATGTCGAGGCCATGATTTTCGAACTTTGATTTCAAAAGATCATAGCGTTCTTCCCTCTGAGAACCCCCGATAATTTCGCCCACTTTAGGAACAAGCACATCAAGAGCGGCTACGGTTTTTCCGTCATCATTTTCTCTCATATAAAAAGCTTTAATCTCTTTAGGGTAGTCGGTCAAGATAACTGGTGCTTTGCAATGCTCTTCCGCAATATAGCGCTCATGTTCTGATTGAAGATCGCTTCCCCATTTTACAGGGTACTCGAAAGAGCGGCCTGATTTCTCAAGAATCTCGACTGCCTTGGTGTAAGTCAGACGGGCAAAAGGAACATTTTTGACATGCGTTAGGCGATCAATTAGGCCCTTTTCGATGAACTGATTAAAGAACTGCAAATCTTCTTCGCAATTGTCAAGGATATCACCCACAAGTGCTTTGAGATATTCTTCAGCAAGGTCTGTAATCATTGGAAGATCTGCAAAAGCAAGCTCTGGCTCAATCATCCAAAATTCAGCCAAATGACGAGAGGTATGAGAGTTTTCAGCGCGGAATGTTGGTCCAAATGTGTAGATATCAGAAAGGGCTGTTGCATAGGCCTCTCCGTTGAGTTGCCCAGATACAGTGAGAAAGGTCGGCTGCGAGAAAAAGTCTTTTGAATAGTCGACCTTTCCTTCCTTTGTTTTAGGAGGGTTATCAAGGTTGAGTGTTGTAACCTGGAACATTTCTCCTGCTCCTTCGCAATCACTACCAGTGATAATAGGAGACTGAAGGTAAACATACCCCTTTTCTTGGAAAAAGCGGTGGGTCGTGTATGCCAAACGGCTTCGGACACGTGCTACAGCGCCTTGCGTGTTTGTTCTAGGTCTCAAGTGGGCAATGGTGCGGAGGAAGTCAAAAGAATGGCGTTTTTTCTGAAGAGGGTAGTCGTTTGGGCAGGCTCCAATCAGTTTTAATTCTTTCGCCTGCATCTCATATTTTTGCTTATTTCCAGGACTTTTTACAATCTCTCCAGAAATAGCGACAGCGGCTCCAGTCGAGAGGTTTTCAATCATGTCTATTTGAGCAATCACCTGAAAATTTGAAAAGGAAGAGCCATCCGTCAGTTCAATAAATGCAAAGGTTTTTTGATCGCGGAGGGTACGAATCCATCCACAAACAACAACTGTTTGCCCAATGATCGATTCATCAGCATTTAGAATAGATTTAATTTTCTTTCGAGACGAAAGCGAAGGAGCGTAGCATTGCGATTTCATCTTTCCACATCAACTCACCGTTAGGGGTTTCTAAATATTTTGGGATCGACTGGAGTTTTGGATGGGTCATCATGACCTCAAAACATTGTATTCCAATCTCACCTTTGCCAAGATTTGCATGGCGATCTTTTCTTGATCCAAGGCCGTGCTGGGAATCGTTTACGTGAAAGGCATAAAGATGCTCCCATCCAACAACACGGTCAAATTCATCAATAACACTTTCCCATCCCGCTTTATCACGGATATCATATCCTCCAGCAAAAATATGGCAGGTATCAATACAAACACCAATAGGGATTTTTCCTTTGACCCGGCTGATAATATAGTCGAGATGTTCGAACCGGTGTCCCATCGTTGTTCCCTGTCCGGCTGTGGCTTCAATAAGGAGACGAAGGGATTGGTTTTCAAGGAAGGGTTCAAAGGTCAGGAGGCTTTCAACGATCCGATCGAGGCAATTCTCATCGGTGTCTCCCGTTGCAGCACCTGGGTGAAAGTTCATGTAAGTGAGAAGGAGATGAGAACCTCATTTCTTCTCACTAAAAAAGGAGTTCCTCTCCCGCTTGCGATTCAATCGATTGTAGAGGGGAATCAGAAAATCATTAAAAATTGCCGCGTTCTATTTGTTGGCAATTCTTCCATCAACCGGCAGCTCATGGTTTTCTTTAAGCAGAAAGGGTGTCACCAACTGACTCTGTGCACAAGAATGAAGCAGGGGGAATTTCCTACTCCAAAGGTCATTCACTGGGACAAACTTTCAGAGTGGAATTGTTATGATATTGTACTTTGTGGGACCAATCACGACCGCTTTGTGATTGATAAAGCGTGTAAAAATATTGGGGATATTCTCCTTTTTGATTTAAGTGTTCCTAGAAATATCAATCCAAGTCTTGCTATACACCCCAAGTTAACCCTCTATAATATCGATCAAATTGGTGAGATCGCTCGCAAAAAGAAAGATGAAAAAGAAATCCTTCTATGTGAGAATGTGATTGAAAAGGCTGTTGAACGGCAAATAAAACTCTTTAAAGAGCGAAGGCAAGCAAAATGGCGTTACGCCACTGCACTCTAGTTATTCTCCTATTATTTGGTGTTCTTTTTGCTGCTGAGAAAGAGGATAACGAGATTGATATCGTTGTCCTTCCCAGCACTGCTGTGATCAATAATGATTACTTTGCAAATGGAAGAACAGTAGAAATTTCTGGCACAATCAATGGCGATCTTTATGTTTTGGGTGGGCAAGTTTTTATTGATGGGACTGTTAATGGTGATGTTTTGGCCCTAGCAGGTAGCGTTGAAGTTTCAGGAAACGTTGCGAATAATGTCCGGATGCTTGCAGGGCAAGCACTCATCACCGGGCACATAGGAAGAAGTCTCACAGGAGTGGCTGCCACAATTGAGCTAGGCCCATCTGCCACAATTGGGCGGAACGCAGTTCTGGTTTCGGGGAACGCAGATGTGGAAGCCTATATTGCCAGAAATCTTCGCCTGTATTCCTCGAGTGTTCGTATTTCGGATCATATTGGGGGAAAAGTTCTAGCGAATGTGGGGCAACTCCGCTTAACTTCCAAAGTTGTAATCGATGGTTCTCTTGAGTACTGGAGCAATAAAAATGCGCTTATCGATCCCAATGCTGCAGTGAAGGGGGGAGTGACTCATCACCCTTCATTCTTCTATGACCTTATGCATAACAAAGTGTTTAACTGGCTGAAGGTTGGATCAAAATTTGCTGGTCTTGTAATGAACTTCTTCTATAGCTTTATTATAGGACTCATCATGCTTCGCTATTTCCCTCAAAGGATTGAGCGGACTATTGAGATGCTCAATACTAAACCTGCACAGTCTGCTGTTGCAGGGATTGTATTGATCTTTCTGCTTCCCATTATCATGCTTGGAATGATCATCACCATACTTGGCGTTCCCTTTGCTCTGACGCTTCTCTCTCTAACTGTCGTAGGTTTTTACACGGCGAAGATTCTCTCTATCCTGTGGCTTTCAACCCACCTCTTTCGCCGCTTTGAATTCAGAAGGCATAAAAAGCTCTACTTTGCTTTTGCCTTGATTGTTTACTTCATTCTCTCTCTAATTCCCTATCTAGGTCTCGTCATCACCTCAGCAGCATTAATTCTTGGAATTGGCGGCGCTGTTCTTGGTAAGATTGAAAAAGAGAACAAGAAAAAGGGATTCTTTCAAAAGAGTTAATCACGGTTCTGTCAAATTATAACGTAACGTGTCCGTCTTTGAATGCAGCATTTATAGAACCGAATAATCGGAGTTCATCTGCAATTTCTCCGAAGGTCTTGGCAGCGGATTTGACGTGGGCGACAAGTACCTGAGTATTTTGATCGATACGCTCCTGAGGGTCTAGTGTTTCCCCACCACTAGCAAAATATCTTAACCACTTAGGAATGCTTGACTGTGTTCTATCTCCTTCTGGATAACGCTTGACCCCAGGATTGGTAATCGATAGGAGCTTGAGGCATGCCGTTGAAAGTTTGGCGGTTTGTGTTGATGGCGTTTTCGAGGGCATCGAGTACCTTGTGTTGTTGCATCTCTTCAACGTCTTGCCATCTCCATTGTAAGAGGGCGCAGGGATAGAAGGGATTCTTGCAACATCTGGGCCGTGGATGGCTTCGATTTGGGATGGATTAGGATAGCCTCCATTAGGGATGAGTCCTGCCATTTGGATCTGTCTTTGATCCATAGATCCTTGAAGAAGCTCTGCATTCCTTCCTAAATTGGTAAGATCTGTTGGAGGGAATTGGACCTCTGGTCCAACTCCCTCTCCCCACACTGTTTGATGATCGATCGGCGTTTGCAGAGAACTGTTAACAGGAGACTGGTAGGCCATATTCCTCTCGAACATCTGATGTTGTTGCATCTCTTCAACATCTTGCCATCCCCGGTTTTCTAATGGGGATGATGTGGCAATGGAGTGAGTGTGTGAGGTTGCTGGGATAGAAGGAGACCTTGCAACATCTGGACCGTAGGTCCCTGCGTAGCTGGGTGTGGAGTGTGTGGGTTTAGGTGTGTTGAATCTTGATTTCTTCTTTCACGCAGTAAGCTGCGGGAAATATGACCCAAAGAGATTTATTTAAACTTTTTTCTATTCATCTTTAACAGCCCAAGTTCATATTTCTAATCAAGATTATACCATAAAATATTAGTTCGTTACATTTGTTCCAGCAATGCAGCTTGCTTTGTGTTTACATTAACCCATACTCTTATATCTCCAGGCTCAACTACAGCTACATTTGGGTCAAGTGCCTGCGGATCTAAAAATACTACTTCTTGTTTATGGCCTTCTAAACGACCAAGTTTACCTGGTTCTAAAAAGTCTATGTTCTTACTCTCAAGATATTGTTTTGCAATATTTACTATAGTTGTCTTATTCATGTCCAAACCTCACTGTAGTCTTTGGTTTAAGCCCTTCAACGTAACTTACAGAAAACTCTCTCTCTAAATCATTTAATCCAGACCAGAGTCTGTTGTTTTGCAGTCTTTCTAAAACTAAGAGCTCTCGATCATATCTAGATAATTTCACGTATTCATGAATACCAAGTTTTTTAAAATCTAAATAATGTGATAATTCGTGTTTAACTTGTAAAACAGTGGGGGCTTCAGGAAAATAAATTTGACCAGTTCCATCCCACATTCCAACAAATTTTGGATTACCTTTGGTGCCATACACATGTATCCCCCGTTTTTCTAGATACTTTACTAGTGTAATTAATTTTTCTTTTGGATAAATTGCCCCATCAAATGCTGATTTGACAGAAAATGCTTGAATTTGTTCGTATGCTGGAGCAAAAGATTCTGGGCTTAGCGGATCGGAAATGTTAAAGTTATTTCGTACACAATCCCAATTAGATACCCTACTCTCTAAAGTTCTCAACTCTTTGGCTGTAAGATGAGAAACTCTCTTTTTTAATCGTTCTATCGTTTGTGGTGATAATTTAGGTTGAACGGCTACCATTTCATTCATTGGGTTGCCGATACCACTACGATAAGCTGGCTGATTAACAGACCTTAGGAAGCGGAGCTCTTTGCTGTAGCCTTGGGGCCTGATGAAGACTCTATCAGCTAAGGGGTTTTGTGCTCTAGAAGAGAGTCTCCCGAAAGCGGCTCCGCCGATAAACCCAAAAACCACCCCGGCTGCTTTGTTGGTGTCATGAGCTTCGGAGACAACGAGGCCTACCATTCCCCCTTCACAGGCCATTCCAAGCACACTGATGCCTTCTGCGACTCTGATGACCTTACCAAGACCGCCGAAGGCGAACATCTCGCCGACGAACTCTCCAGCTTTTGCACTGAAAGCATGCGGGTCTATCTGCATTATATTATCATATTTCAGAAAAGCATTTTTAGTAACTATTTTAAGATGCGTTCTTGGGTCCTCAGCACCCGGTACATCAGACATGTCAGGAAGCATCAAAGAAACTCCAGCAATCAATATATTCGCCGTTCCTTTAGGAATGCTTTTAGCAAAGTTGTCTACAGACTCTGCTGTGATTAATCGATTGACATGATCCATGGGGTTTTCAGCCCCTGGCATATCAGACATATCTGGGAGGAAAAGAGAAACAACTCCCTGCAAAAGCCTAGCAGAAGCTTGCGAGCCTGCTAGAGGAGCAAAACCTGCCATTTGCAGGGGTCTATCTTGTGGAGGTTTCGTAGCAGCGCTGTTTAACTGAGCACCATCAAAGGTTGTTGGAGGGAATTGGACCTCTGGTCCAACTCCCTCTCCCCACAGAGTTTGATAATCGATCGGCGTTTGCGGAGAACTGTTAACAGGAGACTGGTAGGCCATATTCCTCTCGAACATCTGATGTTGTTGCATCTCTTCAACATCTTGCCATCCCCATTTTTCTACTGGGGATGGTGTGGCAGTGGAGTGAGTTTGTAAGGGCGCAGGGGTAGAAGGGGTTCTTGCAACATCTGGACCGTAGGCTCCTGCGTAGCTGGGTGTGGAATGTGTCGGCTTGGGTGCGTTGATGCCTGTTTGTGCAACGTCAACGGAGGCGCCTGCAAGGCCGATGTCTCTTAGCCACTGGACTCCTTTGGAGCCGGTGGCTTTTGCACTGCGCCATCCTCTGAACCATGCGCCATGTTCTTTTTCTGTTTTAACGGGAGGGAGCATCTCACCTATGAGACGGCTTCTTTCGGAGGGTGTGGGTTTTGTTTGGGTAATGGGCGTGTTAGTAAGCGACGAGAGCTGTGTTTGATGCTGGTTTAAGGTGCGCTGGTTGGCTCCGCGGTCTGATGTTCGGTATTGGGAGAGCTTGTCATCTAATTGAGTGAAGGCTTTCGTGCCTGTAAAGGTGTGGGCTGTTTTTCCGTTGACGCGTAGGGAGAAGTGACGACTCCCATAGACTTCGACTTGCAGCTGGGTTTGAACGAAGGGTGAACAGCTTGGGAGGGACTCGATGGGGACGCCTTGCTCTAGCGCTTGTTTTTCCATTTCAAAACGTGTTGTCTGACATGTGTAGGTGTCCACTTCATGGTCGGCATGGAATGTTCGGATCGATTCTGCTTGGTCTCTTGTCTGGAAGGTGATGCGGTCTGCAACTTCTCCAGCAGGTGTGAGCGTGCAGACGGTGTTGGTGTGTTTGATGATGGGAAAGGCTTTTTGGAGGGGATCGGGAGCCATGATGTGCGGAGGAAGAAGTGGTTGGAGTTGCGTTGCAAAATCCTGGAGGAGATGATCATTAGTGACATTGTGAGTATGGATGTGCTTTTTGGCTTCAGTCATGCCCTTATCAAAACGCTCTGATGATTTCTTGACTGTTCCATTTGAGACTTTAAAGACGCGTTGATTTCCTCTATAGAGTTTGACTTGGTTGTCCTCGACTTGAAGAGAAAGGTTGAGACTTGTGAACTGTGGGCCCTTTGGGAGGTTTTCTGAGCAGACGCCAAGAAGGAGGGCTTTGACTTTGAGGTTATAGAGGGAGAGATTTCGATTGTTGTCTGCAAGGTTTTGTCCTTTTAACACCTCGATGAACTGCTGTGCTTCTTCTCTTGAGTTGAAGTCTCCGTACTCTGTTCCTTCTAGCTGGGGATTATCATAGATCGTGTTGGATCGGTCTATGTAGTACTCAGTATGGATAAGTTGAGGTTTAGGAAGCTCTGCAATGCGCTGTTGGATCTCTTCTGGTGTGGGCGTGGTGACTGTTTCAAGGAGTGGTTCTTCTATGGGGATGATGGGGGTGAGGTCTTCGGTGGTGTGGTCGCTATCCTCGAGGGAGCGGAGGAGTCTTAGGCCAGCTTGGGTGACTTTCTCAGCTGTGAAGGCCTGGAGGGCACCGTTTGTGGATAAGGGGTTAAGGACTCGGGCGGCGTAGAAGTTTAGGGCAGGTTGAGGAACGTCTGGGGGGAGGTCATCAACGAGGGCGGTATTGATGAGGGTAAAGGTTGTGGAGACACCCCAGTTGATGAGATGGGAGGGGCTTCTAAAGATAGCTGTGGAGAGGGTGGCGATGGCGAGGTCTTGAACAGGTTGGGGGACGCTTTCTAGGGAGATGAGTGCGATGCCTTGACGGGCGAAGAACTGGATGCCGGTATTCCGGACATCTTGTTCGGAGAGCTCGGGGTTATCGAGGGACTGGCCAAGGAGGATGATTGCTGTGGTGGTGCGCATGGCGGTTTGGAAGAGGCGGGATTCTTGGAGGGGATCTCCCATAACGGTAATGAGACGTGTTCCACTTGAAATAGCTTGCCTGATGAGGAACTCTTCTCCTTTTTCGAGGTAGTTAGAAAAGACAAGGGTGACGGTGAGTTGGATGGTTTCTTCGGCAGCGGCGCTGTAGCGGATGACTCTTTTCCGTTTGGCTTGCACGTTTTGAGAGACTGCGTGGAGGGTTGCTTGAAGGAGGAAGAGCTGGTCTTCATTTTTGAGGATGCTTTCTGTATGAGATGCGAAGTGTTTGACGAGTCTGTCGGCGATGAGGGTGAGGACGAAGCGGTCTACGTCGTGTTGTTGCTGCCCAGCGATCGGTGGGATGGAGAGGGTCTCTTCTGAGGTGAGGAGGTGTGTGCGCAGGTCTCTAAGTAGGGCGGGGTTTTTGTTTGGAGCGTGCAGGGTGTTTAGGAGGAAGGTTTGTAGGGTTTTTGGGAGTTTTTGGAAAGTGCGTTCAAGATCGTCATTGGGGTTTTTACCAAACATGCGCTCTGGTAGTGAGGAGGTTTTGGCGACGCACTGAATAAAGTCGACAAGATGTTGGAAGGTTGTTTGATGGGGCGCTGGGATCTTAAAGGTGCTTTGTCCATAGATAGCGTGGATGGCGCTTATTTTAAATTGGAGGGTGCTGAAGTGGAGTCGATTCTGTTGGGCTCTTTGGAAAAGCTCTAGTTCTGGGATGTTTGTGTCACTGCGGCGCAGCACGCACGTTGAGGCTGTTTGTGCGGCGATGAGGAAGTCGAGTTGGGTGATCTCTTCGAGGGTGTTGCTGATGCGGGTGTATCCGAAGGGGGTTTTGCGGTAGTGGGTGTCTGAGGAGGTAAAGGAGATGAGTTCGTAGGCGGCTCCTTTACGTGAGGTTGTGTGCGTTGGCAGGAGGAAAAACTCTTCTTGGAGCCCGATGGGAGTGTCTTGGTTTTCTCTTGTGCGCTGAAGGTTGATGATGAGGTATTCTGGGGGGCTGGTGAAATAGGTTTTTTCTTGAGGGGCATTGGAGTGCTTTGTAAGGAGGGTTTCTAGGGTGTCGGCGGGGACACGCTCTTCTTGGGCTTGGTTGGGCGCGCATTCTAAGGTGAGGATTGTTTGATTGGAAAAAATGGCTTCTGGGTTTAGGCGCACGTTTCTTGAGGGGTAGACGGCATGTGTGGGGGTCAGTTTTTGGTAGGTAGCGATGAATTGCTGGTAAGGGTGCGTTGGTTTTTGAGGAGTGGGTTTTGTAATGAGTTGGTAGAGTGCGTCCCACTGGATGTTCCATGTGGTGTTTAGGAACTGGTGATAGAGCTGCTTGAGTTGTCTGTTTTCTGTGGTTGTTTGTGCAGCAAGCTTTGGGTCGGAAAAGGCGAGTTGCAGGGTGTTTGTAAGGTGTGGCTCTCCTGTGTGGATGATGCTCCCTCGGTGGGGGTGGTGTTGCCACGTGTCAGGAGCGGAGGAGCGGAAGGGAGCGTGTTCTTCTGGAGGGACAAAGGATCGGAAGAGGGAGTTAAATGTCTGTTGGAGGGGATATAGACTGGGCAGAGGATCTCTAGAGATGGCGATGAGATTACTATGGAGATGTCTTAGGCAGGAGAGTTGTATGTGAAGGGTGTAGGCGTCTTGCCGGTGGTCTTTTTCCCAGTTGCTCCAGAGATAGTTGCCCCACGTTTTGTGGTAGGTAGTGTGGTCTTCTTGAAGAGCTTTGAGCTTTCTTTGGGCACTCTCATAAAGGGTGTGGTATTCCTTTTGGGCGTGGGAGGTGTAGTGGATTTTGGCGATATCAACAAGGGCGTTGTACAAAAGGGTATTGAGATCTCCGGTGTTGACCCCTTGGAGTTTTTCTCTCCCTTCAGAGACGTAGAGGTAGGTGGTGTGGTTAAGGGCTGAGATGCTTGATTGTATGGAGTGGCAGGTGGCTTGGTGTTTAAGGAGCCAGGTTTCCCAACTTGACTCTATGGGGGCGCTTTTGAGGGATGCGATAGACGTTTGGATCTCTGTAGCGTCTTTTTGTTTTTTGTCGATGTAGGACTGGCCACTTGCTTTTGTTGTGCGCAGGTGGATGTCATGGAACCGTTGATCAATGGAAGACAGATCTGTGCATGCAATGGCTCTTGTTGAAAGATCTCTAAGGGTTGGGCGTCCTCGGTAGTAGCGTTGTTGTGCGTAGATGGCGCGGGCTTTTTCGCGCTGCCTATGAAGGGTTGAAAGTTGATCTTGGATTTCGATGTAGGTGGCGCTCCCTTCTCGGCTCCACTTGACCCAGAAGTTAGGCGACTCGAGGCTTTTATGGAGATCTTCTACGTGGTGCTTTGTCCACTGGTAGCGAGAGAAGAAGTCTTGGTCTGCTGTATAGGTTCCTTTGAGGGATCTTTCTATATAGTGCAGCCCTCTAATCGGAGCGGTGATGAGTTTGCCTGCCATAGCAAGTGTTCCATCAAGTGGATGGGGTTCAACGTGCGTACGTGGATGTCTACTGAGTTGTGCTGTCATCTTTTCCCTATTCTAACAAAATCGGGGGGATTATCTCATGATCACAAAATTAGGTCAAAGGAATTTATTTTTTAATTGGCTTGAAAGATAGAATAGCAACGCATGAAAACCTATTTTTAGGTAAAAGATCTAGGTTTTCTTAATTACCTTTGCCGAGGTTCTTATTCTTGAGTGTGTGGTTGCAAGTCATTGATGAATTGGGTAAAGGCTTCGGTTTCCCTGAGGTTCTCGAGCCATTCGTCCTCGATGAGATCCTCAAGAAATGGGAGCGCATCGAAAGTTTTTGCTTTTTGCAAAAAGCGGAAAGAGTTTTTGAGATCTCCTATTAAAGAGTAGAGACAAGCTAGGGCGTAGTAGGCTTGAACATTCCCAAGCTTAGCTGCTTGAATCATTTTGTATTCGGCCTCACGGAAGTATTGATCTGATTCAATGTCATTTTCGAGGAGTTCAGCAAGGTTAATGAGGGTTAGTGCCCAGTCAAGGATCACCTGGTCGTTTTCTTTTTCTTTTTGATTTGCAATTCGATAATGGTGGATTGCACGCATAAAGATGTCTGGTTCATTAACAAGCTCTGCATAATGGCTATAGGTGAGCGCTAAACGGTAGTGAATGCGAGGAAATTCCGGGCGAAGCATCAGGATATGGTTGAGAATATCAAGGGCCTTAACATAGTGGCTATCGCTCTCGATAAACCCCGCAAGCTGGTCGAGGGCAGATGCGTAGTAGCACATCCAATCGGGATGAAGGTAGGCGGCATTTTTCTGCAAGGTAATGGCCTTTTCAAAGTGGGAAACAGCAAGTTCTATTGTGGCTTGGTCATGGATTAACTCACCGTACTTGAGGAGACACATTGCATAATGGCTGTGAATGGTACTGGTTTTCTTTAATCCCATGGCTCTTTCAAAAAAGTGCAGAGAGCGTTCATAACTCTTTTCATCGTTGTCTAAAAGAGATGAATCGAAGCTACTTTGGGCAATTGCCGACCATAAACGATCATGGGACCGGTCAACGCTTAGTCCTTCTTGAAAGGTTTCTATAGCCTGATAGTGATAGTCGATATCTTTGTAGTACCTACCCAGGGCGGAATAGCACATCCCATGAGCATAGAAAACTTCTGGGTCATCGAGCTTGTCTACAAGAGGTTCAATTTTATTGAGTGCTTCATGGATATGTTCCAGCCGTTCAGTGACATTGCCAAGCTGGGCCAAAGCACAGGCCCAAGTGGTTACTACATAAGGGTTTTTCTTTGCACATTGGTGGGCGCGGTTGCACTTATCGATAGCTGCGCGGAGTTTTTTTTCGTCATCGAAAACGGTTCCTGACTCAAGCAATAGATGGGCCCATTCAAGCCAAATTGCACTGTTTTTCCCTGAGAGTTGAACTGCTGTAGAGAAGCATTCATTTGACTGGGAGAAGTGGTCTTCATCATGAGAGGCACTGTAGAGAGCTTTAAGTGCTTTTCCAAGCATGAACCATCCATCTGGCAAGGAAATGGAAATTGACACAGCGTTTTTATAAGCGTTGATTGACTTAACATAGAAACGATAGTCATTCGTTTTTGTCCCCATAAGCATGGTGACGTTTCCAAAGTTGATCCAGAATTCAGAAGGAAGGTCTTCTTGGTAAGTTGTTGCTCTTTCGTAAGCTTTGATCGCGTAGTGAAGGTCAGTGATCTCTCCCGATTTTTGTGCAAGCTTTCCCCAAATATCCCCAAAATCCCAAAAAAGATCAGCAAGAACGTCCGAGGGTTGTCCATCGGAAAGAGAAATCGCTTTCTCATATTTTCTTAGGGCATTTGCAAAATAGCTGGGTTCTTTTTTGCGGTTTCCAAGAAAAAAGAGGGTGTTTCCCCATAAATGCCATGCTTCAAAACAAGTAGGATTCAGGGTTGTTGCTTTTTTAAAGCGTTTGCTAGCAAGAGTGAGACCTTCTTCGTTTCCGTCATGACTTCCAAATTCAAAAAGAGATAGTCCCTGTTTTAAAAATAGTTCACCATTTGAGGGGTCCAGTTTTGCAGCCATATCAAAATAGGCAAGGCCTCCTTTATCTCCATGAAGGAGACGAAATTCTCCCTTTTGAAGCAGGGCTGTAGTGAGCGCAGAATAGTCCTTATTCTTGAGATCTTCAATAGGAGCTCCGAGACTTTCAGTTTCTCGGGGCGGAAGCTCAAAACTAGAGGTTTCTTTAATATGCTCAATCTTTGCCATATATGCCTAATTTAAAGGATGTCGAAAGGGTGATTATAGGAGAGGAGGCTATTTTCGACAATGGGACGATTCGTTAAAAGATAGATTTCAACCCTATCCGGATGATTCGAATTTTAATTGATCACCTCAAGATAAAGGGTTTAAAAAAAGTTGTTCTTAACGTAAAATTTAACCATGTTTATTTATCATCGTACCATACGTGTTCAAGATACTGATGCAACTGGGGTTCTCTACTTTGCAAATCAGCTTCAGATAGCGCTCGAAGCGTTTGAGGAATTTCTATTAACCCAAGGATTTTCATTTGGGGAGATGGTTCGTAAAAATCAATTTTTACTTCCAATCGTCCATACTGAAGGGGATTTTTTTGCCCCACTCACTCTTGGAGATCAAATAGAGGTTCACCTTTCTTTTTCAAAGATTGGGACAACTTCTATTACCCATTCATCAGAACTATTCAAGCAAGGCCACAAGGTGGGAACAGCATCAATTGTGCATGTTGTCTACTGCCCTAATAAGGGAGAGGCAATCCCGATCCCACAAGAATTAAAAACACTAATAACATTATAGGTGAAATATGGATGCAATTCAGAAAACGGGGTATCCTAACCCCATGTTAACAGGACAAAGGTTGCTCTACTGCTATGGGTCAATAACACTTGCGGCGCTCCTCGCAAAGACATTGATTCCGTCATCAGATTTAAAAGCTCACTTTGCATTTGGTGGTGCGCTTGGAACTGTTGCAACTCTAACATGGGAGAACCAGCACCCTCGAGAGTGGAGTAAGGTTGGTAGTGAAAATAGACAGAAATTAAAATTTAATGGGTTATGTGCCCTATTCATGACAGCCTCTCTGATGTCTGGAAAACTTTCAACAAGGTTATTTGCAGAAGGGATCTCTTACAAAGGAATGGTAGGAAGGGGACTTTACTTCTTCACTTGCAGCAGCGCTATTGCTTATGCGTCCGATTCCTATCAGAGGCATCTAGAAAGGATATCGGGATCTTGAATTTCGGGAGGAGTGAGCTGAGATAACTTATAAGCTCTTCCTCTTTTATAGACCTTTCACTTTCAATATATGCGGTGGGGCGGAATCCAAATTCTTCATCAGGGATTGGGACGACTTGTGCATGAGTAATCCCATCAATACTTTTAAGAAGTTTCTCAATTTCCTCAGGCTGGATGTTTTCCCCTCCGCTAATAAAGAGGCGATCTTTTCTTCCTGTCACTTGAAGTCCGGAGGTTGGGGAATAGATACCCAAGTCCGAGGTTGCAAAATATCCTTCCTCATTCAGAGGAAGAAAGAGAGAACCGTCTCCTTGAAGATATCCTTGAAAAAGAGTTTTTCCTTTTACCCAAATTTCGCCCAGGCTAGATATTCTTATCTCGCGGTAGGGAAGGGGGTGTCCTAAAGAAAACGAACCGTCTCCAAAGTGGGTAGCTATTTGAGAACTCATTTCTGTCATCCCATAAGTGGGATGAACCGTAAGCCCTCTAGCCACAGCTTTATAATATAGCGAGGGTGAAATCGATGCCCCTCCAAGGAGTATGTGACGATATTTGGGGAGAGATTCTTCTTTGAGCAGGCGGCAGAGCTGCGTTGGTACCATTGAAGTGTGCGTGATACCTTCTACCTCTTCGGACAGGGCAACACTTCCACCAGCCATAAATGTTCGAAATAGGAGCGCGACTCCAGAAATATGATAAAGAGGAAGAGAAAGTTGATATAGATCCCCTTTTTCAATCGGAAGGTAAGCGTTGGATCCTAGGGCACTATAGTAGTGGTTTCCAAGAGTGTGGCAGGCGATTTTGGGTTTTGATGTTGTTCCGGAAGTAAAGAGGTACGTTGATCGCGCGGCTTTGCTTAGGAAGGATTGCCCTCCTTTTTTTCCTTTCACGGAGAGCTTAGAAAAGGAAATTTTAATTTGTTTGAGCTTGGGGAGCTCTTCTTCATCGGGATAGAGTATAAAGGGGGCTCGAAGTTCATCAAGTTGCTCAGAGAGGGTTTCTAGAGGATAATAGGTATTGATTGGGCATGCAATGGCTCCAATTCTAAATAGGGCGAAAAAAAGGAGGGGAGTTGGGAAGGCTTTAGTTGGAATCAGCGCGACAGGATCTCCGGGTTTAACTCCTTCCTTCTTTAATACCGAAACGCACCCTTCGATAAAAATTTCACAGTCTAGGTAATTCCACTTTTTCTCACGAGAAACAAGAGCCCATTCTTTAGGAGACTTTCTAGCATGAAGCGAGAAAGGACATTCAAATACTTTCATCTAGGATGACCTGAACCTTATCCATTTTTAAGCTCCATGTTCTTGGAAAATAGAGCCGACCATTTTTTATTAGAGGCTCCTCTTCAAAGAGAGACTCTTCGAAAAGGTGGCATGTTCCAAGCCCCATTGGTTTAAGCGGTATCTTCAACCGCAAAGCAAGCTTTGCGATCTGGTAGATCCCTATTTCACTTTCATAACTGCTGCTTAAAATAAAATCGACCCCTTTTACCATTTTTGGAAGAGGATACCCATGCAATGTAGGTTTGATGACATGCTGCTTCACGTTTGGATAAGAAGAGGTCTCGCCTTGTCTTAGCGATTCATCTAAGGCTACTGGATGAGGAAATAGCGCGCGGTTCTCTCCCTCTTTAAGAGGTTCCTCAAAATAATCTAGATGGGGAAAGTGACCCGCTAGGGTAAGGGCATCCTCTAAAGGCCACTTCTGATTCATATCGACTCCAACAGCCTCTAATTTTCCGATCTTTTGAATCGCATCAACTAAAGAAAGATGGCCTATTTTTACTTTGTCTTGGTGGAGCTGGCGAACAGGGATTGACTCAATTTGTATCGGATTCATTAAATCTAGCATTGCTGCCGCTCGTCCCCATTGAACAGAGGGGTAGTCGGAGTCATTCCCTTCGACTAAATCCTCTAATGCCTCTTCAAGGGTTTCTTTACTAAATCCTGGCAATGGCGCAACTTCTCCCCAACCGACCTGCCCTTTTTCTGATTCAAGACGGATTAAAATTCCAGCACGTAGATTTCCTTGAAACAGGCGGGAATAATGGTAAAGAGTTCGTTTCAAAGCAGCCATCCCACGCAAAAAAAGAATGTATATATTGTTTGAAGGCGTCCCACTTTTGGAAATAGAGGGGCTATTGTCTCGGCCCTTTCTGCTTTAAAAACATTGCCGATTAAAGGTGCTCCTAAGGCAAGGGTTGCAATTGAAGGAAGGAGGTTCTGTTGAAAGAGAGGAATCAGAGCAGCACCAGTCAAGCAGAGAGCAAACTCCCACTTCCCAAAACTTAGCCCGAAGCGGACGGGGAGTGTTTTCTTTCCTACCTTTTGGTCTTGCTCGCAATCTCGCAGATTATTTATTGCTAAAATTGCTGTTGATAAAAAACCTGGAGGAAAGCCCGCTAAAATGGCCACGGGGCTCACCACCCCAGTTTGCAGATAGGTTACTCCAGCAACAGCTACCGGGCCAAAAAATATTAGAACGAACAGATCGCCAAGACCTAAGTAGCCAAGGGGATAGGGGCCTCCAGTATAGAGGTATCCTAAGAGAATAGCCATTAGAGCTAAGACTCCGATTTGCCAGCCACCTACCCACATCAAATAGAGGCCGACAAGCGCTGCTACCCCAAATACACCAAAGGTTACTGTGCGCATCTTTTCGGGAGATACGAGTCCTGCTTGCACCAGTCGGCGCGGTCCTTTTCGTTCTTTGGTATCTGCGCCTTTCAAAAAGTCAATGTAGTCATTGGCAAAATTGGTTCCAATCTGTACTGCAAGGGAAAAAACAGCGCAGGCAAGAAAGATCCCCCAGTCGAGGCTGCCTGATTTGAAAGCAATCACACTCCCAATCAAGACAGGAGACAAAGAGGCAATAAGCGTTTTAGGGCGCGCGCCCTCTATCCACATCTTCATGGGCGCTTAGGGAATCTTGAAAAGTCTGGCTTTCTTTTTTCTAAGAAGGCGCTATGTCCTTCTTGAGCCTCTTCAGACATATAGTAAAGAAGCGTTGCATTTCCAGCGAGCTCTTGTAGCCCCATTTCTCCATCACAATCAGCATTTAGACCGGACTTCAAACAGCGCAGAGCTAGAGGGGAGTGCTCGAGCATTTTCTCGCACCACTCAATCGTTTTTTTCTCGAGATCTTCTAGAGGGACAACAGTATTTACGAGTCCCATTTCCAAGGCTTCTTTGGCATTATATTGCTTACAGAGATACCAAATTTCCCGCGCTTTCTTTTGCCCAACGATCCGAGCTAAGTAGCTTGCCCCCAGACCACCGTCAAATGACCCTACTTTCGGTCCTGTCTGACCAAAAACCGCATTGTCTGCTGCAATTGTAAGATCGCACACTACATGGAGGACATGACCTCCTCCAATGGCGTAGCCTGCAACCATGGCTACAACTGGTTTTGGACATGTTCGGATTTGTCTCTGAAAATCGAGAACATTTAAGCGGTGAACTCCTTCTCCATCATTGTATCCTGCTTCACCTCTTATCGATTGATCCCCACCTGAACAGAACGCCCTTTCCCCTGCGCCCGTCAAAATAATCACACCAATCTCCTGATCATTCCGAGCATTTTCTAAGGCATTTCCCATTTCTTGAACGGTTAATGGGCGAAATGCGTTGTGAATCCGAGGTCGATTGATCGTAATTTTTGCAATCCCACCCATTTTGTGAAATAAAATATCGGTATATTCTTCAGCAACTTGCCAGTCTATTTGTGTTTCAGTAGCACTGTTCATAATGCCTCCATAATGTATCTAGCACACTTTTTTGGGTTTTCCAAATGGATGGCATGCCCACTGGTTGGGATCCATGCCACGGGAAATTGCTCCTGCAATCTCTCTCCAATTAGGCGATATTTTATATCATTTTCTCCAAATAAAAACATCATGGGGCATGAAAAATTCTCTAGCTCGGGCCATAGATTGGGAAGGCGTGCTGGGCTAAACTTCCGGATCACCTCCGCAAGCATCAGCGGATCATGACGTCTTCTTTCTCGATTGATATGAAGGCCTGCAAATAGAGACTGTGCATACCACTGATCTAAAAACCGGTCCATTCCCTCAGCTTCTAAGAGTCGAGCCCATTTTTCATCTTGCTGAAGGCGTTTTTCTCCTTCTTCACCAGGATTTGCTGATAGAAGGATTAGTTTCTTTACACGATGTGGATATTTTTTTGCATAGTGCATCGCAAGGCGCCCTCCCATAGAATACCCCACGAGAGTGACATCATTCCCAATTTCATCTTCAAAATCATTAAGATCTAGGCAGCGCTCTCTATGTCCCGGCAGTGTTATGCAACGGTAGGGTGCACTCAGACGCTCAATGATTCCTTCCCAGTCTTCATTCATTCCTAAGAAACCATGGAGAAATGTTAGCATGAGACAGCCGGAGTCACTCGAGAAGGAATTTCCTGTAGGTTTGAGAGGAGGTCCTTATAGATTGCAAGACTTTGTCCTTGAAGCGTGTTAACTTCGATAATAAGAGGGCCAGGTTCGTTTAAAAGACCTGCTAGTTCATCTGCTGTCTGAGGGTTTTCATAAGGGAGATCGAATAGCGGAGCGGCGTGTTTTAAAAGATGGTTGTGAGGAGTTGTGAAAAGCTCCTTTTGTTCTCCAATCGGAAGAAAATTAAAAATATCTCCGCCGTTATTATTTACAACAATGAGTTTTACCGGGAGATTTTTGAGTTGGGCAAGAGAATTAAGATCGTGCAAGAAAGCGAGATCTCCTATAAATGCAATCACAGGTTTTCCGCTCCCCCGAGCAATTCCAGCGACCGTAGCAATATTTCCATCGATACCTGAAAGTCCTCGGTTTCCAAAAATGGGCCCGACAGGCCCCTCTGGTGCAAAAAATGCGTCGCCATTTCTGACGTTCATACTATTGGAGAAGAAGAGAGCTGCTCTTAAGGGAATATTGTCTTTAAGAGAGTGAAAAAGGAGAGGCTCAGAAAAGCTATTATGTTCGACAAAATAGCTTTTAATTCCCTTTTTTGTAAGTTGGTTAAGCTCTTTCCATGTCTCAAACCACTTCGAAGGAGAACGTCCGGAAAAATAGCGGGGAAAGTGATCGAGAAAATGATTAAGATCAGAAGAGGCTCTGTGGGTTACTGAATGGATAGGATCCTTTCGGTCACTATGGGGAGAGATATGGCAGTGAACTTTTGGTTTTTTCGATGAGATCCAATCGGTTAGTCTGCTGGAAACAAAACGATCCCCGAGTTGCAAAATTGCCTCTGGAGCATAATCTTCATGGATACCAATGGCTTTTAGGAGTAGATCGTAGTGAGGGATAACGCCATACCCCCCTCCGTAGCTTCGAACGGAAGAAAAAATATCAGGAAAAATAGGCCATTGCAACGTGCGCGACAAACTATAAATTTGTTCCACATCTTTGATAGGGGTACTTCCACTGACTAAAATCAAGCCTTTTTCATACTCAGCAAGTTCATCAGCAATACGTTCTAAAGTGCTTTCGTCAAGCACGGTTTTTCCAAGAGAGAGAGTTGTCTCAGCTGAATGGACAGAGCGGCTTGAAAGGTGCAATGAAACGGGAGCAGAGCCTTCAAGGTCAAGGAAGGGCTTGCGGAACATACAGTTGAGATGAACAGGTCCCTGAGGTCCACTTAGAGCGTGGCTCATCGCTTGAGCAATCGTTGTTCCAATATAACTTTGGGAGATTTTGCTGTCAGGACAGGGAAGGTCTCCTTGCCACTTAACAAAATTTGAAAAAATCTTTACTTGATCAGTTGTTTGATTGGCCCCACAGTCACGGAGCTCAGGAGGGCGGTCAGCGGATAAAACGATGAGAGGAATGTTGTCATGATAGGCCTCCATAACAGCAGGAAGGAGGTTTCCAACAGCCGTTCCAGAGGTTACAATCAAAGCGACAGGTTGTCCACTCCCTTTGGCATAGCCAAGAGCATGGTAGGCCATTCCTCTCTCATCGTAGTGGACAAAGGTTTCAGAAAGGGGGTGGCTATTTGCAGCAACGGTTAAAGGCGTTGATCGGGCACCGGGACTGATGCAAAAAGATCGGATTCCATGGTGAATAAGTTCTTTGATAATGAGGCCTGTCCAGAGTTCATTGAGAGTTCCTGTATCGTTTTTCATAAAATCCCCATATATTGAGATATTTTATGCTCAAGCTCATCCCACTCTCTTGGAGGAGTAGATCCATTAACCAATCCGGTTCCAGCAAAAAGGCAGATGGCGTCCTCTTCGATGAGTGCTGAGCGAATCGCAACGAGGTGATGCGATTGATTAGGTGAGATATAGCCGATAGGAGCCGCATACCACCCCCGATCAAAGGTTTCTCTCTTTCCGATTTCCATAAAAGCTACTTCTTTAGGAAACCCACCGACCGCTGGAGTGGGATGCAATGCATCTATTAGTAACTCATCAGAAAACCCCTCTTTTAAAACACCCTCAATGTGGTGATGGAGGTGCTGAACATTGGGAGTTTGCAATACTTTACAGCTGTCGATCCGCAAAGACTGACAAAGAGGCGATAACGTAGAAACAATTGTGTCTCGTACGACTTGCAATTCGTGCCGTTCTTTAGGGCAATTTAATAGAGCATCTTCTAATTCGGCATTCTCTTCAGGGGTCTTGCCTCGGGCACGGGTTCCCGCAATTGCAGCGCTTTCTATTCGATTATCCATTCTGCGGTAGAGTGTTTCTGGAGAATTTCCAATAAATGTTTGCCCTTTTGAAAACTGGAAGGCAAAACGATTTTTACCTTGAAGCCTCTTCAGAATAGAGTATGCAGAAGTTTTTTTCTCAGTTTCGATTTTTGTGCATCTTGCAAGGACGACCTTCAAAGAATCTCCTTGGCGGATTCCCTTTAGAATCTCATTGACTTCTCGTTCCCATACAGGATAAGAAGGGGAGTCAAAACGGGATCCGAACTTGCAAGAATCCAGTAGAGGAGCTTCAGGTTCTAGAGAAAGATCGAGGGTTTCGGAGACACGGTTAATACAAAGATAGGTTCCTGTGTCCCTCTTTTCTATTTGAATTAGGGGGAGAAAGTAAGCACATTCTGGGAACTTCTTCCAAGTTTTTCTTTTCCGTTTCATAAAATCTCTCCCACCAAAAAATCGAGGCGCAGATTTGTCACTAAAGTGGGGAATGTGATTGATTTTCACCGCGCTTCCCACCCCTGCAATAATCCCATCATGAGGGGTTTCAAAATAGACTTTTGGATAAAGCGTTTGAGCTTCAAGCCATGCGAAAAGATCATTTACCGGGAATGGGATTTCAAGACGCATATGAGGAATGGATTTTCCATTCAGAGTAAACGGCTCTGGGCGAAAGGGGGTATTTAATAAAGCTCTAAGAATTTCAGAAGAGGGGGTTACAAGTCGGTTCCGCACGGAAGTTTTTCTCCAACGTATAGGGTTGCAATTCCAAAAGTTAAGGGGTAAGCTTTAACACGATAAAACCCTGCCTTTTTGATTTTGTCACAAAAGGCTTCTCCATAAGGAAAGGATTCGACAGTGTTATTCAGGTAGCGGTAAGCTTTTCGGTTTCTGGAAATCCATCCAGCAAAATTTGGGAGAATATGACGCAGATAAAAGAGGTGAAGTCCTCGAATAACCCGATTTTTAGGAAGTGAAAACTCCAAGATTATTACCCTGCCACAAGGAGTTAGAACGCGAAAACATTCCTCTAAGCATTTATTGACATCTGTAACGTTGCGAATGCCAAACGACATTGTGACGCACTCAACCGCTTCCTCTGTCAGGTTAATTGCTGTAGCATCCCCTTCCATCAAGGTAATCTGATGGGCATAGGGTTTATCAATAATTTTCCGCTGCCCTCTTCTAATCATCTCCAAAGACATGTCAAGCCCTAGTGCGGTGTTAACCTGCTTAGCCTTTTTAATGATAGTGATTAGCTGGTCGCCTGTTCCAGTTGCTAAATCAAGAAGGCGAATATCCTCTCCTTTAGGCAAATGATGGATTAACTGTCGACGCCAATACTTATCAATTCCAAACGAAAGCAGATGATTGACCAAATCATATTTCGGTGAGATTTGATCGAACATCTTCCAAACTTCTTCTCTAGATTCTTCAGCTATTTGATTCACAAAAACTCCACTTAAGAACTCAACACTATCAATCTGCTTTGAAAAAAACAAGGTTATTAACAGGGGCGGAAAAAAATGACAGTTAGCGTTAGTGAGGCAAAGTCAGATCAAAGCACTAGCGCTCCGAGTGAGGAAGGCATAGTAAAGCTATGGCTGACGAAAGGGGATTGATATGGCAAAGCCGGAGCAAGAAAAATGTTATCTTTGCCGCTCCTGCTTAATAAAATCCAAGTATCCTCTATCTCTACTGACAAGTAAAAAGCTATGTGCATTTTTATCGTAGCCGTAGATATTCATTGCGCATTTGAATGCGGTATTAAAAGAAAGGCAATAGCCTTTTAAAAGCGACAACAAAGACCCTTCGTAGGTCACTCGCGTTAAGGCTGTCAGGGTCGTAAAATAAAACAGTTTGTATCAAGGAAAACTTTGTGATTTTAGAGTCTATTTATATCGTGTTTTCTGTTATAATTTACTTGCACTTTTGAACCAGTTTTTCTATAGTGTAAAAAAGCAACTGGTGTGGCGGTGAATGAAAAAACGGGTACCTAGAAATTATGACGGAGCTACACCGACAGGAAGGCAGATCAAGGAATTGCTTCCAGGGATTTTGTCCGATCTTTCTGCGAAGTTAAGTGATAAGCCTGATCAGATATTAGACGCATGGCCTGAGATTGTGGGGAAGAGAATTAGCAAAATGTCTCACGCAGTTAGCTTTGGGGATGGAGTGCTCAAGGTGCGAGTGAAAAACTCGACTCTTAATAGTTTGCTCGTTGAGCATGAAAAACCTCGCCTTGTGGCGGCGTTTCGAAAGAGATTTCCGAAAGTTACTTTTCGGGATATCTTTTTCAGGATAGGATAAAAACGAATAGGAAATTATGACAATGACAAAAGATAAAGATCCCCGCCAGCAGGACTATACTGCTAGCTCGATCACAGTCCTTGAAGGTCTTCAAGCAGTTAGAGAGCGACCTGGGATGTATATTGGCGATACGGCAACGAATGGTCTGCATCAGTTAGTTTACGAGGTAGTGGATAACTGTATTGACGAAGCCATGGCCGGTCACTGCTCTCTTATTCAGGTCACTGTGCATGAGGATAACTCTGTTACTGTCGAGGATAATGGTCGAGGAATTCCGGTTGGAAAGCATGAGAAAGAATCGAAGAAACAGGGCAGAGAGGTTTCTGCTGTTGAAGTGGTTATGACCATCCTTCATGCAGGGGGTAAATTTGATAAGAGTACCTATAAAGTTTCTGGTGGTTTGCATGGTGTAGGTGTTAGCTGTGTTAACGCTCTATCAAAACTTTTGCGCGTAGAGGTCTATAAGGACGGAAAATCACATAATATTGAGTTTTCTCGAGGAAAGGTCAGTCAACCGCTAAAAGTGGGAGAAGCGACTGAAAAGCGAGGAACAAAAGTCCATTTTGTTGCTGATGATAAGATTTTTTCTGTGACGGAATATGATCATGGAATCCTTCTTAATCGTCTTCGAGAACTTGCTTTCCTTAATCGTGGTATCCAAATTCTTTTCCGCGATGAAAGAGACGGTGCCCCGGAAGAAGTGGTTTTCAAGTATGAGGGAGGGATCTCCTCGTTTGTAACCTATCTTAATGAGAACAAAACCGTTCTCTTTGAAAAGCCGATCTATATTACTGGTGGCAAAGAGCTTCACGATGGACCTATTGAATTTGAAATTGCGATGCAATGGAATGGAACCTATTCTGAATCGATATATTCCTATGTGAATAACATTGCAACAAAGTATGGAGGGACGCACGTTTCAGGTTTCTCTGCTGCACTTACCCGCTCTCTCAACACATATATCAAGAATAACAATCTCCTCAGAAATGCAAAAGTTTCTGTAACTGGGGAAGATATGCGAGAAGGACTCACAACTGTCCTTTCGATAAAGATCGCAAATCCTCAGTTTGAAGGGCAGACTAAGCAAAAGCTTGGGAATAGCGAAGTTGCTTCTATTGTCCAGCAGTTTGTTGGAGAAGAATTCACTGCGTTTCTTAATGAAAACCCTTCCATTGCCCGAACGATTGTCGACAAGGCTATTTTAGCTGCACAAGCGCGCGAAGCGGCTAAGAAGGCAAGAGAGTTGACGCTTAGAAAAACGGCTTTGGATAGTGGCCGTTTACCTGGTAAATTGAGTGACTGTCAAGAAAGCGATCCGACGAAATGTGAAATTTATATTGTTGAGGGGGACTCGGCTGGTGGTTCTGCGAAGCTGGGGAGAGATCGACGTTTCCAGGCGATACTGCCTATTCGCGGTAAGATTCTAAACGTTGAAAAAGCGCGGCTTCAGAAGGTTTTACAAAACACGGAGGTGGGGACGATGGTCTCTGCTTTTGGATGTGGAATTGGAAAGGACAACTTCAACATTGAAAAGCTTCGTTACCACCGCATTATTGTAATGACGGATGCCGATGTTGATGGGTCTCATATCAGAACATTGCTATTGACCTTCTTTTACCGCCATATGCCAGCGCTTATTGAAAATAACTATGTATATATTGCTCAGCCTCCTCTTTATCGAGTAAGCCGAAAGAAGACGAGTCGATACATCCACTCCGAACGGGAAATGGATGAGTATCTCCTTAATCTGGGGATTAGTGATATTGCATTCAGGCTTGCTTCTCATAATGAATGTCTGGAGAAGGATGAGGTGAAAACCCTCCTTTATGGAATTCTAGAAGTGGAGCAGCTCATCTCATCGATTGAACGGAAAGGGATTCCTTTCCGCGAATTTTTAGGTGCTCAGAATGAAGAAGGACTCCTTCCCCGCTTCCACGTGATCCTGGATGGAGAGCATACTTTTGTCTACTCGGATAATGAATTTGCAGAGCTGAAGAAACAGAATGGAGAGAATCAACGCATAGAGCATGAAACAACTCTTGCGTCAATTCCTGAAGAGGAGCAAACCGATGAGATGAAGGAATTCACTCCAAAATCGCTCTCATTTGTTGAGCTCTACGAAGATGGAAAGCTTAAAGCGCTTCGAGAAAAACTTTCCAACTATAGCTTTTCTCTTGATCAGTATTTGAAGGCTGAAGGAAAGCTCCTGGATATTGTTGAGGAAGAAGGGCTAGAAACACCGATTTACACCTTGAAAGAGCTCATCGAATTTCTTCGAAGAAATGGAAGAAAAGGGATTGAGATTCAACGGTATAAGGGTCTGGGTGAAATGAACGCTGACCAGCTGTGGGAGACAACAATGGAACCTGCTAACCGGACGCTTGTTCAGGTTACAATGCCTGATGCTGTTGCTGCAGACCACATGTTTACAATGCTTATGGGAGATGAAGTCGCACCACGCCGTGCATTTATTGAATCACACGCCCTTTCAGTTAAAAACTTAGATATTTAATAGGAGAAATCATGTCCTACCTTGAAGGAGAAACTGTTGTCCCACGGAGTGTGGAAGAGGAGATGAAGGAGAGTTATCTCCGGTACTCCATGTCGGTTATTATTGCCCGCGCTCTTCCAGATGTTCGCGACGGTCTCAAACCCTCACAGCGGCGTATCCTTTTTGCGATGCGGCAGCTCAATTTGAGTCCGGGGGCCAAGCACCGAAAATGTGCGAAAATTTGTGGTGACACCTCAGGGGATTACCATCCTCATGGTGAACAAGTCATTTACCCTACCCTTGTCCGAATGGCACAAGACTGGGTAATGCGCTACACGATGGTACAGGGACAAGGAAACTTTGGTTCTATCGATGGTGATCCTCCTGCAGCGATGAGGTACACCGAAGCACGCCTTACGAAACCTTCAATGGCTCTTATGGAAGACCTCGACAAAGAAACAGTCGAGTATGCTCCGAACTACGATGAAACAAAGAAAGAACCGACAGTTTTTCCTGCGAAATTCCCTAACCTCCTTTGCAATGGATCCTCTGGGATTGCGGTTGGGATGGCGACTAATATTCCTCCTCACAACTTGAAAGAACTCTGTAGAGCGACTGAAATGTTGATCGATAATCCCAAAATTTCGATCGATGAGATTATGGAAGTGATGCCTGCACCTGATTTTCCAACAGGTGGAATGATTTGTGGCTACCGAGGGATTAAAGAAGCTTTCCATACGGGCCGTGGCAAACTCATGCTTCGAGGAACTCTTCATGTCGAAGATATCAAAAACACAGATAAGCAACGTATTGTTATTGACGAAGTTCCATATAATATGAATAAGTCTCGTCTTGTTGAGCGGATTGCTGATCTTGTCAATGATAAGCAAATCACTGGAGTTTCTGATATACGAGACGAATCTGATAAAGATGGCATGCGGGTGGTGATTGAACTGAAGAAGGGAGAGATCCCCGATGTCGTTATCAATCAGCTCTATAAGTTTACCGATATGCAAGTGACCTTTGGTTGCAATATGCTCGCCTTGGATAAAGGGCTTCCCCGCATCATGAACGTGAAGCAAATGATTGCTGCTTGGGTTGACCACCGTATTGAAGTTGTTCGTGCAAGGACCCGTTTTGAGCTCAACAAAGCCGAAGCACGCGCACACATTTTAGAAGGTTACCTCAGAGCCTTAGATCATCTCGACGAAGTTGTTAAAATGATCCGAGGAAGTCAAAATCGGGACGAGGCCAAGGTCAAGCTGATCGAAAAGTATGAATTCTCCGATCGACAAGTCAACGCTGTTCTTGACCTCAAACTCTATCAATTAACCGGAATGGAGAAAGAGAAGATTGAAGAGGAGTACGCCGACCTTCAAGCAAAGATTGCTCATTACCGCGCAGTCCTTGCGAGTGAAACTCTTGTAAGAGGAATCATTAAGGACGAACTTCAAGAAGTGCAAGCTTTTGATAAGTCAGAAAGAAAGACACAGATTGTTCCTGCTGAGGGAGAGTTCCAGATGGAAGACCTGATTGCTGATGAGCCAGTGATCCTGACTATCTCCAATGATGATTATATCAAGAGAATGCCGATAGGAACCTTTAAAGAACAGAGAAGAGGTGGTCAAGGGGTGATCGGGTTTGATCATAAGAAAGAGACCGACTCCATCAAAGACATTTATGTTGCCTCGACTCACGATACCATTATGTTCTTCACTAACTTTGGTCGCGTTTACTGGGTCAAAGTATGGCAGATTCCTGAGTCAGGTCGACGATCAAAAGGAAAACCACTCGTTAACCTTCTTGAAGGATTAAGTGAAGGGGAGCAGATTGCAGCACAGCTCCGAGTCCGTCGCTTTGACGAGGAAGGTGCTTCAATTCTTCTGGCAACCAAGCAGGGAGTGGTGAAGAAAACTCTTCTAGAATCCTTCAGTTCTCCTCGCCGAAAAGGGGTCTATGCAATCAATATCGATGATGGTGATGAAGTGATTGCTGCTCACATCGTTCATCTTGAAGAGCAAGTGATGCTCTTTACTCATGAAGGAATGGCAGTTCGTTTTGCCCAAGATCAGGTGCGCACAATGGGAAGAGTAGCTCGAGGAGTTCGCGGCGTCAAACTCAAAAGCAGCAGTGACCGTGTTGTTTCTTGCGAAGTGGTGCGTGGCAATGAAACTGTCCTTGTTGTTTGCGAAAACGGTTTTGGAAAGAGATCTAGTGTTGAACAGTTTAGACATACTAAGAGAGGAGGCGTGGGAGTCCGCTCGATTATTACCAGTAAGCGTAACGGACAAGTTGTTGGAGCCCTTTCTGTTGGTGATAAGGATAGTGTCGTCTTGATGGCGAGCTCCGGGCATACTCTTCGCCTTAGCATGCAAGATATTCGGGTGATGGGACGCTCTACTCAAGGAGTAAAGGTCGTCAACCTGAAGAATAGTGATACTTTAATTGCGATGCAAAAGATCGAACACCTCGAAGAAGAAGAAAAAGAGAGTGAAGAAGCGAAATAAAGGTCTCTTCATCACCTTTGAAGGTGGAGAAGGTGCTGGGAAAACCACCCTGATCAATCGTGTTTATGACGTGCTTACAGCAAAAGGGCACTCCGTGATCCGAACGTTGGAGCCTGGAGGTACTTCTTTGGGAAAAGAAATCCGAGGGCTTCTGCTTCATCAAAAGAAAAGCCCTATCTGCCGGCAAAGTGAATTATTCCTCTATCTTTCTGACCGTGCTCAGCATGTTCAGGAGCTTATTTTGCCTGCTCTTGAGGAAGGAAAAATTGTTCTCTGTGACCGATTTAACGATTCCACACTAGCTTACCAAGGCGCTGCGCGTTCTTTAAACGTGGATCTTCTCCGTGGGCTCTGTTTAGCTGCAACGGATGGGCTAATTCCTAACCTGACCTTGTATCTAGACCTTGATCCTAAAGTTGGACTTTCTCGCGCGAAGCAAAAGAACACATACGATCGCTTGGAAGAGGAAAACATCAGCTTTCACACAAAAGTGCGAGAAGCTTTTCTCTCCCTTGCAACGGATGAACACGATCGATTCCATGTCATCGATGCTTCAAAAGATGTTGATTCTGTTTATATTGCCGCAATGAGAGAGATTAACGATTTAGTATGTCTAAAATAGAAGAGCTTCCAGGAAATTTAAAAGTAAAAAAACACCTACGTAAGCTACTTGAAAAAACGCCTCATGCTCTCCTTTTTGAAGGGCCTAAGGGAGTAGGAAAAGGAGAGTTTGCACAAGGTTTTGCTCGGGAACTTCTTAAGACAACAAAGAAAGACCCTCCCGATCTGCGCCTCCTCTATCCAGAGGGAAAAGCACATCTCCATCCAATGCATTCCATCCGTCAGTTTATCGATGAAACTGCTCTACCTCCCTTTGAAGCGGATCGAAAAGTCTTTATCATCTACGAAGCTGATCGTATGCTTCCATCAAGTAGTAATGCCCTTCTAAAGACATTAGAAGAGCCTCTTGGTCCGGTCACCATTATTCTTGTTTCTTCTCGCCCTGATATTCTTCTTCCTACCATTACCTCGCGGTGTTTCCGCGTCCCTTTTTCTTTATTAACAGAAGAAGAAATCATTGCAGCACTGATTCCCGAAAAAAAGCCTGATGAAGCGCGAAAAATTGCCCTCCTTTCTCATGGGAGCCTCGACAAAGCGCGGGCCCTTGCCTCAAAAGACAAGGATCCCCTTCCCGAGCAGATGTTTCATGTGGGCTTTCGCCTACTCCGTCGCGATCTTCCTACTGCAAAAGAGCTTCCCGAAGGTGCTGATGCAGAAGAAGCCCTTTCCTACCTCTTCTACTTTTATCGAGATCTTCACCTACTCCAAAGCGGTGCGAGCCCGTCCCTCCTTTTCTACCAGGACAAGACTGAGGTTCTATCTCGTATTACTGCACCTCTTCCTTCTTTAGAAATTATTCAGAAGCGCATTGAAAAGGCACTTCTGGCCACCGAGCTCCACCTTCCTCTTTCTCATGCTCTACCAGCATTAATAGAATAATCTATTGTATATTCTCTAAGCTAACGATTGCGATGCTGCTGATAGCAATTAAATCAGCACCATTATAATGGTGCTGTTCGAAAAATAGCCGTTGTGATTCAGTAATTGACCTTGCCCCCGAGAGCAGCCCACGGCTTCAAGGCGCTTTTGCAAAATTGCTTCGAACAAGGGCGGTTGCTGTGCTTTGCACTGCGCCTCGAAGGAGAAGTGATTTAGCACAGAGAATTGAAGCTCAAAGGGGCAAGCGGGGGAAGTGAGTCCCCGACATGTCTTTCATATAGATACACAAGACTCAAACCTTTTATAGAAAGAATGGGAGAAGGGATAGGGCCAGCTGGCCCTATCCCTTCTCCCATTCCTTCTTCTTCTCATCCATTTCTCAACACGCCCTAAATGGCTCATTGCTTGGCTGACTTTTTCAAGCTTGATTATTTTCTCTTTTGCTAGCCTGGGCTTCTCACACTCTCCAGGAAAATTTGCGACTCTGATTTTTCGATTTAGGTCTCGAGTTCATCAATCAGTATTTGTCCATCTGAAAGGAGAATTTGCCTTTTTGCCATATCAGCAAAGTAGGGATCGTGGGTGACAAGGATAATCGTTGTTTTCTGGGTTGCATGGGCTTCGGATAGGATTTTCATGACGAGTTGCCCATTGGCTGAATCAAGAGACCCTGTTGGTTCATCGGCAAACAGATATTTGGGATCCATAATAAATGCGCGCGCTATCGCTACCCGTTGCTGTTCGCCCCCGGAAAGTTGCCTCGGGAAGCGATGGAGTTTATCTCCTAAGCCGACCTGATTTAAAAGGTGCTCAGCATAGGCTTTCTTTTGTCCTGATTGTCCTAATTTTCGAGTGGGAAATAAGACGTTTTCTAAAACAGTGAGCTCTGTCAGCAAGTAGTGAAATTGAAAAATAAACCCCATTTTTTCATTGCGAAACTGACCGAGAGCTTCTGGATCCATTTGATAAATGTCCATTCCATCGATCTCAATGACTCCAGTAGAGGCTGTATCAAGGCTACTTAAAAGATAGAGAAGGGAGCTTTTCCCAGAGCCCGATCTCCCAGTGAGTGCGGCAAAATCCCCATCGGGGATCTGCAGGTCGATGTTTGTCAGTATATTCACTGGGGGTCTGCCAATGGTTTTACTGATTCTTTTTGCGCAAATTCCCATTTATTCTGCTCCGGCACGTATGATTTCAATGGGAGAGAGCTTTGCAGCTAGGCGGGCGGGGAGGAAGCTGGCAAGGGAGGAAGAAAACAATCCTAGGGCAATGGCTTGCAAGTAAATGGACAGGCTCGTGGAAATAGGTAACTGCTCAGGTTCTAAACTAAGACCTCCACCCCCAAGAGTAATCGTTCCCAGAAGCATTCCCAGCAAATAGCCAAAACACACACCTAGAGCAGTTCCCGAAAGACCTAAAATGATCCCTTGAGAAAAGAAAAGTGAAAGGATTGCTTTAGTGCTATACCCCATGGAACGGAGGATGGCCACATCCTTTCTTTTTTGCATCACTGTCATATTAAGAATGTTATAAATACCAAATCCTGCAACGACGAGTACCGCTCCAATACAGAAAAATCGGATGGCATCCTGAATGAGAAACATCTGAAAAATACTTGAGTAGAGTTGATCCCAACTTTCGATTTTTTCTTTTCCAAAACTGAGCCAGGAAGTAGCTAAAGCTGAGGCCTGGGTATGGTCATGCAGCTTGACGGCGATTTTAGAGATTTGGTGGGGAGCATTTTTGAGTTCTTGAACCGCTTCAAGTGAGCTAAAAGATTTATAATCAACAAAGGGGCTATTTGTTTTGAAAATGGCCACAATTTTAAAAGGAATTTTTGAGCCATTTCCTGTAGAAACCAGCACGGTTTGATAAAGTCTTACTCCCAGGTGCTTTTGCAGCAAAGAACCAATGGCTAGGTAATGGGTTCCGAGCGCAATATCTTCGAACCTTCCTTCAGTAACATGAGCTGCGGCTTTTGTCATATGTTGTTCTTGCTTGGGAATACATCCTGTGATTTGCGTTGAAACCTGCCCTCGACCATATTGCAAAATCGCATCGGAAGAACATTGAGGGGAAAAGGCAGAAACACGTGGCTCGCTTTGAAGAATGTGGATCCACTTTTCGGGGTTGTGGACGGCTTCATTGTTTAGACGCCCGGAGGGTGGAGACCTCCAAACGATGTGGCTTGAGGGGATTTTATTGAAGTAGGAATCTAGCGAGTGTTCTTGGAGAAGCTCATCTCTTGCGTTGATATGGATATGGGCATCGTTCTGAACGAGCTCATTTAAAAGATTTTCCCGAAAGCCCAACATTAAAGCCGAGATAACAATGAAGGAAAGAGTTCCCAGAAAAATGCCTGACAAGGTGAATAAAGTTTGCTTTTTTCTTGCAAAGAGATGACGAAGCGCCAAAAAAATCATGGATGGCCTTTGCTTTGCACGATGAGGTCTCCCTCTAGCAGCTCTTCTGAAAAGACCTCGGCAATAGATCCATTAATGAGGCCCACAGCGACAGTGATAGGGATGGGCTTTTCGATGCCCCGTTTTACATAGACTTGATTGTTGATCAAAGCTGTGAGGGGAACGACAAAGATGTCTTGATGTTCAGAGATTTCAATCGCAAGGTCGCTACTCATACCTGGCAAAATTTGTGGAGGAAGCGTTTTAACATCAATATGTACAAGGAAATGTCCCTCTTTGGGATAAACAGCAGTGACAGCGCCTACAAAAGTTTCGTCTCTAAGTCCATCAAAGCTGAGGGTAACTCTTTGTCCCTTTTGCACTTGAAGAGCGCCCGTTTGATCTAAAGTCACCTGGATATAGCGATCTGTTAGATCGGTAAGGGTCACAAGAATGGTTTGGGGAAAAGCGGTTTCCCCAACAGCGCCTGACGTGGAGATGATCGTCCCTGTAAATGGGGCGCAGAATAGGGTTTCGAGCTTTATTAAGGGGGTTCCTTGCTCTACAAAATCCCCCTCATTAACAAAAACCTCATGGATTTTTGAAGGGATACCCGATTTGACTTGAAACGATTTATTGGAAAAAACAGTGCCGACTCCATAGACACACTCCATAATGGAACCTTTCTGGAGTGGTTGTGTCAACACGTTGATTGCCTGGGGTTTGAAAAATTTCTTTCCCCCAAAAATGAGGATTCCAGCAAGAAGGATGGACGAAAGGATGTAATGCTTTTTCAATTTTACTAGGATTTTCATAGTCCTCCAATGACACTGAGAAGTTTTGCGTAGGTGACTTGTGTGCGATAAAATGTTTGAGTGAGACTCATACGGCTTTGCGAGAGCTGGTCTTCTGAGTCCAAAAGATCGCGAACGGAAGCTAGCCCCTGTTTGTAGCGTTCAGAAACATTCTTGAGGTTTTCTTCGGCAAAGGAAAGAGATTTTTTGTCGATTTCGATATTTGCCTCCTCTTCGCCTAGTTGCGCCACTAAAAAGTAGGTTTCCTCCAGGATATCATTTTCCAGTTCATCTCTGCGCGCTTCAAATTCTTGGGTCTGCGCGTCAATTCTTGCCCCAGCGGCAGAAGTTTTTCCTCCGTCATAAAGCGAGAATTGCATGCCGACTCCACCCGATACCCAATTTTTTTGATCCGAAAAGGTATCACGTAAGTAACTGTAGTTTCCAAAAGCATATAATCGAGGGGCATATTCTGCTTTAGTGGCGCTTCTTTTATCTTTTAAAGATTGGAGTTTATAGTTGAGGGCCTTGAGATCCGATCGATTTTGCAAAGCGAGGCTTTTCAAAACCTCTATGCTCGTGGGAATTTCGGGGATAGGTAGATCATCCTCTAAATCTAAAGAAACAGTTAAAGCGTTTCCTAAAAGTCGATTCAAATTCATTGAAGCAAGAAAATGCTCATTTTTTGCGCGCAGAGAGGCTTTCTTCTTTTCCCCTATCTGGATCTCGATAAAGAGAATATCGCTCTTCGATGTCATGCTGTGATCGAATAAATCTTTTGTAACTTGGAGCTGCTCCAAAAGTCCTTTGATCGAATCCTCCACGACTTGAACAGCATGCTTTGCCTCAAGGGTATGGAAATACGCAATTTTCGTCTCTTCTTCAATGCGCTGAATCGTCCTTTCTAGCGTCATTTTCGAAGCGGCAAGGGCTTTCTTTTCAGCCCGGAGCTGATTCCAGGACTTTCCAAAATCATAAAGGAGACACTGGGCCGTCACTCCGATACTTTGGGCAGAAAATGCGCCCCCATATTCCGAGAAAACGCTAAAATCTCTTTCCACATTTTTCTGTTCGTACTTTCCCTCTACGGAAAGCTGGGGTAAAAGATAAGACAAGGCTTCTTTTTGCGCTGCTTTGGCATAGAAAACCTCTGCCCTGGTCATTTCAATTTTTTTACTGTTTTTTAGTGCAAGGTCAAGGCACGTGTTTAAGGAGAGCTTCTCTTCTTGGCTAAATCCCAAACTGGCTATGGCAAGCAAAATTGTAAAGAGCGGTGGTTTCATCCTTCATCCTTCAATCGGTGCAGGAGTACTAAAGGAATTATACCCAAAAATCCATAAGAGTCAAGAAGGGATTTTCAGAAACTTGAATCTAAGCTAGCATAGAAAAAAAATGCATAAGGGGACTGTCGGAAAAATCCATTCCAGCATCTTTTGCACCCTTTTCGGAAAAAAATGAAAAATCCGCAACTCTCCTATAATTAATCATATGTAGGTTTGCGGCGTTCTCATTTTTTCTCTAAAATCATTACAAAATTTTCTGAAAGCGAGTTTCCCGACAGCCCCATAATAGGAACAATCACAATAATCAGTTTATAGCTGCAGGAAAGCCGACGACAGCTTCATAACAGAGCAAGAGGTGATCAACGCCGTTCATGGCTTTGTGGGGCTCCGCTTCAGTAGGGAGTCCGAGAGCTTCAGCAATTTTGTTTTTAGAGATGCCTGTATCCCAGGGGTTGGGACCTTTTCCGGTGAGACATTTCATCCAATACATCGAGGCTAAATCGAGCCAATGATAGGGCCAGTTGAGCTCTTCTTGGAGGTCTGCATCAATAAGCTGCGAAAAAAAAGCGCGGTCAAAGGAAGGATTTTGGCAGATAAATACGGCGCTGCCTCTTTGAATACCGCACCGCTTGAAGGAAGCCTTTACCTTTTCAACAACCTCTTGAAGTGCGATTCCATCCTTTAGGTCATCCCAGGTAAAGCCATTAACCTTGAGACTTGCAGGATCACTTTTTTTCCATTCTTCAAAGGGAATATGGATAAGAGTTTCGAAAGCTTCAAGGGTCTCTCCACTTTCCACATCAACAATTTTGTAAGCAAGATCGCAGATATGGTGTTTGCGGACATTAAGACCATTGGTTTCTGAGTCTAAAAAGATACCAAGCACATCAATCTCCCAATCGCAAGCAAGCGATTATACAGTTGCAAAAATAAAATTCACACATTAATTAGAAGGAAAAAACTTGTAAATAGGTAAATCTAGAGAGTCGTTAGGCAAAAGAGAAAATGGCTTGAGAAGCTTCCATCTCATCTTCTCCCAGAAATGCTTTGATTGTTTCATAATTATTGTAGGAGGCAAGTGTTGAGATGTCATCCGTTCCTTCATTGAATTTTCGTAGTACTTTGACCCGGTCTTTGAAAGCTTTAATGACTTGTCCTTCATCGTCTCCAAAAAAGGATTCAAAATATTCTAGACCGAGGTCTTCTTTCCAGGTGCAAATAATTTCATCGACTTTTTCACCTGTGAGTGATGCGATAAGACGTCTACTATCGTTAGTAAGTTGAAAATTTGATAACTCGAGATCTTTCCATAGATACTGGCTCCACATAGATAGGTCGACTCCAACTACTTGGTAACCTTCAACCGTAACGGGAAGAGGGCCAAGCTGCTGTGGAAGATGCCCTCTTGGAAAGCAGTTAGCATTGTCAATCATTTTGATATCTCTAAAGTGCTTTCCATCTGGAGTCATTCTCACCATCCAATTGTCTAGCTTACGGTCAAGATTTCCTAATAGAAAATCCAAAATGACAAATCGTTGATATTTATCAAGATCTGAAATATTAATATCTGCAGCTTTTGGAAGCTCCACTTCTTCTGCCTCTCGATATCCATGAAGGAAATATTGAAATGATCCTATGTGACCGTCTGCGGAAACAATCTCGGTTTTGGGAGTTGAATGAGTACCGATAACTCTGTCTAGTAAGTAGGTAGCCCGTTCCGAGATCATTGCCCCTTTGTGACGAGACTCAGGGAGGGGCAGATATCCTTCTTGATTGCGGACTGATGCCATGTATGACAGGGTACCTTTAACCTGTTTATCCCATGAAAATTCGGCATCGATCGATTTAAATACGCCGAGTTTTCTACCCGTTAAATCAACGTAGATATAGGACCCATAGGATCCCTTATTTGCTATCGGTTGGAAATATTTTTTTCCTTCAGAAATTTCTCTTTCCGTTTTGCTCTGAATCTGGACATATCCCTCTAGGGCTTTTCCCTGCTCTACAATAAGAGGGTGATCATTTGTATAAAACAGTTTCATTCCTTCAGGCTTCAGAAGCCTGCGCCCATCAACTAGGGGACTATCATGCATAAGATTTAACCCTGATTCATCAAGGTAACGATCTGGGAGCATTCGAAGGAGAATGGAAGTATTGCCAGCCCAATCAAAACCGTGGGCATGGGAGAGCTGTTGTTGTCCGTCAATTTTCCCTTCTGCCGAACGAGCTGCTTGGGTTGTTTGATGACACCCATGAATATTCGCAGTAAAGAGCTCTTTAAAGAGGGGATCAGTAAGGATGTCATGAGGATTCAGAGTAGGAATATCTCTCCTTAAGTTTCGCCAACTTTGTAGAGCTGTTGAAATAGATGTTGCAAGAGAAGTCTGGTCGACACTACTTGCGCAATGGTCAATGACAGGGATTTTTAAGATTTTCATCACAAGATCGCGATAGAAAAATTCTTCTTCTGCTTTGAGCTTGCTAGGGTTTCTCAGATGATCTTGAGCTGCTTGTAACAACTGCTTATCTTTTGCGCTGATAGCTGGGTTGTTTGCAATTGCATCATCGATCAATGGAAAGAGCAGATTATAACCCTCGCGATTGATTTCAGTCTGCTTCCAGGCTGTTCCATCTAAGTCAGGGGTGAATCCCTGATTGAAATAGAGGGGTTTGATCATGATAGTATGCTCGTTTCCGTCCTTGTCAGTAAGAGTAATGGGTCTCTCTGAAAGAGCATCAAAAATCGCTTTTTCTCTAAGTATAGAGTCTCTCTCATCAAGTCCGCGGAATAGGTTTGAAGACATCAGGTTATTCAACATAAATGTAAATTCATACCCATCCTCTGTTTCGACCAGTCCCTTTTGCGCTTCAGGATTTTTTGCGAGTTCATTTTGAAAGATAAAATTCAGCTGCTCCATAGCTTTGGACTCAGTATCTCCGCGTCCTGTATAAGCAATCGATTCGTCTGTGGTATAATCATCAATGCGGCGCATCATGGAGATTCTTTTTGCAGACTGGTCATTGCTTGAGACTACCGTGTTTTGAAGGACTTCTTTTTGTCCTCGTTCATTTATAAATGAATAATCTGATTCGCCATTGTGATGCCAACGAGCAATTGAATAGGTTTTAGATAAGTCTTTGGAAGAGAGCCATTCAATATTGGGTTTTACGACAAAGTCTCTAACATCCTTTACACTAAAATTGACCCCAGCTTTTGTGATAGATTTTCTTAGAAGTGAAAGATCATATGCTTTGAGGCCTTTCCCAATAGATCCCCTAAAAGTTAAATTTTTCCTAAGATTTTTGTAGGCTGCAGCTATGATATATTTTGTTCTAGACCAGATTCCGGTTATTCTCTCCATGAGACCATGTTCAAAACCGGAATAGCGTTCAGCCGTTGTGAGTTCTCCATTTTCCCAGAGCATTTTATTTTCGCTAATCCGCTCTTTAGCAATATGGTAGAGCATATCATCTCTGCTATCGAAGTGCCGAGTCGAATAGCTGACCCTTTCGCCATCGAGGAACTTTACTTCCGTGCTTGAGTACCCTTGATCAACGTAATACACTGATCCTATGCGGCCTGCAGTAAGCGTCCGATCATAAGATAGATGAGAGCTGGTTTTTAAAGCCTCTATCACAACATCACTTCCCCAAGTTAGTATAATAATTATATCACAATCGAATATTAGTTATATTATTTAAAATAAAAATTATGTTTATTAATTATAATAAATATAAATTTAATTAACGCGTGCGAGAGATAGTCAAATTATTTGTTTAACTTTTTGGATTTGGGCTGAGATGAAGGGTCAATCATCGTCATAAGCTTTTCCTCGGATCTTCTTTTTCCATTTCATCCAACCAGGAAGGCGGTACATGGAAAGGAGGGCGAGGATAATCACCGTTGAGGAGACGGCGAGAATATACATTTTATTTGCAACGGCAAGCCCAACCGATGCAGTGGCCCAAACAGTCGCTGCTGTTGTGAGGCCTCGAATACGCCCCTTATCACGAAGAATCACACCAGCTCCCAAGAAACCGATACCGCTGACGATTTGGGCGGCAATTCGTGAGGGATCAGCTGAGCCTGTCATTGTATTGGAGAAGCTAGGGCCGGTAACATTCATAGAAATGAACCCAAATAGGCAAGATCCTAAAGCAACGGCTGCATGGGTCCGAATTCCAGCAAGTCCCACATGGCGCTCTCTCTCGAGACCAATTAGAGCTCCGAGGAATGCAGCCAGAAGGATGTGTCCAGCAAGTATTAATTCTTCATGATATTCAACCATAATTTTTATTTACCCCCTTCTGGGTGAATTGTAAATGAAAAAATTATCTTTTTTTGGAGGGGTTTTTCTGGTATGCTTTTGGAGTTATGGTTGTACCTCAAAGAAAGTTTAGAGAAATCGTCTTCCAGATGGTTTATAGTCGCGATTTGAATGACGCTGCTGATGCGAAAGTTCTTTCTTCCATGCTTGATCAATTTGTGGTTACGCGGAAGGTGCTCCATCATGCTTTTGCAAAGGTGGAAAAGATTTTCGAAATCGTGGATGAGATCGATAGCTTGATTTCTAAATTTTCAAAAGATTATGATTTCAAAAGGATCTCCCGTGTCGAGCGCAACATTTTACGTCTTGGCGTTTTTGAATTAAAATATGAAGGAGAGGTCCCCCCCAAAGTGGCTATTGCTGAAGCGATTCGACTCAGTCGAAAGTTTGGAACTCCTGAGGGAGGAGCGTTTGTCAATGCTGTATTAGATGCAATCTTTCAATCAGAGGACTCTCCGTGTCTATCGAAACCCGTATTGAATTCAACAAGCCCCTAAAGAGACTCTCAACATTTGGAATCGGGGGAAATGCTCGCTTTTTTATTTCCATTCAAACGGTAGCTGAAATGCAGGAGCTCAGGTTGTTTCTTAACCGAGAAAACATGCCTTATTGGGTTGTCGGAAGAGGGTCTAATTCTCTTTTTGATGATAGGGGCTTTGATGGGATGATCATCCTTAACAAAATTGATTTTTTGGAGTTCGATGAAGGGATGCTTCATGTGGGAGCTGGGTATTCATTCTCCCTTTTAGGAGCGCAAATGGCGCGAAAAAAATGGAGCGGCCTTGAGTTTGCCTCAGGGATCCCTGGATCTGTCGGGGGAGCTATCTACATGAACGCTGGTGCCAATGGAAAAGAAACATGCGACACGCTCACCCATGTTGGAGTGATTGATAAGAGTGGGGAGTACATGGAGATAGCAGATCCTCCATTTTCGTACCGCACTTCTCCTTTTCAAAGTAGTGAGGACATCATTGTTTCAGGACGATTTCAACTCATAAAATATGAACAGGCTCGAAAAGATCAACTCGAGATTATCGAATATCGAATGCGAACGCAACCTTATGGCGAAAAAAGTGCAGGGTGTATCTTTCGCAATCCTGATGCTGCAAAGGCTGGCTCTCTAATCGAGGAATGCGGTTTAAAAGGAAAACGTATAGGTGGAGCTGAAGTTTCGATTCTTCATGGAAATTTTATCATCAATCGAGGAGGAGCTACGACTTCAGATGTTCTAGAGCTCGCCAAATATATCAAAGAAACGATAAGGAAAAAAACAGGACATGAGCTTGAAATGGAAATACGCCCCATTCCTTACAATATTGAGGAGTGCTGATGTATCGCGCTGATCTTCATTGTCACTCCACCTGTAGCGATGGAACGTGCACTCCTAGTGAGCTGCTCCTTTTAGCAAAAGAGAAAGGGCTGAGCGGTCTTGCTATTACGGACCATGATACTCTTGATGCCTATACTAAAAAACTCTTTAGTGAAGCAAAATCCCTTGGCGTTAAACTTTTCATAGGGGTAGAATTCTCAACACGCCATAAGGGTTATCCCGTCCATCTCCTTGGATATGGGGTGGAGAAAACCCCTGAGATCCTTGATTTTTGCGAAAAGCACCAAGAAAGGCGTCTCTACCGCAACCGCACTATTTTAGAAAAGCTTAAGAGACTCTCAATTATTATTGATGAGGAAGAACTCGGCAACCCAAAGGATCGGACGGTGGGACGTCCTCATATTGCACAACTCTTACTCGAAAAGGGAATCGTTTCCTCAATTCAAGAAGCGTTCAATCGCTTCATTGGTGAAGGGAAACCCTGTTTTGAATCCGGTGAGAGTGTTGCACCCGAAGAAACCATTCAGATCATTCAAAATGCCGGAGGAAAAGCCTTTATAGCCCACCCCCATCTGGTCAGAAAGGGAGCGGTTTTAAACGCTCTTCTCTCGATGCCTTTTGATGGGATTGAATGCTATTATGGGCGCTTTAATAACCATGAAAAACGCTGGCTTGCTGTGGCTGAAAGAAATGGACTTCTTGTGAGTGGTGGTTCAGATTTTCACGGAACAGTGAAGCCACATATCGAGCTTGGTTGTTCCTGGGCCGGTGAAGATGATGTCTTGAAACTTTTTGGAGAGACATGACCCGGTATCATGAGCTTACTGACTTTTTGTTTTCTTTAAACCGCTTGAAAGAGCTCAAAACGGACCTGTTTGCGCCCCTTGATTTAGCTGAAAAATTGGGGCATCCCGAGAAAAAATTTCCGTCAGTTCATATTGCTGGGACCAATGGAAAGGGGACCGTTGCTCTGAAACTGGCTGCCGTTCTTCAGGAAAATGGGTATCGAGTGGGGCTCTTTACCTCTCCTCATCTCCACACCTACCGAGAGCGGATTCAGATCAACGGCGTGATGATTTCAGAAGACGATGTTGTTTCAGGCCTCGAAAAGATTCTTCCCCTTGCGAAAGATCCTAAGTTTTTTGAGATTACAACACTACTTGCTTTTCATTATTTTGCGCGAGAAGAGGTGGATATCGCCATCATCGAAGCCGGACTTGGTGGAAGACTCGACGCAACAAACATCATCGATCCGATTCTCTCAATCATCACATCAATAGCAATTGATCATGCTTCGATTTTAGGAGGAACTCTTGATGCAATCGCTAAGGAAAAAGGGGGGATTATTAAAAACAATACCCCCGTTGTGTTAGGGGAGTCAGCCGCTAGACAACCTATTCTGGATATCGCTGATAAGAAGAACGCACCAGTGATTCTCTCTAAAGAGGGGAGTCTGAACATTGCTCGAAAAGCGCTTAAGTATCTTCCCTTTGATACCGAAATCACCGATAGCCTGATGCAGTGTCCTCCCTGCCGTTTCGAAAAGAGGGGGGATATGCTCTTGGATGTGGCGCATAATCCTGCAGCTTTCACCCGTCTTTTTGAGAAGATAAAAAAAGAATACCAGGGAAAGAAGGTTCATGTCTTGCTCGGGATGGCGAAGGACAAGGATGTTGAAGGGTCTCTCGAAGTTATAGAAAAGTATGCCGACCACATTGCTCTGCTGCCTTCCAACCACCCTAGGCTTCTTCCACAGGAAAGCTTTAGGGTAGGAACTCCCATGACTCTTGACGAGGCGCTTGCTTACGCAAAGAAAGAGAAGGCTCTACCGGTCGTGACCGGGTCATTTTATATTATGGACCAGATAGTAACTTTCCGACAGGCCCATTATGCCACGGGCGGAGGAGCTTCAGCGAACATAAGCTCAATCTCTTTCTGAGAGGGAGAATATCCATCTTTGCGCACCATCTGCATCCCCATAGTGACCATAGCGCGAATATACTTAGCAGAATGATCGACGGGTCCTAGTTCTTGTTGAACATCTTGTGGAAGTTGGCGAAACTTTATAATTCCTTCAGGATGCCCCTGATGAAGAAGTTGTGCGACTTGTAAAATTTCAATAGAAAGCTCAGCATCTTCCCACTCAGGGGTGACAACTGCTCCAATAACATCAGATTCTGGTAACATTTCCTGGTCCTCAACAAAGTTGACTTGGGAATGGTGTACCATATCATCTATTTTTGAAAAAGGAGTTTGACCTGAAAGTTCTGCAAGCTTCACCGAAGCCATTCGAAGAAAATTTGAATTGTCTGTTGAAAGGGAATTGTTGCTCCAAACATCAGCCATCATTTCTTTAAGGGTTTGTGTGCGATGGGCTAGTTCTTCAGAAGAGGTGTACTCCCCGCTACTTAAGGCTGTTGCTTCTTCGTAGATTGCATCAACCATATGATTCACATTCAAAGTATGAACCCGACCACAGAGACTTTGGAATTTGTGCTGCGTCTCCTCAGGAAGGTTTGAAACATCAACACTGTTTACTCGCTGGATGATATTAAAGAGATCTTTTCGATTATAAGTCTCACGGCTATGGATCGCATCATAGAGCTCCTCAACAACACTTGATTGACGTGCTTGAAAAAAGATTGGAGAGGCATCAACAACTTTGTTTAATTCCATACTTTCCCTTGTGTGTTTTAGGAGTGCTTATTAACAGTTTGTTAATATCTCACCTACCCTTATTATACTAAATACCTAATTCCTAGACAATTCATAATCATTTCTTACTCATATAGAAATCGATTGAATTGCGCAAAGTTTAAAATATTTAATATATTATTTTTTGGATAAGGAGCAATGAAGGTGCTCTAGAACGGTTAACTGACCGATGATGAGAAATCTGAAACTTTTTCGAAGAAAAATTTGCGGTTAGATCTAGTAGAGCGGACTCTTCTCTAGCTCCCTCAGGGTGACCAGGATAAAGCATGCAGCTGATAAGCCCCCCTGGGTTAAGGAGCAAGGTACCAGTTTCGATGCTTTTGATAGTCGTTTGTACATTGGTTGTAAGAGACTTATTTCCTCCGGGGAGGTATCCAAGGTTGTAGACAATAAGATCGACTGAGCCTTTGACGGAAGAAAACGTGGAGTGACACTCCAAATGGTAAGAAATATTTTTATTTTCTCCAACACGAGATTTTGTTGAATTCAGAGCCTTTTTTTGAATATCGAACACATATAAATGAGCAAGATCAAAACGTGCGAGAACATCCGTATCGTACCCATTGCCACATGTTGCATCGATTGCGGAGTTGCCAGGTTTTAAATGATCCTTCCAAACTTGGTGTGCGAGCTTAAGAAACATTGATTCGATTTCCCAAAAACCTTATGGTACTCATCATGATAACAGAGACAAGCGTTTTAATCATAGGGGGTGGAATAGCAGGGCTGGTTTCTGCCTTAGAGCTCGGAGATCGTGGAATTGACGTGGTGGTGATTTCTTCAGGTGAAGGGCCGGCCTCTGCCAATTCCTATCGTGCGCAAGGAGGAATAGGGTATCGGTCTCCGGATGAGCCTGAAGGACTGTTTAAGAATGACATCATGAATGCAGGAGCTGGTCTTTGCAATGAAAAAGCAGTGGATCAGTTGGTTCAACTGGGACCTAAAGCGATTGAAGAAATTCTGAAAGGGATTCCCTTTGAAAAAGAGACGAGTGGAGAATGGAAGCTTACCCAAGAAGGAGCTCACTCGATCCCTAGGATTTTATTCCATGGAGATCGAACAGGGAAAGTCATTATGGAGGGTCTGTATCAAAAAGTCACGAATCACCCCCATGTTACCCTTCTGCATAATCAGAGTGCTATCGATTTAATTACCCTTTCTCACCATTCCAAAATGGCGGCTGACATCTACCAGTCTCCGACATGTGTTGGGGCCTATATTCTGAGCCATCAAACGGAAGAAGTCTATGCTCTATTTGCGGAGGAAACGATTCTTGCAACAGGAGGGGTAGGAGAATGTTTTCTTCATACAACCAATGGCAAGGAGTCACGGGGAGATGGCATTGCAATGGCTTATCGTGCAGGAGTCCGGATCATGAATATGGAGTATGTCCAGTTTCATCCTACAGCTCTTTATACCGTTGGAGAGCCGCGCTTTCTTCTATCAGAAACTCTGCGAGGAGAAGGCGGGCAAATCTTATCTCATGAAGGAGACATCTTGGTTGATCCACTTTCTCCGCGAGATGTTGCAGCGCGAGCCATTTTTGAAGAGATGGTTAGAACCAATCATCCCCATGTATGGCTTGATATCCACTTTAAAGGAAAAGAAGCTTTGCAGAATCGGTTTCCAGCAATCTATCAGCATTGCAAAGATCGAGGTTGGGAGATGGATAAACACCCCCTTCCTATTGTCCCCGCTGCTCATTATAGCTGCGGAGGGGTAGCAGTAGATCTTGAGGGGCAGACAACTATGCGGGGCTTAAGAGCAATTGGCGAAGTTGCCTGCAGTGGTTTGCATGGAGCCAATCGTCTTGCATCGACAGCGCTTCTTGAAGGGCTCGTCTGGGCAAGAACCTGCTCTCGATCAATCCGTATAAAAAAGGTCAACTTTCCTGAAATTGAACCCTGGAAAATGGGGGTTGAAAAAATCGATAACGCCTTGCTTCAACAAGACTGGATGACCATCAAACAAACCATGTGGAACTATGTGGGTCTTTTGAGAAGTTCTCGGCGCCTTAAAAGGGCAGACAAAATGCTAAGGGAACTTAAATGGGAAATCAACTCATTTTATGAAGAGGCCCTATTAACTCCAGAACTTCTAGCTCTTCGAAATGGATGCGAAACAGCCCTTCTCATTACTCAAGGAGCGCTTCAAAGCCCACGTTCTCGAGGATGTCACTATATTGTTGATGAGAAAGTAGCTTTCATGTAGAATGCTGTAAATTAAAATTCCAAATGGGGTATTAGCTCAGTTGGTTAGAGCGCCACGTTGACATCGTGGAGGTCAGCTGTTCGAGTCAGCTATATCCCAACCGTTTTATTTTGAAAGATCGTCATAATTTCCAGATTCGCCAAACGGCCACAGCAGTCCTTGGGGCTGCGCTTTCGGATCTAATTCCTCAAGGGTATCTCTTGAAGGGAGGTGGAACAGGTTCGATATTTTATTATGATATTGTTATGGGAGAAACCCTCGCAGAAGTGATGCTCCCTCATCTAGAAAATCGAATGCGGGAGATCGCATCAAAAGATCATCCTGTCAAGATCCATGAAATGGTTCCCTCGAATGCACTCGAATTTTTTCGTCATAATCGCCGTTACTACCCCGCCCATTTTGTTCAACAATCTCAAGCTCCCTTAGTACAGGTGGTACAAATCGACGCTTTTATTGACTTGGTTGAAGGGGAGTTTTTAGAAAAAACTGGTGAGCTAGGCCCTTTTAAACTTATCAAAATTGAAGAGCGACTGCCTCTTCATTTTCGAAAGCAGGAGAAGCTAGTTTATCGCGTTATGGGGCAGCATGCAGCAGGCGAAAAAAGTCCTGTAGATCCCTTTAAGGTTGGTGAAGAGCTGGGCCTTTTCGATGTAAGTATTACCCGTGGCGCAGATTTCCTTGAAAAAAACAATCTATGCTGGAGAAAAAGAGGGGAAGCTCTATTTTTCCACCTGTATGAAAAGTGGCGAAAAGTCCATTTAAAAGAGGAATTTGAATTAGTAGTCGGAGGGGCCTTAAGCGCAGGCTGTTCTGCAGAATTTTTTCTTTCAAAGGACTGCCACTCTGACTTAGCGACGACAGTTTGTCTAGAAAAAGATTTACTCCCATCCCTTCAAAAATGTATGAAAATCATTGAAGAGCTTTCTCTTGTTGAGGGAAAGTGGGGCGGAAGTGGCCCCGAAACGTTTCAAGAAACCTTTCGAGCGCTCAACTTGGAGTGGAAAAAGGGGAAAGAGATGAAGATAGAGAGAAAAGGATCTTTTTTAACAGTGAGAAAAAACAAGGGATTCTATACGATAGTACATTCAGTTTTTTCCTGCATGCAGCAGATGGTATTGCATGTTTTAGAAGATAGTGAAAAAGATCTATCGCAAAAAAAAGAGTTATTGAGTATAGTGGCCGTTTGTGATGAATAGGATGAGATCATTTGAGAATTAACAGAGAAATACGCGCTACACAAGTTCGACTGATAGGGAAAGATGGAAAGCAGGTAGGCGTAGTGACGATAGAGCAAGCGCAAGCGCAAGCAAAACAAGATGGGCTCGACCTCGTTGAGATTTCTCCGAATGCGAAACCACCTGTTTGCAAAGTTATAGATTATGGAAAATTCCGCTACCAAATGACAAAAAAAGAGCGGGAAAGTAAAAAAGCACAGCACCAGGCCAAGCTTAAAGAAGTGAAGGTCAAACCGAACATTGACGAACATGATCTTCAAGTGAAGATTAAAAGGGCCCGAGAATTTATCGAGAAAGGGAACAAAGTACGCGTCACCTGTATGTTTCGTGGAAGAGAGATGGCTCACCAAGAATTGGGTCAGAAGGTTGCTCTTCGAATCGCTGAGGAACTCAGCGATGTCGCGCAGACCGAGTCTCCTCCAAAGCAGATGGGTCGGAATTTTAGTTTGGTGCTCGCCCCATTGGGCAAGAAGAAGTAACAATCGGAGAATAAACGTGCCTAAAATGAAAACCAAGAAAGCGATCCGAAAGCGCTTTAAAAAGACGGGAACAGGGAAGCTCATGCGAACAAAGCAGGGTCGCCGACACATCCTAACGAAGAAAACCTCGAAGAGGAAACGGCAGCTTAAAAAGCAGACTGTAGTGAGCGAAGCCTTTTCAAACAAATATAAGCGCCTAGCGTGCATGTAATAGGAGAAAGGGAATTATGGTAAGAGTAAGAAGTAGAGTCGCTTCAAGAAAGCGTCGCAAAAGATTATTGAAGAGAGCAAAAGGGTTTGTTGGAGACAGAAAGAATCATGTCCGACTGACTCAAGATGCAGTGATGAAAGCCATGGCGTTTAGCACCATGCACAGAAGAAAGAAGAAAGGAGACTTTCGTCGCCTGTGGATCACTCGTATTGGAGTGGCTGCAAAGGCTCAAGGGATTTCCTATAGTCGCCTGATTAACGGACTGACCAAAGCAGGAGTCCGTATCGATCGGAAGATGCTTTCTGATATCGCCATTCGTGACCCCAAAAGTTTTGCGGCGGTTGCGGATACCGCGAAAGTAGCACTCGCCTCGTAAATCATTCTAAAGCCCCCGGTTTATCGGGGGCAAGTTGTCTATGAAACAAAAAATCGAAGCTCTCAAAAAATCTTTCAAATCTGAAATTGAAAATGCGACCGTTGCAAAAGATTTAGAGCAGATACGCGTCAAATACCTTGGAAAGAAAAGTCCTATTCAAGCCCTTATGCAAGATCTGAGGAATTGCACTGCTGAAGAGCGCCCTGAAATGGGAAAACTGATTAATACCCTGAAGCAAGAGCTTTCAGCGGAGATTGATACACATCACGAAACGCTTCAATCAAAAGAACTTTCTATTAGGCTCATAGCGGAGAAAGTTGATGTGACACTTCCTGGACGTCGCTCAAACTCAGGTGGAATGCATCCCCTTTCTCAGATGCTGATGGAGGTCACAGAGACCTTGATTGGAATGGGGTTTTCTGTTCAGGAGTGTCCAGAGATTGAGACCGAGTACTACAACTATGGAGGGCTTAACTACCCTCCTGATCATCCAGCAAGAGATATGCAGGATACCTTCTATATTACTCCTGATATTCTTCTTCGTTCTCATACCACTTCGATTCAACAGCACATGATGGAGAATGTCCAGCCCCCTATTAGGATTCTCTCTCCTGGAAAATGTTATCGCAATGAGACGATTACTTCTCGCTCCCATGTATTTTTCCATCAGGTTGACGTTCTCTATATAGATAAAGATGTGACCTTTTCCGACTTATTGGCGACAAAAGAAGAGTTCTATACAAAAATCTTTAAACAGAAGATTGATCTTCGGGTCCGACCGAGCTACTTCCCTTTTGTTGAGCCGGGGATGGAAGTCGACATTAAATGTACCAGTTGCGCAGGAAGCGGATGTGTTCTTTGTAAGCATACGGGATGGCTTGAGGTTGCTGGAGCTGGAATGGTCCATCCAAATGTCCTAAAAGAAGGGGGTATTGATCCTGAAGTCTACTCGGGCTATGCCTGGGGAGGGGGGGTTGAAAGGCTTTTTATGCTCCGCCATGGAATCAGTGATATCCGTCTTTTCACCGAGAATGATACGCGTTTTCTCTCCCAATTCACTTAACCCGTAAAGAATTAATTTTTTGCTAAAACTTTCTTGCCATTTAGAGGCAATAAAGATTATACTCCCATCTCAACAATCGCGCATTAGGGAAGAGTGGCAGAGTGGCCGAATGCGTCTGTCTTGAAAACAGAAGTCCTTCACGGGACCGGGGGTTCGAATCCCTCCTCTTCCGATTAGCACAGGGAAAATATAAGTTTTTCTTGAATTGTTATTAACAAACCCTTTATAAAGGAAACCTTTGACATCTCAAGGGAAGAGAAGGGTGATTAAAAGTTTAAGTGCAAGGTTAATGCTTTACAAAATCCAGGGTTTCCTGGTAAGCTTTGCACACTATTTAACAAAAATTCCAAATTTACGGAGGAATTAAAATGATTACTAGCGCCGTTCAAGGTTTTCAAAACAATCGTTACCATGCTCAAGAAGTAGTAGGTTCTCTTTTTGCAGCTGCACTTGTAAAACTTGGTAGCAAACATATTCAACAAATCACCAACCTAACAGCATTTGCTTCTGCAGCAAATGGTGCGAGTGTTTTGGTGACTGCTAAGTCTGCTCACACTCTTTGGACATCGAACGATGCTGACGAGAAAAGTGCTGCAAAGAAAGCTCTTGCGCTTGCTCTAACAACAGCAACTGTTACAACGCTTCTTAGAGGAACAACAATTCTTAAGACACGCCACACTTCACTTCCAGCTCTTAGCGAATTCGCTAAGCCCCTAGCTGCTGCAACTGCTGCAACTGCTGTTCTAACTGCAGGTGGAATCAAAGGCATTAAAGTGGCTCACGGAGCTGTAACAACTTGGCAGGCTAACAGAGCTCTTGCTGCTGCTGCTGAGAAGCTAGCTGCTGCTAAGATTGAAATTGTAAAAGAAGCTTTTGATTCAGAAGACAAGATCAATGCTCTAGAGGCTCCTGTGATTCAGGCTCTTGCTGACCATGTAAGAGTAGTATTAGGATCTGATACTGATAAAGCAGATGTTTCAGACGACCTGATTGCTTGGGTTAATGCTAAAGTTGCAGCACTTAACCATGCTCAAGCTGATACGATTCCTAATTGGGTTGATCTTGCTAAGTAATTTTTTACTTACTTGTTAGCTCACTTGCTGATAATGAAAAGGGATGGCGAAAGCCATCCCTTTTTTTTGTTTCTCTATCCTTCTTCTTTAAAAGAATTACTTCATAACCGAATTAGGAAAAACTTCTTTACTCTATAGGGGTAAAAGCGTATGATTACTGCGTCATCGGAGGAATTAGTATGGCTTGTAGAAGTTGCGCTTTTAGCGGAAACGCCCCTATTCGGCGTCAAATCGAAGAATTATTTGTCACGGGTGGAGTGTTTGCGATTTCAGCGGTTGCTGTGAACGCCTTAGTGCTCTATTTAGCTGGAATTGAAGATGTCACACCTGCTGTGATCAATGGTTCCATTACAGCTCTTGCTGCTTGCGGTACGCATCGGATGAGGCATGTCCTGGGTGACGGAAGGGCTAAGGAAAAGTGGAGCACTGAAGATCGTATTGTGAACACGGCTGCTCTTGTCTTAGCAAGTGTAGGCTCCACGGTTCTCCTTCTTAAATTTAGTGGATATCCCGTAAAAAAGTGGGAAGTGCTCAAGATGGAAGCTCTTTCAATCCTTGCGATGGCTGGAACCACAAAGTTTATTTTAAACGAGAGTAATCACTAGTATGTTTACAGTAAAGCCAGAAAATTGGATCACTCCGCCAAATAAGTTGGTGAATCCTCCAGAGGGGGAACTCGGGCACATGAAAGTTTCTCGGTTTGCACTGTTTGTGCAGGCGCGTCAATCCATGATATTTAATGGCTTTGCCCTTTTAGTGATTCATTCAGCAATAACTGGCGCTTCAAAAGCTCTGAAAGGGAGATTTATTTATCCCCTTAAGGCTGCCGCAATTGGAGCTTTAGCTAATGCGACGCTTTATACAACATTTTTAGATGGACGTTCTTGGTACTCATCCCGCGATTATCGCTCTTTTCCAATAGGGTTTATCCCGAATAAGTTTTTTGCTGGGCTCTTTATGTTCATCTTGGCCCCCTACGTTGCAAGCAAGCTCTCTGAGTATGTGATTAAAACTCCTGTGAGCTTAAAGGTGACATATTTCGGAGGGGCTGTTAGTTATGCGGCAATTACCCACATGGATGGGGAAAAATGCACTGGGGGAGAGCTCGGTGATTAGGAAAAAACTTAATGATAAGAGGAAGTCAGTATGACGCAGAAATTAGGGGCTCATTTTGGATTAACAACTCTTATAGGGACGGTTCTTGGGGGAATCGGTGCTCTTGGAGTGCGGAAGCTAACAAAGCTTTCTGCGCCGCTATCGGGAGCTCTAACAACGTCACTCATGGCAGCCGGGACCTCAACACTCACGATGACCATTATGGAACGAAATAAGATTGGTGAGAAGCTCAAGGCTCGATTTGGTGATCAATACCAGCATGAAGAGATCTGTTTTATGGCAGCAACCTTCTTTGGGACGGCCTTTCTCACATATAAGCTAGGACCAAAAATTATCCGTAGAGAGCTTTGTCTTGTTGAAGTCGCCCCCTATACTGTCATCTCAACAGCAGCGGCGATTATGTCCCTTCTTTGGACAGATAAGACGCCTTAACTCTTTCCTTTCTTGGAAACGAGGTGGAGTTTGTGCTCGAAAAATGAGTAGACCGCTACCAAGCGTGAAACGAGAATGGCAATGTAGAACTGGCCTACAATCCCTTCCAGGATTGCAAAGGTTTGTGCCACATCCTCCACCGCAATGATGTCCCCATACCCAATACAAAGCAATGTTACAAAACTAAAGTACATGAGCTCAGAGAGATAGTGGCTGTCTGTAATTACTGTTGGATCAAGATTCGAGAAAAAGAACGAGCCTGGGGAAATAAGGTCGATAAAGAAGTATGTGAAGGAAAAGCCAATGGCCACCATAAAATATGCGCACACCACTCCTTTGAGGGTTTCTAAGCGTACCCGAGCATTAATAACGACACGTTTAATAATCGAGGTTGTGGTGACGAATACAAAAATGATCATAAAGACCAGAAAGATCAGAACAAAGAGCTTTTGGGGATAGAGCAGATTAAGCCACTCGAAAAGAAGAGCGGGGATTGCAAGGGAGGTAGAGATCACTTTTACTTTCTTAGAATGGTCGCAATTGAAAATGGCAGAGCTAAATACAAGAAGTAGGAGAAACTCCCAGATTGTCAAATAGATAGGGCCTCTGTCATAGGGACGAAAGATAAATAGAAGGATAAGAGAGATAAGAAGCTGAGTGAAGTAGCCACTGCAGTACTTCAGGCTGCTTAAGTAACAATTTTTTATCATTTTCTTCATACACCCCTATATCTTAGATTAAACGCTTTGGGTCAAGAGAGAAATTTTTCCTCTTGAAATGGAAATTTTTATAGGGTAGTTTCGAAATAGGGAACTAATAGAAGTGGGGGAAGCTTTTATGTCTACTGAGCGTCAGCCAACGCCGTTTGATGATCCATATCCGGGGGCCTCAAAGGTCTCAAAGAATGAGCTATCAAAGGCCTTAGAATCTGTATTTTATTCGTTTGAGCATCAAAAGCAGGGTAAATCTGCAATGAGTGAACAACTCCGCCTAAATGAGGCGCTTATGCTTCTTAGAGCTAAAGAAATTGGGGGGAAGGTCTATCTTCATACCCAAGAACTTATGCAGGCATCAACAGACTTTGCTAATGGCCACGGAAAGATTGAAATGGTTTATGAGTGTCTAGAATTTTTGAGAGATGAATTGAAGTTATGAACCCAAAAAAGCAATTGATTCATGACCTTCAAACCTTTCTCTGGCGATTCGAGCAAGGGGGTTATACCCGTGAAACGATGCTGGAGATCCTTACGAAGCTTGAAACTGTGCTTGAAAGTGATGGGGAGGAATTAGGGGAACCCATCCAAAGACATGTCGAGAACATGATTCGCGACTGTCGCGCTTATGCTTTTGGGGGAGGTGATCACAAAAAAGTGGTCTTTGACCTCGATAAATTAAGACAGGATTTGGAGTGATTGATGTTCGATGATGGAATGGGAGAAGAAGATCCCAAAGAGATTCTCAAAGGAGAAATTCAAGAATTTCTCAGTGAGTTTGAGCTGACAGAAGAGAGTGAAGATGACATGAAAACGATTCTTCCTCTTTGGAGGGATGAACTTCTTAATCATGCATACGAAGTTGGCGGACCCACACATTCAAAGATTAAGACACTCGTGAATGTATGCGAAGACTACGCAAGCAATCGTGGAATGATTGAGCGCGTGCGCCAAGAGGCGGAGGAAATCCGCATACAACTTAACCTCTAATCGGTTTTGCCACAAATCTCAAATCCGTAGGGAGCGTGTGGGGTGAGCGGTTGAAGTTCAGCTCGGTGAAGGACTTTTTCTAGATACTGTCGTCAAATACTCTGCATTGTTTTTGATCTTTCTATGGAAAGCTTCTGTGTTGCCCTGCTTCAAGAGCCCGCTTGGGGCTCTTTCCATCGGGCGCCTTGAAGTTTCCTCATATAAAGCCCCCTCCCAACGAAGATTATTTGGGCAGCTCTTCAAGGATTTTATCTAAGCGCAGATCTTGTGCTGCATGGAAGCTCTGTATTTTATAGATTGATTCGGTCACAAGATCACCTTCTCCGCCCCTGTTAATAAAAAGCACTTGTTGATAAGATGCGTTTCTATGGGATTTTTTGTAAACAATATCTATGGTGGCAGACAACCTTATCTTGTTCAAGAGGTTCAGAAAGACAAGCCCGATGATCAGGGATCAAAAGGGCAATATTTCGGTCAAAATCAAGAGGATCCTCATCAAAAATTTCTAAAAGCAAGTGAGAAGCTCTACAAGAAAAAGTCTGTTGTCCTTGCTAGTGAAATTATGAACAAACAGATGATGCATCTTGAGGGAGAGCTGTCTGCTACAGAAGCTTGGGAGAAAATCAAGCATCATGAGATAAAGTATTTCCCTATTTTAAGTGAGGAAGGAAAGTTGCTCGGAATGCTCTCTGAGAGGGATATTTTGAAGGGAATGCAAGAAGGAGACCGAAAAAAGCTTAAAGATCTGACTGCAGAGCAAACCCTGTGCGCGGAACCTGAAACAGAGCTTATAGATATCATGAAGGTTTTTTCGGATCAATCGGTTGAGGTGGTTCCTGTCCTTGATAAAAAACACAATGTTGTTGGAATACTAACCCAAAACGAACTCCTGCAAACCATGTTGAAAATATCGAACTTGAAATGGAACACTTAGACAAACTCGAAAGCCAAAGTATTTTTATCATCCGGGAAGCCTACCATCATATTCCCAACCTAGCAATGCTGTGGTCGGTTGGAAAAGATAGTACTGTCCTTGTAAAGCTTTGCCAAAAAGCATTCTTCGATCACATCCCCATCCCCCTTGTTCATATCGATACAGGGTTTAAAATCCCTGAAATGATAGCCTATCGTGACAAACTTGCCCTGGAGTGGGGGCTTCAAATGATTTATGGTCAGAATAAGGAAGCTTTGGAAAGACAGGAGACCTTTCCCCATGGGAAAGTTAGTTGCATTGAGTGTTGCAAAGCATTAAAAACCGAGGCACTCCGTCGCACGATTGAAGGGACGGGGATTCGTTACAAGATGAACCTTAAGAGTGGGGAATACGAAGTTGACTCTAATAGGGAACCCTATGAAGGGCTCATTGTTGGTATTCGAGCAGATGAAGAAGGAAGTCGTTCTAAAGAGCGAATCTTTTCTCCTCGCGGGGCCTCCAATGAATGGGAAATTGCTGATCAGCCACCAGAGTTTTGGGGGCAATTCAATACGGACTTCCCTCCAAAGTCTCATGTGCGGGTTCACCCCTTGCTTGATTGGACGGAAGCTGATATTTGGCGCTATATAGAAAGAGAAAAGATTCCCATTGTAGATCTCTACTTCAATCGAGGAGAGGGAAAAAGATATCGTTCATTAGGATGTGCTCCTTGCACTAAACCTATTGATTCTGAGGCTACAGATCTGCGTGAGGTGATCCAGGAGCTTGAACAAGGAAAGCTGAAGAATATTCCTGAACGAAGTGGACGGGCTCAGGATAAAGAGGATCGAGGAGGGTTGGAACAATTGAGGCGGGGAGGATACATGTGACAATGCCTCTTGTAATGGTGGGCCATGTGGACCACGGAAAAAGCACCATATTAGGACGACTTTTAGCAGACAGTGGAGCCCTTCCAGAAGGGAAGCTGGAAGCTGTAAGAAATTATTGCTCGCGCAATAGTAAACCCTTTGAATATGCGTTTCTTCTAGATGCTCTGAAAGAGGAGCAAGCTCAGGGGATTACAATAGACTCAGCACGTTGCTTTTTTAAGACAATAAAACGTCCCTATATTGTTCTTGACGCCCCAGGCCATGTCGAATTCATTCGAAACATGGTGACGGGGGCATCTCATGCCGACGGAGCTTTAATTGTTATTGATGCGAAAGAGGGAGTGCAAGAAAATACGAAGCGCCATGGATATTTTCTCTCTCTGCTCGGAGTGAAGCAAGTTGCTGTTTTGGTCAATAAGATGGACCAGGTTGGGTATGAAAAGGAATCTTTTGAGAGGATTAAAAGGGATTACCTTCACTTTTTACTTGAGGTAGGGATAGTGCCTCGGGAAGTGATTCCAGTGAGTGGCTTTTATGGGGCCAATATTGCTAAGCGCTCTTCGGAGATGGGGTGGTATGAGGGACCGAGTCTCCTTGAGGCCATCGACCTATTTGAAGGGGCCCAAGGCTCAACTGCGGCTCCCTTTCGTTTTCCGGTTCAAGGCGTTTATAAGTTTACCGAAAAAGAGGATGAGAGACGTATTCTTGCAGGACGGATCGAGGCGGGTGTGGTTCGTGTTGGCGAAATGATCACCTTTTCACCTTCTGGGCAAAAAAGTAAAGTGCGTTCTATCGAAGGAAAAGGAGAAGCGGGGTATTCCATAGGGATTACCCTTGAAGATCCTCTTTATATTACCCGTGGTGAGATGGCTTCGAAAGAATCGACACCTCAAGTGGCAGAGAAACTTTTAGTGCGCCTTTTCTGGCTTGATAAAGAGAGTATCAGAGAAGGGAATCACTATCTGTTCAAATTAGGGACTCAAAAAGTAAGCTGCACTGTTTCTGAAATTCGAAAAGTATTTGACTCTGTCTCACTTAAGAAAAAAAATAAAAGATTTATTGAAAGGCATGAGGTGGGCGAAATTGTTCTTGATTTAGGGGAGAAAATTGCTTGCGATCTCTCGAAAGAAGTTGTTGAAACCTCCCGATTTGTCCTTGTTCACAGGTACCGTCAGTCTGGTGGTGGGCTTATTGAGAAGATTCTTTCAAAGTATGAGAAGGAAGAAATTTCCACCATTACATGCGAGATGCGGGAAAAACAGCAGGGACATCGGGGTAAAATATTTTTTCTTTATGGGAACGATCAAAAAAAACTTGTCGGTTGGGCTCAAGAAATCGAAAAGACTTTGTTCAGAAGAGGTGTTTTGGTGTATACTTCACTGTTTGAACCCCATAAAAAAGAGGCCTATTTAATGGCCGAAAGAGTGGGCGTGGTTCTTCTTCTTGTTGGAGACCGCCTAGGAATGGACCTTAACCTCTCATGCTGCATCTCTTTTACTGGGGTAGGTGACATAGAGCACTCAGCTGATAAAATTTTGGATCTATTAAATGGATAATACCGAGAAAACCTCATTTTTTTCTTTTCTTCCCTTTCTGACACTGATTACCTTTGCCTCGTTTCTAAACATCATGGCACGCATCATTTTTCCTCCAATGACACCTTTCATATGTCAGGAGATGAACCTTTGCCATGCAGATACAGGGAACCTCTTTTTTATCCTCTCCGTAGGGTTTGCGATCACTCTGTTTGGATCTCAATTTCTCTCTTCCCGTATTAGCCATAAGATGACGGTTATTTTTTCTTTGTTATCAACAGGATTTGCTCTTGTGGTCACCTCCTACGCTGAATCCTTTCAATTCTTTCGCCTTTCTCTCTTCTTAGTGGGATTATGCTCCGGTTTTTTTATCCCTTCTGCGGTTGCAATGCTTCGAGAAGGGGTTGCAACACAGCATTTGGGGAAAGCATTTGGAATTTTTGCAACGGCGCAGAGTGTTGCTTTTATCCTGTCTCCGATCATTGTACGAAGTGTCATTGGGGTCTACTCTTGGAAGGAGATATTAAATGGCTTTGGGCTGATTTCGAGCATTATCAGCGTCATCTTGTTTTTCCTATTTAAGCAGGGAAATGAAAAAGGAGAGCCGATTACAGCCTCCTTTGTTCGGAGTGTCTTTTCGTGGCCTTCTTTTTGGATCTTACTGATCCTCTTGTGCCTCGCGAATGGCCTCAATGTTGGAATTTATAATATGGCACCAGACTACTTTCAGCGCCATAACTTGCTCGATAAAGATGCGGTTCACCAGCTCATTGTGATTGCTCGTGTCCTCAGCTTCGGGACGGCGATTATTGCAGGAATGGTGGCCGATCGTTTCGGGCTAAAACGTTCGATGGTTCTCTCGCTGGTCTTCTGCGGAGCTTTAACCTCTTTAATGGGGACGATGACCCCTTCGAGCTCACTTGTTTTATTTACTCTCCAATCTCCTGTCGCTGCTTGTTTGATGCCTCTCATTCACTTTGCTATCGCCACGATTGTTCCTCCTGAGAAGAATTCTACGATTATATCACTCATTGCTCCTTTTGGTTTTTTGATGGGTGCTGGGGTTGTTCCCCAGCTTCTTGGCTTTTTAGGCGATTTCAACCTATATGCTCAAGGGTTTGTTTTGTTTGGAATGGCCTCAATCTTCTGCGGAACTATTTTCAACTTGAGCCGTGTTTACAAGCACGTTGAATTTAGCCAAGTTAAAAGTTTGGAGTCATGAATCTATCTCACTATTCTAAACACCATCCTGTTGAGTCTTTTTTCCCAGAATCTGAGATTTCTAACTGCCCTACTTTATACCAACCGCAAGAAATAAAATCACAAATTCTTCTTGCTCTTTTTCCGGAAAATGATCCTTTCGATCTTGCTAACCATCATGTGGTTAGCTGCAATCTCCAAGAATCATTTTTCGAAAAAATCTTCAAGCTAATTCGTGGCTTTATTTCCTGCGATTGGTATTATTAAGTATGGTGTGCAAAGAAATCTCAGATTCTGAAAAAAAAACACTTCAAAATTTTGGAATTTTTAATAGTGAGATAGATTCATGATGACAACCGGAGTCCTATTGGTGAATTTAGGGACCCCTAATTCTCCTAGCCCAAGAGATGTCAAACGGTATTTAACTGAATTTCTAACCGATGGTCGAGTGATCGACCTTCCTCTCGTTCGGAGAAATTTGCTTGTTCGGGGAATTATTATTCCTAAGCGCTACAAGAAGTCAGCAGCTCTCTATCAGTCAATTTGGAATCAGGATGGCTCGCCGCTTCTTATGCATGGAAAAAAGGTTGAGGGTCTTCTTCAGGAGAAGTTAGGAGAAGGTTATAGGGTTAAACTCGCGATGCGGTATCAAAACCCTTCAATCAAGGAGGGGTTGAGTGCCTTGACGGGATGCCAGAAGCTTATTATTTTTCCGATGTTTCCACAGTATGCCTCCGCAACGACTGGTTCTGTGCATCAAAAGGTTTTTGAAACTCTTTCCAAATGGGCAATCATTCCTGAAGTGCGTTTTATCTCTCAATACCCTAATCATCCAAATCTGATTGAGGCTTTTGCAAAGCGAGGAGAGGAGCGTGACCTAGAGAGTTATGATCATTTTGTTTTTAGCTATCATGGCCTTCCTCAGAGACAGATCTTAAAAGGAGATCAAAAGGAGGTGTGTCTCAAGCAGAAAGACTGTTGTCTAAATAACCCAACCTGCTATGCTTCTCAGTGTTTCGCGACAACGAGGGAAATTACGAAGAAATTAGGGATCCCCTCTGAGATGTGGAGTCATACGTACCAGTCCCGCTTGGGCAAAACCCCTTGGATCGAGCCCTATACTGATGTTGTCCTGCGAAACCTAGCGATTAAAAAGAAGAAGAGGGTCCTCGTTTTTTGTCCCTCCTTTGTTGCCGACTGTCTGGAAACCCTTGAAGAAATTGGGTCTCAGTACAGGCAAGAGTTTCAAAACAGTGGTGGAGAAACTCTGGATCTTGTTAAAGGGTTAAATGACCACCCAAAGTGGATAGAAACAATAGAGTCACTGATACATGACAACACCAGCAGAGCCTCATTCAGAATACCGTCTAAATGTTAAAAAACCATCGTTACTGACCTTAATCGTATTGATTTCTTACGGATCGATTGGAACAGCTCTATTTACGCCAGCGATTCCCGCAGTGATGGATCGTTTTCAAGTTAGCGCAGGAGTTTCGCAGCTTACAATTATGCTTTTCCTGTTAGGCTACTCCATTGGGCAGCTGATCTATAGTCCTGTGGCCAAGCGATTCGGAAGAAAGCCCGCCCTATATTTGGGGATTTTTGTTTCTCTAGTTGGAAATATTCTTTGTATCATTTCGGGACCTACCGATAACTTGACATTGCTCGTGGTTGCTCGGCTTATAACCGCTTTAGGATCGAGTGTAGGTTTAAGTTTAACCTTCATGATTATTAGCGATTATTACTATGAATCCCACGCCCGAAAAGTGACAGCCTATACCATGCTTGCCTTTGCCGTTGTCCCTGGGGTAGGAATTGCAATTGGAGGGTTTTTAGTCGCATATCTAGGGTGGCTTAGCTGTTTTTATTTCCTATTTGCCTATGGAGTTTTTGCGCTTTTTCTAGTCTTTCGTCTAGCAGAAACCTCTACAGAAAAAGAAGGTGAAGCATTTAAACTCAAAAAAGTCCTCAAGGGCTACTTGCGTGATTTTAAGAATCCTATGCTTTCTCTTTACTCTATCATGATTGGAACAACAACGGCATTTATTTACGCTTTTGCTGCGACAGCTCCTGTCATTGGGATCCGCATGATGGGGCTTTCGCCAGACGTATATGGGATTTATAACCTCATTCCTGCTGCCGGATACTTCTCGGGAAATTTTTTAGCAGCACGGCTATCCTCTCACTGCCGGATCAAAACAGTTCTCAAGTTAGGAATCCTCATGATGGGAATCGGGATTCTTATTTTTAGTATCCTTATGTTCGGAGGGTGGAGAAACCCTATGACCCTCTTTCTTCCCATTTTTTTGATGTACTTTGGAAGCCCACTTTTCTATTCGAATGCAGCGGTTCTTGCAACGTTCAGAGTTCCAGATAAGCCTAACGCTTCCTCTATTATGAGTTTTATCAATATTGGGTGTGCGGTCTTAGGGTTGATCATCATTGAGCTTCTTCATGGAAATCCTATGATTACCCTTCCTCTGCTGTTTATTGCTGGGTTTATTCTTATTCTTATTCTCTTTCGTCGTGGACAAAAGCTCATAGAAGATTGATAAATGGTTTAACTTCTAGGGAACGTGAAAAAGAGTTATCTAATTATGCGCATGGCAGTTTCAGGTACCCATTTTTCCGGAAAGTCAACTCTGGTTGCTTCGCTATTATAGCTAAGTTGATATGATTTAGTTATAGGCAATACTCCTTGAAAAGTTCATCTATTCCACATTGATATTTTCTTCGCTGGGACTTTGCCTGAGCCCATTTATGTTCAATAGGATTTAAGTCTGGAGAATAGGGAGGGAGATATTCCAAAGTATGCCCTGCGGCTTTGATCTCCTCTTGCATAGATTTGCTTTTATGGAAGGAAGCATTATCCATAACCAAAATACTTTCAGAGGGAAGTTTAGGTAGTAATTCCTGCTGTACCCAAATAGAAAAGGCATCTGTATTAATATTACAATCGAATAACGCCAGAGTAAGAAGACTTGTTCCAAGCAATGCCCCTATTGCATTTGTCCGCCCTTTTGCTCCCCAATCATGGGTGCCAAAACAACGCTCTCCTATTTTCGAGTAGCCATGAGTTCGGGGCATATCATGGGCAAACCCACTTTCATCAATGTATACAATGGGTTTTCCAAAACATTCATATCTTGCGATCTTGTCTCGAAAAATTTGCCTTTTTTCTTCGCAAGCCTTGGGATGATTGAGTGTTTTTTTTATAGCTAATTCTTAGCCGCTTCATGGCACAACGAATACCTGAAGTGCTTACATTGAGACGATGTGCTCGTTCATAGTTGAAGGCATCAGGGTATTTTGTGATATCTTCCATCAAGGTCTCTCTATCAATCTTTGTTGCAGGTCTGATTTTAGTCCGTCTCGGCTCTAATCTCTTAGACCAGAGAAACACACTATTTACACTTACACCAAAACGCTTTGCCACCTGGGCAAAGCTTAAACTTTCTTTACTTCGGATCGATAGTACTTTTTTTCTAAAATCTAGCGAATATGTCATTCAAAAAAGTATAACTAAAACAATATATTTTAGCTATAGAATGCCTGCCAAGCTATACGGGTGTCGATGAACCTTATTTTCTCCTTGAACAAGAGGGCTACGAGTTTTCGCATCCTCCCTTATTAGAAGACTTTGAAGAGCAACTTAAGCGTTCAATCACAGCTATTAATGAGAGCCAAAATAACACAATTTTTGATCGCTGTCCCCTAGACTGTCTAGCCTATATGCTAGCTCTCTCAAAGAACATTGATGAAAAGCCCTGGGCTGAAAAAATGGAAGCTGCTATTAAGCGATTGGATCTCATTATTTTTGTCCCAATTGAGTATCGCGATCGCATTATTGTACCGCCGTCTCAAAACTTGAAAATGAGAGCAAAGGTCGATGAAAAACTAGCAGAGCTGATCTTAGATGACTCCTTGGGGATAGTAGAAGGTATTGAAGTTTTGGAGGTTACAGGTAGCTTAGAGGGTAGAGTGAAAATCATTAAAGAGAAGCTATCCCTCTAGATAGAGATCAATTATTGAACTGCTTTGAAAAGAGGGTGATGGTACTGAGGGGAGTATTAGGCCCTTCATTAGCCATGTATTTCAAAAGGTCTCCTGCTTGGGGATCAAACCAAAGATCTGCATGCCAAAACATCTTCTTGAATCCCGTGAGAGTGACCTTTACTTTAAGAGCATCGTAAACTTTTCCGTGAACTTCAATTTGGTCAAGCCCCTGTTTAGTCGCAACCATGCTGTGAAGGCTGAGTTTTTTCGGATGGACGATTGAAAACTTAAAGTCTCGAAGGTTGGAATGAATAAAAGGCTTAAAGCAAAAATCAAATTCTTGAACCCAACTTTCCTTTCCAATATGGAACTGTTTCTGGGTTTTTTCGTCGCCTATCTCTCGATTTGCAATGAGGTAATCTCCTTCGCGATGGACGGAGTATTGATCGCTTCGGTGTTTATGGTGATGGCTAAAGCTCTGAGTAACGCGGTCGGGTGATGTTACAATGAGGGTTTTTCCGCTCTGGCTTTCTCCAACAATATGGAGAATGTCCTCTTTTTCTTGAAATTCAAGTGTCCAGGTGGTTTTTGATTCTCGCCCCTCAACATCTTTATTGTAAATGTAAGTGGCTTCTGCAAAAGCACTGGAAATCATGACAAGAAAAAGAACTAGAAACTTCATAAATACCTCAGGTTTTCCTCTGTATAACATCTTGCAGTTTTTCTGTCTCCTCCCGTAGAATGGGCGCTTTAACTAGGAGGTCACAAATGAAGTACTTAACTGCACTGTTGCTTTGTGTGTTTTCACTATTTGCAAAAGACAAAGGAGATGATATGTCGAAAAACCCCATTATTGTTATGGAAACGACTCAGGGAGTTATTGAAATCGAACTTAAGCCAAAAGTGGCTCCCAAAGCCTGCGAGAACATGATGAAGCACGCAGCAAAAGGATATTACGATGGGATTATTTTTCATCGGATTATCAGTAAATTTATGATCCAAGGGGGAGATCCGACTGGGACGGGAAGAGGAGGAGAATCGATTTGGGGTAAGCCTTTTGAAGATGAGTGCAAGCCGAGTGAGAAATTCGATCGTCCTGGTATTTTAGCCATGGCTAATTCAGGACCTGGAACCAATGGCAGTCAGTTTTTTATCACAACAGCAGAAACGCCTTGGCTCAATGGCAATCACACGATTTTTGGTGAGGTTGTAAAGGGTTATGATGTGGTTGAGAAGCTTGATAAGGTGAAAACAGGAATGCAGGACAAGCCTATCGAGAGCCAAAAGATTCTCAAGATGTACGTAAAGAAATGAAAATAGCGCTCATTGGCTACGGAAAAATGGGGAAAGCAGTTAATGATCTTTCCCGAGCAATGGGGCATACGTGCTCGAATGAGTTTGTTTCTGATGCTGATGTGTGCATTGATTTTTCAGCTGGAAGAGCGGTAAAAAAAACCGCTCTTTCTATTGAGATTCCGTGGGTTCTTGGGACGACTGGATGGAGCAAAAGTGAAACTCTTCCGATCGTTGAAGAGAGGGAGATTCCACTTCTTTACGCATCTAATTTCTCAATAGGGATGGCATTTTTTAGAAAAATGGCTAAACTAGGAGAAAATCTGTTCAAGGGATATGCAATAGAGGGCGTAGAAATCCACCACACCGAAAAAAAAGATGCTCCTTCTGGAACAGCTTTGAAATTGATGGAGGAAATTGAGGGATTAAAGTTTAAATCTATTCGAAATGGGAATGAAGTGGGGACCCATCAGATTATCTTTCGTAGTATAGAGGAATCTGTTGAGTTAACGCATCGTGCGCATGATCGAAAGGTGTTTGCTAGAGGTGCTATCCTGGCAGCTGAATGGCTAATGGGGAAAAAGGGAATTTATACTTTTGATGATTATATTGAAGAAAGAGTAGCATGTCATTTGCAGGAATTACAACAGCATTAATCACTCCTTTTAAAGAAGGGAAGATTGACGATCAAGGGCTTAGGGAAAATATCCACTTCCAAATTGAAGAAGGGGTTGATAAGCTTCTTTTTCTAGGGACGACAGGAGAAGGAAATTTCTTGTCTGAGGAAGAACGAAAGAGGGTGATCGCGATTGCTTTTGAAGAGGGAAAAGGCAGTGCATCGCTGCTGCTTTCCTGTGGAGATGCTTCAACAGAAGGCTCAATTTCCAAGGTTATCCAGGCAGAAAAAATGGGTATGGATGGAGTTTTAGTCATCGCTCCTTACTACTGTCGTCCGACGCAGGAAGGGATTTTTCGACATTTTGAGATGGTAGCAAAAAATACATCCCTCCCAATTATCATTTATAATCATCCGAAACGAACCAGTGTTGAGATTGAGGTGGAGACAGTCAAACGGTTAGCAGAAATTCAGAATATTGTGGGGATCAAAGATGCATCGGGATCGATTGTCTATGGGGCGGCGGTAATAGAAGCGCTTCCTGACTTTTTGTTTTTGGCGGGAGATGATTTGATGACTCTTCCTATTTCAGCAATTGGGGCGGCCGGCTTAATCTCAGTGCTTAGTAATTTGATGCCGCGCAGGATGAAGGAGCTGGTAGAGACTCAAGATCGCGTATTATATCAGAACTTATATCCTTTTATTGCCATGACTCAAATTGAAACAAACCCAGTTCCGATCAAAGCTATGATGAATCTGGCAGGATTTTCTGCAGGGGAGTGTCGCCTTCCTCTAACGTCCCTGTCAAAAGTAAATCATAACAAGTTACGTGATCTTCTATTGAACTCCTCACTAATTGCTCCGGCGGCTCTATGATTAAGGTGGGACTTTTGGGTGGGAATGGTTTGGTAGGGCAGACCTATCAACAACTTATCGATAAGCATCGAGACTTTGAACTGTGTTTTATTCCTTCAAGAGAGGATCTAGGAGATGTTTTAAAAGCTAAAGGATGCGACTTGATTTTTTCTGCTCTTCCGAGCAGCGTAGCACAAATCTATGATCCTCTATATGCACAAGCGGGATACCCAGTATTTTCATCCGCTTCTTGCCATCGAATGAGAGAAGATATTCCCTTAATTATTCCTGAAATCAATCCCGAGGATTTTGCATGGATTGAAAGGCAGCAAAAAAATCGAGGATGGAAAGGATTTATTGTCGCTAAACCAAACTGTACCCTTCAAAGTATGATTCTTCCCTTGTTTCCCCTGCATAAGAGATTTGGTTTACGTGGAATTTCAGTAACCTACCTGCAGGCGCGAAGCGGCGCAGGAAAAGATTTTAAGCTTGAGGACAATATCCTCCCATTTATTGAGGGAGAAGAAGAGAAATCAATGATGGAAACCCATAAGATATTGGGAGATTCTTCAATCCAAATTTCATCGCAGTGTATGAGAGTTCCGGTTCCTCATGGTCATCTTGCTGTTGTATCAGCAAGCTTTAAAGAAAAACCCTCTTTGGAGGAAGTGAAGGCCATCTGGGATCAATATGAACCTGTCTCTTATCTTGAAGAAGAGGACCGGCCTCAACCGGCCCTTGACTTAGGGGATGGAATGGTGGTGAGTATTGGACGTCTTTCTGGCTGTCCCCTAATGGATATTCGGTTTGTCTCTTTATCCCATAACCTGGTTCGCGGAGCAGCAGGTGGTGGACTATTAACAGCAGAGTATTGGAGTAAAAATGTTAGAACGTCCGCCGCAGTTTAAAGAGCTTAGTTCCTCTTATCTCTTTCCAGAGATTAACCGTCGAAAGGAAGTCTTCCTAAAAGAGAATCCAACCGCTAAGCTCCTAAGCCTCGGGATTGGTGATACCGTTCTCCCTCTTCCTAAAGTGATCGCCTCAGCTTTAGAAAAGGGGGCAGCAGAGCTTGGAACTTTGGAGGGATATTCTGGATATGGAAAGGAACAGGGTCTTTTAGAGCTCCGGGAAAAAATCTGCACCCGCCTCTATCCCAACCTTTCTCCCGAGGAGATTTATATTTCAGATGGAGCAAAAAGCGATCTAGGGCGTCTTCAGAATCTTTTTGGAGGAAATGTTCGAGTGGGAATTCAAGATCCTACCTACCCCGTCTATGTGGATGGAAGCGTCTTGCAAGGTGTAAAGAACATAAAGCTTCTCCCATGCACACCGCAAAATGGGTTTTTTCCAGAGATTCCTGAGGGATTAGATCTCCTGTATATATGCAGCCCGAATAACCCTACTGGGAGAGCTTTTACCAGTGAAGAGCTGAAAAGGCTTGTCGACTATGCTCTTAAAAACCGCACGATTATTCTCTACGATGGTGCGTATTTTTCGTATATTCAGGATAGTGCTTTGCCGCGCACAATCTATGACATTCCAGGAGCAGAGAAAGTTGCAATTGAGATTAATTCCTTTTCAAAAATGGCAGGATTTTCAGGAGTACGCCTGGGGTGGACTGTGGTTCCTAAAGAACTTAAATTTCAGTGCGGGCACCCTATAAAAGAGGATTATCATCGTTTTGGTTGCACCGTTTTTAATGGGGCTTCAAATATTGCTCAAAAAGGAGGCGTTGCTGTGTTTACCGATGAGGGGTGGGAGGCGATTCAAGAGTCTATTCAGTACACAATGATAAATGCTAAGATACTTAAAAAGAAGTTTGAAGGGGAGGGGTATTGTGTCCACGGAGGGGAGAATGCGCCATACCTATGGATTGAAACACCCGGACGTCGGTCCTGGGAGGTTTTCCAAGAATTCATGGAGAAACGGCATCTTATTATCACCCCAGGAGCAGGGTATGGTCCTTCTGGGGAGCATTGTATTCGGGTTAGTGCCTTTGGATTTAGAAAGAGTATCACCGAGTTTATCTAACAAATAAGTGAGGAAGATCAAGCTCTTTGAAGTTTAGCTTTGTATTAGCCTTTCTTATGAGAGCAATATCCATCGGGAAGAGAAAAATTTCTGCAGTAATAGAGACAATACCCTCAAAAAGGTGTCCTCCAACAACTTGACATTTTTCATCAGAAAGCATGACATGTGTATGCACAATAGGAACATCAGCATCAACAGAGATGTTTCCACTAGCGGAAATAAGTTCGTAATTTCCTCCATATGTATGTCTTTCATAATCATTTTTTTCGATGCTAAAGTAACCAAGCTCCACATTTGTTAATGCGCCAATTCCTTGAAAGAAAGCGCTAGGAATCCGTTTCTGGGCTACAAATGCTCCAAGGGTTTCTTGAAACTCTTCTCCGGGCTCAAGTTTTATCACATAACCTTTTGAGTAATCTGTAAATCTCACACCTATTCCTCGATTTTTTTTCGCATCTTTTTAACTTCGGAGTGTTTCTTTTTGTCCTCTAAGATCTTTTGTTTTAATCTACGAGATCGACGCTTTTTTTGCTGCCTAATTTTTTCCATTTCCTTCCGCTTTTTTGTTTTTTCTTGGTGAATTTCATAGGCAATTTTTTCACAAAGCTCTCGACGGGCCAGGTAGCGGTTGAGTTCTCGAGAACGTTCCTGCTGGCATTTCACTTCAATTCCGGTTGGAAGATGCTTAAGGTAAACACAGGAAGCAGTTTTGTTGACCTTTTGCCCGCCCTTACCAGAGCCCAGAATAAACTTTTCTGTCAGATCATTATCGGTAATTCCAAGCTCTTCTATTCTTCTTGCAAGAGCGCGTTTTTTTTCAGGGGATACAGGCATATTTACTCCAAAAAAAAAGGTGAACTTCAAAAATGACGTTCACCTTATTAATGCATTAGACAAAGCATTAAGCGGAAGCAGTATCTTCCTCTTCTTCGCCATCAGACAGAGCAAGGTAAGAACCAACGTTTTCTTCTTCTTCATCGTCAGATAGAGCGAGGTAAGAACCAACGTTTTCTTCTTCTTCATCATCACTTAGTGCGATAAAGTTTTCTTTAGTCTCTTCATCATTGAAGGAAACTTGTACATCAGTTGTTTCAATAGCAACTGGTTCTTCAGAGCTTTCTTCAGACTCCTCTGCAAACATTGGGTATGCAAAGAGGCTAAAAGCAGCTAGTGCTAGTAGTGAAGATTTTTTCATATCAAGACCCCTACATTAGGTTTAAAATTTAATCCCATCCAATTTAACTTTTGTTAACTTTTCACGCAAGTAGAAAGCGTTTGAATTTCTCCTGGATGCCCTCAAGAATTTTCATCCTTTTTCCTTTTTCCCGTCCCTTTCTAGCCCCTCTTTCATGATGGCAAAATGAGGAAGATACTGAAGAAAGATAGGGATAAATTTTTTGAGCCATGGTTATCAAGTGGTTTTCGACGCGAATAAGGGCTTTGGAGTCAACCTCCTTGCCTTTGTACCCTTCAGCAAGACCTCGGAAAAAGGAATTTTTTGAAGCGGTCCCCTTCAGCAAAGGATCTTCTTTTTGAGCCTCTCTCCAGAGGGCTTCAAATTGGTGATCGAGAAAATGAGCGACATACTCGGCAATTTGGGTAGCTGTCTCATCCCCAATAATTTCTAAATAAACTCCTTTTTTCCCTTTGTTAAAGACGGGATAGACATAAAAGCTCCTCACAATTGAGGCAATAGCTTGGAGCTTTGCGCTTCCCCTCTTTTTTTCTAGAACGCGAAGGAGTACCGTCTCATCCTCTTTAGGGGCATATTCGACATTATATTTGCTTAAGAGATGTTGAGCTTTTAGAGTCGCTTCCTCTGCCTCGGAAGGGTGAGGACTTTCAGCCAGAGAAAGGAGTTTTCTCACTTTTTCGATAATCCGCTTATTTTTCACTACTTTTTCTAGAGGAATTGTGGCTTTTGACACCTCAACTGCCCATCCGTACCTTTTGCAGACTGCGCGAAATTCTTTTCCATGCATGGAGACACTGCTTCCAAAATCAAGGAAGGTGACAAGGTGGGCAAGCTCATGTCGTATAATCTCCTTTACTGCTTCTTCACTCTCAAGAAGAAATACTTTATTGATCCCTATTTCAAAGAGGTCGCTTTGAAAAGTTCCGAGGGTCGAAGGGTGGTCGAAGACAATAAAATGGAGGGGATAGGAGTAGCCCTGATAATAAAGTCGGGAGCGGCCAACCCTGAGTTTCATTTCACGCGTAAGAATTTCAAGAGCCATCGTCCTGACTTTTTTTAAGAACGAAAGAATAGTGGTTGAGTAAAGAATTTCCATGTGACATTATGATAGTAAAACCTGGGGTAATGATGCAAAGGAAGATTCGAGTAGGGGTTCTTTTTGGGGGGCAATCGGAAGAGCATGAGGTGTCAATCAGGTCGGCTCAGTCGGTCATAGAGCACCTTAATCGTGATAAATATGAGATTTATCCTATTAAGATTGAAAAAAGTGGAACATGGTTTTTTAAGGATTTCCAAGTTTCTCCTGAAAAGATCTTTTTTTCTCCTTGCGTACTCAAAAAAAATTTCGACGTTATTTTCCCTGTGCTTCATGGCCCTTATGGAGAGGACGGAACTGTCCAAGGGCTTGTAGAGCTTGCACACCTCCCCTATGTTGGGCCTGATCACCTGAGCTCTGCCATGTGTATGGACAAAGGGGTCATGAAGGATATGCTTAATGGGGCGGGACTGCCTACTCCTAAATCCCTCTCTCTTCAATCATCTGATGTGGAGAAAATTCTTGATACCTTTGCTTTTCCTCTTTTTGTTAAGCCAGCAAGACTGGGATCCTCCGTTGGGATCAGTAAGGTTTACTCAGAAGAGGAGCTCCTTCCTGCACTTGAAGAGAGCTTTAAGTACGATGAAAGAATTGTAATTGAAGAAGGGATCGAAGGGCAAGAGTTAGAGATTTCTATTCTCGGGAACCTAGATCCAAGAGCATCTCTTCCTGGTGAGATTATTCCTACCCATGACTTCTACTCATATGAAGCAAAATATCTCGATGAAAATGGCGCGCGCTTTATCCTTCCTGCTAAAATCTCTCCTGAAAAAACTAAAGAAATACAGGAACTTGCTATCAAAGCATATAAAACAATGAGATGTGAGGGAATGGCGCGCGTTGATTTTTTCATGGAGAAAGGAGGAAACCTCCTCATCAATGAGCTCAATACGATCCCTGGATTCACCTCTATTAGTCTTTACCCTAAACTATGGGAATTGAGTGGATTGTCTTATCCAGATCTCCTCTGTGAGCTTATCGATCTTGCTATTCAGCGTTTTAACCGTTTAAAAGCTAAAATATATGCGTTTCATTAGGGACATGTCCTAGGATAGATTCATGGGTAGAAATGAAAGATTTGTTTTAAATATGTTGATGGATTACCATCAATAAAATGGAAATCAAAGCGGTATCAAAGCAGAAGATTGAAAGACCAGAAGATCTAACGATCCGTCCATCTTTTTCCTTCTATAGCCGCTCCAAGAATCTTCTTGATCATGTGAAGAAGATTCAAGATGTTCTGATTTCTGTGCTTCCTAGCCCTCTGCCTTTTTATGACCGGGAGAGTTTAGCTAAGTGGGTGAGTTCATCCCTTCCCTATATTATTTGGAGCCCTTTTGAATCACCTCCCGATTGTGTATCGATCTATTTCCTGATGAAGCCTCTCAGTTCTATTCCTTCAGAAACGTTCATCTCGGAAATGATCAAGAGATGGCTACTCCCTCACCAAGAGACAACGATCCTATCCTTTGAACACATGTCGTTTACTTTTGATCATTATCCAAAGGAGACTCTTTTTTTTGGCGAGGCTAAAGTCCTCATTCAAAACAAAAAGGAGGCAAATCTCTTGAAGGAGAATCTCCCTCTGTTGAAGAGAGAAATCGCTTCCTCTATCTTAGCTGGGCGGTATGCCAAATCTCTTTTGGAGACCAAGGCGCTTCCTCTCGACCACAAGATGAATCTTATTCGGGAGTCTTTTATTAAGCTTCTCCATCGCTATCCTGATGACTTAGATGAAGTTATTTTTGAGAGATTGGCTTATATGCAGGCCTATTCTAGTAAAGAGTTTAGGATGGAGCGCTCATATTCCCACTTAGGAAGAATCCTTCTCAGCTTCTTATCAGGTCGCTCGCAATTGTCACGGGAAATTAATGTCTTTCCTGAAAAAAGACATATGAAAATCCGGTTTTTAGCAACTGAACTCTCATTTCCATTTGGGAAGAAGCCTGTATTAGGGCTTTCAATTGGGGTAAATCTTTTTCATAAATATGAGTTTTTTGATGAAAAACACGTTTTAAGGGCTGTTCAAAAATTCATCCCAGATATTCGAATTGTTCCAGGCTCCATTTATCAATCAAGCCACTTGAATGACCCTATTATTTCTTTATACCTGGAGCTTGAGAGGATTGACGGTTCTTCCATAACTCTTGATGAGAGAAAGCAATTAAAAGATCAGCTTGAAGAAGAGTTAAAAAAACGGATTGAGCACCTTGTTCCTTCTATTTTCACGGTACGGAATGAAGAAGAAACGATGCGGAATATTTTGATGCTCTCAAGAGAACTTAAGTCAGAAGATGATATTCCTCAGATGATGATCTCATTTGACCAGCACTCTCAAGAGGACTTAGTTTTTACTGTGGTTCTTCTTCGAGTGAAATCTGAAGAAACTCCTCCTCTTCAAGATCTTTTAAAGAATGCCGACCCTCTTATTCGCTTCGTTCCTGATAGGATTCAGAATGTGAGTTATATCAGGAAGAGTCATCCTATTGAAGCAAATGTCTTTCGACTGCACATGACAAAGCTTCCCTCATTTTTACGGATGGACTTTTCTGTGAACCTCTATCTAGCTCGAGAAGAGGTTGTCAAGTTCCTAAATAGGTATATCGGAGAAGTTCGAGACTATAATGGAGGGATGATGTTGAAGCAAGGGGAGCTTCTTACCCAATTTAAACGCCTTTTTCAAGATGTTTCTCTACGCAATCAAGATCTTCTTGAGAACTTCTTCTATTCATTGAATCCTATTGAAGCTCAAGCAACAATATCCCTTCCTTCAATAAGCCTGTTCTTCGAGACATTTATTCAAGCTGTTGAAAAGGAATTCCCAAGAGATCATTCCTACCTTCTCGAAATGAGCGAAGATGAAAACATTACCATTGTCGTTGTTCGAGGGAATAATCCTGAGCTTCTGACTCTTATTGAAGAAGCACTGTTGGATGAGATTATTCAAGGACGAAACTTTGTTTCTTCATCCCTCACATTTGAAGGTAGTTATTACCTAAGTTTTCTATGTAGTGATCCTGTCAAAGAAAAGCATGAGGCTTTTAAAGCTATTGTTAATAAAACCCTTAAGAAATGGCAAGAAGATCAAAGCAAACTCCAAATTCTGAAGATTCCGTATTCAGATGTTGTATCACTAGACCCTCGGATTGGAGGGGATCAAACCTCCTCAGTTTATGTTAAACTGCTCTTTAGCGGACTTATAAGAATTGATCGAGAGGGAAAAGCAGAGCCGTGTGCTGCAGAAGGTTTTACTGTTTCTGAAGATAGAAAAACCTATATTTTTAAGCTTCGAGAATCCTATTGGTCAAATGGAGATCGGGTTATTGCATTTGACTTTGAATATGCTTGGAAAAAAGTTCTTTCACCGGGATTTTCATCTCCGTTCGCGTATGTCTTTTATCCAATAAAAAATGGGAAAAAAGCCAAAGAAGGCAAAGCCAATCTTGAACATGTAGGTATCAAAGCAATAGATGATTCTACATTAAAAGTAGAGCTTGAAAATCCAGCACCTTATTTTATCGAACTTACTGCAAATACATTGTATTCTCCTGTGAATCATCGGATTGATCAAAAGCATCCAAACTGGTCAAAGCAGAAGAATGAAAACTTTGTATGTAATGGCCCTTTTAAGCAAGTTGAACCAGGTCAAGGGTATTTTTTCAACTTTGTGAAAAATACTAGCTATATTAAGAAAGAAGATATCAAGTTGGACCAGATATTAACAATCCGAACAGAAATGAAACATGTGATAGAGATGTTCCATCGAAATCAAATTCACTGTACAGGTTCTAACCTTATTCCTTTGACGCATTATGAATTGAATCTCGAGGATGATAATATTATTCAATATCTGTCACCAAAGGTTTTGTGGCAGTGTTTCAATGTCAATCACTTTCCTTTGAATAGTCCAAAAATCCGAAGAGCTCTATCTATGGCAATCTCTAGAAAAGAGATTATGGCTAGTCACCCTGCTCAAAGGGTTTCTGCTTACACCCCACTGCCCTATCAGGTAACGCTTTGTCAGGATTCAGACTTTCTTATTAAGGAAAATCAAGAAAAAGCTCGAAGTTTGTTTGAGGAGGCTCTAAAAGAAATGGATCTCAAACTAGAAGACTTTCCGATTCTCTATTTATCAATTGTGCACGCAGATAAAGACTGCGCACAGACACTAATAAACCAATGGGAGACGATCTTAGGAATCAAGTGTGTAATTGAATGTGCTGAGTGGAACCGTCATTTTGAAAAATTGACATCCAGAAAGTATCAGTTAGCCTTAATTCATTGGACTTCCTGGGTAAATGACCCCATTTATACACTTCAGTCTTTCAAGCATGGAAAGGAAAAGGTAAACTTTACTGGATGGGATAACAAGAGGTTTCAAACTCTCTTGGATGCCTCGGATTCCACTATAGATATCGACGAAAGAAATCGATACCTCTTCCAAGCTGAGAAAATGGTTGTTGAAGAAGCTATTGTCACTCCAATTTGTTACTGCGTCGACTACTTTATTAAAAATCAATCTCTGACGCTCTCTCATTCTAGTTCTCATGGAACAGTTGACTTTTCACAAGCATATTTTTCGCAAGATTCTTCCTCATAAATTTTTCTCTTAAGTATTTTGTTGAATGCATTTCAATAATCTGGGAGAATGTCCGCTGCTATACCAATAGTCAATCAACCAAAAGTAGCCAAATGTGAGGTAATTATGGTAACAAGAATAAGATCTAAAAGAAGTAACAGGATTTTTCAATCGGATGTTTCGCGTCTGGAAAAGCAAATTCAGTGTCACTTAGCTTGGAGAGGGAATATTTCTCTTGTCGAGGCTGCTGATCTGTTAAGCTCTGAAATGCCATTTACGTTCGTACTCTCTAGTGGTTTTGATAAGAACCATTATATTTTGTCATTTGTTTCAGATAAGCAGGTTGTGAAGCATAAGAATATTCGTATTTTAGTCCATCAAGGTACGACTTGCTTCATGAATGGTGGAAATGGTGGGCCTTGTGCCTTTATTGATGATCTGATTCCAGCTTGCCTAAACTGTTCAACTCAAGTTTGCAAACCACTTATGTAATCGTATATAAGCAGGTTGCCTTGCCTTTTTTCTCTTGCGCTCATAAAAAGGAGAGTAATATGAGAAGGCAAATTTGGGTTTTTATGATGATGATTAGCATGGCTGCTTCATCTTCAGCGTTTGGAGATCATTCCAAAAAACTCTATGTGAGTTTAGATCGAATAGTATTCGACTCCTCCGGAATTTACGTAGAAGATAATGAGTGTTATTATGAAGTCGATGCGATTGTTTTTGATAAAGAGGAAAGCAGGTACTATGTTCTAAAAAAGGAAGCTAAATGGAAATGTGGTAACTGTGGAAAATATAATGATTCCAAAAATAACAACTGTTGGTATTGTGGCTGGCCTTGGGGACCCCCATAACCTTAGTTTGAAGTCCAGTGGGGAGAAAACGCACTCTAAGTATTCTTCCCTCTGTGTGAAAATGAAGCTCTTTTTCTCCTTCTTTATTTTATTCATTCGTTTTGCCTCTTTAAATGCACAAGAGATAGAAGAAAAAACGTCTGTTCGTCATCGTATTCAATTAATTCCTTCTGAAGAACAAAAAATCCTAGAAAGGTTCTTTCTAAGACTTTTCTATCATGGAGATTTTTCCTATACTTTATTTGGCCTTAAACCCATGGGAAGCATTGATTATAACCTAGAATTCATTCGCTTCCCTCAGTTTTATAAAGAACCTGAAAAGCATCTCTTTTCGATGGCTTTAGACGAAAAGGGATGGAGAGTTTGGAAGAGGTATAGAAATCTTTTCCCTATGGAAAAATATGTCTTTATCAAAGTAAAAGATTATACTTGCTTTGGATTCTTGCTCATCAATAAAGAAAAAGCCTTTTCTGTCATTGAGAAAAACCTTCTCCTTTTTCAAGCTCTTGCAGAGGAAAAAGCGAGCGCATGTACGCTCTTGCAGATGCTTTGCAGGGGGCAATTTGCTTATTCTCATTCTAATACCCCTTGTTTGCTCACCTATTTCAAGGCCCTTGGGCTTTTATATGGGTATGGAGAGGAAAATGTTCAAACATTTATAAAAAGAGAACAATTACTACAAATGTTGAGAAATCTTCCTATTGATATTAAAACACTTCCATCAGAAGTTATAAACTGCCTGGGGATGGAAGAAAATCCAAAAACAAGCGGAAAGCTTCAATACAAATACTTTCTAGAGGGTGATTCTTTAGCTTCTGAACTCAAAAACTTACTAAATAAAAATTATTTGATTAAAGGAACAAAAAAAGATAATCCCTTTCTTCCAATCAAAAGATCCTTGTTTTTTGGAAATGAAGAACATCCTAAGACAAAAGATATTATTAAAAGTTGGGATGATATAAATAGCTCAATATTAAAAATGTATGAATCCGAAAACTTCTTAGAAACTGTTTTGGAGAGGTTAACTTCATCATGATATTGAAGAAATGGTGCTTTTTTTTATTGACGTTCTTCTTTCTAGCCGGCTGTTCTTCAGAAGAGGAAATAAATCAGTCTCTTAAAAAACAGCAGTTTCAAGTTTCTGAAGACCTCGCCCATGTGCTTTGGAATATTATGACAACTTATGAGGGAGAGTATAATTTTGACGAACTTTCAGATAACCTCCAGAAACTTAGTACGGGGAAGTTAAAGCCAAAACCACTAAATGATTGCTACGCTTCCCTAACGGAATCTCTAGAAAAAAAAGCAGAGGAAAAGGAGCTTCTTAATCTCCAAGCTGCTAACTCTTACTTACGAAAGATATCAAATATGAACGGGATTTATGAAGTAGTTAAAGACAGGCTCTATTATAGAGTGTTGAGCCTTGGAAAAGGTGAAGAAATTAAAAGTGTAAACAACACTCCTTTGGTTGCATTTAGAGAGAAGACATTAACTGGAGAGGTTTTATCTGAGAATGTTTCAGGGATACGTATTCCGTTTTCTGAAATGATCCCTGGGCTTCGCAGGGGGTTGGAAGGGATGAATGTGGGAGAAAAAAGAGAAATATATATCCATCCGGATTTGGCTTACAGGGAGTTTCCTAAACCAGAGCCTTATTCTTTAATTATTATTGAAATAACTGTTATCTCTCCCTAGGGCTCGTTTGGAACCGACATTGAGCAATTCGGATGGGGTACGCCGCTTTTGAGAATTAAAGAGTTTGATGCGGATTGATTGGGGTCCAAGCCGTCTGTAGGGCTCTTTGAAAAAACGGAAAATAAATATAACTCCGATTAATGCTGAATTGAGGCCTTCAATCAAGAAGAACTTTGAGGGGGACATCCCGAGGTTTTGTATCCCGATAAAGATGGGAATGCAAAGGGTTATCCATTGAATGGTCATACACCACGCATAAAACACAGTATCACGAGCTGCAGTTACCATGCTAGCTCCAATACGGTTGATCCCACCCCCGATAATGGCAATCCAGACCCATACGCAACATTCGTTTAGGAACTGCAGGGTCTGAGGCGAGATTGAATCTTTGACGAAGAGTAGGATCATTGTTTCTCTGAAAATCAGAAGAGGTATAGCAAGCACTACAGCCATGGCGATAACGAAATATATTGCAGAACGGAGACTTTTTTTGAACAAATGAGAGGAGTTACTGGCGAGTGCATGTGAATTGAAAGTGAGTAGCGCTTGGCCCATCCCTTCATTTACGAAGCTTAGGATGACGAACACAGTGAGGCCGAAAGTATGGACCAGTAAATAGTCACCGCCTTTTTGAATTACGAAGTAAGTTGCAACGGTCCAGGCGCCTACAGCAAGCGACCTTCCAAAAGATCTGGGAATCCCAGTCTTCAAGCCTTCCCAAAACAGAGGAGGGTTAAATTTCCATTGGTTTGTAGAAAATGGGAGGGCATATTTTTTTTGCCTAAACAGGAGGAATAGAATTAGACAGTATGTTCCTTGAGAAATGACCGTAGCAATCGCTGCTCCTTGTACACCGTAAGAGGGGACTAAGTCCCCAACTCCAAAGATAAGAATGTAATCAAGCACCATATTTAAGATTTGAATCGTCAAACTTGTGAAAAAAACAATGCTATTCTTCCCTCGGCCCATATAAAAGGATGCAAGCGTTGCTCCCAAGGGATAAAGAAAGTTTGCAGTGGCAAGAATGCGGAAGTAACTTTTGGCAGAGCTCTCAACTTCTATTCCTTTTAGATAGACATTACCCAGCAAAAATAAGGGGTAAATAATTAATATCGTGAATAAAGAGAAATAAATCATCTGCCAGATAAAGGGCCCAATCATTTTTTCCTTTTTGGCACCTTTATAGTGTCCTGTAAAGGCTTGGGAAATGGAGGCGATAATAATGAGACCTAGTTGAGGCAAATATAGAAGGTTCATCGCCGAGGAACAGGCCTTCCATGCGTCTTGAGAAAAGTGAGAGAGCATGAATCGATCTGTAAGGTTCAGAAGGCTAGCTGAAAAAGTTGTCAGTATGAGAGGGAATGCTAGTGCAAAGAGCTCACGTAGGCTTGCCATAGGATGCTTAGTGAGCTGATTGGAAGGGGGGCTATTTGTTTCAACGGAGGCCATTGACACCATTAAAAAAGTTTTTTTTCTCGGATACCACTTTTGAGATTGAACGAAAGTTAGCAGTCTTGTAGATTTATCGCGAGGTTTTTTTTTAATTTAGGTGTTCGTGAGCTCGAAGTCGATTATTTTCCTTTTAGTACTTGGACTTTTCTTGATTATTGGTTGCGGAAAAGTAGATCAAAAACCATGCCCACGCTATTTGCGTCTTTGTGTAGCCAGGCCTATTAAGTCCTTAGATCCTCATATTGGGACTGCAAGCCCTTCGGTTCATGTGATTAAAATGCTCTATGAAGGACTTATGGTTCGCTCTGAGGATGGGGAGCTTGAAAGAGGGCTCGCAGAGAGTTACTCTGTTTCGGAGGATAAGTTAACCCATATTTTTTATCTTAAATCAACAAAGTGGTCGAATGGAGAGCCTGTAACTGCCTATGATTTTGAGTATTCTTGGAAAAAAGCTGTTTGTTCTCAACACTATGGAGCGCTTCTCTTCAGTCCGATCAAAAATGCTGGTCTTTGCAATGAGGGAAAGTGTCATTCGTCAGAGCTGGGAGTCCGTGCTCTTGATGATCATACGTTAGAAGTGTTGCTTGAACATCCTACTCCTTACTTTTTAGAACTCACTTCCTGTGTCAACTTTTCGCCAATCAATAGAAAAAATAAAGAATTAACGAATGGCCCCTTTATTCTAAAAACGTGGAATATCGGAGAATCTCTTATTCTCGAAAAAAACCCAAGTTATTGGGGAGCTTCTCAAATCAATCTCCTTGGAGTAGATATTAAAATTATTGAGGATCAAGCTGTAAGGCATGACTTTTTTGAAAAGGGATTGATTGATTGGATTGGAGATCCATTGGCTCCTTTGTGTTTTGATGCTATAGAGTCTGGAAAGTTAGAAGATCAAGTGATGAGTGTGCCTTTAAATGGGATGAATCTTCTCGTTTTTAATACACGGAAACATCCCTTTAATAACAAAAACCTAAGGAAGGCGCTATCTTTTGCTATTTCGAGAAAAAATATTTCAAACCATCTTTTTACGAAAAGCAAGCTTCCTGCTTTAGGACTGATTAGTGAGGGAGAAAACAATTATATCAAAGATGGAGATTATGTCAGCGCGCAGCTCCTTTTTAATTCAGCTCTTGTGGAGCTTGGATTGACTAAGAAAACATTTCCAGAGATTATACTCAGCTACTGTCCCTCTTTGTATCAGCCATCTATCATGCATATGATTCAGCAGGAGTGGGAAGCTACTCTAGGAATTCATGTGAAATTAGATCCCGTTGACAAGGGGCTTCTTTATAATCAGATGTTAAAAGGGGACTACCAAATTGGAAGCATGTTTTGGGTTTCGATAATTCGTGATCCCATATACACTCTAGACTTTTTTAGACCTATCCATCGAAAAATGAATGTTTCGAGATGGGAAGATCGCCCATATCTTAGCATGTTAAGAGAAATCGATCATGAAGTTGATTTAAATAGGCGTAATAGACTTTTACAAGAAGCGGAGGCTTATGTCATGGAGGAGATGCCTGTGATTCCTATTTGTTTTGGCTCAGCACTTTATATGAAACAACCGACGCTTGCGAACATAGGGGTTTCACCCTTTATGGATGTGAATATTAAAAATGTAACCCTTGAGATAAAATGAAAAAATATCTGTTAGTTCTCCTTGTGATTCCTTTTCTTTTCTCCTGCAATAAGAAAGAGGATAAGAATAATGAAAACCGTATGGTTAATCTATCGATTATTGCCCCTATTCGTTCCCTAGATCCTCGAATTTCTAATGAGTCGCCTTGTACTCACGTGATTACGATGCTTTTTGAAGGGTTAATGCGACTAGGTCCGCATGGAGACATTCTTCCGGGTGTGGCAGAATCAGTTGATATTTCAGACGATCAGTGTACCTATACCTTTCATTTAAGGGATTCTTTTTGGTCGAATGGAGATACTGTTACAGCCTACGACTTTGAATATGCATGGAAAAAGTCTGTAGATCCAAAGACTGCCCAAAATGGGGCGGTTACATTCTATGCCATAAAAAATGTAGAAGCTTGTCTGACAAAAAAGGCTACAATTGACGATGTTGGGATCCAAGCCTTAGATGATTACACTCTTGAGGTGAAGTTAGAGCACCCAGCTCCTTACTTTCTATATCTTTGTGCAAGTTCGACGTATTCTCCTATCCATAAGAAGTTTGACATGGAAGATCATCAGTGGGCGAATAGTGTTAATCCCCATTTTGTTTGTAATGGTCCATTTGTTATCACAAGATGGAAAAAAAATGTTGAAATCCTTGTTGAGAAAAACCCCTATTTTTGGGATGCAGAACTTGTTGCAATCCCTGGAATTCGGATTCAAGTGATTTCTGATGCAAACACTCAGAGCTTCCTATTTGACAAAGGGGAGTTAGACTGGTTTGGGCAGCCTTTTAACTCTATGCCAAGAGATATGATTGGTGATGATAAACACAAAGAACTGGCCACGACCATTGATGCATATGGTCTCTTTTGGTTCTTTTTGAATACTGAAAAGCCGCCGTTCAATAATAAGAATTTCCGTAAGGCAGTTGCTTATGCTCTAGATCGCAAATCTATGGCTCAGCATGTCTTTCAACTTGGAGAGGAGCCTGCAATGGGAATTCTTAATAAGGGGATTTCTCTACAAGATGCTCCTTATTTTGAAGACTGCAATATCGAGCTTGCAAAGGAGTTTTTAAAGAAGGCCCTTGATGAGATGGGTTTAACTGTAGATAAACTTCCAAGAGTCCGGATGAGCCAAAGGAGCTGCCTTTTTACCTCTAGGGTAACCCAGGCTGTTCAAGAGCAGCTTAGAAAAAACCTGGGGATTCATGTTGAGATTGAGCATGCCGATTGGCCCGTTCACTTTGTCAGCATTCAAAAAGGTGATTATGAGATGGGAGAGATGCCGTGGCACTCTTGGCTGAAGGATCCCATTTACATGCTAGATACCTTCCGAAGCCGAAGCTTAGCAATTAATATGAGTCGTTGGGAACACCCTCGTTATAAAGAGCTCCTCATACTTGCAGATTTTGAGACAGATCCTGCTCAGAGAAAAGAGTACTTGCATCAAGCAGAAGCATTTCTCATGGAAGAGATGCCCATTATTCCCATATGCTATACCAAACTATACTACCTAAGCAATCCTCATCTTAAGGGGGTATATCTGTCTCCTCTTAAAGAAATCGAATTCCGCTACGCTTATTTCGAGTAGCCAAGAAGATGGAGGAGAGGGGTAGCGACATCGCGTCGGCTGCCTTTGAAAGGGTAAGCATGGATATAGAGAACGGGATTGTAGTTAAGTTCAATGATGGCATATGACTTAGGGGTAGGAGCTTTTTTTGGCTGCGACACTACCATATCCACTCCACAGATCTTTGCACCGATTGCATCGGTTGCCTGAAGGGCAATTAGGGAGTATCCAGAGTGGACTTGGTCTGTGACATCATGCGCATCTCCCCCGGTTGAAATATTAGAATTATGGCGCAGGAAGACTTTTCTGCCCTTTTTAGGAGTGCTCTTCGGGGTGAGTCCTTGCTGTTTAAGGTTCTTTTTTTCTTCCGGTCCAAGGTGCAGAAAGGTTTTGGGATCGCGGTAGTAGGAAGGGTCATGATTTTTTGAGTGGACCAGGGACTGGATTGTTGATGCCCCATCTCCAACCACATGGGAAGGAATTCTCTTTGCCACACCAATGCATTTTCCATCAATAATGAGGAAGCGGTACTCATCTCCCGGGCAAAATTCTTCGATTAATACAGACGGACCGTATAAAAACCCCTGTTTAAGGGCGCGGTAGGCCTCTTTCTCATCATGGGGGTTGATGATGAAAACTCCTAGACCGAAGTTAGTCGATTTAGGTTTAATTACACTCTTTTTCTTGAGATAGTGGGGCAGGTCAAACGTTGCTGCTTCAATAGAGTTGTAGCTCTTTCCTTTGGGAACACGTAGATTTTTTTTATTGAGAATTTCTTTTGTGACCTGCTTGTTTTCTAGAAGATGAGCAACAATGTAGGGATCTTTAGAGGTTTTTGTTGCTTCTTTCACATACTCGATGTGCCCCCCTTTTTCAAGACGGAGTAGTTGATCCGTACGATCAAGGACTTCGACATTAATGTTCCACTCTAGAGCTTTTTGGATCAGAATTTGGGTTGAGAGTTCAAGATCTTCATACCCATCGACGAGAATAGATGCTGCAGTCTCAAGTTTTTGATTTTCAACTAGGGAGTCAGTGGCTTGTTTTTCGAAATGTTTAAGTTGTTTTGAAGTAAGAGTAGCTGAAAGAAGGGTCTTTTTATGGCTTTTGGCGAGTTTTAATCCAAGCTGTCGATAGGTTGAATGATGCAAGCTTTTTTCAATAAGCGCAGAGGGTGTTAGAGAAGCATTTTTCACTTTCTCTTTTTGGAGCTTAAGGTTCTTTTCCTTTCCAAGAAGCTTAGCGATAGGTCCCATAGATTTGAAGATTTTCGTGCTCCATTTTTCAAGGGAGATCTCATTTTTCTCGCGGAGAATCAAGCCATTTTTTCTCCCTTCAAGCGCTACCTTGTCCTGGTTACACGTAAGGCAAATTTGACACTCCTTCGAAAGAAGAGGAGCTTTTTTACTCATACAGTAGAGAAGAAAGCAGTGAAGAAAGTCGATTTGCTCGGTTGTAATTCCAATGGGATGATAGGGATCAAGGTCAATTGCCCGCACTTCAATATACTCAATCCCTCGACTTTGCAGCGCTTCTAAGGGAGATTCTCCGTCTTTCGAATTTGCTTTAGGCCGGATCCTTGAATAATGCTCATTTTCGATTTGCAAAATATGATTATTTAGTTGTGAAGGAATCGAGAGATATTCCTCCTTTGGAGTCGAGATCGCAGTTTGTATTTCTTCAATGTATTCATCTAAGGAATTTAGAGAGATGGCGAGTTGATTTTGAACTCGGCTATAATATCCAAGATGGCTGTTTCGAATAGAGGTGGCATAAGGACCAACAAAGGCCCCTCCAATCTTTTGAAATCCATTAGGTAAGTCTACATAGCTGGGGTCCGCTGCAGGTGAGGCTCCAAAGAGGTAAGTTAATAACCATCCTTCGCGGAGAAAATTACGAATCAGCCCTAAATATTTTTCGTTGATAAATTCATGAATGGAAAGAGAAGACTTTTCATATTTATGGAGTTTTTCCCAAAAGGGAAGATCAAATGAGAAGTTAAAGTGAATTCCTGAGATCATTTGAAGATTCACCCCATATCTATCTCGCAGCCCTTCGCGATAGATCTTTTTTCTTCTTCCAGCATGGGAAGAACCATATTCTGCAATTTGAATTTCGTCTAGACAGGGAGGCATTGAAAAAGGCCAGAAGAGTTCCGTTGGATTTTTTTTAAGAGAAAAACGCATAAGATCTTCTAAAAATTTCTGCGCACCGCGAAAGGAAGTTTTAGGAGGGGTGTTCCACTCCAACTGTTGTTCTCCGAAATCGGTGTTGATATAAGGATGTGTTAGTGGAGAACCAAACGATTTAGGGTGAGGGTATTTTGAAATATTGCCCTTAGAATCTATGCGAAGAGACTCCCGTTCCAATCCAAAATGAAACGCATCTAAGAGTTTTCGATTCTTCTTTAAAAATTCAAGGTTCATAAACTTATTTAACCATTCTTGAGATTTACATTCTATAAAAAACAAGGATCTTTTATTAAAAGGTTATGGCGAAATTGAGAATATTTGCTTTAATAATCCCTTCTTGTTTTTTGTTTTTATTTTTGTTTGAAAGTTGTGCAGCATTAAAGAAAAGAAAACATGAACCTGAAATGATAGAAACTGTAGATGTTTCTCCAGCAATTGACTCAGCCCTTAGCACTCCAGATTTTGCAGAAGGGGAGTGGCCAGCATACAATTGGTGGACTCTTTTTGAGGATAGGCAGCTTTCCGAAATCATGGAAGTAGCAATTGAAAACAACCCTGATTTATTGGCAGCGGTTTCCCGAGTTCGGGCGGCGCAAGAAGAAGCCCAAAAAGTGCGTTCTGTTCTTTTACCTCAATTTAACACAAGCTTCAAAGACAATTATGAACACCTCAGCAAAGACAGCTTGGATAGATTTCCCCCATCAGCGATTCCTGCAGTAATTAATCAAGTTTATCTAGCGCTGAACTTCGAATATGAAATTGACCTATTTGGAAAAAATAGAAATAAATACCGCGCGGCAATAGGGCAAGCAAGAGCTCAAGCTGCCGAAATGTCAGAATCTCTATTGATCATTACTGTGACGCTTGCAGAAACCTACATCAATTATGCTGCAAATCTTCAAAATCTTCAATTTAGCAGTACTTTAGCAGAGGCTCAAAAAGTCTACCTTGAACTGACTGAGTTGCGCTTTTTGAATGGCTTAGATGATCAGATGATGGTGGACCTCGCCAATGCCAATCTTCTTGCTGCTGAAGAGAATGTTGTGACTTACGAGAAGGAAGTCAATCTTAACCTCAGCCAAATTAAGATTCTCATGGGGCTCGGCCCCGATGATGGATTGGAAATTGCGACACCAACGCTTGCTTTTGACCAGCCGTTTCCGATTCCTGAAAACGTTCCCTTGAATCTTTTGTCTCGGCGTCCAGACCTTATGGCGCAGATTTGGACTGTCGAAGCAGCAGCCCATTTAATTAGCGCTGCAAAAGCTGCATTTTTCCCCAATATCAACCTTACTGCGATTGCTGGCCTAGAAAGTTTAAAATGGAACAATCTCTTTACGTCTGATAGTTATGCAGCAGCACTTTCTCCAGCTATCAACCTTCCTCTTTTTACAGGAGGGAAGCTTACGGCGCAGCTAAACGAAAAATATGCAACTTATGATGCTGCGGTCCATGATTATAATGCCCTGCTCCTTCAGGCGGCTAAGGAAGTTTCTGATCAGATTAAAATTTTAGAAGCAGCAAATCAACAGAGCGGTTTGCAGGCGCAAGTATTTGAAAAAACCATTCACATTTCGCAGCTGACAAATCAGCGCTATGATAACGGACTTGATGATTATTTAACCGTTATAGATAAACAAGTTGCAGTGCTGAATCAGGGGATCAAAGATGTGGAAAAAGAAAATGAGCGCTACTTAGCAGTGCTTCAATTGATTAAGGCATTAGGTGGTGGATACCATGACAGATAAAGTTGCATCAAACAATAAGAGAAACATGATCCTACTTTGGGTTTCTGCGGGTTTTATCCTGATTGGAATAGCGGTCTTTCTCTATTGGTTTACAATTCTCCGTTTTGAGAAGTTTACAGATGACGCGTATGTTCACGGAAACATGATCGAACTGACACCTCAGGTTCCAGGAATTGTCACGTCTATTAATGTTGATAATACTGACCTTGTTGAAGAGGGTCAGGTTTTAATCGAGCTTGATAAAACCGATTATCAGATTGCATATGAAATGAGAAAGAATGAGCTTGGGGACACGGTACGCTCAGTTGTGCAGGTGTTTCTTAAAGTTGAAGAACTAGAAGCTGAGCTTGAGCAAAAAGACACCCAGTTATTTAAAGCAGAAAAGGACTATAAAAATCGGATTAATCTTGTGGGCGTAGGAGGGGTTTCTCGAGAAGAATTTGAACATGTTGAAGCTGATTTTGTGGGCGCTCAAGCCGCACGCAGAGCCACATACTTGCTTCTGCAGTCAGCCTACGCAGAAGTGCAAAATACAACGATCAGAACGCATCCCCTCGTAAAGAAAGCGGCAGATGGAGTGAAAGATGCTTATGTTAACCTGCAACGTTGCTCGATTCTAGCGCCAAGCAGTGGGTATGTTGCGATGCGCTCAGCCCAGCTTGGAGAATATGTAGGAGTCTCAGACCCCTTGATGGCGATCATTCCTCTAAATGAGCTTTGGGTGGATGCTAACTATAAAGAAGTTCAGCTCTCAAAGGTAAGGATAGGACAAAGTGTTCACCTTGTCTCAGATATCTACGGGAGCGGCGTGGTATTCCATGGGAAAATTGTAGGAATCAATCCTGGAACAGGGAACGTCTTTTCTGCCCTTCCCCCTCAAAATGCAACGGGAAATTGGATCAAGATTGTTCAGCGAGTTCCTGTTCGTGTGAGTTTAGACCCGAATCAGTTAAAAAAATATCCTCTTTGGTTAGGTCTTTCAATGAATGTGACTGTTGACATCCATGACACTTCAGGACCGATGCTTGCCGAAGCGACCCGGATAAATCCAATCTACCAGACAAAAATTTACAGCCAGCAAGAAGAAGGAGCGATGAAAATTATCGATCAAATTATTCTGGAAAACGCTGGATGCTATGAACGGTAATCCTTTAACGGGAATCACTCTTTTTCTAGGAGCCATTGCGCTCTCTCTATGCACTTTTATGCAAGTTCTTGACTACTCCATCGCAAACGTTTCCATTCCCTATATTGCAGGGGACTTAGCAACTAGCGTCACAGATGGAACCTGGGTGATTACAATGTTTGCTGTCGGAAATGCCATAGCTCTTCCTCTAACAGGACTTTTGACACGTCGCTTGGGATCGATTCGCGTTATGGTACTTTCTGTTGCCCTTTTTACCTTATTCTCATGGCTTTGCGGAATGTCAATTAACATGAATATGCTTGTGGTCATGCGTTTCATCCAGGGGGTTGTTGCAGGCCCTATGATTCCTCTTTCTCAAAGCTTAATGATTATGACTTTCCCAAAAGAAAAGAGGAATTTAGCCCTTGCATTGTGGAACATGGTTGCTGTTGTTGGGCCTATTGCTGGGCCTATTCTTGGTGGCTGGATCACATTTAACTACTCGTGGCCCTGGATCTTTTTTATTAATATCCCCGTGGGGATTTTTTGTGTCTTGGTGATCCGTTCTTTATATAAGAAAAAAGAAACGAAGACTGAAAAAGTTCGTATTGACGGCTTGGGAATTCTCCTCTTGGCTTTTGCTGTTTCTGCACTTCAAATTATTCTAGATCAGGGGCAACAACTTGACTGGTGGCGTTCTAATATTATTATTGCCCTTGCTGTTGTTTCGGTTGTCTCCTTTGTTTTTCTCTTTATCTGGGAACTGACACATGACACCCCGATTATGGATCTTCGGATGTTTAAAAACCGAAACTTTTTCATTGGCACGGTTATTACAGCATTGTCCTATATGGTCCTCTTTGGTGTGATTGTTATTACCCCTCTTTGGCTTCAGGAGATGATGGGATATACAGCACAAGTTGCTGGGCTTGCCGTTTCTACGATGGGAGTCCTCCCATTTTTTACAGTGGTACTAGTGGCGAAACTCATGGATAAGGTTCGGCTAAAATACCTGGTTGCTCTCTCTTTCTTCAGTTATGGAGTCGTTCTTTTCTATTATAGCACCTTTACAACTGCTGTGTCTTTCGAGGTTATTGCACTATCAAGGTTACTTCTTGGAATCGGGATCTGCACATGGCTAGCTCCCATTACTGCGATTACTTTCGCCCGTGTGCCCACGGAGAAACTTGCAATGGGGCAGGGAATGTTTCATTTCTTCAGAATATTAATGGGAGGGGTGGGGACATCTATTTTTGTTACGGTGTGGGAGCGAAGAGGAACACACCACCATAGCAACATCATCGATAGCATTAATCAGTATAATCCTATTAGCAGGGAGCTGTTTGCTGATTTAAAACAGTACGGGATTGTGGGAAAGAAGGCATTAACAGTCGTTGACACTATGGCATGGAAACAAGCGATGATGCTTTCTCTAAATGACATCTTTTGGTTGGGAGGATGGGTTTTTATGGTGCTTTTGATTCTTCCCTTTTTCTTTGAGAAACGGAAACATCTTTCTGCGGATCAGCTCCCTCCTATAGGGCACTGAGGTTTAATGAACAGAATGAGAGCAGCAATGACTGCGCAGACAGCTCCTGCATAAATGGGGAAGCTATTGGCCTTAGCCATAAAAAAACCACCGAGGAGCGCTGTTGCTGCTTCAGCTAAAACCTGAAGAGACTGGTTGGTTCCTAGGCATTGTCCTTGCTGCCGCTTGCTCACTGCATCCGAAACCATGATGGCAGGGAAGGCAAATCCCATTGATAGAAAGAATCCAACCGGAAGAAGAGTAAAGATAAGAGCCCAAGGGGATGTAGGCATGACAAAGATTAAATAGCTGATACAGATAAAAAGAGAGCCGAGAAGCATCGACTGCCTTGAAGTCCACCATTTCACAAAAAGACTGAAGAAAAAAGGAGCGATAATAAAAGGAATTGAAAGGTACGCGTTGACTTCTCCAAGCAATGAGAAAGAAAACCCGAATCGGTTTACAAGATAAGCAGAGAAAAAGTTCAAAAAGAAAAACATTGCTGAAAAGACGAAAAAATTCGCAGAGAATATTACCCTAAGAGATTGATATCTTAGCCCATCTGTGAAGGATCGAGTAATGGACTTAAAAGATATTTCCATTTCTCTCTCAGGAGAGTGGGTTTCTTTAAACAGACGGAAAACAACAAGAAAACCAATGCATGCCAGAATTGCAGCACACCAAAAGGGGGTGTCATAGTGGAACCAAGGAACGATTGTAGAGTAGGCAAGCTTTCCCCCAATCAAAGGGCCGAAGAAAAAGGCTGTACTGCTTAAGGAGACAATCCATCCAAAGTTTTTGATTTTTGCTTTTGCATTTTCACTGATATCGGCAACAGCAGCTTGCGCAATTACGATGTTGCCCTCTAGGAGCCCGCTAAAAAATCGGCTCACAAATAGAAACAGAGGAAGAGTATAGAGAATTGAAAGTGCTGACCCAATAAATGCAGGAATCACAGCAAGAAGAGAAATCAATAAAATCGGCTTCCTTCCATACTTATCAGAAAGTTTTCCAAGAATTGGGGCCCCTATAAACTGACCCATGGGATACACAGAAAATAGGACACCCAATAAAATTCTTCGCGTTCCTGTTCCCATTGAGTCTGGGAGAAAACCATGCGAAGGTTCTAAAAAGAGAGGAGGGAAAAGAGGAAGCGCCAGAGAAAACCCTAAGTATCCTAAGAATAAAACAGTAAAAACTGGAAATATTCTAGTAACTTGCGACGAGGCCAAATTCAAACCTCCAACGTGTGTGGTTGTCTGATTGCAAGGGTTGCCACACTTTGTAACCGAGGTCACCTCTAAAGGTCAGGTAAGGGGGGAGATTATATCTGACACCCGGGCCCACTCCCATTAGATTATTGTGATTGACTTCTCCGGGGAACACTTTATGGTTGCTACCATAGCCATAATCCATGAAGACAAGAAATCGGAGCTCGTCTTTTACAATCTTTTTGTGGTGTCCTGCCACCATAATCGCAGGGGATCGGAGCTCGATGTTAAAAATAAAGACATTATCAGCATTCACTTCTCGCACTTGATATCCACGAACGGTGTCCCAGCCTCCCAAGCCAAACTGTTCACTACTAAGGAGGTTCGTGCTAGCGACCTGCCCTCGAAGTTTGGTTTGTATTTGGAAGTCATACTTTAGGTTAAAGATCGGAGCAACCGCAAGGCGGGTATAAACATAGGAATTATTGGCTCCTGGTCGGAGCTCCTCATACCGCTTGCGACTCTGATCCGGCAGCCAATGTCCTGGAGAACCGTAGACTTCGATCGTTCCTGAAACCTTATACCATTCTCCCTCATACCCTCCGTTGTAACCAGCCATCAGTTGAAAAATGTTAACAGATTGATCAAAAAAGAGGGTTCCATCTTGGGTGAGACTAGTATTTGTTCTCTTATAATCTGCTCCTACCAAGAAATCTTCTAAGAAGTTGATAAGAGGTCTGACTGGCATTTCATAGCGAAGGCTTGCCTGAGCGCTGTAACCCTTGGTGCGCATCCCGGGAGTTTCTAAGTCAGCCTTAATATGAGAGTATCCTCCATAGGCAACCAAAGTATGGCGCCAGGGAAGGGGAGCTAAGTAATGAAGGGAGGTTGACCAGTACTTATCAATAGCGCTTCCTGTAGTGAATTGAAAGGATAGGACATGATCAAGATTAAAAGCATTTCCCCAGTTAAAACCTGCGAAATAGCGAGTACGACCTGCTTGGCGGATACCAGTATTATCGACCCCAGCAAAGAAGCGCCAAGGAAAGCGGTCATCCGTTACGAGTTCAATATCTGTGACTCCGGTCTGTTCGGCTGGAGTGAAAATAGAGTTTGTCTGTCTAAAAGGATTTCGATTCATCCACTCGAGGTCTTTGAGAAGCTGATCCATATCAACGCTCTCACTTTGCTTATTCTTCACGTATCCAATCAGGCGCTCATCCTTAAAGTGCTTATTGCCGCTGCAATGGACATTACCTAGTTTTCCTTCGTATACAACAAGCTCAAGAACTCCTGACGATATCACTTGGGAGGGGACTTCAACATACACAATGGGTCTGTTGGCTTTGCGATAGAAATCGATAATGGTTCGCTTAATATCCTGAATCCTGCTCACCGTTACAGGGCGTCCTAAATAATCTTGAAGATAGCTCTCAAGAACGCTTTCACCTGTTGGGATTTTAAGGTCAACAAACTTGACTCCTGAGATATTCTCTACGTGGACATTCCCGACGGATCGATTTGATCCCATCAATACAATCCCTTTAAAATGGCTTGCTAGAATCTCTTCCGATTCCTGAGGACATACCGGGTTAGGGAAATGTTGCTCTATGGCTGCAAGAGGAAGAGCGAGTGCTATTGCAGTTATCAAGGTTTTTCGGATCATTCCACTACTCTATTCAGTTAAGAAATTATTATCAACTCTCCATCACCAAGCAAGATAAGTGCGGTTATTGTTGTTCGCACGGGTATCATCTTGTCTTCGGATGTAGTATCGCTCGGTTGGGTTAACATTGAAACTATCAAAGGTTGAGCGCCACTGCCCTGGAGAGATTTCAGTACGTGGTTTGTACATCACGTAAAAGCTTTCAGGCCATCCTAAGTAATAGTTAAACGAGGATTCCTCATATAAGAACTCTGTCAAAATAACCGAAGCTTCTTGTGTAAATGTTTCAATGCATGGTTTGTAGAAAATCTTAAAAGGGATTCCCTGGTCTCCATCGGGGTAGTACGTACACCATTTCTCCTGGTCAGTATCTTCAAAGACCGCCCCTGGAAGGAAGAAGAAGGGGATTCCCGCGCTGATAAACTGAGCCAATGGATCGATGACATTCTGGGCTTGCATAGCTGTATAGACACGAATGTAACCAGTATCTGAGTTAATGATACTTGTTGCATCCATCGAAAAGCTACCTGGGCCGATCTGAGGGAAACGTGGAGCTTGATTATCACAGACCAAATCTACATTTTGCGACGCAGAAACAACGGCATTATTCTGCAATGTCATATCATCCTGAGTAATCACCAAGATATTTCCGCTGGGAGCATAAATGGGGATTGTAGAAAAGGCCGGAGGAACATTGACTGTAGAAGGTCCTGAAATCACTGTATCTCTGAAAGCAACAATTGTAATGTCTGCGCCATCTGCAACAAAGGGGTTCAAGGGGCCCGAATAAATAGGTCGACGGTTCTGATTATTAAAACTGATCGCATTTCCAGTCGTTCCAATATTTAGAATATCAGCAGGGGTTCCATCGGCGAATCTATCGCGTGTTGACATGAGAGTGTTGCTCCCATTCTGTGACCAGTAAGTGATCGGGTTGGGTGCTGCACCAGTCGCTGGGGGATTTAATCCTCCATAGCCGTTTGCTGCAAGCTGGAAGATGGTCCCAGGAATCGCAGCCGTGTTGTACAGTTGGGTGTCGAAAGAAATTGCACCAAGGCCATTACTAGCAACAAGAGGAGAAGCTGTTCCAAGAGCAGTCCCAGCAAAGATATTGACTCCACCAACAAGAGCAGTTTGTGGTCCCCAGAGCTGACCTCGATTAAATGGAGAATCTGCAATATAGGTGAAGCCTCCGGTGGCTTCATAATCAACAATAATGTTTCCGGTTCTTGCTGCCGCGCCTCCGGCTACTCGGATATCTCCTCCCGCTCGGACATTAATGGTTCCTAGATTGGCGCTGACAACATTGGTATTGTTGAAAGCTTTGTTGTGGAGATTTGCCGCACCATTGGCACCATTGATACACTGAATACTATTGAGAGCCCAAAAGTGGGCATTACTGTTGACGACCTCAAGAAAATCAATGGCGGCGCTAAGAGTTGCTGTATCTGGAGGACCACCTAGCATGATTAAGCTGTTTCCAACGTGGACAAAGAGCTCTGCAGGGAAAGCGCCCAGATTGCTACCATCATTTTGGAACTCGACAAATGCCGATCCAAAGCGGCCATCCATAATAAAGTTATTCCCTACATTGATGTGTAGTGCTCCATGGACAAGTTCATGAGATCCTGTAATTCCAAACTGATTATCAAAGACTCCCACAAAAGCTCCGGAGATTCCTGGAAGAGCAGGGTCATGCCCCATCATAAGGTTTCTTCCGACATTGAGATTAAGGTTTGCTTCGATAGATCCCCCTCCGAATGAGAGCAATCCGCGGTCTCCGATTCCTGAAAAGTTGTTTCCCCCCAAAATTGTACAATCTCTTCCAACATTTACATTGATATCGCCAGAGTGGTTGACAACAGCTGAGACGAGTTGTTGAAAACGACCAATTCCCGAACCAGCGCCAAATGCAATATTTCCGGAGCGGATGAGTAGATCTCTCCCTACCGTGACACTCGTAGGATTATTTGTGATATCGCGTGCAATTCTCCCTTGCTTTGATATTCCGGCGTGGGCAAGAATTCCTGTGCCGGCTTGAAGAGTGATGTCATTTCTTGCTAGGACTGTAACGGCTCCCGTAAAAGGTGTAGTGAGTGTAGGCTCGAAATACCCAATCACAGCAACATCATTGTCAGTTGTCCCACCCGTTAGAAAAATACTACCACGCGTTGCTTCGACATGAACAGCTCCATTAGGAGATCCAAAAATAACAGGAACAGTATTTACTAATGAACCCATTGTAATGTTTCCCGTCTGAGCAACGATTGTGACATTTGCAGCAGTACCCCCAGTATTGGAATTTACGATTCCTCCAAGCGCATTAATGTTGCGCCCCACGGTCATATTGATAGGGGCGCTCGCTTGTCGCACGGTAATCGCACCGCCTACCCCGCTGATATAGTCACGCCCTACATTCAGAGTGGCACCTACTCCTGACCCACCTACAGCTCCAACAAAAATATCGGCTTGAACATTGCAGTCTTGACCAGTAGCCACACTAAAAAGACCGCCACTTGCCGCATTATGACCGATATTTGCATTCACGTTTAAATCTCGTCCTGCATCAAACGTAAGGCCTCCCCCAGTTCCTGTAATGGTGATCGTAGCACCCAGGTTGATATCGTTATCTGCATCGAGGGTAAGAGCTCCGCTCCCTACACCTGGAGCAACCCAGGCAAGGGGGACTGTCACGTTGATATCCCCACTACCGCCAGCTGTTGCGGTACTTGTTTGAACGGTGACATTGGCTCCTGTAAGAGCTCCTGTTAAGTCTGTGTCTAAAAGCTGCGCAGTTGCGAATCCAGCTCCGGTATAGGGGTTAATAAACCCTCCAGATGTTGCTACAAGGCCAATTACAATATCATTGGGATCTAACAACAGATTTCCCATAGTTCCATAGGGGGCTGTCGTATCAATGGTTCCTTTGTAATGGAGTTCTGAAGTGGGGGTTGAAACTTCAATAAAGCCTCCATTTCCTTTGAGGCTTCCTCCCTTAGCATTGATGTGACCAAAGTATTCAGTCACTTTATCTGACCAGACGATGACGTTTCCGCCGTCACCTGACTCAAGAGCACTCGCGTCAATTGTTCCCCCTTTTGCAACGTGGGTTAGCTGAGAAGCGAGAAGATTACGATCTTTTCCTTGAAAACTCCCTCCAATATTTGCTGTTCCTCCGCCTAGTTTTCCAGACACATCAATAAGGAAGTCATCTTCCATCTCGACTCGATCTCCTAGAAGAAAAACTTCTCCTCCCTTGTTCCCTCTATGAGAGCGTATCGTTCCACTGTTTTTTGCCAGAGTAAGATAGACCGTTTCACCTTCTTTAGAGACCGTCAGAGCATCTGGGCTTGCGGTAGTTTTTATTGCATGAGAATAGGCATTTCCTTCCGTATTGAGGTCATTTGCAGAGCCACCTTGGACATAGAAAGGAGATGCATCATTGGGTTTATATAGAAGAGATCTGCATCCTATTGCGGCGGCTCGCCCTCCTTCTGCCTCTAAAACTCCATGGTTTTCAATGTGTCGAGCAATTAGGAGCGCGTCGCCATCTTTGGTATGAATTTTCCCATAGTTTATAATCGAAGACATTGAGTCTCCTGTGAACGCTATGTTTTCTCCATTCAGAAAGTCGCTGTCGAGGACATCAAAAGTCGAGCCAATAAAGGAGGTAGTATTAATGCAAGCGCCTTCACCCACAAGAATTCCATTGGGGTTTATTAGGTAGAGGTGACCATTTGACTGGAGCATGCCCAAAATTTCGGAAGGATTCCCACCTAGGACCCGGTTAAGAGTTGCAGAAGCCTCCGAGGGCTGAATAAAGCGGGTTGTTTCCCCCTTCTTAATCGAAAAGTCTTTCCATTTTAGAATTGTTTTCTCTTGCTCTGTTTTGACAATAAGGGTGTTATTGTCTCCATGGGATAACTGAGCTTTTCCGCTGACCCCACTGGGATTGGCAAAAAGAGGAAGAGCAAACAAAGATAATAGAAGGGACTTTGACCAAGACACTGGTGATACCTCGTATATATATAAATCTCTTTACATATAGCAAAGCATAGAAGTATCACGCAAGCGTTTAACGGTTATCTTCTCGCATTTTGCGGAGTGTTTCTTTCATTTTTCTTAAGTCGCGCGCAATCATTTGCGAGAAATGTTGCGTCATATTACGTAGAAAGACCTTTTGGTGAGTGTTTGAAAACTCAGCGATAAAGGTTTTCCAAGGAGCGGGATCATGATCGACTACTCTCTGAGTCTGCTGTGATTCCGAGTTTAGGAGGTTGTTGATTGGTCCCATAAGTTTTATCTTCGCTTTGTAACATATCGACTCCCATCTGAAAATGGGAAGGATTTGTTGATTGACCTTTGAATTGGTTTTCTTGGTAGGCTGTCACGTTTCGGTATTCCTGTCCGGAATGAATAATCTGAGGGCGGACAAAGACAATGACATTACGCTTTTCATCGTCAGTCGTTGTTTTGCTAAAGGCCGCGCCAATGAGAGGAAGGCCTCCCATACAGGGGATTCCTGATTTTCTCTCTCTCTTTGTGTTGCGGACCATACCACTTAACACGAGGAAACTTTGATCAGGAACGTGAACTTGTGTTGCCATGTCGGTTTTTGTCGTGTTGATTCCATTGACTGAATCGGCAACGTTATTATGGTTAGGAATGACATTGGTGATCTCTTCTGAAATCTCCAGTGTAATCACATCTTCATCGCCCAAAAGGGGAGTGATATTAAGTTTCACTCCAACATCGCGGTACTCAATGTTTGAAGAGGTTTGCTGGCTTGCACCAATCGTTTCGACAACAGATCCTGTGAAGGCGATGTTGTCACCTACAAATATACGAGAAAGTTTGTTGTCTTGAGTGATGATTTTCTGATTTAAGATAATCGTACTGTTTCCATCAGCCTCAAGCGCTGAGACAAGAGATCCTAGTGAAAAGTACGACTGTCCTTTATGGAGGATAATATCCCCGAGCACTCCGAGATCAAATCCGCGTCCCAATGGGAACTGGTCGGTTCCTGTGGGGGTATTTGATGCATTTATCTGTTGCAAAGTGTTTGCAAAAGGTGCTTGTTTCGGAGCGGCCGGGAAATTACCAATTCCATACCCAAATTTGTTACGATACTGCCCACCTGCTCCCCATTCGAGTCCAAACTCAAGTCCTTTCCTTACGTCGGTTTCGATAACGAGAACCTCAATAAAGACTTGTTTTTTTGGGACATCTAAACTCGAAATGAGAGATGAGAGCTCTTCAATACCCTCTGCTGTTCCAGAGTAGAGGATAGAATTCGTAGATTCTACCCATTGCATCGATCCAATTGTTTGGACTAGCTCTTGTGATGCACTGGGGTTTGCTTTCATACTGATAGCGACACTTTTAATCGCTGTGAGAATTTCATTTCCTACATGGTATTGCAGCTTATAGACATGAAATTCTCCCTTCTTTTCATATTGATGGGGAGTAAGAAACTGGTTTCCTGGTTTGTCACTGACCAAACGAATTTCTCCCTTCTCGCCCCTTTGGCTGCGCATTTTTGCAAGCTTCAATTCTTTACGCTCGTCTAATTCCCACTCTTCCATCTTCTCGACAAGGTAGTAATCGCCGCGCTTTTCTGTGCGAATACCTTGTTTTTCGAGGAGTTCGACCATGATTTTTAAAATGTTTTCGGCATCGGTTGCCTTTCCAGTGACCAGGCTGATATTGAAATCTAGGATCTTCTCATCGTAAATAAAGTTTCTTTCTGCAACAGCGCTTACAAAGCGGAGGAATTCCAACATGGAAATATCCTGGAAATTGACAGTCAGGGATTTTTCTTCACTTTCTGGGGGGGTCGTATCAAAATGAAGAATTTCTTCACCAACTAAGGGGGAGGCTAGTTGAGAGAGAAGAAAAAGAGATGTGAGGATCTTATGTTTCATTCTTTTTATGAATGCTAATGGTTAAAGAAGTTTAGATCTTAACAAGTTTGACAGATAGAAAATAGAAATTTTTGTATTGTTTTGGGCAGAAATGACTAAAGATGAAGAGTTAAAAACTCACAACTCGTTTATTTTTAGGTTGATAACGAATTCCCATCTTTAAACAAAATTAACCTAGATAGTGTCGTCAAATAATCTTCGTTGGGAGGGGGCTTTCCATAGAAAGAGCAAAACAATGCAGATTATTTGACGGCACTATCATAGGATAACGGGGCTAAAAATAGAGGAGATAGTCGATGGAAAGAGTGTAGTCGCGGTGTCCAAGATTTCTAGGATTGATAAAGTAGGGGAGTCCTGTCACAACATTTCCAATAGCGCGATTATTCTTGTCATAAAGCTTGTCAGAGTTGAGCTCAACGCTGAGAAGGTTTCCTCGAAAAATGTAGGTTGCCCAAGTAAGCGTGATTCTCTCTTTGGGAACATTAAAACCCAAAGCCTCATAACTTCTTGAGTATCCCAAAGCAACCGAGCTGGGCATTGCCGCAACTTTAAAGGCGTATGCAAGCTCTGAATCAAAGGCAATAGGCCTTGCGCCTTTGAAAGATGTTCCATTTATGCTAAAAGCAGCGTCATTTGGGTTGAAGGGACGAAGCGCCTGGTTATATTCGCATAGCAGTGTCCAGTCTCCGATGGAAAAATTCCCATTGGCATTGAGACCAGGAACGACATGGCGGAGCTTTTCTGTATTAGAGGGGTCGCCAAAAGCCCCTTGCATTCCCGTTGAATCAGCGATATTGCGCACAGCTCCAACAGCAAGCTTGCAGTCGAGTTTCTTGATATTAAAATGAAACCCTAGGTTAACCCCATAGTTATTGATGTTGTTTCCGGAATCCGCATGACTGTCTCCCTTGAAAACAAACGCAGCAAACTGAATCGTATCATTGAAAAATCCTAAAGCAACATCTCGAGCAAGCGTTCTAAACAGAACACGTGTTAAAGGATTGTGCACAGCCGCATAGGTTGTATATTGTCCATAGGGAATATAGGTTTGACCAATCGTTCCATACCACGATTCTTTTGAGAAGTCCCCAAAAGTGATGAAGAGGGAGTCCGCATGGAAGCGAGAATTTGCAATTCGAGAACTGTTTGAAGCAGAGTCGACTGAGTCGTCATATTCCACCCCTATAAAACCATAGAGCCAGGGAGCAACAACAATCAGAAAATCCACCTCAGCATCCGTGATGTCTAGGTCACTTTGAGCGCGCCCTCTCGCGTCCTTTTGCACAAACCCTGTAAACTCAATTTCACCACTCAGAAAGATCCGAGGATTAATAGGAAAGGGGATTCCTTTATCCCGCATGTATTTTGTCGACTCTGCAAGCTCAAGCAAAATCTGCAGGTCCTTATTGACATTGGAGAGGCTTGCCATAAGCTCTGTTCCCTCAAACGTTGCACGGACCCCTGGGTATGGAGAAGAGGTAACAAACGTTCCAAAGTAGTTGGCAATCCGTTGCTGGAGCGTCATTTCTTTTTCTTCAGAAGGAGCCTCAATATGCTTTAGTAGGGGGTTTTGATAGCTGTCTTCTATGGAATCCTGTCTTTGAGATTCCTGCTCTGCCTCTTGAAATTGGATGTAGGTACCCTCTTGCACTGCAAGAAGCGGAAAAGAAAAAGCTAGAAAGAATATAAAGCGTCTCATGGATAGTTATGAATGGTTAAGGGTTCAAGGGTATCGGCAGGGGTAAAGGCAAAGATCTTACCGTAGAAGTAAAGCTCAGCATCGAGGGCGCGCATAATATTTTCAGAAGCGCGGAAACCGTGCTGCTCTCCTTCGAATAAAAGGTAAGCTACGGGAATACCTTTCTTATTTAAGGCATCGAACATCATTTTAGCCTGGGCTGGAGGGACAACTTTGTCCTCAGCTCCCTGCAATAGGATCACCGGACAGGATAGTTTTTCAGTGTGGTGAATAGGACTCAGTTCAATATAGCGTTTTTTTGCCTGTGGGTAGGGGCCAATCAGTTTATCAAGGTATCTTGATTCAAACTTGTGAGTATCGGTTGCAAGAGCTTCTAAATCACTCACCCCATAGTAGCTTGCTCCAGCCTTGAAAACATCCCGAAAGGTCAAAGCGGCCAGAGTAGTATATCCTCCAGCACTTCCGCCCTTGATCGCCATCCGCTCTTTATCAACACGCCCTTCCTTAGCAAGGAAAAGGGCTCCATTGCAGCAATCATCAACGTCAACGATTCCCCAGTTATCTTTAAGGCGCTCTCGATATGCGCGGCCGTAGCCGGTGCTTCCCCCGTAGTTCACATCCAAGACAGCAATGCCTCTCGAGGTCCAAAACTGAATCTCTAAATTTAAGCTTGCTGAAACGCGTGCGGTAGGGCCTCCATGACTTTTGACAATTAAAGGGGGAAGGTCCGTCCCTTTAAAGTCCTTATTCTTTGGGGGGTAGTAAAAAGCGTAGGAGGTTTTGCCACATTCAGTTGGAAATTCTAGCGTTTCAGGAACAGAAAGGTATCCGGAATCGACAGTTAAATCCTTTGATTTTCGGATCCGCTCCACACCCTTAGAGGCCACATCATAACGGATCAATGTGCGCATCTCGACAGGCGAAGCCCCTGTAAAATAGAGACTTTTCCCTGCAACAGTGAAACCTCCATAGCTCGTAAAGGGGAGATCAATTCTTTCAAGAGACTTTTTCTCAGGATCCAAAATCCCCAGATAGTCAGTTCCCGAAACAGTATAGACACATGCAATCCTTCCGTCTTGAAGAAACCCATAATTAGACATTCTAAAGACCCAAATAGGTTGACCGAATTCTGCCTCCATGGGATAGAGAGCTTCAGCTTCATCTACGCCCATTCGATAAAGATTCCACCAACCGGAGCGATCCGAGACAAAATGCAAAACACCCTCAGGGCTCCATGCTGGTTGAAAGATGGACTCACGTTCTCCTCCTGCAACGGCCTTCACATTCTTAAGAGACCCTTCTTTGGTAAGTTCTCCTACCCAAAGCGTCGAACCATCCCAAGGCATATTTGGGTGGTCCCAGGTAATAAAAGCAAGGTGGGTTCCCTTAGGATGAAGGGCAGGCATAGAGTAGAAGTCATGTCCTTCATGGATGACTTCAACCTTGTCTCCAATTCTTACCAGAGAGTTAACAACATTATGTTCAGAAAGGTGCTCTTCTTGGATGGCATAAATCACATTTCTAGAGCGATCACAAAGGGGGTTTGCATACCGCATTCCCTCTCCAGCACAAACCTTTTCGATCTTTCCATTTCGCTCGCGCTTGTAAAATCCCTGATCTTTAAAATTGGAGAAGTAGAGCACTCCATTTGAAACCGTGAAGGAACCCCCTCCATATTCATGAACGCGCGTTCGTGCATTGTAGGGCTCAGGAAGAATATCCTTCCCACCTTTAACGATCACGGAGCGTCCTTTTTCTTCAGGGCGAGACTCGCTCCAATATAAATCGTCTCCATCTACTACAACTTCACCAAGTCTAATCGCAGACTCTACAATCATCGATGAGGTGATAGGAGATTTCCAAGATCCACAAGGCCTTGCTTCCATTTCAAACACACATAGGGTTAATACAACTAAGGAAAAACATTTCATAGCGCCTTAACTTTGAATTGATAAACCTAGCTTGCTCTTTTAACCTGCATTCTCATTTTAGCTCTTAACAACCACTTGTGGTTGTTAAGAGCTCCAAACCTTTATCAATTTAAAGTTAAGGCACTATAGCATGTGAAAATTTTACAAAGAAAGAACTTTATGGGGTTTGTCGAAAAATGAATGAGAAGAAGGAGGGAGGGCCAGCCCTATAAGGCAGCCCCTAATAAACGGATACTTTCCAAACAGTGAAAGAATCTCCTATTGAGGATTTTGATGCGCCAGTTCTAGTTGCTTCGTTTACATTTGATCTTAAAAATATGATTCTATAAAATTCCCCCTATGCGTGTCGTCAAGTAATCTTTATCGAGAGGGATCTGTCTATGAGGAAAATTAAAGGCGCCCGATAGAAAGAGCCCAAGTGGGCTCTTGAAACAGGGCAACTAAGAAGTTTTTTTTGATAGAAAGATCAAAAAACAATATAGAGTATTTGACGGCACTATCTAATGATTTACACAGAGAGGGAGCTCATGGAAATCGAAGCAGTATCTTCAGAACCAGTAGTAGTTATTGGTCAGGATGAGCAGCCTTCTGGCGATTTACATGGTCGAAGTGTTATTCGTGAAAAAAGCGTAGATGCTTGCTTCAATCAATGTATTTTTGATATCTTGAACAGCCAATCTAAGGTCTGTAGCTTTTTGTGAGGTTACTTTGATCCAGAGCGCAGAGCTCTAAATAGGTTTGAGATTAAGGTTCTTTTGAATTCAATACAGTGCTCTTCTGAAGAAGAGTATGCAGAAAAGCAGAGGGAACTTGAAGACTTTGTCAACGGAATGCTTTTTTCTGCTGGTGTCATTGCGATAGCAGTTTTTTCTAAGGATTGGAAATCGGCTGGAATACAAGCTACTGCAGCGTATTTTTTGATCAAAGACAAGTTGTGGATGACAAAAGAGCAGTTAGATAATCTACTCAATGAACGGGACATGTCTTATGATAATTTATATTTTTGTACCATTTTAGAGGATTATCTGAAGAACCGACAAGAGCTTGTAGCAAAAGGGATTATTTTAGATATGCTGAACCCGATGTATACAGATAATCCTCACTATACAGATAATCCTCATTATAATAAACCACTTGATCCGAGTTTCAAACCGCTTATTTAGATTTGATTATGAAAGAGCAGTATTCATACGAGTTTTTTGTTTTTGGGATTTTATTTACCAGGGTTGTTGATGCTCTAATGCATAATTTTAAGTGCTCCTCTTTCGAAGTAGGGACGCTATCCTTAATTGTGTATTGCATATTTTTGATGAAGAGGAGAGCGCAGCAGCGTCAATTAGCTTGAAGTCATGAAGATTATTTTTCTTACCATGTTATGCACTTTAGTTACTTGTTGGGGGAACTTAACTGATTACTCTGAGGTCTATGGTCTTTTTATTGAAGTTGATTCGTTTAAGAATCAGGAGATCGTTGAGCAGCAAATGAATGCTTTAGAGAAAAAATATGATTTTCAATGTGTAATGGGCAATTTTTTTGCTAAACCTAAAAATTTTGATCAGTTGAAAGGGATCTTGTTGTTTTCAATAGTGCCTCCCAAACAATATGATGCAGGAAAATCATCCGATCATTTGATTCATGGATTTGTATGGCCGATTGATCCGACGATAGGATCAACATTTAAGTCGCAAGAAGCTGTGTTTATGAGAACAGGGGATTTACTCTTTGATTATAATAAGGAAGTTGATGGCAAGAAGACATTACCTCTGATACTCGAAAGTTTAGATCGGATTTTTGAAAAAAATCTTAAAGGCAGCCACAATTATAAGAAACCACTAGTGATTTTATTTTTTAACAGGGCTCTTAGACTTGACGAGCGCGCCCTTTCCAGATAGCAGTTGGATATTTTGCCTCAGTGAGAGTGAGTTTTTTCTTAGCGACATCAAGAAGGTCAATATCAAGCTTCATAGAGAGCAGCAAGAGATTGTTAAAGATATCAGCAACCTCTTCACGGATATGCTTTGCAAGCTCATGGTTGTGCATCACCGACTCGCACTCTTCTGCACTGAGCCAGCGGAAGATTTCCGCGAGTTCTCCAGTTTCAGAAACAAGAGAGAGAACAAGATTCTTAGGATTGTGGTATTGATCCCAATCCCTGTCCCGAACAATTTTTTTGAGTTTATCTTTGATTACATCCATGCGGCCACGATATGCAATGACAGAAAAAATGAAAAGCACTAATCTAGCTGGAGATGGATTTGCGTGGGTATAATGTCACTTTCATTAGGTGTTTTAATACTAGTTTTTCTGGGGATAGCCCTTCGCCAAGTCTTTCGTATTCCTCTCCGAATCTGGCAGATCATGGGAATTGGAGCCTGCATTGTCCTTTTTACCGGACGGATCTCTATCATTTCCGCATATATTGCAATTGATTGGAGCATTATCTTCTTTCTTTTTGGAATGTTTTACGTCGGACAGGCCCTTGAAGAGAGTGGCTATATTAGTGAAATTGCTTCGCGCTATTTGCATGAAGGGTGCTCACTAAAATGGCTTATTTTCATCATTGTTTTCGGGATGGGGCTTTTTTCTGCAGTCCTCATGAATGATACCCTAGCAATTATAGGAACCCCCCTTCTTCTAAAGGTGGCGCACCACAGAAGACTTCGCTCTCACTCTCTTTTGTTAGGTCTTGCCTTTGCGATTACTATAGGAAGCGTCCTCTCGCCGATAGGAAACCCCCAGAACCTCTTTATTGCCCTCGGTGCTCCGATCAGCAGCCCTTTTGTTAACTATCTGAAGTATTTGGGAATTCCAACCATTATTAACCTCATCATCCTCTTTTTCTTGGTCCTCTATCTTGCAAGAAAAGAAGGTAAAATGAAGGAAGATACAGAAGATACCATGCCCTACAGCAAAAAACTCATGGGTCTTTGTCGTGTTGCAATCGTGATGGTAATCGTATTAATTGTGTATAATATTGTAGCCTCTTTCTTTCCGATTCAAACGATTCCTCTCCCAGGGATTGCCCTCATCCCGGCATTTTTTCTTATGATCTTTGCTCCAAAGAGGAAAGAAGTTCTAAAGCGACTTGATTGGCATACACTCCTCTTTTTTATTGCGATGTTTATCTTAATGCGGAGTGTTTGGGAAACCTCATCGATTAAAGAAGTTCTCCTAAATCCCACCCCTTTTATGCACTCGATTCCTGGGATTTTGACAGTGAGTACCGTCGTTTCCCAACTCATTTCCAATGTCCCTCTTGTGGCTCTATATTTGCCAACGCTGAAGCAATTTGCTACAGGGATGGATTCTTACATGGCTTTAGCTGCGGGGAGTACAGTCGCTGGAAACTTCCTCATCTTTGGGGCAGCAAGTAACCTTATTATTATTCAAAATGCTGAAAGGAGGGGGGAGAAGGGCATTTCATTCTTTGAGTTTGCCGCATATGGAATCCCTCTAACAATCATTAATCTAATCGTTTACTATATTTTTCTAGCGCATATAGCGTGAGCCATTTCTCAGGCTACAGAGAGCTAAAATATAACAGACCACAAAAAAGACAAAAGTGATGGTTCCGGCAATGTCAAGGTGAATATCTGTACTGCCAAGCATTCCGTAGCGGATTCCATTGATAATAAAAAAGAGAGGATTGAAGTGGGATGCAGATTGCCAGAAGGGGTGCATCCCCTCTAGACTAAAGAAAACACCACCTAGATAAATTAAGGGGATGAGAATCAACATGCTCACCGCTCCAACGTGTTCGAAGCTCTTCGACCACATGCCAATGGCGATTCCAAGATTGCCGAAGGCAAGTCCTCCAAAGACTAAAAAATAGATAAAAACAAGAGGGTCAGCAATGGGAAGAAAATGGCCCATTTGGAAATAGTAGAAGGTCTGCCCTACGCAGTAGGTAATAAGCCCAACAAAAAGTCCTCGTGTTAAGGATGAGAGTGTTTTAGCAGCGCACAGCTGCTGGAGCGAAAAAGGAGTTACCCGAAGATCCTGAAGCTCATTCACATATTTTTGTCCCATAATGGAACTTGTTGAATTGTCGAAGGCATTTTTAATAAGAGACATGGCGATTAGCCCAGGGATCAAAAAAGCAAGATAAGGCACATTATTTTCTAAATGGATGGAGTGACCTAAACTGACACCAAAGATCAGAAGATAGAGGATTGAGTTGATGATAGGAGCTCCTACCGTTTGAAGAGGAACCTTCAAAAAACGAGCAACCTCTCGCTTATAGAGACCTTGAATTTGCAACCATCGATTCATGATTCATCTCCCGTTAAGATGGTTTGCATCACATCTTCGAGAGTTCCCATTTTAATATTGATGTCTTGAATACAATTCATAGGGATTGAGGCTTCTTGAAATAATTGAGAGAGAGGCATTTCATTAGGGACTTGAAAGTCAAGAAGGTGATCACTTTGAGCCGTAAGAAGTGGATGAGATACTTTTTCAAGAGGAGAGCATAGCTTTAGACTTACCTTTTTTGAAGAGTAGTCCTGTAGCATTTTCTCTGTTGTGTCTACCTTTCTCAGGCGGCCGTGGTCCAGTATGCCAATTCTATCGCAAAGAAGCTCAGCTTCCTCTAAGTAATGCGTTGTTAAAAGAATAGAGAGGTTCTCTTTTTTGAGCTCCTGAATAAATTTCCAAAGAGAAGCTCGCAACTCAACATCAACCCCTGCTGTTGGTTCATCAAGAAGAAGGAGTTTGGGCTTATGCAGAAGCGCTTTAATGATCAAGAGACGCCGCTTCATTCCACCGCTGAGCTGATTCACCAGTTTTTTCCGGTGGTGATAAAGATGAAGCTTGTCAAGGAGGTACTTTAGGTGCTCCTTGTCAAGAGGAATACCAAAGTAAGTTGCATGATATTTTAAGATCTCTTCAACCGTAAAAAAACCGTGATGGATGAGTTCTTGTGGAACAAAACCAATACGAGCTTTTGCAAGGCGGGGATTTTTTTGGACATTGATTCCAAAGACTTCAATCGAGCCTTCTGAAAAAGATTGCAAGGTTACGATATTCGAGATAATCGTTGTTTTCCCCGCTCCATTTGGACCCAAGAGGCCGAAAACCTCACCTCTTTGAATTTCGAAGGAAACCCCTTCAACAGCCACCAGTCTCCCATATTTTTTGGTGAGATTTTTAATGACAAGGGGAGTCATTTTACCTCTTTCATGTCAAGCAGAAGGTGGCTCCAATCAGCCAGGCAGATGCCGCCAAAGCCATAGAGAATGAGTGGTTGATAATACTTGTAAAATTTTAAAAGAGATCCTTTTGTCGGGATTGACTTGTAAACAATCAAGAAAGCAAGAGCCCCCCATGCTAAAAGCCATACGATACGGGTAAAAGAGCCAAGGATCAGGTTATGGGAGAGCCCTCTGTGGCTAAAAACCTTTGAGTAGGAGCGAAAAGGGATACTTAAGATTCCCCGAATAGACATTAAGCGAATCTGATTCGCAAGGTCCATATCAGGGTTCATAAAGAGGGTGCTATAGGCAAATGTTCCCGCAAACATGAACATGAGATCTCTTGCAGGGTGAAGGAAATAGTACATGGCTCCCATAAGAATAGGAAGGGCTATGAAGAGATTGAATTGAGCATGCTGTTTATACATTGCCATATGAACTTATCCTTCGGTTTTTGAGCGTACAAAGGTGTGCCCCAATCACTGCTTTCATGGGACAGATGTATGTAAAATATAATGCCGTTTCGGAAAAATAAAGTGCAGAATTGACGCAGAGATTTTCACGGTAAAATTGGGTTTGGAGATCGATATTAACCAATTGAAAAGATCAAGATCAATTCACCACTTTGTTTTTTTGAAATGGTATAATAGTGTATAAATTAACGGCAATGACTTTCTATAGACAGTTCAAGATAGAAAACCAGTTCAGGGTGGTTTCTTTCGAGGTAATCCTTGAGATCAAGCGTTGCAGCTGTAAGCTCTTCTCTGTTCGGAGAGTGAGATATTGCTGGGTAAAGCTCTCCAATATCAATCTGTATAACCTTTCCATCTAAAACCCCCAGATTCCTTTTGCAGTTGATATCATTATCTCCGATTCCCCGCTCATTTCTCAAAGTTAGATAATCTAAAATTGCATCGATTGTTTGTTTTCCTTTCTCAGGAGATTCACTGAGCACGTCAAAGATATGGTGGGCGCGCTTTTGAATCAGAAATTCCATGTCATCTAACTTCAGTACGAGTTTTTTTCCTCGCGAGGAAAACAAAGTAATTGGCTTTTTGAGATAGTTTGTTTTCGTGAGGTGAAGGTAAAGAACTCCACTATGATCTTGAAGCCTTTCGTGGGCGAGCTGATAGCTTTGGTAGAGGCTGAGGCGTCGATGGCTGTGGCGGTTTAGGGTTTCATTTCGGATCATCTGAATATGCTCAGATAGAGGAAGGTAGTCCAAAATATACCGCGTTCTCATATGCTTTTGCTTAAAAAACTTTACGACAATCTCTCCATCTTCGGAGACAAATGCGTAGCATTCTCTGCCACTTCCAAGAGGAGAAAAAGTTTGCGTGGAAACCCGGTCAAGAAGAGCCGCTTGCTCAGGGCTTGGAAGTCCAAAATCCCAACGGGAATCATATCCATAAAGAGAATGAATTTTCTTATAAGAGAACCCCTTGGTTCTCATGATACAAGAGACATAAGTCAAGACACATAAAAAAATTCCAAGAGCAACAGCACCAGATAAAATGTATTTTTTCATTTGTACTGCTCAATTTGATCAGCGATTTTATTCTCAACCTCTGAAAGGTGTTTTGGGGCGTGCATCTTTAAAAAGTCGCGGATTTGGTAAGAGAGGATTTTAAGCTCCTCATAAGTAGGGAGGGGATCTTGGTTTATGCGAAACTCCCCAATATCAATTTCAATCGCTTGGTTATTCACAAACCCAAAGTTTTTGAAGAACTGGAGATCCTTATCATAAATCCCTTTTTGACTTCGTTTTGCAACAATATTGAAGAGAGAAAGAATCGCATTTTCAGCTTCCTTGGATTGCCCCTTTTTATACAAATCCTTGAGGTGTTGAAAGACCAGCGTTGCTTTTTTCTGAATCAAAAATTCCATTTCATCAAGAGAGACTTCAAATGCAGCCCCATTTTGATCCATCAGGGTAAGCGAGAGGTTGAGAGTATCCGTTTTATTGAGATGGAGATAGAGTATCCCGGTTTCTTCTGGAAGCTTTTCAAAAGCAAGTTTGTAACTACTGAAGGAATCCTGTCTTTCTTTCATTCTTCGATCAATTTTTCCCATGGGATAGAATATCCTTTTAGCAGGGATAGAGAGAGAGTCTGCCCATGTTTTGGTTTTCATATGCTTCTGTTTAAAAAACTTGATAACGACCCTTCCATCATCAGATACAAAGGCATAGGTATGATTCCCACTCCCGAGGTAATGGCAGGGCGAACCTATTAGAGAGGCCAGTTCTATGCGAGACATCGTGTTTTCTACTTCCCACTCAGGAGTAGGAGCATGGTGAGAGGTGATTTTTTTAAGGGTGAACCCTTTAGGGCGATCGCACCCAGAAGAAATTGCAATAATCGAAAAGAAAAGTATCCATTTTTTCATGCGTACTAGTTTATACCAATAGTGCCAAATCGTCTAGGATTTCTGCTGCGCATGTTTCAGATTTAGGAAGAATGAGGCCGAGCAGGTGAAGATCGAAGACCTTAAGAGACATCAAAGCAACAGCATTTCCCCCAAGAGGAATCCTCTCTCTAATCTGATCAATTTCACTCTCATTTGCCGACGCAATGGCAATGAAAATATGAGTTTCAGTGTCTTTTTTCATGATATGCGTCTGTTCCACTAAAAAATCTTGATCTAAAGCCACCAGAAAGAGGTCAAAATGCTGCTTCAAGACCTCTGGAGAAGTGAGGCTTTGCAGGTAGGGAGGAGAAATAGAATAGAAATAGTTTTCAATCAAGCGATCATGAAGCGGGTCTTCAAGAAGCTCTTTAAAAGCTCGTAAATTTTCATATTTTCTATTGACCATTCCTCCGGTGTAATCATGGAGACTGTAAACGCGAGATCTGATGAATGAAAATACATCTGCGCGTGCTTTTGCAATATTTCGAGACTCTTTCAGAATCTTTATTTCATAAAGATAGACTTCTTTGATATACCGCTTACCTAAGATTCCAGCAACCTTGCGCTCCTGTTTTCGAATTGTGATGGGGGGGCAGGATGTGAGTTTAAGTTCATCTTCATTGCTTTTTCGCACGCGAGCAAGGATAACAGAAAAAAGGTAGTGTGTTTCCGTTGCGTCGTGGTATTGGATGATGACTTCTGCAGGATCATGGACCGAGGAAAGTTCTTTAGAGAGGGAGAGAATACTTCGCATCTTTTCTTCATCAACAGAGGAAGGGAGAGCCTTGGGGACTTGGATTCCACTTTTGATCTCCTTTGGAAGACGCTTTTTTAAAAGCCTTAAATCCTCACCAGTAAATAGGTTTCCTTCCTTCTTTTGGAACTCTAGATAGAGAAGCCGAATGCCTTCAATTTCCTCATCGTCAATCACATTACTGCTCGGAACCAGCTCGACTGTCGGAACAAGGGAGGAGACGGCAGCAAGAACATCTTGAACCTCTAAAACTTCATGTGGATCAATAAAATTCACACCGATAAGGAGGGCTAATGTGGGCACGTTCTCAAGAGTCGTTGAGAGAAGTTTGAGACTCAGGTGGCGTTCATTTGGTTTTGTATGCGTCGTATAGGCCAAAATTTTTCGGAAAAGATAGAGATAAGAAATTGTCTTGGTTAGATGTGATAACGAGCGAAGAGCGGCGAATTCTTCATGGAATAGAATCGAGAGCTTCTCCATCTCTTTAAAGATAAAGTGGTCAAAGGTTTCCGGCTTTGTATCGATATAGGGCAGGATATGGTCGGGAATCTTGTCTGGGTCGTGCTCGTATAGTGCTTTTAGAAGGAGGTTTTGTACATCACTAAACAGGGCTTTATTGATAGGTTTCCGAATCAAGGACGCAAGATTCTCAGAGAGAACCATGCGCTTTTCTTCAACAGTCAGACCTTTTGCAAGGACCAATTTCCGAGCTTTTTCAACACCTAGAATAGATAACCTGATCTCCTCTTCAAAATGAGAGAAATGCTTCTTGATGGCATAGAGCTCCTTGAGGCTCCCTACCTCAATGAAAATCTCAATGATGTAATACCTTTGCTTAGGCTTGACAATGAACTTAAAACTGAGTGAGCGTAAGAAAGAGATCGGCATTTTTTTTTCAGGAAAGAGCTTTTGTGTGATCATATCGCATAAAAAAAGTCCCACGCCATGGGTATTCTCCTCTCTGGTAAGCACCGTTAGAGAAAGGGTGCAAGGAGCATCGGCCTCTTCCGAAAGAGTAAGAAGAGGGAGAGCTTCATTCAGTCTCTCAAAACTTGAATCCACAGGAATAAAGTGGGAGGTTTCGTGAATTGCGATCACCGATTCCGGAATGGTTTCTCTTACCAACTTTTCCATAGAAACAACGAACGTGTCGAATCCTGGGTGAGAATGTTTAAGTGGCGCTGCTGCTTTGATTTTAAAAAAGTCGATTTTCATTTGCCTACCATGTGGACTGAAAAACAAAATCTATAAATCAACGCGGAATTATTTGCAAACTGTTAAGAAAAGATCAGGAAGATATTAATCTGAAGAGATGAAGGTCTTGTGAAACTGCATATCTCCCATCGGGGAGATCGAGAGACCATGAAGGTGGGGATTCTTTACGTAGACAACATGGAAATGGTAGAGAGGAATGATCGGCATTTCATCCATGAGCAAGGATTCTGCCTTTTCAAGAAGAGTGACTCTTCCCTCTTTGCTTGCGTAGTAAGAGGCTGAGAGGAGTTCAGAATAATAGGGGTTTTCCCATCCGCTGTAGTTTCGGAATGCCTCTTTTCCATTAAAGCGCTCAAGAAAGGACATGGGATCATGATACTGTCCTACCCAAGACATTTGAGCAACTGAAAAATCATGGTTATAAAGTTTTGCAAGGTGCGATTTAAATTCTAGAGCTTGAACATTAATATCAACGTCGAGGACAGACTTCCAATAGTTTTGAAGGGTAATGGCTAAATTTTTGTGAAGCTCAGATGTGAAGTAGTAGTAAGTGACTTGAGGAAATTCTTCTTTTGTAATTCCAAGCTCCTCAAGTCCCCTGTGAAAGTGGTGTTGAGCAAGAGCTTTTTGATGATCTAAAAAGAAAGTTGTTACAGTTTCTTTAAGAACATGGGGGACAGGTCCTGAGGCAACATCGTCATACATCTGAAAAAGATTTTCTGTGATCCTTTTCCGATCAATCGCTAACGCAAAAGCCTTTCGAATATGGATGTTGTTAAAGGGGAAGCGGTTCACGTTGAAGGTGCAAAGAGTGGTTCCTGCAATGGGCCTCTGCCTGATCAAATCACTGCTTTTAAGGCTCGAAACCGCATCGAGTGGGAGCGTTGAGATCAATCCGCCAACGATATCAAGCTTCCCCTTTTCAAAAAGGTTGAGAGTCGTTCCTTCATCGCTTATCATCGAGATGTTAATTTTTTCTAAGTGGACCTCTTCAGCATTCCAGTAGTAGGGGTTTTTGACCGCAACGATTTCATCATCATTTTTCCAGGATGCAATTTGAAACGGTCCACAGGAAAGGACTTCCCCGTTTTGATTAGGGTGGGGGACCTCATCTCCATGGAAGGGAACTGGAAAATAGGTACAAAAAGAGGTCAGCTCCAAGAAATAGGGAGTCGGACGCTCAAGGCGGACCATGAGCGTTTTTTCATCAAGGGCCTCTATCCCCACCTCATCAAGAGAGCATTCCCCATTTTTTGCCCGCTCTGCATTTTTTATGGGAAAGAGGAGATGTGCGGACTTTGAAGTGAAATCAGGACTCAGTGCTGCCTTCCACGCAGCTTCAAAATGGTAGGCCGTTAGGGGAGATCCATCGGACCACATCGCAGGCCTTAAAAAGAAGAGGTAGTTTCGTTTATCTCTTGATATTTTGACACGCTCTGCTAAAGCGTACGATACCGTTCCATCCGCTTCTAGGTGGGTGAGTCCCTCATAGAGCATGAAATTGAGCGTTGTTGTGACAGGATCCGTGCACTTTCGGGGGTCAGCAGTAAAGGGGCTATAGCTAAAATTAATCGCTATTGCCTGGCGCTCTCCAGCATGCTCCTTCTTCTGACAAGAAGCCGCTGCAAACAAAAGTAAAATAGGAATAAAAAAATGCCTTATCATCGAGTAGATAATAAGGCATTGTACACATTGTGTTCAAAGAAAAAAGCCTAATACTCGTCGTATTGGTGGCCGCTACGCTCTCTCCTCTGTCTTCTTGAAGAGGTATCTGCAGAGATAGCTGCATAAGCAGCTGCATGCTTCATGAGAAACATTCCTACAATTGGAGCCAGTGAGTAACCGGCAGAAGCTAGGTATCCCACTTTCTTCTTCAGCATATAGGAAGAAAGCGTTGGGATTAGCGCCGTTCCAAGAATTGCTGCAATAGCCATTGAGTAGAGCTCTTGCTGCTTCCTTCTCAGATTGTATTTTTCTTTGCTAAGCTCACCTCTTGCCAGCACGAATGTTGGAGCAACGATAACCGCAGCTGGAATACTTCCGTTAATCATAGGGAATGCTTCTCCAAAGGCGAAGATGCTCTTCACGCCAAGGTAGGCAACTGCAGTTGCGACTCCAGAGGCTAGACCAGCATAGATCCCCATTTGTGCACTCTCATTCCAACTGAATGTTTCCTTACGCGCATGTATAGAATCGTGTACGCCATACTCCTGCTCTTCCGTGTCAAACTCCATCTCACGATGAGCTCCAGGCAGCCACTGTTGAAGTGTTTGGTTTAACTCAGCTTTAACCTGACGCTGTTTTGCTTCAGAAAGTTGGGTAAAAAGAGCAGCTACCATTTCAGGCTCTACTTCATGTGTTTCTTGAAGGGCATTAAGAATCGTTGCAATTTCTCTTCCCCCTTGATAGTTCTCAATGAAGAAGGCTAGGCGTTGAGCGTTGTTTTCTTCAAGCCTTAGATACTGCCCACGAGGAAGCTCTTCAAAGATTCTTCCTGCAGGGGTTCCTTCAAGCTCTCGCCAAAAACGCATGCTATCAGCAGGTGTTGGCGGAAGGTGCTCTTGAATATCTTGAGAAAGATCCTGTCTAAGTTGACCTTGCCTTCTCTGATCAAGCTGCATGAAAATCATTGCAACACTTCGAGGATCCTTATACTGATCTGTCACGAGTGCATTCAAAATGGCTAAAGTCTGTCTACCCTCATCGTGTGCTTCAATATATTGAGCACAGCGTTTAGCAGCGCCTTGGGTGAATCCATGGTCTACCAATGCGCCTACAAATTCTGCAGGTGTTTCTTCATCCAAATCTGCCCAAAATGCTTCGATTTCATGAGCTGTTGCAGGGAGAGATTGCTTAATCCCTTTCTCAAGTCTTTCTCTAAGCTCAGCTTGTCTTCTCTCAGGAAGTTGCGTGAAAATCATTGCAATACGATCAGGATTTTGTCTGTATTCTGTCAGCAACTCGTTCAGAATTGTTAGAGCTTGTCCTTTATATTGAGAATTCTCAATAGCTCGAGCAATGCGGCTTGCATCCTCTGAAGAGAATCTTCCATATTCGATTCTAGCTGAGATGTATTCTGCAGCAGGCTCCTCACTGCGCTTTCCTGCCCAAAATCTTGAGGCATCAGAAGTGAAAGATGTGCTCAAGAGTTCTACTAGCCGTTCAGGGTAGTTTGTAAATTTGTCTGCTCCATGGGCGCGGCGGCCCTTATCAGCGGTGATACCAACTATAGCGAGTGATGCAATGGTTGCGATACTTGCGTAGGAGAGGGCTCCTGCGAGCGACATCTGATGCGAGCTAAACTTGCTGTTCGAATACCGAACTGCAAGAAGGGTCAGTGCAAACACACTAGTTGCCATAACAATCGAGCGGTTTCCAACCTGGTGACCGGGCTTTTTAATAGGGAACTGGTGGCTTGCTGCAATTGCGCTGTACTTATAAGTCAGACCAATTGCTGTTCCAGCAAGGATACCAGCAGATGTAGGCCCTGCGACTCCACCGTCTTTTAATGTGAAGTGAACACCATCCATGAAGGTGTTTCCTGCCCATTTTCCAGTGTTCATCATTCCATTTCCGCAGTAAGCAGCCATGTTGTAGGCTTTGTTTCCTGCCCACATGATCCCTTTCTTTCCTGCGATAAGCGCTGCGCTACCCACTACAAATGTTGCGAATAGCTTTGCGTTTTGTGACGTATTACTAAAAATTCCTGGAGTTGCCATATTATTCTGCCTCCCTGTTGCTTGAACCTGTAGGATTGAAAATTGTTTTCATAGCTAGGAAGGTTAGCCCCCATCCAGTAGCTTGCATTTGTGTAACGGTATGCTTCGAGAAGTAGTTTGCTATACGCGGAGCCAACACAGTGGTTCCAATCAGCATAATAAACAAATCTAGCTTGAAGCGGAACGAACGTTCTTGTGCAATTGCGATTTGTTCATCGCGATCAGGATTCCGTGTACTTAATGCATTCCTTAAGTATTCGTTAGCCCCATCACTGAGGGAACCGATATTTGAAGGAACCATGTCAGCTACTAGAGATGAAGCGGCGGCTCCCATTGCAACGTATGTTGGCGTCTGCATGGATGGCGCTTTTTCAAAGAGCCATGGGACGGGGTTGTAAGGAAGAATTTTCTCTGCAATGGTTGTTGCTTTGCTTGAAACAAATCCAAAGGCTGTTAAAGCGTATCCTTGTACCCTTGTTGCAATGCGCCCTGTAATCGGGAAGGCCTCATTAAGGTCGTGTGCCATGATTTTTACGTGCTTAGAACCGAATTGATAAAGGCTTTGAGCACTTTCAAGCATGAAATCAACAAAGTCGTTGATGGCAGGTAATACGTAAGTCTCGTAGAGTGCCAGTGTTTTATCAATCGTTCGAGCAGCTAAGTTCCACGCTCCGTTGTAGAGGGCAATGGTGTTGTTGAAAGCATTCTGAATCGAGTCAATGGGGTGGCGGATACAGCTAAATGCCCACTTTGTGCAAGAGATAGCGGTATTTACAGACCATTTAGCGGCGCCCCATACAGTGAGTGCAGTCCATTTGATTGCTGCAGGAATGTTAACAAGAACATATTTTGCAATTGAAAACCCTGTTGCAGCCGTCCATTTTGTGGCGCTCCATGCGTTTTTTCCTGTCCACTTGGCTGCTTCAAAAGCAGTATTAGCAGTCCACTTTGTGGCGCCCCATGCAGTTCCAGCGGTCCACTTGGTTGCTCCCCAAGCAGCGCCAGGCGTTGCTTTTGCTGTATCCCATCCATTTCTGGCGATCCACTTTGTGGCATTCCAAGAGTGTGATAGTCCCCAACTTGATACAGAGTAAGCGCCCTTGCCAACGTGCCAAGAGGCTTTTGCAGTAAGAACAGCGGCTGCTGTACCAAGAATGGTTGCCCCGCCGTAATAGAGTAAGTTCGTCCCATGAACCTGTAGATTGCTCTGAGTCATTCTAACACTTCCCAATTTTTGAATTTATAATAAAATTGGAGACATCATACCAAAAGTTAAGAATTTATAAAAGGCAAAATATTAATTTATCTTAACAGTTGCCTTAGAGTTCTGAAGCTCTTCCTGAGCAATAGGAACGAGCTCAGGGTAGTTTTCCTGGAGCCAGGGGAGGAGCTTGCTATGAATTTTTTTAAGTTCGTGGTTGTAGAAATACTCAAGATTTTTCTTTGGGTCTCGATGAAAGCCTCCAATATCGAGCTCAACGGCTTTCCCATCGATAAAGCCAAAGTTCCGAATCAAATGGGGGTCTTTATCGCTAAATCCTTTTTTTGCACGCATCTCAGTAAAAGCAAGGAGTTCTTTTAAAGCTTCCTCTGCCTCTTGGGTTCTCCCCTCTTCTTTTAAGGAGAGGAGATATTCTCCTGTTGGGATCGCTTTTTTTTGAACCACGAACTCGACATCTTCAAGCTGGATATGGTGTTTAAGGCCTATCCGGTCTTTCAAAATAATTGTATGGTCAAAGGGGGTGTTTTTATTGAGATGAACAAAGATGACCCCTGTCTCATTTTTAAAGATTGTATAGGCGATTTTGCAGCTTCCAAAGGTTGACGCAACAGTCTCCTTCTTCTTGCGCTTCCAGCGATCCCGTTTTTCAGCAAACTTCTTGGGGAGAGGGAGTTTTTCATAGAGGGGATTCATCCGCCATCTTTTGTGCTTAAAAAACTTGAGAATGTAGTTGTTGTCTTCACTGATGAAGACATAGCTTTGCGAGCCACTCTCTAAATAGGAGAAGGGTTGATCAAGGGCTGTTTCTAATTCTAAAAGATCTTCGGGTTCAAAGGTGATGTCCCATTTCGGATTATAGGGGAGCGAGGAGGTGATATTGGGGTAACTAAAACCGTCTGTTAGGGTATGAGAAAGGCGCTCTATTCCTACAACTGCAGCAACGGCTAAAAGTCCTATCAGGCATTTATTGATAAACGATTTCATTTAGCTCCTCAACAAATGAGTTTAGCAAAATGGGATGATTTTCTGCGATCCAAGATTCGAAAGCACGGGTGATTCGGATCATTTCTGGTCCATAAATTTCTAGCTTCTTTTCTTGCGAGGAAAGGGAAAGTCTTCCAAAATCTATTTGAAAAGGAATGGTATCGATGTACCCAAAGTTGGTGCTAAAGTCTGGATCTTTGTCGAAGATTCCTTTTTGGCACCGGCTCTCTGCAAGGCGCAAGAGTGAGCGGATTGCTGTTTCTGCTGCCTTTCGATTTCCCTCAGCCATCCAGCGATCTATTGCGGCATAAGCAAGCGTTCCTTTTTTCTGAAGGAGGAATTCGACTTGATCAAGATCGAGGCGATGTTTTTTCCCAATTTTATCAACAATGGTGATGTTTTGCTTGAAATTTGAGGTTTTTGCTAAGTGGAGAGTGATGAGCCCCGTTTCTTCCTTCATTTCGTCGTATGCCAAACAGAGACTGTCAAAGGTCTTTTCCAAAATGGCTCGTTTCTTCTCTCTTTTTTTTCCTAAAGCTCCCACGTCGGGTAGAAAGTTTAGCAGGGGAGGGGTTCTCATATGTTGGAATTTGAAAAGTTTAAGAACCGCGGTTCCATCTTCAGATAGGAAAACGTAGGACTGACTTCCTGAATCAAAATAGGTGAAAGTTTGATTAAGGAGATGTCCTGGAATCTCTCCTTCTCGATGCCATCTCTGGTTATCACCATCCGGTGCATATACATTGACCATTGCAAAGCCATCGGTTGCTTTGTGGCACAGGCGCTCTGCTAAAAAAAGCAAAGCAGGGCTAAGAAAAATTATGAATAATCGCTTCATTACCGTATATAAAAGGTTATAGGCTCAAGGTATAGTATTAGATGAAGACCATTTCTGAAAAGAAAAGAAAACGCCTCATTCTTTTTGCGATGACGAGCTCTACCTCGCTCATTTTTTTGAATGCTACGCTCCTTCCTGTTGCGCTTCCGACGATACAGAGAGAACTTTTGGTTTCCATGAGCGGTTTACAATGGATTATCAACGCTTACCTTTTGGCGACAGCAGTTTTTGTGATTGCTGGAGGGCGCTTAGGGGATCTTTTTGGGCATAGGCGCATGTTCTGTATTGGTGTTGCAATCTACTCAATTTCGTCGGTGATGGGAGCAATGGCGGAAACGGGGTGGTGGCTTATTATGAGCCGAGCGATTCAAGGGACAGGGGGCGCGTTGATGTCTCCAGCCGGAATGTCTATTCTCATTCATTCGTTTCCTGAAAAGGAACGGGGACGGGCCATTGGAATTATGGTGGGGATTGGCTCCGTATTCCTTTCTTTAGGTCCTTTTATTGGTGGGGCTTTTACTCAATATCTTTCCTGGAGGTGGGCATTTTTGATCAATCCGCCCATTGCTCTTTATGGGATTCTGATGGTTATAAAGTCTGTTCCGAAATCTGAAGCGATAAAGGAGAGCTTTGACTTCCCGGGCTTTATCTCCCTTTCCCTTTGTATTTCCTGTTTAACTCTCGCTCTGATGCAAGGGAAGGTCTGGGGATGGGGCTCTTGGCAGGTGGTTTTCCTCTTGCTTCTTGCGATTTGTTTTCTCCTAGCTGTTCGAGGGTTGGAGCGGTTTGCAAAGCATCCATTTTTTCAATTTAACCTTTTTAAAAATCGCACTTTTTTAGGTGGTTGTATTTTGATGCTTTGCTCTCAGTTTATCCTGATGATCACAGTATTTTGGCCCATATATTTTCAGAAGATTGTGATGGACTCTCCCATGATTGCAGGGCTTATCACGGCAATTGCAACCATTCCTTTGATGCTATTTGCTCCGATTGGGGGGAATCTTGCGGATCGTAGGGGAGCGCGCCTTCCGCTGCTCATGGGTTTTACCCTTCTGTTTCTTAGTCTCATATGGTTTTCATACTTTCTCTCATATCAAAATATTGCTCTTCTCTTTCCTGCGCTGTTTGCCTTTGGAGCAGGGATCTCTTTTGTGATGACTCCAGCGAGTGCTGCAACCCTTAGCTCTGTTCCAAAAACGAAAACAGGGGTTGCTACGGGAATGTATAATACGCTCCGTTTTACAGGGGCGACAATTGGGGTAGCTGTTCTTGGAGCGGTTCAGGTCAATGTTCAAGATGACCTGTTTGCCGCTTCTTTAAAAAATCGGCCTGATACTGCTTCTTTAAATCCAGATCTTTATGAGGGACTCCTAAATAGCTTGCCCCGTTCGATGGATGCGGCAAGGACCCTTGAATCAGAGACATTTGCTTACGTGAAAGGGTCTCTGATCAAAGCTTCCACAGTCGCTTTTTCTGCAACGAATCTTGTTGCTGCTGCCGTGGCTGTTCTTGCTTTTTTGATTACCTTGGTTTTCTTTAAAAAAGCAAAAAGGTAAGAAGAGGGTAGAGGTGGTCATGAAAAAGCTTTTAGGATTTTTTGTTTTTTTTATAGTAGCGCTCTATGGTGTTGACGAAGTGAGAGTTGTTCCTGCTGAGCCAACTCCAGAGTCTAATACGGTAGTTACGAAGATCGTATTTCCTCGTCCCTATGAAAACAAACGGAAGACTCCTGTCAATGTGCAGCTTAGGGTGGAAGGATTCCCTTTAGGCGTGGTCACACAGAATGATCGGTCCAAAGAGATTTATGACGATCCTGAAGGGCAAGCAATCCACGTCATTGTTGATAATGAGCCTTATCTGATCTACAACCAGTCTTTTGAAGATTCTTTCGATGAAAATCGGGAATTTTATGATAAAATTGTGAGTTTTCATATCCCTTTTACGCTTAAGCCTGGGATGCATGTGTTGCGCGCATTTCCTGCGCGTTCTTATGGCGAGAGTCTAAAAGGGAAAGGCCCCTTTTCTGCTGAGATTTTTTATTTCCAAGACCGCAAGAAAAGTGATGATCTTAATATCGATCTCCAAAAACCTTACCTTACTTATAATGAGCCTCAAGGGAGATATCCTTCTGGCAAAGGAGATCCTATTCTTCTCGACTTCCTCCTCTCTAACTGTGAGTTAAGCCAGGATGGATACAAGGTACGGCTCACGGTCGATAAAGAGGTCATTTCAACCCTCACAAAATATACTCCTTATTTACTTTATGGCTTGAGTCCAGGAAAACATATTGTTAAGCTCGAACTTCTTGATAAAGATAACAAGATCGTTCCCGGTTTTTTTAATGTGACGCAGCGGGAAGTGGAGATTGATAATAATCTTTCTGACGCCTCATAATAAAGTTATAGGAGGGGTTTGTGGCGAAGAAGAAGGCGAAGAAAGATCAAGAGATGTCCATCATGGACGCCGTCGACAATCTCTCGGGAATGGCTGAGCTCGATGTAGCTGTAGAAAAAGAGGGCGAAGCTGTTGGTGTTAAGAAAAACCTCCATAAACTCAAAGACTTAGAAGAAGCAGAAAAGGAAGAAACCCTCTCGACTGTCAAAGGGACTTTCAAAACAGTCCACAAATACCTCGAACATGTTTATTCCAAAGACAAAGAGCAGCTTAAAGACCGCGATATGCAGCGGGGAATTAAAGCAATCATGGTTTTGGCTGATGAAGCTGCTGATAAGCTAGACAAGTGTACCTCTCTTTTTAAACATACCTATAAAGAGGGGAAGGTCTCCGAGATCAAGGAGTATAAAGATCTCCGCAGTTTCTATAGCAAAAAAATCCTAAAGCGTTTTGAAGAGGTTCTAGCGACTGAAGCTGTTTGGCAGGAAGAGTGGGCATCCGAAGATGAGAAAATTGATATCGAGCGCCAGGGTCTCAAAGACTTAGAGATGGTTAAAAGGGATAAGGAGTACGAGCTCTTCTATATCCGTAAAGATGATGGAAAGCCTTTCTTTAACCGGAATCTTTTGCGGCACATTAAGCTTGTGAGTGACTTCGATGAGGTGATCATGGGATTTGAAGGGGAGGATCCTCTTCTTCGCATCAATATTCTTCTCGATCATGAAGCTCAAGTCGTTGCGGAAGAGATCCGAGACATTGCGAAAAATGAGCTTGGTAATTTTTATGCTGACGCCTTTCACCATAAAGAAATTCCGATTGTTGGAGATATGATCAAACTGACCATGTCTCTCATGCTTGCTTGCAATCCACAAAACCTGAATGAAAATACCATGGGGAAGGTTTGTACCCGCTATCTAAAGGACTTCCACAAATTTTTACGAGAGATCCTTGTTTCACCTGACTATCTACGTCTGATTAATCATGCTGTTGAAGAGACAGATCAGCTTTCCCGTGCGCTTGTCAACCTTGTTCATGCCTTTTCATTTGCCTTCTTTTGCCATAGTGGAAAGAAACAAGAGATGCTTGATTTTATGAATGATCTGCTTAAGCGCTCCAATGAGGGAGAACTTCCTATTAGAAAGGACAAGATCGATACCAACGTCTTTTTGAGTGAAATTTATGACCTTCATGACAACATCACCACAATGCTTAAAAAATATCCCAGTGGACCTCTCTTTAAAATTCTTGATATTTTCCAAGAGAGGAATGAAAAAGAAGGATTCGACCCAATCGGCCAGGGAAATCCTCCTTACTATCAGTATACTTTCTCGAGCAACGACTTTGATTCAAAATGTCTCAAGATGCCCTGTCCAACATTCCATGCCCATATTAATAAGGCAGAAGTGATCGATGAGTTTAGAGGGTTTCTGCGCCACTTTGAAACAAAGAAGGGGCTTGAAAGACATCTTCATATCAATCTTCAAGACCGCACCTCATGGGAAGAACATGCTAGATGCCAGGCCTTAGAAAAACTCCAAAATCAAGCCGAGTTCTCAGATCAACTGATTCTCGTCACCTTCCCTAAAAAAAGTGATTTCTACTTTCAAGCCGAAGACTATCTTAATGTCGATAGTGCTAAAGATTTTCTAAAGCTATTAGAAGAGCAGGTAAAGAGTGGGGAGGAGTGTGGCTTCTTTTTCTCAAAATATCTACCCAGGAAGGAGCTTTACGATTTTACACAAAAGATCCTCCCAATTATTCACACTCATTTCTTTAAGAAAAAGGTAAAACTCGAGAGAAAAGAGCGCCTAGATTTCATTGAAATTTTCTACCAATTTTTTACTCTGAAAATCCTTGAACTTGCAAGACCCGATACGTTTACTTTTTCATGTAAAGACGGAGTGGACGTGGGTTCCACAGCAAGTGCGGCATTCTTCACCCTTGTGAAGCTGCTCGGGAAAGAGGATAAGTGGTCTCAAGAAGAACAAGACCACCTCTATTGGATCCTTTGTGGTCCAGCTCTTACAGTTCGTGAGCGTCTAGTGGATTATCAAAGATTTAGCCGCATGGCAAGTAGCATTAGCATCCTTGCGCAGGCCTTTGCCACCGACCACGATAAGATCGTCAAGGCTATTCAGCCTCTTTACGGCGCAAAGCTATTCCAGAATCTCAAAAACGAATATTAGTACGTTGTCTAGTAGTTTGCTCACTCATAGGGACTCTGAGAGTTAATTTAGATCGAGATCTTCTGGCATGAGAGAGAGGGTCTTATATTTCCCTCCCATCTCCCGGAGGAGAGTTTGCCAAAGGGTTTCAGGAGACGTCTGAAAGAGGTGCTTGCTTTTGGCGGGGCATAGGTACCAAGCGCCCTTAAGGAACTCCCGCTCCAAGACACCTGAAGCCCATCCGCCATAGCCGAAACAAACGAGAGTGAGAGGGGCTTCCCTTTCCTCTTCTTGAAGCATTTCCATATCTCCATTTAAATAGATGCCGGCGGCAATTTGAAGGCTTGTCTCGTCTTCATATCCCTGATTTTGAAGAAGCATGATCTGATTGGGTTGGTTGGGGCCACCAGCTCGCATTTCAAGAGGGTCTTCCCCATTGCCGATCCCAAGAAAGTCATCTTCTACTTCAATGTCTAAAGGCTTATTAATAATCAGACCAAAGGACCCCACGGCGCTATGATCACACAAAAGGACCACGCTGCGGTAAAAGATTCCACTCCCAATATCTGGGCTGGCAATGAGGAAGGTTCCCTTCTTAAGCTCTGAGTAAGGTATGCTCTTCATAACTTACCCATACCAGAGGGGGCTATTATTGCACCAGTTCTTCGGCGCTCTGAAGCTGTTCGTTATAGAGTCTCAGGTTATCATATAGAGCCTGTGATCGACGCATAAGCTCCGCAAAGTCTCTTTGGAACGCTTTGGTATCAAAGATTTGCTGGCTATTAGGGCTATTCTCAGCTCGTTCGACAAGCATGGAGAGTCGAGACATCGACGTGTTGATGAGATCGACTTCCTTGTTGAAGTAGTTACGGAAACTTTGTGGAGTATTGAGGGCATTGAGGATGGTCGCTTGTTTGAGGCGCGTTCTCTGCCACTCTTTATTGAGATTAAAGAGGAATCCATAATGATTGACATCGTTCATGGTGGTATCGAGCTTGCTGAGAATGGCTGTAACACGGAGGTAAGTGTCTTCATCCATAAGGAGTTTACCGATGGTTCCTTTTCCACTGGCGATAGAATTCATTACGTGATCAAAGGAGTAGCTAGCTTTCTTGGTATTTCGAAGCGTAACAGCGAGATTTCTAAAGGCATCTTCACTATTAAGATCATCCATAGCGGAGTGGATATCACGCATGGCGATAGCGAAGTTTTGAACACCGAGTTTGACTTCATCGATCAGGTGGGTTTGGTTGATGCGAGTGAGAGTGGTTGTAGCTTCGGTCATTGCATCGTCAAATGCCCGGATAGCACCGCCGAGTTCATGTCCATTCTGATCAATCCAGGCAATCACTTTGTCGAGAGTTTCTTCTACTTTATCAGAGAGTTGTCCCAGCTCATTAAATGCACTTTCAAGAGGGTCTACTGATTCAGCATAGATGGGAGTTTTTGAGGTCATAAGCGTGGGTTTGACTCCCTTTGGGGGAGTGCGAGGAATGATAGCAATCGACTTTTCTCCAAGTAGACCGGAGGTTTGAACTGTAATTTCATCCGTATTGTAAACATGGACGCTTGAATCAAGGTGAAGGATGAGTTGGTAGAAGTAGACCTGTCCCAGCTCATCGGTTGGCTGCTCGCGAGCATGAGGAATTTGCTGGATTGCAACGACTTCTCCCACGGGTTTTCCGGCAAACATCACGCGGGTTCCAAGAGACAGACCATTGACATTGGAGAAGCGAACGACGAGAGTTTCCTTCCCATCACCGACACTGGGCTCAAGAAAGAGGATGATACCCACAACAAGTGCGCAGGCCACCACCACAAAAAGCCCAATGAGCATGTTCTTCATATAATCAATCATCTCATTTTCTCCTAAATGTCCTCGGATCCTCTGATATGGTTTTCCGTAAAAATTCTATAATTGGGTCATCTATTTTTAAAAAAGCATCAGGTTCATCGATATACGCGATTTTTCCATCTTTGTGAAGAGCTAATCGGTCTCCAACAAAAAGAGAGGAAACAATATCATGAGTAACCACAATGCTTGTTGCTTTTAGTTCTTCTTGAGTCTTAACGATGAGCTCGTTAATCTGCATCGCCGTAATGGGATCAAGCCCCGTAGTCGGCTCATCATATAATAAATACTCTGGGCGGTAAACAATTAAACGGGCTAGGCCTGCGCGCTTTCGCATTCCACCCGAGAGATCCGAAGGCATCTTCTTTTGTGTCCCTTCAAGATCGACCATTCGAAGCGCTTCGTCAACCCGGTCTCCGATTTCACTCTTCGAATATTTTTTCCCTGTTTCAATATTTCCATGTTGTCGCAGGAAAAAGGCTGTATTGTCTTCTATGTTCATTGAATCAAAGAGCGCTGCCCCTTGAAAGAGCATGCCCATTTTAAGACTTGCTTTGTACCGCTTTTCTCCGCGCAAATCAGAGACTCGCACACCATCCACTTCAATGTAGCCCTTATCGGCGTGAGAGATTCCGATGATATGCTTTAAGAGGACACTCTTTCCAACTCCCGAACGTCCTAAAATAACAAGCGTTTCACCTTTTTTAACCGTTAAGGTAAGTCCCTTTAATACCTCATTTCCTTCAAAGGATTTCCATAGATCATGAATGTCTATCATGAGAACCACCCCGTTGCATTTTGAAGCATATTGAGGCCAAGGGTAATGAGGAAGTTGGTAAAAAGAATGAAAGTGTAGCAGACAACCACGCTATTCGTAGTAGAGCGACCGACTCCTTCAGCGCCCCCAGAAGTTTTGAGTCCTTTAAAGCAGGAGATTGTTACAATTAAAACCCCAAATACAAAAGCCTTCACGATACCGATCAGGAGATCAAAATTGGTGATATATATCGGCATCGGATCGAAATACGTGGTTGGAGGCATTTTAAAGTAAAATACTGAAATCAAGTATCCCCCAAAAATCCCCATAAAAATACTAAAGACAGTGAGCAGAGGCATCATCAGCATTCCAGAAATAAAACGGGGAGCGACAAGGTAACGATTAGGATCAACAGCCATGGTTTCGAGGGCATCGACCTGCTCTGTAACACGCATAGTTCCTAGCTCGGCGCACATTGCCGCACCAACGCGCCCGGTCACCATAAAGGCAGTAAGGACCGGACCGAGCTCTGTAATCATTGCTTTTCCGACCATGAGTCCTGTCGCACCAGCAAGACCCTTATCGCTGAGCTGAAAAAAGGATTGAGCAGCCAAAACAAGCCCCGTTGAAAACCCCGTCATCGCAACAACAGGAAGGGAGAGGACCCCAATGTTGTAGAGTTGTTCACGAATAAGGGCCCAGTTTGGGGGGCGCTTGAACGTGGCCACGGTGACATTCCAGATGAGGAGAACAAACTCACCGGTTGCCTCCAAGAAATTAACTTTACTTAACAAAAAGCGCATGCGCCCATCTTACTATTAGCAAGAGCCTCAATGCAAGTTCGAATTTTACATTCATGGTTAAATGAGCTGGGAAAGGAATGTTTTTGCTGGAACGACAACCGGGTGGGTATAGGAAAAACAATCAATCTCTTGAAATGGATCATCAAGGGTGACTTGGAATGCATGTTTTGCTCCTGTTGCTTTCTGAAAATACTCAAGATGAGGTGAAAGGGATTGTCGAGATGTTTTAACCTCAACTAAGAACCACGGTTTTTCATCTTTTGTGACTAGAAAATCGACTTCTCTTTTTTCTTTATCACGGAGAAAATAGAGTTCGAAAAAACCTTCTCCTTTGTCGCTCCAAAAATGGCAAGCTTTAAGCAAATGAGAAGCAATAAAGTTTTCAGATCGTGCACCTTCATCTTGAATCAAAGACCAGTCCCATAAATAGACCTTGGGATCTTTGAGAAGAGAGCGAGTAATATTGGTTTTCCAAGGCTGAATTGAAAAACTGTAATACAGCAACGTCAAAGTATTCATCCAGCGGCGCACAGTTTCTGCAGAAACTCTAACTTTTCTAGCTAAGCTTGAATAGTTAAATAACGCACCCACCTGTTTACTCAGAAGAGCAGCGAGTAGCTCCATCTGCTTAATTTCTTGGATGCGTGTAAGATCTCGAATATCTTCATAAAACAATTGTTGGAGCCGGAGCCAACTCCAATTTCTATAGAACTCCATTTCTCCCTTGAATAGAGGTTCTGGGAATCCTCCAAATTGGATTAAAGCATCAAATTGCTCTTCTTCAATTTTTATAGGGGGTTGGACAAGAGATTCGGGTAGAGTTGTTCTTAAAAGCTCCCCGCATGAAAAAGGATATATTCTGTATCTAAAATATCTTCCCATCAGGCTGTCACCCCCCGCTTTGTATATATCTAGTCTAGCACTGCCAGTAATCACAATTTTTATTTCTCTTGAGTGCGTATAAGTATCAAAAAACCCCTTAAGAAGAGTTTTCCAATCGGAGAATTTGTGGATTTCATCTAAAATCAATAGGGGAGCGGCCTCTCTTGCCAGGTCAAGCTTCAGCATTTTCGCTATAGCCACAGGGCCTTCTATAAGAATTTCCCGATGGTTTAAGTTGTCCCAGTTTAAATAGACAGAGCCTTTCTCTGGAAATGAGAGACAAAGAGTTGTTTAACCTGTCGGGGACCCATCAAAAAAAGCATTTGGCGATATTTGTCAAAGTGCTGCTTGATTAGTGGGTAGTATAAGCGGCGGATATGTGATTGCATCACGACTATTTCCTATATGTTAGTGGGAATGGTCACGACCATTTCCACATATATGTATATAATGGTCAATACTTGTGATAATGATTTAATATTCAGTGATATACAGGTCTCATTCAAATCCATCTACTGTAATCTTAATCAAAAAAGTACTATAATACTCCATGTTAAAATTACGGGGTCCTCAGCTTTAATGATGTTCTTATATTCCGAACGATATCGGAAATGGGTGGCGTGATATCAACTATGATAGCATTGCGTGGTTCTTCTAGTGTGGCGAATTGTGAGTCTAGAAGATCTGGATTAAAGAAATGCCCTTTCCGTTCTTCAAGACGCGTGCGGATAAGAGGGTAATCTCCCTTGAGGTAGACAAATCGGACTTCTGGGGAGAAGCCAAGGATACGGCGATAGGAATGTTTAAGCGCCGAGCAGGCAAGGATCATTTCTCCATGGGCACCCATGAAATCAGCGAGCGTTTTGAGCCAAGGCTTTCGATCGCCATCTGTAAGAGGGGTCCCTTCTTTCATCTTCCTTTTATTGGCTTCAGAGTGAAAGTCATCCGCGTCGTAGAAAGGGATGTCGAGCTCTTTTGAAAGAGCCTGCCCGATCGCAGATTTTCCGCAGCCTGAAACACCCATGAGTACAATAATCATAAAAAAAGACCCCAATTGCTCTCAATTGGGACCTTAGTGTTTTTGCAGCTATGTGTAAAGGGAGATTATCCTGCTATAATTTGTAATCGAGGAAGTTAGGCCTCAACCGAGATAGTCATAAAAATTGGCAATAGTGATGCCTTTAAATTGGTCGCTTTTTCCTTGATAAATGAGAGTTGCTGAATCCTCTCCACGAAGATGGTTTAAAGTGTGGATCATGTTTGGCTTGAGTGTTGACGATTTTTTGATCTCTATCCACTCCTTAGAGTGTTTTCGGTCAATAATTAGCTCGACCTCTGTCTTATCGTGAGTTCTGAAGAAAAAAAGTTCCCCGTGAGACGCAGTATGTAGTTCGTTTTTGTAAATTTCAGAGACAATATAGTTCTCAAAAAGAGCTCGTGATAGAGGTCCTTGGTCGTACTGCTCAAATGTTTGAATTCCTGTAAAGAAACTTACGAGTCCCGTATCGAAAAAGTATATTTTTGGGCTCTTGACGAGTCCTTTACCAAGGTTTTTGTAGAAGGGGGGGACTAAAAATACGACATAACTGGCTTCTAAGATCGAAAGCCGGCGCTTAATTGTGGCGACAGATACGCCAATATTCTTAGCATAGTGGGTTTGGTCAAGAGTTTGCCCAATATTTCCTGCTAGCAGTTGAATGAAACGGCGGAAGTCTCGCATATCTCCAATCTGAGCCAACGCTCTGATATCTTTGTTGAGATAAGTATCAATATAGGATGACATCCATAGATCAGCTTCTTCGTAACTTCTCATCACAAGTTCGGGATAGGACTCTTGATAAATGGAATCTTCGACAAGTGCTTTTGGGATTTCTTTGAGTTGGAAAGGAAGAAGAGAAAGAAGTCCCATACGTCCTGCTAATGATTCTGAAGCTGATTTAAGAAAAGCAAACTAGCTAGAACCGGTCAGAACAAAGTTTCCATAATTATGGCGATCTTGGTCTACAACCATTTTGATAGTTGCAAAGATAGCAGGAACAAGTTGTACCTCGTCAAAAATGACTTTATGTTTGTATCTTTCAATAAATCCGATGGGATCTTCTTCAAAAAGTTGGACTTTTCTAATGTCATCGAATGTGACATAGGTATAATCCTTAAGGAGGTGTTTCAAAAGGGTTGATTTTACTGATTGCCTAGGGCCTGTAATTCCCACAATCGGAAAGGCTTTTAATAATCGTCTGAATGTTTTCTCAGCAACTCTCTTCGTGTACTTCATTCAAATCCCGTAGTTTTAACACATAATATTAATTATACAGGAAATGTGTAGCCAGGAAATGTGTAGCTTTTTCAACTGAATATCCACTCTGTTGAAAAAATCATTTTTCACCGAGCCTTTCTCTTCTAGATAACTCCTTCTTTACGATGTTCGAGTAAGCATTTGGTTCAACATCTTGCATTTGATTAACCCTTCGACCCTTTGAGTTTCCATTTTCTTAGAGTAAAACCGTTCTCCATAAAGTCTTTTCATCCTTGAAAAACTTGTTTCTACAAAAGCCCTTGCAGAATAACCCGTTAACTTTCCCCAGATTTCCCTGGCAAGACTGTCTCCCCCGAGCCCTTTTATTTCTAACAATGCTCGATTTCTTCTTTCAAGATCTCTGGATATTTTGCTATTCTTTCTAGGGGCAATGAGTTCTTGAGCCCCTAAGTTGTGAATTGCCTTTCTGCAGCCCTTGCTATCATACCCTCCATCACCTATCACAGTTTTTGTTGATTTAGGAAGCTTTTTGATGATTCTAGGGCCGACTGCACAGTCGGCCCTATGTCCATGGGTGACTCCTAGCTCGATAATCTCTTGTGTTTTAGCGTCGATGGCAATGTGTAGCTTGATCCATTTCCTCTGCTTCGATGTTCCATGTACCTTAACTTTCCACTCACCTTCCCCATAAACCTTGATACCAGAAGCATCGATAAGCACAACCTTGGGTCTTCTAGAGGAGAGCTTGGGTAAAAGAGCTTCCATTAAGGAAGCTCTTTTACAAATAAGGGAATAAGTGGGGAGTGCCACACAGTCTTGAATCAGTGGAAGAATAGACTTCGAAAATCTCTTCAAGAGCTCTATATGCAAGACGATATTGGATTTTCAATACGAGAAGAAGTTGAATGAGTGGATGGGCGAATAAGCGAGGTCGCCCTCGCTTATTCGCCCCAGGCTTCGCATTTAATGCATTTTGATCGATAAAAAAAGTTATGCTTCCTCTTTTTACCAAATCTTGATTATACTTTGACCAATCGCGCTTGCGCATCTGAAGTTCCTTTTTTTTAGTGACTTAAAATAAAGGAGCTTCTCTTTTTTAAGAAGTTTTTAGCAAGTTCTTTCTGCGGATTTATTCAACAACACCCTGAATATCCTGAAAATATTAATATTCAATATTAACATTTCAGAAATCGAGGCCTCAAGTCACTAGTTTTAATAGGGTTTCTTGTTAATCCATATAATAAAAAAATGTGCCAATTTCTCAATTAGGAAGCCTAATGTTCTTAATTCAAGCTATTGGAAGGGCGGGATTGCCAAGAAGAGCCAGAGAGCTTACTGGGTTATTTTGGTGGATATTTCCATTGCTGCAACTTCCTTCCTATGTAAAGAAAAATACAAGATAAAATGGCGTAGAGTTTACGCATGAAGCTGTATTCACTTCGCAGATCATCTACTGTTTTTGTTGTAATAAGCGATGGTGTAATAGAAGCTCTCCCGCTGGGAAAAAGTTCGAGAGTTCCTATTACGGAAACGATATCTCCGGATGGAATGGAATTCTGACTAACGCTGTATGAAGCTTCTCCTTGAAACGCAAAGTATGAGCTAGCAGATCTTATAGCGCTGCATTCTTCAATAGAGCTCCAGTTTTTATGCCCTTCAATTGTTGCTTTTTTAGGATTCTTTAGCATGATTTCAATATTTTGAAGTTTGAGAGAAAGTGATGTACTTAGTGTTGTTTCATGATAAGTCCAGTAGGGCACTCGTTCAATTTTAGAGGGTAAGGTGCGTGTTAGAGTCATACCTGATTCACGAACGACTTCTATTTCTCGCGTAGCTTGTTCTTGAAAGTAAGTTTGTTTAATATTTAGCACAGCCAGGCAGGCTCGATCAGTTAATAAATCGTTTCGGATGCTTTCCCCCCGTATAATTCCTCTTAGGACAACATATTGTCTATCTTGAGGATTTCTTAAAACAGAAAGCTCACTCTCCCAACCAAGTGACCTATATTGTTGATGTGTAGTTCCTGCTTGAACTGCAAAGTAAGCGCCAAGTCCATAACATACCACATGGGGGTTCCTGAACAGTGCCACAAAGCCATCTCTCGTAAGCATACCAACTCCTTTTGGGTGAAGAAGGTATAATAGAGAAGTGTTAGTGTTTTTGTCAATAATACCATTCGTAAAAAATAAAGTGGTGAATTGACATTGATCTTTTCAGTTAAAATTTTACTTTCGATCTCCTTAACCAACAAGTGGTTAATGTCGATCTCCAAGCCCAATTTTTCTGTGAAAATCTCTGCGTCAATTCACCACTTTATTTTTTACGAATGGTATAAGCTGCAGTGTAGTTGTATACAATTAAGTGGGTTGTGAAATATCAAAAAAACATTGCGACCAAAAAAACACCCCAATTACAGGTAATTGGGGTGTTAGTATTCTTAATCTAGCTACTGGGGGAGTTTTATCCCGCTTTACCCATTAGGATCTCACCTTGAACTCTAATGAGCTGTTTCGCTGTATCGGCGGCGTTATCAACAGCTTGCTTATCGGAAGTCTGTTGTTGTGAGCCATTTTGATATTCAGAGGTATGGGTTTGGACTTCATGCGAGAATAGGGATTCTTTAATTCCAAGGTTATACTGTTCTGCTTGAGTCATATTCTGGGCAAAGGAGCTACCACCACTTGCTAATTGTGGTGCAATGCCCTTCAAGCTGCTAATCCCTTCTTTCACCTTTGCAGCATCTTTTAGAAAGCCTCCGATATTAGTAAGGGTTTCCGCGCCGTACCCAACAAGCCTTTGAGAAGCACCGACGGCAGCAAAAGCATCACCTAATTTTTTGTCAAGGCCGATACCTACCGCAGCATGGGCAAAATAGTGGATGAACCCTCCCGCCTGCCCGAGGAGTAGCCAATTTTGATTACCCTTAACATTATCCATGGAACTTTGGTTGTTTTCAGATTGTTTATCAGAAATAGCTTTCCACTCTTTTTTAAGAAGCTTATTTGTTTCTTTGCTTGAGTCAGAAGATTCTCTGAGCGTTTCCATCACAATTTTCATGATCTTAAAAGTTGTGATCATGCTATTTTTTGCCTTGGGAGCTGAAGCTCCATGGCTTTTTTGAGCATCAGCTTTAGCGACTTCCATTAGGGCATCTTTCACACTATTAAAGTGCGTTTGAGTTGCTGCGTCAAGAGCCAGTCCTTTGACTTTCTCTTCCTCTCTTTCAACCGGCTCAAAACCGACCGCTTGAACGGCGTTTTTACCGATAGCTTCTGTACTAGACATGAGTTATCCTCCTATGACAAATTAAGCTTTTGATCCTAGCGCAATGCGAGATTTAACCTCGTTTTCAGTGCGCAGGGCCTTAGTTGCAGCTCCAAGAAGATCGGAACTTTCTTTAGAGGATTTGAGTCCTCCAACAACCTTCCGCATCGTTGTTTCGTTATCTTCTCGTTGATACTGCAGTTTAACATCTTTTGCTTTCATCCCAAATTGATCTGCTGTATTTTGCATTTTTTTTCGATCAATAAGTAACTTTGATACTTGCGTTGTGGCATTAGTTGAAGTGGCTAAAACTTGGGGAATACTCCCAAGAGCCGCTATGCCTTGAGCCATTCCCCATCCTGAGAAAAGAGCTCCACCAAGACCTACGATTGGCGTATATGTATTATCTTTGAAGTGCTTTCCAGCTAGTTTTGCGCTTAATGAAATTGCACTTCCAGCGAGCATTTGGTACCCAGCTACAGCTGAAGCCCCTCCGGTTGTAAGGCTTGCTCCGACAAGAGTGGCACCACCAACAATTCCAGTGGCAATCCCAAAATACTCGAGCATTTCTGCGCGGTAGGACCAGGTTTCCATATCTTTTCGATTACGGATCTGTTCCATCACAAGTTCGAATTGCTTCTTGCGGACTTCTTCTAAGCTGTCGCTTGTTGCGCTAAACACTTCAAGTTGATCCGACTGACTCATTGTTTGGTAATCAGTGATCATCCCAATCAGTTTTGCGAGGATTGCTCCGCCCTGGTTGGGAAGGTGCGCAAGCTCATCTTTGTCCGCTTGAGAGGAACCTCTTGCATTCACTCGGCGCTGGTAGCCAATCAGAGGCTCTGTTTCACTCGGAGGTCCTTTAGGTGTTTCGGCACGCACCCAAGGATTGGTTAGCGGCACGTCTTCTGTTTCAAGATGCTCTGCGATTTTGGTGCTGCCTTTCTCGCGGTTCCAAGGAATCCATCCTGTTAGCCAGTTTCCCTTTGGAGTCTCTGTTTGGGTAGATTTTGTCATTGCCGCGGGCTTTGGAGCTACCCATTCGGGCACTGGAAGAGTTGGTTTACTCTTTTTTTTCTCGCGTGGCGCAGCAAAAGCAGGCTTATCAAAACTCACTTCAATTTCTTCTTCGGGCAAGGGGAGCATCCGCTGAATCTCCGGAAAGAGTTCCGTAGACTTCTCACCTTTAGAAGGTTTTAGAAGATCTTGGGCATTTTGATTTTCAATACTCCTCTTTTTGAGAGGAGTGTTGTACCACAAGTCCTGCTCGTAAGTAGGCTTATTGGTGATGAAAAGAGGGCTTTCTACTCGTGCTTCAGCCATCTATTAGGCTCCTTTTTGTTCTTCTTGTTTCCAAGAAGCATCTAATTCTTCTAGCTTTGTCAGAAGGTGGGAGTGTTCGGCTTTCAGATAGCTTTTGCAAGCATCCATTGCTTTCCTTCCTTCGGCTTCATTTCCAAGGGCAAGATAACACTCTGCAGCATGCAGGTGAGGGATGGGATCGCTCTCATTTAAGATCGATGCCATAGCCCAGGCTTTCAAGGCTTCTTGGTAATCTTTTTGCATCTGCAAGCAGGCACCTAGCCCCATCCAATTCCTTTGAGAAAGGGATTCATAGCTTGCGAGACGTTGAAAGACGCGGATTGCCTCCTCGTAGTCACCAGCCTGGTACAGAGTGTAAGCAACCGAGTAGAGAACGCTCAAGTCTTCGCCTGAGTAATTCTTCGTGCGATCCTCATGGAAGAGTGGGCCTAGGTTCTGCATAGCCTGTTCCACTTTTGCTTTATCTTGCGGCGATAACATTACATTCCTCTAGAGGCTTGTGCTAGTCTTCCTAGGTGCTGCGTGTGGGACTTTTGGCTTTCATTCAGACAGTTGAAGATGGCAAGAGACATGTTCACTTTCAAGAAGAGCATTTGCGTAGAGTCTTGAGTCTTTGTTTTGTGATTCGTTTCTAAGTTGTCTACATGAGATAGGATCTCTGTAAGCTGTTCTTTGGTGACCGCTTCGAGCTTTTCTAAGTCGAGATCTTTAATGGTGAAGGTTTTCCCTTCGCCGTATGTTTCTTCAAATAAATTTTTGAAATCCAGGATAGCGTCGACAATACGTCTTCCATCAGCCATATCTCCAGTAAGGTCGAAAGGACCATCTTTGGTCTTTTCCTTCGATAGGTGAGTCTTTAGGGGAAGAAGAATATCAACGAGTTCTTGATTGAGTTTCTCGACGTCTTTACCGATTTGTGTATACTCGTGAGTCTCAAGATCACTTTTGCGCATTCCTAAACTAGCAACTGCTGCAGCTAAGCTTGGCATAACTTGTACCTCTCAAATTATTTATAACATCTTTGCAGAATCTTTTTATTGGGCGAGTTTTATTAGTTAATTTTATTAGGCTCGATCCCTGCCTGCAGTTAAGAATATAACCAAAATTCTATTTACTTGCTATGTAAATGAATAACTTAACAAATTTAAAAAAATAATTTAAAAAATAAATTTCATAATCCATTCAACTTTAGTGTGTTAAGGATTCTTTTTGAAAAAAAAGTGTTTTTGTGTTTTTTAGGTTGTTATACGGTTTGTTCAGGTGCTAATTATAATAAATACTATATTCAAAATATAGTTTATTATGATTAAGCTTCTCCAGAAAGCAAGAGGTTACTTCCTAGAACAGGTCAGTAAAAATTAAAATTACTTATTGGTTGCAATAGCACTTTGCACAGTTATTTGGACAAGGGCATTCTGTGTGCGTACAGCCGCAATCTGAGTCAGTATTGTTTGTTGGGGCTTCCGCTTGGGAGCAGGCTGTGAAAAGAAAAACCAAAGGGATAAAGAAGAGCTTTTTCATAAAAAATCTTGGGTTAAGGTGTTTTTCTTTGATATAGGATAAAGTGGAAAAAATTGCAAAAATTTCTACATAAAAATCTTAAAGCCAATTCTGCAATTTATTTTTGATAAATGGTATTATCGTAGTAAGAAAATTTTAGCTTATGCAGAATGGCTGTTGTATCAATCTTAATGCAGGGTAGCTTCATGTGCGCGAAACTAAAGTTGAAAGGAAAAGAAATCTTCGAAAGATCATTGGAGGTTATTCCAGGGGGTGTCAATTCGCCGGTTCGGGCATTCATTGGGCTTGGAATGGATCCTTTAATTGTGGAGAAAGGGGAGGGGGATACGATCACCGATGTTGATGGTCGAACTTTTATCGATTACTGCATGAGCTGGGGGGCACTTCTTCACGGGCATGCCCATCCTGAGATCGTAGAGGCGGCTATAGAGAGGATCAAGGGAGGAAGTTCATTTGGGATTTCAACTGAAGTTGAGGAAAAGCTCGCACATGCGATTACGACGGGGGTAAAAGGTGTTGATCAGGTTCGTTTTGTCTCCTCAGGAACGGAAGCAACTATGTCGGCAGTACGACTTGCTCGGGGATATACTTCGCGCCCTGTGGTGATCAAGTTCAATGGAAATTATCATGGGCACTCCGATGGTTTTTTGGTGAAAGCCGGCTCTGGCGTGTCTCAAGTAAGCAATGACTCTAGTTCCGACGGGGTTCCTAGAGAAGTGGTAAAGAATACTCTTTCTCTTCCGTACAATGATGTAGATACCTTCAAAAGCGTGATGCGGGATCCATTCTATTCTCAATTTGTAGCAGCTGTTGTTCTTGAACCTATTGCAGCGAATATGGGGGTAGTCCTCCCGTCTGCTGATTTCCTTCAAACTCTTAGGGTAGAAACAAAGCGGATTGGGGCGTTGTTGATATTTGATGAGGTGATCACGGGCTTTCGAGTCGCTTTTGGGGGAGCTCAGGAGCTCTATGTAACTGAGCCTGATATGGTCTGTTTTGGAAAGATTATTGGGGGAGGATTTCCTGCTGCCGCATTTGGTGGCAGTCGAGAAATCATGAGTCGATTAGCGCCGATGGGAAAAGTTTATCAGGCTGGAACGCTTTCAGGAAACCCTGTAGCGATGGAAGCAGGGCTTAAAGCCCTTGAAATGGCTAGCATGGATGGTTTTTATAAAGAGCTTGAAAGAAAAACAAAGGTGATTACCGAACCAATCAAGCACGCGCTTAAGGCAAAAGGAATGGCTGCTTGTATTCAAGCTGCAGTGGGAATGTTTACCTTGTTTTTGGGACTCAAAAAGGTTACATGCTTTGAAGACTTAAAGGAGCTGGACAAAGAGGGTTTTAATCGGTATTTTCGTTTTATGTGGGATCGAGGGATTTATATTTCTCCTTCTCCATATGAGGCGTGCTTTATTTGCTCAGTACACACAGAGGCTCACTTAGAGAAAACGCGCGATGCAATTTTGGAATTTATAGAAACATGTTAAAAAAAATCATCATTCTCCTTCTGCTTTTTGCTGCTCCTGCTTTTGGGAAAGATAACTATCTGTATATGCGAGGCTATCTGGGATCTGAGCTGGTTGATGCTGTCTCTGAAACCTTTGAAGAGGGTAGGGATGCGGAGCGAATTATTATTCAGGTCGATTCCTCTTCAGGAGATCTTCGGGAGGTATTCACCCTTGCTCAAAAGATTTATGATCTCAAGCTCCGGGAAGATAAATATATTGTTGTCTACATTCAGGGGAAAGCTGTAGGACCTGCAGCTATCTTTCCTTTTATTGCCGATGAAATCATTACAACCCCTCTTGTTGCCTGGGGAGATATTCCCTATAGCACGAGAAATGAGATGACTCCTAAACAGATCTCAGTTGCACTCAAACCTTTAATAAATCAGGATCGAGCTGTAGCTTCTACGCTTGAAATGCTTGTTGATGCAATGGTGGACCCTCACTATCAGCTTGTTTATGAGGGAGGCATAGGGAAAATTGAAAAGGATGAAGCGCCTCATTTTGATCCGCTTGTTCTTAATTTAAAGGGAATGCAGTCTCTGGGACTTGTGAATCAAGTTTTAATAGATGATGCTTTTGCAAGTAAGTATCTTTCCGAGAAGCACCAAGAAACGTACAAGGCATCTCAAGAATCAAAGGAAGAACTCAATCATGATTTCCGCAAATATATTAAATATAGTGAAACGGGGGAGAACTATGTAGGCTATATCCACATTGGCAATGAACGGTCTATTGATCAATCAACCTATATCTACATGAAGTTTGCACTGAAAGATTTTATTGAACAAGGGGTAAGTTTCGTTGTTCTAGATCTCAATACACCTGGAGGGGAAGTCTTATCGGCACTTAAGATTGTCGACCTTCTTCAAAAACTCGATGTTCAACATAAGATTCCTGTGGTGGCTTTCGTCAATGATTGGGCTATTTCTGCGGGGGCTATGCTTGCCTATTCGTGTCGTTTTATTGCGGTGGAACCAAACTCCATTATGGGAGCAGCAGAGCCCGTTATTTTAGGGCAAAAGGGGGAGATGGTTACAGCTTCTGAAAAGGTGAACTCCGCTCTTCGCGCTCAGTTTGGAACTTTAGCGAGCTTTTATGGTAGGAATCCTCTGATTGCTGAGGCGATGGTTGACAAAGACATTGTTTTAGTCCTTCGCGATCACAAAATTATTCGCTTAAATAATATCGATGAAGTTAGGAATACAGGAACCCATCCTGATATGCTGATTTCTGGAAAGGGAAAGCTATTGACCTTGAATGGGCAGCAGATGCTTGATCTAGGAGTTGCAGACTTCATGGTTCCTATTACTCCCATTGGGATGATTACTGATAAAGAATGGGAAAAAGGGGTTTGGCCGGCGAGTAAAAATCTAGTTTTTCAAGAGCCATTTTTTGCTCAAATTCCGCACGCTGTGATGATCGACTATCACGACTGGCGTGTCGGTTTCTTTACCGTTTTGACACACCCTGTGATTGCATCACTTCTTTTTATTGGCCTTGTGATAGGTCTTTATATTGAGATCAACACGCCTGGGTTTGGGGTACCTGGCTCCATTGCATTAGGGTGTCTTGCCCTAATTTTGCTTTCGAGCTTTGCGAGTCATGCGATTAATTGGATTGAAATTATTATCCTAACCGTTGGACTTATCCTTCTTGCCCTTGAGCTTTTTGTGATTCCTGGATTTGGGATAACGGGAATCTTGGGGATTGTTTTGACGATTATTGGTCTTTTTGCTTTAATGCTCCCAGGGATTAACAATCTTAACTTTCTTGAGCCTGAAACCTTTCGACTCGTTGGCGAGACATTTGTTGAACGTTTAGCCTGGCTTTTTGGGGGGCTCGTTTTTGCCATTATTGTGATTGTTTTGATGGCCCGCTTCTTTTCCGACCGTTATTTTCGCTTTTCGAAACTGATTCTGAAAGGGGAGCAGGAAGGATATGTGTCAGGAATTCCAAAGGAAATGATGCCTGAAGTTGGGGCTTTAGGAGAGACTGTTACCCCCTTGCGCCCTTCTGGAAAGGTCCACATTGGAGAGAATATGTTTGATGCAATGTCTCAAGGGGATTTTGTCGAGAAAAACACTCCAGTTGAAGTACTGAAAATCGAAGGAAGTAAAGTGATTGTCAAAGCGATTAAAGAGCATAAGGATTTTTCATGATTGTTGCAATTGGGGTAGGGCTTCTTGGTCTTGTTCTTATCTACTCAGAATTTTTTGTCCCCGGGGGAATTTTAGGAGTTCTTGGAGGGATAGCTTTTCTGATCTCAACTGTTTTATTTGTTTGGGAGTCTGGGAGGATGTGGTTCTCTGTCCTATTTATTGTGGCGATGATTCTCCTTCTTATTCTGACAATTCGGCTGGCTTTATGGAAGATAAAGCAGAAGCCCGAAATGTTTGCACAGGATGAACAATCTGGCTATGTGGCATCAAGCTTTGACAAGTCCCTTGTTGGAAAAGAAGGAGAGGCCTTGACGAACCTGAAGCCATCGGGTCATGTGATGATTGAAGGAAATCGACATCAAGCGGTTTCAGAAAGCAGTTACATTAAAAAGGGTGAATCGGTTAAGATTATTGGTGGTGAGGGAGCGCGCTTAATCTGCAGAAGAGTTTAGAAAAACTAGAAACGATTTAATTCACAGAAAGGTTCACTCATGGAAGGCTCAACACTTGGTATTTACGCTCTCATTATCCTCTTAGGAATCATTGGGCTAATCTTTATTGTTATTCTCGGAAAATACATCAAGCTATGGTTTCAGGCCTATGTCTCAGGAACCCCCATTTCCATTTTTAATATTATTGGAATGAGTCTTCGAAAGATCCCTCCGCAGATCATTGTGAATGCTAGAATTAACTCTTATAAGGCTGGCCTAAAAGGGGTCACTGTTTCGGATCTTGAGACCCACTTCTTAGCAGGAGGACGTGTCCTTGAGGTTGTCCGCGCAATGATCGCTGCTGACAAGGCGAACATTCCCTTAGACTGGCGCCAGGCAACGGCAATTGACTTAGCGGGTCGTGATATCCTCGATGCTGTGCGCACATCGGTCAATCCAAAAGTTATTGATTGTCCCAGCCCTGATCTCAGTCTATCAATTACTGCAGTTGCAAAAGATGGGGTTCAGCTTCTCTGTCGCGCCCGTGTGACAGTTAGGACCAACATTAAACAACTTGTTGGAGGAGCAACAGAAGAGACAATTATTGCCCGTGTAGGTGAGGGGATTGTCAATGCAATTGGAGCGTCAAACACTCATGCTGATGTCTTGGAATCCCCACAAATGATTACTCAACTTGTTCTTGACAAAGGTCTTGATGCGCAGACAGCCTTTGAGATTCTTTCGATCGACATCGCTGATATCAGTGTTGGGGAGAATATTGGAGCGAAGCTCAAAATTGATCGCGCTTTATCAGACAAGGAAGTGGCGCAGGCAAAGGCTGAAGAGCGGCGCGCAATGGCTGTTGCTGAAGAGCAAGAAAACCGTGCGAAGGTTGTCTTGGCAGAGGCCGAGATCCCCAAAGCTATTGCTTCTGCTTTTCAATCCGGGAATCTTGGTATCATGGATTACTATAAAATGAAAAATGTCCAATCCGATACGAAGATGCGAAATGCTCTTTCTGAGTATGATGATGAGGGTAAAGATGGAAGAAAACAGTAATTTCGACGCGTTTTATCCTTTTTTTATTATTATTGCCGTGTATCTGGTGACCTTCTTCAAGAAGCGCGCTAAAATGAAGAGAGAAGCAGAAGAGAAAAGGAAAATGCCACTCATTCGGAGGGAGGCACCGCACCATGTGGCAACGCCTCCTGTCCCTGTTGCTACTGTCAAAATTATTAAGCCTCCCACTCCTCAGCACAAGGTAGCTCCTGTTGCAAGAAAAAGGAAGCCTCGCATTGTCAACCTTGTTCAAGGCCTAAAATCTAAAAAAGAACTGATTCTTCTATCGGAAATCCTTTCCATAAATTCCCGTGTAAAGTAAATTATTCCCTTTTCAATGTGAGGTGTTTATGACTGTTGAACTTCTAAGAAAATTTGTTGATGTTAGCTATTTTAGGAACGATTTTGAGTATGGAATCGGAAAAATTAAAAAAAGAGACGAAGCGCGTTTTGAAGATGTGCGTAAATACCACGGCTATCGATCTCTCCCTTGTAATGATTCCCCGTACATTTTTAAACCCTACCTATTTGCTAGGGTGAAGGGAACGGAGGAATGGAGAAGAGCAACTGATCCTAGGAGTATTGGGGGGCAATTAGGGATTCTGGCGCTTACAAACCCTGTTGTCTATGTTCTAACGACAGTTAAACGTGTCGCAGAAGCGGTTCTTATTGTAGCAGGTATTTTTTTTGATACGTTTGCAGATCTTTATCCGCAAAAAACAACTGACAACCTGACGAAAGCATTCGTTGCATGTTTAAGTGCCAATCTTGCAAAAAAGAAAAAGGAATATGAAGAGCTTTGGGATGCAGTAAAAAATGATTTTCATTGCGCTGCAGTAATGGAGCTTGCCGCGATTCATGGCCTTTTAAATGTTGAGGATGCAACGCGCATGCAATTCCTCTTTGGCGATAAAGAACGTCAGTGGAACAGATATAAGGAGGCTGAGGCTTTTGAGCATATAGAAGTTGATGAAACCTCTCTTTACGGCGCTTCCCTGTTCTTTTCAAAGTGCTATAAGACTGTGGTTCCACTGCTTTGGACCTTCATGGTGAAAGAAGCTACACAGCATAGTTCTTTAGAACTCTCAGAGATGATTCATGAGAGTGGCGCGTATGCAGAAGTGATTGATGTGGCCGCATTGAACTCAGAGCTTGAAGCAAAAGGTCAAGAGGTTGTAGCCAATGAATTAGCTACAAAGGCTGTTGGAAGAGAGCTTACCCTAGATGATACTGAATTTGTTCGAGGGATTTCTGATCAATTAAAATTTTTTCAAGTTGAACGCACAAGAGATCAAGCTGTTCGGGAATTACAAAGAGCTTTAACTGCTGCAAAAGGAACACCTATTGAATGGTTAGGAAATGTTGCGGATCACATGAGTCAAGCACGAATCAAAAGAAGAGATATTGAATTATTAACGGAGGTAATTGAGGCCTCTCCTAAATTTCAAGCGATGAATATTAGAGAACTCACAGCTTCCGCTCGATTAAAGTTTTTGTTTTTAGCGAAGTATTTTGTAGAGATAGCGAAAACCCATCATAGTGGGTTTATTCAATATCAGTGTGCCTATCCCCTCTCTGATGAAAAACAACGTAGGGTTGAAGTGATGGGTAGGACCATTGATGACTCAATCGATGAAGCTTGGAAGAAATTTCAAACTCATGTGGAGTGATTACAAATCTTTGTCGCTGCCAAGCCAGTCTAAGGTGGCGACAGTGCGCACTTCAAGCTGAGACTCAGCAATGAGGACTTGCTTCCCGCTAACCTCAATGAGATAGAGCATCGACTTAGGGCTTAAGGGACGTTTTTCCAAGATCTTGACAGATTTTAGATAATTAAAGGTCCGAAGGCGTCCGCTTGAGATCCTTTTGAACATCCAGACGGTTAGGATGACGAGGACAAGGAGCCCGACAAGGACAACAATTGTCTTGATGAAAGCCGTTTCATATGATTCAGTGGTTTTGTGGACATCCGCTTTGTGCTCAAGCTTCTCTTCTCCGTGTTCTAGCGTCTTTTGAATCTCATCCGGGGGCGGCGCTTTCTGCTCAGCTATATGTTTCACTTGTGCTTTTTCAACGGGAGGAGGGCAGTTCTCTTTATCCTCATTGGCTAGGAGGGGAAGGAAAGTGAGAATCAAAAAAAACTTTAATGCACGCATGTTGTAATCACCTATTAGTTTTTTTTATTCTGGGGAGAATTGTCTTTTTTGTCTATAATAAGAGTCCAAAAGAGGTTTCTAAGTATGACTGGAACAATTGCACTAGACATTGACGGGACGATAACCGACCGGAATCATCTGATTCCTGATGAGGTAGCGCACTATTTCGAAACTCTTCATAAAGAGGGGTGGCGCTTTATTTTTGTTACAGGGCGTCCTCTTTCCTTTACGATGATGACCCTTCCCAAGCTTTGCTTTCCTTATTTTCTGGGTGTCCAGAATGGCTCTGTTTTGTTCGAGATGCCAGAGAAAAAAGAGGTGGAACGGTATTATCTCTCCCTTGAGATGGTCCATACTCTTGACGCACTCCATAAAAATGTCGAAGGGGATTTTCTTGTCTATTCGGGATATGAGAAAGGGGACACTTGCTACTTCCGTCCTGATTATTTTTCAGAGGAAATGCGCACCTATCTTAAGAAAGTTGAGAAAGTTTCAGATGCGCCATGGATCCCTTTAAAAGACTTTGATATCCAGGAGCAAAATACTTTTCCTTTGATTAAGTGCCTAGGTTCAAAAGAAGAAATGGAATCCTTTGACCAAAAACTGCAAAAACTAGAGGGGATTAAAACAACCCTGATTAAAGACCCTTTTTCTGAGAACCTCTACCTGATTTTGATCACCCACAGCGAGGCGGATAAAGGAATCGCCATTCAAAAGATTATCAAGAAATTTTCCCTTCCAGCCCCTTTGATTACGGGAGGAAATGATAACAATGATATCCCCCTTCTTCAGTATGGAGATCAAAGGGTTGCAATAGAGGGCGCACCAGAAGCACTCACAAAGCTTGCGACTGTTATCGCTCCCCCAAGTGAGGAGTGTGGGATCATTGAAGGACTGAAAAAAGCGATGGAGAATTTATCATGACTGCTATTCAAGAAGGGCACGACAGGCGGCAACTCGTTGACCTTGCTATTAGTGCTGCTCGCAAACTGGAAAGCGCCCAAACGGGGCTTATTCACTATCCGACACAAGATACGATCCCCTTTTACCAAAACTTCTGCTTTTGCTTAGCTCTTTTTCGCTCACTTGTTGGGGACAATGTCCAAGAGGCTAAAGAAAGACTGAATCATCTTCTCTTTTTTATGGATGAGAATGGCCTCTTTCCTACCTACATGCACGAGTATCCAAAGACATGTCCATACGCCCGTTCTTCGTTCCCTCTTAAATTGATTGAAAAGCACTTTGGCCATATCCTTGGGAGTGAAATTCGCACAAAATTAAAAGCAGTTGCTCCCTTTCCGCTCCCTCCAAAGGAAATTCTCTCCTCTAAGGATGCCGGAGTGGCTGCTCTTCATCTTGAAGATCTCGCCCCTTTGACCTCTTACTGGGATCCGGAGCTAAATATTTATAATGGACCTCTAAATGATGAGAGACAAAATGAAGGGGAGATAGAGCTCACCCTCTTTGACCTCTTTATGGGAAATTCCCCTCGTATCCTCAAGCCCCACCCGGTTCATATAGAAGCCGCTCTTGTGTTTTCTCCAAGACCTGTAGAGTTTTCAAATGCGCATCATTCAGCGACGATCCCTCATGGAAAAGGGTATCACCTCCTGCGCAAAGTTTGGAACGAAGGCGACCATTTGCATACCCTTGTTTGCCAAGAAAAGAAAATGACCCTAGAGGGCGATATTTTGATCTATCCGGAAGAGATCCCCGATGAAAAAAATCGAACAGAACTCTCCTTTTTTGTGAACTATCATCCCTCAAATACGATTCTGATTAATAAAGAGAAGGGAACTGTTTTCCGATTAGGGGACGTTGTTCAGATTGGGGACAATTGGAAACTATCCTTTGAGAAAATCGATGGGGAAGGGGACTTCTTGGGGCATATCAGCCGTGGAAACCGCCCGGCGCAGCTTGACACAGATATTACACAGGCCCACGACCGGAAAATTTCAATCCGCACACTAAGACGGAGTAAAAACCTTAAGTTAAGGCTGGTTCTTCAGCAGGATTAAGTGCAGGGCTATCAACTGCAACTCCCATCGCATGCATCCCATTGTCCACATACAGAGTCACACCAGTGATTGCCGAGGCTTTATCTGAGAGGAGGAATGAAGCGGCATTGCCGATTTCTTCCGCCTGTAGGTCTTTTTGAAGAGGAGCATTGTGGTGAGCATATTCGATCATAGCACCGATAAATCCAATCGCTCTTGCTGCGCGACTTCCTAAAGCGCCTGCAGAAATCGAATTGATCCGGATGTTCCATTTACGCCCAGCCTCCCAAGAGAGAGTGCGTGTATCACTTTCAAGTGCTGCTTTTGCAGAACTCATACCGCCGCCATAACCAGGAACAGCCCGCTCTGAAGCAAGATAGGTAAGGTTAATTGCAGAACCACCATCAGACATAATCGGACCGAAATACTTCACCATGCTCACAAATGAGTAGGCAGAGGCACTGATTGCTGACAAATATCCTTGGCGTGTTGTTTCAAGAAGAGGTTTTTTTACCTCAGGACCGTTAGCAAGAGAATGGACAATGATGTCGATTTTCCCAAAGTCTTTTTTGATCTGAGCTGCGACTTCAGAAACAGTGTAGCCATCATATTGCTTATAGCGTTTGTTTTCTTTGATCTCTTCTGGAACTTCATCGGGAGTGTCAAAGCTTGCATCGATCGGATAGAGTTTGAGGTAGTTCATCATCGATCCGTCTGAAAGTTGCCTTGAAGCGTCAAACTTTCCAGCATCCCACGATGTGGTAAAAATTTTAACAATGGGTGCCCAGGTTCCAATCAGAATCTCGCAACCTGCATCCGCAAGTTGCTTAGCAATTGCCCAGCCATATCCTTGATCATCACCGATTCCAGCAATAAACGCTTTTTTACCTTTCAAACTCATACTTAACCTCATTCATTTTGAGACTCGGATTTTAGCACACAAAATCTATCTTGACAATAGTCAAAGCGCTATCGTTACGAACGACGATCCCATCCTTCAGCAGTGAGAATACGGCCGACAGGAATAAGAATTTTAACACGCTTAACAGGTGCTGGGGGAACATAAGGAGGTGGGGCCTTCTTAGGAGCTGTAACGACCTTTTTTGGCTTCGCGACAACTTTCTTTTTTGGAGCCACTTTTTTAGGGATAGCCTTCTTAGGTGCAACTTTTTTCTTGGGAGTCGCAGCCTTTTTTGGGGCAGCTTTCTTGCGGGTGGTTACCTTTTTCTTTAGGGCAACTTTCTTTTTGACAGGAGCTTTTTTGCGGGTAGCAGCTTTCTTTTTTGGAGCGGCTTTTTTCCGCGTAGGAGTCGCCCGTTTTCTAGCGGGAGCCTTCTTCTTAGCAGTAGCAGCTGTTTTTTTTCTTTTAAAAATCTTTTTGATAACCATGAACATTTTAAAATCAATTTAATTGCGTTAATAATACGCTCGTTTCTTATTAATTGCAAGTCGTTAATTATTAAAATAATGGTTGCTTCTTATACTCAGAGCTTCTAAGCTCTTAGTGGTTTTTATTTTGGAGATAATGAAATGGAAGAAATAATCTTTCCTACAGATGGGCTGACATACAGCGCTGTGAACGTTCGTGGACATGGCTTTGAGAACTTTGGCACTTTGCAAAAACTTGTGCAGTTGTGGAATGAGAGAGGGATAGCGAAAAGTTATATGGCGCTTCAGGTGGACAATGAGCCCTTGCAGATGGTCCCTTACACAAAGACCGAGTCATGGTTTGGCCGCGCATGGCAGCAGCTTCAGGTTCTTTGGCGCTTTACCTTTGGGGGGTGGAAACTCACACCTGATAGGGTCAAAGTTCTTAAAGAGACGTATGCTCATTTAGACTCTTTAGGTGCTAAAACGACAGCGAAGGTTGAGCAGCACGCAAATTGTGCTTTTTGCCAAAGCAAAGTCATCGATTCTCAGCTTGTTTTAGATGGCAAGAAAGTGCAGGTTCTCTATAACTATGCCCCGATTGGTCTCGGTGGGGAGCGCCTCCACTTTCTGATTGTTGCCAAAAGGCATTGCCCAGCATTTCACCAGCTCACAAAAGAAGAATACCAAGAGGCGATGGAACTCTCGCAATTTGTCCAAGAGAGACTCCAGGGCTATTTTAAGGAAGAGGGAAAGCCAATTCAAAAGGTTTTTGCTTATCACAAGACAGGTGAGGATGCTGGTCAAAGCGTTCCGCATTGGCATATGCATTTGGTCATGACGCAGAACGGAGCTCAAGAGTGGCTTGGCAAACTCACGGTACTTCGAAATATTTTAATTGGATCATTCAAATTGAGTGCTGATGCCTTAGAGCATCAGAGAAGGAAATACACCGCTTTGCTTGCTGGAGAATAGAGATTCAGGTAAACTAGCCTAGATGAAATATTTGAAAATTGACCCTTTTGAAAAACATCTAGAAGAAGCCCTTCCGGATCATCCTTCGCAGCTCTATTTTATTTTGATGGAAGATCCATTTGAGCGACGGCACTTGGCTGAGCGGATTGCAATGCGTCTGGGGATTCCGTTGACCAGCTGTGAAAGTGATGAACTATTATTGCAGCTAGAGTCTCCTTCGATGTTTGCTGAGAAAGGGGTGATTATTTGTGATGAAGTCGCAGCTAAAGAACTTCCACTTGGTGAAGAATGGGTGGTGATCGTGACGGGAATCAAACCCCCTCCTTTTTTCAAGAAGCTTGAGAAGGAAGCGGTGACTCTCGATCTAACAGGAGAAAAACCCTGGGATCGAAAAAGTCGATTGCAACGTTGGCTCCTTGAGCATGCACGAGAAAAACGGAAGACCTTGGCTGTTGATGCGGCAGCCTATTTGGTAGAATTTTCCCACGCCGATTTTGCGCTTCTGTTTCAGGAGTTGGAGAAGGCTTTGGTCTATGCTGGTGAAGAAAAAACAGTAACCCTTGAAATGATCAAAACGATTTGCTCTTTAGATCCAAAGCAAAGCGGGTGGCAACTTTCTGAAGCCGTTGTTTGGGGTGGCCCCATTCACTTAGGGGACACAGATTTGTATGGACTAGTAGGGCAATTGCGCTACCAGCTGCAGCTAGGATTGCAGGTTGCAAGTGGGAAAGAACCTCCCCGCGCTTCTCCCCAAAAACTCGAAAAAATTCGGAGAACGGGGATTGAAGCTTCGTATTATTTAGAAGGGCTAAAGGAGCTCTTTAATTTAGAATTAAAAATGCGCTCGAATGTGTCAAATCAAGGACTTTTGCTTGATCATTTTCGGGCCAAATTAGCAGCGAGACGTAAATAATGCTTTACCTACTACCAAATCTACTTGGAGAAGATCTCTCCCACGATCCATTTTTGCCCCCGAGTATTGGTGAGGTGATTCAAAACCTTGATGGTATTATCGCTGAAAGTGAGAAAGGAGCACGTCGCTATCTCAAGCGTTTCACTGAAAATTTTCGGGATATCCCTATCCATCTCTTAAATGAACATACCAAAGAAATCGAAGAGATTGATGCTCTAATAGCTCCCTTGCAGAAAGGGGAAACCTGGGGTTTGATTTCTGATGCAGGCCTTCCTGTCATGGCAGATCCAGGTGCTGTGGTTGTGAGACGCCTTCATAGTTTAAAAATCCCTGTCGAGACGTTTCCTGGACCCTCCTCTATCGTTTATGCACTTCAGCTATCAGGTCTTTCAGCTCAAAGCTTTACCTTTCATGGTTATGTTCCCCACAAAGAAGAGGATCTGAAGGAAAAGCTCCGCACCCTCCCGAAGGGGCATACCCACGTCTTTATCGATGCTCCATACCGCTCCGATAAACTTCTCAAAAACTTAGTTAACGGTCTTCAGGACGAAACAGACCTTTCTGTGTCATGGAACTTGACACTTCCTAACCAAGGGGTTAGAACCGACAAAATCCTCAAGTGGAAACAGGACCTTCCCACCCTTGGCAAAGTTCCGGCCGTTTTTGTCATTCATGGAAAAAAATCCTAAGATTTTGTATGATTCTCTTCGAATTTAGGAGGGAGTATGGCAGTCAGTAAAATAATTTATACCAATGGAATTTTGACAGATGCCCGTGGCGCGGCAGCAACTGCTGAGCAGATCAATCAGCTCACAGGAATCGATACAGAAGTGATTCATAACGGAAGCACATCTCTCGAAACGGCAGGAAAGATTGGTGTCCATCTTGTTGAGGGAATCGCTCGTCTTGCTTGGTATGCACTCAATACAGACAACTCTAAAATGAGAGATCAGGGCCTTTCCTCCTTGAGTAAAGCCGTAAAAGTTTGGCTCGAGGTTCAGGAAGAAAAGGAATCATGCGCAAAGACCTTAACAGGTCGCGTGCAAGCCTATCTAGATCAAGATAAGAGCCGAGAGATCCTTCTTGTCTTTCATAGCCAAGGAGCCCATGTAGGCTATCAAGCACTTCAAGCTCTTGAGCAGTACAAAGGACGTATCCACGTTGTAGCAATGGGGGGAATGATCCGTATCCCTGATGCAATGGCAAAAACAGTTATGAACCTAGCCCACAATGACGATCCTGTTTCTAACTACGTTGCGCCAGTTCTAGGACCCAATGGAGAATGGATCGATGCTGGAAATGGTGGACACGATGCGAGTAACTATCTCAAGAACCCCTTATTCATCGACTATCTTTTCAAAAGTCGTATTATAAATGAGTCAGCAGTAATTGGTCAGGATCGCATAATCGCCCCGATAAACCAGTCAGCTCTCCCAATCACAGCTTGCTAGTTTTTTGTACGTATAGTGTTTTTTTCATACAATTATATCTACAATTTTAATTGCTTTTCTTATTATTAGTTTTAATGTATCATCTCTCCTGTTTGAAAATTTGATTCGAGAGGGAGTTATATGATTACAAACTTATTTAATGCCGGATTTTCCTATGTTCAAAGCTTTTTTCTTTCTCCGAGTCCAGAGGAAAGAATGCAACAGGTTAGAGAAAATTTTTCTCTTGAGAGTCGGGCAAGCTTTGCTAAAGAATTGAATCCAAAAACTTTCACAAAAAGGCTACTTTTCCTTGTTGGGACTCAAGATGAGACTGAAGCAATATGTCTTGTAGCCAAGGCGTATTTAGTTGTTAAGGAATCTCCAGAGCTCTTGGAGGTAGACGGTAAGAAAATTCTTGATTTTCGGGACTCTCTTCCTGAAGAGAGTCTTGCCCGTGGGCGGTCATTTGGAGATCTCTCTAATACATTAAATCTAAGAAACCTAAGTGATTTTTTCAAGTACGTAGAATCTCAGAGCCACTTGAGGGCTTAAGTTACTTATATATAAAATAATTCGATTTTATTTACTTCTTTTAATTAATTATTATGTTATAATTAATACTTAATAAATTGGGAGGTTTATAATGAGCGTAGTTAATGCTGCAAGTTTGACGCATGATATTTATGTGGGAGCGTACGAGGTCTTGGCTGGGGTATCATCATCCTTGTGGGATCGACTTCCTGCACCTTTTCCCAATCTTCAAGTAACGGCAAGAAGATCTATTCACAATGGAGTCACTACGGTATGCACTGGTGTCTTTAGTGGTTTTTCACAAATCATTCAAAGGACAAATTCTGCCTTAGGATACCCAAGGAATCAAACGGTTCTTAGAGATTTTCGAGGAGAGATGAGAGAACTTTCTTCTCGAGCAAAGCAAGAAACATATGCACTCTCTGCTGCGTGTTCTTATGCTTTTGATCGGACAATTCTTTTAACCTCAATACCAACAGTTGAAGAGATTCAGCAAATTACTGACAAGTTGTATCATCTTATTGAGAACCCTCCGGCAGGCACCTTAAATGCGCGATTAGCAGAGGCTAGAGTAGGCGTTGCGACATGCTTTCGTCTCACAGAAATCCATCAGGAAATTGCTGAGCTAAGAGACCTAGATATCTCACCAGATGATTTTCGGGCTTTTCAAGAGTCCATTTCTCGTAATCAGTTATTAGGTGTTACAATTGATGCTACGGTGGAAAATATTGGAGAAATGCTTGGAGGACAAGCTATTGATGAGTCTGGAGGAATTTTGCCTACAGATTGGAATCCTGCTGTAGCTTTAGGAAGAAGAGTCTGTGATCATATTGCAAGACCGCTTGGAAGGGCTGCAGGAGGGGTGCTCAGCCTTGCAGGGATCTATTATTTGTTAGAAAACCTTCCTTTGATGAGCTTTGAAAATCATAGAAGAAAGATCCAAGCAGCAGCTATCCTTTTGACACTGGCTGCTGAGTACTACCAAATGAATCCTGTGTCAAATTTTGTAGAGGATCAAGCAGGGGAGTATGGGTATGATTTTGGGTTCTATTCTGTTGCTCTTCTTTTTAACTACTTGGGCATGTACATGGCAGGAACAAATGAGAGCTTGGGAAGTTATGTCAGAAATATGACTCCATCGATGATTGTGTATAAGGCTGTCTATGCTGCTTTGGAGTTTTCTCATATTGGAGATTTTACAAACTTAATGATTTCATTTTATTTAAGCCATGTTGCCTATAATTTTGATATATATTCAAAGTTTTCTCAAGGGCTCCTCGGAAGGGACTATAACATGGAAGAAATTGGAGAAGGGTTAGATGGTCAAGAAATAGAAGCGGTAAGGTCTGCAAGGACTCAGCTAACTGCGATGCTTATGCAAAATTTAGCGAATAGAATTCAAGCTGTTGAACAGCCCATTCAGGCAAATCAGGAGACCATTCAAGCCATTAGTCATAATGTTTTTTCAGAAGGTCAAGAAGAAATTATTGCTGCATGGCTCGATACATTTCGTCACTCTCTTACAGAAGGAAGGGAGTTTTTAGCAGGTGAGGGTGAACATTTTGCTGTGCTCCAAGAAGCTTTGCAGAATGGTGAGGAAGCAATGTTTAGGCTTAGAGAAGAATATCTGTTGGATGAAAAAGGACTTGTCATTAGAGAGTTTAATGAGTTTTGCAGAATTCTAGATACAGATCTAGTAAGAGGTCTCATAGATCGATATAAGAGGCAATTAGTAACAATCATGGAGCAAACAGAGATTCAAAACATAGATGCCCCCATTGGCCGATCAAGGGAGCTAGAAGAAATTCGCACGAGAATCATAGAGGAGCTCTTAAGTGACTATTATGGTGGAGAAAGAAGAAGAGATCTTATTGAAGGAATTAAACCATTCTTAGATTCCTTTCTAACGATCGAACATGCGAAACTTGGGAGTCAAGTGGAAGATCGTGTTAACGGTTACACGTCGTCATTATACCCACTTATCCCTAGCCCTTCAAGAGAAGAGGAAGTTTGTTCCGTCCATACAATGGATCTGTTGGTAAAGTTGTTTGCTATTTTCTCATTGCTACGAGTCGGATCGGGAAGAGTCGATCTTGTTGAGTCCGGGGCTCCTTTAGAAAGAAGAAATTATCTTGAACTGCTCTCTAATATTTCAAACTTAACTTTCCATACAAGATATCCAACACATCTTTCAGGTGCTTCTAATGTCAGAAGAGGAATGTGTAGGGATGTTGTGAATGCTCAACTTAGAGAAGTCTAGAATTCGTTTGCATTTTCACTTGGCTCATCTTCTTCAAAGTTTAGATATTCGAGGGTGTTAAGGATTGTTTTCACATACAGTGTTTCCAGCTCCTTTTTTGAAAATGAGGGTGCATTCATCGATGATTTAACATTTATAATAGGGAGTATTCCCTTCTTGCTTAATAGAGTAAAAATAAATTTACATAGGCCTAAAATAGACAAGGCTTTGCTGTTGAGATTTGCTTGCTATACTTTGTCCTTGCGCCAAGCTATGGGGGGGATGTAATTTTAAATTTAATTTCTCTTGGCTTATTCATTCAATTAAGAAAAACCCTTCTTTTTTTTACTAAATTCGATATAATAATTGTACTAACAAAAAAAATGAGGGTTTTTGATGTTAAGTCAAATTAAAAAAAGAAGTTTAGTCGATGTTGCAGTTCCTGGGGTAATTATGGGGGTGGCTCTTCTGGCAGGCTCCAAACATTTTATTCAATACTTTCCAGGCAGCTCAAAAAAGGGGATTTTTTGTTCGGCAGCATTAGGGAGTTCGTCTATATTTGGAAGTGGATGGGTGTTTTCAAAAAAAGACTTAGAGCAAAAAAGAAGGATTTGTGCTATAGCGGGTTTGATAATAGGTGCTATAGTTACTCCTTTTTTTTCAAAAAAGTTAATTGAAGGTGCTCACCTTAGCTTCAAGGGGGCTATCCGTTTTGCAATCGCTGAAACCACTATATTCGGAGTCTCTGAAGCATATTTATTCTTTTTGAAGAAAACCTCAATTCCAACTGAACCAAATCCTATTCTAGCCGAACCAGTTCCTACTCAACCTTCTCAAAAAGAAAATTTTTCGGAACAAGAAATTAATGATTGGCTTTTTGGGGGGAACAAAGATGAAAGGTTTCCTGATTCAAAGCTAGGTAAGCGTAACCAAGAGGGTTATGCCTTTAAAAAAACCTTTTCTCAAATTCCAATGGTTGGTTCTGGGCATTATACTAGTCGTATAGGTATTTATCGTGGAGGGATTACGGATCTTAAAGCAGATGAGAATCAAAAAACGGCAATTGGGGATTCTAATAATGGAGATCTATTGACAGGGTGTGGATATGCAGTTGCTAAAGCTGTTGTTAACGCAGCAGGCTCTAACCTGCAAAGAGACTTATACAACACGTATGGGGTCCCTGGGGTTATGAAAGTCCCCGACTATGGTAAAAGCTGTTACTCCAAAACAGAAGGGCGTGGATATGCGGTTACTTGTGATGCACATGATATGAAAAAAACTCATAATATTCAGAATATCGAGTTTATGACAGTGCCAATGCATAATCTAGAAGGGGTGCGAAATATGTACAGAGAGGCCTATGAACATAGCAGAGACTTAGATTACATTGCTCTTCCCATGGCAGGAATGAGTCACCCTGTTTTAAAAGGAAAGTCTGAGCTTAGTGCAGAGATTGCAACATCTGAATTTAAGAAATTTTCAAATGAAAACCCTTCGAGCAATTTGAAAGTGATTTTTGTTATTTTTAATGATCTTTTTGCAGAAAATTTGTATAGGAACAAGGCCCTTGCTCTATAAGCTTTTTTGTCGTGGTATGCTACTTTTTAAAGTTCATCTTCTTCAAAGTTTAGATGTTCGAGAGTGTTAAGAATTGTTTTCACATACAGTTTTTCTAGTTCCTCTTTTGAAAAAGAGGGGGCACTCACGCGAAAGGTTGTAGGTCTTCCCATAGCTTCGTGATTCCCATCAGAGATTTTTGTGTAGATGGCAAAGCTTAGTGAGCCGCTTAGGCAACCGTCCTTCAGGTTTTCTGTAAAAGCGAAAAAGGTATTGGTATTGTAGCTGATGAATAGGTCGATATCCAGGGATTGTACGATGTGTCTCATCTCTTTAAAAGAGATACAGCCCTCCAATCGCCTTTGCAGGGTTCTAACTCTCTTACAGAATGATCGCTTCATGATTAGACTCCTTGAAGTTAGGTTTTGCGGTTTGCAAGTTTTTTTTACTGCTCATAGAGTAAGGTATGTTTCTAAAGGGCACTCTAAAGAAAGGAAGTTTAGGGAAACCCTCTAATATCTAAACAAATCATTGAAAGTTACTTTACCATTCGTTAGCTCGACAATCTTCTGAGCAGTCTTAGCCGAAGGGTAGTGAGTTCCTTTCATGATTCTTCCTAATGAAGTCAGGCTAATCCCAAGCAACCCAGCAAACCATACTTTTTTTATCCCATATCTTTTGAAATACTCACTCAGCTCCATATAGTGTAAATTATGTTATTTAAAATTTTCTATGTCAATGGTTTTTAGTGGTATACGTGAAAGGTTTTACTTATAAAACCTTTCACGTTGAATAGTCTATACTTAGTACGTAGAGAATAATAATTTGTCCCCAATTCACCGATAATTTTTTGAGTTGCTTCGTCATGGGGAAGGTCAAGCATATTCATTGCATGTTTAGTTTAATTGGCGGGAAGTATAGAATTATATTCGTGGAACTTAAGAAGTATTTGGAAAGTAACTATATTACTAAAAGAGGCTTTGCTAAAAAGCTGGGAGTGACTGAGTCGACTCTTTACAACATCATTTCAGGACGGGCATATCCCGCAGCCAAGGTTGCTCAGAACATTGTCGAGCTAACGAATGGTGAGGTGACGTTTGAGGACCTGTTCAAAAAGAAGTAGGAGACGTTTCGTCTCATTCATCGATGATTTTTTCAGCAACAGTGTCGTAGAAGAGGCGTCCGCGATCGGTTAGGGTTGCGTGGTTCTCCTGGTAGGTGATCCAGCCTTCTTGTTCGAGGTCTCTGAGCAAGGTCTGGGTATTGAGAGGGATGTTAATTAGGGGGATCCCTTCAGTAAGGCGGAGGCCGATTGCTATCTTTTCATGGAGGCTAGCTGGAAAGGGGAGCTCTTCTTCAAAATCAACGGGGAGTTTTCCTTGCTCAAGCTTTTTAATATAGCGATTCAGATGACAGACATTCTGAAAGCGTTTGCCCTCGTAGTAACTAAAGGCCGAAGGGCCATACCCTAAAAATTCTCTCCCGGTCCAGTAACCGGTATTGTGAATGGAGACTTTTCCATCGCGGGCGAAGGCAGAAATTTCGTAGCGGTGGAGCTTGGTTTCTTCGAAGCGGTTGCAGGCGTACTGGAGCATTTGGGTGGCTGTTTCTTCATCGGGAAGGTGGGGGCGAAGGGCGTCTTCTTTTTTCTTGAAAGCTGTATGAGGCTCGATCGTGAGGTTATAGAGAGAAAGGTGGGTAATGGGGAGCTCAACTGCGGTATCCACGGTTTCTTTCCACATCTGAAAGGTTTGATGGGGGATTTCGTACATGAGGTCGATCGTGATATTTTCGATCCCTGCCGCATGGGTGATGTTAACGGCGTCGACTGCTTTTTGCGCTGTGTGGGTTCTTCCAAGATGTTTGAGGAGGGTGTTGTTTAGAGATTGGACTCCGATGCTCACGCGATTAACACCTAGATTGTGCAGCGTTTTCATGAGCTCTGGTGTGACATCTTCAGGATTTGTCTCGACTGTGATTTCAGGTGCCGTGGTTTTTTGCAGGATTTGCTTGATGCCTTCAACACAGAGGGTCGGCGTGCCCCCTCCAAAATAGAGAGATACGATTTCTTTCCCTTCAATCTGGGGGAGGCGCAGCTCCCACTCTTTTAGAAGAGCTTCAATAAAAGAATCTTGATCTCGATTAGGGATTACATAGAAATGGCAGTAGGGACATTTACGTGTGCAAAAAGGAAAGTGAAAGTACAGCGAAATGTACTTAGAAATTACCATGAATCGCCATCGGGATCTTCAAGGATCCCTCGACGCCATCGGTTTTTATCGCTATAAGGGTCTTCATCATCTTCATCCTCATCCTCAGAGATGGTGGTTGCAGGTTCATCATCAGCCACGGTTCCAGTCTCTGTTCCAAAAGTTGTTGGAGAATCGTTTTCAACGCCAGAGTCGGTCATTCCGCCGCCGCCGCTTTCTTCGAGATCGACGCCTGGGAGGGTATGAGGTTCTTGATAGGCGGCACGCTGCTGAGGATTACGCTTAGGAACGGAGTACTCTTCGTTATCTCCATTCTCCTTGATGCTTAGGAGACGCGTCTTCTCCTCTTCTACCCGGCTCTGAAGAATTTCAATTTCGCCTTTGTGCTTTTCGATATCCTTCTTAGGGACAAGGCCCAAGTTGAGCCATTGCTCCAGGTCTTGAAGTTCAAGTTCTAGCTTTTTAAGTCGTTCGCTTTTCATAACCACAGCACTATACCCTACTTGCTCAATATATTCAAAGTACCTTTTAGATAGTATTATCAAATACTCCGTGCTGTCATTGTCCTTTTTATGAAAAACTTCTTCGTTGACCTGCTTCAAGAGCCCACTTGGGGCTCTTTCCATTGGGCGCCTTGAGTTTTCTCATAAAAAGAACCCTTTCAACAAGGATTATTTGATAATACTATCTAATTAATGGGGAACAAATTTTTTGGAAAGAAAAATCATTTTTCTTTTTGAAAAGGGGGAGAATTTGATATAGCAAAGAAGAGAGGGGAGATGATATGGGCCGTGGCGATGAATATGCGAATCTATCAAATTTAAGCTATATCGAAGGGCTTTACGCAGAGTATCTAATAGATTCTGGCAGCGTTGAACAAAGCTGGCAACATTTTTTTGAAGGGATGGCTCTTGGATCTGCTCTCAAAGGTCCTTCAGTTGAAGACGGGGGAAGTCCCGACCTGCGTGTTTTTAGGATGATTGAAGCGTATCGTCTTTATGGTCATAAGGGTGCAACATTCAACCCTATCGATACTGATCTAAAAAAACCGGATGAAGTTGAAGAGCTGAAACTTGAGACTCTAGGCTTTACAAAAGAAGAGTTGGGGCAAGCATTTCCAACATGTGGATTTCTAAAAGACCAAACAGCGCCCCTTTCTGCCATTATTGATGCACTAAATAAGACTTACTGCAATTCAGTGGGATTTGAGTATATGGGGATGCAATCCCCTGAAATGGAGAGGTTTTTTCAACAACGTATTGAACCTTTTTTTCAATTTCCCCTTTCTCGGGAAGAAAAGATAGAAGTGCTTCATCACCTAAACCGGTCGGAGATTTTAGAGTCATTTATCCATATGAAATATCCGGGTCAAAAACGGTTTTCCCTTGAAGGTGGGGAGACCCTCATTCCGATGTTAATGGAGATGATTCACCACGGTAGCAGGAAAGGGGTTGAGCAAATCGTTCTTGGAATGGCGCATCGAGGACGCCTCAATGTCTTGACGAATGTTTTGGGGAAATCCTACTCCGATCTTTTTCGGGAATTTGAAAAAACCTATGTTCCTGATACGTATGAAGGCTCTGGAGACGTGAAATATCATATGGGATATTCCTCAGATCTTTCTACAAAAAGTGGAAAAAATGTTCATCTCGCCCTTTGTGCAAATCCGAGTCATCTCGAAGCTGTTGACCCGGTCGTTGAGGGGAAGGCGCGGGCAAAACAGGAGCAATTCTTCCGCGGGAAAACAGAGCCTATTCTCCCAGTTCTTATTCATGGAGATGCCTCGATTGCAGGGCAGGGTGTGGTTTATGAGACGATGCAGCTTTCTAAACTGGCCGGCTATCAGACCGGGGGAACGATGCATATCGTTATCAATAACCAAGTGGGATTTACCGCGGCTCCAAAAGAGACCAAATCGACCCCTTATTGTACGGATATTGCAAAATCATTTGGCGCTCCAGTCTTTCATGTGAATGCTGAGGATCCCGAAAGGGCCGTAGCTGCAATGAAACTCGCGATTGAGCTGCGACAACAATTTGGGTGCGATGTCTTTATCGAACTCAACTGTCACCGGAAGTATGGTCATAACGAAAGTGATGAGCCGGCTTTTACCCAACCTGAAGTTTATAAAGTTATTAAGCAAAAGCAGATCATTCGCAATCTCTACCGCGATGCCCTTATTCAAGAGGGAACACTTTCGCAAAAGGAAGCAGATGCGCTTGAAAAAGAGTTTAAAGACAGCTTGGAAGAAGCGCTCAAAGTGACTCAAGAAGAAATTAAGACAAAAAAAGCTGGGAAAGCTAAAGAAAAGCCCTCGCTCCTCGTCCCCATAAAAACAGCCATCCCTCTAGAACGCTTGATTGAACTTGCTAAAAAGTTCACAACGATTCCGAGTGGTTTTGTTCTTAACTCCAAACTTAAACGTTTGATGGATGATCGGATCAAAATGATCTCGGGGGACAAAAGTGCTCCTGTTGTTGACTGGGGAATGGCGGAGCACCTTGCTTATGCGACCCTGTTAACAGAAGGGGTGCATGTGCGCTTATCGGGGCAAGATTCTGGCCGAGGAACCTTTTCTCACCGCCATGCGGTGCTGACGGATCAAGAGAACTCAAAGCGTTACTATCCTCTCTCCCATTTAAGTGATGATCAAGCGAGTTTTGATGTCTACAATTCGCCTCTTTCAGAATATGCTGTAATGGGGTTTGAATATGGATATAGTCTTGCCTATAAGAAAGCCTTAACCCTTTGGGAAGGACAGTTTGGAGACTTTGCGAATGGAGCGCAGATTGTGATTGATCAGTTTATCGTTTCTGCGGAGCAGAAGTGGGGGCGCCTTTCTCCGTTGACCCTTCTCCTTCCTCACGGGTACGAGGGGCAGGGACCGGAGCACTCTTCTGCACGGATTGAAAGGTTTTTGCAACTTGCAGCAAATGACAGCCTATATGTTGTCTATCCATCGACTCCAGCGCAACACTTCCATGCGTTGCGTCGCCAGGGAATCAGCGAACTCTTAAAACCTCTTGTCCTCTTTACCCCTAAAGCACTTCTTCGCTATCCCCCTTCATTAAGCATGCCTGAGCAGCTTGCAAGTGGGGAATTTCAGGAGGTGATTGATGATCCCAAAGCTCCTAAAAGCGCGAAGCGCCTGATCTTTTGCTCTGGGAAGGTTTACTATGATCTTATCGAAAATAACAAACGCTCTGACATTGCGATTGTACGAGTAGAGCAGCTTTATCCTCTCCACGAGGAAAAGGTTCAAACGATTCTTAAAAAGTACAGCGGACTCTCAGAGTGTTTTTGGGTTCAAGAGGAACCTCAAAACCAAGGGGCCTACTCCTATATTCAGCCTTTGCTTCAAAACCTCCTTCCCGAAAAACTCTCATTAAGGTATGTCGGAAGAGATAGAGGCGCATCCACAGCAGCTGGAACAAGTGCTCTCCACAGCAAAGAACTCGAGAAATTTCTGAAAGAGGCCCTCGAATGAAAGTAGACATCCAAGTTCCCACAGCAGGGGAGTCGGTTACTGAAGCGATTGTTGCAGCAATCATGAAAGAAAACGGTACCTTTGTAAATAAAGAAGAAGAGATTCTTGAACTTGAAACCGACAAAGTGAATCAGGTTCTTTATGCTCCAGAAGGAGGCGTTTTGCATCTCACTGTTTCAGTGGATGATGTCGTCACTCCCAATCAAATTATTGGCTATGTTGATACCGAAGGAAAAGGGGAAGCAGCCCCATCTGCAGCTGCAAAAAAAGAAGAGAAGAAAGTCGAAGCGCCGCCCCCTCCAAAGAAAGAAGTTGCAGGTGGAGGGGCTAGAAAATCTCCAGAGTCCTTTGTTGCATCTCTTGGAAAGGAAACACCCACAGCTGTCTCTCCTCCTTCAAAGCCTGCTCAACCTAAAGCCCCTCTTCAGGCAGGACAAACCCGAAAGCGCATGAGTGGTCTGCGCAGGACGATTGCAAAGCGTCTTGTTGAGGTAAAGAATACCACTGCGATGCTCACCACCTTTAACGAAGTCGATATGTCGGCAGTCATGGAGATCCGTTCGCGCGAAAAAGATCTCTTTTTAAAGAAACACGACGTGAAACTTGGATTTATGTCTTTTTTTGTGAAGTCTTGTGTTGCTGCATTAAAAGAGCTTCCTGATGTGAATGGATTTATCGATGGAGACGAGATCGTTTACAATGACGGATGCCATATTAGCATTTCGGTATCGACGCCCAAAGGGCTGATGGTTCCCGTTCTTCGCAATGCTGAAAAGCTTTCTTTTGCAGGGATCGAAAAAGGGATTCAGGAGTTTGCTGCAAAAGCACGCGAAGGGAAGATTTCCATTGAAGATCTTCAGGGGGGAACCTTTACTATCACGAATGGGGGAGTCTTTGGATCCATGCTTTCAACACCCATTATCAATCCTCCACAAAGCGCCATTTTAGGGATGCATAACATCGTCCAGAGAGCTGTTGTTATCGATGGAAAAATCGAAATTCGCCCGATGATGTATTTGGCGCTCAGCTATGACCATCGGATTGTTGACGGCAAGGAAGCTGTGACCTTCTTGGTACGGGTGAAAGAAATGCTCGAAAAGCCCGAACGCCTCCTCCTTGGAGAAACCGATGGCTGATTCCTTTGATGTGGTGATCATTGGGTCCGGACCGGGAGGGTATGTTGCTGCAATTCGTGCTGCTCAACTCGGTTTAAAAACGGCCTGTGTTGAAAAGGAAAAAGTTCTCGGTGGGACGTGCCTGAATATAGGATGTATTCCTTCAAAGTGTCTCTTGCAATCCTCTGAAATGTACTACAATCTACTCCATGAGGGGAAAACCCATGGGATTGAAGCTACTCCTAAAATCAACTTTTCCCAAATGATGAAACGGAAAGAGGAAGTGGTTTCGGGATTCAATATGGGAATTGAAGGGCTCTTTAAGAAGAATAAAGTGACCCATATCAAGGGGACAGCAACCTTTAAAGATCCTCATACGATTACAGTTGAAGGGCAAGACTACGCTTCAAAAAACTTCATTCTAGCGACCGGGTCCGAGCCAACCCCGCTCCCTTTTCTCCCCTTTGATGAAAAGCGCGTCCTCTCCTCAACAGGGGCGCTTGCTCTCAAAGAGGTCCCGAAAAAGATGATCGTTGTAGGTGCAGGCATTATCGGCGTGGAGCTTGGTTCGGTCTATAGCCGTCTGGGCACTGAGGTCCACTTCGTAGAATTCCTCGATAAGATCTGCCCGACCCTTGATGACGCGATTTCAAAAGCCTTAGAGCAAACCCTCACAAAGCAGGGACTCACCTTCCAACTTTCCTCTAAGGTGTCAAGTGCCGAGGTGACTTCCTCAGGGGTCAAGCTCTCCATCGAAGGGGGAGAGACTCTCTCTGCAGAGCTTGTTCTTGTTGCGGTCGGCCGTCGCCCCTACACCCGGGGACTTGGGCTGGAAGCTGCTCAAATCACTCCGGATCAGCGGGGATTCGTCCCGATTGATGATAACTTCCGCACCTCTCAGCCTCATATCTACGCGATTGGGGATATCGTTGACGGGCCCATGCTGGCTCATAAGGCCTCAGAGGAAGGGTATGCGGCGGCGGAGATCATCGCCGGACAGAGCCCCCATATCGAGTATATTGCGATTCCTAGCGTCGTCTATACCCATCCGGAGGTGGGAGCTGTAGGCTTGACCGAGGCTGAGGCTAAGGGGATGGGGCTTTCCATCAAAACAGGAAAGTTTCCGTTTAAAGCAAATTCCCGCGCACGCTGCAGTGGGGACGATTTTGGCTTTGTCAAAATGATTGCAGACGCAAAGAGTGGGGTGTTGCTAGGTGTCCATATCATCTCAGCCCATGCTGGGGAATTGATTGCTGAAGCTACCCTCGCCCTTGAAAAACGGGCTACAGCAGCTGATCTTGCGCGCACCTGTCATGCCCATCCGACGCTTTCCGAGGCCATTAAAGAAGCAGCCCTAGCCCTCACTTCAAAACCAATTCATATGTAAAAAAAGGCCCGTGTGAATCTCACACGGGCCTTTTTAGAATGTGCTTTAGAAGCAACTCTTAACTAGGAATTATCCCTGGTTTAAAAGTACTCCTAGTTGAACTCTAGCAGCTTCTCTAGTATCTTCTTGTCGAAGAAGAGTTAGCTGAAGAGAAATATCGGCAACAAGCTGATCATCATCAGCTGTAAGAGCTCTTCCTAGAGCAGTTGCAGCTAAGTCGCGAGCAACAGCCACTTGACCTTCGCCAAGTCGAGCAATTAGAGCTTCTGCATCAATTCCTGCATCTTCTTCAACATCGAGGATAACTGCTTCCTCTTCGCCAAGAACTTGACCTAGTAATCCTTGATCAACAACAAGAGCCTCTCTTGGAAGTCTGCTTGCCTCAACGATGCCCTTAAGGTGGGCAGCTGCACCAACTCTTTGCTCAGGTACTGCTAAGTTACTAAGGTCACCTTGAATGTTAGCTAGAAGATGTGCTTTTGTAGCCTCATCTGCACTTGGATTGATTGCCTGTATAATCATCTGAGCAAGAACAGGTACGCCCAGTGTATTAGCAGCGGCAACTAAACCATCAACATTGTCGTTATCAATCATGTAAATAGGAGTCTGAACTTCAGCCATGTGCTGAGTCAGTGCGGGTTGAGCCGTATCTTGAAGGTACGTTCTGAACTCACCGACTTGATCAGTGAATCGTGCTAGAGTAACGCCTTCTTCAAGACCTCTTAGCGTCATGCTGATGGTGTCGATGCCGTGTGCATCAGAAGTGATTCCGTCAAGCATTTCCATGACTCTCGCATCAGCATCTTTGACTGCTTGAGAGCTGGCGTAAAGATCCATGTACTCATTCCAAGAGATTTTTCCTTCGGTGATGAGCAGGTATGCTGCCTGGCTATTTGCATCAACTCCCTCTTCCTCATCCTGAGCTTTAAGGTGATTGAGCAATTCTCTTGTAAGTGTTGCAGAACCTGTAGTTCCTGCTTCACGGAGTCCAAGAGCTTTACTTAGCATGCTGTAGTAATCTTTAGTTTGTAGGTTGAATCGTCCTTCAAGAGCATCAGTATCGATGTCTCTAGTTGCAATGAGCCCTAGAGTTTGAGCATAAGCATCTTGAAGCTCTAACGCTTGAGTTTCTTCACCAGCAAGCCTAGCTGCTCGTAGCTCTTCGCTAACAGTTCCTTGGGTTGCAAGGCCTCTTAAGGCAGCAAGATGGCCGCTAAGTGCATTGATTTCTTCTTGCTTTCCAGCCGCATTATAATGCTCAAGTGCTCGCGTAGAAGGAGCATCTTCAACTCTCATGAAGTCAAGAGCATTTTGGTACTGCCCCATGATTCCACCATTAGAGTATCCAACCCAACGATCAAATAGAGCAGCTTTTGCTTCTGCCTCAGTGCATCCTTCTCCTCGTTCCGTTTCAGTGTCTACTGCTCTCTGCTCAAGCAGTCTTAAATCTGTAAATACTGCGAAAACGTCTACTTCTGCTGGGTCTCCGCTAGTATGGTTTCTAACAACCTCAGCAAGAAGGACATTAGAAGGAACCATCTCTTTTGGAAGAGCAGCAGATCCTTTAGCATCCTTAACAACAGCAGAGGTGTCTACCATTTGCGTAGCAGGATCAAAGTTAGCTGTGATGACTTGCGCCTGATCAGCAGGGATACCGGCATTCTCTAGAGTATCTTGAAGCGCTTCAGCTGTGGTAAAAGTGGCGTTATCTTTATGTGGTGCTACTGTTCTAGTATCTGGATCAAAGTTAGATACCAAGCGCTGTACTTCTGTCTGGTGCCATCCGGCACGAGTCAGGGTAGCTGCAAGTGTTTCAGGGGTGAATTGTTTATTCCACATTCCTGTAATATTGGCGCCATTTTCGTCTGTAGTAATGTCATATCCCGCTAGAACAGCATAGATATCACCACCAGCCTCATCAAATGTGACGTCGCTGCCATCTGCAGTTTCATCAATTTCCATTGCTGTTAATAGCTCAGAAGCGCTCATAGATCCACCTACTCGAGCCAAGCTTGGGTCGATTGCGTGGAGGCGTTCTAAAGACATTGTTTGTGTTCCTGCTCCAACTTCTTCAGAAGTAAAGCCTTTAAGGATGCTGAACATTTCGTTAGGCATTCTGGTTCCAAGAAATCCAAGCTGTTTCCTGAAGAACTCTTCTCCAGACTGGTTGCCTCGGTTAGATTCTGAAATCTGTTGGAAACTTTCAACAACTGTTTCTGCAACCGTATCGGTTGTCAAAGCGTAGTTGTGAAGTCTTGTGTGTTCTGTAGTGATGGTTTGAACGGCAGATTTCATTTTACCTTTGAATGTGTCGTTTGCCTTTAGAGAATCCCAGATTTGAGTCTCAAAACGAGCTACAGTGTTTGCTACTGCTGCATCGTATTCTTCAGCGTCTACCTCTTCACCTGGTTTCTCTGTAAGCGAGGCTTCAGCGAAAAGCTGTGCATGAGCTCTAACATCATCATAAATTGCGCCGAAAGATTCAGGCTTATTAGCATCAAAGTTTGTTGCAATTTTATCTGCAAATTTAGTTACGGCGTATGGAGTGGCATTATCTCCAACAGGAGCTGATTGAATCCATAGGCTGCTCATTTGATCGACTAGGAAGTTCATTCCTTCTTGATTGGTGATTTCTCCAGCTGGAGTGATAATACCAGCTTGCATTGCGATGTTGTGTGTAACAGCAGCAACCATTTGCCTTTGTGCATCAAATGATGGTGCTAAGGCTGAGATTGCGTTCATTGCAGCTTCTAGTTGTGCAATAGATGTTTGTCTTGAAGCAAAAATGTCTGCGGGTCCTTGAAGCTTCTTTCGCATGTTTTCTGGAACTCTTTCTTCAAAAGCTGCTGCAGAATCAATGAATGCTTCTTCGTAAGTTCTAGCACCCATAAGGTCTACTTCAGTACCTTTAGCTCTCACAAGCTTATCATCACGATACTGACTAACATCGACAGTTACTCCCTTAGCTCTAAGACCAGCTAGATAAGAAATAGCATCAGTCGCTAGAACAGGGTTCTTTAGAAGTTCTTGATTAGCTTTTGCATCTGTAACGAGTTGAGACCCACTAAAAACAAAATTCCAGATGGATTTTAGTCCAACTAGAAGTGTTTTACCAAGACCGCTATAAGTTGTATTTGCTTTGGCAGCAGTTGCCGATAGATCCCACCTAGAAAAGTCTTGATTTAGAAGAGCTTGCCCATCTTTTAGTGATGAAGGTCCTGCAGCAAGCTCGCTGGTCCCGATCCCAAAAGCAGTTCCAATTTGTTGTTTTGATGGAGTTACTATAGGGAGAACCTCTACAGCTCTCAGGTTGCCCGTAGAGTTAGATCTACGCATTCTGCCTTCAGGTCTCTCTAGGCCTTGAGCTCTTGGTAGTTGTCCGCTAAAAGAAGCGCTTCTTGTTAGTCTTGCTTGTTCCATTTTTTTCACCTTTTATGTTTTTTAATATGTTTTTGTTTGCTTTGACAACTATTATAACATTTTTATTATTAAAAATGAATAATTTTTAATTATCACGTAATATGCTGAATATAATAAGGTAGCGTTATCAGAAGCGTTATGTTAGGTCTAGTTTATTAATAAAACTATTTAGGTTATTAATAATCTGGGGTTTTATTTGAGAAATAGGGACAAAAGTCATATAATGGAGGGTATATTAATAACAAAATAATAGCCTAAGGAGGCTTCAAATGGATAAAAACCTTAATAATGAAGAGCTTAGAACGCGTGTAGCGACTCTAGAGAGTCAAGTAGACCTTTTAGAAGCAGAATTGACCTATTTAAATGGTCTTCTTGTTGAGGTCGGGTTCCCTGAGGGGATCGAGACCTTGAAAGCGACCGCTGAAGAACTTCTTGCTGAAGGGGCTATTGTGCCTCAGGAGCATTTAGAAGGGATGTAATTTTTATTTGAATCATTCTTACTTGTAAAGGCAGGCTCCTCAAGGAGCCTGCCTTTCTTTTTCTTGAGAGCCATTTGCAAAAATCGACTGATTAGGAGTTTTGCAATTGGCTCTTGAGTTTTTTCTCCTAATCGGCTTTAATTCTAGCCTAAAAGGTATAGATGATATGGCTAAGCTAATCCTGAATGAAGATGAGGTGGAGATCGAAGATGGCTCTCCTCTAAAAGACCCCTGCGAGGAAGCAGGCGTCCCCTTTGCTTGCACAGAAGGGGTTTGTGGTACGTGCGTGATTGAAGTAAAAGAGGGGAATGAGAACCTCTCTGAACCCACTCAAGAGGAGCTTGATTTCTTAGGGGAGACCGATGAAGAGCGTCTTGCTTGTCAGTGCTCGATTAAACAAGGAACTGTTAAAATTGACTACTAAAGACCAAATCACACGAGATATGACGATCGACTCGATTCTGGGGAAATACCCCCAAAAGAGCCAGAGGATTGCTCAGGAGCTCTCAAACGCGGGATTGCAATGTGTTGGATGCCAAGCTTCGACTTGGGAGACCCTTGAGGTCGGAATGCTTGGTCATGGCTATTCTGATGATGAGATTGAAAGCCTTCTAAAGACGCTGAATCAGGTGATTGAGGAAAAAAGTGATCCGACAACGATCTCAATGACTAAGAGGGCCGCTGAAAAATTCAAGGCAATTTTGGCTGCTGATAAAAAAGAAGGATGGGCTCTCCGCTTTGCTGATAAGCCGGGTGGATGTGGTGGCTTCGAATATGTTCTCGATTTTTCTGAAAAACCAACAGATAATGATGAAACCTTTAATTCTCAGGGTGTTAAGATTTTTGTGAATCGAAAGATGCTTCAACGGCTACTCGGATGTGAGATTGATTACTTGGAGGGTTTGATGGGATCAGGGTTTAAGGTAACGAATCCTAACGTGAAAGGGTCTTGCTCTTGTGGAAGTTCACAAAGCTATTAATGTCCTTGATAAATAGTTTCTAATCCACCTAGAATCGTTGTAAGCTGCGAGTTATGACTTCTCCCTGGAAGAGAAAGCCATTGAGCGTTTCTAGTGATTGCTTCTTTGATGATCCGCTGTTCATCTGCAGTGAAGGCTTGGATGTCTTCTTCTTTTCTCATCTTTGCTCTAATTTTATCAAGAGCAGTTCTAGCAACAGCTTGTTTGCTTGCTACTGGGACATTGCCTTCAGGAGCTCCTTGAGCCGCTAGAGTCAATTCATTATGCACTTGTTGTGCTGTGACAGTTTCGATGCGGATCTCTTCACGCTCATGAACAGAGTGCAGCGCTAAGGGCTCATGAAGTCCAGAATCAAGAGTGTCAAGATCAATCCAGTCCTCTTCTTCTTCGCTGCTATAGTCGCTGTAGTCTGAGTATTCTTCCTCACCGCTGCTATAGCCTGAACCTAGATCCACAACTCTGGGGCTTCCCATTGGCCTCAGCTCAACGTTTTCTTCAACGCGTGAAACAGGGGTGGATGCGGAGAAAAGCCTTCCTACAAGCGGAATAGATGTCCGAGATGGGACATAACTGTAGGCGTACGATCCGAATCGAGATAACCAATTTCCGCTAGTTGGTGGTGGAGTGACGGATGCAAATGGATCTAACTCTTCATTCTCTCTATCTCTATGCTCCCCTAAAAGCGCTTCTCCTGACCTTAGGGGGACAGGATCTAATGAATCTAAATGTCCAAAAGCATTACTGCTTCCTGATGGAAGAACCTCTTCTTCTTCTTCAAGATCACGGATTTCTTCCTCTTCCTCAGGTGCAGCAACAAAAATCAGCTGCTCTGGAAGAAGAACGTTCATCATTGCCTTCCAGACAGTTTGTGCTGTCATATGCTGCCTGAGAACGTCGCAGGATTGGTCTATCACTTCTTCAAAGCTAATCGGAGCGCTTGAAATGACACTTAGTTGCCTTTCCATAGACTCTTGAGCTCCAGGATTGGCGCTTACAACAAGATCTTTAACACGGGTGAATCGAGCCAGGGTGTAATGATTAATAGCATGTTTGACTGCAGCTTCGTCGTATAACCCGTCTTCATCTTCATGTTCTTCGTCTAAATAGGGGCGATATTGAGCAGGAATTGCTTCTTTAGCGACTGGAGCTGGTCTAGCTTGGTTATAGTGTTCAACGATAGCGTCCTTCTCTGAGTCAAACTCTGCCATCAAGAGATCTTCTGCCTCTTCGCCTATTCCGGTCTCACGACTGATCTGAGTCTCTCTTTCTCTAAAGTGTATTCCTTCAGAGTCAATATGTGTAATATCGCTATCGTTTAAATCGGTTTCTGAGGCGTCTTGGTGAGCGCTGAAGAAGGTTTCGGAGAGATTTCTGAGTTTTTCTGTATCGTGAGCTTGCATGCGGGAGAGGTCTCCACCTTGAAGGACCATGACAAAGTAGTTTTTACCACCAATTTTCACTTTTTGGTAGTAGTCTCTTCCCATGGTTTGAGCCTGTCTGAGGTAAGCTTCTTGAACTGTAGGTCTTGTTTCTTCCATTATATGTTATTACTCACGATTTACTTCTCTTAATTATAGCATATTTTACAATTTAACTTAACTATATTATATTATGCTTATAATAAGTAGTTTGTATTATTTTCTGGATTAATAATTAGGGTATGTTATGGTTAGGTTTAGAGGAGTTGGCATAAATTGCTACTTATTAGAGTGTTATGAACGAACGAATTCTCCCTCAGATTGAGGAAAAATTTCAGTCTGTGCTTATTTTTGGTCCTCCGGGGGCTGGAAAGGGGACAATGGGGAAGTTTCTGAGCAGCGCGGGGAATCATTTCCACCTCTCTTCAGGGGACGTTTTTAGGGGTCTCTCCCCAGAATCTCCGGCGGGGAAGCTTTATCACAGTTTTGCGGGAAAGGGGCAACTCCTCCCCGATGATGTGACAATTGAGATCTGGCACCATTACGTGATGGGGCTCATTGCGACAAATCGGTATTTTCCCAAAGTTCAGCTTCTGCTTCTAGATGGAATTCCAAGGACGGTCAAGCAGGTTGAAATCCTGCAGCGGTATATCGCCGTGAAGAAGATTATCCTTTTGGAGTCGAAGCATCCTGACACTTTGATTCAGAGGATTCAACGAAGAGCTTTGATTGAAAAAAGGCCTGATGATCGGAATGCTCAGGTGCTCAAGAAGCGGATGGAAATCTACGAAAAAGAGACTTTTCCTGTTTTAGAGCACTATGATGAAAAGCTAGTCATGCGCTTTGATGCGGAGCAAAAACCTCTTGAGGTCTTAAGAGACATTCTCGTCTCGCTATGTGACACTTTATCCTAGTTCAGTTATGCTCAAAAGCCATGAACTGGGAACCGAGAATTCACGATTTTTTATCTTATATTGCTTCTGAAAAAGGGCTCTCTATAAATACGATTCAGGCGTATGAAAGAGATATTCGTCGTTTTGTCGAAGGTCTAGATGGGGAGGCAGCGGAGGACGGAGTTGTGAATCACATGAGCTTTCTAAAGGAGAAGGGGTATGCGAGTAGCTCAATCTATCGGACGCTCATGGCGCTTCGTGTTTTTTTCCGTTTTTTGAAGCGAGAAGGGTATGTTGAAAAAGATCCGACGGCTCTTTTGGAGTCACCGAAGATGTGGCAATTGATTCCTGAGGTGCTCACAGCGCAAGAGGTCGAAAGACTTTTAGGAGCTCCTGGAGATGGAGAGGAGGAGGTGCGCGATAAGGCAGTACTCGAGACTTTGTATGCGACGGGAATTCGGGTGTCTGAACTGTGTAATTTGGATATTCATGATGTGGGAGAAAATACGGTTCGGGTGGTTGGAAAAGGAGGAAAAGAACGCATTGTTCCTATTGGGGAGGAGGCAATCGCTGCGATTGATACGTATCTTGGGAACTACCGCCATGATAAGGGAGACCATCGTCCTCTTTTTGTGTCTAAAAGGGGAAAGCGTATGAGTCGGGTGACTGTTTGGGAAAAGGTGAAGTTTTATGCGCGAAAAGTGGGGATCGAAAAAGAGGTCTCTCCTCATACTTTGCGTCATTCGTTTGCAACGCATCTTTTAGACCATGGGGCAGATCTTCGAGTCATTCAGGAAATGCTTGGTCATGCCGATATTGGAACGACTGATCGCTACACTCATCTTTCAAAAAAGCGTCTTTTTGATGCATTCGACACATTTCATCCTCGTCAGTAAATCAAACCTTTTTTATAGTAGATATTTATTTTACCTTTAGGCATGGAGCTTGTATTTATGAAAAAGTCTTTGATTGTCCTCTTAGTAGGAATTGCAATTGCTCCTGCGTTTGGGTCACCTCCTGTTGAGCCTGCTCCTTTTCCTCGGCCTCCTCAGAAAGAAATCTCAGTGGAGGCGCAGCCTTGGGTTCGAAATTGTGTTGCAGAGCCCTATCTAGTGGCTGATTTTATTTACTGGAAAGTCCGAGAGGATGGCTTGGATTATGCACAAAAGGGAGTGGGTGATACCGCAAACCCTGTGATATCTAAAGGAAAGGTTTATGAACCTGACTTTTCATTTGAGCCAGGGTTTCGCGTAGGATTGGGCCTTAATCTGGCGCATGATGGCTGGGATCTTTTGCTTCGTTATACGTGGATAAATACACATGTGATAGATACCACAAGTGTTGATCCAGCACTTGAAAGGCTGGAGCCTCTATGGACTCATGCTTCTGATAGTTTTCTGACTGGTGGGCTTCAAAGGGCGCGCTCTGATTGGGACCTTCACACCAGTGTTTTGGATTTTGAATGGGGAAGAAACTATTACATCAGTCGCTTTCTGACACTGCGTCCCTTTTTTGGGTTAAAGGGGTTTTGGCAAAATCAAGACTATCAGTTGGATTATACAGGTTTTGTGGATCCTGCGCGGACAATCTTTGGGGAGAATAAGGTCCATTTAGACCAAGATTCATGGGGGTTTGGGATCCGATTTGGAACGAATACCTCTTGGTACTTTGCTCATCATTGGAGTGTTTTTGCGGACTTAGCCTTAACGGCAGCATGGACGAAGTTTGACTTGGAGCGGCGTGATCGTGTGATTATCGGTGCAACGAGTACTGATGCTGAAGTTGCCCATCTTGATTATGATCGCTACACCATGACTCCAATAATGGAGCTGGGGGTTGGGCTTCGATGGGAAATATGGTTTAACGATGACAGCTATCATGCCTTGATCCAAGCGGGTTGGGAAGAGCAACTATGGTGGAGCTTTAATCGTTTATATCGGATTGGCGCCTCTTATGCTGCAGGGGGAAACCTGCAATACCAAGGACTCACCATGAAATTTCAGTTTGATTTCTAGACTTCTGGCTGATCGGTCTTTTTCTTGCGGCCTAGGTGGAATTTTTGGCGCATTCCTTCGAGATAGGTGAAGATAATCGGGGTGAAGTAGAGGGTGAGGATCTGAGAGATAATCAGCCCTCCGACGACAACCATTCCAAGAGGGCGGCGTGATTGTGCGGTGGATCCTCCAATCCCAAGGGCAATAGGAACGGCTCCCATCATCGCTGCAAAGGTTGTCATCAGGATGGGGCGGAAACGGGCGCAGCACGCTTCGTAGATGGCTGTATGGATGTCCTTTCCTTCGTGAATCCCTTCATTAGCAAAGTCGACAAGCATAATTCCATTTTTTAGAACGATCCCCAGCAGCATGATGATACCGATAAAGGCATAGAGGGAAAGGGGCTGCCCAAAGATGATGAGAGTGATGATTGCGCCAAGGGCGGCGGGAGGAATCGCAGACATGACAGTAAGGGGGTGGATGAAATTTTCATAGAGGATTCCAAGGATTACGTAGATTGCAAAGATGGTGATCACAAAAAGAAATTCTAGACTTGCAAAGGACTGTTGAAAGATCTGACTCGAACCGATTTGGATGGCATGGACATCACTAGAAAGTGTGCTGTTTGCAATTGTATCGAGTTTTGAGAGCGCTGTTCCTAAAGGGACTCCTTTTCCTAGGTCATACGAGATGGTAACGGCAGGGAGTGTATTGATATGAGCGACGCTTAAAGGTCCAACGGTTTCTTTCCACGAGGCGACTGCAGAAAGGGGGACTTGAGTGGGAAATTTTGTTCCAACGTTGTTATTGGCGTTGCGATCGTTGATGGCGGTATTTGTAGATGCAGAGACGTAAAGTTTATCTAGAACGCTGGGGTTTTTGTAGGCGCTTGGAACGGTTTCAATAATGACATAGTATTGGTCTTCAGTGCCATTAATGAGAGAAAGTCTTCCTCCTGAATAAGCGTATTCAAATGTTGATTCAATGGCATTGGCTGAAACGTTGAGCTCATAGGCGCGGTCGCGATCAATATGCACGTCAAGATAAGGGGCTTTGTTGTGCATATTACTAACTACTTGTCTGAAGTCTGAGGACTTGCGCATTTCATTAAGAATTTTGTCTCCATCCTCATAGAGAGCATCAGTATTGGTAGATTGAAGCGTATACTGATAATTCCCCATACTCATAGAGGTTCCGACATCGAGGTTGATGAGAGGAAGGGGACGGAGGAACGCCCTAACTCCTGGAACTTCTTGAAGTTTGGGCAGAAGTTCTTGGATGCACTGAGTCATACTGGCCCTCTCTTTAAAAGGCTTCAAACGGATGAACATGAGGGACTGGTTAGGATTTGGAATGGCTCCGACGGCGACATGATCTTGGACATTGGGGTCGTTTCTGATGATTTCTGAGAGTTGGTTTTGATAATCGATCATCTTGTAGGGGGATGTGGGATCTGATGCGACGGCAAATCCGTTGACAAATCCTAGGTCATCTCCGGGGATAAAGTCTGTTGGAAGAGAGGCCCCTAGATAAATGGTGGCAGCAACGGAAGCACATCCGGCAAGGACGGTCATAAATCGGTGTTTAAAAACGACATTAAGTCCTTTTTTATACACGTTAAGAAGAGATGTATTAAGTTTATCTGAGATTTTCTCGATCCAGTTTTTCTTCTTTTTATGAGAGGCTTGGGAAACAAAGCGGCTACAGAGCATGGGGGTTAAGGATAAGGAGATAAATCCCGAAATAAGAACTGCTGTTACAATGGTAATTGCAAACTCTCGGAACATTCTTCCCATGATTCCTGCCATGAAGACTAAGGGGATAAATACACAAGCAAGGGAGAGGGTCATGGAAAGAATTGTAAAGCTAATCTGTTTAGATCCGTTAAGAGAGGCTTCCCAAGTTGTCTTTCCCATTTCTACATGGCGATGGATATTTTCAAGAACGACAATAGCATCATCAACAAGAAACCCAATCGATAGGGTAAGGGCAAGAAGTGATAGGATATCGATACTGAACCCATAGGCAAACATTAGGGCGAAGGTTCCTACGACTGACATGGGAAGGGCTAGAATCGGAATGACGGTATCTAGGAATTTCCCAAGGTAGAAGAGAACGACTAAAACAACAAGAATGAAGGCAACAATAAGAGTGAGCTCAACATCATGGACAGATTCCATGATAAAAACGGATTGGTCAAAAAGATATTCAAGCTTAATAGAGGCGGGGAGTTCCCACTTGATCTCTTCAAGCATTTCTTTAACACCTTCAATGACCTTAATGGTGTTGGCTCCTGCTTCTTTTACGATTGCAATGACAACGCAGGGAACCTCTCCATCTTTAGTGATATAGTTAAGAGAGTACTTATCATTTTGCAGAGAGTTGATTGCATGTCCAAGGTTTTTGACTTTTAAAAGAGCTTGATTATTGTTTCGGACAATCAGTTCATTATAGCCAGCAGCAGTTTCCATCTGTCCATCAACCTGAATTGTATATTCTGTATCAGGGCCATAGAGGTTTCCTACGGGGAGTTCTGGGTTACTGTTGACGATTGAATTGGCAACTTCATTGATCCCAATTTGATGAGCAGACAAATAGTCGGGATCGACTTGAACACGAACTGCGAAGGGCGATCCATAGACATCAACATCTGAAACTCCATTGACCATTCCTAGTCGACGGCCCATCAGTGCATAGGCATAATCATAAAGGTCACCAAGGGACATAAGATCAGAGGAAACTGAGAGAAAAAGAACGGGGGTTTGTGAGGGGTTTGTTTTTTTATAGGTGGGGTAGTTTGGCAAATCAGCTGGGAGATTCGGTTGGGCTTGGTTAATCGCTGATTGAACATCTGTTGCGGCTGAATCAATGTTTTTGTTGAGATTGAACTGAAGAACGATTGTGGAGCTTCCGTTTGTGCTGGAAGAGGCGATAGTTTCGATTCCATCAATACTTGTAAATTGTCGCTCTAGAGGGGAGGTTACAGTGTCGGCCATGGTTTGAGGTCCAGCCCCAGGGTAGCTTGTTGTGACTTCAATTGTGGGATACTCGACGTCAGGAAGATCGCTGACCGGAAGGCCTTGATAGGCAAGCATTCCAAGAAATAGGATTGAAGCCATGACGAGTGTGGTCATCACGGGACGGCGGATAAAGGGTTCAGAAAGACTCACGACTCATCCTCGCTCTGTTTCACAATTACTTTGGCTCCAGGGTAAAGGTTAACTTGTCCCACAGTAATAACCTTTTCGCCGGCCTTTAATCCTTTAGTCACAACAATGGTATTGTCTTCTTGCATTTGTCCTACAGTAACCTCTCTAAGCTCTACCGTCTGATTTCCTTTAAGGACATAAACATATTTTCCCTTGGGGCTGGTTTGAACCGATTCGAAGGGGACAATCACTGCATTTTCAAGAACATCGAGGACTAACTTCACTTTGACATATTGATTTGGCCATAGGACCTTATCATCGTTTGCGTGACTCGCCTTTAATTTGATCATTCCTGTTGAAATATCGACACCATTATCGATAAAAGTAAGAATTCCTTCATAGGTTGGCGACTCTGGATCGTCTACTGTGATATAGACTTTTAAATCGTTGTATTTCGCTTTGTATCTTTGGACAGCCGGAAGATCTTTTTCGTTGATGAAAAAGACAGAGTAGATGGGAGAGATTTGGTTCAGAGTCACAAGAGTTGTTTCTTGGTTTTCTAAAATAAGGTTTCCGTCATAGATTTGAGTCTCTCCAGCACGCGCATCAAGGGGCGCATAAATTGTTGTGTACCCCAGGTTGATTTTTGCATTTTCTACTGCAGCTTGGTTTTGTTTGACTGTAGCATCATCGGCCATGACTGTGGTAACTAGGCTATCAAATTGGTCTTGTGAAATATATTCATCCTTTACGAGCTGTGAGTTTCTCTCAGCGGTTCTCTCAGAATATCCGAGATTTGCAATGCTTTCTTCTAGTGCCCCCTCTGCTTTCTCAAGGTCTGCTATATAGGGGCGCTGATCTATGAGATATAGAAGATCGCCTTGCTTTACGTCTGCTCCATCTGTGAAGTAGGTTTTCATAAGGTATCCATCAACTTGAGCCATCACATTGACGATCTGATAGGCTTCCATATGTCCTATTGTTGAAATATACTTAGGCACATCTTTGGCAATAGATTTAGTGGCGTGAACAGGAATGGCCTTTGGTTCATGCGGGGCTTGTTTTTTTGAACACCCTACAAGAGCTAGCATGAGTGCTGCGCTAAAAAGAAGGCTTTTCATGGCGACTTTCCTTATCTTCTATAAGTTGTAAATAGGGGGTTTGTTCTTGATCGGATGGGCGGAATAGGATTCCAGTTGCATAGGCAAGATTAGCAATTGAGGTGTACCAACTATTTTGTGCTTGCGCGAGTTGGGATCGAGCATCGGAAACCGCAGTTTGGGCATTGATTAGATCGATAATCGTTCCGGTTCCTACGCGATATTTCTTCAGATTAACTTTGAAATCCTCTTCAGCTGATTCCAGGTAAGCTTTTGCATATTCAATAGACTCTTTAGAATACCCCACATCACTTCTATAGTTGGAGACCTCTTGAATAATGCTTAGACGAACAAGGTCCAATGAAGCTTCAGATTCTTCAATTGTAGCTCGCGCTTTTTTGATGGTGTTTTCAATGAAAAACCCTTGAAAGAGCGGGAATGTGAGGTTCACTTGCGCAGTAAAATCGTAGTGGTCGTCGACTCCATGTTGAAAGTACTTTCTCCCAATATCAAACTCACCTGTGACTACAGGCATTTTTTCTAGACGGGCGGCATTATAGCTTGCGATACTAGATTTCACTCCCGCCTCAGCAGCTAGTAGGTCTGGGCGGTTTTCGTTCGCCTTGAGAATGAGAGTGTCAAGAGTCTCCAGTTCAAAAAAGGTTATTTCATCTGGGTAATCCTGAAAATAGATTGCTCCATCAGATGGGAGTCCCATATCATTGAGCAATTGAGTATAGGATGTATGGAGGCTCTGCTTTTGATTGACGACTGCGAGCTTATTGGACAGGTATTGCGTTCGAGCTTGAACGATATCTGAAACGTCAGCAAGTCCTTGACGGAATTTTTCCTCAGTAGCATCTAAAGAAACTTTGGCGTTGATCACATCTTGTTCTGTCGAGAAAAGGAGCTGTTTTTGGTATAGATAATTGTAGTAGTCTGTCATGACTATCTGGATCGTTTGCTGAACTTGGCTATTATGGGACCAATCGGCATTGAAAAGAGATTGAAGAGCTGCTTCACTCGTCATTCGAGTCTGTCCAAAGTCAAGAATTGTATAGGTGAGCTCTAGCTCTCCACCATATTGAGTTTCATAAACAATAGAGCGGGTTGACCCAGTAAATTGTGCAAAACGTGTTCGAGTGTAGTTGCCTGATCCTTCGGCTAGTAGAAAGTAATCTTGAAGAGATTGCCCATACTCGGCAGCGCTCACACGAGCTGCAGCCCAACTCTGCTTGGTATCAGGGTTCCTTGAAAGCGCAATGTCTATAATTTCAGCAAGAGTAATAGGCGCTTCTTTTGAAAACTTGTGATAGTCCTCGCCCTCTTTAGCAAGATCTTCCATATTTGGAAGACGCTTTTGTGCTTTTTTAGGAGGTTGCCAAATGGAACCAGGACTGCGAGGGGCATAGGAATAGGGATCATTAGCTCCTTTGATGTCACATCCCTGAGTCATCAAGAGCAAAGAAAAAAGAATAAAAAAACCAAATGCTCGCAGCATTAAAAAAACCTAATTCGACTTCCTTTTTTGTTTATTTTAAAAAAGGTTTTTAATCAAACTAGTTTTATTCATCCCAAGCTTTTTTTTGTGTTTAGGCTGTGTCCTCAAGAACCCATTTTGTATGCTTTCACATCTTGAAACAGCGCAAGTTGTCTATCGCTGCTAGAGGGATGAGAATGAAATAAGGACTGAATTTTCTGAAAAGATTCAGGCAAGAAGGAATGGATACCTTTGGACTCTTGTTTCAAAATCTCTTGCAGAAAGAGGGCACCTGCTGGGTTATAGCCAGCAGCTACGGCCATTTTTGTTCCGTACTTGTCTGCTTCTAGTTCGTGGCTGCGACTTCCAGCTAGGAAATAGAGTTGAATTCCTAAATGCGTTAGACGTCCAAAAGCAACATTGTGGATATTTCTCCAAGCTCGGATTTTTTGCTTTTCGTCTCTGACACCCTCGGTATCAGTGGAGCGAGTAGATTCTCGATTAGCAAGGTCTACTTCCCAATTGTCAAGGATGCTTTTTGTGTACTTATTCAGTCCAAATATTGCAGCTTGAGCGATAAAGCTCATCTCAAGGCGACGTGCTGAATGGCGGGCGTCTGCATGTGTCATCTCATGACCTAACAGAGCAGCAATAACGTCTTCTTTTTTGACATCAGCATAGCTAATAAAATCACCAGATTCAGGGTGGGTATAGCCACTTATTCCAAGCCTATCTCTATTGTGGACGTAGAAATCGATTTTCTCAAGGAGCGTTTTATATACAGCGACCTTTCCACCTGGTAAACACCAAGCATTAACCTGATTGTTGTTTAAAACAGAAACTTCATAGTCGAACTCTCTTTTGGAGTGGGCTGCAAGTTTCTGCATAATCTTGCGACATTTTTCAGAAAATAAGTGTTCTGTTTCGCCACCTTGATTTGCTTTCATGATGGGATACATGATCCGTCCCATTAAAGTCTCAAGGGGTTTTGGTAGGTACCAAAGCTCTCGGCTTCCAGTCACCGGGTTTTTAGGAGCGATAAAGTCGAGGGCTGCAATAAAAGGCGTTACAAATGCATTGACAGTTTTACTTAGAAAGCTAGCTTCTTCTTCGCGATCCTGAGAGAAGACCTCAATGGCAATGTCTCCTGGACCCATCTCACAAATTTCACAAATTTCTGACACAATCTCGCCTCCTTATGTCTTTCAATAGCAATAGTAAATAAAATCTTCTTAAATGAAAAGAGAAGATTGAAAGGTCGCGTTGTGTGCTAAGGCTCCCATAGACTCAAACAAAGCAAGTTAAGAAATTTTTTTAATGATCAACTCTTTAACAACATCTGGAGATGCCTTACCCTTAGAGAGTTTCATGACCTGCCCCACTAAGAAGTTGAAGGCTTTATCCTTTCCATTTTTAAAATCTTCTATAGATTGCTGATTAGCAGCGAGGACTTCATTGACGAAGGGCTCGATGGTAGAGGTATCATGAACCGCCTGAAAATTGGGGTTTTCCTTGATGATGAGCTTGGGATCCCTGCCTGGGGTTTTGGCCATGATATCGGCGACTTCCTTGGCAATACGCCCTGTGATCTGTTTTGAATCGATAAAGGAGACGAGAGCTGCGATGTGCTCTGGAAGAATACCCGACTTGTAAAGGGGGGTGCCGCTATCTTTAAAGCGTCCGACAAATTCTACAGTGACCCAGTTGCAAAGAGCGCTTGCATTTTTACATCCTTTGAGAGCTTCTTCGTAATAGTCGGAAAGTTGCTTATCGTTGACCAAAATCGAGGCGTTGTATTCTGTTAACTTGAGGTCGTTGATATAACGCATAAATCTTTGATGGGGGAGCTCTGGAAGATCGCGCTTAATCTTTTCGATATATTCCTTTGTTAAGATAATGGGAGGTAGATCGGGCTCAGGGAAGTAGCGGTAGTCTCTCGCTTCTTCTTTAGAGCGCATAAGAACTGTCTCTTTCTTATCGAGATCAAGACGAACGGTGCTACTTGGAACGACAATATTTGGGTCTTCATGGGGGCGCTCAGTATAGGCACGAACCTGTCTACGAATCTCCGATTCAATTCCTATTTCCATATAGCTAAAGGAATTGAGGTTTTTAATCTCGACTTTATTTCGAAGTGTTTTATCCCCCTTGGGTCGAACAGAAATGTTGGTATCGATTCGCATCGATCCTTCTTCCATATTGCAGTCAGACACATCGAGATATTCCATAATCGCTTTTAACGTTGTTGCAAACGCTATTGCATCGGCTGGAGAGGTCATACAGGGCTCAGAAACGATCTCTAAAAGAGGGACACCTGCTCGGTTATAGTCAACTCCAGCAAAGTCTGAGAAGTGCTTCAGCATACCCGCATCGTCTTCAAGATGGGCGTGATGAATTGCAAATGTTTTTGATTTCCCCTCAACGTCCGCTATGACTTCTCCCCCAATAACGATGGGCATATCAAATTGGGTGATTTGAAAGTTTCGGGGAGAGTCAGGATAGAAGTAGGATTTTCGATCAAACTTACTAAACTCAGCGATCTGAGCATTAACAGCGCATCCAAAACGAACTGCGATTTCTACAGCCTCTTTATTCAGAACGGGGAGAGCACCAGGTTGCCCAGTATCAACAACCTCAATATTTGTATTGGGCTCATCACCAAATCGGTTGGGTGATCGGGCAAATATTTTCGAACGGGTTTTTAGCTGCGCATGAATCTCAAGGCCTATGACGGGTTCCCATTCTTCATAAGAGATATGACTCATACTGCAGACTCCTTGTCAAATAGGGGAGGAATGAATCCTGTTAAATTGAGCGCTCTTTCAAATTGGTAGGCAAAGTGCATGACTTTTCCATCGGACATTTGTGGTCCTAAAAACTGCAGACCATGAGGAAGATTGTTGGCATCTTTACCTGAAGGGACGCTAATTGCCGGTAATCCCGCCAAATTTGCTCCAACTGTGTAAAGATCTTGCAAGTACATTTCAAGAGGATCACGAATCCCGGCAATTTCAAAAGCAGACGTTGGCGTTACTGGCATTGCTATAAGATCACAAATCTCAAAGGCCTTCTTATATTCCTGAATCATCAGCGTTCGGATTTTCTGGGCCTTTTTGTAATAGGCATCTTGAAATCCTGAAGAGAGGACAAAGGTTCCAAGAAGGATTCTTTGCTTCACCTCAGGTCCAAAACCTTCTTCTCGAGATAGGTCGTAGATTTCGTCCAGATTCTTTGCATTTTCAGAACGTTTTCCAAAACGGATGCCATCAAAGCGGGCTAGGTTAGTTGAGGCCTCCGCGGTCGACAAGATGTAATAGATCGGAATCGAGTACTTTAATTTGGTGAGTTTGATTTCAACGAGCTTTACACCGGTCTCTTTTAGGACGTCTAAAGCCTCATCAAAGACCTTTCGGGCGCTATCAGACAGTTCATCCAAAAACCCCCATGGTATACCAACCGTCTTTCCTTGAATCGAGGTTTCTAAGTGATCAAGATAATTCTCTGGAGTTTTTTTTACATTCGTTGCATCAAAATCACAAGGGCGCGCCATCACTTCCATCATCAGAGCGATATCCTTTACGGAGTTTGCAAATGGACCGACCTGATCGAGTGAGGAGCCAAAGGCAACAAGGCCATAGCGGGAAACCCTCCCATAAGTAGGCTTGAACCCTACGGTGCCAGTAAATGCGGCAGGTTGACGAATCGATCCACCTGTATCACTCCCGAGAGCAATCGGTGCAAGTCTTCCACCAACGGCTGCGGCAGATCCTCCTGAGGATCCCCCTGGAGCGCAGGAAAGATTCCACGGATTTCGTGTCGTTTGATATGCTGAGTGTTCTGTCGATGAACCCATTGCAAACTCATCCATATTGGTTTTGCCGATAACAAGACCATCCTGCTCTTCAATCAAGCGGACTGCTGTTGCATCAAATGGAGCGACATAGTTTGATAAGAATTTGGAACCACATGTTGTGACTTCTCCCTTAATCTGGATGTTGTCTTTGATGGCAATAGGGATCCCAGCTAATTTCCCAACAGGGGCACCGGTTGCGCGCTTCACATCAAGTTCTTCAGCTTTTGCCATAGAACGATCAGAGAAAACATTTAAGAATGATTCGAGATCTGAATCCAATGTTTGAATCCGTTGCAAATAATAGGAGGTGATTTCAGAGGCAGTAAGCTCGCCTTTTATAAAGGCATCATGAAGTTGTAGGGCAGATTTACGGTACATGGCTACTCAAAATTTAATGACAGTTGGAACGCGGATCATCCCGCCAACGTGGGAGGGGCTATTATCGAGGAATGTTTTTCTATCGAGAGATTGATCTGGTTCATCTTCTCGCATAACAGATTCCATCTCTTCACCAACATGGTTGCATACAGGGACATCTTCAGTATCAACCTCTTCCATCTGGTCGATATAACCCAAGATAGACTGGAGATTTTCAAGAAGCGTCTCCAACTCCTCTTCGCTGCAGTTAATCCGACACAGCTTTGTCAGATCGATAAGTGTTTCTTTATCTAGCTTCGTCACAATGCAAAATGATAATTGAATTCTTCTATAAAGTCAACAACGGAAGCCCTCTAAAGAACTTCCGTTGTTATGGAGAAAGGTTTCAACCACTAATAATGATTTTGGTTTCCCAGTCCCCAATCACATTCTGGGAAGGGTGTTCCATTAGGAATAGTGGTAAAATCATGTAGGACAATATTGTTAACAGGAGTTTCCCACTCTCCTCTTAAATTTTTAAATACAGGCTGCATTAAAAAGCCAAAACTATTCCTTTGGTTTTTATGGCTAAAGCTCAAAAAATCAAGGAAGTTCTCGAGGCTCCAGTTTCCAAAAAAACGTCCCTCATTTGAGTCAAAGCCCGTACTAAATACGTAATAGATCTTTGTCCTAAGGCAGTTAGAAACGCTGGGGGTAATCCATGAGATTGGAGTTGCAGTCACATAGTACTCGGCTTTTTCTACATTCTCGGTTGTGCTAAATGTCGAGATGAGCTTTAAGTGTTTGTTGCTTTCAGGCTGAGTTGCAATGATTTTTCGAATTTCCTTTGAAACATGAGGGGGGCGCACTTCGATTGCTCCACCTTCAATAACCTGTCCTTGCATGTATTTTCCTCCTCCAGTTCGGAAAAAGGTATACAGACCAGACACTTCAGAAGTCCCTTTAATATTGGAGATCTTTCCTGGTCCTTTTACAAATGGAACCCCTCTAAAATTTCTTCCTAGACTCAGCACCAAATCACGAACAGCACTTTGATTGTGCTCTGCAGGATCTGGTAATACGGAATGGTTTTGATAGATTGATTCCACAAGGCGTTTGTCTGCCATTTTTAGGTAGACCGCATCAAGCAATGGATGGTTAACATCGCTGCGCCATTCTGGGGCTAAATAAGAGGGTCCTTCAGACGGGAAGTTTGTCGGAGGGGTTACTCCAATGTCGTCTGGCTTTTGACCGCGCAGGTCTGTCCTCAATGGGAAGCGCCCTAGGTTGCAAAGTGCCATGTCTTTTTGATCTAAACCCAGATAGACGGCCATTCGCACATCTGAATAAGGGTTTTTTGGAAGATCTTCGGACGCGTTGTATTTGTATTGATCAAGGATATTAATGACCAACTGCAAGCTTTCTTCTTCAAGGTTCTTCGGATCAATTGTAATTCCTCGTACCAAGTGCTTCACTTTTCCAGAAGGGTCAGACATTTCGTTCAAAAATGAAACCCAAGCAAGTTTTTGCTTCAAATTCCGGAACTCTCCAAGAGGTCTTTCAATTCTTAGCCAATTAGCAGCGTACCCAAGAATTCGGTCTGTCCAAGACTGAGTTCCGACATCAAATGCTTCTGTATCAAAAACCGCTTCGATTTCTGCATGTTGGCTTAATTGCAATGCCCAGTAATAGAAATTGTCATCACGAGTGGCATCGTAGTTTTCAGTATTAAAGAAATCAAATTCAGCAGGGTTTAGAATTTTGACAAGAATCCGTCTTGCATTGTAGGTCTCTGCAAATTTGACTTTATCTTTGAATAGCTTCTGTAGTTTATCGGTTCTCTCTTCTTGAGAAAGCCCGTCAAACTTCATTCCTGAATAATCAGTCCAAACACTAAAATTGAACCGCTTAAGGGGGTTTGCCTCAGCACTTGCGGTCAGTGCAAGGGCTAGACAAATCATTGAGATTAATGATTTAAATGTTTTCATAAGTTGCTGTCTGCTCCTTCTTGTTATTGGGACTGTATAAAGCGACATTCTCAACAGCCCCGTTAGGGGATCTCCATCAAGTAAATGAAAAACTTTATTTGTCATGCCATTAAACGTCAAAACATTTTTACAATCTATTCAAGAAAGAGATGGTAAAATTGAAATATTTTAGATATATTGTGAGTGAATAGGATAGGAGGTACCACCTATGAAAATAATTAACTTTATTGCACTGATTCTTATTCTGGTAGGAGCTCTTAATTGGGGTCTCTGGGGTTTTTTTCAATTCGATCTAATTGCATGGCTTTTTGGCGGCGACGCCTCTTGGCTTTCTCGCTTAGCTTACGCCATTGTTGGGCTTGCGGGTCTCTGGGGGCTTAGTTTCCTAGGGAAATGTAAGACTCTATGTTGCAGCTCTTGTAAGAAAGGCTAGTCTCATAAAGCGCAAGCTATTAGACGCTTGCGCTTTTTCTTTTTCAGCTTGTGTTAATCTATATTTATATCTATAATTTCCGCAAAAACATACAAATAAGGATGGTACAATATGAAAGATTATTTTTTAAATATCCAGGATGCTTATAGACAGCCGATCGAGCAATTTACTCAGGCTAAAGAAAGCTTTACTAAAGTAAAAGAAGGAATGAATGTTGAAAAGAACTCAGGCTTGGAGGTCTATGCAGAATCATTCAACAAGGCATCTGTTGGAGAAGCGGATGTATATCGTCTTGGAACGACTGCTCTGAAACTCAGTGCGCTTCCATGGCTTGCAGTATCTGCATACATTATCGGGAAGGTTGCTTACACTAGGCAGTTTTCTTATAAGGGACTTCTTCTAGCGGGAACGACATTTTCAATAGGGCACGACCTGTCAAAAATGGGGCACAACCTTCAAAGAACACATGTTATGACTGAAGAAGCTGAAGATCAACGCAGAAAGTTGGGCCACAGCCTGTCACCGAAACAGTCAGATTTTTTCCAAAACGCTCTTGTCTTCCTTGTTTCAAAGCCTATCGAACTTAAAGTTGGTGCTGAGAAAATGGGGCATGAATTCGTAATTTTGTCAAACGATTCTCTTCAGGGGCGTATTGTGAAAGATGCAACTGCAGCTCTTAAGGGAACTGTTGCTCAAGACATCGAGGTTTGTGTTCGAGCCAACGTGGCTTCTGTAAACGAATTGATTTTCGGGTAAAGAATCACTTTGCATTAAATCCAAGGACCTTGTAATAATTGCTAGCGCAATGGCAGGGTCCTATGGTTGAAAAGACAAAGATTTGCTTTCGGTCGCTAATCAACAGATCATCTGAAGAGATTTATGATTGGCATCTCAGAAAAAGGGTGGTCGAAAGATGCATCCCTCCCTCGGAAAAAATCGATGTTGTTTGCTCTAGGGGAAGACCCAATAATCCTGGTTCAGAGATTGCCGTTCGATTTAAAGTTCTAAACCTTTTCTGGGTTAATCAAGCTCTGGAGTACGACCCGCAGATAGACAATGAATCATTTTCTCTTCATCAAACCGCAGGGGTTTTTGATGAATATAAATATGAAACAGTCATTACACCTCAAAGTACGCATACAGCCGAAATAATTGATAAGTTCGAGTTTACCCATCGCCTACCTAGTCTTTTCAACCCGATCATTAATCATTACCTGAAACGAAGGATAAGTAAACTCCTTTCCTATAAACATGAATTGATCGATCACGATATTGGAATGATTCAGAAATATCTTTTTGAAAAACCCTTCAAGATATTGATCAGCGGTTCTCATGGCCTTATTGGGAAAAACCTTGTGTGTCTTCTGGAGTTTATGGGCCATGACGTTTGGCACCTCTCTCGAAACAGTTTAGGTGAAGAGAAGGCTGTGATCTGGAACCCTAAAACGGAGGAATGCAATCTCTCTGAATTTGAGGGTTTTGATGTTGTGATCCACCTGGCGGGAGAGAATATTGGCAAGGGGTGGTGGACCAGGCGGAAGAAGAGACGGGTTTTAAAGAGTCGGGTCAAAGGGACTGAGCTCCTTGTAGAAGTGATTAAAAAGCTGTCTCATCCTCCACAGGCTTTTATCTCAGCGTCTGCGGTTGGCTATTATGGCAACTGTGGAGCTAAGATGGTAAACGAAGAATCAGGCCCTGGAAAGGGTCTTTTTCTTTCTGAAGTATGTCAGCAGTGGGAACATGCAGGAAAAGAGCTGGAGGAAAAGGGAATTCGTGTTGTGTATACCCGCTTTGGAATGGTTCTAAGTTCTGAAGGAGGAGCTCTTAAACAGATGCTTCGCCTCTTTAAGTGGGGTCTTGGTGGCAGAATGGGGAACGGTCATCAGTATATGAGTTGGGTTGCAATTGATGATGTCGTTGGGGCCCTTTATCATGTGATGATGACACCTAATTTAAGTGGGGCTGTGAACGTTGTAGCGCCTCATCCTGTGCCAAATGATATTTTTACAAAAAAATTGGCCCAGGTTCTTAATCGATGGTTGGGACCACCTTTTCCTGAGTTTGCTGTGCGCCTTCTTATGGGACAAAAAGGGGAAGAACTTCTTTTGTCAAGCACTCGAGTTGAGCCTAGGCGCCTTTGTGAGAGTGGTTATAATTTTCATTATCCAAACCTCTGCCAAGCTCTAGAGCATGTGACATAACTCTTGCGTCAAATTTTTTCGTGTTGTATACTGCAGTGCGTTATGGAACCAGTAAAAAATGTACAACTTATTTCCACTCGAGTAATTATTGTGCGCCTCTAGGCGCATGTAAATCCCCCCCCATTCAGAATCTAGTATTATTAATTCGAAACTTAAGGAAAAAAAGTGAACAAATTAAAAAGCACATCATTATCAACAGGACTTGCGATGTTCTCCATGTTTTTTGGAGCAGGAAATATTACATTTCCTCTGATTATTGGGCAAACTGTTGAAGGGGGATTGGTATGGGCTCTACTCGGTCTAGTTTTGACAGCTATCGTGATTCCATTTAGCGGTTTATTATCCATCAGTCTCTATGAAGGAGACTATGAAAGTTTCTTCAGCCGGATTGGCAAAGGACCTGGACTTTTCGTCATCATACTCCTGCTTGCTATGATTGGTCCTTTTGGGGGAATTCCCCGTTGTATTACGCTGACTTATTCAACTCTTAAAGTCTATTTTTCTGGGATGCACCTTCTAACTTTTAGCTTAGTTAGCTGCCTGATTGTCTTCCTCTGCTCGTGGAAAAAGAACAGAATTTTAGACCTTATTGGTTATGTTTTATCTCCTATACTTGTTCTCTTATTGGTTGTGATCATCATCAAAGGGGTTTTCTTCTCAAATTCAGATCCTGTGGGATCGTCTCACGTAACCCATCCTTTTTTCTATGGGCTAAGAGAAGGATATAATACTATGGATCTTCTAGCAGCCTTCTTCTTCTCCTCTCTTGTTTATAATAAGCTTAAGGAGCAGCAAGGGGAGCGAAAAAGCGTTTTGGTCCCTGTATTCAAGGCCAGTCTGATTGGTGCAGGTCTTTTGAGTATAATCTATATCGGATTTAGCTATGTTGCTGCCCATCATAGCATGGCTCTTGATGGCACTGGGGCCGACCAACTTCTAGGTCGCATAGGTCAAATCGTGCTCGGTCAACATGCAGGTCTTATTGTGTGCATGTCAATTGCTCTAACTTGTTTAACCACAGCGATTGCATTAACGGTTGTTTGTGCTGAGTTTTTGCAAAAACGTATTACAAAGGGGCGGCTATCATATGATTGGTCTCTTGTTGCCGTTTTAGTTACCACAGCTTGTGTCTCAACACTCGAGTTCACAGGAATTGTTAAACTATTGGCGCCTGTTTTGGAAGTTGTTTACCCCTCCATGTTGGTTCTTTGCGTCATGAATGTTTTTCATAAACTTCTAAACTACCAACCAGTTAAAGTTCCGGTTTTTGTCACACTTTCGTTAGTGCTCTATTTCCAGTACTTTGTATAAATCGTTAGGAGGCAGCAGTCGCTGCCTCCATCTTTCATGCGGAAAATATTTCCTCTTGTGTAATTAATTTTTTCAATCTAGATTTAAAGATGAAGGCGGCAAATTGAGCAGGAGACTTGGTTTTTGCCTTCCATCCATGGAGGAGGGGAAATGAAAGAGAAATTAGGACTCAATCCTTGGCTCAGTATCTGGGTTAAGCCTAGAAAGACAATACGAGCGCTTGTCGATTATGATGTGAGTTTTCGCTTCATCGTGATGTGTGCAATTTATGGCTTCTTGTATATGCTGCAAACAAGTCAGTTTTTGGCACTTGGGCAGTCGTCGTCATTGTTGGTTATTATCATATTATCGCTGGTTTTAGCTATTCCAGCGGGCTATATAGTCTTCAATATATCGAGCTTTTTTGCATTTCTGCTTGGAAAGCTTATCAAGGGAAAGGGCTCATTCAAACAAATCCGAGCGGCAACCTATTGGTCTACAGTCCCTATGGTTGTGACACTCTTATTTTGGATTTTTTGCATAGTTATTAATGGCAATAGCTTGTTTGTTCCAGGCTACGAAAAAAGCCTTGTTGGATCAGCTTCAATTATTAATCTTGTCATAGGCATTGCCCAGTTTGTTTTGGCGATCTGGGGATTGATTATTTATTTACATGCATTGGGAGAAGTGCAAGGGTTTTCAGCATGGATGGCGCTGCTAAATGCTTTTTTAGCAGGGCTTTCGATCTTTATCCTTCTTTTCCTTGTTAGTTGGGGTGTTTCTGCTCTGACACACGTAACTTAAACGAAACGAAGTAGAAGGGGGAAAAAAGATGCTGAGTTTATTTAAAAAGAAGGCGTTTGCTGCACTTGGAGCGATTTTACTAACTGCAGGAGGAGGTCCTGCTTTTGTTGGGGGAGCACCAGTGAAAATGGCTGTTCAATCAAAGGCAACAATCCAAACTGCTGAAGGATGGAAGAAATTTCATTCTGTACATGGAAAATGTATGGTTTCTCTGCCTGAATCTCCTGAGCATGTAAAACAGATCATGCCCTTTCCTGAGGAAGGGTATAACCTCCGCTATGATGTGTATGTTTCTGCACATGAAAAGAAAGCGATCTACATGATGCTTATTGCGCAGTACCCTCCGTTTATTAATGAGTCTCATGCTGAGATGAGCCTAGAAAGCTTTCTCAATGGGTTGGTCACACAAAACCATGACAATGAGTTGATATTTGCTGATTTAGTCGTTATTGATGGACATAAAGCGCTTGATTTCTTCATCCAGGCGAAAGGGACTTACTTTAAAGGGCGTGCTATCATGGCGGAAAATCACCTCTATCTTCTAGCAATGGAGTGCGAAGTAACGAACTACCTTGAAGGGAATTTTGACCACTTTATTAACTCATTTGAGCTGGTTAAATAATGCAAGGTGTTTTGGATCTGATCTATCTAACACTTATACAACTTGTTGTAACCTGGGTTGTTGTTGGAATCATGTGGTTTTTGCAGGTTGTTCATTACCCTCTTTATCGGAAGATTAAGGAGGGGTTCGTAGAGTATGAGCGCGCCCACATTAGGCGGGCAGCGCTTTTGATCGGTCCTATTATGCTTATCGAAGTGATTACTGCGATACTCCTCATCGGAGCGTCAACGGAAGGGACTCTAACGAAGCTTGCGGGAGCCAATCTGATCCTTTTGATCTTGATTTGGCTCTCGACCTTTCTCTTTCAACTGAATCAACACCAGAAGCTTAGTGTTAGATTCTCTCTTAAAATTGTGCAACGGCTTATCCGCTGTAATTGGATTCGCACTCTTTTGTGGACTCTTAAGGGCTTGGTTATGGTATCTTTCTGCTACCATCTCTTTCACTTAGGCACGATCGCTAGAAAGTTCTTCAATATGTAACTCCGATATTTTCGATAGCTAGTATTAGCGAGCATATGCTACCTAGTGGCGTAAGGGGAGCTTACATGCATGGTCCAGTCCTTCCAGATGTGAAAATGGTCAATATCAACCACCGAGAATCGTGGGAGGGAGCAGTTTCACGTCACTTTCGCTCTCAATTTAAAGCAAGCTCACTTAAAAACTTATGTCTTTCCATCATTACTTTTGGTGTTTACCCTTACAAAAAATACAAACAATCGAAGCGATCGGTTGCTCAAGCCCTTTCAGCCCGCAAGCTCTTTTTTTTTAGAGCACTGCAAGAACATATCGAGGAGCGCCGCAAGGAGCAAACTCACCCAGATCCAAGACAATCCCTTAACGCAATTTTTATGAGCGTTCAATCTGAAAAAGTGGATGAAACAGAGGAAGCTTTAGAGTTTAAAGCAATCTACTATCCCAATGAGCTTCTTTTGTTTATCACCAATCCTATTCGTGATAATCGGAGCATTCGCCTTCATCGTCATAAGTCACGTAAACATCTTGATTATTTAAGGATGTGGCATGAGCTCAAGAAAAAGGCACGTATAAATCAATACCGGCAGATCCAAAATATCAATTACTGCAGCCGGACGTTGAAGGAAGAGTACTGCTTGGCTCCCGCTGGAATTCATGACCGACTGACGCGCACATCTGTTTGTCGGAAAAACATTTATCTCACAACGAAGTTTCGTGAGCTTGGAAAGGCATTTCAAGAAGTGGTTCTCGCATATCAGGATTTTGACGAGCTAAAAGAGACAAATCCTGAGCTTTTCCACCTTCTTGCAACCCTTTCTAAAACATCCAAAAAGGATATTGAAATTCTTCAAACGTATCTAGCTAGTCGGTATTTGCCTCAGGACCTTCCACTGGCCAATCGGAGACAGTTGATTCAGCTCGCAAACCAGCAAGAGGTCCTTTACCATATGAGTGAGGAGGATCAGTTTGGCATATGCGCTCTGATCCTCAATAAATATCAGTGGGAATTTCTTCTCTCGATTCAAGAAGTTTCTCAAGTCACTTTAGGCCTTCTCGACTGGGCTTTTGAAGAATGTCCCTCAGAAATCCAAAAGGAATTGTCCTTTATAGAACACATTTATGAAGGGGTTGATAAGAAGATAAAGGATGATACCGAAGCATTTCCTACCCTTAATGAAAAGATTTCTGAGGATCAGGACCTTCGTTTTATGACAGTTGACTTTGCAAAAGAACTCCATCGTGAGCGGCCCTCTCTTTACCTTTACAATCATGATAAACTTCTGTTTCATGCAGATAAAACCGACTCTTTTTCAGTGGAAAAGCTCATTGAAACTTACAAAGAAATGCAAAAGTTATGTCCAGTAGACGAACCCCTTTTTTCTCTTTTGCAGCAGGCGTTTTCACAAGTGGGAAGACAAGCCTTTCAGTCTGCGATTGAGGATGGGGTGCTGAAGCTTCTAGGAGAAAAACCCCAATACTTTCTTCCTATCTTATCTAATACCGACATCACGGTTGTTATGGAAGACGAAAACCATCTTAAACTTCGGTATACTTTTGAGCAGCTTATCACGAAAAAGGGAGAGGTACAACACCCTTTTGAAAAGGAAAAATACATGATGATTACTCAGCCACTCATTAAGCAGGATGGTCGTTGGTTCTCTCCAGAAGCACAAAAAAAAATCGCAGTGAAGAAGAGGTCTGAATGAGAAAAGTCCTGCGCAGCGTTATGCCGCCCTTAGTGAGTCTTGTGATTGTGATGTTAGGAAATGGATTCTTCACGACATTTACAAGTCTACGCCTTGCCGTTGCTGACTATCCCAATTGGATCATTGGTTTGATTAATGCCTTTTATTACGCCGGAATTATGCTTGGCTCTATTTATATCGAAAGGCTTATTGAGAGGATTGGGCATATTCGAGCTTTTGCAATTGTTGCGTCCGTTAATTCTGTTTTGATTGTCTTGCAAGGGGGAATAATTAGCGTTGTCTCTTGGTCAATATTTCGTTTTTTTATGGGGTTTTGTGTCTCGGGATTTTTTATTGCAATTGAGAGTTGGCTTCTCCTGTCTACTGGAGTTAAAAACAGAGGAAGACTCCTTTCTTTCTATATGCTTACTCTCTATATGGCCCAAGGATTTGGACAATTCATTCTTAACTTTTCACCGATCAATAGTTTATTGCCCTTTGTTATCACGGTTATTCTAAGTTCCCTGTCTGTCATTCCTGTGTGTATGATGAAGAGTAGCGGTCCTATGCTTCTAGACTCCTCGATTACCAACATCTTTCAAATCGTAAGAAAGGCTCCTCTTGGCCCGATTGGATGTTTTGTCTCGGGTTTGATTTTAAGCTCTTTTTATTCCCTTGCGCCAATTTTTGCTAAGGAGATCAACCTTTCAGTGCTGCAAATTTCTCAAATCATGGGGTTTACCATCCTAGGGGGGCTCGTTCTTCAATGGCCCATTGGCCATCTCTCTGATATCTTTGACCGTCGAAAAGTGATTATAGGTGTTTCCTTAGCTTTAATGTGTGTGACGTTTGCACTCTACCATAGCCTTCACTTCCACTATTATCTTCTTCTTAGTTTGACAATCCTGTTTGGAGGGATCTCGTTCACTTTGTACCCCCTTTCGATTACCTATACGTGTGATCATTTTTCGGATAAAAAAATTGTGGGGATCACTTGCGCTCTTCTAGTGATCTATGGAGTTGGATGTATTATCGGTCCTCTTGTCGCCCCGTTCTTTATGAGTTTCTTTGGTCCTCGAGGGCTCTTTCTCTATATGAGTATTTTGTGCGGCGTCTTTACCCTTATTTGTCTTTGGAGAGTATTTCATGCTAAATCTCGCGGCGATGAGGAACAGAGCGATTACCTCCCCCTCCCTAGAGCAACGTCTCTCGCCTTTTATATCGATCCTCGAAGCGATGCTGGCGATGAGGATGAGTTCGATGATGATGATGAAGATCTCTACCCCTTCAGTCAGGAGTACGAAGATGAGGATGAAGATGATTAGCTACAAGGTGGTTAGGCTTCCAATATTCCTATTTACTTCATAGAGATATTTTGGTAACATCTCTCCCAAAATAGTCGATTTTGGAAGAGTAATGACAAGTCAAAATATTCATTTACCCTCTGTTGGAGTGAACTGCTTAGTTGCTGGTGCTTATTACTATATCAAACAGAAAAAGTTCCTTCCTTCTGTCGGAGGACTCGTCCTTTCCTCAATTGTTCAGGGCTACCGCCCACCTGTTCCTTTTAAGCAGAGAAACTGGGAAAGCGATACAAAGATGTTCACCTCAGCAGTGCTTATCGGTCTGGGGTTTGCATTTTCAAAGACTTCTTTTAAAACGAAGCTGATTTCAGGCTCGATTTTGTTTGCATCTCAGGCCTGTGTCAAAGAATTATTTACCATGCACTCTGGTAATTATCAGCAGCCAAATCTAAGGATTTGCAAGCCTCTTGAGCAAAAGATTATGAATTGGGCCGCTCAGGCAAGACGTATCCGTCCGGGACCGTTGCAAAGGTTTGATCAAATGGCGTTTTTTAGGAAAGCGCTTCAGGCTTGCAAAGAAAAGCTTGGGCTTGCAAAAGCCGAAGCACTCACCTGGGTTTACCAGCAATTTAGCCCTTTTAACAATATTCTTGGGGATCAAATACGAAATGATTTGATCGAGCTAATTCAAGAAGCGAATGCAGACGAACAAGATGGTTACTATCAAGAAATACAAAAAATTGCTGCGTTAGAAAACGTGCGTATCACAACCCTATTTTCAATATGTGAAGCATTTATCGCAAAATTCTATTCCGCTGAAGGGGGAGTCGACAATACGGTTGGCGATGCGCTTCTTCTTTATGAGGATCTGATTCACTCTCGCTTGAAGGGGAGTGATCAAGCCATAGCCTCTGTACAATATCTAAAATTCCTAGATTCTCAAGAACTTCAAAACCGCACCTTTTTTGAGAGTTTTAGAGACGGACTGGGGAAAACTTATAAACAATCATGGCTAATCCGGGAAGGGCATGCCATTTATCAAAGATGGAGACAACAGTAATGACGCAATATAATTCCGTAAGTGGAGTCCGATTTGGACTACAAATGGCAACAGCAGCCCTTTTCTACGCTGCGGCTCGCTATAAAAAGGTTGATGGACTCACCAGTGCTGCATCGCGCATCGGGATTGCAGCTGTGGTTCAGGGCGTTTCGCAAAGGGTGCATGCACCTCTTGGAGAGCGCACAAAAATGAACTGGCTTGCTGATGGTATCTCACTTGGGCTTGTTGCCTATGGGATGAGCTATACTGACCTAGCTAAAAGAACGAAATACCTTGCAGGCGCAGCGCTCTTTGGATCTCAACTAGTTATCTCAAATCTCAAGCCCAACACAGCTCTTGCACGTATTGACAAAATTGAGACCAAAGAAGAGTGCGCAGAGATCTATGAGGAGCTTAAACAACTTTTTGCAGAGAATAAAGAGACGATTACTCCAGAGCAAAGCATTAAAACATGCAAAGCGTTCTTCCAGAAGGCGGTACTCTTTTCCAGGGACGATTGGCGAGGATCTCCAGCTAGTCGTGCATTAAATCTTTATTCAGACTTTCTAAATAAACTTCAGGGATGGGGAAAAGTTAAAGCTCAAATGGAATATATCGAGGTAATCAATGCGGCTGGGGTTTTCAACTCCTCATTTGTCAATTCTCAATATTTCACTGAACATCTAGGGGAAGGAGAGCAGGCACAATTTGACCTTTGGATGGAAAAGACGGGGAGATCCATTCAGCTCCGTTGGTCAACTTGGGATATGGAAAAGGCTGGGCACCAAGAGGTCTATGAGACCATTACTGGATATATTAATGGTATTGGCGACAAGATTACATTCGCTCAGAAAATCGATTTGTGTGAGCAGTTCTATATTAAATCAAGGCGTGATCATTCCGGTGAGGATTTCAGGGGTTCTCCACCACAGAACATGTTAGTTTTTCGCGAGAGACTTATGGGTAATCTTGAAGGGATGGAAAAAGCCAAGGCTTACATGGCCTATGCCGAGTTTTTAGCTGAGAACCACACCAGCTACCCTGATTTATTTAATCGGATTATCCCAGAAATTCGAGCGATTCTTGATGAGAATGGTCAAGCTGCAGTTGATGCTTGGATGGCTGAAACAGGTACCGCAATACAAGAAAAATGGAGACGGTAATGACACAAATACCAATCCGTAAGCGGAGTCCGCTTTAGAGAGGGACTGAGAAAGACTTATAAACAATCATGGCTGCTCCTGGAGGGAAAAGCTATTTACAAAAAGTGGAGACGGTAATGACACAATACAATTCCGTGAGTGGTGTCCGTTTTGGACTACAAATGGCAACAGCAGCCCTTTTCTATGCGGCGGCTCGCTATAAAAAAGTTGATGGGCTCACCAGCGCTGCATCGCGCATAGGAATTGCAGCCGTGATTCAGGGCGTTTCGCAAAAAACCCATGCGCCTCTTGGAGAGCGTACAAAAATGAGCTGGCTCGCTGATGGGATCTCCCTTGGGCTTGTTGCCTATGGGATGAGCTATACCGATCTCGCTAAGCGAACGAAATACCTTGCAGGCGCAGCAATCTTTGGATCTCAGCTTATCATCTCAAATTTCAAGCCTAACACAGCTCTTGCCCGTATTGACAAAATTGAGACGAAAGAAGAGTGCGATGAGGTTTACGAAGAGCTTACACTACTTTTCAGAGAGAACGCAGTAGCTATTACTCCAGAGCAAGGGATTAAAACGTGCAAGGCGTTCTTTCAAAAGGCATCCTCCGTTTCCGATTCCGGGGGAGAGTCTCTAGCTAGTAACATACTAAATGTTTATTCAGACTTTCTAAATGAACTTCAAGGATGGAGAAAAGTTAAAGCTCAGATGGAATATATCGAAGTGGTCGATACAGCTGGGTTTTATGACAGTGGTTTTGTTGCTAATCGCTTTTTCATTGAACCTTTAGACGAAGGGGAGAAGGTACAGTTTGATCTTTGGATGGTTGAAAAAGGCAAGGCAATCAAAGAAGAATGGTGCCAAGTGGAGAGTCCAACATGGAAAAGGGTTAAAGGTCGTATGGAAAAGATCGAAGAGATGAATACAGCTAAAATTTATACCGATCATTTTTTTGAATTTTTCCCTGAACAGCTAATTGAAACTCTAGAGGAAGGGGAGAAGGTACAGTTTGATCTTTGGATGGAAAAGACAGGGAGACCCATTCAGCTCTGCTGGTCAATCTGGTCCATGGAAAAGGCTGGAGACCAAGGGGTTTATGAGACCATTACTGAATACATTAATGGTATTGGCGACAAGGTTACATTCGCTCAGAAAATTGATTTGTGTGACCAGTTCTATATTAAATCAAGAAGTGATCTTGCTGGTGAAGATTTCGGGGGTTCGCCACCACAAAGCATGTTAATTTTTCGAGAAAGCCTTATGGATACTCTTGAGGGGTTGGAGAAGGCCAAGGCATATATGGACTATGTTGAATTTTTAGATGAGCATAACACCAGGTACCCTGATCTATTGAATCTGACTATTCCTAAAATTCGAGCGACTCTTGATGAGGGTGGTCAAGCTGCGGTTGATTCTTGGATGCATGAAAAAGGCACCGCAATACAAGACAAGTGGAACCGATTATGACAGAGTACAATTCCGGACGCTCTAGAATTCAAAGCATCCTTTGATGCCACCGTAGGCTGCTGCGTCGAAGTGGAAGTAGGTGGGCTTGGCCCCATGTTGATTGCGGATTTGAATCCACCCCCCAAAGTTAGCCCCTCCGAAGAGACCTGCTGAGAAATGGCGTGTATTGAGGTAGATGCCAAGGTCTATGCCGTTAGCATGGACGGAGACCATGGATTCTGGGTTGGTTTCTCTTTTTCCAACGCGGTGGAAAGAACGGTACCACCCTCCGAAGCTGCGGTAGCTAAGAGCTGAAGACCAGTGCTCTGCGAAGAAGTAGTGAAGAGAGAAGTCGAGAGGGAACACAGCGTTAATTTTCCATTGTTTATGGAAGTGCCAATCAAACCCTAGAATGGGGAATAGGTAGGTGCTTTTGACTCCCGTTTGCCCGACAACTCCGATATGAATCCCCAGCGGTTTGCTATAGGCGAGCCGCCCCCAAATCATCCCCGTGTAAAAAGCGTTACTTCCCATATTAAAGTGGTCGAGGTTCGCATGGACACCAAGGTTTATGACCCAGCGCCAATCTTTGATTGCTGTTGTAATGTATCCGATGGAGAAAATGGCGTCGTTGAAGTTTTTCTGGCTAAAGGAGGGGTTTTTATCCCAGTTGAGACGCATATAGCCATACCCAAATTCGAAAGATAGGGCATGATCTTCGGCGGGATAGGCATTAATGAAGATGGCCCCAGCCCCTTCGGTATACCGAAGGTCAGATCCCTTAAACCCCCGTTTGTCAATAGCGGCACCAGCAACAGGTGCAAAATACCCATCGATATAGATTCGATCCTTCTTGTGGATAAAGCAATAGTCCGTTGCAAGCGAATAGTCTAGAGAGTGCGCTAAAGCGGGGAGTATCAACAGTATTAGGAAAAGTAGGCCTTTTTTCATCTTCCCTCCTAATCCTGTTTCTATCCTCACTCGGGGAATAAATTCAACGATTCTCCTCCTAACATGCGGAGAAGTTCCTTTTCTTTTTCAGAGGCTTTTAAGGGGGAGATTTCGGTGATGGTTCGACCATCACTCTCTTTTTTAGAGATTTGAAGGTGGTGGTCTGCGTGGCGCGCCACTTGAGGGAAGTGGGTGATCGCTAGGATTTGGGAGTGTTTTCCGAGCGCGCTCAGTTTTTTTCCGACGATTGAGGCGGTTTCTCCTCCGATATTCGCATCGATCTCATCAAAGATGAGGGTGGGAAGAGAATCTTTCTCTGCAAGGAGGATCTTAAGGGCTAAAAGAAAGCGAGCGATTTCTCCGCCGCTACTACGGGTTGAAAGTGAGGCAGGCTCTTCTCCGGGGTTTGCAGCAAGAAAAAAGGAAATTTGGTCTTTTCCCGTGGGCCCGATTTCTTTGGAATTTACAGCGATTAAAACCTTGGCATGGGGGAAGTTAAGGGAAAGGAGCTGCGCTGTAAGCTGATTCTCTAATTCCTTAGCGGTTTTTATGCGTTGCTTAGTGAGAGATTCAGCAAGTTGCTCTGTTTTTAAAGTTAGGGTCTGAAGTTCTTGTTTTATCGCTTCGATGCTTCCATCGAGGTTCTCAAGGGTATCAACTTGGGCTTTGAGGGCTTCAAGGTGGGCGCTGATCTCATGGGATTCAACATGGTATTTTCGTTTGAGTTGGGTTAGAGTGGAGAGGCGGCTTTCAAGGATTTGGAGTTTTTTAGGAGAGTATTCAAGGGATTGCAGCTGTTTTGAAACAAGGAATGAGGCTTCTTGTAAATGGACAACGGCAGCCTGAAGGTGCTCAGAAAGGGAGGGATCATCTATCAGTTTTTGGAATTGGGCGAGGGTAGGGATAAGATTTGGGTGGTCGAGTCCGCTTCGAACGGATGTTAGTTTTTCTGTGACTTCTTGGGAGTTTGCTAGGGTTTTATACTCTTCAAAAAGGCTTTCTTCTTCGCCTTCCTGGTAATCAAAGGACTCCCATTCTTCAAGCTCCCACTTCAATCGTTCTAGCCGACCTTCCTGGTTCTCTGTCTTGAGAGCTATAAGCCTCTTTTCAAGGCTTTGAAGAGACTGATATGAGGTGGTGAAGGGGGAAAGATCGATATCTCCATACAGGTCAAGCAGGGCGCGTTGGGTTTCGGTTTGGCGGATAGACTCAGAGCTATTTTGGCTGACAAGCTCTAGTAGATGAGGAGCTAAATGAGAAAGGAGAGATAGGGGAGCCATCTGAGAGTTGATAAAGATACGGTTTTTTGCAGCCCTTGAGATTTCTCGTTTGAGGATAAGAAACTCGTGAGGATCAAAGTCGATGCCACTTTCCTGAAGGATTTTATGGACCTTAGGAAGCTTTTGAATATCGAAGGTGGCTTCAATGACTGCTTTTTCTGCTCCTTTGCGAATGATATCGGTGCTTACTTTGCGCCCTGAAAGGAGATGGATGGCTTGGATTAAAAGGGTTTTGCCTGCGCCGGTTTCGCCGGTTAGAACATGAAAGCCTCGATCGAAGGTAATCGTGGCTGAATCGATGAGAACAAAAAAAGAAAGTGAGAGAGCATTTAACATACTCTCCCACTATAGTGTATTAGAGCTTTTTTCTTAAAGCGCTCTCCACTGCTTTTGTTGTGCAGCGTGTGATGCACGATCAAAATCGTTGTTTGTGGCTTCACTGAAACCATAGATTCCACCTGCAACACTTCCGATCCAAGCGCCATAACCGACACCCATAGGTCCAGCTACGACGAGCCCTACGCCCATTCCAATGAGCATTCCATCTACGGAGCCATGAGCGGTCATACGGATGGTTGTAACCATATTGACGGCTTTATTCTTTAGGTATTGAACCTGACTCGCGAGATTAGATCCGGCATCTGAAATTGTGCTCATTACAGATGATGAGACGCCAGAAATGGTCTCAACACCACTTGAAAAGGTAGAAGTAACAGAATTTTTTGAACCAGTCAAAAAATGCATTGCAGACTCACCATATGGCTTAAGAGTCTCTGTTGCGCTATTTAAATAATACGACATAGTTTCCTCTTGTTATCAACACTATCGATAATAACAATTAAGTAAATTAATTACAAAATATAAGATAATTAAAATTCAGTTTATTATGATAAATATAATTAAAAATTTTAATATTAATTATCGTAAAATAATTCCTTAACCAAGAGAGAACGGGGCTCTCAGGGCATTATGCAGTTAAAAAAGCTTGGATTGTCTTGAAGTGAAGTTTAGCAACTTGGTGGAGGGCTTGCTCTCCATGGATTCTAACAAACTTTTGACCTGCCTTGACGACAAGGGCAGAAGCTCCTTTAGGAAGGTCTAGTTCGAACTCCTTTGATAGGCGATCGATTCCCTCGACAAAAGCTGCGCGCGCTAGAATCGAGGCTCCAGCAACGACAATGTCTTCTTCCCCCCGGTGGCGTTGGGTAAGATCCACGTTTAGAGCTTTCTTCTTTAGGGCATTTTCGACGACATGTTCGCTAGCGAACTGGTCAATAATCACCTCATGGCATTGGGATTTTTCCACCAGCTCTTCTATAGCTGTAGCATGGCCCCAGGCAAGGAGATGATTTAGATTTCTAAATTGATCGTAAAGTTCGTTATAGCGTTTGGGGAAGATTTTAATTAGGGAATAGTCACACTCTTTCTTAATCTTCTCGGCAATTTTAAGGATTGTAGGGTCGGAGAGGCGTTTGCTGTCACGAATTCCCATTTGGATGAGGGATGTAATTTGATCACTGTCTGCGTAAAGCGCAGCGACGCACAAGGGACCAAAGACATCTCCTTTTCCGGCTTCATCTACGCCGATATGGGGGAGGGTGTTCATTGTTGTTTCGGGGTAGGAATAGGAGAGATTACCAAGGATTTCGGGTTCAAGGTAAAAGGAGATAAAGTCATCCTTTCCTTTTCCCTGAACCATGAGCTTTCCTGACTGATATAAAGTGCAGGAAACCCCTTGCTTCTTCGCCTGGAATACCGTGTAGGTAGGTTGAGAGAGCTCGAACCCTTGATCGATCAGATCTTGTTTTAGCTTGGGAGCGAGGGAGGTGTCGATCTCTGTTACAAAACTTGCTGACTTTGCCATAATGGAGATTTTAGCAAACCCTTTAATTAAAATCATCTATCAGTTAGATTGGTGAAAAGGTATAAGTGTGTGTATGAAAGATGAAATGAAGAAGTTTGGTGAGCTGTTTAAATCGAAGCGGAAAGAGCTCAATCTATCGCTGAAAGAAGTGGAAAACGCTACGTCGATTCGAGTCAATCATTTGGAATCGATTGAAGAGGGAAAGGATGAGGCTTTCCTTTCTCCTGTATACATGCTGGGATTTATGCGCCAATATGCGACATTTTTAGGACTCGATGGAGATAAGCTCCTTGAAGAGAATCCAGAAGCTTTTAAGCTTACCCAGGATAAACAAGACTTTGCATATGGAATCGGGACTCTAGAAGTCCGAGGAAGTATGGGGGGAGGAGTGAAATGGCTTCCCAATTTAATTTGGGCATCGGTGACTGTTTTGGTCATTGTTGGTGCTTATTATTTAGCTAAATACTTAGGTGTGATTTAACTTAGGGGCTGTGACAAAATAAATCACACTTTTCTGGCGTCATAGCGCTTCAGCTACACGACGCAAATTCGCAGTAAACTTCTTAGTTTTCAAGAATTTGCAACAAAGTAGATGAAGATGATATGGAGCTAGAAAGCTTTAATTTATTTTGTCACAGCCCCTTAAGCAAGGTTTATGTCGACTGAGCCCTATAAAAATCGCTTGATCAAAGAGAAATCTCCGTACCTTCTGCAACATGCGCACAACCCTGTTGATTGGTATCCTTGGGGCCCTGAGGCGTTTGAAAAAGCAAGGGTGGAGGATAAGCCGATCTTTCTCTCTATTGGCTATGCGACCTGCCACTGGTGCCATGTCATGAGCCGGGAATCTTTCGATAATCCCGAGGTCGCCTTAAAGATGAATGAAGTTTTCATCAACATTAAAGTCGATCGAGAAGAGCTTCCTGAAATTGATAGCCTTTACATGGAATTTGCCCAGGCTTTGATGGCATCGGGAACAGGATGGCCACTTAATGTCATATTAACTCCCGATCTTAAGCCCTTTTACGCTGTAACTTATCTTCCTCCTGAAGAGAGGCAAGGAATGATGGGGCTTAAACAGCTCATTGAACACATCCGAAAGCTCTGGGAGAGTGAGGAAAAAGAACTTCTCTTTGATCAGGCCAATAAACTGGTGGACCTGTTTGAAAAATCGGTGATGACGCGTGGAGATGAGCTGCCGACTGATACTGTTGTTGATGAAGCGGTTCAAATGCTTTTTGAGACGGCTGACCCTGTTTATGGGGGGCAGAAAGGAGCTCCAAAATTCCCTGTTGGCTATCAGTGCCAGTTTTTTCTAACCTACGCAAAGCTCTATGAAGATGCTCGCCCTTTGTTTTTTGTTGAAAAAACCTTATCAAAGATCTACCAAGGGGGAATTTATGATCATGTCGGTGGTGGTTTTTCTAGATATAGCGTTGATGAGAAATGGCTTGTTCCCCATTTTGAGAAGATGCTTTATGATAATGCTCTCCTTGCAGCGGCTTACCTGGATGCTTGGCGTTACACGAAGAATGAGCACTATAAATGGATTTGCAGCGAGGTTCTGGAGTATGTTCTTCAAGACATGAAGAATCCTGAGGGAGGGTTTTATTCCGCTGAAGATGCCGATACTGATGGAGTGGAAGGGGCCTTTTACTTATGGACAAAAAAAGAAATTGATTCTTTTCTTCCCACTGATGACGCCTCTCTTTTCTGCGAGTATTTTGACGTAACTGAGGTAGGGAATTTTGAGAAAAAAAATATTCTCCACCGCTCTCTTTCTGTTGAGGAATTTTGTGATTATCGTGGCTTTAATCAAACAGATGTTGAACAGTCATTAGAAAGTTCCCTCAAAATCCTTAAAAAGGAGCGCAATAAGCGGAAGCATCCTTTCAAGGACGATAAGATTCTCGTTTCGTGGAATGCCCTAATGATCGACACGCTTGTGACTGCGGGGATGGCATTTGAAAACAAGACATATGTGACTGCTGGGATTGAGGCAGTGACGTTTATTAAAACGCATCTTTGGAAGGACGGCAAACTCCTAAGGCGATTTCGTGAAGGGGAAGCCAATTATGAGGGAGGCCTTGACGATTATGCTTCACTCATTCGAGCTCTGATCACTCTATATGAATCAGGCCAGGGAGACGAGTACCTTGAGTGGGCTCTTGAAATGACGACTCACTTAGAATGCGACTATAAGGCTGATGATGGAGCATTTTACCTCACAGGGCCTGATCATTCGATTCTTCTAAGGAGGTGTGAACTCTATGATAGCTCTCAGCCCTCTGGAAACGCTCTCCATGCGGAGAACCTTCTCCGTTTGTATCAAATCACTCATAATCGAGATTATTGGATTCAAGCCGAGGATATTTTGAAAGTTGCTAAAAGCTTTATTGAAGCCTATCCGCAAGGCTCGTCGTATCACCTTATCAATTTGCTGAGGTATTTGGACAACGAGTTGCCAACACTAATCGTGGCGCTTGATTCCAAGATGACCCATCAAGAAGAAACCCGAAAGTTTGTCTATTCAAATTTTATTCCCCATCTCACGTTGTGTTTTAAGCAGGAATCAAAGAAGTATCCATTAGTTGATGGAAAAACAACCTTTTATTTGTGCATTCAAGGAAAGTGTCAGTCTCCAGTTACTGATTTTTCAATAATCGAGAATTATATAGGCAGACTCTAGATAGGGTCGTCTTTATACCCAAACAAACTCAAAAGTTGGGTTTTGGGCAACGCGAAAGCTGTCGAAAACCCAACTTTTGAGTTTGTTTGGGTATATTTCTTGCGGTTGGTATAGGCTTCATGGTATACACTAGTCTCAAAATTGTGTATTTTTTTTGCTGGATTTTCATATGGCAGAAACCTGTGAAATCAAGGCGCTGGAATTGAATTAAGGATTAGTGAATGGATAAAAGTACCCTTGGAGACTACTCAATCATCAAACAAATCGGCCAGGGAACGCTTGGCAGCGTGTATCTTGCTGAACACCGGTTTGTTAAGCAGCAATACATTTTAAAAGTTCTTCCTGAAGAATTATCGACTGATAGAAATTTCATCCAACGATTTGAAAAGGAAGTCGCAACTCTCGCAAAACTTGATCATCCACACATTGTTAAAGTGCATAACATTTCATTTGCCGAGGGGTATTACTTTTTAGTCACAGACTGCATTGTTGATTGTTTAGGAGAAACGACAAACTTAACCCAATACCTAGGGGTGAATAAGCAAAGTCTTAACGAAAATGAAATCTTGGAGCTATTGACCCAGGTTGCATCAGCATTGGCTTATGCCCACCAAACTCAATTTGGAGGCGCTCCACTTGCGCACCGAGGATTAAAACTCAATAACATCTTGATTGGAAAGGGGGAGCGGGGACTTCACGTTTATCTTTCTGATTTTGGCCTTTCTCATATTGTTGGAGAAGGTGCGATTCTAACTCGAATGTACAAAAATCTCGCCGATGTTCTTTCCCTAGATCTAAATCAGTCGACCTTTACAAAGCCTGGGGAAGAAAAATATATGACGGGGACTTTTGACTCAGGTAAACTCTCGAAACTTCATGCATCATTTCTGCAGACCTACCATTTTCTTGCCCCGGAACAAAAGATTTATCGTGAAAAGCCAGTGGGCCCTAAGGCTGACATGTATGCTTTTGGCATTCTCGCCTATTTCCTTTTGATGCATTCGTTTCCTGAGGGTAATTTTTACCTTCCCTGCGAGGTCTACCCTGACTTCCGATTAAATTGGGACAGCCTCATTCAAGAATGTTTAAGACCTGACCCGAATAAGCGCCCTGATTCACTTCTCAGAATTTTAGACGGTCTTTCCTCGCCTCAGGTGAAGAAAGTAGCTGCAATGAGCGCGATTGAAGAGGAAGAGATTCTAGATTGGGACGAAGGAGCAGAGACGCTTGCACCTCCTGAAGAATCGGGGATTGCACTTGCTACTGCTACTGAAGAAAAAGAAGAAGAAATCACTCCAGCGCAAGCTGACATGCTACATGAGGTGTCCGAAATGGTGAGAGGGAATGCAAAACCTGTCCTCAATCCTCAGGAGATCAAACGTCCTGAATACGATCCAGATCCTGCTGCGGCCTTTCATATCGACAGCACTGTCGCTAGATACGTTCCAAAGGAAGAAAAGGCGAAAAATATTGAGCCGATTCAATCTGATATGGAAGTTGTTAAAGGGGGAGAGTATTACCGTGGAAGCGACGAAGGAGGAAGAGATGAGCGTCCGAGGCATGTAGTAAAACTTTCAAGCTTTGCCCTTGATGTGCATCCTGTTACGAATGAGCAGTTCGCTCGCTTTTTAGATGCAATGGGTGGTGAAAAGGATGCGAATAACAACGATATTATAAGACCCCGAGAGTCCCGTATTCGTCGTCATGGAGGAGCTCTGACCATTGAATCAGGTTATTCCAAACACCCTGTCATTGGTGTAACATGGTATGGTGCCATTGCCTATGCTAAGTGGGTAGGAAAACGTCTTCCAACGGAAGCAGAATGGGAAATTGCCGCATCGGGAGGGGAAGAGTTAATGTACCCGACCGGAGCAAGCATTGAACGGACTCAAGCAAATTTCTTTAGCTCTGATACAACATCTGTTAAAAGCTATCCCCCAAATAAGTATGGTTTTTACGATATGGTGGGGAACGTTTATGAGTGGTGCCAGGATTGGTACGATTACAATTATTATGAGGTGGCAATGCAACGCCCTGATAATCCAAAAGGACCTATGCAGGGTGTTTACCGCGTTCTTCGTGGTGGATGTTGGAAGAGCCTCAAAGATGATCTTCGATGCTCTCATCGCCACAGGAATAATCCGGGTATAGTAAATCGAACCTATGGGTTCCGGTGTGCTGCTGATGTCGATGAATAGTTTTCTATTCGTCTGCGTGGGGAATATCTGTCGTTCTCCAGCTCTCAAAGGAATGCTTGAACACCTTCTCAAAGAGAAGGGGATAGAGGCCTATGTAGAGAGTTGTGGCCTTCATGCAACTTTTCTTGGAAATCCGCCAGATAGGCGTATGCAAGAAGTGGCTCAGAAGCATGGGGTCACTCTGCAAAATCAAGCAAAAATCTTTGAAAATGCCTTCTTTGATCAGTTCGATGTGATCTTTTGTGTCACTCCAGATGTTCTTTTAGCCATCCGCAGTATGGCACACTCCCCAGAGCACTACAGAAAAGTCTTGATGGCAACCCACTACTCTGAGCTGTATCCTAACGATCCGATTCCTGATCCCTATTTCAACGCCTCTGATGGATTCGAAACTGTTTGGTCGATTGTCGAGGATGCCTGCAAGGGAATTCTTGATAAGTTTTATCTTGATAAGAAATAGGATAAGTTAGACCATATCTCTATGAAGTTATTATTATCAAAGCCTAGAGGGTTCTGTGCCGGCGTTGTACGTGCAATCGAGACAGTGGAACGCGCACTGGAGCTCTGGGGACGGCCCATCTATGTTAAGCATCAGATTGTTCATAATCGCCATGTAGTAGAAGATTTGGAGCAGAAGGGAGCAATTTTTGTCGAGGACCTTGATGAAGTACCTGAAGGTTCTCGGATCATCTATTCTGCTCACGGCATCCCTCCTTCTGTGCGAGAGCATGCGAAGCGGAGAGGACTGATTGAAATTGACGCTTCTTGCGGTTTGGTTATTCGTGTTCATTCTGCTGCCAAACGGTTTGCCAACAAAGGGTATCATGTCCTTTTGATTGGTCACAAAAAGCATGTAGAAGTCATAGGTACTGCAGGAGAATCCCCTGATGTAACAACAATTATCGAATCTGTTGCAGATGTCGAAAGGCTTTCTTTTTCTCCAGAGCAACGCTTATTTTATACGACCCAGACAACCCTTAGTCTTGACGATGTTAAAGACATTACAGATGCCCTTAAAGCAAAGTATCCCCTTATCGAGACCCTCCCTAGTTCTTCAATCTGCTATGCAACGACGAATCGGCAGTTGGCGCTGAGAGAAATCACTTCTTCAGTTGGGCTTGTTCTTGTTGTAGGAGATCCCACAAGTTCAAATTCAAATCGCCTCTGCGAAGTCGCTCAAAAAAGAAATATTCCTGGATATCTTATTAATTCTCCAGATGATATCGATCCTGAGTGGCTAAATGGTGTAGAAGCTATTGGACTCACTGCCGGTGCATCCACGCCTGAATCAGTGGTACAAATGTGCATTGAGCACCTTAAAGACCTTGGGGTGACTGAAACCGAAGAAGTCGAATACACCGAGGAGAACGTCTTTTTTGAGCTTCCAAAGCAAGTTCTCAGCCCAGCTTAGGCGTCGTAAGCAAATAAATGTCTCAGTTATGGCATTATAGCGCTTCAGCAGCAAGATGCAAATCCACACGGAAGCTTATTAGCTTTCAAGGATTTGCAACAAAGCAGATGAGGATGCTATGGTGATAGAAATGCGACATTTATTTGCTTACGGTGCCTTAGGGCCGTTATCCCTAATACTCGATTAGTTTTTGATAGCAGTCGTGAACAAACCTTCTGTGCTCCTCGATATAACAATCAGGGTATTGCAAATTGCTAAGAATCCATCTACAAACCTCAGATCTTTCCGTTTTTAGCGCTGTTGAATCTTGATTTATGCGTCTTTTTAGACGCTGAAAGTATGCTGGACACTGATAGTATATTTCTAAGTATGTATGGGTCTGCAGAAAAAGGTTTCCCGTAGCCTCTGCACTTTTTTTGTATTTTTCAATCCATTGCGTCGAATTAGGGCAACTAATAAGAGTTTTTCTAATAACGTCGTCATCTAATAAAAGGTTGAATCGGAGAGCTTTAACTAGGTATTCTTCGTATCTTTTTCTATGTACTGTTGTAATGTGCCTAAAAAGAATCTTAAAATCGGCTAAGTCGTGAGTTGCTTTAAACCCTTGTTTTTTTAAGTCGGGGTTATTGGAAAAAGAAGCAGTAATCTGAGACAATCCGGGAAAGATGAGGCTTTGGGGAACTTCTCTTTTTGCTGAGATCTCAAGAAGTTTTAAAAAAGTAAAGAATGAGGTTTCAATATCAACTTTGGGATGGGGCTCGTCTTCTTCTCTGGGAGGAGGAAGAGGTAAAGGGACTGATACACAACTGTTAACATAGTAAGCTAAGAGGAGGCAAGATGACAGTCTCGATGCATTTCTTAACGCAGGGATTACAGAGAACTTTGAGATCGCCCCATAAACGGTTTCAATGGTTGGAAACTGTAGCATAACAGGACTAACTTCCATAATACCGAAAATCGTATCAAAAAGGTGGAATAAAAAGAATGTTTTTTACAGGATGCAGAAATGGCAGAGAAACAGTCAAAAATCTCTCAGATCGACAAAGGGTCATTGAAACGAGTTCTTACTGTTGGGGATCTTTTTGCTGTTGGTTATGGTGATTTAGGGTCTTCGATATACTATGCTCTTGGGATTACAACACTCTTTTCACTGGGTGCGGCTCCTATAAGCTTAGCAATTGCAGGGCTTGTTTTTGCATGCACGGCTCTTTCTTATGCGGAGCTTTCAGCGATGCTGAAGGATTCTGGGGGATCGGCAACCTTTGCGCGCCATGCTTTTAATGATTTAATTTCATTCATCGCCGGCTGGGGACTGCTTCTTGACTTCATTGTAACCATTGCAATTTCTTCTTTTTCGATAGCTCCCTACCTTGCATTTTTTGTTGGGGGACTCAAGATTACCTCTGTGAAGATTGGCTTCACCGTTTGTGTGATTGTGATCCTTTTTATTATTAACTATTTTGGGACGAAAAATTCTGCTCGAATGAGCTGGTTTTTAACGACTCTCACCCTATCCACTCAGATTCTGATTGTCATTGTGGGTGCCCTTTGGTTTATTCATTTCCCTGACCTGTGGGAACATTTGAAGATTGGAGTTAAGGGATCCTCTTGGTCTCCCTCATGGCCGGAGTTTTGGAAGGGGACTGCGATGGCAATGGTTGCCTATACAGGAATTGAATCGATGGCGCAGCTTGGGGGAGAGGCAAAAAATCCTGCACGCACTGTACCAAAAGCAATGATGCTTGCAATGGGGATGCTCCTTTTCGTTTATATTGGAATTGCTGTTGTTGCTCTTTCAGCTGTTACGCCGCAAGAACTCAGCACAACTTTTTTAGAAGATCCTATTGCTGGAATTGTATCAAAGTTTCCCTATGGAGGTCGCGTTCTTGGAGGATGGATTGGGCTTCTAGCTGCTATCATCCTTTTTGTAGCCTCGAATGCGGGGTTAATCGGAGCCTCCCGCCTATCTTTCAACTTAGGAGAGAATTATCAACTGCCGCGCTTTGTTTACAAACTCCATAAGAAGCATAAAACTCCCTATGTCTCCCTTGGGATATTTGCGGTGTTTGCCATTGTCATTGTTTTATCAGCTCGAGGAAAACTTGATTTCTTGGCAAACCTCTATAACTTTGGAGCGATGCTTGCTTTTTTTATGACACATCTTTCTCTCATCATCCTACGAATAAGAAAACCTGATGCAAAGCGTCCCTTTAGGGTCCCATTTAATATCCCGATCGGAAAGTATTCTATTCCCATTACAGGAATCATTGGAGGCCTTGCCACTGCTGCTACCTGGTGTCTTGTTGTTATTACTAAGGCTGATGGGAGAAATCTTGGATTTCTATGGATTTTCTTTGGGCTTGCCATCTATTTTTACTTTCGTAAAAAACAATCGATTCCGCCTGCTGGGAAAGTCGAGATCCAGAAGATTAAAATGCCTGAATTTCAGGCAAAAAAATACAAACATATCCTTGTTCCTACTCGTGGTGGGAAAGAAACTCAAACAGTTCAAATGGCTTGTGAAATTGCAAAGGTTCATGGTGCTGATGTAACCGCTGTTCATGTAATCGAAGTGCCCTTTTCCCTGCCGCTTGAAACGCCCCTCTACCATCGGACCGTCGTCGCTTCTTCCATCCTGAACCGTGCTGAGGCAATTGGCAGGGAGTTCAATATTGGAATGAAACTCCGCGTTGTTCATGCCCGTACTGTTGATACAGCTATTCTTGAGCTCATTGAAAAAGAAGAGTACGATCTGCTTGTCATGGGAACCGTACTTTCTGCTGCCGGCGCTTCTAAAGGATACGGCGCAGTTGTTGAACGGGTCCTCAAAGGTTCTGCATGCCCTGTCTGGATCTGCTGTAGCGCCTCACTAGGTTAGTCCCTAAAATTTTATAATAGATGGCACGCAGCGCTGTGTCCAGGAGCGACCTCACGGAGTGGTGGGCGTTTTTGAAAACAGATGGGCTTGACCTTTGGACATCGGGTGCAGAAGACACATCCCTTTGGTGGGTTAATAGGGGAAGGAACTTCTCCAGTGAGGAGGACTCGTGCTCTCTTCTTTTCGATCATGGGATCTGGAATGGGGATTGCTGAAAGGAGTCCTTGGGTGTAGGGATGTTGAGGGTTTTTATAGAGATCGGCGCTTGGTGCAAGCTCCATAAAGTGGCCTAAGTACATCACAGCAACACGGGTTGAAAGGTATTTGACCATGGCTAGATCATGGGAAATAAACAGGTATGTGAGACCCATTTCTTCTTGGAGATATTTGAGGAGGTTAATGATCTGAGCTTGGATTGAAACATCGAGAGCTGCAATAGGTTCGTCACAGACAACTAAACGGGGATTCAGAGCCAGCGAGCGAGCGATTCCAATGCGTTGCCTTTGTCCGCCACTAAATTCATGGGGGAAACGGCTTGTGTATTCAGGGCGAAGCCCGACAAGTTCAAGGAGCTCTTGGACACGCTTTTGTCTTCCATAAGAGTTTAACGTATTATGGATAACAAGAGGCTCTGAAATAATCTCTCCAGCGGTCATTCGGGGATTTAAAGAAGAAAAGGGGTCTTGGAAAATATATTGCATATCATGGCGGAGCGCTTTAATCGCTTTTCCTTTATATTTAAGGACGCTTTCACCCTTAAAAAAAATGTCGCCACTACTGGGCTCGTATAGGCGCATGAGAGCTCTTGCTAGAGCCGTTTTTCCACACCCACTTTCTCCAACAAGGCCGAGAGTCTCTTGAGGAAAAACATCAAAGGAGACCCCATCTACGGCGCGTACAATTTCCCCTTTATGTTCAAAGTGCTTTTTTAGGTTCTTTACTTGAAGAAGAGGCTTTATCACTTTAAGCTTCCTTTCTCTGTATTCGAGGATCAAATAGCCAACAGGCTGTATGATGATCCTTCGAGACTTCTATGGATGAAGGGCAGCCATCACGACATAGCTTCATTGCATGAGGACATCTCTCTGCAAAAGCACACCCCTTGATTTTAGAAGAGAGATCGGGGGGAGATCCATGGATGGAATAAAGCTGGCGCGTGGGGGAAAGATCAAGACGAGGAATGGAGTTTAAAAGACGACGGGTATAGGGGTGTTTAGGGGCTCTAAAGAGCTCATCAACAGAAGCGCTTTCAACAATCTTTCCTGCGTACATCACGAGCACACGATCGCAAAATCCAGCAACAATACTGAAATCATGAGTAATAAGAAGGATACTCATCTGTTCTCTTTTTTGAATCTCTTTCAAAAGGCCTAGAATTTGTGCTTGTATGGTCACATCAAGTGCAGTTGTGGGCTCATCAGCAATGAGGATCTTAGGTGATGAAATCATGGCAATTGCAATCATTACCCGTTGCCGCATTCCCCCACTTAGCTCGTGGGGAAATTGTGTGAGGCGCGTTTCTGAGTCAGAAACCCCCACTCTATTTAAGAGTTTAATCGCGCGTATTTTCATCTCTGCTTTTGAAGCTGATGGATGATGGAGGGCATATCCTTCTATAATCTGATCACCGATTCGCATGGTGGGGTTAAGGGAGGTCATGGGATCTTGGAAAATCATTCCAATTTCCTTTCCCCGAACTTTTCTAAGTTCTCTTTCTCGTTTTAGGACAAGGTTTTCCCCTTTATAATAAATCTCTCCCTGGTCGATACGCGAAGAAATAGAGGGAAGGAGGCGGGTAATACTCTTTGCCATCACTGATTTTCCGCACCCTGATTCACCAACAATACCGAGAGTTTCCCCTTCTTTTAGATCGAAGCTAACCCCTTGAACAGCGCGTACTTTTTTGGAGAGGGTTGAAAAGGAGGTGTGGAGATTTTTCACTTCTAAGAGCTTTTTCATGTTCGAAGCCTCGGGTCGAATGCGTCTCGAATACCGTCACCCAGCAAGTTAAGGGCAAGCATTGTAATACTGATAAACCCTGCAGGGAAAAAGAGTCTCCACGGATAGTATCGAAGTGCAGAAAGACCATCGCTTGCCATTGTTCCCCAGCTAGCTATTGGAGCTTGCACCCCAAGTCCCAAAAAGCTTAAGAAAGCCTCGGTAAAGATTGCAGCAGGAATGGTGAGGGTCATTGTGGTAATGATCGAGCCGATCGAATTGGGGATGAGATGGCGGAACAGAACCCTCCATCGGCTTGCTCCAAGCATATAGGCGGCCATCACAAAGTCATTTTGTTTTATTTGGAGGATTTGTGCGCGCACAATACGGGCCATATTGATCCATCCAGTAATCGTGAGGGCTATCAATATCGTTGTAACGCCAGGTTTCATGATGACCATTAAGAGGATTACAATTAAGAGGTGAGGAAGGGAGTATAGAATATCGGTCATGCGCATCATAAATTCTTCTAACTTTCCTCCAATCATTCCAGCGAAGGCCCCATAGAAGACTCCAATGGCCATATCGATTACTGCAGCGGCAATTCCGACAAAAAGAGAAATTCTGGCTCCCCACCAAATGCGGGTAAAAAGATCCCGTCCAAGCTCATCGGTTCCAAACCAAAAAGAGGCACTAGGGGCGTTGTTTTTGAGGGAGAGATGAGTCTCATAATAGGTATGAGGACTAAAAAAAGGGATAATGATCGCAGAGCCAATCATGATGACTAAGACAGTCAGGCCAAAGATGGCAGGGCGGTTTGCTCGAAGACGGATCCAGGCATCTTTCCAGTAGGAGATCCCTTTTTCTGGGAGAGCTTCAGAGAATGGTGGGGGGGTTGCAATAAGTACTTCTGATTCCTTCATGCTTCCACCAATTTTTTATTTTCAAGACGTATTCGGGGATCAATCACCGTGTACATTAGGTCGACGACTAAGACGCATAGCATCAGCAATGCACTATAGAAAACAGTTACACCCATGATCACTGTATAATCTCGATTTGTAATGCTGTTTACAAACCATCCGCCTAGGCCAGGGATTCCAAAAATCTTCTCCACTATGAAACTCCCTGTAAGAATCGCACTGGTGAGAGGTCCTAAATAGGTGAGCACAGGAAGGAGACTATTTTTCAAGACATGTTTAAGAACAACTTGGCGGGTTGACAATCCTTTTGATCGAGCGGTTTGAACATAGTCCTGCTCTAAAACCTCAACCATGTTTGCCCGCGTTAATCGGGCTATAAAAGCAGTAGGCAATGCCGCAAGGGAGAGAGCAGGAAGGATCGAGTGAGCAAGTGAGCCCCAACGAGCGACAGGAAGAAGGTCCATTTTCATGGAAAAGAGATATTGCAAAAAAGTTGCCATAATAAAGTTAGGAACGGATATTCCCACAACAGCAAGGATCATTGCTAAATTATCCTGCCATCTTGATCTTTTTACGGCAGCAATTGTTCCTAAAATCACTCCTGAGAAAAGAGCAATTGAGATCGCTTCAAGCCCTAAAATAAAAGAGACGGGAAAGCCTTCTCGAATGATGTCGTTTACTGTTCTCCCTTCATATTTAAATGAAGGGCCCAGATCCCACATGACAAGGCCCTTGAGGTATTTGAGATATTGGATGTACCAAGGTTGGTCCAAACCATAGTGAGCGTACATACTTTTCATGATCTCTTCTGGAATTGCTTGCTCTTGCATAAATGGGTCACCAGGAGCCGCTTGCATCAGAAAAAAGGTTGCTGTTGCAACAATTAACAAAGAGAGAATCAAAAGAAAAAATTTTCGAATGAAATATTTATGCTTCATCAAATGTAGTATTTGGCCTCTAAGCTTATGTGAGTCCCAATGAATTTACGGGGTACTTGGAATTTTGTCAAAGATTGCAAATTTTTCGATGATAGAACATAATAATGTAAATTGTTGAAAGGAGACCCCTATGGATTATGCAGAAATTGAAACTCTTCTTGGTGCTAAAGGAAAATCTCTTCTGGAGCATTCCTGTAAGACCCTTTCTAAGAAAGAATTACATCTACCAGGCTCTGATTGGGTTGATCGAATTTTTGCTGGAAGTGACCGCTCTATCCGTGTACTTCAAAGTATGCAAGAAATCATCTCCCACGGACGTCTTGCTAATACAGGGTATGTCTCGATCCTTCCCGTAGACCAAGGAATTGAGCATACTGCAGGAGCTTCCTTTGCTCCGAATCCTGCTTATTTTGATCCTGAAAATATCATCAAGCTTGCAATAGAGGGGGGGTGCAATGCTGTTGCATCGACCCTGGGCGTTCTAGGCTCTGTGGCTCGAAAATATGCTCACAAGATTCCATTTGTCTTAAAATTTAATCATAACGAGCTCATGACCTATCCCAATACCTATGATCAAATTCTGTTCGCTTCCATTGATAAGGCCTATGACATGGGATGCCGCGCTGTCGGAGCAACGATTTACTTTGGATCTCCAGAAAGTGATCGCCAAATTGTTGAAGTGGCACAGGCTTTCGAGCATGCTCACGAATTAGGAATGGTCACTATTCTTTGGTGCTACCTTCGTAATCCGGCTTTTAAGACCGATAAAGAAGATTATCACAATGCTGCAGATCTCACTGGGCAAGCAAATCATCTTGGCGTAACGATTGAAGCGGATATTATCAAGCAGAAAGCTCCTACCTGCAATGGGGGATTTAAAGCCCTTAAGTTTGGAAAGCAGACGGAAAAAATGTATACGGAACTCTCTTCTAATCATCCTATTGATCTCACCCGTTATCAAGTCATCAATAATTACATGGGGCGCATGGGGCTTATCAATTCCGGGGGAGCATCAGGGGAGAATGACCTTGCAGCAGCCGTTGAAACAGCCGTGGTGAATAAGCGCGCTGGAGGGATGGGACTTATCTCAGGGCGTAAAGCTTTTCAAAAGCCCATGAAAGATGGTGTTAAGCTTCTTCATGCGATCCAAGATGTTTATCTCTGCGATAAAATCACTGTAGCTTAGGCGCCGTAAGCAAATTACTATCGCATTTGCTTTGTTGCAACTCCTTGAAAGCTAATAAGCTTCCGTGCGGATTTGCATCTTGCAGCTGAAGCGTTATAATGCCATAACTGAGACATTTATTTGCTTACGACGCCTTAGGGTTTCTTGCAGCCTCTAGCTTTTAAATCTCTTTAGGTGACTTTTCTTATTTATTGGCATTCTTAAATGGGCCGCTAAAAGTCGTATCCAATAAGATAAATATCAAAGAGTTCAAAGCGGAAGTCCCAGTGTCGATATCGCCTGGTGGCACCTCCGACGAGGTGAATGGTTATGGTTGTGCTTGCCAGGGGAAGGGAGTCTTTGGAGGAGGGACATCTGATTGGTCATCGGCAAGGTCACCAACTGCACCAAGGACTTGTCCCCAAATTCCCGCCTTTGGAGCGATTTGCTTGCGAGCAACAAGGAAAGCAATCTTTCCAGTCGCAGCAGCTGTGTCGATTTCGACATTGCCAAAAGGACCTTCAACAGGAACTTTCAAAACATAGTTATCATCGATTCCTTGGATACTCAAGGCAGACCGGAGTGCTTGGGCGGTCAGTCCAAGGGTCATATCAACATAACGTTTTGGGAAGCGAATGTTTCCCCATAAACAGACTTGATACGCTTTGTTATAGAGAATTTCAGTGCGGTCAACATACATTTTTCCTCGATTCATATTGAACCCTGCAGGGGCGAACCAAAGGGAGACGTTTCCTCTGCTTTCAGTCTTAAAAAGTCCTCCCACTTCTGAGGTGCTACCAGCATTTTTGCAAAGGATCTGACCGAGATCGAGCTGTCCATATTTAAAGCTCATATTCTTGATATGGAGATCTTTTAGCGGAACATTAAACCCCTCATCGTGGATATAGAGAGTGATCGGTTTTCCCATCGCTACGACGACCAGCTTAGCACTCTTTTGGAGAACATCATTGAGCTGGGGAGTTACAGTAAAAACTGCTTTGAGTGGGGCTTCTAGATAAAGAACTTCATTAGAAATGATTCCAGAAAAATTGGCTCGGCATGCTGATGCATCAATATCCATCGTGATTTTCCCCTGGCTCTTTTCTACGTCTGCGTCAAAGGTGGCATTAAATAGATCGCCAAGAAAAGCTGAAGGAGGGAAATCTGATGCCTTATCAAATTTCGAAAGAGCGTCTACAAAAACGCTGGGAAGGTTTCTGATGCGGGCATGGATTGATGTGGAGACATCTTTAAAATCAAGGGTTCCAGCATTTGAGAGAAAGTCCATTATTGTTCCAGATCCTTGTATCACTCCGCTTTTTCTTTCTCCAAGTGGAGATACATTTCCATTAAACTTAAAGGCAAGGGGTGTGTTTCCTGCTTGTTTTTTGGCGATATCGAAATCAAACTTTTCAAGAACGGTGGTAGCACCTGTTCTGCTCTGTTTTAGTTTGAGATCGTCAATACGCACATTCGCATCAAAGCGGCTGCCAAAGAGATTAAAATCCGGTTTCGGGAATCCTTCGCCCTGATCTTTTAGAGGGACAGAGAAGGGAGAGATTTGTATTTTAAGCACTCCTAATCCATCGACAGTAAAGAGAGGATTATTAGACGTAATCTGTTGATTAGGATTACGCAATCTGCGGAAAGCATCGTAGGACTTTTCGCTTAAATCCCAGCGGATTTTCAAAGGTTTTCGAGGACTACGGAGCTCTAAAGTTTCTCCTGCATAAAATGCACCATCAAGAGTCAGGCCGCGGCTTTCTATTTGAATATCGAGATTTTGCCTTCCTCCAGCTGTTCCCATTGCATATTTCAGGTCTAGGATAGGACCAATTAAATCGGGGAGTTGTCCTCGTGTTTTGAAAAAAACATCAGCAATTTGTGAAGAGAAATTGCTTAAAGATGCTCTCACCATAATAGGAGAGGATATAAGCTCGGACGCTTTTCCATTACCAACCAGTGTGAGCTCAAGTTTCCCTGCAGTGCCGCCATTTTCAAGAGCCTCTCCTTCAAAATGGACGCTATGTGCATTTTTCTTTCCGTCGAGATCAAAATCCACCTGAACATTTTCAAAGTTAAATGGATAGCGATTGACTGGATTCACCATATCGAGATTGGCAATCTTCCCAACTCCTTTTACAGATAAGGAGGCAAAATCCCCTTCCTTTAGAGGAATTTGACTTGGTTTAATTTCTATTTGAAGCGGTGTTGCTTTGGTTAATAAAGGGTATTCGCTTTCTTTAGAGAGGATAGGATTAATTTGTGAGGGCTCCAAAAGGAAATCTATCTGCACTCCTTTTGTCAAAATAAGGGTGCTTTTCTCTATTGCAGCTGCAATATCTCCCTTAAATTTCCGACCATCTAGCGAAAGATTAAGGGGGGAAATTTCAAATTCATCACCAATTTTTGCTCTCCCGCTAGATCTAACACCTACGTTTTCTCCTAAAATCGAGTGTCCCCATGTTTGGTCCTGATAATCAAGGGTGGTGACTCCCTCGAATTGAAAGGAAAATAGAGAAGTTCCCTTAAGGTTTACACCAAAGGAGGGGAGGTTAGCATTTCCAAGCGCAAAAAGATCACTAACTTCTATTTGTCCAGAGCTAAGCTTAAGATCGAAATCAGAATTCTTAAAAATAAGCCCTTCTTTGTTTATAGGAATCGAAAGAGCGTTTAAATCTCCTTGGACTTTAAAGGGGCGCGTAAGATTTTCATAGAGATTTGGTGTGACTAAGTAGGTAAAGGTTGAAGGTGCTGTAAGCCGTGCAACATCACTGAGAATAAGGGAAGTATTCTGAAGGTTTAGAAGGGGAGTATTCCCATTTAGGGTAATGCTGTTTTGAGTTTTTGCAATCTTTCCTGAATAGGTATCTCCAAGATAGGTCACAAGAGAACTGCTCGAAAAACTATCAACGAGAGAGAGGGGGAGATTATCAATACTTAAATCGAGAGCTGGATAGGAGGGGGTTTTTAAGATGTTTTGGATCGAAAAAGTCCCACTTACAGAAGATTGGAGACCTTTTTGATAGCGCATAGCGCTTTTCAAACTCATTTGAATCAGCTCATTTAGAGCCGATGTTGAAAAGTTTACGTTGAGCTGATCAATATCGAGTGTTCTCTGGATTTTGCTTAAAAGAAGCTGTCCTTCAGAAAAATAGAGATTTCCAACAATAGCTACCTGACTGAAATCAAAATTGTTTCGAGTAAATGGGAGAGAACCTTTTTCGAGACGAATCTCAGTTTGTGCATCGTTTTGGAGCGAGACATCCTTATTGAAGTAGTTGAATAAAAGAGGTTTTAATGTCAAAGCAACTCTACCTGGAGAATTTAGAACAAGCTCTCCATTTTTATATGTCGGGTTAAGATCAATAAGGAGGCGGGGGGAGCGCACGCTTACCTCAACCTTCAATTCTTCGTCAATCGGAGTTGATTTAAGATTTGCATTTACAGTGTCACCAAGCGTTGCAATAAGAAGACCCTGATACTTAGGCGCAAAGATAGAAATAACCTGGTCTAGACCTTCGACAGGAACGTTATCAAGTGTCGCGGTTCCTTCGAGTAACGCTTTCCACGTCCCTTGAGCAAAAAAGGTTCCTACGAGTTCATTTTTTCTCGTTTTCCCCTCGAATAAAAATGAGTCTGCTTCTCCAATGTCAAGATCCATTTTTATCCCATAAATGGATATGGTGGTGCTTCCTCCATTTCTAATTGTGACTTTTCCATTTGAGAGAGTTAGGTGGCCGCTAAAGTCAGACCAGAACTTTCCTTTGGGCTTCTCAATGGCCTTTCCGGCTTCCTTCAGAGCATCGACCTTTTTCTGGGATACTTTAGGATAGGCTGAGATATTTAGGTTTTCAATGTGAGTGTTGCCGACACTTCCACTCCGAAAAAGGAGGTTCCAAAAGGAGCAATCGCTGGTAAGCGAATCAAACGTAACTTCGAGTCCTTTCCCCTCATTAAACTGAAGTTTGTCAATTTGCTGCTTGCTCGTCCAACCAAGTGAAAGGTCTTGAACTTTGAGCTGACCGCCTGTATTTCTCTCGACTATTTTGATCAGAAAATTTGTTCCAGCTTCAGAAGATAAGATCGTAGGAAGTAGCGCTACAAGGAGAATAGCTCCTCCTCCTAAAATAGCAATAACTGTCCACATCAATTTTTTCATTTTAAAACCTAGCCTTTAGAGGTCTTTTCAGAATTAATCCACTGTTTATACCAAAGAATTCCCAAAATTGTTTTCGCATCGATGATCTCCCCAGACTGAATCATTTGAGTGGCTTTGCCAATAGACACAGTTAATTGGTCAATATCATCGGTGTCCTCTCCAATTAGAGGATCTGGAGTCAACTTTTCTGCTAAGTAGAGATAAAGATATTCTGATAAAATACCAGGGGCAGAATAGAATCCAGTGAGAAAGGTAATGTTTTTTGCTCGCATCCCTGTCTCTTCTCTCAGTTCTCTGTCCGCACAGAAAAGAGGATCTTCATCTTTTTCAAGGGTCCCAGCAGGAAGCTCAATCAGGATTTGTTGAGCCGCACGCCTCCATTGCTTGACCAGAAGAATTTCTCCATTGGCATTAATTGGAATAAGGGCAACGGCACCCGGATGAAGAACAAGATCAAAGGTTTTAGGGGCTTGATGGTCAAAGGTGATTTCATCTCTAACGACTTTAAAAATCACCCCTTGATGAATTTCTGTCCGCTTAATTTGGGCCTCTTGTTCTCGCTTTTCTTGCATCTTCGAATTGCTCATTTCTTCATCCCTTCGGTATAGGGTGAGACCTTCCCTTTGCTTTCAACTTTTTCATTGAGGATTTTGGGAGATTTGGAATGCTTGAAATGATGGACATTCCCAGAACCACGAATAGAAGGATTGAGTTCATCAGTTGCCCATACAAAAGCTGTTCCAGGACCCCGGATGATGACATTTGCTGTTTCAGATTTGAGATTTTGACCCGCATATTTTCCAGTCCCTTTTAAAAAAATGGTTTGGGTTTTCACTTCTCCTTGGAGCGATACCTGACCACTCCCATAAAGATTTGTAATCAAATGGTCAAAATATAGGTTTCCCTCTAGCAAGGCTGCGCCTTCTAGATCCAGAACTATGACAAAATGTTCTCCCTTGAGTTCATCGATATCAACCTGTGCATTTCCAGCAAGAGTTATTTTTTCTAAATGTTTGACTGTCAATTTGGCGTTAATAATTCCAGGAAACCTAGCAGAAAAATCAACATCATCAGGGAGAATCATTAAAACCCCCCGGTTATTCGAAATTTTGATATTTCTTAAGAGAGCGGGATCTGCAGATATTTCTAGATGGTTTTCGGATCCCTGCTTAATTTCCATTTTCCCTTCTCCATGGAAAACGAGCTCTCTAAGGTAATCATATTCATAGGAACGAGTGATTTCATGTGCTGAGAGAAATGTTGCAGATAATAGGAGGATTATTCTAAGTACTATCATGATCCAAAGCGTAGCGCTCTCAAAGATTTTATTCAACTAACGCCAGAGCCAGCGCATTCAAAAAAATAGTTGATTAGAGGTAAATTGATCTTTTTTGTTATAACCAAATAAGGATCAAAATGAAAACTGTTCACTCACACAAACTTTTTCCAAGTCAAATTTGCCAATCCCCTCTAGCTCTATGAGAGGATCTTCAAGTCATTGAAGATCCGAGAAGAAAACAAGCTGTTCGACATCCTCTTATTGGCATAATGATAATGGCTCTTTGTGCCATAGCTGCTGGAGCAGATGGTTGGGATGATATTGCCGATACTGCAAAACTTCATTTCAAATGGTTTAAAGAAGTGACTGTATGTGCTAAACAACCCCCTTCTTCAGATACTTTTCGTAGGGTCATCCAATCTCTTAAACCACAGTGTCTTCAAAAAGCTCTTGAGGCATGGTTAAAAAGGTCGGGGTTAGAAAAACGATCAGGAAGGCAAATTTGCTTTGATGGCAAAGCATTAAGAGGCTCAAAGAGCGTCCATATTGTAAATGCTTTTGATCTGGAAGATCGAGTCACTCTAGGACAAATTTCAGTAGGGGAAAAACAAAATGAAATAACGGCCCTTCCATCCCTTCAAGAGGTTTTAGACCTATCTGGCACAACCTGCAGCGGAGATGCAATGTTTACACAAAAACAGATCGTTAAAGATTTACAAAGTAGTGAAGCTGATTATGTGTTATCTCTCAAAGCTAATCAGCCTAAGCTACTTGAAAAAGTGCAAAAAGAGTTTGCAGGAAACTATGCATCGATATTGCGTAGAGAAATGGTTGAGAAAAATAGAGGTTGGGTAGAAGAAAGGATTCTGCGATGTAGCACAAGAGTAGGGAAAGTAGATCCGAAATCAGAGTGGAAAGGACTGCAGGCTGTAATAGAGCTGGAAACGAAAAAAACTAAGGGAGAAGAATTTTCTATTGATACTCGCTACTATTTAACCTCACTTGATCCAGATCTTGACGTTGTGATGAAGATTATACGCTCCCATTGGGGAATCGAAAATATTTTGCATAGGAGCTTAGATGTGTTTTTTAAAGAAGATGCGTGCCAGGTACGTGAAAAAATAGGAGCAGAGAATCTATCAATGTTAAGAAAGCTGGCAGGGTCAATCCTTCAAAGGATAGACCCTCAAAAAACTTTAAAGTCAAAAATGAAAGCCATGTTAGGATCAAGAGTTTTTAGAATGAGGTTCTTAACTTGTGACTGGTAAGTTTATTTTTGAATGCGCTGGCTCTGCAACTAACGCTAAGGACCTATCCGATATTTCACCCTTCTTTCCCAATCTCCACCGCCTCATGTAAAAAGGGCATCCTAAGCGGATGCCCCAAAAAATACCGTCTCACTTAAAAGCAAGTGCTAACCTGCAGGAAGAAATTGTTTCATGGGATAATCCATTTTTCCAGGAGTATACGTTTTACTTCCAGTAGGCATTGTTGTGTACATTGATCCCAATGCCACAGCCGTAAATAGCCCAAGTAAACAAACGATTTTTTTCATTTTAAGTCTCCTTATTTTTTGGTTTCCTTTTACCAACATAACCCATTGATAAAAGCCGAGCTAAGGCTAAGGGATGTTGTGAAATCCTTTCAAGAAGTTTATTTATGCAAAATGTACACTATCTAGGTTTGATCAAAATACTCTCACCATTTATGGTCCGAAGTAGGATGGGAGGGGAGTATCCTAATGAAATTTCGTACTAAATTATTCTATTCATTTATTGCTTTAGGGCTTATGAGTACTTTACTTGCCCTCTTTATCATCTATGGAGAGGCCTCTCGCCTAATTTTCGAAGAAATTCGTGCTAAAATTTTATCTCTTGTTGTTAACTCCGAACAACTTGTTAATCCTAAGATGGTGGAAGAATTCATTGAAAACAAAGGAGACTCAAGTAGCTCCGCCTATCGAGCTCTTAACAATGACCTACTAGAGATTCGAGATATTAATCGTCGCTCCGATATTTTTGTTGAATTTGTCTACCTTATTAAAAAATACCCCGACTCCGATCACTACTACTTTCTAATGGACATTGAATCTGAAGATGTTAAGAAAAAAAGCAAATATGGAAACCTCTACCCATCGAGAGTGGAAATTCCTCAGGGTCTTTCAGAGCCTTATGTTACAGCCCACATCTATTCAGATGAATGGGGAAGCTGGCTCTCAGGCTATACCCCAATTTATGACTCTAACGGGCATGAGCTATGCATCTTAGGGATCGACGTTCGCACAAAGGAGATCTTTGTCGAGCTAGAAAGGCTTCTCCTATATGGTCTAATCGCTTTTGTGGTTTCTATTTTTGTGGCGGTTGTATTTGCCTACTTTCTCTCAAAGCTTGTATCTTCATCGCTCTCTATTCTTTGCGATACAGTCAAAAGCATTGGAAAAGGTGATTATTCATCTCGGTCACCACTGCTTACTCGTGATGAATTTAATGAGCTCTCAATTGCAATCAACCAGATGGCAAAAGGTCTTGAAGAACGGGAAAGGCTAAAGATTGGGTTTACTCGTTATGTTTCACAATACGCATTAGAGGAACTCCTGAAACTTGATCAACCGATTACCCTTGAAGGGGAGAGAAAGAAAGTCACTGTTCTCTTTACAGACCTCAGGGATTTCACAAAAATGGCTGAAGAGCTTCCTCCAGAAGATGTTTTGAAACTTCTTAACGAATATTACGAAGAGATGATTGAAGTTATTTTTAACTATGGAGGAACCCTCGATAAGTTTATTGGAGATGGAATGATGGTTGAATTTGGAGCTCCTCTTGAAGATAAGCTCCAGGAACTCCATGCCGTTCTCGCTGCAGTTCATATGCAGCTCCACTTAGATAGACTCTCAGACAAATGGGAAAGAGATGGAAAGAAACGATTTCTCATGGGGATAGGGATTCATACCGGACTTGCAGTCTTAGGGAATATTGGTTCCGAGCGGAGAATGGAGTATACGGCCATTGGGGATACAGTCAATGTTGCTTCGCGCCTGGAGAGAGCCACAAAAAAGATCGATAAACGTATTATTGTGTCTAACACCGTTTATGAAAAGGTTAAAAACCATTTCACTTTTGAAGATTTAAAAAAAGTCGAGATTCCCGGAAGAAAAGGGAATATTCAAGCTTACTCACTCGATCCCTATGCTCAAAAGGATCTTCATCGACTCGAAATAATTCATGATCAACACACGCTCTCTGAAGAATAACACTTGCATTTTCAAGCAGTTTTTTTTATTAAAAGTAAAAAAGAAATACTTACAGGCACGGTATGAAAAAACAGACAATTAACACCATTATCACCCTTTCCAACTTCGGCTATATCGCGGCTTGTATCGTTCTCTATTTAATCGCTCTTTGCATTCTTATTTCGGCTGTTTGGGGTATTATAGCAGATATGCGTTCGGGAGCCTACACGGTCTATAAACTGCTTGATGAAGTCGGTTTGATTGTCTTCTCAATGGCTGTGATCGATGTAGGTAAATATCTCATGCTAGAAGAGGTGATTCGAAAAGGAAAGAATGAATATCATCCTGCACAGACACGGAAAACCCTGACAAAATTTGCGATTATTATCGCCTCGGCTCTTTCCCTAGAAGGGCTTGTCCTAACGATTGAAGTCGCTAAGCAAGATATCACAAAGATCCTCTACCCTGTCTGTGTGTTAATTACCGCAACAATTTTTATTATTGGGATAGGGGTGTATCAGCTTCTGAATGCTCGCTCTGAGTTGAAAGACTAGGAGTGAAATTTTCGATGAAGTTAGCCAGCTCATCCTGAACCTTGTCATGATGTTCTAGTGGATAAGTCATTTCTACTTTATAGAGAATATTCCCAACCAGTACCAAGGTTCCTGCCGTCTCAGTGGTTTTAGTGTAGTGCTCGTAGTCTAAAGCAGGAAAGGTTTTAAAAATCGTGGTTTCTTTTCCCACAAGTTGGACCTTTCCGAGTTCTTTCATCACCACTTTAAGTGCTCCACCAAGAACCAGACTATCTCCGTACTTTAACCATCCCTCTGGGAGTGTAGTATAGCTAATTGAAAAACGCTTATCTCCATCGACATCACAAATATATTCTTTGTAGGGAAGGGATTCTTCGCCTCCAGGAATTGGAAGATCTCGAACAGTTTTTTCAGGTTTCTTTGGAAAAGCCGCAGCAAAACTCTCTTCCTTAGGAGCAAAAGCGGTCCACTTTTCGAATCCTAAGCCCTTTTTGACTGCATGATGAAAATTCAATTTGTGGTTATGCTGTTTTAAATTGTTATAAACGTAATACCCTCCGAAACTGATAAAAGCTACAACAAAAATAAAAAATACTTTCTTCATTATTCAACCTAAATTGTTTTTGCGAATATAATACACCAAACTCTCAAAAATTCCAAGTCAATGAATATGTATCAATATTAAAAATTATAATCTAAATCCTTAGGATCTCTATGAGAATTTCAGGGCATTGTGGGACGTCGTTATCACAAAAGATGCACTGCATAAACCTCTTTGAAGATATAAATTGCCGTTTCTCTAATCTTCCTATACGAACTCAAATATAAATTAGAATAGTTATCAATTGGAGTGATATAGTAAACAAGTTCTTGTGCCGCTCTCTTCTCGCACCCAACAACAACAACAGAACTACTAAAGGGACGCTTAATCTCCTCTGATCCTTTAGCCCATCCCAAAACAGCTCTTCCTCTCAGACGAAGCTTTTCTTTAGGAGCTTCTTTATAGCATGAAGGTGGGAAATTCCCAAAAAGAATCTGGGGCCCCTTCTGTGCAAGTTCCAGAGCAAATTTTGCAAAGGAGTGGGATGGTTTCCAAATAGAGACTTCAAAAGCAAATCGATGACAGAGAAGTCCTCTTGCAGCTTCATCAACCCTATTGAGGTCTTGTAGAGCAGGCCCATTAGACTCTGTAATATTTTTAAGATCTTCTGGGTGACAGTCTAATTCAATTAACAAGGTTGTATATACATCAATACGACTCGCAAGCTTTCGTAAACAGTACTGATCAAAGTTCTCATTCTCTTCTCCTTCAGTCTGAAAACTATCAAGCCATGTCTCAATTGACACATGAGTATCCTCTGTTTCCGCATCCAAATCCTGACATGTTTTATCGATTCCATAAAGGGGAACAAGAGCAGTGATTCCTTGTTCTTTTGCATCTTGGTAAGCCTCAAGCGCTCCTGCAGCAGTAACATTGTTGATTGTTGAAAGAATCTTCTGCAGTTTGTTGCAATAGAAACGTCCCACAATACAAGGAGTTGATGCTCTTAAATCTTCGATATTAGTTAGAAAAGTTCTAAGTGCATTATCTATTTTCTTTAGAGGATGAGAAAGGGTTAAACCCTTATGAGAATAATCTCTTCTTAAAAGGTTAAGGTTATGAAAAAATGATGTAGATGCAAATCGAGTCAATTCCTTCGAAGTATCTACATGACTTGTATTAACCGGGTATAGAACTAAAGCTCCTGAATAGGGCACACAAGTATCCATTCCTACCTCCTTTTGGTATTTATCGGAAGACGTGGTACAGAAATCTCACATTATTTTCCAGAAAAGTCAAACATTTCAATTTTTAAAGTTGACAGAGCACTAGGTTTTCTCTTCAGGTTTTTCAGGAATGATCACTGTCCCAATGATATAGGCAATGAGAAGGGGAAAGAACCCTGTTAGAAGCATTGCAAAAAGCATGACAATACGGACGATTGTCGCATCAATTTTTAAACTTTCTGCGATTCCTCCACAGATACCAGCGATTTTTCGGTCACGAACGGAGCGATAGAGACGTTTGCACTCAAATTGAATATATGTAGGAGGTCCAAGAGGGATAAGCATCCAAGCAATAATATACAGGACGAGTAGGGGAAGAATCCCCGTAAAAATACAAATGACGATCAACAGTAGTCGGACAATTGTTGGGTCAAGACTTAAAAGTTGCCCCAGACCGCCGCATACCCCAGCAATCTTCTTATCCCACCTGTCTCGATATAAACGCTTCATAAACTCATTATTACTGATGGATTTTTAAACTTCAAACATTGGGGGAGCTTGAAAAGACATTTCTTTCCCTGTAACAGGGTGGGTGAATGCTAGGTGTGCAGCGTGAAGGTGGAGACGTCCACTTGCTGTATCGCCATACTTCTGGTCGCCAAGGATTGGATAGCCAGCCGCTAAGGACTGTGCTCGAATTTGATTCTTCTTGCCCGTTTCTAGAGTATATTCCACAGCAGATGTCTTTCCTCGCGTATTGAGAACCCTGTAATGAGTAATGGCAATCGCTCCTTTTGGGTGAGGTCTGACAAAGTAATTCTGATCCTCAAGAAGACGACATTGCCATGTTCCAGATCCTTCGAGTTTTCCCCGGACAATTGCAACATACTTTCTTTCAATGGAGTGGGAGTGGAATTGTTCTTTTAACCCTTCTCGAGCTTCTTCAGTTAGGGCTACTACCATTACGCCTGAAGTTTCTCTGTCGAGGCGGTGGACTGGAAAGGCACGCGAATAAGTCTTTTTAAGGACACCATGAACCGTGTCTTCTGTTTGAAATACTGTGGCAACACTGAGCACTCCTTCAGGCTTATTTACGACAACTAGATCTCGGTCTTCATAGAGGACTTCAACGTCTAATTCCAGAAATTTTTGCTTCTCTTTTAAAGAGATATGGGCCCCTTCTTTAATCACTGCATTAGGTGCTTTCACTTTCTTTCCATCGACAAGGATCCTTCCATTCTTGAGCCACTTCCGAAGAGTGGACCTTGAACTATCTGGGAATTCTAATGCAATTCTGTCTAGTAGTGCTGTCATGGAACGGATGATACCAAAATCTCTCTTTTCAAGCGAAATTTTTGACAGAAAAATACAATCAAAATAAGATTTCACACAGGAACCTTTCCCTTAATCACGGGATAGGTCCAGGATAGGTTCAAATGGAGAACATTTATGGTAACCAAAAAATTTCCTATTAGCGCATTTTTTATGGATGAAGATGAGTTTACCCTGACCCCTCACGCTTCTGGGCTAAGTGTCTTTGAGGAAGGGGGCTCGATCGTCATAGAGGCGGCGCTCCCGGGTCTTTCTATAGAAAATGTTGAAGTCACTCATGCGCCTGGCTATCTGTTAATTGAAGCAGAAAAAAAAGAAGAAGAGAAAAAGAGAAAATATTACAGGAAGGCCTGCACTTCTTTTTCTTACCGTGTTCCTCTTCCTCCCTCTGCAAACCTAACAATAGAGCCAGAAGTAATTCTTGAGGAAGGAATTATGAAAATCACCTTCAAAAGAGGAAATAAAAGGAATTAAGATGAAAAAAGTTGTCGCTCTTGTTCATGAGATTTTTGAGGATTTAGAGCTCATGTACCCCGTTATTCGAATCAAAGAGGGGGGAATTCAAGTCGTGATTGCAGGAGAAGAGAAAGAAGCTGTCTACCATGGAAAGCATGGCTACCCTTGCAAAAGCGCTGAGGCATTCCGTGATATTAATCCCTCAGAGTTTGATGGAGTCCTGATTCCTGGAGGGTTTGCTCCTGATAAATTCAGAAGGATTCCGGAAGTCCTGCACCTCGTTCGAGAAATGGATAAGCAAAAAAAAATTATCGCTTTTATTTGCCATGGTGGTTGGGTTCCCATTTCAGCTAGAATCCTCAAAGGAAAGAAAGCTACAGGAACAACAGCGATTAAAGATGACCTCGAAAATGCTGGGGCAATCTGGCAGGATAGTCCTTTGGTAATTGACGGGCATCTCATAAGTTCTAGAACGCCTGAGGATCTTCCCGTCTTCGGAAAAGCAATTGTTGAGGCATTATCGTGAAAAGACTTCTACTTCTTCTACTGCTTCCTCTCATTCTAATTGCTGGTGACAAACCTCCAATTGAAGACTCCAAGCTTCTTAATATGGGTGTCGGGGTGTTTAATATCGTTCGAAATCGAAAGAGTGTGAACTTTCAATTAGAGTATCGCTCCGGCTATGCTTTTTATCGCAATTCTATGCTCTTTTTCCGCCCCCTAGTTGGAGTTATGGCAACAACTAGAGGATCTGCATATCTCTACACAGGAATTGCTTTCGATGTATTTTTGTTCCCACAGCTTGTATTTACACCAAGCTTTGCTCCTGGTATCTATATAAAGGGAAGCGGGATGGAGCTAGGGTTTCCCTTAGAGTTTCGCTCCTCTGCAGAGCTCTCCTATCGCTTCAAAAACAAGTCTCGTTTTGGAGCGATGTTCTATCATATGTCAAATGCTAGCATAGGCTTTAGAAACCCTGGGACTGAGTGTCTTGTGTTTTTCTATTCGATTCCACTGCCGTAACATTCTTATGCTAAGAATTCGAAAAATAGTTACAAAAAGCCTTTATTAATAAATTTGGTCGTTTGTAAAATACATATAGGGGACCGACCAATATGTCACTCATGGTCTGATTACCAAAAGATAGTAGCTGATTTTAACTGACATTGAGCAGTTAGGGTGTGGGAAGAAATGCGTGTTTTTGATTGTCAGTGGATTATAAAAAGCGCAGGCATGTTTTTGAACATAGCGAGCATTTTTTAGTTCGCTGTCAATTAAAAGGATGTGTTAATTCCCTATCCGAATTGCTCAATGTTGGTTTTAAGGGGATACAAATCTCCCTACGCTACCACTATGCTTAATGTATTTCTGGGGGGAAACGCATGTCAAAACAGCCTGTATTCAAGCCATTTCCGCTCTGTACAGGCTGTCATGCTCAAACAATTGCAGCCTCTTTTCTATTTATTTCAGGGAATTTGCCCTCTCTAAAACGTTTTGTCTATCTTCCCGATGGGGAAAAGATCGTCATGGAGATTTCTACACCTAAAAGATGGAAAGAGACCGACCGAACGGTTGTTATGGTCCATGGCCTTTGCGGATCCGCTGAATCCACGTATATGGTAAGAATAGCAAGAAAGCTCTACAAAGAAAAAACCCGGACCGTTAGGGTCAATCTCCGAGGTTGCGGTATTGGACGTGGACATGGGACTAAGATGTACCATTCTGGCGCAAGTGACGATATCTGGGAAACGCTGAAGGAGATCAAGAGGGATACACCTTGTTCTCCCATCACGTTAATAGGATTTTCTCTTGGGGGGAATATCGTACTTAAGACAGTCGGAGAGCGTGGGGAAGAAGCTAAAGGCCTCATTGACAAAGTGATCTCAGTCAATCCGCCAATAAATATGCAATCAAGCATTGAGCTTCTCTCACAAAACACTTTCTATGAGCGGTATTTTATGGCCATTCTAAGAGAGGAAGTTGCGTATCTCCATGATACTTTTGACCATTTGCCACCTATTCGGATATCAAGCGAAATGACGCTACTAGAGTTTAACGATTTGTATATTGCTCCTCAGTCCGGGCATGACAATGCTCGAGATTACTATCACGCCTGTAGTTCTGGAAGACTCATTCACAATATTGCTGTTGACTGCCATATCCTCTTTTCTCTTGATGATCCGATTGTCGACTGCAGTGTCGTTAATTTTAAAGAGGTTCCAGAGAACGTTAACATCCTTATCACAGAAAATGGGGGACACTTAGGCTTTTTAGGAATCCCAGGCCAAAAAGGGGGATTCCACTGGATGGATTCCGTCCTCCTTCAGTGGTTATTTGAGCCGACATTGAGTAGTTAGTGTATGGAAAGAAATGCGTATTTTTAATTGTCAGTGGATTACAAAAAGCGTAGTCGTGTTTTTGGACATGGCGAGCATTTTAGTTCACTGACAATTTAAAGGATGTGTTAATTCTCCATCCGAACTGCTTAATGTTGCCTTGAGGATCGGGAATAGGTATTTTGCTGCTCCACCTATTCCCTATTCTCTTTTATAGCGACTAGTTCAGCTGTTTAGAACTTATTTGGGTTATTTTTAAGCCATTTGATGATTTCATTGGACTCATAAAGAGGTTTCCCATTGATCACTAGGCAGGGGACTTGCTTTTTTCCACCGACCTTAATCAGTTCTTTGGCAGCATCAGGGTCTTTTCCAATGTCCACAGAAGGAATCGTTTTATTCACCGAGGTTAGGTAAGCATTGACCTTTTTGCAGTAGGGACACGACGATCGTGTGTAAAGGAGGAGTTTCGGTTTTTCTACGTTCACTTTTCTACCCTGTTTTTCCGTTTCATATTCTTCATAGACGACAGCAAACATATCATCATAGATATGAACAAGAGAAGCAATAGACTTCAGATCCCCGTCAATCTGCATTTCGTCAAAATAGGGGGGGGGTATTAAAGCTGGATCCATATCAAGCATTGCGGAGCTCTCCGTTAGTTAGGAAATAGGAATTTTAACCCAAATTCATATATCACGGAAGAAGTTTGTTTTTGCAGCTTCGAGTAATAGTGGCGTGATGATGAGGAATTTTCCTTAGCAAGATCCACTTCATGAAGGTACCCTCTAGGTTCTGCAAAGAGGAGCATCTCATGCGCCCGGATAGGAGAAAGGGGGGTTTCCAGTGAAATTTCGTAAATATCCCCAAAAAGATTCCCCAGTTTTGAAACTAAGTCTCCACGACACACAAACCCCTGAAAGTTGGGTCTTGCATTAAGGGTTGTCCAATCTTGAGCAAGCTTTTCAGAAACACCGGGGAAATTAAAAGCGTAGGAGCATTCGTAGGGATTTTGACTCATTAGCTCAGCCTCATGAATCAGAGTATAGGAAGCAACGACTCCTCCTAAACTATGTCCAATAACGCGTCCCGGGCGGCCTTCTTTTTTGAGCCAATCGTGAAGCGGCTTTTGCCCTTTTTCGAATATGCTATATCCGGGTCCCTTTGGATCTAGATCGCTGATAATAGAAGCTCTGCCCCCTTCTGTCATGAATGAAAAGTCTGTCCCCCGAAACAAGAGAATTGGAGCCCCTTCCCCTGAGTCAGTACGGATAAAGCCAAAAGCCTTAATCTTATTCCACAGATCAAACACCCGATCGACGACAAAGGTTGCCATCTCCATGCACCCATGTTTTCCCATTACAGGTAGAGGAATCGTATGCCCCACCTTAAGGTTGCGATATGCCATGACCTTAGCTAAAACCTCGCATGCTGCCCATTCACACATTTGAGGACTTTCTACCGTTTCATAGATCATCTTCAATACTTCTGAAGTTCTATCGATATCTTCAAAGCGAGGAGTTACGCGACAGATAATCCCTTTCGAAGCCATTTTTTCGCGATATGTTTGTCCAAAACGGCTCAAACCTTCTGAAGGGTTCTCATAGACCAGAGTTCGTTCTTTAAGTACATAGCAGCGAGAATCATATTTAAAGAGCCAGGAGAGAAATATCTCCCAATATTTAAAGCTTTGAGCTGAAAGCGAAAAATCATCTTGATTCATAAACGGGCCCCGTATCCTTAAGATAAAGTGAGGGGCCCTTCAGGTCAATGATTATTAGAAATCGGAGACACTCGGAGATGTGTAAGGTAGTTTTTATCAACATTCACCATCACAAACTCGCAGTCAGAGCGCATCCTTTCGATCCATAGGTCATTTTTTCCTATGAGAATTCTGTCATTTTTCTCCCACCCTTCTAAAAGAAGGAGATCTTTTTCATCGATCTTCCAGCAGAACTCATTTCCATTATTATTAAAAATGGAAACCTCTCCATCGAAAGGATCAATGTGATTTATAAACTGAGTATAAGGACCACCCTTATAGGGCTCAGAGAGGAAGTTCGCGTGAACAAACTCTCCTCCCTTATCCAAGTTCGTTATATAGTACTCAGACCCACCCATTGGCAGAGTGTTTCTTGTTATCGATAAATGATCGTGGTAATCCCACTCTTCATAAACCTTCATGGCTTCAGCAGATAGAGCCTTAAATTGTGTTCCATCCTGCAATTCTATTTTTCCATCTCGACTTTTTCCGCAAAGAAGATGTTCGCCCGCATTTAATAAGACAATAGGGGCAGGTGGCTCTGCACCCGGAGGTTGAGATTGCCATGCAGTAAGTTGTGTTCCCACTAAGGACAACAAAGCAATAGTACTTAAGATCTTTCTCATCACAACTCCATCAAGTGATTGATTTCGCTAGGCAGTCTAATGCATAAAGAAATTTTTAAGAAAGGAAAAAAATCGCGATTGAATATCGAGATCGATTCATACGCAGAAACCGTTAGAAAAAAAAGTGGTCTATAATATTGGGATGACTCCATAATAAGGTCATGACATTGCATCCAACACTTAAAGAGATTATCACAGTAACAAAAGCTGCGAATAACCCTCCGCTTTCGCGCGTGCCTCTAGCTGAAATTCGAAAGGGGCCTATGAAAATTCGTCCGCTTGCTGGAGAGCCTAAACCTCTTGCAAAAGTCATGAACCATATCATACATCATGAAGAAGGAAATCTACTTGTTCGTCTATACTATCCCAAAGAGAACACCCTTCTCCCTGTTCTTCTTTATTTTCACCCTGGCGGATTTGTCAAAGGGGATATTGATGCGCACGACCCTACCTGTCGAGCCCTCGCAGATGCCAGTGGCTGTCTCATTGCATCAATGAATTACCCCCTTTCTCCTGAAAACCCCTTTCCAAAAGCATTAAATGCTGCAAAAGCTGTTCTCCATTGGATTAGCTCCCACCCTAAAGAAATTTCCTCCGACGGAAGAATTGCAATTGGTGGAGAAGATGCTGGAGGAAACCTCGCTGCAGTCCTAACACAAGAAGTACGCGACGAACCTCATCCAGACATCTCCTTCCAAGTTCTTATCTACCCTCAAACAGACCTAACTTGCAGTAGCCTTTCCCATCTAGAATATGGATCTGGATACCTACTTGAAAAAGAATCGATCGAGTGGTATCGTAAACAGTATCTCGATAGTGATCATGACCTCACTGACCCCAGAATATCACCCCTTTACTTTCCTGATTTTTCATCCCTCCCACCAGCCCTAATCCTGACCGCTGAATATGACCCCATGCGTGATGAAGGGGAGTCTTACGCCCAAAAACTCAAAGAAAAGGGTGTTCCTGTAAAATTAAAAAGATATAAAGGGATGGTCCATGGCTTTTTTCAAATGGCCGGACTCCTTGATGATGCTCGCCTCGCGATTCAAGAAGTGGGTGAAACACTAAAAGCCCATTTCAAACTTGAATATACCGATCATGTTTCAAAATTTTAGATTTTGCCAAAATCAGCGCCCGAGATTTAACCCTCTCGAAGCAGGCTCCTATCCAGGAGATAGGGGCGATGCGGAGAGGGGGAAAGATCGGGATGCTGGTGCAGGGAAAAGAAAAATTTTGAAACATGATCGGTATAATACGGGATAGCTTCATCTATGGCAAAAGACGTTACAGCATCTAACTGCACAATCGTAGGATTCGGATACTTTGTTTCCCGCCCCTACCTGTGGTTTGCCCCTCTGCTTGCCGCTTTAATCTCTTTCTTTGTCCTTCTTGCTGCCTTTTTTCTTACAGCTTATATCAGCTGGCCCGAAGGCTCCGTCGGATGGTTTAGCTATACCTGGGGAGTTTTTAAATCCCTTGGCTATGCTTCGCTTACACTAGTGGCCCTGTGGGTGTCAGTCTTTCCTGTGATCCTGAACTTTGCTTTTGAAAATATGATTGGGAAAATTTTGCATGATGAGCGTGTACCCATCAAAGGAGAAGGAGCGCTTCAAGCTGTCACCTCAAGCATCCAAGTGATGTTTCGTACACTAGGGTGGCGTCTTCTTTGGCCAGCTGCAACACTTATTACCCTCTTCTTTTTTGGCCCCCTTGCCATGTTCCTTGCTCAAGTTGGAATGGGACACATTGCGATCATCGATGCTTGTGATCTTTCCCTCACAATACAAGGAGAGCCCGTATCCCGTCGGATACAGGCTCTCAAATCAAGAACACTTCCTATTCTCACAGCTGGTTTCATCGCCGGAATGCTGAGCATGATTCTCACCACAACAATTATTGGGTGGATCTTCTGGCTTCCTGGCGTCTACGCTGGCTGCACCCTTTGGACGCTCCGCTGGCCTAAAACTTCACTTAGTTAGTAGCCATCCTTTCCATCATCCTTCTTTTTGGCAGGTGAAGAGGTTCCCTTCCCAACTCCCCATTGTGAATAGTCAACAGTTCCAGTATAACCATGAGCTGGAGAATTAGGATTTGATCCCTCACTCCCAGGTGATCCAACAGGAGTTCTTGGGCGATCATCCCGACGATGAACAAGCGGAGACCTTTCCTGCTCTTCAAGGTCTCTATATTCTCCATCCCTACCACGATCAAGTGCTGAGTCAGAAGCAGCTTTTTTAAGAATTCCTTTCGATCTAAAGCCACTATCTGACTCGAATGTGACTTGTCTCTCACCCATTGTCTCATAGCGGGGAGTCTCAGGGTTTCTCAATAGGGGATCTGTGGCTTGCGCTACACGTTTTTGTGTTGTATCTTCGCTACTGTCACACAAGCAGCAACAGAATAAGTACCAAAAACACCCATGACTTGTTGATTGAGTTGCTTCCATTTTTATACCTTTTCCCCATCTTTTTTAGGTGAAGAAGTTCCCTTTACAACTCCCCACTGAGAGTAGTCTACAGTTGCAGTGTAACCGTGAACCGGGGAATTAGGGTTTGATCCAAAACTTCTATCGCTTCCAGGAGATCTAGGAGGCGTTTTTGCCTCTGCTAGTCCATTAGACACTGGCTCAACATGTACCGGCATTTGCTCAATGCCACGACCATTTATTGAGTGGTCTGAAGCAACTCTTTTGAGAATTCCCTTTGGGGGTGAGGATCTACTTGAGTCAAATGTGACCTGTCTCGGAGCAATTGACACATGACCTGGTGTATCACCATGCTTTAACAATGGATCTGTGGCAGTTGCAACACGCTGTTGTGTTGTATCTTCGCCACTATCACATAGACAGCAGCAAAATAAGTACCAAAAACATCCATGATTATTCGTTTGAGAAGTTGATTCCATTTTCATACCTCGTTACAATTTTAATTAAAGTGAGGTAAATAGCTTACTCTCTATGAATCAACTTTGGCAAGAAAAATTACTTTCTTTTAATTTATTCATATTCTTCGTATCATCTTTTACCTGAATAACAGCAACAGAGGAATAATTATGGCTACAGGATCAGGACCCATTGAGAGTATTAAGAACTGGCAACTACACTTTTTACAAAAGGGTGACAACTGTGCGTCGCATTTCGTTGATTGGATATCGGAGAATACTCATACCCTCAAAAGTGCTAATGGAACAACATACGCTTATAAAAGAGTCGTTTCAGGAGTAGAGGCTTATCTCATGCCTGCAGTTGTTGCTTCAGCTCTACTGCAAGAAACAACAACACTTGGTTGCGAGCTTATAACAAGGTGTACCTTTAAGAAGGGACATGACAACCTTGGGGAATCGATTGCAACAATTTGTAGGCTCGTGATGGCCTTTTTTGCAACCCTTGCCGCAGATATAATATTACTTCCGCTATTTAGACCCGATATCTACCAAAGAAAAAAAGAGCTCCCTCCCCCTCCGCTGAGAACTCCGATGGAAATTTTAGATGCTGTTCAAGAATTTGAACCTTTTTGCGCAACTGAAGCCTCTAGAGCTCTACATGGATCTCCCGTCTCTTTGATTCATTACCAAAATGAGCAAAAGGCCTATCACCGTGGTGGGGAAATTGAGTCCTATCTTTGGACGCCTATCGGCTATGTAGCGGAAAAGGAAAGCTTACAAGAACAGCCTATCTATAAAAGACAAGAGATTGCGTTTGATAAGCCCCAAATTGGCGAGCATTTGGAAGGATTTCTTTATCCAAGAGGAACCTTCGGAGTACACGTCAAGGGGGTCTCTTGCATCGAAGTCCTTCCCAAAATTTTTTCCAAAACGAATCAAATGAATGCTTTAATCCTTGAAAACTGCTCTGATGTTGATAGGATTGAAGTTTTGGATCTAGGAGCATTTGGAGTAGTGCTTTCGTCTATCCGCGTCTTATCTCTTCGTGGAATCGAAGAAATTTCCGCTGTTGCCATTGTAGCAATCGCAGCTAAATTTCCTAATCTTAGAGCAATTGATTTACGAGGTGTGAGGATTACGGGTGGTTTTGACATAGAATTTCTTCAATCACATATTGTTGTATCAGAGAATATTAATAATGCTCAGCAACACTTAGACACTGTTAATGAAAAGCTTGAGGCAGCAATAAGAGCATTTATTCAAGGCGACTGCGCGGATCCTTCTCCTATTGTCAAACTATTTTGTACAATAAGTCCTACAAAAAAAATTGAGGGGTATCCCCTTTTATCTCCTGCAGTGTGCTTTATTGGAAACTTCTCTTGTTTAAGAGGACTCCCTATTGGTGGGCAAGACCTGCACAACATAATTCGTGGACTTCGTGAAAATTTCTCAAGCTTAACCCATGTTGATTTTTCTAAAAACAAAGATTTTAGGGTGGATCATCTAGCAAAAATGAGTGAATTGAATCTTCATACATTAAAAATAAGAGATTGCGAAAAAGCTCATGAATATGACGTTGGAGCCCAGTATGAATGGTTTGTGAATAGCATTCACTCTCTATTTGCAAAAGGATTAAGGTCTTTGGATATTCAATATGTTCATAGTCAAACTATTTCAAGAAAGATGGTCTCAGAAGTCTTTCCTTTTCTTAAAGCTCATGCTCATCACACGCGTTCAAATCTACAGATCTTTTTCTCTTATCCAAAAACAGAGAGAAGAGGTGAATACGAAAATACTGGGACAGTAACGTTTAAGCCTTTAGCATTTGGATGATAGGGAGAGAAGGAGGCTGTCGGCGCAGGCGCAGGCAGCCATTGCTTCAACGATAGGGACGGCGCGGATTGTCACGCAAGGGTCGTGACGGGATCCAGCGGGGAGTTGGAACATTTGGGCTTTGCCTGAGGTATCGACGGTCTTCTGGGGCTTTTCGATACTGGAGGTGGGCTTGAATGCAACGCGGAATGTAAGGGGAAGTCCCGTTGAGATTCCTCCAAGGGTGCCCCCGGCGTGATTGGTGGCAGGAGAGATGTTTCCAGAGGCATCGGTTGTAAAACCGTCGTTATGCTCGGATCCTTTCAGGTTTGCAGCATTAAATCCTTCTCCAATTTCAAACCCTTTAGTGGCGGGGATGCTGAGCATTCCTTTTGCGAGGTTGGCTTCGAGTTTTTCATAGACAGGATCACCAAGACCTATGGGGAGTCCAGTCGTTGTACATTCGATAATGCCGCCGAGTGAGTCATGCTCTTCCTTTGCTTTTAGGATCGCATCCATCATTTGCTTGCCGGCTTCTTGATCAGGGCAAAAGATGGGACTCGAGGAGATTGCTTCGAAGTTGACGGAGTTGATGGAGATACCACCGATGGAGTGGATGTAAGCGGTGATATGGATATCCGAGAGAGCGAGGAGTTTTTTGGCAATTGTTCCTGCGGCAACGCGGCATGCTGTTTCTCGGGCAGAGGAGCGTCCTCCTCCGCGGTAGTCAAAGATCCCATATTTTTCTAGGTAGGTAAAGTTCGCATGGCCTGGGCGCATCAGGTCTTTGATCGGTTCGTATTTTGAGGAATCGGCATCTTTATTAAAGATGATAATGGAGATGGGAGCGCCTGTTGTTTTTCCTTCGAAAACTCCAGAGAAAATCTCGGCTTTGTCTTTTTCTGAGCGGGGGGTGGTGTAGGGAGTCTTGCCACCTGCACGCCTTCCAAGCTCTTCATTGATTTCTTCATCAGTAATAGGGATTCCTGCGGGACATCCATCGATAATAGCGCCGATTCCTTTCCCATGGGATTCTCCCCAGGTAGTGACACGAAAGAGCTGACCAAAGCTATTACTTGCCATCTTTTGTCACCTCGAAAATTTTCTTCACAACGGCACTGTCTTTCATCTCAGTAACATCTATTTTCTCCGCGCCAATTTTTTGGTAAAAATCTTCTCGTTCATCATACATTTTATCGAAGGAGGATTCTGGGTCATTGGGATTGATAAAGGCGGGAAGAGGATCCTCTAAAAGAACCCGCTTTTTAAGTTTTTCTCTTTCGAAGTAGAGGTAAATGAGATGGCTATTTTTCTGAAGAGCCTCAATGTTTTCATAGAGGAGCATCGCGCCACCGCCAACAGCGATCACAGAATTTTGCACATCTTGTAGGGATTGAACAACTTCATATTCAAGGGCACGAAAAGTAACAGGTCCAACTTCTTCATAAATCTGGCGGCAGGTGAGTTTTTTCTGCCTGTTAATCTGATAGATTTCTTCAATAAGGTGATCTGTATCAATGAAAGCACACCCTCTTTCTTTTGCGAGCATTCTTCCAAAGGTGGTTTTCCCGCACCCTTTGATGCCAAATAGGACAATATTCATGTTAGCTTTGCTCCAAGTCGAATCATATGTTCTTTAAAGTTAGGGTAGGTCTTTGTAACGCACTCAACGTCTCGGATGACTGAGTCTCCTTCAGCGCCGAGAGCGGCAACGGTAAGAGACATGACCATTCGGTGATCGTGGTAGGTGTCAACGGTTGCCCCTTTCAGTTTTGAAGGGCGAATGACAAGACCATCCTCTTTTTCTTCTATATCAGCTCCCATCTTTTTCAGCTCGGTTGCAATCGCGTGAATGCGGTCACACTCTTTTTTTCGCGCAATCGCGGCGTTGGTAAGGATTGTTTCACCTTCCGCAAAGCATCCAATCACAGCGAGGATGGTGATGGCATCGATGTAATCGTTGATATCAAGGGTGCATCCTCTGAGCGTGGCCCCTTTTTTGACATGGAGGGTGCGCCCTTCTGAAGTGATATTTGCCCCCATTTTTGTCAGAGCATCAAGGAGCTTTTTATCTCCTTGTACATCGCTTCTATCGACATTTTCGATGGTCACTTCGCTGCCTGTAACGAGAGCTGCGGCTACTGGAAAGGAGAGAGAGCTAAAATCTCCGGGAACGGTATAGTCAAATCCAGAGTAGGATGCGCCGCCTGGGATGACGTAGCGGGTATACTCATGATTTTCATAAGGAAGTCCTAGAAAATCAAGCCACGAAAGGGTAAGATCGATCCAAGGTTTTTCACCAGGGTTTGTCACATGAATTTCTGTTTTTTTAGAGGCAAAGGACGCCGCAACGAGGAGCGCCGAGATGGGTTGAGAATCCTGCCCATCCAAGGTACACGATCCTCCACTGAGCGGCCCTGCAATAATTACGGGAGCGTATCCATCGCCTCTCATACTTTTAGCGAAGACACCGAGTTGCTCGAGAGCCTCAAGGAGAGGTTTGACGGGGCGACGGGTGCGGATTGAGTGGTCTCCGGTAATCACTGTATAAGCTGGAATAAGGGCTGATAATGCGCCAATAAAGCGGAGGACGATCCCTGAGTTCCTTGCATTGATCACATCGTCTGAGGGCTTAAGATGAGGTCCTACGCCTGTGATCTCAAGAGTATCTGCTGATTTCATAACGGTAGCACCGAGAGCCTTTATGGCTTTTAACATTGCTGCGCTGTCAGGGGAGTCTAGATACTTATGGATTTTTGAGGTTCCATTTGCCAATAGGGCAAAAAGGAGGGCGCGATGGGTATGAGATTTCGAAGGGGGGATTTCGATGGTCCCTCTGAGTTTTCCTGGTTTGACGTTGTAATTCACTTTCTAAACTCCGCAACCATCCAACCGAGGGCTTCATCGAGGAGTTCTTGGTCAATTGCAGTGCAGTAGGCTCCTTTGTAGGATTCGACATGACCTATTCCACGGAGAACGACCAAACGGGGGAGTCCTAGTTCTCCTTTCTTATCGTGTTTCATCGCTTCAATCATTCTGGAGGTGGTGACACGACTAGAGAGTTTTAAGGGGAAGCCCATAATCTTAAAAAGCTCATAAATGTCATCAAAATCAGCCTCTTCAAGGTGTCCCATTTTATGGGTAATCAACGATTCTACGATCATCCCAATCGCAATCGCCTCTCCATGGGAAAGAGAATACTCTTCAAGAGCTTCAATAGCATGGCCAATGGTATGTCCAAAATTGAGGATCCGCCTTTCCCCGGATTCTTTCAGGTCGCGTTGAACAACTTTTGATTTAATCGCGCTGCACTCTTTAATAATTTTCTTCAAAAGATCTAGATCACGTTGTTTCCATTGGCTGAGGTTCTCTCTTAAAGTTGCAATGATTGATTTGTCTGCAATTAAGCCATATTTAACAACTTCAGCGCTTCCACTAAGCATTTCGCTTTCCGGTAGAGTGCTAAGCATAGAGAGGTCGATAAAAATTGCTTCTGGGGAGTAGATCGCTCCGACAAGGTTTTTCCCCTGCTTCACATTGACTCCCGTTTTCCCTCCAATACTTGCGTCAACCATTCCAAGCAATGTGGTGGGGATCGAAAGATAGGGGATTCCGCGGCAATAAGTGGCTGCGACAAATCCTCCAATATCGGTGACAACGCCCCCTCCCATCACAATGAGAAAGGTATCTCGAGCAAATTTTTTTGCAAAAAGAGCATCTTCAATCTGTTCCTTTGTCCGCCTATTTTTACTTTTCTCCCCCCCAGAAAAAGTAATCAAATCACAAGAAAACTCATGTTGACTCATAAAGGCAAGAAAGGGCTTTGCATAAAGAGATGCCACTTTTTCGTCGGATAGGAGAGCAAAACGCCCAGAATGTTTTTCTAGAATTTTGAGTAAATGCTCATCTTCTAGAAGATCATAGGAAAAATGGATATTCATAGAGGATAGGATCCCAAATGTTTGATCAGAAATTTCTCGCTTAAGCTTTCAAAAAGTTGTAGAACCTCTTTTTCTTGGAGATGACCTTCTACTTCAATAAAATATAGAGGAGTATGCCCTTCTTGTAAAACGAGATTTTTTAATTTGATGAGAGGGATCTTCATATCGTGACACTCAGCTGCAATCTGTTTAGTAGTCGTTGCCGTCCCTTCACTGAAGAGGAGAAAGGAAGTTCCATGCTTTCCTTTTCCTTTCGGGCAGGGAGTTTTACCAACTGCAAAAAAGGTTGTGAAATTCTCCTCACTATCTTCCATGTTTTCAGCAAGAATGGGGAGGTCATAGTACTGCTGGGAAAAAGTAGAAACAAGAGCAGCGCTATTTTTAGGGTTGGCTTGATACTGAATTGCTGAAAGGGCATTGTTCAGGGTTTCAATGATCTTCACTTGAGGACACTTTTCTCTCACCGATGCTCGACATTGCACAAGGGCATGGGGCTGCGCATAAAGATAGTCAATCTCTTCTTCTATACCAACGAGGTTAAAAGAAATGGGTAGAACAATTTTCCTGACAAGTGAGAAATCGTATTTCATCAGATTGAAAATGGTCTCTTCAACAAACTCGGATACCGTATTTTCCATAGGAACGATCCCCTCAGAAAACTGAGGATCCGCAAGTCTCATAAAAATCTCATCAATGGATGAAGCAAAAGCTAGTTTTTTCTTTGGATATAGCTTCATTGCCGCTTGATGTGAAAATGTTCCTTCAGGACCTAGTGTAATGATTCCCAATGATTCTCCATTTCTTGTCTACAATAGGCGACAAAATTATCAAAAAAGGAAACAACTGCTTCCGGATTCAGATTGCTAGCCCGCGCCTTGATGCTAATCGCCGTTCTCTGTCTTTCCTCTCGGGCAGGATCATAGATAGGCATTTTCTTTTTCTTTTTTAGCTCGGCAATCTTTAGTGTCAGGGCCTTTCTCTTTGCTAAAAGCGCAATGATTTCATCATTGAGCCCTTCTATCTGTTCTCGCATTTTTTCGAGTTCCATCACTTCCCTCCTGCTATACTTTTTTTCCCATTACTTTCGCAACCTTTTCGATGTCGGTTGCAATCGCATGGAATTCATCAAGAGAAAGGGCCTGCCTCTGGTCGCATCGGGACTCTTTTGGCTTGTAGTGGACTTCTATGAGAAGGCCATCAGCACCTGTTGCTATAGCACCTCGTGAAAGTGCTGGAATAATATCACTGCGTCCTGCCGCATGTGAAGGATCAACAATGATCGGAAGGTGCGTTAGCTGCTTCACAATCGCAATGCTACTGAGATCTAGTGTGCTTCTTGTCGCCGTTTCGAAGGTACGGATTCCACGCTCACATAGAATCACGCGGTGGTTCCCATGTGCCATGATGTACTCAGCGCTGAGAAGCCATTCTTCAATCGTCGCTGACATGCCCCGTTTGAGAATGACTGGCTTCTTGCACTTTCCAAGTTCTTTGAGAAGGTCGAAGTTTTGCATATTGCGTGCTCCAACACGAAGAATATCAACATAATCAGCAGTGATTGCCACATCGCGGGGATCCATAACTTCTGTTTCAATTAGAAGACCGTGTTTTTCTTTGGCACGCTTATGCATTTTGAGCCCTTCGACGCCCATTCCCTGGAAACTGTAAGGGGAACTGCGGGGTTTGAAGGCTGAAGCCCTAAGGATTTTCACACCATTTTTTTTAAGTCCTAGATAGTGTCGTCAAGAAATTTAAATAGTGATATACTTCAGCAAATTATTTCATCTGCAAGGAGAATTTGCTATGACTATTTCTGCGCATCGCCGCCACGATATAACGGATAAAGTTTGGAAGTTACTGGAACCACACTTACCTGGCCGTCATGGAGGTTGGGGGTCAGTTGCTCGAGATAATCGACAATTTATTAATGCAGTTTTCTGGATTTTACGTACAGGGTCCCCTTGGAGAGATTTACCCCCTGATTATGGAGATTGGAAAAACACTCACCGCCGTTTTTGTCGTTGGCGAGATAGAGGCATATGGGAATTGTTGCTTGAAAAAACAGTCGATGAACCAGACTATGAGTGGCTGATGATTGACGCCAGTCATATCAAAGTTCACCCACATGCAGCAGGTGCAAGAGGTGGAAATCAGGAAATGAGTCGCACAAAAGGGGGCTTAATACCAAATTACATTTGGCCGTGGATGCGCATGGTATGCCGATCAGAGTTGCTATTACGCAAGGTACCACAGCAGATTGCACGCAAGCAGGCGTTTTGATAGAGGGTCTGACCGCTGAATATTTATTTGCTGATCGCGGGTATGATAGCGATGTTATTGTTAAGCAAGCAGAAAAGCAAGGAATGAAAGCGGTTATTCCTCCAAGAAAAAACAGAAAATTCCAAAGGAAATATGACAAGCACCTATACAAATTGCGCCACTTAGTTGAAAATGCCTTTCTACATCTAAAGCGATGGAGAGGAATCGCAACCCGATATGCCAAAAATTCGACATCTTTTTTGGCTGCTATTCACATTCGTTGCTTGGTTCTATGGTGCAAAATCTCTTGACGACACTATCTAGAGCGGTTTGAACGAGCTGCTCCTCACTTTCGATAGCGCAAGGACCGGCGATGATTGTGATTTCATCTCCTCCAATTTTAGCGTCTCCAATTTGGATAACTGTCGGCGTGTTTTTAACCACTCGACTTACCATCTTGTAGGGAAGGCTTGTCTCAATAAGATCCGCAACAATCGGATTGCTTCTCAGTTCGTTATTAAGCTCCTCAGGGAGGTTCTTCTCGATCCCAATAATTGGCATTTCATCTAGCTGTGAGAGTTGGGGGTGCAGCCCGCACGATACAAGCCACAGAAGAAGCGCTTCTCTCTCTTTTTTTGGCGCGTCTTCTTTCAGAGTAATTAACATTTTTCTTTCCTTATTTTTGTGTAATCCAATGATGATTACTGTTTAAAATCTTGTTCATCTCTTTTCTGAGATAGAAGCATATTGCAAGCTGTGACTTGTGATGCTAGATAGTGTCATCTAAAGATCAAAAGCAACGTAGGGTATTCGACGACGTTATCTAAGTGGTAAAGTATGGATCTGGGATGGGGTATAGTTTAAAAGGCGCGCTTAAGCGCCAAAATAGAAATAAAAAGAATAAGAAGGAGTGCTAGCAAAAAGAGACCCTTTTGCCGCTAGAGAGGACCGAATCTGGTACTTCTCGTGTTTTTTCACAAAAACCTTCCTATTTATAGGAATTATTGTAACATAAAAAATCGAAATAGTCAAGGATGTGATACATGAGATTAGGGATCGTTGGTGGCGAGGGGAAGATGGGAAGGCTTTTTGCTCCTATTTTTGAGCGTCACGTTGATAAGGTCATAACCTCCTTAGATCCAATAGAAACTGTGAAATCCTGTGATATCATTGTCTTCAGCATTCCTATCGAGGTCACAGAAAAGGTGATTGAGGAGCTTCTCCCTCATATCGAAGAGCGACACTTGCTCATGGATTTCACATCCCTAAAGGAAGGACCTTGTAGGGCCATGATGCGCTCTAAGGGGGCAGTGATTGGCCTGCACCCACTATTTGGACCTAGCGTCTCCTCTATTAAAGGGCAGACAGTCATTCTTTGTCCACTCCGCCCAGGAAAATGGCTTCCCTGGATCCGTGATCTTATCAAAGCTGAGGGAGCAAAAGAGGTTGAAATTGAGCCCAAATCGCATGATGAAATAATGGCACTCGTTCAGAGTCTGGTCCATTTTTGTTCGCTTCTCTTTGCAGAAACACTTCGATGCCAGGGAGTCGATCCAAAGGAGCTACTGAAAATGGCTACCCCAGTATACAAAATGCAGCTTCATATCGCAGGAAGAATCTTGAGTCAGTCTCCAGAGCTTTATAAAGCCATTCAATTTGAAAATCCGTACTTTCTCTCCCTGCTTAAGTCTTTTGAAGAAGCTTTTAAAACCCTTCGAGAGATCGTCGAAAAAAAAGATGCCCAGAGGTTTGAGACATTCTTCCGTACCTGCCAATCCTTTTTAGGAGAAGAGACTCTTAGTGAAGGGCAGAAAATGACGAATTGTTTTATTGAAACTATGAAAGAGAATTAGGCTATGCTAGTTATTTCAGTTCAGGGAAGCTTTGATGAGGCGAAAAAAGCCATTCAAGAAAGTCAACGGTATGGAGAACTCATTGAGCTCCGTCTTGATCTTCTTGAGAAAAATGATCTGGGCCACATTTCTAAGCTCAAGAGTGCTTCGAAACTTCCCTTAATTTTTACCCTTCGACGTAAGGATCAGGGTGGAGCCTTTTCTGGAAGCGAAAGTGAGAGAGAAGAAAAGCTTTTCGAGCTTCTTACATTAAAACCAGACTATGTTGATGTGGAATACGACTGCGCCTTTGCTGATAAAATCGATCCAGATATCTCGATTATCTCCTCGTATCATGACTTTGAAAAAACGCCAGATAATTTAGAGGAAATCCTTGCCCAAATGGACCGGTTTCCAGCAGCGATAAAGAAAATTGCCACAATGGCTAACTCCTCCATTGATGCTCTCAGAATGCTTAATTTTTCCAAAAAGCATGGAATTGCAGGAATGTGCATGGGTGAAGAGGGGAGGATTACCCGAATTTTGGGTCCTGTTATTGATTCTCCATTGGTTTATGCATCGATTGGAAAAGCCGTAGCTCCTGGGCAGGTTTCAGCAGCAGAGCTTTGCGAACTCTACCGCTTTCATCAACTCAATAGAGAAACAAAGGTTTATGCTCTGATTGGAGATCCCGTAACCAAAAGTATTGGCCACCTGTGTCACAACCATATCTTCAAGAAGGAAAAAGAAAATGCTGTTTATGTGAAGTTTCGAATGACTCCATCAGAAGTTCCCCAGTTCTTTAAGGAGATCTCTTCATTGCCTTTTTTTGGGTTTAGCGTGACCATGCCTCTTAAGGAGCATGTTGGTTCTCACCTTGATGCGATAGATGGAAAAGCAAAAGCTGTGGGAGCAATCAATACACTCACAAAAAGAGAGGGAAACTGGTATGGAACCAACACAGATGGAGAAGGGGCATTGGACGCGCTTGAAAGAAAAGGGAAGGTCCAAGGGAAGCTTCTTCTAATTATTGGCGCTGGAGGAGCGGCAAAGGGCATTGCCCATGCTGCTGCAGACCGAGGAGGAAAGGTGATTATTGCCAATCGGACGCAAAAGAAAGGAGAGATTCTTGCAAGCAAGATTGGAGGAGTAGCCGTTTCTCTTGATAAAGTTCCTGATTACGACATCATCATCAACACAACCCCTGTTGGAATGTCTCCAAATATTCAAAACCTTCCCATTGCTGACAAAGAAATCAGAGAGAAGAAAGTTGTCTTTGATGTGATCATGAGCCCAAAAGAGACAAAATTTCTTAATATCGGTCAAAATAAAGGGGGGAAAGTTGTCTATGGTTATGAAATGTTTTCTCAGCAGGCACTGCGTCAGCTCAAAGGCTGGCTTGATCGTCCATTAGACGAGGAATTGATTCTTTCATCAATCGAAAGCTTTTCCTTCCTCTAGAATCGTGCTTCTGATTTCTTCCCAAATTGCTTGAGGAATCTCCGCTCCAATACGTCTAACAATCTGAGCTGAAATAAGAGCCCCCATCCAAGCGCATTTACGAAGAGATTCTCCCTGAAGGTAACCATGGAGGAACCCGCTTGTATAAAGATCTCCTGCTCCAGTTGTATCAATCGTATTCACAGAAAGCGCTTCCATATAGACTTTTTCATCTCCCGAGCGAGCCCAAGAACCTCTTTCGCTCATGGTAACAACAGCAACATCACAAAAAGTAGCTAATTTATCACACGCTTCAGAAGCCAAAAGATCCGTAAGCTCCTTTGCTTCTCTCTCATTGCAAAACAAGATATTAACATACTTGTCGAGAATGTTGTGGATAAACTCTTTATTTCGCCTAACAATTTCCACATTTGCTAAGTCCATTGAAATGATAACCCCCGCCGCTTTTGCATGTTTTAGCATCCGGATGACAAGGTCAGGATCAACAAGCTGGTATCCCTCGATGTGAAAAAGACGTGCCTTTTCAAAAATTTTATGATCAAATGAAAGATCTGATAAACTGTGAGAAGCCCCGAGATAGGTCCTAAAAGTTCTTTCACCATCAGGAGTGATTAAGCAAATAGCTTGCCCGGTTGGCAAATCTCCTTTTTCAAGTAGGGGGACAATTCCAAGGTCCTTCATCTTCTGCGCGTAGTAGTCTCCCTTATCGTCAGATCCTACCTTTCCAATCACAGCACATTTTTGTCCCAATCGGCTCATTCCTTTGATTACATTTGCACCGCTGCCACCTGGGAGCATTTTTGCCGTACCCTTGTTCTTCTCAAGAATAGAGGAAAGGGTCGGATAGTCTATTGGAGCCCACCCTCCTTTCTCGCTAGTCATTGACTGGAGCTGCTCATCTGTAATAAAGAAATAGTGGTCGATGATCGCGGCGCTCAGACCTAACACTCCATATTCTTTCGCTGATACCAGCACTTCAGCACTCAAGGAACCCACTGTGAGCATGAGAAACAGAGTAAAAAGAATTGGTCTAAGACGCTTCATAATCCTTCAGAAATTAGGTTGTGTGACAGGATAAAAACTTCCCTATTTTTTGGCATCAAAAAACTTTTAGAAGGTTAGGGCTTGTTCCCAAGGTTTGACACGAATTATAAAAATATGTTACCACGGTTTTCGAATAACAATTGGAGTTCTTTATGAAGTTTATAATTGTCTGTTTGTTTCCAGTAGCCCTCTCTATTTTTACATGCGGTTTACCTAATAATTCCCTTAGTATTGAAAGCATTTCATCACATTGGATCTGCCCACGTTGCGGGCACTCCAACCCTCCTGTACGAAGTTGTGAAGCTTGTGAATGATAGCTTTAAGATGAGGAATAAAAAAAGAGCCTTACAGATGTAAGGCTCCTTTCTTGGTTGGATAGAACATGGATCTTTTTAGGATACTATCTATACATGATAAATAAATCCTTTTTATATGGAACTAAGTACTATTATACACAAATTTATTATGAAAATCAATAGGGGGAGAGCTTTAAAATTAACCTTTTGTATAAAGGTTTATAATAAAGTTTTTTCTGTAGAAGTTTTGTGTTTGGATGCCGTGGATCTACGCGGTGCGCCAAATAGTGGTAACACTCTGCAGCTTCGCGCTTTTGGATCATTAAATGATAGTGTCCCATCATTACCATAAACCCGCGAAACTCAGAGATATGAAACATTTTTTTATTCGGGCAAAAATCCCTTAAATTAAATTTAAAATTGAAAAGTTCAGGGATTTTTTGAAATTTTTTGCGCCTTAGACATAGGTCAGCATAATTGATTCGAGCAAAAAGATATTCAGGATTTTTTTGAAAATTCTCATCAATAAGGCTCTCAGCTTGTCGAATTCTCTTTCTGCAAGCATTCAAATAACTCAACAGATTGAGTACTTCAGGATGATCCGGATGGGTATTTCGGAAAATCTCGACCTCTTTCTTAGCTTTTTTTGGATTTGTTTCTGCTAAGGAATAGAGGGATAAAAAGGTCTCTAAATCTTCCTTCGAAAAGCTCTTTTTTAGGTGAGCCAAATCCTGTTTCCAAGTCACCGTATGAGGAGGCAGATAAAAGTGCGGAGTTTTCTGCTCAGGAATAAAAAGTGTATTTTTCATTTGCGTAAAATATTTCTGCTTTCTAAACTTTATCTCTTCACCAATGTTACAGAAGTTGTTAACCATATGTCTAGAGTCTTTAACAAAAAAACCCTCTCCTTCGCGCTAAGTATCATTATTGGTATCCTCATTTGGAATCTAACACCTCCTGAAGGAGTCACTACGCAAGCAATGCATATGTTTGCGATTTTTATTTTTACAGTAATCGGTATCATTCTCCGTCCTGTTCCGATCGGGACTTTTGCGTTTATAGGACTTGTCCTTACTGCCGCATCGAAAACATTGACCTTTGACGAGGCATTTAGTGGCTTTGTTCACCCTATTGTCTGGCTGATTGTCATTGCTTTCTTTATCTCTAGAGGGTTTATCAAGACTGGCCTAGGGGAGCGCATTGCTTATGTTATCATCAAATACCTTGGAAAAAGCACGCTAGGAATGGGGTACGGGATGATCTTGACCGACCTTGTTTTGGCACCAGCAATCCCAAGCGTTACGGCTCGGGTGGGTGGGATTATATATCCCATTGTAAACTCTCTTGCTAAAGCCTTTGGAAGTGAACCTTATAGCCATCCTAGACGGCTGGGTTCTTTCTTAATGAAAGCGACATTTCAAGGGTCTATTATCACAAGTGGAATGTTTTTAACCTCTATGGCTGGTAATCCTCTTGTTGCTGAGATTGCGGGAGGAATAGGAATAAACATCACTTGGGGCAGTTGGGCCCTTGCTGCTTCAGTTCCAGGGCTGGTTTGTTTGGGGATAATTCCACTGTTTCTGTACAAAGTTTATCCTCCAGAGGTGAAGGAAACTCCGAATGCGCGCTCATTTGCAGTTAAAAAGCTCAAAGAAATGGGGAAGATGCGGGTTCAAGAATGGATCATGATCTTTTCTTTTGTCCTCCTGATCACACTATGGATTCTGGGGCCCTTTATTGCGATGCCAGCTGTAATTGCAGCCCTAATTGGTCTTGTGATTCTCCTCCTAACCTCAGTTCTTTCATGGGATGATGTCATAAAGGAAAAGGGGGCCTGGAATACCTTGATGTGGTTTGCCACCCTTATCATGATGGCAACCTACCTGAACAAGCTAGGCTTAACCACGTGGTTTAGTGGGTTTGTTCAAGGGCATGTCGAAGGATTTCCTTGGTTCACAGCTTTTATCATACTTGCTTTGGTTTACTTTTATAGCCATTATTTCTTTGCTAGCGTCGTGGCACACATTGGATCAATGTATTCAGCATTTTTGGTTTTAATGGTTGCTCTTGGAGCCCCACCAATGATTTCTGCACTGACACTCGGATTCTTTAGTAACATGATGGGAGGGCTTACTCACTATGGATGCGGCCCCGCGCCAATTTTCTTTGGGTCAGGATATGTAAAAATTACTGACTGGTGGAAGTTTGGACTTTTTGCAAGCCTTATTAACATCCTTATTTACTTCACTATCGGGACAGGGTGGTGGAAGATTCTTGGCCATCTATGAAACAATTGCCCCCTCTTTTTGCCGCATTTAAAAAAGGGGAGTGGGAAATCAATCAAAAGACAGAGAAGGGAAGCACCCTTCTCCATCTTGCTGTCATTGAAAATCGTGCCGATTTAGTCGAATTCCTTCTCAAAAAAGGTGCTAAATCTCTCGCTGATCAATGGGGACTGACGCCCCTGTATTTAACCAGGCTTCTTAATCAAAAAAACGCTCTTATAAAAGAAGAAAAGCGCTCAATTCTCATCTATCGCAATCGGGATGAAAAAATTCTCCCTATGCCAATACAAGAGTTTGAAGAGCGGCTCGAGATGACTTACTCAGATTCTCTCATTTTTGACTCCGCTAAGATGATCTACCAAGTTGCTAAAAAATGCGCTCGAAAAATGAAGAAAACCAATCTCAGGCAAATGAACCACTGGACCCTTTGTCTCCATAAAAAATCCATGGCCTTGCGTCGTGAGAACTTCTATTACGTTCGTTGGATCAATCGCTATCTTGGCTATGGGGTTTATGCTGCTACTGATATCCCTGCTAACACCTACATAGGGGAGTATACCGGAGTTGTAGAACGGAAGAACAACCGTAAAAATCGCTTTAATGATTATGTGTTTAGCTACGATCTTTGCGGGAAAGCAACGCGCTGGAGCATCGATGCCAAGTCAGTCGGGAATTTCACGCGTTTTCTTAACCATAGCGACACCCCAAATCTCACTTCCCGATGGGTGATCAACAATGGAATCACTCACATCATTCTCTTCTCCAACAAGTTTATCCCGAAAGGGACCCAAATGACATATTGCTACGGTCCCTTGTATTGGCGAGCCCGCTCAGCGCCATCTCTATTATAGGTTATATTAGGCCCTATTTTCGGATTCATTTTTAAAGTGCACCCCTGCAAGTCCATTTAGATAGTGTCGTCAAGAGATTTTGCACCATAGAACCAAGCAACGAATGTGAATAGCAGCCAAAAAGGACGTCGAATTTTTGGCATATCGGGTTGCGATTCCTCTCCATCGCTTTAGATGTAGAAAGGCATTTTCAACTAAGTGGCGCAATTTGTATAGGTGCTTGTCATATTTCCTTTGGAATTTTCTGTTTTTTCTTGGAGGGATAACCGCTTTCATTCCTTGCTTTTCTGCTTGCTTAACAATAACATCGCTATCATACCCGCGATCAGCAAATAAATATTCAGCGGTCAGACCCTCTATCAAAACGCCTGCTTGCGTGCAATCTGCTGTGGTACCTTGCGTAATAGCAACTCTGATCGGCATACCATGCGCATCCACGGCCAAATGTAATTTGGTATTAAGCCCCCTTTTGTGCGACTCATTTCCTGATTTCCACCTCTTGCACCTGCTGCATGTGGGTGAACTTTGATATGACTGGCGTCAATCATCAGCCACTCATAGTCTGGTTCATCGACTGTTTTTTCAAGCAACAATTCCCATATGCCTCTATCTCGCCAACGACAAAAACGGCGGTGAGTGTTTTTCCAATCTCCATAATCAGGGGGTAAATCTCTCCAAGGGGACCCTGTACGTAAAATCCAGAAAACTGCATTAATAAATTGTCGATTATCTCGAGCAACTGACCCCCAGCCTCCATGATGGCCAGGTAGGTGTGGTTCCAGTAACTTCCAAACTTTATCTGTTATATCGTGGCGGCGATGCGCAGAAATAGTCATAGCAAATTCTCCTTGCAGATGAAATAATTTGCTGAAGTATATCACTATTTAAATTTCTTGACGACACTATCTAGAACCCCAACTACAAAAAGGGAGCCCTCAAATAATGTAAATATTAAAGAAAACCTTTGCAGGTTTGATTGTAAAAACATACTTTGGGAAAAATAGGGGCTTTGGTATGGTGCGGATTAATAGAATAAATAGGTGAAGTGTCCAATGGGAAAGAATGTTGCACAGAAGTTGATTGAGAGTCATTTAGTTGAAGGGGAAATGGTTCCAGGGAAGGAAATCGGAATTAAAATTGACCACACCCTAACGCAAGATGCAACAGGAACGATGGTCATGTTGGAGCTCGAAGCGATGGGTTTGAAAGAACCCAAGACTGAAGTCTCTTGCCAGTACGTCGATCATAACATTATTCAGAATGACTATAAGAATCCTGACGACCACCTATTTTTATGGAGCTCCACGCGGAAGTTTGGTCTTTGGTTTAGTAAGGCAGGAAATGGTGTAAGCCATCCCGTGCACATGGAAAAGCTCGGCGTCCCAGGGAAAACCATGGTAGGATCTGATAGTCATACCCCTGCCGCTGGAAGTTTAGGAATGCTTGCGATTGGAACAGGCGGGCTTGAAGTCGCACTTGCGATTGCTGGTGAACCATTTTATATAAACATGCCAAAAATTATGGGGGTTAAACTCACAGGAAAGCTTCCTGATTGGGTAAGTGCTAAGGATGTCATTCTAGAAATGCTACGAAGGCACGATGTTTCTGGGGGAGTGGGGAAAATCATAGAATATTATGGACCCGGACTCGACAACTTATCAGCGATGGATCGCCATGTCATTACAAACATGGGGGCTGAGCTAGGAGCAACTACAAGCGTTTTTCCATCGGATAAAGAAACAAAACGCTTTATGGAGCTTCACGGGAGGGGAAAGGATTGGCTCGAGCTAAAGGCAGACCCGGACGCTACCTATGACGAACATGAGGAGATCGATCTTTCGAAATTGGTACCACTGATCGCCTGCCCTACTAGCCCTGGAAACGTTGTTCCAGTATCAGAAGTCGCTGGAAAGCCAATCTTTCAATCGATGATTGGTTCCTCTGCAAATCCAGGAATGCGTGACTTTGCTATTGCTGCAATGATTATTGAAGGTCGCAAGTCACAAGATCAAGTCTCTTTTGATATCAATCCTTCCTCGAGGCAAATTCTAGAAAACTTAACAGCCGGAGGATATCTTAACTCGCTGATCCGCTCTGGAGCTCGCATTCATCAGGCTGGGTGCAACGGATGTATTGGAATGGGTCAAGCTCCCGCCTCTGGAAAAATTAGCCTTAGAACCAATCCAAGAAATTTCCCAGGCCGTTCAGGAACCAAGGAAGACCAAGTTTACTTATGCAGTCCAGAAACAGCTGTTGCCTCAGCAATTACTGGTGTCATTACCGATCCACGGACTTTGGATATGCCCTATCCTAAGTACAAAGAACCCAAAAAAATAGAGCTTGTTGATGAACTTTCTCCTCCGGGAGAAAAGATGGAACTGATTATGGGACCAAACATCAAGCCTCTGCCAAGTTTTGAAAAATTAGAGGATCATATCGAGGGACCAGTCCTCCTTAAAATGGGGGATAATATTTCAACTGACGAAATCCTCCCTGCAGGAACTAAAGTTCTCCCTTTCCGTAGCAATATTCCCGAGATTAGTAAGTTTACTTTCGGCCAAGTCGATGAAAGCTACTATGACAGAGCAATGAAACTCCAAAAATCAGGTTCTCTTCTTGTAGGAGGAAGTAATTATGGACAAGGTTCCAGCCGGGAGCATGCCGCGATTTCTCCTCGCTACCTGGGAGTAAAAGCGGTTATTGTTAAGAGCTACGCTCGTATTCACCGAAAGAACCTCTGCAACTTTGGAATCCTTCCTCTGACTTTTGTGAATCCTTCAGATCACGATAAAATTTCTCAAGAAGATGTCATTGAAATCAAGGATGTTCGGAAGCATATTGAAAAGGACAATGAATTTGAGATCTTCAATAAAACAAAAAATGAAAGCTACAAGGTTGCTCATAATCTTACCCAAAGGGAACGCAACTCGATCCTTGCAGGAAGCCTTATTAATATTGCATTGGAGAAGCATAAGTGATTCTCTTCATTATTCGAGTCATCGTCACGACAATAGTTGTCCTTCTTTGTGCCCATCTCTTGCCTGACCTGCATGTTAAAAATAATATGGACGCTGTTTTTTTCGGTATCATCCTCGCCGTGATCAATTCTAGCGTCCGTCCTATTCTGACTCTCTTAACCCTTCCTATCACTATTTTCACCTTAGGACTCTTCCTACTCATTATCAATGCCTTCACCTTCTGGCTGGCGAGTGAGATCTCCTATGGAGTCCATATCACCACCATCTGGGGGGCTCTTTGGGGAGGAGCTATTATCTGGGTCACTGGAGTCTTCAGCAATCGCCTCATTTGGAGTCGCGAAAAATATTAAATATAAGTGACTTACGTTTTAATTAACTTTTATTATATTTTGTGATATAATTAATACATTAATTACAACGGAAGGTAACTAAAATGCAAATATCTAAATCAATTGACACTCAATCGAGAAACATCGAAACAATGTTCCTGAGGCTCGAGACTGTGTTGAATAAATCCGCAGAAAGAACTTGCTAAAAATTCATTGAAAAAGAGAAGCTCCTTAAGTTTAAGTCACTAAAAAAAAGGAGCTTCAGATGCGCAAGCGCAATTGGCCAAAGTATAATCGAGATCTGGTAAAAAGAGGAAGCATAACTTTTTTTATCGATCAAAATGCGTTAAACGCAAAGCCTGGGGCGAACAAGCGAGGGCGCCCTCGCTTGTTCGCCCATCCACTGATTCAACTTCTTCTCGTATTGAAAATTCAATACCGTCTTACGTATAGAGCTCTTGAAGGATTTTCGAAGTCTATTCTTCCTCTGCTTCAAGCTTGTGTGCCACTCCCCACTTATTCTCTTATTTGCAAAAGAGCTTCCACAATGGAAGCTCTTTTGCCCAAGCTCTCCTCTAGAAGACCAAAGGTTGTGCTTATCGATGCTTCTGGGATCAAGGTTTATGGAGAAGGCGAGTGGAAGGTTAAGGTGCACGGAGCATCGAAGCGGAGGAAATGGATCAAGCTTCACATTGCCATCGATGCTAAAACACAAGAAATTATCGAGCTAGAAGTTACCCATGGACATAGGGCCGACTGCGCAGTCGGTCCTAGCATTATTAAAAAGCTTCCTAGGTCAACAAAAACTGTGATGGGTGATGGAGGGTATGATACCAAGCGATGCAGAAAGGCAATCCACAACTTAGGAGCTCAAGAACTCATTCCCCCTAGAAGAAATAGCAAAATATCCAGAGATCTTGAAAAAAGAAATCGAGCATTGCTAGAAATAAGAGGACTCGGGGGAGACAATCTTGCCAGGGAAATTTGGGGGAAGTTAACGGGCTATTCTACAAGAGCTCTTGTAGAGACGAGTTTTTCAAGAATGAAAAGACTCTACGGGGAACGGTTTTATTCTAAGAAAATGGAAACTCAAAGAGTCGAAGGGTTAATCAAATGCAAGATGCTGAACCAAATGCTTGCTCAAGCATCCTAAAAAGAAGCTTCCGAGGAAGAATCGGCTTGTTGAAAAATGATTTATTCAACACAGCCGAGGCTCGACACTTCGATGAACCCAAGACAAAGTCTAATAGAGCTCCAAGACGGTATCGATGTTTTAGCAGCAACTGTATTGTCTCAAAAAGGGACTCTTGAAGGAACAATTGTCGAAGTTTACAGTCAGCGATTCAGTAAACTACAAGACAGTTTCCTAAACCCCCCAGAGGAAAAAGAACATAAATCAAGCTCATTATCCTCCGGCTCTATCAGGGGAGCTTCAAGCTCTCGAGGATCAGGGACACGCGGAATGGTAACGGGGTCTAGAAGTCAGTTCGAGAATATGCATGGAGTCAGAGAGAGTTGTTCAGGAACCACTCTTGCATTTTTAGATAGATCTCTAAACAGGGGTCAAAGAGGAATGGGATCTGTTGCAATTGATGAGGTTTTAGATAATGGCCTTGGAATTTATCGCACAGGAATAGCTGCAAAAAACAAACAAGCTAGCGCCCTTGGGGTTAGTGAAATTGATGCACGCTCAACACAACTTCATCCATACAACCTTCTAGATTATGTAGGGGATGGACTAACCCAAAAAGTCTCTCCAAAGTCTTCCCAAGTTGGAAGCACAAGAGAACTTCAAGCTAGAATTTCTCAGGCAATTGACTCAACACTTATTCCTATAGCTCAAGATTCCAACCCTCAACGGGCTGGAATGACGATGTCATTTAACGGAAAAACCTTTGCTCTCAACGTAGAAATTAATCGTGGACAAGTGAGCTACATGTTCTTTGATTCTCATGGAACAAAAGATTCTGGTAAAAAGGCTTATACATTCCAGACAAATGATCAAAGAGAGCTTCTTGAATTTATCGGTGGGGTTACAGAGTTTATCTCAAGAGAACCTGATGCTAAACTAAGAAACTGGCTTTCTCCACAAGAAATACGAGAAATTTCTAAGCCTCATGATGGGGATAACGAACTAGGATTCCTAGTTGTTGGTCCAAAATCTGCCGTTAGGGAGGAAGCAAAGGCAAGTACTCCATTACTTGAGCCTCGAAGAGCTCCACAACAATCATGGCGTCCTTCTGCTTGTACAGTCGTTAGTACAGTGGTCTTTGTCGCATCGACTGTCCTTGGAACGATTGCCCTAACTTGGGGAAACACGTAAAATATATACAAACTAAGCAATGATCAAGAAATCGGGTCATTGCTTATATTGATTTAAAAAAAAACCATCATTTGTTAGCATCACGGACTTGAATAAAGTTTCGGAGCATATCGCAAGTGAAAAAAGTCATCCTTGGTCTACTTCTCAGCACACTACTTCTTACAGGTTGTCATGTTTCTAGCCGCACTTCAATGTATGGAAGTGGGGGACGAACGTCCTACAACATCGCCGCGCAAAACACCACTAACCAAGAGCTTCTTCTTAACTTAGTTCGACTCCGCTACTCTGACACCCCCTATTTTTTAGAGCTCAATGGAATTACAACTCAGTTTAATTTTTCTGGAAAGGTATCTCCATCGATCAAAATTCCAGGGTTTGACAATGATAATCCTGCTGCTTTTGGTGCAGAAATGGGGTGGTCGAATCAACCTACAATCCAGTATTCTCCTCTTGAAGGAAAGGACTTTGCCATACAACTGATGCAGCCCCTCGACTTGCGCATCATTCAGGGCCTTCTCTTTACAGGGTGGGATGTCGATAGGGTCTTTCGTCTTTTGATTCAGCATATGGCTGATATTTCAAATGCAAGCTCTGCTTCGGGCCCTATTCCTTTAAAGCCTCCACATTATAAAAAGTTCTTCGAATGCCTTCATCTTCTCCGCCATTTTCAGGCTCTTGGACAGCTCCAGGTCGGTATCCGCTACATCCCTACTGGAGAGAAGCATATTTCGGAAGACGACGCATGCAAAGAACGTCCTAATGCTATCCAAATCTCCTTTCCTGTAAATGGAGAAGACTCTGACCGTCTTGCAGACCTCCTAGAAGGCATTAAAAAATCTAAAGGACGGTATGTCCTCAACATGCGCCAAGCCTTCAATGAAGCGGCAGAAATCGGAATCATGACTCGCTCGCTTTTAAGTACCATGTATTACCTCAGTTTAGGGGTTGCTGTTCCTCCAAGAGACATAGAAGCAGGAACTGTAGCAATGACGAAAAACTCTGATGGCACCTTTTTCAACTGGGAAGACGTTGTAGGGGATTTATTTAATGTGAAATCGAGCCCTCACTACCCCAAAAACGCTTACCTAGCGGTGGCCTATCGCGGCAACTGGTTTTATATTGATGATGGGGATATCAACTCAAAGAGAACCTTCGTTCTTCTGCAGCAGATCTATAACCTTCAAGCAAGGCAGCAAGAGAAAGAAACTCCTATCCTGAGCATTCCTCTTGGATCGCCAGGCTAAGGTCTAACTCCTAGCACTCCGTGCTTAAGAAGAAAAAAGCGTGCAGCGTCCCTGTTTACTTCGGGGATGCTATGCTCAGCAAACCAGCTACCCACGTTTGCAAGCTTGGTGAATTTCGAATCTTGAACCCACTCGACAAGGGCTTCTTCCGTGTAGACGTTTCTAAAAAACTCCTGACTAGTAGATGTCACCCAACGCTGCCAAATTAGCCTTGAAAACGGAGCCCCATCTGAAGATTGAGTTGCATCACTTTTAGCATAGTCCAGATTGAAGCCAAGTGCCCCTCCATAAAAAATTCGGTAGCTGTTGATCAGTTGGGGGGTTCCTTCAAAAGAAAATCTTCTAAACCACTTCGACGACGTTTCGTAGTCCTTTTCAAAAGCGGCAGACAGGAATTCGTCTTGTTTTTGGTAAAGAAGGGAATAAAGGGCCTCTTCAGCTGTAAACGTATCTGAAAAATGCTGAGCATAGAGTTTAGGAAGCTCTTGCGTTAGCCTTGCCCCACTTACCTCTGTAAGCAGATTTTTAAGCTGTGCTCTAGCCTCTGGCTTTTTAAAGACCTTTTGAACGATAGATAACATCTCATTAAATACCTTTTCGCTCATTAAAGCCTCTTTCTCATTGAGTTGCTGAGTTAGCGCCTGGAGCTCATTATCAGAAACAGTCTCACTAGGTACACCCCAGGGCTTAACGCGGATCATCAAATGGCTAGAATTCACTCCGGTATTTTTATCAGCGACTTCTTCCAAGGTAACATTCTTGCCACTCTGAAGACCTCTTTCTTCAAAGCTTCCGTAGAGGTCGGGACCGTAGTATTCCTCTCCATACGTTAAGAGCTTAGCCAAGCCTAGCAATTTGAAAGGCAATCCTTCTGCAAAAAAGAAATCGTTAAGAGGGAAATACACAGTCATCACTTTAGAAACTCCTTCCTTCAACTTCTCAGGTGTCTGCTTGAGATCGACAATCGCAATAAAAACGTATCCAGACAGGGATGCTGCAACATGTTTGTATTTTTTCAGTTTGAAAATGGCATATGTCGCGACAAAGTAAGAGAGTGTAAGCGGAAATCCAAGATTGCGATTCACGGCCCTTGCAACCTTTTGAACACCCAAAGTATTCATTTCTGCTTCGTGGCCAATAAGCAATGGAACAACGCCTAAAACGTAGTTTGGTGTCGAAAGGGCTTTCAATTTTTGAAGCTCGTAGTAACTAGAAAGCTGGCCCAAAGCAATAAGCACGAGCGCAGTTTGGCACATCGCCGCAGGAAGGGGAGTCTTCTCTAAATGCCATTCACTTTCAGAGCTGCGAATTCCTCGAAGTCCACTCGCTGCAAAGAAGGTAGCTACAAGGTTAACAGTTTCCATAATCCACTCCATTTACCACATGAAAATTGGAAGAATTATCACATTTAAATGGTTAAAAACCAATTATTTTTTAATTTTAGGGGGAAGGAAAGAAACAAACTCTATCGAGCGTTGAATCCAACTCTGTAGATCCTTTGAACTTTCTTTAATTATATCAGGAAGAAGAACATATTCCTTCATGGTGCGCCCCATTGGCACAAATGGCTGTGCTCCCTGTTTTTTGATTTCCTCTCTATCTAACTCACTTAGTCTAAGAACCCAGTTCTCCTCATGCAATCCGGTGAACATGTTCCCATTTAGAAATGAGCAGGGATATCCGAACATCTTCCGTATCTCAACTGCGTCAAAGGCCTCTAAAGTATCATAAAATTGATCAATCAGTTCTTGTGAGGATTTCTTCCATTTGCCCATCGTATTCTCCTTGGCTAGCCGTCAATCATACCGAATGGATAGAAAAAATTGCAAATTATGTCGAAGATAACTAAAATATTCGATTTACAAGGAGATTCTTATGGCAATTCGTTTCTATCCAGGAGAAAATGTTCATCCTTCAATGCTTCCTGAAAATATGCATCGCACGAGGCTGCATCAGATCTTTCATCAGTGCTTTCTTCCCGAGATCGGGTCGTTGCTGGGAAAAGGATCTTACTTTGATCCTCCATCTGGATATGAGCGTGCTTGGAGAATCTTTTTGGGAGTAAATATTGAGGGGTCAATGCACTTTATCTGTCATATTGCAGAAAACTTTTCTACTGGCAAAGGATACAACAGCGGGGATTTTTCGATGCCAAACTGCCCCGTTCTTCTGTACGGAGAACCCTTTCAGATTGAAACCAGCGCCATGGATCTTATTCGAGGAGAGTTCCCCCCGCATCATCAGGGCAAAGTTCCGGTGCAAATGACCCTGGCAATTACACCTAAAACCGCACCAGGTTATGCCCATGCAGGATCTCTTGTTAGTCTCCTTAATGGAACAGCCACAGAGATAGATACCCCATGCTTTACCGCAAGAAAAATGACACCTACAGGAACTGAGTCTCTAAGCTTCAAAACAGATGATTTTCCCATAGAATTTTGGACGCATGCGAGCCGCGTTCCTGTAATATTTACAGCGCTCCAGCTCGAGCAAGCTAAAGCTTCTCCCGACCTTGGAATACTTAACCTATACCAACAAGCATGCGCTCTTGAAACTGCGCTGCCTCTGGCTATCAGGTCTCTTGAAGATAAGCAAATAGAGCTAGATCGAGAAACTCGGTCCCTTCTAGGCATTCAAAACAACACCCGCATACCAGCAGAAAGAAAAGCTACCGTCATTGCTCAAAAAGAAGATAGAATTGCGATATTAGAAGGGGAAAGAGATGCGCTCGCAGACCAAGCAGTGGTGGCAAGCGAAGCGATCAACACTTTTAAATTACAATATGGCGCCTACCTACCCAATTCCTATCGAGAAGCGACCTTCCAAGTCGCATTCGATACAACACTGCCAGATGGTACTACCGTGCATAAGCAGTACAACTCTGAAACAGGAGCCTTTGAGATATCAGATCCTGCAAGAGATGTCCGATTCTTAGATGCGGTACACAATCCCTATCTGCATTTATAACATAACATAACATTAATTATCAGACGTTAAGAAGGAGAATTGCCCTGCTTTAGGTCCGGTTGAATTTGTAATTGTTCATTTAAGTAGATACCAGATATTGTATCGCTTTGCAATCTTCCTCGCTAACAAACATCCAGATTTAACATAATATGGGAGAGTGATTTGTGTCGCCTTGAGTGTAATTTCTGGCTGACTAAAAAAAGTCTTCTCCTAAACAGAGCTTGGAAAGCAAGAGCATGAAGCAACTAATTAGGCACAAGAGCCCACATCAGCATCTTCAATCTTCCCTTCGATAAGTCGGGTTAATTCATCGCAGCTGACAAGTTTCCCCTCATGGAATTTAAAATGAGCAATCACTTTAACCAATATTTTTCTTCCATCTTGAGTCATAGCTTTAACGCAGTGAACACTGCTACACTCATTTCCTTGCTCAACAAACGCGTCGATAGAGATCTTAAGCTGACTAATTCTCTCCTTTTGAGTCTCTACATGCTGAAGAAAATGAGCATATGTTAGGGTCTTTCCATCAACATGTTGAACATATTCAGGTGAAAAGTAATCCTCGATAAGGGCTTTATCATACACAGGGCTTTCTAATATCTGCTGAAATATGGTTTCGATTTTCTGGCGAAGAGGACCTCTGGAATTTTCATTGCTTGTCATAACTATCTCATAGATTTCTGGTTCAGAAGATTATTTTGAGCGCTTTTTGTCATGATAATCTTCTGAGTAGGTTTTAATCAATGTATAGAAATTTTACATCTAATATCAATCGTGTAATAGATAGCTGTATGAATACAAAAATCTTGTCATTTGATGGAGGAGGGATACGAGGGGCTATCACTCTAACCTTTCTTAAGTCCCTAGAGAAGGATACAGGAATTTCTGTGAGCCAAAAAGCCGACCTCATAGCGGGAACCTCGACAGGATCAATTGTTGCTGGAGCTCTAAGTGTTGGAATGACACCTGAGGAAATTCTGAGCTTCTACTCTTCTATGAGTGCTGAGATCTTTAAGAAAAAGGATAGTTTAGATGAATTTCTCGGTTTAAAGGCTAAGTATTCTAGCTCCAGCTTATTTCAAGCTCTCACAGAAGTTTTTTCATCGAAAGGATTAGACCCTAAAACCCCCTTAAGTAAGCTTCCTAAACCTCTAATCATTCCTACAGTTGATTTAGACGCTAGTTCCGTTAATAGGTGGCGCATGCAAATCCTAACCTCGAGTTCTGATATTCCTCTCGTTGATGCAATCATGGAATCAACGGCCGCTCCCACCTATTTCCCTTCGTTTAATGATCATATCGACGGAGGAATAGCCGCAAATGACCCTTCTATGGTTGCTTATGCATCAGCTGGAGGAGCAACTGCCCTTCTCTCATTTGGAACGGGATATACAGCCTACGATATTTCTAAAGGTGAGAATTGGGGTGCTCTCAGCTGGATTGTAGATTTGAACCCTAAAAACCGCGCATCTAAAACACCACTTTTAACGATGCTATCAGACGTTCAAGACCAGCTTCCAGGACAACTCTGCCAATTGCTACTCAAAGACCAATACAGACGCGTTAACCTAGCTCTATCTAAATCTGTGGCTTTAGATGATGTCTCTAAAATTCCACTTCTTATTCAAGAAACAGAACTCTACATTCAAAACCATCAGGTTGAATGGAGAGCTCTGTGCAAGTGGGTAACAGAAAGATTTACTTAGCAGTCTCTGCAAAAGGAAAGCAAAGTTCCTCTTTTCTTTTGCCAATTCCCTTTTCAAGGCGATGATCGGCTAAACTGACAGCTGCTTGGTGTGTTGAAATTTCATTTTGCTGAGCAATTTCATAAATCTGAAGGAGTTGATGATAGATCTGCTTAATGCCATTGCGAGCACGCGTCGCATTATAACCTTCAAGGCGAAGCTCATTCATGACATTAATCAAACCCCCACCATTAATCACAAAGTCAGGAGCATATAGAATCCCCTTCTCTCTTAAATGATCTGCATCAGTTGGGTTAAGAAGCTGATTATTAGCAGCTCCTGCAATAGCGCGACAGTTGAGCTTTGGAATCATATCCTTATGAATGATTCCCCCCATAGCACAAGGGGCCAGAACATCGCACTCTGCAAATAAAATTTCATCTGTGGAAACGATCTCTGCATCAAACTCATGAGCAAAGTGACGAATGACCTCTTCATTGACGTCTGCAATAATTAACTTTGCTCCTGACCAAAAAAGGCGCTCAGCGAGTCTCTTTCCAACACTTCCCATCCCTTGAATCGCAACCGTTTTTCCTTCTAGAGAAGTGCTGCCATCAAGTTCTTGTAAAACAGATAAGATTCCAAGGTATGTTCCGTGAGCAGTGAAGGCTGAAGGATTTCCACTTCCTCTTAGGTTGTGAACACCACAAACGTATTTCGTAGACTCCAGGATCACATCTACATCAGCAGGAGTACATCCAACATCCTCTGCGCAGATATAATTCCCCTGCAACTGATCAACAGCCGCTCCAAAAGCCCTTAGCTTTTCAGGAGTTTTGTTTTTCTGATCGGAGATGATTACACTCTTAGCTCCCCCTACACCAACCTGAGCAATCGCAGATTTATAAGTCATTCCTTTAGAGAGGCGCAGTGCGTCGGTAAGGGCTTCATCAAACGTATTATAAGGATAAATCCTTGTTCCTCCAAGGCCAGGCCCTAGAGTTGTATTATGAATTGCAATAATTGCTACGAGTCCGGTCTGTTCCTCGGTCACTTTAATAACCTTTTCATATCCGGCGATATCTAATAATTCTTGTTTGATTTCCATTGATCACACTCCTTCTAACTAAAAAATGGAATTTTAACACGCTCAAGGACTCCAGTGCAATCATTAATTCCCCTCCCCTCTTGAGAATTAAAATTTAAAACCTGGTTGAAAAGCATCAACTGAAGATTTTATTATAGATGACACTATCTAGAAGTACTTGCCAATCTCATCTGGTTTCCATTGAGATTGGAACGATGAGCTAAACTCTCCTTAGTAGTTCAGGGCGCCGTAAGGGTGCTTTTTGCTACAGGGAATGAACTGCGAGCTTAGCTGCACCACCCCTAAGTTTTGCGTCTTGTTGCTGAACACTTCAACGCCAAACGATGGCCCTATCTATAAAAAAAGACCGCTGCCCCCAAAGGGGACAGCGATCTTCATGGATTGAGGTATGGTCTGTTACGTTTCTAAAACTGTGTGTGGAAGTGGAGTCTTTGCCTTTGAATTTTGGTGATGTGAAATGGCCGCTGCCATTTTTACTCCTGCTTTAGAAAAGATTTACACGAACTTTATACTGTGTGCTAAATTTATTCAAACTTTTTATGAAACTTTTGAGATTCCAATCGCTAAAAGTCCCAAAATGTAAGCGACAAACATGAAGAGAAGAAGCGACGAAACATTTTTTCCGTTTCTAAATTCACGCCAAATAAAAACGCCCCAAATCGCAGCAATAAGTGTTGCACCTTGACCAAATGAGTAAGCTATTGCAGGTCCTGCGCGTGTTGATGCAATGACATTAAACATCATTCCAATGCACCAAATCAATCCCCCAATGATTCCATAGGCATGTTGCAGTTTTGTCCCTCTGAAGTAGTCGTGAATGGTTAATTGGCCTCCCGTAATCGGCTTCTTCATAAAAAGAGAGTTGATCACAAGGTTGGACAGGAGAAGACCAACAGAAAAGAAAAAAACAGCGCTGTAAGGATTGAGTCCCTGTCTCTCCACCATTGATTCAGCAATCAATGGATAGAAAAGGCTCATCAACACACCACTAATAATTGCAATGGTTATCCCTTTTCCTGAAGCATGTGTTGATGTTCCTGCTTTTTTATAAGCAATTCCATCTAAAATCACTGCAAGGAGAATCAATAGCACTCCAATAAACAGCACAAAAACATTCCCTACCGGATGAACAAAGTAGCTCAAAAGAGTTCCAACGACAAGGGCGATTCCAATTCCAATCGGAAAAGCAACGGCCATTCCTGCAATTGTAATGGCGCCCACAAGTAAGATATTGGCAATATTAAAGATCATCCCACTAAAGAGAGCTTTGAGTACCACACTCATAGAAGCATGAATCATGTTAGGAAAGAATCCCATTCCTGTGCCTCCAAAAGAGCCCAGAGTAATCCCAAAGATCAGACTCATTAAGAACACACCAATCGCATAATCCCAATAAAACAGCTCAAAACGCCAATTCTTATCAATTTTTGTCATATTGGCCCATGAACCCCAGCAAACCATGGTGATGAACATCATTAGGATGGCTCCCCCGTAGGTCTCAGGCAAATACATTACTTACTCTCATTGTGGTTTTGTTTGATATTAGGATGATTGTTCAGGGTAGACAGAAAGATTGAGTAAAAGGCCGACGAATTTACTCCTGTCACAACCTGAATTGTAGGTCCTTGCTTGATCATCATGATGCGCCCATACTCAGGCCCTTTTCTCAGGTTAATTGTGAGGTTTAAATTCCGATAAGTCGCTATTTCAGGGTGGGTCATGACAACAGCTGCAAGAGGATCCCAAAAGTAGCTTTTTACAGCTTTTTGCATTTGTGCATAAGGTTTGATCACCTCATAGACAAAATTTGCAGCTGGTGTGGTTCTGTCATCTGAAATACGATCATAAAATTGTTTTGTGATTGGGGCATGCTCAGTTGCATCTAAAGGAATAAGCGTGATTGGAACTCCAGAGTTAAAGACATCAGAAGCCGCTTTTGCATCGAGAAAGACATTGTACTCAGCAACAATGTTTTTATACCCCTGAGGACGCCCAACAATATTTCCTGGAACTAGAATAGCTCCACCCATAAAATAAATACGGTCGATATTCTCCTTAATCGCGGGAGTTTTCTCCATTGCAATCGCCACATTTGTCAAAGGACCAATACAAAACAGTGTGACCTTATTAGGACTCTTCATAATGATCTCAGTCATTAAGTCACTCGAACGCTCACGAATAGGTTGAACAGGGTTTGTTGGAAGCTTGATCCCCATTACTTTATCCACATCATTCCTCCACTCTGGGGGGAACGTACCGGCAGGACTCAAGGACTTTCGAGCTCCATAAGAAACCGGGACATGGCTACGTCCGACGAGCTCAAGAAGATTTGAAATATTTTTTGCTCCATATTCCCATCTTGACATTCCATCGCCCATTGTCGTTATGGCCTTAATGTCCACACGAGGATTCTTAAGAAGGTAAAGAATAGCCATCATATCATCAATATCAGCGTCGGTATCAATAATCAGCAACATCGGATGGGAAAGATCAACTTGATTTTTTCCCTCTACCTGATTGAGTAAAAGTATTGCCCCTAGGATGAGGAAAATTCGCTTTAGCATTTGATTTCTTAACCTTAATCAACTAAATACTATTGATACTCGATCTAAGAGTGTTTTTGCAACAAAAAAAAGTTTAGGATACCATCCAAAATATGAAGCCAAAGGTTATAAATTACGGTTCTCTTAACATAGATCATGTCTACCAAGTCCCCCATTTTGTGACTCCGGGAGAAACATTAGCAAGCACAGAACTTAACCACTTTGCGGGAGGAAAAGGTGCAAATCAATCGGTTGCTCTAGCCCGCGCAGGAGCCATAGTTTTTCATGCTGGAAAAATTGGAACTGATGGAATTTGGCTGAAAGAAAAACTCGATCAAAATAACGTCAACACACAGTTTATCCAAGAAGGAACCCTCGATAGTGGACATGCAATCATCCAAGTGGACGTAAAAGGTGAAAATGCAATTGTCCTTTATCCAGGCGCGAATCAAGAAATGACTAAAGATGAAATCGAGACAACCCTTTCAAAGTTTGACGCTGGTGACTACCTTTTGCTGCAAAACGAAATCAATCTTATCCCCTATCTTATTGAAGAAGGTCATAAAAGGGGGTTAAAAGTATGCTACAATCCAGCCCCAATGGCTCCAGAGGTTGCCGACTATCCATTACACCTCTGCCATCTCCTCATCGTCAATGAAACAGAAGGAAGCGCCCTCGCAAGTGGCGCCAGTATAACAAAAATTCTTAAAACACTTTCCTCACGTTATCCAGAAACTGAAATTCTTCTCACTGTAGGGCCAGAAGGATCCTATCACCAAAAGGGGAACGTTCAAACCCAGCAAAATGCAGAAAAGGTAAAAGCAGTTGATACAACCGCAGCTGGAGACACCTTTATTGGATACTATCTCTCAGCAATGCTTAACGGAAAATCTGTACAAGAGTCTCTCAAAATAGCAACGAGAGCCTCAGCAATTTGTGTGACTAGGCCCGGCGCAATGGATGCCATTCCATCCAATGAAGAGGTCTTATGATTTTTCAAATTCTTAGCTTTGGAGTGATTGGAGTTCTCGCGGGAATTCTCTCTGGTCTCCTTGGTATTGGAGGCGGCGTTGTCACGATCCCCTGCCTTGTTCTAGTTTTTTCTCAATTAGATATTCCGCAAGGAGCTATCATGCATCTTGCCATCGGCACCTCTCTTGCAGCAATGGTTTTTAATACTTTTTCCGGAAGCTACACTCATCATAAAAAAGAAGCGGTTCTCTTTTATATCGTAAAGCCTATGGCCCTTGGTGTCGTCTTAGGAGCTATTCTTGGGGCAACTGCAGCCAACTTTCTTTCAAGTCACTTTCTTCAGGTTTTCTTTGGAGTTTTTGAAGTTCTTCTGGGAATTCGATTTCTTTTACCCGATTCAAAAACAAGCAAGAAACATCCCCTTCCTTCATTTTGGCCACTGAGTGGCATTTCATTCTGCGTTACCGCTTTTTCCACTCTTCTGGGAATCGGGGGCGGGATGGTTAATGTACCTATCCTATCTCACTTTGGAGTTCCCGTAAAAAAAGCAATTGGAACTTCCTCTGCGCTCAGTTTTTTGATTTCCTTTTGCGGAGCGGTCTTTTTTCTTCTCCTCGGTATGCATTCTACTAAGGCACCTGATACTCTGGGGTTTCTTTACATCCCTGCCTTCTTAATGATTAGCGTTGTCTCATTTTTTACAGCCCCCTATGGCGCCAAACTAGCCCATCAACTTCCTGCAAAAGTCCTCAAAAAAGTCTTTGCTGTGGTTTTACTTGCAGCAGGACTCGTGATGGTCATAAAATAACTCTATATCGGAGAAATTCGAGTAGTGGGAGCAGTACTTGCTTGACCTTGCTGGTAGATTTTCCATTTATTTTCGAGACGCTTAGCTTCTTGGGTAATGGTCTCTATAGAAAGATTTTCTGTATGAAGAAGGGTGATTAGATGTTGCTTAAATGATTCGGGGGTCGCCTCTTTCATTTTCTTGATCAACGTTTCAGCTTGTTCTTGTGTTTTGACATATTTGGGAAGATTCCATTGCACTGCATGTCTGAGAGCTAATTGATTACGAGAAAAGAATTCTTTGTAGGAGAAAAGTTCGATATCTTGTTTGGAACAGACCGACTCAGACTGCCTAATCAATGCTTCTAAGTGCTTGCTCTTAGAATTAAGAATTTTTGTCGTGAAAAGAGAAAGAGGTTTTTTGGAAATCCCGGTTTGGATATGTTTAAGAACAGCATTTAACAAAAAAAAGTTCAAGTGCATAGCAGGTGTTTTGAAAGGCTTTTCCTTCTCTTTAGAGGAGGGTTTAGTGGTAAAGATCGAACGGATCTTTTCTAAGGTGAATTTTTTTAAGCTGTCCATTACCTATCACTTGCTATCCAAGAAACTTTTACTGCGGGCAAGCTTAACAATATCTTAATATTAAAACAAGGAAAATCTTGATGGAAGTGACACTGAAAGGAACTATTTGTAATACGATGGGAACTCTGCCAAAAATTGGAACTAATGCACCAGACTTTAAGCTAGTAGATAAGGATCTAAAAGAGCGAAGCCTAAACGACTTTCCAGGAAAAAAACTCATTGCAGCAGTACCAAGTTTAGACACGGGCGTATGTTTAACATCTGCTAAAAAATTTAATAAAAAGGTGCAAAATTTCACTCTGATTTATGTTTCAGCAGACCTTCCGTTTGCTGGCGCGCGGGCTTGCAACGTAGAAAATTTAGACAACGTACATACGCTTTCAATGATGCGAAACAAGGATTTTGCCGTTGACTATGGCATCCTTCTCCTTGACGGACCCTTGGAAGGACTGTGTGCACGTGCAATATTCGCCCTCGATGAAAACAACAAAATTCTCTACAGCGAACTTGTCAGCGAGATCACGGAAGAACCCAATTATGAAGCCGCTATTTCTGCAGTTTCTTAATCGTGGGATATTTTGGCTCCCACATGTTTTCTTTCACAGCCTGCTCTATATCTTTTGGGGGATTTGTACAAATCCCCTCTTTGATGGCTTCGTTTGCAACCGCAATCGCTACATCGCGGGAGATAGCACGTAGTTCAGTAAGCCTCGGAAAAAGAGAAGCATAGGGGTTATTGAGGATCGGAGCATACTTGCTTAAAACATCAGCAGCCTCTAAAAACATTCCATCAGTCACACGCGTCGCTCCAGAGGCAATCACTCCAAGCCCCACACCAGGAAAAATAAAGACGTTGTTGCATTGCCCAATCACATATTTCTTCCCTTCATATTCAACAGGTTGGTACGGGCTTCCCGTGGCAATCAGTGCTTGCCCCTTGGTCCACTTCATAAGATCTTCCGGATGCGCTTCTGATTTAGATGTGGGGTTAGATAGTGGAAAGATAATGGGCCGAGGCACATGTTTTTTCATTTCAGTGATCACTTCTTCATTGAAGCTATTAGGCTGAGTCGAGGTCCCAATAAGGATCGTAGGTTTGGCATGTTTGACTGTTTCAAGGAGCGGGATATGCTGCATATCCTCCACCCCCCAACTACTAATAGCTTCTTCTTTTTGAGCAAAGCGCTTCTTGAGATTATCCAATCCCTCCGAAGCTGTATGGGCAAGGCCATCCCGTCCCATGACAAAAATTTTCTCTTTTGCTTCATCTCGCGTGACTCCTTGAAGCATCATCGCCTGAGTAATGAGCTCGGCAATTCCAATCCCAGCAGAACCCGCGCCAAAGAGGACAATTCTCTGATCTTTAATATCAGCATCAATCCCTTTAATTGCGCCTAGGATCCCTGCCACAACAACTCCAGCAGTTCCTTGGATATCATCATTGAAACAGCATAGTTTATCACGATAACGATCAAGAAGAGGCTGAGCCTGATTTTTTGCAAAGTCTTCCCATTGAATAAGAACATTAGGGAAACGCTTGGTGATGGCTTGAACAAAGGACTCCACAAAATCATCGTATTCCTTTCCATCGAGGCGCTCCTCTTGCCAACCGAGATAGAGAGGATCATTTAGAAGGGTCTTATTATTTGTTCCAACATCCAGAGTAATAGGGAGAGTATGGGCAGGGTGAACCCCTCCGAACAGTGAATAAAGCACCAATTTCCCAACAGGAATTGCCATTCCTCCCACTCCTAGATCCCCTAGACCCAAAATTCGAGCTCCATCGGTTACAACAATCACATCAACGTGGTCATAAGGAATGTTAGCAACAATCTCTTCCATTCGCTCTTTATGCGGATAAGAGATGTATATTCCCCTGTTTTGAGTGTAGATATGACTATAGTTGAGGGAGGCATCGCCGACAGTTGGTGTGTAAATGTAAGGAAGCATTTCTTCCGGGTGTAAACTGCAGAGATAATAGAAGAGCGTTTCATTTCGATCTTGCAATGAGGAAAGGAAGGAGTACTTTCCGATATCTGTCTGTTTATTCTGAAACTTTCCGTAAGCGCGATTGACTTGTTCTTCGATGGTTGAGGTGTGGAAGGGAAGGAGACCATGAAGGCCAAGTTCTACTCTCTCCTCGTCCGTAAAGCCTGTGCCTTTATTAAGAATGGAATTGTGAAGGATCGCATTTGGTCCCAAATCGACTTCTATAATTTCTTCACCATTCTTAATTGATCGTTTAATTTTGCTCATGAGTAACTCCTGATTTAAGCAATCAATATACCTTCTCTAGAATTAAGCTTCAAGGAGTTTTTGTTCTTGTGGGCGGCGGAGAAATAAGAAGACTACAATAATCCAAACCATGAAGAGAGAGAGAGGCCCCCAAGAATATGCATAAGGGAGCTTTGCAGGTGAGAGAAACTGCATTCCAAAGACAAATACCGATGCAAAAGCCTTTGCCGATCGGTAAGCAAAAACATCGATAATCGCCTTTGCCTTAAATTTTTCATCGGTCTTCAAAGGAACGTAGAGCATCTCCTTGATAATATTGAAGATCGAATAATCAAACGTTTTGATCACGCTAAAGCCATAGGTAATGAAAGCAAAGGTAGGCTGAAAAAGGGTTAAGATCGCATTTCCAAGGAGAATCCCTGGAACCACAAAATGACTTCTTCGAAGCCCCAAAAACTTTAAGAGTAAAAAAGTCGCAAAAAACTGTAAACAAAGTTTGCAGGTATTGATCATCCCCCATAGGCGACCATAAAACTGGGTCCGTAGATCTTGAAGAGGATAGCGCTCTTGCAAATACGTGTTGAATTGATAATCCATGATTGTTGTTGAAAGCTGCATAAGAACCACAATGAAGAGGATAAACTTTAAGGCTGAAGAGGTCTTGATAAGTTGGAGTCCGCCCTTCGTATTCTTAACATGAAGGGCTTCACTCCCCTCCATGTCACTTCGCTTCAACATCTGATGATAGGCTGCAATAAACAATAGATATAAAGGAATCGTCATGTAAAGGAGATGCTCAGAACCAAGCTTCACAGCAAAGAAACTCGGAACCATACTCCCAAATATGGCACCTATCCCACTGACCCCAAAGATAATTCCATAAAGATACTTCGCCTTCTTCATCTCCGTCTTCGTATGGATGACTGACCAGACCTGTTGAAACATTAGAAGAACATAAATATCTTTCCATACATATAGCAAAAAGGACAAGGGGGGGAACTTCTGCACATACAGGCCGCATAAAGTGTTAATTCCCATCGTTACACCCACGGTGCAAAGGAACATGCGGAAACAGCCTAATCGAGGCAAGAAACGGTTATAGAGGGTCACAGCAAGGAGGTTGAATGGGACTGTTAAGAGCCAAGCATATGGGTAAAGCTTCACGCTATAGTGGGCAAGAAAAATTGAATTGCTCGTCGGCTTGGTAATCGCATACTCGGCAGTAATAAAAAAACCACAAAGCATCGCAAACAATAGGAAGAACTTTTCTCGCTCACTTCGAATCTGTAAAAGTATCTTTTTTAAAATCATAAGAAACAATCATAGCATAAGCCAGATCTAATGGCGATGGTCATATATCTCCTCATGTTGATGAACTGCCCCAGCTGAAGTCCCCAGGTGGGAAGGTCTAAAAAATTTTCCATATTCTAGGGACTCACCATGACACCAAGGTTTGTAGCTGTTAAAATAAGTGATACGAGCCCCAATAGAGGGGTGAGATGCTCTGAAGACCATGTACAATGGTCCTGGCCAAGGATTAGCAAGATTTGTGCTTGTAAGCTTCACAAAACCCGTTCCCGCCGCCTCACTCAAGTGAGTAAGCTCTAAGCCAAAGGTATCCGCATTATGCTCAATTGATCTTGAAAAAAAGTTTCCCGCTGGTGTTAGAAGGAACGAATAAAAAGTATAAAGAAGAATAAGAAGAGGAAGCGAGGCAATATCCCTCATTTCATTAAATCCCATCCGCTTAGAATACTTTCTCAGAAAAAGCACTGCAGTCAGATAGACTAAAAATAATCCCACAATCGTAATGAGTGTGTAAGTCAAGATACCCCACCACAAGTGATGAAGAACATAGTGGCCCATCTCATGACCCATAACAAATAAGAGTTCATCTGTAGTAAGCTCTTTAATTGCTGTATCCCAAATCACAATACGCTTGCTAGAGCCAACCCCCGTCACGTAAGCATTGACCTGCTTTGTATCAGCGCTCATATCTACTTCATAAACGTGACTTCCTTGAATTCCAGCCCTATCTGCCAGCTGGAGGATTTTTTGCTCCAGCTGCTTGTCCTTCATGGGTCCAAATGTATTAAAAAGAGGAGCAATCCAAATCGGTTGAACAAAAACCAACAAGACCGCCAGTGGAAAATTCAAAAGTCCAAAATACAGCCACCATCGCCTTGGGCTCTTTCTGATGATTCCATACACAATCCAAACGAGAACGATCCCCATTACTGTCGTAATAGCTGTTCCTGTCAGATAGTGATTAAGCCATCTTGCAATTGTCTGATTTGAAAGGCCATAAGCATGAGGACGAACGTACCCTCCATAGAAGTCTAGAGGAAGAGACAAGATGGCAACAATCAACAAGAAAAAGAAGGCATAAAGCGCAGTTTGCCAAAGCCAAATTCCAGTAATTCTATCGCAGAAAATTCGAAGTCTCACACCAAACTTAGTAAAGACGATGAGCGCTGGAACGGTGAGCGACCAAAGAAGTTGGATAATCCACAAAATGTTTCCACTCACATAAAATGCCATTGCTTTTGGCGATGCCTCAGGAACCGAAACGGGAGGCGCATTGCAATCATCAGCAAATCCAGTAGCCATTAGTAATACAAAAAATCCAAAAACATACCATTTCTTCATCCGAGCACATCCACATGGTTAAGCATTTTACGTACCTCATCTTCAAAGCATGGAGCCACATAAACCCAACTTCGCTCTTTAGGAGGTACTGAAATTTCAGAAAGGTTATCCCCGGTATCTACCGTTCCATCTTCTTTCAAAACAGGAAAATTCATCCCCAGTTTTCGACTCCCTTTCTTAGTGATCTCCCATGAGAATTCATCATCGGGAATCCCTAACTTATTCTTAATCTCAAGAAGATTCTTTTCTTCAGGAGGTGTTCTAAGCGCGATTGCTCTGAATCGATATCGGCGAAGGTAGAGACACTTTGCATCAAAATGACCAGGATGTTTTTCATCTCTTGAGGCCTTATTCAGGTCAGATAGCACTTCATTATCGGTCATCGAGATATACCTTTCTAAATCATCTCCTAGATCGTAGTAGATCGTCTCCATAAATCGAGCTAAATGAAAAGCATAGGATTTAACGCTTGAATATTGGTAAAGACGCTTATGCATATAATGCCTTGCCAGCAAAAGCGCTTCACAAGACTCAATTCCATTTTCCTCAACTCCTAGAGCAAGGGTCCCTTCATTCGTCACAATCATTTTGAGCATTTCAATGAGTTGATGATAATCAAAGAGTCCGTAAGCAAGCCCTGTGCATTGAGAATCTCTAAGAAGATAGTCAATCCGATCAGCTCCAAAGAAGTCCCCTGTGACAATCTCTGTAACAACCTTTTCCCATGGGGTAAACGCCCCTTCAAACTTCTTCTCTCCAAGTGCTACTTTCATCACATCGAGCTTCACATCTCTTGAAATCCCATCTTCAAGTGATTCGGTCGCAAATCGCTCCCATATTGGAGATAAAAACTCACTCTCCATGATTTTCTGCGTCCAAATTTCATGCCCCCCTTTTCCAAGGAGGCGATGCTCCGCCACATGGCTAAAGGGAAGATGACCTAAGTCGTGGCAAAGAGCAGCAAGCCTTAATACACGTCTCCAGTACCGATACTCATGAGAAGCAAAGCGAGGAATTAATTCCTTCAGCTTCCCCGGAAGATTGCCGGAAGTGATTTCATCATAAATTCTCGTAGCAAGTTCCATTACCCCTAGAGAATGCTCAAAACGGCGATGGGTTCCTCCAGGGTAAACAAAATAGGTTACCCCTAGCTGGTGGATATAGTGAAGACGCTGAAAAGGTCTCGAATTAATCAAGTCGCTCTCTAGTCCATCAACATGGATAAAGCGGTGTACAGAATCGTAAATCTTCTTAACCGTGCCCATTCTCACTCACAATATTTTTCCGATATTTTTGCCATTCCATCCAACCATAGATCGGGATGCTCGTAAACATCAATAAAGATCCGTAAAATACAATCTCCTGACCAGCACTAACTGTCGCCCAAAAGGTATAAATAAAGGCCAAAGCAGAAATTGAAAGGGACTTTACAACCTTCTTTCTATCCATTTTATCCGGATATTTAATATATACAACAAACTCAGCAACAGAGGTATATAGATATGCAATAATTGCGGCCAATGTTGCTAAAGAGATAATAAATGTAAACTGATCGACTAGTCCCTTATTGAAGTTCAAAAGGAGAATCAGGGTGATTAGCACTGAAGAAATAAGAATTCCAAAAACAGGTGAGCGGGATTTAGAAAGCTTTGCAAACGGCTTGGGAAATAGCTTATCTTTTGCTGCGGCCAGAGGAATCTGCCCTTGAAGAAGAATCCATCCATTCAAAGCGCCTGCACATGAAATGACTGCAGCCGCGCCCATCACATACATTCCCCATGGACCAAAAATCCTTCCAGCTAAATCAGCAAATGGAGCTGTAGAATCTTTTAGTTCTGGCATAGGGATAACTCCCATAATTGCCACCGTACTCAAAATATAAACAACAGCTGTTATCGCAGTTCCGAGTATTGTTGCTCTTGGGATCGTTTTTTTTGGGTCTTTTACATCATCGGCTGGAATCGATGCAGACTCCATCCCTAAAAACGCCCAGAGAGTGAGCATAGCTCCACCTGACAGAGCACTAAAATTCGATTTTCCACTCACATTAAAGTAAGCCAAGTTTGTAGTGTCTACAAAGAAAAGCCCTATCACAGCAATTAAAATAAGAGGAACAAACTTTAGAACTGTTAGAACAAGCTGAAACTTCCCTGCTAGGTGAACTCCAATAATATTCACAATTGTAAAAAACCAAACCGCTCCAGCGGTAATGAAAAAAGCATGCCCACTATTATGGGCTAGCTCTGGGAAAAATGTGCTTAAATACCCTGTAAAGGCCACAGCAATTGCGGCATTCCCTACCCACATATATATCCAGTAGTTATAGGCTACCTGAAAACCGATAAAATTCCCGAATCCCTCCTTGCAGTAGATGTAAGGACCCCCAGTCTTGGGAAACAGGGTACTCAGTTTCGCAAAAACCAGCGCAAGAAGCATCGCTCCAACTGCTGTCGCGCACCAGCTAAAGACTGTAATACTTCCAAAACTAGCGAGCGATGCCGGGAGCAGAAACACTCCAGACCCAATCATATTTCCGACGACCAGGGCCGTCAACATCCATACCCCTAACTTCTTATTCATCTGCAGTCACTCGATTTAAAATTGCACTTCGATATTTTTGCCATTCCATCCATCCATAGATTGGAATGCTACTAAATAATAACAATGATCCATAAAAGACAACCTCCTGTCCTGCACTAACAGTCGCCCAAAATGTATATAAAAAAGCAAGCCCTGAAATCGTTAACGTCTTAACAATCTTTTTCTTATGGGCCTTTTCTGGATACTTGATATAGATTACAAACTCCGCCACTGATGTGTACAAATAGGCAATAATTCCAGCCAGTGTTGCAAGAGAGATAATAAAAGTGAACTGGTCTATTAAATTCTTATTAAAATTTAGGATCAATGCCAGTGTCACCAATACTGAAGAGAGGACAATTCCAAAAACTGGCGAGCGATTTTTTGATACCCTTCCAAATCGACGGGGGAAAAGCCCATCTTTTGCTGCGGCCATTGGAATCTGTCCTTGAACCAAAATCCAGCCATTCAACGCACCAGCGCAGGAAATAACAGCAACGATGCCCATAGCATACATTCCCCAGGGGCCAAAAATCTTACCAGCAAAGTCGGCAAATGGGGCTGCAGAGTCCTGAAGTTCCGGCATCGGAATGACCCCCATAATTGCAATTGTACTCAAAATATAAACCACGGCAGCAAGACTAGTTCCAATAATCGTCGCACGTGGAATGGTCTTTTCGGGGTTTTCAACATCATCAGCTGGAATTGAGGCAGACTCTAACCCCAAAAATGCCCATAGCGTGAGCATAGCCCCACTTGACAGAGCACTAAAATTCGACTTTCCACTGACGTTAAAATATGACAGGTTTGCCACGTCAATATAGAAAATCCCTATTAAAGCTGCCAAGATAAGCGGGACAAATTTTAGGATTGTTAAATACAGCTGAAAGCTTCCCGCTAAGTGAATCCCAATAATATTCACAATCGTAAAAAGCCACACGACTCCTGCCGTTAAAAGAAAGGCATGTAAATTATTGTGTGCAAGCTCAGGAAAAAAGGCGCTTAGATACCCAGTAAGTGCGATCGCAATCGCTGCATTTCCAGCCCAGGTACAAATCCAATAATTGTAAGCGACTTGAAAACCAATAAAATTCCCAAACCCTTCTTTGCAATAGATATATGGCCCCCCTGTTCTTGGAAAAAGTTTGCTTAATTTTGCAAAAACAAGAGCAAGAAGCATTGCCCCAATTGCTGTGGCAATCCAACTGAAAATCGTGATACTCCCAAAGCTCGCTAAAGAAGCTGGGAGTAAAAAGACCCCCGATCCCACCATATTTCCGACAACTAAAGCCGTCAGCATCCAAATGCCTAACTTCTTATTCATCGAGACTCACTCGTTTTTAAGATCGATTTTCGATATTTTTGCCATTCCATCCATCCGTAGATAGGAATGCTACTAAACATCAAGAGAGACCCATAAAAAACAATCTCTTGCCCTGCACTTGCAGTTGCCCAAAACGTATACAAAAAAGCCAGTCCCGAAATCGTTAAAGTCTTGGCAACCTTCTTTTTGTGCGCCTTTTCAGGGTACTTAATATAGATGACAAACTCTGCCACCGATGTATAAAGGAAGGCAATGATCCCCGCAAGGGTTGCAAGCGAAATGATAATAGTGAATTTATCGACTAAGTTTTTATTGAAGTTTAGTGTCAGCAGCAGTGTAATTAAGATAGATGAGAGAACAAGTCCAAAGACCGGTGAGCGTCCTTTTGAAACCTTTCCAAATCGACGGGGGAAAAGCCCATCTTTTGCTGCGGCCATAGGGATCTGTCCTTGAACGAGAATCCAGCCATTTAATGCCCCTGCGCAAGAGACTACAGCAACCGCGCCCATAGCATACATTCCCCAGGGACCAAAAATTTTCTTCGCAAAATCGGCAAAGGGAGCAGCGGAATCCTGAAGCTCATGCATAGGAACAACCCCCATAATCGCAATCGTACACAAGATGTACACGACTGCAGCAAGGCTGGTCCCAATAATCGTCGCACGTGGAATGGTCTTTTCGGGATTTTCGACATCATCAGCTGGAATTGAGGCAGACTCTAGCCCTAAAAATGCCCAGAGAGTGAGCATAGCCCCGCTTGAAAGGGCGCTAAAGTTTGACTTTCCACTGATATTAAAGTACGTTAAATTTTCAAAATCAATATAGAAAATCCCAATAACAGCAGCAAGAATGAGAGGGATATACTTTATAATCGTAAAGACTAGCTGAAAACCTCCCGCTAAATGAACCCCAATGATATTTACAAGGGTAAATAGCCAAACTGCTCCAGCAGTCACAAGAAAAGCATAAAAATTATTATGGTCTAACATAGGGAAAAAAGCACTTAGATACCCAGTAAGTGCCGTTGCTATAGCAGCGCTACCAGCCCACTTGCAAATCCAAAAATTATAAGCAACTTGGAAACCAATAAAATTCCCAAACCCTTCTTTACAATAGATGTACGGGCCTCCCGTTTTCGGAAACATTTTACTAAGTTTCGCAAAAACTAAAGCGAGAAACATTGCTCCAATTGCAGTTGCAATCCAGCTAAAAATAGTAATGCTTCCTAACTTCGCAAGGGATGCTGGGAGCAAAAAGACACCCGATCCCACCATGTTTCCAACAACTAAAGACGTCAACATCCAGACGCCCAATTTTTTATGCATTACTCCCCTGGCCTTGGATGACTTTCGCGAACATAGGCAGTGGTCACCTCAATAAACTCTGCCTTCCTTTGAAGCTCCTTGATATTTCTAGCTCCTCCATAAGTCAACCCACTTCGGATTCCTCCTAATAGCAGATCAATGAGGTCTCCTGCCAAGCCACTTACTGGCCCCCAAAAATCGACTCCCTCCGCAACTGTTTTTTCCTTCAGCCCCCCATAGAAATCTGTTTGAAAATCTTCGCTTGCTTGTCCGCGGAATTTCGCCTTTCCACCTTTTTTTTCAGCAGCACTTTCCTCTGTCAAAGCAAAGAGCTTTCCTATCATTACAGAACTTGCGCCTGCTGCCAAAGCCAAGACCACATCTTTACTCGTACGGATCCCTCCATCAGCAATCAGCGGAACTCTGAGCTTTTCTGCAATTTTTGCACACTCAAAAATAGCGGTAAACTGTGGCACACCAAAGCCCGTAATTACGCGCGTTGTACAAGCGGAGCCAGGACCCACTCCAACCTTGACCCCATCAGCTCCGGCATTCACAAGGTCCTGATAAGCCATCGGTGTGCAGACATTCCCTGCAATCACATCGCGGTCTGGATGCGTTTTCTTTAGCTCTTCAATGAAATGGAGCATCTTTTCAGAGTGACCATGCGCCACATCAACACAGACACCCGCAGCCCCCATGTCAAACAGCTTTCGAACTTCGGCAAGTTTTTCTTTTCCGATTCCACATGAAACAAACGTCTTCTCTCCAAATTTCTTAACCCACGCTTCCTGCGCTTCAAAATCCTTTGTGAATCGATGATAAATGGGGATCGAGCCTCTCTCAATCAATATCTCAGCAAGTTTCTCTGAAATCGTGGTGTCCATATTGGCACACAAAATGGGAATCCCAAGCTTCCGACTCTTCGTGAGCCACGAGTCGAGCATTGGCTCAGTCCTAGATGGAACATTGTTAAATTGGGGAATGAGAGCCACATCATCAAATGTGTACCCAGTATCAAACCTATAATTCTTTGTCATCTGCAATTCTCCTAAACGATTCACTATAAAAAATTTCCCCTTAAAGAGAAAGAATTTTTGATTTCCCAGGCAAATCCCATTTATGTTATCGTGGGGATATGATTAGTGTGACAATTTTAACAAAAAACAACGAAGAGACGATTGGGCTGGTCCTTGAATCGGTCCGCTTATTTGACGAGGTGATCCTTCTTGACACAGGATCCAACGATGCCACCCTCGATTTTGCTCAAATATACCCTAACGTAAAGGTCTTCAAAAGCCCGTTTATCGGCTTCGGTCCTCTGCATAACCTTGCAGCCGAATATGCCTCCAATGATTGGATTCTCTCCCTTGATAGCGACGAGGTTCTTACGCCTGAACTTGCCAATGAGATCTTAGCGCTGACTCTTGATTCCCAAAAAGTCTACTCTTTCCCTTTCAACAACTATTTCAACGGACGGCACATCAAATGGTGCGGCTGGTATCCGGACCGACACACCCGGCTCTATAATAAATCAGTGACCTCCTTTACAGACGATCAGGTGCATGAACGGATCCAAACCAAATCCCTCCTGGAAGAGCGCCTAACCGCTCCAGTAAAACACTACTCCTACCGTTCCATATCGGACTTCCTTCAGAAGATGGAAAGCTACACTACCCTCTTTGCAAAGCAGTACGCCCACAAAAAACGTTCTTCAATGGCAACTGCTCTTTTCCACGGAGGCTTTGCTTTCATCAAGTCCTATGTCTTCAAACGCGGATTTCTTGGCGGCCACGAGGGCTACGTCATTTCGCTCTATAACGCCCAAACCTCCTTTTACAAATATCTCAAGCTTGCCTATGCTAATCGCACCCCTATATCACAAGATCGGTAGGGGCAAGTATGCCAACTCCCTCGAAACTCTTGAGCAGCATTTTGCCTATATCGCAGCCCATTTCCCTTCTGTCCTTCCCGGTGAAGACCTGCCTAAGGGGACTACCGTCTGCCTTACCTTTGACGATGCATTCTTCGACTTCTATCACCTCATTTTCCCTCTCCTCCAAAAATATAGCCTTAAAGCGCTTCTTGCCGTTCCCACTGCCTACATTCCTGAAAGCGCGGATTTAACCTCTCAGGAGCGCCTCGAAAAAGTCGCAACCTTCCCCGATAAGTCTCCCCCTATTCCTTCACCCGCATTTTGCACCTGGAAAGAGCTCCAAATTCTTTCTCAATCCCCTCTCATTCAAATCGCCTCCCACTCTCTTCATCACCGCCCCCTCACCTCAAAACATATAGATATCGAAAATGAACTTTTCCTATCGAAAAAACTTCTTGAGGAAAAGCTCTCCACCCCCATTAGCTCGTTCGTCTATCCTTTTGGACTCTTCAGCCAAAAAGCGCAGACCCTTGCCAAAAAGCATTATAAATATATTTTTCGCATTGGGAATGCTCATAATATCTCATGGAAAAACACCAACCAGCTCCTTTATCGGATCAATGCCGATGAACTCCTCTCCCCTCGTTTCCCCTTCGGTCTTCTCTCTCGCTGGAAACATGCCGCGCGCTTTTTCATAAACACAGCGCGCGGTCGCTAGAGAGCAAGATTAAACCTTCAAGACTTTATAGAAATACTCCCCGTTGCAGCTGCCCCCGTTTCATCTTCGGCAATTACCTGGTACATGTATGTTCTATTTTTCTTCCGGTTATGATCTACATACGTTCTAAAATCTCCAGCTGAGATCGTTGCAATTAACACCCCGTCGCGATAGACCTTGTACTGCGTTGGAATAGCTCCATCGAGTGGATTGCTCCAGGTAAGGACTGTTTTTAGATCACTTTCTGTTAAAAAGTCATTCTTCTTGATCTTTGCAGATACGGTTAGGGAACCTAATGGAAAAATGCTGGGAGTGATAACTAAACCATGAGGAGAAGTTCCAGGAGGCAGAGCAATAGCTGTACTTACTGTATTTGTTCCTATCTCAATAACGCTCAAACTATTGGATGAAGCATCTGTCACATACGCAAAATTTCCATCAGAAGTAATCGCAATATCAATGGGATTGTTTCCTACTAAAACAGTGCTAGAAATCGTATTTGTTGCAGTGCTAATAACAGACACATCATCTGTGACTTGATTAACTACATATACAAAGTTTCCGTCTGGTGTAATTGCAAGCCCAAAAGGCGAGGTTCCCACGGCAACTGTCGCAATTACAGTATTTGAGCCTGTATTGATTACGCTAACATTATCACTATTTGCATTCGTTACATACGCAAAGTTCCCATTGGGAGTAATCTCAACCTCTATCGGACTAGTTCCCACGGCAACTGTCGCAACTACGGTATTTGTTCCAGTATTAATTACACTCACAGAATTCGCCCCAGTATTGGTGACATACACAAAACTTCCATTGGGAGTAACCGCAATGCCATTAGGACTAGCCCCAACAGGCACTGTTGCAACCACGCTATTCGTTGCTGTATTGATCACACTGACACCAGAAGTATCATTTGCGACATAGACAAAACTCCCATTAACAGAGGCTACAACTCCTGTGGGAGAGGCCCCAATAGGAACACTTGCAGTAACTGTATTTGTTGATGTATCAATAATATCCAGACTATTAGTGGTAACATTACTCACGTAGACAAAACTTCCATCCGGTGCAATGCCTACCCAAACAGAGCTGCTCCCAATTCCAATCGGCGTTATGACGGTATTTGTTGTCGTATTAACAACAGAAATATCGGTCGTTCCTTTACCCGTCACATAAGCAAAATCATCAGCAAAAAGAGCCCCGCTTTTTATAGTTAAAGCAAGAGCAAGAATAAAAATGTACATCTTTGAATTTTTCATACAAATCCTTAATATATAATGGTTAAGATAGTTCTAAGTCTAATTTTCATACTTACTCAATTTTCAAAAAAATGCCGTTACCTCCACATCAAAGCTTGCTCCCTTCTAGCACGCTTCGCTGCGTTGGCATGTTAAAGGAGAGATCTTCCAAACGCCATAACAGCATCTACCCTGCATTGGTAGTCAAGAGTATTTCCACACGCGCTAGGGACTTAAGGGTTACTGAACGAATTAAAGCAAGTTGGACATTCGTTGGCTTTTACTATTGAAATTTTCATAAAAATCTCATTGTCTTTTGGAAAAGAGTAGCATACCAAACATTTTGTGCAAAAAAAATTTTATTATTTATTGAAATATATTCTGTCATTCACTTAAGATTCTTGCCCGGGATATAGCTAACTCGTATCCGTTCAGTGGGGGGGGTGACAAAATAAATTTCTAATCGTATAATCCTCGTGCATGAAGCCTAGCTATGAAGAACTCTTAGAAACCATCAAACTCCTAAGTGATGCCAATTACCGGTTAATGGAGGAGAACAAACGGTTACAAAAAAGAGTTGTGGAGCTAGAGAATCGCTTGAACCTGAACTCAAAAAATAGCTCAAAACCACCTAGCACAGACCAGAAGAAAAATAAGCAGGCTCCTAAAGGAGGAGCTAAGAGGGGACACCCAGGTCATTTTCGCAAACTGTTTCCTGAAGAGCAAGTTTCAAAAAGAGTCACTTCCTCCTTACATCATTGTCCACACTGCGGGAGCCATAACCTGGATAAAAAGAATCCCTACATCTTGCAGCAAGTAGAACTACCCGAAATAGAGCCGATAATTACACAGATTGAGTGTGAAAAAGGAAGATGTCGTCAATGTGGGAAAAGCGTAAAAGCGCCATTCCCAAAAGAGTACGCTCAAAGTAGTTTTGGTCCCAGGTTGATCACCTTTATAGGGATGTGCAGCTCGGTCTATCGATTAAGTAAGCGACCCATCCAACAACTTTTGGAGATGATGTTTAAAGTCAATATTTCCTTAGGAAGCATCCCAGCCCAGGAGAAAAAACTTTCCAAAGGACTCGAGCCTGTCTACAAATCGTTAAAAGATCAGGTTGATAAAGCTAAAGTAGCCTATGTAGATGAGACCAGTTTTAGGCAGCAGGCAAAAATGTATTACGTATGGACGGCGACCACAAAAAATGCTGTTTACCTAAAAGTATTGCCCAGCCGAAGTATTAGTAGCTTAAATCACATAAGGCCGAGGGGACACCCTGGAATCACAGTGACTGATCGCTATCAAGTCTATGCTTATAAAAAACATCAGTATTGCCTAGCCCATATCAAGAGAGATTTTAAGAGATTTGCTGATCAAAAAACCGACGATCAAGAATTGGCAGAAAGAGCTCTTTTTGAACTACAAGAGATTTTTCTTGCATGCCGCTTAAGCTGTCGAGAAACAATGCAACAAAGAGTCTATTACCGAAAAGGGAGACTCAATGAAATTCTCATTGATATTCTAGCTAACGGGTCGGATGCTTTTTCTCGATTTGCCGAGCGGATGCTCGACCAAATTCACAAGCTCTTTCTCTTCACAAAGTACAGAGAAGTGGACTGCACAAATAACGCTGCAGAGAGATCACTTCGGCATATTGTCCTGTGGCGTAAAACCTCTTATGGTACTCAAAGTGAGTCAGGCAGTCGTTTTATTGAAAGGGCAGTCTCACTTTGGATGACCCTCAAGAAGCAAGGGAAGGAAGTTGCTCCCTTTTTTTTGCAAGCCTATAAGGCTACCTATCATCCCTGGGTTGCAGCACCAGTTCTTTAGCCCCCCACTGAACGGATACGCTAACTCATGGAGGTCCTTATGAAACGTTCTATTCAAGCCTTGTTCACCGCAATTTTGATGCTTACGGGCGTATTATATGCCTCAACATGGGAACCCCCAATGGATATTTCCAACAATCTTCCCGGAAATGGAAATGGCGTTATTGTTGTGGATAGTCAGGGAAATGCCGCAGCGATTTGGCAAGATCCAGCGACCAATACTGTGTTGACATCTTATCGATTATTTGAAGGACTTTGGGAAACCCCCATAGCACTTGGCACTGCAGACCCTGACCCTTATATTTGCGTTGATGAAGCAGGAAATCTTCGCGCAATCTGGGAGTTTGGAGCAACAATTCGAACAGCCACGCGCCCGTTTGGTGGGACATGGACACCTTATGTTCAAATTTACACCAAAAAAGCAGACTTCGATAATCTCCGTGTAGCTTGCGTTGAAAATAATGGGTATTCAGTGGTCAGCTGGACAGAGATTGATGTTACTAACACTGTAAAAGCTGCAACCTGGAATGGCACATCGTGGACCATTACCCCTTTAAATGTCCCAGCAGATCAAACAGTTAGCCTTACCGCTAAACCCATTCCAAGAATTCTTCCCGATGGAACAACTTTTGTTGCTTTTCTCGCGAACAGTGTCAAATCTGGCAATGATGACATCTATACAACAATGGGGTCTGCTGCAACGGGAACTTGGGCAACAATTGCTCCTAGAAACTTTGTAAAGCCAACTTCCTTTGACTTTGCTTTATCATCTACAGGAAATGGTGGAATTGCTTGTCTTGATGCGGCCAACCAAATCAATGCTACGTATTATCTTGGGGGAGCTTGGGGCGGAGTCGGAAACGTGACCACCACAGCATCTGATGCGGCTCTCATCGGATTCGATCGGTTCAATATGGCAACAATCGTCTATCCAACCTCTTTAGGAGAAATCCGCAAAGCATCCACAAATGCTGCAGCAATTAGCTACCAAGACGCTGGAATTTCTCCAGGTACCACCGGGTATCATACCCCTAAACTTTCAGTAAGTGAAAATGGAGGAATGGTTGCCTCTTACCTAGGACCCTCAGGAGATATTTACGGTCAAACCGGAAAAAGTGGCGTCTTTGAAGCATCTCCAGCTTCTCTAAATGCTTTAGCTAAAAATGAAAGTGTTGCCATGAGTGATAATGGAACAGCATATGCTCTTTGGAAAGATACGGTTACTACTGGATTTATGGAAGCCTCAAGAACATACAATCCCGCTGATAATCTGCTGAAGGTTCTAGGCAAAAAACGTTTGATGTATCAAAAGGGCCTATTGCCTTAATCACCAGAGGGCGGATCTCATAAGCCGCCCTTTTTTTTCTTTAACCATTTGTTTTCCCCGATAACATAAAAATTTCTTGTCAGAATTTTCTGAGTCGTTTTACTGTCGGGTATAATCCTACCTTTGGAGGTACGTGATGCTCTATGACAAACTCATAGAAGAAGCTAATGACGAGGGAATCTCGGCTACTGTTCGCCTGGAAAGAATCAAAGAACTGCAGGACTATATCAAGGCACAAAGCCTTCTTCATGACGACCATGGCTCTGCCATTATCGGTGGCCGAGACAAGCCTCCTAACTACCCAGAAGATACATGATGATTTACATAAGAAGGCCCTCGCTTGGAAAAACGAGGGCTTTTTTAAGTTTTAAGGATAGAGACCTTTTTGATAGATCAAGCGCTTTTTACCTAGCACCTTAATCAGTTGAGAAGCATTTACAATTGTTCGAGATCCTTCAATAAAGCCGTTTCCTGTCGTATCCTTCCAGATCGCAAAAGCAATTCCTGCATCACTCATGGCAACACTTTCATTTTTAGCCATAGCATTTAAAGATGTTGGCGTGGCTTCAAATGTTCCACTGAAGCCCACTTGAGCATAAATAACACCTGCAAAGTCAAGATAAGAAACCACCATTCCCCCAGCCTCGCTAACATCAAGTCTGACATGGTTAAAGTTGTTTCCAGCTGGCGAGATAATAAAGCTAGGAAAAGCAACCGTAGGAAGTTGTGTAGATGCCTTTTCTATAGCATTGAATGTCGTTCTATAAACAACCGTAATAATCTTGAATTTATCAATGCCCACTTTGACTTCTTTAGATGGCACCATTGTGACATTTGTTGATGAACTCCAAACTGAACTATTTCTTACAATTGCATCAATACGATTGGTCGTCGACCCTGTAGATCCGATAACAGCCTCTCCATTCAAGTTCATATCGAAATCAAATTCTGCAGGCTCCTCAGGGAACCCCGATGCAACAACAGGACTCCAAGTTCCTGCTAGTAGTTTCCATTTGTATAATAGACATCCCTAATATTAGTACCGGTATCTTCACCAATATATGCAGCAATCACTTCTCCAGTTGGAAGAACATGCACAATAGGATCCGATGCTCCGTCTACAATAATATCTGTAGGAATATTTAAATTATTGATAGTCCATGCAGCCCCATCCCATGTAGCAGCTCGCACAACATTATTTGCTCCAGGAAGACTCGTCCAAACAACGGCAGCATAACCTGAGTTTGAGACTATTTCGACGTTAACATGATCCGCATTTGTATTCCCGGCTGTAATGGTGGATGCTCCTGACCAGCTCCCTCCGAAGGAACGCGTTGCTGTTTGAATATTCACTCCACCTGTTTGGACCCAAACAGCGCGAAGATTTCCATTCTCGTCCGCGCTTATGTCAGGATTAGGCTCGCCAGCGCCAAGGGACTCAATAGGGCTCCAAAGGCCGCCAACTGGACGGTAGGAGGTTACAATTTTTCCAGAACCACTATCTTGCCAAATGGCCGCGGCATTACCATTTTTATCCGCTACAATGACAGAATCTCCATTTGCAGATAAGCCCCCTGAAATATCCTTATTGTCTTCCCAAGAAGCTGCGAACCCTACTTGACAAAACACAATAACTAATAGGCTGAGCACCCAGGTCAATTTTCTCATAACTAAAGCTCCTTGCAAAAGTTTTTTTGAGACATGCTATTAAAATCCCCATTCAAAGGCAAGCTATCTTTAAAGAAAAAATTGCCTAACTGCAAAACAACCCAACCTAGTATAGAAGCGCAAGAATATACAAATTTATTGTAGTCAAAAATTCGAATATATCCTATGCTGTCTGGCACATTAAAATTCGGGGTAGTAAGATGTTGAAAGTTGATCAAAATAGTTTTAATCCTCCTCTGGGCTCAGTTGCAGCTCAAAAGAGTCCTCCACCAAACGTGCTGGACACATTAAGTTCAGATGATCGAAATATTCATCAGTTGATCGTTGCTGCAAAAAGAACCAGCCTTTATTTAGATGCGGAAGTCTCTGTTGCAAGCCGATTACTCAGGGTTGATGGGAGAACTCCCACCGATAGAGAGACCCTCCAAGAACTCAGAGCGTATGTTCTGACTCTGCTCCTAAATGGAATCTCTACAAAAATATCTTTACTTACATTCTCAAAAGAAAGTGCTTTCTCAGAGTGTAACGATGACTTCGCAACACAAGCTAGAAATACAATCGCGAAAATCAAACAAGCGATCGTAGTATACTTCAAACTTGCTGCGAAAACATACGGTCCAGAGTACCTACCTCCTTCTAAAAGTGAGTCTAGCTGGGATAAAACAATCGCTTCTATAGAACACATGCTCCCAAAAAAACGCACTGTATTCGATTGGCTTAGCGACCTTTTTACTCCTGACCCTATCAAAATAACGGTTGGGGCAGCTGGTGCTCGGACGGGTCCTATGCCTCATTATCAAACAGTCTATGTTGGCGGAACGGCTTCTAAGCAGTTTTTTATGGGATAGTGATTTTTTTCTAAAAAAAAGAGTTCCATATGTAGCTGAAAATAAACCTGTTACAACACCCCCTAACTAGATCTTTCGGAAGTTACCACTTAATCCATTCTTTATAAGTCACTAAGGTAGATTTTTCAATAATTCTTTATCTGTGATATAATGGAGCTGGGTGAAGATAGACAGATATGGAGTGGCAGGCAATCCCTAGAGGTAAAGGTGGAGTCGGCTGCTGTTCAAAGAAGCTACTTGGGCGATGCTCTAAGTAAGGGCCATGGATATTCCTAAAAAGTAAAAATGGGTGGAAAGACCTACTATATGCTTGTCATCCAGGGAGGTTCTGTATCCCGCATCCCCCCCCCCATGAAACTCAAAAACTTCAGGCTCTTTCAGACACTTTCTTTAATGCACACCAGTCTGCTGATCCGGAAACCCTTAGAGATAAAGAAATTACATATATCGACTCAAAGGGATTGCACTTCAGCGATGGAACAACGCAAACAAATACCTCAGTTTCTCCAACAGAACCTCAAAAAGAGACCCTATTTCAAGGATTTGACCGTGAAAAACCACAAATTTTACAAGACTTCAATCGGCACTACGGGGAAAACACGCCGATGCAATCCATTCAACCACAATACCGTCCATTCCTGGAGCGCAACTCTACCGGAAACTACTCGGAAGCACAGATTAAAAAGGCCATTGCTAGTTATGCTTTTTACCCGCTAGATACTATAGCAACAACAGTTGTTAAATCAAATCCCAGAAGCCAGGCAACTATTTCTCTGCTATTTTCTGAAAATCAAAATCTATCCCCTAGTCTAGAAGCAAACCTTGATGCAATATCTAATGGATTGAAAGTGCATGTCACAGCGCAAACCATCTGGGAAACAATGACAAATATTCTACAGTCTCAAGAGAGGATCTTCGTTGCAGATCCTGAAGATTTTGATGAGAGAGAACTCCTTCTGATTCAAGCCCCAGATGACTCAGAACCTTACTCACATCCGCTACCCTTTGAGGATGCGAATGAGTATTCTTCTGAGGAGGAAGAAAGCGACTACGATTCTTCTGAAGTATATTCAACCTATGGACCAGAAATCCACAATCCTTCATCTCCACACCCTAGCATCCTGCCACTCACTGTAAGTAAGCGTCAAAACAGACCGTTTAGACACCAATGTGATTAATAATCAGACTAGGCTTTTTCCCGGTCGTTTGGAAGATTTATTTAAGCTAAAACCTTTGCTTCATCTCTAGCGCTAAGGTATTAGAAATTTGCTTTTTCCCCCACTCTCCTTGGTAGTTAAGCGCAATCAAAGGAATCGCTATTTTATGGGGAGTAAAAGAGCTTCCGAGGTAGAGGGAGCCAAGGTTTTGCACCTGATTGCTAAAAAGCTGAACATTAAACGATGAGATCGATCCCACGTAGTAGGTCGAGGCTTTTTTAGCATTAAAAGGAGTTTTGTTAACGTAACTAACCCCTTCCTCTAATTTTAACACTCCATGTTTTGTTTTATGTTGTTGAGAGAGGCGCACTCCTATTTCTGAGCGAAGAAGAGAAACATAGTGAGAGTCCAGTCTTAAGTTAAAGCCCGATTTTCCCTTTTCGGAGACCTTGCCTTGCCAGTTATTGACCCAATCAAGAGAGACAAAAGGAGTGATTCTTACGCTGCTTAAAGAAAATGGTTTTTGAAGGCCGATATGAGGAGAAAAAAGTCCTCCATGAATCGAAGATTTAGAGGGAATAAATCCAAGGGTTTTTCGGTGATTGTGAAGTTGGTAGATGCCTCCCCAAAGAGCCCCTTCGATGGTCATAAAAGAGCCATACCAGGCTCCATAAAAAGTTGCCAGCTCTTGATGGGCCTTTGCTTTTCCCATGCGCTCTGAGTAGTGAATATCTTGGAAAGCATAAGCAACGCCTCCTCCAATCATCCCGTTGTCCCAGCCATTGTAATCAAAACCTAAAATTCCCCCAATACTTCTGTCTCTAAGAGAGGGAAAAGATCCTTCTTTTTTATAGTGGGCATAGAGTCCAAACGGAGAAACCCATAGAGCAAAATTAGATTTATTGGGTTTAGGACAAGGATAAACCTTATCTGATGCGTCAGCCACAAAAGAAAGATTTTCTTTATTTTGAAGGGGATTTAAGGAATGATCATGGATCTGAGACAAGTGGTTTCTTAAAATAAGCGTTGACAGCGCAAACAAAGGATCGGCATAGGTATTTCCAGGGCCGAAGCTTTTTGGATCGATAAGAGCAAGGATGGAGCTCATTTGATCTTCATCGCAGGAATTGATGGCAACGGAGAAGATCCGTCCACTTCCTGTGGGAAGGGCCCCCGTCAGCGCTGTTGCGACTCCATTAGGAGCGACAAGCGCTGCGTAAGGGTCATTAAAACCATTATCGACCCCCCCAATGATGGCAGAGCCCGAGGAATTGATGGCAACGGAGGTGATCAGTCCACTTCCTGTGGGAAGGGCCCCCGTCAGCGCTGTTGCGACTCCATTAGGAGCGACAAGCGCTGCGTAAGGGTCATTAAAACCATTATCGAACCCCCCAATGATGGCAGAGCCCGAGGAATTGATGGCAACGGAGTAGATCCGTCCACTTCCTGTGGGAAGGGCCCCCGTCAGCGCTGTTGCGACTCCATTAGGAGCGACAAGCGCTGCGTAAGGGTTAAAACCATCGTTCCCCCCAATGATGGCAGAGCCCGAGGAATTGATGGCAACGGAGAAGATCTGTCCACTTCCTGTGGGAAGGGCCCCCGTCAGCGCTGTTGCGACTCCATTAGGAGCGACAAGCGCTGCGTAAGGGTTAGAACCATCTTGCCCCCCAATGATGGCAGAGCCCGAGGAATTGATGGCAACGGAGGAGATCTGTCCACTTCCTTTGGGAAGGGCCCCCGTCAGCCCTGTTGTGACTCCATTAGGAGCGACAAGCGCTGCGTAAGGGTCATTAAAACCATTATCGTACCCCCCAATGATGGCAGAGCCCGAGGAATTGATGGCAACGGAGAAGATCTGTCCACTTTCTTTGGGAAGGGCCCCCGTCAGCGCTGTTGCGACTCCATTAGGAGCGACAAGCGCTGCGTAAGGGTTAAAAAAACTATTATCTTGCCCCCCAATGATGGCAGAGCCCGAGGAATTGATGGCAACGGAGGAGATCTGTCCTCTTCCTGTGGGAAGGGCCCCCCCCGTCAGCCCTGTTGTGACTCCATTAGGAGCGACAAGCGCTGCGTAAGGGTTAAAACCATTATCGTACCCCCCAATGATGGCAGAGCCCGAGGAATTGATGGCAACGGAGGAGATCTGTCCACTTCCTTTGGGAAGGGCCCCCGTCAGCCCTGTTGTGACTCCATTAGGAGCGACAAGCGCTGCGTAAGGGTTAGAACCATCTTGCCCCCCAATGATGGCATATCCTGAGGAGCAATGATTTGCTCCTTCTAGTGGAAACATTAGAAATGTAGTGATTAAGCTTATTGCCCAGAGTTTTCTCTTCTTGTTCATCGATTGATCCTTTTTTTTCTGTTATCATTTTCTTTATTTTTTGATGAAAGCAAAAAAGATCTATCAAAAGCCTATGATCGAGGTTCAAACCCTTTCCCACTGATCAGGAAGCAGTTCTTCGATTTTTGAGGAAGGATGACTCATAACCCTTCTGAGAATATCATCAAGATATTCCCTGGGATTGATCTTCAAGTTCCTGCACGTTTGCACTAGCGATAACAAGGTCGCTGTCGCTTTTCCTCCTTTTTCGCTCCCAACAAAGAGCCAGTTCTTTCTCCCGATGGCAAGAGGGCGGATGGCTCTTTCGGCAACGTTATTGTCTATTTGCGCTTCGGGATCAGAGAGATAGTTTTTCAGGTAAGGAATGAGCCTTGAAAAATAGACCAGTGCTTTTTGATACTTCGACTTAGGCAGGTGCTTTCCTTTGATGAGCTTGTTTTTAACCCTATCTATCAAGTCGTTAATAATCGGCTCTTCTTTTTCTTTACGAATCTTAAGACGCTCAGTATTGCTTCGGCTTTTCGCGACCCTTTCGAGCATGTAGAGATAGCGGATTTTTCTCAGCACATAGCTGCAAAATTCTTGATCTCCTCCTTTGGCCTCCAGAAAATATCTTCTGATATGCGCCCAGCACGGACACCATGTGACCTTTTCTTTTTTAGCGAGCTCTTCATAGGCACCATATTTATCTGAATGGAGCCTCCCTTCATACCCTTCAAGCATTTTTAAAGGATGATGGTAACTTCGATTCAAGCAAAATTCAAAGAGGCGATAGGGGGGATCAAGTCCTTTCCCTCCTACATAGACCCACATATAGGATTGATGAACCTTCTTTTTCCCTTTGACCAAAAGCCCTATGGGACTCTCATCCACAAAAATCGAAGGATGGCTCAAGATATGCTTTTTCATTGCTTCATAGAGGGGAATGAGGTTTTCTCCAACGTGCAGGACCCAATGAGAGAGGGTTTGGCGAGAGATCTTGATCCCATCTCTTTCTAAGATCTCCTGAATCCTATATAGAGGGAGGTGATCTCCAAATTTCATTGTGATGACGTGAGCAAGAAGGCTTTCATCAGCTTTACTCTTTAAAAAAATCCCCTCTGGAGTGGGAGCACTCATGACCCCCAGTTCTGGGGCTTTTTTGGAGACATACTTTGGTTTAATAAACTCTTTGATAAAAAAGCTTCCTGGCTTGAAGGCGAGCTTTTGAGTGACTTCTTCTCCGATCTTTTCTAACGCCTCTCCTGTTTGAGGACAAACTTTTTCTGTTTCAGCGAGATCAAGAATAATTGTTTCTTTGAGAAGGTCCTCAGGAAAGGTGATTTTATCTTCTTCGGTGCTGCTCCTTTGCTTTCTTCTTGTGTGCCCTTTGATCTCTTTCTCTTCATACTCTTCATTGGGGAGATCCATCCCGGGAAATTCTAGCTGCCCTTCACCCGTAATCAGCCGTTCTGATCGCTTCCCGAAGATTTGTTTTTTTAGCCACTGATTTTCCTCTTTAAGAGCGGCATTTTCAGCTCGAAGCTGTGCATTCTCTTTCCTGAGTAGGACGTTTTCTTTCTCGAGCTCCTTCACTTTCTTTTTTAAGCGCTCGTTTTCGTCTTTGAGTTCAAAGATAATTGAACGGAGCTCGGCAAGTTCTGCTTTAAGTTGATCGATTTCTGAAGATGTATTGCTAGGGCTTTCTAACGCTGTCATAGAAGAAATTCTATCAAATTTCTCCTATAAAAACACCCCTTTTCTATAGAGAATTCCATCTTTTTTGTAGACGCTTGGGTGTTACTCCTTCAAGGAGCATCAAAAAGCTGCGCTTGTCTATTTGACCAGACATTTTCGATGCAAAAGTCCCTTGTTCGAGCCGCTTGTACCAAATGACTAAACCGTCATGATCCCAGTAGAGAATCTTCATACGATCTCCCTTCTTATTCAAAAAGGTGAAAAGAGATCCAGTCAGTAATTGATGGGGATATTCTAATTCCACAGCTTCACTCAGCCCCTCAAAGCTTTTTCTCATATCCACCTTTTCTCTATAGAGATAGATTTTTGCGCTTCCGCCGATTACAAGCACGACTCTACCTCACCCATAACGCGAAAAAGCTTCTTCAAAGTTGATTCATGAAATTGCTTGTCCAGTGAGATGTTCAGTTGGTTCCATCGCAGTTCGACTCCACTGCTTCCTTCTTCAGACGGTGTGTCTTCTTTGATTTCGATAAAATCCTCTTGAGAAACTGACATGCTCTTCGAAGGTAACGGCTTGCTGATGAAAATGTTTCGCCAATAACTGAACTGGTTGTAAGAAAGCTGGTTTTTTCTGCACCAAGCAGAGCCACTTAATCCACTTGTTTTCCATTCCTCAAGCTTCTCCTGCCAAAACCTTCTGAGGGTTTTTGATCTTTTAACTTCTTCTTTCATAGATACGGACCTCCTGTAATTGAAATGAGATCCGTTATTTTATCAGGCAGATTTACCCTTGAATAGATGGTCTGTTTTGACGCTTACCACTGTAAGAAGAAATCCTCGTGAAAGTCAACGAGAAGAGCTTGTGAGATTATTGGCAATTCTTGTTCAGAAGATACCTATCGAGAAATATCTCTCCCGCGAGGAAAAAAAGAAAGCTGCACAAGCCTTACAACACCAATTAGCATCTTTCCTCCTTATCGAAAAAAAAGATCTCCCATCGGTTCCAGGAACAGAAAGCTTCAATATAGAGCAGCAGATCCTATTGAAAGAAATCTTCGAATGCATGCCTCCAGAAGTTATGAGAGGCGAAAATGTTATTAATAAACTGGTCCACGTCAAAAGAGAACTAGAAAACCACGCCAGAGGATAGCGGCACACGGACTCGAACCATGGACCCACGGATTATGATTCCGTTGCTCTACCAACTGAGCTATGCCGCCGAGAAATTAGCGGGGGCAGGACTCGAACCTGCGACCTTCGGGTTATGAGCCCGACGAGCTAACCACTGCTCCACCCCGCGGTAGATTAAATAGCGATTGTAATCTCACTGCGATTTCTTCTCAAGAGAAATGTTTGAATTAATTAAGTTCCATGTACGAAATGAAACACCAAGTGTTTTTTGAGCTGCATACTTTCCTTTCTCACTCATCTCTAAATGAAGTTTTGAATCGCAAAGAAGTTTTTCGATTGCTTGTGTGAGCTCGCTAGGTTTAACTTTCATTCCCCCTCCTGCTTCAGTGAGCAGGCGGTCGAGGTCCATTTGCTTGTACATGTAGGGACCAAAGAGAGTGGGAATTCCCATCTTGGCCGGTTCAAAAATATCATGCCCACCAATCCCTTTTACAAAACTCCCTCCAACAATGGCAAGATAAGACAGACGATAACAGGCGGGCAGAACACCCATTTTATCAACAATTGTCACTTGAGGGTGGTGAAATGATTCTTTAACTTTCTTGAAGCGTTCAGGATGGCGTGGAACGACGAGAACCTTCAGATGGATATCTTCCGTAAGAAATGGAAGGAGGGCGGTCAATAAAAGAGATTCTTCTCCATCATGGGTCGATCCCAGGGTGATCACCCGGTCACTTGTTTTGAGCTTCAAACTCTTTCGAAAGGTGTCGAGGCCATCGGGCTCTGCTAAAGGGATATCGAACTTCAGATTTCCTGTAATCGTAAGTTTTTCAGGGGGGATCCCTAGCTTGAGGAACCTTTCGAGATAGCTTTCTCCTTGAAGACAAAAGTGATCAACAGAAGAAAATAGGGTTCGAGCCAAGGGACGAAAGGCAAGATAGCGCTTAAGGGATTTTTCAGAGAGCTTTCCATTCACGACAACAATATGTCCTCCACACTTTTTTACCTCAGTCATAAGATTCAACCAATAATCTCCTTCCACTAAGATCAGAAGGTTTGGGCGGAGGGTTTGTACAAAAGCTTTGATAATCCATGAAAAGTCAAGGGGAAGAAAGTGAATTGCATCAGCATCGGGAATCGAGCGTTTCGCTTGCTCCTGTCCAGTTTCTGTCACCGTAGTCACAAAAATAAAAGCATCGGGATGACTCTTTCGGATATGAGGAACAAGAGTAGATAAGGCCTTTGTTTCTCCCATTGAAACAGCGTGGAGCCAGATAACCTCTTTATCTCCCCCTCCAGGAGCCTTAGGTTTTAAGCGAAGCTTTAAGCTCTTCCGATACTTCTTCTTAAACAGAAAGTCGATAAGAAGTTTAGGGAAGAAAAAAATCACAAGGGTAAATAGCGCTACGTCATATAGAAATCGGGTCATAATTTTACAACGATATTGAGAAGTTTCTCTGGTACGAAGATCACTTTTACGATCTCTCCGCTGATATGTTTTGCCATTCTTTCATCTTTTTGAACCGCTTCAAGTAAATCCTTTTCAGTTTGCCCTTTTGGAAGATCCCATTTGCCACGAAACTTTCCGTTGACCTGAATCACATACGTAACGTTTTCCTCGGTCAAGTATTTCGGATCAGCTTTTGGAAAGGGAGCAAAAGTGATGGATTCTTTATTTCCCAGATGGTTCCAACATTCTTCTGCAATATGTGGGGCAAAGGGAGCTAAGGCTTGAGTCGCCATTTGGAGCCCCTCTTTTGAATACGAATCGAGTTTGGAGAAGGCATTGATAAATTCCATCATTTTAGCAATGGCTGTATTGAAGAGCATCTCCTCAATATCTTTCTGAACTCCGTCAACGAGCTTATGTACAAGTTTTAACCCTTCATCGGTCTCTTTAACTTTATCAGAAAATACAAGTGCATGAAAACGATCTAAAAAGCGGCGGCATCCACTAATGGCTGCGCCATTCCAAAGTTTTTCCTTATCAAAAGGACCCATGAACATTTCATAGAGGCGCAGAGAATCCGCTCCATACTCTTCGATGATTTCATCGGGAGTGACTCCGTTAAGCTTCGACTTAGACATCTTCTCAACAAGCTGCGTTAGCCCTTCGCGCTTTGCAGCATCTTCAGGAGAAACGTATCCTCCACCTGGCTCCTTGTATGCTTTTGCAGTAACTAGCCCTTGATTTCGGAGCGTTTGAAAGGGTTCAATTGTTGAAACATACCCACAGTCATAAAGAACCTTATGCCAAAAACGAGAGTAAAGGAGATGGAGAACGGCATGTTCGACTCCCCCAACGTACATATCAACAGGCATCCAATAGTTTTCTTCTTTTTCTCCCCAGGCACTCTTTTCGTTGTGGGGATCACAGAATCGCAAATAATACCAACAAGATCCTGCCCACTGAGGCATCGTATTGGTTTCTCGACGCGCCTTTTTGCCTGTTTTGGGGTCTGTAATATGGACCCACTCAGTAACGTTATCAAGAGGGGTTTTAGACTCCCCCTGCGGCTTATATTCGGTCACTTCAGGAAGTGTTAATGGAAGCTCATCTAGATCTAAAGTGCGCTTGGTTCCATCCTCAAAATGGAGAACAGGAACAGGCTCTCCCCAATAGCGTTGGCGAGAAAAGAGCCAGTCGCGAAGCTTGTAGGTTGTGCAGCGCTCACCTATACCTTCCTTTTCCAACCAATCCACAACAGCAGCTTTTGCAGCTTCGATTTCTAAATCATTAATGTCGAGTTTTTCGCTTTTCCCATTAATGGCTTTTCCACCTGTGTTTGAGCAGCGCTTTCCCGCTAGGATTTCTATGCGCAGGTCTTCTTTTGTCATTCCAGCAGGAACTTCTTCGATATAGGGATCGTAGGGAGGGATGACAGGAAGGCCATACTTTTTAACAAATTCGAAATCTCGCTCATCTCCACCGGGAACTCCCATGACAGCGCCGGTTCCATATCCCATGAGGACATAGTCAGCAACCCAAATGGGGATCAATTCATCATTAACGGGGTTAACCGCATAGGACCCAGTCCAAACACCTGTCTTGTCTTTTGCAAGCTCCGTCCTCTCAAAATCACTCTTCTTCGCCGTTTCCTTCAGATAAGCTTCCACTTTGCCTTCTTGCTCCTTTGTTGTGATCTCTTTCACAACGGGGTGCTCTGGAGAAACAACTAAAAATGTTGTGGCAAATAAGGTGTCGTGCCTAGTTGTGTAAACAGTAATGGGTTGCTTGGTTTCATTTTCCAAAAAGGTGACCTTTGCACCATGGCTCTTACCAATCCAGTTGCGCTGAAGGGTCTTGAGATAGTCGGGCCAGTCCAATGTATCAAGATCATTCAAAAGGCGTTCAGCATACTCGGTAATTTTTAAAACCCACTGCCTCAAAGGACGCCGTTCAACAGGAAAACCCCCTTCTTTAGATTTCCCATCTTCGACTTCTTCATTCGCAAGAACAGTGCCTAGCTCTGGGCAATAGTTCACAAGAATCTCTGCCTCATAAGCAAGCTCTTTTTCGCAAAGCTTTGTAAAAATCCATTGTGTCCATTTGTAGTAGTCAGGATCGCTGGTCGCGAACTCTCGTTCCCAGTCATAACTGAAACCTAGAGACTGCAACTGCCGCCGATAGGTGTTAATATTGCTTTCAGTCGTTATTTTTGGATGGGTACCTGTTCGAATAGCATACTGTTCTGCCTGGAGTCCAAAGCTATCCCACCCCATCGGATGTAAAACGTTAAATCCTTGTTGACGCTTATAACGCGCCAAAATATCTGTAGCTGTATATCCAGTAACATGCCCAACGTGAAGCCCTGCACCTGAAGGATAGGGAAACATGTCCAGAATATAGTACTTGGGTTTGTCAGGATCAATGTCTGCTTTAAAAAGCTTTTTCTCTTTCCAAAATTTCTGCCATTTCTTTTCAATTGCGATATGATCGTATTTCATGGATATACTACTTGAGTTTTTAAGAAGCGAGCTTACCAAAGCCATAAAAAAAAAGATAGAGTGAAGATGTACTTGTCCAGGGACTGTCGACCATTATCTGCATTGAGTCTGAGATAACCAAAAAGAAGGTGTCGGATAAATAGTGCCTGTCAAATCAAATCTTGTCTATTACATCTGAACACAGACAATCTTCCATCCACTTTCTTCCAATTTGATACGGAGATTTTGATACTTGTCCTCGATGTGAGCTACCCCCACGGCATAGAAGTTGCGATCTTTTCCACCTGAGCATTTTAGATCTTGAAGGATCTGCTTCAGCATATGATCATCTCTATCAGAGCTTATTTTTAATCGGGTTTTTGTTTCTTCTGCGATCATAAGGTCAGAATCACTGCTTGGATAAGGCCTAACACTCCATTTCCCTGAGATGTAGTCATTTTCTACTTGCTCTCTCCATCGTAATCTCAAGCGATTTAATTCAAGAAAACTTTCTAACTTAACCTCAAGTACTGGACGCAACTCTTTGACGAATTTTTTGTCTTCCTCATCCGGTAGAGGTAGATTTTCATAGAAGTTGATCATTGATTCAAGCTGCCGTACTGCTTCAAAATCATTTGTCTGCAGATTTTCGATTACCAAACCTAAGCTCATATAACCCTTAACTAGTTGTCCGTAGACATCATTTACTGATACACCACATCCTGGGATCTTGCAGTAATGGACTAAGTCTATTAATTCTCTCTGTAAAAGACTTGCGCGATCCAATAGCATTAAAAAAAAGCTGACCTTTCCTTTCTTGTAGCTGCCTTTTCTCACTCGCTGCAGCCTCTAAGGCCTGTTTGGACTCCAGAGCAACATTTGTTATCCCTAATCTATTTCCGTGAGAAATGAGGATATATTCTATGGAACCAAACATCCTCATGCCGTTTGATTGATAAAAGTATCTGAAACTACATTAAATCTATATCAGTTTTATAAAAATCCATATTGTTTTATTTTTAAATATATCTAACAGAATAAATAAAAGTTTGGTTCCAGGACAGTGTCCGTTCAGTTCTCAGCCCGATGGGGAGCTGAGTGGATACCGATTATATTTTGTTGTGTCAAATCTTTTTCATAAATTTGCCGTCGATCAAACAGGGAGGATAATATAATAGATATAAATTTATTATTTTACTTGGCGCTTGCAATAAATAATGTACTTTCATATTATTATGGCTGTAAGGCAGTTCAAATTGTAATTTTACAAAGAATAGGAATTCAATGACAGAGACCAATATCTTTAGAAAGAATAAGATTAACCTCGAAGATTATGATTATCAGAAAGATATTCAGAATCGTGTCTTGATGTCACACTTTTCTCCTGAAGATCTAGAGGTCTTAGAAGAAATTGTTTACAGTTCTCAAAGAATTCCAATTAGTCGTCTTGTGAGTCAGCTCGATAAGAATTTAGATGAATTACAGCTTATCCTAGACAAACTATCTAAAACCGATCTCTTTAAGATAGAAGAGGATACGGTTGTTGTCGATAAGGAAATGCGAAAATACTTTGAAACTCAGATTCAAAAATTTGAGGATGATTTTACACCCGGGATGGAGTTTTTGCAGGCACTCCTTAAGAAGGTACCGATTCATGTCCTACCGAATTGGTACCCAATCCCTCGAACATCAAATAATATTTTCAACTCTCTGATTGAAAAATACCTAGAAACCCCCCAGATATTTCAGAGATATTTATCAGAGCTAAATCTCGGCGATCCAGTGCTCAACGGAATCATTACAGATCTATTTGGTGCCCCAGCCTACAAGATGTATTCTGATGACATTCGGAAGAAATATGAGTTAAGTGAAGAGGTTTTTGAAGAACACCTCCTCAATCTAGAGTTCAATTTGGTCTGTTGTCTCGTCTACGAAAAAAGCGGAGATGAATGGGTAGAAGTTGTCACTCTGTTTAAAGAATGGAAAGATTATCTCAATTTCCTAAAGGAAAGTCAGCCCAAGGAAATCTCTAAAAAGGGGCAGGTCAATCGGACACGTCCCCATGACTTCTCTTTTGCCGAAGACCTATCAACCATTCTTGCTCTTTCTATGACCAAACCTCTCTTCGCACGTCTCGACCAAAACGAGGAATGGGTCTTCGAAAAAAGCGCGGCTTCTCAAATCGCTAAACAGTGCAAAGGTTTTGATCTAAAGAGTGAAGAGGGACAAGCGCTCTTTAATGAATATATGGGACGAGCTCTTAACAAACTACTCTTTCTAAAACTTGCACGGATCGAAAACAACCAACTCCTCCCAGCTGAAGATGCTGAAGAATGGCTCACCCTCCCTATTGAAAAACGAGCCCTCAATACCTATAAACAAACACTGAGCAAATACACTTTCTCTGAGTTTCCAAAAGAGATTTGCACTGAACGTAATATTCACGAAATCGAAAAGAGTATCGGACGGATTATTGGTTCAGGATGGGTCCTTTTTGATGAATTTTTGAAAGGTATCATCGCCCCTATTTCAGAAAACAGTAAAATGTCGCTGAAAAAAACAGGCCGGTATTGGAAGTATTCCCTTCCTGATTACTCTGAAGAAGAACTTGCTTTGATCCGCAAGGTGATCTTTAACTGGCTTTTTGAAGGGGGGATCATCGCAAGCGGTTCGTTTGAAGGGAAAGATTGTCTCCGCATTACTCCTCTTGGCCAATCGATGTTTGGGTAGAAAATCCCCGATATGCTAAATAAAAGGTATGTTAGATCAAACCTTTTCACTCGTTGATATTCCTCGCCTTATCACCTTGATTTTCTTAGAAGGGATTCTCTCTTTAGACAATGCCCTAGCTATCGCTATTATTGTTAGAGGACTTCCTCACCAGCTTCGCCAAAAAGCACTGTTTATTGGACTAGTTTCAGCAGTTGTTCTAAGGGCTATTGGTGTCTTGAGTGCTGCCTACCTCATTCAGCTATATTGGGTGCAGCTTGTCGGGGGAGCCTATTTGATCTATTTAGCATTATCGCACATTCTCTCAAGACACCGCGCTGGAATGCGGGCTCCCAAACAAAGAAGCTTTTGGGGCACTGTCGTTATGGTTGAATTTACCGATTTTATCTTTGCGATCGACTCTATATTGGCGGGACTTGCCTTGATCGGAATATCCTTCCAGCATAATGAATTCCCACCAAAGATCTGGATCGTGTATGTCGGAGGGATATCAGGACTGATTTTAATGCGCTTTGCTGCACGTATCTTCACCGATCTCATCGATAAATATCCCCGTCTAGAAATAGGAGCGCATCTCATCGTAGGGTGGATTGGCTTGAAACTCCTTTTAGACGTACTTGTTAAGGGAGTCCCCACATGGACAGAGCCCATCTTCTGGTGCGGAATTATTCTATTCTTTGTTTACGGCCTTCTTAAGACGCCTGGTAAGCGAGGAACTGGTAGGCATCAATAACGTCTTGTTTTGGCTTCTCATTATAGCAGCGAATCATAAGCTCCATAGCAGGCTTTTGAACTTCTCTTTCTCTCACAATAATCTTTTCTTGCGGATCTTCTTTTCCTTCCAGCAAGTCTATGAAAGAGGTAACCCTTTCTTCTTTAGACTTAACCGTGCTCGTGCGCGATAAATCCCTTTCCTGCTCAACGATAAAATACCTGTATCCATAATTGGTAGCGACTTCTGATGCACGCCTTAGAGCAAATCTTCGAACATCTTCGGGTTCTGTCTGCTCATTGGCTCGAAAAGTGACGGTAAACCTATCTGCTGACAGACGATAATCCCCATATCCTTCTCCGTGAAAATCTTTTGCGTGATAGGTGGTAGCAGTTGAACATCCGACCATTAGTAGAGCAAGCCCTACAATCCATAACTTTTTCATTCCATACCCTTAGTTTAGGCAGCGTACCTAAAAGATTTTTCTTCAATTTAACTCATCTTTTTTCGTATAGCTTTGCACTCAATCTCGGCAACTTGACTAAGTTGTCATCGATTTCCGTGCTTTGCTCTACAAAACAAGCTAGGCGCAACTTGAAGGAAATCTGTTAGGTACGCTGCCTAGGTGGAACATAATACAAGGATTTCTTCAAAATCACAAGAAGAAGATTTTCCTTGATGGCAATGGATTTTCTTGGGAGAATATGAGAGATGAACAAGAAGAGTGAATCTGAATTAGTTTCTAATCGGCGGGCCCGTCATGATTATGAGATTTTAGAAGCCCTTGAAGCTGGAATGTCTCTTCAAGGGACTGAAATTAAGTCTCTTAGAGATCATGGGGGATCTCTTCAAGAAGCTTATGTGATCATTGATAAGATGGAGGCTTGGCTTAAGGGCGCTTCGATTGCCCCCTATTCTTTCGGCAACATCCACAACCATGAAGAGAAACGGGACCGAAAACTCCTCCTTCACAAAAGGGAAATCGAAAAGTTGAAACGCTCGATTCAGGAGAAGGGACTCACGATTATTCCCCTCGCTATCTATCTTAAGCGGGGTAGAGCTAAAGTAAAAATTGCCGTTGCCCGCGGCAAGAAGCAACACGACAAGCGCTCTGCAATTAAAGAACGAGAGCACAAAAGATCGATGGAGCGGGCGTTAAAAAGTTGACAACCCATCCCCTATTTCTTACTCTAGGGGAAATTAATTTAGAGGACCTATGAAAGTCACTATCTCCCGGCCTGAACTGGCGAGTCTTATTGGTAAAATTCAAAGCGTTGTTTCTAGCAAGCCAGCGATACCAATCCTTGCAAATGTCCTGATTGAAGCGGAAAACGGAATCTTGACCATTAGCGCCACTGACTTAACCGTAAGCATGAGAGCTCAAATGGAAGCTAGCATCTCTGAAGAAGGGACCATCACCCTTCCTGCTCGTCGATTTTTCCAACTCGTTCGAGAACTTACGACTCCTGAAATTGAAATTTCAGCTAGCGCAGACGAAATTGCTTATGTGAAGGCAGGTACCTCACAATTCCGTCTCAATGGAATTAACAGCAGTGAATTTCCTTCTTTTCCTGACTTAAATCAAGGTGATCATTTTGAGATGGCTCCTGACGCATTTAAAGAGATGCTATCGAAGTCGGTCTTTGCCGCTGCTCGTGAAGATAGCCGCCATGTGCTCAATGGGGTCCTGATGATGATAGAAAGCAGCAATGCCACCTTCATAGGGACCGATGGAAAACGGCTCGCAAGAGTCAATACTTCCATTGATGTCAATCCAGAACATAAAAATAGCTATCTAATACCCTTGAAAGCTGTTGAAGAAATTGTGAAATCAATTGATGGTGATGAAGCCGTTAAAATAAGCCTCATGAACGATAAAATTGGGATCGAGTCCGGTCCAACTGTGATGATTACAAAACTTCTTTCTGGAGACTACCCTGATGTTGAAAGGGTTATCCCAAAAGAAAGTACTCACAAGCTAATACTCCACCGCGAAGAGCTAATGACTCTTCTCAAGCAAGTCGCTCTTTTTACAACAGACAAAAGCCACTCAGTACAATTTTCCCTTTCTCCTGGCGAATTGACTCTGACTGCAAACTCCAGCGAAATCGGTGATGGAAAGGTTTCAATGCCTGTTGATTATTCAGGCGAGACCTTTGATATCGCTTTCAACCCCTTCTTTTTTCATGATATCCTCCGTCATTGCAAGGATGAGACAGTGAATTTTGCGATCACAACCCCCCATAACCCTGGGCTAATAACCGATTCAACGACCGCAAACTTTGTGATCATGCCGATGCGTCTTGCTCCTACCTAATGAAGGTAACAGGACTCATATTACGCAATTTTCGAAATTACGAAGAGGCTGAGTTGCCCCTCTCTGAAGGGTTAAATCTTATTCAAGGGAAGAATGGAGCAGGAAAAACAAGTCTATTAGAAGCCCTTTATCTTCTCAGCACTGGTCGCTCGTTTTTAACAACCCATCTTACCGATCTTATTCGAAGCGGGGCAAACCATTTTTATGTTGAAGCCCACTTTATCCGCGACAACGTCGAACAAAGTTTGGGAATCGGCTTTGATGGAAAAAACCGTAGGATCCATTATAATGCCACGCAGTTTCAAAGCTTTTCCCATGTCCTAGGGATTCTCCCCTCTGTTCTCTATTCGCCTAAAGACAGCGCATTAATATCAGGTTCTCCTCAAGAGAGACGACGCTTTCTTAATATTCAACTTGCCCAGACCGATCCCCTCTATGTTCACCATTTGATGCGGTATCACAAAGCGATGAAACATAGAAATGCTCTTCTAAAAATTAAGTCAGAACAAGCGATTGAGAGCTGGGAACAGATGATGTCTGATTCGGCCCGATATCTCATGCATAGACGCAAACAATTGATTGAGGCCCTCCGCCCCCAAGTAGAAACCTATGCTCACTTTCTTTCTGAGGGTCAAGATACTTTCGACCTCCATTATGAGCCTTCAATTTCCTTAAATAAACAGGATCAAATTGAAGCCCTTTATCGGAAACAGCGACCTAAAGAACTCATCGTCAGGAGCACCTTGATTGGTCCCCACCGCGACGACCTTCATATTACCTATAACAAACGTGAAGCAAAATCCTTTGCAAGTGAAGGACAAAAGCGCACTTGTATTGCGGCTCTTAAAATGGCAGAATGGAATGAGCTCAAAATGCAAACCGAAGTCAACCCTTTGTTTTCAATCGATGATTTTGGGGTTCACCTTGACCCCACTCGAACAAAGGCCCTCCAAGAAAGACTCTCCTCTTTTGGGCAGGTTCTTCTTACATCCCCCGAAGAAGATGAATGGGGCACGCTCCATATCGAAAAAGGAAAGTTACTGCAAAAAACCACATAAGATCTTATGGCCCCTAAGGGCTTTATTGGAAAAATTATTTTTCCAATAAAGCCACTCTCCTTACAGACCTATTGATTTTGAAAAAGTTTATAGAAAAATATATATAAATTAATGAAAAAATAATACACAGAAAGTTAAGGATTGATAAGGCGCTGAAACCTTGTTTATTAAAACATTTGATTGATTCGATGATAAACAAAGGGATTACTATTAAATTTATTAAAATTTGAATAAACAAGATTTTTGTCCCTTTTTTAATATATGGAAAATAAAAAAAAGCCCATGTAAAGAAACTAAATGAAGAAAAATATAAAACATTAAAAAACCAAGTTTTTGACTGTATATAATTCCAAGGTGCCAAAAAACCTATGTTATATTTTTCATAAACAACCATAACTAAAAATTTGAAAAAGTAGAGATTGCACCATATTTTTGGAACGTTAAGTTTAATATTTTTCATCAATAGCCCCTATCCCATGAATCTCTATCATTTTCATTATCAATGGAGTTTCCAAATTTATCCAAACCCATAGCTTCATTTTCTAATATTACAGCTTCTTCATACTCTTTGCATGCTTCAATAAGTTTTTTACTTGCATCATAAACAACTATGGGAACCACAATCGCACCAGCAACAGCACCAGCTACAATTGCCCCACCTGCTGTATAACCCGCTATAATAGATTCTTTTACAAAATCCGTTATTTTCTCATTAGCCTTTTCTTTATGTTCCTGAATCTCCACTTCTCGACCATTCAAGTCCCCAGTTACTTTTTCTTCTTCATTACCATTGGTCACACTTGGCTCAGATGATACAGTTTCTATAGACACTCTAACCTCCAATTCGATTCGATTTATTAATTTGGGGCTGTTGAGAACCAAAAAATTTAGAGCCCTTCAGAATATAAAAGTTTCGAGTTTGGGAGAATATATATTTTTGGATCTTTTTTGATAGATTTTGTGGTTCATAAGTGTTGAGAACTGGAAAATTCAGTCCATTTGGACACACCCCTCCCTATAAGAGGCATAAATTTGGGGGATCTAGAACCGTTAGCCTCTTCAGGTTATAGCAAATAGCCTGCATAAAAGCTGCAAACTGATTTTTTGCAATTCCTTGGTAACGAACTCGTTTTTCTCTTTGCGAAAAAACCCGTTCATAGGGAGCCCGCACAGAGCTGTACCATCGGTCTTGATCTTTATTTTTTTTCTTCATGTTATTTTTTTTGATCGCACATATAGCTAAATAGTTATAAATTGATTACACTTTTAGGATTAAAACAAACCAGAGGTAGAAAGTGACCCATTCGTTAGGTTTTAGGATGAAAGTTTTATCAGTGAAAGAAAAAGAAAAGTTGAGTTTTAGAAAAACAGCAAAGAGGTTTGATGTAGGAGTGGCCAGTATATTAAGGTGGTCTAAAAACATTAAGCCATTAACTATCAGGAATAAGCCTGCTACAAAAATTAATATGGAAGCTTTAAAAAGGATATTCAAGACAACCCTGAAGCGTACCAATATGAAAGAGCTAAGAAGTTTGGTGTAACTCAAAATGGGATTTGGCATGCTATGAAGCGTTTGCACGTAACCTATAAAAAACTCTCAATCATCCAAAGGCAGACGCAGAAAAGCGATCTGTCTTTTGCAAAGAAACTAATGAACTAAAATCCTCTGGCCATCCTTTAGTTTTCATAGATGAAAGTGGTTTTTCTCACTCTATGCCTCGTATGTATGGATATTCTTCTAAAGGAAAACGTTGTTATGGGAGTCATGATTGGGGGCAAGAGGTAGAACTAACGTTATTGGAGCTTTAATAGACAAGGAGTTGCTAGTAGCAGATTTATTTACCGGCAATATCAACACAACGATTTTCAATAGGTGGGTAACAGAAAGCCTAATCCCTAAGCTACCTAATAATAGTGTGTTAGTTATGGATAATGCAACCTTCCACAAAGGAGCTGAAACGAAAAAGCATATTGAGAAAGCGGGCCATATTCTCATCTACTTACCTCCATATTCACCTGAGCTAAACCCTATTGAGCATAAATGGGCTGAAAAGAAAGCTAAAAGGCGAAAAACTCAAGTCAGTATCGAGCAACTTTTTGAAAACGAAAAATAGTGATCATTTTACATGTGTTTAGCTATAGATGTACACCCTTTGCCTTGGCGATTTTAGGAGCGGGATTTATACAATACCCTTTATCCATATAGCCAGATCCTTGGGTAGGACACACATGCTTGAAACCTGAAGCAGCAGAAAACTGAGAGATGTTTTCGTTGTTTAGCTTCTCGTATTTTTCTGCAATTGCCTTGTCTCTTTCCTCCCACAAATTTGCTTTAGCGATTAGATGAGTTGCGTCGACAAAGGTAAAAACCTCACTCATCAGTCCTTGTCTTTTTAACTGATCTCTTAAATCGGCAAAGACCTTGGACAAGGTATTGGTTCCTATCTTTTTTCTAAGCTGGCAAAAAACTGTGTGGTCTGGGGTGTTGTCCCTGAGATTAAACCCACAAAACCATCGAGCTGCATTGTTTTCTTGGATAAAGCGTTCCAGTTCTCTATCGCTGCAGTTCTCCATGAACTGCAGCAATAAACACTTGAATAATCGAAGTAACCCATACCCCTTGTGAGGGTTATTCTTTTCCAGTTTTTTCAGCCTTTTCTCTACAAGGCTGAACGACCAAATTTTGGCAAATTTTCGGTAATTATGACTTTCTGGAACTAAATCTTCTAAGCAAATCATCTCAACTTGTTGCATGGGGACCCTCATTTAAAAAAAAAGAATGAGTTTAAATCATTTTAGAAAATTAGACCAGTTCTCAACAGTCCCAATTTCTTAAGCTACGACAGGCTAACATATTTCAAGATATAAAAAAAAGATTGATTCTCTATGAGAGGTGTCGTCACAAGATCCTTACGTCTCCTTCAAAAATTTATTTTCAGGAAAGATATACCATCTGAGAGAGTATTAACTCAATCCATCCCTATGATCTTGTTCCAGAAGGTGTTATCAGGCTCATGTTTTTTCTCCTTAAGAAAAAAGAGGAGGAAAAAGGCGAGGAGAATCGTAATCGGAAAACTAAACATTGCGTAGTGGTAATCTTCTAGAGAATAGATTGGAATTCCGTCTTTCATTGCTCCAGACCATCGAAGATCAAGAAGCACTCCTAAAAGAGGCTGCATGAGAGACGTTCCGGCTGCAACAGAAAAATTGGTAATTGCAATGCTAGTCCCTTTTGCCTCAATAGGGTTGAGCTCGATTCCCAAAGAAAAATTGAGCAATTGAGCTGCTTGAAAGAATCCCACAAGAAATAGAAGAATGAAGACGAGTGAAAGGGCCAAATGTCCTATATAGATAACAGGGAGGATACAGACTAAACAAAGAAGAGTGCTCGCATAAAGAAAGGGCTTTCGTCTACTGAAACGATCTGAAATGAAACCAATGATTGGTCCCCCTACAATCCATCCTACAAAAATCATCGAAACAGCGAACCCTGCAACATCTTTTGAAATCCCATAACTTTCGATAAGGAAAGGGATTCCCCAAAGGGAGGCAAATGCAGCAGTTGTCATATAGAAGAGAAGGGCAATGGCTGCATTGAGCCATGTTCGAGGATTGGAAGCGACAATTTTTAAATTGCTTAGAAGGTCAACTGAAGCCTTTTTCGTCTCAACTTTCTTTTGCTCTGGCTCTTTTCGAATGAAAATATAGAGAATTACAGCAAGAAAAAGTCCAATAAATCCAAAAGCATTGACGGTCGCACGCCAACCAAAACTTTCGACAGCAAAACTTAAGGGGCCCTCTGCTCCAACAGCACCAAGCATTCCTATTGAATTCCCCACTCCTACAAGGAGAGCCAGTTTTTTTGCAGGAAACCAATGAGAGCAAATATAAATCATCCCGACAAAAGCAAACGAGGAGCCAATTCCCATAAGGAAACGGCCAAATTCTGCAGGAGCCAGGGTCTGGGCCATTCCAAAGAAAAAACTACCGACCCCGCAAAAAAGAGCCGCAAAGGTGAGAAGCTTCCGCGCTCCATAACGGTCCATTAAAATCCCAACAGGGATTTGCATCGGGGCATAAGCATAGAAGAAAAAGGCGCTTAAAGTTCCGAGCTGCCCAGCTGTTGTTTTGAAAGATCCCATCAGTTCTTTCACCATAATGGAGGGATAGACTCGAACAAAAAACTCATAAAACAAAAAGAGAACAGCGAGACTCCAAGTCCACCAAGCAACAACCGATTTTTTATGCACTAAAGTCCCTTAAGGTGATCAATATATACAGCTCCGAGAGGAAAGTCTTTTTCATACTCCTCTTCCTTATTTTTCTTAGTAAATTGATCGATAATTTTGTTTGCAAGGACTTTCCCGAGTTGTACCCCTTCTTGATCAAAGGAATTGATATCCCAAATAAAGCCCTGAAAGGCCACCTTATTCTCAAAATATGAAAGAATGGCCCCCATGGTATAAGGATCACACTTTTTAGCCATCAGGACCCGATTAGGACGGTTTCCGGGGAATTCCTTGTTGGGGTTATCATTCTTTTGCCCAGTTGCAAGTCCAATCGACTGAGCAAAGAGGTTTGAGAGAAGCTTCTCCTGAGAAGTCGTCCCTTTAAAGGAAGAGTCTTCTCCAAACTGGCTTTCCGTAAAACCAATAAATTCTACAGGAACGACAATGGTTCCCTGATGAATGAGTTGATAAAAAGAGTGTTGCCCATTGGTTCCAGGCTCTCCCCAGATAATCGGCCCTGTCCAAAAATCAACTGGTCTCCCCTGTTTATCAATGCGCTTTCCATTGGATTCCATATCACATTGTTGCAAGTGAGCAGGGAAACGAGACAGCGCCTGAGAGTAGGGAATAATTGCTGTGGTGGGATGACCCAAAAAGTTATGATTCCAAATCCCTAGGAGTGCTGATAGCAGAGGAAGGTTCTTTTTTGGATCTTGTTCCAGTGCTACTTTATCCATCGAATTCGCCCCACGAAGAAAATCTAAGAGTTTTTCCATTCCTAGGGCAAAGGCCAGCATCACACATCCCACCATCGAGGTTGCAGAATACCGCCCCCCAACATAATCCCAAATATAAAACGATTTGCGGTACATTTCGGGATTGTCCATGGGACTCCCCTTCCCTGTAACTGCAAGAAAGTGGTTCTTTGGGGAAAGCCCTTCTTCCTGAAACTTCTTTCGAATGAGCTCCTCATTTGTTAGGGTTTCAAGAGTTGTTCCTGATTTAGAAACGATCACCACAAGAGTTTTGCTTAAGTTCACTCTACGAATCACATTCGCCGCATCATCGGGATCAACATTCGAGATGAAGTGAACTCTCTTTCCGGGTTTGTTAAAGGCTTCTAAAGCAAGATAAATAGCTTTCGGCCCAAGTTCAGATCCCCCAATCCCCACCTGAATCATGTCGGTATACTCTTCTTTTTCGATTCCATCGAGAAAGCTCTTTAACTTCTCCATTTCAGCGTAGGCAAGAGCCGCAGCTTGACGCGCCTGCTCCCCTTCAGCTTGACGGTCAAAAAAATCGCGCATCGCAGTATGGAGAACCATACGGTTTTCACTCTCAAACCCCTCAATCTTATTGATCACTTCCCCATTTTGCATAGCAAGCATCTTCTCATGCACTCTTGCTTCATTCGCAAGCTCAAAAAGGGTCTCCATTGTTTTTTCATTAACCCTTTCCGTTCCATAGAAAAGCTTGAGATTGAGGCATTCCACAACCATCTCCTCCATCCTCTTGGGACAAAGGCACCCTCCTTTCGAAAGATCTACAGGTTTTTCGGCAATTTTGCGCAAGGCTTCTACAGAATGATATTCATTGAATGCTGACATCTTTGTTCCAATTGATATATGTACAGAATTTATACATATACCAAATAGGACTATCTATGCAAGATTAGAGCATGATCTGATAGAGCCTGTGCAATATTTTCAGATCCATGCATGGGAACCACGTCCGTTTTCCCTTCCATTTTGCTTAAATAGAGAAAAGGTACTGAAGTACTCTCCCCCTCTTCGACACTATGGTAATGCATGTAGGGAGCAGGGGTTGTCGTTTGAGCATTTTTAGGAATTCCAGAGATGAAACCTTTTTGAAGCAAAAGTTCTCCGTCTTCAGGCTCCATCTCTCCCATTAACACCACTTGTTTTTTATCCCCAAATTCGCGAGAGAAAATTTCATTCCAATCTCCACGGTTCGGCTTGTAGGTGCAGACATAAATCCTTTCCTCTGTTTCCATGACAAAATATCCCCTCTCCATCAACCAATCTTGTTTTCTGAAAGGGATATACTCTGGAGATTTCACTAGGTTTCCACGGAAAGCGATAAAGAACGAAGTATCTTCTCCTAGCATTTTTTCACCCATCCCTGTGAAGAAAAAATGGTATCTCTCTTTTAGACTCGCTGCAAGACTAGGAGCATTAAAGCGATTGACTTCCGGAAGAAAAACCACATCGGGATTGTTATCTCTAATCGTTGAAACAAGGCGATCAAAGCGGTCACTCGCAACGGAAACCCCTGCATTTCTCTGAGGACTAATCCCAGTCAACATTCTAGGATTCAAGAGACACAGTTTAGGACTTTTATTGATCTCTCCACTGAAGGTGCCATGAGTAGTCCTGTATGGAGAGCTGTGAGAAAAATTGCCAATAGCCGTTATTGCTGCTGCTGCTACTGCTAAAGGCAATATTCCCATCCACCACGGAAAAGCGCTAATGAAACGAGCAACACGACGAACGCTTTCTTGAAGCCATGTGTGATTTTGACCGTATTGTCCTTGATGTCTTTTGGACCAGCTGAGTTGCCAGGACTGTTTACAATATGAATTAAAGTGGATAACCTGCGTAGCAACGCCTGTGATTTTTTCATTGACCCTGTCTTTAACTCCAATTTCCCCATCAAACAGAGGGATACTATCAACTCCCTCCCCACTTGCAGCTTCTACAGACATTCTTTCTCCACATTAATCATATTACAAGGAAAAGATATTGCCTTATTTAGTAAATAAACAGCAAGTAGCTTTATCCTAATAAGGCAGATATTCCTTTGTGATCTGAAAGAGCTTTTCTGGGATCTTCATACGTATCATGAATCTCCGTTTGCATGACTAGGTCTCCACCAATAACTAGAAAACCATCAATAGACTCCGGATCTCTTTTTCCTCCTGCTTCAAGTCCATTAATGCAGGTTTCAACATTCCCATGTTGCTCCTGAATCAAATCACGAAAACCCATTTCAAGCATTGATCGATGTCCTGCAGACCCTCTTTCAATATTGATATCCCCTAGAACAACCCAAACCTTTCCATTTGCAAACTCCTCAGTAATCTTCCTGATCTCCGCAAGTTGCTCCAGGCGGATTTCCTTTGCCCGATTGGTTTCCTTTGGGTGCAAGTGAACATAGAGGTAATGGACTTTTTCAGTTTCAACATGGAAAAAACCACGATAGGAAGACTTTTGCTCTTCCTCAGCTTCAATCTTTGAAGGAAAAAACTTTGGCTCATTGACGATAGGCTCTCGGCTAACAACCGTCATCGAAGCATCCATCCCTTTTGCGTTGGATCCTACATTCACAAGAAAATGCCTATAGCTCTCTTGAAAAGACTCGAATAGTTTTCCCGAAAGGGTTTGACTAAACTCACAAAGAAAGAAGATATCAGGGTTGATACTCTCAACAAATGCTTTGAGCTGCTCCATTCTTTCACCCGCTGTGCGCACACCTCCAAAAGCATAAGGTAGCCCTCCAGGAAACATACAAGCATTCAGGTGAAGTACTTTCGGACGCTCGGGACACACCTCTTCTCCCAGTCCCTCCCAATATGTAAACTCTCGAGAATGAAAACGGTTCGAAAGGCCCTTTAGAGCAAAACCTGCTAATGCTAAAAAAGCGCCAAGAGAGGCTCCTATAGCATGAGCTCCTCCGCTTAAAAAGCGCTTTGCGACGCTATCAGTTAGACTATCCTCATGGAGAGGATTCGCAGCATAGCGATGAACATTTTGAGCAAAGTACCAGAAAGGCCTTTGTACTTCATTCGCTAAATGATTCAATCGCTGAGCTACATCGTCTGTTGAAGTCTCAGGGTGATATGTGACAACCTCAGTCTCTCTACTAACAGGTTCCATAAGTAGATCCTCCATTTAAAATTTTCAGTGGGATTCTATCAGATCTCACCAAATTTTTCATCAAAAAATGTTGCTGATTATCCCCCTAATTGCTACCATGGGTGACTTTCCCGTTCGGGGTATAGCGCAGTTTGGCTAGCGTGTCTGCTTTGGGAGCAGAAGGCCGGGGGTTCGAATCCCTCTACCCCGATTTTCATTCCTTGGGTTTATCAATTTAAAGTGCTATATTGGGAATTTGCCCGCTAAATACAAAGGGTAATACTGAGTAGGATTTTCTTTGTTTAGGGAAAGTGTCTTCCCACTTAGAACCACCCTAGATTTGGATTTATATTTCTCAGAAAAAATCTTTAAGCTCTTTGATTTCACAACTGAACCAGACTTGACTTCAAATGGAACAACCTCTCCTTTTATCTCTCTCAAAAACTCTAGCTCCAAGTTCCTCTCCTGCCAAGAAAAAAGCTCTTCTTCATATGCATACATCAGCTCCTGAGCAACGAAGTTTTCCGCAAAATATCCTTTATAAGTCCCATAGTCATAAGCAAGTATTGATTGAGGAGAAAGTCCGCTCATGCTCCCCAAAATTCCTACATCAAACATCAAGAGTTTAAAGGCATTTTCTTTTGAAAAAGCTTTAAAAGGAAGTTTCCCTGAGTTTGTAATGTGAACTTTAATCACAAGTCCTGCAGCCTCGAGCCAATCAATGGCATTAACCAGCCTGTGATAATGGCTTACGCCAGGAATCACTCCACGAAACTTAAATTTTGCTACAGACCGATCTTGAACTTGTTCTAGTTGAGTTGGAATCGCTCGAAAAATTCGATCGATATGCATCGCATTTACTTTTCCAGAATGTTTCGTCATATCAGCATAGTAAGCAAGTACAAGATCTTCTTGTTTTCCTCGGACCATTGAAAAAGCTTCAAACATGTTATCCTTGTGATCGCAGTATGTCGCCACTGCCTCCGGCATCCCTCCAATAATCATGTAATATTTCAATCTTTCCCATAAATGCTCATGGACCAATTCCGAAATTTCTCTTTTTAACTTTAAGTTATTAAGAATATCCAGAGACTTTTGATCCTCTAAGGCCATTAGGAATTCTTCAAAAGACATCGGCCTCATTGTTAGAAAATCCACCTTTCCAACAGGAAAGGAAAGGGGGGATAAATGAATCCCTAAAAGAGAGCCGGCAGCACAAATGTGTAGCGCCGAAAGATCCTCTTGAAAATACTTTAAGCTCGTCAATGCTCTCGGGCATTCTTGGATCTCATCAAAGATCACTAAGTCGCTTTCAATATCAATGGACTGGTCCAAATAGAAACTCAGATCGTCTAAGATTCTTTTCGGATCCAAATCTTTTTCAAAGATCTTAAGGAGTTTTGAGTCCTTCTCAAAGTTGATATAGTGACATCTCTGATATCTCTCACCAAACTTTTTTAAGATGTAGGTTTTTCCAACCTGACGTACCCCTCTAACAATTAGAGGTTTTCGCTTTTGATCTTCTTTCCATGCAAATAATTTATCGAATATTGTTCGTTTCATATCCTTATTGTCAGAAAAAATGACATATTTGTCAATTTTACCTCTACAAAAGTGACAAATGCGTCACTTTTCCACCAGCAGCTTCAAATCCTTGAACCATACGCATCCCCCACGTTGAAATAAGGTCAGGAAAGATTAGGAGCTCGTCGAGCTCATCCCACTCTTCTGTGATATAGGGCTCTGCAATCAAACGAAAAGGCCTATCGAGTTTTTCCAAGCATTTATCCACCACGTCAAATTGAAGCCCCTTCTCCCTTAAGGGGAGGACAATTCCCAATGCCGCATCATAGCGAAGGGGTATAAGAGTCTCTTCCCATTTAATTGCCCCAATGGGGCCTGAACGAAAACCTAAGTGAATATGTGGAAAAATTTCCTTTGAAAACTTGAGAGGATCGCCAGCGCAATCGAAAAGTGCAAAGGGAGGCACTTCATCTGGGAGGTAAGCGGCTAAGTGGTGCAAGTATTCTGCAAACTCCTCAAGTGGAACGGCAGGAACTCTCCCTCTATATAGAACAACACCAAGCGTCGATTCTTGATGTTTTTCCCAAATTGACTCAGCAAAACATTTTACCGCTAACTGATGAGAAGAAAGATGAGCCAAATTTATCTGATCAAGTTGAAAGTCGAGCTCCCATAAGATATGAGGAGCATCTGCGACTACTTCCCACTTCAAATCTGAAGAAAGCGAAGCGTCAAGCTCAATCAAAGTAATGGAAGGAGGAAGGGACGAAAACCCTCGATGGTCAACGGTTCTCATAACACATATGGTGGATTTCTAGGCCCTTGGAGAGCCAGAGGCGCTCAAAAAAAGAGGAGCCATAGTTTTCATGGGACGCAGGGACCTTGGGCCAATCCTGCATTTCGTATTCCATCTGATCTTTGTAGGGAACATTATCCGTCACAAGGGTCACAGTCCCTACGTGGGTCACCGTTCTTTTCAGCTCCTCTACAAAGGGGCGCTGGATAATTCGATGTTTAGCATGACGATCCTTCGGCCAAGGATCGGGAAAGTTGACAAAGACTCCATCTAAGCAATGATCAGGCAGATATTCTCGAGAAAACGTCAATCCTTCTCCTGAAATAATGAGGAGGTTTTCGATTCCATAATTCACAGTTTTTGAATAAATTTTTCTTACCCTCTCAAACCACATCTCAACCGCTACCCAGTTCTCATCAGGATTTTCCTGCGCACGCTCAATAATCCATTCCCCATTTCCACTGCAATACTCCAGATTAACTGGATTGTCATTCCCAAAACACTCCGCAAAACTAGGAAACAATTCCTTTTGGTGCTCCTGATAATATTCAGGGACATAAAAGATCTTGTCTTTGAAAAGCGGGCGACGGTCTTTCCACCCGTAAGGATAGGGTAAATCTTTCGGTTTCATAGGGGCTGATTCTACCATCTTCTTCAATAAATTGCTTCCAAAAAGTATGGAATATGGTAGCATTCGATAAAAAATTAAGTTGCTATGGAATCTATAAATATTGATCTAACCCAAGTTTTCTCAGCGGCTCCATGGATCTACACGATCCTTGCTCTTCTTTCTATGTGCACCGTGATGATTGCCCTCTATACTCTTTTGACAGCGCGCTCTTCAAAAATTCTGCCCAGAAACCATCAAGAGGCCATCGATCGAATGCTCCAATCGAAAGATTATGCAAAAGCCCTGACACTCTGCGATGAAAATCCTTCCCTTTTCTCCAAAATGATCGCAGCAGGAATCACCTCCCGCCCTTTAGGAAATCAAGGGATTCTTGATGCTATGAAAGCCGCTGGAAAACGGGGGTCCGCTCCTTTCTGGCAAAAAATTGCTCTTCTCAATGACATTGCCGTCCTTGCGCCAATGCTAGGCCTGTTGGGAACCGTCACTGGAATGTTCTACGCTTTCTATGACCTCAACCGCTCTATGGAGTCCCTTTCCACTCTTTTTGATGGGCTAGGCATCTCCGTGGGAAGCACTGTTGCAGGGCTCATCGTAGCCATTCTTGCAATGCTCTTCTATACCTTCCTAAAATTTCGACTCATCCGCTCCATGACAGCCGTTGAAAATGAAGCAATGCAACTTGCAGGAACCCTTTTCCATGATCCCCGATGATGAACTCGCACCAAAATCCACGATAAGTTTCGCCCCAATGGTCGACTTTCTCTTTATCGTCATCGCGATCTTTGCCGTCATTGCCATCTCAAGAAAAGCGCTTTTCGACTCCCACCTCTCCCTTGTTGAAACAACCGGAAATGCAAAAACCTCTGCGCACCACGCTGACCACACTATAAACCTTAGCATCTCTCCCAACGGGGAGTATAAGTTAATTGATGCAAAAGAAAGCTTCATCCTTAATGACATCGAAACAATCAAACAAGAGCTCAATAAACACCAAAAAACACACATCCTCCTTCATATTGACAAACACGCCGAGTGGCAGCCTATCGCAAAGCTTATTTACTCCATGAATGAAGAGGGATTCCACGTCTATCCTGTCTATGAAAAAAAATGAGCTGATTACCATCCTTCGTGACCGAACTATTTCCACGGTCACCTTTAAGAGGACCTCTAACGCACTCTCTTGCATCATCGCTGCAGAAATCAAACAAGAACTCGCCGACTGGGAAGAGGTGATGTTGCTCCCGATTCTCCGCGCTGGGATGGCACTTCTTCCTTCCTTTATGGAAGCTTTTGAAGCAGCCTCCGTTGGATTTATCGGCATCCATCGCGACAAGCAAGCCCAGCCCAACCTCTACTACAAGAAACTCCCCCAGATCACTCCCCACACTCACGTCATCATCCTAGATCCCATGCTCGCCACCGGTGGCAGCACCCTCCTGACCCTTAATAAACTCATCAATGCTGGGGCAACCCCCTCCCATATCACCATCGTTAGCATGATCGGCGCCCCCGAAGGAAAAGAGGCCATCCATTCAGCTTATCCCGAGGCAAATCTCCGCCTCGCCATCCTTGATGACCACCTCGACGAGAAGAAATATATCGTTCCCGGACTTGGCGACTTTGGCGATCGCTTCTTTAACACTATCTAGAAACGCAACTAATTGACAGACAACCCCCTAAAAATTAGATAAAAACACACTAGTTTTATTAAAAAAACCTTTGCGTTAATTTATGTTAATTGAGATACTCTTCCCAAATTAGAACAAATTTGGAGAAAAAATGGCAATTGAATTTGCAAAATCATTATTTTATCAAGTTAACTTTTTACCGCCTGTTAGGCTCAGTCAAGATCAGCTTGAAGCATGGCACACTAAAGATTCAGACGTAACAGACTTTATACACGCCCAGTTTAAGGATGGAGAGCCTCTAAGAGCGTTCTCTAGCCCTCTAACGTTGAATCCACAAAGATATGAACCCATTGGACGCGCTTTTACCGATAAGGGGTGGAAAGTTTTAAGTGAAAAACCTACAGCTGAAGGTTTTAAACCCTATTATAGCGTGTTAGAACATGATGGCCTTCATGGAAGAGTTGTAAAACATGCTGGAAAACGGAAACCAGACGACCAGGTTGCCGGAGGCGCACCCATCCCGCTTTCTGGGGACTTTTTGGAGCTTGATCCCTATTGCTCTCTTTTGCGGATCGCGATGGTAGATCGTATTCGCCAGATCTGCGCCGAAAATCCAGATGAATTTGATGGAGTCACTCTCCCAAGAAAAGAACTGTGTGAAATCCAGCCAGGACGACTAAAAGATGAGTCTTTGCCCATTGATCAAAGGTTCTTAATCGTTGCTGAAAAAGTGAACTGCTTAAGTTGGAAAGAGACTGTTAATGCGATTAACAGCATGTCAAAACAAGAGCAAGAAGCTCTTGCTGATAAGCTTGTCTCTCTTGTTACAAAAGCAGGCCTTGCAGACGCTACTTTTTCAAATGTTCGTTTAGGAAGAGCAGATGATTTAACGGAGGCGGGAAATCGCAAAATTTTTCTTGTCGACACAGAGCCAAGCAATGTGATGATTTTGGATCAGGGGTGGTTTAATAATCTTTTCGCATTCCAAAGCAGTTTGGAGCAAGCTGGTCGGATCGGAACCTATGCTTTACGCATACTAGAAGCCACAAATTGGCCAAACGATCATAGAGCCCCTCATTTTATTGCACGTATCAAAGAGCATATTGAAACACAAAAAAGTAACAATTACTCCAAGCCTAAGATTGGGTTATACCTTATTTCTGTGATTGCTCTTACGGCTCTTTATAAGAAAAGCTCTTTTGGGAAATACCGCAAAACCTACATTTTTGCCGTACTAACTCCTCTAGATATCGGTTTAGCTAAAAGTGTTGGCCACACAGCCTCTCTCATTACTTTTATAATAAAAAATCAACTTATTATGCAGGACCCTAGTCTAACTCAACAAGACCGAATGGATAAAGCCTTGCAAAACCCGTGGATGCAAAGAGCTGCACGAATCCAAGGTCAAGGCCGCATGATTATGAGCGAAGAACAAATTATCGCTCAAATGCGTGCTCAGGGAATCGCATAACTCCTACTATTACTGGGGGCCTCTTCCAAGGTCCCCTTTTTGTATCTTCGCTTTTTTTTACTTATTGACCAAAACAAACAATTACCGATAGCGGAACTCATTTGATTGTTTTTAATTGGATTTGTTTTTGAGAGTTGCCCAGGAGAGGACTCGAACCTCCACACCTTACGGCACCAGAACCTAAATCTGGCGTGTCTACCAATTCCACCACCTGGGCAGGTGATAAAAGATCCAATTTAATCTTTTTGAGAGGTTTTCGTCAAGAAAGAAAAGGGGGCTTTACCCCCCTCTTTTAGAATTCTAGACGCATTCCGGCACTCAAGCCATTTAGGCCAAGATCGTCCCGCTCGATATAAGGAGTAAACTCAAGAGTATCATTCGGACCAAAGACCTCCGTCCGAGCTCTGTAGAGTTGATTTTGGTTAAACCATATGAGAAACTCATAGCCGAGGTAAATATTGAGACGCACTGCATTGTTAGCAAAAAGTTTTTCCCAGGCAAGGCCCATCGCAAGGTGCATGTTTGAGCGAACACGCCAGTAGTCTTGGCTAGATGCAGTCTTGAAAGTTGTTGATAATCCCTGCAAGGTAACGGTAGAAGGTTGGTCAAGCTCAAACTCTCCATAGATGACAGAAGCGAGAGCATTGGCATACACTTGGAATCCCCAACCAAGAAACCATTTCGTATTAGCACCTGCTAAGAAACCAACACCGTGGTAGTGGTTTTCATAGGGAAGATGCTGGGTCAGCGTCAAGCTGTCTTGAGGATCAAAGAAGCTCTGATTGATTGTATAGTCCCAATCAATCCATGCTCTGCGGACGCCAAATTCAGGCTGGACAGCAAAATGCTGGTAGCGAAAATATCCTGGATGGAAGAGCAAATCAAGGGTGTCATAATGCAGGTCCCAATGGCCAGAAACCCTATCGAGAACTCTTGTATCACTTGTCCCCACGCGCCCCCAAAAAGGAAAAAGTGTATTGCCGTTTGCAGCTTTTGAATGACTGGCTTCGGTGCGGAAACGGGTCCACTCAAGGGATAAATCCCAATCGCGCCCCTTGAAATAATAGCCAAGTCCCACGCGAAATGCAGGATCCCAATTAAAATCGAGACCCACAACACTCGCATCGTTTGTATTATTGACAAATGGCGTCAACTGTAGAGCTAAGTCAAGACCATCCATTTGAGCTTTCCAATAAAGAAATTCTCCATAGGCAATGACCCCGAAGCTATCGGGATACGTCGAACCTATCCGAGATATGCCGTAATCAGAGCATAGGGGCTTCTCATCTTCATGGGCTAAGACGATAGAAGTTGAAGCGAGTAGAACAAATAGTAAAGTTTTAAACCTCATAAGATCTCCTTTCATAAAATTAAACATTAATTTCTACAGGATAGGGGCTCGCATTTTTTTCTTTAATGTTTTAAGAAGGAAGATATGGCTAGAGATGAAGTGTTAGTGGTCGGAGCAGGACCTGTCGGACTTACAATGGGAATTCAACTCGCCCGTCTTGGGGTGAAGTTCCGCATCGTTGATAAAAGCGCGATTCAAGCAAAAGATTCTCGCGCGGCAGGGATTCAGCCTCGAACGCTCGAGGTTTTTGAGGATATGGGAATCCTTCCTGAGTTTTTAAAACAAGGGGTGAAGGTCACTGGAATGAATCTCTACTCCGGAAGTAGCCGGCTGATTCACGCGGTCTATGAAGGGTTCGATACTCCTTACTGCTTCATTATTGACCTCCCTCAAAGTCAAACGGAAACGATTTTGCTCCATGAGCTTGAGCGCCTTGGAGGCAAGATTCAAAGAGAAACGGAGCTCAACAACATAGAAATGCATGATTCTCATGTCGATGTGATGCTTAAGCGGGGAGAGAGTGGCCTGGTCCCTGATGAATTTGCTTATGTCATTGGATGTGACGGCGCGCGCAGCGCTTGCAGAAAGCTCACTAAAACCCCCTTTCCTGGTTCTGAATATCCGATACACTGGCTTATTCTGGATGCCAAACTCGATTGGAATTATGATTCGCAGGAAATGAATCTTTTTCCTCATGAAAAAGGGTTGATTGCCATTTTCCCTCTTCCCCATGAGCGCTCACGCATTACGATCGAAAGACAAGAAGGAGATGAATCTCCTCCGACCTTTGATCTGGCTCTTCAAAGGTTGCGAGAGAGGATCTCTCCAGAGATTAAATGTGTAGAGCCTGCAGATATTGGCGGCTTTGTGATCCACCACAGGCAGGTAACCTCTTATAAAACGGGAAGAGTCTTCTTAGCTGGAGATGCAGCCCATCTCCATAGCCCCGCTGGTGGGCAAGGGATGAATACTGGAATTCAAGATGCCTATAATCTGGCTTGGAAACTTGCCCTCGTGATGAAGGGGGAAAGTCATGAAAAAATCCTTAAAACCTACCATGAGGAGCGTCATCCTATTGCTAAAGAGGTGCTGGCAATTACCGATAAAATCACAAAAATGATGACAGTCAAGAACTCTGCTCTTTCTTTTATGCGCGATACGTTTATGAGTGTTGCTGGAAACTTTGAAGGGTTAACAAAACAACTTCCTAAACGCTTTTCTCAAATTTACCTGAGCTATGGGAAAAATGAGATCATTGTTAACGAGACAAAGGACTACCCTCCTACTGAAGTTAAGATTGGAGGGAGAGCCCCAGATCATCTTGTAAAGCAAGGGGAAAAAGAAATTCGTCTCTTTGAATTGTTTCAAGGAACGCACCATACTCTCCTTCTTTTTAGTGGAAAAAAGCCTACAGAAGAGGAGTTGAAAGCTCTTGGTGGGTTCTATTCCATTAAACACCCGCAGATCCGCCCCTATTTTATTTACCGCAATGAAAGTAATTTGACCCATTGTCCAGAAAAAGACCAATGTCTTCTTGACCTAGAGCCTTCCTCTCACACCCACTATGGCATTTCAAAAGCTACAGCCCTTCTTGTCCGCCCTGATGGATACGTCGGAATAATCCAGGAGCCTCTTAATCAAAAGGGGTTTGAAACCTATATGAAAAAGGTATTTACGACATGCTGATCCCAAACGATTCAAATCAACCTCCACATTTTTCTCCCTCCATCAGCGAAAATATCGATTCCCTTGCCCAGATGCTCTTCAGTACGTCCCTATCCTATGAACAGGAAACATGTCATTTTCTTTTGGAAAAAATTAGAGAAAAAGTATCCCTAACACCCCACCTTAAACAGTCTCTAGAAACCTTGCAAAAAGTAATTAAGAATCCTTCTGATTTTGAAACTCTTGCAGTCCAACAAGCTCTCGTTGCTCTCAGAGGAATTGACTAGAGTTTCTGACGTTTAAGCATCTCGGCAAAAAGCCCCGGTTCATCGCTTAAGCTCTTAAAAGAACCCGTTTGTGTTACCTCTCCTTTTTCAAGCACGTAAATCCGATCTGCATTCTTGATGGTGCTAAGGCGATGGGCGATGACGATGCGCGAGATGTCAAGCTGATCGATATTTTGGGTGATCTCTTCTTGAGAGTTGTTATCAAGAGCACTCGTTGCTTCATCAAGTAGGAGAATCTTGGGACTCGGAAGGAGGGCCCTGGTAATAAGAAGACGCTGTTTTTGTCCTCCAGAAAGAGTTTCCCCATTCATGGGCACAACGGTATGGAGTCCCATAGGGAAGTTTTGGAGGTCCTTTTTAAAACTAGCTAGCGTGATTGCTCGGTCAATTTCTTCTTCTGTGTATTGTCCCCCCGCAACAATATTTTGATAGAGGGTTCCAGCAATAATACCACCCCCTTGGAGAACAACACCCATCTGTTTTCTCACTTCACTTAGGTTGAGATGAGAGAGGTCTTTCCCATTGAAATAGACGGCTCCAGATCGGGGTGTTTCGAAACCAAGAATCATCCGAATCAGCGTAGATTTTCCACTCCCAGAAGGACCCACAATTCCAATCATTTCTCTTGGTGCAAGTCGAATAGAAACGTCTTTTAGAATCGATCCACCTTCTTCTTCATAGCTAAATGTTACATGGTCAAGGCGGATATCTCCTGTGAGCTTTCCTGGATTGGATTTTTTCATGAGGAGTTCTTGAGGCTCTTCGATGATTACATGGGACCGCCTCCAAAGAGGAACAATCGCGGCCGCTTCCATGACAATACTGCTCATCGAAAACACAGCCATCGAAAGGGTCATATAGGCTGTATTAAAGGCTAGAAAGTCTCCGATTGAAAGAGAGGCCCTTTCTTCCATTCGCATCACAGCTCCAAAAATCAGAATGATCGATAAATGGGGGAAAGCTGCCATGCAGGTTGTAATAACGTTCTGAATGTTTTGAGCTGACATCTCAAGAGATTTCGATTTTGAAAATTGCTTCGCCCAGTAGGAAAAAGCATTATTTTCAGCTCCCGCAACGCGGAGCTTTGCAACACCTGATAAGATTTGTACTAAAGCACCATTGATTTTTCCTTGCAACTCGTATACTTTCCTCTGCACTCTAATTTTTAAGCGAGCTAGAAGCACAGTAAGAGAAATCGCAAAGATAAGGAGAACAACTCCTATTACGGTAAGTGTTGGAGAATAGATGACCATGGTGACTAAGTAGAGAATGGCAAAGACCCCAGTCAAAATGGCTTGAGAAATGTTGCTACTTAAAAGAGGCCTCATCTGCTCCAATGTCATGGCCCGCTGCAAAAGGTCACCTGCTGTAAAGCGTCTAAAAAAATTCGCGGGGAGCTTCAAGAGTCGATCCCAAATGGCAGGTTGCAAGCTGGAGCTTAGCTTTCCGTCGATGCGTCCCAAAATAAGAGAGCGGAAATAGATAAAAAGAGCCGCACTTGCTGCCGCTGCAATCAGCCCTAAAGTGATTTGCACGAGCAAGTCGGCATTGGCATTGGGAATGGCACTGTTAAAAATAAAAGAGATTCCAATCGGGGGGAAAAGAGAGAAAACGGCTGCAATTAGACCATACCCCAGGAGCTTAATAAACTCCATTTTGTTTTCCTTAAAGTAATAGAAAAGGGCTTCTTTTCCATTATGAATCTCATCCGGAATCGCCTTGTAAAAACTGTAGGCATCCAAAGCAATGTTTCGAGCGACTCGCCCTGTAATCTTCCGCTTCTTTCCTCTTATTGGGTCAATCATCTCATATTTCCCCCATCGATTTAAATAGAGGGCAATGGGATGGCGCTCTTTGCCATAAAAAGCAAGAAGGGGGCCAGAATCAAATTTCCACCAAAGAGCTCCTAATTGGACTCCTCGCATACGAGCACCGGAGCCTTCTGCAACTTTCTCCACCTTATTTTTGAGTTCTCCACTTAAGTTTCTTTCAGGAGAGGTAAATTTAATTCCCTGTTTTTTAAAGACAAGTTCTGTCGCTTGAATGAGTGGATTCGTACTGGTGACAGTTTCTTCATTTTCATTGGTCTTGAGAACCCCTATCATCTCGGTCAGCGTTTCATGAAGGGTCTCTTTTTGAAGTTTTTCCTTTTCCTCAAAACGCTTGAGCTCTTCTTGATCCAAAAAGCCCCTTTTATATACAAGATAGTTTCCAATAAAGTAATGAAAATGGGTAAGCCCCTCCAGCCAGGTCTCGGAGTTGATAACTTCAGGAGTGCTTTTTGCCTGTAGCGTCGCCTTCTCTAAAGATAGAAAATAGAGATGAGGAAGAAGCGGAAAATTCTTTTGCGAAAATTTTACCTCATGTGGACCAAGAAGCTTGTATTCCCCTCCTTTTGGAGTGAGCCAAACCACTCGCTCTTTCTCTGAGGGAACCTCACTAACTTTAATCGTAAATGTCTCCCCTTTTTCAACACCAATTCCTCCTTCAAGAATCCAATGCTTGGGACGAAGTTCAATTGGAGAAAACACGAAATGACCAAATTGGTTCAGGTAATGTTCTAAAAGTGGAGAAAAAGCCTCTTGATTTGAAGGAGAGTTTTTAAGCTTTTCTTTAAAGACTCCCATCTCCATTTCCCAAATAACAATAGGTTCTTCGCTGAAGGCAAAGATCTCAAAAGGAACATTTTGCCCTTCTATGTCAAAGAGAAGACGCCCTGATTGAACGGTTGAAAGGAGAGTTCTTCGACCCTCGTGCCCCTCTTTTTTTTGGACAGCAAATAAGATCATTGCTCCTTTTTCTAGAAACCAAATGGTCCCTTTTTTTTGGAGAGAGAGGCGAAAATTCGCTGAAGCCTCAATTTTCTCCCCATGCTCTTTAAACAAGGCTTCCATTATCCCCCGTCTCACTCTCAACGAGTTGCTTGTAGACCCCACCCAATTTTTTTAGTTCTTCATGCGTCCCTCTTTCAACAACTTTCCCACTCTCAAGAACAATAATCTCATCACAATCTTGGATAGTGCTTAGGCGATGAGCAACCATAATCGCCGAACATCCCCTTTTTCGAATATGATTCATAACGAGCTTTTCGGTACTAGAATCAAGAGCACTTGTGGCTTCATCCATAATTACAATAGAGGGGCTTACAAGAAGCGCGCGCGCAATCTCTATTCTTTGTCGCTGTCCACCACTAAGGTTTCTTCCTCCTTCAATAAGCTCCGTATCATACCCTTCAGGACGCTCTAAAATATCGTTATGAATACAGGCGTCTTGCGTCGCTTTGATCAATACATCATCCGGAACAGTGGTATCCCACAGCGTAATATTGTCTCGAATCGACCCACTAAAGAGGAAAATCTCTTGATCAACACTTGTGAGCGAGCGTTGCATGATCTCTTGAGACTGCTTCATGATGGGTTTTCCATCGTAGAGGATCTCTCCTTCCCACGGCTCAATCAGTCCTGTCGAGAGTTTTGAAATCGTAGATTTGCCACACCCCGAGGGACCTACAAGAGCCACTCGTTGGCCTGGACGAATTTTGATGTTGAGTTTTTCAATGAGAGGTGGCGCTAAAGGACTATATCCAAAGGTGACATCCTTAAACTCTAAATAGCCATCAAGCTTGGCTTTCTCTGATTTTTCAGTCGTTCTTTTAGAGTAGATACGATCGATAGGGTTCTTTAAAACGTCATTGAGACGAATAAGCTCCACCTTAAGAAATTGGATCGTCTGCCCAAAGTTTACAAAATTGACAATGGGGGTAATGAAGCTAATCAAAAGCATCTGAAGAGCCATCAAAGTCCCAATTGTTAAACTCCCCTGCATGGTTCGCCATCCACCAATCCCTAAAAGGGCCGCTTGAGCAAGTCCCTGGAATAAGATGGGAGAGGTTGTTAAGATGGCATCCTTTCGACTGATTTCTTGGAGCGAATTGATTTTTCTCGTATCAAAGCCCGCAAAGGCAGCAAACGCATCGCTTTCGGTTCCTGTAGCCTTAATGGTCTCTATTTGTTGAATCACTCCGACTGAATTTGCAGTGACGATTGACTGCTCTTTTTGGAGGCGAGCGTAAGTATCTGTCCGCGCCCTTTGAACTAGGCGCATCACAACAAGACTTCCTAACCCTGCCAGAACTCCAATGAGCGCCACAGAAAAATCGTACATGAACATCAAAATCCCATAGAAAACGACCAAAACCATCTGGATAGTCGGGGTCGCTAAGGCCCCTGTTATCATCTGAACGACAAGGTTATTTTGCCCCACGCGGTTTGCGATTTCTGCAGGAAACCTCTGATAATAAAATGAAACAGGAAGGCGTAGGATATGCCATAAAAAATCACTCGAGAAACGAATCGCCATTTTTGCATTCAGACGATTTAAGAAATATTGCTGAAGCCAGGTTAAAATCCCTGCAAGGGTCATGGCACAAAAGATCGCAAATAGAAACTGCCCTTTCCATGGAAGGACATTCGTTACCAAGATGTTATCAATAAAGATTCGGGTAAAAACAGGGACTCCTAGACCGGGAATGAGAAGGCAAAGTCCTGCGATTAGGACATAAAGAAGGGGCCTTTTGACCCCACGAAGACGGTGTTTCATTTCCTCAAAAACATTGGCCGGCTTCCCCCCTTTTTTAAATGAAGAACTCCTATCAAAATGCAGAACAACTCCTGTATAGGCTTCATCAAACTCTTCATACGTCACTTTCCGAGGACCAAAGGCAGGATCATTAAGATAAACGCATTTTTTTCCAAATCCCTCAAGAATAACAAAATGATTATAATCCCAAAATAGAATCGCAGGTTTGTCGGTTTCATAAAGCTCCCGAAGCCCCTCTCGGTGTCCCTTTCCCTCTAAACCAAAATTTTTTGCTGCATTAAGTAGATTAAGCGCATTACTTCCATCCCTCGACACACCGCACTCGGTCCGGAGGTCTTCCAGTGGAACATGTTTTCCGTAATAAGAAAGAAGCATTGAAAGGCACGCCGCTCCACACTCGACATTTTCCATTTGAATCACTGTCGGAGTGTGGACTCTCCATAGTTTAGCTGGGCGAGGAATCGTCTGCTCCACTACTCAAACCTCATGATACAATAGGGATTAGATAGGAAATTGGGCGTTTGTTCTCAATCGTCACCCGAACCGTTCCTGTGGAGCCTGGATTTAGCCTATCTGGAGGCCCTTTTCCAAAAGACCAGCTGATCCCTGATTTGTTATTTGGATCGAGACTAGGCTGAATAATAACCAACTCTACAGTTGCCCCTTTCGTTAAGTCTTCTCGTGCCTTTTCAGAAGGGATAACTTTAAGTTGGTCGGAAGTCGCCGAAACAGCATAGGGAGCAACCTGCTTAACCTTTCCCACAAGCTGCCCGTACTTCTGCGTGTCAACCGCATTGAGATCAACAGTTACTTGCATCCCTACTTGAATTCTTTCTCCCACCTGAGTGGGGATGAATCCATATACCTCCAATTGATTAGGAAATACTTTTGTTTGAAACCAAAGAAGAACTTCCCCGACTTTTACTGCTTCCCCCTGACCCGCATCAATCTGAAAAACTTTTCCACTATGAGGAGCAAGAATTTGTGTGCCGCTACTAAGCTCCATTAGAGGGGTTCCTGCTGAGACCTCCTGCTCTACTTTAACAAACACCTGATTCACGACGCCATCAGAAGGGCTCTTCATCGCAAATTGTGCTTCAGGTGCAAGGAGGATTCCTTGGCCTGTCGTAATAATCGGAATCTGCCCTAATACAGACCAAGCAACTATTGCAACGAGTATTGCGCATAAAGAAAAAAGAACAACCCATCCTCGAAGACGCACAACAACAAGCAGTTTGCTCAGTTGCGATGGTGAGGAAAGTTTTTCTAGCGTATCATGTCGAAAAATATCTCGGCTCATGAAATTTGTTAATAGCAATTGCAAATAATCAAATCAAGAATTACAACAAAAAGGATGAAAGATAGTAGCTCAAATATCAAAAAATGGACCGCTCTCGTCCGGAAAATTTGGGACGATCCCAGCTTAAAAGAAGTCGTTTTAGCAGATCCGCACAAGTTCCTTAGTGATAATGGCTTCGAAATTAAAAAGTCGCAAACTGTTGAGATTCATGAGGATACACCAAACACCCTCCACCTCATTCTCCCCGAAAAGCCTTCTAAAGATATCCCTGATGAGACATTAAGTCATATTGTTGCTGGATATTAATTAAAATAAATGATATAATATACCTATTAATTAACAATAATAGGTGTCAAAATGAAAGAATTCCCAGTAGAACAGCTCATGACTCTAGAGCTTGTCAAACTCCTCGTTCTTGGAAGAAAAAGGCAAGGGGTTGGCTCATTTAGGCTCTCACCTCTACTTGAGCAATTTCACTTTTTCCTCTAGGCTCGGTTGATAAATAACAGATTTTAGCCTAGCATGGCTCCTAAATAACAGGAGTTCTGCTATGAAATTCGTAAGCTGTATCTTTTTCGCACTTGCCGTTTTTGCATTAAACGCATCTGAAACCCAAGAAATTGAAGGTGACTGGACAGGCGTGCTCGATTTAGGAGTCTCAGAGCTCTCACTAAATGTGCATTTGTCTCTGAATCAAGATGAGCTTGAAGGATCTCTTTCATGCCCCGAACAAAATTTCACACTTCCTATTGAGGCAGTAAATTATCATAACTCCTCTCTCTCATTCAAAGTTCCTCAATTACTTGTTTCCTACCAAGGGACATTAACCGAAGGGGAAATTATTGGCACTTTTACCCAGGCTAAAGAATTCCCACTCATTTTAAAAAAAGGCATTATCAAAGCCCCAGTCAGAGTAAGACCACAGGTCGATGCTGTAAACCCCAACCTCTACGTCAATGAAGAGCTCTTCATTAAAAATGGAGAAGTAACCCTTGCGGGAACTCTGACTCTTCCTAAAGGCAAGGACTCCTTCACAACAGTCATATTTATTGCCGGATCGGGTCCACATGATCGAGATGAAAACATTCTGGGTCATAAGCCTTTTTTGGTGATTTCAGACCATTTAGCACGCCATGGCATCGCTTCACTCCGTCTCGATAAACGGGGGGTTGGAGCCTCAACTGGAAATTTTGAAGAAGCGACCTGCGCTGACTTTGTCAAAGATACCCAAGCAGCCATCGACTTCATAAAGAAAAGAAAAGAGGTTCATTCTCTAGGCCTTTTAGGTCACAGCGAAGGAGGAATGCTCGCCCCCGAAATCGCTAATTCTTCCCCCGATATTGACTTTATTATCCTTCTTGCAGGAACTGGCGCAAAGGGATCAGATGTACTCGTTCACCAAAGTGGACTTATACTTAAAGCTGAAGGAGCCTCTCCTGAAAAAATTCAGGAACATCAAAACATTCTAACCTCTGTCATTGAAGTGCTTCAAGAAAAGAAAGATGTTGAAGAAGCGATAAAACGTTTATCTTTCAAGCCCGATGGAGACCTGCAGTCCTTGAGTTCCGCAGCTCAAGAAGAATGGGAAGCTCAGGTTAATCAGATCCATGAGACTCTAAAAACTCCATGGTTTCAGTCATTCCTAAACTATGATCCCAGGCAAGCATTATCCAACGTCGATGTTCCTGTGCTGGCACTCAATGGATCACTAGATCTTCAGGTATGTCCCAAGCAAAATCTTCGAGAAATTGAAAAAACTCTCAAAGAAGGGAAAAATCCTCCAGCCGTAATTCTCGAGTTAAAGGGCCTCAATCATCTATTTCAAACTGCAAAGACAGGGTCACCAAACGAATATATCCAAATCGAAGAGACAATCGCTCCTGAGATTCTGGAGCTAATCTCTAATTGGATTCAGAACTCAGCACCCCCTAGTCAAACTGATTAGTCCTAAAAATATTTTGACATTATTTTAATGTTTTCTGTACGCTTTGGTTCCTTTTATCCAAACTAGGAGTTAAGATATGAGATGGATTATAACATGCCTTTTGGCATCCCTGAATCTAGTCGCCTTGGAGCCCAATCCTCCAGCATGGCCTGACAGTGTCATTGTACTCTCACCAGACGACACGCATGCCCAAGACAAAGTCAATGCTGTATATACTCAGAATGGAGGACATTCCCCCGAAGACAATCACGGGCAGTGGAGTGACGCGCGTTTTGCAATCCTTTTTCAACCCGGAAACCACACCCTCAATGTCAACGTAGGCTACTACACTTCCATCATTGGACTAGGGAAAACTCCAAAAGATACTCAAATCAGTAACGTAATTTGTGAAAACGGAAGCTTCAATTACAAAAATGGTGCTCTTTCAAATTTCTGGAGAAGTGCTGAAAACTTCTACACAAAACCCAGTAGACACCTATGGAATGGAAAGGCTGGAATGCTTTGGGCTGTCTCCCAAGCAGCTCCGTTGCGGCGCGTTTTCGTCGACGGAGACTTGTATCTTTACCAGTACAACCCTAACAAAGATCCGAAGAAGAACCCTCCAATGGCCGGGTTTTCAAGTGGAGGGTTTATGGGAGACTGTACTGTGAATGGAGTTATCGACTCTGGAAGCCAACAACAATGGCTCACTCGCAACTCTTATATGGGAAGTTGGCCAGCAGGGAATTGGAACATGGTTTTTTTAGGCTGCAGCAACGCACCTGCTTCTCACTGCGGACATCCGCAGCCTTATACAACAGTTGACGCCACTCCAGTTATTGCAGAGAAACCCTATATCATGTGGGATAAAAACAGTAATCGCTACTATCTGATGGTCCCAAAACTTGAGACAACCAAAGTGGGTGTCACAAAAGACTATGATAATGTTGATCAGATCGATTTTCATAATGTCTTTGTTGCTACTGACAAAAACACAGCAGCGGATATTAACGCCAAGCTTCAGGAAGGGCTTCATGTCGTGCTCTCTCCAGGAAACTACAACCTAGAAGATAGTATCAAAATCACAAAATCCGATACTTATATCTTAGGAATTGGATTTCCTACTTTAATTTCCACAAAAGCTTTGCCATGTATCACAGTTGCGAGCGTTGATGGTGTGCGTATTGCGGGTATCTTGCTTCAAGCGGGAACACTGGGCACTCCAACGCTTCTTGAATGGGGCACAAAAGGCTATGCTGGAAATAGCGGTAACCCTGGTTTCCTCTATGATTGCTTTGCAAGAGTCGGGGGAACTAATGATCCTGCAGTACATCCCGTTGGAGCAGACATGATGGTTGTCATTAATAGCGGAAATGTTGTGGGTGATAACTTTTGGCTTTGGCGAGCTGATCATGGAGTGTCAGGTCTCGTCTATAATAGCAACAATCCCTGCAATACTGGGATGCAAGTCAACGGAGACAATGTTACATTTTATGGTCTTGCTGTAGAGCATACTCTTAAAAACATGACGGAATGGAATGGAGAAAATGGAAGAGTATACTTCTATCAATCTGAGTATCCGTATGATGTGACGCAACAAAACTATGGAGATCCTGGATATGTTTCTTATAAAGTTGCTGACAGCGTTCATAACCATCAAGCCTGGGGAGTAGGTGTCTATAGCTATTTCCGTGATAACACAGTCGTTGTGAACACAGGGATAGAAACCCCTACAGGAAGCTGCATCCATTTTACAAATTCCCTCTCGGTTTTTCTTGATGGAAAAGGACAGATCTCTCACGTGATTAATAACATGGGAGATCCAGTTTCTGCGGTGAACGAACAACACTACATATGTGAGTTTCCTTAAAATAATTTTCCCTCCTGTGGAATCCCATGGGAGGGGAAATATATTTCATTATACCCGTTAAAGTTCGTGGATTTTTTTTCCTGATTTGACCGAATGAGACTCTGATTTGACAATGTTTTTACGGCGGTCAGCTTGCTCATCATCCATCTTGATAAGGAGCCAGTTCTTGCCACTCATTCGAACGAGTGCAAACGCCCCTTTAAGCTTTTTTCCCTTGAGGATGACTTCAATTGTTCCGAGCCTGAAGGCTCCCTTCATAGTAAGAGGCCTGCCCTGCTTATTCATCTTGATATTTTTATATTTCCCCCGATCCCAAACAATGACTGCACCAGCGCCATACTCTCCCTTCGGAATGATCCCTTCGAAATTCTTATAAGAAAGGGGGTGGTCATCCGTGAGGACAGCCAGACGTTTATCTTTAGGATTAAGAGAAGGACCCTTTGGAATGGCCCATGATTTCATCACTCCATCGACTTCAAGGCGCAGATCGTAATGCATGGAGCGTGCAGCATGTTGCTGAACGACAAAAGAAGGATTGCCTCTAGAACTCACTATTTTTGCAACAGGTTCCTTTGTTTTTTTTACATTGCGCCGCTTGGCGTAGACTGTCAATTTCTTCATCATATTTTTTCAATACCATAATTCTTTATTTTCATTTATAGCGAAGACAAGAGGTGCACCATGGCAGATGCAAAAAGAATCGAAATCATTGATGCCTATTTTCGGGCAGCAAACTATTTATCGGTTGGACAAATTTACCTAAAAGACAATCCCTTATTGAAGGAGCCTCTTCAGAAAGAGCACCTCAAGAAAAGGCTTCTTGGCCACTTTGGAACATCTCCGGGATTGAATCTCATCTATGCCCATCTAAACCGGCTCATCCAGGACACAAAGGCTAAGATGATTTATATTACAGGGCCTGGCCATGGTGGGCCTGCTCTGCGCGCCAATGTCTTCTTGGAAGGTGTAATGACTGAAATCTACCCAGATCTCTCGATGGATCTCCCTGGAACAGAAAAACTAATGAAAGACTTTTCATGGCCCGGGGGGGTTCCCAGTCATGTCAGCCCTCCAACCCCAGGATCGATTCATGAAGGAGGAGAGTTGGGTTACTCTCTTGTCCACGCTTATGGAGCGGTTCTCGACAATCCTGATTTGATTGCGGTTTGTGTCGTGGGTGATGGAGAGGCTGAAACCGGTCCACTAGCAACAAGTTGGCATTCGAATAAATTTATCAATCCTAGCCGAGACGGGACGGTTCTTCCGATTCTTCATCTTAATGGATATAAAATCTCAGGACCAACAGTCATGGGACGGATGCCCGATGAAAAGCTCGAAGCATTTTTTAGAGGATCGAGTTACAACCCTCGCTTTGTTGAGGGAGACGACCCAAAAGTTCTTCACAAGGTCATGTGGGAAACGCTTGACTGGGCTTACGATGAAATCCAAAAGAACAAAAAAGGACCAACGGATCATGCCGTAGACTGGCCTATGATTATCCTCCGCACCCCTAAAGGTTGGACAGGTCCTAAAGTGGTCGATGGGAAAAAGGTGGAAGGAACTTTTCGTTCGCACCAAGTTCCCCTTTCCGATGTCATTGATAATGAAGAGCATTTCGACCTTCTTGAAAAGTGGCTTAGAAGCTACAAACCTGAAGAGTTGTTTGATGAAAAAGGACATCCCAATAACGAGCTTCTGAAACTGGTTCCCGAAAAGAACCTCCGTATGGGCGCTTCTCCCCACGCCAATGGAGGACTCCTTATGAAAGATCTGAAAATTCCCGACTACACTAAATATGAAGTCAAAGTCCCCAAACCTGGATCTGTAATTGGAGAAGCGACTCGTGAACTTGGAAAACTCATTCGAGATATTATGAAGGAAAATACAAACAATTTCCGGGTATTTTGTCCTGACGAGACCAACTCTAATCGCCTCAATTATGTTTTTGATGTAACAGGGAGAACCTATCTTGGTGAAATTCAGGCTAGTGATGATGACCTTTCTCATGAAGGACGGGTTATGGAAGTCCTAAGTGAACATCTCTGCCAGGGATGGCTCGAAGGATATCTCCTGACAGGACGGCATGGTATTTTTCCCTGTTATGAGGCCTTTGCCCTTATTGTTGACTCGATGCTTAACCAACATGGAAAATGGCTTAAGGCTTGCTTAGAACTCCCTTGGAGGAAGCCCATTCCCTCTCTAAACTACCTTCTCACCTCTCATGCTTGGCGTCAAGATCACAATGGATATAGCCACCAAGGTCCAGGATTTATCGAATCAGTGATGCAAAAAAAATCGACTGTCGCACGCATCTACCTTCCCCCTGACGCCAACTGCCTCCTTGCAGTTGGAAGCCACTGCTTAAAAAGTCATAACTATATCAACTTGATTGTTTCGGGAAAACAGCCGATGCCTCAATGGCTTACTATGAAAGAGGCAAAAGCTCATACGGAGAAAGGTGCCGGAATCTGGGAATGGGCCAGCCACAGAGACACGCCCGATGTTGTCATGGCTTGCGCTGGTGACACTCCAACTCTTGAAGTCCTTGCTGCTGTCTCTTTGCTTAAAAAACACGTTCCAGACTTGAAGGTAAGAGTTGTTAATGTCGTTGACCTTTTTACCCTGATTCCTCACTCGCGCCATCCTCATGGATTTGATGAAGAAACCTTCAATAACCTTTTTACAAAGGAGGGACCCGTTATTTTTGCCTTCCATGGCCATCCCAGGGTGATTCATGAACTCACCTATGCAAGAGAAAAACCCCATCGTTTTCATGTTCGAGGCTATATTGAAGAAGGAACGACAACGACCCCATTTGACATGGTTGTTTGCAATCAAATGAGCCGCTATCACCTAGCCATGGAAGCGCTGCATCGAGTTCCTCGTTTAAAATCTGAGGCTGGAGACTTTATTGCTGAGTGCAAACAGATACTTGAGAAACATAAATCCTATATCTATGAACATGGCGAAGATATCCCCGAGGTGCTCAATTGGAAATGGGAATAGATCTCCACACCCTAGCACTTGATCTTCGGCGTTGCTCAAGTTATTTTGCCAATGAACTCTGGGAGAAAGTCGACCCCGAGCTATGGAAAAAAACCCGAAATCCATGGCTTATTCTTCAAACGCTCAGTGACATTCGAAAAAAAGAGCTTGAGCAGGATAAAGCATTTTCCTCGCTATTGAAATCTCATTTGGAACGGAGGGAAAAAGATCTTCAAGCGTCCAATTGGTTTGAAAAAACGCACGGGAAGACAATTTCAATCGCCTATTTTAGTATGGAATTTGGGCTAAGTGAATCTCTCCCTATCTATTCTGGGGGGCTAGGTCTTCTTGCCGGCGATCATCTTAAAGCCTGCAGCGACCTAGGAGTTCCTCTTGTAGGAATCGGACTTCTGTATCAACAAGGCTATTTTCGGCAGGAAATCAGCCCCGATGGTAAACAAGTTGCCCTCTACCCTTTTAATGAACCAAGCCAACTCCCTATTGAAAAAGTCAACATCCGGATCCCTGTTGAGTTTCCAGGTCGTACAGTCTTTTTCCGGGTCTATAAAGCAATGGTTGGTACTATTCCTCTTTACCTCCTTGACAGCAATGACTTTCTCAATGAACCCACCGACCGAGGAATAACAAGTGAGCTCTATGGGGGTGGGATCGAAACCCGCTTAAAGCAAGAAGTTGCCCTAGGGGTCGGAGGAGTGCGCCTTCTAAAAGCTTTAGGGATTGAAGCAAATATTTTTCATCTCAACGAAGGCCATGCCGCATTTGCAACACTAGAAAGAGCTCGCTATAGAGAAGAGCCTTTCGAAGAAGCTTTCAAAAAAGTAAAAGAAAAAACCTTATTCACAACCCATACACCCGTTGAAGCAGGTTTTGACCGCTTTCCCATTGATATCATGCGGACAGGGTTTGCAGAATATGCAAAAAGCCTTGGGATTTCTATTGAAGATCTTTTAGCCCTTGGACAAGTTGAAAAATCGGATCCCTTTAATATGGCCTATTTAGCCGTTCGAGGAAGCGCTTACATCAACGGAGTGAGCAAACTGCATGGGGAAGTGAGCCAAAAACTTTTCGAGAAACTAGGATGCGCAGTTGGAGCCATTACAAATGGGGTTCATATCCCTTCATGGGAGTCTCCAGAATCTGATAAGCTTTGGTGTCAATGTGCTGGAGAACACCGGTGGTATGAACCCATTGAAACCCTTGAAAGCGAGCTCGAAGCAATCTCTGAAGATGAGCTTTGGGAGTATCGAAATAAATCTCGAAAAAAGCTCGTCGACTACACAAGAAATCGTCTGAAGGGAGAACTCACTCGAAGAGGGGCTCCTGAAAAAATCACCTCTCATCTTGATCAATTTTTAGATTCCGAAGTTCTAACCATTGGGTTTTCCCGCCGCTTCGCCACCTACAAACGAGTCGACCTTCTCTTGCAAGACGAGGAGCGCCTTTTATGCCTTCTCAAGGAGAAGAAAATTCAGCTTATCATTGCTGGGAAGGCGCATCCAGCAGATGCACCAGGGCAAGCTCTGATTCAAAAATGGATTACTTTTACAAGCCGTCCTGATGTACGTCCACATGCAGTATTTCTTTCAGATTATGATATTCTCCTAGCAGAGCGTCTTGTCCAAGGAATGGATCTTTGGGTAAACACCCCCCGTCGTCCTTGGGAAGCCAGTGGGACTAGTGGCATGAAAATTCTTGCCAATGGTGGACTCAATTGCTCCTCTCTCGATGGATGGTGGGCTGAAGCGTATACCCCAGATGTAGGATGGGCAATACCCGGAGACAATGATAAAGAAGATGGAAAACTGCTCATGGAACTCCTAGAAAATGAGATCGTTCCCCTCTTCTATAATCGCGATGAAAATGGTATTCCTAAGGGGTGGCTGAAAAAAATTAAGGAAAGCATGGCGCGCCTCACTCCTGAATACTCGACCCACAGAATGGTGCGCGACTACGTTGAAAAATATTATCTGGAGATGATTGGATGACAGAGCCAAGTGGACTCACTACAAAGGAAGCCGAAGAGCGCCTGAATAAGTTTGGAGAAAACATCCTAGAGTTGAAAAAAAAGAGCATTTGGCTCCGCCTATTTACCTTCTTCTGGGGACCCATTCCCTGGATGATTGAGATTGCAGCTATTCTCTCCGGCTATTTGCAAAGATGGCCCGATCTGATCATGATTCTTGCTCTTCTCTTTATCAACGCCATCTTGGGATTTTTTCAAGAGTTTAAGGCCAATAATGCCATCGAAACACTGAAATCAAAATTGGCTCTGAAAGCACGGGTTAAACGAGATGGGAAATGGCAAAATATCGAAGCAAAGGCACTTGTCCCAGGAGATGCGGTTTTTGTGAAGCTAGGAAATATCATCCCAGCCGACATCAAACTTGTTTCCGGAGAGTACCTTTCTGTAGATCAATCCTCGCTCACAGGAGAATCCCTTCCTGTCGATAAGAAGGTGGGAGATACCGCCTACTCAGGAACCACAGCAAAACTAGGAGAGATGGTAGGAGAGGTGACTGAAACAGGACTCAGAACTTTCTTCGGAAAGACTGCCAAACTCGTTGCTACAGCAAAATCAAAATCCCATTTCCAAGAAGCGGTTCTTAAAATTGGCCATTTTTTAATCTTTTTGACCCTAGGAATTGCAGCTATTCTTCTAGTCATTGCCCTTTTTCGCACACAAGTTTCCCATACCCTTCACTTAGAACTAGGGAACCTGGTGATTTTTCTTCTTGTCCTTATAATTGCAGGAATCCCTGTTGCATTGCCAGCAGTCCTATCAATGACAATGGCGATTGGAGCCAACCGTATGGCTAAGCTCAAGGCAATTGTTTCAAAGCTTATCGCCATTGAAGAACTCGCAGGAATGGATATTTTATGCTCTGACAAAACAGGAACTCTAACAAAAAACGAACTGACCGTAGGAGAGGTCACCTCTTTTGAGAAATCCGCTGACGACGTCCTATTTGCCGCAGTCCTTGCTTCCGACTTAACAGGTGAGGACGCTATCGACCAAGCAATTGTCCATGAAGCGAAAAATATTGACGCAATAAAGAAGTACAAAGTAGAAAAATTTATCCCCTTTGATCCAGTTCGGAAACGAACTGAAGTCATTTTAACAACTCCTGAGGGGAAACCCCTTCATGTCAGTAAAGGAGCTCCTCAGATGGTTTTAGAACTTGCAAAACCTGATGAAACCTTTGCTAAAAAGGTCAATGATGCTGTTGATGCCTTTGCAGCGCGGGGATTTCGCACTTTGGGAGTCGCAGAGGGAGATGGAAACAGCTGGAAGTTTCTAGGGCTTATTCCCCTTTTTGACCCCCCTCGCGATGATACGAGAGAAACCGTTGATAGCGCGCGGGCAATGGATGTCAAAATCAAGATGGTAACAGGAGACCACACGGCGATTGCTCGGGAAATCTCTTCGAAACTTGATCTAGGCCCAAACATTATGCCAGCAAAGGAAATCACTGAAGATAATATCGAAACGGCAGATGGGTTTGCAGAGGTTTTTCCAGAGCATAAGTTTAAAATCGTCCAAACCTTCCAAAAGAAAAACCATATTGTCGGGATGACAGGAGATGGAATCAATGATGCCCCTGCCCTGAAGCAAGCCGACATCGGGATTGCTGTGAGCAATGCTACAGACGCTGCAAGGGCTGCTGCTGACCTTATTCTCACTGATCCAGGGCTCATGGTCATCAAGAAAGCAATCGATGAAGCACGCTGCATCTTTGGGAGGATGAAGAGTTACGCAATGTACCGCATCAGCGAGACCTGCCGCCTTCTTTTCTTTCTCTTTCTGGCAATGATCCTCTTTAAAATACAGCCCCTAACAGCTGTCATGATCATCTTGATCGCCCTTCTTAACGATATTCCTATCATGATGATTGCCTATGATCACATGCGTATTGAGAAAGAACCAGTCAAATGGAATATGAAGGAGATCTTCACAATCTCCATCGGCCTCGCCACCGTTGGAGTGATTTCAACCTTTGGCCTCTTTTGGATCGGACAGGAAATGTGGGACTTTGATTTGGCACACATACGCACTCTCGCATTCTTGGCAATCCTCTGTGGCGGAAACTTAACTATCTATCTTACAAGGAATACAGGAACACTGTTTGAACGTCCTCTTCCTGAGTGGAAGTTCTTCCTAGCAACTCTCTTTTCCCAGGTCATTGGAACCCTTGTTTCAGTCTATGGACTCAACACAAGCGACTTCAGTGGGATCGGATGGAAATATGTTGGATGGTCTTGGCTCTATATTGGAGCTTGGTTTATCATCTGTATGGTCGTAAAAATCGCACTCTATAAACTCATTGGGTATGAAACAGCCCGGCATGCTCGATTCCTAGATGAAACATCTGAGAACCTTATTTCTCATTGTTGTAAAAAATAAATTCACTCCTTTATAGTTCCTTAACTTTAACAAAGGAGTCATAAACCATGGAATCAATAAGTAATTCAGAAAAAGTGACTTATGCTGAAATTCCTACTGAAAAAGAGCCTGAAAAGGAAACCACCCCAATAAGTACTTCAATACCAAGTGGAGAAACCCTTGGGAAAGTGCGCGCTGAGGAAAAACATCGTATTGCAGAAGTTACAAGAGCCGAAAAAAACCAGGAAATCTACCAAAACCTCAATAAACTTCTAGAAGCAATAAAAGAGGGAAATGGAAAAGATTACCCTGCTTGGATTCAAACCTTCAACCTAATTGTGGTAGAAGCCGACAGGCAAAGTTATCGGGAAAACTACGAATTATTCTCTAAGGTCATTGACAACTTGATTCACCCCTCAGAAGGCACCCCGGCAACACTTTATATCCCTTATCTTTGGGATCTAGGGCTCAATATTATGTGGCTCGACTTTTCTAAAGCTCGAGCAGTCGAAAAAGAGTATTTTTATGCTTCCTCACAAGTTCCCAACATTCTGCTACAAGCAAACAAGGAATTTGAAGCAGGAAATATTGACCGCGCTTTAGCTCTCATAGAACGTGCTAAAGGCTTCATCGAAATGCATTACTCAAATATTCCGGTTTTATCCGATCGGCGCTCTGAGGAGAAAGCTGCATTCACGCTCTCCCTCTCAGAAATTGAGAAAAAAATAAACCCTGAACAGGCTCTTAAAACACTTGCGGAATATATGAAGACACAATCTGAATCAATGAACATGAAAAAGTTTTTCGAAAAATGGGCGGTTTTGATTGTTATTTTTTACGTTTCTCGTCGAGCCATTTTCGGCTAATATCAATTAACCTCAAATTGAGCTCCGTGTTTGAAGGGTGCATGTGCTCGGTTTTTAGGTTAATGACTGTTTTGGGTTCTGGAACCAGATTTTGGAGACGCTGAGCACATTCCATAGGGATTTGTGAGTCATAGATTCCATTAAGAATCAAAAAGTCCCCTTTCATTCTTGGAGCATAAAGAATGGGGTCAATGGGCTTAAAGGCTGCTGCTGCCATAGAAGAAACCGGGTCTTTTAAAAACTTTGGCACAGGAACATTTGCTTTAAACAAGCAATAGATCCCCGCTCCTCCATAGCATAGTACTCCTGGGCCTAGATCCATTCCTTCTTCTTCGGCTTTCACATAAGTCACAGGCATGAAGGTTGCACCAAAGCTATATCCCATCAAGCTAATCGGCTGATCATTAATCCAGGATTGATCATAAAGATACTTTAGGATGCCAATCAGCTCAGGAGGGACTTCTAACATTGCCTTTCGAACCGTATAAAGATGCCATAAAACATTTACCTTATGAAGTTTTTTTAGCATATCAGAATATTCATAAGCGATAAGAGCGTACTTCCCATGATCAGGGATAAACTGAAGACTTTCTCGACCTGTTTTTAGTCCACCAACGATTAGAAAACAAGGAAGGCCCTCAGGTGGAATGTCCTCTGGGAGGCTGATTGTGAAAAGTGCTTCCCCATTTTTTCCACAATCTAGAGTCACATCCTCATAGTTCCTTACCTCTAAGCTATCGGGGACTTTATATCTTTTGATATCAAGGACTGAGCACCCATTACCTCCAAACAGATGTGCAGACATTGCAAAAACGAAAAGAAACGAGAACATCACGAAGGTGCTTTTAGAATGTCGAATTTGCATTGGGCATCTTTACTGAACCATCCAAGCACCTTGTAATAAATTCATAAAATATTGACAAGGGGTTAAAACAACTCTTTTTTCAGATAGTCAACATCACGCAGAACTCGGTCAAGCTGAACTTCTGTACTGATTGAACGTGTCATATAATCCCAGAGCTTCTTAAAATCATGGGCAATTTCTTTTCCAATCTTTTTTGAAAGATCATACCCCATGATTAAGCTTTCATTGAGCTCCTCCATCAAAAGATCGCTTTTTGCCTCATATTCACGATTTAGAGCAGCAACAATCTTTTCAAGGTCGGCATAATCCTCTGGATTAGCTAATCCAACTTTTTTACTTTCGATTTCCTTTTCAAGAGCCTCATAATAATCGTGGCACCGACTCACCTCTTTTTGCTTGTCGGACAGATCATCAAGAAGCCTGAGAAGTTTTTGCTTATCGGTCATGATTGTCCTTTGTAACACTTAAGAACAAAGTCCCAATTGATAACATCGCGGAACTGCTCTATGAATCGAGGCCTTTCGTTGCGATAATCAATATAATACGCATGCTCCCACACATCCAACGTAAGAATAGGAGTTTTGCCGTGCTTTAGAGGCGTATCCGCATTACTTAGAGGCATAATTTCAAGCTTTCCTTGGCTGTCTGAGGCAAGCCAAGCCCACCCTGATCCAAAGAGAGTTGCTGCACTATCGGAAAACTTCTTCATGAATTCATCCAAACTCCCGAAGTCTCTTTCAATGGCGCTAAGCATCTCTCCGCTTGGCTTTCCACCACCATCAGGCGACATACAATTCCAGAAGAACGTATGATTCCATGCTTGAGCAGCATTATTGAAAACACCCCCAGTCGACTCTTTGACGACAGTATCTAAGTCTTTATCACCCTCAGGCTTTCCTTCTACAAGACCATTCAACTTCTTGAAATATGCAGCATGATGCTTGTTATAATGGTAATCCATTTGTTCTTCAGAAACAAAGGGAGCCAGTGCTTTTAAGTCATAGGGGAGGTCAGGTTGTTTGAACGTCATAATTCCTATCGCCTTTTTGTATGTTTTAGAACAGAACATATTAGTCGAATCATTTTTTTTACTCAACGACTCTTGTCTCGCTTAAGGTCTGTCCCTAAATTTTCTCATATTATTGAATAACTTTGAGGCGGGAATCCTCATCTTCGAGGTTATCAGGAGTCTCAGGAGGGTAAAGAGGGTTTGATCGATAGCCACACCCTTTGAGGACTCTGGGATAGCCAAAATATTCAATCATCGGCCACTGACGGCAAACAAGTGGACGTAGACGGTACTGACCACAAGAGCCATCTTTTTTGAGATAGCGGCATCCCATCACATGCATCATCTTTCCTTCATATTCCTGGGGTTCTTTAAGACGAGGATAAAAGCCCTGAAACTGGGTATACCAGAAGTAGAAGAAACGGCCAATAAGAGAGGGAGAATAACGGATCAGAACGTAGTGGCAGCAGTTTCCCCTTTTTTTACATCCCCCTTCTTGCTTGAAAGGAGGGCGGACAAGTTTTCTGGCAAAGCGCTGCATATGATAGTCCATTACAACAAAGGGGGCTAGAAAGCACTTTACTGGATGTCTAATCCAACCTGGGACCCATTGCCTCAGAATCCCACCCTCAGGGGTTGGGGGCTGCTGTGTGGCATCTGATGCCTGGATAAGTAGTTCATCGAGAAGATCTGACATGCGATCCAATGTATACTCTGACAGTGAAATCGATCAAGTGCTAATTCAATTCAAAGAGTGCTAAGTTTTGGCCTTAAAAGCTACAGAATCGTTCTAAGAGCTGGCTCTTGCCTATAAAGTGTGCAAAAAAAACAATTACCATGTTCCCATTATGGATAAATTATATTTTATGATATAATATTACATGTTAACTATTTAAAAATAACATAAAACATTGGAGAATAATCATGGGTTTTGAGGAAAAAGTGCTTAAATCTAAGGAACTTGGATCAATGGTTGAATTTCTAACCATTCAGTCTAGCGAGCAAACTGAAGAAGAAGTACGCTACAAAGATATTAATCGTAAACAGATTCGTTTTGATCTAGGTGACTTAGCTACAATGCTGAAGCTTGGAAAACTAATTAAGCCCTATGGACTTAAGCAATATCTAGTAAACGTTCTATCGGGATCTAAATTCTCTTTTCTTCGTATTCTAGCAGAGAAAAAACTCGCAAAAAGAGGAGCTAGATTCCTTAGGTCTCTGTACCTGAAACACCCCGAAAAATTTGCTTCTGTTGATCTTTCCAGTAATAAGAAGACCAGGATGCTCATTATTCGTGGAACCATGATTATTAGTGAACAGGTCAATCAGAAAACGATTTCTCTTAAAGACGACAAGGATGACTTTCTATCTGAGCTTGAGTCATTTAGAAGTAAATTTAAAGCAGAAGAAGCGAAGCTTAGACAACAGGAAGCTTTAGTTAAAAAGCTTACTTTCGAAGATGAGAACAAAGAACTCATTGGAGTTGGTGCTTAATATATTCTTTGTTAAATACTTATAGCGACTGAGGCCTTCAGTCGCTTTTTTTATTCTGCTAACTACCTAACTATTTTATTATTAATGACAAACAATTAGGTAGATTTAATAATTAGCACTTTAAAATCTAATATATTAATAATAGATAATTTACGTTACTTATGATAAGATACTTACGATTGTAAAGATTTTATTAGACATTTATAAAGATAATTGTAATAATATAGTTAAGAGCAAAAAATATATTAAAAAAGGTAAAAAAAATGCTATTAGATGAGAAAATCTTTGCTTCCAAAGAATTATCAAAAAGAATCGAATTCCAGACTGTTCAGTCTTCTGAGCGTCGAGATGAAGAAATCCGCTACACAAACGTCAATCGCAAGATGATCGTATTTGATCTCAGCGACGTTCATATGATGCTCGAGCTTGGAATCATGCTTAAACCTTATGGACTTAATGAAAACTTCGAAAATAAGATGCTTAAGTCTAATGTGGCTGCATTTCGAATTTGGGCCGAAAAAAAGATTGCGAATAGAGCTGAAAACTTCCTCCGCATTCTCTATCTTAAACACCCAGAAAAATTTGGAAAAGTTGAATACGAGAATTCTAAAAAGAAAAGGATGCGCCTTGCAAAAGCAAATTATATCTTGAGTGAGATGACTTCTCAAAAGAGTATTTCTCTTAAAGACGATAGAGATGAAGTTGCTCAACTTAACGAATTCAAAGATCGATTTACTGGAGAGGCTCAGCGCTTAGCCCTTCAAGAAAATGTGATTAAAGATTTAACACACGAAGATCGCCAAAATAATCAAACGCTTCTTGGAATGGACCAAAAAGAAGAAGCGTAAACCACTTCTTTGAAAAGGATCTAAAGCCTCGAGGAAAACCTCGAGGCTTTTTTTTGCTTGCTTTTTGATCATGATTTGATACAATATGCCGCTAAAATGGCAGATATGGAATCACCTGAAGTAGCCTCAAATAGTTCTTGGATTAAAAAAATCTGGCCGGTTCAACGTTTTGAACTTAAAAAGGTCCTTCCTCTTCTCCTTCTCAAGTTTTTAGCCTCTATTGTTTATGCAACCCTTACTTGTATGAAGGATAGCCTTGTTGTCACAGCAAGTCAGTCCGGAGCGGAAGTGATCCCGGTTCTTAAGGGATGGCTTGTTTTCCCTTTGTCCCTGCTTTGCGCTGTAGCCTACTCGAAGCTAAGTAATCAGTATAAACGATCGACCCTCTTCTATTCGATCATTACCTTCTTTCTCATTATCATCTTTTTGTACGGGTTTGTCCTATTTCCCAATGCTGAAGCTCTCAGCCCCCATGCCAGCTCAGATTGGCTCATGATGAAGCTTGGAGCAAAGTATACTCACTGGATTGCTGTCTACAGGAACTGGATTCACTCTCTCTTTTTTATTACTGCAGAACTCTGGGCTCAAGTTGTAATCTTTATCCTCTACTGGGGGTTTGCAAACCATATCTGTCAGGTTAAAGAAGCTAAAAGAACCTATACCCTCTTTATCGCAGCCGGTGACTTAGCAACGATTGTGGCAGGCCCCTTAGTCCTCCACCACGTTATGAAATTCTCATCAGGTGATTTTACATCAACCCTCCAATCACTCCTCTCCTATGTTCTAATCGCAGGCGTTGGTATCATTACCCTTTACTGGTGGATGAACAAATATGTCCTCTCTGACAAACGCTATTATGATCCTTCAGTGACCAAGCACTCTCTCAACGAAAAGACAAAACTGACCTTAGGAAAGAGTATTAAGCACATCTTTTCTTCCAAATATCTCTTATGTATCGCCGTCCTAGTGATTGGATGTGCCCTCACCATAAATATGGTGGAAGTGACCTGGAAGTCCCATGTTCATTCCTTGTTCCCCGAGACCGCAGATTATATGGCCTTTATCTCAAAGGTAACAACGATTGTTGGCGTTGTTGCATTGATTACGGTTCTTTTTCTTGGAGGAAATTTCCTCCGGCGATTTGGTTGGCACTTTAGTGCACAGATTACCCCCATTATCGTTGGCACAACTGGTGCCATTTTTTTTGTCCTCTCCTATTTCAAAGATTCCCTTGGACCTATCGCAGCCATTTTTGGAACGACACCATTAGTCCTTCTTGTGCTTGTGGGGGCTTTCCAAAATGTGGCAAGTAAGGTCGTCAAGTATTCGTTCTTTGATTCGACCAAGGAGATGGCCTACATCCCTCTTGATCAAGAATCAAAAGTGAAGGGGAAGGCTGCTATTGATATGGTCGGTTCCCGCCTTGGAAAATCTAGTTCTTCATGGTTGCAAGTCGGACTGATGCATGTTGTTGGAACCAGTTCTGTCTTGTTTGTTACCCCCTACTTGATCCCCATTGTCCTTGGTGCCAGCCTCTATTGGAGCTATTCTGTAAGACAGCTCAATAAAGGGCTTATAGAAAAAGAAGCTGCTCTTGATACAACAGAGAAGGAATCCGAAACTCCTGATGCAAAGCCCACACCAGCCTAAACCCTCTATACTTAACGCGTGAGATAAGTGAATTTGGAATTTTTTCTGGCTTTAATCTCAACCCTTCCTCGATAGCGCCCTGTCTTTCTTCTATATATTCAACGATTTTCGAGTCCTTTAGCCTTCCCGTAAAAGAGCTAAACATAGTATGAAAAGACTCGATATTAGATCGAAGCCTGCATGCTTTGATCCAAGGAGAGTCATAATCATCTGCAGTAACGACTTGTTGCCACTCTCTAGAAATATAGGATTTATTAATAAGATCCATATGGGATACTAAGAGATTTTGATAGGGAATAGCTGTAACTTTTGCTTCCTCAAGATGGTATTAAATATTCAACGTAACAATTCCATAGAGTGCCCATAAAGTCCTCGATCGCAATCTCTAGTTCAAAACCAGAAAGTTCGCTATTCCATTTTTCCGTGGACTCGAGCAGCAATTTTAGCTTTTCATTAAAGTCGGGATTTACCTCTTTAACCCAGTACCCCCCTCTCTTTAAAGAGAGGGGGGTATACTTAGATGTCTTTTAGAAAATAGCTTTGATTATGGACAACAAAAGCTGCAAAGACAAGAGCAGTACGGCTATCGACCTTAGACGTCAGCTCCATTTTCCACGTATCTTCTGTACCAACCTCGAAATGCCTCTTCAAAAAGCCTACAGGAGCATTTGTTTTTGCATCATTGATCATAAGCTGGGTGTTTTCTTGTCTTGCGTAAGCAATTACATTCCCTTTTGCATCTTGAAAATCAAATCGCGCTTTGCTGATATCAAGCACTTTGCCATCAATACACCCAATATATATTCCCTCTTTATCATAAAGATCAAAGTCTGCAAGGGTATGAGGACGAAACCATCCTAGGAAGGAGAGGTTCCAGATTCCTCGTGGAGTAAATCCATAATTCTTAATAGCATGGGCAACTTCTTCACCTGTCTTGCTATCGTAAACAGTAAAGTGCATTCTCAAGTCAAAGAAGTTATGGAAAAACTTATTTGTTGAAATGACTGCTACAGGCCAATTCCCTTTGAGAACCGTAAATGTTTTAGAAAAATAATGCTCTTCAGGACGAATCTCGAATTCCTCATGTTCAGGAACTGTGAAACCTTCTCCAACTGCGTCAACACTCATTTTATACTCTCCTTATCATTTAAAGGTGCAGCATATATTAAAGATTTGTAAAGATTTTATCAATGGAAAAGGAGGACGTCGCCGTCTTCACGAAAGCGATTGATTTGGAGCATTTTAGAATCAAATGAAAAGGTATCAACAACCTGATAAGAAACTCTCAACTTTTCTTTTGTTATTTCTTCCTTATTCAGGCCCAAAAGAGCCTCGATTTCAATATACGGCTGGCATAGTGAAAAGTCTGTAAAGAAATTATTTTCTTGTATATGGAGGACGGAAAAGCTTTGAGCATTCTCAGTTTGAATCAATAGCTTTTGATCCCACCGACGCTTCTCTACTCGAAGACCAATCTCTGTTTCGAGATCCCCTTCCATAGAAAAATCGGGAGCCGTCATCCGCGCGCGCGCAACCATGAGATCGCTTAAGCACATGAGATCGGTTTTTTTTACAAAATTTGTCCAAGTAGACTTTTGTGTTTGAGTTGGTTCATTGAGATATTCAGGATAGATGAACTGAAAGTATAGGGCTGCACCCTCATTGGTGTTTAGGCCAACCCACATTTGGAAGTAGCGTCTTCCCTTGGGTCCCTTTGCAAGGAGTTCTCGGTAGGGGAAAATCCCCCATCTCCCTTTGTTAACCTTGATCTCTGTGAATCCAGCAGCAGTCAAAGCCTGGGTATTCCCATCGTTAGAAAAACGGTCATGCCCTATTTGCTTCACTGTCGAAGATACCTGGGCTCTGATCAAACACCCCTTTAAATTTGCACCATCTTCAAAATAGTCATCCAACGTTCTTTGACTTCCCCAATGATATCCTCTTGAAAAATAAGGATCATCTTCTTGCTTTCCAAGCAAAAAATCATCGGGAAGGTAGGGTTCAACCATAGGGGGCTGGACAAAATATGGAAGGAGATTCAGAATACGAATCTCTTCAACTTTTTTTTGCGCAAAGGCAAACGACATGAAAAAGAGTGAAAAAATAAAGACTAGCCGATACATCCCGAATCCTCATGGAGGAAAATATTTTTCTCATGTTAAACACTTATGTGATTTTCGGCTACAAACAATGCAAGAAAATTCATCTTTTTGTTAAACACATAAAATGATGAATAAATACATCCTCTTTCTTCTCGTCCCTGTGCTTCTACTGGCCAAGGCTCCTCACGAAAACGCCTGGTCCACGCCTTGGTTTACAGGTCCTCTTCTAGCCCCTAGCGCCAGTTGCAATAAGCTGAGAGAAGTAAGCTGGCAACCCTATCTCTTCTTCACAAATACTTTTGGAACCTTCGATAACAACTGGAATCGGAAAAACACCTCTGACATGTGGGCGATCCAGCCCCTGATAGATATCACTTATGGAATCGCTTCTTTTATGGACCTAGAGGTAACCCCCTCCTTTGTTTATCAAACGAGCGGAGGATCATCATCTATCCGTATGAATGATACTCCCCTTTTTCTCGGCTTCCAAGCACTCAGACAGTCAGAAGCATCCTGGTTTCCGGACCTTCGTATTTCTCTACATCAAATATTCCCCTTTGGACAATGCGACAAACTCAATCCTAAGAAAAATGGAACAGACAGTTCTGGAAAAGGTTCTTTTCAGTCGGGAGTTTCATTCGACTTTCAAAAAACTTTTAAAATGTCTGTAGAACACTATTTCCGACTACGCTGGTCTATTTCAGGTATTCTATTCGCTTCAAATGTTCATGTTACCGGACTCAATGCCTATGGAGGATCCCCCGCTACCAACGGAGATGTCACCCCTGGCAAAACCTATACTTTCTATCTTTCCGGTGAATACACCGCTACTCGCAATTGGGGATTTGCCTTCGACACTGTCTATACCCTAATCACTCCCGATCACTTTTCTGGAACAAAAGGGCGCAGTCTCGTTGGAAGTCCAACCTCTCATCAAATCAGCTTTGCTCCTGCCGTTGAGTACAACTACAGTGAATCTTTTGGCCTGATCGCTGGCACATGGTTTACCCTTGTAGGGAAAAATGCATCTCAATTTTATAGTGGCATTATCTCAGCAGTAATCACGTACTAGGCAATCTTAAGTTTTGAAAACTTCGACCGATGCCTTTCAACTGCAGCAATTCCTCGATCAGTCAAGTTAGGACACCCCTGGATCTCTAAAGAATCAAGAGGAAGCTCGAGCAAAGCTATGAGTCCCTCATCTGTCAAAGAATGCGCCCCTTGAAGAGTTAAATGACGAAGAGAAAGATCTTTCATCCCTTGAAAAAGGGCATCCGTTAATTGATAGCATCTTTCGAGAAACAGAAAACGAAGATGTGGATGGGGATCAAACAGCTTCCTTGCCTCTTCATTGCTCATTTGATCACATTCATTGATCATTAAGCGATATAGAGGGAGTGGGTCTATTGCTTTCCGAATCACAGCTCCTGTAAATCTTGGATAAGAAAGGTGTAGGGTCAAAAGGTGGGGACATAGAAGAGGAAGATTAGATAAAATAGCCGCTGAAATCGGAGTCTTTTCTAAGTTTAGGATCTCCAAGTCTTTAATGGGACGATTGAAAACTATGTCTGTCCCAGCAAGATTCAATTCATAAAAAGACTCAGGAAGGAATTCTAAACAGTTAGACGTGACCAAAGGACAATAGGAAAGGTCTAGTGATACCAGAGAGAGGCAGCTAGCTATCACCTCTTTTACCCCCTGATCAGTAACCCTATAGGATTGGTTGATTGAAAGATGATGAAGATCGGGGTTCCACTTCGAAACCGATTTGAGCAGCGTATCATCCAACCCTTGGTGGCAATTGAGATTGAGCGTCACCATTGGACTCTTTGCTTTGATCTCCTTGAGCAGTGAATTCTTATCGAGCTTCAAAGAAGGCTCGAATGGGTCAAGCCTTAAACGAGTTCTTTCCTCTTTGTCTGGAGCTAGAGCACCCTCTTGAAACATATATTGCATCATCTCTTGAAAGCTCTTTTCCGTTTCTTTAGATGCATTCTTCGAGCAAAGCCCTCCACTATGATGCGAGGGATTGTGATAAAAAACTGGAGCACTTTCATCCTTTCTCAAAAGTGATTTTCCTATTGAATGCTGCATTCCCTCAAGGTTGAAAAGGTCGAGAAATGTGGGATAAAGGTCTGCATGAGAACCCCAGGTCAATATTTCTTGAGGGTTCTGGATCCTCCCTTCTCCATAAATCATAAGCGGAACGTGGAAATTATCAGGGTGTGTCCCCCTCTGATATTCAAATCCTCGATCCCCAGCTCCCAGATAAAACCCATGATCCCCCGTAATAAAGAGAAGGACATCTTTTGAAAGGTTCCGTTTCTTGAGCTCTTTGATAAATGTTCCAATGCAATGGTCGGTATAGTGAAGGGTTTGCAGGTATTTTGGGGTATACTCCCCTTCCTCCTCTTCAAAAGTAGGTCCCGAATAGCTCTTGGGAACATTCCAAGGATGGTGAGACGAGATTGTCAATAAAGAGTAGAACTGGGGTACGTCCTTATGCTGCTCTAGATGACTTGCTGCAAAATCCAACAGATATTCGTCTGCAACACCCCACGAACTTTGGTCGATTTTTCCATAGTGTTCTAAAAGCTGTTTGCGGTCAAAAACACGATCCCCTCCATATTTTGAAAGAAAGGGGCCGATTCCATTTAAAGACCAGGTTGCTCCAGTAAAAAAATTACGTTCATACCCCTCTCTTTTCAGAATATCTGGAAGCCCATAGATATCCAATTCCCGATCAAGGCCCCCAGAAATCCCGAGTTCATAGGGGAGACCATAGAGGGATGTAAAAAAAGTGCGGAAGGTCAAAACGGAATTTGAGTAAAAGTTGGGGAAGGTATAACACTCCTTAGAAAGTGCGCTCAAGTTGGGAAGACGGTAGAGTTCTTTTGCTCTGAGTGATTCAAAAAAAAGAAAAATTACATGGGGTTTCCCATCTGCATTGATATTTGCAACCTTTTCACCTTGAAACCCTTTAGTATGGCGGTATAAAGGATATTTCTGGGAATGCGCGTGATAGACTTCCGTTGGACGCATGATTTCTTTTCGAGCAAAAGAACTAAAATTCCCTTCCGTCTTACGAAAAGGGCGATAAAAAATCTCCTTTTCCCAAATCAATACCAAAGAATCCTTTGGGGAAAACCATAGAGGAATACCAACAAGCACCCACATTGAGGGTGTAGCAAAAAAAGCAGGAACAATAGAGAGGATTAAGAAGAGCGGGAGTACTTTTAGAATCCCTAATGCTTTGGCAGAATCGCGAAATTCTTTGGCATCTTTTAGAAACGAAAATGCGCGCCGATCAAGGCGATATCCCACCTTTTTATATAGGAAAGCATCATAAAGGATTACCAGCTGAATCAAAGGGGCAACAGGCCCTAAAAAAGAAAGCTGCAGCCCTACAAAGAGATCTTGCAGAATTCCAAGCAACGAAAAATCTTTTCGAATCACGAGACGTGCAAAAAGAGGGGGAAGCGCTTGAGCAAAAATAGTGGTCCTCCGTCAATGATACCATTTATTAGAAGACTCCAAGAGCATCCAACATCACAACAACGATAATTAATGGGGCGATGTAATTGATGCTGATCCCAAAGTACCACCTCACTGAAGGATAACTTTTAAAAAGGCCTTCCACCCCCTCTCTCAAGCGAAAAAAAAGACTAATCTATACATCACCGGATCCTATGGAGGGAAATATTTTTTTCTCATAGTAAGCCCTTGCGTGATTTTCGGCTACAAACAATGCGTAAAAACTCACATTTTTAGTTGAACCTCTCGCAAGATACGGTCAAAAATTGTAAAAAGGCGAGTAAAGAATGACTCTATCCCAGCAACAATTACATGATAATCTGAAGTACTGAAAATTTCGATCGGTACTTTTCAACCGCAGCCATTCCTCGATCCGTCAAATTTGGACACCCCTGTATCTCTAGAGCATCTAAGGGAAGCTTAAGCAAGGATATGAGCCCATCATCTGTCAAACTCGCTGCCCCTTGAAGTCTCAAGTGGTAAATTGAAATTTTTTTAAGCCCCTGAAAAAGAACGTCTGTTAGCCTGTAGCATCGTTTCAAGATGAGACAACAAGGATATAAATGGGGAACAAAGAGTTTCTCAGCCTCTTCATTGCTCATCTGATCACATTCATCAATAAGCAATGTGTTAAGAAAAAGAGAGTCGATTGAATTTCTTATGATCTCTCCATTAAACTTTGGATAGGAGATGTATAGAGTCTTGAGGTTAGGACAAAGAAAGCTAAGATTCTTTAATTCCTTAGCTGAAAACAACGTTCTTTTGATCTTTAAAATCTGGAGATCTTTCAACTGCTTATCAAAGATGATATCGGTTCCCGAAATATTCAGTGCATCAAATCGCTCAGGCAGTTTCTTTAAGCATTCACTTGTCAAAAGAGGGCAGTTGGAAAGGTCTAGCGATATTAACGAGGGGCTACGAGACACAAGCTCTTTCACCCCGATATCCGTAATACGATAGGATTGGCTCACCGATAAGTATTGAAGATCAGGATTCCAATCTGGTATCGATCTGAGAAGTGCGTCATTCGTGGCCTGATGATGATTAAGATTGAGACTCACCATGGGGCTTTTCGCTTTTATCTCCTTTGCTAAAGCGTCTCTACCAAGAGATAAAGAAGGTGTAAAAGAATCCAACCGTAGGTGATCTCGGGCTATTTTCGGGGCAAAAGTACCCGAGTGAAAGAGGGAATCCATCAACTCCTGAAAAGTTTCTTCTGTTTCTTTAGATGCTCCTTTAAAACAGACTCCATGAGAAGGGTTGTGGTAAAAAACTGGCGCGGTTTCATCTGTGCGAAGAAGAGATTTTCCAATTGAATGTTGTCTTCCATCTAGATTAAAAAGGTCAAGAAATGTGGGCAAAAAATCTGCATGTGATCCCCAGGTCATAATTTCTTTCCCCTTTTCTACCCTTCCCTCGCCATAAATCATAAAAGGAACGTGAAAATTATCCGGGTGGATTCCTTTAGAGCTTTTCGCTCTTCTATTATATCCAAGGCCAGAACTTGATCCTTTTTTTCCGTGATAACACCCATGATCCCCCGTAATAAAAAGGAGGGTGTCTTTTGCAAGATTACGTTCCTTTAACCCCTTGACAAAATTTCCAATACATTGATCGGTATAGTAGAGGGTTTGAAGATATTTTCGAGTCATCTCCAGTTCTACCTCCTCAAAAGTGGGCCCTTGGTAACTTTTGGGAACATTCCAGGGATGATGGGAAGAGATCGTGAGAAGAGAATAGAATTGGGGCTCTTCACGATGCTTATCCAAATGATCCAGCGCAAACTCAAAAAGATATTCATCCGCAACACCCCAAGAATTCTGGTCGATCTTTCCGAAATGCTCAATGAGCTCTTTTCGATCAAAAATACAATCCCCCCCGTATTTTGATAAAAACGATCGAATTCCACCGAGTGACCAGCCACTTCCCGTAAAAAAGTTTCGGGTATATCCCTCTCTTTTAAGAAGATCTGGAAGTCCGTAAATATCCAGTTCTTTATCAAGTCCCCATGACTCCCTAAGATCATAAGGAAGTCCATATAAAGAAGTAAAAAAAGTCCGAAAAGTCAAAATAGAATTCGAATAAAAATTTGGAAACGTTAGACTTTCTTTTGCTAAAGCACTTAGATGGGGAAGGTAGTGAAGATCCTTGGCTCTCAATGACTCGAAAAAAATAAAGATCACATGGGGCTTTCCTTTTCCATCAATATGAGCAATTTTTTCGCCCCTAAACCCTTTGGTATGGCGATATAGGGGATAATCCTCCGAAAGGGAATGATAGATTTCGGTTGGACGGATAATTTCCTTTTGGACAAAGGAAAGGAAGTTTCTTTTCTGTTTTTGCTTCGAGCAAAAGAAAAGGTCTTTTTCCCAAAGCAAAACCAGTGAATCTTTAGGGGAAAGCCATAAAGGAATCCCTGCAAGAACCCAATGGGACGGAGCATTAAAAAAAACCGGAACAACTGCAACAATAAGAAAAAGGGGGAAAACCTTCCAAATACCCATAGCTTTTGCTGAATCTCGAAAATCTTTTGCATCTTTTAAAAAAGAAACAGCTTTCCAATCAAGACGGTACCCCAGTTCCTTGTATAGGAGGGCATCATATAGAATCAGGAGCTGAATTAAAGGTGCAAGAGGGCCTAAAAAAGCTAGTTGGAACCCAACAAAAAGATCTTGCAAAATTCCCAAAAACGAGAAGTTTCGACGAACTATTAAGCGGGCAAATAAAGGAGGAATAGCTTGAGCAAATATCATGGAACCTCCAGCGGTTAAAAGACTCCAAGAGCATCCAACATCACAATAACGATAATTAATGGGGCGATGTACTTGATGCTGATCCCAAAGTACCACCTGAGTGAAGGATAGCTTTTAAAAAGGCCTTCTGCTCCTTCTTTTAAATGGGGATAGGCACTTCTAAAGCTCCATCTCCATCCCACTAAGATCACTGCAGCAAGCCCCCCAAGAGGAATCAAGATGTTTAGGCATAGAAAGAGAAGAAGGTTGAAAAAGTTCTTCCCAAACAGAGTGAACTCTTTCCAAGGGCCAAAGGATAATACGCAAGGAAGAGCTACAATAAATACCGCAATCGTTGTCGTTAAAACAGCCCTGTGCCGCTTCCATTTTTTTGTATCGATAAAGTAGGCTATTAAAGGCTCCATCGCTGAAATCTGCGAGGTTAGAGCTGCCAAAACTAGTAATAAGAAAAAGAGGAGACACATAAAATAGCCCCCAGAGATCTGAGAAAAAATGATTGGCAATGTTTGGAACATCAGGCTCTCACCCGATGATGGCGATAGCCCCGCCGAAAAAACGATGGTAAAAATTGCGATTCCCGCAAGGAGGCTAATGCAAATTCCAAATAGCGTGATAGGAAGACATGTCCCCGGAACATTCTCCTTTTTCCCTAAGTAACTTCCATAGGTCACCATGGTTCCCTGACCTAAACTAAGGGAAAAAAACGCTTGGCCCAGTGCAAGCAAAATAGCGGTAGGCGTGATTTCAGCCCAATTTGGCTTAAAAACAAATGCAACCCCCTCCGCTCCTCCTGGAGTCATCAACCCTTTAATTGCTAGGAAAACCAATACAAAGAGAAGAAGGGGCATCATTACCTTGTTCCCCGCTTCAATCCCCTGCTGCACTCCCGTATACAGAATGAGAAAGGAAAGGATCAAAAAACCCACTAAAGAGCCAATTCCCCAAAGGGGAGAAATACTAAAATGCTGGAAGTGATGAGTTGCCTCACTTGCAGATGCAAAGTGGGTGAGCTGACCAAAAATCGCTTGGATAAAGTACCCCAGTGTCCATCCAGCAATCACTGCATAAAAAGAGCTAACCAAAAATCCCGTAAGAATCGTCATCTTGCCAGCCCCTTGCCATCCTTTATGCTTTCCGATCTGCTTAAAGGACCCTGAGGGGTTGAGCTGAGCTTTCCTTCCAATCAATATTTCTGAAATGAGGACGGGGAACCCAACGAGTAATAGACATATCAAATAGAGAAGAACAAAAGTCGCTCCCCCATTTTCACCAACAACGTAAGGGAAACGCCAGATACTCCCTAGCCCAATTGCTGATCCAACTGCTGCCCAGATAAATCCCAAGCGGGACTTCCACTGCTCTCTTTTTGGTTTCACCAAGACTCTGACTCCAGTAACTTAAAACTTTAGTGTAGCGAAGCTTCAGTAAAAGTACAACCCTGGGTATAGGTCGAAGAAGAACACTTCAAACAGGAGCTGAAAGGTTGTATTCGGGAGTGTTAGTAGAAAGCACAGCATTTTCATCAGGAACAATACGCTTTTCAGCGTATAGACGATGGAATAAACGCTCATAGTCTTTTACACTTTGCAAAAGCTGATGCGCTAGCTCAGAATTTTCCGAAGCAATATTCTCTTTTTCACCAGGATCCTTTTCCAAATTATAGAGCTCAAGTTCCTGAGAAATTCTTGTGTAGATAAACTTATACTTCCCTACGCGACATCCAAAGTTTTTAAATACGTAGGGGTTGTGAAAGAAAATCGGGCGCTCTCCACATTCCCTCATGAGAGAGTTTCCAATCGATAAATTAAATCCATGGAGCCCTAAGATGTCCATCACAGTGGGCACCAAGTCAAGCTGACTGCATGGAGCTTTAATCCTTTTTGGCTCAAGAATCCTTCCTTTTCCATAAACCATTAATGGAACACGAATATTCTCCTCATAAAGGTATCTCTGTTCTACAAAATTGTTATGCTCTCCCATCGGATATCCGTGATCTCCCAGGACAAAAAGAAGCGTATTTTCCAACAGACCTTTTTCCTCAAGCAGTTCAACGAGCAGCCCTAAGCAAGCATCGGTATAGTGAAACGTGTTGAGATATTTTCTGTAAATTCGAGAGATCTCAGGCGGGAAGGATGGGGGTTGATAATGGGTTGGAAGATTCCAAGGGTGATGATTCGTAATCGAAAAGAGCGTTAGGAATTGAGGCGAATCTTGCCGATCATCCAAAAAATCTGCTGCATAGTGCATCAGACACTCATCAGGAAGTCCCCAACTTGAGTTGTGCGCTTTTGGAAAAGACTTCATCATTGTATCTCTCCCATGAATTGCATCGTATCCATGCAAATCAAAGAAGGCGTCCTGCTTTTCAAATTCTATGGGACCGTTATGAAGATAGCTTGTTTGATACCCTGCCTCTTGCATGAGCTGAGGAATCCCAATAAAGGGAGCTTTTGCTTGTGCTGCCGCCTCAGACCCATCAACATCGGATGGAATTCCAAATAGTGAAGAAACAACCGAACGAGAGGTTCTTACAGAGTTGGCATAAAAGTCCGTGAATAGAACCCCTTCCTTTGAAAGACGGTCAAAATGAGGGGTAACGCCTCTTTCAGCACCGAGTGCGCCAACATTTTGGGAACGAAATGACTCTAAAAAGAGAAAGATCACATGAGGACGTTCATCTTCACCTACTTGTATATCGAAGGCCTTCTTTCCACCAAACCCTTGCGTATACTTAAACAATGGGTACTCAGAAGAAGGGGCATGCATCTTTTCGTTCTCATTATGAAAGCGCGCCCTTGCCAAATAACTCAAATCGGTCTGATCATTTTTCCGCTTGATAAACCTGAACAGCTTTCTGACAAACCACACCTCATGCTGAAAAACAATATGGTCGGTTGCATAAGCCATTTTTTTTGGGAGAAAAGCGTGTCCTAGGATTGCAAAAAGTGTCAAAACACCCCCAAGTCTAAGCCACTCCGCCTCAAATGTAAGACTTTGCAAATCTCTCCAACAATGCCAATAGGTATAAACTGGCAACAAAAGAAAAACTAAAGCTCCCGGGAGAAAACGCCACACCTTCTTTTCCTTTGCAGAATCCCAAAAACACCATGCATCATTAAAAAGAGAAAAGAAGGATATCTCCATTCGAATTGCCGTTTTTCGATGCAAGAACGCATCAAAAATAAGATGCATTTGAAGCAAAGATGAGCAAACCACAAAAATCCAAAATAAATATGCCGGGTTTATGGGGAGGATCGACTGCAATAAAACCAATAAAAAGAGCTGTTGAAAAGCAATAAAGAGATCTTGACAAACCCCTGTAAAATAGGAGATGAGAAGAGACATTCGGGCAGGCTGATTTCTGTGCAAAATCGAAAACCGCACGCAGAGGGAGGGAAGAGCTATAAGAAAGAGGAAAGTCCACACGATTGTCATGCGTTAATGATACCTTCTCTATAGGAAAAGTGTCAAAGTTTTTTAATAAAGGAACTTATATCAATGTTTAATAAGGTTATTTTAATTTTTTAAATAATTCAAAATCAATCCTATTTAACCACTGGAAATTGAAAGGGTTGAAGTTAAATAAAAACTTGACCTCAACAGAAAATGAAAGAGCGCCTCATCGAGACGCTCTCTTAGCTGTACAACATGTTGGGATGAAATCCCCATTGTCAGATAGTGTCGTCTGGAAGGGGTCTCTCTATGAGGAAACTTCAAGGCGCCCGATGGAAAGAGCCCCAAGTGAGCTCCTGAAGCAGGGGAACATAGAAGCTTTCCATAGAAAGATCAAAAACAATACAGAGTATTTGACAACGCTATCTAGAAGTCGAACCGTGCACTAAGGGACTGTTGAGAACTGGTCTAATTTTCTAAAATGATTTAAACTCATTCTTTTTTTTAAATGAGGGTCCCCATGCAACAAGTTGAGATGATTTGCTTAGAAGATTTAGTTCCAGAAAGTCATAATTACCGAAAATTTGCCAAAATTTGGTCGTTCAGCCTTGTAGAGAAAAGGCTGAAAAAACTGGAAAAGAATAACCCTCACAAGGGGTATGGGTTACTTCGATTATTCAAGTGTTTATTGCTGCAGTTCATGGAGAACTGCAGCGATAGAGAACTGGAACGCTTTATCCAAGAAAACAATGCAGCTCGATGGTTTTGTGGGTTTAATCTCAGGGACAACACCCCAGACCACACAGTTTTTTGCCAGCTTAGAAAAAAGATAGGAACCAATACCTTGTCCAAGGTCTTTGCCGATTTAAGAGATCAGTTAAAAAGACAAGGACTGATGAGTGAGGTTTTTACCTTTGTCGACGCAACTCATCTAATCGCTAAAGCAAATTTGTGGGAGGAAAGAGACAAGGCAATTGCAGAAAAATACGAGAAGCTAAACAACGAAAACATCTCTCAGTTTTCTGCAGATGCTCAAGCGAAGATTGGTTGTAAGGGAAAGAATAAATACTGGTATGGTTATAAGAAGCATGCCAGTGTAGATATGCAGACAGGCCTGATCAATAAGGTTGCGATTACCCCAGCTAATATTACAGATGCTTCAGGTTTCAAGCATGTGTGTCCTACCCAAGGATCTGGCTATATGGATAAAGGGTATTGTATAAATCCCGCTCCTAAAATCGCCAAGGCAAAGGGTGTACATCTATGTGCGATCAAAAAAAATACCATGAAGAGAAAAAATAAAGATCAAGACCGATGGTACAGCTCTGTGCGGGCTCCCTATGAACGGGTTTTTTCGCAAAGAGAAAAACGAGTCCGTTACCGAGGAATTGCAAAAAATCAGTTTGCAGCTTTTATGCAGGCTATTTGCTATAACCTGAAGAGGCTAACGGTTCTAGATCCCCCAAATTTATGCCTCTTATAGGGAGGGGTGTGTCCAAATGGACTGAATTTTCCAGTTCTCAACACTTATGAACCACAAAATCTATCAAAAAAGATCCAAAAATATATATTCTCCCAAACTCGAAACTTTTATATTCTGAAGGGCTCTAAATTTTTTTGGTTCTCAACAGCCCCACTAAACGTAATACCATAGAACATGATGTCCTCAGAGGATCTTCCATATTCAATTCGAATAGGTCCCGTCGTAGTCAGTGGAGGCATAGAGTCAGAAATATCTAAGGTCTGATTCGCTCTCCAAAAATACTGCACTTCATAACCCATTCCGAGTTCGATATACTGATTTTTGTTACGCATATGAAGATCAGTTCCCCAAGAAAGTCCTCCTTGGAAGGCCACTTGAGGCGTAAACTGGTGTTTATCTCCGCTTAATCGAACATGTGCTTGAATCTGTTGCCCACCAGCTGGAGTTACAAAAACTTTTTGGCGAAAGTTCACATCGCAGTATGAATAAAAAAGAGCTCCAGACAAGTCCGCAAAAAGACGGAAGCCGTCTCCTAAAAACCAATCCATATTAGTCCCAAACTTAGGACCTAAACCTTTGAAATCACACTTGGAAACAACCTTATTATGAACATTTCCAGCAACCAAGAAGGCTGATTGAAGAGCATTGATATCGTCGTTCCCTTGGAACTTATACTTTTGATCCAACCAAGCTGCTTTGACACCAATGAAGGGGTGAACTGAAACCTTGCGACTCATGAAATAGTTTTTTCCAAGAGTTAAATCAAGCGCATTGTGATCAATCACACCATTAAATTTTGCATGAGACACCCCTTGAATCTGACCGAGTGGAGGGACTGCGCTCTCCATAGGTTCATGTGTTGATTCAGTATCTGAGGTATAGAAATAGGTGTAAGTCAGGTTGAGATCCCAATTACGATCTCCCAAAAAGCGGCCAATTCCAAATCGCAGGCCCAAATCCCAATCAAAATCGCAGTCTTTGAAATTTCCCTTTTGAGGAAATGACGCAGAGTTAAAAGCGATAGCGTACTCAGTTCCACCCGCTTTTGCATGCCAATACAAAACATCTGCGGTTAAAAACCATCGAGAACCTTGAAACGCAGGGCTCGCTTCTCCAAACTGAGCACCTCCCGTTCCCATTGTATTTTCGGCATAAACCGATTTCATTTCTTCTTCTAACTTTTCAACCCGATCACTCATTGTATGAGCAAAAAGTGGCAAACTAAGTGCCGAGGTGAAAAGGAGTTGTGTCAGTTGTTTCTTCATAACAAAGCCTTTTTAGGTCTATCTTTCCCTTATGTCCTTCATAATTGACGAGTTTTTTTTTGCAAATCATTTTGTAAAAAATAAATTTTTAATTAAGATGTTCGCAGAAGATAAACACGTGAGGAGAATATCATGCAAAACATCCACAAAACCCTAATCTTGCTTTTCTTACTAGCACTCTCTTATCTAAGTGCTAGTACTTGGGAACCTCCAATGACTGTCTCAACCGCAGGAGCAGATACGACCTATGCTGTAACAATCGCGTCCGATGATAACGCTAATGCAGCTCTAGCCTGGACCCAATCAGGAGAAGTCTACAGCTCCTACCGTCCATTTGGCGGGGGCTGGGAACCACCACACTCGCATGGAAAAGGAAAAGACATCCAAATCTGTATGGATGGTAGTGGAAATATTACTGTCGCATTCATCCAAGATGATGGAACATCAGACTTAGTGAGAACCGATTTTCGACCAGCCGGGGGAGTGTGGGTTGGAGCAGTCACTCGGTATACTGCCGCGACCGTCAATACATTAACCGAACTCGCCATTCACTGTATCCGAGACAATTTCTATGGTATGATTGCATGGCTTGACCAGAGTGGAACAGATCCCGTAGTACATACCTTGAGCCGTCAAGGAAATGGAACAGGTTGGAGTAGCTTCGGAGTTGTCGCAATTAATGACCCTAGTAACAATACAGTAACTGCTGGTACCGCTCCTATTCCTAGAATTCAATCGAACGGAACCTCTGTCTGTCTATTAAAGACGACAAATACGGGAACAGTCCAAGTCAACTACGCATCTTTTAATATCGCAACACTCACTGCAACAAGCACATGGAACCCAGCTCCTGGAACCCCTCTTCCTGATCTTGGGTTTAGTGGAGGTGTTTTTGGAACTCCACCAGAACGCTTTGACTTCGATATGAATAGAAATGGAAATGCTGTTGTCGGGGTCAGCACTTTCAATGATCAAGTTGCAGCAGCAGTTAGTACTAACGCAAGTTCTTCCTGGACAACCCCCGTTTTGGTGGATCCTAATCCCTCAAAGTGGGTTGAGGCAGCAATCGATAACTTTGGATTCGCGACACTTGCTTGGATTCAAGCTGCTCCCGCGAATATTTCCACAGCTTCCACAAGTGTTTTCGCCCCCTCTTGGGTCTGGATTATTCAACAGATTGGTTCGATAAACACAGTTCCCTCCCTTAACTCTAGTCCCAATGGTGGGTCCGTCTTGGCTTGGGATGATGGTTCGGCTGACCTAAATGCTAAAGTTGGTTTTCAAGGAGACTTCGAAACACCACCTGTGCTTGTTGACCTGAACTCGAAAGTGGAAAGCGTTTCTATGAGCAACAGAGGAGTTGCCTTTGCAGCATGGCTTGATGCGTCTACAGGACTTGTTGAAGCATCACGCACCATTGTTGAGGCCCAAAACCTCATTAATGTTCTTGGGAAAAAGCGATTGATCTACCAAAAGGGACTATACCCCTAGGCCTTTTATAAGGTTTTCGGCTGCAACGCGCGCTGAGTTGGTGCGGCAATCAATAGTTGCCGTGCCAATATGAGGAGCAAGGAGACAGTTTGGAGCCTTTATAAGAGGATGATTTCCGGGCAGAGGTTCGGGATCGGTCACATCAAGGGCAGCTCCGAGGAGCTGCCCTTTTTCTAATGCAGAAATGAGATCACTTGTTTTGACAACAGGGCCTCGCGCCATATTGATAAGTAGAGGACGTTTTTTCATAAGAGCAATTGACTGGGAATTGATCAAGTATTTGGTGTCGGATGTCAAAGGCGTGTGAATGGAAAAATAGTCCACAGAAGCTAAGAACTCCTCCCAAGGCAATTGTTTCATACTAGGATCTTGTAATTCTTTGGGCGATCGATGGTAAACAACCACGTTGAGGTCAAAGCCAAGTGCGCGCCTAGCAACGGCCTGTCCGATCCGCCCATATCCAATAACACCATAGGTCTTCCCTGCAAGCTCTTCCCCTACACAAATCCAAGGATCCCAAGAACTCCAATGCCCCTCTCGAACAAAACGGTCCCCTTCGGGGATACGTCGAATAAAGGCCATCAAAAGGGCCCATGTCATATCAGCGGTGCTATTGGTTCCCTCATCAGAGAGGTTAAAGACTTTAATCCCCTTTTCCTTAGCAAACGTGGTATCAATATTGTCGAGGCCGGCAGCATAATTTGCAATGACTTTAAGCGGCCCTGCATGAGACAGAACTTCCTTGTCTAAACGATCGGGCATTGTAGAGAGAATCCCGTCGTAGGTTTTCACAACCTCGATCAGTTTTTCCTTTGAAAGAACATTATTTTCATCGTGACAAGAGACCTCAAAATGCTCCTTGAGAAGCCTTTCAGCAACATCAGGAATTTTTCGCGTAATAAAAACTTTTAAGGATGCGTTCATAAATCACTCATAATTTTAAGGATTTCTTCCCCAAGTTGGGTAGGATCATGATCTCCTTGATTTGTTAAGACAACCACCCCGATATCATGATCGGGAACAAAGCCCATAAACATTCCGAAGCCAAAGAGCGTTCCACTTAAATGATAGAAATTTGCTTGGGCATTTGGGAAAGCGCTGATTTTCCAACCAAGGCCCATGTCAAAACCTTTGAATGAATGGTAGGGGGTTTGCATGAGGGGAAGAATCGCGTTGAGACTCGTTTTCTCTTTTCCCAAATTAAAGGAAAGAAAGGTCAGCATATCCTTCGGAGTGGAATAAAGCCCCCCTGAACCAATAAATACCGAGTAAATTTTTTCACTTTGAAGAGGAGAGATTCCTCTACCATTTTCGTAGCCCGTAGCAAGTCTCTTTTTTTGCTCAGAAGAAAGGGTAAAGACGGTATCGTCGGTCCCTAATGGATGCATGATGAGCTGTGCAGCAAGTTCGGGGTAGGAACGTTTGGCAATCCGAGAGAGGATATTTGATAAAAAGGCATAACCAAAATTGGAGTACTCGTACTTGGAACCAGGTTCCCTAGGAAGCTCGTACTTAGAAAGAAAACGGTACATTTGACTAATGCTGAAATTGGAGCGACTAGTAAGGGAGTAGGGCATATCAGGGAGGCCTGAAGTATGAGTCGCGAGATCACCAAGGGTTATTTCTTTGCCTTTGTAGTTAGGAAGTGTCATCGACTTCGGAAGGAATTTAGAAATGGGATCATTGAGACTCACCTGACCTTCTTGGACAAGGTAAGCAAGGGTCCCAGCAGTGACGATTTGGGTTAAGGGACCTATGCGAAACTCGGTAAAGGCATTCACAGGAATAGGAGATTTTAGAGAAAGTTTTCCTTTCGTAACGATTTGCTGAAATTTTTGATGGTTATCCCGGCCAATTGCTGCAATAGCCATTCCTGTAATTGCATGCTCGCTGTGATAGACTTCTACCCGTTCTTCAATGGATTTTTGAATGTCCCCAAGTAACGTCATAAGGGGAAAAAGTAACGCAAAAATAACAGTTTTCATTTTCAAGATCATATGGAATGTGTTATAAGGGACCTTTGAATATCTATAAAGAAAAATTGTTATGACTAAAAGCTCTAGAAGAACACTCAACATTTTCTTTCTCGCTATGATCAATGTTGCAGCCATTTGTAGCATCAAAAACTGGCCGCTTACAGCTGTCTATGGCTTTTCCTCTCTGTTTTACTTCATTGTTTCCATCCTCCTTTTTTTTATCCCCGTCTCTCTTGTTTCTGCGGAGCTCGCAACGGGCTGGCCGGAGCGTGGAGGCGTCTATGTTTGGGTACGAGAAGCTTTTGGTCACCGATGGGGATTCTTAGCTGGTTGGCTCCTGTGGATTGAAAACGTCGTCTGGTACCCCACAATTTTATCCTTTATTGCAGGAACAATTGCATTTAGTTTTGATCCTTCTCTAGCAGACAATACCCTTTATATGTTCTGCGTTATTTTTGGCGCTTTCTGGGGAGCAACGCTCCTCAATTTACTCGGAATGAAAATGTCGGGGTGGATCAGTACACTAGGTGTGATTTTAGGAACGATTATTCCTGGAGTGGTCATCATTGGACTCGGAATAGCCTGGCTCGGTGCAGGAAAACCCTCCCATATAGCTTTTAATTGGAATACCTTTTTCCCAGACCTATCGAGTCCTCAGCAACTCACTCTTTTAGCGGGAGTCCTACTCGGATTCGCTGGAATGGAGATGTCTGCGGTTCATGCCAAGGACGTAAAAAATCCTCAAAAAAACTTTCCACGAGCAATCTTGCTCTCAGCATCGATTATCATTGTCCTATCCATTTTAGGAACTTTGGCAATAGCCATTGTGATTCCAGAGAAGAAGATTAGCCTGGTTTCCGGAGGAATGGAAGCAATTGCCTTTTTTCTCAGAGCTTATAATCTAGGGTGGGCTGTACCCATCATAGCATTTATGGTAGCCTTTGGAGCGCTTGGCGCAATGAGCACATGGACCGCTGGACCGAGTAAAGGACTTCTTGCCGCAGCACAAGATGGAGACTTTCCCCCTATCCTGCATAAGATCAACAAACACAATATGCCCATTGGAATGCTTGTTTTTCAAGGAATTATTGTTTCAATCTTAGGGATAGTTTTCTTACTTATGCCCAATGTAAACAGCTCATTTTGGATCTTGCTGGCACTCACATCTCAGCTATACCTTTTGATGTATAGCATCATGTTTGCAGCGGCAATACGCCTTCGCTATAAAAAGCCTGATGTTCACCGGGCCTATAAAATCCCCGGAGGGAAATTCGGAATGTGGCTAACAGCTGGTGTCGGTTTTGTCAGTTCAGCCTTAGCGATCTTTATTGGCTTCTTTCCTCCAGATCAACTGGAAACAGGAAGCCCCCTATTTTACGTGCTATTTTTGGTTTTTGGGATGATCTTATTTTGCGTAGCTCCTTTCATCATTCTGCTGTTTAAAAAGCCCAGCTGGAATGAACCGATTACTTTCCAGGGTGAAGACTAGTGCTCTGTCAACTTTAATTTAAGGATATCTTCACCGATCTTTTCCCATCTGGCTTTGCATTCGATCTCGTTAACATGCTCATGTTTACTTCGATATTCAGATCCTGAAATCAAACAAAAATACAATCAAGGTTGGAGGACTATGCCACTAGAGACCATCGAAAACGACGCAGATACTCGCCTAGATTATGAAGAGTGGATAGAGATAAACCAAAAACATGAACAAGTGGGAGATGCCGAAAAGTACACTGCTGGCCAGAAAGCTTTTCTAGACAAATACCTCAACCAAGTCTTATTTGATACGGGATTTCTAACTCTCAGTGATAACTAAAGGACTATAGAAGCCACCAAGTTCCTAAGGAAAGATAGATGAGTGTGGTGATCACATCGGCGAACATGAGAACAACAGGCCCTGCAGCAACGCGGGGGTCCCATTTTCGGGCATGAAGAATGAGTGGGACAGCCGAGCCAATTGACGACGTAATGTAAACTCCACACATGATCGCAAACATAATGACGACTCCTGGAGCGATTCCATCGCCCCAAAGGAGCGAGACAGAGCCGACAATGATTCCTGAGGTAATCGCAATGAGGGCAACGACTTGCCATTCGCGCAGGAGGCATCCAATTGTATAACTCCAAGGGCGATTATGTTTCTTAAGGAGCTGCATACTTTGAGCCATAGACTGCATGGAAATCGACTCAGAAAGGGTTAGGACTAAGGGAATAAACATTGCAAGAAGAAGAACTTGAGAAAGGACAACCTCAAAGACTCGCGAGATAATAGCGCAAGCAAAGCCTCCAAACATATTACAAAAAATCCATGGCATACGCGAGCGATACCCTTGCCAAGGGCTGGGCTTTTTTCCCTCTTCGACATACATACCAATCATTTGAAAGATATCGGAACGACGTCGAGAAGATGCCACATCAATTTTTTCCTCTAAGTAAAGCCCGACATCAATGACTCCAAGAAGATGATTCTTATCATCAACAACGGGAAGAGCCAGAAGGTGATGGGTTTCCAAAAACTCCATTGCTTCCTGAAGGGTTTGGTCCCCTCTTAAACTAATGAGATGCGTTCCCATTAAATCCCTAATGGGAGTTTGAGGCTTAGTCAGTAGAAGGCGACGGGTTGGAACAACGCCGATGAGTTTCCTCTCCTCATCAACAACATAAATATAAATAATCTCGTCCGTAATGTGTTTATCGCGAAGGTAGCGGAGGGCTTCTTCCACCGTATGTTCCACATGAATCGTAGTCCGGACGGGAACAATAAAATCTCGAAGTGGCTTATTCAAATCTTTTTCTGACATCCTCATAGATTACTTCTTTCGTGATAAAAGTCAATAACGTAAACTCGGTGATTATGAAGCACGATACATCATGGAAACAGGTTGGAAAGTGGTATGATGACATTGTCTCAAAAGAGGGGCATACCTACCACCAAGAAGTCATCTTTCCTGCACTAAAAAAATGGCTCTCATTCAACGATGGAGACTCGGTGTTAGACTTTGGATGTGGTCAGGGCATTTTAGCTCGGCAGCTCCCAGAAAAAGTTTCTTATCTGGGGCTTGATTTGGCAAAACCCCTTGTTCAAAAAGCCAAGGGATATTCAGGCCATAAGTTTCAGGTTGGAGACGCTACAAGACCTCTAAAAATAACTAAGAAAGATTTTAGCCACGCGTTTATGATTCTCTCGCTTCAAAATATGGAAAAGGGAGAAGAGGCGGTTAAAAATGGAGCACGTCATCTAAAGCGGGGAGGCAAACTCATCGTGATTCTCAACCATCCTTGCTATCGGATCCCAAGGCAATCGAGCTGGGGAGTCGATGAGAATAAAAAACTCCAATACCGACGGATTGATCGTTATCTCTCTCCACTGGAGATTCCTATTCAAATGCATCCTAGCAAGAAGGAGAAATCAGAAAAAACCTTCTCCTACCACAACCCCTTATCCACCTATGTGGAGTGGATGGTGAAAGCTGGTTTTTCCCTCACACGGCTAGAAGAGTGGCACTCAACTAAAACATCAAGCGGAGGAAAGGCAAAAATGGAAAATAGAGCGCGCAAAGAATTTCCTCTTTTCCTTGCTCTCGAAGGGACTCTTACGCTAAAGTAATGCTATGTGTGGAATTTTTGGGTACATCCAGTCTTCAACAAGTGAAAAGAGTCCTATCGATGTTTGCATCGATGGCCTTAGGCTGCTGGAGTATCGAGGATATGATTCTTCAGGAATTGCAGGTATCATTGACGGAAAAATTCGCTCTTGCAAACGAGCCGGAAAAATCAATGCACTTCAACAAGCTGTTTCAAGTGAAAAGATCAAACTGAATACAACGATTGCTCATACCAGATGGGCAACCCATGGCGTTCCTAATGAAGAAAATGCCCACCCTCACCTAGACCAATATGAAACCCTCGCTCTTGTCCATAATGGAATCATTGAAAATCACAATGCTATCCGTGATAGACTCATTGCAAAAGGGGTGGCCTTCCTCTCCGACACAGACACTGAGGTGATTGCAGCACTTATTTCTCACCACTATCAGGGAACTCTGCGACAGGCCGTTCAAAAAGCGATGAAAGAACTTCATGGTTCTTTTGCGATTGCCGTTATCCACAAAAATCATCCCGATGAAATGATTGGTGCTTCAAGAGAAAGCCCTCTCGTTGTAGGAATCGACCCCTCGAACGGCGAGGCCTACCTCTCCTCAGATGCAAATTCCTTCAATGGAAAAGTGCTCGATATTCTCTACTTAAAAGATGATGAAATTGCCGTTCTCAAACATAACCATTTTACCCTTTATAGCTCTAAAGGCAAAAAGATCCATAAAGAGATGAAGCGGGTCGAGTTCCAAGGAGAAACCATTTCAAAAAATGGATATGACCATTACATGCTTAAAGAGATCTTCGAGCAACCTCAAACAGTGCAGCAGTCAATGCTAGATCGATGCAGAGAAGAGTTTGGCACTGCAGAATTCGAAGAACTGACCCTCTCACCCCATCGCCTTCAATCAATTAAAAGAGTCCTTATTTTGGCATGTGGAACCTCGTGGCATGCAGGTTCAATTGCCGCATCTATGTTTGAGCACCTAGCCCGTATTCCAACAGAGACCGCAATTGCCTCGGAATTCCGTTATACCAACCCAATCATCTCAGAAGATACTCTTGTCATTGCGCTCAGCCAATCAGGGGAAACAGCAGACACCATTGCTGCTGTACGTGAAGCGAAAGCAAAAGGGGCAAAGGTTGTTGCCATTTGCAATGTTGACCATTCGACTCTGGTGAGAGAAGCCGACTCGACCTTGTTCCTAAGGGCAGGACCTGAAGTAAGCGTCTGCTCAACAAAGGCCTTTACGAGTCAACTCACTGTCTTAGCTCTTTTTACTCTTTATATGGCTCGTCTTCGCCATCTGAGCAAAGAGGAGGGACAACAGTTTCTTAAGGAACTCAAACACCTTCCCACAAAGATTACTCAAGTGCTCGCACAAGGATCGCAAATCGAAGCCTTTGCCGAAAAGTATTCTAAGTTTGAGCACTTTTTCTTTATGGGACGACGCTACATGTACCCTACAAGCCTTGAAGCTGCCTTAAAGCTCAAAGAAATCAGCTATCTCAATGCCAACGGCTATCCGGCGGGAGAGATGAAACATGGGCCGATTGCGCTCGTTAATCCAAAACTTGCAGTCGTGGGGCTTTGTGGAAATCTGCAAACCTTCGATAAGATGATGAGCAACCTAATGGAGGTCAAAGCCCGTGGAGGAGAAATCTTGATCTTTGCTCCAAAAGGAAAAGAAGAAGCTCTCACGATTACCAAAGATGTTTTGTGGATTCCCAAAACTATCGACCCCTTAGCCTCGATTCTTTACTCCATTGCCGGACAACTCTTTGCCTACTATGTCGCGCTGCTGCGAGGAACTGATATCGATCAGCCCCGCAACCTTGCAAAGTCAGTGACTGTCGAATGAGCCCTGACGCTGGGGCCTTTCTTGCTATTCTTGTCCTATTTGCCATTATTGGCATTGCCAAAAACAGAAAGATTCAATCTGAAGAAAGTTATCTTTTTGCTGAGAGAAAGTGTGGCCTTTTCGGGTTGACGTGCACGCTCATCATGACAGAGCTCAACACAGCAACCCTCCTTGCCTTTGCAGGGCTTGGCTATGTTGTAGGCCTCCGTGCCCTTTTCCTTCCGCTTATCTTCCTGATTGGACTCGTATTTTATGGCTTGAGCGTCGCGAAAAAATATAAGGAACTCAATGCTTCCTCGGTAACAGCTCTATTAAAAGAGCGGTATGGGAAGCCTTTTGCTCAACTCGCATCCATTTTTTTGATTGGATCGATGATGGGGTTCACGGCCACATATGTGAAATCAGTGACTTTGATCTTCTCCCCTGTCTTTCCCACATGGAATGCATGGATTCTAAGTGGTTATCTCGTTCTTATTATTCTTATCATGACCCTACGGGGAGGGCTGATCGCAATCATCCGCACAGACATGACATCCTTTCTGCTCATCTGCCTCATATTTCCTCTTTTTCTTTTCTATACAAAGCGGGATGCTGGGGTTTCTGAAATCCAGAACCTTCCAGACCTTCTCCCCTACCGCTTTATTATTTCGCTAATCATCCTAACGATGTTTACCTATATTCTCGCCCCTTGGTACGGGCAAAAAATATTCTCTGCTAAATCGAAGCGCGTCGCCTTTTCAGCAGTGATTCTTGCTGCCATTTTCGTCTTTATCTTTTATGGAGTGGGCGTACTTTCCACTGCCTATCTCAAGGCAAGTGGCGCGATTATTTCTTCTCCAGACATGGCAATTCCCGCGATTATCAACCTCTATTTTCCTACAGGGCTGAAAGGGGTTGCCTATGCCACGCTCTTTATGATTTCAGGAACAACCCTTGCTGGTGTATGGAGTGCTATGAGCTCAATGGTCATTACAGACTTTGGACGCTCTAGCAAAAACTACAGACAGGGGCTTCTTCTAACGCTGCTCTTTGCCGCAATATCCTATGTGCTTGGAAACACTCTTGTCGATAAGATTCTTGATAAGCTCATCCTCGCAAATATCCCCGTTGCAGCCCTCTCCTTTGCGCTGCTTGCGGGATTTTACTGGAAGAGGGCCTCAACAACAGGCGCAATCCTCAGCAGCATCGTCGGTTTTTCCTGGGGACTTTTTTCCTTCCTCTATTTTGGTGAGGAAGGACTTTATACGTGGCACTGGGTCCTTTGGGGAATCCCTCTTATCTTCGGGTCTGGTATCCTTGGGTCCCTCCTCAGTTCTGATTCAATTAAATCACAATTAAAAGTTTAATGTAGTAAAGTATTTAAACTAAAGTTTCAGTCTACACAAATTAATCAATCTGAAGTATGCTTTCTTTGTAATTAAATTTTACCAAGGGAAGGACATGGAAATTACTACGCAGCACATTCGTCTAGGATTTGAAAACAGTAAGCTTTATACAACTGAACTACACACAGCAGCTCTTGAAAATAACGTAAAAAGAGTTCGTGCACTCCTAAAACAAGGTGCAAACCCTTTTCTCAAAACGATAGAACGTATTCCAAGAACTGCACTTGAGTATGCTGAAAGATTTGACTGTCTGGACACAGCTAAAGTCCTTAGAGAATTTATGGATTGCAAGCCTCATTTAGCATTAGAAATGCTTCATATTGGCTAAGAACAAGATAGTTTCGATATATTCTAAGTCCGCCTCCTGCGTAAGAAGGTGGGCTTTTTTTTATGGAAGAGGAATGCAAGGCGATCCAAAGATCACAGTTCCACTTTCTGTGAAACCTGTCATTGCTTCATTTGAAGAAGTGTACTGCTCTTGCGATTGTTTAACCCCAATAGGTGAAGCAGTTCCGTCCAAAATAAATGTGGGAGCCCCATTGTTGGTAATCGAAGAGCATATGACTCCTGGGTTAAGCGATTGGATTAAAATCCCTGCCGCAGGATCTGAACTCACAGCGTTCCCTCGGATCTCCGTAAAGATGTAAAACACACCAGCCGAATTCTGCACTAGAATCCCGGAAGCAGTGTTGCTCATTGTCACTTGATTATTTAGGATGTATACCTGCTTAGGATCCCCGGCCACCACTGTCTGGTATGAAATTCCTTGTGATGGACCAGCAAAGTTATTTACAATCGTATTGTTAGAAATAACATGGTGCCCATCAAGAGCATGAATAGAGAATTGAGGGTTCGAATTCATCGTATTATGAGAGATTGTAACTTTTCCCCTTATAACCTCTGTTCCCACATCAAATCCCCCGCCAGGATTAACTGTTTTACTCAAGTTATTGTAAGCGAGAAGAGCCCGAGCTTGAGGGTGATCTAAGCGAATAAGAATTCCAGAGCTTGGAGACTGCATGACAGTATTATGAATAACTACAGCAGAACCTGGATTAGTGGCTTGGTCAAGAGAGATACCATTTTGCCCAGGCGAAGAAATGACATTATAAGCTATATTTACAATCCCTTCATGATTAGTAATCTCAATTCCATGATGCGCAGCATCATTCACCACACTGTGCTCTATGGCGACATTTCCAGTATTGTCCCCAAAGATACCACTTTGGCCCACTCCAGATCCCTGAACGGTAATTCCACGCACAATAGTGTTGGAAGCAAGAGTAATAGTAGGACCGACACCATTGGTTAGCACAGGGTTGCCTGGCGTAAATGAAGGGATTGCAATTCCATTTACGGTCAATGGAAGCCCTGAACCTTGAAGAGTCTGGCCCGTGCTCATTACAAAGCCATTGCTGTAACCTAGAGCAGGAGTTCCTGTTCCCTGAAATGCATAAACGATAGCGGGAACACTAGGAACGGATGCAAAAGAGCAAAAGGGAGACTCAAATGTTCCAAGTCCTGGACAGCCCACAAGGTTATTTACAAAGATCGCTCGGATGATATTTCCATTGTCATCCTTGAGCGGTCTCACTTGCGACTTCTTCTTCACCGGAATGATTTCATTGCGCATCGCAGGGCGAAGGGTTCTCATTCTGAATGCTCGTTTTCCATACCCTTGTTTTCCTGTGCGGCAAGCAGAAGATTTCCAAAGAGGGATATTGACTGAAACCACCCCTTGATAGGTCGTGTTGAAAATGCTGTCTTGGTTCAATTCAAATTCAAGGCCCACATACTGGGTAATATTTGCAACAACGCGCAGCTTCCCTCCCCAACTACTTTGGCATTCATTCCCTGAAACCGTCGCACCAAAGAGATAGTAAGGCCCCACTCCAACATAAAAGTCCGTATAAGTCCAAGGAATCATGGGAGTAGGAATCCCCACCTCCGCATTGATCGAGGGGAAAGCATAGTAACTCGTTCTCTTTACGTTGATTTGATTCCCAGAAAAACCATCAAATTTTAATGGATCAGAATGTTTCGTGCCTCCAACCGGTACATACCCATTCATTCGAAAGTCAACATAGGGGCTAAGGATCTCAATTCCGGGGGCAATCTGGTGAGTATTAAGCTCATTAGAATCGCGAAAATCATAGTAGAGATTTCCTCCGACTGACAACATGTCATCCATAGCTAAATATCTCAGCCCTGCTCCCATATTCGACGCAAAGCGTCCAGTGTCCATCACATGGAAACGCGCATCAAAATAAGGAATGACATCTGAGTCATTGCTTCGAACAAAGAAGAGTTCTGCACTGGTATACCCCTTATGGCCTACTCCTCGACCAAAATGATGGGATAACATTAGTTGCGCGGGAGCCAAACAAACAGGTTCCTCATTCTGGGAATATCCAGTAATGTAAAAGAAAAGAAAGCAAAAGGAAATGATTGCAACGCGTCTCATGTTATTCTTAAATTCCTATGCGGTATTTAGAGTTAAAGCAATACATCCTTTTCTTACATACCAAAGAATAATTCAAGAACTATATTTTGAGAAAAGCCTCTCTTGTAGAGAGAGGCCATTCCATTAGACTGACTAGATATTTTTAGCATCAAATTCGTTGACTAAAGCTAGCTCAGTCCCATAATAGATGCTCTGCCAGTAAGTATAGGCATTACCGTTTTTGGGATCCATCTGAGCCATATCAACTTCAGAAGCTTTCACAAGACTTGCACTTACTGTTGAAATATTAGGATCCTTTGGGGTTAAAACTTTCATTGCAACAAGAAGAGGCCCTAGGAGAGCTCCCCCTTTGAGATTTGCCCCTTTAGGAGTGTCCCCTAGAATCATACCCGGTGTATAGGAGGCAGTGCTATTCTTGATGACATACCCTAGCATTTTGGTGCCCATTTCCTTGATATCATTAAGAATTCCAAAAGGGTCTTTCCCCCCTTTGTTCTCACAATAATCAACATACTTACCTACATTCGTTAAAAACCGAATAGAGTCCCATCCGACAGGATGAGGGCCATTTCCATCAGGACCATCGTTCTCATTCCACGCAGGATTATCAGGCATTCCTGCTATAGAGGGGTCACTTTTGTCTTGATATTCACCCTGTAATACTTGCAAATACTTCACACTGTTAACCATCGCTGCTTTAAAAGCATCCGCCTGAGAACTAATTTTTGTATCACTTGATCCAGCAACATAAGTGTAAATATTTGCCAAGGTCAATGGGTCAAAATACGAAGGATTTAAGAAAGTTCCCTGATCTTTTTTAGCCGGGTCATTTTTCCAACCTCCACCTCCCCAGTTATCGTTAGATAAAACAGGATTGTATAGCACGCCTTGATACTTAAATCCATGATGAGCTATGTCACTGCTACTTGCAGGGTGCCCCGCTATATTATTGTAGAGAAACGTTTCAACAGCTTCTTTCGTCAAATCACTCATTTTCATGTCTTGTGGTACAGCAGATCCGGGAAATGCACCAAAAGCATGCAAAGTTAAATCTCCAAATTTTGAAAGTCCCTGAATCATTAAGTTTATAATTTGCTCATCAGCATCTGTTGCAGTGCTCAGACTTGGATCTCCGGGATTTCCTTGAGGATAAGGGAACTTTCCTGCTGTAAAAGTTGCTCCTGGAGGAAGGCCCAAATCAATGATCCAACCAGCTAACCCAGGAGTAGAAGCCCAATCAGCACCTGCAACTGTTGCAGCTTTTTGCTCTACTAGGTACAAGTATCCATTAAGTGTTTGTTGAAAGAGATGCTGATCTCCCGCATCATAAGCATTTTCAAGTGTATACCAAATTGCCTCAGTTGAAGTAGCGCTTGGTACTGCTGCACCTCCTGAGTCAGACGTATGGCTCACCGGAAAAGCCATTGATTTTAACGGGTCCGAAGAAGCTTTTGGATCTGGAAATAAAACATAAGAAACCCCATTGATCTTTAGCATTGACTCATCTGCCGGCTTTAGATCAGGTGGGGATGGTGGGGCAGGAGGCGGAGGCAAAACTCCTGGTTTCCCAGAATAAATTGGATTGAGCAATTCATTTTGAATTTGACCAGCATATGCATCAAACACATCTCCATAAATTTTTGAAAAGTTAGGTGTCATCTCATTATTAAGAAAGTCCCAAATTTCCTGAGGAGAGCCTAAATCCTTATGGGCGCTGATAAAAGTATTGATATCAGCAGAAACAGATTTTCCACAGGCATCCTGAAAAGTTGAGCGTTCGCTTGCTAGATACCCCTGGAGGTCCGTTGCGTAAGCCTTCCAAGGAGGATAAGGCTGAGATGGCGGATAAGGGTGGCTTTTAAGCCAAGCCTGCAAAGCATCATGCAAACCAGAAAGACCTACAGCAGCATCTTTTTGTGCTATAGCTGTCACCCCTGCAATAATCTGCTTTTTCTGATCTGGGGAAAGCGTGTCAAAAACAGCTCTGTTTGCCTGCATTATTCGACCACTGATTCCTTCCCGCAATGCCATAGAAACTTCCATGCTTTGAGAAGCCCTAAGCTTGGAAAACATTTGACCGTTATTGATATGCAGATTTGAAACAACCTCAGGTATTCCATCCTGTTTTTTTTCTGCTGTGTCGGTGAAGGTTTCATACAAGTTATTTTCTTCACCTACAGCACCTAGTGAATCTGTCATTGCTATACTCCTAGCGTAATACTTAAAAAACCACGGATTGTTAATGATTTCTTTAAAATTAATCAAGTTTTTTTTGAAGCGCTCAAAAATTAACGTCTGCACCATTCATCGATGAGATTAGCGACTAAGCCCGTCCAACCGGTTTGGTGTGAAGCACCCAAACCGCGACCGGTGTCGCCGTGAAAGTGCTCATAGAAAAGAATGAGGTCTTGAAAGTGAGGATCCGTTTGGAAAAGATCATAATCACCATAGATAGGGCGCTTGCCATAGGGACCCTTCTTAAAGAGGCTGATCATGGCATGAGCAAAATAACTCGCCATATCATGAGGGTTTTTTCCATCGATTTTAATGAGGTCACCAGTATGCGTGTGAAGGTTTTTAAGAGCTTCGATAAAAAGAAAGGACGTAGGAAACCAAAGAGGACCTCGCCAGTTTGAGTTGCCTCCCATAAGGACAGACTCCGCCTCAGCAGGCTCATATTTAATCCGATTGCCTAAAAGTTCGTAAGGATTTTCCTCATGATATTTAGAAAGAGACCGCAGGCCATAATCAGAACGGAATTCTTTAGGATCCCAGGCTTTTTCAAGTATCCTTTTTACCTTTTCCATTTCCATAAGAGTAAGGACATATTTGGTCTTTCCATTTTCTTCAATGGGGGTCACACAGTGTTTACAAAGGTCTGTTCTATTTTTAGAAAACCACTTAAAGCTTTTGGCAAACTCCTTAAAGCTTTCAAGATCCTCGGAAGTGATGCAATCCACTGCATAAAGAGGGATCAGCCCCACCATCGAACGGACCTTAATACGCACATGATCATTTGTTTCACTTCCACTGAGAACATCATAGAAAAAGCCATCTTTCTCATCCCAGTTTTGAACTTCGCGGTTTTCTGCATTGACTAAGGCATTGGAAATATAGACAAAGTGCTCGTAAAATTTAATGGCCATTCCTTCATAAACAGAATCCTTTTTCGAGAGCTCTAGCGCCATACGCATGAGATTGAGGCAAAAGAACCCCATCCACCCTGTTCCGTCCGATTGCTCAAGCTTCCCCCCTCCAGGAATCGCTTGACTTCTGTCGATAACGGTGATGTTATCCATTCCAAGGAATCCCCCCTCAAAAACATTATTTCCTTTGGCATCGACCTTATTGACCCACCATACAAAGTTCAGAAGAAGCTTATGAAAGCATTTCTTCAGAAAGTTAATATCTCGCTTTCCTGTCTTCTTCTCCTCCATATAAAAAAGACGCAGGGCTGCCCACCCTTGCACCGGAGGATTAAGGTCTGAAAACTCCCACTCGTAAGCGGGAACTTGCCCATTGGGATGCTGAAATTGGTCGAATAGAAGAAACCAGAGTTGCTCCTTCGCAAAGTCCAGATCAACAAGTGCAAAGGAAATGCAGTGAAAGGCAAGGTCCCAAGCAGCAAACCAAGGATATTCCCACTTGTCGGGCATTGATAGAATCCGTTTAGAAATGAGGTGTTTCCAGTGAATGTTCCGAATATTTTTTCTTGAGTCTGGGGGAGGGTTTTCAGGATCATCTCCACGAAGCCACAGATTCACATCATAGAGGTAAATTTGTTTGCTCCACAACATTCCAGCAAGGGCTTGCCTCTGGATAAGCTTTTCTTCATCGCTGATCCCTTCGGGATGAATCCTTTCGTAATATTCATCGGCTTGCGCCTTGCGCTTATGAATAATCTCTTCAACCCCCGTTAGAGGATGCGTATGTTCCATATTTGAAAGGCGTAGATAAAGGGATTTAGATCCTCCTGCAGGGATTTTCAAGTCTCGAAAATAAAAACACGCTTTTGTCCCCTCTTCTTTGGGATTAACTTTCTCTTTCTCCTCCAAGATGATGTAGCGATGAAAGGCATCTTTGGTATAGGGACGGACATTCTTTTCGTTATATAAATGTTCACGATTGGTTTCGTTATCGGTGAAGAGAACCTCTGCTCTCTCATCCGCATAAAAATAACGTTTTCCTAAGTGATAGTCAAAACTCAGACGCTCTGGAGGAGGTGTCATCGAATCATCTGCCTCGATGCAGTGGGCATTTATGGGTTCGTGAGCACTCTTTTTAAGAATCGGCTCCGGAAGCTTTTCATCGCTCCATCCCCAAGTATTCCGAAAGATCAATTGGGGAATCACATGAATCGACTCTTCCTGAGCACTTCGATTCTGTATCTCAATCTTCACGCAGATATCATCTTTTCCGGCTTTAGCATATTCGATGGTGATATCGAAATATCGATTGTCCTTGAAAATTCCGGTATCGACAAGCTCAAATTCCCGGTCCTCAACACGGCGGTTTTGATTCTCCTTAGCAAGCTCCTCATAAGGGAACTCAGCACAGGGGTACTTATAGAGATAACGCATGTAGGCATGGCTTGGGAGGGAGTCAAGATAGTAGTAATATTCTTTAACATCTTCGCCATGATTGGCTTTATGAGTCCCTAAACCATATAATCTTTCTTTTAAAATAGAGTCTTTCCCATTCCAGAATGCTTGTGTCATTACAAGGGTCTGATACCTATCACAGATTCCAGCAATTCCATCTTCTCCCCACCGATAGGCCCGATAAGGAGCCATTTCGTAGGTGAAGTGGTCCCAGGCATTCCCATCTCTGCTGTAGTCCTCTCGGACCGTACCCCACGCTCTCTCAGTGACATAGGGCCCCCATTTCTGCCAGGGTTCAACATCGCCTCCCTTCTGAAGGAGGCGGAGCTCTTCCTCGGTAAATTCAATAAATTTCTTGCCATTACTCATACTTTTCTTTTTATAGTAAAAATTTTAAATATTATATTTAAAATTTTATTATTATATAAAAATATAATAATAAATTGTTTATATTACAATTAATGCAAAAAAGTGTTATAATTATTACATTATTTTTAACAAAGAAGGTTAGTGTTATGATTCCACTAGGTGAAACTCTTATAGGAGCTGGTGTTCCACTTGTTGGAACCGCAAATGGACTCTATGCTGGTTTTAAGATTATCGGTGCGCTCCCCTATGTGACAGAGCTATTGCATTTTACCGGCAGTGAAACTCCACAGATTAAGGATTTCAATAAGGCACTAGAACATCTTGAAACCGCTTATAAAGGTAAGGATGTTCAAGAAATTCTTGTCGCAGCAAGGCATGTTCAGGAAAAGCTGACTCCCCTTCTTGAAAATGAAAGCGGATATTATGACAATTTCAAAGGCTGGTCTCGCTTTTTCTCTAGAGATAATATCTCATGGCCTTGGCAAAGATCCGCACGTTGGACGAATTATTTGAAGCCTCTTCATGACCTTAATGCAGAACTTACACGCCTGCAGCGTGGAGCTACCTCGACTCAAGGGTATAATCTCGCAGATATTGGTAATCCCCTCAATAATGCCGTTCAATTTATCAACCACGAAATCAAGGCCCAAAAGGGGTGTGCCAATAAAATGGCAGATGCAATTGGCAATGCTGCTGTAAACAAGGCTAAGGATATACGCGATGATGTTATGGGTGTTCATGCTCCAAAAAGAGTTGTCCACACGCCTGCTTCTCCTTTGATGAAGCTCTTAGCAGATATCGGAGAATTTAAGACTGACCAATATATTCCAGACTATTTAGCTAAAAGTCGATTAAACGAAGATATTGAAGCTCTCGCAAAGTCCAACCCATTTTTTGCTGAACTTCCGGCGTATATTGAGCGAAATATGACTCCAAAATCTCCCTTATTAAGCTCACTTGATCTCTTAGTCACAAATTATATTGTAGAAAGACTGAATGATTCTTCAGTACAACCTAAAACCAGACAATTCATTTGCCAAGCGATTTATGACTTCGCCGCAAGAGATTACGGTGTTACCCGTGAGGGGAAAGAGCAACAGCTTTTTGGAAAGGCCGTTCTTGAAGGCAGTCTTGGTAACCCTACGCAACGAAAAGTACTTTGGCAAGCCGTTGCCTATGTCCTTGACCTCGATAAAGTCACTGCACTTGGAAATTCTCTAGCTATTGGAGAAGAAACGACTCTTTCAGAGATTTCTGAAAAGATTGATCGCTCCCTTTCGTATCTTTCTTCGGTCCGAAGTATCCCTGAAGCAAGTCGGATGATTGAGTCAATGGTTGAACAAATTGCAGGTTTCGGTGAAGCAACCTATGCACTGGTTCGAAGAGACCTTCATCCCGACCAAGCAAGAGAAGTTGAAGCGACTCTAAGAGAATCTAATAGAAAACTAAAGTCAGGAGATTTAGAGGGCGCCTTGAGGGAGCTCAACACTCTCTATGAATCAGGACCTGTTGCTCGTTTGGCCGTTAGAAGCCACCGTGGAGAAGAGCCTCAATCTGTTGTTGGAGAGCTTGCTTCAAACTTTGCTCGAGAAACCGAAGAAGTTACAGAGGGGGCTCCAGATGTTCGCACAGAACAGATGATTGAGGATAAAAAAGCTGCTCTTGTTGAAAGTTTGACATTCTTTTCAGCCTTCCAAGTTGTCGATAAATACTGCGGTTACACAGGAGCAGATGCAGAAGAAGATGCTGTGCAAAGACGGTATAAAACCTTCTATGCAGCACTTGAAGGAGTCGAAGGCCCTGAAGCAAGAAAAGCATTATTTTTAACGCTGCTCAATAATAAAATTGAGAGTAGAAGTGAACTTGGCTTCTTTGATAAATGGATGGGGAAAAAGCTTTGCTCGTTTACTGTTAGCTTGGTGGAGTATTTCTCAAAACAGTTTACAGACTCCGTCACAGAGCATCTTCAAGCAATGATGCTTGATCCGATCAACGACCCTTTGACGAATAATCACATGGGTCCCATTCGAGCTGCAAACAATGCAATGCTTGCACTTCTTTACGCTGAAGATCAGTGGAGATCGGATACCACTGGAGCACTAGGAATCGCCGACAAACAAAAAAAGATTTTTGAAATTATTGAAAACGGTGAGGGAATCTCAACTGAAAGGCTTTTTAAAGGAGTTGTCGATAAAGCTCTAGATCATTTCCTAGCCTACAACTCTTACGGAGACTTTTTCAAAGGATGGAAAGCTTCCCTTACCGCTTATTCAGGAGTAGGTAGCAATCCTATAAGTCGATTTTTAAGAACGGTTGTCTCTCTCGCAGGACGTGGGGTGCTCGCTGTAGCAACTCTACCACTTTTTATTGCATATGCAGTAAATACTTGGGGCACTCGAATTGGCGCTTCAATGCTCATTAGTCATTTAGATCTAATCAACTCAACGCTCGATAGTGTCCGCGACTCGATTTATAGCGATAGTAAGTATACGAATGTCTTTGATAAAATCCTCCTTGACCAGTTGAAGGCAGTCGAAAAACTTCTAGAAAGCGAAGAAGGTGGTGGTGGCACACAACTTCTTGCAGGAAGCAATGAAAAACGCCTTGTATCGGAGCTTGTCTCCAACCTCTTTAGATTAATCGATGAACGAACGCAGTTGACTCCTGGCAAACAACGTCAACGAGATAATCTTCTTGCTGAGCTTGTGGATTCCTTTAACGGAATGTCCGATGCTGCTCTAAAAGACATTATGCGTGATATTATCATCTTCTCTTACGAGTCGATCCGTACAGAGCAGGGAGTCAATAACCTATTCTTCCAGGTTTTAGACCAAGCAACTCAATCGATGAAACCTAATGACCTCGGTCGCCTTTGGGAACTGTACACTGAAGAAGAACAAAGAGCACTTGGTGCTGATCCTGTTCAACCAGAAACAATTAAACTTCTTGAAGCAGACTTTGCAAGAAAACGTGGGAAAGTCTCGACACAAATTATTAAGCGCGATATTGATGTTGCACTCCAAGAGCTCTATGCTTCAAGAGAGCAAGAGCTTCAAGACGTGCTCGGTCGCATCCTTCACAATACCGTGGAAAAAGTTGTAAAAGAGCAAGTTGACTCCATATTGAGAACTCCGCAAGATACGATTCTTGGATTGACAACGTTCCTTGAAAATCAATTGCTTCCTCACGTGCAGCTCACGCAAACCATGCAAAGTGAAACGTCCTACATCGAAGAAATGCAACGCTTAGCACAAAACGGCAATATTGAAGGGTTAAAAAAGAGACATGCTCTTTTCTTAAACCAATTGCAAAATCAGCTTACAGAGATGAAGGCACGCAAAGGAAGAGACGAGCGTAGTGACCTCCAAATGCATATGCTTGAACGGATGGTCTCGCGACTTATAAACCTTAATTTGCGCCCTCTTTCAAGCAAGATCGCCAAAGGAGACCTTTCTAACATTAAGGGACACCTTCGGAACCTAGCAAAGGTGATGCGCAAAGAAGAAAATACCCTTATTGCGATTCGCTACAACGTCAGAACCCAGGAAAAAACGGTGATGGACCATCTCTCTGAGAAATCCAAAGCATTTGTGAAATGGGGAGCTGACAACCTTTCTCCTGCTATTGGAGCATATGTGGAGAGCCGCTTAGGACCCCGTTTTGACGGGATGATTTCTCTATATAGAGACCCAAGTGTCTTCACTGCTGCCCTTCGCGAAGGGATCCGAGAGTATGGAGTGTATGAAAGAGGAGAGCCCTCTGCCAATCCCTTCAAAAGAGTCTCATCTGGGGCAAGAGATCTCAGTTCAAGTGGTTTTGAACTCGTCTAATTTATAGCGTATAATCCATCAACTTTCATATCATGACCTAATGAAGTTGATGGATGTTTTACACAAGTCTCGCCTAATGCCTTGGCTCGTCTGGGGACTAGCGGCCATTTTTGGCCTCTATACCTTCCTTTTGCAAGGATCACCAAGTGTTATGATTCCTCAGCTCATGAAAACCTACCAAATCGATGTCATCAAAATTGGAGTCTTAACCTCCAGTTTTTTTTATACCTACATCATCATGCAAATCCCTGCTGGAATGCTTGTAGATCTATGGGGGCCCCGTCGCATCTTAAAAGTTGGCTTTCTCTTCTGCTCGATTGTTATTGGGTGGTTTGCCTATTCACATGCATTTTGGGAAGGTCAAACAAGTCGAATACTCATGGGGTTTTTTACAGCCCCCGCGATTGTCTGCGCTTTTTGCCTCGGTGCTAGATGGTTTAAACCTGCCTTGTTTACTCTTATCGTTTCTCTTACAGAATTCCTAGCTCTCTCTGGAGGGGTGATCGGAGAAGGCGGCCTGGCAAAAGCTGTGGTCACCTTTGGCTGGCGTGAAACAATGACGGTTGTAGCCGTTATTGGTCTTCTCTTAACCTTTATCTCCCTCTTTATTATCCACGATTTCCCTAAACATGATCAACCTCTACACAATGGGGTAAGCTTTCGAGAAGTGTGCAAAAAAACTTGGAAGAGCACCCTCAAGGTTTTGGCAATCAAAAAACTCTGGATTAACGGTATCTACGGGGGGCTTGTTTTTGGAGTCTTTCCTGCCTTTGCCGCACTTTGGGGAGTTCCCTATTTTGCTAAGAGATACGCTATCTCAATAGACTCTTCTGCAATGCTCGCTTCAACAGTTTTTCTAGGAGCTTGTTTCGGAACCTTAACTCTCGGCTGGATCTCTGTTTATAGCACTCGTCGTCGTCCCATCATGATTTGGGGCTCACTCATTGCATTTTTCTTAAGTATCGCCATGATCTACACCCCCTATATTCCGCTAGAGGCAATGTTTGGACTAATGTTTGTCTTTGGCTTTTTCTCTAGCTCCTACGCTCTTTCATTTGCCCTTGCAGATACCTGCGTGCCTCACTCTACAAAGGGTGTGGCCATGGGATTCACCAATATGCTTTGTATTGCCTTTGGAGCTCCTATATATCAACCTCTCATTGGATTCCTTTTGAAATGGTCTTGCAGCTGCGAGCCTATCAATAAGATCAATATCTATGCCCGCAACGATTACGCGGTTGCCCTCTCGGTTCTTCCCATTTCCCTCTTTCTCTCCTTTATCCTCGCCTTCTTCATAAAAGAAAATCACAAATCAGAGAAGCAGAGTCCCGAGGAACATTCAAGGATGCACGCGTCGCCGTAATCTTGCGGAACGATCCATCTGATTCCATACTATAAACAGTTTTTCCGACAAGGGCCGCTTTGACACCGATTGACGAGCGGTGAATCACCACAGTTTCTGCCTCTCCCACCGCTTGCAGAGACGACCCCTCACCAATGCGTGCTCCATAGCATCTTTCTAACATTCCATCTGTCTTAGGATGGGGATAAACAATTGCGTCTGGATAGAGCTTTAGAAAAGCTTTGAAAGCCTCTTCATAATCTTTGTCATATCCCCCAAAATAGACAACGCGACCAGGAATGACTTCAAATTCCCCTACTTCGTTTTCAAAACGGTCCAAGTCGGGGTTTCCTACAACATGCGCCTTAACGTGACTTGACTTTGCGGCCAAAGCACTAGGCACCAAAAAGAGATCGGCCTCTTTCTCAAATTCTCGAATAAGATCTGCATAAGGGATTCGATCAATTTCAAGAACATTGTCATAATAACAAACGGTTTTAGCTTTCCCTTTGAATGCACGAACATATTGGAGCTGACCTATAGAAGCATCTCCTACAACCAGCACATCAGGCACCGCGCACGACACTTCAATCGAGGCATACCGATCGGTCGGATCAAGACGGATGACTTCAACAGTTTCGCCGCGCCCTTGAAGCTCTTCAATCACAGGCATAAGCGCCACCGTCTCTCCCACATCGTGTAGGACAAACAAATAATCGGCCCAAAGAGCAAAAGGAAGAAGAAAAATTAATAATTTTTTCATGCCCAAAATTGTAGCACAAATCACTGTTTTAGAACATCCACATCATATTTTGATTGGCAATAGGTCTCCTTGATGAAAAAAAGGCTGACAATCAGCCCGACAAGAAAGCAGAGAGGAACAATCATCAGGCCGAGATGATAATTCTCAACCGTGTAAAGGGGGACACCATCGCCACCCATTTTGTGGTCCCAAGAGAGATGGAGAAGGAGACCCACCAAGGGTTGAAAAATTGCCCCGCCAGCAACAACAGCCATGTTGTTCATACCAATTGCGGTTCCAGTCGTCGTGGGTCGGTTATTATCCTTGACAAGAGCAAAGGTCAAGATCTGTCCAGAAGCGGCGATTCCAATTCCCAGAAGAAAAACGAAGGAAAGCCCAAACGAAATGCCAGGAAGATAGAAAAGAGCTAGAGCGCTAAGAAGACCGATGAGTGAGGTTAAACGGAGGAGAATGCATCTGCGCCCCAATTTATCAGAGAACCATCCTAGAATGGGGCTCATCACTCCCACCCCAATCCACACAAGAGCCATTGCAAGCGCTGCTTGCGTTGTAGGGACGTGAAAACGAACAGCTAGGTAGGGAACTCCCCATAGCGCTGCAAATACAGCAATAGGTCCCCATCCACAAAAAGCATATAGTGCAATCCACCAGGTCTGCGCTGATCTCACGATTTCTTTCAATTCTTGTTTGAGGTGATGCCTCTTAGGAATGTGGCGATTATTATAGGGATTATCCCTAACAATCATGAAACACAGGACTGTCATGACAAGGCCAATCATTCCAAAAAGGACCATGACGACCCTCCAAATGACATGATTGAGCAATGCTGCGATTGGCAATTCTCCACAAAGAGCCCCCATTGCAGCAAGAAACTGAGCAATCCCCACTAGAAAAGCAAAATATCTACGAGGAAACCACCTAGCAGCAACTATAAGCACTCCCACAAAAGCAAAGGCAGACCCAATTCCCATCATGAATCGCCCTAGACCTGCCCAAACCACATGATGGGTAAAGGCAAAGAAAAAAGATCCAATCGTGCATATGATCGCAGCAAAAGTAATCAGCCCGCGGGCACTATAGCGATCGTATAAAAGACCCACAGGGATCTGCATTAAAGTATAACTATAGAAGTAGAAGGAGGCCATCACACCAAGCGTTGCAGCTCCGATATTAAAATCGTGCATTAACGAGACCGTCATCACACTTGGGGATACCTGGAGCGCCATCTCAAATAGGAGAAAGAGGGTCATCAGAGTATATATAAAAATACCTAGAATGCGGTGGTCTCTATGCATAGTTTTTTCTATACAACTTTGAAATTAAGATGAAAAGATATAAAATGTACCCATGAAAATCGCTGTTGCCCTCTCTGGCGGAGTCGACTCTGCTACCTCGCTTTACCTGCTCAAAAAGGCAGGACATGACGTCTTTGGTCTCTTCATGAAAAACTGGGAAGAAGAGCAGGATGGCGCCTGTGTTGCTGAAAAAGATGCTGATGATGCCCGAGCTATTTGTGACCTTCTCGATGTCCCTTACTACAGTGTGAATTTTGCCCAGGAATATTGGGATAACGTCTTCACTCACTTTCTTAAAGAAATTGAACTTGGTCACACACCCAATCCCGATGTCCTCTGCAACCGCGAAATCAAATTCAAACTTCTCTTTGAAAAAGCTAAAACGCTCGGCGCTGACGCCCTTGCGACTGGGCACTACTGCCAAACCAAAAATGGCGCTCTGATCAAAGGAAATGACTCTGGAAAAGACCAAAGCTACTTCCTCTATACTGTAAAAAACCAGGTCCTAAACGAGGTGCTCTTCCCCATCGGCCATATGGAAAAGACTGAGGTGCGGAAAATCGCGGAGCAAGCAAATCTCCCCGTCTTTAATAAAAAAGATAGTACAGGGATCTGCTTCATTGGAAAACGCAACTTCCGAGAGTTTCTTGAAAAGTATATTCCCCATGAACCAGGGGTGATTGAAACCGTCGAAGGGACTGAAGTAGGGACCCATGACGGCATTTATTACTATACAATCGGTCAACGGAAAGGAATGGGAATCGGAGGTCCCGGTGATGCGTGGTTTGTGGTTGATAAACAGAAAGAATCTCGCAAGTTGATCGTTGCACAAGGAGAAAATCATCCCGCTCTCTTTGCAAAGGCTTTGACAGCCACCGACATCTCTTGGGTAAACGCCGTTCCAAAACTCCCTTTTACATGCAAAGCAAAAGTACGTTACAGACAGGTTGAAGAGCCTTGCACCGTTTCAAAACAAGATGATATGCTCCTTGTCACTTTTGATCAGCCCCAAAGAGCGGTTACTCCTCGCCAATCAGTGGTCTTCTACAACGGAAATACTTGCCTCGGCGGAGCGATCATCAAAGAGGCGCTTCCAAAAGAGTAGGGCATAGACCCCCACAAACACCGCCCCTGGAATAGCAAAAGCAAGTACCTTATGGGAAAGTTGCCCTTGCACAAGAAAAGCTGCTAGACTCGCGCCTCCGCTTCCTAGAAGCACTCCCGTAAGCTCTTTCCCTTTCATCCCTATGCTCCACCCTTTTACAGCGCTGCGCAAACCGATAAAATTGCACCATGCCCCAATACTCGTCGCTAGAGCTGCCGAAATAGGGCCCAGCCCCATCCCAAAAATGAATAAAGAATTCAGCCCTAAATTGATCCCTACCGTCATTACAGAAAATAGAGTCGCTGTCCGAAAATTCCCCTTGGCATACAAAACAGCTGCAAAATACATCACGAGCGTTGCAGGAACAAGGCCCAATGAATACGCCGATAAGCACCACGCCGTTTGCTTTGTTGCATAGAGCGAAAAGCTTCCCCGACCAAAGACTAAATCAATCGCAGAAAATCCGAGAATGCAAATCGCAAAGGTTATTGGAATCATGAGCATCATGACCCTACGGCAGCCAAAGGAAAAGATCTCTTTTCCTCTTTCAATCTGCCCTTTCTTAATCGCCCTTGAAAGAACCGGTACAAGGGTGCTCACTGCCGCAATTCCAAAAATTGCCAAGGCGAGTTGCTGAAACCGATTTGCATACCACAAGTAGACGGGCCCTGATATGTGGGCACACCGCGCAAAAATCGCATCGAAAAAAGCATTGATCTGCACCGCTCCGACCCCTAGCGCCCCCAGGCTAAATGCCTTGGCAAGTTGCTTCACACCTGGATGAAACAGTTTCCCCTGAAACCACCCTTTCCAGCTTAAGGCTCCCCGCAGCTGCCACGCCGTAATCCCCCATTGAATGACAAAACCGCACAGCACCCACTTTGCAAGCCCTATCATCGCCCCATGAATCTCTTGATCCCGCAAACTTAGCGCTCCAATAATCCACATCATATTGCACAAAAAAGGAGCCATACTCGAAATGAAAAAGCGGCTATGGCACTGCAAAAATGAAACGTTGAGCCCATACAAGGAAATAAAGAGGAGGCTAGGAAGCATCCATCCTGTCAGTTGAATAATCTCTAAGCCCTTCCAAAACTGCATCCCTAGCTCTAAAACAATAATAATTGCTAGAACCAGTCCTCCAATGAGCACAGAGAGCTTCTGGAAAAAGGAATATGCCTCTTCTTGATTTTCATTGCGCATCCCCTCAAACTGAGGAATAAACGCCGACTGCAAGGGACCCTCACCAAAAAAACGCCTCAAGACATTTGCAAATCGAAACGCCACAATGAACGCCGCCACCGCTGCATGATCCCCAAAAGAGTAGGCCATCACAAGGTCTCTTCCCAACCCACTCACGCGGCTGAGCATCATCCCCGAAAAGAAACGCCTAAGTCCAGATCCAAAATACTTTCCCAATTGCATATAACAAGGTTATGCCAAAAACACCTTTCCCCTAGCAACAAAAAAGAATTGCCTACAATATCTAGGGAGATCGATCATCATTACAAAGTTTCAATTATTCATTCCTCATAAAACATACTTGAGGCATAATCTCTTGCTTTGAAAAACAAGGGAGCCTTGCACATACGATGCGCCTTATCCTAGCGCTCATTCTCTGCCTGTTTTGCACCCAAAATCTCCCTGCAAGTGCCCCACATATCTTCGTGGGATCTCGAGAAGGAGATCCAGAGAGCCTTGTCCAAAATGTCAGCGTCATCCATGGAGATTACTCAGAGCTGGAAGTAGATCTTTATATTTTTGGCCCTGATCCTCTCGTTCTTTCAAGATTTTATACGAGTCAAGATACTTTAGATGTCGCAAGCTTTGGAGGATGGCGCTTTCAACCTCAGACCTTTCTTCTAATGTGCCCACACCCTGAGCAAGACAGTTTTCAAACCCCTTACCTAGATATCTTCGTTGGAACCCCTGAAGGAAGTCTCCTCAAGTTTTCTGGCTTTCAAAACTGGGAAAACCTGCAAGTTCATTCAGAGTTCCTTATCGATCTAGAAGAGGAGGACGTCGGCATGTGCAATACAGCCAAGGGATCTCCTTCCTCTTGGACAAATGTCAAAAACCATGTCCTCCACTACGATCCTCAAAGCCGCTCTTTTGAGCTTCACTTAAGCTCAGGAGAGAAAAGGACCTATACACAAAGCCGCGACCCTCATCAATTTCATTTAACGGAAGAAACTCTTCCCACCGGCAATCGAATCTCATATGAGTACGATGAAGAGCTGCGCCTTAAACACATCAAAATGACCAATGCTCAAAGCAGCAAAACCTTCAGCTGGATCACCATTGACTACGGCTCCACCATCCTTGCCACTGCAAGTGATGGAACCTGCGCAGAATACTGTTTAGAAAAAGACCCTTCCGGAGCCTCCCTTCTCACTGAAGTCCAAAGAACATCCTCTCCTTTGTGCACATACCAATACCAAGTCGAAGGAGAAAAAGCCCTCCTTGCCCGAAAAGAGTCTCCTAATGGGCATTATACAGAAATCGATTATGAAAGAGCCTCTACCCGTCGAGTAAAAACCCTTTCCACACCCCATTCAGAAGGAGTCATCCACACCCAATTTTTCTATGAAGAAGGAGTCACAGAAATCCAAACATCTTTTGGACAAAAAGTCCTCTATCATTACGATGAAGAGCGCCGCCTCACCTCTATAGAAGAAACCCTCAACAACATTCCCTATAGGACAACTAGAAAAACGTGGGGGGAGAGAAAGACCCAAGGCAACCTTATCGCTTTATCATTGGAGGACGCCCTAAAAAACACCCTCTACTACAAAACCTTTTCCTACGATCCTGAAGGCAATATCCTCGAAGAAGCAGAGTATGGGAATTTAACCGGGGAAAGCGACAAGCCTATCACCTTTAACCAAAAGGGAAAGCCGGGAAAAGACCAGGAGTGCTACACCAAAACGCTCACTTATACAAGCTCTCCTAGTGAAGATATTGTCTCCCAGATCAACGAAAAAGGAAACGGCACCCTTATTGCCTACCTTCCGGGAACCTCAATCATCAAACGAAAAGAAATCCACCACAATAAACAGGCAAAAAGACGCACTTTTTACGACTATAACAAAGAAGGCTCCCTCACCCGCATCACTGTCGACAATGGGAATACGCGCGATCCAAACAACGTTGATTATGTGCGCCAACGATTCATCACAGAAATCACTCCCAAACAAGACCTTCCCAATCTAGGGGCTCCTGAAATCATTGAAGAAAAGGCCTACGACCCCGAGTCAAGAAGTGAAATCTTCTTGAAGAAAACCATCAACCACTTTGACTCTCGCGGCTTTCTGATTAAACAAGAAATCTACGATAGAAACGGAGCCCAATCCCACAGCACTGAACAAAACTATGACGATGCAGGGAGACTCACCTCTCACACTGATCCTCTAGGCAAAGAGACCGCCTATCTCTACGATACAAATGGCAACCTTGTCCAAGAACAAACCCAAGCTCTCACAATTGACTACGATTATGATCTACAAAACAACCTTACCTCCATCACACGATCTGGAAACAACGCACCTACTCAAAAGGATCGATTCGCCTACAACGCAATAGGCAATCAAACCCTAGAAGTTGATTCCCTAGGTAATGAGACCCATTATTCTTACGACACCCTCGGACGCCTGACTCAAAAAACTTCCTCTGAAGGCGCTACATGGACCTACACATACGACCTCTTTGATAACCCTATTCTCATCACCAATCCCCTGAAAAAAACAACCACCATTCAATGCAACGCTCGGGGGAAACCTACACGCATTGCCAACAATGGCGAAAAAGAGTCCCTCCTCTATAGCTTAGAAGGAAGCCTTTGCCGCCACACATCCCCTAAGGGGATCACAAAAATCTTTGATTACGACTACCTGGGCCGCATCACAAAGGTGAGATACTATGAAAGAGGGCCGATAAAAGAGCCATTTAAAGTCGATGCATACTTCTACAACGCCTTTCGACTTCTTTCAGAAAGCACCGGAAATGGAAAGATTAAGTATTGCTACAATACTGCTGGAGATCTCATCCAACAAACACTTGCTCAAAATGACTCAAGCGTATGGTGGCGCAACGGTATCTCCCGCATTGAAGATGGGAACGTAATCGATTTTGCTTACGATGCTTTAGGACGCCTGCGTGAAACAAAAAAGTGGAAAGATCATGCTCACTATGCTCTCTATACCCAAAACTATGACGCTGTCGGGAAGATTGTTGAAGAAAAAGTAGAGGATGAGCAAGGAAAAATTCTTTACCAAAAACAATTCACCTACACCCCTTCAGAAGAACTCTTTCAAGAAATCGGCTTTCCCATGAATAAAAAAGCGATTTTACGAGAGCATACTTACGATCCCTTTGGTCGCCCTTCTCAACTCAAAAAAGGAGATGACCGCTGGAACATCAACTATAAAGAAGAAGGAGGCATCTTAAAAAAAAATATTCAAGATCCTTTGGGATCGCTCCTAGAAGAAACCTACAACAGCGTAGGACTCCCAACATCCCTTCTCAACACAACTTTCACCTACGATCCTTTACATAACCTCACCCAAGAAAAAATCAACCATTTCAAAATTATACATAAGTATTTCCCAAATTCTCTCCTTGCTTCAACAATGATCAAGCCAAACAAGAGCGAAAAGATTCAGACCTCTTTTTCCTATAATTCTTATGGCGATTTGATCTCTCAAAGTGCCCCATCTTTTGAAAAACCCATTAAATATGGATACGATGCGCAAGGAAACCTAAGCCGTATCATTTATCAAGAAGGGCCGGATGAAAAAGCCAAAGAATATACCCTTACCTCTGATAAGAATGGAAACACCATAAAAATCGCATCCGAAAATATCTTTTCCCTAGAAAGAACCTACAACGCTTCCCATCAAATCCATGCAGAGACCCTTAAAGACAAATGGGGAAAATGCAACACCACCTTCCAGTACGATGGGGAAGGATGCGTGACAAGCATTACTCTCCCTGATCGTTCCTCAATCCACTACTTTTACGAAGGCCCCTACGTTTCAAAAATCCTCCGCCTCTCTAAAAAAGGAAAAGAGCTCTACTCCTATGAAGTGACAGACAGAGACCTTATGGGACACGTCCTGCAAGAGACCCTTCCGGGAAAACTGGGAACAAGAACAAACCACTATGACACTCAAGGACGTAAAACAGCGGTTCTCACTGACTATTTCTCCGATAGCATCGACTTTGATCCCCTGGGCAATCCTAAAGCCCAAGAAACCAATTGGGGCAAAGAAACGACCCAATCTCACTTCTGCTACGATCCCCTGTCGCAGCTCACTTCGGAAAAAGGACATTTTAACCACTCCTATCAATATGACCTCCTTCAAAATTGTCAGTCAAAAGATGACACCTCTTATATTCTCACCCCTTTCAATCAAATCAGCAAAGGAAAAGATTTTACCTGCACGTACGACGACTGTGGAAACCTCAAAGCACTTTCCAACTCTTTAGGAACGACAGAATTCCAATTCGATGCCCTTGGAAGGTTAATCTTTGCTCAATCTCCAGAGCAAGGGTCTATCCATTACACCTACAATGTAGACGGTAGACGTCTTAGCAAAGTCATCGATGAAGAGGAAGTCGAAAGGTATTTTTATTTCGCAGGGTACGAGCTCGGCGCTCTAGATGAGCAGGGAGACATTAAAGCCCTACGCATTCCACTCAATCCCAACAGCTTAGAAAACACCTCCATCTTAACCATCGAGCTGCAAGAAATACCCTATGTTCCCCTCTCAGATCTTCGAGGAAATGTCCGCTGTCTGGTCCATCTTAAAAAACGAAACATCGTAGAACACTACCACTTTTCTGCATTCGGTGAAGAGCAGATCTTTACTTCGCGAGGAAAAGTCTCTCAGTCCCCCTCAGATAACCCCTGGAGATTCCAAGGAAAAAGACATGACCCAGAAACAGGTCTTATCTACTACGGAGCGCGCTACTACCACCCCGATCTCCAAAAGTGGATCAGCCCCGATCCCCTCGGATCGCACGACTCCTTAAATCTCTATCTATTCTGCCACAATAATCCCCTCAAGTATCATGACCCCTGGGGACTCGCAACGCAGTGTGATGAAAACTGCGGGTGTATTATTTATGACTACAATCCCGATGGGACACCAAACTGCATTCTTGGCCTATCTAAATGTGGGTGTTTCAAAAGTAGCTCAGGTGATGGAAAGACTCCGGGGTTTATTTATGGAATTGTAGATTTAGCTACAAATGCTTGGAATGCTCCTCGCTTCCAAGGGGGCCTCCAGGCTTTCGGTGGGCTCACAGAAGCTGTCATCGGCGGCGGAATGACCCTGGGAAGTGGCGGCTTTGCAGCTCCAGTTGGAGGTCTGATTATGGCCCACGGCATGGATCATTTCTTCACCGGTCTACAAACTGCCTTTTCCGGAAACCCAAGAGATAATGTCACAAGCCAGCTTCTCCAGAGAACTGGGATGTCTTCTCAAACTGCAGGCCTAGTCGATAGCGGCTTAAGTATCGCAGGAAGCATGGGAGGCCTCGGAGCTATCCGTGCAAGTCAGTTAGCTGCTTTTCCTAAAAATAGGATTTTTCTCAGCTATGAACTAAATAACAGAACTGGTTTCTCTGGCCATAAGGGGTTTGAGCTTAAGCAGCCTAAATACCAAAATCTTAGAAATAGGGAAACATTGGTTCAGGGTCGATCTTACTCCGGACATGCATTAGATCAAATGCAGAATCGTGGCTTGGTACCTTCTGTTGTTGAAAACACAATTAAAACTGGTCGAGTATTTTCAATGAAACCTGGGACAATCGGCTATTATGATTCAACCAACAATGTACAAGTTATTTTAAATGCCGATACAAGACGAGTTGTAACGGTAATTCCAGGAGCACCCAAATGAAAAATGATCTTAAGATATTACTCTACAATAAAATTAGCATGATTCTTCTTAAAGAATGGGATCCCATAGGTATTCAGAATACCCCAGAAGCACATGATGAGTATGAGGCTTACGCAGCGTCTCTATTGGAGTTGATTGTTTCTGGAAAACTAGAACATGAGATTTTTGAATATTTGTGGTGCATCGAGACAGAACATATGGGATTACAAGGGAATAAACGAGTTACTAAACGTATCGCAAAAAAGCTTTCTGGTTTGATTAATACTATCTAATTTTAGCAAACAACTGAAAGAGAATTTTGATTTTCGATTTGACAAATAACGTATCTTGCTGATCATGAACATGAAGAAAACAGGTCGATACAGGTTCCCAACATCGCTATTACTTTACAGGAGAAGAATTATGAGATGGATTGCCAATACCTCTCCTTCAAAGTCTCAAAGCTATGAAGTCAAACATGACCCGTTTGTTGGATTTTATCTGTATGTCTTTGAAGGGGGGAAATGTATACACGATCATTTACAAGATACACTAGAAATAGCGATGGAATGCGCTTGGAAAGACTATGGTGTGCCAAAAAGTGCATGGAAAAAAATTGAAGAATAGCCTAAAAATGCAGTTGTTAATTATATAAAAACATTCAAATGAAGCCAGATATTTATATTAATGTCAGATTTAGAACAACTTCTGAATGGGGGCGAGTATCGCCTTTAGGACACAAAAAGTCCAGGGTAGCCGACTTCTACGCATGCCCGATGATAATTGATGATAAAGCATATGACTGTCGCTTACTTATTGGTGATCAGAAATTAATTCCAGGTTTGCATTATAAAGTTCCCGTTGTATTTGTAAATAGAGATCTAGCGCTACCAAATCTATCTGTTGGGAAAAATATAACTCTATGGGAAGGAAAGGAAATAGCAGATGGACAAGTAACTCGGATATGCGATTGATTTTTACAGAAACTATAACGCAAATACCTGGAACGCTCCCCGCTTCCAAGGAGGTCTCCAAGCTTTCGGTGGGCTTACAGAAGCAATCATCGGCGGCGGAATGACCCTAGGAACTGGTGGCCTTGTAGCTCCCGTTGGAGGCCTGATTATGGCCCACGGCATGGATCATTTCTTCACCGGTCTACAAACTGCCTTTTCTGGAAACCCAAGAGATCATGTCACAACGCAGCTTCTGCAGAAAACTGGAATGCCTGCTCAAACTGCAGGCCTAGTCGATAGCGGCTTAAGTATCGCAGGAAGCGTGGGAGGCCTTGCAGCAATCCGAACAAGTCAGTTCATCGAGTAATCCATCAGAACTCCCAATTTGGCAACCGTGGGAAAAAGAATTTTGGTTTTCGATTTGGCAAATAACGCACCTTGCTGATCAGGAACATGAAGAAAATGGGCTTACTAAAAAAGAATTAGAAAAAGCCTTAAGCTATTTGAAAGGGGAAACTCAAATACCTAACAGTTACATTGGAGAAAGGCCATAAATATATTCGAAAAGCTAAAAGGAACTAAGCAAGTAGCTGCTTTGCAGCTCCTGTTAGAGGACTGACTTAAAATCTATAAAGGAAGTGAGACAGTCGGGAGATATTCAGCACTGTCGGTGTGCCGATTTAAGGAGCTTCCGAACAGATGAACAACAGGGCGTGCAAAGAGGGGGTGGATAAGGAGAGAGAAAAAGAGAGTCGTGACGACAATTTGAAGCATTAGGTTCTGGGCAGGGAATGTGTAGTATTCGGTAAAAAGCATCGTTGTCGCAATAGGAATGAGCCCCTTAGGCGACATGAAGGTAAAATACCCTATGGTTTTCCATCGGTAGGGAGTTTTGATAAAGCTTGCTAAAACGGCGATGAAACGGACACCAAAAAGAAAGATCAGGGCAAAAAGGATCAGGGGCAATGTGAGCGTTTGCGACAGCACATGTAGAGAAAAGATCCCAAAAAAGATGAGGAGTAGGTAGTAAAGATAGGCTCCCTGCCGCCGCGCCAAATCAAAGAGGGTATTGCAGAGTGGACGAGCAAAATGGCCAAAGGTCAGTCCCGCAGCAATCACGCCAATAAAACCATTTGAATCGAAGAGATCGCAAAAGGCGAAGATAGCATAGGGAATCAGGAAAAGCGCACCTCTAAGTAAATGATGATCCCCCCACCCAGTATCGAGAGCAGCTTTAGCCACAAGGCCGCAAATATAACCGAGCCCTACACCGGCTAAGATGGGGAAAAAGATCCCGATAAAGAAATGGAAGGGATGGGTCAGGTGGACAAGTGAAAGGAGAAAAAATGCGAAGATTCCTGTAAAAGATCCTTCGACATTTACCATTTGCTGTATCCGCGAAGGAAGGACAGAAGAAAAGGCAGACGGAGTTGTTTTTCCATCGATGATGAGAAGGGGCAAGATCGTTAAAAATGATTCTTCCAAGGTCAGTTGAAAGAAATGACGCATAAGGAGGATGCCCAAAATGAGCGTGACGATAAGGCCTATAGAGGGAAGCCTCTTCGAATGGAAATGGAAGATTTTTGGAATATGGAGGCGTGCACCGTCAATAAACAGAAAGAAGGTAAGCGCAACTTTTGCAACGGTTTCTAAAACGGTAATCGAGTGGCGCGGACCAATAAATCCCCACCCAATTCCGAAAAGCAAACAAAGAAGAGGAATGAATGGAAGGCGTCTGGAACCCCAGCTAATAAGGAGAAGAAAAAAACACATTAGAGCAATGTCGGGAACTGTCATAAACCAGACCCAAATGGAAGGAGTTGACTCACAAATTGTTGATAGATAAAGGATCCGATTCCGGCTCCAAGAAGGGGGCCAACAATGGGCACCCATGCATAATCCCAATCAGAATCCCCTTTTCCTTGAATCGGGAAAAGTGCATGAACGATTCGAGGACCCAGATCGCGAGCAGGATTGATCGCATAGCCTGTCGGACCGCCAAGGGAAAGGCCAATGCTAAAGACGAGCAATCCAACAGCAAAGGGTCCTACGCCACTTCCGATTCCATTATGGATATTGAAAATGCCAAGAACACCAATCAAGAGCACTGCTGTTGCAATGACTTCGGTAATAAAATTCCATGATTTATGACGAATTGCGGGCTGCGTACAAAAAATGAGGAGTTTGTGGGTTTTGTTCTCGCTTTTGCCAAAGTGCAAATAGTACGATGCCCAAACAAGAACCGCCCCAATAAAAGCCCCGATGAGCTGAGCAATAATGTAGGTAGGAACAAGATTCCACGCCGTCTTTCCAGCAACAGCGAGGCCAAAAGTGACTGCCGGATTAATATGTCCTCCACTCGCCCACCCAATGGTATAGACTGCTATCGAAACAGCAAACCCCCAAGCGGTACTGATCACAATCCATCCCCCTTTTTCCCCCTTGGAGCGCTTCAATAATACGTTTGCTACAGACCCATCTCCTAATAGAACAAGAAGGAGCGTCCCAATCAACTCTCCCCAAAAAATACTCATTGCCATGAACCTATCCTACTACCATAAATGTCAGAATAAAGATTTTCGTTGACATATAGCACATCGGGATGAAGAGTACAAGTTAGGGATAGTTATGAAATATATTTTGTCTTTAGACCAGGGAACTACGAGCTCAAGAGCCCTTGTGGTAACACAAGAAGGGACAATCATTGGTCGTGCACAGAAAGAATTCCGACAAATTTTTCCAAAACCAGGTTGGGTCGAGCACGACCCGATGGACATCTGGGCAACACAAGCCTCCGTTATGACGGAAGCGATGAGTCGCGCACGTCTTACGATGAGGCAAATTGCCTCAATTGGAATCACTAACCAACGAGAAACTACGATCGTTTGGGATAAGAAAACCTCAACACCTGTTTACAATGCCATTGTCTGGCAAGATCGACGCACTACTCCCTTATGCAAAAAGCTAAAAGAAGATGGTGTTGAGCCCATTTTCAAGAAAAAGACGGGACTTCTCCTCGACCCCTATTTTTCAGGAACAAAGATTCGATGGATATTAGATAACGTTGCAGAAGCAAAGGGAAAAGACTTAGCTTTTGGAACAGTGGATAGCTGGCTTGTTTGGAAAATGACGGAAGGGGCGCAGCACATTACCGATGCCACAAATGCATCTCGGACGCTTCTCTATAATATTCATGAAGGAAAATGGGATGAGGAGCTTCTTAAGATCCTCGACATTCCTCGGGAAATGCTCCCCGAAGTGAGGGGTTCCAGTGAAGTCTATGGTGAATGCAGCGAAGACGTCTGTTCGACTACGATACCCATTGGGGGGATAGCGGGAGACCAACAAGCCGCCCTTTTTGGACAATCCTGCTTTGAAAAGGGGATGGGGAAAATCACCTATGGCACAGGATGTTTTATCCTTATGAATACAGGGAAAGTAGCGCCCCCTCCTAGCGAACATCTTCTAACTACAATTGCATATCAGTTGAATGATGAGGTCTATTATGCCTTAGAAGGAAGTGTTTTTATTGGAGGAGCCGTTGTGCAATGGCTTCGCGATTCGCTAGGTATTATTGCCCGATCTGAAGACGTTGAATTCCTTGCAAAAAGTGTTCCTTCTACTGAAGGAGTTGTTTTTGTTCCTGCCTTTGCCGGTCTAGGTGCACCTCACTGGGATCCTCAAGCTCGAGGGGTAATTCTGGGAATTACCCGAGGAACAACAGCGGCACACATTGCAAGAGCGGCTCTTGAAGGAATCGGATTCCGAGTTTCCGATATCTTAGAAGTGATTGAAGAAAGTGTGGCAGTCTCAGAGCTCCGCGTTGATGGAGGAGCAGTTTCTGACGACCTCTTAATGCAACTCCAATCCAACCTCGCCAATCTCCCTCTCATTCGTCCTCAATTTAAAGAACTAACAGCCCTTGGCGCTGCCTTTTTGGCAGGGCTAAGCGTTGGTTACTGGAAAGATCTAGAGGAGTTAAAAGGTCTTTGGAAAGAAGATCGACGTTTTGATCCCGACCTTTCTGAAAGAGATAGAATCAAAGAAAAGAAAAAATGGAAGCATGCCATTGAATGCACAAAAATGTGGGGGGAAATCTATGAGTAATACCAACACCTGTAACCATTCAAATTCAGAGGAAGCTTAAGTGAAACGGGATAAGATGATTCAAAGGCTTGGCGAAAAATGGGATATCCTCATTATTGGTGGTGGAGCTACCGGGCTCGGTGCCGCAGTCGACGCCAGCTCCCGTGGGCTTAAAACTCTTCTTGTTGAACAATCCGACTTTGCAAAAGCCACCTCAAGTCGAAGCACTAAACTCATCCATGGAGGCCTTCGTTATCTCCAGCAGGGAAACCTTGCCCTTGTCTTAGAGGCACTACGTGAACGGGGGCGCCTGTGCCAAAATGCTCCCCATCTCATCTACCACCGCGCTTTTTTCGTTCCAAGTTACCATTGGTGGCAAGGTCCTTTTTATGGGATCGGCCTCAAAATTTATGACATGCTAGCTGGGAAACTTGGGCTACAGCCTTCACGTCATCTATCTAAGGAAGAAACTCTCGAGGCTCTCCCCAACATCGAATCAGACGATCTTTTCGGCGGAACCATTTATTATGATGGACAGTTTGATGATTCCCGCCTCGCAATTGCCCTTGCCCTAACTGCCGCGGATCATGAGGGGGCTCTTATCAACTACATGAAAGTGACAGGTCTTATTAAAGAAAAGAACCATGTTGAAGGGGCCATTCTCCATGATGCAGAAACTGGAGAGACCCATGAGGTCCGCGCAAAAGTCGTGATCAACGCCACTGGGGTTTTTACAGATGAAGTGCGCCATATGGACGATCCTAATGCACAAAAAATTGTCCAACCAAGTCAAGGTGTTCATATCGTTCTTGACGGCTCATTTTTAGAAAGTGAAACGGCAATTATGATTCCACACACCGCAGACGGAAGGGTCTTATTTATGGTTCCTTGGCTTGGAAAAGTTCTCGTCGGCACCACAGATACTCCCGTTGATAAACCCGCTCTCGAACCGAAGCCGCATGAAGAAGAAATTTCTTTTATCCTCAAGGAAGCGGGGAAATATCTTGCAAAACCCCCCAAACATAGCGATATTCTCAGCACCTTTGCGGGGCTTCGCCCCCTCATTGCAGCCGAAGGAGGAAAAAAGACAGCGGCCCTTTCACGAGACCATTCCATTTTAGTTTCAAACGCAGGCCTCATTACTATCGCTGGAGGTAAGTGGACTACCTACCGAAAAATGGCAGAAGATGTTATCGACAAGGCCCTTCTCGTTGGGGGTTTTGAAGAACACTCCTGCAAAACAAAAACCCTCAAACTCCATGCCTTTCTAGAAGACGCTGATCCCCTTAATCCTTGGAGCACATATGGCAGCGATAAAGAGTCGATCGAAAAAATTATTAAAGAAGATCCTAGCCTCGATCAATTCCTTCACTCTAAACTTCCCTATCTAAAGGGAGAAGTGATCTGGCATGTTCGAGAAGAAATGGCCCGCACCGTTGAAGATGTGCTGGCTCGTCGCACCCGCTCTCTACTCCTTGATGCTAAACTTTCTGTTAAAGTTGCCCCCATTGTTGCCTCCCTAATAGCCCAAGAGCTTGGCCTTTCAAAAACATGGGAAGATGCACAAGTCGCCTCCTTTAAAGAGCTGGCATCGAACTATATTATCTAGATCACGATCTCGTTGAATATAAAGTGGTTTTTCCTTACCATACCGGAGTATTCAATCATTGCTGGAGGTTGTTTTGTATAAACGATTTTTCATTCTCTCACTCTTATTCACCTCTTTTTTGTTTTGTGACATTCCAACCCTTGAGCAAATCACAAAAAGCTCCCCACAGGAATGGATCCAAAGGGGCGATCGTTGGACTTTTAAGGACCGCTTTGAGGACCAGCGAGATGAAATATATCCAGTATTAGACTCCATGGGAATATTTGAGACCAAATGGGCAAGCAAAAAACATTACGATTATGCTCTCGTTCTAGGCGCTCTTCATGGCGCCGTCGAAATGCGCATCGATCATATCGTCGAAGAGTGGAAGCGCGGAACCCGCTTTGACAGTATTGTTTTCCTAACAGGACAGCGCCCTCTTCACCTTGAAAAAGAAAAAGAATTCCTCTCTCTAAAAAACGAAACCGCGATGATGGTTCATGTCTGGGAAACAACAGAGATGCCTCCAGAATTACGCGCTATCCCACTCACTGTTGTCGACGCTCCCCCTCTTCCTTTAAGGGGCCGTCCCACAACCGAAAGTACCGTCTACGCATGGCTGGAGATTTCTCCTGAGCCAGGCTTAATTCTTATGGTTTCCTCTCAACCCTATGTCGGATATCAAAGGGCCGTTTTAAGCACCCTTCTCCCTTTATTTGAAGTTGAAGGGGTGGGCCAGGAAGGGGGACGCTCCCTCCCTATTTCTATTCTTCTTGATACCATCGGTAAAGAAGTGGCTTGGTCTAGACACTAGATAGCGCCTGTCAAAATATCCTCTCGATAAAAAAAAGGGTTTGTGACAAAACAAGGGAAAGAGGACGTTTCTATGAAAAAACTTGCATGCTTACTATTGCTCATGTTGGCAGTCTATGCCGATCAAGGAGAACTCTCCCATATTATCACCCCTCGTGGAGGCTCGGATCCTCACACCGATAATAAAGCCCTGGTTGAAAAATTCTATGAGGCTTTTGAAGCTAACGATCCACGCACGATGAATGAACTTCTAGCTTCAAAGTACGGTGTTCAAGATTCAACAGTCGTGTTTGACTCTTCTTATAGTAAGTATGATGCGTTTAGCAAAAACCTAAGTGTTCGTGTTCGCTCTCTGCACGAGGCGCTTCCTAAGTTTAAACTAACAATCATTGAGATGCTCGCTGATGGAAACAAAATCCTAGCAAGGATACAGATCCAGGGCGTACAGCGTGGCTCTTTTCTCGGTGTTGAGCCCACTGATAAGCCTGTCGTTATCAAAGAATTCGCCATCTTCACTATTGAAGGGGGAAAAATTACCCATATCAATGAAGTCTGGAATGAACTGGGAGTGATGAAGCAGATCGGCTATATCGTTTTGTAAATGGTAAAAATTTCCCCAACGAAACAGATTTTAATTGCAATAGCTGTTGGATCCTTTCTGGGGATATTACTAGGTCCACTCTGTTCAGTCTTCGAACCTATTGGACGAGCCTTCGTTATGTTCATCCAGATGGTCATCCTCCTTTATATTCCTTCATCGATTATCCATGGACTTGGATCTACCCGTCCCACCGTTGCCCGCACTCTTTTTAAAAAGGGCTGGGTTTTCCTTTTTTTTATCTGGGTTCTGATTCTCTGTGTAGTTTATATGATGAACCTTCTCTTTCCCCGGATGAGTATCCTCTTCCCAGGAACTGGTTCTCATAGCTCCTTTGAAATGCACTTCTTAAACTACCTTGTTCCTGAAAACCCCGTTTATGATTTGGTGAATAACATTGTACCTGCTATTGCAATATTCGCCATTATTGTTGGGGTTGCAGTCATGCATCTCACCCACAAGGAACCTCTCATCTCACTCCTTGAGCGCGTAAACAATACGATGGAACAAATCTTAAAAGGAATCATGATTATTTCCCCTATTGGGGTTTTTGCAATCTTTGCTAATTTCATCGGAAACGTCCGTTTAGAAGATATTCTCAAACTTGATTTTTATATCATCCCCATGATTTTGATTTCCTTAGTTCTCACCTTTTGGGTTCTTCCAGCCTTAGTGGTTAGCTGCACTCCACTAAAATATAAAGAGGTCGTTGGAGATATTCGTTCCTCATGTTTTCTTGCATTCATCATTGGATCCCCCAGTATAGCAATTCCCCTGCTCTATAAGACTGTCCGAAACTATGCAGAACGCTTTGAAATTAAGGATAAAGAGCTTCGCAGTACTTCGCAAATGATTGTCCCGATTGCCTACACGTTCACTCAAGTGGGAAACCTCTTTATTCTCTTCTTTATCATGTTTTTATCTTATTACTTCCGCCACCAATTGGAAGGAGGAGAGGAAATACTTGTCGGCTTCATGTCGGTTTTGATGTCCTTTGGAGGACCAGAGCTAGCAATCAATTCAATTTCCTTCCTATCAGCTAATCTTGACTTTCCTGATACAGCTATGGATATATATAGTAGCGCATCAATCATCACACAAAACTTTCAGATTTTGATTAGTGTTGCATCAATGGTCACCTTTGTGATCCTTCTTCTTTTAGGATACTACAAGAGGCTCACTTTCCGTGCAGGAGTTTTTTTTCGCCATTTCTTTCTCTTCTTCTTTATTGTGACGGTCTCTGTCTTGGGGACGAAGTATGTTGTCCAAAGTAATACACCAACAACCGACATTGTAAGCTCATTGACACACCAAACCAACTTCCCCGTCGTTTCTCAAGCAAAAGTCTATAAAGTAGGAGATGTAATTCCTGAAAACACGCAAAGACGGGCGATCCAAGATACCATGGAGCGCATTTATAAATCTCGCGAGCTCTATGTGGGATACCACCCTACGCTTCCCCCTTTTAGTTACTACAATGATAAAGGAGAGCTTGTCGGATATGACATTGCCTTCGCCTACAAATTAGCCCATGATATGCAGGTCGACCTTATTTTTGTCCCTTTTTACTATCATGACTTGGGATATGATCTTCACAACAATTTCTTTGATATCGCCATGTCACCGGTGCTCCTAGCTGAAGCAACTGCCCAAAATATGAACTTTCCCCACTACTATCTGAAAACACCCAATGTCATGATCGTCCCTCGCGCAAGACGAAAAGAATTTCAGAACTTTGATAAGCTTAAGAAGAACCCCTACCTTGTTATTGGAGTTATAGGATTTTATAAAGAGATCCTTAATCGAGTGCTTCCCATGGCTCAATCAATTCAGATCGATCATATTAATAATATCGGGACTTACCTAACGACAGGAGAGATCGACGGCTTGTTTTGGACAAAAGACCAAGGAATGGAATATTGTCGCGCAAATCCTGATTATGTTGTCATAGAATATGGGGCTGAGTCCGGAAACTCTTTTCTAGCTTATCCTGTTAAATATAATGCATTTGCATTCATATTTTTCCTGGATCGATGGATGACAATTCAAGAACATATTGGCTTCAAAAAAGAACAGTATCAATATTGGATGCAAGGACAACCCCCTGAAAAAAAAGAGCCTCGTTGGAGCCTTATCCACAATGTTTTCCACCTTATAAATTAAGTTTTTTGGTACCCTATTCTGTATGAGGAAAAAACTTCTTATCACGATTTCTTCTTGCTTGATCCTAGCAATAGCTGCAATTGGTCATATCTATTACCACCAGGAAGACATGCTATTTCAAAAAGCCACGCTTTCAGAAGACTATGTCTTCAACTTCGAGGAGCCTTTTGAAGAATTATTTCTTAATACTAGCGATGGAGGCCGTATCAATGCCCTCTATTTTAAAACCGAAAATTCAAAAGGGGTTGTCCTTTATTTCCATGGACGTGGAGGAAACCTTTCCGGCAATTGGGGTAAGGTCTCACAAGAATTCACCTCACGCGGATATGATCTTTTCGTAATGGATTATCGTGGTTTTGGGAAGAGCAAGGGAAAACTAAGCGAAAGAGCCCTCTGCCATGACGCAGACCATTGCTACAACTACCTCAACAATCTCTATCGAGAAGACCAAATCGTAATCTATGGACGCTCACTTGGCACTGGAATTGCTACCTATGTTGCTTCTCATCACGACCCAAAAACCCTTGTTCTCGAAGCTCCCTATTTTAGTATTCTTGATCTTACACCACGGCAAATTCCCTACGTTCCCAGGTTCCTCATCCCACCGCTTCTGAAATACCACTTCAGAACCGATCAATGGATTGTCCGTGTCGATGCACCTATCCTTATTTTCCACGGTACAAAGGATGAACTTATCCCCTATGACTCGAGCATTCGCCTTCTTAGGCTTATTAAAGATAAACGGGATACTTCACTTATTTCTATTGAGAATGGAACACATAACCACCTCCGTTTCCACCCTAAATACCAAAATGCTCTTTCTATCGCTCTAGAGTGATTGTGCAAAATCCCTACTTGTTGTAGACTTCCCCCCAATGCAAGATCTACCACAACAAACACCAGACTATGAAGTTGTGATTCCTTTAGAGCAAGGTGATCATGACAGTGTCACACAGGATGATTTAGAATTTCAGGTTTTAGAACCACCTACTCCCCCCACGGCAAAACTAGAAGAAAAAGATCTCTTCAATCTGACCCATTTCCTACATCGAAAGTACGAGAAAGGGTTCACATGGACAGAGCTTCCTCATATCATTGAGTCTATCCGAGTATTTGTGGGATCTAACCCTGAAATGTGTTTGAAGGACAAGCGAAAGGCTGCAGTAGACACCGTCCATTATTTGATGGTAAGCCTAGATACACTCTACCTTCCTGAAAAAGCAACAGACCCTTTCTTTGAAGAACTCCTTGTCCCCTACATAGAAGTGGCTCTTGCGTTCCCGACAGAGAAAGCTCTTATCAAACCTTCTCGCCGCGAGGCTCTCACAAAAGAAATTTTAGTAGATTATGCACAGCAGATCAAAATGGGCTTTGAAGAAGTGGGATTAACATGGAAAAATCTCTCTCTAGCAACCCGCTATGCTCTGACCTATGTCCTGTCATATGAAGACTTAGATAGAAAAGATCAAGTCGAGAGTGCCTTCACTATTGTGGAAGCAATCCTAGAGGAAACAGACTTCTCTCGTTTTCCCGCTTACTACGATGAAAAACTCTATAAGACCTTCTTGCGCAGCTTTATTGTAACGCAGCTCTCCACTCCATATGCCTAAACGTGTTCTCAAGCTCCGGAGCAGTCAATTCAATTGAATTCATATTGCTTTGAAGATTGGATAAGCATCCATCTTTTGGATATTGTCCAGCGCGCGGGAGCGGGATATCACTCGTATCATGAATTGCAATCCCTAGTCTTAATTCATCATCACCCGAGATTCTAAGGCTATTGACTGTCGTTGCTAAATGCATCGGATGCTTCAAAGACCCGAAAGTCGACACATAGCCATGATATTTTAAGAATGTCGATAAAGCAGTTCCTTCAGTATAGCTCATTTTGTCGTACAAGAAACTGAAATCTTCCAAATGAATCCCCATCTGAAACCCACCTTTTGGAAAACTCATCGAGTTGTCAGATGGATCAAAACGCACAGTAACCTTCTTTCCCATTAACATTCTTGAATAAGCCATATCTCCCCACCCCCCTTCATCAACGGAATCCGCTGATCCGACTAAGGAGCCTTTAAATGTAATTTCGTAAGTATATGGACTATCCAAATGCTGTTCTACTAGTGCGATCTGATCGAGAGGAAACAGCTTTGTATTCACAATATTTGCAAGCTCCTCATTCATTAGCGTTGCTCTGGTCATCGTCTCAACTACCATCGCACCTTCTCCGTCAGCCCACTGAGTGACAAGATCATTTTGAACTTTTTTTGTTGGAATATCCTCTAGACCTTCAACTACTGGTTCAATGACTCTAACAGGCACTGTCAACTCTTTCCCTAAAAGATGGCTAAGATTAGGATTCACATAAAACATAAGATGATTTTCAAACCAATTCCGTCTTTCTTCAAGCTCTCTGTTTCCCGAGCAAAGCTCTAATAATCGATTCACTTGATCAATAGAAGTAAGTGGCACCGAGGTCGCAAAAAACTGTGGAAATATGTCCAGAACCTTCTGAGTTTCTAGCTCTTTCTTTTGTGCTGCTCCTAAGACACTAACTCTTCCAATATACCGGTCGATTTTAGCTCCACTTGTTGCTAGCCGAACAATCTCGTAAAACACCGTTTTAAGACATTTTGTGATCAACGTGTCGTCGGAACTATATCGCTCTTCATTCACAAGATGGGGATCAATACTTCTAAGTTCTTCAATGGTTGATTCTAGGCTCTGATCATTGATCATGCCCTGATATTCTTGAAAAGACTGTCGATAATCCTCAAATTGAGTCCAAATTTTCTCCTGATCAGAAAACTCTAGATCTCCTCTCTCTGTCTCAAAAGCATACATAAAAGAAAGAATTTCAGAGTCTGAAGCTATAGATATTTTTTCAACTCCATAGATATCGTTAATTATTTTTTTGAACTCTATGCGAGATTGATTCAACTGAGCTAGGGCCAAATCCTCTTGGATTGGCTTAACCTCAGTTATTAATGTTCCTAGTTGCACAGAAGTACTCATCAACACACCTCACCATCAATAGATATATTATATCAAAGTATTGATTATAAGTGAATTATAAATTTAATTTTAATAATAATTAAAAAGTATATTTTTAAATTATTATTAAAATCTCACTTGTGGAATAAATAGGCGAGCAAGAATAATCCTTGTAGATTTACTTGAACACAAGGTAGAATGCTCTGTTTTAACAACAATTTAAAGAGAGCAATGCAATGGAAAATACAGGAAGTTTCGCACAAAAACCTTTAACTTATCTTTATGAAGTAACCTCAGACACCCGAAGGCTCTCCCATCTAGCTACCACAGTAACCGCAGCAAACGGAGCGTATGAATTTTATAATGGAAACATGGCCAATTCAGCAATGAGCCTTTTATGCGCCTCATTTTTCCAAGTTATATCCGTTGCGGCACAAAATACTACGCGAAATATTTCTATTGGAAAGTCTCAAAATGCTGAAGTTCTTTGTAAACTCGCTATCATTCCACTCGTCGGATTGGGACTGTCCTTCCTTTATCATTTTAGTTTTATCCACGCAGTTTTGACGTTCCTTGGCGCAGCTTTCGTCAGCAATGTCGGAAATGTCTTGAATAGCCGTGAGATTCGGAAAATCTAGCCCAACAGCTAAAAGAGGGAAGGGCAATTAGGCAGAAGTCTCTTTTTGCCCTCTTGACTAGGGCGCGTCCCTAATCACTAGGACTCCACTTTAAATACTTCCCAAGAAATTCAGCGATCAAATCAGAAGTGTCGGAAGATACCCCCAAACCGAAGTAAGATGGAATGCCTTCAACGTCATGATTAAAGGGTTTTTGCCAACTCGAGTCAGATTCAAACTGAACAGGAGTTAATTTCTCTAAACTGAGGGTGATATCGCCCCGGTCCGTTAACGTTTCACGATTAAATCTATCAATCGCATAGGTTAGTTGAATAGGTTGAACCGTCTTGTTCCCCCAGAGCGAAACAACTCCTTGCTGAATAAGAAGGGGCTTAAGCATAGCATACGCTGAAAATGGGAGAGAATAATAGAGGGCCTGCACAAAATCACTCAGATGGATGGCAACACGGTAGCCGCTAGTACCCAAGAATCCATCGTCACTCTCCATTTGAATATTTCCTTGGACTCCAGTAATATTCAGGCTTCCACTTAAGTGCACATGTGACTCTTTGAGCCCTTTCCAGGCTTCTATTAAAGTTGGATACTGAATGAAATTTTCAACGACTCCCATGACCTTTTGAATCCTTGGAAACTGTTCAAAATCTTTGTTAATTGCGACTGAGGAGCTCATAATCATGCCGCGTATGACTTCTTCAATATCCTTTAAGAATTCCTCTTCTCTACCTTCAAAATCAAGCTCCCCTTTCATAGGACTATTGAAAATCACCTTATATTTACCCATAGCTTCCCACCCTTGAATAGGTTCATGCTCAATGCGCTGAATATGTTCTAGAGGGATAAGGTTTTTAAAAAAAGCATGGCACTGGGTATTTTCCATTAAATCATGTATAGATATTTCTTGAGTAGACTTAGAACTGGAATGTAGTACTGTTGAAATAGCAGACATACAATAAAACCTCCATTTTACAATGGAAATAATAACAGCAAGTGATTATTAATTAAAATAATAAACTAAATTTTAATATTAATAACAGGAGCGATTTGACGGAGATCCTCCATCATCTTCTTGAACTCCTCAGGACTGATCGTCTGCTGCTTGTCAGATAGCGCCTTCTCAGGCTCTGGATGCATCTCTACCATAATCCCATCGGCTCCTGCTGCAACTCCAGCGCGGGCCATCGGGGGGACCATCTTGCGAATCCCTACGCCATGGGCAGGATCCACAATAATCGGAAGATGGGTTAAGTCTTGAAGGATTGGAACAGCTGCCAGATCTAGAGTGTTTCGACTGTATGTTTCAAAGGTACGGATTCCCCTTTCACAAAGCATCACATCAGGGTTTCCCTTATCAAGAATGTACTCTGCAGACATAAGCAAGTCTTTATAGGTCGCCGAAAGGCCTCTCTTTAAAAAGATCGCCCGTTTGCATTTTCCGAGCTTTTTAAGGAGGGTAAAGTTCTGCATGTTACGCGCCCCGATCTGGAGAATATCAACATAATCAGCCACAAGATCGATCTGATCTCCATCCATTACTTCTGTAATGGTGACAAGACCATACTTATCCGCAGCATCTTTCATGTAGCGCAGCCCTTTTTCCTCAAGTCCTTGGAAAGAATAGGGGGAAGTGCGGGGTTTAAATGCGCCACCGCGGAGGATCTTTACTCCATTTTCTGCAACAATTCTTGCACTCTCTTCGATTTGCTCCTTAGACTCAATTGAGCACGGTCCAGCCATAACAGCAAGGACTCCCCCACCAATGGTGATATCCTTCACTTTAATGACAGTTTTCTTGGGTTGAAACTCTCTTGCTGCAAGCTTAAAAGAGTGCCTGAAGTCGCTGACCTCTTCAACAAGAGGAAGGCGCTTAAATTGCTCAATATTGGTGAGGTCATCCACCCCTTTGATCAGAGCGATAGTATATCGCCCTTCTTCTCCTGAAGCACGCGCTTCAAAACCCATCCACTGCAGTTTCTCTAGTAGGAGCTCGAGATCAGCTTGGCTAGCATTTTTCATTAATGTCAAAATCATGGAACTAATCCTCGTGTCAATTGCGTAAGTTCTTTAGCGGATTTCCCTGAGCCAATTGCATCTACAAGATAGGACCCCACAACAAATCCATCCGCAACTTGGAGGATTTTTCGGGTCATATCATTGTTAGAGATTCCAAATCCCACAACGACTGGAAGGGAAGTATGTGATTTTATTGCTCGGACCTTCTCCCCAAGATCTTCAGGAAGATCATTTTTAGCCCCCGTTGTTCCTTTTCGAGAGACGTAGTAGATAAAGCCTGAAGAAGCCTTAGCGATTTTTTTGATCCGTTTTTCAGGGGTAGAGGGAGCAACTAAAAAAATGGTATCAAGGCCCACCTCTTTTGAGTGCTTTTGAAAGTCCGCACCTTCTTCTAGGGAAAGATCAACAATTAGGATCCCATCAACACCTGCCTCAGCAGCTTTTTTGAGAAAACCCTTTCCTCCCTTGAAGATCGGGTTGTAATAAGAAAAGAGAACGATTGGAACTTCGCTCGATTTTCGGAAATCTGAAACAAACGTAAGGACTGTATCTGGGGTTGTTCCTGCATGCAGAGCCCGCTCCATGGCATCTTGAATCACAGGACCGTCTGCAACAGGGTCTGTAAAAGGAATTCCCACCTCAAGAAGATCAACTCCCCCAGCAACGAGAGCCTGTGCAGCCTCTAAGGTTCTTTGCATCCCTCCGTCTCCTGCAGTAAGATATCCGATGTAAGGCTTTTTCTCTTTAAAGAGCTTTTCAATGCGTCTCATGGAATGAGCCCCTTTGCAAAGAGTTCCGGAAGATCTTTGTCGCCTCTGCCTGAGAGGTTCATTACGACAATACTATCCTTAGGAAAATTCTTAGCCTCCCGGGCAAGATATGCTAGTGCATGAGCACTCTCTAGAGCGGGGATAATCCCTTCTGTCTTAGAGAGAAGTTTGAAGGCATCTAGGGCTTCACTGTCGCTTGCAGAGGAGTATTCTGCTTTCTTTTCATCGTGAAGCTCTGCGTGCATCGGTCCAATGGCTGGATAGTCTAAACCTGCAGAGATGGACGACGTTTCTACAATCTGCCCATGGTCATCTTGCAAGAGGTAACTGTAAGTTCCGTGGAGAACGCCAGGGCTTCCTCCCTCAAATCGAGCGGCATGTTCCCCAAGTCTCTTGGATTTTCCACCCCCTTCTACGCCAACAAGTTTCGCTTTTCCAATGAAAGGCGCAAAAATCCCAATAGCGTTCGACCCCCCACCAACACAAGCAACAACGATATCAGGACTCATTTCTTTTGCAACTTCTTCTCCAATGACCTTCTGAAAAAAAGCGACCATCTCGGGATAAGGATGGGGCCCTAGGGCCGATCCCAAGCAATAGTGACTCTCCTCGTAGGATTTGGACCAGTCGCGCATCGCTTCATTAATCGCATCTTTTAGTGTCGCCGACCCCTTATCAACCGCAATAACCTCTGCACCGAGAAGTTCCATCCGCTTCACGTTTGGCTCCTGCCGCATCGCATCTTTTTTCCCCATATAGACAACGCACTCCATTCCCATATAGGCGCAGGCGGTGGCAGTTGCCACTCCATGCTGCCCAGCTCCTGTTTCTGCGATGATACGCTTTTTTCCCATCCGCTTTGCAATGAGGCACTGACCAATCGTATTGTTGAGCTTGTGAGCTCCGGTATGAAGGAGATCTTCACGTTTAAGAAAGATACGTGGACCATTAATAGCTTTTGAAAATGAGGAGACTTCCGTTAAAGGCGTAGGTCTCCCGGCATAAGTTTTAAGAATATGGTCGAACTCTTCCAAAAATTTAGAATCTTCGCGGAGCCGATTCCACATTTCTTCAAACTTTCGGACGGGCTCCACCAGCACTTCAGGAAGATAGGCGCCCCCGTAAGGGCCATACCGTCTACTCACTCTGCCTCCAGAATGAATGCTTCGATGAGCTTTAGATCTTTTTTCAAGCGGGGGTTTTCAACACCACTTGCCACATCTACGCCATCGGGCTGTTTTTTCTTAATTGCGGCCTTAACATTCTTGGGATTTAGTCCCCCTCCTAAAATAAAGTTGAAATCACGACGAGGTTCAAGAGCATCCCACTCAAAAACCTTTCCACTTCCAGGATTGAGCCCATCATAGAGAAGGAAATCTCGATTCTTATTTAGAGCTGAGAAACCCTGGTGGTTCTCTTCTTTAATAAATCCATCAGCAGAGACAGGACAAACATAAATACGGATGAGATTCTCACTCAGCTCGCTATGATTTTTCCGAGCCACTTCTCCATGGAGTTGCACAACATCGAGCCCCACCTTGTCAGCAATTCTCTGCATCGTCTCTGCATTCTGCTCAACAAAGACACCTACGACTTTTGCTCCCCCTTTCTTGGCTGCTTTAGCAATAGCAATCGCTCTATCAGGGTCAACAACGCGCTTTGATTCCTTTGCAAAAATGATCCCTATAAAGCGCGCCCCTCTTACTGCTGCATAGTATGCGGTTTCAGGATCTCTTACCCCACAAATCTTAACGAATGTCATTTATTTCCTCGATCATCTTTATCGGAGACTCTGCCTTAACCAAGGTCTCTCCAATTAATATTGCATCAAAGCCCTCTTTGTAGAGACGACGAGCCTCATCAACAGTTTTTACTCCAGATGCAGCAACTTTTACACATTCTTTGGGAAGACGTTTTGCTAGCCGTATCGAGTTCTCTAAATCAACCTGAAATGTTCGAAGATCCCGGTTGTTAATGGCTATAATTTTTGCCCCTGCTTCCATGGCAATTTTAAGCTCTTCTTCTCCATAAATTTCTACGAGCGCATCAATCCCCTGCTCCTCGGCCAGTTGGATAAACTGTCCTGTTCTTTCCTGCAGAGCACCAACAATCAGAAGGATGGCATCAGCCCCTGCAGCAATCGCCTCAGAGATTTGAATGGGGTCGATAATAAAATCCTTTTGGAGAATAGGGATTTTTGACTCCCGTTTTACCAATTTCAAGTCACTCATTGTCCCTCCAAATCCTTCAAAATCGGTAAGAACAGAAATGGCTGTAGCTCCCCCCTTTTCATATTCTTTTGCAAGAGATAGCGGATCGAGCTTTAGATTAATATCTCCTTTCGAGGGGGATTTACGCTTAATTTCTGCAATAACAGAAAGCCCATCTCTTCGGAGAGCATCGAGAAAGGCATGGGTATTCTCTCTCTTTTGATAGGAAACCTTTATCGATTTGACTTCTTCTTTTTTTCGTTTAAGAATTTGTTCCAACATATTCATGAGGCTAACTCGCTTAAGGCTCTCTATTGTTGTTTTCTTTCCATTTTTCTAAAAGCTCTAGAGCTTTTTTCTCTTCTAAGGTGTTTCGCGCCTGGTTAATCCCTTCTTGGATTGAAGTAGCATGCTCAGAGAGATATAGAGCTACACCAGCATTTAGAATAAGGGTATTGGCAATCGACCCCTTCTCTCCACTAAAAGCTGCTAATAGAAACCTTGCATTTTCTTCTTTTGTATCTCCCCTTAAGTCGTCCGCACTACACCTTGGAATTCCATAATCTTGAGGATCAATCTCAAAACGCCTTTGCGTTGATGTTGTCACTTCAATTGCAGTGCAAGGCCCTAGAGGAGTGAGCTCATCCATTCCATTTCCATGAACAATGAGGCTCTTATTTGCCCCAAGTTTTTGCTGCGCATCCGCAAAGACATCTAGAAGTTTCTCTTCAGCCACCCCAATCATGATAAATTCTGGATACAAAGGATTGAGAATAGGGCCTAGAAGGTTAAAAATTGTACGGATTTTCAAGGCACGTCGAATGGGAGTAACTGCTTTCATTGCTGGATGGTAGTAGGGTGCAAAAAGAAAACAAATCCCTGCATTTTCTAAGCTTTCAAGAGGATCTTGATCCAGCGAAATACCCAACGCTTCTAACACATCAGCAGAACCACATTTTGAAGAGGAGGCCCTTCCACCGTGCTTAGCGACAAGCGCTCCTGCTGCTGCTGCGAGGATAGCAGCCCCTGTGGAGATGTTCACCGAATGGGAACCATCACCACCAGTTCCAACAATATCGAGAAGCCCCCTAATCTTTGGCATCGACACCATTTTTTCTTGCATGGCTTTGGCAACACCATAAAGCTCTTCTGCAGTCTCCCCCTTCTCGTGCAAAAGCCTTAGAAAAGACCTGCATTTATCTGCATGCTTACCTTCAATAATCTCTTCAACAACGCCCTCACAGATATTTGCCTTTAGGTCCTCATTTTTTGTGAGTGTATCTATTGCTTGTTCAACAAACATTGCATGCCTTTAAAAACCCTTCAATAAGAATTTTCCCATCAGGTGTAAGGATCGACTCAGGATGGAATTGCACTCCATATAAAGGATACTCAACATGTTTCATTCCCATGACAATCCCCTCTTCGGTTTCTGCTTCAACCATAAAGCATTTGGGAAGAGAGCTTCTCTCAACGATTAGAGAGTGATATCTTGCTGCTTGAAATGGAAGAGGCATTTTTTCAAAGAGATCTTTTCGACTATGAAAGATTGTACCAGGTTTCCCATGAATAACCTCTCCGGCATGAATCACTTTGCCACCAAAACTTTCAGCTAAGGCTTGATGTCCCAAACATACGCCGAAAATAGGAATCTCTTTATGAAGTTTTTCAATCAATTCAAGGCATATTCCTGCATCTTTAGGAGTCTTAGGTCCAGGAGATAGAACAATTCCCTTAGGTTTTAACGAGCAAATTTCTTCAACAGTAAGTGCATCATTCCGAATCACTTCTACGGTTGTGTATGGAGCAAGCATTTGGTAGAGGTTATAGGTAAAGCTGTCGTAATTATCAATCAGAATGATCATAGTCTTCCCTCCTCAGCAGCTTGGATCGCTGTTAAAATTCCTCGAGCTTTATGGCGCGATTCTTCGAGTTCTTTTTCGGGCTCAGAATCGATGACAATCCCCATTCCTGTTTGAACAACTCCTTTTCCATCTTTTATTGTTACCATCCGGATGCCAATGCAAGACTCGAGGTTCGCTTGGTGATCGAAAAAGCAAATCGCGCCTCCATAAGGACCGCGCCGCACGCTTTCGAGTTCATCGATAATTTCCATAGCTCGAATCTTCGGTGCTCCCGAAAGTGTTCCTGCAGGAAAGGTGGCCTTTAAAGCGTCAAAAGCATCGAGTTCATCTTTCAGCTCCCCTTGGACAAAACTTGCAATATGCATGACATGGGAGAACCTTTGAATCACTTTGAGTTGGTCTACCCTCACTGTCCCGGGTTTTGACACCTGCCCAAGGTCATTTCTCCCCAGATCAACGAGCATCATGTGCTCAGCTGTTTCCTTAGGATCGGCAAGAAGATTTTTAGCATTTTCCTCATCTTCTTCAGGAGTCTTTCCTCTTGGAAGGGTTCCTGCAAGAGGAATCGTTTCAAGGGAGCGTCCACGAACACTCACAAGCTTTTCTGGGGAAGCTCCAAGAATTGTATACTCAGGAAGAGAAATATAAAACATATAGGGAGAAGGGGTAATATGACGGATAGAACGGTAGATTTCTATTGGGGGGGCTGAGCACTTCATTTCAAAGCGACGAGAAGGGACGATTTGAAATGCATCTCCTGCGTTGATATAGTCTTTAGCTTTTTGGATAATCGTTTTAAACGCTTCATCATCAGGGGTGACGGTGACATTCTTTTCTAAGTCGAAAGAAACAGGCTCTCTCTCCTTTTTTGGATGGACACTTGCGATGTTATTATAGATATCCTGAATCTCGTTCATAGCACTATCGTACGCACTCTTGGCATCCCCATTGACCTCGACAATCCGGACGATAAGAACCCGATTCGTTTTATGATCAAAGGAGATTCCCCTGTCAAAAAACTGAAAGAAAAGGTCAGGAAATTCAAGAGTTTTAGCATTACTATCGGGAATATCTTCAAAGTACCGGACACCATCATACGAGAGATAGCCGGCAGCTCCTCCAGAAAAGCCCAGAAGACGGCGGTTCGAGCCGCAACTATATTTTAAACGAAGCTTTCTTAAAAGATGGAAGGGATCGCCTTCATGAGAAGTCGTTTTCCCCCCTTCTTTGATTTTAATATCAAAACCATAGGCTTCGATCTGTGCAATCGGGGCAAATCCAATATGGGAATAACGACCGACAGCAGATTCTGTTTCTCCAGATTCAAGAAGGACAACTTCCTTCTCCCTCTCCTGAAGCGCTTGGAGTGCCGACATTGGAGTGAGCATATCCGAGGAAAATTCCTGATATACAGCCACTCTCTTGTGAGCAAGAGAAAGATCGTGAAAATCTTCAAAGTCTAATTTTTCAAACATATCTATTTTCTCATAACATTTTGTAAGAAATCTTTCATCTCTTCTGAAACTTCCTTGAGGGCATTTGACCCTCGTGTAATTTTTGCGATGCTAACACCATATTTTTTAGCGATTTCCCGTTGGGTCATTTTTCCCTTTAACAGTTCCTCGATAATACGGATCCTACTCGCAAGCGAATCTCTCTCTTCGGCGGTAAAAAGGAGCGAAGAGAGCACCTCTAGCTTTTTCGGGTCTTGCTCCTCTGCAAGAATCTGGAGAAAATTACGCCAACCATCTTTATCCATATTTGTAATGGTATAACATTACACCATTACAAATCAAGTAATAATTTTATCCCATTGATTATTAGTTGAATAAAGACTGAAGTATTGGAGCAAAACGTTTTTGAACATCTTCTTTTTTCACTTCAAGAACCTGGCCGGATAGGTCTTTTGTCTCCCAAAGCTCAAGTGCATCATTCCCTTGAAACCGAAAGGTGCTCTTATGTTCGCCATCAAGAATGAAGAACTCTTGAGGTGCACGTGGGCCATTAAATCGCGCTGAGATGACGTAGGGTTTCCGCTTCTCTTTGAAAATTGATTCCCCATCGAATATATCAAAAGGTTGATCCCCTAGTAAATAGTCTAGAACAGTAGGCAGCATATCGACCTGAGAGACTTTCAATTCATCAAGATTAAGATGAGAAGCCCGCTGGTTACTTCCAAGCTTCATATAAATAGGAGGCTCAGTCTGCATACTACTTAGATGAGAGGCGTGAAATAGCTGCCCTTCCTCGAAAAATTCCTCACCATGATCTCCAGTAAAGAGAATGACAGCATCATCATAAAGCTCCCGCTCTTTTAATTTTTCTATAACCCGACCAAAGAGGGAATCCATATAGTGAATTGAGTTGCGATAACGATTCTTAATGAGTTCAATATTCTTTATCGAATTCGATACCCTCAGGTGGGTCTTTTCTGAGCTAATCGGAGTAAAATGAGTGGGATAATCTTTTGGCCAACTATAGTTAAAATGGGTGGACTCGATAAAGAAGATAAAGACATTCCCCTCTTTTGCCCATTTTTTATCAGAATCCACCAAAAACTTTTCGACTGCCTTCTGATCTGATTCACATGCTTCTACAGGATAGTAGTGAGGATATACATTGTAGGAGTCCGCTAAATAATGATTTTTTCCAAACATCACAGGAGCCATCCCATAATAGTTGAGTTGTGCGGCTGAATAGATATGGATGTCATACCCTATTTTTTTAAGTACTTGCAGGGGAATACTCCCAGACTGCCGCGTTTCCTTAGCTTCTGCCCAATGGAAGGGATAATTTCCGCTGAAAATCGAATACCAAGAATCTTGCGTACAGTTGGCATTTGAATAGGTTTTTCCAAATACAATATTTTCTTTTCGAAACTCGTGAATGTTCTTAGCAGTCTCTTCGGTCATGAAGTCTTCTCGAAGGCTTTCTACAACAAACAGATAGATATTAGGTTTATCACCCACGCTCACAGGAATGGAATGAACTTTCTTCAGTATTTCACTCTCTCCCATAAGTAATTTTAGAGGTTTTTCCATCTGAATGATAAGTGCATCTTGAGAAATTAGTGTCGATTTCCATGGAAGAATGCGTTGATAGTAATGATATTCGTGGGTGTCCAATTGAGGTGTAATCGTTAAATCCAACGCCAAAAGACCAATCGGTAAACAAAAAAGGGTCTTCATGAGACCTTTATGGGTGATTCTCATGGGCTTTTTAGCCAACTTTCCCGTTAACCCATACAAAATCATGGCAAACATGGGAATAATCACCACAACTCCTGCAGCTAAAAACAGCCATGTTTGGATCGTAATTCCCGTAAGATGAAGAAGCTCAATAAAATTGTCCATACTCTCATGCAAAACCCAGGAAAGCCCATAAAAAACAGAGATATCCATAAAGCGAACCAAGACAAAGTCCACATAATGAAGGGTAAAAAATAAAAAACATAGACTTACGAATCCGTAGTAAAAGACTTTAGGAAGATAAGTTTTGATCACATTTCCAATAAAGACTAAGGCAAGAACTTCTAACATGCTTTCCATCAAAGCATAACATAAAAAGAAGATGGGCGGAACTGTCCACTTCTGATCAAGGGTGATCACATGATATACATTGAGAGTGAGCATTCCAAAAAGCAGAACAGCAAAATAATATGGGTTAATCAGTAATGCTTTTTGCCAAAAAGAATTGGAAGACTTTCCCCCTTCCATTGATTACCCCGACCATTTTTATTTTCTCGCCTGTATCTTTCTTCTGGCAAAACCCCCTCACTTTGTCAATTGCTTTTTATTCATTTTTACTTATGTTGAACAGAATGAACCTTGAAGAATATATTCAGATTTCAGGACCTTTATTTGAGAAAGTTCAAAAAGAGGGGCTCTTTAAAGACGCAAAAACTTTTGTCGATGCTACCCCCAAGTCTGATCCCAGGTTAATTCTTGAAGCCTTTGACACAGATAAAGATAATGATGCTTTTGACCTTAAATCATTTGTCATCACACACTTTTCTCTTCCACAGGAAGCTGAAGAAGCAATCCCCAAAGCCTCGAACATGAAAGACTACATCTGGAAAATGTGGACCGTTTTACTGAAAGAAATGAAAGCCACTTCTCCCTATAGCTCCCTCATCTCACTCCCCAACCCTCATATTGTTCCCGGAGGTCGATTCCGCGAATGCTTCTATTGGGATAGTTATTTCACAGCCCTGGGACTCCTAGTCAGTGGACAGGTGGCTTTGATCAAAGATATGGTTGAGAATTTTGCCTTCTTGATTCAAGAGCTTGGCTTCATTCCAAATGGAAACAGAGTCTATTTTGCTTCTCGATCGCAACCCCCATACTTTTCTTTTCTCTTGGCTCTTCTCTATGACGCTGGAGAAAAAGAGTTCGCACTGTCCTACTATCCATACCTGGAAAAGGAGTACCACTACTGGACGGAGCATACATACGCTTTTAAAGATGGGACACGCCTCAACCACTACTTTGACGCCCTCAATATCCCTCGCCCTGAAGCCTACAAGAGGGAGACTGAACTTTCTAAAAGTTCAAATCATCCCGAGTTCTTCCGCAATCTTCGTGCTGCATGCGCTTCGGGTTGGGATTTCAGTTCCCGTTGGCTAGGAGATCAACAAGAGTTCTCCAGTATTTGGGCTCTCGATATTCTCCCCATTGATCTGAACTGTCTCCTGTATCACATGGAAGAAACCCTTGCCTGCTTTTCAAAAGACCTTCAAATTAAACAAACAAACTATTCAAAAGCTGCAACACTTAGAAAAGCTGCGATTCAGAAACTTTTCTGGAAGGATGACTTCTACTTCGACTACCATTTCCCTTCAAAAAAGCATACTCCCACCTATTCCCTCGCTGCTGCAACCCCTCTCTTTGTCAAGGTTGCAACAGAGGAGCAGGCAAGCGCCGTTGCCAAAAAACTGGAAAAAGATTTCCTCTTAGATGGAGGCTTTGTCACCTCCCTTACAGAAGGTATGCATCAATGGGACATGCCAAATGGGTGGGCTCCCCTTGAGTGGATTACCATCAAAGGACTTCTCAATTATGGCTACACAGATTTAGCCCTAGAAGGTGCTCGTCGCTGGCTTGCGCTTAATGAGAAAATCTTCAATGAGAAGGGAACTCTCCTTGAAAAATATAACGTCCGCGAATGCACAGCCAATGTCGCTCGTGGAGAATATGAACTGCAACAAGGCTTTGGTTGGACCAACGGTGTTGCCTTAAAACTTATGGAACTCATTGATGGATTTGAAAATCAAAAATAAAAAGGCCCTCATTCTAGGGTCTTCTTCAGGCCTTGGCTTTGCCATTGCAAAAGCTCTTTCAGACGAGGGAGTCCATGTTGCTATTACCTCCCGCGAGTTTTCTCGAGCTAAAGAAGCCGCAGATAAACTGCCTAACGCCACACCTTACGCATGTGACCTTTTAGCAAAAGATGCCGGAAAAAACATCATCGAAAGCGTCGGCCTAGTTGATATCCTTGTCACCAATGCAGGGGGCCCTCCGATGGGAAATTTTCTCGACTTGAGCCCTGCTGATTGGAAGAAGGGCTATCATGGTCTTTGGATGTCAGCTATTCAAGCAATCCAGGCAGCCCTTCCTCATATGCAAAAGCAGAAATGGGGACGCATTATCCTCTCCACTTCCACCTCATCAAAACAACCGATCCCTGAGCTTACCATCTCCAACGCCTACCGACCTGGCCTTTTAGGGGTTATGAAAACTGTCGCTATGGAGGTTGCGAGCGATAGTGTCACCGTCAATGCCATTATGCCTGGCTCCACCCACACCCGTCGGATGGATGATTTCAAGGTTCCTATAGAAGAGCTCGCTGAGCAGGTTCCCGCCAAGCGACTCGGGAAACCCGAAGAATTCGCGGCTCTGGCCACTTTTCTCGCTTCCGAACATGCCGCCTACATTACAGGCCAAGCCATTGCATGCGATGGAGGCCTCATCAGAGGAATCTAGACAAGAACACTGCTGTTGCTTGTGAAACATTGAGAGAGTCGATAGACCCCTGCATCGGAATCATGACATGGAAGTCTGAGTTTTTTGAAAGAAGCGGCTGTATCCCACTTCCTTCAGCCCCCATGATTAATAAGGTTTGACTCGGAAATTCAAAGGAAGAAAGACAGTGCGCCCCAATAGTAACTTCCGCTGCTACCGAAAAGTAGCCTCCAGTTTGAAACTTCTTCAGAGTATCGGCTAGATTCGATACTGGCATCAAAGGAACGATTTCAGAAGCACCCACACTTGCTTTACTCACCACGGGGGTCAGAGCTACGTTGCGGTTCTTAGAATAGATCACCGCGTCTACTCCAAAACATTCGGCTGCGCGAAGGATTGTTCCAAAATTCTGCGGATCATTGATTGAGTCTACCATCAAAACGATACTCTTCTCTGGCGCAGTTTTTAGAAACTCTTTAGGAACCAAAAATTCTCTTTCCTTCACTTCAGCAATGATTCCCTGATGGGATTCTGAACCTGCCATGACACTAAGCTTTTGCTTTGAAACAACGGTCACATCGATTCCTAAAGGATTCTCTTTTTTATGGGAGTAGACTCTAATCAATCGCTCAGGATTTCTCTTTGCCACCTCTTCAACGGCATGCTTTCCCATGATCACTCTCATCGCTTAAACTCACTTTCAATAATGACATTCTTCTTCGGTCCTGAAATCGAGTAGCGCGTCAAAAAGTGACTCGAATTAATCCAATTCCACTGGAGGAAATATGAATCGCTTTTGCACTCGGCATACCCTTTGAGTTCTCCATCAATAATAGGAAACGTCATAAAAAGACGCCCATCCTCTTCTTGGTAAAAGTAAATCGACACCTGCTCAGGCTCAAAGTGATACCGGTAAAACTTTGTAGCAAACAAAAGTTCTTCGTGCTGCGTTTCATGGCACATTTGTTCCTGATATAGGAGTTGGTTTCCTTCATAAATATCGAAGAATCCAATTCCCCACATTCTTCCTTTAGAAGTTCCATCCGGAGCCGAAATCTCCCGCTGTATCTTCCACTTTCCGATCAAATCTTCTTTCTTCATACAAAGAGTGTAACACCTTTTAGGGGTATAATGGAAGTTTGATGATTTTAGGTAACAATTTGATCAAATTGTTCAAGAGCCTGCTTCATTGTAATTCGCCTATCTACATCAACTTGTAACATGCTTCTAAGGAGGGGAATTAGGGGGTCACTTCCTCTTCCAATCCCCTGCAAACAAGAGTCAACTTTGTTTTGCTTTAGCTCAGCAACATTCATTCTCACAAGTTCTTCATCAGACTGAAAACTCATTAAGCCTGGATATCGCATAATTTTCGTACACTCCGTTAGAAAAGAGAGGTTTGGTAAACCACTTTCAGCTAGCCCTACAAGAATTGAGGCAACTACCAGCCCAGTAGCCCACACATCTCTTTTTTGACCATAAGTACTGTTAAATTTGATGAATCTCTCTATTTCTTCAATATTCGGTTGATTTAGATAAGGCATGGGGCCGAATCCACTCTTAGCTTTGAAGCCTGCTGCACTTGATGGGTCTAAGTAAAGAAGGGTTCCACTGATTCCTGTTACCAAACAAGAAACTCCTAAATCAATCAACATAACCTCTTTAGTTTTCCCCATAATAACAATATTTTGAGGTTTAATATCTCCATGCATTGCCGGAAACGGAGGAATAGGGGAAGAAGTAGTCTGAGAAAAGAGAGAATGAGGATCTGCAGGAACGGTATAGTTTAGACCCTCAAATTGGTGCTTATGAAAATTGGAAACAGCTTGCAAAAGCTGACGAATCACGAAAAGCTTGGATTGCCTGTTTGCCAAAACCCCTTCTGAAAGGGCTCGGGAAAGGTTATAATCAAATAGAGGTAAATAAACCGATTGCCTTCCTGCAGTTTCTTCTCCAGCTATGGACACAAGAGGAAGCCCCCCGTTAGGGGGGGTACTTAGAGCGTTATAAGCAACAGCTTCGATATTGTGTATACCCGAAACAGCATAATATTTTCCCGTAATAAGGCTATAGGCCATACTTACAGACCTCTCGCCTCCTTCTCCAACCTTTTTGTTCTTAAGATCAATCACAAAATTTTCACAATTTCCGACTATACGAACAGGGTAAGGTATTGTTCGTTCAATTTTATCGCCGTTCTCAAAGTTGACCGTTACCCTACTTTCTCCTTGATCTACTCCGATAGTAAAACGACTGCAGTTTGTTGAGATAATTCTCTCAAAAAGGGTCCTAATTTTCTCCCAGCTCTCAAATGAAACATCAGTTTGGTCAATAGAGCATGGCGGAATAAGAATTTTTTGTTCTGCTTGAGAAACTCCGAATTTTTCGGCTTCAAAGCGCAGTGTATCAAGAAGCTGAAAGTTTTCAACCCTGAGCTCATTGCAATAGTTAAAAAGAGCGTTCGCTCGGGAAGGATCATTGACACCTAGAGTTGTAAGAGCTGAAATTTTCAAGATAGGATCAGAAATAGATTTCCCGATACACTCTGTTTGTTCATAAAGCGAACGTTCTAGGCTAAAAATCTCGCACAGTTTTTCCTTGTGTTGATCAAGCATTTGCTGTGCGTCGTGCTGATCTTCAGGATAAGCAAAGTGTTTTAGTAGTGACTCTAACTTTTGAAGTCTTAGCTGAATTAAAGAAGCGTCCCTAAAGAGAACCCCGCTCTCATCCCCATGAAAGGAGCGCTTTTTGAGACCAATAGTGGCAGTTACAAGAAGGCGCATTCCAATCATTTGAGCGAGTGCCGTCCCTCCAAAATATAATGTGTTTTGTCGAAACTTTTTAAAGCAAACAATTGAGGCAGAAAGGAGTAATGGGAAAAAAACCAGAACCCTGTCAAATCGTTGGCGTCCAGTCTTATGCGAAGAAGAGAAAGAAGAAATCCCCAACCCAATAACATGGACCTTTAAAACCGTCCCCTGAATTTTTGCTTCATTATTATAGATCGCTGCAACACAAATACCGAAAAGAAAAGGAAATACCCTCTCTGCAGAAAAAATCGTTTCTGAAATTCTTTGATTCATAACTCTCTCGCACTTTTTAAGGAAGATTATACAGTGCAATCTGAATTTCTACAATCGCTATTACTTCTTTATTCGCTACATTTCCGTGACCTGTTTTGCCCTATTGTCACTGGCAATATGATCAAAAAGGACCATACTCCGAGGTTGTCGCTAAATAAAAAATTAGATATAAGGATGTGATACCATTTCGGAAAAATAAAGTGGTGAATTGACCTTGATCTTTTCAGTTAAAATTTTGCTTTCGATCTCATTAACCAACAAGTGGTTAATGTCGATCTCCAAGCCCAATTTCCCCGTGAAAATCTCCGCGTCAATTCTGCACTTTATTTTTCCGAAGCGGTATAGATCTAAATTTTAACCCAAAGGAACCTCTTATGGAAGTCCTCGTTGTAGTCTCTAAAGTCAAAAAAATGATTAAAGAAAAATCTGGGATGAATACCTCTGCATCTGCGATGGAGGCTCTAACCCAAATTGTTCACACCGCGTGTGAAAAAGCGGTAAGCAATGCTCAAGCGGATGGAAGAAAAACTGTCATGGATCGCGATTTTGAAGCTTAAGTTTTTATTTCTTTTATGTTTTTTTAAGCCCCTTCTCTTTGCCTCCTCGATTATGATTGGGATTGCAGGAGCTTCAGGGGCTGGAAAAACAACTTTTGCTACAAAAATGAAGAAGGCCTTGGGAAAAGAGGTTGCGATCATTTGCCAAGATAGCTACTACAAAGATCTCTCCCATCTATCAATAAAAGAACGCAGTGAAACAAATTTTGATGCTCCTGCATCGATTGATTTTGATCTTTTAACCACTCACCTTAAAATGCTTAAGGATGGACGTTCTATAGAGTGCCCTGTCTATGATTTCGTAACCCATAGCCGAACAAAAGAAACTGTCAAAATTGAGCCAAAGGATATCACAATTCTAGAAGAATGCCTTATTTTGGCTGTTCCAGAGGTGCGCAATCTTTTTGAGATGAAGATCTTTGTTGATGCCGATATGGACATCTGCCTCTGCCGCCGCATAGAGCGGGGACGAAAGTTTCCAGATATCCAAAGGCAGTATCTTTTAACGGTGCGCCCTATGTTTTTAAAACATGTTGCTCCGAGCAAGGCTTATGCCGACCTGATTATCCCCAATGAAGGACAAAACGAAGTCGTTCTCGACTTTATTTCCGGCCAGCTCAGTCAAATGGTTACCCCTTCTCTGACATACCAAACATGCAAAGGAAATAACGATGCATAAAAAGCTCCTCCTCTTACTTACTTTTCCAGTTCTGATGTTTGCTCAAACAGAGGAAAACGGGGATCTATTTAATAAAAATGATGAGACATTTCTCGTTTCTGGTGAAGCCCTTTACTGGACAGTGAGTGAAGGCGCACTAGACTACGCTATTCGAATGGACTCACCCTCATGGGGTCAGAGCGATTCGTATGCTCAGGGAAATATAGAGCGAGCAAAGTTTAACTGGGAACCGGGCTACCGCTTTGCTCTTGGTTACTATCGTGCTCTCAATTTTTGGGAAGCTGATTTCCAATGGACCTACATCCATTTGCAGGGACATGACAGAGCCAAGCGCCCACCAGCACATGAAAACCGTTTCATTACTGGAACCTACCCCCAAGTTTTTCCAGCCCCTGTGGATCATACGACAAGTCATATTTATCTCCATTACAAGATGGCAGAACTCATGGCTCACCGAGTCTTTCACCCTTTTGATAACCCCCACTTGCGCATGAAGGTTCTTGGAGGCCTGACTGGAGTATGGCTCCATCAGGGGTGGAAGGTGCGTTATTTTGACGCGCAGCTAAATAATACGATGATTAATAACCGGTGGAAATACTGGGGTTTTGGACTGCGTGCCGGACTTAGCTTCGACTGGTTTTGGGGACGCGACTTTTACGCTACTGGAAAAGTAACCACCGGTCTTGTCGTCGGCCACTATCAAAACCATGCTAAACAAGAAACCAGCGTGATCCCTCAGCCTGGAGACAATCCAGCAGTCCCTATTCGAGATGTACGCTACGATGACTACAGAGCCTCCTACACGCTACAGTTTCTTCTCGGACCTTCTTATCAAAAGAGTTTTAATTCGTGGAGAATGGAAATTTTTACTGGGTATGAAATGACAATCTGGAGCAATCTTCAAGAAGTGTTCCGCTCGACAAGTGCACCTGCCGACCAAGCAAAACAAACCTGGCTGAACACAGGTCTTGTCTCTCTACATGGTCTGACAACCCGTGCTTCCTTCAATTTTTAGAGGGCTAATTTGAAGAAAATAGAAAATACTGGTCAAATAATTCTTAATCAGAAATAGTCCGAATAAAGACTAACTACATGGTGCTATGTATGAAAAAGGCTCTCATCATTATTTTCGGAATTATTGTTGTTTTAATTCTTGGAGGAATCCTTGTTTGGAATATGCTTCCTACAATTGTTTCTCACAAATTATCGAAACAAGCGGGGGTATCTGTCACGATTGGAGACATTCAAGTTAGCCCATCTACTGTGCGCGTTGACTCAATTCGTGTGGGAAATCCACCTGAATATAAAAAGACCCCTCGCGCTCTTTCCGTTAAAGAAATAGGAGTTAACGTCCCCCTTACCCGCTTCTTTGACGATAATGTTGTGATCGAAGAAATGACAATGGATGATATCTATGTGGGCCTAGAGTTTGATTCTCCCAAGAGCAAGAATGGGAACTGGACGACAATTATGAATAATATGAGCAAGTCTGCTAGTGAAGAAAAAGATAAAGCAAAGAAGACGGAAAAATCGACCTCCGTTCTTATTAAAAAGCTAGTTCTTACAGATCTTCAGATAGAGCTTGCCTACAAGACGGGCGGAAAAGAAAACCGAAAACTACGACCCATTGATCGGATCGAGCTGACAAATATTAGTAGCGAAGGGGGCCTTCCCACCTCGCAGATCATGAATATCGTCATGAAGGAAACACTTCGCAATATCTTCAGCACAGAGGGTCTTCAAAATATGCTTGAAGGTGTTCTGGATTCAGGTGATTCAGGAGGAGGGGTTATGGACTCCATAAAAGGACTTTTCTCCGATGTCATTCTTCTCGATAACGATTGGGAAGACTATGAAGTGGAGTTTGAAGAGGCCCAGTGAGAGAAGTCTATATCATCCGTCATGGGGAAACGGAGTGGGCTCGAGACGGGAAACATACCGGTCTAACCGATATCCCTCTCACAGACATAGGAGAATGCCAGGCTGCTTCTTTAGGGAGGCGCATAGAGTCCATTAAGTTTAACCATATTTTTTCGAGCCCTCTTAAACGAGCACTTGACACCTGCAAAATCTGCGGATTTGATCCCCAAATTGATAAAGACCTTGTAGAAGTAGACTATGGTGCTTACGAAGGAATGACTTCCAAAGAAATTCATGAAACAAATCCAAAATGGAATGTCTTTACCCACGGAGCCCCAAACGGAGAGTCCATTGAAGCGCTCCTAGCACGAACAAATAAATTCGTAAAAAAAGTGGAGGGATTAGAAGGGAAAATTGCTGTCTTTACTAGTGGTCATTTTTCACGTTCCTTTGTTACGCAGTGGCTTGAACTTCCAATCGATAGCTCAAGACGTTTTTCTCTTGCCACAGCATCCCTTTCTATTTTAGGATATGAACATACTAAACGAGCTTTAAAGCTTTGGAATGACACGTCTCACTATAGTAGGAAGAGTAAATGAAACAAGAAATCATAGACAAACTGCGCACAGATCTTCATACCCTTCATGACGATTGGGAGATGCTACTTTCTCAAGACACTATCGCAAATGACCCAAAGTTTCTTGAAAAAATTGCTGAGGATATTCAAAAGCTTGATGCCGATGCAACACTTGCGCTTGGAACAACAAAGTTAAAAGAACAAGCTGAGGTAGTTCACTTTGCTCTTTCAACTCCTTGGGGCGCCCCCTTTATTGGAGAAACAACGCTTATCGACGCCGCTCGCAGCTACGACATAAAGAACCCTGATTCTCCACTTAAACACCTTCTTTCTGCTTTCATCCAATATGGACACCGCAGGAAAGTTCCTCTTTTTCACGTCCTCGACGATATTACCGACGAACTAGATAATGTCTCTAAGAGCTCATTTAAGAATAAGCTGACTAATTGACTTAGAAAGCCCTAAGTTCTAGCTATTTGTTTCAGGCGATTGAGTAGAAGGATATTTTGCTTCAATTTTGGAGTGCATAAGACAAGTACCTCTGCATAGCCATCACGTTCAGCCACACGGAGCCCTTCATATAGATTAGTAGGCTTTAACTGAAAGTGATCCCCACCATTTACCAAAGACGGTTCTTCGCTCATAATCAAGCGCTTGCTTTTTGAGCTGAGTTTGAGATAGATTTTCATCTCATCCCAAGAAGAAAATAGGCGCACAGCACTGCGCATTTTTGTAAGATTTGAGTTCCCATTTAAAACCAAAGCTAGAGGATGAACTAACACCTTTCTATTGAGCACTCGCTCAATTTCTCTCTGTGAAATCACACCAAAACGATAAAGAGTTGGGCGTGTTGGATCTTCTAGAGAGATCAAAGTTGACTCCATTCCAAACTGCGTTTCCCCTCCATCAACCAAACCCTCAATTTTCCCGTTAAAGTCTTCAAGAACATGACTTGCTTTAATAGGACTCGGTTTCCCCGACTGGTTAGCAGAAGGAACAGCGAGAGGACAGCCTGTCAGTTCAATCAACCGGCGGGCAATAGGATCCGATGAAATTCGGATCGCAATCGTCTCTTTCCCCCCAGTAATGAGAGGCGACAAGTTCGGGCTCTTTTTCAAGATGAGAGTGAGTGGGCCAGGAAGAAACTCCTTAGCAAGAGCATGAGCCTCTAGAGGGATATCTACTGCAACAAATTGGAGCTGACTAAAGTTAGCAATATGAATTGGAAGTGAACAATCTTCAGAGCGTTCTTTAACTTGATAAAGCCTCTTTAAAGCTCCTTCATTCAAGATTGTTGCCCCGAGACCATAAACAGTTTCAGACGGAAACGCAACAAGCCCGCCCTGCTGCAGTTTTCGTGCTGCACTCTCAAGCTGAGCCGAAGAGCATCCAAGATCTTCGCGATTTACCGGTCCAAAGTATTCGGTGTACATGTGTTCCCATTTACTAACAATTTAGTCAAAGCATTATTACCATTTTACAATTTAAATACAACCCCTGATTGTTTTTGTATTTTCACTTGCAATTTCCCAAAAAATGGTTACAATGGTGGGATGGAAAAGCGAGCGTTCAAAAAAATTGGATTTATCACACTTATTTATGCAATCTTTGTCTTCTCAGGAGGCGTCCTGGGCTTTGCAATGAAGCAAAGCATGCCATCTTTAGTAATGGGAAGTCTATTTGGTCTATCACTCCTCTACTTAAGTATTAAAATTCTGACCTTTCATCGATGGGGATTAATGACGGCAATCGTGCTAATTCTTCTTCTAGACGCGTTCTTCTCCTATCGGTTTGTCATTACTCAGGCTCTTTTTCCAGCTGGGGCAATGCTTCTTCTCACAACCGCGACCCTTATTGTTCTGATGTTTATCCTCAAAAAATTAGGACCCGTAGCCAAAAGTCGTAAGCAAGTGTGAACATTTCTTTTGAAATAGCTTTTTGTTTTTTCGATTAAAGCCTTTCTTCCACTGTCCCACCTGTCCCTTATTGAACGTCTTTGTTCCTCCAAAAAGCTCCCCAACAACCTTTTCAAACATTTCATCACTGATTTGAATGTCCAAAAACGTTAGAAGTTTCTTTATCTCTATTCGTTGAGTATTAGAGTTTCCTCCTCCTTGCGGGCCTATAAGGTTTTCAAACCGGCAAGTGAAGGTTCCAGAATCACACGCATGTTTTGCAGCTACCTCATACGGGCTGAGAGGAAAATAAATCAATGTTGGATGAACTCCTGAAACTTCCGATTGCTGACTATGCCCTCGAATCACGTATTCTAGTTGCCTGTCTATCCCAAGCTCTCGAAAATGAACTTTTGCTTCATCTGGCAAATTGCGGATATTGTCGTCTACTCCATCTGCTTGTCCGGATACAATATAGCAAATCCATGATAGACAAACATCGCGTGGATCTCGCACCAGAAGAACCCTTTTCTGGTAGCACTCCATTAATTCTTTGGACGCATAAAACTCATCAGTATGGTAAGTCGGATAATGCCCCTTCTCATCCACTAACTTGAGGAGTTTTTTTATCAGATGAGTCCCTGACTTTGGAACAGTGACAATCGCAACTTCCGTTCCACTTAGACCCAACGCCCACAACATACTAATTGCCAATAACAAATTTCTCATAACTACCGAACCTTACCATACATAGACTCTATCAGTAAAGTGACTAGAGAGCAATAATGTTATTTCTGAAACCGACGCTCAACGACGCCCCAATCGATATTCTTATAAAAAGCCTCGATATACCCTCCGCGATTCAGACCATACTCTGTAAGATACGCATGCTCCCACACATCCATGATAAGAAGAGGCTTACCTCCTGCAAGGTGATTGATGTTGTGTTCATCCACCCAAATATTGTGAAGTTGCCCATCAATAGGATCTTGATAAAGAATCACCCACCCGATTCCTCGGATCATTCCTGTAGCAAAGAAATTTTGTCTCCATTTCTCGAAAGAACCAAAATTTTCTACAATTTTGTGATGAAGAGAGCTCTTGGATGACAGAGCCTGTTTTCCTCCAAGATTCTCGAAATAGAGCTCGTGAAGAACCATTCCATCGAACTCCCAGCCAAAGCGTCTTTTTAAAGCACCGTAGGCGATGGTTTTGTCATCTATCTCTCTGAGAGACTGAGCTAGAGCATTGGTATTCTTGACATATCCTTGATAGAGCGTGAAGTGCATCTCGAGCACCGAATCATTGATTCCCTCCAACCTCCCCAATAGGTAAGAAAAATTTTTAACTGGGTAACTTCCGCCAAAAAGAGATCCGAAAAAAACGAAGGACAGGCAAATTAAAATTTTATTCATATCGATTTCATTATATTTAAAAATTTAATACGTGCAACTAAAATTTTAATTATTATGTTACTTATACACAATGGTTTACTAATATTTATATTTTTGTTATAATATATTCATTAAAAGTGGACAACCAGGTACTAAATAATGGAAACTAATACTTCAGTAAATGACGTAATTCAAAGCTTCGTTTTAGTTCCTCACCTTATTCCGAAAGAGGGTGACGGCAGTTCCACGCATGAAAACCATCTCAAAATTGCAGATGTTTTTCGACATCATGTGACCGATCCAGACAAAATTGCACCCTATGAGGTCGCTGGGTTTCCTAACTACCCAGGAAGCTCAAATCTTTTATATTTACCAATCGATATCTATTATACTCTTAAATCATTAAGCCATTCAATTGAACACGGAGACACAGAGGAAATCTGTGACGCCTCAGCCCGGCTATTAGGAATGCCCGCAAACTTTGTCAGTGCAACTGGGTTTCTCGTAGGTTATGGGATTGGGTTTGGAATTATTCCCGCAAGTGTCGTTTTGCTTCTTCCCATTGCGTATGGTGCAGGAATAGCCCTTTGTATCATTGAGGGAGTAGTAGATGCTTGGTCTTTAGATCGACAGCATAAGTTTGAAAATCAGTTTGATTTTGACTTTCTCTCAAACCTTCGCTACATGGTGAGTGATTTCGACTCCTCAAAAAGCTCTGAGGCCATCGAAGATATGGCTGAATTAGTGAATAAGGATCCTGAGAGTCTTAAACAGCTTTATGGAGAGCAGTTTGAAGATGTCAAGAAGCTCTTCAATCAAATGAATGAGGAACTTGAAGACAACCCTTATGATGCGGATCTAATCCTCAAAAAGTACGCTTCTCCTCTTGAGGAGATTGCGCGCCTTGCTGTCATGAAGGACCTAAAGCACTTAGAAGAGCAATATCTGCAGCTTAATCCAGAGGAAGTAATCAAAATCCACTCTGATGTTCTTCAGAAGAACCAAGAGAAGAGTCTCGGGGAGATTCAAGAGATTACCATCGAGAAGTTGCGAGAAGAATTAGCGATTAAAAAGAAGAATCTTGCGCGACGCGTCCGTCCTTGGATGGTTAGTGAAGCAAGTGAGACAGTTTCCCCTATTCTTAGTGGGGTTGTAAAAAACAACAGTGAAGCGATAAAGGAAGGTCTCCGTCTTGCAGACGATATTCATAGCCAATCAAAGAAAAAGAAGATCGCTCATATCTTGGGAATTATAGCTCTTGTATTCGCAGCCGCATCTCTAGTGACAATGTGTGTCGCTTGTCCTGCATTTCTTCCCTTCTTATTGGTCGGGATTGCGACAACTTTTGCCTTAGCTAGGGTTTTTGTCTATTCTGGATCTCTTGACTCTCGTGGATGGACCTTTGAACCGAAGAAATGTGTTCCTGAATTTATTCGAAAGAGAATCTGGGAAGAACCAAAGCCTGAGATAAAGCAGCAAAAGTTTCGCCAGAAAGTCGTGAACCCGCTTGATTATGAGTACGAAAGTGTCCTGCCAAGCTGGTCTCTCAACCCCGAGAAAATGGAAGCTATCCTTCCATCTCTTTCCCTTTCTGAAGGGTCTGTAGAATCCCAGAAATCACGCCATGTCGGACATTCAGTCTCTCCATCTCGTTTAGACCCGCTATTGTTGTTCCCCCAGGTGAAGAGACAGCATTCCGAGCCTCACTCACCTCTGCATCTGTATGTCTAAGCAAAGCAACAGATCCTTCAATGGTCCTCAAGACAAGTTCTTTGGCCTCTGCACTTTTGAATCCAACAGTGATCCCTGCCTGAATCATTGCTTCAATTATTAGATAGATAAATGCAGGACTTGAGCCTGTAAGAGCTGCGAAAGGGTTCATTAGCTTCTCATCAAGCCAAACTGTTGTCCCCAATCCCTTTAAGATCTGATCAACCTTTCTTTTATCTTCAGCTAATACCTCATCTTCATCTGCCACTCCAATCAACCCCATTCCGCAAAGGAGGGGGATATTTGGAAGGAGTCGAAAGACTTTAGGGTTGGAAAAATGGCTTCTCAACCGAGAAAGAGGGGTTCCTACAAGAATACTGAGAAGAAACACCCCTTTTTCCAAAGCTGGATCGAGTTCCTCTGCAACTTCCTCAAGATCCTTAGGTTTTACAGCTAGGACAACAGCATCGCAGGAATTTCCGATTTCTTCGAAGGAAGAGCAAAGTGTCACGCCCTTTTCTTTGGCCAAATCTTTGATCTTTTCTGCATGTCTTGTATAGAGAAACACCTCTTCATGATCTTTGATGATTCGAGCCATGGCACTTCCCATCACCCCACATCCGACAATACCTATTTTCATATCGTATCCCTTGCGTTGAATGGGTTAACTTGTTAAATTTTCATATTCTATGAATAACATGAATGTTCGCAAATCCTTTTTTTTGCTCCTCATTGGATGCGCCTCATATTTCTTCGTCGATCAACAGGTGGCGATGCTAGTATCTCCCTATGCAAAAGCTTATCGGATGATCTTTAAAGGGTGCACTCTACTGATCTTTCCTCCCCTCTATTTAGCTCTATCAGCAGGTGGATTTGTGATCACACGTCTGAAAAAAAGTAGGTGGAGCCTCCCCTTTTTTGAAATATTGGTCGCTCAATGTCTCTCTATCGCTTTTGTCCGGATTTTCAAAATCATAATTGGGCGAGCACGCCCTGATATTTTCCTGAAAAAGGGGGTCTACGGCTTTTACGGTTTTGAGTGGGACCACCACTTTCATTCATTTCCTTCTGGACATTCGATGGCTGCTTTTACCTTAGCCAGCTCTCTTGCTCTCCTTTTTCCCAGATTTCGAATCTATTTTTTTTCCGTTGCAGCCCTATTAACTACGAGCCGTATTTTCCTTTTAGGTCACTTTGCTAGTGATATTATTGGAACTGCAGCCATTTCTCTAGTGATTGCAAGTGGGGTTCATCACTTTATCAATTCCATCACAAGGAGCCCCTTATATGAGACAGCCTGATTATCCTATTGAACCTCTCATCCTAAACAGGTGGTCACCACGAGCAATGTCGGGCGAACCTCTTTCAGACGATGAACTTTTTCCTCTTTTTGAAGCTGCGAGATGGACCCCCTCATCGTATAACGCGCAACCATGGCGATTTGTATACGCAAAAAGAGAAACAGAGGCTTGGCGGGCTTTATTTGAGCTCCTCGTCCCTTTTAATCAATCTTGGGTTGACGATGCTTCCGTCTTGGTTGTCATTGCTTCACATACTGTTTTTGTAAGCAATGGAAAGCCTTCACCAACCCATAGCTTTGATACGGGAGCTGCATGGGAAAACCTCGCCCTTGAAGGAGCGGCGCGTAACCTTGTAGTTCATGGAATGCAAGGTTTTGATTATGAAAAAGCTAAAAGAGTCTGCAAACTGCATGATGATTATGTTGTTGAAGCCATGATTGCTATAGGAAAACCTGGGAAAAAAGAAGATCTCCCTCAGGATATCCAAGAAAAAGAAAACCCCTCGTCTCGTAAACCTCTTAAAGAACTTATTATCGATCTAAATGAAAAAAGCTAAGTGGGGCAAACGCCCACTTAGCTTATAAAGGATACTAACGAAGCTTAAAACTTAAGCAGCAGTTTTTCTTCTGCGTCTTCTGCGAACTGGCTTAGCTGCAGTTGTCTTAGCAGTAGTTTTGCGCTTTTTGCGTCGAGTGGTTTTCTTCGCAGCTTTACGCTTAGTAGTTTTTTTAGCTGTAGTTTTTTTAGCTGTAGTTTTTTTAGCTGTAGTTTTTTTAGCTGTAGTTTTTTTGCGCCGAGTGGTTTTCTTCGCAGCTTTACGCTTAGTAGCTTTTTTAGCTGTAGCTTTTTTAGCTGTAGTTTTTTTAGCTGTAGTTTTTTTGCGTCGAGTTGTTCTCTTAGCAGCTTTACGCTTAGTAGTTTTTCTAACAGCTTTTTTTCTAGTTGTCTTTTTTCTAGAAGAAGCTGCTTTTTTTCTTCGCTTAGCAGGCATGTATTGTGCTCCTTATTTGGAATTCCTTTTTGGTGATTTAAAGCTAGAATTTGCAAATGCTTTAAAAAACCTTACTTTGTCCTACAAACTTTAATATACAGTTTTTGTAATAAAAAATAAAAATTATTTTTAACATTTAATTAGATCAAAGTTTTTAATTTTATTAAAAAACAGCTCTGAAACTATTCTGAATACGATTTTGAAAAGAAAATAAATTTAAAAAAAAATTTGAAATTTTCATAAAACAATTGAAAAAACACGAAAATTTTGAATAAAAAAGACTAAGTCCGAAGTTTCTTAAGATTAATGTATTAAGTATTTGCAAAAATCCAAAAGAATCTGAATTACAATTATTTGCAACTATTTAATAGTTGGCGAACTGGATAACGACGAACGTTAGAAAAACGACGCAGTCGTTTGGCTTTTAGCTTCTCTTTAAGTGGGTTTGTTGTTGTTGGTCTAATGTTTTTCTTCTTAATCATCGCGAATCTTCGTAATATTTGATGCCGAAACTCTTGTATATGTTGAATAATAATTATTGAAAACATCTTTTCTTAAACTGATTATTTCGAATATCTTATGGAAAATTCATCCATCTTATCTTCCCAAGAATTAAGATCACACTCTCGTTTTTTTTCAAGCGCATCCTTCTGATTGATCACTTCTTGCTGCTTTGAAGGTGGTGTTTGTTCGTAAAACCCAGGAGTAGCTAATTGTTCGTTTACTTTTTCGATCTTTTCTTCTGAATTTGCAATTTCTTTTTCGAGTCTTTCGATATCTCGTTTTAATCGATTTCTTTCTTTTCTCTCTTCTTTCTTCTCTTCGTAATTCTTTTGATTCCCTTCGGATTTTGGAGCAATTTGATCCAAATAATCTCTTTCATGCTCTTCTACAAATTCCTCATATCCCCCCTGGAAATCAACCAATCCTGTTGGCCTGAGTTCGATGATTCGATTAGCCACTTCTGAAATGAAATAACGATTATGACTCACCATAACAAGAGTCCCTTTATATTCCTTGAGAGCTTGAATCAGCGCATCAACACTTTCCATATCAAGATGGTTGGTCGGTTCATCTAAAATGAGGAAATTCTGCTCAGACAACATGAGATGCGCAAAGACAAGCCGAGCCCCTTCCCCTCCACTAAGTGCCCCTATTTTTTTTCGAATCGCATGCTCATCAAAAAGCATTTGCCCTAAAGTTTGCCTCATTTTTTGATCCGAAACCCCCTTCGAAACTCCACTAATCCAGTCATATAGTGTCATTTCCTTGCTCAAAACACGGTGGAAATTTTGAGGGAAGTATCCCCATTTAACGTGTGATCCCCACCGAGAGCCTCCTTGATCAGGAGCAAGATTATTGGTGATTATTTCAATCAAAGTTGATTTCCCCATCCCATTAGGTCCAACAATTGCCACTTTTTCAAACCTCTCGACCTCAAAAGAAACCCCTTTTAATACAGAATGCTCTCCAAATGACTTTGCCAGATCTTTTGTCACCAGGGCTCTTTGACCTGAAGGGCGGGCATAAATAAATTGAAAATGGGGATGCTGCCTTGTTGAAGGGAGAAGTTGATACTCTTTTTCCTCTTCTTCGAGCTTTTCAATCATCCTTTCCCTGGACCCAGCTTGGCGCGCTTTAGAAGCCTTGGCCTTAAAACGCGTTATAAAGCGCTGAATATCTCTCTTTCTTTTTGCAAACGATTCAAGTTGAGACTCTTTTGCTGCAACTCCTTTCGACTTTTCCTGCAGAAAGTGATCAAAGTTTCCGACGTAACGTCTCATTTCTCCATAATCAATATCTAGAACCTCCTGACAAACACGATTCAGGAAGAATCGATCATGCGAGCTTAGAATAACCGTTCCGGGGTAATCAATCAGATATCTCTCAAGCCATCGAATTGAAAAGAGATCGAGGTAGTTGGTCGGCTCATCAAGTAGAAGGATCTCTGGCTGAACAAATAGTACTTGGGCAAGGAGAACACGTAGTTTATAGCCTCCGGATAAAGCATCGAGTGCCATCCCATGTCTCTTGGTTTCAATTCCAAGCCCGCTGAGAAGTTGGGCCGCTTTTGCCTCTGCGCGATATCCTCCTTGCATCGACAGCTTAGATTCAATTTCGCTTATCTCTTCTGTTTCGCCATGCGTTAGTTGCTCCTTTTCTAAAAGGGCTTCTTTTCTTTTAAGGATCTTCCAGAGCTCTGTATCCCCCATCATCACTATGTCTAGGATCGGCTCTTCGCCAAAGCGATAGTAGTCTTGGTCAAGTATGCCAATACGTGCTTCTTTAGGAATCTGGACATTTCCTCTGCTCGGTTCTTGAGATCCACTGATGATTTTTAAAAAGGTTGTCTTCCCTGCACCATTAGCTCCAACAAGTCCATAGCGTCTTCTAGAAGAAAAGTGAAATGAAACACCCTGAAAGAGGATCCTATCTCCATAAATCATGGTAAGTTCGTCAATAGAAAACATGAAAAGTCCTTTACTTATAGTGCGAAAAATTATATGTCTTAATGTTTTAGAAAGCACTTAAAAATTTCAAGGTTCCCAATGGATGATGATCATCGACCGATCGTGATTCTCTATTATATGCCGACTTGTCCTTATTCAAAGAAGGTTCTTGCGTTTATTGAAAAACAAGGGCTTGAAGTCCCTTTGAAAAATATAGAGGAGGATCCAAAGTCTACTGAAGAGCTCCTTCATCTAGGTGGTAAATCCCAAACCCCCTGTCTATTTATTGATGGCAAACCACTCTATGAATCTCAAGATATCATCGATTGGTTAAATGATAAGAAGGATCTATTAGAGTGATAAACCCCTCAAATCCTAAAAGAGTCATTTCTGTTTTTGTCCTTGCGATGTTGAATATTTCAATGATGGCAAGCCTACGAAACCTTCCCCTTGTCTCTGAGCTAGGATGGGGGATGCTTTTCTTCTTTGTTGTAGTGGCTGCTGTCTTTCTCATTCCTTGCGCTCTTGTTTCAGCTGAACTAGCAACAGGATGGACAAAATCAGGGGGGATCTATGTTTGGGTTCGAGAAGCTCTTGGGGATCGATGGGGATTTTTCTCAATTTGGATGCAGTGGGTCCACAATGTGACATGGTACCCAGCAATTCTTGCCTTTGTGGCTGCTACTCTCGCCTATATCATCAACCCAGAGCTCGCGGATAATAAGCTCTATATTCAGGCAATTGTCCTCATTGTTTTCTGGGGTATGACTCTCATCAACTACTTTGGAGTTGAAACCTCGACGATTGTCAGCACAGTTGGAGTCATTATTGGAACAATCATCCCTGGGCTATTTATTGTTGGATTGGGTGTGACTTGGGTTGCTCTAGGAAGGCCCATCGAAATCCCATTCCAAGCAGATAAACTCCTTCCTAACTTTAGAGAGCTTGGGAGTCTTGTCTTTCTTGCTGGTCTTTTTCTCTCATTTGCGGGTTTTGAAGTCGCTGCGGGTTATGCAGGTGAAGTCAAAAACCCTCAAAAGAATTTCCCTCGAGCCATCATTATTGCAGCAATTGTCACCTTCTTCCTTGTCGTGCTGGGCGCCCTTTCCATTGGAATTGTGATTCCAAAGGAGAAAATGAGCTTAGTTGCTGGTCTTATGGAAGCCATGAAATTGTATTTAGCAAGTTATGGTCTGAGTTGGCTGCTGCCAGTCCTTGCAGGGCTTCTTGTCATAGGCGCTGTTGCTGAGGTAAACTCATGGATTATGGGACCTGTGAAAGCGCTTCATACTACTTCTGTTCATGGAAATCTTCCCCCGTTTTTCCAAAACCTTAATAAACATGGAATGCCTACTCACCTTCTCCTGTTTCAGGCAATTATTGTTACCATTTCATCATTCATCATTGTATACATGCCAAGCGTGAGTACTGCCTATTGGATTTTAAGTGCCTTATCAGCGCAAATGTATCTTATCATGTACGTCTTCATGTTTATTGCTGCAATCCGATTGCGCTATACGCACCCCCATGTTCCTAGAATCTACCGTATCCCTCATCCTCATAAAGGAATTTGGCTTGTCTCATGCGTGGGAATTCTAGCATCCTTATTCGCGATTTTTATTGGTTTTTTTCCCCCACTTGGATTCAAAATCGGAAGCCTTTTTGCATATGAATCGCTACTCATCATCAGTCTGCTTGTCATGGTTGCCATCCCTCTTATTATTTATCAGCTTCGGAAACCCTCATGGGTCCCCGAAAAACACCGAAAGTGATATACTGACGCAATGTCTATTCCACTTGCTGAACAGTTAAGGCCTCAATCCTTTGATGAAGTTGTAGGACAGGATGCCCTTGTCTCCCTTCTCTCGAAGATTATCGAAAAAGGGCGCCCCCTATCTATTTTATTATGGGGTCCTCCAGGATGTGGGAAAACAACCATTGCTCGCCTTTATGCAAAGGCATTTAACCGTCCTTTTATTCCTTTTACAGGTGTAATGAATGGAATTGCCGATATTAAGAAAGCAATACAAGAAGCAAAATCCCGCCCTCTAACGCACGGGCAACCCATCCTTTTTATCGATGAGATTCACCGTTTCAATAAAGCACAGCAAGATGTATTTCTCCCTTGTATTGAAGATGGAACTGTAATTTTGATCGGGGCAACAACAGAAAACCCTTCCTTCACAATCAACAATGCCCTCCTCTCTCGCCTCCGTGTTTTGACTCTAGCAAACTTAGCACCAGAGGCCCTCACCAAAATCATTACGAGTTTTGAAGCAGGGTCAAAGAAAATCTCCCTTACGCCTGAAGCTAAAAATGCATTGATTGGATTTTCTCATGGTGACGGACGCCACCTTCTTAACACACTAGAGAATCTGCAAACTCTCCAAGAGGGAGAAGTAGACCTAAATACCCTTTGCTCTCTCGTGCAAAAAAAACCCGCAGCCTATGACCGCCATGATGACGGCCATTTTAATTTGATCTCTGCCCTACATAAGTCTGTTCGAGGATCTGACCCTGATGCAGCTCTGTATTATTTTGCACGGATGTTGGAAGGGGGAGAAGACCCCAATTATCTTGCTCGACGTATTGTTCGGATAGCAATTGAAGATGTAGGATTAGCTGATCCACAAGCCCTCCCCCTCTCTCTTGCAGCATGGCAAACTTATGAAAGGCTAGGCTCTCCTGAAGGAGAACTTGCTCTTGCTGAAATAATCCTCTATCTCGCCCTTGCCCCAAAAAGCAATGCTGCGTATCAAGCGCTAAAAAAAGCCCAAAAATCAGCTAGCGAGAGCTCCCATCTAGATCCCCCTAAAACGGTACTGAATGCGCCTACCGAGCTGATGAAAAAGCAGGGGTATGGCCAAAACTACAAATATGACCACGACCACCCCCATGCTTTTTCAGGACAAAACTACTTCCCTGAAGAAATGGAGCGTCAAAAGTACTACAGCCCTGTAGAGCGAGGGTTTGAAAGAGAGATGGAAAGACGATGTATTTTTTTTGAAAATCTACGTAAAAACCTTAACTCCAACTAGATTCGGTGAAACAACTATTTTAAATCTTTATTTTTTCTTCAAAATTTCATAAAATCTATGCGAAATCGGAGAAAATCTTATGACCAAATGCGTTTTTGATAAGCCAACCCTCAACCAAATGTTTGACAGAACGAATGGGTGTAAAATTGTGGGTCGCGTGTATAGCGAAACCGGAATAGCTTTCTTTACCCACGTAGTAGCGGCTTATTTGATTGGCCAGAAAGTTCTAAAGCCAGGATTGATCGGAGCAACATCCATTTTATCCGCCTATTCTCTAGCTATTGCAGATCATCTATATTTCCAATCCGAAGAAAAAGCGCATCAGCGCTCGCACGGATTTCTCCGCGCCATTGCGAATATGGGAATCACCTATTTAATTTCTCGCCATATCATATCTGTAAACTGGAAGTGGTCAGTAGTCTCTGTCGCATTAACGACCTATTTTTGTGAATTTGAAAAATCCAGAAGTGCTCGTCGTTAGGGCTCGTTTAGAAATAAGTTCTCAATTTGACTTAAGCGAGCCCTTAGGGCATAAAAAAAAACCTTCAAGCTCCCGCGACTTGCTAGGATCCTTTCGTCTCCTATCAAGCACGCAGTCGCATTGAAGGTCCGAAGCTGCGTTGATCCTCTAGCTAAGTCCAGGTTAAGAAGCCAAAGCCTCAATCAAACCTTTCGCCTCTATAAGAGACATGATGACCAGAGTCGCCCAGGAAATGACCGCTTCAAGCGGGTCTCTGAGAGCTACGCTCTCGACCTGAGGCTGCAACCTCCCTAGAACCCTAAGATTCTAGCTCTTGCCAAAACTGTTGATGAGATTTATTAACCTCCCGCTTGCCACTCAGCAAGCCATTTGTTTGGCGTATAGTTCTACACTTAATTTAGCACGGAAACGATTAATTAATTAAGTCGTTTATTTAATATAATTCACAACGTCTTGAGATTCAGATAATGAAAGATCATGATTAAAATTAGAGACCACCCAATTGAAATTCTCTAGTAAATGCTCAACATCATGAGAATGAGTGAAATACTTGATTTGATATTGAAGCCAGATTAATTGATCATGCAGCTTCGTTTTTACTCCTCCATCATCTACCCTTGTATGCAAATAGGAATGCATGACATGATAGGCTTTATTCACTTCACCCTCAATGTATTTTGTATCAATAGGCTCTACTGGCTTTTGTGGAAAAAACAATGCTTCGCTCATTGAGCTCCCTTTAGAAGTTTCTCTATCTCTGAAGAAAAGATTTTTTCCTCACCACTTTTTTCTTGAGATTGTTCTTTGCTTTCTCCCTTCTGATACAGACCATGACGAGAAAGAGAAACTGGAATCTTCCCTTGCTCATCAATAAAGAGAAGGCTTGTAGGGGCATTTCCATGAATTAACATCCCTTCCTGTCCCTTTGTGGGAACAATGACGAAATGAGGAAGCTCGTTTGCGATCCCCATTGCAATATTTGGCTCACTTGATTCATGATAAAAATTCATCATCGGAGAAGAACCTCCCCTAATGAACGTGGCCATATTTCCTTCCCGATCTCCTAACCCGACCGCGGCTCCCCCATCTTTTAAGGGGAAAAAGGTACCGACAATTTCCTGCTGTTCATTTTTCATGATCATCGCAGGAAATGCTCCCCCTTGTAGTTGCAGGCGAACGTTCCCCTCTCTATCATTTAAGGTCAACAGGGTATTTTCATCATCTCCCTGCAGAATAATATTAGGATTTCCATTTTCTCCTTTTAATACAATCCGGCGTGCTTCTAGAGTTCCATCCGATTGAAAAAGATTAGGTCCTACATAAGCAAAAAAACCGATCATCGCAATAAAGACACAAAGATTCGCAATAAAGAATATACGATTGAATCTAATAATTTGCCTTATTTTCATGAAGCGACCTGTTGTTATGCTTGAATTAACAAATAGTGATTAATTTTATTTAATTAAAGAAAATAATGATATTTTTTGTTGATTTGTGTTTGAACACTTGTTAAAACCGAAAATATGGAAAAATTTGATGTGATCATTATTGGTTCAGGTGCAGGCGGCGGGACGCTTGCCCATACTCTTGCTGAAACAGGGAAAAAAATCCTCATTGTGGAACGGGGTGATTTTCTTCCCCGAGAAAAAGAAAACTGGGAACCCCACTCTGTCTTTATTGAGGGTCGGTACAATCCTGGTGAAGAATGGCTTGATAAAAATGGAAAAAGCTTCACCCCAGGCACTCACTATTTCGTTGGAGGAAACACCAAATTTTATGGTGCAGCCCTTATTCGTCTCCGAAAAGAAGACTTTGAAGAGCTAAAACACTATGATGGGGTTTCTCCAAAGTGGCCATTAACCTATGAGGACTTCCAACCCTACTATCTTAAAGCTGAAGAGCTTTATTCCGTCCATGGCCTTAGAGGAGAAGATCCTACAGAACCGCCTGAAAATTCTCCCTACTTCAATCCACCACTTTCTCATGAACCCCGTATTCAAGAGATCTTTGACCAAATTAAAGAAAGTGGTCATAAACCTTTTCCACTCCCCGTCGGAATTCGTCTCAATGAAAAAAATCGCGAAAAGAGTCAGTGCGTCAGATGTGATACCTGCGATGGATTTCCTTGTTTGGTAGATGCCAAAGCTGATGCCCATACAACCTGTATCCGCAGAGCATTAGAACATGAAAACGTCACTCTTAAAACTGGGGTGAAAATTAATCGCCTTCTGACATCAGGAAGAAAAGTCACAGCAATCGAAGGTGAAGAAAGTGGCAAGCCTATTACATTGGAGGGAGATCTAATCGTCCTTTCCTGTGGCGCCATTAACTCATCTGCTGTCCTTTTAAAGTCAAAAAATGACGAGCACCCCAATGGTCTCGCAAATAGTTCAGGTCTTGTTGGCCGCAATTACATGTGCCATAACAACTCAGCAATCGTTGCCATTTCAACTAAGAAAAACCCCACACATTTCCAAAAAACTCTCGCGGTCAATGATTATTACTTCGGCGCTGATGATTCAGAATATCCCTTGGGACATATCCAGCTCCTTGGAAAAGTAAAAAAAGAGATGCTCGAAGGGGACGCCCCTGCTCTGACACCGGGTATAGCTCTTGAGGAGATGGCAGATCATGCAATCGGATGGTGGATCACATCAGAGGATCTTCCCGATACGGAAAATCGCGTCGAAATCTCCCCCGAAGGACAAATCATTCTCCATTACACGCAGAATAATATGGAGGCCCATGAGCGCCTGTTGAAAAAGCTGAAAAAGATGCTCGAATCCTGTGGGACCCACACACATATCTTCCCTAGCAGTATCTATCTGTCCAAGAAAATTCCTCTAGCCGCAGTTGCCCATCAAGTTGGGACCTGCCGCTTTGGAACTGACCCAAGCTCTTCGGTCCTCGATACCAACTGCAAGGCGCATGATCTCGATAATCTCTATATAGTTGACGGCTCCTTCTTCCCCTCCATTTCAGGAGTGAATCCAGGACTAACGATTATTGCAAATGCAATTCGGGTGGGTGAGCACCTGAAAAAAGTTCTATAACTTGATTGATTCGCGCATGAATTTCAGGATTGTCAGCGTGGCCAAACCACATCACCCACGTGCGATCATCTTCAGGTGCATTTGCTTGAGTTGCCTGAATCGCAAAAGCAAACCATTCATCTTCACACGTCTTGAAAATGTAGGTGGCTCCAATCATATCCTGAGGAAGTTCGGAAATGGAAAGAGGAAGGTCTATAAGGTGGTTTGGATATTCCTTTTTGACTTGGTTAAACACCTCTCTTTGTTCTTCAGTTCGTTTAAAAAGACCCTCCCTTGGATACACAACAACAAGAAAACCTCCCTTTTGAAGAAAGTTTCGGATAATTTCAGGACGCTTCATAACCGTAAAAAGTCTTTTCGGATCCTTTGCTATTTCTTCATCAACGAGCCCTTTCGTCACACTCCCCTGAGTACATAGGGGCGTTGCAGGAGTTGGTGTGTGAATCCATCCCATCAAGCAATCGATTTTTCCCTTCTCAAGCATGTAGGCCATTGTTCTTTCAAAATCGCCTTGAGCCGTAACATAGACAGGACGCACCTGGGCATCACTTTCCTTTGCTTCCTGTTTAGACGTCTCATAAAACTTCCGGATAAACGCTTGCTCATCGCTCATTAATTCTGTTGGATTCATGGAAGCTATTATCATCACTTCATCTAAAAACTCTTCGTGAAAGGAAGAAGCCATTAGAGTGGAGGTTAGAGAAAGAAGGGTTAACCATCGTTTTTTCATGATTCTGTACCTATGGGTATAAGTTCTTCTATCTGGGGTTCAATCCAACGATCATGATCTTTTATGAGCTGAATTAATCGAGCAACGGCTCCTGTGTAGTGAATCCCCCGCTCAACACATGTTTTACCAACGTAAAGATCGATCTTCTCAAGCCCAGAACCAACATAACCAAAATCTGCATCAGCCATTTCTCCAGGGCCATTAACAATGCAGCCCATGATAGCAATTTTAACGCCAGGAAGGTGGGCTGTTTGAGAACGGATTTTCTGTGTGACCTCTTGAAGATCAAATAAGGTCCTTCCGCAGCTTGGGCATGCAATAAACTCAGTTTTTGTCGCCCGCATCCGGCATCCTTGGAGGATATTGAATGAAAGTGAAACAGCTTTTTCTGGACTGAGTTTGGTTTTGAGAAGAAGCCCTTCTCCAAGTCCATCCGCAAGAAGAGCTCCAATCTCTGCCGAAGCATGAATGACTGTATCTTCCTCTGAAAGAGGATAGTTGCCAACAAGGATGACTGGAAGATCCAGCTTTGCTTCTTGAATCCATTCAAAAAAGTAGCGCCCTTGATGAAGAATTGATTCGGTAAGCTCCAGCATGATAAACTCGACGCCCTTTTCAAGTAGCTTTGACCAGGTCGTGGGATCGCCGTCTTTGACATAAACAACAGCTTTCTCTCCATTAAGCTCCTCTATCGAAAGAACAGGAAGGATCTCATCTTCATAGAGGATTTTATCTCCATTGAAGAATGCATCAACATTGAATTGATCGTCTTTTTCACCCCACAGAATTACAGAACCATCACGATGAAGAGGTACCACATGGCGCGTATAACGCCTTTTAATCTCGCGGATATCTCGCTTGGTTTCGATAAAAGGAATTGTCCCCTTTCCTTGGTAACTATTTGAAAAATCAATCAGTCGCTTGCATGGATCAATTTCAAGCCATGGATCTTCTGTGAGGGAAACACGAATGGTATCTCCAATCCCTTCTAGAAGCAGCGAACCCGTGCCAATTGCAGATTTAACACGACCATCTTCTCCATCACCAGCTTCAGTCACTCCCAAATGCAAGGGGTAATCCCACCCCAGCTTCATCATTTCAGCCACCAAAAGGCGATAGGATTGAATCATCACAAGAGGATTGCTTGCTTTCATTGAGAACATAAAATCATGATAATTATACTCACGGCAAACACGGGCAAACTCAAGGGCTGACTCGACCATTCCAAAGGGAGAATCACCATAACGGTTCATAATCCGATCCGATAAAGAACCGTGATTCGTTCCAATCCGCATAGCCCTTTTCAACTTCTTGCATTTCTCGACTAAAGGGCCAAACGTCTCCCGAATTTTATCGAGCTCAGCAGCATAGGTCACATCATCATAATCAATGGTTTTGAATGTCGCACGCCTGTCAACAAAATTCCCGGGATTGACCCGGACCTTATCAACAAACTCTGCAACAAGCATCGCAGCCGGAGGATAAAAGTGAATATCTGCAACAACGGGGATGGTGTATCCTTTTTGGATAAGGGTACTTTTAATCCCCTCGCATGCTTCAGCTTCTTTCTTCCCTTGAACGGTAACTCTCGCAATCTCGCATCCGCTATCTGCAAGGCGGATAATCTGATCAACCGTAGCATCAATATCGCGGGTATTGGAATGCGTCATTGACTGGATGCGGATGGGATTGTCCCCCCCTACACCAACACTACCAACCATGACCTCGCGAGTCCTGCGCCGTTTCGTCTGATGCACTGATTCTAGGTATTTCATAGGGCATAGGATACTCTATAAAAGGGCCAATCGTCAAGAAAACTTCTGGTTATAGAATTTTTGGATCAACCTGCAGAGCATGAAGAATTGACTTGCTGTTTGAACGAACTGCGCTTCTCCTCGTTTTTCTCGAAATTCATTAATCACTGTGACAATTGCCTCCAAAGTATATTTACTAGGGTCTTTTTCTCCTCCCTGAATCATTTGATAAAAGTGGAGAGAGGTTAGCAATGTCCCTGTCCTACCAACACCAGCTCGACAATTGACTACAATGATGGGGTTAGGTTTTCCCTGCATTTCAATAAAAATTGCTTTAATCATAGCAGCGACAATCTCAGTTTCTGCGTCAGCATGATCTTTCCATGTGGGGAAATAATATCCACTGATTTTGGAATCCCCAACATCAATTTCTAGATGACTCCAATCGCCATAGCACGATTCTTTAACAAGTGACACCTTCCTCATCCACTTGCCATGGGGTTTGTCTGTTAATAGCCCCTTCTCACCTACAATGCATCCCTCTTTTGTTGGTAAAAACATTCCATAGGACGCATTTACGTCTTTTGATGCCATCAGGTTAACAATAATAACTGAGCGAGTTTCATTGAGCCTTTCTAGACAATACCAGTAGGTGTTTGCCATCTTGCCCACGCTCGGGTACCCAGTGGCTATCTTGTCATCCGCCACCCAATTTGCTTCTAAAAAAACTTCCTCATCCGACTCGGGAGCTTGGATTTTTAAACGAGTCGCAGGATTTCCTCCAATATTGGGGAAATTGGAAAACCCACAATTTACCCTTTGTTTAAGGAGCAATGCTCCCTCTTTCTTATATTGATCATAGTTTAGAGAGGGGGTAATCGGTGCCCATGCCTCTTTGATTGCGGCTAGCGAATACTCTAAAAATGTGGTGGAAGGATTTATAGAAACTCGGAAAATAGTAGATAATATTGGGTCCATTTTTTTTATCCCGTAAATTTTTTGAGAAGGTTAATAAAGCATAAAAATGTTTTCAAGAAGTAAAATTTTTATTAACCTTGTGAATCTTAAGGATTTTATTTCGAAAAATGATTGCCTTAATTTCTTATTTTAATTTATAACAGATCATCAAGCTAAATTTTAATGGGGTATCATGTCTAAACACTCTTTATTCGCACTTACACTTCTCCCCATCGCATTGATGGCAAAACCTTCAGGGCCCGATGTTGTCCAAGGCGATGCAACTTTTGCACATCCAACAAAACATACCATGCAAATTGTGACAGGAGACCAAACGATCATCAATTGGGATGAATTCTCAATTGACCCTGCTGAAACCACTCAATTTATTCAACCGAGTCACTCTTCAGCCGTTCTCAATCGCGTCGTTACTGGAACCGAAAGTCATATCATGGGCTCTCTTTTAGCTAATGGAAAGGTATTTCTTGTAAACCCAAATGGCATTCTTATTGGTCCTGATGCAACAATCGACACCTACGGCTTTATTGCCTCAACTCTCGATGTTTTAGATAGCGAGTTTATGAAAGGAAGCGACCTTCGCTTCCGAGGAAACTCTGATGGGAAAGTCGTCAATTTAGGAAAGGTCCAAGCATGGGATGGTGACATCGCTTTGATTGGCCGCTATATCGAAAACCATGGAGAGCTTTATGCCTCAAAGGGAATGGTTTCACTTGCCGCAGGTAAAGAAGTACTTCTCAAACCAAACGGAGAAGAAAGAGTTTTCATCTGTGCCCTTAGCGAAAATGCAACAAAAAAGGGAACAGGAATCACAAATTCTGGCAAAATTGAGGCCCTAAAAATCCGCCTTCTTGCTGATGGAAATCCTTACAAGCTTGCAATCAACCATGAAGGAAAGATCGACGCAACCAAAGTGGAGCAAAGGAACGGAGAAATTTTTCTTGTTGCAGAAAATGGTGTCGTTGAAGTTCATGGACAAATTGCCGCGGATAAAGGGGAAATTCGTATTCTTGGAGAGACGGTTGTTCTCCATGATGGTTCTGTTGTAGATGCCTCGTGTAATTTTGGAGCTGGGCGTGTCCTTATCGGGGGATCATTCCAGGGGAAGGATCCTCATATCCTCAATTCGAAATATACCTTTATTCATTCTGGAGCAACAGTAAATGTCAATTCTTACCAGGAAGGAAATGGAGGAGTTGCAGTTATTTGGTCTGATGGAGCTACTCACTTTCATGGCCTCGTCCAAGCAAGTGGAGGCGAACTTAGGGGGAATGGAGGAACTGTTGAAATTTCAGGAAAACGTTTTCTTGATATTTCTGGCGGAGAAGCAAAACGTCCAGCACCAGCAGGAACGCCTGGAAAGCTCCTTCTCGACCCTAACGACGTGATGATTTCTGATGGAGTAACAAGTGGAATCTCATTTTTTGCCCCAATGACCTACACCCCTACTGGCCCTATTAGCATACTATCGGTCTATGACCTTATAAAGCTTCTAAACTCTGGCCCTGTTGAAGTTACAACTAACTCTGCTTATGGGGGGAATGGAGACATTATTATCGCTACAAATATGGATAGCAGTATAGGACTGGGGTATGCCACTGAACATGATTTTACTTTATCAAGTCACCGTGACCTTATCATCCAGGCAAGTGTTCAAAATAGCGGCAGCGGAAATATTGTCTGCAACGTTGGACGTGATCTGCGTATGGACGGATCTGATACCGGTATTAGTCGCCTTGGATCTCAACTTGGAAACGTTTCGATCCAAACAGGTCGCCATGTATTAATGGTCGGAGGCACCGCAGGGCAAGCTCATATTGGGTTTGATAATCCTTCTATGGAAAGTAACATTCACATGACAGTTGGGGGCGATATCGTTCTCCAGTCCGTCAATAATTTCGCTTTGATCGGCCATACGAATACAACTGGTATGGCCCCAACCACTTTCAAGGGGAATATCACAATTGACTCTGTTGGAGGGGATATCCTCCTCTCAACACTCGATTCCAACAATATGTTCGCTCAAATTGGAATCGCTTCAGATCAGAAAAATACCGACTCAAGTGGACCGACTCAAGTTGTGGGAAATATTGATGTTCGAAATGTTAAGGGTTCTCTCAGGCTCATTGGTGGAACTGGAGGGACAGGTGCTTATACATTAATTGGCCATGGCGGGCGAGCGAGAAGTTTTGTCGATCAATATCAGGGAGATATTTCTGTAAAAACGACTGGGGATATTTCTATCCTTGGGGGCTCAGATTCGCTCGGTGAAAAATTTGCTGGAATTGGATTTGCTCAAGAGTTTGCAACCAAATCGACCCACTACTTCACTTCCAATTCAGTCTCCGTTGAATCAGGAAAAACCATTTATCTTCAGTCTGGACAAGGCTCCAACCCTGCATTTATTGGTGCCTTTACAGGAAACCAAAAGGGAACTGTCCATGTTGATATTGGAACTATCCATGTGAAATCAGGAGGAATGCTCTCTCTTCTTGGGAATACTTATGAAAACGCAAACGCAGATAGTGTTATAGGGGTTACAGGGTCTAATGGATCAGGACATTGCTCTATTGATATCATCGCAGGAAAGGGTCTTCAGCTACTAGGAAGTACCCTTCCAAATGGAACGTCCAATGTCGCTATCCAAAATGGACCGGAGAGTGGCTTGATAGACGGATCCATTAATATTGCAGTTCTCCACGGCAACGCAACGCTGAAAGGTGGTGTGAACAAGCCTTCAGCAACTAGCCATGCCTTTGTCCGTTCAAATGGAGATTTAAATGTAAATATTCTGAGCGGAAATCTAGATTTAGTAGCAAGTGATCCTGCCTATTTGATATCTAAGGGAATAGCGAAAATTTATGCATCAGGTGATATCACACTAACTGGGGGTGGATGCGATGACTCTGCTTATATTTCACATACTGGACTATTATCGGTTAAAGCGGGTCAACACCTTAAGCTTTTTAAGAACTCCTTCATTGAAAATAAAAACGGAGTCTTGACTGTTATTGCAGGCAACAACCTCGAGTTGTCCTCCTTGTCTTCGATTTCAAACTTATCAAATAACCCCATTAATATTGTCGTCGACCACAGCTCTCCTAAACACCCGGACTACGGGAATGGAGCTCTAATCATGGCGGAAGGATCAAAGATTCATGGAACTGGACCTATTCAGATTTACACTTCTAGACAGGAGCTAAACCAAATCCATGGAATGATTGGTGGAGCGTTATTTACTCCTGGAAGCCTTTTTGTACCTCAGGCTCCTGAAAAATGGCTCTCCCGGTATTCTAACAGCTTTTATCATTCAGATTCTCCATTCACTATCCACTATAAAGATGGTGTTCTTTCACCTCAAAGAATTGAACGTAGCCAGGTCGTTATTAGCGAAATGCTTACGGGCCTTCACCCTTATGATGAATACTTAGGATGGCTGCTAGAGTTCCAAACAGCTTATGCTACTTTAGAGTCTATGAAAATAGATCAGAGAGCAACTTCTAGTTTTCAAGTTATCCCAGACCAGCTACACTACCTTCGCATGAAGAAAAATTTTGATCACAATTCAAAAATTACCCATTTTGTCACATTCCCTAAAACGCTTAATACAGGAAAATAATGAACTCCCGTTTTTTGATTAGTGCCGCACTCTTATCTACTTCTCTATTTGGAGTTGACTTTGATCGCGTTAAACCCCAGGAGCCGACCCAATTTGAAGGTGAGCGGGGTGCGACATATGGCCCCGAGGGAATGAACCCTCAAGTCTCAAATGGAGACCAGATCATTATTCCTGAGTTGAGGGGGATCATTGTAACCGATACGCGCGACCAAGTCTCCGATGAGGAAATCATGAGGGCTGTTGGTGGAGCTGAAACAATTAATGTCCAAGTCCCAGGAACAATCAAAAACTTCAATTCGATGCTGACCAACGAGTTCCTGAATCGCCCCCTAACAAAACAGGGAATGCTGGATCTAAAACGAGAAGTTCTCCTCTATTACCGTCGATGGGGACGCCCCGTAGTGACTATTGAGATTCCTGAGCAAAAGATCACTGCTGGCGTTTTGCAATTAGTGATCATCGAAGGGAAACTTGGAAAAGTCACAGCAGAAGGAAATAAGTACTTTAAAAGTAGTACTCTTGAAAGTTATGTTCGCTTGGAGGAAGGTCAGGCTATCGACTCTAATACATTGATCACTGATCTCGACTGGATCAATAGAAATCCCTTTCGACAAGTTGATGTAATTTATGCTCCTGGAGAAATTGCTGGGACGACTGATATTCGACTTTTAACATTGGATCGTCGTCCATGGCGAGTCTATGCAGGCGTTGACAACACCGGGTTTGATGAAACCGAGAATACACGTCTATTTGCGGGTGCGAATTGGGGAAATGTTTTTGGAACCGACCAAATTCTCTCACTTCAGTTTACTTGTGCTCCAAATGTTGATCGCTATTGGGCAATTACTGGACACTATACAGTTCCCCTACCATGGAGAGATATCTGGGTCTTTTATGGAGGATACTCTCATGTTCATGCCGATATGGATACTCCAAGACTTGATAACTCGGGCTATGCCGCTCAAGCAAGCACGCGGTATAACTTTATTCTCCCTAACGCCCCAGGAATTCTACAAGACCTTACCCTTGGATTCGACTACAAGCGAACCGACAATAACTTAGAATTTGGTGGCGAGCGAATCTTTAGACACAGTGTGAATCTAACGCAACTTGTTTTCGGTTGCAATGCAGCTTTTGACGGTGACTACTTCAAAACATCCATGACTCTAGAAGTTTTTTATTCTCCAGGTGACTGGCTTCCCGAACAGAGCAACTCTGATTATAGGCAGGTCCGATACAAAGCTAAAAGTGATTACATTTACTACCGCCTAGCCTTTGCTCCTATTATCCGCCTCCCTAAGGACTTTTCCTTTGCCCTAACAATTCGAGGTCAAGGAGCCAATCAAAACCTTCTCGCTAGTGAACAGTATGGCTTAGGTGGGTACAATACAGTGCGAGGATATAAAGAACGCGCTGTGAACGTCGATAATGCCTTTCTTACCTCCGTAGAGCTCCGCTCCCCTTCCATAAACTTGATTGGAAGACGCCACTTTAAGGATATGGTCCAGTTTTTAATCTTTCTAGACTATGCAATTGGGCGTGATGTCCATACCTTGCCTGAGGCTCCTAAAACAGAATATCTGTTAGGATTTGGTCCTGGTGTCCGCTATGAGGTTACCCCCTATTTGAACTTCCGCGGCGACCTCGGAATCCAACTAAAAAGCGTTGATAATGGCGGTCCCGGATTTCGCTTCCACTTTGCCCTAGTTGGTAGTTTCTAGAATACTAACCTTCGTGAGAGATGAATTCGGTTTCAATCTTGGCGGCAAGAATAAAATCGCTTTCACTTAAACCATCAATCTTATGAGTCCAGATTTGAAGAGTCACCTCTGCCCATGACAGAAAAATATTGGGATGATGCCCCTCTTCCTCGGCAATGCGCCCAATAATATTCGTAAAAGCAAGGGCCTCTTTGAAGTTTTTGAAGGTATAGGTCCTTTCAAGCTGATGCTCACCAATGATTGTCCATCCTTCAAAAAGTTGTTCAGCAAAGGGCTTGAGTAGTTCCCCTTTAAGTGGCACCGCGCCAACGACGCAGGGTGTACATTTTCTGAGCGCAAGTTCTTTCATAGGTCTCCCTTAATGGTTTGAAGGTAAGCATCGGTTTCTCCCCACGGAAATGAGACGGAAAAGGATTTTCCAATACAAAAAATATTTTCGTCATAGTCTGTGAGAGGATAACTAATGCTAATAATTTTCGTCCCTTTTGGGAAGGTCTTTAAACGATCGACAAGAGATGTAATTTCTTGGTCTTTTAAACACGTTCCATAGAGGTAAATAACGGAAGCTTTGGGTATCTTTGCTTGAAGCATATCGGCGCAGATAAAAAGGGCCTTTTCAAGGTGGTGCTTTTGCGCTACATGCTTCGAAAGCTTCACAAACTGAGGGATCCGTTCAATTCCAATCACTGAACAATGGAAAAAATGATGGAGAAATAAGGCCCCTCTTCCTCTTCCAGATCCGAGCTCAAGGAAGGTATCTGTCTCTTTTAAATCACATTCTTTTGCAATTGTTTCATATGTTTTAAGAGGAGTTTCTCCATAGGTATGAATTTCTCTATCGTGGTGCTTCTTGAGATAATTCTTGCTGATTGTATAGGGATTCTTGAAAATATAGGCGGTGAGAAGCGCTTTATCAATTTTAGCAAATTCTGAGTCGAGGTAATACTCCTCTTTCACCCTCTTCTGAAGTTTCCGATCTATCCAGGCATATTTAATTGCGTCAAGTAGTCTTCTCATCCCCACACATTAACATCATTTCGGTATATCTTACCAGTTGATGGTTTGCCCAGGCTCGAGTACCCGGAAACTTTTTGGATCAACCCCTTCTTTTTTTAAAGCACAAAAGAGATCATAAGGGGGTTGTTCAAGCCCCTCACTTGAAAGACGAAAGGTTTTCCAATGCATTCCCACACTAAGCAGAGACCCCACTTCATCATGGATCTTAACAGCTTTCTTCGGACAAATATGAACAGGTCCCATAAAATCCCCAGGATCATAGGTTCCTATAGGAATTAAGCTGAGATCCATTTCTCCAAATTCCTTTCCAATATTCTTGAAATCTTTTCGGTTATACCCTGTATCCCCCACGAAATATAGCCGCTTTTCTTGGCTTTTCTCCTGCAAAAAATCAACAACATATCCCGCCCAAAGAGTCTTGTTTTTATCAAAGAGTCCTCTTCCTGAATAGTGTTGCGAAGGCACAGAGGTGATGATGACCTCTTGTCCCTTGATCCCAATATGTGTTTCCTCCCACCACTCCATTTCAACGATGTGTCGCATTCCGAATTTCTGAAGTCGTTTCTTCACACCAAGAGGAACAATCCATGTAATTCCGGGGCTTTTTTCCTGGAGCTTTAGAACCGTTTCACGGCATAGATGATCATAGTGGTCATGGCTGATCAAAACGATATCAATTTCCGGTAGGTTTTCCAGGGCCAGTGGAGCTATATGCCTGCGTTTTGGCCCCAGAAATGATAGTGGCGAACACCGATCCTCCCAAATGGGATCGGTTAAAAGATGCAGTCCTCCAACGTTCACAAGGAATGTGCAGTGGTTAATCCAAGTGACTTGAGGAGCATTTGCTTTGAGCTTTCGTTTAGAGTTCGGATATTTGAATTTTTTAGGGCGCGGCTTTCTCTCTTTTTTATCATTATAAAAACCCAGCTGCCACAAGACGATATCTATTAGTGACCGTTTTGTTGAATCGATATGAGGATTGACGAAACGTCGCCCCTTCTTATGATAACCCTTCTTCATATTAACTCCCCCCGAGACTTCCTTTTAACCGAAGGTAGAAATATTCAGAAAGGGTTTTTAGAAAAAAATTTTAAGAAATTTATTATCAGGTGAGTAAGGATTTAGGAACTTGATCTGTAATCACAGGATCCCCATCAAACTGAATTGGACCAGGATACGCATAATGATCGTCAACCATCCACTTGATCCGATTTCTGCTAAAGGTTTTAAAAGCAGAACCTGAAAGATCAATTAGAGCTTTGCGAATCACAGGTTTGTCCTTCCCTTTCCTCTTCTCAAGATTCATGAGCGCTGTAATCGGGATTCCACAGACATCCCACTCAACAGAAGGCTTGGTAAGATGCCTGACGCAACTCATATAGCCAGTACGGCCATCCCTTATAAGTAGTGCTGCAACATGTCCAAGAGAGTAACAGTAGGTCGCATCAAAGTTTGTGGGAAGCCCTGCGCGCCCCTCATATCCAAAAAAATGATGAACTGGGCTGAATTTACCTTTATAAGAGGGTCGACGCTTTAACTCTTCTTTAACCGCTTGGCTAAAAAGGAGATCGGTTTGGATATGGGAGACCTGAACATTCCCATGAGGGTCGCGATCTAGGAGGAGCTGCTGCGCAATCTCTTTCGGTAAAAACTCAAAAGTTGCTTTAGAATCAGGACTTAGAGCCTTCTCATCTTTTCCTTCCGCGAGGAGGGTATTGAGCTCACTAATTAAGGTCTTCATTTCCGGGATGAATTCAATAAGTCCTTCAGGAATGAGGATCAATCCGTAGTTCTTTCCGCTGTTTCCCCTCTTTTCAATCACATCAGCAATCTCTGACGTTACAGCCTTTAGGGTCATTTTCTTTTCTGCTACCTCTTCACCTATCAGACAAATATTGGGGTGAGTATTCAACGCACATTCTAAAGCAATATGGGAAGCAGAACGGCCCATCAACTTGATAAAATGGGTATACTTTTTTGCAGATAGTGCATCTCGCGCAATGTTTCCTATCATCTCAGAGTAAGTCGCCGTTGCCGTATGAAATCCAAAAGAAATATCAACGAGGTCATTCTTCAAATCACCATCAATCGTCTTGGGAACACCTATCACCTTGGTTTTGCACCCCTTGGCCAGACAGGTTTCAGCAAGTACTGCGGCGTTGGTATTGGAATCATCTCCCCCAACTACAACCAATCCATCGAGCTGAAGCTTATCAAATACCGCAAGTGATTTCTCAAGTTGCTCCTCGGTTTCAATCTTGGTCCGCCCCGATCCAATAAGATCAAAGCCCCCTTGATTTCGATACTGCGCCAGTAAGTCCTCGGAAAGCTCGAGGGTCTCACCTTCAATGATTCCAGAAGGGCCATTCAGGAACCCAACCAAATGAGACTCAGGATGAAACGTCTTGAGCGCATCGAAAAGACCCGTAATCACATTGTGTCCCCCAGCAGCCTGCCCTCCTGAAAGGACGACCCCGATCTTGAGCGGTTTCACATGAGTCGACTCGTCCTTTATGGGGGTCAATAATGGACGTCCATAACTTTTCGGGAATAGAGCCTCAATTTCTTTTTCATTTGCAACACAGGTTGTCTTTTCTTGTCCTCTAAAGGTAATGGCACATAAGTCCTTCAAGATTTTTGGAAGGATCGGCTGATATGATAGTCGATGTTTTTGTAGTGGCGTCATACACAGAAGGTTAGTAAATTCAATAAATGGTTGCAAGGATTGATTTACCCTCAAAACAACCAAACTAAAGTTGTTGTTTTTATATAAAACACAATCTGTTTTTCATATAAATTTGTAATTAATTGCAAATTATTGAATATATAGAATTAACAAAAAGGAGAAATTATGAAAAGGAAAATCCTAGCCACAACTTTGCTAATCACTCCCCTTCTTCTATGCGGGAGCCTTCAATCCGGAATAACTGAAAGAGTAGAGAAGCTTGAACAAGAAATGTCCCAAATTGGTGCAACCAACTCTATGGATAATTTTGGCACTAGCTTTACAACTGCAAGCCCGAAGGGAAGTAATGGCCTGTATATTTTTGTAGATCCTCTATATTGGCATGCGAAAGTCAGTGGAACTGAATTTGCTTTTACTGTCGAACTTCCTAACCAAACTTTAAACCCTGCATTCATTAGCAACCCTCCTCAAAAAGGCGCAGTGAAAGAAAACAGCTTCAATTGGAATTGGGGTCTTCGTGTCGGCCTTGGAACACATCTTGGCCACGACTGCTGGGATATTGGTGCAAATTATACTTGGTTCGAAACCAATCAAACAGCTACAGTACAGAAAAATGCTCCAGCTTTTGTTCGTGCAACAAGAATTAACGAAATCATTTGGATGAAAAGAGCAAAGTCCTCCTATTCCGTAGGTTACAATAATGTTAACCTCGAACTAGGTCGCAGCTACTTTATAAGCGAAAAAATTTCTACAAAGCCTTATCTTGGATTGAAGTCTGCTTGGATTGACCTGGATCAAAACATTCATTATGCCCTTACATTCTTGAATGGACCCAATCAGGCTGAAGGAGCAATTGTTAAGGTAATTGCAAAGTCATTTCTATGGGGAATGGGGCCAAGAGGCGGCTTAAACATGGAGTGGTACCTAGGCGATGGCTTTAGTATCGCAGGAAACTTTGCTGGCGCTCTTCTGTATGGATATGTTCGAGGAAGCGAACATTTCAAACCCGACGGAAACATCATTCAAGGAATCAGCATTGAGAGACGTATCAAATCCAAGACTCATCGGTTTATTCCAACTGCTCAAATGTTCTTAGGGCTTATTTGGGAAACCTATATGTTCGAGAAAACAAAACATCTAACACTCGGAGCAGGCTACGAAGTTGAGTACTATTGGAGAGCGAATCAAATGACTAATATGGAAGATACATCCACTCCAAACAATTTCATCAGCAGCAGAAGAGACCAAGTTCAAAATATTTCAGAAGATGTCATGTTCTATGGGATCACCCTGAAGGCACAACTTGAATTTTAAATTACTCAAAGGAGCCAGAAAGCATTTTCTGGCTCCTTTTTCTTTTTTTCTCCAATAAACTGATTATAGGGATAGCTTCTTAAAACCTTATTAGTGATATGGCTGAAGGGATGAAATGGCTACTATTTTTTGTTCCAGTTGTCTGCCTTGCAGGAGAAATTGCTCCCTCGTACTCAAAATTTAAGCATAGAGAATACAAGGGAGTGGGATATGACCAAGGATATACCTCAATTGATGTTCATCTGACCTTCGCTGAATTTCCAGAATTTGCCGTGTTTTTCAACCCAAGAGGGCACGTGTTCAATGATGGCCGCCTAGCCTTCAACATGGGACTTGGAGGGCGCATGATTGCGCCAAGCGAGAAGTGGATGCTTGGAGGGAATGTCTATTATGATTATCGGACGAGCTCAACCCTCTCTCCTCAGCAGTTTGGAGGCGGGGCAGAACTCTTTATTTCAGACTATGTTTTGCGATTTAACGGCTATGCACCGGTTGGAGTTGCGAAGCAGTCAGAGGGAAAGCGGGCTGCCGCGGCCCTAGCAAACTTGCAAGGAGAGGTAGAGAAGGAATTGCTTCGAGGGAGTGATCATGTCTTTTTGGGCGCAATAGGGGCGTATTACTTAACAGGACGAGCATACCAAGGCAAGGTTTTTGGGAAGGCATGGGGATCGGAGATTAGACTCACAGCACGCCTTTGGGAATGGGTCGAGGTTCTCTTTGAAACAACCTATGATCAGGTCTACAATTTTACATTCCAGGGAATGATTTCACTCAAGATCCCCTTTGGAGGGAAACGGAAAGCGTCGAGTGCTCCATTTGATCTATTCCAATCTGTCAAAAGGCGAGAAATCATTCCTCTTGAAAAGAAGCACTTGCCCTAAAAATAAGTCTCAATCTTCCCTTAATAAATTAGCAGCCTGTTGACGCCCACAAAGCGTAGCCAAATCAAAAGGAGTCAGATTTCTAACGTTTCGGCTATCTGTTGTGTAATCGAAGAATTCACTCACTAAATGCTCTGCTCCAGCAGGGAAAAGTGGCATTTTCTCTACAATACCCTCTATCCCTTGAACACGCCTAGCACCTTTCTCCTTTAGTAGTTGCACAATCCCAATGCAGCCATATTCTGCAGCTAAATGCAATGGAGTGTTCCCTGCTTCATTTTTCAAAGAGAAGTTAGCGTCGAGTTCGATTAAGCGTCGAGCGACACCTTCTTGACGATTCATTAGAGCGAGGTGAAGAAGAGAATTCCCATCTCTATCAACCGTATCGATAGAATATCCATTTCTAATGAGCCTTTCAACAATGCGAACATGTCCGCCAGTAATAGAGCGTCTCATACCATCAATCCTGCCATTATCACGAACGTATGTGGGAAAGATCAAGTTCATTTGAAAATCACTTCCTTCAACTTCATCAGCCTCTCCAGCAATATCTAATTCGAGCTGATCAAAATAGTTATCAATTTCATGGGATAGTCGAAGCAAAACCACTCCTTTTTGTTGCCAACTTTCGAAAGGGGCTAACCCCTTTATTAAAGAGCCTACAATAGCAAGCGGAATTTGGGCGATAGGTGTCAAAAGCCTAAAAGCAGAAAGACCTGCTAATTTCACTTTACTCTTAAATAAATCAAAATTGCAGATAACAACAGGGATATGCACAATAGCATTGATCACCCTAAGACCTAATGCACCTACTCTAAGTGCCGTTCTTAAACCAAAGTACAAAACATTTCCTAACAGATCTTTGACACTGGATGTCCTGCTGATATCGTGATGATAGCCTCTAGTTTGATAATCGTAGTGTTGAGTAAGATCTCGACTGATGATTCTTCCGAATCCAACTGATGTGCTCATAATGCCTTCATTGCTCCCCAAACATTGTTAGTATATTATAACACAATTGTAAATTAATATATATATGTAATTAATTAATAACACTTAACATTATTACACTTAACTATTTACTGTAAAATTAAAGATCGGATTCCCCCTTTGATGCTTATTATAAAAGACTTATGTATGCTTAAAATTAAACCAATATATAAGTATCACTTACATATGTTATAATTATCTTTATAAAACAAAATGGGGATTTAAAATGGACAGCTTATGTGTACTAGAAAGCCAATCGCCTTTGCCGGTTGTTCTTGATTCTGGACCTCTAACAAGTAAGGGAGGAGAAGACCTTACAATTCAGCAGCTATCCCTCAAAGAGCTCCAGCGACGGTTAAACAACAAAAAATTGGAACGCCTCAGAGGCTTGTTCAGAATTTATCCTGGGGCGAGCAAATCAACACGCACGTCCAGAAACACGTCCCTATGATCCTCAATTACTTCGATAGGCTTCCCGAAGAGGTTAGAGCAGATTGTCTAAAACATGGAATCTCGCTCTCATTCTTTCGAACTCTTTTAGGAAATCTCTTTGAAATCAAGTATACTCCTGTTGCCTGCAGCACATTTTCTAAAAAAAATCTTCTTGCAATTGCAGAAGTTGCAGAAGAGTGCAATGTTGGAGCTTGTTTAGAAATGAGTGCCGTTGCTTTTAAACATTCAATCCAAAATAAACCTGGACTGCGGGCTGAGCTATTTTATCTAGAAGGTGGGAATCATGTCTTTCTTGTCCTTGGTCGCAACCCCCCGAGTGATCCCTCAAAATACAAAGAGTGGGGAGGCGAGGCTGTGATTTGTGATACATGGAGTGGCAAGGTTTTCCCCTCGTCAGAAATTGAATCTAAATTGAAAAACTTTGTTAGAGAATCCGAAACTCCCGAGGGTAACCCTAGAACAATTCTCGAACCTTTTAATCCTGAAAAACACATTCCAACATTGCTAAAATAGAGCTCCTAAATCTGGGCACACTATCTATGTGCCCTTATCTGCACTTTTCTTTTTTGGTTTCTTTGAATGGAACTGGAGGTCATTCTTTGGGTAGAGAAAGACAAGAAGCGCTGTTCCGATCAGAATCAAACAAAATCCTAGGATTACTCCTGGAGCCACCCCTTCTCCCCAAATAAAATATTGGATGATTGCTCCAAATATAAAACTGAGATAGATGAACGGGCTCACAAGGCGCATGGGGGCAAATTTTGCAGCCATAGTGAGAAGTACTTGAAAAACCGCAGCAAAAAAACCCGCAAGAAACGCGTAACCTAGACTTTTATCCGTAAAAACTATGTTAGGTTCAGGAAAAAGGAATAGAACTGCTGCTGTTACAATAACGCTCAGAACAAAATAGTAGGCTGTTATCCGTTCCCAAGGCTCCGTATAGCTCAGTGTGCGGACCGCCACAACAGCTGTTCCAGCAAACATCGCACCAACTAATGGAATAATGACCAAGGGATCAAACATATTCCCACCAGGACGAAGGACAAAAAGAAGACCCAGAAATGCAATTCCTAGCCCCCACCAAAGTCGGTGAACAAGTTTGACACGAAGCCATAGCCGCGAAGCAATCGGAACAAAAAGAGGAAAGGAGTAAAAAATAAGAGTCCCGGTCGCTAGAGAGAGCTTTGTGATACTGTAGTAGAAGCAAAAAAGAGCTGCCACTCCACATACTGAACGAACAGCATGGTGAGTGTAATTTTTGGTTTTAAAAAGCTGGTTGACTTTAGGTGCAGTTGGAGAAATCAAGACCCAAAGCATGAGCATCACAAGATTAACAAATGATCTTGCAAAACATAAGAAGTTCGTACTCAGGTAAGGAGAGGCAAGCTTCACAAACATAGCTTGAACAGCTAGCATCACCGTTGCAATTATAATAATCAGGATTCCAACTCCCAGTCTCTTTTTCGGTCTTTCTAAATGCTGAATCATTGCCTTTTTCTCTATTTGATTATACAATCTATCTATAGCGGAAAAGGAGACAAATGGCAAAAAAATACATTTTTATGACGGGAGGAGTTGTTTCCTCCCTAGGTAAAGGGCTCGCATCAGCATCGATTGGAATGCTTCTCGAAGCTCAGGGCCTCAAAATTGCCATGCTGAAACTAGACCCCTACCTAAATGTCGACCCAGGAACAATGAATCCTTTTCAACATGGGGAGGTCTATGTTACCGACGATGGCGCTGAGACAGACCTAGATCTCGGCCATTATTACCGCTTCACGAATTCCCCTCTCTCCAAGTCAAGTAACGCGACCTCTGGACAGGTTTATGACACTGTGATCAGGCAGGAGAGACATGGAGATTACCTCGGGAACACCGTTCAGGTGGTCCCTCACGTCACTGACGAAATTAAGAAACGTATTCACAAGTGTGCTGCTCAAGAAAAAGGGATTGATGTCATTTTAGTTGAAGTCGGAGGAACTGTAGGAGATATCGAATCCCTACCCTTTCTGGAGGCAATTCGTCAATTCCGCTTAGACCATCCAAGTGATTGCATTAATATTCATATGACCTATGTTCCCTATTTGAAAGCTGCAGGCGAGGTAAAAACAAAACCTTCGCAGCACTCAGTTCGCGAACTCCAGAGCTTAGGTATTTCCCCTGACCTCATTTTATGTCGATCTGAACAACCTCTTGATAAAGAGGTTAAGGACAAGATTGCCCTTTTCTGCAACGTAGCACGAGAAGCTGTTGTTGAGCAAGTCGATGTCACTGGAACAGTGTATGAACTCCCCCTTACCATGGTAGACCAAAAACTTGATAAGCAACTCTGCTCTCTTCTTGATCTTAAGTGCAAAAAGACGCATATTTCTCCTTGGGAAAAAATGGTTAACACCCTTTCGAATCCCAAGAAAACGGTTAAGGTGGGGCTAGTCGGAAAGTACATTCACCACCAAGATGCTTATAAATCGGTGGTAGAGGCTCTCTGCCATGGAGGTGTTCCCCACGAAGTGAAGGTTGAAATCCAAGGCTTTGACTCTGAAAGTGACTCAAAAATGGATGGGTGTGACGGCTACCTTGTCCCTGGGGGATTCGGAGAACGAGGCTTCGAGGGGAAAATCAAAATTGCAAAGTATTGCAGGGAAAAGAAGATCCCCTACTTTGGAATTTGCCTAGGGATGCAAGTCTTAGTTGTTGAGTTTGCTCGCTCAGTCCTTGGACTTAAAAGTGCCAACTCAACAGAAATGAATGCTGACACCCCCGATCCAATTATTTCTTTATTGACAGAACAGGAAGATGTTTCCAACCTCGGAGGCACGATGCGATTAGGGAGTTATCCCTGCTCTCTTTTGCCAAAAAGTAAGGCTTTTGCAGCCTATAAAGAAAAGAAAATCGAGGAGCGCCACCGTCACCGCTATGAATTTAACAACACTTATAAAGATGAGTGCGAGGAAAAAGGACTTATCATTTCAGGAACCAATGACTTCCTTTGTGAGATTGCTGAGATCAAAAGCCACCCTTGGATGGTGGGTGTCCAGTTCCACCCCGAATTTAAATCAAAGCCAATGAGGCCTCATCCCCTATTTGCTGCTTTCATAGGAGCTATGCTCCATGGGTAGAGTTCTCGGTGTAGACTTTGGGATGAAACGGATTGGACTTTCTCGCTCTGACCCAAGGAAGATCATCGCATCTCCTTTAAAAACTGTTCTTGCTGGGAAAACGCTTGAGGCAACAGCCGAGCTGATTGTGAAAGAATGCGACGATATTGAAACCATCGTTCTTGGGCTTCCCCTTCTCCTTTCAGGAAAAGATAGTGAAACAACCAAGACAGTGAGAAAATTCGCCTTAATATTAGAAGAGAAGAGCGGGCTTCCCCTTATTTTGTGGGATGAACGTCTCACTTCTAAACAAGTCGAAAAACTGTTGATTGAAGGGAATGTAAGTAGAAAAAAACGCACCCAGTATGTCGATACGATGAGTGCAACTCTCATTCTGCAAAACTATCTAGATGGAAACTCCTATGGAAGCTGAAGAGCTCTACGAAAAACTGAAACACATTGATGTTGCTAACCCACTATGCACCTATACCATAGAGAGGTGCGAAAGGCTCACTCCTCTAATCAATGAGATTAATACACTCAAAGAAGAAAAGGACGCCCTTATTTTAGCACACTCCTATGTCCACCCAGATATTATCTATACCGTTGCCGACCATGTAGGAGACTCTTACGGACTAGCTCTAAAAGCTAAAGAAACAACAAAAGAAACAATTGTCTTTCCTGCCGTTCGTTTTATGGCCGAAACAGCCAAAATCTTAAACCCAAAAAAAACAGTTATTGACCCTAACCCTAATGGAGGGTGCTCACTTGCTGACAGCATCACAGGCGCTGATGTCCGCCGTCTCAGAAAAGAATATCCAGACCACACTTTTGTCTGCTACATCAATACAACAGCAGAAGTAAAAGCAGAATGCGACGTCTGTGTCACCTCTTCAAATGCAAACCTAATCATTGAGCAACTCCCGAACAACAAGATCTATTTTCTACCCGATAAGCTCATGGGACAAAATTTAAAAAATGCTCTTGGTGATAAAAAGGAAATCGAACTTTACGATGGGAGTTGCTATGTCCATGAAGAGTTCTCTAGTTCTGAGATTGACTCTCTTCGAAAAATCCATCCTAACCTCACTGTACTCGCCCATCCAGAGTGTACAGAAGAGGTCATAAAAAAAGCGGATGTTGTTGGCTCCACAAGTCAAATTGTAAATTATGCCAAAGAGCACCGAAAAGATGAAAACCCTTTCTTGATTCTCACCGAGTGTGGAATCGCCTCCCGCCTTCAAGTCGAACACCCTGACCTCAACCTCGTAGGCTCTTGCATGATGTGCCGCTACATGAAGTCGAATAGCCTTGAAGGGATTTTAGAGTCCCTAAAATCCCCCCGCCATGTAATAGAAATCGACCCATCCATTCAAGAGCGCGCTCTTGCCTGTGTCGATGCCATGTTCACTATTGTCTAAGGTTGTATCACCACATGCTTAATATTCGTTCGATTCCATGTGTAGGTAATATGAACTAGCCCATCACTTGTTTGAATAATCGCCGGATAAGAAAACGAGCCTGGGCCACTTTCTAGAGTTAGAGTCATCTTCCACGTCTCTCCTCCATCTTCAGATACAGCAAGGTTTATGGGAGATCGTCCCTTATGTGTGTGGTTGTAAACAAGAAAAACTCGACCATCCTTGACTCGCACGGCATCAATACCCGAGTTAGGATTAGGAAGCTCTGTGGGTTCAGCGGCAGTCCAACTGTTTCCCTGATCCTCCGATGTGGCAGTGCAAATATAGCCTACCTGATTTGAACGAGCAAGGAGTCTTAGGGATTCTGAATTTGATTGAAACAGCGTCGGCTGAATGATCCCAAAGGGCTGATTGGGGACATTGATCGGAGTGCTTTTTCCCCAGGTTTTTCCCTGATCTCGCGTGATATCAATCCAGCACCCCCACGCTAAATAGCTTTCAACCGAACTACCACAAAGAATTGTTCCATCTTCTAGCAACAGTGGCTTATTCTTAATGGGTCCAAGAACTCCTGCAGGCAAAATATCAGGATTTGTCCATGTTTTTCCTTGGTCATAAGAACGCATTAGAAAAGACGACCAGTTCTGCGGGCGAGGCCCAGCACGATAGAAAAGAAGAATTTCTCCGGAAGGAAGTGCAGACAATACGGGGTTCCAGCAAGGTACACCTTCAGCATAGACCACCTTTTCAGGCGCTTGCCACTCTCTTTCCTTTTTCTTAGAAAGATAAATCGCTACGTCGGAATTTCCTTCTTCAGACCCAGCAAAATAAGAGACAATCAGCCCCTTAGGGGTCTCGATAAGGGTCGATGCATGGCATGATTCAAAGGGAGGGTCTTCAAGAATAAATTCCTGCAAAACCACGCGAGGGTTGCGTGCCAAAACCGCTGAAACAAAAAGAATAAACAAAGCTATAAAACGCATGAGACTACCTAAATCTTGTCGGAAGTAACATACAGAATTTGCGCATGAGTTTTCAAGCGTAATTTACTATGTGAGATTCTCCTAGATTAAAATCGTTTTTTCACTTAAGTTTAGGAAATGGTAAGTGAAGAAATACATCCCTTTGAAGAGCCTGGTCAAACTTCAAGAAGCTTGGACCCTTGCATCGTTGTCATATTCGGTGCAACGGGTGATTTGACAGCGCGAAAACTTATGCCTGCTTTATATAATTTAAAGCGAGAAGGGCAACTCCCCACAAACTTTGCATGCTGCGGGTTTGCAAGGCGAGAAAAAACCGATGAAGTTTTTCGCGACGAAATGAAAAAAGCAGTGAGTGAGCACTCTCGCGTGAAACCTCTTGAAGAAACCCTCTGGGATTCCTTCCATTCGCAACTCTTTTACCATCAGTCGGAGTTTGATGACGATGCTGGATATGAGAGATTTGCTGCGCATTTGGCAGATCTTGACGCGCAGATGGGAACTCAGGGCAATCGGATCTATTATTTATCAACTCAGCCCAGTTTTTTTCCAACGATCATCGAGAAGCTCAAGAAACATAAACTCCTATATGACCATAACACCGAAAAAGAGAAATGGTCACGGGTCATTATTGAAAAGCCTTTTGGCCACGATCTAAATTCGGCATTAGAGCTTCAGAAAAACTTGATGCAGCACCTAAGTGAAGAACAGCTTTATAGAATTGACCATTATCTTGGAAAAGAAACAGCACAAAACCTCTTGGTATTCCGCTTTGGAAACTCCATTTTTGAGAACCTTTGGAACCACCGCTATATCGACCATGTCCAGTTCACGGTTGCAGAGGATATTGGAATTGGAACTCGAGGAAGATTCTATGAAGAACAGGGACTCGTTCGCGACATCATGCAAAATCACATGATGCAACTCTTTTCACTCATTGCAATGGAACCACCGGTGAATTTAAGCCCCAGCTCCATTCATGATGAAAAGGTTAAGGTATTAGAGGCCCTCCGCCCTTTCAAGGGTGATGACTTTGAAAAATCAGCCGTACGTGGACAATATGGCAAAGGATTTACTAGTGGAGAAGAGTCCAAAGGATACCGAGAAGAAGATAATGTCGACCCCAAATCAAAGATAGAAACCTATGGAGCTGTGCGCTTCTTTATCGATAATTGGAGATGGGACGGCGTTCCATTCTATTTGAGAGGAGCAAAAAGATTGCCCAAGCGAGCAACAGAGATTGCTGTAACCTTCAAACATCCTCCCGGAATCTTATTTCACGAGCATGGGCAAAAACATGAACCCAATGTCTTGGCAATTCGAATCCAGCCCAATGAAGGAATTGCACTAAAAATTAATTGCAAAGTTCCTGGACCGAGTAGTCCAATTCAACCTGTAAAAATGGACTTCCGCTATGGAGCATTTTTTGGCCTCACCCCCCCAGATGCTTATGAGCGATTGATTTGCGATTGTATCGCCGGGGATAGCACTCTTTTTGCAAGGCAGGATGAGGTCTTTCATTCCTGGCAATTTTTCACTCCTCTTCTTGACCACTGGGCGAACACAATTCCTAAAGATTTTCCTAATTATGAAGCTGGCACCTGGGGCCCCAAAGCTGCAGATGAAATGCTCGCACGGGATGGGCGAAAATGGCGCTTGATATGAGCCTCACAAACAAGGTATAGTGCAGCCATATGACTACAATCCACCCAGCTGATATCGAATCTGAATTGGACCGAATTTGGGATTCCCTTCAGGGATCCAATAAAATGCGGGCCTGCCTCTTTAACCTGATCATCTATGCAAAAAAATGTCAGCGCGTAGGCTACCTTAATCAAATTGCTCAGAAGGTCATTGAAAAATTTCCTTCACGAGTCATTTTTATCACTTATGACGACACCTGCTCAAATCAAGATCTGCAAACGTCCGTTTCAGTGATGACTGCTGATGAAGGTGAGTATGAAATCGCTTGTGACCTGATTGAAGTTGCGGTATGCAGCAAGGATCACCCCAGAGTCCCCTTTGTGATTCTCCCCCACATCCTTCCTGATCTTCCGATTTACCTCGTCCATGCTGATGACCCCTCTTTTGAGAACCCTATTGCTGAAAAACTTGAACACTTAGCAGACAGAATTATCTTTGACTCTGAAGCAGCATCTGATCTACCAGCCTTTGCAAAGGCTGTGCTTTCCCATGATCTGCGATGTGGCGCTGATGTGGCAGATCTCAATTGGGCCCGTATTGAAGGATGGAGGCAACTCTTTGCCAATGTCTTCAAGTCCTCTGAGGAGCTCGAAAGGTTAAAGCATACAAGTAAAATCTCCATTAGCTTCAATTCAAAAGAAACCGACTACCTCTGCCACACAAACATTCAATCAGTCTATCTCCAGGCTTGGATTGCGGTTCAACTTGGATGGAGCCTCAAAAAGGTAAACTCAAAAGAGGAACATCTAACGTTTCACTACGAAAGTGAGTTTGGCCAGATAGAGTCTGTAATTATCCCCGATTCCTCCGAAGAATTGTCCCCAGGAAGACTTCTCAAAGTTGAGGTCGAAACCGACCGGGAGTACCGCTATAGCTTTAAGCGTAATTTAAGGTGTCCCCACCATGTGATGATTGAAAAATCAAGTCCCGAGTTTTGTTCACTTCCTGTAAATTATGTCCTAGATAAGGATGTCTCAGGACAATCCCTTGTCAAAGAAATTTGCCACAAAGGGACTAGCGTTCATTATACAAAAATGCTTCAACTCCTATCCGATATCAAAAACGAGAGTCTGTGTAATGAATGACGATCCCCATTTCTTTTCTTGGGACGATACAAGAGATATTGCCCACCCTGGGGATCGAAACCACACACTCGCTTTTGCCGTTGAACACTTCATTAGCTGCGCTAAAGAGGCGATGAAATCCCATGAATCTTTTGCTGTAGCGCTCTCTGGAGGATCTACTCCAAAAAAGATCTTTGAAATGCTTTCCTCTCCTTCCTACTCAGGAGAAATTGACTGGACAAAAGTCTTCATTTTTTGGGGAGACGAGCGGCCTGTCCCTCCAACCGATCCCGAAAGTAACTTTCGAATGGCAATGGATGCTGGATTAAAATCCCTATCGATTCCCCCCACCCATATCTTTCGAATGGAGGCAGAAGAAAATATTGCAGAGAATGCCAAAGCCTATGGGGAAAAGATTATTGAGATCTTAGGATCCCGCCCTTTAGACCTCGTGATGCTTGGAATGGGCGAAGATGGTCACACAGCCTCTCTTTTTCCAGGAACTAAAGCTCTCGAAGAGAAAGTCGCTCTTGCTGTTGCAAATGAAGTCCCTCAAAAGGAGACTTGGCGCATGACTCTTACTTATCCTTGTATCAACTCTGCTCGCAACATCGCGATCTATGTGCTAGGTAAAAGCAAAGCAAAGATGATAAGCCAGATTTTCCTTAAAAACCACAAGCCCCCCTATCCAGTTTCCCTCATTGGAACACCTTATAACAAAGTGCTGTGGGTCCTCGATAGCGAAGCCGCCGATCCTATTCTAAAGAAAAGGCCGAAGTAACCTTCGGCCAAAGTCTATTAAGTATTTGCTGCTTCTTTCTGATAGATTCCAAGAATCTCATCAAAAACTCGAGCATCATACCCTTGCCGTTCATTCCTCAAAATTTCCTCTAGAGGAGGAGCAGAAGGAACTGGCTGCATTTCGTAAGTAGGGAAGTGAGGATATAGACCAGCAGGATCGAAGTACTGCCTTGGAGGCTGAGCCCCGGTTGCTACAAGATGAGCTTCTTTATGAAGGTTAGAAATGTGATTAAACAGTGGAAGAAGATGCGCATCACGATTTCTTTTAATGTCTTTGATATAGTCATCCCTTTCACTACGGATTGTGCTCATTCGAGCATCAAAGGGAAATGAGATAAGGCGTACCGAAGTATCACGAATCGACTGCGCTTGCTCAATGGTTGTTCGGTATTCATTTTGAGCTGTTTGTCGATAATGATCGTATTGAGCTCCTAAAGGGTAGGACTGCAGCTTTTCATCTAAATTTGACTCAGCATTTCTCTTATACAGAGTGTAAGTTGTATAGGCCACAGCAAGAGCTGCCTGCTTACTTTGGGAAACAGAATCAATGTTTTCCTGAGCTTTTTGCTTCACATCCTCAATTTTGTCGCTCACCATATTTTCGACCATATTAAAGGTCTTCACAAACTTAGCATGCTCTTGATGGTAGAGGGTAAGAGGGACTGAATAATGAGGATGAAGTCTCACAAAATTCATCATTTTCTCTCCAAGAGGGCTATATTTTGCTGCAGACTCAAGAAGAGCGATCTTACCCTTTGCACTGTGGGCACCCGCCATTTCCTTTTGCATGGCATCAAGATATTCAAGGTAAAGTCCATTGAGCTCAACAGTACTTAACACCTTTGAGAAGAGGGCTGGTTGAGATTTTGCCCCTAGATCGTCTTTGATATAGATCGAAAGAAGCCCTGTATCGAACGCTTCTTTTCTCTGCGTTGCTATAGCTTCAGGAAGATTTTTCTGCCAAAGCCCCACCTGTCGATGCGCTTGATAGGTTCGGTATGTCCCAAAAATAAGGAGCGCGACAGCGCCTACGCCTAAAGCTCCTGCTGCTGCAGGCGAAAACCCACCCATTGCTGCAACTGCCCCTAGACTCGGAGTCCCTACAAGCGTTGTTAAACCAGTAATCAATCGCTTTGACTGCCAAAAGTCTGACTTCACTTCTCTGAAAGATTTTGAAAAACTTTTCACCTGAATTAAGTTATCAACAAGAGAAAATGTAAACTTTTCATTTGCATTGTAGGTAATTCGTTGATTTAAAGGACGCTGAACAAAGTTCTTTTGTTCAATAAATGAAGGTTGACCCGGGGCAAACGTAATTTCATCTTCACACTGCCTGTCATAATCCCACTCTGCAAAATGTTCACCTGAAGGGCCCGAAAGGGCAAAATCTATTTCAGACATCTATAACTCCTAAATTTTGAATTACGGGATATTATTTCATTTTTAAGAGATATTTCACAAGTAGAAAAACTAGGAATTCGATATACTTTTGCCTATGAAAGTCCTTGGAATTGAAACATCTTGCGATGAAACGGCTGTGGCTATTGTCGAAGATGGAGTGAATATTTTAGTTAACCTCATCGCCTCGCAAGCAAAGATTCATCAGCAGTTTGGTGGCGTCTATCCAGAAGTTGCTTCTCGCCACCATATTGATCAATTAATTCCTTTAGTGGACCTTGCGATTAAGGGGCATGAAATCGATTTAATTGCCGTGGCAAATGGACCCGGCTTAATGGGGGCTCTTCTTATGGGCGTTATTGGAGCTAAAGCCTTGGCCTACGGGTGGCAAAAGCCCCTTGTTGGAGTAAACCATGTCGAGGCTCATCTTTACTCCGCTATGATGGGCGAGGAGCCCCGTTTCCCTGCTTTAGGAATCGTTGCCTCTGGAGGCCATACATTTCTAGCAAAAATGATAAACATCTGCGATTACAAAATTCTAGGAACCACTGTAGACGATGCCGTCGGTGAAGCATTTGATAAAGTCGCCGCACTCTTAGGATTCCCTTATCCTGGAGGACCTCATATTGAAAAACTTGCTTTGCATGGAGACGCAAACAAATACCCCTTTCGAGCAGGTCAGGTCAAAGGCCGTCCAATAGATTTTTCTTTTAGCGGCCTCAAAACAAATGTCCTGTATACGGTAAAGGGAGCAAATTGTGATAAGCGGGCTCCCTCGATAATCGCCGATGAAGAGAAGAAGCACATTGCAGCAAGCTTTCAAGATGCGGCACTTGGAGACATTGTGAATAAAGCCTTAAAAGCTGCCTTAACCTTCGATTGCCAAGCAATCTACTGCGGCGGAGGGGTGACTCAAAACCAAAGACTCCGTAATCTATTCGAAAAATCTCCTTATCCCGTGTTTTATCCTAGAGAGGGTCTGAGCGTTGATAATGGCGCAATGATTGCAGGACTTGGCTTCCACCTCTATCAAAGGAAAAATTTTTCTAATGAAGTGCATGCCTATCCTAGACTTTTTTCGTAAGATCAGTTAGGATTGTCGGGAACAAAGGATTTTGAATTATGGCAAAGAAAGGCGCACGCGAAAAAATTCGACTTAAGAGTACGGAGAGTGCTGAAACCTATTGGACTTTTAAGAATAAGCGTAATACACCTGATAGAATTGAGCTAAAAAAATACGATAAAAACCTCAGACGCCACGTCGTTTTTAAAGAAGCCAAGTGATATTTGAATTTTCGATTGCTCGCAAGTACCTCATCCCAAGGAAGCGGCAGTTATCGATGTCCCTAATTGCCCTGATGTCTGTTGGGGTAATCTCGCTTGTTGTTTGGCTCGTCCTTGTTTTCCTGTCTGTCACAGATGGGATCGAAAAGAATTGGCTGAAAAAGCTCACCTCTCTTAATGCTCCGATCCGAATCACGCCTACAGAAGACTATTACCACTCCTATTACTACCAGGTTGACAGTATTAGCAACGCTTCCGATTACCGCTACAAGAGTATTGGAGAAAAAGCCTCAGCGCTCCTTACAGACCCTTATGATCCCGATGAAGATCAAGCAATCCCTCGCAGGTGGCCTGAAAAACTCAGCAACAAAGATGGTTCTCCAAAGGATTTAGTGAAGGGGGCCTTCGGGATCCTTGATAACCTCCAGCTTACTGCTCAGGATTACGAAGTGTCAGGAGCAGTCCTAAAACTTCGTATGATCCGTCCACAAGGAATTCCGTTTTCACAATCCCAAGAGCGAGGGCAAGGCTACTTAACTCAGGTCTCCTACATCTCCTCTTTCAGCGGCAAGAGTCCCCTTCTTCCAACCCTTATTGAAACGCCTCGTATGGAAGATCTCAACCACCTCTTTTTCTTAGCTGATGTCTCGATGAATGGAGTCAGTGAAGACACTCCTGAAGAAGTTGAGCAAGTTTCCGTTTCTGAGTTTCAATCCCGATTAGAATCTCTGCTCTCCAACATGGAAATTCAGGGGATGAAAACAACCTCCCACCGATGGCAAGCCCTCGCAGCACTATTACCCGAAGGGGAAGAATTCGATGTCTATGCTCCAATAAAAAATGGAATCATTAGCCAGATCGTCTTTCCTATGAGACCGAAAGAGGGAAGTGGAAAAATTAAAAAGAGTCAGGGACTCCTCCATTATGTGGGAAGGGATGGAAGCAGCCATACAGTGAGTTTTTCTGTTCCTCTTTATCTTGAGGGAAGGATGTCAATGGAAGCAACTCTTTCTCCCTACGAAAAGAAAGGGGTGAAATCTCTAAGTGACTTCCGTTTTCATGTAAAAGCGCACCTTCAAGGAAGAGAAATTTCGGGACAAATCCCCTGGGAGGGAATCGAAGTGGAGCATGCAAACATTGTAAGCCGCTTTGAAAACACTCCACGAGTCATGCCTCCATGGCCTTACTTTATTGGGGACGAAGCATACTTGCCTGATGGGGACACTCCTGCTGTTGTTCTCCCTAAACACTTTCAGAATAGCAAGGTGGAGCTAGGAGATGTGGGATATTTCTCATATGGAGCCGCAACCAGCAGCTCAGTGCAAGAACAACGCCTCCCTGTGCGAGTTGTTGGTTTTTACGATCCCGGCGTGATGGCAATTGGCGCCAAGGTCATCTTGACTCAACCTGAACTTGTTCATGCAATCAATGCCGCCTCTCAGTCTCTCTTTGACCCCAATATGGTAAATGGCATTCAGGTCTATTTAGATGATCTGGGGAGCGCCAAAGAGATCAAAGCAAAGCTAGAAACAGCCTTTCAAAACGAGGGGCTTTCCTCTTATTGGAATGTCACGACCTTTCATGAGTATGATTTTGCTAAGGATCTTTTGCAGCAGTTTCAAAGTGATAAGTACCTTTTTACCCTGATTGGAGGAATCGTCCTTATTGTTGCCTGCAGCAATATCATTTCTCTTCTTGTTATTTTGGTAAATGATAAGAAGAGAGAGATTGCGATCTTAAGTGCCATGGGAGCATCTAAAAAAAGTATAGCCCTTATCTTTACCCTGTGCGGTGGGATCATGGGAACACTCAGCACGCTGATTGGAACGGGAGCGGCGATTCTTACTCTCCATAATATTGATAGCGTTGTCAGCTTCCTAAGCTTCTTGCAGGGGCATGATGCATTCAATGTAGTCTTCTATGGAAAGTCTCTGCCAAACCAATTGAGTAACCATGCGCTGATTTTTATTCTAATCGCCACACCTATCATATCGCTACTTGCTGGGCTCGTTCCTGCAGTAAAGGCAACTAAACTCCATCCTTCACAAATTCTGAGGTCCGAATAATGGCTGTTTTGGTCGCAAAAAATCTAAAAAAATCCTTTTTTCATCCTTCAAAATGTGACATTTTGAAAGGAGTTTCGCTCACGGTTAACCCTGGTGAAACTGTAGCAATAATGGGGCCCTCCGGGGTTGGGAAAAGCACCCTGCTGCATATCTTAGGGACACTTGATCAGCCAAGTGGGGGCAGCCTTGAAATCGCAGGACGAGATGCCCTTGGAGACCAGGGATCTTTGCTTCGTAATCAACACATTGGATTTGTCTTTCAAAATTACAACCTTCTCGATGAGTATTCAGTTCTAGAAAATGTCTTGATGCCAAGTCGCATCGGACGATTAGGAGGCAAAGAGGAAGAAGCAAAGCGTTTGCTTTTGGAAGTAGGTCTGGAATCTCACCTCCACCACCTAGCAAAGCAACTATCGGGCGGGGAAAAGCAGCGAGCAGCTATTGCGCGTGCTCTTTGTAATAATCCCGATTTAATTCTTGCAGATGAACCTTCAGGAAATCTCGATGATGCCAATTCCGATCGTATTCATGACATCTTAATCTCTAAAGCAAAAAGCCTTGGAAAAGGTCTCATTATCGTTACCCATAACCATGCTCTTGCAAAGCAGTGTGACTTTATCTATAATCTGCAGGATGGAGTATTGAAACCCAAGTGACCACCTAGGAATGTTTAGATAATTTTCGATTTTTTTTTCAGCTTCAGGAGGGTAAAATCACCATCATACTTGGAAAAGTAGGGGTAGTTTTACCCTCGTGAAGCTGGGAAAAAAGAAAAATCCAGATAAATATTCCTAGGTCGTCACTTGGGTTTAAAGTTAACGGAATCATCTCATGACTAAAATTATTGTTGTTGGTGTGGGCTATGTGGGCCTTGTTACAGGAACCTGTTTTGCTGAAATGGGACACAATGTCACGTGCATTGATATCGATAAAAACAAAGTTGAAAAGCTAAAGAAAGGGACAATCCCCTTTTATGAGCCAGGGCTCAAGGAGCTGGTTGAGCGTAATCAGAAGGAAAACCGCCTTGCATTCTCAACAAACTACGAAGAAGTCAAAGACGCAGAAGTTTGCTTCATCGCAGTAGGCACTCCAGAAGGTGAGGAAGGAAAGGCAGATCTATCACAGGTCGAAGCCGCAGCGATTTCCATTGCCAAAAACCTCCAGGAATATGCTGTCATCATCAATAAATCAACAGTCCCAGTAGGAACGGTAAAGCGGTTAAAGTTGCTCATTGAAGATCACCTCTCAAAAAAGGTTCTTTTCGATGTGGTGTCATGCCCTGAATTCCTGAAGGAAGGGTCTGCTATCGACGACTGCATGAAACCTGATCGGATTATCATTGGAAGCGATAGCGAAAAAGCAACCCGCATCTTGCAGCATTTGTACTCCTCATTTACCTTCAACCATGACCGGATTCTGGTGATGGATATCGAATCTGCAGAACTCACAAAATACGCTTCAAACGCGATGCTTGCCACGCGGATCTCCTTCATGAATGAACTATCATGGATATGCGAAAAAGTTGGGGCCAACATCAATACTGTCCGAAAAGGAATGAGTGGCGACCATCGTATTGGATATCACTTCCTTTACGCTGGTGCGGGGTACGGAGGATCGTGCTTTCCGAAAGACATCCGGTCTTTAACGGCTTTGGCACAAGAATTAAATTGTGAAACTCCCCTCTTGAAAGCCATTGAAGAGATCAATGAAAAACAGAAAAGCCGCCTCTCCAATAAAATCTCTGATTATTTTGCCAAAAAGGGTGGTGTGAGAGGAAAAACAATTGCAATATGGGGGCTTTCTTTTAAGCCCAATACCGATGACATGCGAGATGCCCCAGCCCTTACCCTCATCCGATCTCTGATCGAAAAAGGTGCCAACCTCCGCCTATATGATCCCATTGCTATGAAAAACGCAAAGAAGATCCTTGAGAATCAAGAAAAGATCCGTTTTTGCGTAAGCGAATATCAAGCAGCGCACAATGCCGATGCCATCGTCCTTGTAACAGAGTGGAAGCAATTTCGATTTGTGAATTTAAAGACAATTTTGTCTAAGATGCGAGGAAATGCATTTTTCGATGGGAGAAACCAGTACCATCCCAAGGAAATGGCAACAAAGGGATTTCGATACTTTGGTATAGGAGTTCCAGAAACTCAGGCAGCTCTTTTAAATGAGCTCCGTTCCATCGGTACAAAAAAGGCCAGCCGGTATGACAGTAGTAGACTCGACCACGACACTACGCTCTCGCGTTAATGAGCGTCTTGAAGAACTTCTCCCTAAACGGGAAGGGCTTCATTTTCTTCTCTTTGAGGGAGCGCATTATTCTTTAATGCTTCCTGGAAAACGACTACGTCCTCTTCTTCTTTTAAGCATTTTACAGGATTACAATGTTCCTATTGAAAAAGGACTAGATGTCGCATGTGCCCTTGAGATGATCCATACCTACTCACTGATTCATGACGACCTCCCTTGCATGGATGATGATGATCTTCGCAGGGGTAAACCCTCTCTTCACAAAGTCTATGGTGAAGGGCAGGCGGTTCTCGTGGGAGATTTTCTTCTTACCTACGCTTTTGAAATCCTTGCAACCTGCGGAGCTTCGCAAGAAATAACCGCAATCATAGCAAAGGCTGCCGGAGGCCATGGAATGATTGGAGGTCAACTTGTCGATATTCTCTTCGAGGGAAAAGAGATTGATTGGAATATCCTTCAGTTCATGTATCTTGGGAAAACAGCGGCTCTTTTTTCAGCCGCTCTTGAATGTGGCGCCATCCTTAGCAGGAGTCCCCTCAATGAGCGGGAAGCACTTAAAAGATGTGGCGAACTCTATGGAGTAGCCTTCCAAATGCAAGACGATATTCTCGATGTCACCTCAGATACTTCCACACTTGGCAAGCCTGCAAAAAGCGATATTGCAAAAGGCAAGTCTAATTGCATCACTTTATTTGGAAAAGAAAGAGCTACAGAGATTGCTGCAGAATATAAAAAGAGCGCGCTTGAAATGCTCCCTTCTGAGTGTCACCACACTCTAAAGGTAATCTCAAATATTTGAGAAGTGTAGGAATGGACTTTTTCAATGGGCGCCTTGAAGTTTCCTCATAGAAAGCCCCCCAAACAAAGATTATTTGACGACATTATCTAATAGGATTCACGAGGCGCAGGGGTCGCCAAGTCTTTGTGGAGATGACTATATCCAAGAGGGGTGAGGTAGTAGCTCACTTTCTTCCAAGGGAGCCGATCGGAGTTATCCCTAAAAATCATCCCTAATTGAAGATCTCGCTTGATATAGCTTTGGGCACAAGGTACAGAAATACCATAAAGCCGAGCAATCTGTGTGTAAGAAATAGTTGCTTTCGGACTATTTTTAAAAATCTTATAAGACCAGAATATTTCTTCTGCCATTTTGACCGCCTCCTAAAAAAGACCCCAGAGCGCCACATGTTTTGCAATGTCCTTGCAAACAGCAAAGGACGCAAAATACGCGCGCTCCAGGGAGCAGAAAGGTACAGCCTAAAGGGAAAGTGCCTCTTCGGAAAAGTTGTTTGAAGAGGACTAGATTTTTTCGCCTAGATCCCCTAAAATGGGGAGCGAGGCTAAGGTTGTGGTTTTGTTTCAAAAGGATGTACCTTAGTTTCACGCCTCGAGGGGTTGCAGCCTCTCGGGGCATTTTTGTTAATAATGCTCCCCATATCTTATAAAAACTTCTCCATTTCCTCCAAGGAAAAAGTGGCTAATGCCAATTCCAAGAAATAAAGAAAGGGAGCACCCAAGATGCTCCCTTCCTATGTGTTGATAACATTTTGTAGAAATTTATACGCGGATAACTTCCGGCTCTCTTACTCTATCTTTGAGTTTGAAGAACAGTGCTTGAAGGTTTGATCGATCAAAATCTTCTTTTTTATGCATACGGTAAGCCGTTGGCTCGAAGAAGTTCATTACACGATCAACACCCCTATGTGTCATCCAAGTCTCTAGAATCTCAAGCTCTGCTCCAGAGAAATTAGTATACCCTGATGCTAGCTTAAGAATGGCTCTTGCTCGATTCATCACATGAGTATCGATATTACGCTCTGTCATCTCGTTGCGTCCTGTTGCAACAATAGCTCCAGAAATATTATCAACGAGAGCAAGCTTGACCCTTCCTCTTTTATCTATCTCCCCATCCCGATTCTCACGACGCCTATAGCTTACGGATTCAGCTAGCGGATCGAGGATTAAGCTATCTGTAACATCAGCACTGATATCATGTTTCCCATTCCGGTCTTCTTCAAGTTTTCTGCGCCAGAAATCGACTTCCTTCTGGTCTAGAAGAATGATCTTTTGAACAAGACCGTCTTGAACAACAAGGAACTCAAAGATTGGCTTTTGACGTGGTCCAAAAGGCTCAACAATTCTACTTCTAAATGAAGAGGTGAATACCTTAAACATGTTCCAAGAACAGCAAATTGAAGGAGGGAGTGTATCCGCAAAGTCTCTTACAGCATCATCTGAAGATAACTTGAGTCCTTTTCTTAGCTCAAATAGTGGGGGGGTGTACCCTCTCCAGCTACTTCCAAGGGGGAATCTATAGCTCTCTGGTTCTATCATTTTAAACCACTGACCCAAGTTCGTAGGGGTAAGCCATTCAGACCAACTGATGTCGGTATCTGGAGCCACTCGGTGAAGATCTTCAAGGCCTGCTTGTGCTAAGTTATTGACGTTATCAATCTCTTGCTCCTGCTCTTCGTCCTCAGCTTCAGCAACAGCTTGAACCTGAACGGTTCTTCCCATTGATTCGAGAACTTCAACAGAAAGTCCTTCTGTTGACTGGAATGCATGAACTCTTTCTTCGGCAACTGGTGGGGTCTCTCTCCTTGCAATTGCGGTTAAAACACCTACCATTTCTTCATATTGAACTTCTGTGAAATGCTCGTTATGTATGGGTTGCAATACTCTATTTTGAATGATTGTAAGAGGATTCTCTTCTAATGCTTCTTCAGAATCAAAAAATGCAGCAACTGTTATCTGAATATCTATATCGAGGAAAGGAGCAAAACGAGACAAAATCCTTCTATTATGTGCATCATTTCCATCAATAAATTCTGCACGAATTCTTGTTTTCACTGTCTCATACATTTCTACTGCAAGCTTAAATCGATCTCCCTCGATAACCGCTGCAAGCTTTGCATTCAACTGGAGTATCTCTTCTTTACTAAACACCCCTTTATCAGAGAGCTTTTTCAAAAGCCTATCTCGGATTGCCTTTAGAACAACCTTGCGGTCCTCAGTCACCCTAAGTAGGCCAAAGAGTTCAATTGGATTATCGGATACCGTAGAAACTAAAAGCTCTTCGAAAGCCCTCAAAATTTCACATGTTGCACCCGCACTCTCAGCTTCAAGCGCTTTTTGAATAACCGCTTGTTTAACAAGGCCTTCAAGCTTTTGACTGTCAATAAAGAATTTGCGTTTCTTCTTAGCCGTTCTTCCATTCGTCCTTAGGAAGGTTGTGACCTCTCGGATGTTTGGATTTCTATCCCCATCAATTACCTTATCTCTGACATGTCTTGTCATAGCAACAATCTGCGAGTGTCCCTCAGATTCGATTCCACGATCACGGTATTCAGCCTGGTCGGCTTCCTTTTCAAAGGTTGTGGTTTCTCCAATTGTTAAGAGACTCACCACTTCACCAGTTTTCTTTCCCTTAACATCTGCAGCATACGTGTGGGGCTCATCAAAATAGGTTACATACTCATGAGGCTGAATTCTGCTCTCACTCAGCGGTCTAATTCCTGCTTCCGTCAAAATCATTGCAGTCGCATTCAGATAGAATACAACACCTTTGATCTCGGTGCGAACGCCTTGGATTCCTGCCCAAATTCTTGTAGCCACCTCTTGCGTTGTTAAACCATTGACCGTCGCTCCACGGTCGATAAAATTCATGTTACTGGTGCTCTGATTGAAAAACCCTTGAATCACATCGGTTTCAAGAACTTCTACAGGATCGCTTTTAGTGAAGACTCTCGGATCCCCTTTGGTGCGCGTTTCAAAAGTGTGCACGCTCTGCCCTAAAATCCCTTCGCGCGCAATAATTCTTGTTCCATCTGGAAGAAGCTCGGGTTCAGGAGTTCCTGTGTGAGTGCGAATTTTTGCAAACATATTGATCAAATCTTGCCCATTACTCTCTAAGATCGTTGGGTAATACTTGATCTCAGCGCGAATATAGTTTCGAACATAGGCTAGTGTTAAAGCATCACTTCCTCTGAGCTGCTCAATAATCTCAGCACTTACCTCTTCTCCAAGATCACTAAGGTTAACTCCCGGACATAAAACCGTTTTGAAGTTTATTGCTGTATCCGTTAGCTCGAAGGCGATTCCTCTCTTCTTTGCCTCGTTTTCAGCCTTTGTTTTCAAGTAGTCAATCATCTTAAGTACTTGAGCATCCGATAGGCGGTCCCGCAGGTAAAGACACGCAGTTTTACAAAATGTCTCAAATGGTGAAAGGAAGTCAGCTTCATCCACCGTGTTCACGTTTCCTTCGCTCGGCTTCACATACTCAACACCCGTATCCGATGAGGCTAAATGGAAGTGCTTATGAATAATCCTTTCAAGTGTTTTCGGTATCACAATCATCAAGGCTCCCCGCATCAAAGCAATTTGCTTAAATTGAGGATGACGGATTGCACATTCAGGAATTGTTTCAGATTGGCCACATAGATAAGCTGCAATGGCTTCTCTATCTTCCATAGGGATCTCAAATCTTCTAAGAGCTACAAGTTTAGCAGCAATAATTGGTGCCACACGCTCTTCGAATACACTTGCTTCAAGCCTTTTAGGCTCTCTGTCTTTAATCATGACATACTGAGCCACTTCAGGTGTACTCACAAGCTGGAGCATTACCTCTTCCAAACACTCTGCGTATTCCAGTTTAAGTGTCTTTCTTTTTCCAAGGGGAAAATTAAGTTCTTTATCTTCGCGAGCCGCTTCATGAATTTCATCAATATTTCCAATCCCTTGCGTTCGAAGAGCAAGAAGAACTTCCTTATAGAGATCAATCCGCTTATCATACTCGGCTTTTTCGACTCTAAATTTCTCATCAAGATCGAGCCCTTCATCAAGAAATCGAAGGAGGAGAGATTGTAGATCTTCTTGGGTTACGTTGATCTGCTCTCTCTTTTTCAATGCTCCGGTAAAGACCTTTGCAAGGGCCCACAGACGCTCACTATCCCAATTTCTTCTTCTATCGACCACAAATGCATTGACCCCTTGTCCATAGACTCCATGAGCATTTTGATCCATCATCTCGAGACTTTGTCCCTTAACCGACTTAGGCCAGACGTTCACAACAAGGGCATCCCGACCATCTGCTGCCGCATAGTCAGAACCGGGGATAACAGCACTACTCTTTCCATCACCCATAATCATCACGTTCATCAAGTTACTGCTACCCTGAAGAATGATCCTATCTAAATGGCTTGCTTGAACTTCCCATAGCATTTTTCCAGTGCGCGCTTCATAAGCAACCTTCGTTTTCAAAAGCCGTTCAGGTTCATCTGCTCTTACTTGGTATGTTCTTTCTCTTAAAAGCTCTGATGCAAGCGGAGCAATTCCTTCTTCTGTGGTTGCGCTATTGACTTTCTCAAAGAGAATATTGAAGCGAGAAAGAGTCATTAGATAAAGATAAACCTTCTCTTTAATAAGAGGGATATGCTCTTTGCTCGTTTCAGAGCGGTTGAGAAGAATCGCATTATCTTCAGTCAAGAACCATTGAAGAATGTCATTAAATGTGAGAGGTTTATTTCGAACCTTAGTCTTTTCAAGGCGACTTAACGTACGCTCGACCGCGTCATCACTGGTAAGTTTCTCTTGGTTGACAAAGTCTACAATTGCTTTCTGTTCTTTTTCTAAAACAGCAGTAACCTCTTGCTTGAGTCTTCGAATCGCATGGATAAATTCCTCTATCGATCTCCCTTCTCTAAGGGTAAACGTGTGGACCACTCCAGGCTCCCGTCTATAATACTCAGCAAGGGCATTATTAAACTCTTCAAAACCTTGTCGAATGGCTTCATCATCCAGCCCTTCAAAGTTAAATACCGGGACCTCTTCCCGTGCTGGATTTGCAGTTGTAAGGACAGTGCAATACTCTTCCAGAAGCTCTCTCATGGCAGTCGTGATCAAGTGTTCCCTCTGACCAAGAACCTGCGCTAACTCAACACTTACCTTTTCAGGCTCTTGCCTTGGCGCTTCACTTTCCATCATTACGTCGTGCTCTTGCTTCCAAACTCTAGAAATGCCGCGAGCTAAACGCTCTTCAATCCCGACAAATCCAGGAGTCAAAACACGTTGAAGGACGAACTTTGTGGGCCTACCGATCAAACCAAAAAGGCCCATTGTAAAAAAGCCGACTTTCTTTGTCACGCCCCAAGCATTTTCAAGGGTCACAGCTTTTCCTACGGTGGTCATCCCTAACATGACTCTCGACTTGTTCACAAATCTTTGCATCATCTCATTAAATGGCTCTTTAGCACCAAGGTCTCGCCGACTTAAAAGTTCTTGAATATGGCCAATCTCCCTCGAATAAGGATTATACAAAACCCTCTCAGACGGATTCATGAACATCGAAGGTTTCTTTCCATCTCTTCGGCACTCCTCTCCATATGAGATCGAAACGAAGTGGCGACCATCCCGAATAGCTTCAAGCCTCTCTTGAAGCGCAGCCCACGCTCCTTCGGCTCGCAGAGCAGCCCCACTCCCGACCCTCCGTTTAGCATTCTCTAAAGCAGCCTTTCTCACTGCAACATCGCCCTCTTGAACACATGGAGCATTCAAACGCCTCAGCTCAGCCTCTTCTACAACAGCCTGAAGTCCCACAGCTTCTCTCACTGCAACCTCTCCCGCCTGAACAGCTAAGAGTTCTATACGTATCCGGTCCGCTGTTGGGAACTCTCCAAAAAACTTTGTGGAAGTCCAAGAAGATACTCCTTTACTTACTCGATCAAGGAGATCATAGAAAAGCGCATATTTTGGCGGAAAATTCCCCTTCAAAAGAGGAAAACTCTTCATAAATTCAGCTCTTTTCAATTGAAAAAGCTCTACCTTCTCAGGGCTATCTTTCCATTCAGGAGGCATCTGGTTTGATGCTAAAGCATAGTAATGAACAAATTCTGAGAGCAGAAACCTAGGCTCCATTGCAATTGGAGACAGGGGGAGGTCTTCCAGGGTAAAGGTGGGCGTTGACAGTTCCATGGCATAATCAACAGTCTGCGGCTTTGAAAGAGGACTTTGAACAGCTCCTTTTACGATAGAATTGACTTGCCCAAAGAAGCCTTTGCGCTTGGGTTCCCCCAAAAACCTTGTATAAGGGTTCGTTCTATCATACCAAAATGCTTCAAAAAGGAATCGATTCTGGCGGGATTTCCAAATTCCGGGCTCATTATATTTGGCGCGGAGATAGTGAAGCCTACGAACGAGCGTTGGAGGCATAAGAACTTCAGAGGTATAATCTCCCTGAAACCTTCCTAAAACCCCTTGCCAATCCTCATCTAAACCCCAAGATTTTGCATCAAAAATTTCCTTCGCTGCTCGAGTAAGCGTCTTGAAAATAAATAGCTCATCCTCAGGAGTTAAATATTGCCTTCCACCAAACTTCAAATCTTCAAGGTACCTGACATACTTTTCCTGCAGAACCAGTGCCCGCATAATCTGAAGACGGTCAAGTTTCTTACCACTTTCTGTGACTGCTACTTCCTCACCCTCTACTGGAGCCTTTTCAGAATCTGTTGGCATTTGTACCAGATAGTTCTTTTCTCGAATTGCAGCCAGGCGAAGAGCTAGCTCTGTTGCTAGAGGTTCAGGAGAATACCCCAATAAAAGGACCAATCGATCGATATAGTTCAATGCATCTTCTGTAAAGGGATACTGATTTCCAAACGTTTCAAGTCGATCAAAGTAGTGCTTAGCTGTTTCAATATCTCCACTACAAAAGTGATAATATGCCAGATAGGTCATCATGTTGGGGTCTTTTGAAGATAGTTCCCCATCTTCATCAAAGTTTGTTGTGAAATATTGAGCCTTATCCCAACCAACTCTTCTATATCCACCATCAATGACCGTTCGAAGAGCCTGAGCTCCAATATCATTATGGCCTGCAAGCTCTCTATCTAGCTCTCCAAAGACATGTTTATTGTAGCCTTCCACTGCTTGGGTGTTGATAAGCTCATCGATCATCGGAGAAGTCTTTGTCTTCGCAACATTATTCACAACAAACTTTAAGAATACCGTTGCAAATGGAAGGCTCTTAAGGATGACCTTTTCGGCTCCCGCTTCGTTGCGAAGAATAATGGCGTGAGGGTAAGAGTAAAGGCGCGCGTCTTCCTGACGTTTACAGAGGACATACCCTCTCGTTCCTTCGCTCATCGAAATAGCTTGAAGCGTTCCATCTTCTTTTTCAACAATTTTAAACTCAAGATTTAATGGCTTCAGCTTCACATAGGTTAAGCGATCTCTTGCAGGATTCCCATCAACAGCCGGTTGTGGCTGACTATAGGCTTCAATATCATCAAGCTTCACAAACCAGTTAAGCAGTGTCAATCCGTGCTTTTGTTGACTCAGGTCAACAGCCTGATGCCACTCGCCACCAATAACATGTTCCCGCTTAGTGACTGTTGCACCGTCAACTGATCTTGTGAAGCGAGCTATCAACTCTCCATCTCTATAGACAAAGATTTTTGACTGGTTAACGAAAATAAGATCCCTTGCTTCAAAAGCAAATGGAGAAAACCCCCAGTTAATCGTAATCTCTTCCTGAGAACAATACGTTGCGATTTCCTCTTCAATAACCTTCGAAATCATGAAGCGTCGCTGAATAGGGTGCCACTGAATCGCTATCTCAAGAGCTGGATATTCAAAGGTGTTATTTCCTCTAAATTGCCACTGCCCAAGATCTTCTTTTCCAAAAATTCTTCGGAGTTCTTCTTCTCCCTTTTCCCTTAAAAAGACCGACGCATGACCATAAATTGTTTTTCGGGAAAGATTGACTTCTAACCCCTTTTCAACGTTTCTAAATACAGGGAAGTTCCCTTCCCAAGCGCCAAGATTTTCACCTAAATCAATTCCAGCATCAGCAAAGAGTTGATCAAGTAGCTCATCTCGAAGCTTTGTTCCATCAAGATCGCTCTCGAAGTCGCAATATTCCTTCAACTGATTCGCCCATTTAAAAACAACGCCTTTTGCTTCTCTAAAAAGCCCCTGCGCCTGAAACTCTGGATGCTGCCTTCCTTGGTAAAATGCAAACCGACCGATATCTGCAAGTGCCTGACTACGGGCTTCATCACCTAAGGCTCTTAAATCAACATTCATATAGGAAACCGCAAGGGTCGTGAGTGCTAAATGGATCCCACTCATCTTCCCAGTTTCACCGACATTGATCACACGTTGTTTTTCAGGAAGCGCCTGGTACGCAGGAATAATGCATTCTCGAATTTCCCAAGCAAAATCTGGAAAGTAAGGTTTAATTGTTTTATCATGAGAGATAAAAAACCCTTCAAGCTCAATCCCCATTCTCGTCATGAAAAGAGCCGTTTCTAAATCGCCCGTCCCTTTGAAATGGTCGATCGTATTCACAAAGAATTCTCCGACATATCTTCCAATTTCTACGCGCTCTTTTGCTTGAGCTTCCAGAGCAACTAAGTTCTGGCATAACAAATCAAAGAGAACGCGGAACTCAGGATGGCGCAAACGGTCCTTGCGATAGCTAAAGATTCCAAGTGCTCTGATGAGGCGGTCTTTGTCGTAAGACTGGACCATATCAAGAATCCGTTTTTCCTCAACGGTCAGCAGGCTCATCTCATCTACTGTTTGAATGGCTTCAATCACCGACGTCTGATCGACACGCTTTACACCAAACGTTTCTTCTTGATATCTAGTCTGCTCTCGCTGAGAAGCACCCACTGTATGCTCTATCCCAGTGCCATGAACTGAACGACCAATAGTACGATCTCTAATCGCTTCTAATCTTTCATCCTGTTTTGCCAGTATTGCAAGATTTCCTCGAAGCAACTGAGCCTGAAAAGCCCCCAAAGTTACAGTGTGATACGCTTTGCTAGCAAAGGCTTTTATTCTACCAAAAATACTTGTTGGAATCACTTCTGGGACTTCAACTTTAGGAATGCTAAGACCCCTTCTAATCGGATCATCTCGAAGGAACGTTTCTTCAAGTCCCGTATCAAATATAGCTCTTGAAGAACACATAAAGTGCGCAGCCCGCAGAATGTAGTACTCTCGGGGAAGGATTCCTTTTCTTGGATCGTGTTCACTTGTACTATCTCTCAACGTAGCTTTGCTTGTATGAGGAGCATCAAGCATCGGAGGATCGCGAAACAGCATCAGCTGTTTATCCATACTGCTTGCTCTATCGTCAACTCCATGAGCTCTTAATCGCTCTTGTATTTCAGGTCGTTGTAAAAGCTCTCTAAAGTAGGCATTTTCCACACTAAAATACTGTTGATAAGGAGTGACCGTTATTGCGTCTCCCTTGCTATTAAATGCTTTTCCCGTCTGGGTTGTTCGATATAACCCCTCACCAATCACACCTAATGCAACGATTTCCCAACTAAGTAAAGCAACAGGAAGTGCTGCTACCATTGTGGATTTAGAAATTTCGGAACGAGGTTCACCAGCATAGTTAAAGTGTGCAGTCGCAAACTTAAGCCGGACTTCTTCAGGAGTTAACCTTTCCCCTAATTCAAAGTCAAAGTATCCGCAAACAGCTCGAAGCTGCTGCAAAGATTTTTCATGAGTAACTTTTAGTCCGACTTTCTGCGTGAAGTGGAAAAGATCTTCACCATTTGCCATATGAGAAGCATCAAGACCCGAATTATTCGACCTTTTGGCAAAGCTATCGATGATCGCGTAGAGAGAGTAGAAACTAATGACTGTTTCCGTCCGATGCTGAGGATTTTTTTGGGTGTTTTGAGAAGCTTCGTAAAGGGAAACTAAAAGGAGGTGAAGCTTTTCGATCACCACAGGAATTTCTGCTTGAATAAGAGCTTCAGCTTGCGCTTTGAGTCGTGATGACTCAACAGGGCTAGACTCTAATAGAGCATCTGCCTGTTCAAATAAGGCGGCTGCCTCAACAGAAACACATCCCCATACATTGTCTCTAGAATTATGAGCATCAGGAATGGGAAGATTTCGGATTTGCTCATTTAGGTAGATTAGATCGTAATGTTCTTCCGCTCCAAAGCGATCACGCAACGTTCGTACGTGCTCAATCCAACCGTCTAGAGTTTCTGCGTAATTTTCTGCCGTAATTTTAACCGCTTCAGGTTTGGGAACTGCGTCTTCAAATAAAGGCGTAACCTCATGGTCAGCAAAAACCGCGAGCACAGGTCCCTGGATAGGATTCAATGCGACGGCATCATGGTTCCCTTGAGATGGAGCAACTTTATAACCCAGTTCTCCTTTCCGCAAGACTTCCTGCTGCATTTGCTTAGCCAACGTACGAATACTGTTTTTGTCTTCTTCCTTAATGACCTTCTTGAGAACCTGTTTAAATCCGTGCATTAAGAGACGGTTGAAGACATACCAACTGACCTGCGTTGATAGGTGGTAGATAGCAGCAACAGACTCGTAGACATCTTTAGGAAGCGTTTTAGCAAACACTTGGGGCCCGAATAAGGTCATAGCCATCCCTAAATAGAATGGGCTAAAAGGGAGCTTTTCCTTGAGGTTAGGATAATATTTCTCAATCGTTGTAGCAATCGTTTTTGCAGAGAGCGTTACCCGGTAGACAGAGAAAAGAATGACCATCATCTTCGCATAAAACTTCACAAGCTGAAGAATTGAGAGACGGTTCATTTTGATATATTCGATCTTCTTCTTAACGGTCTCAATCTTGAAGATATCTTGCCAGTCTAGAACTTCGGCCTCTTTGACTGCGCTGGATGTGACAAGTTCAGGAAGAAGTTCATTGAGAGCCGCATCAAAAATCTCCTCGCAGTCGTCACCAGCAGCAGCCAGGAAAGCTTCTTTGAGAACTTCTAGATAAGATGGGTCTGCGCCTGAGGCTAGCAAGAGAGCCTTCAGATGGTCCTGCATCCCTGGAGGAATAATAATTCCACCATTGCGCTCTTTAACCCGATGCTCTTCAGCCCTGTGCATTTCACGTTCTATTTCCCAAAGCGTGGCATAAACCTGTTGAAGCTTGTGATTTGAAATCACCTCGTCATTATGAAGAAGAATCGCTTCCTTGGAAATGTGGTCGATTGCAATACGCATTTCACTTCTCAGCTCTCGACTTTTCTTTAAACCATCAAACGTGCCGAATTCTTTCCAATAATCAACAAAAGCATGCAGGGATAAATCAAAGGAATGCTCTGCATGGAATGATGAAATATCTCTGCCCTGATGACTAAAGAGGTAGAGGTACATCAGAGATAAAGGACCTCGATCCTCGACAACGCGGTGAGGCACAATCTCACTGATATCGCTTGCTACTTTTGGCGTTCCCAAATACTGAGTGAGTCCAGAAACAACATGCTCTACTGAAAAGGAGTGCAATCCTTCCTTGTATTTCGGGCGATATTCATAATCAACAAGGAGGTGAAAAAACTCTGGAGTAAGTTTTTCTGCAACAACATTTTCAAAAACAAGGGGAACTTGAAGCCCTGTTTTTTCATCAATCTGTACTTCTTCAAAAGCCTCAGCAGAAAGTCCATTTGCAAAAAGTTTAACTGTGAAGGTTCCATCAGAATTTTCAATGATATCAATCCAAAATGGCTTTTCAATATTTGGGATTAGCCCTAGAGATGTTAACGCAGCATGTGCTGAAGAAGGAAGAAACTGGGTTACAACTTGAACAACATCGTCCATCTTTTCTGTGAAGAGCGCGCGGATACTCACTAAAGACTCCCCAACTGCTCTTTCAAGAACCTCTTCAAACCCTTGACCTGCAATTTTATCAAAAAGTTTCTCTATACCCCTTTCTTCAGAACCGGTTTCTGTGCGAACTCCACATAAAACTTCTCTTGCATCTTCTCTCAGGCTGTGAACTATCTCTGCCGTCAGCTGCTCCGGCATTTGCTCATTAAAAACTCCTTCCAACCTTTCAAAAGACTTCCCAATCCATTTTTCAAAAAGAGCAACAGGATCTAATGCAACAGGATCATTTCCATCTACAGGATTAGCGAGTTGATGCTCTTCAGTGAGCCTCCGAACCGTCTCTTCTCCCAAAAATTCCATGATCATTGGGCCCATTTTTCTGATAACATTAGCTTTGGCCATTCGACCAATAACCTTAGGGTCTTTTTCTGAAAGGAGGGTTTTTATCTCAGGAGGAATATGATCTTCTAATCCTGGAACATTGACAACACCACTCACTCCGACAGACGATGTTCCCGCTTTTCCCATGTATACAAAATGCTCACCTTTGGGAGTATTTCCAAGCAAAGCGGAAAGATACTCAGCGGTGTCTCCAACAAACTGTGGCATCTCTTCAGATTCAAGAGCTTTACTTGCTCCTTCGGTAATTAATTCACGAACGCCCTGTGCGTCTTTTAGTGCTCTAGCTGCAGCTTCCCTTAACTCAGTTTCTCCTCGAACAGCAGGATGCTCTTCGGTTTCAGCTTGGCCTCTTCGAAATGCAGTTTCCTGCTCTCTCCGTTCAACAGCTCTCCTTCTTATTTCCTCAGATTCTGTTCTTTTCCCGAGTGCTTCAAGCCTTTTTTCTGCAGCCTCTACCCGACGATCAGTATCATCCAATGCTATCGATTCTTGCTCCAAGGCCCTAGCCTCTTTGTCTAAAAGAGCCGCACCTTGCTCAGCTTGAGCGATAATTTCATCAATCCGAAAATTCTCTTCCCTTCTAGAAACAGCAATAGAATAATCAAGTACATCATCAAAAAAGGCTTCTTGATCTCTCTGGCGTTTATGTAAAATGGCTCGGAAAACTTCAGGAGAAACAGGAATATGGTCTCTTTCTTCATGAAGCAAAGACATTTCAAGAAGAGCCTCTTCATTTCCCATAAATTCATGTCTAGCTTCTTCAGAAGCAAATGACAATTCTGTTAAACGGGTTTTTAGTCGAGTAATCGCTTCAGTTTCAGGAAAGAGTCCTTCAGGAAAATACTTTTGAAAAAGATCTTGTAAGCGCTTAATATTTGGGTTAAATGAAAAAACACGCTTGGCTCGATTCAGCTCATAGTTGATGAGTCCCCCAGCCTTTTGAACCATCGAAACGAGAGTCATTTGCATTGCATTCAACCTATCCACAGGTAGAAATTTATACAAAACCCCATTGTTTTGATTTGGATTAACCCGAAGCGCCATAATTAACAATCCTCTTAATTTCAACGGCATTATAATAAACAAAGCAAATTAATTATATAATAATAATAAATTTAATTCGCATATCGTGTTCCGGTTGATTTCTCTTTGATACCGTTTCAAGTCAAGGAGGATATACGACTTAGGAATTGAAATATATTAAAAAAAATGGGAGGATGACTTCCATGGATATACTGATCGTGATTGAAAAGTTTTTTTACCAAATGAAAAATACTTCATTTTTGCTTCCATCGAAGCAGCCCCTGTTCAAGGACAAGGACGATGCAGAGGGACGCACAAGGGGGGTGTTTTTCGAATGTTAAGGAAATTTTCCAATTTTGATCAGTATGTAACCCTCGACAAACAGATTCATCCTCTATACCCCTTTTTCAAAAGAGTATTTGACGTTTTCTTTAGTCTGACCTTCATTCTTGTCTTCTCCCCTGTCTACCTCTTTTTAGCCCTATTAATTAAGCTCAACTCCAAGGGACCTGTATTCTACGTCGGAAAACGCCTAGGAAAGGGAGGAAAATATATTGAAATTTTTAAATTCCGGACCATGTACATCGATGCCGAGGATCGTCTTGAGGAAATGCTCAAAAATAGCCCTCAAATGAAAGATGAGTGGGAAGTTTTCCAAAAACTCCAAAAAGATCCTCGCTGCACAGTTATAGGAAAGTTTTTAAGACGAACCTCCCTTGATGAATTCCCTCAGTTCTTTAACGTTCTGAGTGGGGACTTGAGCGTTGTGGGACCCCGTCCTCATTACATCGAGGAGCTTGAGGAAAAGGAAAAAAGCCCTCTTAGAAAGTATGCCCACCTTGTCCTAGCTGTTAAGCCAGGGATCACAGGGCTTTGGCAGATTTCAGGAAGGAGCCATCTCTCTTATGAAGATCGGGTTGAACTCGACAGTCTATACTACAAAAAACAATCCTTTTTTTATGATATGAAAGTCGTGCTTAAAACCATTCCTCTGGTCCTCATTTCGAGGGGAGCTGTTTGATGAAGCATGTCCTTGTTACAGGAGGTGCAGGATACATTGGAAGTCATATCTGCAAGTCCCTTTTTCAAAAGGGATACTCCCCCGTTACAATCGACAACCTTTCCCTGGGGCATAAGCGGGCTGTCAAGTGGGGCCCACTTATTCAAGGAAACTGCGGAGACAAAGTACTGCTTCGCAAACTCCTTGATGATTACCCAATCGTTGGAGTTATTCACCTTGCAGCGCTTTCTAATGTTCGAGAGTCCCACCACATTCCTCTTCAATACTACCAGAACAATGTAGGTGCAACCCTCAGTCTCCTAGAAGTCTTAATAAAACGGAGGATTTCCTACTTTGTCTTTTCAAGTACCTGCTCCATCTATGGAATGCCAAAGAAAGTCCCCATAGATGAAACGCACCCGAAATGCCCCATTAACACTTATGGAGAATCCAAATGGATGGTAGAGAAAATCCTTCAAACAACAAGCCAGTCCCATGGACTAAAAGTTGCAACGCTTCGCTATTTTAACGCTGCGGGTGCCGACCCTGATGGAGAGATTGGAGAGTCTCACCATCCCGAAACCCATCTCATCCCCCTTCTCATTCAAACTGCAATGGGCAAGCGCCCCCACTTCAACCTTTTTGGAGAAGACCATGAAACTGAAGACGGGACCCCGGTTCGTGATTTTATCCATGTAACTGACCTTGCAAACGCCCATGTGCGAGCATTTGAATGTATGATTGCGCAGGAGCGAAATCTCACCCTAAACTTGGGGACAGGAAAAGGGCATTCCGTCAAGCAGGTGATCGACACCATTGAAAAAGGGTGGGGCCTGAAAATTCCAATCGTATCTGAGGAGAGGTTCCCAGGAGACCCTCCGATTCTTGTTGCTAATGCCGAAAAAGCGCAGAATATTCTTGGTTGGACTCCTCAGTATTCTGATATTCAGACAATCATTGAAACCGCTTGGAATTGGCAAGACGCAGCCACAATAGTATGAAAAAACAACGCATTTGGCCCTATTTCCTGATTGCTTTTTGCTTCACTCTTTTTGCTCCTCTTCCACTACTGCCCTTTACCCCCTTTTATGCAATTCTATACCGCCGCACGAACTTTATCATGGCGCTTTGGATTTCAGCCGGATGTGGATTTATCCTCGACCTCCTTTCAATGAGTCCCTTTGGCACTCAAGCCCTTATTGCCACAACCGTGACTTTTTTTCTCTACCGCTACCGAATCTACGTTGTTGATAAGCCGGTGGGTCTGCTCTCCTACACCTTAATTATTTCTGTTTTCCTAACCTTCTTAAACCGTATCTCTTGCTTTCTCCATGATCCCACTTTCCCTTTTACTTTAAAGGGCTTTACCACCGATTTCCTTCTTCTTCCCCTTGCTGATGCCCTTTATGCCCTTCTCTTTTTTTCTTATCCCTTGATTGTCTACCGCTTCCTAAAAAAGCAGTGGTTTCGCTTCCATTTTTTGAAAAAAGAATCTAGAAAGAAGGAAGAGGAGAGTATCCATGGTATCTAACGATTTTGATTTGCCTAACCTTCTCCGTTCAAGACTAACTTTAGTAGCAATCCTTGCAGCTCAAAGAGCTGGGGAAGTTCTAAAGAAGGGGTTTGGAACCCCAATGGAGTTTGAAACAAAAGAAGGGCGGCATAATCTTGTTACTGAATGGGATAAAAAATCCGAAGAAGTGATCATTGAATCTATTAAGGCTCATTTTCCTGACCATGCATTTTTAGCAGAAGAGAGTGGCGTATCAGGTGATGAAAAAGGGGGAATTCAGTGGATCATTGATCCAATCGATGGAACGGTAAATTTTGCCCATAAAATCCCCATGTTTTCGATTAGCATTGCTGCTTGCTGCCAAAATGATGTTCTCTCAGGAGTTGTCTATAACCCGATGGTGAATGAACTTTTTATTGCCGAAAAGGGAAATGGAGCCTATCTCAACGGAGAAAAGCTCAAAGTCACTGAAACAGCTGTACTCGATAGCGCTATCGCAGCAACAGGGTTTCCCTATAATGTGCATGAAAATCCACTTTGTTGCTTGGACCATTTTAACTCATTTGCTAGAATGGGTATCCCACTTCGGCGCATTGGGTCTGCAGCAATTGATTTAGCGTATGTTGCAGCGGGACGCTACGACACTTTTTGGGAAGTCTCTTTAAAGCCATGGGACTATGCCGCAGGAAAACTCCTTATTGAGGAAGCAGGCGGTTTGGTCACTAACTTCAAAGGAAGCCCCTATGCCTCTCTTTCAGAGGGGCCCATTGTCGCCTCAAATGGGATGCTCCACGATCAAGTGGTGAAACGTATCAAGGCGACTTTGGAGAAGAAGGATGAAGCTGATTGATGGCAAAGCCATAGCAAAAAAGATCCGAGAAGAACTCAAAACAGAAATCGACAAAATTTCTGGGAGAAAACCTGGACTTGCCTTCATTTTAATTGGAGAAGACCCTGCCTCGAAAGCCTACGTCCAAATGAAGAAAAAGGGATGTCTTGAAGTGGGGATCCACTCTGAAACCCTTAGGCTCCCTGAAGATATCAAGCAAGAAGACTTGCTTAAAGAGATCAACCGTCTCAATAACGATCCAAATATCGATGGAATCCTCATTCAACAACCTTTTCCCAAACACATCTCAACAGCTAAGCTTGTTGAGGCTATTAATCCCAGCAAAGATGTCGATGGATTTCACCCGACCAATCTAGGCCTCCTCCTCTTAGGAACCAATAGGGGTTTTGCTGCGTGCACCCCACTTGGGATTATGAAAATGATTGAGCGAAGTGGGATCATAACGGATGGAATGGAAGCAGTTGTGATTGGACGAAGCAACATCGTTGGGAAGCCCCTTGCAGCCCTCCTAGTTCAAAAAGGGGTAAATGCCACCGTTACGATCGCTCATAGTCGAACCAAAAACCTCAAAGAGGTTTGCAAAAGAGCTGATCTTCTCATCGCAGCCATAGGCCACCCCCACTTTGTCACAGTAGATATGGTGAAGCCGGGAGCAGTCGTGATTGATGTCGGGATTAACCGAACAGATCAAGGGCTTGTCGGCGATGTTGATTTTGAAAACGTTAAAGACGTTGCATCTGCAATTACCCCTGTTCCAGGTGGTGTGGGCCCCATGACCATAGCAACACTCCTTACCAATACCTACGAGAGTTACAAGAACGCATGCACAAACATATAATTTTCATTCTTCTCCTTTTCTGCTTTAGCTGTTCAAAATCCCCTACCCATTTTAAAGGACTAGCGCATACCCATCCTTACCATGTTCAACTTGGATGCTCTCTTTCTTCCAGAGAAAAAAAAGAAATTGAAAAGCTTCTTTTGGATACCTTTAAGGAAATCGACAGACTATATAATCACTGGAACCCTAATTCTCTACTCTCTACAGATCCTGCCTCCCCAAAACTCCTTCCAATTCTTGTTCTTGCTCATCACTACAAAATGATCACTAAAGGGCGATTTGATCCAGGCCTTGGAGTGCAGCTCAAGCTGTTTAAAACCTCCTCAAGACTTCCTGAAGGTTTCTACCCAAAAGTCTATGATCTTGATGGAATGCTCAAAGGGTTTACCATCGATAAAATCATTGAGAGGTTGACCGAAAAAGGCTATAAACATATGTACGTAGAGTGGGGCGGAGATATCCGAGTCAAAGGGAAACACCCTAGTGGAAGGAGTTGGAAAATATTGATTGATAAAGAAGTCATAGAACTTGAAGAAGGCGCACTTGCAACTAGTGGATGTGAAGAGCAATTATGGGACATAGGAGATACCACTTATACTCATATCATTAATCCCCTAACAGGAGCCATGCTAAAAGTTGAAAATGGCATGGTCCATAAAGTGACCGTTCGAGCTCCTACCTGCGCTTTGGCTGATGCCCTGGCAACTGCCACAATGGCCTGCGAAGTATTCGAAGATGCCTCTATATTTGCAGATGAAATAAAAGAAGAGTATGACGTTGATTTTTGGATAGAAACGTGGGATATCAAACAATAATTTTTGACCTTGGAAACGTTCTTGTTTCCTTTAGCCATGAGAAGATGTTTTCCCAAGTGGCAACGCTTACAGGCCTCTCCGCAGAGCAAGTTCAAGATCTGCTGATTGATCGCCGAATCGGTCATCAATATGAACGAGGCCTCTTAACGAGTGAAGAGATTTATTCCATTATCCAAGAAAAATCTCCTAAAACCTTTCAGCTTTTTGATCTGCTCCACGCCGCCTCTTCAATCTTTACCCCGCGCATAGAGATGGAAACACTCACTCAGACCTTAAAACAAAAAGGATATCAGCTTCTTCTCCTTTCCAATACTATTAAACCTCACTTCTCCTACATCCAATCCAATTACCCCTTTCTCTCCCACTTTGATCACATTATTCTTTCCTATGAAGTGGGATCCATCAAGCCCGAGAAAGCCATCTTCGAACATGCTCTCAAAAAGGCAGCCACCCGCCCCTCCAACTGCTTCTTCATCGATGATCTTCTAGAAAATGTCCACGCCGCCGAACGCCTCGGCATCCACAGCCATCACTTCACCTCCCCTGCTCATCTCATGGAAGACCTCATCCAATTAGGCATCCTCTGACCCAAAATAATTGGGAGGGGGTTGACTCTCTAATAAAAATCCTCTATGGGTAAGATTAGATTATACCCCGGAGGTTATGATGAAAAAAATTACGTTTCTATTTCTAGGAGCTCTTATGATTGCTGGAGGCCTTCTTGTTTCTTGTGAGAAAAAAGAAGCTCAGCCAGGACGTGGGAAGTGCGCGCCATGCCACATGGATCAGCCAAAAAGGCCACCACCTCCTCCACCTCCACCGCAACAGCCCTGTAAACCTTGCGGTCCCTGCAAGCGTTACTAAGATTATAAGGAGAGCTACAGCTCTCCTTTTTCTTCCCCTTGAAATAATTGTCTTTAACATTCTTAATATCAATATCCTTTTGAATTTTTTTAGGTTAAAACAAATTTTTATTCTTATTTATTCGTAAAAATGTTGTGATACGGAGGTAACGAATATTTTTGGAGGAGCCATGAGACTTTGGCAAAAGTCGACACGAAAATTACTTTCGGCTGGTATAGCCAGTATCTTCATAACGGGAACCCCTCTCTATGCATCCCATCAAGATTCTTATCCCAGCTCTGATACCAAGCAAGAAATGTGTCCTATTACACCAAATGCAGGGCCAAAAACAGAATGGAAAGCAGATCCCTTTTTTACATTGGATTTTATTTATTGGACTCCTAGGCAAGAAGGCTTAGCCTATGCATTAGATGGCATGGATTTAGGCGCATTTTCTATCACTCCAAACACTTCTGGCCATATATATGATCCAGACTGGGATTTTGACCCTGGATTCAAGGTTGGAACAGGTGTTAAAATGCAACATGATGGTTGGGACGTTTATGCTAACTATACGTGGTTTCACAGCTCAGCAAACGACTCTGTTTCAGGATCAAGAGATACTGGTTTATTCCCTACAGGTCCAAATGCCCTTTTCTTCCTACTAAATGTATTTCCAACCCCACCTAGTACAATTGCTTTTGTCTCTGCAAAACAAAATTGGGATTTACATTTCAACGTTATTGACCTTGAGATAGGCCGCGATTATCATATTAGTCACTGCCTTACACTCCGTCCTCACATAGGTTTTAAAGGCACCTGGCAAGACCAAGACTTGAGGGCAAGATATGATATGCAAGACAACAATGCGTTTACGGTTCATAAGCACCAAGATTCTTGGGGCCTTGGAATCCGAACCGGTCTTGACGGCTGTTGGTATTTCGCTCGCTCATTGGGTCTTTATGGAGACTTCGCCCTCAGTGGTCTTTGGAGCGGATGTAAAAACATCCGGCGTGATCATCGAGTGCTAGAAGATTTATCACTTATCAATATTTTAGATACCAGAGACCTAACCCATACCATTAAGCCTGTCATTGAATTTGGCCTCGGCTTGCGTTACCAGTATTTTTATCACAATGATGACTTTCGCTTCTTACTCCAAGGAGGGTGGGAAGAACAAATCTGGCTTGGACATAATCACTTTATCGACATGGCAGAATATGGAGATAAAGGAAATCTCTCCCTTCAAGGCTTGACCCTCGAAGCGCGATTAGATTTCTAAAATTTATAAATTTCGGAGTTTCAATGAAAGCAAGAACCCTTTTAATACAGCTTGCGGGAGTACTATGTCTGGCTGCCTCTTCTCTTCATGCTGACCCATACACTCAGCATGGTGAGCTTAAGCCTTCCACCCCGCCGTCTCGAGGTGAACAACCTCCAGAAATCACTCCCAACGCTGGTCCAAAAACCGTGTGGGCTGCAGATCCTTTTTTTACAGCAGATTTTATCTACTGGACCGCTAGACAAGAAGGTCTTGCCTATGCGATTAGCGGAGCTGATATCGGGATATTATCTTTAGACACAGCACCTGGACGTATCCATCAACCTGATTGGAGTTTTGAACCGGGTTTTAAAGTAGCTGCAGGAGTCAAGATACAGCATGATGGTTGGGATGTTTATGCCAATTATACATGGCTTCACAGTGATGCTCGCGACTCTATTTCAAACCCCAATGGTTTTTTACCTACCCTTCCCAACTTCCTCCTCATTCTGTTTAATATTCTGCCTAATCTTCCTTCCGGAGAACTCAGTTTAGGTAAAACCCATTGGTCTCACCATTTTAATACTATAGACCTAGAGCTTGGAAGAGATTACTATATCAGCCGCTTTATAACCTTGAGACCTCACGTCGGCTTAAAAGGCTCGTGGCAAGATCAAGATGTTCGGACAAGCTATCACATTACAGACGGTACCACCCTCTCAATCCACAACCATCAAGATTCGTGGGGTATAGGAGTTCGAACAGGTCTTGATACCTGTTGGTACTTTACACGCTCATTTGGCCTCTATGGAGACTTTGCTCTCAGTGGCCTTTGGAGTGGGTTTAACACAAGCAGGAAAGACACGAACTCCTCACCCAATAATCCTGAAAACGTCTACTTAGATACTGGAGAAGTTATTCACTCTGTTAAACCTGTCATTGAATTTGGAATAGGGCTTCGGTACGAATACCTTTACAGAAATGATGATTTTCGCTTCTTAATACAAGCTGGTTGGGAAGAGCAAATATGGATCGATAATAACCATCTTGTGGATGTTGCTGAATATGGAGATAAAGGCAGCCTCAGTCTTCAAGGGTTCACGCTTGAAGCCAGACTTGATTTCTAGATTCTTTAGAACTTCTCTCCTGTTAGAAAACAAGAGGCCCAGCATTGCTGGGCTTTTTGTTTGAAATAACTATTATCTACTTCAATAAAGTCCGGATAGCCTCAATTTGCTTGTCGATAGAGATCGGCATCTCTGAAACCACATCAAACTCATGATCCTCAAGGACCTCTTTAATAGGAATGCCATTCGCATGTCTCACAAGAATCATCTCTCTTTCGTCAATTAGACAATTAATTTGGGGACGAAAGAGAATCAGCATAGCATTCAGCCACCGATTAACAACATAAGAGGGATGGGCATGATTCACCTGGAAGTGATCAACCATCTTTTTTACATCTCTTGAAGCGTACCAATCCTCTCCAGTAACCCACCGATTGGTGATAAAAAGAGTTAAAGGATACCCTTCATCATCCATTGAAATCGCAATAAGATGAGCATAGGTATCGATATCATTCAATGTATTGTTTCTTGCATCATAGAATATGGGGAAGGTGTCTTTTTCCATCCCACCTTGCCGGAGGAAAAGGTGAAAGTGACCATGCTCCCCCTTGCGGTGAGCATGGTAATAATACTGAGAATAGGTCTCCCGATCAAACGTATCCTGCATGGGGTAATGATGAAATTCCCAAAACACTCCCTGCCCCTTTAACACTTGATCAACAACATGAGACTCCGTTTTAGAAAGCATCTCGTTCCATTCGAGAATTTCTTCGCCAGCACGAAGCATTTTTTCTAGCTCTTTTCTTGAATACTTGTTTAACTCGTTGTTTAATGTTGAGATATCAATGACAACATCTTGATGAGAAGGCGAGGATCCTCTATATGTAATTCCTTGATATCCAAAGAGACAAACGAAGAGAACGGTTAATCCGATTAAATTGATGATGAGGGTTGTACGAAGTTTTTTCATAAAGGTATCGTTTGCTCTTATCGCCAGTTTTATATATAATCATAGAAAGTATAATGGAAAAGTTAAATAAAAAATTTCACGAATCAAACGGAGTTCTGACTCAAGGAACAATCCACGTCCATCACAAAGGCTTTGCTTTTGTCTCTCCAGATGATAGCGAGGAGTTTCCTGAAGATATCTTTATCCCCAAACACCTGAAGGGGAATGCCGTTGATGGCGACCGGGTAGAAATCGTGATTTCTCCTGATAGAAAGCCAGATAAAGGACCCGAGGGATTGGTCTCTTCAATTATAGAGCGGTCAAAAGAAGAGCTCGTTGGAGTTGTTTGGATCATTAAATCAAAAGGAGATTATCTCCTTTACATCCAATCTCTAGGCCAGTCAAAAACGGCTCTTGTCAAAAAGAGTAACAAAATTCAGTACAATATTGGGGATCGCCTCCTTGTAAAAGTGATCGATTGGGGGGATGAAAAAGAGCCCGCAATCTGCAATGTAATTGATAAATTGGGAACGATTGAACAAGCGCGTACCGACATCCCCGCTGCAATCAAAGACTTTGGGATACGCCAAGAATTTCCAAAGGGAGTCCATAGTCAGGTAAGCGATCTATCAAGTAGCATAGAGAAAAAGGATCTAGAAGGTAGAACCGACCTCACTCATCTTGAGACCTTCACAATTGACCCCGATACCGCTCGAGACTTCGATGATGCCCTCTCTCTTAGCGAAGATAAAAAGGGACATTTCCATCTTGCTGTGCACATCGCTGATGTCTCTCACTATGTTAAAGAGGACTCTCCCCTTGATATCGAAGCAAAAATGCGTTCTAACTCCACTTATTTTCCCGGCGCATGTGTTCCTATGCTCCCCGAAGAACTTTCGAATCACCTTTGTAGTTTAAAAGAAAAGGTTATCCGCCTTACGATCACCGTTCTCATGGAACTTGATCCAACTGGAACTGTTCTTGGATACACGATTGTCCGTGGATTTATCAATAGTCAAAAACGATTCACCTACAAGGAAGCAAAAGAAGTTCTTGATGGAAGAATGAAAAGCCCTCACTTTGATGCCCTTAAAAGGATGGAAAAACTCTGTCTTCTCCTAAAGAAGAAGCGATTTAAAAGAGGATCCGTCGACCTAGCTCTTCCCGATGTGGTCATCAAAATCGATAAAGAGGGAAACCCCACCGGTTATGAGATCGTCGAATATGATATCACCCACCAACTTGTAGAAGAGTTCATGCTTAAAGCCAATGAAATCGTTGCAGAAGAGTTCATGAAGCGAGGAGAGCAAGCGATCTTTCGAATCCATGAGCCCCCAGGAGATGATAACCTTACCGATTTCTTCGCCCTAGCACGAAGCTTAGGCTTCCCTCTTCCGAATAAGGTCGAGATTGAAGATATTCAAAAGCTTTTTGAACTAGCCAAGAGTAGCCCTCACGCCGAGCAACTTTCAATCGCCTATATCCGCAGTATGAAACTCGCAGTTTACTCAAAAGAAAATGTCGGACACTACGGGCTATCTCTCGAAAATTACTGTCATTTTACCAGCCCTATCCGCCGCTACAGCGATCTAATTGTCCATCGCCGCCTCTTTGAAAAAAGTGAAGAAGACCTCACCCCAATTGCCAAAGATTGTTCTGAGAAAGAAAGAGTCTCTTTTAAGGCAGAAATGAGTGTTCTTACAATGAAGAAGCTTCGCCTTCTCCGTTCCTATCAAGCAGAGGACCCCAGCAGGCTCTACAGTGCAACAGTCAGCAAAATAAAACCGTTTGGAGTCTCCTTTGAAGTCCCTCCCATCCAGTATGAAGGGTTTATCCACATCTCTGAGCTAAGAGATGATTATTATGAATATAACAGCAATACAGGAAGCTTGACGGGTAAAAACACAGGGAAGTGCTATAAAGTAGGTGAACCTATCGAAGTTCTTCTAGAGGAGATTGATTTGATTGTTATGGAGACCAAGTGGGCCTTAAACTGTATCCCTAAGAAATCAAAGAAACGTTTTCCTAAGCAAAAGAAGTTTTCCAAAAAGCGGAAGAAGCGCTAGAATTTAGATAGTGTCATAAATTCCCCAGCAAAACCTGACTATTGCACAATAAATCCAGTAAGCATAAAATTCGTCCAAAAGGTTTTTATAATATGAAGAAATATTTCATCACGGGCCTTGTTATTTTACTGCCCCTCGCCGTCACGATCGCAATTGTTTTGTTTATCGTAAACTTTCTGACCAAGCCCTTTATCGGAATCGTCTCGAGTTTCCTCAAAGACTTCAACCTTATCAACAAAGGTTTTTTGTTTCTCTCCCCTGATCAAGTTGTCCTTTACGGAAGCAAGCTTCTGATCTTAATTTGCCTCTTTGTCTTTACCCTCTTTCTTGGGATGATTGCACGATGGTTCTTTTTCAAGGCCTTACTGACTGTGAGTGATAAAGTCCTCCATCGTATTCCGTTGATTAATAAGGTGTATAAAACCACCCAGGAAATCATCAAGACCATCTTTGTCACTGATAAAAGCTCTTTCAAACAAGTTGTTATGGTTCCCTTTCCTAAGGGAGGGTCCTACGTAATGGGACTTATCTCAAGAGAGGCCCCAGAAACATGCTCCGACAAGGTTGGTTCAGAGCTCTTTTCTGTGCTTGTTCCTACTACCCCAAACCCCACTACAGGGTTTCTTTTGATGTATAAAAAAGAAGATATTGTCTTCCTTGATCTAAAACCCGAGCAAGCAATTAAATACATCGTTTCCTGTGGCGTGATTACTCCCGAACACCCAGTAAGCCTCTCAAGTCCCGAATGAAAAAAACTTTTTTGGCAGGTCTCGCTACACTTCTCCCGATTGCGGTTACTATCTTTCTTGTTGTTTTTGTCGTCGATCTTTTAACAGCTCCCTTTGCAGGGACTGTAGAAGACATCATCACGGAGCACGGAACAACTGAGCTTGCCGAAAAGCATAAATACCTCCTTATTATTATTAGTCGAATCGTTGTTCTCATCATATTTTTCTTTGCCATTTTGATATTGGGTTTCTTCGGTCGCAAGCTCGCTTTTTCATGGTTCATCAACTTTGCTCACAGAGTTTTCTATAAAATCCCGATTATTAAAACCATTTACCGTATCTCTAGAGAGATTAGTGCTAGTGTTTTTTCCAACGACAAGAAAAAACTATTTAAAGGAACTGTATCCGTCCCCTTTCCCCACGAAAAATGCCGAGCATTAGGCCTCCTTTCGGGAGATCCACCCTATCAGGTTCAGGAGAAACAAGGGGGCCTCAAATCTGTTTTTATTCCTACAGCTCCCCATCCAGTCTCCGGCTTTCTTGTCATGTATAACCAGGATGAGATTCGAAATACAAATATCGAGACTGAAGACCTCTTCAAATTCCTTCTTTCCTGCGGTCTTTACCATCCTGGAGAAGAAAAAAATGAGTCGTGATATAAGAGTCACCCTTTTTCAGGTGCATGATGATAATCAGAAACGACAAAAAATTGTTCAAATAGCGGAAGAATATTTTGAAAAAAAAGAACCTCTCTTAATCCGACTTCCCCATTTGAAAGCACTCGAGTACGTTGATCTTCTTCTTTGGCGCTCACCACAAGACAGCTTTTTGCCTCACGTTATCAAGGACCAGCCCTGCAATGACTATTTGGTGCTCACCTCGACAAAGGAAAACCCCAATGGAGCACGGAGCATTTTAAACCTCTGCCCTGAGCCCGTTGACAATGAAAAACTTTCCTTTATCAAAATTTATGAACTAGAAGATCTCTCTTCAACGCAGCGACATCATGCAGCTCAAGAAAGTTATAAGACCTACAAAGGGGCTGGGTTTACAATTATCACGATTTAACCTTGTTTTTATGATCGGTATAATGGGTCTATCGGAAAAGTCCATAATTTATCGCTTGAAAATATCTCTTTCTTAAAGTATGATCCTAACTTTACACTGGAGAATATCTATGACTAGAGTAAGTAAAAAAGATCGCTTAAAGCGATGCCCTCGCAAGCCTCGCTACGGATCGGTTAAAACAGGCCCTAAGAAGGACAACCTCCCGAAGGGGTTTAAAGAACACGCAAACGTTTTCACGGGAGAGGCTTCTCAAACCGTGTTTATCCCAAAGGTTAAATAAGGAATCTGAACCATGTCCCGCCACCCAAGTTACGGAAAATCAAGTAAATCTGACAAAAAACGGAATGTTTTAAAGCGCTTTGAGCGTATTGACGTCCTTAAGAAATTAGGGCGCTGGAAGGAAGGAGAGGATAAAAAAGTCACCGGCCTTCCTAAAACTCCAACTACACAGTGAACGTTCTGTTTGCCAATCGACAACGTGCTCTTTCCATTTCTCAGGGAGGGGTAGAGCGCCTTGTTCAAACATTCCTTCGATGGAAAAAAGTGTCTTGTGATGAGGTAAGTGTCCACTTCGTTGAAAAGGACGAGATTTGTCGCCTACATGACGATTTTTTTGACGATCCAACTCCAACAGATTGCATTTCATTTCCCATTGATCATCCTAAAGATTCACAAGAAAAATATTTAGTGTTAGGTGAGGTCTTTGTTTGTCCTGAGGTGGGAATTGAATATGCAAACAGCGAAAAAAAGGACCCTTATTCTGAGGTTTCCCTTTATGTTATACATGGTCTTCTTCATTTGCTAGGGTTTGATGATCAAAAAGAAGAGGAAAGAATGATTATGCGGGGTGAAGAAAATTCTGCAATGGAGTATCTTAAAGAAAATAAGGTGTTACTTCATGAATAAAGGTCTATTATTTCTCCTTGTATTTTTCAGTTTTGCTCTCATTGCAAATCCAGAAAACGATTTTTTGCGGGCCACCCTAAATGGAGATTACGATAAAGTTGTAGAGCTCTATGAAAAAGAGGGCCTCCGGTTAACATATACGCGTGACAAGGATGGCAATACCCCCCTACACATAGCTTGCTGTTCAAAAAAAGGGGGAAGCAAGGCGAAAGTTGTCGCATTTTTAATCGAAAAAGGGGTCAACGTCAATGCACAGAATAAATATGAATCAACCCCTCTTATCATCGCGGTTTCAAACGGAAATTATGAAGCTACAAAGCTCTTACTATCAGCCAAAGGAATCCGTGTAAATCAAACCTATCAGCAAAATTTCACCCCTCTCCATATCGCAGTAATATCTCAAATGCCACCATTCATTGAACTTCTCTTATCCCACCCTGATATAAACCCCAACTTTGGGACTTCGGATGGCGCTACCCCTCTCCATTACGCCGCTATGCAAGGACTTGTTGAAGAAGCCAAAATCTTAATCGATCACCCCCGTACTGATATCAACGCTCCCCAACATGACGCGATCTACTCTGGAGCCACTCCCCTTCATTTTGCTGCTATGCAAGCGCAAACTGAAATTGTCTCTTATCTTCTCTCCAATCCAAAAATTCAAGTGAATGCCGCGGTCAATCGAGGGTCTCAGACAGGCTTTACACCCCTGCATTATGCCGTTTTAAATCCTGATACCGTCAATGTTTTAGAGATTGTTAATCTCCTCCTTGACAATGGAGCCGACCCCAATATAAAATGTGAAGGAGGAAAAACCCCTTTCGATCTTACTGCAGTTTCAATCATTCAAAAAGCTCTTGTAAACCATAAAAAGAAGAGAAAATGAGCCCCGAATCTCTCCTTTTTCCTTTGATTTTCATTCTGGGAGCCAGCTCAATTACCACTCTCACAAAGGCACTGCAAATCCTAGGTCGCATTCAGAGCAAGAAAGAATTCAAGAAAAAGTCCCACTATTTCTTCGTCTACAACTTCATCAAACGGATATTTTCGCACGATCCTTGGGATAACCTCTTCTACCTTCTCAGTTTCACCAAGCACCTTCTCCGCCTTCTCTACTCGACAACTTTTCTGCTTTATCTCCTTGCCATTTTTTTCGGTGACACGACGCCCCATTTTCCTCATATCCTGTCAGCGATTGGAATTATTGCTGCTGTAGCCCTTATTTTTGACTTTTTCTTCCGTTTTATTGTGGGCTACAACCCTTCTCTCTTTCTCAGGATAGTTACCCCTCCCACTACCTTTTTTCTCTTCATTTTTTCCCCAATCACCTTCCTTCTCCTAAAGCTGCAAAAACTCCTATTCCATCCAAAGCAATCCAAGCCTCATGGATTTTCAAGAGCGCGTGTGAAGGACAAGATTTTAGAACTAGCTTATGAATCAGAGCTCTCGGTCCACCTTGATCCTTTTGACAGGCGCACTATTAGTGCGGTTGCTTCAATGCGAGATCGAATTGTCCGAGAAATCATGGTTCCTCGCATTGATATGTTTTCCCTTTCGGTGAATCAAACGGTCCATGAAGCAGCGCAAAAATTTATTTCCGAGGGTTATTCTAGAATTCCTGTCTATAAAGAGACGGTCGATAACATCATTGGAGTTCTTCTCTATAAAGATGTCATTGAATATTACTTCCGTAGCATCGAAAAAAATGACCAATCGCCTCTTGAGACACCCTTAGAAAAACTAGTAAAACCCATCCTATATTCCCCAGAAACAAAAAAAATCTCTCAGCTCCTTCAAGAGTTTAGAAGTAATCAGATCCACCTAGCCATTGTTGTTGATGAGTATGGCGGAACCGAAGGGATTGTTACAATCGAAGATATCCTTGAAGAGCTTGTTGGAGAGATCGCCGATGAACACGATATCCTTGAAGAAGAATTGCTCTATTCCCCCCATCCAAATGGTGGTTTCATTATAGATGGGAAAATGACCATCCTCGATATAGAAAAAGAGTTAAAGATTGTCATTCCCACAAGCCCTGAATACGACACCATTGGAGGATATGTCTTTCACCGCGCTGGAACAATCCCTACAAAAGGATGGAAAATTCACAATGACAACTTCAATCTTGAGGTGTTGGCATCCAGTGAAAGAGTCATCGACCAAGTTCTCATCACGCCCTGCTCTCCCTAATGCTCTGTCAATTTTGAAAATTGGGACAAACTTAAAGTTGACAGAGCACTAGGCATCACTTAGGGGTTGAAATTCTATGATTTTTGTAGTACAGTGGTCATAAAAATTTAAAAGAGAAATGTATGCGCCGCTCCATAAGTTATGCTGAACCTAAAACCGCTCTTGCAGGTGAGACCAAAACGTGGAAATTCATCTATACTCCCGCAAATGACCTTCCCAAGGGTGCGAGGCTAAAGTTTGATCTGGGCTCAAAAGGTCGCGTTTTTGACTGGGAAATCCCTCAAACAAATTTAAAGAGCAAAAAAAATCTTATCTGGATGCAGATCCCCAGTAAAAAACCTTTAAACGCAGTAGAAGTCCCCACGCCGGAAAGTACTCTTCCACAGTTTGAATTTATTCTTCCCGGTGATGTAAAGGCAGGCGAGGAAATCGTTATTTTTATGGGAACCCCTGAAACTACAGATGGTGAAAAAAAGGGAAACCGTGCGCAGAATCACACCTTGCGTCGTCGTCCCTTTAACCTTTACATCGACCCCAAGGGAAAGGGAGAGTATAAAGAAAGTGAGACTTTCCACGTTGACGTGAAGGGAAATGCCCTGCATTCAATCCGCATCATCGTTCCTTCAGTCGTCAATAAGAACCAGCGTTTTGATGTCATTGTCCGCTTTGAAGACGCATTTGGAAACCTTACTGGAAATGCTCCTGAAGGAACCTTAATCGAGTTTTCATATGAACGACTCCGAGAAAATATCAGTTGGAAGCTTTTTGTTCCTGAAACAGGATTCATTAACCTCCCCAACCTCTACTTCAACGAGCCCGGGATTTACAAGATTAAGCTAAGAAATCTCTCAACGGAAAAAGTCTTTTTCTCCTCACCCATCAAGTGCTTTTCTAGTACCGACAGACAACTCTACTGGGGAACCTTTCATGGAGAAACCGCTCTCCATGATGCTGGGGAAAACATTGAATCTTGTCTCCGCTACGTGCGGGATGAAGAAGCTCATCAGTTCTACAGCAGCTCCTCCTTTGAAAGTGAGACTGAAACCCCCTCTGATGTTTGGAAAGGGATTGGATCTCACGTCGCCGAGTTTAACGAAGACGACCGTTTCTCTACTTTCCTAGGAATGCAGTGGTCAGGAACTCCTGTTGAAGAAGGCCTCCGGCAAATCATCTATCTCAAGGACTCCAAGCCTATTCTCCGAAGAAAAGAGAGTAAGGCCAACCACCTGAAAAAGATTTACAAAAGCCATACTCCTAAAGACTTTATTGCAATTCCAATGTTCACCATGGGCTCTGAAACGTGCTTTGACTTTGAAAATTTTGCCCCTGAATATGAGAAAGTTGTAGAAATTTACAATGCATGGGGATCTTCGGAGTGCACAAAGGCCGAAGGAAACCCCCGCCCAATTACTTCCAAAGGGAAGAAGGGAATCAAAGAAAAAGCAGAGGGATCTATACGAAAAGCCCTCAATAAAAACATCCGCTTCGGCTTTGTTGCCGGAGGTCTCGATGACCGTGGCGTTTTCAGCAATCTTTTTGATGCAGAGCAAGTTCAATATACACCAGGACTTACTGCCATTCTCTCTACAAATCACTCCCGTGATGGATTGATCCAAGCGCTGAATAAAAAGTCATGTTATGCGACAACAGGACCACGCATCATTGCAGGTCTTGAAATCGCTGGTGCCCCAATGGGGTCAGAACTTAACACCAAAGCAAAGCCCGGCTTAGAATACAATCGACATATCACGGGATATGCTGTGGGACTCGATCATATTAAAGAAGTCCTTATCATCCGGAATGGAAAGCCTTTCCATACGTTCAACCCCAAAGATGACACTTTTGAGTTTGCCTTTGATGATGAAGAACCCCTTGAAAACGTTGTTTTGAAACAAAAAGGCGAAGTTCCTCCTTTTGTCTACTACTATATGCGAGTAGAGCAAGAAGATGGGCACATCGCTTGGACGTCCCCGATCTGGATCGATCTAGGAGCTCCTGTTACCGTAGAGAAAAAGAAAAAGTGATTTTTATTTTAGCAACTGCGCTTGTTCTTTTATGTGCACTCTTGTTGGGATTGGGACGGCTCCTGAAATCGAAACACCCTTTGAGTTGCAAAAAGTGTGGAAACCCAGAAAAAAAAGAGTGCAACGTGTGTCACAAGAAGAAAAAAGGCTAGCCCACACAATGAGCAGTAATCAACTCTTTTAAGAGTGGCATACGATTCTTATAATACTCGTCCATTGAGTCCCCTTCAGGAACATCTCTTCCCAGCTCTCTCTTGATATCATCCGGCAGAAGCCCTAGATCCTGCTTAAAATTTCTCTGGTGCAAACCATAGGGACGAATCAGCTCTTGATGCTCCTCAAAAAACTCTCTTTTTAGTGACACAGCCTCGTTGCCAAGATGCTCTCGGATTAGCTCTTCTGCTGTGGTCTGCTCAGGAAGTTCCTGTCCTGTTGCATCATTGAACGCAGTGATGATGATTTTAAACTTTTCAGTATCTAGATTCCCTAGCTCAGCAATCATAACCGCTGCCGAATCACCTGGAACCAACTGAATAACATTTGGAAACCACTTGTCTAAGAAGCGCGCAAGAAGGTCATCTCTTCCACGCGGGGCCAATCCCTGCTGCGCTATAGGAACACACTGGAAAATATTGTCATGAATCCCAATGATAATATCCTTTGCAAAATAGCCCCCTTCAACCACAAGATCCAACAATCCTAGGTCCCTAGAAATATTTTCCCAACCTGGTATCTCGAGCTGGCCTGTTCCTGCTCTAGTATTCACCCAAAGAATGAGATTATTAGAAACTCCCTCTCTATCAGCTGGAGATGCCAATACCCTTTCAATGTGCCCGCGAAGAGCAAGGATTGCCTCCGCCTCTAGAGCATCGATCTTCTCCTTAGCATTGAAATCTTCTTTTCCAATTTCAGCTTTTGCTAAAGCAAGAGACTCAGCTCTGCCCTGCGTCAAAGCTTGGTATGTACTATGTGTTATTTGAACGCTTCGGATTCCACCCTCGGTCAAAACAATCGTTGCAGTAGTTGTAGCAAGAAGCGGCTTAGCGAATTTGTTAAAATCTGGGAAAGTATTGTGACGCGACTTAAGAACAGTTGTTGCTCTAAGCATTGTCGCAACAGTCGCAACAGATAGTGCAAACACAAGCGTATTTTCAGCAGTATCTCTCTCTCCCTTCTGAGAAGATGTACAAAGAGTGTGGATAGACTTTGCTGTAATTAAAACACTCGCACCATTTGTAGCTGCCGCAAAGGCCGTTAAATTGGTGATTTGCTGAATATATTTGCTAGCTAGCACGACAAGCGTTGCAGCACATGCTGAGCCCAACACATCCTGGGCATGGTAACGATTATTTTGAAAAGCTTCAATCATTCATTCTCTCCGTAAGGGGAAGTTTTTTAGAGTCTTTTAGAGCAGCCTGAGGGCTTTCTGAGAAACGTCCTATTGGCATCCTCCTAAAAACTCCTTAAATTTGGCAGAATCATAGCAAATATTGGAATTGAAGGCGAGAAAAACCCCATGATATAAATACCATGGGGTTCAAAATATATGTTTACGCTTTAGCAGTAATAAAGGCTACTAGAGCCTCTTTGGCGAATTCTCCCGTTGGATCCTCCCTAAAGTAGGTAAATCTCCGCTCTACGGGAATGGGGCGCCTATCTCTTTCTTCTCGTTTTTGAGCAGTCGTCTCATAAGCGGCAAGACCTGCCTGTGTTTTTTCACTGAGCTGCTTATAGAGGCTACGCACAGTGCCAGGTTGGTTCCGATCAGCATAAAATTGCATCGACTCGATTCGCGCCAAATCCATAGCATCAGGACCCGCTTCATCTACGAACTCTACAAGAATGTGATCACGGATGTAGTCGATCTCATCAGACTTTCGAAACTCCTGCAAAGGAGTCCCTTCTAAGCTTTCATAGTGCCCTGCAAGGAGGATACCTTGCTCTTCCTTAGAGAGTCGGTCAAAGCACAGGATCAAAGCCACAACCACCGTTGATGAACACTCACCCTTATCGTCTAATGAAGCCAAAAGTTGAAGCTCTACAACTTTTCTTTCTAGAGAAATACTTTTGTCGCTCATCATCAGCAAAATCGCATCTCTCACATTATCGCTGTAAAGGTAAGCTTCTTCTTTTAGGCTTCCAAGTAGCTTCACGTTATGAGGGAGTCTTGGGTTTTCAACAGCTTGCATGAGTGCTCCGACCTCTATGCCAGTGGGCAGTAGGTAAGCCTCTAGGGGCTTACCTTCGCCAAAATAATCAAATAGTAGCTCTGCCGTTGCTCCTTCCCTTCCACAACCCACTTCAACTTTTTGGATAATCGCAGCAAACTTTTGTGGGTTAGATTTAGTTACATCCTCCACTTCTCTTCTACGGTCTCGAACTGGATCTGTTCCAAAGCTTTTCCATGCGGAAACTACCCATGTACCCGCGCCCCAAAAGGCATTATAAAGCATATCGGCAGCCGTTTGACCCGTTGAGTATCCAGAAGTTGCTGCAGAATTTACCTCATGCCTTACCTCTTGCTGCTTTGATTCAACATCTTCACTAACAACCGGATAAATGGCTAAATCTTCTTGCGAACTCGTTTTCCTTAACTGTTCCATAACTTACCTCCTTACGGATTATGAACTTCGTAAAGGAGATATTTTAATTATTAAGAAAATATTAAGCAATCAAAGTTACAAATTCAGCCAACTTTTCCTTTTTGACTTGGCTAAGCGCCAGAGGAATGTCTTGAGTGATGTCCCGACCAGGAATACATTTTGTGAGAAATTCAGTGAGCGATGATTGAACCTCTTTCGGAAGGAGGTCGAAGAGCTCTTGCATAAATTCCTTGCGCTCGTCGTAGTCATAGGTCCAAACTTTTGAAACGTCTATCAAAGCTTCTACGCGCTTCTGTGTTCCCATAGCCCCAAGGTGAGGGCGAAGGGTTGCTACGCGCTCTGAAAATGCAGGAAAAGAATAATAATCTTTATGTCTAAAGAGAGACATTAACTTGCTCATGGAGCAAGGATAGCACTACTCGTTTTATATTGCTAGCAGCTCCTTGGCTGCTCTGCGAAGGAGCCCTAAATCACATTCATCCGACTTCAAATATGCGGTTCCGCTTGCCCCTTTTATCTTGTCATTCAGAGTTCTCAGCTTCAGACCAAGCATGATATCGAGATCTTGGATTTTGCTTACCACAAACCACACTTTTGTTTTCGTCCGATTGACTTCCCTATTATCTTTGATATGAATCGGAATCAGATCCACTAAGAGTTGCAGTTTCTCTTTATTTCCCTCAGGAAGGGCAATGAGAATATCGTGCATCATTGACCAAATAATCGCATCATAGATTCCCTTTACGGAAATATCATTTCTCTCATAAAACCCCTCTTCTTTTTCTTTAGAAATGTCTTCCCAACCTGGTATATTAAGCTCATCTGTTCCTGCTTTAGTATTCACCCAAAGAATAAGATTGTCGGAAACTCCCTCTCTATCAGCTGGAGATGCCAATACCGTCTCGATGTGCTCGCGAAGCGCACTGATCGCTTCCGCTTCTAGGTCATCAATCTTATCCTTGGTGTTAAAATCATCTTTTGCAATTGCAGCTTTTGCTATGGCAAGAGTCTCTGCATTTTGCATAGTGCAATAGACTGACTCAATCCGCGCTGCAAGTTTAGGCGCAATGTCTTTCATTCCTCTAAGAACCTGATAGAACTTCGTCGGAAATTCGGAACTACGTGCCAGCTGACACTCTGTTGCTCGAAGAATCACTTCCATGTTATCCAGCAGTACTGCTTCCTCATCACCCTCTCGAAAAGAAGCAATGATCGCTTCAGGATCCCACTTCATAGAGCGCATTTCCTCCGGAAGCTGGGCGATCGGGCGAGGATCTCCTAATGGTGGAAGGACAACATTTGGCTCTGGAAAGTATTTGTCCACAATCTCCCCCCCATTCTGAAGAATCCACTTGGGAGCTCTCATCTCTGTTTCAGCAAGAGCCATAATTGCGCAGGTTGTAATGATTAAAGGCTTGTCGATCGTGCGAGGCATTTGAGCAGTCGTGTAGTGTTTCTTAAGAGCGGCAGCTCCAATCGCTGCTGAAAATGCAAGCATAAGGGCTCTCTTTGCCGATCTTTTTTCACTCACATCAAGAGAGGTTCGAAGCGTGTGCACAGACTTTGCAATGACTAAAAAACTTGCTCCCTCAACTCCAGAAACAAAGGCAACTAAAGTACTAATGGGCTGAATACGTTTGCATCCAAACTTTATAAGTACCGATGCACATAAAACACTCACCAAGTCTTGAGTGTGACAACGATTATTTTGAAAAAACTGAAGAGCGCTGGTAGTCATTTTTTCCTTTAATTTTGGTGATAATTATAGCTTTAAATATCAAAAAATTCAACAATTGCCGCTTATGAGAATTATATTAGGCTCAAAGTCTCCTAGGCGGCAGGAGATTATTAAATTTTTTTCTATTCCCCACATGGTGGCCTCCTCCCCATTTGATGAAAGAACGGTCCCCTTTCAGGGGGATGCTGAAGAGTATGTCCGCGTCATTGCTGAGAAGAAGGGTGAGGCCCTTGTCTCGGAGTTTCCTGATGAGGTCATCGTGACTGCTGATACAGTCGTCTTACTTAATGAAAACATCCTTCTGAAGCCAGAAGATGACGAAGATGGAAAAGAAATGCTCACCGCTCTTTCAGGAACAACTCATGATGTGATCACTGGTGTGGCTGTTCGAAAAGGGAAGCGGGTTAAGAGCAGCGTTGAAACAACACGTGTTCATTTCAATCTCCTCACTGAAAAGGAGATTGCAGCCTATTTAAAGGGAATGCATGGAAGGGACAAAGCAGGGAGCTATGGAGCCCAAGAGATGGGAAGCCTTCTCATAAAAGGGATTGAAGGGTGTTTCTACAATGTGATAGGGTTACCAGTAAATACTCTTCGAAAATTACTAGGCCAATTTGGAATTGACTTATGGGACGCTTTCTCCTCGTAATCCTCACATTTTTCACCCCTCTTTGTGCAGCCATTTCTAAAAATCAAGTCCTCTACTTAATGCAAGCAGGAGAAGTTGAAAGAGGGATTCAACTCTATCAAGACTGGGTCAAAGAAAATGAAAAACACGACTTTGACATCCTTGAACAGATGGGTTACATCCTCCTGAAACAAGGGGCTACCAGTGGGGATGAGGAAACACTTCTACTCAGTATGTATGGTCTAGGAATTGCCGGTTCGACGGAGGGGATGGAACTGTACGAGATGGGGATGAATAGTCATAACCCCATGACCCAAATGGCAACGATTCAGTTTCTTAGTCGTCTCCAAGAAGATGAGGTTGAGGGGCTCTTATTCAAGGCTTTTTCTTCCCCATATTTAGTGATTCGAATGGAAGCTGCCCATGCTTTAGCACAGCGCCGGTCTGAGGCAGTGACAGGAATGATCGATTCTTTGATGCAAAAACTCCCCCCTTTTTTTCATGTCTATTTCCCCGAACTTTTTGCGATGATTGGAACTCCAGATGCCATGGGGGTCTTGAAGCGCATGGTAGGACACTCCCAATTAAATGTGCGTCTCTCCACGATCCTTTCAGCAGCGCGCTTTGGTCGGGATGATTTTTTAGCGGAGATTCGGGCAGGAGCGACCCACTCCGATCACGCGGAGCAAGAGACGTGCGCAGCAGCTCTTGGGTACCTAAAGGATTCTCATTCAATTCCTCGATTAAAAGAGCTTTCTAAGTCAAATCATCTCAATGTGAAACTTGTTGCTTGCCATTCCCTGGCACTGCTCGGAGACATCTCTTATCGAGAGCCAATTCTTGAGAGCGCACTTCAAAAAAATCCCCTCGCGATTCCAATGCTGCTAGAAATGCCCAATACAGAACCCCTTCTGGTCACACTTCTCTCCGATTTCAACTTCCATATTCGCGCGAATGCTGCCCTGGTACTCTTGAAGAAACGTAATCCAAAGTGCGTTCCCACACTCCTACAAATGCTTATCAAAGATGAAAAGGATTTGGGGTTTCAGCCGATCTATTCTTTGGGACACACTTTAATGGCTTGGAAGGTCATCCCCTCATGCACTCATTACGCTAAGAAAACTCAGCAAGATATCCCAGGTATTACGCTGGCACTACGCGAACAGATCTTGCAAGATGCTTTAGAGCTCCCAGAAGAGGAATTTCTAAAGATTGCCCAAGCTATCTTTGACAAGAAGGAAAATGAGTTGATTCCTATCTTAATTCACCTCCTTGAGAACCTGGGTACCCCAGGAGCTGAAGCTCTTCTAAAGGAGGAGTGTCGCCGCGCAGGAGCTCCTTTTATTCGCACATACTGTCACCTAGCACTTCATCGAATGCGCGCTGAGGGGCCCCATAAAGATCACATCTACCAATGGGTAGGAAGCCAACGAGATCATGAGCTATTTCAATTTCGAGAAATGCTTTCTTGGACAGATCGAAAAGAAACGGAAGGTTCTTATATCTTAACTCCAAAGGAAACCTCCAGACTGCTTATAGAGAGTTACGAAACTCTTGTAAATAGTCATGAGATTGAGGGAATCGATATTCTCCTCACTGCAATCCGCCTGGGACATGAAAAAAACCGCTTTCTTCTCGCTGGACTCTTGCTCAAGGCGATTCAATAGGGTATACTTGTGGCCTTTGAAAGTTGGACGGGTCCATGCGCCTTTGTATTTTTCTCTTTTTTCTGTTGGTGATCCCTCTGTACGGGACGCAGGAATTTACCGTTAATCTTAAAGACCCTGAATATCAAAATGGAGTGATTTCAACCCACGCTGGAGGAGTGATTAGCTCCCCAGAACTGCGGGTTCAAGCGCGCCATATCGTCTATACCAACCGCGTGGAAAAAGGAGAGGCGATCCACCGAGTTGTGGCGGAGGGAGACTTGATGCTAGACAGCGGAGGACACACCTACGTTGGCCGCCGCTTAGAGTATGATTTTGTTACCAAAACTGGGATTGTTTACGATGGAGTAACTGCCATTGACCTCTGGTTTTTAGGTGGAGAAAAGATCCGCCTCAACTCCGACCGGAGCTTTTATCTCTATAATGCTTTTGTAACAACAAGTGAGAGCAAGAATGCCGACTGGAAAATCCATTCGCGTGAGGTTGAGATCACAAAGAAAAGTTATTTAGCTGCAAAAAATGTGACCTTTAGATTTTTTGAAACACCGATTTTTTGGCTCCCGTCTTTTAAAAGCAACTTAAAGTCTATGGCAGAGTCCCCTGTGAGATATAAAATAGATTTAGATAAGGGACTGTGGCCAAAGGTGAGCATGCGCTACCGAGTCTATTCTTGGGAGCAACTCGACCTTTTCTTCCGTCTGAATGTCCGTCCATCAAAAGGAGTCGGCGCTGCGCTTGAGTCAGACTATCAATCCTTAGAAAAACGGACAAAATTTCGAACCCGCAGTTACATCGATCACGACGCTTTCTATAGAGACACCAACCCAGATAAAGCACGAACTCACTACCGATTGCAAGGGGTCTACACCTCAACAAGTGAGGATGAAAAATCCCATCTTCTGGCGACTTACGACTGGCTGAGCGATAAAAACATGCAAACAGACTTTGGAAGTGAGGATTTTGAGCTTAACACTGCCAAGCAAACCCGCATTGAAATGCGAAACTATCAAGATTGGATGATCTTCGGGATTGATGGAAAGTTTCGTGTGAACGGATTTCAGGGGATGAAACAAGAACTTCCTGAATCATTTTGGACCCCTAAATCCTTTGCGATAGGAGACTCAGGGATTATTTCGGAAAATCGGATGAAGGTTGCCTACTTGGACTATGTATCAGCAAAGGATATTGAGCCTGCAGTTCCTGATTTTAACGCAGCGCGCCTATCAACTCGCAATACCCTCTACCGCCCTTTTGCACATCGGGGGTTTGCTCTTACTCCGCTTGTTGGAATCGAAGGGGTCTTCTACGGAGACAGCCAAAGAGATAAACCGGCAGCCCTCGGAATCTTAGTCTACCAGCTCCTTTTTGATTTAACCTTGAAACGCAACTTTGAAACGGTTCGTCATACCCTGCAACCCTATATCAACTACGAAGGGATGACCCACCCGACAATCTCCCCAGATACTCCCTATATTTTTAGTATCCACGATGGTTTTAACCGCCTCAATGTGATTAAGTCTGGAATACGTAACCTTTTTTACATGAAGAATTCTCCCCTTTTCGAGCCCAATATCATTGCAGATCTTTATATCTACAGCTTTTTTGGAGATCAGACTTTTTCTAAAACAGTTCCAAAAATCCAGGGGAATTTTATTTGGAACTTCCCCTCTTGGAATCTGAATAGCCGGCTGGGGTGGAACATAGAGAAGCAAGTACTCGACTATGCCAATATAGCCTTAGCTTGGACAATCAACAAAAACTTTGCTTTCAAAACAGAATTCCGCCACCGCAGTCGCTTTGATTGGAGAAAAGACAACCCTGATGACTTCATCATGGAGGTGACAAGAGATATCCAAGACCTCCTCCATTCCCCTCTATCAGATGGGAGAAACACCCTTCTTTCTAGACTGCAAATTAAGATTGCTCCACAATGGATTGTGCGCCTTGAATCTCGTATTGGTTGGGGACGTGGAGGAGAGCCCAATTATAACGAAGGAAAGTTTGATCTAATCACAATGATTAGCACAAGTTGGAGACTCCGCCTCACCTTTATTCATTCCCTTGCTCCTCATAAAAAAAACGACCGATTTACCTTCGGCCTCTCTCTTGTTAAGAAATAAAGCCATTCCATTTAAAACTATTATTACCCATAATTCTCCCTAGTCTTTTTGTAGAAATGGAGGTGAAAAGATGGCAGTTGAAGCAGTATCCTCGGAAACACCAGCTCTAATTGAAGTAGATAAAGAGGACACTGACAAAGTGAATGGCAGAATGGTTGCACATCAAAAAGATCTAGACGATTGTTTTAGTCAACGGATCCTTAGTATGTTAACTGACCAACCTAAGCCCTGTAGTTTCCTATGGGGATATTTTGATCCTGAAAAAAAAAGAAGAGCAAGAATTTGAGATTCAAATGATGATTTGGGCAATACATTGCCAATCGCCAGAGGAAGAAGAACAAAAGAAAAAAATATTCACATCTTTAGCCAATACAGTCATAAAAATAGGAACTATTGCCGTACTAGTGATAAAAAGAGATTATAAGAGTGCTGTGTTAACAGCAGGAATTGTTGTTTTGGATATAGCTGATGATTGCTTGAGGACTGTGGATGAATTCAAAAAACACGTAAAGGATCAGGGGAAAAGCTTTTCTGATGTGAGATTTTATAATTGGGCAGAAGAAATAGAAAGAAACAGGGAGGACCTCATTACGAAAGGAATTATCTTAGAAGCAAATGAATCCTCGAGGCATTATAATGAAAACCCTCATTATACAGGTAACCCCCACTACACAAAACCATTATCTTAAATATTAGAGAAAAATTATGAAAAAATCAATTGTGAGTTTTCTATTTGTTTGTCTTGTTTTATTAAACACTCAGGCATTTGCACTCAAAAACGATAGAGACATTTTTGGAGTTTTTGTAGAAACCGAATCTAATACCATTTCCACGAAATAAAATCATATTACAGCCCATGACCTGGAACAGAGCTGCTTGACATGATCTGGGATGTTTACAAACCAATTCCAAGCTTCGCAGCACGCCTCTACAATCGCCTCATATCCCTCAAAACAGCGGTTAGCTAACCAATTGTCTCGAAGAACCTGCCAAACCTGCTCTGTTGGATTGAGCTCAGGCGAAGCAACTGGTAGGGGAAGAAGAGTGAGGTTGTCGAATATCTTGAGCCGCTTAGTTGTATGCCAAGCTGCCCGATCTAGCACTAAAACAGCATGCCGCCCAGGTGGTACTTGTGCTGATATCTCCTTTAAATGTGCGAGCATTGCATCCGTATTTGCAGCAGGTAAAACTAAGCCAACGGCCTCATCACGACTAGGGCAGACCGCGCCGAATATATATGCATACTCAAATTGTTGTTGGCGAGTCACTCGAGGCCTTGTCCCTTTTCTAGCCCAGGTACGGGTTACAGTACCCCGTTGTCCAACTCTTGCTTCATCTTGAAACCAAATATCCACATCTTCAAGATTTACTTGATTCGGAACTGCTTTTTGGACTTCTTCTTTAAAATTTTTTTAAAAGCGAGCTGAACTTGTTCATCTGCCTTTGGATGTCGAGAGCGAGCAGTTATCCAAACAAGCCCAGCCTTTTTTAAGAGGGCATACAAGCAACTTTTATTAGGGGAAATTCCAAATTTTTCCTCGAGCAAATGCCCAATATCTTTGCCTCGAATTCTTCCTCCGCAACGCTTTTTGCTTAAGCTTTCGACTTCCTCCCGAAACTCTTCATATCTATCAGGAGACAAAAAGGGCTTTGCTCCTCTCCCCGGCTTCTCTCTCAATCCGTCAACTCCCTCTACTCGGAATTTGCTCACCCAGGCGCTGATAGTTCGAGGGCTGACTTTAAGCATTTGTGCAACTTCATTAAAGCTTTTTCCATCTTGAACATGTGCCATTGCAAGAAAACGAATGCGCTCCCTAGGCTTGGCCTCTGTTCTGGCTAACCTAGGGAAATTGTATTCATGAAGTCTTGGTATCGGCAAGGCTTTTCTACCTCTCAACTGCTCCTCCTTTTTTGAAGAGCAACCATACCACAGGTATCAATTAAATTTATGAATATATTTCATGAAAATGGTATAAAGTAGAAAGAAAGAAAGTCGGATCTGCCCTGAGACAGCTAGAAAAGCAATACGCTATTGAAGTTGCTTTCGTAAACGATTGTTCCTGGAAAACCAAAAAAAAAGAATCCTCAATCGGTTCCATTTTAGCAAGGTTAGAGTTTGTAAGACCTCCCAATGCTGAACCTAGTTCTTTGTATTCTGGCAGGCCTTATGACCAATTAACAAGCGAATATATAACTGCTGTTCCTGATGACATTGATTCAGATTTCAAATCCCAGGGGTACGTATTCATGTATGCTGAAGAAATCTTATTTCATTGTGATGACAAAATCGGAGACAAAAAACAATTTCCCAAAATCATAAAAGAACTAGAAGTCAATATAGAAAAAATTGTGAAGAGTAACAAGAATGAGAAAAAACCATTACTTATCTTGTTTTTATAAAACTTGGTCAAACCTAAATGTCTGCGCCGAAGAGGCCAAGGAAATTGAGGTGTATGCGTCGGACTAAGGCAGCAAACTGGCGGTGGTCTTCATGGTCGGTCCACAGGTGCTGAAAACATTTGGCTGCCAAATTCTCAAACTCCCCGTCAGCAAGAGCTCCTATGTAAATAGCAGTTTGAAGGTGAAGAAAGGAGATGGGGATTTTCGTCTGATAAACTTTTTCAAGTGAGGACTTAAGAACATAAGGGGTAAGGATTTTGATGCCAACTAAAAGAGCCGTCATAATGACACTCTCAAATTTTGTCGTGGGCACATCTTTGAGCTCATGCCGCATTTCAAACTCAATCACACGATCGACTAGATTAATGGTCGTCGCAAAGAGGGCGGCTTGAGGCATCTTTGGCACTTTTCCAAAAATATCCGTAAGCTCAAAAAAATGGACCCCACCAGCGAGAATTGCGCTTCCTGCACCGCTCCAAAGTGATGGGATAATGGCAGTCATCGTCGCCTCTCAAGCGAAGATTTCCACCAAGCAACATTGAGAATAAAGAATGTTACTTGAAGCTTCGGAGGAGGTGAAAACTCCCATTTCCACTCAAGAGCCTTTTTGACTCCATAATTACTTATGAGGGTAAAAATAGCGTAAGCACAAACAAGCTGTTTGGGAGTCAGATTCTTTTCATTCGACTTCAATCGGTTGAACATGACTGTATAGACTGTCCCTTGCGCAGTTCCGAAGAGAAATCCGTACGTAGATCGGAGATTCCCACTTCCTAGTGCATTGTTTAGGACTCCTCCCATAATTCCACCTAGAAGCAGTGATGGAGCAATCGTTATACTCGCCATGAACCTACCTTGTTGGGTATAGTTTACTTGTTGTATATTTTTTTGATGTCATTGAGAGCTTTCTCAATTTTTTTCCGCCGGTTTGGATGAATACGATCAATAAAAAGAACGCCGTTAATGTGATCATTTTCATGCATGATATTTCTTGCGCGCCATCCTGTTGTCGTCTCTGTAAAGAGATTGCCCTCTAAATCCATAGCCTCGACTTCTATAGAAAATGGGCGGGTCACTTCTTCGTAAATTCCCGGGATAGAAAGGCAGCCTTCACCATGTGTATCCACTTCAGAAGAGGGCGCAGAAAGCTTAGGATTGATATAAATCTTAGGGGAGCAAAGAATCGGCCATCCCTCATCATCGGCTCCATTCTCGTAGCGTGAAACAAACATTCTGACAGGGTAGCCAATTTGAGGAGCAGCAAGCCCTGCCCCATCTTTATCAATAACGGTATCTACGAGGTCCTGTGCAATCTGCTTGACCTCGTCAGTAATCTCAGCTATCTCATCGCATTTTTTGCGAAGGCCAGAGCTGCCGTAATAGACAAGATCCTTGATCATAGTCCCCCGCTGACCTCTTCGATGTTAACACCTAGTGGAGCTTTTTTAGCGCGACCAATCGATGAAGTCCAAAGAGAAAGGATCAAGCAAACAATGAGAAAAATCCCGGCAAGGTATGCAGTGAATTTTTTTAAGACGTCTGCAGTCGAGGTTCCAAATAATGAATCTCCTGCATCTCCTCCAAAAGAAGCTCCTAATCCAAGACTCTTACTCTCTTGAATCAAGATCACAAAACAGAGGAGGGCACAAAGGCCAATAAATAAGAATAGCATAACGTAAAACAATGCGGTCATGATGACAGTTCCTTTCCATGTTCAATAATTTGTCCAAATGCCTCCACCTCTAGAGAGGCTCCACCTATAAGGGCTCCATCGATATCTTCTTGTCCAAGAAGAGAAGCGGCATTCTCGGGCTTCACCGATCCTCCGTAAATCAAAGGAATGCGCTCGGCAATCTCCGCCCCCCAAGTCTCCTTAATATAGGAGCGAATGAGATGATGGGTTTCTTGCGCAATCTGAGGGGTAGCTGTCTTTCCCGTTCCAATTGCCCATACAGGTTCGTAAGCAATGACAAGATTTTCTAAGTCTTTTTTAGATAAGTCTTTTAAAGCGGTACTAAGCTGCCTTTTTAAAACAGAGTGAGTCATCTCCTTATCCCTCTCTTCTTGGGTCTCCCCAATGCAAAGAACAGGAAGAAGCTCTTCCTCAATTGCCCATTTCACCTTTCGGTGAATCATTTCGTCATTTTCGTGAAAATGGGCCCGCCTTTCCGAATGGCCTATCAATACAAATGTAGCCCCATTTTCCTTAAGCATCGTAGATGAAATTTCTCCAGTATAGGCTCCCTTCGGATACTCACTCATGTTTTGAGCACCTATGTTGAGATAAGTCCCTTTGGCGCTTTGCACAGCAACATCAATGGAGGTAAAGGGAGGAGTTATTCCGATAAAACAAGTAGTTTCTCCAATATGTGGAAGAAGAGCTTCTACGAATCCCACTGTTTCAGCAGACGTCATATGCATCTTCCAATTTCCAATAATAAACTGTTGTCTCATCAGCATCCCAATTTTAATTTCTCCCCAGGATAACACTTTTTTAGAAATAACTCTAGCTTGAATTTTGCTTTGAGATGATTTAGAGTCTGCCTGTATGAAAATATTGTCAGTAACAGAGCTCACTCTCGCTATCAAAAGGCAACTGGAGCCCCAATTCGCCCATATTCAGGTCAAAGGGGAAGTCACCAACATCCGGGCTCAATCGTCTGGCCATCTATATTTTAGTTTAAAAGATCAAGGATCTCAAATATCTGCTGTCCTTTTTAAAGGGAATGCGCGTAGTGTTTCTCGCCTGCCAAAGGCTGGAGACCAGGTTGTTGTTCGTGGGGAGTTGAGCCTTTATGCCCCTAGAGGGAGCTACCAAATTATTGTTCGAGAACTAGAGCATGCCGGTGTAGGCGAGCTCCTCATGAAGCTCCACCAGTTAAAAGAGGAGCTTAAAGCGAGAGGATGGCTTAGCCCAGACCATAAAAAACCACTTCCCAAGTATCCCAAAACAATTGGCGTAGTGACGAGCCCTACGGGATCGGTCATCCAAGATATTATTCATGTGTTAAAGCGACGCTTCCCCCATTTTCACCTCATACTAAATCCAGTTCGTGTCCAAGGAAAAGAGGCTGCTGAAGAAATAGCTTCTGCAATCAAAACTTTTAATACCCATCAGATGGTCGATGTGATGATTGTGGGCCGTGGTGGTGGAAGTCTCGAAGATCTCTGGCCCTTTAACGAAGAATGCGTTGCTGAAGCGATTTTTCATTCGAAAATCCCCATCATCTCAGCAGTTGGGCATGAAACTGATGTAACTCTAGCTGATTGCGTCGCTGATGTCCGAGCTCCTACCCCATCAGCAGCAGCAGAAATTTCAGTGAAAGAACAAGCTGCGCAAAATGAATTTCTCATGCAAATGCAGGAGAGGATTGATCATATTTTGAAGCAAAAAATGCGACATGGCACTGCCTTAATTCAAGGAGCCGCTCGCCATCCCCTTTTAGCCTCTCCCTTTGCCATCCTCTCTGAGCATTTTCAACGAGTCGACGATTTCTCAACGCAACTTGATACTTCTTTCCGTCATAAATTAAGCCACCTAGGGCTCCAATTAATTGCTCTTAAAAGGGAACTTCAAGGGAAGCGTCCTCAAAGAGAAATCATGCAGCTCCACCAAAAGCTTCGAAGTTATGCCGATGGAATTCACATCGCCATGACACATTTATTGAAACGGAAAGAAGAGCACTTAAAGCAACTTTCTACCCATATCGATGCTGTCAATCCTGAATCTATCCTAAAAAAAGGTTACTGCATTCCCTTTGCGGAAAAGGAGAATTCAGTTATGATGTCATCACGCGTAGTCACTCCCGGTTTGGGATTACGTCTACGCTTTCATGATGGAACTGTCCGAGCACGCGCCCTGGAGGTCGATGGAAACTAAACAAAGTGTCAGCTTTTCTTTTGAACAGGCCTATACGCGGCTTGAAGGAATCTTAAGTGAGCTTAATAGTGGTGAGACCCCCCTTGAAGAGTCTTTGAAACTCTACGAGGAAGCGAATAAATTGATTACCCTGTGCTCATCAAAGCTCAATCAAGCGGAACAGAAAATTGAAACCCTAATCAAAACCAGAGATGGTCAACCTCAAACAACCCCATTTAACCCTGAATCCGAAAAGGTTCTCGACACTGCCCATGACACCTATTCTTGATTCACTAATGCACCCTCAAGACCTTAAGAAGTTCTCTACAAGTGAGCTCATTGGTCTATCCGAGGAAATTCGGGCTCGTATTATGGACGTTTTGTCAGTAACGGGAGGACACCTCTCCTCCAACTTAGGAATCGTCGAGTTAACCCTTGCGTTGCATACAGTGTTCAATTCCCCCCAGGATAAATTGATCTTTGACGTTGGGCACCAAACCTATGTACACAAACTCTTAACTGGACGCAACCCTCGCTTTCCAACGCTTCGGCAGACCGATGGACTTTCAGGATTTTCGCACCCTCCAGAATCTCCTCACGATCATTTCTATTCTGGACATGCTGGAAATGCCCTCTCCCTAGCTCTCGGAGTTGCAAAAAACCGAGATATTCGCGGAAAAAAAGAGATCATTATTCCTGTTCTTGGAGATGCAGCGCTCACCTGTGGCCTTACATTGGAAGCAATGAATAATATTCCTCGAAAGCTTCAAAAATTTCTTGTCGTCCTCAATGACAATGCTATGTCGATTTCTAAGAATGTGGGAGCCATCACTAATATCCTTAGTCGGTTTTTCAACAGCCCAACTGCCAATAACATCTATGAGGAACTCACTGAAATCGTGAATAAAATCCCTGGCTATGGAGAAACCCTTGCCAAACAGGGAAATAGAATGAAAGAGTCCATGAAGAATCTGATCAGCACAGCTCCCTTTTTTGAACAGTTTGGTCTTTCTTATGTTGGGCCCATTGATGGACATGACATTAAAAAGCTTATTGATACGTTCGAAGCCTTAAAGGATGTGGATCACCCCACCCTCGTTCATGTTCTCACAGTCAAAGGACAAGGGATGAAAAATGCTATCAATAATCCCACTCCCTATCATGGAGCGAAACCATTTAATCGGGTGACTGGAGAATTCTATCCTCCAAAAAGTCTTCGTCCCACCTTCCCCAAGGTTTTTGGAAAACATATTTTAAAGATGGCGGACGAGGATCCAAATTTAGTGGCAATCACCCCTGCCATGCCCGTCGGATCCTGTTTAGATGCCTTAATGAAAAAATATCCTGAAAGATGTATTGACGTTGGAATTGCTGAGGGACATTCTATCGCTTATGCCGGTGGGATGGGTCGTGGTGGAAAACTAAAAGTCGTCGCATGCGTCTACTCCTCATTTTTGCAACGAGCTTTTGATAATATTTATCATGATGTCTGTATTCAAAACTCCCCTATTGTTATTGCAATTGATCGAGGAGGTCTAGCCACAGGTGATGGAGTGACTGCTCAAGGTCTTTTTGATATTTCCTACCTTAATGCCATGCCAGAAATGGTGATTACCCAGCCAAGGAATGGACAGGTTCTCAAGGAACTGCTCGAAAGCGCCTTCGAATATCAAAAAACTGTCGCGATTCGGTATCCTAATCTCTCTACATTCGAAGAAAATCTGCCAATTGAAAAAAGAGAGCTTGGAAAGGGAGAAGTCCTTGCCGAAGGCGAAGATATCGTTATCATTTCCCTCGGGCATATGGATCAAGTTGCCCTTGAAGCCCGCGCTCTTTTAGAAAAAGAGGGAGTAACTGCCAGCGTCATTGATCCTGTTTTTGTAAAGCCTCTTGATAAAGAGCTATTAATGTCTCGCATAAAAAAAGCTCAGATGGTGATCACAATCGAAGAACACTCTTTACAGGGCGGACTCGGGTCAATTATAAACAACTTTATGATGAACCACGGATTGGGTCACATTCCAGTAAAAAACTTTGGAGTTCCAGACATTCTTATTGAGCATGGTGGGCACCAAGACCTCTTGAAAAAGTATGGAATCACTCCTGAAAAAGTTGCTGAAGCTGCCCTTTCCCTTGAGAGAGTTACATGAAAGTTGCCCTTTTTCCTAAAGTCCAAGAAGAAGATTCTAAGAAGCTTGCCGAGGAGGTCCTTGACTTTTTGAGCAAGCATCAAGTTGAAGTCGTTGTTGAGGATGATAAGGCAGACGTGCTCGGAGCTCTCCCCCTTTCATCTGCTGATCCTAACTCTATCGATATCCTCATTACAATGGGTGGAGACGGCTCCATCCTACGTGTAGCTCACCAGTATTCAAACTTAGATGCTGCAATTCTTGGGATTAATCTAGGCCATCTAGGGTTTATGGCTGATGTAAAAATTTCCGATATTATCCCTGGTCTTGAAAATCTTGTGAATAATCGCTTTACGATCCAAGAGCGCATCATGATTGAAGGCAAATCGAGCACCAATCAGGAATTCTTTGCCATCAACGATTGTGTTCTTCACCGCGCTCGAAATCCCAGCCTTGTCGAAATCACCATCCATGTCGACAACCTTTTTCTCAATACCTTTGAAGCTGACGGTGTCATTATTGCAACTCCCAATGGATCCACAGCCTATTCCTTAGCAGCAGGAGGGCCAATTGTTAGCCCCGATATCGAAGCCTTTGTCATTACACCTATATGCCCACATACCATTTCAAACCGCCCCATTGTTCTGACTCCAAGCCAAAACATCCGGATCGAATATAAAGGGCATAAAGGCCCTATCGAATTTGTCACCGATGGTCTCCATCACTTCGAAATGAAAGTTGGAGATCAAATTCACCTTAGAAAAAGCCCAAAGAAATTCAAGCTGGTTAATTTGAAAGGAATCGACTATTTCTCAACACTGCGCCATAAACTTGGCTGGTCGGGGAAACTTCGGTAATGTCTAAACATTTATCAGAAGGTGAATTGATAAAACTGATCAATCATGCGGCTAGTCTCGTGGAGGTTGGTGCCACATATTCTCACTATCGAAACCCAGAAAATCAATATATTGTTACCAGCCTTACTGTCATCGTTGCCACGCAAAGCATTGGGGTGGCATATCGCAAAAAAACAGGCTCAAAGGCGCTTCAGGAAGTGATTTGGATTCGCCCTCTCGAGTCTTGGATAGAACAAATATCCATCAATAAAGAGGTTATTCCTCGATTTCAAAAAATAAATCATTAAATTCTTGTTGCAAAAAGCATTGAGCTCCCTTATAGAAATAAAAAAGGACTATTAGTTAATTATTTTGGGAGTCTCAAAACATGAAAAGCCACTTTTCAAAAATTGCCTCAAGTGTCGCTTTTTCATTTGTTTTAGCGTCATCGGCCTTCGCGGGTATCGATGAACGACTAGACACTTTGGAAAAAGACATGCAGGAAATTTCTGCGCGAAATCCACAGGATACCCTAGGCGCGAGCTTTACCTCAAGCCGCCCCGAAGTGAAAGGAACCAATTGGTTTCTGACATTTGATTTAACCTATTGGCACACTAAAATGGGTGGGACAGAGTATGCATACTCTCTCCAACCTCAACTTAACAATGGCGTTCTTCTTCCCAATATTAATGGGGATCTTAAAGAGAATGACTTTGGTTGGGATGTCGGTGTGAAGGTTGGACTAGGTTATAAAACACCCCATGACACGTGGGATGCTTTTGTACGCTACACCTATTTTAATGGCGATACCACCTCAAGCTCATCAAAAGCAGAGCCCTCGGCTCTTGTTTCGCTAACTAATTTCGGGCTACTCTTTGCAAGCAAAGTAAAGTCTCACGTAGGTGTCGACTATGACAATGTCGACATAGAGCTTGCACGCAGCTACTTTGTCAGTAGCCGCCTTGCTTTTCGACCTCACTTTGATGTGAAAACAACATGGATTGATATCGACCAAGATGTCCAAATTACCGCATCATCGATTGACAATACCTCCAATACGATTGGACTAGACTATAAAACCAAAGACGATTGCCATTTTTGGGGTTTAGGACCTCGCGCAGGTATCGACAGTAAATGGTTCCTTGGATATGGCTTCCATCTCTTTGGAGATTTTTCTGGATCTGTTCAATATGGATACTTTAAAACGGAAGCACGTGAGTTCCTTCCACCAAGTGCCCAACCTGCTCTAAACGGTGGAGAAGCCTTCAAAATGAAGCATAAGTTTCATCGCTTCATCCCTTTTGTTCAGATGTTTCTTGGTCTAGGGTACGATACTTACATCAATAATGAAAATCAACACCTAGCTTTTAAGCTTGGGTATGAGGTTCAGTACTACTGGCGTGTTAATCAAATTAATAAATCAGATAACTTTACTGCTGTAAGTGGAGGCAATCTTACGCAAGCGCGTTTGATGTTTGAAAAGGCTTCAGAAGATCTTATGTTTTATGGGATCTCTGGAGAGGTTCGTCTCGATTTTTAAGTGCATTCGCAAGAAGCACGCACGAGCAAAAGCTCCCAACACTAGTTGGGAGCTTTTTTATTTTGGTTCTGTTGAGAAATTTATATCTTTTATCTTTAGGGGAATTTCGACAATGATTATCAATTATCCTTTAACGTTGATGATTTGGCGGAGGTGATACTTGATCTTCACAAGATCCTTTTGAGCTTCCATTACTCCATGGATATTTTTATACGCAGCAGGACTCTCATCTAAAATCTCCTTATCTAAGCGCGCTTCAATCCCCTCCATGGCTTGTTTATGCTCTTCTAGGGTGATGGTTTTTTTAGCTTTTGCACGGGACATCTTTCGACCAGCACCATGAGAACATGAGCAAAAGCTCTCCTTGTTTCCAAGGCCTTCAACAATAAATGAACCCGTTCCCATAGATCCAGGAATGATTCCTAGATCTCCTTTGCGGGCCCTGACAGCACCTTTTCGAGTGACCCATACATTTTCACCAAAGTGATGCTCTTTTATCACATAATTGTGGTGACAGTTGACGACCATTTCCGTCACTTCAAAAGGGGGAAGGTGCTTTTTCACAGCGGAAAGTGTCGCCTGCATCATGGCCTCACGGTTTTCAGACGCAAAATCTTGAGCCCAATGCACAGCTTCTACATAGTCATCGAATATCTCAGTATTTTCGACGAGATAAGCAAGATCTTGATCGGGCAAATAATCACCTATGAATAATCGCTCCATTTCCCGCTTGGCCTTTTCAATAAAATAGGTCCCAATCCGATTACCAGGACCACGTGATCCCGAATGAAGCATAAACCAGGTATTTTCCTCTTCGTCCAAGCACATCTCAATAAAATGGTTACCTGTTCCCAAAGTTCCTAAATGGCAAATATCCTTATGGTTCTTTGCCTTGGGATGCTTCTCTATGATTTTTTGATAACCACTTTCCATCTTTTTCCAAGCCGCCGTGAGATGACTTGGAGCCTCGCTCCAAGACCCTCGATCGTTCCTACCCCCATTATCAGTCCGTCCATGGGGAACAACAGCTTCAATGGCGCTTCGAATGGCGTGCAAATTATCAGGAAGGTTGTCTGATCGGAGCGTCGTTTGAACTGCCATCATTCCGCAACCCAAATCGACTCCAACTGCAGCAGGAACAATCGCTCTTTTTGTTGCAATAACCGAGCCAATAGTTGCCCCTTTGCCAAAATGGACATCGGGCATTCCAGCAACATGGTTATGAATAAAAGGCAATTTAGCAACATTGTAGAGCTGCTCCATGGCAGATTGCTCAAACGGCTCGTGGGTATCCCATAACTTTAGAGGTTTTCCCTCTGTCTCGTAATAATTGTAACCCGGCATAATAACCTCACTTTTTCTCCGCAGTTATAACATTGAAAAAGGGTGTCAAGCAAGCTGAAAAAGCTCTCCACATACCGTAAATTATACCATTTATCAAAAATAACTTGCAGAATTGGCTTTAAGATTTTCATGGAGAAATTGGGTTTGGAAATCGACACTAACCACAAGCGGTTAGTGAGATTGAGAATCCTATTTCAGCTGAAAAGACAAAGCTCAATTCACCAATTTATTTTTGATAAATGGTATTAATAGCTTGTCTCATCGATTGAGACTTTCCCACGAAAAATCCGATAGATCCAATAGCCATAGGCAAGAACCATGGGTACCCCAATCCCTGCAACGATAAGGACCACCTTAAAAGTCGCCACGGTAGCCGAACTATTGAACAATGTGAGGCTGTAGGACGGATCAAGATTTGAGCGTACCATGTTAGGGTAGGTTCCAAGCCCAAATAGAATAAATAGAAGAGCAATACTGATTGAAGAGAAAATAAAAGCAGTTCCATCTTTGCCGCGACTGGCAAACAACGGAACACATACAATCGCAATGAGTGCAAAAACTCCCACCAAAAATAAGGCAGGGGTTTCTCTCATGATATCGATCATATGCGGCTTGTAAATAAGCGTCATGATAGTCGTTGCAATGTAGCAAATGATAAAGATGATAATTGTAGGATTCACCCACCGCCGAACACGCTTATGCATAGTCCCTTCGGTTTTCATCAGCATATAGATGGCTCCATGCATCATGAATATTGTCACCCCAAGAATCCCAACAAGAATCGTGTAGGGAGTAAAAAAGCCAGCAAAAGAGCCTTGAAAAATTTCATCCTGGTCAATGGGAATCCCTACAATGATATTTCCCATTAAAACACCGAGCGTAAACGCGATCACATAGGAACCGATGCTAAACATGACGTCCCAAAAACGGCGCCAGCCTATAGACTCCTGTTTCGAACGAAATTCAATTGCCACAGCGCGGATCATCAGCCCCATCAGCAAAATCATGATGATAAAGTAGAACGAAGAACAAATCGTTGCATAGACTGGAGGAAACCCAACAAACATCGCTCCAAAAACAATGATAAGCCAAACTTCATTTCCATCCCAAACAGGGCCAATCGCATTAAGCATCAGTCTCCGTTCTTGATCGCTACGCGTAAAGAGATGGAGGCAGCCCACTCCTAAATCAAAACCATCGAGAACAGTATACATGATGACACTAATCCCAATGACGAAGTACCAAATAATCTGAAACGTTTCTAAAAACATTTAACTCCCTCTTCCTTCTGCAGGATAGGGGTTCCGATAAACGGCAGCTCCATCTACTGCCTCTTCTTGAGGTCCATCCTTAATCTTCCGATTCAGCAGAAAAATAAAGAGAGAAAAAAGGAAAATGTAGATCACACTAAACATAATCAAAGAACCTATCACCATTCCTTTGTCAACAGAGGGTGAGACTCCTTGAGAGGTCCTCATAATATTCCAGACAACCCAAGGTTGTCGTCCCAGCTCTGAAGTAAACCACCCTGCTTGATTTGCAATAAAGGGGAAGCCCACAGAAAGTACCAGAAATCGAAGACTCCATTTAGCTTTTTCAAACGTCTTCCGCTTCCAGATAATCACCCCTAAAATGATCCCTAAGAACATCCCACACCACATGTAGATCATCAAATGATATGCTTGAAAGACTGCATTGACTTTAGGCCAGTCAGTTTCAGGGTACTGGTCGAGCCCAACCACTGGGGTAGTTGTATCTCTATTAACCAAAATGCTAAGAAGCCCTGGAACCTGAATCCCCTTTACCTTGCGATTTTTTTGATCAACCCACCCCACTAAATTCATTGAAGCATCAGGCTTGGTTTCAAAGATCCCCTCCATAGCCGCTAGTTTTGTTGGCTGATACTTTGAGACGATCCTTGCAGAGCTATCTGCTGAAACAAGCTGCAAGATCACCATCACGCCTCCAATAATGAGTCCCCATCGCATACTTCTCTTCGCAAACTCAATATGCCGCTTTTTCAATAGATAATAAGCTGATACGCTAATGACCATAAACGCGCCTGTCAACCAGCACCCTATGAGTACATGGGTAAGACGGTCTAAAAAGGAGGGATTGAAGATCATGGCCCAGAAGTCGGTAAGCACGGCTCGCGCCTCTCTTCCTGTTCCAACAATCTTGTACCCAGCAGGAGTTTGCATCCACGAATTTGCCGCTACAATCCAAGTCGCACTAAAATGGGCACCGGTTGCCACACAAATGGTTGCAAAGTAGTGAACACCAGGTCGTACCCGATTCCATCCAAAGAGCATCAAACCAATAAAGCCCGCCTCCAAGAAAAAAGCAAAGATTCCTTCAGCTGCAAGCGCACTTCCAAACACATCCCCAACAAAACGGGAGTACATAGACCAGTTATTCCCAAAAGCAAAGAGTTGCACCATTCCTGTGGCAACACCGAGGGCAAAGCTTAAAGCAAAGATCCTTGCCCAGAACATGGCAATTTTCCGATACCTAAGATCCTTCTTTTTAAGATAGATCCCCTCCATGACAACAACCATCAAGCTAAGCCCTATACTCAGAGGGGGATATATGTAATGAAAACCGCTTGTCAATCCAAACTGAATCCTAGAAAGAGTCGTAACATCCATAGCCGCACATATTTTTTTCACCTAACCTATTCTCTCTAAAATATATTTGTCAACTCCGATATCTCACGAATCCTGTATTTCACCCCATACTGACCCCTATAAGGGTAGAAAGTAATCATTTTCTATTAAGCACTTCAAATGATAGACTCTCCCCTAAAAAGATTGGAGATCTCGTGGAACAGGTTAAAAACAAATTTATACATACCTTTGCGCCGCTTGTGCTTTTTTCAGCTGCGGCTTACCTAGCAGGATCCAAGCGATGCATTCAACATTTTCCAAATGCCACCCAAGAAGGGCTTATTCTTTCGGGGGTACTCGGAGGCATAGCTGTCGCCGGAAATAGAATTTACGAAGAGCAACTCAAAGAAAAGCCTTTAAAACGACATCTCTGCCTTCTTGGAAGCCTAGCAATCTGTGCTGCCCTTGCTCCTCATGTTGTAAATGCATTAAATAGCAGTGCAAAAATTACTCGAGTCGCTTCTTTTCGCTTCGCAGCCATAGAAACTGCCATCCTCTACGCACTAGAGTTTTCCCCCGGCCTGCCACTATCAGAGAGCGCCCAGCTCGCGAACGAACTCAAACAAACATACTTAAAAGAAGGCCAAAGTGAAATTGCACCCGAAGATCATCAGAAAGTGATTTTAGGCGCCTTGGATAGAGCCGGCCTAACAGGGGGACCCAAGTATTTTGCAGAAGGAGATCACCGAAAGGTTGTCAATATGCTAGGAGCTCTAAACCTGCTTGACCTATTTAAAACGAAAAGCCACGAGGTGGCTAAGAAAACATTTAAAGACGCTATGAAGCACTTAGGACTTGGTGTGTCGTATCTTGATGCGACTGGATGGGACCATAAACCGTTGGAAGGTGTTTTAGACAAATCGATCTTCAGATGGTCAGCAACCACTGGAGTTCAAAATGATATCCCAGCTGTCTCTCGCGATAAAGACCGGGTTCACGTCTTCAGTGTAGCAAGCCAGTATAATGCCGCAGAAGCCATCCGCCCCTTTACACCTCCTGTCGGACAAGCTATGAAAGCATCAAAAAATGATAACACTCAGGGGCCACATGCTCAAAGGACAAATCCTGTTGCTTTTGAGCTTGTCACGGCATTCTTAACGAATCTAGGTTTTAATATGATGGAACATGTTCTTCCTTCAGCGGGATCAACCCATGAACAAGGCTCTGCCATCCAACATGGTTATCTAAGACCGAATAATGAAACTATCGATGAGCTTTCTAATGAAATGATAGCTAATTCCCAAAAATTAGAAGTCCCCTGCTACGAAAGCCGCCCAACACAAGATGGTGAATCGGTTTATCTGATGCTAGGAGCTGCCCCAGCAATTGGGTACAGCTATGGGCTTACTAAAGAGAGCCAAAAGCTACAATATCATGCATTTCTCGCAAACTTCACCACGCAATTTAAGCAAACCCTCCACTTACTTGATGAAAACCCCACAAAAGAGGTTGTCCTTCATGTCGCTGGAACAGGTCTAGGCGTATTCGGATGTGAGTACAAGGTTTTTGCTGCAGCTTTTAAACAAGCGGCTTTGGAATTTCAAACAAAGCTAAAAAAAGCAGACCTAAAGCGTGTTCATGTGCAACTTGAGGCATACAAGGGCAATGGCAATGTAAAAAAAGTAGGCGAAATTCTGCTAGGCCCTGTGAAAGCTCGAGTGCAATAAATCTGGTGCTAAATTTTTCGATATGCACGCTGGATCTTCCTTGCATGCAAGTCTAAGAAAGCTTATGATGCACCTATTATGGCTTTCTATTACACGATCAGTCCTATCATAGAGATTGTGATTATTGCAATCATGATCAACTACATCCTATCATTCTTTTGGAACACCCGTTCCATGGATTTGATCTTGGGTCTGCTTGCCTTTTTGCTTATTTTTGCCGCCTCCTCTCTTTTCAGCCTTCCGGTACTACACAAATTATTGCTGCAAATATCAAGTGTTGCAGTCATTGCTGTCTTGATTATTTTCCAGCCTGAGCTTCGCGTTGCCTTGTCAAGATTAAGTTTGAAGGGGAAACGGTATAAGGAAATCACTGAATTTGATAAGTTTCTGGATCAATTGGCCACTTCTGTCTACCGCCTTTCTGACAAGAAAATTGGTGCTTTGATTGCCCTAGAGAATGAAGATTCCCTAGATGAATTTGCTTTAAAAGCAGTCATGCTCAATGCAAATTTCTCTTCAGAACTTTTGGAATCGATCTTTACAACAACAACTCCCCTTCATGATGGTGCGGTGATCATTCATGACCTAACCATTGTCGCAGCTTCAGTGATTCTTCCTCTTGCTGAAGATTCCGCGCAGATTTGGAAATCTATGGGGACTCGCCATAGGGCAGCACTCGGCGTGAGCCAACTCACAGATGCCCTTTTAATTGTGGTTTCTGAGGAAACAGGAAAAGTTTCAATTGCTCGAGACGGAATCATGACGCGTGGAATCAAAATTGATCGATTTAAAGGAATTATCCGTAGCGTCTTCAACCCTCCACTCAAAAAGACTCTACAATCACGTTTTAACATCCGGGAGTGGCTAAGGAAATGAGAACACTCCTCAAAAATTTATTTATCATTAACTGGCCTCGCAAATGCCTCTCGATTATTTTGGCCATTGCTATTTGGTTCCTGGTTAATAAATCGCTTACCACGAATAAAACCATTAGCAATGTTCCCGTTAAAATTGAGAATATTCCTCCTGGAAAGACCGTTGAGGGTGTGCAGTCGAATGGTTTCCTAAGCAGACGCGTTAGCCTGACACTGACGGGAAACAAACAACTCCTAGAAGATTTGAATTCGAATGATATTCAGATTGTTTTCGATGCTTCCGGACAAGAGGGAGAGTGGATCGCATCGATTGGGAAAAAAAATATCCGTTCGGATAACCCTGACCTTAATGTTTCGCAGGGAATCAGCCGGGTCTCGCAACAAAATTTCATTATCAAGCTGACGAAATTAGTCACGGAAAAGATTCCTATTATTATCACTCAGCCTATTGGAGAGGCCCCGAGAGGATACCAATTTTTGGATATCTGGCCCTACCAACTCTTTATTACTGTCAGCGGCCCAGAAGACCAGGTTAAGCATTTAAAGAGTCGTGGACTCAAACTCACCTTCAATTTGAATGATATCTCAAGAACGCAACTGGATGAGCTGGGATCAAGTAGCATTAAAAAACACTCGGATGTTGTCAGCTTCTTTGTACCAAATAATTGGAAGCAAATCTCCCTTCCCCTTCTCTCCACAACTCCGATTGAAATCAATGACGCAGATGCAAAATCCCTGCGGATCGACTTCATCCGATATGAAATGCTAAAGCTCGATGCCCCAGTTCCTGTAACTCTCTATTTTCCTCCCTCTGTTGCAGGTGCTGTCAATCCATCAAAAGTCTCTCTAGTTCCAAATACCCTTGTCGAAAATCGGAATGGAATCAAGATGATCACTGATACTCTCTATGCCAAAGGTGTCAGTGCCCTCTTTTTAGATGTCATCAAAAACATGGTTGAAATTGCTGTCGTTGTCCGTCCAGATGAGGAGGGCTGCCTTCAGTCGAGCATTCAGTTCATCAATGCCAAGGATCTGGAAGAACGTTATATCCGTTTCCTCAAGTCTGATGCTTCTGATGATGAAGTGCGAGACCTTCAACCTCAGCTCAGAGAAGCCTATTTGAGAAACCGGTTTAGAAACTATATGCACCGCTTCCAACTCTATAAATCAGCAAGTGAGCCCTTGGAAATCTGCCCCAAATTGCAAGGCAATTCTATCACAATAACTGAAGTGAAGGATCATGACTCCTAAGCCTATCCAAGTTTGTCTGCAGTCGCGACATATTGAGGCAAGAGGAGGACTTGAAAAGTGGGCCCAAAGAATTGCTGAAGGATTTACAAAAAGGGGAGCTCATGTTCACCTGCTCACATCCGATGCGCGTATAAAAAGCCCGGTTCACCCCCTTATTCATACCCACACCCTCTCAACCTCAAGAATGTTTTCTCACCGCAGAATGAAGCAGTTTGATCGTTTGTGCAAAAAATGGCAAAAGACTCATAGTGCCGACATTGTGTTTGGCATTGATCGAACGAGCGAACAAACCCACATCAGAGCAGGAAATGGCGTCCATGCCGCATACTTGCAGCGAAGACGTGATCACGAAAACTACACCCCTTTGAAAGCAGCTCTCAATCCCCTAAACAAAGTAATTCTTGAGATTGAGAAAAAAGCATTTGAAAACCCGCAATTGAAAGTCTTATTCACCAACTCTTATATGGTGAAGAATGAAGTCCTCAAATACTACAATATCTCCCCAGACACTATTGAAGTTATCCATAATGGTTTAGAATGGAAGGAGATGGAAGGCGATTTCAGCACATGGGTAGAAAAAAAACCTATGGTTGCAAAACAGCTTGGTTTAGACCCCTCTCACTTCCATTTTCTATTTGTAGGAAATGGGTATGAACGAAAAGGGCTTACCCTTCTTTTAAAAGCTATGCGACTCTTAACCCAAAGCGATGTGCACCTTTCTGTTGTCGGAAAGGACCGAAACATCGATTCGTTTATTGCCCTGGCAAAAGACCTAGGACTTTCTGAAAAAGTGAGCTTTTTTGGTGCGTCGCAGAATATCCGTTCCTTTTATCAAGTTGCCGATGCACTTGCAATCCCTTCTATCTATGACCCCTTTGCTAATGTGACAGTCGAGGCCCTTGGAATGGGTCTCTTTATTGTTTCATCGAAGAGTAATGGAGGGTATGAAGTTCTGCGAGAAGAAAATGGATGCATCATTGAAGATCTTAAGAGTCTTGATGCCATTCACGCCTCCCTTCAGACAGCCCTCATGCATCCCAAAACGTGGGTCCGCTCTCAAACCATCAGAAATGGGGTTAAGCACCTTGATCTTTCCAACCAATTAGAATCTCTCATTGATATCAGTCTAGAGCGCGCATGAACCTTTCCTATTTTGCTATTAGAACCCTTACATTCCCCTTTAGCCTCCTTCCTTTCAGAGGAATTCACTTCCTTGGAAAAGCTTTAGGATCCTTAGCATACCATGTGCTAACCAAATACCGAAAAAGGACTCTTTCAAACCTCTCACTTGCAAAAAATCTGGAAATCAAAGACTTAAAGAAAACAGCAAAAGGAGCATTTCAAAACCTAGCAATTACCTGCCTTGAATATCCTAAGTTTGCCCGCATAAAAAACACTAAAAAGGTCATTGAATGCGAAAACCCTGAAGAAGCCCAAGCGATTATTGATAAAGGAAACGGAGTCATATTCTTTTGTGGTCATCAAGCCAATTGGGAGCTTCTCTTTATCGAGGGAACACAGCGTATGCCCGGAGTAGCGATTGGACGTCCTGTTAAAAACACCTCCCTTTATGAATGGGTTGTTTCGATTCGGGAAAAGTATGGTGGAAAAATCATCCCCCCAAGACAAGCAATCAAAGGTGGACTCCGTGCTTTAAAACAGGGGAAATTTTTGGGAATTGTTGGCGACCAAGGAATGCCTGAAAGTCCTTATGCTTTCGACTTCTTTGGAAGACGCGCTTGGACCACCCCAGCCCCTGCAATCCTCTCGTATAGAACAGGCTGTCCCATCATGGTTGCAACCATCCGACGCAAAAAAGGGAAATACCTGATTCACTACTCCGCTCCCATTTGGCCAAACGCTGAAAAAACAATGGAAGAAGAGATTCATCGGATGATGAAAGAATCTCTTCATCTTTTAGAAGCAGATATCCGAAAATGTCCAGAGCAGTGGCTTTGGCAACATAACAGGTGGAAACAGGAAACCCCTGTGAATGTCTATTACCGCTACCGTTGGGATTCTATCTTGATCTTATTACCCGAAGAATTTGACCCCAATAATCTCAAAATATTTAGAGAAATCTACCCTCAGGCATTTATTACTATCCTAGCTCCTAAAGGGATGGAAATCCCTTTTTCAGACGTCGAAGTCGTAACCTATGAAAACAAAAGCGCTCTCTATTTAAACGATTACCGCTTCAAACTCGTCTTCAATTTCACCTCTGATCCAGGGCTACGGAAGCACTTTTTAAAACTTAGCGCTTTTGATGTTTTAGATATGGAAGGGCTCAGAAAGGCCGCCTCAGAACATTTGCTTGAAGGAGATTCTTTTTCTCTACTTCTGAAAAAAGCACTCACCCGCCCCAATACCCTATGGAAAAAAGATGCCTCATGACCGGTTTTACATTGATGCCCCTTTGAAAGGAGAAGTTCTCTTAGATGGAGAAGAATTTCATCACCTTTCTCGTGTGATGCGGAAAAAGGAGGGAGATGTTGTCGAACTACTTAACGGAAAAAACACCCTGGCCCTTGCAACCCTATCAAGCATTTCAAAACGTGAAGCCATTTTAGTAGTAACCCAGTCTGAAGACAAAGAACCCCTTCTGCCTCCTCTCAAACTCATTCAGGCTCTCCCTAAAATGAACCATCTTGAGCTCATTTTGCAAAAGGGAACAGAAATTGGGGCTTCCCATTTTTATCTTTACCCTTCAGCTCTGAGTGAAAAAAAGGAATTTTCAGCCAATCAAAAAAGACGGCTCCATTTGATACTCATCGGCGCAATGAAGCAGTGTGGCCGCCTAGACCTCCCCGTCCTAGAATGGGGGTTTCCCCCTTTAGAGGGGAAAGTCTTCTTTGGCGACCTTTCCCTTGATGCTCCTTCTCTTGCTGAGGTTGCCTCCCTTCCCGCTACCTTCATAGTCGGTCCTGAAAAAGGATTCACCAAAGAGGAACTTGTTGATCTCAATACAAAGGCTCAAGGAGTGCGTATTACTCCTTATACCCTCCGCGCAGAAACAGCTGCTATTGCGGGTCTTGCCATTCTGGCTCAGACTTAAGCAATTTGACATCTGCATAAATTTTACGCTTCCAAATTAATTTGATTATGGGATAATGCTCCTGATTTTTTTATCAAGAGGGTTATGTCTGTTCAGGTTTCTACATTTCCAGCTACTCATCCAAATCGCCAATCAAAAGATTGTTATCCAGAGGTCGTCTTTTCACTTGCGAAACAAGTAATATCGACTCCCCTCGGATATTTACGAAACTCTTTGCTGGGTCAGTACACCTCAGACCAGGACTTCTTCTCTCGTTATCAATGGACAAACCACCACATTAAAATTCTACATCAATGGCTAGAGTCTCCCGGGTTTTGGGTCAAATGGACCCAAACAGGCAATGATATCTACCTTCAAATCAATTATGAGCTTTGTATCCTCCATCGCTACCGCAGTAAAGTTCGCACCATTTATACCCAGGTTAGCAGGTATTCACGCCCAAGACCTCCTAGGGAGTTTCCTGGAAAGGCCATTGCTCTCACAGACTTCTCTCCACTCGAGAAACGGCTGCAGGACATCAGACAGCGCATATGCAGAACAAGTGGGCAAGCCTATATTGACAAAAGCCAAGAAGATGTCACTGACGTTCGCAATGCCATAGCAAATTTAGACGCTGCGCCAGTCGCTGCTAGCTGGGATGAGTGGCTTAACGCGCACCGAGCTTCTTGCCTTAGCATCCAATCAAGAATCGAAGCTCTTGAACATACAACCTACATCTACGTGATCAAAAGCGAAGAGCAGCTGCAAAAGTTAGAAGGTCTACAAATTGAGCAGCTTCAGACACTCTTCTCCAGAACCCTCAAGGGAATTGCTCTCAGACACTACGTCACCTATGCTTCCCATGAATACAAAACCCTCTACAGAGAAATTGAATCAGAGCTCACCCTATTTAGAAATGATCTAACAACCTACCATAGCAGTTGGAAAAACTACCTCTGGAGCTACTGGGAGTCTAATCATCGCACTCAAGCGTCATTACTCTATCAAAAGATATTCCGATTAACCTCCCTCCATCAGGAGTATGTGAAGACAGTACAACCTGATCAAAATAGCAGCCTGCCTTCCCCCACAGACCTTCAGAGATCATTCAAAGGGATTTTTCGCTCCTTTGAACCTCCCAATGCTGCTGACCTTGCTTTATACCCACAGACCTCTGCGATTCCTGAAGAGTGGAAGGCCATGCGCCATAAAGGTATCCCCATTTCCTGCGGGGAACCTAAACTAGCGTCCGCTCTGCAACTGATGTTTTCCGACCCCACTTTAGCAAAACACATTTTTGGGGGACCAAGACAACTTGAACTTCTTGGGAAACTCTATGACTCCTATCTCCAAGCGCAATGGAATGCGCAATGGGCGGCACTAGAAACCTTTATTCAAACCACGGACCTCGCAAAATCAATAACTTTCGATCAGTTTATCCATCGGCTTGATAGCTTATACAGCTCTCACCCTGCAAATAGATGGCATTTGACTCGCCCTTTTTATGATCTTGTAAGAGAAGTTGCCAATCGCACCTCTTATGGACTCATCACAGCCTTCCTTTCTAGGCTGGATCAAGAAAAAAGCCCTCTCTTTTATACCCTTGTTCACCAAACAATAGGTACCACTGGAGTCACTGATGAGCGTCAAACTCAGCAACCTGTTCTTCACCTCGATTGCCCTAAGTCAGAGAGCTCAGAAACTCTAGAAACCCTCCTTGCGCGCCAATTCAACGCCTCTCAAGAAAAAACCTATTTCATCAGCCCCCCTGAATACCTCTTTATTTTTCTTCATCGAGACGGGCAAGCAGTAGACGCTTTGGTCGGAATTCAAGAGCGCTTTTTTCTTACAGAAAATCTTACAGTCTCGATGAAAGGAACCTCCTACGAGCTCGTCTCCTTCACTTCTTTTGCGGTTCACTACCGCAAAACAGACTTTGGATACACACGTATCGATAATGGTAATGCTGGTGTTGAGAATATCTCACAACTCGACTTCCTCATTGCAGCCCAGTCATGTACTGATTGCGTTTTTCGTCGTAGCACTGCCGTATTAACCGAAAAGCAGCTTGTCCAAGAAACCCATAACAACCGTCTTCGTTTCTTTACGCTTCAATTTAAAATACGCGCCATTCGCTCTATCTACGGATATAGCAATTTTGAAATCCCTACACAATACCAAAAAATGCTCCAATATCTGGTTGACTTCATCCAGCTTGTTGCTACGAGAAAATCTTTTGCAGAACGCATTTTAGAAGCCGCCTTTCGTAAAAACCCCAATGACGACCTTGAACAAGCCTTCAACAAACTTCCATCCGAGCTTCAGAATTTGCTTTGGGAAGTTTGGAAATCTGCTGATGGAACGACCGCAAAAGATAAAACAGCCCTTCTTCGAGACTTTCGCAGTGATATTCTCTCAAGCGCAAACTCAGAAACGCTATCGATCCCTCCAGTTGGGAATGAACGACAATACGATCAAGATCGCTTTGTTCTTACGCTCATGGCAGATAGACTAGTTAAACATTTCGAAAGACGCGCTGAGGATATTCTTAAAAATGAAATGGAGAGTTTTCTCTTTCAGGGAGCCCTCCACGCGATTTCAGAAGCCGTTAAAGCAAAACGGATGCGCCTTATCAGATATAGTGGAGCCGCCGAAGAAGCCATCCACTTAACCGTCACCCTCGTCTTTTCTAACCTTCTAGGTAGAGGAGAGGAGTTTCTTGCCAGACAAGCCGTTTCAAGTGGAGCGCGTCTCGTTACCGTCATAGCAGATCCCTTCCAAGATAATCCCCTCTTTCAAACTGCAATGCGAATCACTACAACCATTATCCTTCTAGGGCAATCTCTTGACAACCCCGAGCTCTCAGAAGAGCATACGCGCAATATCGGCATCCAGTTTTTCGCGCGTCAAGGCCTTGCCCTTATCCCCTCAAGGAACGTTCCCCAACACCTAAAAGACTTTGTCATTGCGACCTTCTCTACAATGCTCTTTCAAAACCCCTCTCACCTTGTGAATTGGGGAGTCTCTACTTCCTTTGACCTAATCAATAGCGCCCTTGTTGAAGAACTCCCTCCAGATGTCCCCCAACACCCATTAAACTTCTATGCTGCCCGAGTCCTCAATCCCCTATTGACAAATGCTATCCTTCAAGCCTATGCAGCAGAAAAAGTCACTGAGGCCGGCCTAAGACTTCTTAGCTCCATCGAGGACGGTGATCCTGTTCTTGAAGATCTCACCACAGCCCCTACACAATTAGAGGAAGCCATTGCAGAAGCGCCTCTTGAAACCCAAGCTACAATCGATCAACTTCCTAACCCCGAGCTTGTCCATACCGAGTACTATATCGATACAAGACACTCCTTCAGAGTCTATGATAACCAGGAATTTGAAGGAGGCAATTATGGAAAATTTAATTCTCAGGAAGAGGCTCAAAAATTCATTCAAGAGCTCAAAGGAGTTCATGTTGCAGACAATTCTCGAAAACTAACGCTTTATAACCTCAAAGTTAAAGCACTATTGCTTGGCATAAATCCAGATAACCTCCCAGATGATCCACACTTTACAAACATTCGTCTTGCTCTAGAAGTCACCACTGACTCAGTCAAGCTCTATAAAGGTCCTCAAAGAGTCTTTAAAGTCTCTAAAACTATAATTAAAAAAGCACCAAAACGGTTCGAAAGTGGGATTACGGAAGTCAGAAAACACGCGCATACCCATAATGTAGAAAACGACAGACTATTGCAAAGCTATGAAACAGAAGTCCGCTCTCTTTTCCCAGCTCACATCATGGCACCAGAACCCGTCCAAAAAGCCTTTCCTATCATCAAGCATACAAACACCGTCTGCACACTCACTCCATCGGGGGAAGTCGCCGGTCGAGTAACCTTTGAAAGCCGAGAACAAGCCGAATCCATTAGATTATTTCACGCGAACCATGAAGTGGACATATACACATGTCAAACCGTCCGTTTTGAAATGGAAAAGCAAGCCGTGCAACATGGAGTCGCCATCGAGTCCCTACCTCAGTGCGCTTCTTTTGTCCAAACTCAACTGCAAGTAAAAGTCCATGGGAGTCGCCATTTCTCCCTCCATGTCAATGGAGAAACAGCCCACACCTTTAAAGGTTCAAAAGCCTTTACTGATCTAGAAAACCAACTTTCACACTATCGAACAACAGATCGAGGTGCGAACCAAGGCATACTCAACAAGCACCACACCCACCTTTCAACTCTTACAACCGCGCCCATTACCCAAACAAGAATCTCACAAACTGAACGTGTTTCTATTCTTCAAGGCATGATCCCCCCTGTCAAAGCTGAAAAAGAACATGGCATGTGGTTCAAAGGATGGCGCAGCGCAAAAATGACTGGCTCAAAAGGAGTCCAATGGCTCCGTGATATTGGGCTCGCTGAAGCCTCTGTCGACGTCGTTCAATCAGGATTCAATGCCCCCCGTACTCCCGAGTTGACCCCTAGTTATACCGCGCCCTATGGACCCACCCCAGTCGGTCCTTCATCTGAGCAAATAACTTTTACAACGATTGCCCCTAGTTCTTCAAACGTTACCTCTACCGACACTCAACCACCTCCCTCTGGCCAACACCCCTTCACCCCCCCAACCGTAGATGCCCCCACCTTTGGTCCCGCAAACCCTTTCCTACCGCCTCATCACTTAAAACCCCACCAACCCACGCTCCCTCTCCTTCCCCCTAGCCTAATCTCCCGCCAAGAAATCGCAGCACGCACCGACCTTTATCAAGGAGGATCTGGCAGTACTCTCCCCTTTCTAGAAACACCCTTTCTTCCCTCCACTACACCGATGAGAGACGCACCAAGAGTATCCCCCCTCCATACCATCGTCCGAAGAGTCGTAGAGCACCTTCAACATAGCGGCCTATTTCCCAAAACGTCCAATATTCGCTCAGGCATCACTACAACACGAAGCGTCATACAAGTTGATTCAGATCTCACCACTTCCGACCATCCAAAAACAGAACAGGTGAAATTCCTTGAAGCCCAAGAATTCATCGACCGCCTCAGCAACCTTAGAGAACGCATCGACACCTTTGAGCGCAAGTTCAAAGAACCACCCACACCAAACGATACCGATGTCATTAGAGACCCTCAAACACCACAACTTGTTTTTCAGCTTCCAACCCTCGAGCAACTAGATGCTATTCATAAGATTTTCACAAGCGATTTTGCCAAAAGCTTCCCTAAAGGACCCCTTCAACTCGCCAAAGCCGTATGCACACTCATGCTTCCAGACATGTCAGATGTCCCCGGAGCAGAAGATCCCCGAGAACATCTCAACCGCGTCTATGACAACGCAATCAAAAAATATGACACGTTGTTTCATATCAAAGACCCCAACTCCTTTGAATCAAAATCATCCGTATTCCTGAGCGAAGGACTATGCTTAGGAGGCATTGGGAAAGTTATCAGAGCTGCCGAATCAGGCTTTGTCATGATGGGATGCGAAGGAGGCCTTTTTGGAGTCATCATAGCCGAAGCTAATGACACCAATAAATTTGCAGCTGCAATCTTTGGGTTTGGAGGAGGAGCTCTTAGTAAACTCTTATTCAAACTCCCACCCATCCAAAAAACTATCCGAAGCAGACAAATCTCTCACTGCCCCGAACTCTCCAGCCGAGAACTCCAATTCCTCGATACCATCAATCAACCCTGCTATCACTCCGGGATCAGCCTCGGGAAGCGTCCTGTTGTACGAATCAAGCCCGTAGAACTCCCCTACGTCGAAAGAGGACCCGAATTAGAGTGGTGGAAACAGGCTTGTCCAAAAATCGACCGGCTTAGAAATCTGGAGGGTGCAGGCAAGTTTGATCGTTACCTAAGGCCAACCTTCAAAAGAGACTATCTTTCAGAGTTGCAAATCAGAAGGGTCCTAAGTTACAGTGGATTCGAAACATACCCAAGACCTCAAGGATTGCCAAGCAACTGTATCGTTGAGTTCTCTAAAGAAAATGGCGGAATGATCTATAGACGGTGGGCGACAAGAAGCAATGAAAATATGGTGGTTAGGGTCATGCCTAAAAATCTCAACAGCCTCAATCCTGCGCAACAGCGACCCTATGTGGTGCAAGCTAGAAATAAAGACTACCTTACAATAAATGGAGAATGGATTGATGAGGCGAATGAACTCACCCATATACCACTAGAAGCTTATGAATTTAAAGGATGGTAAAAATGTCTACCCCAGAAGAACAGGAAGAAATCTATCCACCATTTCTAGTAAATGAATTTAAAAAAAATCGAGAAGAAAGAAAAAACCGACCGCAATTTATAAAAAACGATGAAGACTTACCCCCTCCTCCTACAAAAATAACAGACTTCTTGCAACTAATCCGAACCACTTGGGTCATCTCCAACAAAGACTATCAGGAACGGTTTTGGGTAAGACAAGAGCTTCCTATGCGTGGGGATACCTTTTCTGAATCAACCATGACATTTGAAGATGCTGCTGAAGGAATACTGGATCCGTATGTTTCTATAGGAATGACTAAAAAGCAACGCGCGATGCTGACTCAGTTGTTCCACTTAGTCGAAGATTACAAAAATGATCGAGATACACCTTGCAGTAGATATGGAGAGAAAGACGAAGAGATTGTCAATGACCCCAGATGGGACAAAATTCGTAACTATGCCAAAGAAGTTTATGAAGAACTCACAATGGAGGCTTAGGTCTCAGAGACATTATTTCTGAAACTTTAGGAGAAACTCTCTGATCGTTGAGTTTTCTAAAGAAAATGGCGGAATGATCTATAGACGGTGGGCGACAAGAAATAATGAAAATATGGTGGTTAGGGTCATGCCTAAAAATCTCAACAGCCTCAATCCTGCGCAACAGCGACCCTATGTAGTCCAGATGAGAAATAGAAAACACCTTACAACAGACGGGAAATGGGTAGACAGGGCCGAACCATCTACACACATTCCACTAGAAAAGTATGAATTTAAGGGATGGGAATAATGTCAAGGTTCAAAGAAGAAAAACAGATTGAAGAAGATAAAAAAATATACCCTCCATTTCTTGTAGAAGAGTTTAGAAAATGTCGTGAGGAAATAAGAATAGAAGAAAAAACAGGAAAGCCCATTCCGTTCGAACCTACAAAGATCACTGATTTTACCATACTAATTACTAATATTTGGAAAATATCCAGCAAAGACTATCAGGAACGGTTTTGGGTAAGACAAGAGCTTCCTATGCGGGGAGATACCTTTTCTGAATCAACCATGACATTTGAAGATGCTGCTGAAGGAATACTGGATCCGTATGTCTCTATACAAATGACTAAAAAGCAACGCGCGATGCTGACTCAGTTGTTCCACTTGGTCGAAGATTACAAAAATGATCGAGATACACCTTGCAGCAGATATGGAGAGAAAGACGAAGAGATTGTCAATGACCCCAGATGGGATAAAATTCGCGTCTATGCCAAGGACGTTTATGAAGAGCTCGTCAAAGAAGATTAACTCCGTTAGAAAATATATGAATTTAAGTGGGTGGGAATAGTGACACCAGAAGAGTTAATAGCAGAAGAAAAAGAACTTCAAGAAGATCGAACAATATATCCTCCATTTCTTGTAGAAGAGTTTAGGAAAGGGCGAGAAGAAATAAGAATGGAAGAAAAAACAGGAAGCTCCGTCGCATTTGAACCTACAAAAATAACAGACTTCTTACAACTAATTCGAACCACTTGGATCATCTCCAACAAAGACTATCAGGAACGGTTTTGGGTAAGACAAGAGCTTCCTATGCGTGGGGATACCTTTTCTGAATCAACCATGACATTTGAAGATACTGCTGAAGGAATACTGGATCCATATGTCTCTATACGAATGACTAAAAAGCAACGGGCAATGCTAACTCAGTTGTTCCACTTAGTCGAAGATTACAAAAATGATCGAGATACACCTTGCAGCAGATATGGAGAGAAAGACGAAGAGATTGTCAATGACCCCAGGTGGGACAAAATTCGCGTCTATACCAAAGACGTATACCAAGAGTTAATCATAGAAGGATAACATAGCTCATAAGAAAAAGGATAAAAACTCGAATCTGGTCTGAATGTGACCAGCCCAAGAGTTTGACGCTTTACTTACATTTTTGCTGCCAAGAACTGATAAACCAAAGGATTGGAAAATGAAGTATGTTCATGAAGGTGCTGAAGAAGCGTGCACTACAAGGAAAATAGAGCCTTATGTGGTTCAGAGAAAAGGAGAGAAATATCTTAAAAAGGATGGGTCTTGGACTAAAAACTATGAGCCATCACAAGTATTTTTACCCCTAGAAGACTACGAATTTGAAGGATGGACGTAATGACACCAGAAGACATTAAAAAGATGTATCCCCCATTTATCAGTAAAAAGATTCTGGAAGAGGGTGAAGATGAAAAACACGAAAAGATCACTGACTTTCTTCAGCTTATTAGAACAACTTGGGTCATCTCCAACGAAGACTACCAAGAACGCTTTTGGGTAAGACAAGAGCTTCCTATGCGAGGGGATAACTTCATGGAAACCACAATGACTTTCAATCAAGACCTAGAAGGGGTTTTAGAGGCAGTGGAGGCAGGTCACGTTAAAATAGCTAAGAAGCAGTATGAAATGCTTATAAAGCTTTACAACCTGATTGACAAGTTTGATGGCGATCCGGATACCCCTCCAGATCCTGGATATGGGGAAAACGACAAAGAAATCGTTGCTGATCCTCGCTGGGACAAGATCCGTAACTTTGCCAAAGAAGTTTATGAAGAGCTCACAATAGAGGCTTAGGTCTTAGAGACATTACTTCTGAAACTTTAGGAGAAACTCTCTGACTGCTTGTGGGGTGTCTGGATCTTTTAGGCACTTGAGATGGGAGGTGTTTTTAGGGAGAAGCACCATGAGTTGGTGATCGATTCCTGACTCGTCAAAGACTGCGCCAAGGGGGGTCCACCCCCGTTTTGCATAGAGGGAGACGGCATCGATTTGGGCATGCATTGCGGGAAGGTAGTCGGAGTGCTTCATCTTCGCTCGTTTTTCCATAAGATCCATAATGGCTGAGGCGATTCCTTTTCCCCGAAATTTCTTTAGGGTGGCAACCCTTTCGAATTTGATGAAGCCTTTTTTGAGGCGAAAGCGCCCTGTTCCTGCGGGCTGCCCGTCAAGGGTTGCGATGAAATGGGTCGATTCTTTTTCGTAGGCATCGATTTCATCTTCTTCGGAAACATTTTGCTCTTGGACAAAGACCACGTTACGAATACTCATGTATTCCTGCCACTCTTGATCTGTCACAACTTCGCGTACTTCAATCAATAGAATTACTCCTCAATTTTTGCGATTTGGTGAATGGTTTGGATCACGCTATCGGGGTTTAGAGAGAGGGAGTCAATACCACACTCTACGAGGAATGAGGCGAACTCGGGATAGTCGCTGGGGCCTTGTCCGCAAATGCCTACTTTGCATCCATTTTTATGTGCTATCTCAATGAGCTTTTTAATCTGATCTTTTACAGCAGGGTTTCTTTCATCAAAAAGGGGGGCGAGTTCTGCTGAGTCTCGGTCCACACCAAGGATCAATTGGGTAAGGTCATTAGATCCGATGGAAAACCCATCGAAAAGTTTGGAAAATTCCTCTGCAAGGATAATATTTGAGGGGATCTCGGCCATCATATAGATTTCGAGCTCTCCTCTTTTGAGTCCATTTTCTTCAAGGACCTCGTGGACTTTTTTTGCTTCTTCTAGGGTACGGCAGAAGGGAATCATGATGAGGACATTGTCGAGACCAATGGTATCACGCACTCTTTTGATTGCTTGGCATTCTAGGTTAAATCCATCCCGATATTTTGGATTATAATAGCGTGAGGCTCCTCGAAATCCTAGCATGGGATTTTCTTCTTTGGGTTCAAAACCCTCTCCCCCAATAAGGTTAGCATACTCATTGGTTTTAAAATCGCTCATGCGAACAATGGCTGGGTGGGGATACTGAGAGCAAGCGATTTTGGCGATCCCCTGCGCTAAAATCTCTACGAAGTAGTCAGACTTATTGGGATACCCTTGTGTCAGAGCTGAGATCTCCATCTGGGTGTTTTTATCTTCGATTTTTTCAAAGTGGGCGAGTGCCATGGGGTGAATTTTGATCATTTCATTGATGATAAATTCCATCCGCGCAAGGCCAATGCCCTGGGTGGGGAGGCGCCACCACCTAAAGGCTGCAGGAGGACTGGCGATATTAAGCATGATATCTGTTTTAATTTTGGGAAGATCTTCGATATGCACCTGCGTTTCTTCAAAAGGAAGCTCTCCTTGATAAACGATGCCTCGGTCTCCTTCCGCACAGGAGAGGGTGATCATCTCTTCATTTTTTAGCACTTCAGTGGCATTTCCAGTTCCTACAATTGCAGGAACGCCAAGCTCTCGACTGACAATCGCAGCATGAGAGGTCCTTCCTCCTTGATCGGTCACAATCCCTTTAGCCCGTTTCATAATGGGAACCCAATCGGGATCAGTCATGGTTGTGACAAGAATCGATCCTTCCACAAAATTATCGATCTCTTTTGTATCGAGGATAACCTGAGGCTTTCCTGCCTGAATCGATTCTCCAATGGCTAACCCTTCCGTAAGCTTGGTTCCTCTTTCCTTTAAGGTAAAGGTACTGAAATCCCCATCTTTTCGTTGCGATTGAACGGTTTCAGGACGGGCTTGTACGATATAGAGCTCCCCGTTTTCTCCATCTTTTGCCCATTCGATATCCATTGCCTTTTTGTAGTGCCCTTCGATCAAGACGGCCCACTTTGCAAGGGCTATCACCTCTTCGTCAGTGAGGCAATAAAGCGCTCTTTCATCTACAGAGGTCTCGATATTTTTGGTTCCACTCCTGGCATAGACCATTTTTGTTTCTTTGCTCCCCAGGTTCTTCTCAACAATGGGCACTACCCCTTCTTTTTCAAGAAGGGGTTTGAAAACAATGTATTCGTCAGGAGTAATCACTCCTTGAACGATATTTTCTCCAAGTCCCCAGGTAGCATTGACTACGACCACCCGATCAAATCCTGTTTCGATATCAACAGTAAAGATCACTCCAGAGGAAGCTAGGTCGGACCGCACCATCTTCTGGAATCCCACAGATAGGGCAACCTCTTTGTGACAATATCCTTGTTCTTCACGGTAACTAATGGCTCGATCGGTAAACAGGGAGGCAAAGCATTTTTGGCATGCTTCAAGAAGATCGTTTATTCCCTGGACATTGAGAAAGGTTTCTTGTTGCCCGGCAAAGCTTGCATCGGGAAGATCTTCAGCAGTCGCGCTACTTCTGACCGCTAAAGCGCCCATATCGCGAGATGCCTCGAGTATTTCTTCTTTGAGTGCCTTTGGGAAATCTGCTTTTAGAATGAGTTTCCGGATTGTTTTTCCCACTTTCTGAATGGATTTCGGATGGTTCAAGGGCTCCTCTAGGATCTTCTCGATTTCTTTTGTAAGACCATTCTCTTCAATAAAAAAGCGATACCCTTCGGCTGTCACTGCAAATCCAGAAGGAACCTGTATTCCCTCTTTTGTAAGAGTCTGAAGCATTTCACCTAGAGAGGCATTCTTCCCCCCCACAAGCTCCACATCGTTAATGGTTAACTCTTCAAGCTTTTTAACATACTTGTATGCACTCATCACACTCTCCTAGCTCGGATTAGATCCTCTCTAGCTGCCATAGCTTGATTGATGAGATTCCCAAAGGCAAGGACTCCCACGAGTTTAACCAATCCCTCAAATCCCAAAAGATAGATGAGAAAAATCACCATCCCAATAATCGCTGTTTCCGCTGGATCTTGATCAACAACATGGAGTACTCCTTTCCAAACAAACAACACAGACCCAAAGATCAATAGCGCATTGACTTGAGAATTAATCCTCTCATGCATCTTCTTGAACATTTTGATTCCGATCTTCTCATAGCCTAAGCACATCACCTTGACCCCCAGGGAGAGAACAAGAATGGTCTGCAGTTTCTTCTCAAACTTATCCACATAAAAATCAACAGAATGAAGAAATTTACTCAGAGAAGATAATCGGCTCCTCCCCTCCCGCGAAACAAACTGTTTTAGTGCTCCAAGTGCCTCAACAAGGGGAGCTGCAAAATCTGCAATCTCTTCAAGCTTCATTTGAACAATCTCCCACCTACTTAAATCAATCCTCCCAAATTTCAGCTGCCGATTGAGATATCTTGATTGATAAAGCCCTCGGATTCTCTTATGACACATCGAACAATTATTGCTGTAGGAGACTTGTTTTTGAATAGCTCGACGCGCTCCTCCATGAAGCCCGTCTAGATTAAAAAGACCATCCGAAGAAAGGAGTTTCTCAGACGCAAGAGCTGCATTAAAAAGCGCATCAGTAACTCCAAACTCAACCTTGATTTCTCCCATCTTAAGACGCCCTTGGTGGGAAGCATACCACTCGCTTGACAAAACACGATCCATGAGTTCCAATCTTTCCAGAGCAAAATTACAACCAGTAAAAGCCATCGCTGGAAGCTCAGAATTTGGGTTCCCTCCAGTATATTCCTCTTGAGAGATTGGGCATTGCAAAGGTTTACTGTACGAGATCTGAAAGACCATCATCCCCACTTCTCCATTTCAAGTGATACAGAGGGAGTCTAGCAAACCTAAAGTATCCCGTCCATAACGGATTAAAACATCTTATACTATCAGCTACTGAATGTAGCCGAATGCTTTTTGATACCGGCCATAACGCATGTAGAAGAGAAGTAGATTTTTTTCATTGTAGTGACTCTCCCACGCTCCAATCTGCCCCCTGCGAAAGGTTTGGTCAAATTCAGTAGGGTGCGTTGTTCCAAACATTTTCTGACTGATCTCCTCAACCTGTTTTTCTTTTAAGTCTTGAGAGAAAATTGCTGCAAACCGTCGAATACACTCCTTTTGAGATTCAATATTTCCTCCTCCCTTAGGACCTACAAGTTCTTCAAAACGGATGACCTGAGTGTTTTTTTCTTCGCGTAAAACACATGCCTCTTCGATGTTTTCCCTCATACATCCATCATAGTAGAGATTCTCTTGCCCATCTTCCAAAACAATCCGAAGTTTTTCATCGAAGCTGCACCCTCTCCAGTGTTGAATCAGTTCTCTCAACCCCTTGCGCTTCGCAGCCAAGTGGCGATTGATAAGTCCCTCTTCAATCTGAGCATCAAACCAATAAACTAGTGAAACAAAGACGTCCCGCAAATCTCGCACAATAATGACTTTTGGTGTCTCAGAATCGTAAAATAAAGGGTTACGCACACCGCAATTGACAATGTGATCGGCCCATTGCCCTTTTGGAGTCTCCGGAAACAAACTCAGTGTCTTTAAAGCAAGGTGCCCCCCTGCCTTTGGTACCGATAGAACAACAGGACGCTTCAATGCCCCATCTTCAGAAAAGATCAAGGCCGGCAGTAAAAGAAGAATCAAAGCAAGCTTTCTCATGAACCTATCTTAACTATTGTAAACACCGGAATGGTGCCTCAAGCAGAAAAAAATGACAAGTCAGGAAAAAAAAGAGCCTCACTTCCATGGAAATGAGGCTCTTTAGTAAACTGTAATTAGCACCTTGCTACTCTGCTTCCTCAGCTAGCTTTTGTGCTGCAATTCTGCAGCAGTTTCGTGAAAATGTCGTCTGAAGCTCTGGGGATCCGATTCCCTGAAGTGTTGTGAGCGCAAGTTTTTGACCTTCGTTCTCTTCAATCTCGTTTTGGAAAGCAAAGAAATCTTCGTCTTCCACTTCTTTAGCAGCTGCAGCATCAAGATATCCAAGAATGGCTTCATAATCAGCAGCAAGCCCTGGTGTCTCTCCAATCTGAGTACGTAGTGCTTGAATCTTTTCTCTGGTAGGGCCAGAGAAAAAATTAGGAGTGTCCTCTCCTTTTTTACTTCCTACAACGTAGATAGCGACTGCCTTAGTCGCAATAAATTTAGTGGTATCTCTACCAGCATCCATCATTGCAAAAGCATCTTTGGTCTGTTGACTAGAGTCCTTCAAGACTTCATCTAGAATAAAGTCCGCTCCGGCCTTGTTCGAGTTTACCCCAACTGCGGCCCTAACAGCATCTAGAACCGGATCGATTGCCTCTGCATTAGATCCCAGCACTTCCAAAGAGTTAGTGACAATATCTTCTATCGAATTTCCTTGCATCCATTGCCTGAAGATTTGCCCCAATACTCCTACAAATTGTGGACCTAGCAATGTTCCTGCATTAGAAAGAGCCTCTCCGAAATTCCCCTCTTGAAACCTTTGCTGAATAGTCGCTCGATCTATTCCATCCATATTTCCTATAATTTCGGTAAGCTGCCTGATTGCAGATTGCACATTCTCATTTTCAGAAGCTTTAACCCTTTCAATAATTTGAGCAAAGTCAGCGCCAAAAATGTCATATCCAACATGCTTGAAAAAGGCAGTCACTGGAATTACTGGAAGGGCAAGGGCAACCATAAGAATGATATAGTTTCTAGGAATCTGCAGTTTGAGATACTGATTGCAGATTTTTGCGCTGTAGTAGGTACCCGCAAGGGAGATAACTCCGAGTGCAACATGCGAAATATAAAGAATCCTTGGGTCTTCAACTCCCAGGCGATTTTTTACTTGAGTATGAATCTTTGGACTGTGATTAGTGATTGTACTGACGACTGCGAAATTAATGGCTCCAAAATAGAATGCATTTTTGAATAATGGAGTCGCCATAAAAATCGAAAGAACTTTAGCAACAATTGCCGTACTAAGTCCTCCCATTGCAAGTGGGATGGTTCCCGTTGAAGAGGTCATCATCATAACATCTGACGCGGTGTAAATGTGGACAAATTCGTTTGTAATCTTCGTGCCAAAATATTCATTGCATAGCTTTGCCACGGCATAGCGCGCAGCGATAGCAAGAGTAAATTGAAGAGCGTCCACTCCCTTATCGAGGCCATATCCCTCTGGAGTCCAATCTCTCTTCACTTTTTCCTTTAAGTTTGTTGAAGCATACTCAACCGTCCCGTTGATCGCCCCAAATACAAAGGCTCCTTTAAGGAGAGGCGTTGTCGTTTTGGCAATATTTTGAACCACCCCTGTTCGATCTACAAACCATGTAAATATACTAGAATTGATGCCGCTAGAAATAGCAGAAGAAAAGGATATAACCGATGAAATTGACATATTTTTGACCCCAAATCATTATAATGCAAAATTTTGCAGTAATCATACTGGAAAAAATCATTTAGCACAATCTTTTTTATTGATTACAATGCCTTGAGAATCAAAAGCTTAAGCAGGTATCAATAAAGTTTGAATTTGACACTAGAATTTGCAGACTTGCTCGCGCATCTCGTCTTCTGATTCGACGATCCCCTCAAAGACAAGTCCTTTGATCGGATCTAGGGTAACGAGCTGGTCTTTTTTGAGTATTGTGCACGCTGCATCCGCGCGAACTAGGAGAGGAATTTTGTAATCATGGGCAAACTGTTTTGCAAGGTCCTCAGAACGGGAGTCGTCAGGATGGTTTTGAAGGATGATTCCACCTGCCACTTTAAGATGTGGCTCATACTCTTCTAGACAACTTGTCAGAACGACCATCTTGTCCTTAAAGTCATATTTAGCCTCTTCGTCAAAACTGAGAAAAAACTCTACTTTTCCATGAGTCCGCTTCCCATTTCCTGGAAGTCCTCTTACAAGTACATCACCGATATTATCGACAAGCATCACGTTTGTTGTTCCACTGATCCCAAAAGGGGTTCCAGAGGTCACCACAATCAGATCTCCGTAGCGCACGAGTTTATGCGTCAAAACAAAACAGCTGGCCTTCTGGACGCCTTCTTTCACATCCTTCACTTTCTCCAAAACGGGAACAGTTCCCCATGAAAACGCAAGTTGATGATAGGTTTTTTCATCAGGTGTCACTGCGATGATGGGCATTTCAGGGCGAAACCGTCCCATAAGACGTGCGGTAAATCCACTTGTTGTGAGGGCAATGAGTGCTTTTGCATGAGCGCTATAAGCTGTTTTTACTGAGGCAAGTGCTACCGATGAAGAGATGTCATTAAAAAGTTGCCGAGATACATCTTTGTAAAAAAAATCTTCATAATCAAAGTCTTTTTCAGCCTCTATGATCGTGCTTCGCATGAGCTTGACCGTCTCAATGGGATATTGTCCCACAGCCGTCTCACCAGAAAGCATCACCGCAGAGGTACAATCGTACACAGCATTGGCGACATCAGAAACCTCAGCACGTGTGGGACGAGGATTTGAGATCATCGACTCAAGCATTTGCGTTGCTGTAACAACGGGCTTGAATGCTTGATAACATTTACGGATCATCACTTTCTGAAGTCTGGGAACTTGAGTTACAGGTAGCTCAACGCCTAAATCTCCCCTCGCAACCATAATCCCATCTGAAGCTTGGAGGATACTATCAAAATTCTTTACGCCAAGAGCGTTTTCAATCTTGGCAATTACCATGACATGACTAGACTTGCATTTTGCCAAAATGTCTTTAATGGTAATGATATGGTCTGCTGAGCGGATGAAAGATGCGGCTAAGATATCAATTCCATTTTTGCATCCAAACTCGATATCGGCAATGTCCCTTTCTGTCACAGCAGGAAGCTGAAGCTCTGCATGGGGAATATTTACCCCTTTTTGAGATTTTAGTACTCCGGGATTTTCAATTTCCACAACCAAAAACTCGGGGTGTTTTTCAATCACTTTGGAAGTGATATACCCATCGTCAAAGAGAACTTGCGCTCCCATTTTGATGTCTTGAATGACTTCGAAGGGTTCTAGGGTTATTTCTCCTTCTGCAGGATCTCTGGAGATTCTAAGTTGGCTCCCCACCTCCAAAACAATGGGAGAAGCAAGACTTCCGACCCGTACTTCAGGTCCCTTTGTATCAAGCATGATGGCTAGAGCAATATCTTTTGCCTTGCGCGCTTTTTTGAGATTGTCAATCGTTTCTTTGTGCTTGTCATACGCGCCATGACTCATATTGATTCGAGCAACATTCATCCCTGCATCGATCAGCTGCAAAATTTTTTCATAGCTGTTTGTTGCAGGTCCCAGTGTACAAATAATTTTTGTTCTCGTGCGCATATTTCCTCTTATATAGAAACTCTTATTAATGTATACTATCCTCTATGAACATATCTTACTATTATAAACAACACCCTTTTGGGTCTTTGTTCCCAGAGTTTGATCCCTCTTTTTACCCTACTTTACTAAGTATGGCGTGCAAAGAGGGATCAAATTCTGAAAAAAAATACCTCAAAATTCTGATATTTATAATAGAATAAGATGGGTTCATGGAAAAACAATCTATCATCCTAAAAAATGTTCGGGTTCATAACTTGAAAGGGGTCGATTTGACCCTCGATCCAGGAACATTTATTGTCTTTACCGGAGTATCAGGATCAGGAAAATCCTCGCTAGCTTTTGACACAATTTATGTTGAAGGGCAGCGGCGCTATATTGAATCTCTTTCCAATTATGCACGTAGATACATGGGAAGCCTTCAAAAACCTGATGCTGACCTGATTGAAGGGGTTTCTCCAACCATAGCAATCGAACAAAAAACAGCCGGAAGAAACCCCCGCTCTACCGTTGGGACCATCACAGGAATCTATGATTATCTCCGCGTTCTTTTTGCCCGTGTTGGCACCCCTCATTGCCCCGTAAGCGGAGAAAAGATTCAACCTCAAAGCGCCGAAAGAATCCTCTCTACCATTCAGAATTTTCCAGAAAAGTCGCAGCTCATTTTCTTAGCCCCCCATATCAAAGGAAAAAAGGGAGAGTTTAAAGATCTCTTTGAGGAGCTTATCCGCAAAGGGTTCATGCGCATCCGTCTGGATGGAGAGATTGTGAATCTTGAAGATGACATTGAAGTCGATAAGTCAACTGCTCATGATATTGACCTTGTCATTGATCGGATCATCCTCAAGGAAGAGGAGAAAAACCGGATTGTAGAAGCAGTAACTCAGTCCTTGGAGCTCGGCGAAGGAGTAATGAGTGTCTATAATAAAACGAGCAAGGAAGAAACCCTCTTTTCGCAACACGCCTATGCAAAAAAATCAAAACTTTCCTATTCTCCACTAGAACCCCATGACTTTTCCTTCAACCACCCGAGTGGAATGTGCTCTACCTGTGAAGGGCTAGGACTCACGCAAGACTTTGATCTCGACAAAATTATTGATCCTGAGTTGAGTATTGCAGAGGACTGCTGCTCTATCGTTGGCTCTTATAACACGGTGAAGTGGAAAAACATCTACAATAACCTTGGAAGCCTCTACAATTTTGACATCCACACTCCTTGGAAGGACCTCCCTGTAAAAGCCCAAAACCAATACCTATATGGAAACAGAAAGAAGTGGACAAAAATGCGCTTCGTTCACCCTGTGAAACGGACTTCCTGGACCGAATATATCAAGTGGCGCGGCATCATTTCAGAAGCAAAAAAACGTTATAATGAAGCAAAGAGTGATGTCTACAGAAACAAGATGTTAAAATTGATGCATGAAACGATTTGCCCCAACTGCAACGGCTCTCGCATCAAGCCCTACCCTGCAGCGACTCAGATAGGTGGAAAAACTATCCATGAGCTTACTTCAATGACGATCGAAGAACTTCATGTCTTCTTTCAAAAGCTCAAACTCTCTCCCTTCGAAGAAATGGTCGGCCATGACCTCATTTTGGAGATCAAAAAACGACTCGACTTTCTCCTCAATGTGGGACTCTACTACTTAGCAATAGAGCGAACCGCTCCCACTCTTTCTGGTGGAGAATCGCAGCGAGTGCGCCTCGCCTCACAAATTGGATGCGGCCTTGTCGGCACCACCTATATTCTTGATGAGCCCTCGATTGGCCTTCATCCTCGCGACAATACAAAGCTCATCTCCACTTTAGAAAAACTCCGGGATCGTGGAAACACCATCATTGTTGTAGAACATGACGAAGAGACAATGGAAGCAGCCGACTTTATCGTCGACATTGGCCCCGAAGCAGGCTCCCGCGGAGGAGAAGTGATTGCTGCCGGAACAATCGAGGATTTGGAAAAGGAACCCCGCTCAATTACAGGAGCTTACCTAAGTGGAAAAGAAACCATTCCGATTCTAAAGAAGCGCAAAAAAGGGAAGAATATCCTCACAATCGAAGGGGCGGAGCATCACAATCTAAAGCACGTTGATGTTGCTATTCCGTTGGGACTTTTCATTGCTGTAACAGGGGTTTCAGGATCAGGAAAATCTTCCCTCATTACCGATACACTTTACCCTGCCCTTGCAAATAAGCTTCATCGCGCCGAACACTCAGTAGGAAAGCATAAAGCAATCCATGGACTGCAGCATCTTGACAAGGTCATTGCCATCGATCAGACTCCCATTGGAAGAACTCCTCGTTCCAATCCCAGTACCTACATCAAAGTCTTCGATGATGTCCGAGATCTCTTCACAAAACTTCCCGAAAGCCAAGCGGCTGGCTTTAAGCCCGGCCGGTTCAGCTTCAATGTCCAGGAAGGCTCATGCACCGAATGCCGAGGGATGGGACAGATTCGCCTCGATATGGACTTTATGGATGATGTGTGGACAACGTGTTCTCTTTGCGATGGAAAGCGGTTTGATCCTAAAACCCTTGCCATCACCTACAAAGGGAAAAATATCCATGATGTTTTAGAAATGACTGTCGAAGAAGCTCTCGAGTTCTTCGATGCGATTCCCCATATCCACCACAAGCTTTCCCTTCTCAAGCAAGTAGGAATGGACTACATCACCCTCGGGCAATCTTCAACAACACTTTCTGGAGGAGAAGCGCAACGGATAAAACTTGCTCGAGAAATCATCCGCCCTTCTACAGGAAAAACGCTCTATATCTTAGATGAGCCCACAACAGGACTCCACTTTCATGATATCCGGAAGCTTATTAATATCTTGCAACACTTAGTCGATGCGGGAAACACAGTTCTTGTCATCGAACACAATATTGACCTCATTAAAACAACGGATTGGATCATTGATCTAGGACCTGAAGGAGGAAGAGGAGGAGGACAAATCCTTGCCACTGCGACTCCAGAACAAATGGCAAAAAAAGAAACCCCGACGGGGCTTGCACTGCGCCCTCGCATGGCCCCAAAAAGCAGACCCCATAAAGCAACTCAAAAACCTCTCAGTGCAATCACTGCAATCGGATGCCGACAAAACAACTTAAAAGGAGAGGACCTTAAGATTCCCCGAGGGAAAATCTCCGTCTGCACGGGACCTTCTGGATCAGGAAAGAGTTCATTTGCATTTGAAACAATCTACGCTGAAGGGCAGCGGCGCTATATTGAATCTCTATCAGCTTATGCAAGGCAGTTCGTGAAACAAATGCCCAAGCCCAAGGTCGAAGAGATTGAAGGGCTCTCGCCAGCAATTGCTATCGAGCAAAAACACCACGCAGGAAACCCTCGTTCAACAATTGGAACGATGACAGAGGTCTACGATTTCCTCCGCCTTTTATATGCCCACCGAGGAGTGGCCTATTGTCCTGAAACAGGTGAAAAGATTGAGTCGATTAGCAAAGAGTCTGTCGTTAAACATCTGATGAAGCTTCCTGAAAAAACACGCCTCCACATCCTATCCCCGATCAAAGTTGTGAGAGGGCAATCGATGGAAGAGATTCAGGACGTTTTGACGCAGCAAGGCTTTGTTCGAATGCGCCTCAACGGAGAGTATTATGAACTTGATGAAGAGATCCCCTACCAAGCGAATCGAAAAAATGCTCTTTTTCTCGTTGTTGACCGCGTCGCAACCCGGCCCGGCATTGAAAAACGGCTCTTCGAAGCAATAGAACAAGCAACAGCTCTAACAAAAGAGCCCTTTACTGTCGCACTCGATGATGAAGACCTTCTTTTCAACCTAGCATTTGCTGTTCCCAGCACTGGAAAGACCTACCCTCCCCTTACGCCGCATACCTTTTCCTTCAACTCAGAAGAAGGGATGTGTCCCGACTGTTTGGGACTCGGTTTTCAGTGGGGAGCTAATGTACTCTCCCACCAAAAGATCATGGCTCTTTCCTCATACGAACTGATCAGTAAATTATGGAAAGAAGAAGCAACCTCTGTTGCTGAAGATGTCTTTCTCACCTTTTTAGAGGAAGAAGAGATTGATCCCGATATTCCTCTTTACCAACTTCCCGTAAAACAGCTCCAGCTCATACTCAATGGATCGCCCCGCTATTTCAAATGCGAGAAAATGGAACTCCGCTTCATAGGGATCAATCACGCCTTCGCAAAAATTGGGAAAACAGGGCACCGACAACAACGAGAAACTATACAGCCCCTGCTTGAGGTTTCACCCTGCTTGAGTTGCGAAGGTGAGAGGCTCAATCCGCTAGCGCGAGGAGTAGAACTCGAAGGAAAAACACTCGGTCATTTATGCAACCTTCCATTATCTGAAGCCCTCCCCTTTATCGATCATCTCCCTAAAGAAAAGGAAATTCAGGAGATTTTAGATCCCTTGATCCATCGCCTCACCTTCCTTTGCAATATTGGATTGGAATATCTATCTCTTTCCCGCAGTGCACCTACCCTAAGTGGAGGGGAAACACAGAGGATTCATCTTGCCCGCCAGCTCGGAAGTGGCCTCACGGGATGTCTCTATGTTCTAGATGAGCCAACTATTGGCCTTCACCCCTATAACAATGAAAGGCTCAACGAAGCACTTAAACACCTCCGCGATTTAGGGAACACCCTTCTCATGGTTGAGCATGACCCCTTAACTTTGGAAATCGCTGACCATATTTTTGACTTTGGCCCCAAAGCAGGAAGACTTGGTGGGGAACTCACAGCAGAGGGGACACTCGCCCAAATCAAAAAGAGTAAGAACTCTCTAACAGGAGCCTATTTAAGTGGAAAAATAAAACTTCCTATTCCTAAAAAACGACGCATCTCAAAGCATTTTCTTACCATCGAAAAAGCAAAAAAACACAACCTCAAAAACATCACTGTGAAAATTCCCACAAAGGTTTTGACTTGTATCAGTGGCGTTTCAGGATCGGGGAAATCAACGCTGATCAACACCCTCCTGAAAAACGGCGTACAAAAACATATCGCTTCTCGCTCCGATAGTGATGAAATCGCCGTTGATGGAGCAAAAATTAAAGGACTCTCAGAAATCAATAAGCTGATCGCTATCGATCAAAATCCTATTGGGCATACCGTTAGAGCCGATGTCTCCACCTATAGCGAAGCCAACCAACCCCTGCGTCAATTCTTTGCCAAACTCCCTGAAGCAGCAGCGCGGGGACTGCAGCCAAAACACTTTAGCCATAACCATCTTAAAGGGATGTGCCGCAGCTGTTGGGGCCTCGGGTTCAAAACCATCCGTTTGCAATTCCTCCCCTCTTTAAGAGTCAAGTGCGATAGCTGCCATGGAAACCGGCTAAACCCTCTCAGTTTAAAAGTCACTTACAAGGGGAAAAGCTTAGGCCAGCTACTGAAACTCACCGTTGAAGATTCACTGAACTTCCTTCCTCCCATTCCAAAGCTCCAGAAAATTTTGGAGACCCTTATCAGTGTTGGGTTGGGTTACCTCACATTGGGGCAAGAGATTCAATCCCTGTCAGGGGGTGAGGCCGGACGCATGCGACTGGGAAGAGAGCTTTCAAAACGGGCAACAGGAAAAACACTCTACCTATTTGATGAACCAACGATTGGTCTTCATAGCGATGATATCGCGAAACTCCTCCCCATTTTCCACACCCTTGTTGATAAAGGAAACACCGTTATCATCGTTGAACATAATCTGGATATCCTTAGGACCGCTGATCATATTATCGATCTAGGACCCGGCCCTGGAGAAGGTGGCGGCCAGGTAGTTGCCACGGGCACCCCAGAGGAAATCGGAAAAATAAGCGCTTCCTATACAGGAAAATACCTCGTATGGTAGCATCATAACTCGCCGGGGAACTTTTGGAGTAATGCGGTCTGAACCAGGTCAGGACAGGAATGTAGCAGCCTTTAGGATTCAAGTTATGCTAGGAGCACTCTCCGGCTTTTTTGTGTCTACGTATCTGCCCAAATAACCTTTCCCTGACTTTTTCCACTATAAAATAGCTTGTAGGAGAAATTTCATTTTGATACATTTCAGTATTTTAAATGGGATACAAATGCAGAAAACCTTTTTGAGGATAGCTCTTTTACTTGGAAGTTGCGTGAGTGCATACGGTGCTGTGCAAGGCGCCTACTACCAACATTTCTCTATTGAGCTCGACTATGTTTTGATGCGGCGTGCTAACTCCCAAAACAAACATTTAGTTGCTGCGGCTGGAGGGCCCCAAGGAATCCCCATAGCATGGACACCCGTTGACTGCCGAAAGGAAGAGGGGAAACCCATGGTCGAGTCGAAAGACCTCGTCCACGACATGCATTTCAATTCAGGATTTTCGGTTGCCGCAAAAATCTATCCAAGCATTTCCTCTACATGGGAAGCGCGCTACTTGGGAGGATTTGCTTGGAGTGGTCAAAAGAATAGAAATTGTCCTAAGAATCTAAATATCGATGGAAACATTACCCAGTTTACTTATGACTATAACTATGCAAGCCGAGTAAAAGCAGTCTATCTCTCAAAGATGTACACCTATGAACTCAATTACTGGCACCACATCACCCCTCGCTATACTGATCATTTTTCCGTCTCGGGAATTATTGGACTTCGCTACTTTGATATCGATGAAAAGATTAAAATGTACTTCACCAAACCCTTTGATGGGATTCCTCAAACAAGTCGCTACCGTATCCGGACAGAAAACACCTCGTTTGGCCTTCAAGTAGGTGGAGACCTTGAGTACAATCCCTACCACTTTTTGACGTGGGGACTTGTTGTCAAAGGTGGAGGTCTCTTTAATCGTGATAAGCAAAGAACTCTAATGCTTGATAGAGGGAACACCATCGTGCATCGCGACATTGATAAAAGCGGTTCTAACTTCGCCTATTTTGCGCAAGTATTCCCCTTTATTGAGCTCAGACCCACGAAACACTTCTTCTTTCTCTTCAACTATCAAGTCCTCTATGTCGGAGCCATTGCAACCGCTAGTGGCAACTTGACCTTCCACGGCAAGGGAGATATCCTTGACCACGGCGGCCATATCATCTACCACGGCGCAACCGGCGCCATCCAGTTCAACTTCTAACTTGCAGTTATAAAGAACTCAAAATATATTGGAGTCGATTCGAAACAATTTTATAGCACGATGTACAAGCTCCTCCTCTTGTTTTTTTGTCTTCCAACCTTTGCCTTTTCATTAGAAAATGACCCCTATGAACTCGCCACATTTGGCGGGGAACCATCTGCAATTGTAGATGGTTGTGTTATAGCTAAAATATTTCGTTTTAGTTATAATTTTTTGAATGACATATTCGCTAGATTTTAGAAAAAAAGTTCTATCGATCCGAAGCAAAGAAAAATTAAGCTTCGCCCAAGTAGCAAAGCGTTTTTGAGTAAGTGTAAATAGTGTGTTTCTTTGGTCCAAGAGATTGGAGCCGAGGCGCACTAAAATCAGACCTGCAATAAAGATTGATAGAGAGACCCTAATGGAGGATATCAAGAAATACCCTGATGCCTTCAACTATGAACGAGCACATCGTCTCAACGTAAGCGCTTCAGGCATTCGTTGTGCCATGAAGAGGCTAAGAATTAGCTATAAAAAAAACGCTCAACCATCCCAAGGCCTGCGAAATAAAAAGACAAATCTTTCGAGAAAAAATCGCAAAGTATAAACGTTTGGGAAAAGCAATTGTATATATTGATGAAAGCGGGTTTGCCCATGATATGCCCCGCACCCACGGTTACTCCAAAATAGGGCAGCGCTGTTTTGGCACTCATGACTGGGGAGCAAAAGGAAGAACAAATGCAATAGGGGCATTACTTGGAACAAGCCTGCTTAGACTTGCGTTATTCGATTGTAATATTAATACAGATGCCTTTTCTACTTGGGCAGAGCAAGACTTGCTACCGAAACTTCCCTCTGAAAGTATTCTGGTTATGGATAATGCTTCATTCCATAAAAGTAAATTTATACAAGAGAAGATCCAGGCTGCAGGCCATACCTTGGAATATCTTCCTCCCTATTCCCCTGACCTAAATCCTATTGAACACAAATGGGCGCAGGCAAAGTCTAAGCGGAGAAAATATCAATGTGGAATAGATGAACTTTTCAAGGAGCACTGCCTATAACTAAAACAATTCACTTTAGCTATAGATCATGCTGGGAAAACCTACCGAGGTTCTGTTACTGAACTTCCACATGTAGATGTGCATTACCGTGGCTCCATAAAAGGCATAGAAAAACAAAGATTCCCAATAGGAGTATCCGTTCAGTGGGGGGCTAAAGAACTGGTGCTGCAACCCAGGGATGATAGGTAGCCTTATAGGCTTGCAAAAAAAAGGGAGCAACTTCCTTCCCTTGCTTCTTGAGGGTCATCCAAAGTGAGACTGCCCTTTCAATAAAACGACTGCCTGACTCACTTTGAGTACCATAAGAGGTTTTACGCCACAGGACAATATGCCGAAGTGATCTCTCTGCAGCGTTATTTGTGCAGTCCACTTCTCTGTACTTTGTGAAGAGAAAGAGCTTGTGAATTTGGTCGAGCATCCGCTCGGCAAATCGAGAAAAAGCATCCGACCCGTTAGCTAGAATATCAATGAGAATTTCATTGAGTCTCCCTTTTCGGTAATAGACTCTTTGTTGCATTGTTTCTCGACAGCTTAAGCGGCATGCAAGAAAAATCTCTTGTAGTTCAAAAAGAGCTCTTTCTGCCAATTCTTGATCGTCGGTTTTTTGATCAGCAAATCTCTTAAAATCTCTCTTGATATGGGCTAGGCAATACTGATGTTTTTTATAAGCATAGACTTGATAGCGATCAGTCACTGTGATTCCAGGGTGTCCCCTCGGCCTTATGTGATTTAAGCTACTAATACTTCGGCTGGGCAATACTTTTAGGTAAACAGCATTTTTTGTGGTCGCCGTCCATACGTAATACATTTTTGCCTGCTGCCTAAAACTGGTCTCATCTACATAGGCTACTTTAGCTTTATCAACCTGATCTTTTAACGATTTGTAGACAGGCTCGAGTCCTTTGGAAAGTTTTTTCTCCTGGGCTGGGATGCTTCCTAAGGAAATATTGACTTTAAACATCATCTCCAAAAGTTGTTGGATGGGTCGCTTACTTAATCGATAGACCGAGCTGCACATCCCTATAAAGGTGATCAACCTGGGACCAAAACTACTTTGAGCGTACTCTTTTGGGAATGGCGCTTTTACGCTTTTCCCACATTGACGACATCTTCCTTTTTCACACTCAATCTGTGTAATTATCGGCTCTATTTCGGGTAGTTCTACTTGCTGCAAGATGTAGGGATTCTTTTTATCCAGGTTATGGCTCCCGCAGTGTGGACAATGATGTAAGGAGGAAGTGACTCTTTTTGAAACTTGCTCTTCAGGAAACAGTTTGCGAAAATGACCTGGGTGTCCCCTCTTAGCTCCTCCTTTAGGAGCCTGCTTATTTTTCTTCTGGTCTGTGCTAGGTGGTTTTGAGCTATTTTTTGAGTTCAGGTTCAAGCGATTCTCTAGCTCCACAACTCTTTTTTGTAACCGTTTGTTCTCCTCCATTAACCGGTAATTGGCATCACTTAGGAGTTTGATGGTTTCTAAGAGTTCTTCATAGCTAGGCTTCATGCACGAGGATTATACGATTAGAAATTTATTTTGTCACCCCCCCCACTGAACGGATACCAATAGGAGAGCATTTATATGAATTCGAGTAAGCCTACTTCTCTATTAACTTTTGAAAGTGATAAAAAACATGAGTCAATCGAGATTCACTGTAATCAAAAAGGATTGGAAAATTTGAAATCTATCATTGATTCTCTTCTTTCTAAACAGACTTGTGATCACGTCCATTTGATGACACCTGAATGGGGTGGTGATGAACTTTCAAGTGAAAAGCAATGCTCTGAAAATGAATTAATTAACCATATAAAAATATTTAAATGGACATAAGAGAAGTGTGAAAGATCCTATTTTCACCCCACTACAAGCCGAATCCAATCAAGACTTGTGCTTTCCGCAAATTTCACAGCGCACAGTTCCTGCAGGATTCGAATGTCCACATGAGCAAGTCCACCACTCATGGGTGATTGGAAACCCATCATCTGTAAAACTAAAAGAGGGGGGAAAGAAGAAACCACAGAGAAGAAAAATAACAGAGGAAAACAGTGTACTCATAATAACACATCCCTTTCTGAGGAGGATAACTTTTTTTCAACCAATTTTAAAGCAGAATAATTACGCAGAAACTCTTGCAATTCGACACGTCTTATTTTCTTATGAGTCCTTAGGCATCAAAAAGAGCTTCGTATTTTTTAAGAGCCGCTCGAAGAGCGCTTTCCGCATCGACGCCTTCCTGCTGTGCTTGGATCACAAGATCTAGGAATTGATCACCAATTGCAATTTCAGCAGAAGATTTCTGCTCTTTTTGAGGAAATGAAAGCTTGGTGCGAATAATTTTGGAAACAATTTTTTGAGCCCGTGCGAGGGCTCCGAGCGTTTTAGGAATTCCCTCAAGCGGATGCTTTCGCTCCTTCTTCTCTTCGGCTTTTGCCTTTTCCCAATGATGGACGACTTCATTAGCATTCTTGACCTCAACATCTCCAAAAACATGGGGGTGGCGGCGTACAAGTTTCTCGCTAACCGTTGTGATGATATCCTCGAGGGAAAAGCGTTTGGTCTTTTCCCCAAGCTTACCATAGAAAATAATTTGGAAAAGGACATCGCCTAGCTCCTCAACCATCCCCTTTGCATCATCGTCATCAACAGCTTCAAGAAGCTCGTGAACTTCTTCGAGAACGTGAGGACGGAGTGATTGAAACGTTTGCTTTCGGTCCCAAGGGCACCCATCGGGCCCGTGAAGGATATCGGCAATTTCTACAAGTTCGTCAAATTCTTCCATAATGCAGCATAGGATACACTGCCTGCACAAGTTTTTCAATAACGCAGTGCAAAATAATAAAACGAGCGATATAATCGGAGACATGGAACGTCACTTTACCACCTCCGTTTACATCCTCCATGAAGAGAGGGTCCTTCTCCTTTTTCATCCAAAATTGAAAAAGTGGCTCCCTCCTGGTGGGCATATTGAAAAAAATGAATCTCCCCCTGAGGCAGCAAGGCGGGAGGTCATGGAAGAAACAGGACTTGAAATCTCTTTTACCAAACAAGAAAACCTCTGGGTCAAACGGTGGAATGCCTCCTCTTTTGAGCGTCCCTACATGTGCCTTGTTGAAGAGATCCCCCAGCATCAAGAGACTCCTGCCCACCAACATCTCGATCTCATTTACCTAGCCATTCCCGTAGGAGATCCAACCCCTAACTCCCCTGATCCTATCCAGTACTTTTCTTTAGAAGAGGTCGAAGCAATGAAAAGTGATGAAGAAATCTTCGAAGAAACTCAGGAGACGATTTGCCATCTGTTAAAAGTGGAGGCCGCCATTGTCTAAAAAAGCTTTCTTTGTTGCAGCGACGGGACAACATGTCGGGAAAACCACAACCTGTCTCGGCCTGGTTTCGGGGCTATTGAAAAAACATAAAAATGTGGGCTTTATCAAGCCCATTGGACAAGAACACGTGGAGATTGAAACAGGCGTTCATGTCGACAAGGATGTGGTTCTGTTTAAAGACCATTTTAATCTAAAGCAAGCTGAAGCCGCAATGAGCCCAGTTCTTTTCCCGCGAGGGTTTACCCGTGATTTTCTAGATGGGAAAGTCAAAGAAAAAGACCTGCAATCGAAAATTGAAGAAAGTTACAAGACAATATCTAAGTCAAGCGATGCAATTGTTATTGAGGGAACAGGACATGTTGGTGTTGGGTCGATTGTCAACTTCAGCAACGCCCGCGTTGCATCCCTCCTTGGACTGCCCATGATTCTCGTTGCCTCTGGTGGCCTTGGCTCCTCCTTTGATGCCCTTGCCGTCAATAAAGCCCTTTGCGACGCCGAAGGAGTACGTATTGCCGGAATCATCTTAAACCGCGTACATGATGATAAACGAGATATGGTCCTTACTTATATGAAAAAAGCCCTCGCCCATTGGAACATCCCTATTCTTGGCTGCATCCCCTTCGATCCTTTTCTAAGTAACCCCACAATGCAAGACTACGAATCCCTTTTTAATGCCACATTGCTCACCGGGGAAGACCACCACATGCGTCACTTTCGCCACATGCGCCTTGTCGCCACCTCCCTCAAAAACTATCGGGAACTGATACTTCCCAACCAACTCATTATCACTCCTTCGAATCGCGAAGATATTATCCTGTCCACCCTAACCAAGCATTGGGACGTTAAAATCGCCAACCCTCAAGAAGATCTCTCCGTAGGAATCATCCTCACTGGTGACACGCCTCCTCGACAAACCATCCTTGAAGCGCTCAAAAAAGCCAATATCCCCATGCTCTACGCTCCTGTCAGCTCCTACCGCGCCATGGAGATGATTACTTCCTACACCGTTAAGATCCGCAAAGAAGACAAAGAGAAAATCAATGAAGCTGTCGAAGTCGTTGAATCCCATATCGACTTCGACCTTCTCCTTTCTACTCTGTAAGAACAACTCCGAATTTCCTGTGAAAATTAGTCACTTATTTCTATATATAGAAAAGTATGAAAGCGCTTGTTCTAAACACACATTTTTCTTCTCTTGAAGAACTAGACCTTCAAATTTCTGAAGTCCCCATACCCACACCCCAAAAAGGAGAGTGTCTTATTGAAGTTCATGTCTCAGGGGTGAACCCAAGCGATGCTCTAGGAGCATTAGGATACTTTTCTCATGCACATCTACCTCGCATCCCAGGAAGAGACTTTGCTGGAGTTGTCATCAAAGGAAGCCCTAACATCGTTGGAAAAAAGGTGTGGGGAACTGGGGGATCCGCAGGAATCGATACAAATGGATGCCATGCCGAATACCTTGCCCTTCCCGAATCTTCCTTATCCGAGATTCCTAATAACCTCTCTCCAGAAGAAGCCGGAGCACAAACCCTTCCCTATACTACCGCCTATTACAGCCTTGTTTCTCGAGCGCAAATCAAACCGAATGAAGAAGTTCTTGTGATCGGTGGGCTGGGGCAAGTAGGGCGCGCTGCTCTCTCCATTTGCAAATGGAAACATTGTCACCCCACAGCCCTTGTCCGCACTCAAGAAGATGTCGCCGCTGCAAAGAAACTAGGATGGGACGCCACCACCACCTTCGATCACAAATACGACGTTATTCTTAACACCATCGGCAATGTCCATTGGCAACCTCAAATTGATTCCTTAAAAAAGTTTGGACGAATGGCTGTTATTGCAGCACCTGAAGGGAAAAGAGAAGCCCCTTTAAACCTCTTTCACTTCTACCGAGCTAACCAAGAGATTTGCGGCATCAACACTGTTGACTTTAACTTTGAGGAAAACAAATCTTTTCTCACCGATCTCAAACAGGGATTTGAGTCCGAAAAGCTTACACCCCTTCCGATTTCCAAAGAAACAACCTTTCCTCTCACAAAGGCCACAGAGGCCTACCAAACTGTACTCAGAGGCACTAAAGGAAAAAGAATCATTCTTTCTATTCACTAGGTTCTGTTAAGGAATTTAGAAGCCTTTTTGGACACACTTCTTTAAGGCAGGCGCCGGTTGTGCACGTCCGAAGAGCTGGGCATCGCTTAGTAAAAGTCTTGCCGTAAGGACAGGTTCCTTGGAAGGCCTTGTGGATATTCTGTGGGGGTTTGTAGACTGAGGCGTTTGAGGGACCGAAGAAACTCAGCGTAGGAACAGAGGTTGTTGCTGCAAGGTGAAGCGCACTTGAATCGACGGTATAAATCGCGTCCATATGTGACATGAAATTCTGCCATAGGGGAAGGCTCATCTTTAGGAGAACAGTGCTATGAGAGGGAAATTGCGCATGAAGGGCTAGAGCTTCTTGCTCCTCTTTAGGGCTTCCCCAAACAAGATAGAAATGGGTTTCTTTCCTTCGCGAAAGTTCTTTGAGAAGTTCGATCCAGGTCGGAAGGGAAAGCTTCTTGTTTTCCCAGTTAGACCCTGGACAGATCATCGTGCGGTGGTTTCCTTTTAACTCCGAGAGAATCCAAGCCGATTCCTTTTGAGTAATGATGAGAGGCAGGGAGGTGTTAATGGGGTGAGGTTTTAGGGAAAAGTGCTGCTGCACAATAGAGAGATATTGGAGGGAAATAGGATCCTTTTTATTCAGAGGATACCGGCGAGTTAAAGCCAGTGCATTTGGCCACTCTGGCGCCGATCTAAATGTGGTTCCCACCTTTTCTTTAGCACGAATACATTTTGTAATAAGTGCTGATTTAATATTTCCCTGCAGATCGAAAAGAAGGTCATAGTTTTTGCAACGTAGCGCTTTTATTGCCGAGCGAATCGCACTTCGATGCTTAGTGAGGTTTTTTCTCCATGTACGCATCTCAATAGGAATGACGGTGTGAATATCGGGATGAGCTTCTAGAAGCTCTCTGAAAGGCTTTTCAACAACCCAATCAATTTCTGCTTCAGGATATTTTTCCTTAAGAAAAGAAACAACGGGAAGTGTTTGAATGATGTCACCGAGAGAGGACGTTTTAACAAGAAGGATTTTCATCTTTTTTCAGACATCAAATAATTTAGCTTCAAAAATATACGGGTATAGTACAAAATGTTTCATAAGAAATCATAGCCTAAATCCCCTTTTGAGGCTATACCTAGAAAGGGAATTCAAAACATTGTTTTACACGAGGATGAATGAAACGACAAGACGTAATTTTTTCGAATAAGCACCCTCGTGAAATGTATCTCCTTGCCCTCACAGAAATGTGCCAACGTTTCGCCTATTGGGGAATTGGGAACCTCCTTGTTCTTTACCTCGTGACACATCTTTCATACTCCACACCAAAAGCAACGCATCTTTTCGGCGCATACACAGGAATCGCTTTTACACTCCCTATTTTAGGAGGATGGATTGCTGATAAGTGGAACTACCAAAGCCCCATACTCCTTGGAACACTTTTGACAGCTGCAGGATGTTTTTTACTGGCAACCTTGAGCGAGACTCTCATTCTTCCAGCACTAGCTCTTCTTGCTTTTGGAGGAGGACTGTTTACCCCAGCCATTTACTCTCTTTTAGGAAGTGTTTACGCAAAAAGACCTCACATCCGTGAGGGAGGATTTTCCATTTACTATGCTTCGGTCAACGTTGGAATCTTCGTCGCCATGATCGTCCTGGGCTATCTCCAAACGATTGATTGGAGACTCGTCTTTATCCTGTGTGGCTGTGTTCAGATGCTTGGCATTGTCCCTTACTTTACTGTGATCGGGAAATTTAAAAATCTTGAAGTCCCCTCCCATTACTTCGTCTCAAAAAAGGACGACCCCAATCACTTTCCCCTCAAAAAACATGAAAAAAACCGTATCTATGTCATATTGATCATGACACTCGTTTCGATTCTTTTTTGGATGGCCTATAATCAAGCAGGTTCTTCAATGACCCTGTTTGCTCTTAAGTTTACGGACAGGACGTTTGATGGGTTTACGGTTCCAACCCCTTGGTTTACCTCGACAGAAACCTTCTTCCTCCTTATCTTCGCTTTCCCCCTTGCTTCCCTCTACCTCTTTTTGCGACGCATCAAATCAAGTGCAAGCCCTCCAATGAAAACAGCCCTCAGTCTATTCTTCATGGGACTCTGCTTCCTCGTGATGCAACGGGCAGCAGCTCATATTCCCCAAGGCGCCGATCACGCTCACGTGAATCCCTTCTACTTAATCTCTTCCTTTGGTCTTATGGCCCTTGCCGAGCTTTTTCTTGCTCCCATTGGTCTCTCACTTGTGACCCATCTTAGCCCCCACCGCTACCGCGGACTCCTTACAGGAGTATGGTTTGCCTGCATCGGAATTGGCTTTTACCTCGGAGGATATGTTGCCGGCTGGATGACTAAGATCCACCTCTCAAGCTTTTTCGATATTTTTGTTGTCACCTCATTTGTCCCAGCTTTCATTCTCGTCCTTTTCAGCAAGAAGCTCGATAATATGCGGCATATCGACTACCTATAGCGCCCTAATATCAAACTAATTATTTAATTGATTTTTAGTCTCATTATCGTTATGATTTCTCCAAAATCAAATAAACATATTAGGGAATATCATGGCTGTTAATTTTAATCATTACTTTACATCACCTCACGTTATCGGCCCTCTAAAAGAAAAAGAAGCGGCCTTATTGAGGGGAGCCGTCATAGAACATAATGATAAGAGATACCATTTTCAAATCCTTCCTACCACTACTGAAGATGGGCTAAAAACAAGACTTATTTTTCAGGCATACACTGAAACAGGACATGAAATCCGTTACTATGATCAGGGAAACAGTAGAGCTGAATTTATTGCAGGTTCCGGCTTTGGAAATGGGGCAATTCCTATGGGAACACGATTTTTTGAAGTCATTATTCAAGGAACTATTGTTGAAGAGGCTGAAGAGATTATCTTCAAAGGAAATCTAAAAGAAGCTGAAACAGTATTTTATGAGGCCCAAGAAGGACTTGCAACACCTAAAAAAGTTGAAGTAGAAGAGGAAGAGGTAATTATTCCTCCTGTGACAACGACTGAATGGACAAGACCTCAGAAAGCTTCGCTACTAGTTGTTACTGTTCTCGCAACAATGACGATTGCTTATGGAGCCAAAAAAATGGTTAACCATTATGATCTCAAGGCTCCTAAAACGCCTACTTTAGAGGACCTTAAGGCTTCTCTAGAAAAACTTAGAAACTGGAGAAAAGGGGCAGCTGCTGCTTAAGCTTTTCTTTACTCTTAGTTAAGATTCCAAGGTGGGCCAAACCCACCTTTTTTAGTGGAAAAATAAACTTACAATCACTATATTCCTCGCAAAACAAGTTACATTTAGGGATAGACAAATGGCTATTACGTTAAATAAGTATTTGAATCAAGAGCACGTTGCTGCTTTTGAAAGAGTTGGTGTTGAAAAGTTGACACAAGGTGTCAATATTAAACTTGGCGAAAAAATCTATAATGTAAAAGTTATGGAAGTCACACTCAAAAACACTCGCGGAGAAGATGTCGAAAACCTTGGATGTCGGATTCATTCGGGCGTTATTTTAGCGACTGAATGCTTTTGGAAGCCCACGAAGGCATCTAGACAGCTATCTGCAGATGATACTGGCGTTGTTGAAGTCGCCCCTAAAATTCTTGATCTATTAACAAATGGAGAAGTTCTTGGAGACGAGAGCGCCCCCACCCTAACGCGCGACCTCTCACCGAAAGAAGAATCCTTTGTTCGAAAGTTCCCTGATTTGGAACCTAAAGTGCGCACACCAGATGTTCCTTCTAGTGGATGGTCAAAAAATCAAAAAGCTTCTGCTTTGTTTGTGTCTGTGTTGTTTCTATCAGTGGCTGCATATGGTGTACATAAGGTTAGAAAAGGGGATATCTCAATCCCAACAAGACAGGATGTCTCTAAATTCTTGTCCGATACAAAAAACACACTTTCTGACTACCTAGCTCAGATGAAACAAAAACTGCGTCCCCAAGGCGCCCCAGTTAAAGTATAAAGGAGAGGGAAGCATGGCAATTACATTTACAAATTTCTTTGGTCAAAGCACTCATGATAGGCTTAATGCACTCGGACAGGACAACCTTACTCAAGGAGTTAACCTTGTCCACGACGGCAACACCTACAACGTTAAAATGCTAGAAACCCAAACTGAAGAGGGAGCACACGCCATCTTGATTTTTAGAGCATATACGGCAGATAGTGTTCTCATCTACACCAAGTATAAAAAAGATCACCCTTCAAAAAGAGTGGAAGAAGAAGTCATTGGAACTAGGATTCAGCTTTTCAATATGATCCACGCTGGCGCCGTTATTGATGGGGATGTCGCAACTCCAGTCTTTGCAGGAGCCTTTTCTGCTAAAGTAAATCAAGTATTTGAGAAACACCCAGAACTTGCGCCAGGATGGGTAAAACCTGCTGATCAACCTCCTGGGTATTCAAGAAATCAAAAAGCTTTTGCTTTATTTGTATCTGTATTGTTTTTATCAGCGACTGCATATGGCGTTCATAAGGTTAGAAAAGGAGACATCACGCTTCCAACGCGGAAGGAAATTGGTGATTTCTTATCAAAAACAAAGTCAAATACTTCTGACTATCTATCTCAGTTGAGACAGAAGTGGATGCCTCAGGAAGGCGTTAAAGCTTAAACTTGGTCTTTAGAGCCAATTGCTAAGCTCCTGATCAGTCGATTTTTGTGGAGTTTTTACAAATTTGGTCCTGTGACAAAATTTCACATACCCTTTAGGGTAGGGTGATTTTGTCAAATGGCCAAATTTGAGAAAAGGGCCAAAAAGGGACCATCAGGGGTTTTGCAATTGGCTCTTTGGGTCAATGTTTAAATAGTGCAGGCAAAGGTGATGTTGCCTGCACTTTTTTTTGTGTTTTTGGGTGGACAAACGCAAGGCGATAAGCATGAAGGCAAAGGCGGTCGATAGCCTCAGGAAAGGACACATCGCGCCCGTATTGGAGGTCTCCAAGGATCGGGTGTCCCATTTCTGCCATATGGATACGGAGTTGATGGGTGCGTCCTGTTTCGGGGTGGAGCTCAACGAGGGAGGCTCCCTTGCGTTTTTCTAGGACTTTCCAGTGAGTGAGTGCTTTCTGCCCGTTTGGCGCAGATCCGTACAGGGTCTGTCCATGAAAAGTTCCTTTTTTCGATAGGCGGTTATCGATTGTTCCTTGATCCTTTCGAGGAGCTCCCTTGATGAGAGCGATATAGGTTTTCTTCACCTCTCGTTTTTTAAAAAGGGCTTCCAAGTCTTTTTTCATGGGGAGCGTTCGAGCCATGAGAAGAACCCCAGAGGTTCCTTTATCGAGCCTGTGTACAAGGTGATGACCTACTTCAGGAGCGGTTGTCACACCTGAGGGTTTATTAAAGAGGGTCAGGGATGGATCTTGATAGAGGATCGAAAGGGTTTCTTTCTTGAGAACTTTAGGGAGATGAAAGGTGACTTTGTCCCCTTCTTTAAGCTTCGTAGAAGCAAAACGCTCGAGCTTGCCATTAAGGCGACACCCTCCACTCTCTAGAGCTCGTTTGATTTCCCGTCCAGAAAGGTCTGTTTTTCCCTTCAAAAAAGAGAGAAGAGAGCTTTCTTCTTTTACTCGATACATTCGAGAAGCTCAATGAGAAGGCGCACTCCAGATCCAGTTGCCTGAGAAAGGTGGTAATCACGCGCGCTATCTAAAAAAGCGGTCCCTGCAATATCAAGATGGATCCATGGAGTCTTCTTCTGGATAAATTCTTGAAGAAAGATCGCTGCGGTCACCGATCCTGCCATCCGTTTGCCAGCAGCATTTTTGATGTCTGCGATGTTTGATTTGAGCAGCACCTTATACTCAGGATCAAGAGGCATCCGCCATACTTTTTCCCCACTGGCCTCCCCTGCTTTTTCGCAGAGTTTAGCGAGTTTATCATTATTGGAAAAGAGTCCGGCACGTTGATCGCCTAGGGCAATGACAATGGCACCGGTAAGGGTTGCCATATCAATGATGCGGTCGGGCTTAAAATGTTTTTGTCCATAAGAGAGGGCGTCGGCAAGGATAAGGCGCCCTTCAGCATCCGTGTTGGTGATCTCTACCGTTTTTCCCGCGTGGGAGCGGTAGACGTCGCCTGGCTTGTAGCTGTGGGCATCAATTGCATTTTCTGTTGTGGGGATAACAACAGCAATGTTCGCTTTAAGTTTGATGGTTGCAGCAGCCTGGATGAGTCCGAGGGCAGCAGCGGCTCCCCCCATATCGGCGCGCATATCTTCAATAAAGTTCGTGGGCTTTAAGTTGAGCCCTCCTGTATCGAAAGTCACTCCTTTTCCTACAACCATCGTGAGATCATCAGAGAGAGGAGCTCCCCGGTACTCAAGCATGACTAAGGCTGGATCCATTCGAGAACCACTACCCACTGCAAGAAGGAGACCCATCTTTTCTTTTTCGAGCTGTTTTTTAGTCAAAATTGTTGCTTTAACAGAGGTAAAATGTTTTGCAAGCTTCTTAGCTTCCTCTCCGAGAGTTTGCGGCGTCACATCTAATGCATTTCGATTGATGAGGTTCCGTGCCAAGTTTACACCGGTTAAAATCCCCATTGTCTTTTTGCAAACTGACAAGTCGCGCGCTCCAACAAGAACCCCTTTTTTGAGATGAAAAGGTTTCTTATTATCCTTGGATTTCCACTCGTCAAACACATAGGAAGTGAGGGCAATTCCTTCGGAGACGGCGCGTGTTACGCAGTGGGTATCTAGTTTGTCGCACTTAGGCAAGACAAAGTTGACATGAGGCCATGCCTTATCCTGGCACCGCTTCATCGCCGCGCCATAGGCTTTCCTAAGCCCTTCCATAGACAGACTCTTTGCCGCACCAAGCCCTAAAAGAAGAAGGCGTTTTTCGGTTTTTCCCGAAAGATACGCGAGCATTGTAGCTCCTTCTTTTCCGCTAAAATCCCCTGCCTTAAGAATGGGATTAATACTCCCATTCAAGTCGGGAATATTAACAGCGGGCTCTACCCCCTTTTTCGTTTTAAAAAAGGGAACAACAACTAGGTCGGCCTTGGGCCGTTCAGAAACACTTGCATTGACGGTAAGTTGCATTAAAACGGTATTTCATCCTCGCTAAATCCTGCAGGCTGTTGCTGCTGATATTGTTGCTCACCTTGACCTTGCTGCGGTTGTCCACCAAAATCTCCGCTTGGCTGAGAATAGGAGCTCTGTTGCTGCTGCCCTTCTTGACGTTCGGTCTTCCCAAAAGGAGGGAAAGAAATATTATGAGCCACAAGGTTAAGAGAGATTTGAGGTTGCCCCTCTTTATTGTTATAAATTTCAGGTTTGAGCATCTCTCCACTTACAACAATTGCACTTCCTTTTTTGAAGTAAGGCATAATTTTGTCAAATTGCTCGCCCCAAATGGTGACCCGCCACCAAAAGGTTTCGTCTTTCCCAGCACGTCTCTGATTGGCAGCCACGCGAAGTGTGGTCACTTTTTGCCCTCCAGAAGTAAAACGGACTTCGGGATCTGCCCCAAGATGCCCCATGATAATCATCTGATTCATTTGAACGCTCCTCTCATATATCGTTTAAATTCCCAGTATAGCGGATCTTAAAAAAAAGCCCAAGAGTTTCCTCTCGGGCTCTATTAACAGGGAGCTTTTCAGCTTAGAAATCGAACCGGAGTCCGGCGTCGAGGCCTGAATAGGTCAAGTCCCCATGAAACGACGTATCGTCAAAAAAGATCAATTCATACTGGTTCCACCAGTATTGACCTTCCCAACCCAGGTTGAACGCAAGCATGTATTTACCGCTAAAACAGTAGGCCCACTCGAGACCCACACCAATGATGCCAACTGCGCGTTGTCTTGCATAGTTATCACTTCTTTCTCTGAAGAGATCACCAGTGGTATCTGTTTGACGGTAATTGGCATCATACTGTCCATATACTAGGGCAGCAGACGTTTGGCTATACAGGGAAAATCCCCAGCCAATATGAAGATATCCATCGACACCTACCATAGGACCAACGCCCCAATAGTCAGTCTTCGAAGAGATACCAACATGTCTTGTATCACCACCATTAAACAATACATTGGTGTAGTCCGTCTGATAATCCATATCAAGCCATGCAGCTTTCACACCAAAAAACGGACGTAGAGAACAGCGCTGACTTAAAAAATAGTCATAACCCATCTCAAAATCAAAGACATTGAGTTTGTTTTGCCATTTCACCTTTGCTGTATCAGCAACAGACACCGCTAGAATACCCTGGCCTTGTGAAAAATCCTTCAAGGGAAGCACCGAGAGTACTGAGGATGTCCCTGTGCTATCACTAACATCAGTATTCTGATAAGTCCAACGGAGAAAGACATCCCAGTTATCTCTTCCAAAGTCATATCCAGCACTCACTCGTACCCCTGGATCAAATTCAAAATCAGGTTCCTTGATCCGACCTGAGAAAACAACGGGAAGAGCCGCTCCAGGAGGCAAGCCGGCTTGAGAGGCATACTGCAGATTATCCATCTGAGCACGCCACCAAAGAAATTCTGCTCCTATTGAAAAGCCAGACATACACCCATGTACGGAGTGTGTTTCCCGATTAGGATCATCCATATTTTTGCTTTGGCCACTAGCGCCATAGGTCTGATTCTGATTTTGATAGTCATTACTAGTCCCATTTGTTCTATGGGAGATACTATCTTCCAAAACCATATTCTCATTTTGGCTTATGCGAACATCTTCGCAGAAGCCACTAGCAGCCAGACATGTTGTCACAACTGCCGTTGAAAGTAGGGAGAAAACTTTCATAATGTAGCCTCCAAATTAGAGATTTTATAGATGTTTTAAAGCTATCTCATTATTTCCTAAATTTTTCAATAAAATTGGCTAAATGGATATTCTTGCACTATAGGTTTTATAACCTCAGTTATGCTTACTAAAAAAAATAGTATTTTTTTTTGGACAAAAAACCTCCAGGGTGTCATAGAGGAATTCAAGTATTAAAATGGAAAATAATTATGTCAGGCCTCTCTTTCCCCAATGATGAATTGAATCAAACAGACTCTTCTCCTCTAGAAGGAGGCAGTGAAGATCCTTCATTGCTTCACCCAATTGACGAGGCCGATGACTTCTACGATCCTTTTTCAGATCTTAGTCTGTTTCTCTCTAAAAAAATTAAGAGTGAAATTGATGAGTCAGGTTCTCTTTCAAAATGGTCTGGAAAGATTGAAGCCAATCTTTTGGCAAAAATTCTTCCTGAATTTAAGAAAAAGTTCCCAAGATATCGACTTGGGGCTTCTGCTCTTAAAAAGGTTTGGGAAAAAGTTGGCTATTACTACGAGAGGATCCAAGGACAGAAAGAGGCTTTAAAAGATAATGGAAAGCTTAATCTAAAGTATATGATTCGAGAAAATCTGAAGAAAAGTTTTCCTACTGCGAACCTCCCCCCCTACACGATTGCAAAACAAATCGCAACAAAGCTTTCAGAGTGTATTGCCACTCTTGAAGGCAACCGCCCAGAAATTGATCAGCTTACAAAGGTCATTTGGTCCGTTCAAAAGCACCTTCTCAGAGATTTGAGCCCTCTTCAAACTAAAAGTCCTTACGATGAGTACGACAAGATTGATAAACTCATCGTTAAAACGCAGCTCGAAATCACAGCAAAAGGGGAGAATCTTGATCCCTATATGCTCAAACGGGAAATTTTCAAAAAACTCAAAGCCTATTTTGAGATTAAGACATTAGCTAAGGAAAACCAGCTTACCTCTACTCTTTCTATGATTCTAGCCGAAAAATTGCAATACAGCTCTCTCATTGCTTGCCACTTTTCGCTTAAGGAACGGAAGACAATAGAATCCTTTATCCGCCAGCAAATTGAGATGGGACAGTGTAATTCTCTTTTAACAAGTGATGAACACCGCCTCGAGCTTATTCAAAGAATCCTTGCCCTTTATACGATAGCTGAAGGGCTTCCAAAAAATATGGATGAAGAATCCTTGCGCGCTTCTATTCGCCATGTAAAGCAATGCGCACAAGATAAAACAAGGGCTATATCTCCAAATATGGACCAAGCTCTTTTTGTATTTATCAATGCAGAAATGCACTTGATGAATGAAGAAAAAACTCTAGATTCCTCAATAGAAGATGCCATTATCAAAGCATACTCCAAGGGAACCTCTCTTCCTTCACTATCATCATCTCAGATTGAGCAGTTCGAACTCCTGATTTGGAAAACTATTGAGGAAGAGGGCAATCTTTTATCCTACACATCAACGGATGCACTCCCTATCCTCGAACAAGAGCTTGGAAATGTGCTCATCGACAATCCGAAACAATCCTTCAAAATGATTATCAGTAGCACCTTGCAGTTTTTCAAAAAAGTCATTGCAACTCCGTTTGATGAGGCTACGGTCCTTGAGAAAGTCGATACTTGGGTGGCTCAAAATGACATGTTGATTCGAACAATTCATTTTGATCCAAGCACTCCTTTATTAGCCCTTATCGAAAGGAAATGGAAAACGCTTCATCTGGATGAATTTACTGTTGATCATGAACGGTTCATTCAAGATGTGATGGAGGATTCCCTAAAGCTCTATCCCCTCCTCTCTTCTTTTGAAGAAGAACTTAAAGGACGTCTTTGGATCCTTTATAAGTATCACTGGTATCATGTCCTAACCGATGGACGCGCTTCAACTTACGAAAGGTTTCTTCTGTGGCACAAAGCTCTGCTTAAACGTCACCATCCCGAGTGGACAAAAGAGAAGCTAACTAGTGCACTTAACAAGCTTTCGAATCAATTGATTCCACTGGCACCTTTCGAAAGAGCAGAATAAGTCCGTATACAACCAGGGGAATGGATAAGACTTGCCCCATTGTAAGCCAATCATTTCCAAGTAAAAGGCTCTGTTCCTCTTTGACAAACTCTACAAGAAAACGAAATCCAAACGTTACCACAAAGAAGGTCCCGGAAAGGCGCCCTGCTTTATCAAGAAGGCGAGGAAAAAACCGCCAGAGTCCCAAAAAAGAAAGAAAGTAAAATGCTGCTTCATATAGCTGAGCTGGATGGCGGGGGGCAGGAATACTCCCATCAATGGGATGGCCAAAAACAACTGCCCAAGGAACGTTTGTTACCGTCCCCAGAACCTCTTGATTGACAAAGTTTCCGAGCCGAATAAAAGTCCCTACAAGAAGAGCCGGTACGACGAGCATGTCGATAATTCGGGTGATTGAGAGGAAAGGAAAGTTCTTTCGAACTCTAAAGAAAAAGAAAACAATTCCAAGAAGAATCCCGATAACTGCACCATGACTAGCAAGGCCCCCTTCCCAAGTCTTCAGGATTTCCATTGGATGGAGAAAATAGTCACTCCACTTCTCGTAGAACAGAATATGACCTAGCCTTGCCCCTACCACTGTCGCAATAATGACATAAACCATCAGCTTTTCAGAAAAAGCTAAAGATTTTTTCTTTAACTCCTCTTCCGGCCAGTCAGTGCAAATACGGAGATATTGCTTAAATAGGCCGTGCAAAAGGTAAAACCCTATAAAAAAACCCAAAGCAAACAGGATTCCATACCAGGCAATCGGACGATCAATCACTGGGACAACAAACGGGGTGGGATTCGGATCCCAATAAAACCAATTTTGCATTGAACATACCCTACTATTTGGTGCATAATCGTATCAGTTAAGAGGATAAAAGTCATTTGGGACTAAAAATTAAAATATTTTCACCCGGAAAAACGAAAGAACCTTGGCTGCAGGAGGCTCTTGCCGAATATGAAAAAAGGCTTACAGGCGTAGTTGTAATTAAATGGGACCACCAAAACATCAATGCGGAAGAACCCTATATCTGTTTAGATCCAAATGGAATACAACGAACTTCACCCGACTTTTCAGATTTTCTCTATCGAGAATTTGAAAAGCAAGGATCACGTCTTACCTTCGTTATTGGCGGCCCTGATGGCCTTCCCTCAAACATCTTAAAGAGGGCTTCCCACTCTATCAGCTTTTCAAAGATGACCTTCACTCATCAGCATGTCCGACTTCTTCTTCTAGAGCAGCTTTACAGAGCGGTTCAGATCCATAAAGGAACCCACTATCATAAATAACGTGAGTTCGGCTTTTAAAGCCGTATTCATGCTAAATGATCACGCGACTTTATGAACTGGCTCAAAAGCGGCTCGAAAATAGAGCATTGCACCGTTAATAAGCGCAGTCCCAACCGTAAAATCCATAAACCCTTTAACATCGATAGGAATCGGGAGAAATTTAAGAGAAATTCCCATAAGAGTCATTCCTCCAATGAGACACAGATACCCCTTAGAATATATCGCTGTGACAGGAAGGGGAGAGGGAAAGGAATGGATACGCTTGACCACCCGATTTACTGCTTTTTTCATAACCATGCGTCCCTTGAAAAACCCGAGGACCAGGCCAACGGAAACCAATACAATGGCAGATTTCTCAGGGTTTTTAACGAAGCGATCAATCTGTGTTAAGAGAGAAAAGCCTTGAAGAGTTCCCTCTAGATGCGCACTTCCTGCTACAACCAGATAACTGAGTCCCTTTGAAAGGAGAAGAATCCCAATAGCAAGCCAGAGAAGTCCAGAGAAAATAATAGCGCTGCGATAGCTAAGTCTCATAAAAATCCTTTAAAAAAAGTCTTTGGTTGGTATAAGAATAGATAAGTCTATAAATATTAGCAAACACCCGATTATTTCGGGGTATAGTAATAGCACAACGGAGCTTTTTAAGATGAATGTTTCTCTAGCTTTTATCCGGATTTTCTTCACGATTATTTCGATCTTTTTCATGACAACTTACATGCTATCGAGACCCGAAGGGCTTCTAGCGACGAATGCATTAATCGGTATTTTGATCGGTTTTGTGTTTAGCCTATTGCTCATTGGTTTCGATTCCCTTTTCCGAAAGTTTAATCTCCGCTCCTTTAACATTACAGTCGTAGGGCTTTTCATTGGTTATCTGATGGGGCAAGCTCTTGTCTTGATCTTTGACGCTATTTTAGACCTTAGCTCAATCTCTCTTGTCTTAACCCCTCAAGCTCTTGAAATTATCAAGATTGCCCTTTTCTTATTCGGTACCTATCTAGGATCAATTATGACGCTGCGGGCATCTGATGAACTCTATATCAGTATCCCCTTCGTAAAATTTGCACCTACAGCACAGAAAAAACGGGACCTGTTGATCGACTCTTCTGTTCTCTCTGACGCTCGAATCATCGATCTTTGCTCAACGGGAATTGTGGATCAGCACCTCGTTATTCCCCGATTCATCATTAAAGAACTCTATGCCCAGACAGAAACAGGTGATGACATGACGAAGACAAAAGCTCGTCGCTGTCTTGAGGTGATTAAAAAGATGGAGCAACTCAGCCATCTAGGACTCCGTTTTAATGATACTGACTTCCCCGAAGTGAAGGATACGACAAGTAAGTTCATCCGATTGGCGCGTTTGATTGATGGCAATATTCTAACAGCTGATATCAGCCGCGTCCAAATGGCCTCAATTGAAGGGGTTCAAATCATTAATCTCCACTCTTTATCCAATGCCTTAAAACCTCTTATGGAAACAGGGGAGATGGTCAAAATTAAAGTGCAGCGCTATGGAAAAGAACCTCGCCAAGGGGTTGGATATCTGGATGATGGAACCATGGTTGTTATTAATGGTGGAGGAAACTTCATCGGCGAGGTTATCGATGCACAAGTTCTTTCCGTAAAACACACCTCTTCAGGTAGAATGATCTTCTGTAACGCTTTTGAAGCTGGGCTTGAAGAGCAAAACGATGACGTCCGCTCTAAGCAAGACGAATATTACGAAGATGATGAGGATGAAGAGAAAGAGTGATCAAAGGTGTCGGTAATGATATCCTTGAGGTCGATCGAATCAGACAAACGATCGAAAAGCACGGAACCCATTTCTACCAAAAGGTCTTTACGGAGACGGAGCTGGAATATTGCCTAGGTCATAAAGACTCTGCAATCCACCTTGCAGGAAGGTTCTCTGCAAAAGAAGCGATCGCCAAAGCTCTCGGCATTGGTTTCGGCAAATCAATTTCTTTTCATGATATTGAAATCACTAACGATGAACTGGGAAGACCTCTTGTCGAGTTTTCAGATCGCGTCAATGAAAGGTTCCATTTTCCTCAAATCCTTGTTTCAATAAGCCATTGCAAAAAGTACGCAAATGCTGTTGCTTTATGGCTAGATTCATGAACCTATCTAGAATAGTGAGAACGGAAAGCGATATTCAGCTGTGAAAATGCTGGTATGCTGCGGGAAAGAATGGGCGTAAACCCGATAGGAATATTGCACCCCAAGCGCACCCCAAATTTCAAAAAGATAGGTATAATTAAGCCCAATATCGATCGATCGATGCTGCACTTTAGCGTACCCATTGAAATCATCAATATTAACAGAAGAGCTCTCTCCAAACCCAAAATACCCCTCAGCACTGAGTTTGAGTTTGTGACGGAGTTGGAACTTTCCTTCCGCAGCTAGGATGGGACGAAGCCATGGGTATCCCCTATTGGCAACGCCAGTCCCAACAAATCCCCAAAAGCGCCATAGCCATTGATAGGTACTATCAATTTCCTTACCAGCAGCAATCCCTAATTCAAAGTTCCCTTGCGAGTGGTAGGGCGAGCTTACATCGCGCATATTGCGTGTAGGAACATAAAAGATTTGCCCACCAACACTCAAACTGATTGGATCCCCCGCCACGTCATCCCATACAAGGTAGCGGAGCTGCATTCCTAATCGCTGCCCTCCCCAATTGAGTTTATGGGTATGGGAAAAATCAGCCTGGAACTGAACGTCCCAGTTGGGCCAAAAATTCACCCCAAGGTTTAAATCCATTAAATGATCATGAGAATGATAGCTTGAGGGGTTCTCCCCATGGTCAACAGAAGGGTAATACCGATAGGAGTAGGCGGGGCGAAATTCAAATTCTGCAATAGGAGTCAGATAGGGATCGATAACAAAAGAAAAAAGAGAAAAAGGAAGGAGTGAAAGAAGAAGTTTCTTCATGACAATCCATTTGCAGTTAGCCACCGCTCAGCATCAAGAGATGCCATACACCCCGATCCAGCAGCAGAAATGGCCTGACGATAGATTTTATCCTGAACATCTCCAGCCGCAAAGACACCTTCAACATTGGTTGCTGTTGAACCTGGTTGAACAAGAAGATACCCAGTCTCATCAGTCTTTAGCTGCCCTTTTAAAAAGGCGGTGTTGGGATTATGCCCAATCGCAAAGAAGACTCCTGCAGCATCCCGTTTTGATTCTTCTTTTGTATTAACATCTTGAAGGGTGACTCTTTCAACAATATTACTTCCCTCAACATTTGTCAGGACAGTGTTCCAAAGAATCTCAATCTTAGGATGATCCATCGCATGCTGCGCCATAATCTTCGAAGCACGAAGTTCATCTCTGCGGTGAATAATATAGACCTTGCTTCCATATTTTGTGAGGAAAATCGCCTCTTCAACAGCAGTATCTCCTCCACCAACAACGTAAAGCTCTTTGTCTCGGAAAATCGGCATGGCCCCATCACAAACGGCACAAGCAGTGACTCCCTTCTGCCAAAACTCCCCATCCAAAGTCCCAGGAACATCAAGCCGTTTTGCCGTAGCCCCAGTCGCGATAATGATTGAATCAGCAAGAACCGTTGTCTTTCCCCCCTTGACCTTGAAGGGCCGCTCAGAAAGGTCTACTTCACCAACATCCTCAGTTAAAATTTGAGTCCCAAAACGCTTGGCTTGGCTTTTCATTGCATCCATCAGCGCAGGGCCTGTAATCCCCTCAGGAAATCCAGGAAAATTCTCCACCTCAGTGGTTGTCATAAGCTGACCTCCGGAGGGGCCACTAAAAAAACCTTCATACATTAAGGGGGACAAATTGGCACGGGCTGCATAGATAGCCGCTGTAAAGCCTGCAGGACCCGATCCGATAATAACTAATTTTTTATGTTCCATGGCTAACCATTCTTCAAAATTCAAACAAAAAAAACAACAACCAATCTAACGAGCCACTTGTAAAACTTCTGATGTTCCCTTTTTGGCCCTTTTCACAAATTTAACCATCCGACACAATCACCCTACCCTAAAGGGTATGTGAATTTGTGTCGTAGGACCAAATTTGCAAAAACTCCACAAAAATCGACTGATCAAGAGTTTTGTCAAGTGGCTCTACCAAAATAATCGTATAAACAGTAAAATGTTGCCTCAAGATGAGGAGGAGCATGTGAGAAGCATACACCTAAAGGAGATGACCAAGTCCCAAGACGAGGGAGTTATTCTCAATAAAATCAATTTGACAATACCCTCAGGGAAATTTTTTGCTCTTTTGGGTCCTAGTGGTTGTGGGAAAACAACCCTTTTGAGACTCATTGCTGGCTTTGAAAGCCCCGACTCTGGGATCATATACCTAGGTGATACAGATATTACCCATATTCCCGTTAACAAGCGAAAAATTAACATCGTTTTTCAAAATTATGCTTTATTCCCTCACCTTAATGTCTTTAATAATGTTGCCTATAGCCTCGTAATTCAGAAGATCCCTAAAGAAGAAATAGAGGAACGGGTGATTAGAATTTTGAAAGCGTTCCACTTGGAAAATCATATTTTTAAATTCCCTTCACATTTATCAGGAGGGCAGCAACAGAGGGTGGCCCTTGCTCGGGCGATTATTAATGAACCAGAGGTCCTTCTCTTAGATGAACCTCTAGCAGCCCTAGACTTTAAGCTCCGGGAAAAAATGCTCATTGAACTTATCGAACTCCAAGACAAGCTTAAAACCACCTTTGTATACGTAACCCACGATCAGTTCGAAGCCCTCACCGTTGCGGATCAGATGGCCATTATGAACCAAGATGGAGACATCGAACAAATTGGAACACCCAAAGAGATCTATGAATTCCCCATCTCAAGTTTCGTTGCTAAATTTGTGGGCACCACCAATATTTTGACCGGAACTCTCCATAACATCGACACCGACCCTGAGATAGACATTCCTCATCTAGGGCGGTTCAAGGTCTATATTCCCCAGAAAAAGGTATGGATGTCCGAGGAATGTACCGCAGCGCTCAGTATGCGTCCTGAAAAGATCTACATCTCCAAAAAACCTGTTGAGAACTTCACTAATACGATAAAAGGTGAGGTCTCTCAAATCGTCTACCATGGGCGCTCAACCCAGTACAACGTCATTGTAAACAACCAATTTAAACTACAAGTCTTTGAACAGAACGAAGAACACTTTCCTCAAGAAGATATTGATTATGACGATGAAGTTTATCTCTGCTGGCAAAAAGAAAACGCATTGCTTTTGGAGAGTTAACCGATGTACGCCCTGTTCCAACGGATTCAACAAAGGACAAAAAAAGAGAGCGCTTTCGTCATTGGTTCTCCAGCTCTGATTTGGCAGGTCATCTTTTTTTATCTGCCTCTGCTTTTAATGATGGTGAGCAGCGTCTTCATTCTTACCGAAGAAGGAGGTATTCAGGGACTAACTCTTAAGAATTTTATTCCTCTTTTTTCCTCCACACACTTAACCGTCGTCTTTAGTTCAATTTTCTTAGCCTTTTCAACCTCTCTGATTTGTCTTGTCATCGCCTACCCGCTCGCCCATTTTATTGCATTTAAAGCAGGGCGATACAAAACCCTCATGCTATTTTTCCTGATCGTCCCCTTTTGGACAAACTTTCTTCTACATGTTTATGCATGGTTTTTTGTTCTCGAACGAGAAGGATTTCTAAACACCTTATTAAAAAAGATTGGTCTGATCCAAGAGCCTATTCACTTCCTAAATTCGATTTTTGCGATTATTTTGATGATGGTTTACTGTTACCTCCCTTTCATGGTACTTCCTATCTTCTCGACGCTAGAGAGGTTTGATCGCCGTTTTCTAGAAGTGTCGGATGACTTGGGAGCTTCGGGGATTGAGACCTTCAAGAAAGTAATGCTTCCTATGACTCTCCCCGCTGTGAGAGCAGGCTTTTTCCTTGTTTTTATCCCCTCTTTTGGAGAATTCATTATTCCCGAATTAATGGGAGGCGATAAAACGTATTTTGTAGGGAATGTGGTCTCACAATATGTTCTAGGAAATGAAACTGGGGGACTTGGAGCTGCCTTTATGGTCCTAAGCTGCATTGCACTTGTCGTTACAGTCATGTTCATTTATTTTGCCTTTAGAAAGTTGAATAAAATGCTCTTAAGGGGGCTGCGATGAACTGGAAATTTCTAGGGAAATTTGGGGGAGGATCTATCGTAATTTTTTCCTATCTCTTTTTGTATCTCCCTATCCTCATCTTGATTGTTTTCTCTTTCAATGCAAAGAGCTTCCCCTCTCCTTGGGATAGCTTCACCTTAAGATGGTATCAAGAGTTGTTTGGCTCTTCTGCGTTGTGGAACTCCTTTATGAACTCTCTTTTAGTTGCCATTATTTCGACATCGTTAAGCCTTCTTCTAGGAGTGTTCTTAATTTTCTTCCGTGCCCAAGGTGGCAAGGTCCAGAAAGCGCTTCCTCTTTTCTACGGAAACCTTATCATTCCCGAAACAATGCTAGCGATCAGCCTCCTCAGCTACTTTACACTGTTTAAAATAGAGCTTGGCATCACCACCCTCATCGTTGCACATTCTGTTCTCGGCCTCGGCTTTGTTATCCCTATTCTTTACACGCGCTTCCTCCAACTTGATAAGCACCTTACTGAGGCATCCGAAGCCCTAGGAGCAAGCTCTCTTCAAACATTTATCAAAATCACACTTCCCCTCCTCCGCCCAACCCTTCTTGCCACAGGTCTCCTCATCTTCATTCTTTCTTTCGATGATTTTATCCTTTCCTACTTCTGCGCTGGCACTTCAATCCAAACCCTTTCGCTCTACCTTCTGTCCACCCTCCGCGCTGGTGTTTCCCCTATTGTTAACGCTTTATCTACGATTCTCCTTCTCCTTAGCAGCATCCTTGTAATGCTCTTCTTCTCACCAAAAATCCGCTCTCGTATTCTGTAAATATTTGTTGAATTTTAAAAGCAGAAAGCAAATAAGAGGAAATAGACGGAGCCTTGTTTGTGACAAACCGGAAGAAATCTCTCTTTGCAATCTATTTCGCATACTTCCTTGATTATTTTGGATATGCGATTGTCTTTGGTCTATTTGGGCCTTTACTACTCAGTTCGGATTTCAAGATGTTTTCTTCAGAGACTTCTCTGCAAATGCGTCATCTATCACTAGCGACATTATTTGCTGTCTATCCACTAATGCAGTTGATCTTTGCCCCTATATTCGGAGATTTTGCAGATCATTTTGGACGAAAAAAAACTTTTTTTATATTAAACAGTGGCGTGATAGTTGGGTATTTTCTATCCGGAATAGCAATTTTGACTCAACATTTCCCCCTTCTATTAATTAGCAGGGTTTTGACAGGAATATTTTCAAGTAACCGTACAATATGCATGGCCTCTTTATCTGATCTCTCCCCTGATGAGAAGAGTCGTTCAAAGGCCTATGGGATCATCGCGACTTTAGGAGGGTTAAGCTGGATTGTTTCAATCTTGGTTGGAGGGGTATTTTCAAAGTCATTATCACCCGAAATTCCCTTTTGGATCACAACAGGTTTTGCTCTTTTAAGCCTAGCCATCATTTTCCTCTTTTTTCATGAAACAAATATAAATAATGAAAGGTTTTACTTCGATCCCTTTAAAGGCATGCGCCATATCGCGTCTTGCTTTAAAATTAAAGGCCTTGGATCTCTCTATTTTTACTACCTAGTAATGATGATGGGTTGGGGAATCAATCTCCTATGGCTGAACCCTTACACCCTTTCTCGCTACACCGTTTCCCATGAAGTGCTCTTTGGACTACTGGCATCAACAGGAGTCGTTTGGTCACTCGGAAGCTCGTGCGTCAACGAGATACTTTTAAAACGTTTCAAAGCAAGACAGATTGCTCTAATTGGAACGGGGGGACTATTCATTGTGTTTACCCTTTGCTCTTTAATGACAACTTTTGTCCCTTTTGCAATCTTTGCCATGATTGCCTCAGTGTTTGGAGCCCTTGCTTGGACAAATGCACTTAGCACAATCTCCCTAGCCGCTCCAAAGGCAATGCAAGGAAAGGTCATGGGAATTTCTCAATCTTTTGCATCGATTGCGTTTATGTTTGCTCCCCTTTTAGCTGGAACCCTTGCAGGAATCAATATTACTTTTGTCTATCCGATAGCAGCCTTTCTCATTCTTCTCTCCTTTGCTATCTTAAGAATCTCCACAAACCACTCCAAGGAAACTTATGAATCAACAGTCTAAAGCTTCTCTGCTGCCAGTTTATTTTGTCCTATTCATCGACAATTTTGCCTTTGCAGTCATTTTTGCTATCTTTGGCCCTCTTTTTATCGACCCTTCCTATGGAATGGTAACGGCTGCAATGAGTAGTGTATCAAAAAACTTAATGCTTGGAGTCGCTCTCGGTCTTTTTCCCTTAGGTCAATTTATCGGGGCTCCATTTTTAGGAGATATTGCAGATCGTTTTGGAAGAAAAAGAGCCTTTTACATCACGATTACAGGGGTCATCATTGGTTTCATTCTTTCGGGGTTTAGCATCTTGATTCATAGTTACATTCTCTTAATTCTAACGCGGCTCATCACAGGGTTTTTCGCAGGGAATTTGAGTATCTGCTTAGCCTCTATTGCCGATTTATCTCCCGATGAAAAAACGCGAGCAAAAAACTTCTCAATCATTGTGATTATCACCGGTTTAAGTTGGATGTTTGCAATGCTTTCAGGGGGCTACCTATCCGACCCTAGCATCTCAGCGCACTTCAACCCCGCCCTTCCCTTCTTTGCAACTGCAGTTCTGGCGCTACTTAGCCTTCTATCCATCGTGTATTTCTTCCATGAAACGCATCCCACAAAGGGGAAATTTCATATCGATCTTCTCAAAGGCTTCCGAGATATTCGAGCCTCCCTCGAGATCAAAGAGCTTCGTATGCTCTACCTAATCTACATGCTCTGGATTCTTGGTTGGGGGCTCGCCTTTCAGTGGTACAGCCCCTTTTCACTTCAGAGATTTGGAGTATCCCCCATTGAAGTCAATTGGAGTCAATTTGCCGTTGGAATTACCTGGATGTTTGGGGGATACTTTGTGAACAATTTCATCATTAAAAGGTGGCACCCTCGCCCATGGATCGTTGGCGCAAACGCTCTGACCACCCTTTGCCTTCTCGGGATGGCCTTTTCAGGGTCTTTTCTCCCCTTTGCACTCTTTTTCACGGTAGGTTGTATTCCTTCTGCTTTTTCTTGGCCAAATACCCTAAATATGATCTCAATTAACGCTCCTGCAGAGGTTCAAGGAAAGATCATGGGAATTAGCCAGTCTGCTCAGTCAATGGGGTTTATTCTGGCAACGATTTTTGGGGGGATTGTAGCAGCAGTTGGATTAGGCTCGGTCTACTACATTACCGCAATTTTTCTTTTTTTCAGCTTCATACTGCTTTTTAGATTCCACAAAAAAACCGCACCATCTAAAAAATAGTGCGGTTATAAAAAGTTAAATGCTAATTAATTAGCAGCAACTTTCTTTTCATTAACGAACTTGACGACATCTCCAACGACTCGTAGCTTTTCTGCTTCGCCTTCAGAGATTTCGAAACCGAATTTCTCTTCAAAGGTCATAATTAGCTCTGTAAGATCTAGAGAATCCGCATTTAGGTCTTCTACAAAAGATTTTTCCACAGAGACCTCTTCGCGGTCTAATCCGAGTTGTTCAACAATGATATCAATCACTTCTTGTTCTACTGACATAAAACAAATTTCCTTTTTTCAAACATGTTCAAAAATTTATACATTAACTTAAGCAATCATACCCCCGTCAACGGTCAAAACTTGCCCTGTCACATAATCAGACATGTGGCTTGCTAAAAAGACCGCTGCGTGAGCTATTTCTTTTGGATTCCCAAGGCGTCCCATGGGAACCTTATCTAATATTCCTTTCCGTTGCTCTTCAGTAAGGACTTTGGTCATAGGAGTCTCGAAAAACCCAGGGGCAATACAATTTACGTTGATATTGCGAGAACCTAGTTCCTTTGCAAGGGAGCGGGTAAACCCGACCATACCGAGTTTAGAAGCAGCATAATTGACTTGACCGGGATTTCCTGTCAACCCAATCACGCTGGCAATATTGATAATTTTTCCTTTCCGTGCCTTCATCATTGGACGCACAAGAGCGTGGCTAAGGTTATATACCGATTTCAGGTTTGTCTCAATCACCTGATCCCAATCGTCTTCACCCATCTTCATAAAGAGCTTATCTCGAGTAATTCCGGCACAATTAACCAGAATATCAACTCCGTCCCACTCCTTAAGGAGACTCCCAACCGCTTCATTGACTTCTTGCTTATTCCCTACATTGACGGTGCCAAACCAGAATCGTTGGTCAGGGCTTTTTTTAAGTTCTTTAAGTGTTTCAATAACTTGCTGAGCGCGCTCTTGATTCGTTCCAATAACAGCAACATCAGCTCCTTCCTCAGCAAATGTCAGTGCAATCTGTTTTCCCAGTCCAGAAGTTCCCCCAGTAATGAGAGCTCGCTTTCCTTTAAGTAATCCCATTTAATTCACCGCTCCTTGATGCAAGATTTCTAAATCTTTAACTTTTTCTATAGAGAATGTTTCTCCCTTCACCCCAATTTTTCGAAGCATTCCACTTAGAGTTTTTCCACATCCAATCTCAATGAAACACTCGATCCCCTTTTCCTCCATAGCTCGAATCCCTTTTTCCCAAAGAACCGGAGCGGTCACTTGGCATGTCATATTCCCTCGAATTTCCTCTTCGGAGACATAAGATCCACAAGCATTCATCACTAAATCAATTGAACTTTTCTCGAGAGAAATTGTGTCGATTTTTTTCTTAAGTAGATCCCTAGCTTCTTCCATTAACCCGCTATGAAAAGCACCAGAAACATCAAGAGGAAGAACACGCTTTGCTCCCTTCTCCTTGAGAAGAGTCGCTGCCGCAGCAACACCTTGAACTGTTCCAGAAATGACAACTTGACCAGGGCAATTAAGATTTGCAACCCACACACCCTCGATTGGCTCAAGTATTTCAGCCACTTCATCAGGTGACATTCCCAAACAAACCGCCATAGTCCCAGGATGCTTAACTCCCGCTTCGTGCATATAAAGCCCACGCGCTCTGACAAGCTTAATTCCATCCCTAAAGCTGAGGCGTCCCGACGCAGTTAGCGCAGAATACTCGCCTAAGCTCAGTCCAGCAACAGCTGTGGGAACAATATCTGGCATCTGCTTGGACAAAACACGCCAAAGAGCAATGCTCATGACATAAATTGCGATTTGACTATTCCTTGTTTGGGTCAGCTCTTCTGAAGGCCCTTCAAAGATAAGGTTAGTCAGACTAAAACCAAGGAGTTCATCTGCCTCTTGAAAAGTCTCACGCACAACAGCAAAGGCCTCATAAAAGTCCTTTCCCATTCCAATATACTGAGCACCTTGCCCAGGAAAAATGAACGCTACTTTCTTATCCACGATCAACCTCACATGTCAGAGCAGCAGCCCCCCAAGTAAGTCCCGCTCCAAAACCAAAGAGAACGATTCTCTCTCCTCTCTTTACACCCTTCTCCTTAACAAGCTCGTCAAGGGCAATCCCTACTGAAGAGGCAGAAGTGTTTCCATATTTATGTATTGTTAGGTAAACCTGTTCTCTAGGGACTTCAAACCGTTTTGCAAGGGCTTCGATAATGCGAATGTTGGCTTGATGAGGAACCATCCAACTGATTTCTTTCTCTGTTAGTCCAGAAGCATCAAGACAGTTTTTTACAGCCCCTTCCATCCGACGCACTGCATGCTTAAAGACCTCTTTCCCTTCCATTTTGATAAAGTGCTCCCCTGCCTGAACGGTTTCAACCGATGCCGGCCTTTTTGACCCCCCTGCAGGAAGAATCAGAAGTTCCGACTGCTTTCCATCGCAACCAAGAGATACATTTTCAATGACATATCCAGGCTTCGATCCGCTTACAACACAAGCGGAAGCTCCATCACCAAAGAGCACGCAAGTATTCCGATCTTCATAATTAACAATTGAAGAAAGTTTCTCTGCAGCAATAATAAGAACGTTATTGTGCATTCCAGATTCGATATAAGCCTTTGCCATTGAAAGCGCATAGATATAGCCCGAACAAGCTGCCTGCATGTCCATGGCCGCTGCATTCACTGCACCTAACTTACTTTGGATCAGACACGCCGTACTCGGAAATACATAATCAGGGGTGAGTGTAGCCACCAATATAAGGTCCACTTCTTCTGCTTGGATTCCACTTTCACTAAGAGCCTGCTTCGCTGCTTCATAGCCCATGTCTGAAGTGAATTCATCCTCAGCCGCGATACGACGCTCTTTCATGCCCGTTCGCGAGGTGATCCACTCATCAGAGGTTTCCACCATTTTTTCCAAATCTTGATTCGAAAGTATCCGTTTGGGCAAGTAGGCTCCAAGCCCAATAATCTTTGCTTTTTGATCCATCGTAAAACTATCCCTTTAGATGACTAAGAGACATCATACCCAAAAAAACATTAAAGAAAAAGCCTCAAATTTCTCAAATAGTACAATCTTTTATTCATGGACAATAATTCTTAAAAACCCTATACTCTCCCGAGTTTGTAGCACAGGAGAGAAGCATGAACCTTTTGACAAATATTTTAAATTCTAAAAGTTATTGGACAAAATGCAGTTCCGCTCTGTGTGGTATTGCTATGGCTGAAATGGGAGTCCGCACGATTGTAGATATTACAAAAAACAAAAAAGATGACCTTTCTGCAGATCTATCAGGAGCGATTTTCTTCGCCATTTGCGCAAGCAACATCGTCCCAGGATTTGCCCGTGGTGGTAGCATTGCTTTCGTTTGCTACAGCATAGGAGCCGACACTTCAAAAAGTAATGCATATTGGAGCTCAAGAGTCGTTAGTTTCCCTTTTGAAAAGACCTGGGAAGGGCTAAAACTCATAGGAACCCACCTGGATATCGTGAATCATCCGACCTGGTTTGGGGTAGCTGCTCTAATTACCATCATAGGCCTATACACCTTAGGCAAGCACATTTTTGAACAGCCAAAAGTTCTTGCTCCGCCCCCTGTACACACCTCTCCACAGATTGATACAACAAAGCTTGCTTAAATAAAAATTTATTTGCTTGTTTTTGAAGGTGTCTATTTTAGACACCTTTACATGCTCTTCTTGATCACCTAGCCATTAATTCCTACAAAATGATATGTTCGAAAGCATGCTTAGATATCCAAAAGACCTACTTACTCTTATTGCTCATCTGAAAAAACTTCCCGGAGTGGGGAGGAAAACAGCCGAGCGCTATGCCTTCCATTTGTTGGAATGGGAAGGAAAAGACCTTCACGAGTTTGCTGATGGAGTTGCAACTTTGAAAGAGCGGGTGCAGACCTGCGCTGAATGTGGCTGCTTAATGGATGGCGTGCGATGCTCGTTCTGCGACCACGAAAGACGGGACCATAATCAATTGTGTATCATAGCAAGTCCGCGCGATGCCTACGCAATTGAAGAAACCGGCAACTATCGCGGGCTCTATCATGTTTTAGGTGTTCTCCTATCTCCACTTGATGGCAAAACTCCCGAAAATTTAAACCTCCCCCACTTGCAAAAACGGATTGAAGGACTTGGAACAAAGGAAATTATCTTAGCACTCGATTCAACTTTAGAAGGCGATGCAACCTCCCTTTATCTTAAAGGACAATTCGAAAAATACGGAATTGAAGTTTCACGCTTAGCGTTGGGGCTTCCTCTTGGAAGTTCACTTGACTTTGTTGATGAAGGAACTCTTTCTCAAGCATTCTCGGGAAGGCAAAAGTTCTAAACCCTTGCAATAATTCTTCTCCGTTTTCTATAATCGGAAAACTTATTATCGATAATAGAAGACCACGTTAATGAACACAAAGTTTCTCGCTGCAATAGCTCCCCTACTCCTAATGACTGCGCCAATGAAATCGGTTTTTGCCGCTCCTCCTGCATCCGAAGTATACGAAAATAAACGGGTAGGAAAGATCACCATTATCATGGAAAACCTTCCGCGAGGTGCTACATTTAATCAAGATCGCGTCCTCACTAAGCTAAGGACCAAATCGGGAGATCCCTTCTCTCAACTCACCTTTGATTATGATTTAAAGACACTATCTGAAGAGTATGACCGCGCCGTTCCCACAATGGAAACGAGTCAGGGAGAAGTCTATATCACGATTAAACTCTGGCAAAAGCCAATGATCCGCGCCATTTCGTGGAGTGGTAATGGAAAGATTAAGACTCGCAAGCTTCAAAAAGAGCTTGGAGTCAAGGCTCACACCGTTTTTAATCGAGAAGATTTCAACAAAGCTTTCAACAAAGTTAAAGAGTTCTACGTCAAGAAGGGATACTTCGACTCCCAACTTGAATATAAGCTGATTCCCTACGGAAACACGAACGAGGTAGATGTTGAGATTACGGTCCATGAAGGAAACTCGGGACATATCAAGAAGATTTGCTTCAATGGGTTTAAAAAACACGAAGAATCAAAGATTCTCGAGCTCATGACGACGAAAAAGTACAATTTTTTCACGAGTTGGATTACAGGAACTGGCAACTACCATGATGAAGCTCTTGAACACGACAAACTTGTCATCGTAAACTACTTGCAAAACGAAGGTTTTGCGGATGCGCGCGTCAATATTCAGATCAAGGAAACAGAAGAAGGGCGCCTTGAAATTACTATCAATGCAGACAGGGGTGAGCTCTTCCATTTTGGAGATATTACAGTCTCGGGAAATGAGCTTTTGACAGAAGAGCAAATCGAAAAGGTCATGATCATTAAAGATGGTTCTACCTTTTCTCCTGAAAAGTTGCGTGATAGCGTTCAAAACGTCAAAGACCTCTACGGAAAAGATGGTTACATAGAGACCGATGTCCATTATACCCTTCGCCTTTCTCGAAGTGTTCCTGTCTACAATATTGATATTCAAATTAATGAAGGCGATCAATTTAAGATTGGTCTCATTCGCGTCCTTGGAAATAGCTCTACCAATAAAAATGTCATTCTAAGAGAATCCCTATTGGTTCCTGGAGAGGTATTTGATACTAGAAGGCTAAAAGTCACTCAGCAACGCCTTGAAGCAATGGGCTATTTTAAGTCTGTCAATGTTTACCCCGTGAAGACCCCTGAAGATCAGGAGCTCGGTGAAAACTACCGTGATGTTATTATTGAAGTCGAAGAAACAACGACTGGGAGTTTGAGTCTCTTCTTTGGATTCAGCACAGTTGACGATCTCTTCGGAGGTCTTGACCTTGCAGAAAACAACTTTGACCATCGCGGCCTCACCAAATGGTGGCGCGAGGGGATGTCTTCATTTAGAGGTGCTGGAGAATATGCTCATGCACGTGTTCAAATCGGTAAGAAGCAACAGAGCTATACCATCGCCTGGATGGACCCCTATTTTAAAGATACTCTCTGGCGTTTTGGATTTGACCTCAATTATTCAAAAACGGGAGTGCAATCCGATGATTACCACGTGAACTCGTTTGGTGGATCGCTCTTTGGAAGCTATCCTCTAACAGCATACTGGACGTACGGATGGAAATTTAGAGTTCGAAATTCGATTATTCATATCCATGGAATCGAAAATGATGAAGCTCAAAGAGAACGACAAAATAGTGGAATCGTTGCTGGAATTGGAAATTCTCTTTCATACGACTCAACAGACAATGCCTTTAAACCTCACCGAGGCTTCCGCTCAATTGCGGAAGTTGAGCTTGCTGGAGTAAGGCGGCATGATAATGACAACACCCTATTCCCCTTCTTTAAGGTGGGATACCTCAATAGCTATTACTATCCTGTCTGGAGGAAGGGAACCCTTAAACTGCGTTGGGACTTTAAATTCCTATGTCCCTTTGGAGACGGGCGTCCTGATCTTCTGCCATTGAGTGAACGCTTCTTCCTTGGTGGTGAGACCACCGTTCGAGGTTACAAACCTTATATCCTTGGTCCCCACTTTAGAAAAACCGATGGAAGTGAAAAAGACGATCCTACGGGTGGTGTCTCCTCGACCCTCCTCTCCGTTGAGTACAACCAGACTATCTTCAGAATGCTCGATCTCTTCACCTTTTTTGACGGAGGTTCTATATCCAACAAAAGATTTAAAATCCAAGACTTTAGAACGAGTGTGGGAGTTGGCGCTCGGATTGAACTCGGTAACCGCGTTCCTATCATGCTTGGAGTCGGTTTTCCTATCAATCCGCAAGAACGACTACGTTCGATCCGCAAAAATGGTACAAAAAGATATAAGAGAAATGAAGATAGGAAGGTCTTCTTTATCTCGATGGGCGGACAATTTTAAGGGCAATAAATCCCAAAGATGCTATGATCAACATCAAGTCAAAAAATATTTTAAGGAGTCAACTCATGAAAAAACGACAGATTTTCATTCTACTTACCTCTCTTTTCTGTCTCACTTCCCTCAAGAGCTTTGCAGAAGAAATCCCCTATGGAATTGTGAATTTTACAAATTGTGTCACAGAGTCTAAACATGGGAAGCAAGAGCAAGAATCATTCGAAAAGCTTCGCGAACAAATGACTACTTTAATGACCGACATCGAAAAGCAACTAAACGATATTGCAACAAAGTTCAATGATCCAGAGTTTGTTGATAGTCTCTCTCCAGAAGCTGAGCAAGAAATGAAAGCTCGTTTTCAAACCCTAAGTGAAGAACATAATCGGTACCAAAATCAATACATGCAAGTCATGCAGCAAGCTAACATGCAGCTTATGCAAACCCTAAATGGGCATGTTCAAAAAGCATCTGAAAATGTTGCTAAAAAGAGAAAACTTCCTATGGTTGTCCGTGAAGAAGCATGCTTCTTCTACAATCCTTCGTTTGATATCACCAAGTCTGTCATTGATGAGATGGATAAGAGTTTTGATAAAGAAAATGTAGCGCAAGCGCCTGCTAATCAAGCGAAAAAATAGGATCTCTAATATGACCAAACACTTTTCACTGGCTGAGCTCTCTGAGCTCACCCAAACAGAACTTGTCGGCGATCCTGAATTTAAGATTTGTAGCGTTGACAATCTCGAATCGGCATCCGAAAAGGATGCCTCTTTTTTAGCAAATCCCAAGTATACCGAAGCAATGAAGCAGTCGAGTGCAGGCGTTATCTGCATCGACGAAAAAACAAGTCGCGTACAGGGGAAAAACTTCCTTGTGGGAGATAATCCTTCTCGCACCTTCCAACTCATTGCTGAAGCAGTCCTATCCTCTACTCACCAACACTCTGGATTCAAAGGGATCCACCCATCAGCTATTGTCCATGAAACGGCAACGATCGGGGAGGATGTCACCATTGGCCCCTGCGCAGTGGTTGATGCTCATGCAGTAATTGGAGATAAAACTGAGATCTACCCCAATGTTTATATTGGAGTATCAGTGGTTGTTGGCCAAAAGTGCACTTTCTACCCTAACTCGAGTGTAAGAGAACGGTGCGTTCTAGGCAACCGAGTCATACTACAGCCTGGAGCTGTTATTGGTTCCTGCGGCTATGGGTATACTACAGACCCTGCAACAGGACAGCACACCAAGCTTGAGCAGCTTGGTGCGGTAACTCTAGAGGACGATGTCGAGATCGGAGCAAACACAACAATCGATCGCGCTCGTTTCAAGTCGACTCTGATTCGTAAAGGAACCAAACTCGACAACCTGGTGCAGATTGCCCACAATGTCGAGATCGGCGAAAACAATATCATTGTTTCACAGACAGGAATTGCTGGATCGGCAAAACTTGGAAATAACGTCTTCTTGGGCGGACAAGCAGGTGTTGTGGGTCATATTGAGATCTGTGACAACGTGAAAGTTGCAACGCGCGGCGGTGTGAGCAAATCGATCTCTAAACCTGGTATCTACGGAGGAGGCCCAGTCTCCCCTATGCCAGAGTTTAACAAACGTCAAGTTCTCCTAAGAAAGATTGCAACGTTTGTTAAAGACCTAGCTTCCCTCAAAAAACGTGTTGAAAAACTAGAGAAAAATTAATCCCCTTTATTACAAGAATACTGAAAAGTCGTTGATGTTTTTCTGCGTGTGTAAATCAGTGAGTGATTTTGCGATGCGAAACGCTAATTTTAAAAACTTTATTTTAAATACCTAGTAAGCTAAATTTTCTTCCATGCCTTAACTTTGGTAGGAAAATGAGTTCTAGAAACCACAGAAAAATATTTGTTTATTCTTTAGTCTCAGCTACACTCTGTCTTTTGATTGTTATTTTTAAATTTAATAGCAACAAAGGATCAGAAGGGTCATTCGTGCTTAAAATTGCTCTCCCAAATGATATAAGGTCTTTAGACCCCGCTTATTCTTTTGAAAAAAATTCCTCGCATGTAATCAACATGGTATTTGAGGGACTTATGCGAAGAGGGATTGATGATATTCCTCAGCTGGCAATTGCTGAAGCTGTTGACATTTCTAGAGACCAGGTCCATTACATTTTTCACCTTAGGGATTGTAATTGGAGTGATGGAGTCCCTATTACAGCTTATGATTTTGAGTTTTCCTGGAAAAGATCCATGGATCCTAACTCAAAACCCATTACTGAAGTGCCTTATTATTTTTATCCTATCAAAAATGCAAAACATTGCCTGACTGGTAAAGTTTCTGTTGATGAAGTCTATGTCCATGCTGTCGACGCAAAAACCCTCGTAGTAGAACTAGAGTACCCTTCGCCTTATTTTCTTGATATTGTATCACTTCCTTATTTTTATCCTAACCCTAAGCATGTTATCGAAAATGATCCTAATTGGGGAAATAATGAAAAAATTGTTTGTAACGGCCCCTTCAAAATAAAACACTGGAAGAGGGGCAATAGTATCGAGGTAGAAAAAAACCCTAACTACTGGGACAAAAATAATGTTTATCTTAATGGAATTCATGCAAGTATTATTGAAAACTCAAATACTGCTCTTTTAATGTATGAAAAAGGTGAGCTGGATTGGATAGGAGATCCATTTGTAAGGCTCTCCTACGACATTTCATCTAAGGTCTTGGACATGGAAAGGGAGAGCGCTCAAACCTATTGGTTTTTTGTTAATACAGAAAAACATCCACTAAGTAATAAAAAACTTAGGAATGCACTTAGTTATTCCATTGATAGACAGTTAATTGTAAATAGCATTTTTCATAGTTCTGGAGAACCTGCCACCTCTCTACTTTCCCCTCCTTTAAGATTAGGAACAGGAAACCTTTTTAAAGATAACAATGTAGCTGTTGCCCAAAAACTTTTCCAAGAAGCTTTGGAGGAACTAGGCTTGTCAACCGAAGAGCTTCCTGAAATTGAGTTGCGATCCGTTGCGGGCTTAGAACTACATCGCAGGGTGGTCCAGTCTATTCAAGATCAGTGGAGAACAGTGTTAGGAATCAAAAACGTTGTCTTCAAGGAAGCTGAATGGACTGTTCATTATGACAGTATTTCTAAGGGAGACTACGATATAGGGTTTATGGGATGGTGCATAAGTATTCCAGATTGCCTTTTCCTTTTGGATGCTTTTAAAGATAAAAATGAGAGTCCTAACAAACCAAAATGGGAGAATCCAAAGTATAAAAAATGCCTTGATCAAGCAAATCTCACAGTTTGTGAAATTGAGAGAGTGCGACTTCTTTGCGAAGCTGAAAATATTTTAATCAATGAGATGCCGGTGATCCCCTTATGTTTTATAAAACAAAGGTTTGCAAAAAACCCAAGACTAAAAGGAGAGCAACTCTCCCCTTTTCATTTTATAGACTTTAAATCTGCTTATTTTGACGATGAGGACTAAAAATATATACACCTATTATTTGACAATTTTTGAAGAAGTCTTTTTCTGATAAATGATGTAATTTATACATAGTGTTTATTCTTTCTATCTGATATTTTATGACCTATACATATATTGCATGGGTAGTGGGTTATGATTACCATCTACGATAAGGGTGAGCACGACGACGAGTTCATTGAGATCCCTGAGCCTATAGAGGGATGCTGGATTCATATTGAAGATGCAACCACCAACGATATCAACCAAATCAGCAAGCTGATTGACCTAGAGTATACTGATATGTATGACTCTCTCGATCGGTATGAGATCCCCCGTGTTGAAAAGATCGATGAATCAGTTCTGATCTTTACCCGCCATCCAATGGAACCTGATGCAGGCCTCTATACCACCACCTTTACCATCATCCTCACAAAAGACTATTTTATTACCATCTGTCCTCAGAAAAGCCAAATCGTCGAGAATTTCATCTCCCAAAAGCCTAAACTCAGCCCCTCCAATAAATCTAAATTCATTATTTATATCCTTCTGAAGATTACACAAGAATATACCCTACAGATTAAGAAGATCCGGACAAGCGTCCTAAAACAAGAAAAAAAGATGTCCTACGTCGATAGCCGTGACATCACTAACTTGACCCATACCGAGGAAATCCTGAACCAGTACCTCTCCTCTCTTGTTCCGATGCGCGCGGTCCTTGAATCGATTACCTCTGGGCGCTACACACTACTTTATGAAAAAGACCAAGACCTGCTAGAAGATCTATTGAACGCGAGTATCCAGTCAGAAGACCTCTGCTCGATTAACCTACGAAGTATCCGCAGCCTGCGAGACTCCTATCAAATCATCTTTACAAATCAATTGAATAAAACGATAAAACTTCTGACAGCGCTGACAATTATCCTCAGCATCCCAACAATGATTGCCTCGCTCTACGGAATGAATGTATCCCTTCCTGGAGAAGGCGCAAAGTACGCCTTCTCAGTCATCGTCGTACTGATTGTGGGACTCTCGATCCTCTCTCTCATCCTCTTTCAGCGCAAGAAATGGCTCTAATAATTACTGCCGAACCGCAGTAATATGATCAAGCACAAGTTGCCCATGCTCTACTTTTTGCGCCTCTGAGGCCTCAGCAGGAAAAGCATTTTTGAGTCTCGTAAGACCCGCATAATCAATAAGAGTATTGATGTCCGTAATTCTTGCTTGAATTGCTTCTTGAGTAGCATTAATCCTTTCGAAAAGGGCAACATCTGCCAGAGGATACCTCTCCTGCAGACCTTCATGAGGAGCTCTTTCTGGAACTTTGCTTAGGTCTATCACTCCTAAGTCTACATCTTTTAATCGAGCGGATACAAATCTAAACATCTCCTTAGCATTATATACAACAAGTCCACGGGTCTTTGATGCAGTATCCTGCCAGTTCTGTGTAAGATCAGCGCGTATCGCAGCAAAACTTTCTAGTCGAGTCCCCAGGCCGTCAAAAGCCTGATCAAGCTCCGTTTCAATTGCGCCAAGAGCCTCTTCCTGAGCCTCCTTTAGGCGCGCCTGTTCTGCTTTTAGACGCTCAGCTGCAAGACTCTCTTGGTATTCTCGATCTTGTTCTTCTCGAAGCAATCGAGCTTCTTCAGCTGCTTGAAGATTCGCTATTCGAATCTCTAAAGCAAATGCGACCTTATCTGCTTTTTCTTTAATAATGGTCTCATCTACTTTTACTACTTCTAGCTCCGTTTTAATGACTGGGATGACATGTTGCAACTCAGGAGCACTTTCCCAATCTTGAACAAAAATGATCCGCGCAAGAAGACCTTTCAAAATTGGCAGTGCATATTCTTGCTCCTGAGTAAACGCCCCCTGATACTCCACCATTAAGGCCTTAGAATAATCATCACTTTCCAAAGTGTGTTGAAAAACATCTTTTAAAAGCTGAAGCTGTCCCTCTGGAGTTGCCTGCATTATAGCCAATACCTCTGGCTCATAGTTACACCCTCTTGCCAGTGGATTAGGAACGACCTCTTCTTCTTGCGGTGGGTCTCGACGAGGAGGGCATTTGACTTCGATATGAGAGAGAGCCCACTTTGAGTCGTATAGGGAAGCAATGGTTAGCAGGGCGGTTGTTGCAGTGTAAATAGCGGTATTAAGCGCTTTGAGCCCTTCTGCATTTAAAAAATTCTTTGCTTCTTTTTTTCCTTCAGTGGGGAACCTTTTGACGGTTCCAAAAACTGTGGAAGTGGTGTAATAAGCGGTATTTCCTAGGTTGAATAGAGCTGCAAAAAAAAGATTTGCTGCTGCCTTGAGTCGAAAATCACTTTTCTTCGCGGCATTCTGGATGAATTGAGAAGCTGAAACATTCTCTTTTGGATGGCTAAACTGATAACCCTTAACTGTTAATGTAATTTCTGACATGTGTCAACTCTCCACTTTTCGTCCGTTATTGACAAGCATGATAGTACAATAATGACTATAAATGAAGAGGAATAATAATTTAAATTAGCAATATCGTAGGGTTTTCAAGATATTTCTGCACTGTGCAAATGAACCGTGCTCCATCTGCTCCATCAACCACTCGATGGTCACTAGAAAGAGAGAGCATCATCCGCTTGCCGGCAACAACCTGCCCGTCTTTGACAACAGCGCAGTCTCTCATGCCTCCAATTGAGAGGATCGAGACCTGTGGAGGGTTGATGATCGCTTGGAAGTCATGGATTCCAAACATCCCTAAATTTGAGACTGTGAAGGAACCTCCACGGTATTGATGGGGTTGAAGTTTCCCTTCTTTAGCAAGGCCTGCTAAGTGCCTCACCTCAGCCGAAATCTGCCCAAGGTTTTTATAGTCGACATGGCGCACGATAGGGGTAATAAGCCCTTCATCAATACTCACAGCAACGGCTATATCGATTGTCTTGAATCGGACAATTTGACTCCCTTCAGAATTAAATCCACTATTCACAACAGGATGCTCTTTAAGGGCGAGCGCTGCAGCGCGCATGATAAAATCGTTATAAGTGACTTTAATCCCTCCTGCTTTAAGCTGTTCGCGCAGGTTGATCATTGGCTCAACATCAACATCTTGCTGAACATAAAAATGGGGAATAAAGGTTTTAGAAGCTTGGAGCTTTTCCCCAATGGCTTTGCGCATCGGAGACATAGGCTCTTCGTCGTAAGTACCTGGCTTTTCTGTGGGAGCTCCTTTATGCCCAAAACTTGCAGGGGTATTGGGCTGCGCTAAATCTAAATCTCGACTCATCACCCGTCCATCAGGACCCGTTCCCTTCACGGAGGTCAAATCAATCCCTTTCTCTTTGGCCAACTTCTTCGCAAGGGGTGATGCCGCAAGGCGCTCATGCATACCTGTATCAAATTCAAAGGTGTAATCTTCGAGTGGTGGCTCGATGGGAAACGCAACCTGAGACATAATGCCGCCCGATCTCTTTGCAGCTGGAGCTGTTGTCTCTGAAGCTCCAACCTCTTCAGCAGGTGCCTCTGTATCTATTTGATTGAGTCCTTCAGGTTGGTATCCTTCAATGCTCTCATCTTTTGATTCGGTAAAAATAGCGACGGCCTGATTTACGAGGGCTTCTTCCCCTTCGTTCACAAGGATTTTTCGCAAGTAACCTCCATCAAGGGCGCTATGTTCAACCGTTGCTTTATCGGTTGCAACTTCAAAAAGAAGCTCTCCGTCTTTGACTGAGTCTCCTTCTTTTTTGTGCCACTTGACAATGGTTCCCCCTTCCATTGTAGGTGTAAGTTTCGGCATGGTGAGGGTAAACGGCATGGGTATTAGCTCCTGCGGTGTAGGGTTTCGTCGATTGCGGCTATAATGCGTTCTGGATTGGGCTGGGACTCTTTCTCAAGGTTTTTATTATAGGGAAGAGGAGTCTCTAGTTGACAGACCCGCTTGAGCGGCGCATCTAAAAAGTCAAAACACTGTTCTTGGATTTGAAAGCCTATCTCTGCAGAAATTCCTGCAAAAATATGTCCTTCTTCAACGAGAACCGCAAAATGGGTCTTTCGAACCGACTCGCAAATTGTTCCCATATCGAGTGGTTTAATAGTGCGAAGATCAATCAATTCGATCTCTATCCCCTTCTTTGCGTAGTGTTGCACTACCTGCTGGCAGTGATGAATCATGCGACTATGTGAAATAAGGGTCAGATGTTTTCCCACACTCAGAACCTTGGCCTTCCCAATCGGCACAAGATACTCCTCAGTCGGGATTTCCATTTTCATTCCATAATCGAGCTCATTTTCTAAGTAGATCACCGGGCTGTTATTCCGAATCGCTGTTTTAAGTAGCCCCTTGGCATCATAAGGATTGCTCGGAGCCATAATAATAAACCCAGGAAGATTTCCATAGAGAGCTTCAACACAATGGGAATGTTGACACGACACCTGGGCCGCTGCCCCATTCGGCCCCCTAAAAACAATGGGAACACTAAAGCGATTTCCGGACATATAGTGCATCTTGCAAGCGTTTGATACAAGTTGATCAAAGGCTACGAATGAGAAGTTAAAACTCATGAATTCAACAATCGGGCGCAATCCCGTCATGGCAGCACCAATGCTCAAACCTGTAAACCCATTTTCAGCAATCGGCGTATCAATAATCCGGCCTGGTCCCCACTTATCGAGAAGTCCCTTCGAGACTTTATAAGCTCCGTTGTACTCCGCAACCTCTTCTCCCATGAGATAGACTTTGTCGTCCCTCTCCATCTCTTCATCGATGGCTTGCCTAATTGCTTCTCTTAACTCTACTGTCTGCATTTTATCATTCATGGGGCAAAAACATCCTCCTCAAGTGTGGTCACATCAGGATCCGGACTATCTTCAGCAAACTTCATCGAAGCAATCACAATCTCTTTTTGCTCTGTGTCCATCGCTTCAAATTCTTTGTCATTCATTACTTTGCGCTTCTTAAGCTCATCTGCAAAAAGATGGATGGGGTCGCGGCTTTTCGCTTCTTCAAGCTCTTCCTTGCTCCTGTAGAGAGCGGGATCAGAAATGGAATGTCCGCGAAAACGCTCGGTCACCGCTTCAACCAATACAGGTCTCCCCGTCTTCCTAACCTCTTCGTAAATATGGTAGAATCCCCCATAACAACTCAGAAAATCCATTCCATCCAATGTGTAGGATTTCATTCCATAAGCTGGGGCAAAATGCTCCGCAATCGGTTGCACACAAAGAGCCCGATTCACAGCAGTTCCCATTCCCCATTGATTGTTTTCAATCACATAAATACATGGGAGGTTCCATAAAGATGCTAAGTTAAGCGATTCATGAATTGCTCCCTGCACAAATGCGCCATCTCCTAAAAAGCATACTGCAACACCATCTTGTTTCTGGTACTTTAGAGAAAATGCAGCTCCGGTTGCGATAGGCAGATGCCCTCCCACAATTCCAAATCCTCCGAGCATCCTATCTGCATAAAAGTGCATCGAGCCCCCTCTTCCCATCGCATTTCCAGTGATCTTTCCGTAAAGCTCCGCCATCATTTCATTGGGCGTCGCTCCATTAAGCATTGCTAAGGCGTGACATCGATAGGTTGTGATCCACCAATTGCGCTCTCGTCCCATTGCACTCACAGCAGCGGTTTGAATTGCTTCCTGCCCCATATAAGCATGGAAGAACCCTCCCACTTTTCCTTGCTGATAAGCCGACTCGGCCCGCAGCTCAAAATGGCGGATGAGAAGCATCTCCTTCAAGATGGCTTTGAGCCCTTCTTTGCCGAGCGCCTTTGCAGCTGTCTCAGCACTTGACTCAAAGAATTTATACTTAACGTGATGAACGGTTTTCTTCGCCATAGATAGCGCTGCCTGCCCCTGCTTTTATGCTCAACTTAGTTGATAAACCCTAGTGAAGTCAATAGGGCATTGATTGCATCGGCCCCAACCCTCTATCAGGTACAATGTTAGGATTATTTGTTACCGGCACCGCGCGAAGATCATCGTCACCATCCGAACTCACCTGGTAACATCCCACCATAAAGGCTATCAAACCAAGAAGCATTAAAGCAATTCGCATTATCCTATTCCTTAATTTACAATAAGGGTTTATCATACCCTATCAAAGGGATTTTGACAAATTTTAATCGCTTAAGGTACAGTTACTGTTATGACAAAACGCCCCATCTACTACGATACTGAAACTACCGGTGTCCGTCCTGATAAGGATCGGATCATTGAAATTGCAGCCTATGACCCTGTTCAAGATCGCACATTCGAAAGCTTGATAAATCCCGGCTGCCCCATTCCCCCTGAAGCGAGTGCCATCCATAATATTACCGACGAAATGGTTAAAGAGGCACCCTCCTTTGGCGAAGTTGCCAAAAAATTTACCGCCTTCTGCTCCGAAGAAGTGGTTCTGATCGCCCACAACAATGATGCCTTTGACAAACCCTTCATCAAAAATGAGTTTGAGAGAAATGGCGTCCCTTTTCCCAGCTGGCCCTTTATCGACTCGCTCAGATTTTCTCGTAAATACCGCCCTGACCTTCCGCGCCACTCCCTCCAACACCTCAGAGAATATCACGGTATTGAGGCTAATAATGCGCACCGCGCCCTTGATGATGTGATTGTCCTTCATCAAGTCTTTTCTCTTATGATCGATGATCTTACCATGGACACGATCCTTGAGCTTATGGCGCAGAAACAGACCCTCCGCCACATGCCCTTCGGCAAACACCGCGGCACTCCCCTCAAAGAGATGCCCCCCGGATACGTCCGCTGGCTCCACGAAAATGGCGCCCTCGACAAAGCCGATAACGAAGAACTTAAAGAAGCCTTTGCCTCCCTTGGAATGCTCCCTAATTAGACAATTTATTCTTCATATCCTAGTAGTTTCAAAATTTGAGAGCTAAAATGGGTTTGTGAAATCGTATTGATAATAGACTCACGTTCTTGCCAATACTTTTCGATTTCCAGATCGAATATGCTATACGAAATAAAAAAAGGGATTAACAAATCTGAAATTGTGATTTTTTCTTTTACCAAGATTTTAGAGTACTCTGAATCGTCGATCATTAGATTATTCGCATCACACCTTAAAGTGTCACTAGCTTGATCTTCTAGTTCCCAAATGAATGCATTTCTTTTCCCATAACCTAACAATATTCCAATAAGAAAATGATCTTTAAAAACTTTCTCCCAAAATTCTGAATGCTCTGAAAAAATTTCCTTAAGAATCTGTTTAGGATCAAAAATGATACCAGTACGCTTTTGAAAGAGTTCTTGATAGATCGAAAGTGTGTAAGTAGTCATCGGTATGTTAACAAAAAAACCTTCGTTTCCAACTGCATGTGGAGATGGTCTAGAAATAAACAGGTATTTTGCACTTTTTTTGTCCCCATAAGCTTGTATCCAAGAAGCCCATAGTTCTTCGTGCCTAAGGTGTTTCATATTTTTTGCTTCATTAACACTTGTTTCATAGTCAACAAAACTTAACCTAGCCTCAAAAGAAGGGTTGTCATCTATCAGTCGTTTGTATTCAGAAACTACCTCCTCTCTTGACTGGGGAAATTTTTCATTTTCAATTCTAAAACTCGTTATTGGCTTACTCCCTAAAAGAGTATATATCCCATTCTCTCGAATCATTACATTTTCAAGAAAAAGAGAGATTTCATCTTGTTCACCAGCTATCTGTTTAGAAAATGGTTTTAAATAAATGAAACACCCTAAAATAATTGTCATTGCAGAAAAAACCAGAGAGGTAATAATCTTTGTTTTTTTCATAAACTCCTAAGAGCTACCCATGAAGTTTTTCCACATGATTTCATTCTTAATAACAATTATACACATCCCAGTTTATTCCTTGACTACAAAAATTTCGGATGTAACAGCTAGTGAAATTTTTGATGTTGCTAGTGACTCTATCAACCGCATAGAAGCAGGGCGAGTTTATTTTAAACCAAATGCAGTACAAATCATTGATTCTGAAATATATATTGAGTGTGCCTGTGGTTATTCTATGCCGATTCCAATTATAGAATCCATGAATGGGGAGCTCTTTATTACTCTTTCAAGCCCAGAGAAGGTCGTTTACGAATGTACTAAATGTGGAAAGAAGTATTATCCCAATCCACCAGCAAGGTGTAGCTGTGGAAGCACATCATTCAAATCAAAAATAGACGTTCTTCCATAAGGACATCTATAGGTAATACCAATTTCAAAAAACAAATACTTAGTGCGCTATAGGTTCAGAAAGGTTTTGGGAGCGGAAGTGCGTATCCCAGAGGTGTTTGAACGGCTCGCAGGAGGCAAGAAGCTCTTCCTTGCTTCCCTCAGCAACCTTTTGGCCGTGCTCTAGGTAAATGATCCGATCGGCATACTCGATCGTGGAAAGGCGGTGAGCAATGAGGATTTGGGTGACCTCCCCGTGAAGCTCCTTAATGGCCATCTTGATTTTATCTTCGCTTACAGCATCAAGAGAGGAAGTCGCCTCGTCAAGAATCAGGATGGGAGCATCTTTAACAAGTGCACGCGCGATTGCCAAACGTTGTTGCTGTCCTCCAGAAAAGTTCTTGCCTGTTTCAGCAAGCATGGTATCGTAGGTGTTTGGAAGGTTTTTGACAAATTCATGAGCATGAGCTTTCTTAGCCGCTTTAATAATCGCTTCTTTCGAGAAAGGTTTGCCATAAGAAATATTGGCTGCAATCGTGTCGTAGAAAAGAAAGGGTTTTTGAGGAACAAAAGCAATATGTTCCCGGAGTGATTTCTGGGTATAGTCCTGGATGGGCTTTCCGTCTATCCGGATCTCCCCTTTTTGGATATCATAGAGGCGGGGCAGTAGTTGAACAATGGTTGATTTCCCAGCACCAGTGCTCCCCACAAGAGCCACAGTCTCCCCTTTCTTTACAGAAAAGCTGAGATCTTTAAGAATCCACTTATCTCCGTACTTGAACCATACTTTATCAAACTCTAGCGCGGTGGAAAAACTGCTCATTTTGATTGCATCAGGACGGTCATTGATCTCAGGCCTCAGATTGAGAACCTCGTACATCCTCTCAGCAGCAACAACCCCTTTTTGAATGTTTGTATTTTCCTCAGCAAATTTCTTCACAGGTTCATAGAAGAGATGAAGAAGACCCGCAAAAACAATAAGCTCAGAAATCCTCATATCTAAAATATGCAAACCCACAATAATGACAGTTGCCAGGCATACTGTAGTAATAGTATGGAGAATGGGACGAGTAAGTAGATCGTACTTAGCAGTTTTGCTCTCAAGCCTGGCCATTTGAACATTCTGTTCTTGATACTTCTTGAACGAAAAGGATTCCATGGCAAAGACTTTGACAGTTTGAATTCCTGCTAAAAAGTCGATCAGAACTGAAGTAAACCCCTCTTGGTTTTTCTGCAACTGGCGCGTGATTCGTTTCACTTTTCGCGTCACAAAAATTACGGGAAGGGCAATCATCGGAAGCCCTAAAAAGATTACCGCGGAGAGCTGCCACGACATCCAGAAACACCCAACAAGGGCTGCAATAATAGTAAAAGGCGCTTGAATATAGTTTATTAGAAAGGAATTAATCGAGGAGGCTATTTGGTTAGCATCCCCCGTCACTCTTGAAGAAAGGGTTCCAATATTATATTTTTGGAAAAAACTCATTTGCTGATGTTGCAGATGTTCAAAATATTGCTGTCTTAAATCCCGGCTAATCCGGATTGATAAAATCTGCGTCGCATAACGACTAAAAAAAAGAAAAAAGGCCTTGAAAATTGCCACCATTAGAAGAAGGGTAATAAAGGCTTTCATATTTTGTTCAAAATGAAAGTGACGCTTGATCTGGTACATCACTCGTTTGAGAGGATTGCTTCCCGTCTTCTTGATCATAAAGCTTTGGGCATCGTCTTTGGTGATATGCCCTGTCTTCTCCCGATCAATCTTTTTCCATTTTTCTTGGATATCTTCCTGGGTAACATAATCGCTATACTCACCCTTATCATTTTTAGAGGCAAACAGAGCAAAGAAATCAGCTCCAGTATCAGAAATAACCCCTATACTGAACATCTCCATGTAGCTAGCAACAGTTAGACCAATAAGAGTAACAAGGGTAACAATAAAAAGAGAGAGGTGTCGACGAACCCGCAATGCGGCTTTTAGAAGTATTTTCATGAACCTAGAATACGAGATTCTAGGTTAATTGTCACTCTGCAGCTTCCGCCTCAACAGTGAAAGCCCCTAATTTGCGAAACTTTTGATATCTCTTTTCTAGAAGTTCATCAACCGGGATCTTTTCAAGACGCTTTGCCTCTTTTGTGATAAATTTTTTCACACCGTCATAGACAAGCTTTGGATCATGATGAGCTCCACCCTGTGGTTCTTCAATAATTTCGTCGATTACTCCAAACTCAAGAAGATCTTCAGCCTGCATTTTTAGGGTCTCTGCAGCCTCTTCATTTTTGGCAGCATCTCTCCAAAGAATCGAAGCACATCCTTCAGGGGAAATCACAGAATAATAGGAGTGCTCAAGCATTCCAAAGACATCGCCAATACCCATTCCCAAGGCACCTCCAGAACATCCTTCTCCAATAAGGACAATAATAATGGGCGTTCTAAGATTAGCCATCTCCAAAAGATTGGTTGCAATGGCTGATCCTTGACCTCGTTCCTCAGCCGCGAGCCCAGGATAAGCTCCGGGGGTATCAAGGAGGGAAAGGACGGGTAGATTAAATTTTTCAGCGAGCTTCATTACTCGAAGGGCTTTCCGGTATCCTTCCGGATGCGGCATCCCGAAGTTGCGGTAGAGACGACTTTCAGTGTCGCACCCTTTTTCTTGAGCAATAATAACAAACTTTTCCCCACCAATAATCCCTAAACCTGCAACAATCGCTTGATCATCTCGGTAGAGGCGGTCGCCAAAGATCTCGGTGAAGCTCTCACATAGGTTCTTAATATAATCAATGGAACGGGGTCGGTCGGGGTGGCGGCAAATTGTTACGCGCTCCCAAGGAGAAAGTTGTGAGTAGACCTGCTCTTTGAGTTTCTCAAGCTTGTTCTCAAGCTTGACAAGTTCCTCATCAGTCCAAATCCCATTGACCTTATTTTGCTCCTTTAGTTGAGCAATGGTCTTTTCGTGATCATGGATTTGCTTTTCATGGTCTAACATTCTTCCACCTTCTTAATTTTCTACTAGATCTCCAGGGATCTCCGCGTCATGAAAATCTGTCACGATTTCCACAACGGTTGGCTTAGTAATAATAATGGCATACAATTCTTCGATGTCGTTTTGTGCAAGCCGGATGCAACCATCACTTTCATAACTTCCAATTGTTGAAAGATCTTCACTGTACGTTTCGGTTCCCACATCAAATACCCATGGAGCACCATGGAAACCATATCCACGAGGGCTGTCTCCCTCTCCACTGAGCTCTTCCGAAAATGGGATCCATCTTGTTCCAAAAACCCGTACCATCTCCACTTCATCATCTTGAAAATAACCCGACATGCCCGTCTTATAGATCGCTACCTTGTCCCCCAAAGAGAACTTTCCTTTTGGAGTGAGCAAGCCGGAGTAAGAATCTTCATCAAAACGGCCAAGCCCAACTTTGTAGGTTTTTAACAAATGACGCTCGTTTGTTGCTCCATCCAGGGCATAAAACCACAGTTTGCAACGAGAGAGATCAACAACTAAATAAAAGTTCACATCTTTCTTTAAGATATTAAACTGATCACCAGGAGAAATCTTTTGTGTGTAGTAATCTTTCTTCCCATTCAAGCTCCGTGCAATAAAATGACGTGATGTCGAAAAATGAGCCGCATAATCAGTGATCCAAGCAGGCCTTCCCTTCAGCCAAGAAACACGGCTTTTATAACGAACGGTCTCAACAACTGGAAGTTTCTGTTTTCCCTTTGTAAAGAGGCGCCAAACCTGGTCCATCTCTTCCTCAGCAACTTCATCTTGAACAGGCTGGAGATACTGCTGCGAGCGCTCAGGAGCTACCTCGGTAGCTTCCACAGTAAGCGTAGGTGCTCCTACTAATTCCTTAGGTGCAGCGTCTCCTTTCTTTTTAAAAAGCGCGAGCCCACCAATCACAGCAAAAAGCGAGAGGGAACCAATAAAAATTGCTTTAGGTATTGACACAATATTCTCCAAAAGTGATGCGTAAATTATCCTGATTTTTTTTATTCTTTGCAAGGGAACAAAAATTTTACTCGATATTCCAGCGATAAGCGGACATCTTTTCCATTAATGGAAAAGCAAGTAAAAAATCTGCTGACCAAAAGTGATCTCCTCCCGCTAGAGGAATCACCTCCATAGCACCCTCAAAATTTGGCGTGATGGTGACCACTTCTTTCCCTCTGCTAAAAATAATTTTATTTGACCGTCCCTGGAATCGTTCCAGAGCTTTAGGGAGAATCTCTCCTTCCCCTTCAATCATTCCTTTGTCAGCTGAAACAAAAAAGACAAAGTGGAGAGGGGCTGTCTCGTCAAACTGACTTTGGCGAATGGTGAGATTGACCGTGTCTTTCTCTCCTAGTACATCAAAGAATAGCCATTGTCGGCCTCTCTCGGCAAAGGAATAGGATTGCTTAGAGACATGAGAAGCTACGGGGGCCACAACACGTGCCCACCCTTTAAAGCGGGCTTTCTCATCTCCAGATTCTATAGTCAAATCTTTAAAGCCATCGCGACTTCCGTTAGAAGGACGAAAAATCCCATAACAATTCGAATCAGCCAATGGAGCATAATGAGGGCCAAAGCTCGTAATGTGAACTCCCTTCTTATGAATCACACCCAATCCAGTATTCACCCCTGATGCGGCGCAAGCGAAGCTTAAGCTCCCGTAGTGGTAGCGCAAAAAACCTAGGCTCTGATCATGGTCATATAAGGTTAGTCCTTCATGAACCTTGGGAAAGGACTCCTCATCTTCGAGCAGCTTTTGAAAGGCTTTTGCAAAAAGAACAACAAATGCCTGCATCCCTTCTCTCTTTTCAGATAGAGCCTCAGAAACAACCTGTATTTTGGAACTTAAAGCTACATGAGATGCAATAGTAAACAGAAGGGAAAATGTATGAGTATTCTCTTTGACCCGATATTCTGATTCTCTTACCCACATACCCTGAAATAGCTCCCCGTCGTGATCATAAAGGGAGAGACAAAACTCTGTGAGTTTTAATCCAGATTGCACTAGTTCATCATCTTGCCACACCCATCCAAGATATAGGCAGACAAGAGCCAGCTCAGCATTTTCTTTGGGGTGGGGAATGTGTCTCTCAAGAGCATGCATCTCATTTTCTTGAAGCACGGCGCCCTTTTCAAGCTGTTTAACCTTGAATGGTTGCCTTCTCCCTTCATATAAGTAGTCAACGAATATGCGGTATCCCTCTTCTAGTTGAAAACTTTTCCAAAACCCTTCAGTTTTTCCCTTTCGAATCAGTCCTTCAATCTGATTGTCTATTCGCTGATTCTCCTCTTCTCTCATGAAAAGAATAGAAATCAAGAGCCGATAGAAATCGAGACAATCTTCTGGAGATTCTAGAGGAAGCGCTTTGCACTCTTCAATAATAGAAAAAAGAAGGATCCCGCCAACTTCTTCACCTTTTAAGAAAGCATTAGACGCCTGATCCAAAAGGTCGGAGCCAGAACCTAAATCCTGACGTCCTTTGAAAAACGTGACGAGACCACTCATAGCTTCCACCCAAATCAGTAAGGTATTTCTACCTTACAGTGCAGCTCCTTGCTGCTCTTCAGTTTCTATTAGGTTTTTCATCTTCTTTCCGGGAGTGAATTTCACTGCCCGTCTTTCTGGGATGACAATAGGTACTGAAGCATTTTTTGGGTTTCTTCCAATTTTTTGTTTTCTTCTTACAACTTCAAAAACGCCGAAATCACGAAATTCCAAGCGATCTCCGTCTGAAAGATACTCTGTCATACAATCTAAAAACGACTGCACCACAAGGCGTACTTCATTCGGATGAAGACCTCGGCGGCGAGATATCTCGCTGATGAGCTTCTTTTTTGTAATCGTTGCCATATCACCCTGCTCCTTTAAATGTTAAACAAAAGAGATTAAATTCCTCTTCTCATGTCTTGCTGTTTTCTTTCAATGAAAAAGATTAAGCAAGAATTTTATTTCCTTACTTTCATTCTTCTATCTTACTGATTTTCAAGCAAGTTCTTTTTCAATTTTGATTAAAATTTTCTTTTTTTTGCCGGCAGCTAAAAGAATATATTTGCCGCCAATAATGTGTTTAGATTCGATCAAAAGAGCTTGATCTTCGACTTTTTCGTTGTTGAGATAGGCCCCACCATTTTTGATCAATCGAACAATTTCTCCTTTGCTGCTAGAAAGGCCTGCTTGCGCAGCAACGTCAGTATATTTTTGATCAACAATATCACGCATCACCATCGAAGTATTTGGCATGTCTTTTGCAATTTCTTCAAGCACCTCTGGATCCAAAGTTGCTTTAGAGCCTGGAGCTGCAGCCTCTGTTACTTTTAGGGCAATTTGAAGACCCTCTTCTCCATGGACAAAACGGGTAACTTCTTCAGCAAGCCGTTTTTGCGCAACATTTGGAATAAAAGATCCCGATGTGATTGATTTGTCATACTCTTCAATCTCCTCTAAATCGATAAAGGTAAGCATACGGAGGAGTTGTACTACGTCGCTATCAGCAACGCGAACAAGATATTGATAGAATTGGTAAGGAGATGTTTTTTGTGGATCGAGCCAAATGGCTCCCTGCTCACTCTTCCCAAATTTTGCTCCATCACTTCGGGTGAGCAATGGAAAGGTCAATCCGTAATTCGATTTTCCAGTGATCTTTCGGGTAAACTCGATTCCTGCTGTAATATTTCCCCATTGATCACTCCCTCCCATTTGAACAGCTACCCCTTCCTTCTCAAATAAATAGTAGAAGTCGTATCCCTGAAGCAATTGGTAACTAAATTCAGTGAAACTAATTCCTTCTTCAGACTCGAAGCGATTTCGAACACTCTCTTTTCCCATCATTGGCCCTACACGAAAATGCTTTCCAACATCTCTTAAAAAGTCGATGAGATTAAAGGACCCAAGCCAATCATCATTGTTTAAAACAATGGGAGTTTGCAAACACCTTTCAAGCTGCTTCCGGATCCCCAGAATATTTTTCTGAAGGACTTCTTCGGTGAGCAGCGGACGTTCATGGCTTTTTCCAGAAGGATCACCAATTTTCCCTGTAGCTCCACCCAATAAAGCAACTGGGGTGTGACCAAATTTTTCAAGCCAAGCAAGAGCCACAATCCCTACCAGATTCCCCAAGTGGAGACTATCTGCTGTGGGATCAAACCCAATGTATGCTTTAACGGGCTTTTCGGCGAGTTTCTTCAGCTCACTACTCGTGACATTGTCAACAAAGCCACGCTTTTCTAAAAATTCGATCACATTTTCCATGGGGATGAGTCTATCTCTAAAGGGAATTTATCTCAAGTTCGAGTCAAGGAGCAAGTTTCTTCAGCTTTTCAACCACAGCATTAACCTTTTGACTGAGGTTTGCAGTATTTTGATTTTCATCGAAAAGAGAAATGGTTTTGCTGCGGAGAACAATTCGATCAGAAGCATGACGCGTAATCCACCGATGAATTTCAGAGGACTTTCTTTTCAAAGCCTGAGGAGTAATTCCCCTATCCATTTCCCGCAATCGCCTGCGTAGTTTCTCTCGTGTTTTTTTAGTCTTTTCACTTTCTTCTGCGAGTCCATTTGCCATTTAAGTTGATCCTTATGCAGGGGGGTTCTCCAAAAATCGCAGCATGACAAATATCTTCTAAAAACTCAAGCAATGAAAAATCTTGCCCTCAATGTAAACATTAGCGAGAATCGGATATATGGAAGAAATGAAGAAAGCCGTAGGATATGCCGCCGCCGATTTTGTAGAAAATGGGATGATTGTAGGCCTTGGAACGGGTTCAACAGTGTTTCACTTTATTACCCGATTGATTGAGCGGGTTCAGGATGGTCTTGATATCCAGGTTGTTTCGAGCTCTATCCGCTCTGAAACTCAAGCAAAGGAAGGGTGTATCCCTGTTGCTAACATCAACACCATTACTTCAGTTGATCTCACTGTCGATGGCGCTGATGAGATCACCCCGGAAAAGATCATGACCAAGGGCGGGGGGGGGGCTCTTCTTCGAGAGAAGATCCTTGCAAATACTAGCCGCGAGATGATAGTGATCGTCGATGAGTCTAAAGTCGTCGAACAATTGGGGAAACACCCCCTTCCGGTTGAAGTTCTTCCCTTTGCCACCGAGGCAATCATCGACAAAATCCGAAAACTCGGATACCAAGGGTCTCTCCGTAAACGTAATAACGATGGCCTCTACGTCACTGATAACGGGAACCACATCTATGATATTCGTTTTGAATCACTTCGCGATGATCCTGAAAAAGATCACGAAAAAATTTCTCGGATTCCAGGTGTCTTAGAAACAGGGTTTTTCTTTAACCTAGCGGGCCGAGTCCTTGTCGGAAAGACCAATGGGACGGTTGATCACTGGTCCTAATTGTTCTATAATAACAATAGAGACCAGGGGGGGGAATCTATGGACTTTGAGCTTATTCCTATACAGTTCAATAAGATCATGCAATCACAGAGCTATACTGTGTTCATTCTAGGAACCGAAGAAAAGCAGTTTGCAATCTATACCTCCCCTCATGTGGGACAAAACCTACAAATGCACCTGGCTGACCAGGTTAAGCCTCGGCCATACACTTATGATCTCATTAATTCTCTCTTCAATGGTCTTGATATCAGCCTCATTCAGGTGGTTATCACCGATGTGCAAGACACCATTTACTTTGCTCGCCTCTTTGTCGAGCAGGAAACCGATGATCTGCGAAGGATTCTAGAAATCGATGCCCGCCCAAGCGATTGCTTAACCCTCGCCCTTGAAAACGACATCCCTATCTACTGCACCAGAGAGGTCCTCGAAAAGACCATCTCTATTGACGAGTGATCTTTTGTTTTCTTGAAAAACAAAAAGTATACTACCCCAGAGTGCCACTAATTTTTCTCTTTAGCGCTTTGAATATTTTCTTGGCTCTGTTAAAAAAAATCATTTTTCAACATGAGATAATTGCGCTAAAGGGGGTTGCTCCTGAAAAACGGAGTAGCTTAAGCTCTCCAATGTAAAACGGCCATTTAAGGCCAAATAAAGGAGCAACCCATGAAACAGTTATTTCTACTGAGCCCCATACTTTGGCAGATGCCATTGAAAAAACCGGTTTAAAAATAGAGCTTGTTGGGTTCGAGAGCGGCTCATTGAGTCATTACTTAATGCAAGGGTTTCGAGAAAGAACCTTGAATGTTGTTTGTGTGGATGCTATTCTTTCCGTCAATATAAACAAAACTGACAAAAATGATGCGAGAGGGATTGCAAATGCTATGAGGACAGGGATGTTTTCTAGAGTGCATGATAAACCTAAAGAGGCTATTGACAGAGGGGCTGTTCTTGCTATGAGACATTGTTTAATACGGCAAAGGACTGATATTAAAAACCATGTCCGAGGAGTCTTGAAAGCTTATGGAATACGCCTAGGTTCTGTAGGACCAGCGAAATTTCATGAAGTAGTGAAGTTTCGTATCCATGAATTAAATCCTTTGGTTCATGAGACTATGGAGGGAATGCTTGAACTTTTTGACGCATTGAATCAGAAGATTTCTCAAATCGACAAGGAATTACTAAAAATATCTAAAGAAGATAGAGAAGTTCGTTTACTGATGACAATTCCAGGTGTTGGACCCATTGTAGCACTTACTTATAAAGCAGAAATTCATGACCCTCGTCGTTTTCCCAATTCTCGTACTGTCGGAGCATACCTTGGAATGACGCCAACGCAGTATTCATCTGGAGAGACGTGCAGGTTGGGTCGCATCTCGAGATGTGGCTCGAAAGAACTGAGGTCCCTTTTAACCGAAGCTGGTCTTGTTCTTATAACGAGGACCAAAAAATGGAGTAGGCTTAAAGCTTGGGGGCTGAAGCTTATGAAAAAAAAAGGAATCAAAAAAGCATCTTTAGCTGTTGGCAGAAAGCTATCTGTGATAATGCATCGAATGCTTATTGAGGAAAAAGAATTCCGATATGGAGAAGCTGTCAAAAAAGCAGCATGATAAGTGTTAAGGCATAGGAAATAAATTATGAATCAAAACAAGAATACCGAAGAAATGAGTAAAACGAGGCTCTGTTGGCACTTAAATGCCGTTTTCAACATTGTTTGCTCATTTTATTCGGAGTTCATGTTGGGGCGAGGAGAAAAAATATCTTCCTCAGAAAAAGACCCCGGAGAGAACACTGGAAAATTCCTGTTATTTTAGAAAAATCGAGAGAATCTCTTGCGCGCAATTAGAGAACAGAGCCTAGCCGAGGGTTTCGCTTCCACTTTGGTCTAGTAGCTAGCTACTAAACCGATGCTACAAAACCTACAATGTTCTCATTCTTAAAACTTGATTATTAGTAGCGAATATTAAAGCGGTTTCTTGCAAGAGCAGCAAGGGCTTCTACAGCTTCGGCAGCATCTGGCCCCTCTGCCTCAACTTCGATTCTAGCTCCACGAGTAGCAGCAAGCATAAGAATCCCTAAAAGGGATTTGGCATTGACATTGAGTCCTTGATAAGCAAGGAAAATCTGCGCCTTGAAATTTTGCGCACATTTCACGAGTTCTGTTGCAGGTCTGGTGTGAAGCCCTTTATTATTGAGGATAACAATGGGCTTGTTTACTTTTGAATCAGTACTCATAACTTTATGGGATTTTAACTTCTGCTTAACAAATACCCTTCCTGCGGTTTTTCAGCAAGCATTAATTTCTTTTTCGAATTCATCAACAAGCGATGAAAAGCGTTTAATAAGCTTCTCAATAGGATCATTTTCTCTCATGTTAACCCCAGCCATTTCCAGCAAATCTACAGGATAGTGCGAAGATCCAGAGGAGAGAAATTTCAGATAATCTTTTTGAGCTTTTTCTCCTTCTTTCATGAGCCGCTCAACTAAGGCATAAGCAGCACTAATTCCTGTCGCATATTGATACACATAGAAGTTGTAATAGAAATGAGGAATACGGAGGCACTCAACATCAATTTCGGGATCTAAGAAAAGGCCCTTCCCATAATAGTCTTGATTGAGTTTGCGATAGGTTTCTTTTAGGGTTGTTGCGTTCAGTGGAACTCCTTTTTCTGCTAAAGTATGAAGCGTGAGTTCAAACTCAGCAAACTGCGTCTGTCGGAAAAGAGTGGCGCGGATATCATCTATCTTTTGATTCAGAAGGTAACATCTTTCCTTGTGAGACTCTGCCTTTTCCATTAGGTGGCGAAACAAGAGTTCTTCATTAAAAGTTGATGCAACCTCTGCTACAAAGATGGAATAGTTTGAGTACTGAAAGGGCTGCCCCTTATTGCTGTGGTAGGAGTGGACGCTATGTCCAGCTTCATGAGCGAGGGTAAAAACATCCCGCAATGTCCCTTGAAAATTCATCAGGATATAGGGAACGCTATCATAACATCCACTTGAGTAAGCTCCCGATTTCTTACGTGCATTTTCATAACGATCTACCCACCTTTCAGGGCCAAATCCTCTTTCTAAGATTTCATGATACTTCTGGCCGAGAGGCTTTATTGCATCAAGAACGAGCTCTGCCCCTTCAGAGTAAGAGTATTTCTTCTCGTATTTAGGAACTAGAGAGGTATAAAGATCATAAAAATGGAGTTGATCGTGACCCAGAAGCTTTTTTCTTAGAGAGATATACTTATGAAGAGGTGAAATATTACTTCTCACTGTTGAGACAAGATTGTGATAAACCTCCACGTCGATTTGATGAGGGGTAAGAGCTGCATGAAGAGCAGAATCATATCCCCGGGCTTTGGCCTGAAAGATATGCCCCTGAATCTGCCCATTAATGAGCTCGGAAATAGTGTTTTCAAATTCCCTAAATTTCTTATGAAGATTGAGGACTGCATTTTTCCTTAAAGTGCGATCCTTTGACTGGAGATAGAGAGAGTAGCTTCCATGAGTGAGCTCATGCTCTTTCCCTTTTTCATCTTTTGCAGGCTCAAACTTCAGTTCAGCATTGTTAAGCACTCCAAAGGCTTTGGATGGTGTATCAAGAGCCTTGCTCGCAAGAGAGAGCAGATGCTCCTTATCGGAAGTGAGTGTGTAAGGTTTAAGAGCAGAAAGTTTTTCGAGTTGAATACGATGGTCCAAGAGCGATTTGTCCTCAAGATACCGATTAAACGTTTCCTCAGGAAGCTGAAGAATCTCTGGCTGAACCCAAGAGGTTTCATTTTGAAAGTCGAAATAGAGAAGGGATATCCTGTCGTAGGCATTTTTGTGAATGTCATTGGCAACATCTTCATCATGGCGGAGGTGGGCATAGGTATAGAGTTTATAGAGAGATCTTTCAATCTCGTTTGTTTCTGCAAGAAGCGTAGAAAGTTTTCCCGGCCCTTCTCCAATTTTTCCTTGATATGAGGCAAGATGGGGCCACCGTGAAACATCGGATTTATTTTTTGTCAGCTTGGTAAAATCTTTTTCCCATTCCTCTAGATTAGGGTATAGTGAATCAACGTCCCATGTATCTTCAGCACTTACTTCTTTACGTTCTTTAGCCATAAATTCTCCTATGAATTGAAAGATCAGGGTATGCAATCAAGTTTTCTTTCGCAAACAAAAACTCCCTACTTAGCACTTAAATTTAAATAGTGCTAATTTATGTTGAAAATAATTCCTGCGTCAGTTAGACTGGCGGTTGTAAATAGAAACCCAATTCTTAACAATAATGGAGTAACCCAAATGACTCAAAAAGCTGAAAAGAAAATCTCTCTCAGACCTCTTGGAGACCGACTTCTTGTTCAAAGAATTGAACAAGAAGAGACTCTCAAAGGGGGCATTATTCTTCCTGATAGCGCGAAAAAGAAACAGGAAGTTGCAACTGTTATTGCCATCGGCAGTGGGAAAATCACAGATGAAGGCAAAACCCTTCCCATGCCTGTTAAGGTTGGAGACAAGGTTTTAATGGATAAGTATTCTGGACAAGAAGTGACCGTAAATGATGAAGAATATGTTGTTCTTCGTGCTGGTGACGTTATTGCAACAATTGAAGAATAATAACAAGGATAAGGAATAATTATGGCACCCAAAGATATTAAATTTAAAGAAGATGCACGAAACAAGATTTTAAGAGGTGTGAAAGCTCTAGCCTCAGCAGTCAAGGTAACTCTTGGCCCTAAAGGACGCAATGTTGCAATCGATAGAGGTTACGGATCCCCTAAAATCACAAAAGACGGCGTAACCGTTGCAAAAGAGATTGAGCTTGAAGACAAGCACGAAAATATGGGCGCTCAGATGGTCATCGAGGTAGCCAGCAAAATGAACGACATGGCCGGTGATGGAACAACCACAGCAACCGTTCTTGCTGAAGCGATTTATCGCGAGGGACTTCGCAACGTGACTGCTGGGGCAAACCCCATGGAAATCAAACAAGGAATCGAAGAAGCTGTTAGCATTGTAACAGGCGAGCTCAAAAAAATGAGCAAGTCGATCCAAGACCGCAAGGAAATCGCTCAAGTTGCTACTATTTCTGCAAATAATGATCCTGAAATTGGAGAAACAATTGCAAAAGCAATGGAGCGCGTTGGAAAAGATGGAACCGTTACTGTTGAAGAAGGAAAAGGTTTTGAAACAACCCTTGATGTTGTTGAAGGTATGAACTTTGATCGCGGCTACCTTTCTGCTTATTTCGTTACAAATCCTGAGACGCAGGAAGCTATTTATGAAAATGCTTATGTCCTAGTTTATGACAAGAAAATTTCTTCAATGAAAGATTTCCTTCCTATTCTTCAAGCTGTTGCGGAAAGTGGTCGCCCACTCATCATTATCGCTGAAGATATTGAAGGTGAAGCGCTCGCGACACTTGTTGTGAACCGCCTCAGAGCAGGCCTCAAGGTTTGTGCTGTAAAAGCTCCTGGATTCGGAGATCGTCGCAAAGAAAGCCTTAAAGATATTGCAATCTTGACAGGTGGAGAGTATATCAGTGAAGAGCTTGGAATGAAGCTTGATCAAGTCACTCTAGAAATGCTCGGAACTGTGAAAAAAGTCGTCGTCAAAAAAGAGGATACCACTCTTGTTGAGGGCGGAGGCGATAGTAAAGAGATCCAAAAGCAGATCGACCTCCTTAAGAGACAGATTGCAGATAGCACCTCTGATTACGATCGCGAAAAGCTTGAAGAACGCCTTGCAAAGCTTTCAGGTGGGATTGCAATCATCCGCGTGGGTGCTGCTACTGAAGTGGAAATGCGAGAGAAAAAAGATCGTGTTGACGATGCCCTTCAAGCTACTAAGGCTGCAATTGAAGAAGGAATCCTCCCTGGTGGTGGAAGCGCTTTTGTTCATTGCGTTCCTGTTCTTGAAAAGCAAATTACAAGCCTCAAGGGATGCAAAAAAGTGGGTGCTGAAATCGTTATGAAAGCAATTTCCTACCCAATGCGTCAAATTGCTGAAAATGCTGGGCAAGAAGGATCGATTGTCGTTCAAAAAGTGATGGGAATGAAAGCAAACGAAGGGTGGAATGCTCTTACCGATGAGTACGGCAACCTTGTTGACATGGGAGTCATCGACCCCACGAAGGTCACACGCCTCACTCTTGAACTTGCTGCATCAATTGCTTCTCTTCTTCTTACAACAGAAGCAATTATCACCGATGAGCGTTCAGAAGACAAACCTTCTCATGCTATGGCAGGTGGGGGCATGGAGTACTAGTATTCCTTACTCTCTTCAAGAAAAAAAGCACTTCCTAACTGGAAGTGCTTTTTTTTTATGCCTCGATGATTTATCCGTGGGAGTATGAAGAAAATTATTGCAATCCTTGTTGCCACCATCCTAGTCATTGCAGGGCTAGGCTATCTCGCCTACTTGAACTCTTCTATGATCCTTGCAGAAATCATCTCAAAAAAGACAATGACACCTGTTTCAGTTAAGGATGTCATTTGGAAGAAAGATAGCTTCACGATTGACGATATTATGATCGCCAATCCCACGCCAGCAAGACTTCCCACTGCAATGAGGGTAAAAAGCATCAAAGTAGATGCTCCATATAAGCAGTACTTTGAAGACCCTATTTTGATTACCCAAATTCACTTGGACAGTGTCTACATCAATATTCAGATCTACAATAAAGACCAGACTGAAGGCAATTGGCAAACGCTCATGGGAAATATGGCAGTCGATCATAAAAGCCCTCTCTCAGTAGAAAGATCAGCCCTCATAAAAAAGCTTATTCTCACCAATATTCAAATCGACTTAATCCTTTCCGATGGGAAACTTCATCACCTTTCCCCCATTGAACGCCTTGAATTTGACAATATCAGCTCCGATAAGGGAATTCCCACTCAAGAAATTTCAGAAATAATCGTGCAGAAAATGATGCAATCTATCTTTTTGCAGAAAGGGCTCAAATCTATCATTGAGGCTCCTGTTGATATCATCAAAGGAGTCATTCCCTTTTTATGACCCACCTGCCATTCACCAAAGACAAAATGCAAGGAATGCGGACACTTTTTGTGATCCAAATTTTCTCTACTTTAAGTTTCAGTGTTCTCTATTCAACACTCGTCCTCTTTACCACTAGGGGTCTTCATTTGGGAGCAGACACAGCGATTGCCATTACTGGGTCATTTGTAGCCTTTAATTATTTTCTCCACCTCTTGGGAGGGTATATTGGGGGTCGCTTCCTCAGTTACCGGTTGCTTTTTTCCATCTCAATGCTTTTTCAAACAGCAGGATGCATCATCCTTGCTATGGTAAATCTCGAATCTCTTTATTGGGGATTAGCCATTTTTTTAACGGGATGTGGACTCAACGTAACGTGCGTGAACTGCATGCTCACTCAGCTATTTGAATCTCATGATAAAAATCGCGAGACAGCATTTCTATGGAATTATAGTGGAATGAATATTGGATTCCTGATCGGCTTCACTATGAGTGGGATCTTTCAGATCTATGAAAACTATTCGATTCTCTTTTTGGTTGCAGGCGTCAGCAACGTGGTTACCCTCTTGCTCACTTTGTCTAACTGGAAATACCTCAAAGATGTGGGAACCCACCTTACGCACACCACGGCTAACAAACAATTCCGCCTTGGGGTCATGGGAATTCTGATGCTTATTGCGCTAAGCCTTGCTCTTAGATGGCTCATCAATCATTCTGGATTTAGCAATGAGTTTATCATTATTGTAGGGGCTATTATGTTTCTCATCATTGCCGGAATTGCCTTTCAGCAGCGCGTAAAAGATGCAGGGAAAAAAATCTGGGCCTACTTTATTCTCTGTTTAGCTTCGCTCGTGTTTTGGACCCTCTATCAAATGGCACCAATGGGACTTACCCTATTTATCCTTCACAATGTCGATCGAACTGTAATGGGATTTACAGTCCCCCCTCAGTGGCTTCTCAATATAAATACGATTATCATCATTGTGGCTGGTCCCACCCTTGCCTATCTTTGTAAAAAACTCCGAGAAAGAGGGTATACCATCCGCATTCCTATTCAGTTTGCGATGGCCCTTATTTTAATTGGAATTGGATTTGCCCTCCTACCTCTTGGAATTCACTTTGCTGATTCTAAAGGTATTTCAGGATTTTCATGGGTGATTGTAAGTTATATTCTTCAAAGTCTTGGAGAGATCCTCCTCTCTCCAATTGGATATGCGATGATTGGGCAGTTGATTCCTTGCAAACTCCAAGGGCTTATGATGGGAACGTGGCTTATGGTTGTTGGAGTCTCGGCAACCCTATCAAACTACTTTTCACAATTAGGCTTTGATAGAACTAAACTCAGTAATCCTCTTGAAACAAATCCCAGCTTTTCTGAGACCTTTAATTTTCTTGGTTGGAGTGCTATCATTGCAGGACTAGTGCTCTTTCTGCTTGCCCCATTTCTAAAAAGACTCATCCAAGAAAAACTCACCCATACCGATCCCCATCCATACAACGCCCCTGAAGACACCCCGAAGTAACTTCGACCCTTTATTTTTGATAAATGGTATTACAGCTAAAATATATTGTTTTAGTTATACTTTTTTGAATGACATATTCGCTAGATTTTAGAAAAAAAGTACTATCGATCCGAAGTAAAGAAAGTTTAAGCTTTGCCCAGGTGGCAAAGCGTTTTGGTGTAAGTGTAAATAGTGTGTTTCTCTGGTCTAAGAGATTGGAGCCGAGACGGACTAAAATCAGACCTGCAACAAAGATTGATAGAGAGACCTTGATGGAGGATATCACAAAATACCCTGATGCCTTCAACTATGAACGAGCACATCGTCTCAATGTAAGCACTTCAGGTATTCGTTGTGCCATGAAGCGGCTAAGAATTAGCTATAAAAAAAACACTCAATCATCCCAAGGCTTGCGAAGAAAAAAGGCAAATTTTTTGAGACAAGATCGCAAGATATGAATGTTTTGGAAAACCCATTGTATACATTGATGAAAGTGGGTTTGCCCATGATATGCCCCGAACTCATGGTTACTCCAAAATAGGAGAGCGTTGTTTTGGCACTCATGATTGGGGAGCAAAAGGAGATATTGTCAAATGTTGTGTCTGAGCGTCTAAGCATACCCTCGGTTTTCTTCATTTTTAAGCCACTTTCTTTAGTTCTTCTCCGTCCTTAAATTCGACTCCATTCATAACCTTTGGAATCATCTGACTGCCACGAAGTTTTCTCCAATGGGATTCTGCTGACATTGAGAGCTTAAACACCATTGATAAAGTTGCTATTCTGGAGCCACATCCCTTTGTTTGTCTTGACCGGTGCCTAATCGTTGCAAAGGTTGATTCTATCGGGTTTGTAGTCCTGATGTGCTGCCAATGCTGGGCTGGATAATCATAGAAAGTGAAGAGCTGATCCTTATCTTTCTTCAGGCATTTACATGCCTTTGGATACTTTGCTTCATAGAGGGAAATGAAGCGATTCATCGCTTTCATTCCCTCTTCTTTTGTTGGAGACATATACATATCATGGATCATTGACTTAGCATCAACTTGGACCGACTTGGGCATCTTATCAAGGATGTTGGCGGTTTTATGTACCCAGCAACGTTGTTGATCGCACCCAGGAAATTCCTCTTCTAAAGCAGCCCAAAACCCTAGAGCCCCATCTCCAACTGACAGCTTTGGACCTTGTTTAAGTCCCTTGGATTTAAGCTGCTGCAATACTGTTTTCCAAGAGAGTTTACTCTCTCTTTCTCCGTCGTAAATAGCAACCATTTCCTTTGTTCCATCAGCAAGGGCCCCTATGATAACAAGCAAGCAAGGGCGATCACTACTGAGCCTCACATTGAAATATATTCCATCCACCCAAAAGTAAATGTACTCTTTACTTGATAGATCCCGGTCTTGCCACTCTGCATACTCTTCTTCCCAAATCTTGGTCAGCCTAGAAATATTTGTTGCAGACAGTCCTTTAGCTTGATCCCCCAATATAGCCACCAAAGCTTCGCTCATATTCCCTGTGGAAATACCCTTGAGATAAAGGGCTGGAATTAGAGCATCAATGCTTGGGGCCCGCCTCATATATTTTGGCAAGATCGCACTTGTGAACTCTTCTCCTTTAACCCGAGGCTTTTTGACTTTTATCGGACCTACTCCAGTTTGGATTTCTCTTTCTGGAAGGTAGCCGTTCCTCTTCACAATCATATGGCCATTTTCATCTTTTGAACTGTTGCACTGTTTTATAAACTCTTCTACTTCACTTTCAATCGCTTGATGCAGCATCTTTCGCGCTCCTTCTCGCACTATCTCTTCTAAACCTTGCTGAAATCCTGGTAATTTATCATACTTTTCCATGAGCGTACTCCTTTTTCTGGAAATTTTTTCAACTTCCCAAGGGTACGTTCATTTATTCCCAGACACAACATTCGGTTATATCTCGAGCAAAAGGGCGGACAAATGCAGTAGGGGCATTGCTTGGAACAAGTCTTCTTACTCTGGCGTTATAGCTAAAATATATTGTTTTAGTTATACTTTTTTGAATGACATATTCGCTAGATTTTAGAAAAAAAGTACTATCGATCCGAAGTAAAGAAAGTTTAAGCTTTGCCCAGGTGGCAAAGCGTTTTGGTGTAAGTGTAAATAGTGTGTTTCTCTGGTCTAAGAGATTAGAGCCGAGACGGACTAAAATCAGACCTGCAACAAAGATTGATAGAGAGACCTTGATGGAAGATATCACAAAATACCCTGATGCCTTCAACTATGAACGAGCACATCGTCTCAATGTAAGCACTTCAGGTATTCGTTGTGCCATGAAGCGGCTAAGAATTAGCTATAAAAAAAACACTCAATCATCCCAAGGCTTGCGAAGAAAAAAGGCAAATTTTTCGAGACAAGATCGCAAGATATGAATGTTTTGGAAAACCCATTGTATACATTGATGAAAGTGGGTTTGCCCATGATATGCCCCGAACTCATGGCTACTCGAAAATAGGAGAGCGTTGTTTTGGCACCCATGATTGGGGAGCAAAAGGGCGGACAAATGCAATAGGGGCATTGCTTGGAACAAGTCTTCTTACTCTGGCGTTATTCGATTGTAATATTAATACAGATGCCTTTTCTATTTGGGTACAGCAGGAATTACTACCTAAACTTCCCTCTGAAAGTATTTTGGTTATGGATAATGCTTCCTTCCATAAAAGCAAATCTATGCAAGAGGAGATCAAAGCCGCAGGGCATACTTTGGAATATCTCCCTCCCTATTCTCCAGACTTAAATCCTATTGAACATAAATGGGCTCAGGCAAAGTCCCAGCGAAGAAAATATCAATGTGGAATAGATGAACTTTTCAAGGAGTATTGCCTATAACTAAATCATATCAACTTAGCTATACTACCCGTTTGTGCTAAAGCCTGGGAAGAGTGTCATCCCTCCATCCACAAAAATACTGGTTCCATTGACGTAGTCAGCCAAGTCTGAGGCAAGCCAAACAGCGGTATTACCAATATCCTCAACCTGACCAATCCGTTTATAAGGGATCACATTCATCAGTTCTTCTAGAGCTTCGGGAGTTTCCCAAGCTTCTTTATTGATCGGAGTCTTGATTGCTCCGGGGCAAATACTATTGACCCGAATTTTTTGAGGAGCCAACTCTTGGGCAATACTCTTCATCATGAGCATGACTCCCCCTTTAGAAGTGGCATAGTTAGCGTGTCCAGACCAAGGGATCATTTCGTGTACTGAGCTCATGCAGATGATTTTCCCCAAGGCGCAAGAAACATCTCGCATTCCCCTTCGGTTAAACTCACGAACCGCTTCACGAGCACAGAGAAATTGCCCCGTAAGATTGATTCCAAGGACCTTGTTCCATTTGTCGAGAGTCATTTCAGCGAAAGGAGAATCTTGTTGAAGGCCGGCATTATTGACTAGGATATCGATCGTTCCAAACTCTTTAATCATGAGCTGAAACATTGCTTGAACATCTTCTTCATTTGAAACATCTGCCTTTGCAATGAGAACCTTTCCCCCAAACTTGGAAACTTCATCAGCAACTGCTTCGGCTTTTTCCTTGTTGCCTGCATAATTCACAACTACGTCCGCACCCGCTTTTGCAAGTGCAATGGCAACTCCATGCCCGATTCCAGAACTAGATCCCGTTACAAGTGCTTTTTGGCCTTTGAGTAATTTCGTCATAAGTAGACTCCTTTCTCTCTAAATACTCAAATCACCTCTCTTTTGCAAGCAATAGTCTAGAACTTCATGTCCCCCAGCTATCAGCGGAAAAGTTGTAGCTTCTTCATGAGTCACCCACCTTCCTTCAGTATGTTCCCTCAAATGGATCTGAAGTGTAGGTCTTTTTTCAAAAATGCAATGATAAACGGTGAAATCATACTTCAAATTCCCCCGATCAAAATAAAATGTGAGAAAATGAGAAAGATCCTTAGGAAGCAACACGACCCCCGCTTCTTCATGTAATTCTCGCCGCGCTCCTTCAATGCGAGCTTCTCCTTCATTCAGTTTCCCTCCAGGAAGACACCATTTTTCACCTGAAACACATTTGGGATGACGTTTGAGGAGGAGAAAGGTGTCCTGATACTGACAGTAGCATCCTACAACAGTAAGATCAGAGATAAATCCCTTGGGAGCTTCTAAAAAAACTTGAAGAGCCATTTCCAACAAATTGGTTATTGTGTAAAGTGCATGAGCATGGCTATCATAGATATATTTCCAAAAATATGTAAGCTTTTTCCTGGGGCGACAGGTGTTTTTCTCCAAATTGGAATGGTTTTGGTCAGTTACTATCATACCCTTTCCGAAAATGTTGTCATCAACACCTCTTTTGAAGAAGCTCGGGGTCTAGAAAAATTTGCAAATGTTCTGCTTATGCCAACTCAATACCTCTGCGAAGGAAAAACTGTAAGTTTTAATGGTCAAGAGTTTGAGTTGAAACAACGGTTTCAGTACCAAACTAAAAAACGCGTCTATTCCCCCATTGCCATAACATTTTTCACACCAGGAATTCTTTTAGGATGCACTGTGAAAGGAATTGCTCTTTTTAATCATGAGGTCAAGGTGCGCCACATCGCCCTAAAAGCCCACTTTAGCTCCACTAAAGTGCTCTCAAATCTTAAGAAATTCCAAGCCCTTGGCATCGACACTGCTGACTGGAGGGAAGGAGAGGCGTGCATCCCTCAAGGGTATAAACGTCGCCCAGGTGATGAAAACAATCTAGCTCCCGATAAAGAAGCCCTCGTTGAAATCTCTAATCTCTTTTCAAAAGCTAGGATTCCTTTCTGGGTTGACTGTGGCACATGTATCGGAGCTTATCGACATGGAGGAGTTATCCCATGGGATAATGACCTTGATCTTTCTATTCTAGTCGATGACTTCCAAAATGCTAAAAATGTTCTTAAAAATCTCGATTCTAAAAAGTTTGCTTCTCAAGATTGGTCAAGCCGAGGACGCCCTGGCAGCTACATCCGTGTTTACGTAAAAGAAAGTCAAAACCATATTGATATCTATTGCAATGATATTGATCCCACTAAAAAAACAATCACCTATATTGTTGCACATCTTAATAGCAACTTCATGGCAGAGGACTGGAAAGAAAGGGAGCGGACGCAAATGTCCCCTATCCCTTTTGATGTTGTATTTCCACTGAAGAAAGGCATCTTTGATGGCATCGAGGTCCCCGTTCCCAACAAAACTGCTCGTTTTATCCAATATAAATACGGTCCCAATATCAATCCCCCACGGATCTACGATGAAGAAACTGGTAAATACGAAAAAGACCTCACCCACCCCTACTGGAATGTTCCACTCGCCCACTAGATAGTGGGCTCTATTGCGACTTCTCTGACAGCAATATTTTGCGGTTGCTCCACGGCTCCTGAACTGTAACCCTTGACGCACTAATTAATTTTTTGTTACGCTTTTTTATCTTGCTAATGAAAGAGGTAATCTCATGCTTAAGAAGTGCTTTTTCTTCCTATTTCCGCTTGTGTTGTTTGCTCATGACCCGCAGCCAGCAACCCCTCAATCACAGCAACAACAGCAACAGACGCCTCCACCACAGTTGCAGCAAAGATCTATAGCTCCTCCTCATGTGGAGAAAGAATTACCTCCTATTACGCCGCCGGCAGGCCCTCTACCTGGGCATAAAGTCGACATTGTCTTGGATGCTGAGTTTCTCTATTGGTATGCCACGACAACTAACCTCGCATATGCAACAAAATATATCGTGTTTAACCAAGGGAATGCTACGGATCCTACGGCTCGCTTTGTAGGTCCTGAAAAAATTTATGAGCCTTGTTGGAGCTGGGACCGAGGCGTTCGGTTTGGGGTTGGAATCGTCACAAACCACGATGGTTGGGATGTCTATAGTGACTGGACTTGGATCTACAATAGCAGCTTTGATTCAATCAATGTTCAGAGTTACCCCGTCAATGATTTAACTAACCTGCAAAACCCTGTTGGAACACAAGCATTAGCTTCCCTTTGGTTTGCCGATGGAACCAATTCTAATTTCGATAGCATTCAGACAAGATGGAGTATTTTACTCAATCAGTTTGACCTTGAACTCGGCCGAAAATTTTGGATTAGTCCAAGGCTTGTTCTCCGCCCTTTTGGAGGTCTGAGAGGACACTGGTCCAGAATGTTCTTTAAAGTGGGGGGAAACTACGATAGCCTTGGCCTAGGTGCGAATGCCCGCCTCTTTCAAGAAACAGCAAGAAGAACTCAGAAATTCTGGGCAGTGGGATTACTTGGAGGCCTTCAGAGCAATTGGTATATCAACCGTAATTGGAGCGTTTTCGTCAACTGGGCAATCTCGTTGCTCTATGGAGCATTTGACAATAAAACCCATCTTCAAGCGTTTGGTTTCAATGCCAATAATCAGAAAATCTCTAACTTCGATCAACGATTTAACCATGACGACATCTACGCCTTGCAGTCGGTGTGCGATTTAGCGATTGGCATCCACTGGGAGCTTCCCATTTATGACTCAGCATACAAGGTCAGCTTTGACGCAGGATGGGAAAGTCATCTCTATCCGGGATATAATCACCTCGATGCAAATGTTTCTGCCTCTAGTAACGGCGCAACCTACCTTCCCGCGGAAGGAGATCTGACCCTCTCTGGTCTCGTCCTCCGCGGACAATTTGAGTTTTAAGGAGTACAAGGATGAAAAAACTGCTACTCTTTTTTCTTCCCTGTGCGATAGCTTGGAGTGCTAGCTATAATCGCTATGTTCCCCCACCTCAAAAGACAACGGGTAAGCATGCTATAGCACCAATGGTTACACCTCCTGTTTCTCCCATGGAAACAAATGATTACGACATCACCTTTGAAGCCAATTTTTTATGGTGGACATCTAACGTAACAAACCTCAGCTATGCTACAAAATATGAAGTCGTACCCCTTGGGAACGCCTCTGTACCCGGGACTTCTACAACTCAGCCAAAAAGAATCTATGACTTTGATTGGGATTGGGCCCCTGGTGTACGGATTGCCTTTGGAATCAACACCGACTATGACGGGTGGGACATTGCAGTGGATTGGACCTATTTCCACAATTCATTTAATGACACAAAAAATGTGCATTCCCCCATCCCCACTTTTTTGGGATTTGAAACCAACCCCGCAGGAACAGAACTATTGTCAAACGGCTGGTCTGACTTTAGTGCAGCAGATTCGATGGCAACCTCAATCACCGCTGAAGGTGGTGTTCAGATGAATCAGGTCAACTTAGAGTTCGGTCGCAATTTTTGGCTAAGCCGTCGTATAACTCTCCGTCCCTTTAGTGGAGTGCGGGCCCATTTTTCTCATCTTGATCTCCGCAGTAAAAAGACATTCGAAGGAACAGGTAGCTCTAGTCTTGTAGGATTTGCGCAGTGGAATGACAATCAAAAACAAAAATTCTGGTCTGTCGGAATTGTTGGAGGATTTGACAGCTCTTGGAATATTTTCAAAGCACTTAGTCTGTTTGGATCGGGAGGCTTTTCCCTGTGCTATGGCCCCTTCACAAATGTCACCCACTATCTAACACATATTAGATCCCCCGATAGAACGACGATTACCCACGAGTCACACATCCGAAGAACTCATGACCAGGTTTGGACCTATCAACAAATCATCGATTTTGCCATTGGTTTTAGGATTGAAAAAACATGGATCAATCCGCAGTTTAAGGAGACATTCCGTATGATGCTTGATATTGGATGGGAAGCTCATCTCTATCCCTCCTATAATCATCTCGATCAGACGACTTCTGACAACTCAACATTTAACAACGCCTCTTCAATCGATGCTCCAGTCACTTTTCGCCCAGCAAAGGGCAACCTTTCCCTCTCAGGGTTCATTGTTAAGAGCCGCTTCGAGTTCTAAGTCCGTAACTGAATTTATACGGGGAGAATTGAGCGCTCGGAAGCATGTTCAGCTGCACTTCGATGGACCATCACTGAAAACAAACAATCCATTAAATAAACAGCCACACCTACATAGATGGTTTTTCGCACAAGCATCCAAGCCGCATCAGAAACAGAATTCGCATTTTTGAGCTCAAGTTGAGTCTTTGCCTTAATGTCTTTGATAAAAAATGTGGTAGGAAGCGAAATTAGCACAGAAAATGCAAGTTTTTTCATCACTTGAAGGGTAGAATCCTCTTCAGAAGTAGAAGAGCTTCTTACCATTTCCCATGCTTTTTTAAGAATTTCGCCCCTTGAGTTTTCTGCAAACTCAACCCCCTCACGGATGGATTCAATATAATTATTGACTTCAGTGGCTAGCATTCTAGCTCCTGAATCTAGATGCCCCCAAATAGGCGCCGCTTTTTCTGATGCAGAAGAATAAACACTATTTGAATACTCACGAACACTTGAAGAAATACTTAAACTAAACAAAAGACCTTACCCCATAATGACAGTTATAACAATGCCATTATTATAACAATTAGCAAATAAATGTCATCTTTTATAAAAAAACAACATTATTTATATAATATATAGTTCTAATGGCGCAAATTAGCGTAATTGTCATAAATTCAGCACAATCAAGAAGGTTTTAACCATTAAGACATTGAAAACTAAAAACTTAAAAACATATTTCTGCTATTACAATTGTTAAGCATTGACTATTAGTCATTTACAAAAAGATATATTAATAAATAATTATTTGATATAATTAATAATGAGAAGGTATGGATTCTTGGAAATAATTATAATAACCATAGATCTCCCGATAATCCCAGTTTTATTTCTGTCCCATAAGGACGGGTTAACTGCTCCTCTCTAATCTAATAAACGCATAACACAGTTATCATCCATTAGATGGACCGCCTCAAAAGGCTGGTCTTTAAGACGTTGCGTCTTAATAGAGAAGGAATTAATCCGTTTGGGGATACGATAGAAAAACAAGGTTCATCGTAACCGATTATTAATTAGCTGCATATACATCTAATAATGATCGATTCCTCAACGCTAATTAAAAGCATAAGAGGGAATAAGAGATACATGGAAGCTACAAGACATATCCGAGAACCACAGCAAGGTATTTTTGACTCAGTATCTGAGCATCATAAAGAGAGAATCCCTCTGGCATCCAGAGAAATTTCTCAGCAAGCAATCACCACGACACTTCTATCTAATCGGACTAACGTCAATGGAGTAGGCCTAGCAAATACAATCAGATCCGCTTATCAAGACCCTGAAAAAGCAAGAGCATTTCTATCTAAAAAATCGATCGAGCAGATAAAAGACTTTAGAAGTGGGCTTATTTCTTTAATGCTAACCTTTACTGAATCTGATCGTGAAAGCCTCAAACCCCTTCTAAGCATTGTTAGTCAAGCCGGAAAAGAAAAACAGAGGGCAGAAGATCAATCTCAAGCTCGTTCCCCTAAGCGTTCCGCTCGCGCACCCAGGGTCAGTATGGTAGCTCCAGCCCAAAACCAAGCCACGCCTACTTTGCCAAGAAAAGAGGCAGCTCTACTTAAAAAAATCCAGAAACTCGACAGCAAAAGTCCTAATTTTGAGAAGAACATTGACTCTATTCTTATAAGTCTTAATAAAGCGAAAGAACAAGGCCTTATCCGCCCAGAACAAGTGTGTTCACTTGAATGCCTTTTAGAGGCTTTAAAAGGAAAGGATCAAAATTTCCTTCCAGGATCTCATCGGGAGCTTTTCAACCTTCTCAAGGAAAAATTCCCAACTCTAGCATTTAGTGAGGAAGAGAGCATTCATTTTTCTGTACAGCTCTTCGATCTTTTCAATCGTGCTGTCAATCACGCTGATTCCTTTGAGACTCTTTGCTCCAATACAGATAGAGTCCAAGAACGAGTCGAAAAGCTTCTCATGAATAGGAACAAAAAGATCCTTGGAGAAAATTTCTCCTCAAACTATCAAACACTCCATGAAGTTTTTGAAATTTTTTCTACTCATGCTAATGAAAAGATAACTGGACTATCAGATAAAAAACATAGAGAACTCGATAGAAAAACAAATGGACGCTTTTCATCCATTATTGAGCAGTTAACCTATTTAGACCTATCGAAGAAAGGAAGCTTTATCCGCCAACAATTGCAACAAGATTTCATTCAAGCATTCAATGTCTCAACATTAAGCCACCTGCCACCTGATAAATTTCAAGAAACTCTCAAACAGCATACGATCAAGTGTGCAGAGTCTATTGAATCCTCTTACAATGAGGTCTATGAATCCTATTTTGAAGCAAAACATGACTGGATTGTAAATAATATCGATAATGTTCATCAGGTTTACAATCAGTACAAAGATCCCAGCTTAAAGGGATATGCTGCCTGCAGTATGCTTGCTTTAACTATTTCACAGCAATTAAAAGACAACCCCACACTCTCTAGCAAGGATATAGATTTTACGTTAACTCCAGCGATGATCCAAGATGTAGAAAAGGAGCATAACGCACCTTCGTATGAAGAAAGCAAGAGTATCACGCATACTTTTCCTAGACATTTTGACCTAGAAGTTCGTGCTATGCTTCCTGTAATGTCAAAAACCCAAGCTGAAATATTTGGAATTGCTTCCAAAAAGAAAAAAGAAGCGTTTTTAGAATCTTACAGACAAAGTCAACTAAAAGGTTTCGAACGTGCCGCAACAACATACTCGTCTATGGATAAAGAGACAGTCTCTACTTCAGACCTTATCAACGCTCTCTGCGTCATAAAGACTAATGGAACATTCAACATCGCGCTTACTAGTAGCTCAGAAGAGAAAAACATCGGTCATGATCTCGTGATTCAAATCGATAACACAAACAAGGTATTCAGACTCATTGATTCAAATTTTGGGGTCATCGAATATAGCTCTCTTGAAGAATTTGCAAAACAGACTAAAAAATATCTAACTCTCCAGTATGGTGACTATGATACCTTTGTCATCACAACCTACAAGAAAAAGCTTACATAAAAAGGATTTTTTTAGAAAAAGTCGTCTCATTAGACAGGCAGGAGCTTCTTCTGCTTGTCTGAGTAGTGTCATTATAAGCTCGTTGAGTAGAAATACCATTCTGAGTATAATCCCGCAGTAAAAGGGAAAACTGCGGATTATTATGAGCACTCAATTTATTAGTAATCAAATAGATAGAACATATCCGGGTTATATTAGCTCATATCCATACGATTTTGAGAGTCCTATTCAAAAAATTTCCGAAACCTTTCCTTTGCTCTTCCCCAATCTGAGAAGTGAAGTCGGAGGCCCCATCAGAATTGAGCTGGTTGTCGATATCCCTCATGCTGAAAATGAAGGGGTTTCTATTGTTGAGCTCGAAAGTAGAGAGATTTCGACTCGAGGACTCTGTAGTAACGAGCGAGGAATCGTTAGCATTGCAGACCTTGCAAAACAGAATATCACTATAGGTCAAGAGAGCTCTTCAGGTTATTGGTACTGGGAAAAAAGAACTATCTGTATCGCCTACTCAGAGGGGTATGGAAAATATGACTTTTTTGACCAGGAGTATTATCAAATCCTAAACCTACTCTTTGAAATGCAAAATGCTTGTCAAACACCAGCATTTCAGGATTTAGACAGCCGGGGTGAAAGGCTCGGCAAAGATCAATACGTCCGAGAGTTTGAATATATTGAATGTTATTCTCAGCAAATGACAGACTGCCGTCTAGAACTCATGGCCAAGCAAGGAAAGTTTGATCGAAGGTTTAATCTTTGCAAAGCTGCATACCATGATCCGGAACTGAACTATCTTTTTCAACAGTTAGGTGGTCATTCCTTTCTTATTGCTGAAGATTTTGAAAGTCGATTTCCACATCATTCTCAAAAGCTCTATATGGGAACCTGGGCAACCCCATTTGATAGGCAAAACTCCATAGATATGCTTGTTTGTGAAAAGCTTAGAGAAATCTTAGAAGCGCATCTTGCAGCTATTTACCATAATGAAAAAAACCACCTAGAGCGCGCATTAGAGGCAGTCAATGCTGGGTTTCATTGTCAAGAAAAATGGGCACAGATAGTCATGGAAAACCTAGTCTTTTTTCAGAAGAAATACAACGCCTATGTTCAAAGAAAGCACCCAGATACCGTAGTCAATATTGTATCTGTAAATTCACCCTAAACTTTCTTCTCTCTCATGCTCTGGCTTAAAACTTAGGACACAGGTAATATTCCACCTCTATTTTACCAACGAAAGTCCTACAGTTTTGTGCTTTCCTGTTTCCTGCTCAAGAAGAGAAAGGTCAAAAATGGAATGATAGTGCGCACGAGGGACAAAAACTAACGTCTTTTTATACGAACCTGGAGGAATGATGAAATGCTCAGGGGCTTTTTCATGAAAGTCTTCGTTGAGGCTAGAGTTAGCCTTCATTGACTTTATACCATCGACAATTGCAGGCAACACAAGAAGGCTGTAGCCCACAACTCTTCCCAAAGTTGAAGTGTAGACTGACTGGGCCACTTCTTGAGTATTGGTGCAGGGAATGCTGATCTCTTTTGAAGAGAAAATGTAGGTTTTGTCGGTCGTATTTTGAAAGGTGAGTTGAATCGGTTGATACCCTTTCGCAATCACATTGCGGCCGAGATAGGTTAGACAATCCTCTTTTGTAAAGGCCTTGCAGCCGATATGCAGCCCGTCAATCTCTGGATAGTTCCGTACAGAGTAAGGATCTAAAGCAGAGAGATTGCTAGCTTTGTAAGAAGCACATCCTGTGAATAATAGTACTAAAAGAAAGAGGGCCGATTTCATCCATTATCTCCAAAGAATATATTCGGAGTGTAACGAGAGCGCTTTTTTTTGTCGAAAAGAAAGCCCTCTACTTTTGCTCTAAGAGCAGCTGGGCCCAAGTTTTATCTTTAGTCACTCCCTTGAAATCATGAAGACTATGCCCTCCATCACATACCCTGATATAGCGTTCAGGATGAGATAAAACAGGGTTTGTAATCAGTGGATCTTTATTCGTTGCAAGGTTTATATGGCAATGGCTTTTCTTAGCGCGGTATCCATTCCACGTAATCCTCCAGAGCTTCTTACTCTTCCAACATCTTGAGGCAAACTGCCCTCCTCTTGAGTGCCCTGTAAAAGCTACGACTTCACCCCACTTTGGTTCTCCATACTTCTTATCATATTTTTTTATGTATTTCTCTTCCCAAACCTTGACTGTCTTCGTCATTGAAGACAGCCACATTTTTGTTACGAGTGATGATGTTGAAACATTTTCGATCCACTGAATATCACTATTACTCCCTTGGAACGATACAACATGAGTTTTTCGGTGCCCCTTTTGGATACAAAATAGCCCTAGCACCCATGGGTGTGAAGAAACTTTTTCTAATTCCTTAAGAACTATTTTACCCCCAGCCTGCTCCTCTAAGTATTTATTTACCGCATCTTTGGTTCTTTCGACTAGGGAGCCTTCTTCATAAATTGCATCAGCAACAGTCCAAAACTTCATAAGGAGTTAGCTCATTACCTATTGGATCCACGAGCAAACTCTATTGAGCTGCAGAAAGAGCCACTACCTTAGACTCCCCCGTCTTTTGATCAGACAAAGAAAGCTCAAATATAGGCGCATAATGAGCTTTTGGAACAAAAACAAGTGTCGTTGAATATGAGTTAGGTCTGATTTCAAAACTGTCTTTTGCTTTAACAGAGAAATCAGTATCAAGCGCACCATTGGCATTTGATGACTTAATTCCATCAACAATCGCAGGAATAAAAAGAGGAAAAGTAACAGGGAGAAAAAGAATGCCTCCAAGCGTATATCCCGTTACACGACCCGCTGTTGATGTATGAACGGTTCGAGCAACTTCTTCAGGGCTTGCACAGATAAGACTTACTCCCTTGGTCGAAAAGAGATAGCTTTTATCACTTTGATTGTAAAATGTGAGTTGCACAGGCTGATATCCTTTCGCAATCACATTGCGGTCAAGGTAGCTGTAACAATCTTCAATAGTATAAGCCTTACAACCAATAGAAATCCCTTCCATATTCTCATAAGTCCGCACATGCTCAGGGTTCAGAGCAGAGAGAGAGTTTGCTTGATAAGATGCACATCCGGTCAATAGAATTGACATTCCAATTCCTAAGGAAATAACTATTTTTCTCATTGGGATTCTCCATTAGATTTGACTGAATTGATTTTGGCCTGCGGATCGATTTTTTGTCGAAGAGAATTGGAGCCAAACCTGAGTCCAACCCGACCCACCACTTCCTTATCCAAGCCGTAACCAGGAAGATATCCGGAAGTTTTTCCACCAAGCTCGGTGTATAGGGCAATAGAGCCGTTTAAATTTAACGTACTTGTCACTGACAGGGCTACGCCCCACCTGCGTTTATTTAACGAAGGGCGATAAGCCTCTCCGGTCTCATCAAGCTCTTCTATAGTCGCTGGAGTGACGAATACTCCTTGGTTCCATCCATCAAAACGAAAACCTACGGTTCCTCTTTTTCCTTGAAAAAAGTGGTCATAAGCAACTCCCGTTCCAAAACTTCTCTTTCCCCCTTTGAAATAGAAGTAAAGAGGCTCTCCATGAATTGTAAAATAGTTTTCTAGATAAGCTTCTGGAGCATAGGGGGCGTAGGCAATTTTTGCATTGGGAAGATATCGAATATTCTCCCCCAATGAAATCATAGGAAAGTTCCACGATTTTCCTTCAGCGATATAGTAAAAGAATGCGTAGTAACTATAAAACGTCATCGGATCAAGCCAGTTGAAAATCGACCAGCGGGTCAGTTGTCCCATTGTTAGATCATCGTTGATATAGGAAGCATTTTGCAGTTTGAGATACGCATCAATGTCATTTCCTTCGGAAATTTCGTCATTATTCAGTCTCCCCAGCTGAGTGATCAGAGTGTACCAGAAAAGAGACTGCTCCGCTTGAGTGTATGTCATGGCGAGTCGTCCATCAATCTTCCCTCGGCGCATCCATTCCATTTTAAGATCGCGAGCTAAGATCGCCTCAGCTTCAAGGCCAGCGACGACAACAGCCATCATATCCCCCACTTTAAAGGAGCTTTTTACATTGAAGTAGGTCGCACCACCCCATGGAGTCACTGTGTATTTTTTTGGTGTCACACCCAATTCCCTTAGTCGATATCCATGTCCAAAAATTTCATGCTGCGTAACCGACGTCATGGTATTGATCTGTGACCAGAAAAAAAACTGTTCAGCAGCTCTTCCCCAGACCTTTGCTGTCGAATCCCGTCCTCCTCCTGGAAAAAGGCGGTCCTCCCCCATGATGAGCAGATCCTGGGCAGTCATTAGATTTGCAGATCCCGAATAGGGTGAGAAGTGCGGATCAACCATTACAGTTTGAGAAGCAAAAGTCGTTCCCATTAATAATATTAAATATAAAGCTAAGAGTCGTTTTTTCATCATTTTTTCCATATTTTAAACGGGCTAGTTTAATAAATAGGGAAAATAAAAACAAGGGTCGACAGAGGTGACGGTATGGTTTTTTGCGGTAAGATTTTGTCAGTACTAAGCAGATAAAGCTCTATAGAAGAGTTCATAAAACTTTTTGATAAACTCAAATCCCACATGTGATTGTTTACATTGCACAATTCTCCTGTCTGGAAGATAATGTCAAAGCCTTTAAGCAAAATTTCCTAAATAATAGGAGTTCTATAGTTTTGAAAATTACTATGCTGTTAATAAAGCGCTTAGAGAAGTTCAACTAAACAATTTTACAAAAATAGAGACGCTGTATGGCTAAAATTCCAAATACACTACCCAGAAAAAGTGCAGATAAAAATCTTTTATCAAAATCCAGCCACAACAATGGCTGCCTTGGACCGATTTCAGACCTTGAAAAACACCTGCCTTCAGAGTGGTGGCGTGGTTTATTCAATTCTTTATACTTAAAAACTGACGCGGATGTCGTTGAAAATAATGAAAACACCGTAAGAGAAATTGACAAGGTTATTCAAGCGACAGGAGTAAATTCCTCACAAAAAATTCTTGATTTGTGTTGTGGCCAAGGCAGGCATATCTTGGAACTAGCAAAAAGAGGTTACCGTAATTTATTAGGAATTGATCGGTCTCGGTATTTAATTAGGTTAGCACGAAAACGCTCTCGTAATATGAACTTACTTATCAATTCTACTTTTTCGGAAGGAGATGCCCGAAAAATACGCCTTCTTTCTTCCTCTATCGACCTAGTAACTATTATGGGAAATTCTTTTGGTTATTTTGAACACGAAGATGATGATTTAAAAGTCCTGAAAGAGGTTAACAGAGTGCTTTCCTCAAAGGGGACGATTTATTTAGATCTTACTAACGGCGAATGGGTTAAGGAAAATTATCAACCGCGAAGTTGGGAATGGATCGACCAATCATTGCTAGTTTGCCGAGAACGGCACTTGTCTCAAGATAGAAAGCGTCTAATCTGCAGAGAAGTTGTGATCGAAGTTGAAAAAGGAGTTATTGCAGACCAATTTTATGCCGAAAGGCTATTTTCTTATCCCGAGCTGGAAGAGCTGCTAGAACGAGCAGGGTTTGAAAATATAGAATTCCAAGACACCTTAAAATCACTTTCTACCAGGGGACAGGATTTAGGAATGATGGCCCAAAGGATGACTCTTAAAGCATCAGCACCCAACAAAATCTCTAATACTAAAGTTAAATCCAAAGATGCGATTGTCTGCACTGTATTACTGGGAGACCCTTCCCTCCCAGATATTGTTAAAAAAGATGGTAAATTCAATTCTGAAGACCTTAAGACTACAGAAAAACTGAAAGAATCCTTGAGCAAGCTACCTGGTTTTGACTTTACCTATTTTGATAATCACGCGAATTTAATCAAATTTTTTCTCAAATCCCCTCCTTCTTTAGTTTTTAACCTTTGTGATGAAGGATTTAATAATCGAGCTACGCAAGAGTTACATATTTGCGCTCTTTTAGAAATGCTCAATATTCCTTATACAGGAGCAGGGCCCGGATGTCTTGCAATATGCTACGATAAATCCCTGACACGAGCCATCGCACAATCCCTTGAAATACCGGTACCAGATGAAATCTGGATTGACCCAAGTAATTCATCGGCTGCTATTCCCAATAGCTTTCCAGTTATTCTAAAACCCTCTTCTGGAGACAGTTCCATTGGAATAACGCAGCATGCTGTTGTTAACGATGCTGAGCAACTTGTGAACTATTATGACTGGTTAAAAAGCTTGCTTCCAAATATCCCAATTTTAATTCAGGAATTTCTTTCCGGAGACGAGTATAGCGTAGGAATTATTGGTAATCCTTCAAACTTTGAAATCCTCCCAATACTAGAAGTTGACTATACCCACCTTGCTAAGGGTCTTCCACACCTACTTTCTTATGAGTCTAAGTGGATTCCAGATTCAGAATACTGGAATCAAATTCGCTATAAACCCGCTCAACTAAAGGAAGAAGAGTATCGTGCCCTTACTGATCACTCGATCCAATTATTTGAACATCTAGGTTGCAGAGATTACGCACGTTTTGACTTCAGAAAGGATTCCTGTGGAACAATTAAGTTGTTAGAAGTTAACCCTAATCCAGGTTGGTGCTGGGATGGCAAGTTAAATTATATGGCTGATTATGCTGGAATAAACTATTCAGAATTGTTAAATAAAATTCTCGCTTCCGCTATAGAGCGGCTCAAAGATACGTAGGAATTTCTTATTCTGGAAGTAACAAAAAAATGCTCGGTTTCTGCCGGGCATTTTTCCTGCTCACTAGCTAGAGCACATAAATTAAGAGTTAGTCATAAGCCAAAAACTAACACCTTTCTGATTTTTAATTAGAGTATTACAAATCACCTCTTGCATTGAAATATCAATGCGCTCCCAAACGTTTTAAGAACAAAATATGTGAACGCAAACCAGTGAAAAAACCTGAATACTCGATATATTTTATCTTATATTTGGAACATGTCTGTCTGATTAGTTTATTGATTTCTCGATAATGAATGTGGCTAACCCTAGGAAAGAGATGATGCACCACTTGAAAGTTTAATCCCCCAGTGAACCAGTAGACGAATTTATTTTTTGTGGCGAAATTAGCTGTAGTAGCAATTTGATGTAAAACCCAGCTTTTTTCGGTTTTATTAGAATTTTCCAAGAGCATAGGGAATTCAGCGTCTTCTATCAAATGGGCTAATTGAAAAATTGTGCCTAAAATAATACCGCAAACAAATGACATTATAGCAAATCCCATTATAGCCTTCCAGAAACCAATCAAGGCAATAGGAATAATAAGTAAAAGGGTAAAAAATATAGCTTTACTTATCCAAAAGATAAAATGCTCTTTCAGGTTCATTTTAGGCAAGTTAGTGCTTCCAATTTTTTTTGCAAAATAGCTTTTGAAATCACTAATAAACACCCAGTTAAAATGTGTTAATCCATATAGCCCTAAAGCATAAATATGCTGATAACGATGGTACCAATGTTTTGGTTGGCTTAAATGAGTCCTTACCCATGGTTCGATATCTATATCATCATCCATACCTTTAATATTTGTATAATTATGATGATTGTGATTGTGTTTGGTTTTCCAAAGAAATATGTTACCACCCAATAGGTTGAGTGAATATCCTGCTATTCTATTTAACCAATTTTTTCTAGAATAGCTCCCATGACCGCCATCATGCATTATATTAAAACCTATTCCAGCAAACACCGTCCCCAAAAGAATATAAAGACATGCTAAAATCCATAAAGGAACTGTAAAAAAAAGAATTGTTAAATAAGAGATTGCTGAAACAGCTATAAACAAAATAGACTTTATATAAATCTTATAGTTTCCGAATCGAAGGATTTTGTTATTACAAAAGTAATTTTCTACGTCTTCTTTAATTTCACTAAATAAATTAACTTTTTCTATATCTAAAGTTGTATTGTTCATGCTTTTTACTCCATTTCAGGACTTCCATCATCATTTTCCCCTAAAAAGCATGATACTCTATAACAGCACTTTTCAGGAAACGATAAGTGGCACACGGGGACAACAAAAAGGCCCGACTTTCGTCGGGCCTACTCTCCGGATGCTGGATTCGAACCAGCGACCAATAGATTAACAGTCTACTGCTCTACCGCTGAGCTAATCCGGAATAGAGAGAGTCATCATAACCTCTTTAATATTTTAGATCAAGAGGCCCAAGATTTTTGTATTCAAACGGAAGCAGTTCGGTTAAGATGTTTGGCTATGGACCAGCTCAGCGGATATATCGAAACCCTCGTTTTTGCAAGTGAAGAAACAGGCTTCACCGTGGCACGACTTAAGACGCCCAAGCAAAGCGATCTAATCACTGTCGTCGGTTCGATGCCAGGGATCAGCCCTGGAGAAACACTTCACTGCCGCGGTGTTTGGAAACATCATGCCCGCCATGGAAGGCAATTTGAAGTACAAAACTTCGAGCTAACAGCCCCCGTTGATGTCCTGGGAATTCAGAAATATTTAGAGTCAGGAATGGTCAAAGGGGTTGGCCCCGTTTATGCCAAACGTATTGTTGAAATCTTTGGGGTCAAAACCCTTGAAATCATCGATAAACATCCTCATCGACTCATCGAAGTCCCTGGAATCGGGGCCAAGAGAATCGAAAAAATTGAGGACTGTTGGAGCGAACAAAAGTCCATCCGCAATGTTATGATCTTTTTGCAGACCCACCAAGTCCGCCCCTCTTTTGCGCAAAAGATTTTCAAGAAATATGGCGAAGAGAGTATCGAGAAGGTAAAGGAAAATCCTTACGTTCTTGCGAAAGAAATCTATGGTGTTGGTTTTAAAACAGCGGATGAGCTCGCCCAAAACCTCGGCATTGCCCAAGACTCCCCTCTTCGGATTAAAGCAGGTATTGAACACGTCCTTTGGGAGCTGAGCAACGACGGAAACGTCTGCTACTTAAAAGAAGCCTTCATCCCCGCAGCCGAAAAGATTCTCGAAGTCGATGGAGCACTTATCTCTGAACAGATCGGTGCTCTTGAGATGGAAGGTCATATCATGGAAGATACCTTGGATGGTAAACCTCACATCTGGATTCGCCCTCTCTATAATGCAGAGTGGGGTGTCGCCCGAGAACTCCAAAGAATCTACGAAGCCCCTTGCAAAATCCGCACAGTTACGCTTGACAAAGCAGTCGACTGGGCACAAGAGACGCACCGGATCCGCTTTGCTAAAGAACAAAAACTGGCGATTGAAAGAAGTCTCGAGGAAAAAATCCATATCGTTACAGGAGGACCGGGGACAGGAAAGAGTACGATCACCCGAGCCATCCTTTCAATTACTTCCAAAGTGACTGACAAAATCACCCTCGCTGCACCCACCGGACGCGCCGCAAAACGGATGAGTGAAATCACAGGCAGAAAAGCATTTACGATTCATAGCCTTCTAGAATTTGACTTCAATGGAGGAGGCTTCAAAAGAAATCGCGATAATCCCCTTACCTCTCGCCTCATCATCATCGATGAAGCAAGCATGATCGACACTCTCTTGATGTATAGCCTTCTGAAAGCAATTCCGGATGAAACGCGCCTCATCTTTATTGGCGACATCGACCAACTCCCAAGTGTTGGAGCAGGGAATGTCCTTAAAGATATGATCTACTCTGAAACTCTCCCTGTCACTCGCCTCAAGTGGATCTTTCGTCAAGGAAAAGGATCTCGCATCGTTGCCAATGCTCATAGAATCAATGCAGGCTACTTTCCTGAAACTGAGCATGAACAAGGGAGCGATTTTGTCTTTTTTAATGTCGAATCTCCTGATGAAATCCTTGGAAAAATCATCCAGCTCATCGAACATCATATCCCCGAAAAGTTCCCCTTCAATCCTATCGATGATATTCAGGTCCTCTCCCCAATGAAAAAAGGGATCATTGGAACGGACAATCTTAACCATGCGCTTCAACAAAGACTGAATCCCCAATCCCTGCACCTTGTTCGAATGGGTCGCCACTTTAACATCCACGACAAGGTGATGCAAATACGGAACAACTACGATAAAAAAGTCTATAACGGCGACGTCGGTCGCATTACAGCAATCAACATGGAAGAACAAGAACTCACAGTGACCTTCGAAGGAAAAGATGTACAATACGACTTCTGCGATATCGATGAGCTTATGCTTGCCTACGCCGTCTCGATCCACAAATATCAAGGAAGTGAGTGCCCTTGCGTCATTATTCCTGTTCACACCTCACACTTCAAGCTCCTTTTCCGTAATCTTCTCTACACAGGGATCACCCGCGGTAAAAAGCTTGTCATCCTTCTAGGTACAAAAAAGGCCTTGGCTATCGCAGTCAAGACCGATAACGTGAAGACCCGTTACACAGGCCTTCAGTATTTTCTCGAAGACTCCTTTGCTAAAGAAATGTGCGAAAAGAACTGATTAACGCAGATGCCCTATTTATCCAGCCTTAATTGTATTTCTTAATCCCGCAGTAAGGGTATTACATGAACAAATATCCCTACCTTCAAAAACCATTTTTGAATATTGCGGACGATGCTCAAATACCATCTGTGCAATGAGGCTGCAAGGAGGTGCATGCTTATTCAATTCAGATACAAGCGGATTATGATACGCTCCCAAAATGACAAATTTTCCGGTTCCCTTTACGGCTTGATAGAATGAGTAATATTGTTTAGGCGGAGCACATAGTACCCCGATAGAGGAGCTTCCGATTTTATCTAATAGCTTTACCCAAATGAGACAATCTCTTCCAACACCACTAAACGTCCAGCTATCGAGCTTAGCAGTACCTGAGGCCCATGCTATAAGTGAAAAAAGTGGTGAAAAGACTGCTTTGACGGCGATTTTAGCTGTTTGGAGACCCATTCCAATAAGATAAATTGGAATACGAGCAAGGCATGAGATTCTCCCTGCTGTATGCCTCCATGGACGACTTGTAGTCACATCCTTATAAGTATCATTCCAAGTGCTGTTTGTTGAATCAACTGCGTGAGTCATAATAACTACCCCCTTTAAATAATTGCCCTTTATAAAAACAATTATAACATACAATTAATTTAAAAAACAAATAATAAATACTATTTTTAAATTTAAAGATAATACGCAAGCGTTTTGTTTTTAATAGATTATAAGAGAAAGGACGTAGGTGTTAGTTCTGAATTTCTTGACTAACCTCAGACTCCTTAGCGGTATCATTTATTTACCGAAATCTCATATCGAAGCAAAATTGGACAAACTCCTTTATTCTCAAGAAAAATATCATTGAACCCCAGTGAGTTAACCAAATTTATTGTTTTTACTTTGCAGTGGGACTGTTGATTCAAATCCTTGCAATTAAATTAAATAATTGCTAGAATCTAGGTAGGACCGGTAGGTTTATTACGAATTTCATGAGAAATCAGGAGCAGACCCATGAAAAAGAAATCTAAGAAGCTAATTAACAAAGTTTTACGTAAATTCAAACGCAAGACTCGTCTTCAGCGTGCCATGAGATCCTTTAAAGGATTTATGGGAATTTAAGCTACTGGGCTCCCTAAAGGAGCCCCTTGTATCTCCAACACTTCCAGAGATTTAGACTCTCCCGCTGCCAGGATCATCCCTTGGCTCTCCACTCCCATGAGTTTTGCCGGTTTTAGATTCGCCACAAGGGCGACCTTTTTCCCTATCAGCACCTCTGGGTCAGGATACTGCTTCCGGATCCCCGAGACAACTGTCCGACGTTCAAATCCAACATCTAGCTCAATCTTATAGAGCTTATCGCTCTTTGGGATCTCACTTACAGAAAGGATCTGAGCTACTCGAATATCGAGCTTCTGAAAAGCATCAAAGGTGATCGAATCTTTCAAATCTCCAGCAGGCTTTAGAGCATTTTTTAGGTCTTCAAGCTGTTTTTCAATCACGGCATCCTCTACTTTGGAAAAGAGCACTTCCGGCTTCGGGAAGGTGCGATGCGGTGGAACACCTGTCTCTAAAACGCCATTCCAGGTTTGATCTTTTAATAGCTCTTCATTGCCCAGAAGATGCCAAAGCTTTTCAGCAGTTTCAGGAATGATCGGAAATGAGACAAGAGCCAGTGTATTCAGAGCAAGCAAACAGCAAGCAATCGTCGTATTCCGACCATCTTCACTATCCTTCCAAGGCTTTTTATGGTCGAAGTAAATGTTCCCTTCTTGTGCAAGTTCCATAATAAGCTGAGTCGCTTTTCGCAAATGATAGTGATCATAAGCCTGATGGATCGTTTTCGAGAGCTCTTCAACTTTTTCAAGGAACCGTTCATCATCATGCTTCAAGTTTCCGAAAGGGGGCATTACACCGTCGCACTTGCTTTGAGTAAAAACAAGGACGCGGTTCACGAGGTTCCCATATTTCCCTAAGAGTTCGCTATTGCAGCGCATCTGAAAATCCTTCCAGGAAAACTCGCTATCTTGTGTTTCAGGAGCATTTGCAGCGATAGTATACCGAATCTGGTCAGCAGAAAAGTGTTTAAAAAATTCCTCTAAGTCGATATACCATCCTGCCGATTTACTAAATTGCTTCCCCTCGAGATTATAAAACTCATTTGCAGGAAGCTCGTCTACAATTTTGTAGGGTTCATCTTGCCCCATGGTCATCGCTGGAAAAAAGATCGCATGAAATGGGATGTTATCCTTTCCGATAAAATTGACCAGTTTTGTCTTTTCATCGCACCAGTATTGCTTCCACGCTTCAGGTTCCCCTTTCTTCTCAGCCCACTCTTTTGTTGCTGAAATATACCCAATGGGCGCGTCAAACCAAACGTAAAGAACTTTCCCTTCAGCCCCTTCGAGGGGAACAGGAATCCCCCAATCTGAGTCACGGGTAATCGCCCGAGGTTTCAAATCATCGATATAGTTCTGGGCAAAATTCATCACATTGGATTTCCAATGTTTTTTCTTGATCCACTTCGAAAGCTCATCTTTAAACAGATCAAACCGGAGAAACCAGTGCTTTGTCGGCTTTAGGATGAGTGGAGCGTCAGTAAGTTTTGAACGAGGGTTCTTGAGATCAGTCGCCTCATAACTGGAAGCACATTTAGGACATTCATCTCCCCTCGCTTCTTCGAAACCACATTTAGGACATGTTCCCTGAACATACCGATCCGCTAGAAATCGCTTATCCTTTTCGGAGTAGAGCTGGTCGGTCACTTTCTCTTCGATATATCCATTTTTATAGAGCTGCTTGAAATAGGTTTGAGTAGGTTCTACGTGCCCTTTCCATGTAGTCCGTGAGTAGTGATCAAAACCAATGTTCATCTGCTTGAAAAAGTCAGAAAGGACCAGGTGGAAGTGGTCAACATGCTCTTTTGGGGTTCGCTTGGCCACTTCAGCGCTCAAGGTGATCGCCACTCCATGTTCATCAGAACCACAGATATAAAGAACATCGTGTCCTAAAAGCCTCTGAAAACGAGCATAGCAATCCGCGGGCAAATATGCCCCAGCAATATGACCAAAATGCAGTGGCCCATTTGCATAAGGAAGCGCTGCTGTTATCAGAACTTTATTCACTCTTGTTCTTCTTTCACTTCTTCTCGTTTCGGTGGGTTTTTGCGGATCTCTTTGAGCATCTGTGTTACGTTAAGATCTTCATTTCCACTTTGAATTTGCTTTTGCGCCACACCGATCGCGTAGTGTGTTAACTGAAAATTATCCGAGAATAGGCTTGTATAACTTTCTTTTGTTAGTTCATCTTGTGCCATGATTTCCTCCTTCGTAATTCTTGGCTACTATAATACTCTTTAACGCCTCATAGGCAGTCTCTAAATCGTCATTAACGATTGTATAATCATAATATTTTGCCTGCTCCATCTCATATTGGGCCCATTTCAACCGTTTTTTGAGGGTCTCAGGCGATTCAGTTTTGCGATTTTTAAGTCGCTCTTCAAGGATTTTCATCGAGGGAGGTGCAATAAAAATGTAAAGAGCCTTAATCTTTTTCTTCAGCTCCATCGCTCCTTGGGTATCAATCACCAAAACAACATGCCTGCCATCCACGCGCTGCGCTTCAACAAGTTCTTTTGAAGTTCCATACTGGTATCCGAATACCGTCGCATACTCTAAAAACTCTCCCCGTTTTATTCGCTCTTCAAACGCCTTATCAGTCAGAAAGACATAATCCTTCCCATCAATCTCATCTGGGCGAGGTTTTCGAGTCGTGCACGAAATGCTTTGAACCACTTCTTCAGGGTATTCTCCCTTCAGCATATGCACAAGGGTCGTCTTTCCTGTTCCTGCCGGAGCACTTACAATGATTAATTCACCTTTCTTCTTCATTCAATGTTCTGCAGTTGCTCTCGAATTTTTTCGAGTTCACTTTTTACCGACAGAATTAACTGTGTAATTCCAAGCTCTTGCGATTTTGCTGCAATGGTATTCACCTCACGATTCATCTCCTGTGTGAGAAAGTCTAGCTCTCGTCCTACCCTCCGCTTATCTTCACTTAAGATATCGCGGAACTGTTTGACATGTGAGGCAAGGCGTGTGATTTCTTCAGTAACATCGACCTTATCCGCAAAAATGACAAGCTCTCGAGTCAAACGATCCTCATCCGCTTCGTGGCTTAGCTTGATCTCTTCAAGTTTTTTCGCCAACCGCTCATGAAAACGCTTTGGAGCTTCCCCTGTAAGTTTTTCCACCCTGTCGATGTTCTCTGCAATCTTGCAAAGACGCGGAAGAATGTCTTCTTTTAGAGCATTCCCCTCTGTTTCCTTCATCGCAATGAAAGCTGCCATCGCTTCATCAAACCCTTGCATCAGCTCACTTTCAAAAGTCTTATCAATTTTTTGGACTGTAGGAGAAGAGGTCATTACAAATTGCATCAATGAGGAAAAAGGAATGGCTTCTTCCTTTTTATAGCCGAGCCCCAACGCGCACTCCATCCATTCCTTATGGATCTCCTTCATCGCCCCTAGACTTGGAACCTCAGAAGAGGAGCCCTGGCCACTATCCTTCGTAATTCGGATCGTAACATTGCCTCTCTTTACTTCTTCGGCCAAACGCTTTCTAAGGCCCATATCCAAAGAAAGGAGTTCTTTTGGGATATTCGAGTGGATATCTAAGCTTTTTCGATTCACCGAGTGAATTTCAATGATAAATTGTCCCACTCCCGTTTTAAGGTGAGACCGTCCATAGGCTGTCATACTACGTGCCATAGAGAAAATCCTATTTTGTCCCTGAGTTTTTTATAACTGATTCATCCCCGCAAGTCAAGGAGCGCACCGGCTCAAAAGAAGTTCGATGAATCGGACAAGGGCCATAAGCTCTAAGGGCTTCTACATGCCCCTTCGTTCCATATCCTTTGTGGCGATCAAATCCGTAGTGAGGATACTTTTCATGGAACTGCTTCATCAAAATATCCCGATAGTGCTTAGCAATGATTGAAGCGGCTCCAACACTTAGTGAACGACTATCCCCCTTAATCACCGCCTTTGCAGCGATATGTGTCGGAGGAAGGTGGTTGCCATCAATGAGGAGATAATCGGGCTCAACTTCAAGCTCGCCCACAGCTAGGGCCATAGCCCTTAGCGCCGCTTGCAAGATATTGATCTTATCGATCACCGTGCTTTCAAGAATACCAATGCCATAATGGATGTCAGGATGGTTGATGAGCACATGATAGAGCTCCTCCCGCTTCTCGGGAGTAAGTTTTTTGCTGTCATCAATCCCTTCAATTTGAAGTCCTCTAGGGAGGATACAAGCGGCAGCAACAACAGGACCGGCAAGAGGGCCCCTCCCTGCTTCATCTACACCTGCAATTAGCCGGCGCCCAGCATTATAGGCGCTCTCTTCAAAAAAGTTTTGATCGTTCAACCCTACTCCGATTTAGGAGTTTCGTCTTCAGGTTTTTTCTCTTGAGCTTTTGATGGAATCTCTGGCTTTTTGTCCTCTTTAGGAGCCTCAGCCTTTGGAGGTGCAGGATCATCTACAAGAGCTGGACCTTTTTTGTCCTTTTTCCGTCCAATTTTCTCCTTAACCTTCGCTGCTTTTCCAGCAGTTCCTCGGAGATAATAAAGTTTTGCTCGTCTCACTTTTCCTAATCGAACAACTTCGATTTGGGCAATTCGGGGGCTATGTAGTGGAAATACCCTCTCCATTCCAGCGCCGTAAGCCACTCGGTACATCGAAAAAGTTTCAGAAATACCCGAGCCTTTTCGAGCAATTACAGTTCCAGTAAAGACCTGAATTCTTTCTTTTTCCCCTTCGATAATGCGGATGTGAACTTTGATCGTGTCGCCGACATTAAAATGGGGGATGTCCGCCTTAAGTTGACTGGTTTCAATTTCCTCAAATAGCGCATCGCGGCTCATGATTCATTTCTCCTAATTAGATATTCTAGTTTCTAGGTCGGGCCGAACCCGCTCTGTTTTCTCTTGTGCTTGCGCTTCTCGCCAAGCCTTAATCTCAGCATGATTCCCGTTTTTTAAAACCTCAGGAACCTCTTTCCCTTCAAAAATAGGAGGCCGCGTATAAACCGGACAATCAAATATCCCATTTTCAAAAGAGTCTTGCTGCGCCGCCTCCTCGTTTCCAATCACTCCCGGGATAAAACGGGAAACACTATCGACCAAAACAATGGCAGCAGGAGCGCCACTCGTAAGCACATAATCCCCAATGCTAATCTCTTCATCGACTTCGCTCTCAATTGCGCGCTCGTCAATCCCCTCATAGTGACCACATACAACAATTAAATGTGGTTTTTTGGCCAGTTCCCCACATCGTTTAGCGGTGAGAGGAGTTCCCTGAGGAGTCAGATAGACCACATGGGAATTTTCTTTCTTAACACTTCGCACAGCTTTTATGACAGGTTCTGCCATTAGGACCATTCCTGGCCCTCCGCCATACGGACGATCATCGATCTGCTGATATCTTCCTGAAGAAAAATCCCTCATATTCACAAGATTAATCTCCAGCAGCCCTTTTTCCCGTCCTCTTTTGATCATACTAACATCAAAGGGACCCTCAAAATACTCCGGAAAGAGAGACAAGATATCGTAGCGCATCGAAAAACTACTTCTTTTTCGCTTTGCGCTTCTCGCTACGCTTTTTCACTTTTGCAAGCTCTCGATCACGAATACTCTTGATCACTCCAGGGGCCTTTCGAGCAATTAAAGCATGTGCTTTTTCACTCAGCTCAGCTCCATTGTCAACCCAAAACTGGATGCGATCTTCTTTAACCACAGCATCTTTCCCCTCTTCATGATGAGGATCATAATGCCCAAGGTTTTCAACGTATTTCCCATCTCTCGGGGAACGAGAATCTGCAACAACCAGGCGGTAAGTCAATTTATTGGTTCGGCCCTGTTGTCTTAGGCGAATCTTTAGTGCCATCTATGTAAACTCCAATTCACAAATTGTAAGACTATCCATCATAAACCATGCCCGAAAAAAATGGTATTAAAAACCTTCACAGCCCTTCCAATTTCTAATTTTATCAAAATATTCGTTCAATTTCTGAAAAAACATGGAACAAAAAAATCGATTTATACAGGATGAAATCTGATGGCAATATTAATCGACTCAAGCAAAAAAACCACCGTTGGACTGGATAGAATAAATGACTTTCTTCATCCAGTTAGTGTATCAAAGTTTAATGTTAATAGCGTTTTACGCTTATATCTGCAGACCGGATTAAAGACCCATAAGAGACTTTCTCTGAATTAAGCCAAACATGAAATCCTCCTCACGACCAATCGGCTCATCGCTAGATAGATCATTGATAAACCGCTACTTGTGATTAACTCGTAGTCTTTACTTAAACGACGACATTTCCCCAGCCAAGCAAATGTTCTTTCAACGATCCATCTCTTGGCTTCTACTTGAAATAACTTGCAATCTCTCCTTTTCACGATTTCCAAATCCACTCCCTCTTCCCTCAGCTCCTGCTGAAATTCAACTCCATGATATCCATAATCTGCCCATACCTTTTTGGGCATCTGCCAGCTTGTTTGCTCAGATACAACAACACCCTCAATCCATCTCGATCACCGCAGTTTCCTACGCTAACTGCTGCAGAGATTAGGAGTCCAAGGTGATCAACCAATATGTGTCTTTTCCTACCCTTAATTTTCTTGCCTCCATCAAACCCGCAGAGCCCTTTTTTTCTGTTGTTTTCACACTCTGACTGTCAACTATCCCTACTGACGGGTCCTCATTCTTTCCCATTAAAACTCTCAAGCGCCGGCTTAGAGACTTTCTCTGAATTAAATATTTAAGTATACTTTCCCCCTATGAAGCATAGGAGGAAAAGATGGTGCGAAAAAGTTATCCTGGAGACCTTACCGATAAAGAATGGGTCGAAATAGAGCCTTTGATCTCCAAAGGCATATACAGAGGGGCCGGTTGCAGGGGTAAATACTCTAGATAGTGTCGTCAAGAAATTTAAATAGTGATATACTTCAGCAAATTATTTCATCTGCAAGGAGAATTTGCTATGACTATTTCTGCGCATCGCCGCCACGATATAACGGATAAAGTTTGGAAGTTACTGGAACCACACTTACCTGGCCGTCATGGAGGTTGGGGGTCAGTTGCTCGAGATAATCGACAATTTATTAATGCAGTTTTCTGGATTTTACGTACAGGGTCCCCTTGGAGAGATTTACCCCCTGATTATGGAGATTGGAAAAACACTCACCGCCGTTTTTGTCGTTGGCGAGATAGAGGCATATGGGAATTGTTGCTTGAAAAAACAGTCGATGAACCAGACTATGAGTGGCTGATGATTGACGCCAGTCATATCAAAGTTCACCCACATGCAGCAGGTGCAAGAGGTGGAAATCAGGAAATGAGTCGCACAAAGGGGGCTTAATACCAAATTACATTTGGCCGTGGATGCGCATGGTATGCCGATCAGAGTTGCTATTACGCAAGGTACCACAGCAGATTGCACGCAAGCAGGCGTTTTGATAGAGGGTCTGACCGCTGAATATTTATTTGCTGATCGCGGGTATGATAGCGATGTTATTGTTAAGCAAGCAGAAAAGCAAGGAATGAAAGCGGTTATCCCTCCAAGAAAAACAGAAAATTCCAAAGGAAATATGACAAGCACCTATACAAATTGCGCCACTTAGTTGAAAATGCCTTTCTACATCTAAAGCGATGGAGAGGAATCGCAACCCGATATGCCAAAAATTCGACATCTTTTTTGGCTGCTATTCACATTCGTTGCTTGGTTCTATGGTGCAAAATCTCTTGACGACACTATCTAGAAGAGAAAAACTTAATGCTATTCTCTATGTACTGAGAACAGGTTGTCAGTGGAGTGATCTCCCTCATGATTTTCCCCCTTGGAAAACAGTCTATTCACAGTTTTTACGGTGGCGAGACAGGGGGGTGTTTGAGCAGATCAATACCGCCCTAAGCCGGCGCTTGAGAGTTTTAATGGGAAAGAATGAGGACCCGTCAGTAGGGATAGTTGACAGTCAGAGTGTGAAAACAACAGAAAAAAGGGCTCTGCGGGTTTGATGGAGGCAAGAAAATTAAGGGTAGGAAAAGACACATATTGGTTGATCACCTTGGACTCCTAATCTCTGCAGCAGTTAGCGTAGGAAACTGCGGTGATCGAGATGGATTGAGGGTGTTGTTGTATCTGAGCAAACAAGCTGGCAGATGCCCAAAAAGGTATGGGCAGATTATGGATATCATGGAGTTGAATTTCAGCAGGAGCTGAGGGAAGAGGGAGTGGATTTGGAAATCGTGAAAAGGAGAGATTGCAAGTTATTTCAAGTAGAAGCCAAGAGATGGATCGTTGAAAGAACATTTGCTTGGCTGGGGAAATGTCGTCGTTTAAGTAAAGACTACGAGTTAATCACAAGTAGCGGTTTATCAATGATCTATCTAGCGATGAGCCGATTGGTCGTGAGGAGGATTTCATGTTTGGCTTAATTCAGAGAAAGTCTCTTAGCAGCATCTTTAATCGAAAGCCTAGTGCACTCATTGCAAACGAAGGAATCACTCGATGATGCCCTAGCCTTATTTCAAAAATCAGCGCATTACCCTTTATTGCTCTTGTTGGGATCTTCTATTGGACTTCTTTCTCGGTCGGTACTAGGTCCTAAGAATTATACTCCCTCTCTTCCCCTACTCGCGAAGGTTCCACTATACGCGTTTTGCTTCAGCTTCATTTGTCTTTGTATATTAATCCGCTCTAAAGGTCCAAAAGCACTGACAGTCAGTGACAGGATTGTGTGGAAACAAAGTTTAAAAGATGCTCTATTGGATAGGATTCGATTTGCTGAAGGCCGCAATTTCACATCTTGGAAAGACCTTTATTTATCTCTTCCTGAAGAATTTCCAGTCACAATCTTTAACTTTAGTCACGACATGTTCTCTAAAATATTTATATGTCAAAGAGTCAAGGAAAATAGAAAGCTTCCAGAAGTTCTAAAAGAATGGCAGAACTTTTTAGGTAAGCTTACTTAAGAAAAAGAGATGAGGATTGCCCTTTTAGAGCGCTGAGTTGATCTTTCATCTGTGGATCATTCATGAACTTCTTCTTCATGCCAGGCATCTTTTTCATCATCTGCTTGATTCGTTTAAAGCTCTTGATCATCCGGTTAACGTCGTCAATAGAGGTGCCACTTCCACTTGCGATTCGGCGACGGCGAGGGGGAAGAAGCTCATCTAGGCCAAAACGCTCATTGAAAGTCATAGAGAGGATAATGGCTTCGATTTTCGAGAGTTCCTTATCGGACATATCAAAGTCCCCACCCATCTTATTGAACCCGGGAACCATAGAAAGAAGACCTTTTAGAGATCCCATTTTCTTAATGGAGCGCATCTGCTTAAGGAAGTCATCGAAGGTAAAGGTCGCTTTGCGAAGCTTCTTTTCCATCTTTAGAGCTTCTTCCTCGTTGAGATGCTCTTGAGCTTTCTTCACAAGGTTAATGACATCCCCCATTCCGAGGATTCGATCAGCCATTGATTGCGGGTTAAAAAGCTGGAGATCGGTCACTTTCTCCCCAATCCCCTCAAACTTGAGCGGTTTGCCTGTCACTTCACGAATAGAGATAGCAGCCCCAGCGCGGGTATTCCCATCAAGCATGGTGAGGATTGTTCCCGTGATCGCAATGCGACTGTCAAAATCAGCAGCTGTCTTGACCGCATCTTGTCCTGTTGCCGCGTTGGCAATAAAGAGGATTTCATGGGGAGAGACCTCTCTCTTTATCTTTTCTAGCTCCTTCATGAGCTCTTCATCAATGTGAAGACGTCCAGCGGTATCGACAATAAGGACATCAAACGCTTCTTTTTTAGCCCGTTCTAAGGCACCTTTAGCAACCTTAACAGCATTTTTTTGATCTCGATCGGCATAAACGGGAACTTCAACTTGAGCGCCAAGTGTTTCTAACTGGTCGATAGCAGCAGGACGTTGCAAGTCGCAAGCGGCGATAAGGACTTTCTTATTCTGTTTCTTGAGGTAGAGCGCAAGTTTTGCAGACTGAGTGGTCTTACCAGACCCTTGAAGCCCACACATTAAGATGACGGATGGGCAGCGCCCAATATCGAGTTTTGCCTCATCTTCTCCCATCAGAGCTTTTAGCTCATCATGGATAATTTTGGTAAAGAGATCGCCAGCATCGACAGATTTGAGAACCTCTTCTCCCAGCGCTTTTTCTTTAACGCGCTTGATGAAGTTTTTTGCAACGGTGTAGTTCACATCGGCGTCGAGGAGAGCCATACGGACCTCTCTTACCGCATCAGAAATGTTCTCGTCCGTTAACTTTTTCTTTGAAGCTAAGGCCGAAAAAACATTTTGAAATTTTTCTGTGATACCACCAAACATTAAAGCTCTCCGTAAAAGTTTGTATTTTACTCTGTTTTTGGGTGATATTCAAGGAAAAAGAAACGGTCATGACCGGCCCAATCTTTTTCACACCGCTTTTGTTTCCAATGACTTTGGTTAAATAGGGCATGAAGAGCATCCCCTTGCCCCGTCCCTATTTCAAAGAAGAGTTTTGCGCCTGGGTTAAGGTAGGCAGGAAGCTCCAGCGATAACCGTTCATAGAAATCAGTTCCGCCCACTAAGGCTTGTTTGGGCTCATGGAGACGCACTTCATCTTCTAATCCCTCATATTCGTCTTGAGTGATATAAGGAGGGTTGCAGACTAAAATATCACACTTCTTTCCTTTAAAAGGGACTAGTAAGTCTCCCTCAATAATTTCAACAGCAAGCTCGTTTAAAAGCGCGTTTTCCCTTGCCACAGAGAGAGCGTTTGTAGAAATGTCTGAGAGGGTGACCGAGCAGTCCTCGCGCTTGCTCTTAATCGCAAGCCCAAGACACCCACTCCCCGTACAGAGATCCCAAACAATGCAAGCATCCTTGGGAAGAGATCTCACCACTTGATCGGCAAGAATTTCTGTTTCCTGTCTCGGAATAAGGGTTTCTGAAGTCACTTTAAGATTAAGACCTAAAAACTCCACTTCTCCTAGAATATATGCCAGAGGCTCTTTGCCCCCTTTTCGTTTGATCCACTCGCGGTATTTCGCAACCTCATTTTCTTCAACGGGTGCATCATAATCAAAGTAGAGTTCTAATCGTTTCTGATTCAAAAGAGCTGCAAGAAGCTCTTCAGCAACGCGCCGTGCATGGGAAACTCCTTTCTTTTCTAGAAAGTCCGTGGAAAGCTTAACAAGCTCGCGAATATTACGCATGAAGCTTTTCCTGATAGAAATGACCGATGAGAGCCTCTGTTATCTCGGATAAGTCCCCTTCCATGATTTGATCTAGCTTATAAAGGGTAAGATTAATGCGATGATCGGTCACGCGATTTTGTGAATAGTTATAGGTACGAATTCTCCCCGAGCGATCGCCTGTACCAACTTGGCTTAAGCGAAGCGAAGCCCGTTCCTCGTGCAGCTTGCGCCGCTGTTCTTCAGCAAGCTTGGCCACAAGAACCCGAAGGGCTTTTTCTTTATTTTTATGCTGTGAGCGCTCTTCTTGACAATAAACAACAACACCTGAAGGTATGTGCGTAATCCGAACAGCAGAATCGGTTGTATTGACGTGTTGTCCACCAGCTCCTGAAGCGCGGTATGTATCGATTTTGAGCTCACTCTCATCGATCACAATCTTTTCTTCTTCAGTAGGCTCCATTAAAACAGCTACAGTGATTGCCGAGGTATGCACCCGCCCTTGTGTTTCGGTAACAGGAACTCGTTGAACGCGATGCGTCCCTGCTTCGTATTGGAGATGGCGATGAACATTTTTCCCAGTTAGGGAAATGACGTACTCTTTATACCCCCCTGCTTCAGAAACTGCGAGAGAAAGGGTTTCATACTTCCACCTCATCTTATCAGCGAAGAGGCGATACATGCGCATGCAATCTCCTACAAAGATTGCTGCTTCATCGCCTCCTGTTCCTGCACGAATCTCCATGATCACATTAGCATGGTCGTTAGGATCGGGGGGAACGAGAAGGGTTTCGATTTTAGCTTGGAGACTTGCTACTTCTCCCTCAAGACTCTCAATGTCTTCACGAATGACTTCAGAAAATTCAGGATCTTTTTCTTCTTTTAGGAGATTTCGGTTATTCTCAAGATCTTTTTTTCTGGTTTGAAACTGCTCGTAAATATCCTTGAGCTCCCTCAAGTAAGAATGCTCTTGTGAGAGTTCTCTAAACCTCTTCTGATCCGAATGAATATCGGGAGCACCTAAAGCGGCTTCAACCTCTTCAAAACGGCTCAAGAGCCCCTGCAGTTTCTGTTCCAAAATTACTCCTTAGGAGGAGTTTTTTTCGTCGCAGTTTTTTTGACAGCAGTTTTTTTAGCAGCAGGCTTTTTCTTTCCCTGCTCGTCTTGCTCTTTGTCTTGAGCTTGCTTTGCTGCTTGAGGTTTTCGGCTGTAGCGCTTCTTAAACTTGTCAACGCGTCCTTCGGAATCAACAAACTGCTGACTTCCAGTAAAGAAAGGGTGAGAAGCAGAAGAAATTGGCACTTTATAGACAGGGTACTCTTTCCCTTCATAAGTATCGGTTTCCTTGGGCTGCAGTGTGCTTCCACAAACAAATTTGTGTCCAGTAGCTGTATCTACAAATAGAATGTCCTGGTAGGGAGGATGTCCTTCTTTCTTCATTGAAAATTCCTTTGATATCAATCGTCGTTTTTCCTGAGGATTAAACCTCTTTTGAAGATAAAAAACAACATAAAAACTGATTTTTTATTCATGAATATGCACGAATATGGTAATCTCGGGGCATGATGAACCACTCTCAAGCTTTTCGTTTAGGTCCTAGGGCTACCCCGAAAATTATCAAATGGACGATTGTTGCAACGCTTATTCTGAGTTTTTTCTCGCTAATTTCAAATGCACTTTTTACACAAGTTTTTCATACCCATAGCCCCCAACACCTGTTTAGCCTAACAACATGGGGTATTCACAATTTTTTTATTTGGCAATTTATTTCTTATCTCTTTATCCAGCCCCTCGCTGGCGGAGGGATTTCCATGGCCCTCATCCTCCACGTTTTTTTTGATCTCTATTTGCTGTGGGCAATTGGCTCCTCTCTCATTCAGGCCCGTGGAGAAAAACACTTTATTGGTCTCTACTTTGGTGGAGCCCTTTTTGTTGGCCTGATCGCCTACATGTGTCTATTCCTTTTTGGATCTATGCTCCCCTTTGCAGGCGCTACGACATCCATCTATATCCTATTAATTGGATGGGCATTTCTCTTCCCTGAAGCCAATATCATGCTCTTTTTGCTTTTGCCAGTCCGCGCAAAGTGGCTCGTTTTTGGCCTAATCGGCGTAAACCTCTTTCTTGATTTCTCCAATGGAAACTTCCTCTCATTCTTCGTAACCCTTGGAGCCATGCTCTACGGATACTTTTATTCTGTTCTTGTCTGGGAAATCCTTGGGCCATTCTATCGCCTACACGGAATGGAAAAACGCTTGATCTACTTCAAACGAAAAATGCGAGCGCGCTTTAAAAAGGTCGTAGATATCGAGATACAATCCTCAAAAGTTTATGATTTCAAGACTGGAAAAGCTATCATGCATGACGACGAATTCATGGATGCATGCCTCGATAAAATTTCCCAGAAAGGAAAAACTTCCCTTACCATGCGCGAGCGTTTCCGCATGTGGCGTATTTCCCGCAGCCAATCCTAGATAGTGTCGTTACTATCTAATGAACCTCTTTCTGCTGGGCTAAAACTGCCATCTTTGCAGAATGAAGCCCTTTAAGCACACCCTCCTCGTACCGAAAAAAAGGGTGATTTTCTAGCTCGGGATAATCATTAGGTTGGAGGATATCATCAGTTGTAATATTCGGAATAATTGTGGCTGCATAACTCAGGAGCTTCTTTTCTTGAAGATCTATGAGCTCATTAAAGAGCGCTTCCAGCGGCTGCTTCATTTCTTTTCCTTTGCTGTTTAAAAAAATTTCTCATTAGTTCGGCAGATTGAGCTTCAAGAAGCCCCCCTTCTATCTGAGTGGTGTGGGTCGGATGTTTCCTCTCAAAGACATTTAGATAGCTACCATGGGCTCCATGGCGCAAATCAGGGGCTCCATAGACAATGCGGCCAACGCGGGATAGGAGGAGGGCCCCTGCGCACATAAGGCAGGGCTCTAGGGTCGTATAAAGGGTGGTCTCTAGAAGACGCCAATCCCCTAGGATGCGCGCTCCCTCGCGGATACAAAGGAGCTCAGCATGGGCTGAGGGATCTTTTAGCCCTTCCATCTGATTATGAGCTCTGGAAAGGATTCTTCCACTGCGTGTCAGAACCGCACCGACAGGAACTTCATCCATACCGTAGGCTTTTTGAGCTTCCTTAAGAGCCTCTTCCATCATCTTTGTATCAAAAAATTTCTTATCCATATACAGGAACATCATAACCCAAAAGAGATTGACCGTGAAGGCAAAAGATAATTTGAGCAATCGATGGCTTGAAATATATATCCGCCCTTGATACAATAAAGGCCGTCATATGATGAATTTATGTCTAAGTCCTGTCTAACAATAATGTCTATATCGGGAGTATAAATAAATGTCTTTAGATAAAGGTACTAAAGAAGAGATTACTAAGAAGTTTCAGCTTCACGAGAAGGATACTGGCTCAGCTGATGTACAGATTGCCATCCTTACTGAAAGAATCACAGAGCTTACTGACCATTTAAAGCTCGCTCCGAAGGATCACGCCTCTCGTCTTGCCCTTCTCAAGCTTGTCGGCCAACGACGTAAGCTTCTTGATTACTTAAATTCGACGGATACCAAGCGCTATCAAACGCTCATTAATCGTCTGAATCTTCGTAAGTAAAATCTTAAATTTAAGCCCTAGGAGAGTCATCTCCTAGGGGTTTTTTAAAAATTTCCTTTCTTGCATCTATTATATCTTCCTGATAGACTCGATCCTCACCCAGTAATAGGAGTCCCATGGAATCAAAACAGCAAAAGCTCGAAGCTCAATCGATCACCGTCTCAGTAGGCGGAAAGGAAATCTCTTTCGAAACAGGGAAAATCGCCCGCCAAGCAGGTGGATCTGTCATGATCCGCTCCGGAGATACTATGCTCCTCTCCACCGCTTGTATGGGAGCTCCCCTTGACGAGGTAGACTTTCTTCCACTAAGAGTCGATTATCAAGAAAAATTCTCGTCAGCTGGAAAAACCCTTGGTGGCTTTATCAAACGTGAAGGAAGACCAAGTGAGAAAGAAGTCCTCACCTGTCGTCTCACTGACAGACCTATCCGTCCAATGTTTGAAGATGGATACTATAATGACACTCAAGTAATCACAAAAGTCCTCTCATATGACGGCGTTAATCCAACAGAACCTCTAGCAATTTGTGCAGCTGCTGCCGCACTTGTTATTTCTGAAATTCCCTTTATTAAGCCAATTGCAGCAGTCCGCGTCGGTATGGTTGAAGGAAGGTTTATCATCAACCCGACTAACGAAGAAATGGAAAGCTCTGTGCTTGACCTACTCTTAGCTGGTACGGAAGATGCAATCCTAATGATTGAAGGCTATTGCGATTTCTTGAATGAAGATCAAATCATGGACTCCATTGATGAAGGCCATGAAGCGATTAAAACGATCTGCCAAAAACTTTCAGAGTGGCAGCAGGTTGTTGGAAAGGAGAAAAATCGTGCAGACCTCAGATTCCTTCCTGAAGGGCTGAAAGAAGACGTGAACGCGATCATGGAAGCTCCCTTGCAAGATGCCATTCGCATTGTTGAGAAGCAAGTACGTGAAGATGCTCTCTCAGCTATCCGTGAAACCGTTAAAGAGGCTCTTCTTCCTAAAGAAGGTGCAAAATACAAGCCCTTTGAAGTTTCAATGGCAATGAAAAAAGTCACGGCCCATCACATGCGGCAAATGGTCCTTAAGGAGAAGAAACGGTGCGACGGCAGGAGAACCTCCGATGTACGCCAGATTTGGATCGAAATGGGACTCCTCCCACGAACTCATGGTAGTACGCTATTTACTCGTGGTGAAACACAATCAATAAATGTCTGTACCCTAGGTAGTGAGTCGATGGGACAACGTTACGAGACCCTCGATTATTCAGATGGACTTCGTAACTTTTATCTCCAGTACTCCTTTCCTCCTTACTCAGTAGGTGAAGTAGGACGGATGGGTTCTCCAGGAAGACGAGAAATAGGACACGGAAAACTTGCGGAACGCTCTCTTCAAGCAATCGTTCCCAAGAAAGATTCATTCCCCTACACCATACGCCTTGAGTCTAATACCACCGAATCTAATGGCTCCTCTTCAATGGCTGCTGTTTGCGGTGGGTGCCTATCCATGATGGAAGCTGGTGTCCCCATCAAACGTCCGATCGCAGGGATTGCAATGGGATTAATTCTTGAGGATGAAAACTACGCAATTCTTTCTGACATCCTAGGAATGGAAGATGCTCTTGGTGATATGGACTTTAAAATCGCTGGTGATGAGAAGGGAATCACAGCCTTCCAACTAGATATTAAGGTTGAAGGCATCAACAAACAAATCATGAAAGTTGCGCTTGCTCAAGCAAAAGAAGGACGTATTCACATCCTCAATAAGATGCTTGAAGCCTGCCCAAAATCGAAAGATGACTTATCACAGTACGCACCTCGGATTGAAACCATTAAGGTCAAACCAAGCCAAATCGGTACGATCATTGGCCCCGGAGGAAAGCAAATCCGTGCAATTGTTGAAGAAACGGGTGTCGACATCAATATCGATGATGATGGCTATGTGAGCATCGCCTCTAACTCTGCTGAAGGAATGGCCAGAGCACGCCAAATCGTCCATGATCTTACAGCAGAAGCTGAGATCGGTAAGACCTACAAAGGAAAAGTTGTCACGATTAAAGACTTCGGTCTCTTCGTCGCTTTCCTAAATGTTCAAGGGCTTTGCCACATCTCAGAAATTGCTCATGAGCGCGTCAATAATATTGATGATTACTTCAAAGAAGGTGATGAAATCGAGGTGAAAGTCCTTGAAATTGACCGCAACGGAAAGATCCGCCTTAGCCGTAAGGCCCTTCTGGAAGTTCCCGCTGCAAAATAGTTACTAAGCCTCGCTTCAAGGAGGCATTAGGAATACAACGATAACCCTAGAGCAATCTAGGGTTATTTTTATAGATAAGATCTCACAACAGAAAGCCAATATTGATCTAGAGTTCCCTTGAGCCGTGGTATAGGGCCCTCGGAAAGCCCCTTTAAGCAATTATAAAATTCAACAGCAAGCTCGGGCTGGCCAAGAGATGTTAAGCTAGACAGAATACGTGTAATCCTCAATAGATTATGCGATCCATTAATAAAAAAGTTCTGCTGCTTAGCAGCGAAAGTACTAGGGTTTATTACAATCTTATCCGTATGAAGATCAAGCTTTAACCCGTAGTGATCGACCATGAGAGCTAAGGCTTCTTTCTGTTTTGCGCGCAGAGAAGAATCCGTCAAAAAAGCCTGAACAATTTTTGCATTAAGAAGGGGGGCATAACTACAGTAGTTGCTGCGTTGATAGGTGGGAAACAGAAATTGAATAAAATTGTGGTGTTGTTCAACTTCAGATTCTTTGAACTTTAAAATATCATCAATCAAAAACCCATTCTTTCCCTTTTCTTCATTCCGATAGAATGCAACAAACGCTCGAGCCTTTTCAGATTCTCCTACGGCGCTTTTTTCTTCTCTAACAACACTGGCCAAGCGAAACGGTCTAGGAAACGTGAAGGGGCTACTCGTTTGTTTTGGGGTGATGAGTTCCAGCTCATGGTTTTGATCTCCCTTCCTGACTGGGAAAGGGGGAAGGTCTATTCTTTTAGGTCTGTGGTAGTGTATCGTTTCGAAAGAGGTCGCAAAATAAGCAAGAGAAAGCCCGCCTACTTTAACCCCTGTGCGGCTAAATAGGCATCCTACAGCAATGAAGACCATCGCAGGCCTGCAGATAAAGTGTTTCTTCTGATCATTGATTTGATTCGAACGAAAATACTGAAGAGCTGTTGCTGTCACAGCAGACGTAAAGGAACAATAGCCTTGAGACTTCCCTGCAAGTAAAAAATAGAACACCAGACTCGCAGCCTGGGCTCCTGCATGACAATAAATTTTTGACTCTTGTGACATACTCTTCCCGTATTTTTGAGGAGAAGGATAGCAAAAAAAAGAATATAAATCAATTTATTGATATTAAGCAAGTTAAGACGCTAATACGCCAGGGCTAACGCATTAAAATAGAGTTGAAGAAATTTTTCATAGGAGGAAAGTTCAAGGCGTTCGATGCAGCCAACCCCTCGTGGGTTGTCGAAGGAGAACAACGAAGAAATTTTCCCTATGAGGAATCGAAGCAACATTTTAATGCGTTAGCCCTGGCTAATACGCATTCCTAATTAGCAATACTCATCAATTCTGCAAAACTGAGGCTCTGTACAAAAGCATCAAGAGCATTGGCTAAGTCTCCATTGCCAAGTGCTTTTAAGCTTGGACTAATGCGGCTAAATGTCCCACGAGTCTTATATGCATACCCGATATTAGGTTTGCTCCCCTCAAATGCAGCAGTTTTTACAATTTTTCCGGCTGCGTTCAACTCCAAGCCAAAGAAAGTCAGGAGGTGGAGCGATGCTACGCGCTGCTTCTCTCGAAGAGACCCATCTACTCTGAAACTCTCAATCGTCGCTGCGTCTAATGTTGGGCGACCAATAGGAGCCCTTGCATCTGCAATGGGGAAAATCCAATGCATATATTCAATTATGTCTGGAGTTCTCTCCCAAACAAGCGCCGCCGCATCGTCAATGCTTCGCCCACCCACCATCGCTCTGCCTGAATAGAAATCAAGAACCTCGGTCCTCCCCACCACTTTTGGAGGATCAACGCGTATCACAGGAGCGGGGGGCCTCAGAGGCACAGGTGTGAAAAGAGGATGGGGTTCCGCTTTCAGTTTAGGCCTTTTTCCATTTTTAGCTCGCTGCCAGCAGTCAACAAGGAAGTCATCTGCTTTTATATCTTCAGCGTGATTAAGGGCGTCAAGACACTCATAAAATGATTGCGCAAGAGCATCTTGCCCAAGATAGAATAGACTTGAAAGGATACAGGTGATCCTATGAAAATTATCACCTGAAAGATGTTTCTTTTGAATCTCAAAATTTTCAAAGTTTTTAACAACCTTATTGTCTTCATCAAGCTTCAAACCAAAGTGATTTAACAGCATGATCAGAGCCTGTTTCTGCTTCTCTTTAAGGGCAGGATTTCTTGTAAATTCCTCAATCAGTTCCTCGGTAATCATTGGCACTCTTCCTGACTGCCTAATTCTAAATTCCGTAGGGAATAGCCAGTGAATAACAGCTAGGTTCATTTCAAGATCCTCCTCTTTAAAAGCGAGAATTCGCTCAAAGGAATACCCTTCTAAACTAGTCTTGCCTCGGTACAAATTCAAAACTTGCAGCGTATGAGTTTGTGCCACAATCTGTGCTCTAGGTTTGTTTGGAGAGTGTTTAGGCCTTAATTTTCTAGGAACAAGAGGCGGCGTACAAGGGCACGGAATTTCTCTCATAGGTTCTGATCTTTTCGGGGGAGGTGGTGGCAGCATTGCATCTTTAGGTCGGTGGTAATGAATGACTTCAAAAACGGTTGCAAAATATGCGAGCGAGAGGCCCCCTACTTTTACTCCTGTCCGGCTAAATAGACACCCTACAGCAATGAAGACCATTGCGGGTTTGCAGATAAAACGCTCATTCGTATCGTTAATCTGATTCGATCGGATATATTGAAGGGCTGTCGCCGTCACAACGGATGTGAATGAGCAGTACCCTTGAGACTCCCCAGCAAGCAAAAGATAACATGTCAAACTTGCGACCTGTAGTCCTGCGTGAAAGTAAACACTTGAATTTCTTTCCATACCAAATACCTTTTATTTGGCGAAAAGGATATTTCAGAATGAAATAAAAGTCAATTTTTGATATTTAGTTACTTAATACCTAAGAAGTCCAAAGAGATTGTGAATGCTAGATAGTATTTTTCAAATAATCCTTACTACTTAAACTCCCTGCGGCGCGGGCCCGAGGTCTTCACCTTTCTTGGATACCTCTTCATCATCTGAAGGTGGTGGTGGTGGGACCTTGCGGTGAGCTTCGACCATTGCTTTGAGCTTTTCACGTTTCTTCTCCGCATCCCAGCTGCCATCCATAATCGCATGGACATCTGCTTTATCCAAGGATTCGAACTCAATGAGCATATTCGTCATGAGCTGAACTTTGTCTTTTTTCTCGTCAAGAATCTTGTTTGCAAAAGTATTGGCTTCCTCAAGAAGTCCGCGCACTTCTGAATCGATTAGCTTTGCTGTTTCCTCAGAGTAGTTCTTCGAAGACTGCCCTGGCATCATATAACTTCCGTCATCAGATCGCTCATCATAAGCAACAGGACCAAGAGCTGTATTCATTCCCCATTGGCACACCATGCTCCTTGCTAACTTGGTTGCTTGAGAGATATCCATCTGAGCACCACTTGAGATATCCCCTACAAAGAGATCCTCTGCAACGCGTCCACCCATTAAAACAGCAAGGCGGTCAATGAGTTCTTTTCTCCAGTAACTAACCTTGTTCTTTTCAGGAACAAAATGGGTCGCCCCAAGCGAGAAACCTCGAGGGATAATTGTAACTTTTTCAATAGGGTCTCCCCTCTCAACGGTCAGACCAACAACAGCATGTCCTGATTCGTGAAAGGCGGTATGAAGTTTTTCTTTTTCCCCGAGTTCTAAACTACGCCTTTCTTTTCCATATCTCACTTTATCGCATGCATCAAGGGTGTCTTGGTGGGTCACAGCACTGCGCCCTTTGCGCGCCGCAAGCAGTGCAGCTTCGTTTAGAATATTCATCAAATCGGCACCTGAAGACCCAGGTGTTGCCCTCGCAACATCCATAAGCTCAACATCCGCATCGAGCTTAATCTTTCTAGCATGGACCTTCAATATTTCAAAACGCCCCTTAATATCGGGAAGATCGAGAATCACAGTTCGGTCAAAACGGCCAGGTCTAAGAAGTGCTTTATCAAGAACGTCTGGACGGTTTGTTGCAGCCATTAGGATAACCCCTTCATTGGTGTCAAATCCATCCATCTCAACAAGTAGCTGGTTCAAAGTCTGTTCTCTCTCATCATGTCCACCCCCAATTCCAGCGCCCCGGTGACGGCCCACAGCATCAATCTCATCAATAAAGACAATACAAGGAGCGTTCTTCTTTGCTTGACCAAAGAGATCCCGGATCCTGCTAGCACCAACACCCACAAACATCTCGACAAAATCAGAACCTGAAATCGAGAAGAAAGGACGATCTGCCTCGCCAGCTACCGCTTTTGCAATCAAGGTTTTTCCTGTTCCCGGAGGACCAACCAATAGAACCCCTTTAGGAATACGGGCGCCGAGTGCGGTAAATTTTGAGGGGTCTTTCAGAAAATCAACAACTTCATGAAGCTCTTCTTTAGCCTCTACAACTCCTGCAACATCCTTAAAAGTCACTTTGTGCATGCTCTTGTTGAGCATCTTTGCGGGGGATTTCCCGAAGTTCATTGCACCACCTGACCCCATTCCCTTCATTTGCCTTGAAAAGATGAAATATAGAACGAGAAGGACAATGACGATTGGAAAGATCGTCAAGAAAATATAGCTTAAATAATTTGGTGAAGGTTCCTGACTCTTAAATGTCTTTTCGAGCACAAGATTACGAGGCTGATCAGGCGCTTTGAAAAGTGTCCCCATGTTCCCAGCAAATGCTTCCCACTCTTTCTTCCCTTGAGTAAACCAAAGAGAAAATGCTTCTGGACTCTGCCTTTCTAAAGCTTTCGTCGAAAGCTCCTTATTATTAAAGAACCATGTCACGTCAGAAACGCTCTGCCGCGCTTTATTCAGCTGCGCTTCATTATTATCGAGAGCAACAAAGGTCTCTTGATACTGGTTAAGATCAACCATGTAATTTCGAACGCTTCGCAATTCCAATAAGGAAACATGATTTTCAGATTTCAAAAGATCCAAGGTGATCTGATTAAGTGTGACAAGACCCGAGTGGTATGCTGCTAATGCCTCTTCAGTAGTCTTATTGCTTTTAAGTGCATTACCAACGTTGGCTTCAGCGGAGCGAAGGTCTTGTTTCATCGCTTCATTTCCAATGCCTAGAGTTGGAGATTTATAACTTTGGATGAGTTTTTCAACATGCTCACCAAATGCTTTGACCGCAGCAGTTGATGGAGATTGAGAAACAGAGCGATACTCTGCTTGCAGCTCGGTTAAGCTCATCCCCCTCTTCTCAGGAAGAGAATAAACGACAACACTGTTCTGTCTCTCTTGAGTATCATGGAAAGAACTGACAACGCTAAATCCCCCCTTAGGAATAGGTATACCACTCAAAATGATGAATCGCTCCGCTGCTTCCCGAACATTTTGCTGCAATGAAGAGAGGTTATTAGAAAGTTCGTCTTTTCTTTCAGTGAGCTCGTGATTCTCATTAAGGAGTTCGAGATAGCGGTAACGAGACTTGGAGTCGTCACTAAGGCGCTCCTTAAATTTCCCCGTAAAGGTCACTAGGTTATCATTTTGGGCAATCTTTCGACTATCATCTTTATGAATTAAATCGAGATTGACCAAGTGCTCCACCTGGTGGCTAAACGAAACCTTCCCCCCTTTATCACTCGACAGATTTTGTACTGTCAGAATGATTAAGATGGCGGCCAATAGAAATAATAAGAACCCACCAGGAAAACGTTTCCTTGGTTCTTGTGGTTTTTCAGGCTGATCCATTCTCTTCTTAAACGTATTCTTGAGGGACCGAAAATCTTTCTTCGGCCCTTTAATTTTTTTTATTACTGACATGGAAATTCCTTAGCAACCCAAAAAGTTTCGTTAATCACAAAAAAGCCTCAGCATCAAGCTTTAGCAGTCTGTACATATTAAATTATTTTCCTTTTTCTGTGTAGAATTATATAAATATTTCACAGTAAAATATTTAAGTTTTTTCCGGTAAGGCTATCTCCCACAACCTTATCCCCTTTCGTAAAAATTGGGGCCTTATCATAAAAGAATGAAGGAACACGATGTGCTGCAAACCACTTCTTCAATTTTCTTTTGATGATCGGGTCGATCTCAGATAGCCTTTTTAGAGAAACTCCCTCTCTAATTTTAACCCTTCCCTGCCAAAACTCTTTCCAGTCTCCATTTGCTCCTTCTGTCCAAAGTTCACTTTTTTCAAAAAAGTCAGGAAAGGGATTCTGATAGATAAACAGGTGCGATCGAGTCACTTGAAAGGTCCCGCTTCCCGCTTGAATTAGGCGCGAACAGCGGCGTTCCCTGGTGAGTTTCATGAGAACTTCAAGGGCATCGTGGGAAAAGGGGGCTAACCCTTTTAAATAGTACTTGAGTTCGACAGAGTGAATTCCTTGCTCTAAATCAAGATAGGCACCAAAAGGACCATAAACCAGTTTTTTTTCAATCTCTTCCCCTTTTTCTTCAAAATAATCGGCGAGTTCCTGGCACATTTTTCCAATTCTAGCAAAATTCCCCTCCATTCTCTTTCCAAAAATCTCTTCCAGAGTTGGAAAAAGTGTTTCTCTCATTCTAGAACGGAGATATTTGGGATCTTGGTTTGTAGAGTCCTCAAAGTAGTAAAGCTTTTTTTTGTGAAGGTAGGCCAACAGGTCTTCCTTTTTTAAAGAAAGGAGGGGGCGCCATACGGAAAGGTTTTCAATGGACCGTTCCTCATATAAGCCTCCGAGTCCCCGCAATCCCGCCCCTTCTGCGACTCGTTTAAAGACTGTTTCAGCCTGATCTCCACTGTGGTGAGCGAGAAGGAGGGCTTGATAATGGTGCTTCGCATGAAGAGTGCGGAAGAATTTCAATCTTTCGTTTCGAGAGCGGTTCTCAAGATCTCCTCCCTCCATCTTTTCTAATCGATGGAGATAAAAAGGGAGCGAATAGTGCGCAGCGACTCGACAAAGTGACTCCGCCTCTCTTCCACTTTCTTCGCGCCATCCATGATCAACATGGGCTACATGGAGAGAAAAGTCGAGTTCCTTTTTTGCTTCCATGAGAAAATGGAGTAGCGCCATAGAATCTGGCCCCCCTGAAAGTCCCAGAAGAAGATTTGCCCCCTTCTTTAATCGGAGGGTTAGAAAATCTTTTACAATACGATCGTACATCGCTCCTTTCGACAAAAAAGGAATTAAGATACACTAAGAGGGATTTATTTTGCATAATAAGGTAATGAATGCCCCTCTTATGGCGATTGCTCCTTCGCAACTATTTTCAAGTTTTCTTCCTATGTGTCGTTGGCTTTATCTCCGTCCTCCTCGTGACACGGGTTCAGGAAATTGCGCGTCTTGCAGCCTTAAACTCTCATTTAGGAAAGATTTGCCTCTTTACTCTCTTTCAAATCCCTTATATTCTTCCTATTGCGATTCCGATTTCCGGGTTAATTTCAGCGATTCTTCTTTTGCAGCGCCTTTCCTATACCCAAGAACTCACCGCCTTTCGGGCCGCGGGAATTGGAGTCAAAACACTCGGAACCCCCCTACTTATGGCAGCTTTTCTTCTTTCTGTCGTAAATTTCGCAATTGTTGCAGAAGTCACTCCAAGATGTCGCCACCTCTCCCACAACTTGCTCCAGAGCGCCGCAACCATCAACCCTCTGTTTTTAATGAAAAAGTCTAAGATGCTTAAGCTTCAAGACTCTTATGTCGACATGAAAATGACGCATTTGGGAAGGGAAGCTAAAGACATCGTCTTTGCAGTCAAAAATGAATCAAATGACCGTATCAGTTTAATGACAGCAAAAAAGTTTGTTGTTCATGACAACTTAATGACAGGAAGTCAAGTGACCATCATCTCTAATATCGCTGAAGAGACTGATTTCTTTGATAGCTTAATTATCGAAAACCAGGAGACGATGTCGACTTCTGCCTCAGCCCTCTCAGGTCTCATGAAAAAAACGACTCACAGGCTAGGGATGGAACATCTTCCAATGACAACGCTCCTACATACATTTTCCGACCCAGATGCAAAAATCAAGACAATAAAGCACGCAAAGTTTGAATTTTGCCGCCGCCTCTTTTTCCCATCTATTACATTTGCTTTTACTCTCTTAGGCTTTTCCCTGGGAATGCAAATTGGACGAGGACGGAAGAAAAAGGGGCTTTATTGGGCGATCCTCCTCTCAGCACTTACTTTTATCTGCTCAATTGCCGCAAAATCGTTCCAACTCTCGCCACATAAGGTCATTTTCTTTTACTCTCTCCCTCTGCCGATTCTTTTCTTAGCCTCGTATTGGTTTCAAAAACGGATCCTAGGAGGAGTTGAATGATATTTACAAAACTCTGGCAACGCTACCTATTAAAAGAGATCCTCAAGGTTTTCTTCCTATTTCTATTCTGCTTTTTCTTCTTATACGTATTGATCGATTACTCAATGCATATGCAAGAAATTCTAAAGAATGAGAAAATCTCCTGGAAAGACTTGTCCATTTACTATGGAATGCTTTTTTCGAAGCGGTGTGATCTCCTCCTCCCTCTCTCTTTATTGATTTCAAGTGTGAAGGTTCTAACAAGCTTGAATAAGCGCAATGAACTTCTTGCATTTCAAGCAGCTGGAATTCCTGTTTATCGCCTCACCCGCCCCTTCTTTTTTGTAGGCCTAATCTGCGTTGCATTAAGCTATTACAACTTTGAAATTCTAGCCCCAAAATCCCTCAACTACATAGATCATTTTGAACAAAAATACCTAAAGAAGAAAAATTCTCGCAAAAAGAGTGAAACAGCTGTTCATGCTCTTCCCTTAGAGGATGGTACGCGCCTCCTATACCAATCTTATAATACTGAAAAAGAAGAGTTTTTTGATATTTTTTGGGTACTCTCTTCTGATGAACTCTATCATATGAAAACACTGAGAGTTGAATCTCCTCACCCCATTGGAACCTTTGTCGATCATCTGAAACGGAATGAAAGAGGACAAATAGAAAAAATCGCCTCCTTCCCAGAATATTCTTTCAAATTTCTCTATTTAAACTTTGATTTGCAAGACCACTTTGCAGAATCGATGGAAAACCGATCGATGACTCAGTTGGCAACCATGACTTTGAATAAAACCCGCCTCTTTCATGAAAACCGCTGGCTTGTTCACACTTACCTCTATTTTAAACTTTTTATGCCTTGGCTCCCTGTTCTGGTTCTGATTGGAGTGATTCCCTTCTGCGTTGTTTCAAGTCGAAATCACCCAACCTTCCTCATTTTTTCTTCAACAATTTTTGGATACATCGCATTTTTTACCATCATGGATGGGTGTGTTGTTCTGGGAGAGCTGCGTGTCGTCCCCCCGTTTTGGGCAATCTTTACCCTCCCGATCGCTTTTTTCTTCATTTTTGGGCCTCGATTCATTAAAATGTGCATCAGATGAATTACAAAAAATTACTGATTCCCCCTCTTTTAGTCGTTCTCATTTATGTGAGTTGGTTTAATCCTCTGACACGTCTTTGGTGGGATGCCATTGACCTCAAAACCTTCACTTTCCTTAATTCTTGGGTTCACCATAGTGCTTTTTGGCAAAACTTTTGGGCATTTACAGGGCATCGCATTATGGATTGGATCCATGATCTGTTGATGTTCCTCTTTTTCTTTATTAATATCCTTTGCGCAGCAACTGCTTTTAAGAAGCGGAAGGTTGCTGAAATGATTTTCTCGCTTTTGTTTATCGCACTTGTGATTTGCATGGTCAATGGAATCCTTTTTCCAGAATTTATACATGCTCCACGGAAAAGCCCTACAATGGTCGATAAAAGCGCTTTTCGACTCTCTAGTGCTGTGGATTGGATTAAGGTTAAGGACCATTCTAGGAAAAGCTTTCCTGGAGATCACGCAACAACTGCCGCTCTATTTACTTGTCTTATCTTCTACCTCATGGGGAAACGGGCGGGATTTATTGCTATTCTTTATGCAATCTTTTTTTGTTTGCCCCGTCTAATTGCAGGAGCGCATTGGCTCACAGACAACTTAATTGGAAGCGCTTCAATAGCCATCCTGGCCTCCAGCCTTGCTTTTGGAACTCCCTTTGCAAGCTGGTGCATTAACGGCATTGAAAAACTACTTACAAGGAGAAAAAAGCCATGTCCAGAGTCCTAGAAGATTATGAAAAGTTAAAGGGACGGGGAAAGGATCTTCGCCTGCTTTCTTCGGTTTCTATGCTTCTCGAATGGGATCAAGAAACCTTCATGCCAAAGGATGGGATTGATTTTCGTTCAAGCCAAGTTGAGCTCATTACCTCTCTTCTTCACAAGGAAAAAACAAGTCCCGAGTACAAACACGCTCTTGAAAAATTGATTGATCTTAAATCAGGGGATGTAAAATCTGACGCTCTTGACGGAAGAAAAAAAGCCTCTCTGAGGGAATTTCGCTCTGACTTCCTTAAGGAGACAAAGCTCCCTAATGCTTTTGTCAAAAAGCTTGCAAAGGCAACCTCTCAGGGTGTGAATGCTTGGCAGCATGCCAAGAAAGATAACAATTACGAAGCGTTCCTCCCTCACTTGAAAGAGATCGTTGCTCTTCATAGAGAAAAAGTAGATTACCTTGGTTATGATGAGCACCCCTATGATGCCTTGTTAGACCTCTATGAACCAGGGATGACTTCAAAAAAACTCGACTCTCTTTTTGGAGTACTGAAGCCCTTTTTGACCGATCTTACGAAAAAACTTTCCAAAAAAAGAGAAAAAACGGCTTTCCTTTCGGCCAACTATCCTCTGCATGAACAGCAAAAATTTAACCATTTTCTTCTAGAAAAAATGGGAGTCGATCTAAATAGAGCTCGTCTGGATTTTTCTGCCCACCCATTTTGCACGGGTTTTAATCCTCATGATGTGCGCTTTACCACCTTCACAAGTACAACCTCTTTCTTTAATAGTATCTTTGCTGTTCTTCATGAAGGTGGACATGCCCTCTATGAGCTTGGCCTTCCTTATGAAGATCTAGGAACCCCCCTTGCTGATGCATGCTCTTTGGGCATTCACGAGAGTCAGTCTCGCTGGTGGGAATGTTTTATCGGACAAGGGCGCCCCTTATGGGAGTTTGCCTTCCCTCATCTTGAAAAAGCTTTTCCAAAACAACTTGAAGGGGTCACCCTTGATCACTTTGTCAACACAATTAACCATGTCGAACCCTCTTTGATTCGTGTTTATGCTGATGAAGTTACTTATATCCTCCACATCATCATCCGCTATGAAATTGAAAAGGAATTTATTACAGGATCGATCGATCTAACCGATCTTCCACGCATCTGGAATGAAAAGATGGAAGAGTCTCTTGGGGTTGTCCCAAATACTGATGCCGATGGATGCCTTCAAGATATCCACTGGGCTTTCGGCCTGATTGGTTATTTTCCTACCTACGCCCTTGGAAATCTTTACTCCGGACAAATCTTTGAAACCTTCACACAAACTTTTCCAGACTATGCAACCTCTATAGCTGGTGGAGATCTCTCTTTTATCCAAAAATTTCTCCATGAAAAGATTCACCGCCATGGCCGCGAATTCCACTCCCTCAAACTTATCGAAAACGCCACAGGATCCCCCCTTTCCCCTAGTATCCGTTCAGTGGGGGGCTAAAGAACTGGTGCTGCAACCCAGGGATGATAGGTAGCCTTATAGGCTTGCAAAAAAAAGGGAGCAACTTCCTTCCCTTGCTTCTTGAGGGTCATCCAAAGTGAGACTGCCCTTTCAATAAAACGACTGCCTGACTCACTTTGAGTACCATAAGAGGTTTTACGCCACAGGACAATATGCCGAAGTGATCTCTCTGCAGCGTTATTTGTGCAGTCCACTTCTCTGTACTTTGTGAAGAGAAAGAGCTTGTGAATTTGGTCGAGCATCCGCTCGGCAAATCGAGAAAAAGCATCCGACCCGTTAGCTAGAATATCAATGAGAATTTCATTGAGTCTCCCTTTTCGGTAATAGACTCTTTGTTGCATTGTTTCTCGACAGCTTAAGCGGCATGCAAGAAAAATCTCTTGTAGTTCAAAAAGAGCTCTTTCTGCCAATTCTTGATCGTCGGTTTTTTGATCAGCAAATCTCTTAAAATCTCTCTTGATATGGGCTAGGCAATACTGATGTTTTTTATAAGCATAGACTTGATAGCGATCAGTCACTGTGATTCCAGGGTGTCCCCTCGGCCTTATGTGATTTAAGCTACTAATACTTCGGCTGGGCAATACTTTTAGGTAAACAGCATTTTTTGTGGTCGCCGTCCATACGTAATACATTTTTGCCTGCTGCCTAAAACTGGTCTCATCTACATAGGCTACTTTAGCTTTATCAACCTGATCTTTTAACGATTTGTAGACAGGCTCGAGTCCTTTGGAAAGTTTTTTCTCCTGGGCTGGGATGCTTCCTAAGGAAATATTGACTTTAAACATCATCTCCAAAAGTTGTTGGATGGGTCGCTTACTTAATCGATAGACCGAGCTGCACATCCCTATAAAGGTGATCAACCTGGGACCAAAACTACTTTGAGCGTACTCTTTTGGGAATGGCGCTTTTACGCTTTTCCCACATTGACGACATCTTCCTTTTTCACACTCAATCTGTGTAATTATCGGCTCTATTTCGGGTAGTTCTACTTGCTGCAAGATGTAGGGATTCTTTTTATCCAGGTTATGGCTCCCGCAGTGTGGACAATGATGTAAGGAGGAAGTGACTCTTTTTGAAACTTGCTCTTCAGGAAACAGTTTGCGAAAATGACCTGGGTGTCCCCTCTTAGCTCCTCCTTTAGGAGCCTGCTTATTTTTCTTCTGGTCTGTGCTAGGTGGTTTTGAGCTATTTTTTGAGTTCAGGTTCAAGCGATTCTCTAGCTCCACAACTCTTTTTTGTAACCGTTTGTTCTCCTCCATTAACCGGTAATTGGCATCACTTAGGAGTTTGATGGTTTCTAAGAGTTCTTCATAGCTAGGCTTCATGCACGAGGATTATACGATTAGAAATTTATTTTGTCACCCCCCCCACTGAACGGATACTTCCCCTAAGCCTTACATGAATTATCTAAAATCTAAGTATTGAAAACATTAGCGATTTTACTTCTCGGTATTCTGAACCTCTGGGCAATGCCGACCCGAACATATGGCAATTGAAAGAGCACTAGTATTGTCCCGATCTAACTTTTACTTGCCCTCTTCTCCAAGAACCTTCAAGCCATATTATATGAAAAACCCCCTGATTATCTACGACTGCCTTAACATTAGATTTAGAAGCTGTATCAAATGAAGTGATATCCATTGGTTCCGACCAACTACCATTAAAAGTTTTTGTAGATGCCTGAACAGTTCCCTTCCTTAATAAACCCCTCTCAACAAAAAAGTCCTGAGGTAATCCCCCAGGACTTCGTGTAAAAAAAAGAGAGGTAAATTTTAACGCTTAGAGAACTGGAAGCGCTTTCTCGCACCAGCAAGACCGTATTTCTTACGCTCACGCTTACGAGGATCTCTAGTGAGAAACCCTTCACCTTTAAGCGAAGACCGTCTCTGTTCGTCTTCCTTGACGAGAGCACGTGCAATTCCGAGTCTTGCAGCGATCATTTGACCTTGAATTCCGCCCCCTTTGGCACGGATAATAATGTCATAATTATTTTCGAGCTGTAATTTTACAAGAGGGGAAAGGATTATTTCTCTTTGAAGCTCAGTTGTAAAATACTCTTCGATTTTCCGCCCGTTGACGTCAATATTTCCTTTTCCACGGCGAAGTCTTACTGCAGCAATTGCTCGCTTACGTCTTCCTACTCCGATTGATTCTTTCTTCGTTGCCATAGTTTCCTTATACCTCTACAAATAGGGGTTTTTGCGCTGCTAGGTTATGAGTCTCCCCTGCAAAAATACGTAGTCTTTTAAGTTGTGCTTTCCCCAGCTTTGTCTTGGGCATCATCCCTTGAACAGCATGCCGGAGGATATAGGTCGGTTTTCTGTCTTTCATTACACGGTAAGGGATCTCTCTGAGACCACCAATGTGCCCGGTGTAGTGTCGGTATATTTTTTGTGCTTCTTTGTTTCCACTGACAACCACGTGCTCAGCATTAAGGATAATCACTCCATCCCCGCTATCAACATGTGGTGTGAAGTTTGTCTTGTGTTTCCCTCGCAATATCTGAGCGACTTCAGAGGCAAATCTGCCTAGCGTCTTCCCCTTTGCATCGAGAGTCACCCAGCCTTTTGCAGCTCGAGCTTCTTCTTTGGTCAGTAGAATGGTCGAATCTTTTCGTTTAGCCATTTCTGGTTCCTTTCTCATTAACGTTTGAGGCAAGAATATACATGTTCTGCCGTTTTTTGCCAACCCTTTCGTTGACTAAATTTTTCTTTGAACCCCTGAGTGGGGGAAACTCTATCCTTGAAAATTTGAATGCAGTTGGGGTAAACTCAGCAGTTATGGATAAACCAAAAACATTTTTTATGCGTACCTACGGGTGCCAAATGAACGAACTCGACTCTGAAATAATGATTGGACAACTCCTCAAACGAGGTCTGAAGCGGGTCTATGACGAAAAAGAGGGAGACCTTCTTCTCTTTAATACATGCTCAATCCGAGACCTTGCGGAGCGAAAAGTCATGGGGAAAATCGGGCAGCTCGGTAGGGGCAAGAAGAATCAACTCATTGGAATTACCGGTTGTATGGCCATGGCCAAGAAAGATACACTTTTCAAAAAACTTCCTAACGTTGACTTCGTGATTGGAACCAATAATATCACCGATCTAGATACCGTTCTAAGCAATCTCTTAGAGACAGGAAGGCAGCAAATCCGAACCGATGACCAATTCGAAGAAAATCTTGACTATCTTGTTGCGAGTCGAGATGACAAATATAAGGCTCACGTCTCCATTATTCGAGGATGTGACAAGTTTTGTACCTACTGCGTTGTCCCTTACACTCGAGGTCAAGAAGTCTCCCGCCCTCCCGAAGATATTGAAAATGAGGTCCGCCTCCTTGCCGATCAAGGGTACAAGGAAATCACTCTCCTCGGCCAAAATGTAAACAGCTATGGAAAAGACAAGCCCGACTGGCAAGAACTCTTCCACGACCTTCTCTACCGCCTTGACAAAGTAAATGGAATTGAGCGTATCCGTTTCATGACAAGTCACCCCATCGACATCACACGCGAGCTCATGGAAGCCATTCGAGACCTCCCCTCTCTCTGCGAGTTTGTTCACTTTCCGATTCAAGCAGGATCCAGCCGTATTCTAAAGAAGATGCACCGGATCTACACCAAAGAGCAATACTTTGAAAAGGTTTCTTTATTGAAAGAAACCGTCCCTAATGTTTCACTCGGTACAGACATTATTGTGGGTTTTCCCACAGAAACTGAAGAGGAATTCGAAGAAACGCTAGAGGTGTTCCGCCAGGTCCGCTACTCTGTCGCCTTTCTCTATACCTACAGTCCCCGAAAGGGAACCCCCGCGATGCGTTGGAAGGATGACATCCCTGAAAAAGTTAAAGAAAGCCGCCTCCAGCGTCTCATAGCTCTTCACGAAGAGATCTCTTCAGAAGAACGTCATAATTTTCTGGGAAATGAAGTGGAAGTTCTCGTTGAGAGAAGAAGCCGTGATGGTCAGCTCAAAGGGCGCACCCGCTGCTGGAAAAAGGTAATCTTCCCAGGAGGTGACTCCATGATCGGTACGCTTCAAAAGGTAAAGCTCCACAGTTGCAACCACCAAACCCTCATCGGAGAGTCCGCCTCTACATCATAAGTTCTCTTTCAGGAGCTTCGCCATCTTTGATGAAAGCTGCAATGAAGAGCCCTGCGAGAAACCAAGTCACCACAAGATCTGCAATCATGACAAAGGTGAACTTCCAACCAGCACCAAACCAGTTCCAATCTGGAACAAAACCCAATATCCCAATGGTGAGTCCAACAATCGTCACAAAGAGAAGGCGTCCCCTGTAGCTCATATCAACAGCTTGTTTTAGAAGCCAGCAGATGAGAATAGCCCCAGCAAACTGGGTCAAAAAAGAATAGAAGTAGATTTTGAAGCTTGTAGGATCGGTTCCCTGCAACTTGACTTGAGCGTAAACCAAAGGTCCTTTCTTCATTGCGGCTTTCTGCTCATCAAGATTTTGGGAGATTTCCCCTGGAGAAAAATCAGCATCTGTCGACTTGAAATAAGGAGCAACATAGACCCCGCCTTTAGGTGCATTTTCTTTGACGACCCAAGAGACGAATTCCTGATTAGAAAACTTATTCATGGCTGAGTCGTGCCAAGGTAGTACGGCCCACGAAACAAAGGACCACGCAAAAGCAATGATGGCACCAACAAATCCACCGACAATAACTTTAATCATATCACCACCTTAAGTTTTGAAGCTTGTACCCAAATGAACTCAAAATTGGTTCTGGGCGGCGCGAAAGCTTTCGAAAATTCAATTTTGAGTTCGTTTGGGTGTAGAGTAACCGTTATAGCATTTTTTGAAAAGAATCCTCATCAAGAATCGTAACTCCAAGGTCTTTAGCTTTATCATATTTGGAACCTGGGTCCACACCAGCTAGGACAAAATCGGTTTTTTTACTCACACTTCCACTGACTCTTCCTCCCCTCTCTTTGATAAGGTTTCCGGCTTCAGTGCGGGTGAAACCATCAAGAGATCCCGTTAGGACAAAGGCTTTTCCTGCAAAAGCATGCCCCTCAATTTTTTTCATCTGCGCAGTTGGCGTCACTCCAAGCTCTAAAAGAGCGGCAATCTCTGTTTGATGATCTTTATTTCCCAAAAACTCAACAAGAGAGCTAGCTACCTTTTCGCCAACTCCATCGATCCCACAAAGTTCTTCTTCCATCATCTCAGTAAGCTTACTAATACTCCCTGCGGCATCCGCCAGAAGTCCTGCTGTTCCTTCACCTACATAGGGAATCCCAATCGAAAAGATAAAACGAGCCAATGTCGTTTTTTTTGATTTTTCAATACTATTAAGAAGGTTTTTGATCGACTTTTCCTTAAATCCTTCAATCTGCTCTAATTCTTCTTCTGTCAATCGATAAAGGTCGGACGGGGTCGAAACAAATCCCATCTCAATAAGCTTCTTTACAATCTCAGGACCAAGATGATCAATATCCATCGCATTTTTACTGGAAAAGAAGGAAATTCTCCGCAGATTTTGCCCTCCGCAAGTTGCTTTATTGGGACAGCGAACTGCTACCTCCCCTTCCTTGCGAACAACCTCTGATCCACACACTGGACATTGATCTGGCATGACCCAAGGTTTCGATCCAGAAAGACGCTTTGCTGTCAAAACCTCAACAACTTTGGGGATGACATCTCCCCCTTTTTCAATCACAACACTGTCTCCTTCCCGAATATCTTTCCGAACCACTTCTTCTTCATTATGAAGTGTTGCGCGCGCAATAGTGCTACCCGCAAGAGAAACGGGCTTCAAATCGGCAACGGGAGTGAGAACACCTGTTCGACCGACCTGAACATGGATCTTTTCAACCACTGTTTCAGCCTGCTCGGGAGCAAATTTATAGGCAGCCGCCCAGCGAGGACTTTTTGCGGTTGCCCCCAACATGTCGTGATATCGGAGCTCATCGACCTTAATGACAATTCCATCAATTTCAAAAGGAAGCCCTCCTCTAACCGATTCAATATGGTCAGCGAAAGCAAAGATTTCATCGACATTTTCACACACTTGAAAATGTCTGTTGTTTCCAACAGGAAGGCCTAACTTTTTTAGATATGCATGAATTTCTGACTGGAAAGAAAGCCCAGATCCTATTGCGTTATACACCACAATATCGAGCTTCCGTTTCGCTACCTCAGTATGATCTAAAAGTTTCAACGAACCTGCTGCCGCGTTCCGTGGATTTGCCCACGTAACATCTCCTGCTTCTTCACGTTCACGATTCATCTCAATAAAGTCATGTTTTGGAATGAATACTTCGCCCCGCACTTCAAGCGTAACTTTTTCCTTAAGCTCGTGGGGAATACTCCTAATCGTTTTCACATTGGTCGTAATGTCATCTCCCTTCTTTCCATTCCCTCGAGTCACAGCACGAAGTAGCATCCCTTCTGCGTAATGGAGAGAAATTGCCACCCCATCCATCTTGAGCTCAACGCAATAATTAACCTTTCTCCCCTCTAAGTTTTTGTCGACCCGCTTGATAAAGTCTGCAACCTCTTCTTTTGAGTAAGTATTGCTCAAAGAAAGCATCGGATGCTCATGCCTTACCTGCGTAAATCCTTTTGTGGGCATCTCCCCAACCCTTTTTGTCGGGGTGTCTTCGGGTACCCATTCGGGGTGCTCCTCTTCGAGTTTCTCCACCTTTTTAACAAGGAGGTCGTACTCATAATCGGTAATCTCCGGTTGAGATTTATGAAAATACAGCTCGTTATGCTTTTGTATTTCTTGAAGAAGGGTTAAATATTCGTCTTTGGTCATAATTGAATGATTAAGGTTGAAAGAGGAGGCAGCGAGAGCCGGATCCCTTGTTTCTCTACAGCAATGTCGTGATTTATTATGCCACATCCCCCAAATTCTTTTGAATCAGTAGAAAAAATTTCTTTCGGAGAAACGCATTTTTTCATCGGGACAAGGTAGTGGCTGATCTCTTCAGGAGAAAAGTGATGGATGCATAGGAGGGTTTCTCCTTCGCTCTTTCTAAGATAAGAAAAAATGCTATTCGTCTGATCTGAATGATCAACCCATTCAAATCCCTTTTTCGAAAAGTCATTTTCGGATAGAGCGGGATGATCTTTGTAGAAGGCATTCAGCTGCAAGACGCACTCTTGAAGCTGTTGATGGTAGGGCATTACAAGCACATCCCAATGGATCTCTTCGTTGCAATTCCACTCGAGCCACTGTCCAAACTCCCCTCCCATGAAGAGAAGCTTTTTTCCAGGATGGCAGATCATGTAACTTAAAAGAAGGCGGAGATTGGCAAACTTTTCCCACTCGCTTCCTGGCATCTTTGAGAGAAGACTCTTTTTTTCGTGTACCACCTCGTCATGGGAAAGTGGGAGTAGGTGGTGTTCATCATAAAAATAAGTCATCTCATGAACAAGGAGATGATAAACAGACTCCCGGTGTTCATGAGGAGTTTGAAAGTATTTTAAAGTATCATTCATCCATCCAAGATCCCAGCGCAGATCAAACCCCAAACCTTTAGGATCAGTTACTCCAGGAAAAGCATGAGACTCTTCTGCAATCATCAACGCTGAAGGAAAATGCTCGTGCACCACTTGATTTAGGGATTGTAAAAAGCGGATCGCTTCTAGGTTCTCATTTCCCCCATCGGCGTTGGGGACCCATTCCCCTTCCTTTCTTCCAAAGTCGAGGTATACAATTGAGGAAACAGCATCCACGCGGAGACCATCGATATGCATTTTATCGAGGTAATATAAAGCACTCCCAAGCAAAAAATTCGCCACTTCATGCCGCCCAAAATTGAAGATATGAGTGTTCCATTGAGGATGGAACCCTTGACGTGGATCTTCATGTTCATAAAGGTAGGTTCCATCAAATTGAGCAATTGAGTGCTCATCTTTTGGGAAATGACCAGGAACCCAATCTAAAATCACCCCTATTGCGTTTTGATGAAGCTGATCGACAAGGAACTGGAACTCTTCAACCGTTCCATAGCGGCGAGAAATCGCGTAAAACCCTGTGACCTGATACCCCCAAGACTCATCGAAAGGGTGTCCCATCACCGGCATAAATTCAACATGGGAATACCCCATTTTTTTGACGTAAGCAATCAAAAGAGGAGCGATCTCGCGATACCCTATAAATTCCTGACCCTTTTTCTTCCATGCTCCTAAGTGAACCTCATAGATATTCAGCGGCTTATTCAAACACCTCGTGCGGCTTTCCATCCACTTATGATCCTTCCAGACATGGTGATCAATCCGGGTAACAACTGAAGCAGTATTAGGACGCATTTCCCCTTGATATCCATAAGGGTCTGCTTTCTTTTTGATCACCCCTTCTAAAGTTTCAACCGCAAACTTATACTTTTCTCCCTCCTTAAGACCTGGAATAAAAAGCTCCCATACTCCGGATGAGCCCATCCTCCGCATCGGATTTCTGTCGACATTCCAGTCGTTAAAATCTCCAATCAACGAAACATGCTTGGCGCAAGGAGCCCAGACAGCAAACTTTACGCCCTCCACTTCCTCATGAATACAAATCCGACCTCCCATCACATCATCGATATTCAAAAGCCTTCCCTTTCCCAGAAGAGTCTCATCTTCTCGGGAAAGGGTCGGGGTAAAAGCATAAGGATCGCAGGCCACCAGACCACTTGGATGATTAATCAGATAATCTTTATTAGTCAGGACAGATTCAGAATTGTATTCAAAAAAACCTTCCTCACTTTTTTCTAGAGGAACCTTCTTGCCCTTAACCTTGAGATCTACCTTCATTAGAAGGCGAATTTTTTTTCCTCCATCATGGAGGCCAAGGAAGCGGTGAGGATCAGTCATTTCCATACCCGGTCATCTTACTGATGACACTCCCTCCTTGTCTACTATTTTCTAATGGAATATACTTACACCGATAACAATTGGGAAATTCCATTTACATGCGAAAAACACTCCCCTTTTCCTCCCTTCTGCATCGCCCCTGTCCGCGAACAGGGCCTGCTTCGATAGAAGCAAAATTGAAGCATTTTTCATTTGCAAAGGAAAATTTCCAATCATTATCGGTATATTGAATATGAATAGGACCTTGATTTTATTATTAGTATTTTGTGGCTCTTTATTTGGGAAAACTAAAGTTACTTTTATTGTAAACCCCATATCTGGAGTAGGAAAACAAAAGAAGATTGAGCGGATTGTCAAAAAGAATCTTAATCGCAAAGTCTTTGACTATGAAATTCTCTATACAGCCTACCCTAAACATGCCACAGAACTTAGCGCCGGGGCGATTAAGCGAGGATCTGAGATTATTGTCGCTGTTGGAGGAGATGGATCAGTCAATGAAGTGGCTCAAGGAATGATTGGCTCAAGTGCAGCGTTAGCCATTGTGCCCACAGGCTCGGGAAATGGTTTTGCCCGCCACTTGGATATTCCTACCGATATAGGCAAAGCGATCCAAATCATCAACGATCAGCATGACCAATGGATCGATACCGTTCGGATCAATGAGGAAGCATACCTGGGAGTCGCTGGAATCGGTTTTGACGCTGATGTGAGTGCTACGTTTGCCAGTTTTAACATCCGCGGCCCTGCCTCTTACCTCCTTGCAGTTCTCTCCGAACTCCCCCAATACAAACCGCAATACTATGATCTCATTATCGACGGAAAGCCCCTCCATAAAAAAGCATTTCTCATCTGCTTTGCAAACACCAAACAGTATGGAAACAACGCTTTCATCGCCCCGAACGCAAAAATCGACGATGGTTTTCTAGATGTGATTATCTGGAAAGAATTCCCCCCTCATGCCGCCCCTAAACTCGTCCACGACCTCTTCACTAAACACCTTGAAGACTCAAAATACACTGAAACCTTCCGCTGCCAAGAAGTGATCCTTAAAAAACCCCTTAAAACACTCCATATCGATGGAGAGCCCCTTGACTTCGATGGCGACGTCTACATCCGAGTCCTCCCCTCTTCCCTAAAAATCCTCACCCCTAACTCAGATGAATAAAGATTCTCTTCATAGCTGATCAATACTCACAGTCCCAGCTATCTCTATCACAATCTGGTTGGACGCCCTCGCCATGTGACGAGCTAGGTTCTTGGTCATAATGTCTAGGAAGCTCCCCCTCTTTTTTTAATAAGTAATTAACCGTTCGTTGAGCAGAACCTCCCAGAAAAACTCCTTTAACTCCCTCATCATTTTCAGATTCTACAAAGTCTAACAGATAATCAAGATTATACTGCCTTCCTTGCACGATGGGACCGGCCAAGATAAAAACAGATCCCAATAGTAACGTGACGAATAACCGCATTAGACCCCCCTCAGAAGCACATACAATGCAAAGGATAAAAGGGAAAAACAAAGCCACAGCTTAAAGTTATTCTGCGCCTTTAGATCCCTCTGAAAAAATTTATACAAAGCTAGAAAAGCAAAACCAAAAAAGCCACTTGCAATGAAGAGCCCGATTAAGCGTATTCCAAATGATGCCAACTCTGTTTGTACATCCGGACCTAGTTTCATACTGTTTCCCTAAATTAAGTTAAAAAATAGCAGTCTTACATAGGGCTATATTTTTTAAACAGAATAGATTAGGACTTCATTCTCAGTCGCATCATCCAGTGCGGAACAGGATTAAACTTTGGGATGAATTTTTCGATTTTTTTGAAACCTACCTTTTCATAGACATGGATAGCTTTGGAATTGGTTGATTCAGGGTCTATCAAAACAGTTGAAACCTGAGGAAATTTATCACGTAGAAATTCTTGGATCATCGGGCTTGAAAATCCTTTATCCAGAAAGGCTTCTTCCCCTATCAAAAGATCTAAAGTAATTGTCTTTTTCCCTTCTTCAAACCACTTGTTATAGGCATCTTTAGCATCATACGGACCAGAAACTAGAGAAGTCATAAGAAACCCCATTGGCTGATCATCTACGCATGCAATCCAATGCTCAAAGGAATATTCACCATTATGGTCAACCCCAACAGCTGCAAGCTCTAGATTCTTTAGGGTATTTTGAAGTCCTTCGCCGAAAAAATAGGGCTGGACATGCTTCTTTTGCAGCCACCCTTGCACTAAAGCATGGTGTTTTTTTTCTATTCGGTGGAATGAGAAGTTAATTTTCGGCACCTCTATCGCCTCTACTTTTGGAAGCGGTCGAGAATATAAAGAGTATCAGCTTTGAGGGTGATTATCTCTCCGGCTTTGAGAGTCTTTCCGCGACCTCTTCTCCCTAAGCGCAGTCGAAACGAATCGATAGAAGATTGGAAAGTAAAGGTGATCTCCTGATCTTCTTTAGGGTGAAGCACCAGACAACGGATCAACTTTTTAGACCATTCCAAATCAGCGATCAAGGTGTCACTTAGTTGGATATGGATAAAGCGCCCTGCGTGAAGTTCTTTAGGAAGACAGGGAAGGATGGCGATCCCCTTTTCCCGTTTCTGGACAAGAAGACTGCGGATCAAGCGAGCCCCTTCCCCAAGAAGGACAAGTGGAGAGGCTTCTTTTGGAATCACATCTTCTTTTTCTTGATATCCAAGATGGTCCACGTCGCTAAGACGTGGGGAAAGAATCCCTTCAAATCCAGTTTTAAAAAGATCTATAAAAGAGGTTCCAATTTTATCATTCTCCTTCGCTTCAATCTGCTTTTGGCAAGATGCAAGGAGACGCGATGTGCCTGCTTCTAAAATCGGATGACTCGGCACATGCTTCCCAAGCTCGAACCAAATGGGTAGAATTTCTTCGACGCTTTGTCTCCTCCTGACAAGAGACCAATCTTGCTTCTTAGAACACCCAAAATGCATTTTCTCGCCGCGCATTTTTGGAAATGCCGAAAGAGTGGTGGGGATAATCAGTTCCTCTTTGCGCTTCAGGACTTTTGTTTCTCCCTCAAAAGTAAAAGGAATCCCTTCTTCAGGCCCTCTTTCGAAAAAGAGGATAATTTCATGAGAAGAGGCTACAAGACGGTAAGAAAAATATCCCTGCGGTCCCTCTCCAAATACGCGAACCCAATGTCTCTCTAAATCCAGCATCACAGTAAAGCGTGTCAGGGGGCCTTGTAAGTGGGGGGTCACAGAAAGATTCTGCTTGCCACAAATTGACAGAAGACTTTCCAACTGAATCTTTGCTGGGAAAATCGTCGCTTTCCAAGAGCTTCTAGGAATGAGTAGGGAGACCCCTGCTTCATGCGAAAAGGGTTTGTATTTTTCTGTCAGCTTTATTTTCACCGATGAAACCTTCAGGGTTGTTACCTACGATTTTTACTTTGATTAATGTGTTAGGTCGAAGGTTCTTTTTTGGAACAAATACAGGAAGAAAATTTTCCGTATGCCCCATCAAATAACCCGGACGCTCTTCAGTTTCTAGTAGGACTAAAAATTCTTGACCCAGCAGATCCTCTCGAAGAGAAAAAGCATTTTGATTTGCTACTTCTAAGAGCTTTGCTTTTCGTTCTGCAATCACTTCCCGAGAAACCTTATTGGGCATCCGTGAAGCCCTTGTCTTAGGACGGTCACTATAGGGGAACATGTGAACCTTCGCAAAGCGGACCTCTCGCATCAGCTGTAACGTCTCCTCAAACTCCTCTTCGGTCTCACCAGGGAAACCGACAATAATGTCAGTTGTGAAGGTGAATAGAGGATGCGCTTTTTGGAGCTTTGCAGTTGCATCCAAAAAATCCTGTTTCGTGTACTTGCGCCGCATCCGCTTTAAGGTCATATTCGAGCCCGATTGAAGAACAATATGCATGGAGGGACACGTCTTTTCTCCATTAATCACTGCATCGAGAAGATCATCATCGACTTCATCAGGGTCAATGGATGAAATGCGAATCCTCTCCAAACCCTCCACTTTGTCGACTTGGCGCACTAAATCACTTAGTCTTTCAGGGCCAAAGTCTCCGATATTAATCCCTGTCAAGACAACCTCTTTATACCCATTCTCAACAAGCGAATGGATCTCTCGGAGGATATCGAGCATTTTTTTAGAGCGGGAGCGCCCCCGAACAAACGGAATTACGCAGTAGCTACAATAGGAATTACATCCATCTTGAATTTTCACGAAAGCGCGTGTATGCGCTTCAAACCGCTCAATGCGAAACTCTGGCCACTCCATTTCAGGAAAAACCGTAGGAAGAAGCTCTTCTTTCTTTCTGTTGGGAATCACATCTGTCACTTCAGGAAGAGCCTCAAGCTCTTTTTTTGAACGCTCTGCCAAGCACCCCGTCACCACTAGTTTCGAAGGATTGTAATCGCGAGCAAGCTTCCGGATTTGGTAGAGTGAGCGCTTATCCGCAGACTGGGTCACAGTGCATGTATTTACAATACATAGATCAGCCCTGTCCCCATCGCTAGCTTCCTCGTACCCCTGTTTCTTGAGTTGGTCTAAAAAAGCTTGCGACTCATATTGGTTCGTTCTACACCCTAAAGTGACAACTTTATATTTCTTCATGCAGGGTATTATGCCAACTTCCCCTGGAAATTCCTACGAAAAAATTCACGAAGTGTCTATACTGGTTTGATCAAAGGAGAATTTTTATGCCTCAAAGTCCAGTTTCAATGGCAGTTGCATTATTTTTTGTCATTAACGTCCTGGGAAATATCCCCCTATATCTTTCTCTACTTGGCCGCTATTCCATCCAAAAGCAGCGCCTCATCCTCCTTAGAGAATTTGGATTTGCCCTTGTGATTCTTCTCCTTTTCAATTATTTTGGAAGTGGTATTTTCAACGTTCTTGGGATCAATGAACACATCCTGGGAATGGCCGGAGGAATCCTCCTTCTCCTCATTTCAATTACAATGATTTTCCCTTCAGAAAACAAGGAAAAAGGGCCTCAACATGAGCCCATGATTGTCCCCCTTGCCACTCCCGTTATCGCAGGTCCCGGCTCCATCACAGCTGTGATGCTCTACTCATCACGAGTAGAGAACCCCCTCCTCATGACAGGAATTATTTGCGGTGCGATGATTGTCTCCTGCGCAATTGCACTTCTTTCCTCATTTTTCAAATATGGTCTTGGTGAAAAAGGACTTGTTGCATTTGAGCGCCTCGGTGGAATGATTGTCGCCCTCATCGCAGTCCAGATGTTTGCCACTGGCGCTATTGAGCTCGTAAAAACCAGTTTTTCCCTATAAATATCTTCTTTATAAATAGAGAGATATAACTTCTGCTTGACCCTCTCGTTACGTAACGCCTTATGCTTTTATCAATCATTCAAAGGAGAGCTATTTGAGCTACACAGTAAAGAAATTATCTGAACTTTCTGGAGTAAGTATCCGGACACTCCGTTGGTACGATGAGGTCGAGCTATTGAAGCCTGCTTACTACGGAAGTAATGGATATCGATACTATGAAGAAGAGCAAATCCTAAAGCTTCAGCAAATCCTTTTTTACCGTGAGCTTGATCTACATTTGGATGATATCAAAAGGATCCTTGAAAGCAATGACTTTGACAAAATCAAAGCACTGCATTCGCACAAAGGAATCCTTAAAAAACGTCTTGAAAGAACAACTACTCTTATCAAGACGATTGATAAAACCATATCACACCTTAGAGGAGGTCAAGAGATGAAAGACGAAGAAATCTATAAAGGTTTTAACACCTGGGCAGAAGGAAAGGGAAGCGAGTCCTATTTTATTGGAACTTGCAACAGTAGTAACACTGCGGCAGAAACGATCGTACTAAAGAGTACAAAAAAGGCAAACACTGAAAGCTGGAAAAAAGCCGATTGGGAAAAGCACGTTGAAACCGCCCACAACATGTATATAAAACTTGTTGAGTGCATCGAAACAGGGTTAGAACCGTCTGCGGAAGACGTTCAGAAAATCGTTCAGAAGCATCATTCTTACACTCTAAAATTCCATAGAGCCACTCAGGAAGTCTATAAAGCATTAGCCACGCTATATAAGGAAAATCCAGAGTACATCAAACAAATGGAACCTTTTCATCCGCGTCTTGCTCCATTTCTAGCTGAAGCAATGAAAGTGTTCGCAGAAAGCAATTTGTCATAAAACCCCCTTCACCACACTGCGCTCAATTGACTTCAATAAGTGTAGTGTGGTGAACTAGGCAGCGTATCACCTAAGCCCAGGAATAGTATTGACAACTCTCACTGAAAAAGAACTCATCAAATGGGCCCAATCTGAAGAATCAATTGAAGCACTAGTACTGGTTGGTTCCAGAGGAACTTGCCAGCGCGTCGACACCCTTTCCGACTATGATTTAGCAGTCTTTTGCAATTCGAGTGAGCCGTATATCAAAAGTGATAGATGGATCAGTCATATTGCTAGAGTCTGGATCTGGATTCCAGAATCTTTTATGTGCGAAGAAACTCTCATTCCAACAAGATTAGTAATCTTCGAGGGTGGAGTGAAAGTCGATTTTGCCTTTTACCCATTTGAAATGCTTCAGAAGATGACTCGAGAAGGGAAATTACCTCAGGGTTTCGACTGCGGGTATAAAGTACTTCTAGATAAGAAAAACCTGACAAAAAACATACCTCAGCCTTCTGGTACCGGATTCCAGATACCTCTACCTTCTGAAAAGGAATTCACAGACCTTGTTCGAGAGTTCTGGTTTGAAATTTACCATGTCACCAAGTACATTAAGCGCCACGATCTTTGGTCAGTAAAATTCCGTATGGGTGGGATCTATGATCGCTATCTCATTAAAATGATTTGTTGGAACGAAACTTCAAAAGGCAAAGCAACGCATTCATTAGGAAAACATCTTTCTTCATGGGCTGATCCTAAAATTCTAAAAGCATTGGACAATGTATTTGGTCACTTTGATGCGGATGATAGCCAAAAAGCCCTATTCGCTACGATTGATCTATTTCGAAACCTTTCAAAGGAAACAGCTTCCAAGCTCAATCTGGTATATCCTTCTGAACCCGACCGCTCTCTAACACAATTCATCCAAGATCTACTGTGGGCACCAAAAAAAATCCTTTAGGCTCTTTCAGCATAGAGAACGTAGGCACTCCGCATTGCGTTAAGTGCTACTGCTGTCGAAACTGGTTCCGAACTAGGATCATTGTTTAGGTACCACTGGTCTCCGACTTTCTGATACTCAACATAATGACCATAACGTCTAGTTGGACCCAAATGAACGATAAAACCTTTCACTGTATGAGGTCCTCCTTCTCCTAGTTGGACCCGACCATTTGGAACTGAAACTTGTTTAGAAATCTTATTGCCGTAATTATCGAAGCGTTTTAAAGCAATTGTCACTTCTCTTCCAGCGGTAAAAGTGACTTGTTTTTCCGTTTGTCTCCCAACGACTGTTGGAGATAACCTAAAGGTGTCACCTCTACCCTCAGATAGATCATGGGCTATTGCTTCCTCCAAGCTGGCTCCAGAAGAAACTCGATCTAAAGTAATCGGAAGTGAAGATACCGGGTCTGTCTTAAAGTTTTTGCGAACGCGCACGGTCACTTGATCTGATGAAAAAGGCCAAGTACCTGGTCTCAAAGTGCGATCTATTTCCTGCACGCCATTCATCCCATGAAGGGCATCATCCACCCTGTCCGGAGCCACTGTGAACTCATAGATAGCCGTACTTCGAATCGCACTTGTAGGAGGAAGATGTTCAAATAACGCTAAAGTCAACACCTCATAGGCATCTTGGTGTCCATGAGATGGGATATGAAACTGTGTTAAACACTCCGTTCTTACTTTCTGCATATCCGCTCTTGTTAATTGAATTCCCGAATCATACTTAGCGTCAAATTCACGCAAAGCATCAAAGCGCTTATCTAGCTTAAATGACGGCGCATTGAAAATCGCATCGTAAAGGGACGGATTACTTTTAACCATTTGATAGGCTGAAATCGCAAAACAATTTGATGAGTAGTTCGGAATTCCTCTAAGTCCTGTAGGCCCCACACCTTTCACATAAACTGGCGGTTTTACAACAGGCTGGCTTAGGAGTGGCGTTCTTACGGATGGAAACGAAGTATGTCTAGGCGGCGAAGAAATCAGAGTCGGTCCTCTTAAGTTGGAACGTGCTGCTGATGCTCCATCCATATGTCCAGTTGTTACCGTTGTTTTTGGAGGTATAACCTTGGGCAGAGGCAAGCCTTGCTTAGTTGGTTTTCCTATGAGAACATGCAGCCCTACTTTGCTTATAGTTCCCCCCAAACCTTGATTAAATTTACTATCTTTGCCAAACTTTTTGCTCAATTTATCCAAGTTCTGAGAAAAGATTTGTAATTCAGCTTTGGAGACGTTCAAATGACTCAAATCTACACCTTGAAAAGCTGTATTGATAGACTTGGCCACTTCATTCTTATCGTAGCTCACTCCTTTCATCCAGGCCCACAGACGGTCCATGCAAAAACAGAACGATCGAGATGTCGCACCATTTTCCAGACCGATGTCGCTTGTAAGGAGACCTCCTCCATGTGCGTGGTCGTTTACCTGTTTTATGATATTTGAGCAACGGGTTGCGCTATCCACCTTTTCTGCCTCTTTAATATTGTTTACATGTCAATTATAACATAATTATACGTTTATTTATAGATTTATAATTATACCATAACTAGCTTTAAGTCAATTATTTAAGATGTTAAATAAACAGAAAGACTCTTTAGTTGTAGAGCCTAGACTATTGAAACTAACTTAAGCTACTGTTGTTAAATGGCTTACATCCACTACCATTAAAGGTAACTTCTTACAACAGGATGCCAGTGTCTTTCCAAAGTGCCTTTAAGCCTTGGCTCAGGGCCCTCAGAAAGCATCTTTAAGCAGTTGTAGAACTCCACAGCAAGCCCAGGCTGACCAAGACTTGTCAAGCTGGAAAGAATCCGTGAGATCCTCAAAAGATTGTGAGAGCCATTGATGAAAAAGTTCTTCTTTTTTGCTGCAAACTTACTAGGATTGATTGAAATTTTATCCGTCCGAGGATCAAGCTGCAGCCCATAATGATCAAGCATAAGAGCTAAAGCTTGTTTTTGCTTAAAGCGAAGGTTTCCATCCGTTTTAAATGCCTGCACAATTTCTCTGTTTAGAGTTGGCGCATAGCTACAGAAACTACTCTGACTGTATGTAGGAAAGATCCACTGAATAAAATTGTGGTGTTTTTCAACTTCAGATTCTTTGAAACTTAGAATGCCATCGATCGAGAACCCATTCCTGCCTTTTTCTTGATTGCGATAGAATGCGAGAAATGCTCGAGACTTTTCAGCCTCTCCTGATAATGCTACTTCCCTACCTGTGCCATGAGAAGAATGCGTTTTGCCATAAACTTGACTGCGATGGCTACGAAGTGGAGTGGTTTCTACGGTTGCTTTTACAGTAGTGGTTCTTAAAAATGGGCGTGCCGCTGAAGCTCCTCCCATGTTCCCAGTTGATCTTTTTGGAGGTGCGCTTCTGACAAAGGGAGTTTGCCTGGTTGGTTTTTTTTGGAGAACGTGAGTGCCCACTGAGACTATAACGCTCCCAAGTTTTTGATCAAATTGACTACCCTTGGGGACTGTTGAGAACTGGTCTAATTTTCTAAAATGATTTAAACTCATTCTTTTTTTTAAATGAGGGTCCCCATGCAACAAGTTGAGATGATTTGCTTAGAAGATTTAGTTCCAGAAAGTCATAATTACCGAAAATTTGCCAAAATTTGGTCGTTCAGCCTTGTAGAGAAAAGGCTGAAAAAACTGGAAAAGAATAACCCTCACAAGGGGTATGGGTTACTTCGATTATTCAAGTGTTTATTGCTGCAGTTCATGGAGAACTGCAGCGATAGAGAACTGGAACGCTTTATCCAAGAAAACAATGCAGCTCGATGGTTTTGTGGGTTTAATCTCAGGGACAACACCCCAGACCACACAGTTTTTTGCCAGCTTAGAAAAAAGATAGGAACCAATACCTTGTCCAAGGTCTTTGCCGATTTAAGAGATCAGTTAAAAAGACAAGGACTGATGAGTGAGGTTTTTACCTTTGTCGACGCAACTCATCTAATCGCTAAAGCAAATTTGTGGGAGGAAAGAGACAAGGCAATTGCAGAAAAATACGAGAAGCTAAACAACGAAAACATCTCTCAGTTTTCTGCAGATGCTCAAGCGAAGATTGGTTGTAAGGGAAAGAATAAATACTGGTATGGTTATAAGAAGCATGCCAGTGTAGATATGCAGACAGGCCTGATCAATAAGGTTGCGATTACCCCAGCTAATATTACAGATGCTTCAGGTTTCAAGCATGTGTGTCCTACCCAAGGATCTGGCTATATGGATAAAGGGTATTGTATAAATCCCGCTCCTAAAATCGCCAAGGCAAAGGGTGTACATCTATGTGCGATCAAAAAAAATACCATGAAGAGAAAAAATAAAGATCAAGACCGATGGTACAGCTCTGTGCGGGCTCCCTATGAACGGGTTTTTTCGCAAAGAGAAAAACGAGTCCGTTACCGAGGAATTGCAAAAAATCAGTTTGCAGCTTTTATGCAGGCTATTTGCTATAACCTGAAGAGGCTAACGGTTCTAGATCCCCCAAATTTATGCCTCTTATAGGGAGGGGTGTGTCCAAATGGACTGAATTTTCCAGTTCTCAACACTTATGAACCACAAAATCTATCAAAAAAGATCCAAAAATATATATTCTCCCAAACTCGAAACTTTTATATTCTGAAGGGCTCTAAATTTTTTGGTTCTCAACAGCCCCCCTTGCTAAATTTTGAGTTCAATTGCAACAGATTCCTAGAAAAGAGTTGTAATTCAGCTTGGGAGACTTGCAAATGGCTCAAGTTTACACCTTGAAAAGCTGTATTGATAGCCTTGGCCACTTCATTCTTGTCGTAGCTCACTCCCTTCATCCAGGCCCACAGGCGATCTAAGCAAAAACAGCATGATCGCGATGTCGCGCCATTTTCTAAGCCGATATCGCTTGTAAGAAGACCACCTTCATTCGCGTGGTTGTTTACCTGTTTTATGATATTTGAGCACCGAACTGCATCGCTCATTATAGTACACCTCTTCTTCCTTACCCTAATTAAGTATTTAATTATAACATAGTTAATGTTTTATAAACAGGGTTTATAATTAATCGTTAAGTGTTTTACTGCAAACATCTTGTGATTTCTTATGAGATCAGGAAGCATATCCATCAGATTTGATGAATCCCTCCTTCCAGAGAGAGGTGTAGCTGGAGCTACCGATGATAAGATGATCATCGAGGGGAATACCGAGGAGGCGGCCAGAAGTCGTCAGGAGCTTGGTGAGCTCAATATCGGCCACTGAGGGGGAAGGGTCACCGCTAGGGTGGTTGTGAGCAAGAGCAAGGCTTGCAGCACGGCGGTGGAGAGCGTGGTGAAAAACCTCTCGTGGGTGGATAATCACCTGAGTGAGGGTTCCGACACCAAGAATCTCATCATGAAAGAGGTTTCCCTGCGCGTCACGGAGCATAATGGCAACGCATTCTTGTTTTTTATCGCGGAGTTTTGGACCGATATAGGCATAAAGGTCATCTGGGCTATAAACAGGATATTTAGGACGATAGGCAAGATAGTTAATCCGTTTAGCAAGGGCAAAAGTCGCTTTAAGCTGAATCGCTTTGGCCATCCCAATTCCTTTAACTTCTATGAGAGCCTGAACAGAGGCATCAAAGAGGTTTGATAGGCTCCCGAAGCGGGCAAGGAGTTCTTCAGCAAGATGAATCACCGAAACACCGCGCCTGCCACTTCCTAAGCAAATTGCAAGAAGTTCGATGAGTGAAAGGGCATCACTTCCTTGCTGAAGAAGGCGCTCACGAGGGCGCTCCTCTTTAGGAATTTGAGCAAGTGCTGTCATCTTCGATATATTCCCTTACTTTGTGCTCTAGATGAGCAGGGATTTCAATTTCGATAAGTACATCATTCCCATCGTAGTCTTGATGAACGACTCTCCCTTCTTGCATAAGCTCGCTGACAAGAGCATAGTCTTTTTGAGGAATACGAAGGCTCACGACTTTCCGCAGGTCTTTGAGAACATCCATCATCATCTGTAGGAGCTCATCAAACCCATCTCCTGTGAGTGCTGAGATCGCAACCACACGGGGATATTTGAGTTTATAACGAGCAATAAGTGCTTTATTTTCGAGAGCATCAACTTTATTTAGAACGGTGATGATCGGTTTTTTTTCAGTACTCAACTCTTTTAGGACTTCGTAAGTAGACTCCGCATGCTCCTCCGCAAGAGGGTGGTTTATATCGATGAGGTGAAGCAAAATATCAGCAAAAACCGCTTCTTCAAGAGTGCTTTTAAAGGCAGCCACAAGAGTATGAGGAATCTTTCTAATGAACCCAACGGTATCGATTAAAAGCACGTCTTGATGATTGGGAAGAGCGAACTTTCGAGTTGTTGTATCAAGTGTCACAAAAAGTTTATCTTCCACAAGGACTTCTGCATCTGTGAGAGCACGAAGAAGGGTAGATTTTCCTACATTAGTATAGCCAATAATAGAAAAGGTAGGAACTCCCGAACGATTCCGCGCGCGGCGTTGCACTTCGCGCTGATGGCGCACCTCTTCAATTTCTTTTCTGAGACGAGTGATCCTCTTCCGAACAAGACGCCTATCTAATTCAATTTGTCGCTCCCCTTCCCCTTTCAGGAATCCACCGCCTCCAGAAGATTGCCTTGAAAGGTGAGTCCACAGTCGTTTAAGTCTTGGGAGTTGATAGTGACTTCGAGCAAGTTCCACCTGTAGCATCGCTTCTTTTGTTTGAGCTCTTTGCGAAAAGATCTCTAATATGAGTTCTGTCCGATCGATAACAGGTTTCTTAAAAATCTTTTCGAGATTACGCTGTTGATTGGGAGAGATTTCATTATCAAATATCACCACATCAGCACCTAGCTCTTCCGCTTTTACTCGAAGCTCTTCAACTTTTCCTTTTCCAAAAAAAAGGGCGGCGTCAATAGAGCGGATCGAACACGGTTCATTTCCTACAACTTCAAAACCATAAGTATAAGCAAGAGACGCAAGCTCATCAAGATGCTCTTTACACAGGGGAAGATCTCGAGCTCGATCATAACCGCCTGCAACCAGAGCCGTTTTCAGGTCGCTAATTTCATACTTAATATCTTCATAGAGTTTGTCTTCTTTCATAAATCGATTTCAAGTCCATCGTATGCGAGAAAAAAACCTTCGGGAAGGTCCTTGGAGTCTTTTTCATGTTCTATTTCATGAGAAATGTGCGTAAAATATGTCTTTTTTGCACCTGTTTTTTTAGCAAAGTCGATTCCCTCATCGATACTCAAGTGTGCAACGGATTTCTCCCATCGCCTTCCACTCAATATTAGTGTGTCCAGCCCTTTTAAGGAATCAAAAATCGATTCGTCATACTCCATAATGTCGGTGACATAGGCAAGGTTGTTAAAGCGGAATCCATTCACCTTCATTCCTATCTGGACATAAGAAAAATATTCCACATTCAATCCTTGAAACATTGTTTTTCCACTCTCCTCATCAAGAATCGAGAACTTAAGTTTTGTATCGTGAACAGAATCCTTAGGTAAAAAATAGTGATAACGGATTTTTAGTTCGTCATAGGTTTCTCGAGAAAGCAGACAGGGAACAGGCCTCTTTTGCCGAAATGTGTAGATCCGAAGCTCATCAAGTCCTGCAATGTGATCATAGTGGGAATGGGTTACGATCAAACCATCAAGCGTGTCAATTCCATACTTTAGCGCTTGGGTCCGATAATCAGGACCGATATCTACTAGAAATCGCTTCTCTCCCTCAGTTAAAAGCACTGAAGGACGGTACCTCTTGTTCCTTTTGTCTGAAGACATGCAAGTCTCGCATGAGCATCCAATCACAGGGATCCCCATTGACCCACCTGATCCTAAAAAAAGAAGCTTCAAACTAATACCTCTTCCATCATAGTTTCTGCTAAGACCTTTCCTAAATAACTATGGTAAAGAAGCCCCCTTGAACCCATTGCAGTAAGAACGAAAAGGTTTTCACCCAGCTTTTGAGCAATAGGATGGTAGCTTTTGCGGTTTGATACTCGGATATCCGCATGACACCCTTCAACTTTAAAAGCTCCAGTCGCGGGAATAAACTTCCCAATCTGTTTCAAAATCAAATCTGTTGCAGTTCCTAAGCAGGGCTGTTCCGTCATATAGCCCCGTTCGTATGTCGATCCTAGATAGCACCTATCTTCTCTTTCACTCAGGGCAAGGTACCCTTTTCCAATAACACTTGATTTTTCTTTCCAGTACTTGGGTTTTTGACAAACGAGAATCTGCCCTTTATTAAATCTCAGATCAAGGGCCTTTCCTGCTTCAAATGCGCGAACCCCCCCCCCAGCAGCTAGAACTACTTGATCAAATTCCCTCAGATCGGAGAGTGAAACGTTTTGTTTTATAAGACATGCTCCTTGCTCTTCACATACCTTCCAGAGCCCCTTTAAGTAAAGGCTTGAGTGGACGGTGACTCCAGAACGAATAAAGATACCAGGAAGGTAATGACTTCCTGGAGCAAAAGCGTGGCACTTTTCAGCGCCCCACCAGTCGATGTCCTCTCGCTCTTCTGCTCGCTCTTTAAAAGCCTTTTCTTGCTTTTCTGTAAGCGCAAATCTTAGGATGCCCGTCTCTTTGTAAACATCTGGCCCCACAAGCCTCAAGAGCTCTCTTGTTGCAGCAAGCCCCTCTTCGCCTTTCCAAGAAAGACGTGCTGTTTCCCCAGGGTAAGAATGGAGCAATCCCGAGGCTATACCAGAAGCACCACCTCCAACTCCTTTCCCATCAAAAACGGTAATGTCTCCCCCCATTTGTTGGAGGTGGTAGCAAACGCCTAGACCAGAAAAGCCAGCGCCAATAATAGCAATTTTTTTCATGCATTTATCTTAGGATATTTCTTCTGCACTAGAGCATAACTCTCAACGGCAAAATTAAAAAAGAAAAGAATTCCGGGAGTAAGCATTGCGCAAAAGGGAATCATGACAAAAAACCATTGGAGGGCGATTGCCAGCGTCTCCGTACGCATAAAAAAGTTGACACCTGTTAAGAAGGCAGCAAGAGAGAGAATCCCCACTCCCAATAGGAGAGGAAGAAGCCCTAATAAGAAGAGAGCAAGATTTGAAAAAAGATTTTCCTTGAAGCGACAGTAGATATCTTCAGCAAGCTTGAGCTTCAGCCGCGAATTTAAAGCAATATGTGGCGTCGCAAAAAAGAGCAAAAATAAATTAAAAAAGGATAAAACTAGCGAACCTAGAACGAGTAGAAAGGGGCCAAAAGCCAAAATCACCCCAAGAACATCTCCAAGGGCAGGAATCTCTTTCAGCAAATAGAAGATCCCCATGACCATCCAAAGGAACAAATACGCTAAAAGAAGAGGAAAGGTCAAGTATGAGACACCGATAAGAAGCTCCCATGATTGCGATAAGATCTTTTTGAAGCTAAGGGGAATCATTTTTACTTCATGGTGATACACCCGTGCTAAAACCACGCCAGCTGCAAGAAGGAGGCCAGATGACAAAAACACCGGTAAAAAGGTTAAACTAAGAACCACCCATTGCCCTGCGTTAACAGCTAAGGCTCGGCAAAAAACAAGCATAAGCCCACAGACTACCAAGACAGGAAACATGAAGAGGAGTTTCTTCTTCGAAAAAGAAAAGCGAAGGGCGCGATTAAAAATATGCTCAATGTCTTCAAATGTCATGAGATCACTCTATCAGATTCAAAAGAATAATTCAAACCCAAGGTTCTAGTGTGACAAGTGAGGCAGCGACCCAGCTAGGCGAAGGATTATCAATAAAAAGGTCTCCCGTATCAACAAGACGAAGATCAAGAATATTTGCTTTTAATGGTCCAAGGAGATGATGGATGACTGTGCATGTGTCCTTTGCATCATTGCGATACTTGATAGAGTGATGGTAGTACTCCCGATACTTTCCTTTTTTAAGAAGGTTAAAACCCTCATGAATTGCGTCTCTTGTAAAACCTTCGCTCTGGGATCCTATTTCTAACTGAGGATCTGTTTTGTAAGCTACACCATTATGAACAAGATCTCCTGTTGACACAACAACAGCATCTTTAGCAATCCGCTCTAGCTCTTCGACTCCAAGAAGACATTCTGGCCTGGCATTTACTAAACAAGGATATCTCACAATCAATTTGGGAGCCTTAATTCCCCGCCTTTTCACCTCAGCTTCCCACAAAGTCTTAAAGTGAAAAAGAGAGTACTCTCCCTCAAAAGTTGGAAAAACGCCCCAATAAGTCTCATCGGTAAGTTCCTCCCCTCGCATTTCTTGCAAACGTACGTCTCTGAGCTTTTTGTTCCAACGGTTATGAACAACACCTAAGACAAGAACCTGATCAGCCCCACTATCTAGACATCCATGAACAACAGCTGCAATCTGGTCTCCACAACTACTTAAATAGGTATGAGGAAAAATTGCTGAGCCCCCATTTCGAAGAGTCTCAGAAACATCCCAAGCTCTTCCTGCATCTAGAATTTGGTGAACTCCCCTCTTCCCAAGAACATCTCCTTGAGAGTAGTAATCTTCATCAAATCCTCTCTTAACTTCTAGCATCATAAGCAGATAACCTAAACATTTTCCATAAAGGTTATCATCATTGCTTTTTGTTGCCACCAGTTTTTTCATTCAATTCCAAAAACTCGCTTAAAAAAAATTAGCCGGACCCAAGAGTCCGGACTGACACCAAAAAAGGGAAGGTACAAAATTGAGCTGAACTTCCCCTAATAACTCGCCACAAGCTGAAAGTTAAATCTAAGGGTTTGATCATCCCCTGGTACTTTATGCATTTTGAATCCAAGGTCCCCTCTAAACGTGAGATAGGGAAGAATCATATACCTGACTCCAGGACCAATACCAATTAAATATTCTGAGTGTTTCTCTCCGGAAGTTGGTTTATCCGGAAATCCAATCCCATAATCGAGAAAGACCAGGAATAAGAGCTCATCTTGAATCTTTCCCTCTTTGAGCTTAAAGAAATGGATAGGAGGAGTGCGCAGTTCATTAGAAATCAACACCGCATGATCTCCATTCACGATACGTTCATCGTAGCCTCTTACGGTATTATATCCACCAAGGCCAAATTGCTCGCTTGCAAGCAAATTTCCACTCGCGACTTGAAAACGGTAGGAGCCATAAAGGGAAAATTTCCAGGGAAAGTACAATACTGGCTCAATAGCTCCTCGGACATAAGCAAAAGCAGTCTTTGCTCCAGGACGTAGTCGGCTGTATACTGAATTACCCTGATCACCCAGCCATTTTCCAGGCGAGTAGAAAAGTTCGCAAACAAATGAGAGCTTATTCCAATCATTGTCTACACCTATACGATATCCTGCCATCAACTCAGTAATATTAACGGGCTGACCAAAAACAAAGTCCCCTTCAAAATCTAGATTAGTATTTGATCTTTTATAGTCAAAACCAAATTCGATTTGCTGCAAAACACAAGATCTAGGAAACGGAAGAGGAATCTCATATCTAGCGCTTGCTTGAGCACTATATCCATCTGTTTTCATTCCAGGAAAAGTAGAAATATCCGTCTTGACTCTGGAATACCCTCCAAACATTGAAAAAACATGTCTCCAGGGAAGGGGCACAATATACTGCCCTGAGTGAGACCAAAACTTGCTATAGTCTGTCCCCGTCGTGAATTGATATGACAAAATGTGATCAAATCCAAAGACATTCCCCCAGTTAAACCCTGCAAAAAATCGAGTCCTTCCCGTTTCTTTGTACCCTGCATTATCCATACCTGCAAAAACACGAAGTGGGAATTGATCTTCTAATAGAATATCTAGATCGGTGTATCCCTCGGTGGTTGAGGGTGAAAAAATTGCATTTGCATCTCTAAAGGGGTTTCGGTTAATCCAGTTGAGGTCTTGAATCAATTGATATGTATCAATCTCTTCTCCAGGGTTCATGCTAATAGAAGACGCGATCTTATTCTCTTTAAAATGCTTATTTCCCTTAACACAAACATTTCCTACTTTTGCCTCTTTAACAATGACCGTAAGTCTTCCACTTGAAAGGGCTTGTTCAGGAATTGAAACATCCACGATTGGATGATGGTATCGATAATAGTAAGAAGTTACCGTTTTTCGAATCTCTTGCACTGTATTGAGTGTTACCGGTTGACCAATAAACGGCATCAGTCGCTCTTTTAAACTGTTTTCAGGACCAGGTAAGGACACTCCTTCTATGGCAATTTTTCCCTCTTCCGACAAAACCTTTTGCCGATTAGTAATCGTAATCCCCCTGAGCTCTGGCATAATCACTTGGGCGCTTTGATCTACTTCTCCAACGTCTTGCCTCGTAGTTGGCTCTCCATAAGTAACAAGTGGAACATGGACTTTTACCGGTTCAATTGCTGTTAGAGCTGTGCTGAGGAGTAAGATTCCTATATATTTAATCATTCGTATTATCCTTTATATTTATAGCGAGGTATGAGATTTGGGATTATTGAAATGTCTACTTGGATGTTTATTGAAGTATCCGGTTCTTTTCTCTTCTTCTTTATCATCACCTTTAAATAAGATTTCAAACTCCTCCCACCATGTTTCTAAACCTGCGATTCCTCGAAGATTATAAATGTACTCCGTAATTGCGAGGTTTGCATCGGCTAGAGAATCAACGAGGAGAAGCTGTAACCCAAGCTTATAAAACACTGTAAAGGGAGTTCCTCCAAACACCGTGTTAAAATAAAAACCCCATTGTTCAGAAGAAGTATTTTGAAGCAAGGGACCAGCTGCAAAACTCACTCCATTCAATAACCCTTGAATAGAGTTCTGAGATTGCTGAGAACTGAAAATCCTTAAAACGCCACCCGTATCAATAACGCTATTTGTGTCCATAATCAGAGATCCTGTTCCAAAATTGGGAAAAGCAGGAAATGCATTATCCACAACAATGTTGGTATCACCTGTTCCTATATTCATGATTGAAGGCGCCGCTGAGGCGGAACCATTCATTTGAAGGTTTTGGTTAGCAATAACAGTCGTACTCCCTGAGGGAGAAAGATTCAAGATTCGCGCATTATTACGCATGTCAATGTTATTGGCTCTGACAGTGATTTGACTTGTAGGGGTTGCATCCGTTGCATCAATCTGAATCGCTGCTGCTCCAACGGTCACTCCTATTGACGGCAACCCACTCATCACCAAGTTAGAGTTTGTAAGAACATCTACATTTTGAACATGGAGTAAATGATCTGGACCCGGATCGTCAATAAGTGCACCAATTAATGCATGAGATTCTAACCCACTCCCAGGAACAAGATAATTCGTATTTCCAGAAAACGTCTCAACTCTCACATTTGTACTGTTTAAATCAACTGTTCCAACCGGCTGAGTTGAGTAAAATCCAATTGCTGCACCCGCATAGTCACCACTTCCTCCTCGTAAATCAAAATTAGATGCTGCAACACTAACATTTCCGTTGATAATATCATTTCCATTTTCTGGTCCTCCCATCCCAATCATCGCCAAACTATCTTCTCCAGACCCACCACGAATGGTAACAGGGCCTACAGACGTAACGGAGATATTTCCAGTTATTGTAAGGTCCGCTCCATCATCCGAACCCATGCTATGACCAATTTGGGCTAAAGTCTTGGGATTACTTCCTCCCGTGATTGTAATATTCCTACCCGCGTTGACAGTGATATTTGAGATCTTGGTTCCATCTTTTGAGTGATCTACAAAGACTTGCCCAATCCCTGCATAAGAACTGTCTCCTCCGCCTGAAGCATTGACAATCACATCCCTTCCAGCATTGATAAAAAAATCTGAGTCAGTATCTGTTGTAGCTGCCCCAATGAGCGCATATGCATTTGCTGGAGTGGAACCCGTAACAAGAATATCATTTTTAGTCGTCACATGAATCGTTCCCGTATCAGATCCAAATTGTGCAGGTATTGTTGCTCCTCCTCCACCAATAATAAAATTATCTGCAAATGCAGACACCGCCCCACTCGAACTTTTAACTAAACTCCCTGAAGTTGGTTGAAAAATAAAATCGGCACCATTTCCGTTTGTGTTATTCCCGTAAGAAGAAGGAGTCGAACCAAATCCCGAGGTGGTAAATCCATCCCATCCCGCAACAAAAGTCATATTGATGTCACTGATACCGCTGCCAGCAGAAATATTATTGTCCACTCGAATATTGTTGTGCGCAAGGACATATAGATCGCCTGGAGTTCCCATAGAGCCCCAAATAACATCATCAGTGAAAGTAATATTTCCTGCGCCAACGCCACCTCCCGCAGTGATCACATAAACATCAGCTCCCGCTAAATTTGATTCCAAAGAGTTGGAGTTATATATTGCTCCTGCTCCTATTGGAAAAACATCTGGAGCAACAAAGGAGGCATTTACCGTTGCGGCTGCCCCAATCTCCAAACTTAAAGGATCAAAAAACAGGGCTCCTTTTTTTCCTTTTGGCGCCAATAAGTTTAATTGACAGGCATTTTCGATATACCCTTTTCCTGAAATCTCTGCGCGACCTCCATTACCTCCCTCCTGACCTCCACAAGCTAATAACCGACCGTGGTAAATAAAGCTCAAGTTTGAAAAGGTGAAAATATCCCCTCCATCACCCTCTTTTAGAGCACTCGCATCAAGGGTCGCATTAGAACCAACGAATAAGGTTGCAGCCCCAAAAGAATCACCTACAGATAGGGCCCCTACCTTGATTTTTCCTCCTCCAAAATCTCCAGTTGCATCAAGACGTCCTTCGTGCGAAACTTCAACAGCCTCTCCAAGAGCTAGCACTTCTCCCCCTTTGCCCCCCTCAAGTTTTGAAACCATGCTTCCAGTCACTGTCGCCTTTGCCGGATCAACAAGATAACATTTTCCATCAACTACCAGTACCCCTGTAGCCTGTTCAGAATCATGTTTAAAAGCCAGGGCATATGGGTTTCCATTTTCTTCAATCTCACCTTTTAGTGCGTCATAACCCTGATTTCCCTTATGGTGGAGAAGGATCCGCTTTTCACCAGTGGGACGAATTAATACTTCTTGACCCGCAAGAACACCAGCTGTTCCCCCAAGAGCTATCATCTCTCCAGCATTTTCTACCTGATAGCCGATGAGCAGAGCATCCCCACCCCAAGTTTTGATTTTCCCTAGATTCACAACCTTTTCTTTAGAAATTCCAGAAAATACGAGATCTTCTTTGTTAATAAAAGCGCGATCCAAAATATCTAGAGACGACCCAATAAATGATGCCGCATTAATAGTTCCTTCCTTCCCAATAAGAACTCCATGAGGATTGATAAGAATAAGATGCCCATTCGAATCCACTCTCCCTAAGATCTGAGTTGGATTCTCCCCAATGATTCGGTTAAGAACAGCAGAATGTTTACTTAATTGATTGAATGTCACTTGCTCGCTGGCGCCTACTGAAAACTCTTTCCAGTGAAGAATTGAGCGGTCCCTCCCTGTTTGTATGATCATTTTATCCCCTGATTGGGAAATCGAACATGGACCCACAACAGCTTGATCTAAAACTGGTTTTGCAAATAAGCAAAAGGGAATGACCATCAAAGGAAGTAAAATTCTCATAGAAGCATCCTGTCATTTTTTCTTTTCTTGATTCTCAAGCTATCACCCTCAGAAAAAAAACAAAAGTTTTTTTTTAAACCTGACAAAACTATAAAACTTAGGAATTAAGGCCCCTTATAGAGATAGCGAGGTCGAACAATAGGCGTTCCCTTGCCCCCTCTGGCCTCAAGCCTTTCGTAAACAGTCTGAATAGCAATTCCGACTGAGCGTGACAAACCGAAAAGTACGGTATAGTACTCAGGATAGGGAAACCCAGCAGCGGTAAGGATCGTTCCTGACATCGCGTCAACATTGGGATAGGGATTTGAAATCTTGGGGTTTTCCTTCAAGACTTTGGGCCCTTCGGTTCGGAGAAGCATCGCGACCTTCACAAGAGGATGATCGGCAAAGTGCTCCTGAGCATAATCGTAGAAAATTGTTGCCCGAGCATCTTCAGCTCGGAGGACAGCATGACCAAATCCAAAAACAAGCTCTTTAGCTTCAAGTCTTTTTCGGATCAGATTCTCCACATCAGAGGCTGAAGCATCTCCTCCCACCTCATCAAGAACGGTATGGACAAAGGTCAAACAGTCTTGGTTCGCTTTTCCATGACGGGGACCCGCAAGGGCACACATTGCCCCGCAGATCGATCCATACATCTCTTCCAGCCCAGAAGCAATAGCCTTCCCCACAAAACAGGAAAGGTTCCCACCCCCATGATCATAATGAAGAATATTGAAGAGACGGAAGACCTCAGCTAAATGTGTTTCGTCGCTATTTGGGACATTGAGCATGCGCGCGAAGCTTTCCATATAGCCCAGATCCGCGCTTGGAGGAGATGTTTCACCCCAGCCAGCATGATAATTGATTACAACAGCAACTAAATGAGGAAGCTTTGCAATAAGATTCATGCAATCCTCTTTATAGTTCCCCTGTCCTTCGAGCATTCCAAGGATTAGGAGAGCTGCGTTAAAGAGCTTCATAGGATGTCCTTGCCTGGGAAGGGATTCAATATGCTTAATCACAGCACTCGAGCAATGGGCTCTATTTTTTAGTTCTCCACTAAAGGTTGAAATATCGGAGGAACTCCCCTCTTTTCCATGCAGCAAAAGATATAGGATGCGCTCCGGCTCCCATTTATAGAGTTCAGAAATGGGACGTCCACAGTAAAAGAGTCCTTTAATGGGATCGACTGAAGATGTGGTGCAATACCCCACTGGGTACCCCCGCATCCCGGTTTCGAGTTGATCTTTAGTCACCTGAAAAAGGACATCGTCCATAACTTCACCTTATTTGAGGAGATGACTAACAGCATCTCTTTCTTCTAACAATTCTTTTTCCGTCAGGGCAAGCTTTTCCTTTAAAAAAGAATCCCTTTCAAATCCATCAACAATTTTAACTTGGCCAGGACTAGTCATAGCGCAAGGGAAGGAGAAGATCAACCCTTCCTGAACTCCGTAGGGATTTCCATCCGAACATATGCAGGAAGAAAAGGTCGACCCTGGATTAAAAATAGCATGCACACCATCTAAAATAGCATTGGCAGCAGATGCAGCAGAAGATTTTCCACGAGCAGCAATGACAGCCGCTCCTCTCTTTTGCACTGTTTGCATAAATTCCCCTTCAAGCCATAGGCGATCTTTAATAGCATCCGTTGCTTTCTTCCCCGCAATTCTAGCATTGATAAAGTCTGGGACCTGTGTTGCAGAATGATTCCCCCAAATGATAACATCTTCGACTTTGTTGACATTCACTCCGGCTTTTTTAGCGAGCTGATACTGGGCGCGGTTCTGGTCGAGTCGAGTCATTGCGTGAAACTGACTCCGAGGAATTTTTGGAGCGTTGTGCATCGCAATAAGACAGTTTGTGTTGCAAGGATTTCCCACAACAAAAACAGTTACACCCTTTGCTGCAACATCATTAAGTGCCTTTCCTTGTCCCACAAAAATCTCTCCATTTTCCTTTAGCAGATCTTTTCGCTCCATTCCAGGTCCTCGAGGTTTTGATCCCACCAGAATTGCAACATTGACGTCTCCAAACACTTCCCCAGGATCACTTCCTATTTTCACCTCTTTGAGATGGGGAAAACCGCAATCTTCAAGTTCCATGACAACCCCTTTAAGGGCTTCAACTCCTTGAGGAATCTCCAAAATATGTAGAGCAATCGGTTCATCTTTTCCAAAGAGCTCTCCACTTGCAATTCGAAAGAGGAGGCTATAGGCAATTTGTCCACCGCCACCAGTTACTGCAATCCGCTTAACCATCGGTACGTTCTCCATTCACTTCAAATATCCATTAAAAGGTTTATTGGCATATTCCTCAACCCCTTTTCTTCTACTGGTCGAGATTAGCTTTTTAGATGTCAGAGAACCCTAGACTAGTGCAGACTGATATTTCTGTGCGTAAAATCTTTCTTTTGCTAAACTTCCGGCCATGAAAGTTGCAGACCCCTATCTTTTTTATTTTTCATCAATTGATCCTGAGTACCAAGGAAGGCTAGAAGCGTTCGGTAATTTGATGCTCCGCCCGGTTCATGTTTTAACTGGTCTCGGGAAAAACTATTACCCAACTACCTCAGCTTGGGAATCTCATCCAATTGAAGGAAAGAACTACTTAGATGTTGCTATTTCGATTGCCACGGTGATTCCAGGGCTTGTCATTGGAACCCTAGTAAAATTCACAGCTCATGCAATGGATAAGCGGATGAGAAAAGACGAAGAAGGGGTTCTCAAATGTCTCCCTTTTTTAGAGCCACCAAACACCCCTTTAGAAAACACTCACAGATCAATATGGGCTGTAGGACAGGAAATCCTAAAACTTATTGCTGGCGTCGATAAACCTGGAGCTCAAGAAGCCTGGGCTAGCGAAGCAATGCGCAGACACATCATAAAGTTCAATGAATTGTTGAAAACTGAATCTAAGCAACTATACCAAGCTCTTGAAAGAGTCGGAGAACAGCATTGGAAAGCAATTTGGCTGGCAAATAAAGATTGCCCCGACTGCGCGCTTACCTATTCGATAAAATACTCTCTTTTAGTTCAAATCTACTTTCACATTCGTAAGGGAATTTACTATCCTTCTAGTGAGAAAGGTTTTTTTCTAGAAGAAACCCGACGTCACCTGTTTTTTGAAGACGGAACACCCGAGTATCAACTTCGCACGACATTCAATGAATTCCTAAGGAAATTTGAGCCTATCTGCAGCAAGATTGACGATGTAAGATTGTGTGCAGCACGCCGTATTGACGAGAACCCAGACAAAATGCCTAAAGAGTTCCAGTACACCACATTCGGAATAAAAGGGCAGCTTATTAGACAACCGGAGATCCAAGATGCAATATTGGCTAATCAAGAGTGAACCCACGACTTACTCGATTGATGATCTGCAAAGATTGACGCAAGATCATTGGGAGGGAGTGCGTAATTATCAAGCGCGTAACTTTATGCGAGATGAAATGAAGGTGGGCGATTTAGCCCTTTTCTATCACTCGAATACAACACCCCCTGGGGTAGTGGGAGTTGCGAAGGTTTGTAGGGAAGCTCATCCTGATTTCACCGCATGGGATCCAGAAAGTAAATATTTTGATCCAAAATCTAGCCCTGACAACCCTCGGTGGATGATGGTTGATGTAGAGTTTGTCGAAAAATTCCCCCGTCTGATTTCCCTAGAAGAGCTCAGGGACTATCCGGAACTTGAGGCAATGGTTTTACTCCAAAAGGGATCTCGTCTATCCGTTCAGAGAGCTACAAAGGAAGAATTCACTTTTATCAGAAAGTTAGGATTGTGCTAGAATGATGCTCCATGGAAAAGAAGCAATACATTCTCAATTTATCTTGCAACGACCAGGTCGGAATTGTGGCAGCTGTCACAGGCGGCTTGGCAGATAAGGGACTCTTCATCCTAGAGCTATCCCAATATAGCGACCCGACTACTGGACAGTTCTTCATGCGTATCTATTTTGAAACGACAATAGAGGTATCTGAAAAGGAAGTTAGCAAGGCTTTCGATACCATAGCCAAACAGTTTAAGATGACTTGGGATCTTCATGACAAAGGTTTCCGCCCAAAGGTTCTTTTAATGGTTTCCAAGCATAGCCACTGCTTAAATGGCATCCTCTACCGATGGTCTAATGGATCCCTTCCCGTTGAGATTGCTGCCGTGGTTTCCAATCACGCTGATCTCGAAAAGATGGCCTCCTGGTATAATGTCCCTTTCCACTTGATCCCTATCACTTCTGAAAACAAGAGCATACAGGAAGACAAGCTTCTTCAACTAGTTGAAAAAGAAGGAATTGACCTTATTGTTCTTGCCCGTTACATGCAAATTTTAACTGAAAAGCTATGCCAAAAAATGTCGGGGCGTATTATCAATATCCACCACTCATTCCTCCCAAGTTTCAAAGGAGCAAAGCCCTATCATCAAGCGTTTGACCGCGGCGTGAAAATTATTGGGGCAACGGCACACTATGTAACAGCAGATTTGGACGAGGGGCCAATTATTGATCAAGAAACGATTCGGGTACGGCATGACCAAACGGCAAAAGAGTTGGTGCAACTTGGACAAGATATTGAATGTCAAGTGCTTGCAAGAGCCGTGAAATGGCATATTGAGCAACGCGTTATCCTAAATGGCCAAAAAACGGTTGTTTTCAACTAACTTTCCCTGCTATTAGGTGGAGTATGGAAGGGAAGAAACCATCAGATACGTCTATTCACGATCATACCTATAGGATCTTTCCCAATGATTTGAACGCCCAAGGAACCGTCTTTGGAGGGCTCATCATGGCGGAAGCCGACCGACTTACTCACATTGTCGCTGAACGGCACAGTGGGCGGATCTGCGTGACTGCATCGGTTGATTCAATTCTTTTCCATGCTCCTGCTGGCCATGGAGATAATTTGATATTTAAAACTTCGATTAATCGTTCATGGAATACCTCCATGGAAGTTGGAGTTAAAATCCTCGCAGAAGAGCGAACAACAATGAATCGAAAACACATTGTTTCAGCCTACCTCACCTTTGTCGCTTTGGATGATCATGGGAAACCTGCCAAGGTTCCTCCTGTTCTACCAGTTTCAGAGGTTGAAAAGCGGCGGTTTGAAGAAGCTGATCTCAGGCGGTCCAACCGGATCTCTCATAAAAAAGAATTGAACAGTCGAAGAAAAATTTAATACGACTTGCACTAGTTTATGGTCATGCGGTACAATGCTAGCCATATGATAGAAGCAAATGAAATTAAAGACGCGATTTTAAGTGCCCTTGACGGCGCAACTATTGAGCTTAAAAATCCTCGGGGAGATGGACTCCATTTTGACGCTATTGTGATAGCGCCCCAGTTTGTAGGAAAGAGCTTGGTCGAGCAACAACGGCTTGTGATGGGATCATTGACAAAACTGTTTGGTTCGTCGCTACATGCGATGAGCTTAAAAACATACACCCCCGATGAATGGGAAAAGGTAAGACCGTGAGTACAGTGCAAGAAAAAATTAAAAAAGATATCGAAACACACCCTGTGATTTTGTTTATGAAAGGGTCGAAGCTCATGCCTCTCTGCGGTTTTTCAGGACAAGTTGTCGAGGTCTTAAGTGGATTTGGAATTGAGTTTGAAACGCGTAATGTTCTCGAAGACGATGAACTTCGCCAGGGGATTAAAACCTATTCAAACTGGCCAACTCTTCCCCAACTTTATATCAAGGGAGAATTCATTGGCGGCTGCGATATCATCATGCAGCTTCATGAACAGGGCGAACTAGAAAAACTCCTCAGGAGATAATGATGGAAGAGCAGACGACGGAGATCGCAGACATATTTCTGCACCGAGGATGGCTCATTCCAATTGCAATTATTATCGCCCTAACCCTTATTGTCCATTTTATCGTTAGTCGCTTCTATAAGCGCGTCTATCTCAGACTAGAAAAGACTCATTTAACCTGGGACTCGGCGCTGCTAAAATCTTTAATCCGCCCCCTTAAAGTTATCATCTGGGTGTTGGGACTCACCTTTTCTGTGCAGCTATTGGCTTTTCATTTTGAGAAGGATAGCCTTGTTGATCTGTTCAAGCCGTTCCGAAATTTTAGTTTCGTTGTTGTTGGCCTATGGTTTACCCTAAGATTCATCAAAAACATGGAGACCGATTACACGCGCGAGCAGCGGTCAAACAAGAAGCGGTACGATAAAACAACCGTACGCGCAATTTGTCAGATATCAAGAGTTGCTGCTGTAATGATTGCGGTATTGGTCTATTTACAAACACGAAATGTCAATATTTCCGCAGTTCTAGCCTTTGGTGGTGCGGGAGGTTTGATCGTCGGTTTGGCAGCAAAAGATCTTTTAGCAAACTTTTTCGGAGGTCTCATGATCTACATGGACCGCCCCTTTTCGGTTGGAGACTGGATCAAGTCCCCCGATAGAGAGATTGAAGGATATGTTGAAAACATCGGGTGGCGGCTCACACGCATTCGAACATTTGAGCGGCGCCCTATTTATGTTCCGAATGGAGTGTTCTCAACAATTTCAGTTGTAAATCCTTCTCGAATGTCGCATAGGCGCATTAAAACACGGGTAGGCGTCCGCTATAATGATGCTAAAAACGTATCGACGATCGTTGCCGAAGTGGAAGAAATGATCCGAAACCATGAAGGAATCGATGAAAAGACCTTTATGATGGTTCGCTTCGATGAATTCGGTCCCTCATCACTAAATTTCTTAATCTATTGTTTTACAAAAACAACCAAGTGGGCCGATTACATGCTCGTACAGCAAGATGTCTTTTTGAAAACAATTGAAATCATCGAAAGCCATGGTGCAGAGTGCGCTTTCCCTACAACCACATTGCATATCCCTGAAGGGGTTGCTCTCAAACAATGAACGAAATCACCTTTCTCTTTCATATTGCTGCTCTAGTAAGCTTTATTCTCGTTGCTCTTAGGATTGGAAAACAGGCCCTCATAGCAACTCTGGCAGTTCAGATTATTTTAGCCAACCTTTTTGTAATGAAGCAGATGACCTGTTTTGGTCTCAATGTAACGTGCAGCGAAGTCTATACAGTTGGATCGATCTTTTCGATGAACTTAATTCAGGTCTACTTCGGAAAAAAGGTTGCAAACCAAGCGCTTGAAATTGTCTTTTTCCTACTCTTTTTAGTCATTATTATGTCGCAAATTCAAATCCGCTATATCCCTTCAGAGTATGATACCATGCACAGCGCTTTTGCATCGATATTGGGATATACCCCACGCATTATGTTCACCTCTTTTGTGTCAGCATTGATCACTCAGAAAATCGACATGGAACTTTTTGGGTGGATCAAAAAGAGGTTCCCCAAAACTCCATTTTTCATCCCGTTTGCTCTCGCCTCTTTAGTAACACAATTTCTCGACACAGTCTTTTTCAGCTTCGTTGCTCTCTATGGAATTGTCCATAGCATGAAAGATATCATTTTGATGAGCTACAGTATCAAAGTGATCATCATCTTTACAATTGCCCCTTTCACCCTCCTTGTTAAAAAGTTGATTCGCCATGACCCCATTCAAGTTTGAAGTTCTTCATCAGTCAAAGAAGTCTCGCGCTAGAGTCGGACGGATTCATACTCCTCATGGGATCATTGATACCCCTAATTTCGTCGCTGTAGGTACGAATGGGACACTAAAAGCGCTCGACAATGAAATGGTACGCTCAATCGGGCTGCAGCTAATGTTTTGCAACACCTATCATTTACTGCTGCAACCAGGGCCAGATGTGATTGCTAAGGGAGGAGGCATTCACCGTTTTATCAATCGCAACATGCCAATCATTACTGACTCTGGAGGATTTCAAGTTTTTAGCTTAGCCTATGGAGGCGTTGCAGATGAGCTAAAGAGTAAAGGAATGAAAAAGCATGGGGGTTCCGTTTTAAAAATCACTGAAGATGGAGTCCACTTCCGCTCCTATCGCGATGGAAAGAAAATATTACTCACCCCAGAGACCTCTGTTGAAGCGCAAAAAGCAATTGGCGCAGATATCATTATCCCCTTTGATGAACTCCCCCCTTATCACATCGGAGAAAAGGAACTAAGACAATCCCTTGATCGAACGCATGCTTGGGAAAAACGCTCGCTCGAGGCTCATCTCAAAAACCCACAGAATCAAGCAATGTATGCCGTGATCCATGGAGGGGTGGATGATGCTCTTAGAGAAAAGAGCTGTAACTTCCTTAGAAAGCTCCCATTTGATGGCTTTGCAATCGGAGGAAGCATGGGAAAGTCAAAAGGGGAGATGATCTCTATGCTGACATCCCTCTTGCCAAAACTCCCTGATCACGCTCCTAACCACCTACTCGGCATCGCTGATCTAGAGTCATTAGAAAGTTGCATTCCTCTAGGGATAGACACCTTTGATAGCTCCTATCCCACCAAGGCAGCCCGCCACGGAACCCTTCTAACTCGAGAAGGGGGGATGAAGATCGTTCGAGGACGCCATAGCGGTGAGTTTCAGCCGATTGAGGCAGGATGCACCTGTTACACCTGCCAGAACTATACAAGAGCTTATATTCATCATCTTTTTAAAGCTAAAGAGCTTATCTCTATGACTTTAGCTTCAATTCATAATCTCCACTTTATGGTGGAACTCATGAAAAACTACAGAAGCAATATAATTAACAATTTAATATAGACATTATTTTAATAATAACTATTTATAATAAAATATGTTATAATTAAATAATTAAAAATATAAATGGGGTATGTTTAAATGGATATTGGAAAAACTAGTTCCTATCCTCTTCAAGATCGATTATTTCCGGAAAGTCGCACAGGATCAGCATATTATGTCGATCATGGACACTCAAGTACAGAAGTTAAGTTCCTGGATGGACAAAAAGCAAAGCCCCCTACTATGCATTTCGAAAGCCGCGATGACATGCTCTATCATGTTGCCAAGGATAGGATCAAAGAAAATAAAAGCCTGTGGGAAAATGGCGAAATCACAACAGCTGATCGATACCGTGGATTTGAAGATGGCCTCAAAGCAAAAGTTAAAGGTATCTGGTCTCGAGCAAAGCACATTATACAAGCTGCTTGGACAAATGTTCGCAGAAAAGGAAGCCTCACAGGATCTATTAGCAAAGGACTCATCAATTATGACCGAGAACTCCTAGGACGAGTTAAGACAAAAGCATGGGTCAATTTTAGCATGAAACAGGTTCGAGATTTTGTGGTAAAACCTAATATCCAATCTCTGGCATCCGGTGACTTATCTAAAACGTATTCAATTGCTCGTTGGCATCATAATGGTCCATCAGGATACTCATTTACAAATGAAAATGGAGAAACAGAAGTTCTCCAAAATACTGTCACTGCAAGCAATGATCGATTTGCAAAAGGAATCTCCATGATGCGTCGCATTGATGATTACACTACGGGTGAATCGATTGCATACACAGGACGCGGAGACACTGAGTCTAAGGCAATGGAACAACTTAACTTTATCTTTCAAAACGAGCTAGCAAAGAATCCTGCAGCCCAAAAAGGTCTGACGAAAACTGAAGATGGATATGAACTCACATTTATGTTAAATAATCTGATGTCTTCAAACCTATTTCTTGGAATGGGAACCTCAGGTCTAGCAGGGCTTGATGAAAGAGATTCTATGCTCAGGGAAAAAGCGATTTTTGATGTCCTTTCACAAGGACCCATTACACTGACTGACAAAAATGGGAAACAGCACACTGTTACAATCAAACCCCTATACTTCAATCAGGGTTTCAACTCTTTGGCTCCCTTACTTGGAACTCCATGGAAGCAAACCGAAGTCAATAATGAAGCCTATGCTCTGCTCTTTCCATTGATTGACGATGCCATTGCAAATAACCCATCTATCAATGCACACGACAAACAGCTTTTGCAGTCAGCTAAAGATCATCTTAGCAACCCAAGCAAACTCAAACCAGAAGAGGAATTCTTCTACCGCGACCTTGCAATGAAAATTTTAAAAATCCCCGTGATTGATCATTGCAAAAGCAGCATTGACCGCACATCTATTGCTACATCTATTTCTGCAGCATTGCAAAGCTGGAGAAACCTAGGAAAAGAAATTCCTCTAGAGAACCCTCATGACATTCTTACAAAGACTCTCTTTAAAGAGCTTTTTATGGTCAATATTCATGGAGCCCACCAGGCAACACAAGCATCACGTTCATCAGAAGGTATGATCGAAGGGCAACAGCAGCTCTCTCATGCTCATGGATTCGAGTGGGGCGGCAATAATTTTGGTCACCAAAATCCCATTCCCCTTCGGATGGTTCCAGACCGCTATGTCAATGAGACAAGAACAAAATTCAATCTTGATAGCCCTCTGATGGGAGGGCGAAAGCTCCTTAAAGCAAAAGGTATGAAGATGTTCTATACAAACGACCACCCTCTTATCGTGGAACAAGAAGAGCAGAGAAGAAAAATGGAAGAAGAAAGACAACGCCGTATTCAGAGCGTCTATCTGCGAGCTGCTGCCGCTGCATAATTTCCATTGATCCCTTTTTCGATTATCTGATAAGATCGACGTTCCTAGCGTGTTAAAATAAAAATTGGGCTATGTCGATATTCCTTGTCATTTTCATGTATGCTGCTTGGTCGAGCGTTTTCTCACTTGGGAAAATGGCACTTGAAAGCAGCCCCCCTGTGTTTTTAACAGGCTTCCGCATGGTTTTTGCAGGAATTATCCTTCTTAGCTGGCTCTTCATTAAAAATCGTAGCAGTTTAAAAATTGGAAAAAAGCAAATCCTTCCAATCCTTGCCCTATCGGTTTTTAGTATTTATTTAACAAATGTTTTAGAGTTTTGGGGGCTCCAGCACCTAACAGCTGCTAAAACCTGTTTTATCTATAGCCTCTCACCCTTTTTTGCAGCAATTTTCTCCTATATCCATTTTGGAGAAAAGATGAACAAGAAGAAGTTGTTTGGGATGCTTATTGGTTTTGCAGGATTCTTTCCAGTGCTGATGATGCAAACAGGAGATGAAGGGCTTCTTAAAGCCTTCAGCTTTTTCTCCTGGCCTGAACTTGCAATTATGGGCGCAGCTCTCTTTTCTGTCTACGGATGGGTACTCCTTCGCATCATTGTTAAAAACCAAACCCTTTCCCCTCTTTACGCAAATGGGTATAGTATGCTGATTGGAGGATCCATAGCCTTTGTTCACTCCTTTTTTGTCGACAATTGGTCCCCAATGCCTATCGCAGCAGGACACTTAGCTCCCTTCGTTCAGGGTATCGTTACTATGACTCTTGTCTCAAATATCCTTTGCTATAACCTCTATGGGTTCATGCTCAAGAAGTACACTGCAACCTTCCTCTCGTTCATGGGTCTTTTGAGCCCCATCTTTGCCTCACTCAATAGCTGGATTATTTTGGGAGAAGCTCCTTCATGGCAGATTTTACTTTCCACTTCGGTCGTTTCCTTGGGACTCTTTGTCGTCTATCAGGCGGAGCTGAAACAAGGATACATTGTTAACGGATCGAAAGAGCCTGCGAAAGTAGAGGCTTAATCCCTTCTCAGAGCTTCCCCTTTCTTCATAAAAAATGTTGGCAAAAAGAGGAATCTTATAGTGATACTTCTCCGTCTCCAAAAAACACACCGAATGGCAATCATAGTAGCTAGCGCTACTTTTTTAGGGGGAGCTGCTCTTAACAGAGATATCTTTATCGGAAGGGAAAAGAGATTCTTCAAAATTTCCCCATGCCCGCTTATTAAAACGTGTGCGGTTACCAAGACTTGAACTTGGGACCTCTACATTATCAGTGTAGCGCTCTAACCAACTGAGCTATAACCGCAGATGAAAAATTGTGGAGGCTAGGAGAGTCGAACTCCTGACCTTCTGAATGCAAATCAGATGCTCTACCAGCTGAGCTAAGCCCCCACAACATTGGACTTAAGTGTCAAAATATAACCGATTGAGCAATATATTTCCAATAGAAAAAAAATTTTCACTTTTCGAAATTTCCACCCTTAGAGTAGACTTATGATAGTTTAATAAAATTCCACCCCTATAGGCAGTATGAGTACCCATGAAATTTCCAATGGTTCGCTACGGCAACTCTGGAAAGTCTCTTCAGCACTAATGATCTCTTTTTTATCGATGGTAGCAATGATGTTTGCCGACCGTCTCTTCCTCTCCTATTATTCAGCAGATGCTCTGAGCGCAGCGACAAGCGCAGGAACTCTTTTTTGGGCAGGAAGTTTCATGTGTGTCACCTTTGCGGCAATGGGAGAAGTTTTCGTCGCCCAATACAACGGATCAAAACAGTATCAAAAACTTGGCAATCCTGTTTGGCAGATGATTTGGTTTTCAGGCCTCTCCTTCATCTTCTTCTTTGCACTCGGATCCTTCGGAAGTGATTACTTTATGAAGATTGGTCTCATGAATACCAATGAAGTCGAGTACTTCAGGTGGAACAATTATTATGCTCCATGGCTCACCCTTCTTACTGCTATTTCTGCTTTCTATATTGGCCAGGGTAAAACAAGCATTATTAAGTGGATGGGAGTCCTTGGAAATGGGGTGAATATCATTCTCGACCCCATCTTTATTTTTGGAAAGTTTGGATTTCCTTCAATGGGCATCAAAGGGGCGGCAATTGCAACTGGAGTTGGAATTATTGTTCAAGTTATGGTTATCGGAACGCTGTTTCTCAGAAAAAAGAATCAAGAATCGTTTGGAACAGGAAATTGGAGGTTTAATAAAAGCCTTTTCTTTAAGTGTATGCGTGTCGGTATTCCTCCTGCTCTTTTTGTCTTATTTGAACTTCTCGGCTGGGCAACGTTCTATATGATGATGGAACGGATTAGCACAAAACATATTCTAGTTGCGAGCGTCACTCAAAGTATTCTTCTTCTCTTCCTCTTTTTCGGACTTGGCTTAGAAAAAGGAGCAGCGGCTATTGCTGGAAACCTGATTGGAGCTAAGAAACACCACGAGGTGAAGCGTCTCTTCTGGTCGGGTATCAAGCTTTCTCTGATTTTTGGAATGGTTCTTGCTATCTTTTTAGGAACTTTTTCGGACTTTTTTATCAACCTCTTCTTTAAAAATCCTGAGGCTTTAACGGGTTCTGCATTGGGAATGTCTCCCGAGATGCTCGGTGAGGTAAAGACTGCCCTCAAATTTGCGATGATTACATTGATCATCTACTTGACTCTGGAGAATGTGCGATGGCTCCTCAGTGGTCTGCTAACCTCCGCAGGGGATACTTTTTTTCCTATGATCTTAGGACTTATCTCTATTTGGTGCTTTATGCTGCTTCCTACTTACTTTTTTGTAGTTATCCCAAAAGCACCTATAGAAAGAGCTCTCAATATCTGGGTATTTTACAGCTTTATGGCAGCAACCCTATTTCTAATCCGTTTTGCAAGAGGAAAATGGAAGGAGAAAAAGCTCATTTCAGATGGTGAGGGGGAGACCTGCCCCGTGCCAAGCCATGACACCACCAGGGAGATGGGCAACTGATTTTCTTCCATGCTTTAGAGCAATACTTGCAGCCAGAATAGAGCGGTACCCCCCTGCGCAAACAAAAACAAGTGGGCCTTCTGGGAGTTCGTCTAACCTTCCGCTGAGCTCGCTGCAAGGAATATGGCGGGATTTTTCAATATGACCTCCTACCCATTCACCGAGTGAACGTACGTCAATTATATGAACTTCATCTTCCGCTCTGTTGAGTTCTTGAGGAGATACCTCTGGAGCCTTCTCAACCTTTTCCCCGCTCTGCTCCCAAATATCGATGCCCCCTTTCAGATAACCTTCCACGTTGGTAAGCCCGACACGAGCTAGAGAAGCAAAAGCATCGGGAACAGTCAGGGGATCGCTTGTTACAACAAGAATAGGGACATCATAGGAAACAGCCGTAGAAGCCCAAAAACCTACCTTTTCTCCCACACCGATACAAATCGATCCTGGAATATGGCGTCTGCTAAATGCGTGCTGATCCCGCAAGTCAATAATTGCGGCTCCTTTCTCAAGCTTCTTCTTAAAGTCGACAAGTTCTAAAGGAATTGTAGAGATAAGTTGACACCGTTTACTACAAGAATTGTAGTTCTTCATCAGAAGAAAATAGTCAGGGCGCAGGGGGATCCGCGAGAGAATCAGATCGACAAATTCTTTCTCGGTAATATTTGGCTTTAAAAAGGGATTAGAGAGTCTTTCCTGACCCATTGTTGAAAAGGGACGACTTGCAATTCCCCCTCCACAAAAAGAGCCTGATCCATGAGAGGGATAAATTTCTAAAGAGTTGGGAAGACCCTCGAGCTTTTCCTTTGTTGAACGATATTGTTGTTTTGCAAGACCCATTGTTGCGTCTTTTCCAATGAGATCAGGGCGACCGACCGAGCCGACAAAAAGAAAGTCACCAGAAAACAGAGCTCGGGGCTTGCCTCCTTCTAAAGCTAGAAAGGAAATATGTTCAGGAGTATGGCCGGGGGTATAAAGAATCTTAATTGTCAAACTTCCAAGCTGAAAGGTATCTCCATCAAAACACTCTTTATGAGGGAAGTTCACTTCATACTTCTCCCCTTTATCGTAAGCTGAAATTCCAAGGGTTGCCCCTGCTCGAGTTGCAAGGTAGCGTGCTCCAGATACATAGTCTGCATGAATATGCGTTTCGAAAACATGAGAAATAACAAGCTGATTTTTCTCTGCATATTCTAGATAAATATCCACGTCAAACCGAGGATCAATAATTGCAATCTGTCCCTTTTCTTTACACCCTACTGCGTATGAGTAGTGAGAAAGCCCTTTCTCTTCAAATCTCTCAAGTAACATCCCTTTCACCTCAAAAACTGCAAAGGACAAAAGTAAAAGATTTATTGTTTATTTGCGAGAAGAAGATTTTCGCTGAGTCTCATTGAGCACTTTCTTTCTAAGACGGATATGATTGGGTGTAACCTCAACAAACTCATCATTTTGTATAAAATCAATCGCCTGCTCAAGAGTAAGCACCTTTGGTGGAGTGAGAGTCAAACTCTCGTCTGTGCCGGAAGCACGAACATTTGTGAGTTGTTTTTCTCGAGTGATATTAACAACTAAATCATTATCTCGGCTATTTTCTCCAATGATCATTCCTTCGTAAACATCGTCACCCGGTTTTACAAAAATTGTCCCTCGGCTCTGCAGATTAAAGCAGGCATAACCGGTTACTTTCCCCTGATTCATGGAAATGAGGGCTCCATATTTCCGACCCGCAATTTCCCCTCGGTAGGGGCCATACGAATCAAAAACTGAAGTTAGAATTCCCAGTCCCCGTGTCACTGTTAAAAAATCATTTCGATATCCGATGAGGCCTCGGGTGGGGAGGGAAAATTCTAGAGTTGTAATATTGTGCTCATTCGTGTGGAAGTTCAGCATTTCCCCCTTGCGACGGTTGATCTCTTCAATAACCGTACCGGAGAATTCTTCGGGAACTTCAATGTGCGTATGTTCAATCGGTTCATCTTTATTCTCTCGCAGAATCACTCGAGGTTTTGAAACAAGAAACTCATATCCTTCTCGACGCATCGCCTCAATAAGGATCGAGAGGTGCAACTCTCCCCTTCCTGCAACTTGAATCGCATCTTCTCTTCCTTCAACCTCTTCAACATTTAAGGAAATATTAGATTTTTTTTCATGAAGAAGGCGCTCACGAATTTTATTCATCGTGACATACTTTCCATCTCTTCCCACAAAAGGGCCAGCGTTCACTGAAATTTCAACTGATAGAGTAGGCTCCCCAAGTTCAATCGATGGAAGCTGCTGGATATGATTAGGATTGCAAAGAGTATCCCCAATCATCACGTTGGGAGCACCAGAAATGCTTACGATATCTCCCACTCCAGCCTCTTCAAGTTCCACTTTCTTGAGACCATGATATCCATCAATTCGCGTCACTTTATGTTGGGTTGGATGACCACCCTTCTCAATCATTGTGAAGGAATCCCCCTTTTTGATGATTCCTTCAAGGATTCTGCCTGTCGCCTGCCGTCCCAAGAAATCACTATGAGAAATTGTACTTGCCTGCATTAAAAAAGGAACTTCTAAGTTCCCAGGAGGGTAAGGAACTTTTTCAACCACCAAATCAAATAATGGTTTCATATTCTCTCGAGGATCCCCTTCGTTGAGAAAGGCATATCCTCCAATAGCAGAAGCGTAGCAGTAAGGGAAGTCGAGCTGCTCATCACTAGCCCCTAGCTCCACAAAAAGATCGAATGTTTTATTGAGAGCATTTTCAGGGTCGGCGTGAGGCTTGTCGATTTTATTCAGAACAACGATGGGATTGATTCCCATCTTAAGCGCTTGAGAAAGGACGAAACGCGTTTGAGGCATCGGCCCCTCAGCAGCGTCAATAATCAATAGGACACAATTGACCATCCCTAGAACCCGTTCTACTTCTCCTGAGAAATCCGCATGACCGGGGGTGTCGATTATATTAATCTTACATTCATTAACAAATAAACTTGTATGTTTTGCAAAAATCGTGATTCCACGCTCTTTTTCAAGCTCGTTAGAGTCCATAGCCCTTTCAGGTATGATTTCATTGTCTCGAAATATCTCAGCTTGCCCCAGGAGGCAGTCGAGGAGGGTCGTTTTCCCATGATCAATATGGGCAATAATCGCAATATTACGAATCTTTTCTGGAGGATACATACCGACATCTTACTAAGATTTCTCTAATAAAAGCAACTATGAACTATCCCTATAATCAATTTCCTGTGTTTTTTGTCTTTTCAGCTGATTTCTCCTCTTCATTTATCGGCCTTGTGTATTGACAATCCCCTCAAATGAAAAAAAAATCTTTAAGAAGGTTCGTAATTTGACAATGTTGGGAAAAAAATCTAGGGTGGGGGTCTATGAACCTAATTAAACAAAAAATTAATTGGCTTGCAATCACCGGACAGTTGGGACTCTTGCTCCATGTTCCCGCAGGAATGGCCACAACAGCCCTGATCATAGCTCTAATTTTTGAGGAGTGGTTTGCCCTCATCCCTTTTGGAATTGTTGCAGCTTTTTCTCTTATTTTAGGCCAACTCTTATATCGATTAAGAAAAGAGTCAAAAGCCTCTCACCTGTGGGATGCTATGATTATTGCTGGCCTTGGTTGGCTCATATGCTCGCTGATTGCTGCTATCCCTTTTTGTTGGATCTCCCATCTGCAGCTTCAAAGTGGGGTGGAGTCAGAAGTTCTCCAGGTTTTCCAAAGCCCCTCTAATGCAATTTTTGAGTCGATTTCAGGTTTTACAAGCACGGGGCTCACAATGATGCAACACTCGGGGCTATTCCCCCATGTCTTGCAGTGGTGGCGCTCTCTTCTAGAATGGACGGGGGGACTTGGGCTTGTCGTTTTTGTGCTTGCACTTACTCACCTGAATAAGGAGGGGTTTCAGCTCTATTATGCTGAGGCGCGGAGTGAGAAAATGACAAAAAATATCACAGGAACCGCCCATTGGATTTGGGGAATCTACTCTATTTTTACCGGAATTGCTTTTCTCCTTTTCTTCATTGCTGGAATGCCTCTTTGGGATGCTGTGAATCACGCAATGACCGTCATTTCAACAGGGGGATTCACAATTACCCACACAAATTTCCAGGGATATGATCTGCCTATTCAAGTGATTGCAATGTTTATGATGCTTGTAGGCGCTATCAGCTTCGCGGTTCATTTCCGGGTGATTCGAGAGAAAGAGTATGGGGTTCTATGGAAAAGTTGGCAACACCGCTTGCTCTATATCTTTGCAATCGGTGGGGGTCTTCTCATCCTCCTATTAAATTGGTGGAACGGACTCAGTGAATATAAGATCGCTGCTTTTTTTGAGTGGATTTCTGCTCTTACGACTTGTGGATATTCTTCGATGAGTCTCTCCCTACTTAGTCCAATGGTAAAGCTGTTTCTGATTATGGGAATGTTTGTTGGAGGAACAACAGGTTCAACAGCAGGCGGGCTCAAGATTCGCCGTCTTATTCATCTTGTTTCTGGTGTCGTCCTTCGAGTTTTAGCAATCACTTCGAAAAATGAAAAGCACATCACTGGAGAGTTTAAGGAAAATACATCCCCTCCAAACCAAGAGCCTCCAGGAATTGTTCTTCCACATACACAAATGAGCGAACGTCTTTTTACTGCAGGAATTCTATTTTCTCTATGGACATCTACTCTCTTTCTCGGATGGTTTCTCATTTTAAAATGGGTTCCAAGTGGACGTGGTCTTGATGCCCTTTTTGAAGTGACGAGTGCGATGAGTAACGTGGGTCTTTCAAGTGGAATCATCCATCCAGACTTTTCTACTGCAGGAAAATGGGTTTTTATGGCTTTAATGTGGATGGGAAGGCTAGAAATTATTCCGGCACTTATATTACTCTTAACAATTCCAATGATATTTACTCGGAGCTCGAAACATGGAAAACAGCCCTAAAAGTTACGTTGCTACAATTCTCCTATGTTTCTTCTTAGGAACCTTAGGAATTCACCGATTTTATGTTGGCAAAATCGGAACAGGAATCCTCATGCTTATCACAGCAGGAGGTCTCGGAATTTGGCAAATTATTGATTTTGTTGTTGCCGTTGTCGGCAACTTTCGCGATAAAAAGGGACGCTATATCAAGCCGTGAAAGAAATCACTTTAAAAAACATCTCCCCTCTCGGACAACCTTTGGAAGCAACCTTTGCTCCTGATGGAGGGATGAACCTCATAAGTTATAAGTTGGGGGAAATAGAAGTGATCGATCAGGCTACTCGGCCTCTCTTTAACGAAAGATTCGCTGGCCTTGGAGCATTGATTGGCCCACATTTTCACCACCGAAAAGAAATCCCCTCAAATTTTGACACTTCTTTGTTTCCTCACATTGCTAAAGTCATGGCCCAAGGAAAAAAAGAACCTTTTTCCCATGGGATAGCCCGCTATGTCCCGTGGAAGTTTGTCGCGAGCTCCACCCAAATTAAAGGAAGACTTCATGGAAGCGACCTTTACAGAGGGGTCCCCTTAAAGGTGTTTGAAGGACAAGATTTCGATATGACGTTTGAAGCACGCCTTCTTACCGATGGCCTTTTCATTGAATATAAGATCAATAGTCAACGCCCCTCCGTTTTGGGTCTCCATTATTATTATAGGCTTAATGGACCGGGTTTCGTCTATGGAACTGTGCAGGATACCTACCGCGATCAGGCGGAGTGGAAACCTCTCTCCTCCACCTGGACTCAAAATAACCACCTCCACTTTTCACTTCCCCAGGAAGCTGATTTCGGTTTTATTCCCGAGAAAAAATCCCCTACCGATCACGACTACCACATAAACCTCAATACTCCTGAATATTCTCTCCATATCGATTACAATACAGCATCTGACACGGAAATCTCCTGCCAGGTATTCCACCCAAAAAGCGCGACCTACGTTTGCGTTGAGCCTCTCACGGCCCGCTTTCCACCCGAGCCCACACTCGCCTGCTCAATCCTCGAAGCTAAGCTCCAGATTTTTGCTCCGTAAGAGATACACTATTATCCTCTAGAGGGAAAATAGCGGATGGTGTAGAAGGAAAACTGAGGTGTCCAATGGTTAAAAAAGTTGTTATTCTAGGTGGTGGTTTCGGGGGTGCATATACTGCAATGTACCTGGAAAAATACCTAAAAAAAACGAAAGAACCCTTTGAAATCACAATTGTCAATCGGGAAAACTACTTCGTTTTTCAACCGATGCTTGCAGAAGTTGTTGGAGGATCTCTAGGGATCCTTGATACGATCAACCCCTTGAGAAAACTCCTTCCAAAGACTCAGCTTTATGTGAGGGAAATTGACTCAATCGACATCGAAAATCAGAAGGTAATTCTCGCACCAAAATATTCTCACACTCCCTTTGATCTTCCCTATGACCATCTGGTGTTAGGCCTTGGAACCGTAACGGACTTTCGAGGAATGTCGGGGCTTCACGAGCATGCCCTCCCTTTTAAAAACCTTGCCGATAGTATAAATATTCGAAATCAAGTCATTGAGGTCTTGGAGGGTGCTGCGAATGAAACGGACCCTCTCTTAAAACAAAAGCTTCTCACATTTGTCGTGGGCGGCGGCGGGTTTTCGGGAACAGAAGTTGTTGCTGAAGTCAACGATTTAGTCCGGAAGCTTGCAAAACAATACGCTGAAATTGACCCCAGTCAGATCCGAGTGGTTCTCATTCATAGTAAAGATCGCCTGATGGAGAGGGAAATGCCTGAAACTTTAGGGCGTTATGCAGCTATGCTTCTTAAAAAGAGAGGTGTTGAGATCTGTTTCAATGCACACCTTAAGGCAGCAACTCCCGAAGAAGCTATTCTTGACACTGGTGAGCGCATTCCCTCTAAAACTGTTATTTCTACTGTTCCTTCTTCCCCCAATCCTTTGATTGAGAGTCTTCCGCTGCACCTTGAAAGGGGAAAAATTGTTGTGGATGCTGGAATGCAAGTTGAAGGATGGGGAAATGTTTGGTCTATCGGAGATTGCGCAGCAATTCCAAATCTAGAGGGAGGAGGGCTTTGCCCTCCAACAGCTCAATTTGCAATCCGAGAAGCTAAGGTCCTTGCTCATAATATTGCGGCTTCACTTTCTTCTGGAGAAAGAAAAAAGGAATTTCGTTTTAAGGCCTTAGGAATGATGGGGGCCCTCGGTCACCACTCCGCGGTAGCAGAACTATTTGGAAAATTTAAGTGTTCTGGACTCATTGCTTGGGTCATGTGGCGCATGATTTATTGGGCAAAGCTTCCTGGTCTTGATCGAAAAATTAAAGTAGCTCTTTCGTGGGCACTTGATACCATGATTCCTATCGAAGCTGTCCAAATTAAAGCTAGCCCAACCCAAGGAATTGCCCAACTTCACTTTGAAGCTGATGAAATTATTTTCCACGAAGGAGATGTCGGCGACTATCTCTACATCATTGTCAATGGAGAGGTTGAGGTTTTCACAACAAAAGATCAGAAGGAAAAACTGATCGCCAAGCTTGGTAAAGGTGAATATTTTGGGGAAATGGCTCTTCTTAACCAACGATCAAGATTTGCAACGGTTCGCTGTCTCTCTCCTGTAGATGTCTTAGCGCTACGTAAGAGTGATTTTGGTGTTCTTATTTCTAACTTCCAAGAACTGCGCAAGGATTTCGAACAAACTGAAAAAACTCGTAGAAGGGAAATTGGTTAGCAACCTATAATCGCTTATTATGGATATTTGGCTCGATACGACGGATATAAAAACAATCACCTTAGGAAGCAGATTAGGAATCCTGATGGGAGTCACAACTAACCCTTCTCTGATTGCAGACTCAGGACTAAGTCTAGAAGAAAATATCGATGCTATTTTGAAGTGTCAGAGCGGTCCCATTACCGTTCAAGTCACAGCAGTTGATCATTCTGGAATTATTGAGCAGGCTGAAACGCTTCGTGAGTTTTCTGAAAGAATCATCGTAAAAATCCCCGTAACGCAGGAAGGCCTCAAGGCTATGGAATCGCTTTCTCATCTGCAATTTCCTGTCATGGCAACAGCTATTGTCACTCCCTATCAAGCACTATTTGCCTGCCACGCAGGAGCCGCCTTCATCGCCCCTTACTACTCCCGTATCTTAAATCCGTTAGATGCGTTTGAAGCGATCACTCTAATGTTAGATCGCTATGGATTTGAAACGGGAATTGTAGCTGCCTCCCTAAAAACTGAAGATCATATCGATGATTGCTTCCAACTTGGTATTGACGCCATCACCCTTAAGAAAGAGCTTTTTGAAGCTTTCATCGCCGATCAAAGTGGAACTTTTGAAGCATTGGACCGCTTTTCAAAAGATTGGAAGAAAGCAAAACCTTCCTCTCTTCTTCAATGAGGCATGAAAGCTCTTCTTTAGCAATTACTTACTCGCTTCTTGCCGCCTGCTCCTATGCAGTATTGGCTTTTCTTATCCAAAAGGCCGAAGGATTTCTTCCCAACCCAGTCCTTATTTTCTTCCGACAATTTTTTGGACTTTTAATCCTGCTTCCGATTATCCCCATTAAACTAGGAAAGTTTAAGGAACTAAAAACAAAAGTCTTTCCCCTTCATATGCTCCGCGCTTTTGCTTCCCTCTCTTCTATGTTCTGTCTCTATTTTGCTCTCCGATACCTCCCTCTTACTGACGCAGTTTTACTAACCTACACCCGCCCCCTATTCATTCCCATTGTTGTCTATTTATGGTTTCAACAAAAGTGGACACGAAACACATGGAGCGGCCTCCTTGTGGGATTCTTAGGAGTCATTTTGATTCTTCGACCCGGAGAAAAAATTTTTGATGTGGCATCTCTCGTGGGGCTTGCTGCTGGATTGCTTGGAGCTATTGCATTTACTACAATTCGTCGGCTCACGAAAACAGAGCCTGCTGAGCGCATTACTTTCTACTACATGGCCCTGTCTCTCCCTCTCGCTTCAATACCTCTAGCAAACAGCTGGCAAACTCCAACTCCCTATGGATGGGGCTTTCTTGTTCTTATCGGTCTGGTTGCAATCATCTACCAGCTCTTTTTAGCTCGCGCCTACCGCCATGCAAAAGCTGTGAAGGTGGGGTCTCTTCTCTATTCAAGCGTGGCATTCGCCTATCTTTTCGATTTTTTTCTTGGTAATAAAGAAATTCCTTTAACCGCCATTATTGGAATGATCCTTATCGTCTTTGGGTCTGTGATTGCTCTTAGGGATCAGCAGCAGCCCTGATTGAAGGGATCAGACAAATAAAGAGTGATATTTATTCATAAATTCCTTATGATTCCTTGGAAATTACAAACTTGATGTGAACTCCAATAGATTCAAATTCGCGGAGGCTTCACATGGAAGTAACTGAAATTTAATTACTTACAACACAGGGGAATCAGGTGAGCTCCAACATATTTCGATTGGCAGAGTTTTCAATTGGAACTGCTTCTAAATTAGCCAATTACAACATTGGAAAAGCAATAGGTGTGGGAGCAGCCCTCCAAGTAGGAGTGATTCACCTGCAAAGAACCGATCCCCGCGTTGCGAAAGACACTCATACAATCACAACGATCCTTATCGCCCTTAACTGCATAGGCACGCTGTGGGCAGCAGGGAAACTTGCAAAAACATTGCAAGATAAGTACCAAATTTCCTTGATGAGCCCGAAGATGCTGACGAATAATTGGACTGTTCCGGATTGGTCGATGTCTAAAATTTTCCTTTACAATACTGCAGGGGTCACCGCTGGGGCAATCGCACTACTAGCCCTCTATGGATCGACAACCGTCGCATCAAGCCTATTTAAACCTGAGGATAGCCATAGAGGACAAACGCGAATCTCATTTAAAGATCCCCTCTCCCAGAGACTTGCCCAAACGCTGTATACAACTCAGATTGCTTTAAACGTAGCTCTCTTTTGTTTGGGATCTAATCGGATCGAGTCACTTGTTACCATTGGTGGACTTGCTGGATCTCTTTACTCTTCGTTCAAAATGGAGTGGCTAAATCTTGAGCAAGATTCGACAAGTTATGCAAGAAAAATTCACTACACGACTCTTTTGATTCCAAACGGTGATAATGAAACTCAAAGAGGAACCTGTTCAGAGGGACATACTGCGCAACGAGATGCTCTTATAACGCATATCATCGAGAAGTTTCGAGAAGTTGTCGTGCATTCGAATGACGAAGCACATTACCGCGTTAGAGAACGAAGAGATGACCGTGGAAGACACCTAGGGTATTCCTATACACTCGAGCTTTCTAGAAGCAAATTACCAAATTGTATTAGCTGTGATGAGCGTCCCGCGCATGGGAACCTTAGTGTTGAAACAGGATCGATTGTCTGGGATGGCGATGTTCTTGGACCTAAGTCTGACTTTGCAGCGGCTCTCTACCTGACCTACGGAGTTGTGCAACTCAGCCTTGTCTTAGCACAACAAAAATACCCTCATTTAGCCGGCTCTATTTATAAAATCCAAAAGGCCATGATAGGCCTAGATATCCTTGCAATCGCTGGGAAAATTTATGACTATCAGTCAATGCAGAATGCAGAGTGGGGAAATGAGGCAATTTTTGGAGCTCTTGCAATCTCGGCAGTTGCCCTCGGATACATTCTTTATTACCATGGGACCGAGACAGGAAAAGATCTAATCGATCACCTCAAGGGAGTGGTTCCAGAAAACGATCTAGCAAATCTAACAGTCAATTCAACAACGCCCACTTCATTTAGAGTGATGCAATGGGTATTAACGAACAAAATCCTCCTTGACTTAGCTCTTGCTCCTAATGCCCCCAATGAACATATTCACCTCATTAGCGCGGCTGTTGAAGCATTTGCTCTCTTCCAGCTCTCTCAAATAAGTTGGATCTTCTTCGAAAGAAAGCATACGATGCCGCTCATGAATCGTCCTTTCAAGTTATTTGATTTAGGGCTTGCAGAAACGACAGAAGCCGCACGCGAAAGCTTTGAAAATTCCTTAACAGAAGTCACAACACACTTTCATTTTATCGTCTCTAATGAAAAACTTCTACTGCCAGATGCTGAGTCAATGCAAAAAACTCTTCAGGGAATCTACGACTACTCAACAAAGTTTTTTGAAGACAGTTTCTGGCAACATTACTGGCATGTCACCTACCATCATGGTGTAGAGGTCAGTCGCAGACTCATAATGAATGCTCAGATCCTCCCCCGCTCCCTTAAAATTGGGGATGTTGACTACTCCAACCTTCTCACGTCTTGGGGTGGAAGCGCATACAAACGTTGGGCAGGAAACGCCTCACTTAACCTGCAGATGCAGTAGAGAACAATATAATGGTATTAAGATTAGGAGAATTTCTGGCGCATAGCTGCTCTCGTTTTGGGAACCTGCATTTAGGCGTAGCCTTTGGTGCTTCTACGCTTCTGCAGGCCGGCCTTGTAGAACACCGCAGACAAAATCCTAATTCGTATCATACAGTCAATAAGATTCTAACGATTACGAAGATCATCAATGTTTTCGGGACCTGCTGGGCCATTGGAAAAACCATTAACACCTTAAAAGAGCGCCACAATATTTCTCTATTTAGTGAGAAATATGCAACAGGCAAACCGGCAGCACCTGATTGGACGTGGGGCAAGCTCTTCCTCGTCAATGGCGCTATTCTGACTTCTACTTCTCTAGCAGCACTTGCAATCTTTTTTTTCACACCACGTGACAGAAATGCTTCGACGCAAGAACATTCCCTTCGATGCGCAGCCGTTCTTCATCTCATTGCGACTTTGCCCCATGTCCTCTCCCTTCAGGGAGCAGGAATCCTACTTGGCTTGGGAGGAGCTATAGTAGGCTCGTATAGTACTGCATTTATAAAACAAGTCATTGCTCGACCGAATCAACACGGTATCAATGATCGCGTTGTTTACTGCGGCATTGGAGCTCCTTCAAACAATGATCAAGTCAGGGACGAAGTTGGTAGAGCTACGAACTACGCAGCGAATGGGCGGAGGCTTACTCTCACGATTGACCGCCAACACATTCCACTCAATGGATCCATTCAGCTTGAGAATGGGAAAGTTGAGTACAATGGCAGAGACCTTTCTATAAAAACCCATGAATACGGACTTCTAGCCATTGGAATGTTCCAACTCTTAGCAGCCTATAAAGTTTGTTCTGGCTCCCCATATGCACTCTCGTATTTTGGAAAAGGGATTGCTCTCACTTCCTTCCTCACTCTAGTCGGGAGAATGACTAGAGACATGGTTAGCTCAGAAAGTGAGACAGATGCACTCCTTACCCTATCCCTCCCCTTTATGGCCGCGTTCCTAATCTTTTTATATAATCGCTCAGAAGGGCCTAAAAACGAAACACCCCTACTTTTGGAAAATCCCCTTGGAAATACGGTATCGCTTCAATGGGGAGATATAGATATGCTAGCTGTGAAATGGACAATGGTCAGTCAGGCTTTGATGGATCTATATCTAGCCCCAAAGGAAGAGGGTAAAGAACTCTACTATTTGGCACTTGCATCTCTTAAAGCTCTTATTATCTATAAATTAAGTCAAATCCACTGGCTCAATATTAAACAAACGATTAAAAACCCTCTTGCCAATCACTCAGTCGAGGTTCACCTTGGAACCTCCTATACTTTAAGCCCAAGAGCAACGGATCTATTTAAAGAATCTGTGAACGAAGTCACCTTAAATCAAATTGTCTTGATTCCTGATAGAGCTTCACTATTTCCGACTGACGAGGCGCTGAAACAATTTGCTCAGCCGCTTCTTGATCAAGGAGACAATCTCTTTGCTGACTGCAATTGGAGAATGCATACATTTGATATTTTCAGGCAGCACAATGTGACTCTCAAAGATTCCCTACTTCAAGCTGGAGACGTTGATCTATCAAATTGGCTTTGGAGCAGAAGAGGAACCGTTTCTCAGAAAGGATATGCCCTTTCTTTTTTACAAATTCTCGAGTAAATTTTTATAAATCAACAAGCATTTCCCACATTAATATCCCCTTTATTGGGCTTACCTCCCCCTGGAACTTTACATTCATCAAAGGGACTTTTGCCTCTCTATTCGCCCGAATTGTGATTGCATTCATTTGAAGAATTCCTTCCTCAATTGAATGCCCTTCAAATCTTGCATCAAGAAACGGAAGAAGCTCCGGACACTTAAATGCCAAAGCAATTTGTGCATTATGAAAAATCTGCCGCAAACTACTTCCATAGACTCTAAAAGCAAGATCTGCACTAGACTCCATCTCTTCAAACGGAGGGAGTAAATCATGGCTCCAAATCGGTTCATATCGGAGTCCTCCATAACTTTCATAGAGGTGAAAGTGATGAAAAAAAAGAGGAAGGGGACGAAAGTTCTTCTTCCATTCCCTCTCACTAAATGGACTTCTTCCCAAAGTAATATGCTTTAAAAACTTTCTCCTCTCCAATTGATACCCCTCTCCTTCTAAAAACTCTGAGAGCTCTTTTTGATAGGTCTCGAGAGGATCTTCTCCAAAGGAATCGACATGCCATGTCACAACGTTTGGGTGACGCTTCGGAAGGCACAAGCAAGAATCTGAAATTCCCACGGGTCCTACACGAAAGTGTGGTTTTGGAAGCCTGGGGATCAGACTGCGGAGTTTGCTGTAGGAAGTGTCCCCTAAAAATGCTAGTGTGAGGTGTCGATGCTTCGCTTTCAGTGTCCGTGCATCCGGAAGAGTTTCAGGCCATGGAGCGTGGACTTCAAACCCAAAAAAAAGACGTTTTCTATCCTCAATATCATCCACGTCTAGCCTGCCTCCTAAGTAACATACAGAAAAGTGCATAGAAAAACCCTAAGACTAGTCCAAATATTATATGGCTTATAAGAGAATTGAGAAGCTCATACATCGTCAAATCTTTCCACTGAGCATTTGGGGAAACCACAAAGAAAAAAGGGAGAAGATAAAAGGGCGTTAGAATCCACCATACAATCCCAAACATAAAGCCAAGTCCAAGCCCATTCCAAAGGTTCTTAACAAGACGATGGAGGATAAGGGCAAAGACAATTCCAAACATCATTGCTGTCACATAGTGGGCTATATTCAATATGATTTTTTCCCGTATACTGTAGACATCACTAAGCAAATGAAAAATCTTCATCTGATCAAAGATCAACATATAGAGCATTGCCGGTGTCATATTGTTATGAATCCAGAGCTGCATCATAACAACCCCGGTAAACAAACCACAGAGTCCCCCATAGATAATATTCAAAAACCGGTAAGTACTCTTCTTCATACTCTAGGTATACTCCATCAAAAAAAAAGAGAGAAGCGGATTCAATTAAAAGCGCCGTCTTTAAGAGAATTTTCTTCCCTTCTTCACAAAATAAATCAGAATGCGGTATACCAAAGAAGATGACAAAACATATTCATATGCGGCGTTGGATCATTTGGTCTCTTGCGATCGCTTTTTACTTTTACGAATACTTCCTCCGTGTCGCACCTAGCGTTATGGTCTCGGAACTCTTTAAGGCATTCAATATTGGTGCTGGCGTTTTTGGGATTATCTCTGCTGCTTACCTTTATGCCTACGCCCCCATGCAGCTTCCTGTTGGCGCATTGATGGATCGCTTCGGAGCACGAAAGCTGTTGACGATTGCAACCCTCATGTGCGGGATTGCATCGATTCTTTTCGGCATAGCCCCAGGGGTATGGCTTACTATTGTTGCCCGTTTCTTCATGGGAATAGGCTCAGCGTTTGCCTTTATTGGAATGGTCTATATCTCTTCTCATTGGTTCCATGGAAAAATCCTTGCTCTTCTCGTAGGGATTGGAAACTCCATAGGGATGCTTGGAGCTGTTTTTGGAGAAGGTCCGCTTTCTGAACTTATCCATATATTTTCTTGGAGACAGGCTTCGGTTATCTTAGGTTTTGCTGGTATAGGGCTAGGAATCATTATTTATTTAGCCGTACGTAATGAACCTCCCTCGATGGAGCATCATGATCCTAAACCTAAGCTTTCCATGCTTCAGGGGATGAAAAGCGTTTGCAGAAACTCGCAAACATGGATTAATGGGATTGTTGCAATGATGTTCTATACAGCGACTGTTTCGTTTGGAGGACTTTGGGCCATTCCATTTCTTCAGCAAACCCAAGGGTTTTCAAATGAATCGGCAAGTTATGCTGCCTCGATGATCTATGTAGGCTGGATTGTAGCAGGGCCCATTATTGGAACGATTTCTGATCGAATCTGCAATCGAAAAATCATGCTTTTTATGTTTACCCTTCTCAGTATCATCTTTTTCTCACTCATCACCTATACCCCAATTCGTAATCCCTTCTGGATCTTTACCCTTATGTTTCTTTTAGGCTGCTGCCTTTCAGGTGAGCTTCTTTGCTATTGTTTATCCATCGAGCTCAATCTGCCTGAGACGAAAGGTTCTGCTCTTGCCATCACAAATTTCTTAGTGTTTGTAGCAGGCTCCGTTGTTCAAACCCTCGTGGGTTTCATTCTAGATCTAAATTGGGATGGAAAAATGGTTCATGGAGTCCGTATGTATGACCTCACAAACTATAAAATGGCTCTCACAGTCTTTCCTCTCACCATGCTGATCGCATTTATCTTCACCTTTTTCATCCGTGAAAAAGACAAGCCGTGGTGCAGTTAAAGATCCTAAGCTTGTTCAAGTAGATCGATTAACTGATAAATTTCTGTCCTGAGGCCTAATGCATTCTGCCAGCCATGACCAGGAAATTGACGCAGGGTAACTAAAATATCCTCTCCTTTGCGGGTCAGCTCAGATGAAAGATGCGTGCTTTTCAGGATATACGCAATCGCAAAAAGTGTTCCATAAACTCCCCATAAAGTATTGTGATTTTTAAACACAGCGCCACAGAAAGTATCCACTTCAGCTAATAGAGGTTTCAAAGAGCATTTGAGTGCACTTTTCAAAACGTTCGAAGAAACCATAGGCTTTTCCTGAGCGATGCTTTCAATATCACTGGCAATCGCATCTCTTAATGGAAGAGTAAACCAAGGGTTTTTTGTGCATCGCATCATATCTATTTCAAGCTTTTCAAAGGCTTCTTTGGTTCTTGGATTTGTCTGAGTCGAAAAGATCGCATGCACGACAAAATATGTTGCAGATGTGTAAGCCCAAAGGGCCGGTGATTCCCTAAGGAACAGACCAATATCCACTAGGGCATCCTCTAGATTTTCTTCATAAGCACTCTCAAATGCCAGAGGCCCTTCAATGCCCCCAATTGCAGAAATTTCACTCATATCAAACCCTAAATTAAATATTGGTTGCAAGAATTGTACCAAATTATAAAGTTTTTTTCCATGAAAAATAGACTATAATAATAAATTTGCATTCCAGAAATATTAGAAAGGTTGTTTTTGAAAAGAATGTTTTTTATGCCGATAATGATTGGAAAATTCCCTTTATAAATAAAAAATGCTTCAATTTTGTTTCCATCGAAACAGCCCCCTGTCCTCGAACAGGGGCGATGCAGAGGGGAGGAAAAGAGGAATATTTTTTATTTATAAAGGGAATTTTCCAATCATTATCGGTACAATAATGCTCGATTGGTTATATATGAAAAAAGGAGGCTCCTTAAATGAACCGTAAATATGTCCTACCGACACTAGCTTTTTTTGGGCTCCTCTTTGCTCTTTTTATGGTATTTTATGGAGCAAAAACTCCACCAATTCCGCCGATTGAATTCCCTCCAGCCTCTCCTCCCTATAAACATTATGTTGCTGGGGCAGGAATTGTAGAAGCAGCATCTGAAAACATCAAGGTGGGAACCCCTTTTAGCGAGATTGTCACGGATGTTTTCGTAACTGTGGGGCAAATTGCAGAGAAAGATACCCCTCTCTTCCAGCTTAATATTGAAACGCTCAATGCTGAATATGAAGAGGCCAAGCAAAAACGGGATGTTGCTAAAACGAAATACGAGGATCAGAAAACAGAGCTTTCTCTTTACCAAAGTCTCAAAGACAAACGGGCTGTGAGTGAAAACGAGATCAATAAACGGTACTATTCGACAGAAGCCGCCCTGAATGAACTGAAGGAAGCCGAAGCCTCGATGGAAGTCATCGCCTCAAAAATTCAACGTTCAACCATCCGTGCGCCCATGAATGGGCAAGTCCTCCAGGTCAATATCCATGTGGGAGAATCTGCAGATGTCAATCCCTTCGATAACGAACCCCATATGCTTTTTGGGCAAACCGATCCGCTTCATATTCGCGTAGAAGTTGACGAAGATGATGCATGGCGTGTGCAAAAAGGGGCTCCTGCAGTCGCCTATGTTCGAGGAAACAGTTCGATAAGCGTCCCTCTAGATTTTCTCTACATTGAACCCTATATCATCCCAAAATCAGCACTAACTGGTGATAACCAAGAGAGGGTTGATACCCGCGTGCTACAGATCATTTACTCTTTTGAGAGAGGAAAACTCCCTATTCATCCGGGGCAAATCATGGACATCTTTATCAAAGGAATCCCAGCGAATGAAAGGTATTAGTGGTCGGTCCCCAAAAACCCTCAAAAAATTGACCACTAGTGGTCAGTCTCATAAATTCTTCAGGAAAAGTGCGCTCAAATTTTTTGGTCTTACAAAATGCGGAGATCGATGGCAGCTTTGTAAAGCTGTCGAGATCGAGCATGCAGTAAGGTCGGAAAAGAGGGGTCAATTTTCCAAAGAATTTTTGAGATCGATCACTAGGTCTATTCTTTTCCTTTTTTTGACAGGGTGTGCTGTGGGGCCCAATTATCAATCTCCACCCGTCGCTCTTCCCGAGAGTTATGGAGAGCCTCATAGCGATGAAGGAATTGACGAAGTTGCCCTCAAAAGATGGTGGACAACTTTTGATGACCCACTCCTTGATGTGCTTGTTCATGAAGCGCTTTCCCAAAACTATGACTTAAAAATCGCCATTGAAAAGGTCAATGAAGTCCGAGCCCTTTACCAAATTGAAGCCGCTGAGCTCTATCCAAAAATCGACATGACAGCAGATGAAAGGCGCACCCGCATTAGCCAGTCGCTTTTCGATGCTCCCTTTATGGGTCCCCCCTATCAAAATTTCTATAAGGTAGGCTTTGATGCAAGTTGGGAAGTGGACATTTTTGGGAAACGCAGGCGCGAAAAAGAGGCGGCCTATTATGAATACGAAGCCGAGATCAATAGTGCCCGCGATGTATACATTACCCTTCTTAGCGAACTCGCCTCTACCTATATTGAAATCCGTGGCTTTCAACACCGAATGACTCTTTCGAAAAAAGATATCTACATCCAAAAAGAGCTCTTAGCTCTTGCAGAATCTCGCTTTAGTGCGGGACTCGATAGTGAAATTGAGCCTCAACAAGTCCGCTTTAACTTAGAAGAGTCGGAAGCAATCCTCCCAGAACTTGAAACGAATTACCGTCGTGCAATCCATCGGATGGCAGTACTCCTCGGAAAATCTCCTGAAAGCCTCCATAGTGATTTTGATGAGCAGCGCGCCATCCCTGTAAGTATAGCCGCAATTCCTATCGGTCTTCCCTCCGATCTTCTCAGACGCCGTCCCGACATTCGCCAGGCAGAGAGAACTCTCGCTGCTGCCACTGCAAACATCGGCTCTGCTATCGCTGATCTCTTTCCCCGTTTTTCCCTTTTAGGAAGTTTCGGCTTTGAAAGTAACCGCACGAATAATTGGTTCAAATCACGCAGTCGCACCTGGTCGGTTGGTCCCAATATGCAGTGGCCGATCATCTATTTTGGGCGGATTAGAGCAAACATACGGGTACAAAATGCCAAGCAACAACAAGCTCTTTTCGATTACGAACAAACGATCCTTACCTCGCTTGAAGATGTTGAAAATGCTCTAGTTTCCTATTACAAGGAAGACGAAAGGGTGGACCGCTTTGAAAAACAGGTAAGCAGTGCAACACGTACCTATGAGTTAACACGCGATCGCTATATCAGTGGCCTTGTAGACTTCTCAGCACTTCTTGATGCTGACCGCGCACGTGTCTCTGCAGAAAACAATCTTGTGGATAGCACCCAAGCATTGAGCACCAATCTTGTTGCTCTCTACAAATCACTTGGTGGGGAGTGGTAAATGCTCCTCCTTGCGATCAAAATTCTTATCGGTGACAAAGCAAAGTTTATCGGAATTGTTTTGGGACTAAGCTTTTCCTCTTTGATCATCGTCCAACAGTCTTCGATCTTCGCTGGATTAATGGTCCGAACGTTTGGTTTTATCACCGACACCTCGCAAGCAGATATTTGGGTGATGGATAAACAAGTGCGATTTATCGATGATGTAAAACCCCTACGGGATACCCAACTTTATCTTGTCCGCGGAATCGAAGGAGTGAAGTGGGCTGTACCCTTTTACAAGGGGCTTCTCAAAGCGCGTCTGCGTGGCGGTAATTTTCAGATGTGTAATGTCATCGGAATCGATGATTCAACATTGATCGGTGGCCCCCCACGTATGAGGGAAGGAGCGATTTCTGATCTAAGACTTGTCGATGCAATCATCGTCAATAAAGTTGGTGCTGATGAAATGCTTGCCGAAAATGGCATCTACAACCCAGAGAAAAAACCTGTGATTCCCCTCAGAGTCGGTGAAGTTCTTGAGATCAATGACCGGAGAGCACAAGTCGTTGGAATTTGTGATTCATCACGCACATTCCAGTCTCAACCCGTAATCTATACGACTTATAATCGAGCGCTTAACTATGCTCCTCCAGAGAGAAAGCAACTCTCCTATATCCTTGTCAAAGCGCAAGATGGGGTCTCTCCAAAAGAGCTTTGCCGCATGATCAATGCCCGTTCTGATCTTGCTGCCTATACCAACGGCGAATTTAAAAGGCTCACCTTTGACTACTATATGGAAAACACGGGAATTCCTCTGAATTTTGGGATTGCGGTTCTTTTGGGAGTCATCATTGGAATGGCAATTTCTGGGCAGACATTCTATAATTTCATCCTTGATAACCTCCGCTTCCTTGCCACATTCAAAGCGATGGGTGCCAATAACCGCCTTCTCACAAAGATGGTTCTTCTTCAAGCCGTTTGGGTGGGGTTTATCGGATGGGGGCTAGGTGTGGGTGCAGCCGCTATTTTCGGATGGTTTTCCCGAAATAGCGATCTCTCCTTTCTTCTGATGTGGCAACTCTACGTAATCAGCGGGATTGTGATGTTTTTAATTACCGGTCTTTCCGCATGGATAGGCCTCAATCGGGTCTACCGTCTAGATCCTGCAATCGTTTTCAAGAGTTAAGATATGAAAGATGAAGTGGCCGTAAAATGTTCTCAAATTCGAAAATCTTTTGGAACGGGAGACCTTCGCTTTGAAGTACTCCATGGAATTGACCTTGAGGTTAAGGCAGGAGAACTCTTGATGCTTGTCGGCCCTTCAGGATCTGGGAAAACCACTCTCATCTCGATTATTGCAGGAATCTTGAGTCATGACAATGGGCACTGCGAACTATTTGGAAACAATATCGATGCTTTTTCTGATGCAGAAAAAACAAAATTTCGGGGAGAAAACCTCGGATTTGTCTTCCAGTCCTTTAACCTCATTCCGATGCTTTCCAATTCTGAAAACATTGTGATTCCTCTCCTGCTTAATCATATGGAAAGACATGAAGCGATGAAACTTGCTGAAGAGCGTCTTGACCAATTTGGCCTGGGAGATAAAGTGGACAATTTTCCCGCGCAACTTTCTGGAGGGCAGCAACAACGTGTTGCGATTGCCCGCGCAGTGATCCATAACCCCAAACTGATCGTATGCGACGAACCCACGAGTGCCCTTGATCATGAAAATGGAGCCCTCGTCCTCAATCACCTCAGAGAAATTGTCGATAAAGAAAACCGAGCTTTGATTGTTGTCACTCACGACTCTCGCATTTTTGACTATGCCGATCGCATCGTCCACCTAGAAGACGGCAATATCGCTTCTGAGAAAACCAATCACGGGTAACACCCAATTTCAACTTAAAACACTATAATCTCGAAAACTCATACCAATCAAAAAGGAGATAGTTATTTTCTGTATCATTGTGGGCTGCGAAGACACCGCTAGGATACATTGGAGGAATTTTCTCCGATGTTGTTGCAATTCCGTCGGTACGCCGTACTCCCCGAAGGCCCGCAGACTTGACGAACTTATTGATCCCTTCCCTCTGGTAAATCTTAAATGTAGAATCGCCCTGGCTTGAAACGATGATATACCCCTTTCCATGAGGTTTCTTGTACAGGGCTAATCCCTCACGGTCTCCTTGAATCCCATCTCGCACTCCAAATGCCTGAATGAAGGGACCTTTTTTCACATTTGGATCAGCATAAAATTTGAGAAGCGCATAGCGCTCATCAGAGCAATAGAGGTAACCATACTCATCATCAGCCACCATTCCTTCAACAAAACTTCTCATCTCATACTTTCCAAACTTTCGAAGGAGGGTTCCCTTAATTTTCCCCGTTCCATCATCGCTCAAAAGGATTTGGTGAATATTATCTGTCTCCTTTCGGGTGACGAACGCAAAAAGCTGTCCATCTTTTATCCGCTTATAGAGGCAAAATCCATAGGTGTCTTTTTCAAATCCTGTCGGAATTCCTTCGGGAGACGTAATATCCGTTAATTTTCGTGTTTCTGGATCAATGGCAAAAATCTTAATCTCATTGGTACTTCGTACAGCGCATCCCACAACATCAAAGGTCCCAGAAATTAGACGAATGTTGTATCTAACACTCACACCCGTGGGCCGGTTGATGTGGGAAGAGCGATCGATGATTTCCCCATTTAAGTCATATACATAAAGCGCCCCACTCTCGCTTTTATCATTTCCAATAATCACACTGTTCTGAGGGTTCGTTGGATGATTCCAAAACCCTACTTCATCAGCCTCTCCAGGAACAGGACGAGTCTCTGCTTTAGCACGAGGCCCTTCTCTCACACGGCGATCGGAAATATGACCGCAAGAACTAAGAATTAGTAGTAAGACTAGACTGTACGTCGTTTTCGTGCGACCCATATAAGCAATACCGCCACTCCTATTGTAATTGGTAACATAACCGAATAAAGATACTCTGCAAGCACTGCTGCCGCTGCTGCAAACAAACCAAGTAAAATCCCAATCACGAAAAATGTTGGTTCCACATAAATGCCCGTAATGAATGTATTCAACGCAAGAAGGGTTAAGACAATGAGCCCTGCTTCAAAGCGTCCCATGAGACCGATACTAACAAAAATAGAGACTAAATAAACCGCTAAGGCAAGACCAAACCACTGCACCAACTCGTGCCAAATCGTGGTTGTACTCATCACACGCTGCTTATGTCTTAGGTACCAAGACAAAAACAAACAAAGGACTGCAAAAATAGGCACCATCCAGCGCCAATAATCCCATGCTCCATTTGTCCATAGGTCTGAAATGATCAGCCCGACAAAAGAGAGTCCAAGCATAATAATAGCAACCATCAAACGCATTTTCCAATGATGGTGATGCTTCTTAATGACAATTTCTTCGTTGCTTCCAGCCATATTGTACCCTAAATCAAATAATATCTTTTCAAGCTACTGAAAAAAACCGAAAAAGTCAATTGACATATACGACAAACTTTTCAACACTTGTTCTCCGAACATACTTACTTGGGAACATAATGGCACTGGAACTTCATCAAACACAATATCAGCAACACCTTTCAAATCCTCTTCTTGACTACAAGCGCCTGATCCCTTTCGACCGAATTGAACCCGATCATTTTCTCCCTGCATTTAATACGATGGAAGAGGAACTTCTGCCTCAAATCGAGTTCCTTGAAGAAATAGAAAACCCCACCTGGGAATCGGTCATTGTTCCTTTGGAAGAGATCGAGGAAAAGATTCATCGTGTGGTGGGGCCTATGATGCACCTTAAACTGGTGAAAGACTCTCCAGCACTTCGCGAAGCATGGAGTACCGTCGAACCACGGATCAACCAGCTAGAACTTCGGATCAAACAAAGCCGTCCCCTCTTTGAGGCTTTTGAAACTCTTAGAACCAGTGAAGCATGGAATGCTTACTCCTCTGCTCAGAAGCGGATTATCGAACTCCGTCTTTTGGAAGCTAGACTTAAAGGGATCCATCTAGAAAGCTCTGAGCTCGATACATTCAACGCATATATTTTTCGCCTTTCTGAATTACAAAGCATTTACGTCTCTAATATGATTGATGCCACAAAAGAGACCTCTTTTATCATTACAAACAAGAAAGAACTCGAGGGAATTCCTTTTTCCACTTTAAAGTTCATTTCCGAATCATACAATACAACGCGCTCAGAAGAAAACCCTCTTTCTACCGCTCAGGAAGGCCCCTGGAAACTATCGCTGACCCCCCATGTCTACCTTACGATTCTACGCCATTGCAAGTGTCGTAAAACCCGAGAGCTTCTCTATAGAGAACAAATTAGAAAAGCCTCTGATGGTGATATCAACAATACCCCAAACTTAATAGAACAACTTCAAGTCCGAAAAGGACTCGCCAACCTCCTCAACTATGAAAATTTTGCAGAACTAAGTCTCGCTTCAAAAATGGCTCCCAATGTTGAAACCGTCAATATCTTCCTGGAAAAACTTCGAGAATCAAGTTGGATCTCTGGGAGAGAAGACCTTCTAGACGTCCAACTCTTTGCTGCGCGTGCCGGGTTTAAAGAGCCTTTTATGCCGTGGGATTATGCTTTTTGGACAGAGCGTCTTCGCGAGGAAAGGTATCACCTTTCAGAAGAAGAGATGAAGCCTTACTTCCAACTTTCAAAAGTCCTTAAAGGTCTCTTTGATCTCTCCCAAAAACTCTTTGGAATTACAATCGTCAAGCCTGAAATTCAACCCCCTGTCTGGCATAAAGATATCAGCTACTATCTTATCTATGATGATAATGGTGAGCAAATCTCTTCCTTTTATTTTGACCCTTTCACTCGCTCAAGCACCAAACGAGGTGGAGCTTGGACAGAGACTTGCCTTAACAGAACAATGCTCAACGGAGAACTTCAGCTCCCTATTGCCTATATCGTTTGCAACTCCACGCCTCCAATTGGCGAGGCCCCAGCTCTACTGACCTTCCGCGAACTTGAAACACTTTTTCATGAATTCGGACACGCCCTCCAACACATGCTCACCAAGATCAATTATGGAAGCATTTCGGGAACCAATGGAATCGAATGGGATGCGATCGAAATGGCAAGTAAGTTCATGGAAAACTGGTGTTATCATAAACCTACCCTAAGGCAAATCACCGCACACTATAAGTCTGGAGAACCTCTCCCTGAAGTTCTCATCGAGAAAATTCTCTCCGCACGTAATTTCAACGCAGGAAGTAATATGCTAGCCCAACTCAAGTATAGCATGTGCGACATCTCTCTTCATAGCGACTATGATCCCCACGGCATCTTCACACCTTTTGATGTCTGGTACGAAAAGTGTCTAACCACCTCTCACCTCCCTTGCCTAGAAGAAGACCGCTTCCTCTGCTCCTTCCACCACATCTTTGGTGGCAACTCCTACGCCGCCGGTTACTACTCTTATAAGTGGGCAGAAGTCCTGAGTGCTGACGCCTTTGAAGCCTTTGTGGAAGCAGGAGAAGACGATTGGTCAGCGCTCCACACCATCGGTGAAAAATTCAAAACGACTTTTCTAGAACTTGGCGGTAGCGTCCATCCCATGGAGGTTTTTGAATCCTTCCGTGGCCGCGCACCTACAATAGAAGCTCTTCTAAACCAATCAGGACTAAAATAAAGACCGAGTAGACCGGAGAAATTTCACCTCCAGTCCCTTACAGACTCCGTACACAAACTTCTAAGCTCATACGGATCCTACTAACCATTTATTCTTTCAGAGCTTTATGGTCGATATTTCTGATTGATACCATTTATCAAAAATAACCTGCAGAATTGGCTTTAAGATTTTCATGGAGAAATAGGGTTCTCAATCTCACTAACCACAAGTGGTTAGTGAGATTGAGAACCCTATTTCAGCTGAAAAGACAAAACTCAATTCACCAAGTTATTTTTGATAAATGGTATTACCCCTTCTTTTAGTTACTATTAAACCTTAGAAATCTTGTTTTTGAACTGTTTTTCTTCGATTTATTTCAGCTCTATCCATGGCTTCGTCACAAAGGTTCATAACACGCGCTGAAAGAGCTTCAAAACTCTCTGCAGAAACTCTAAAATCTCCCCTTGACTTGATATATTCTTGAACGAGACTTTTTTTGATGAGTACTTCGCTTTTTTTAGCTTTTTTCTTTTTTTTGGCCATCTTTGGATCCTTTTGCTTTGATTACGGAAATTTTTTTTATAGCAGAATCCTATTATTTCCTCCAAACTTTCAAATCCTTTAAACAAATAAGCATTGTATTTTGGGCCTAAAGTGTCACACTGATTTGTGCACCAACGACTAGAGCGTCTTTGATCGTACCAAGACCTCGAGGATTAATGATGTATTGGATATCAGGAACGATAATAAGCCAGGGGTTGATTTGAAACCAATGGTTGAGTTCCACCAAAGCTTCAAAATTTTGGGGTTGGTTCCCAAAAGTCGGGACAGGCATCATCCGCATACGCTTTGCAATTCCCTGCGCCTCTCTCATGTCAGTGCTATACTTCCCATAGATAAAACCCAGGTTGGTATAGTCCTTGGGACGAGACGGAAAGAGTCCTTTATAGACAAGCCCTGAAGAAATGTAGAATGGCAATAAGTTTCGATCTTTTGACGCAAAGAGCACTGCTATAAAAGGCGTAAGCCCTCTCTCTAGCTTGGGATCTCCGACCCGCAAGACCATCTGATCAATGAGAAAGTAATACCCACTGTTTCCGTGGTAATGTCCCCCTAAAAACTTGTCACCTTTGCTATCGGTATAGTAAAAATAGCCGGCACGGTAATTCCCTGGATAGCCGGTATCAGTCTTGAGTTGATTGACCTGGTAAGACCATTCGGTAATCAGTTGCGTTCCATCCGAGCCATTAAGTGACCAGTTGAACCCATGATACTTGTTATCAGCAACATTATCTTGAGCAACATAAGCTGCAACTTTTGCTAATATTCTCTTGTATGGACGAAACTGAAGCAAAAAGCCCCACGTAGCATTAGGATAGGCCGTAAAAGGACCATTAAAGAAAACGGAGATGGGGTTTCCATCAAATCCATTGTTCACAAATTTGTAGTAAAGCTCAGACTGCAAAAAATCATTCCCGGCATCAAGACGCCCCAGTTTCATGAGAAGCCACTCTTTAAAAAGAACCTGTTTCAGATACAGTTCATTGAGACGGATATTTTGCCCCCCGTAGACCTGAGCAACCGGGTATTGATTCCCGATTTTCTTGGCACTTAAGTTTGTCCCTGTGCGCCCAACTAATGAGGAATATAAAGATAGCCCCTTAAGAGCAGTATATTTCCCAATATCAATATTGATATCGAGGCCAAAGGATCCCGCAAAAGCGACCCCTTTCGCTTTTCCACCAATGGGGTTCCCCAAGATATCCGCAACGTAAGACATTCCTATTGTCACCCCATCGCGAGCAAGCTTCGAGCGCCCTCCCTTCCAGTCACCGGTTAGATAATCGCGATCCCACCATGATGTATCAGGCGATTTAGGAGTATAGTAGTCAACCATTTCTTCATGGCGCTCTGCAGCAGTCCCTGAAAACTTTGAATCTGCGCCATGTAAGCTCACAACACCTAAAATGGCTAAAATAAGTTTCTTCATCGCAAATCAACCGAACGATCGTGATTAATAAAATACCGATTCAATATTTTCTGGTTTCTTGTGTTAAGGATTTCTCGATCAATAACAATCTCAATACCATCTCGAGTAACAATAAAAATATAAGCACCCTCATCATTCTCGATCACTTCAATCAGATCGCGAATATTACGGATTTTTTTTCCATTAACTTGATCAACAATTTTCTTTTCCAAATGTTGGTATCCCACATTTACAATATCATCAAGAACTCTTGATAAAACAACTACCTCATCTCTTCCTTGCTGAACTTTCCCGCGAAAAAGATCATAGAAAAGATCGATGAATCCAAGACTCTGATCAATGTCAATGTGTTTAAGAAGGTTTTGCACTAGGGGTTGAAACACTAGCCCCGCAGAAATATAGTAGGTGGGAGGCTTGTCAAACTCTTGACGCACAAGTGGTCTTCCCTTCCGTTTTGGATCCACAACACTTGTCACTTCCAAACGACTTCCTTCTCGCATCACTGCAACATCGATGCTATCTCCAAAATGCTTCATCATAATCAAGTATTGAAAAGGGAGTGAAATTCCCAGATCTTTCAATTCCACCCACCCATGAGAATCAATCTCATATCCATCAAGCGCTAAAAGAATATCCCCAGTTTTTAAGAAATCTGTAAGAAAATGATTTTCTGGAACTTCAACAACAAGGAGTCCCCCTTTTCCCTTCTCAATACCATAATAGGCACGCATAGCAGGATTGCGAATAGGTTGTACCTTGAAGGGGTTTTCTGGAAAACCCAAATACTCTTCTCTTTCCACTTCATCCATAAAATGCTTGATGATAGGGATGGGAATCATATACCCAAGATTCTGACCAAAAAAGAACGCTTGGTGAGCAACCCCCACGACCTTTCCGCCTGAAAGAACCGGTCCTCCACTATTACCAGGGTTAATCGGTGCATCGATCTGAGAGATCAGAAGGTTGGCGCCAGAGTGCGCATAATTTCCGATTTCCACCCGAGAGACAATCCCCTTAGTCACAGATAATTCACGTCCTCCCATAGGGAATCCATGAACAGCCACCTCTTCCTGACGATGGATCAGCTCATCACCAAATTGGAGAGCTGTTTTTCCTTCAAAAAAGGAGGGGTCTTCTAATTCCAAAATCGCCAAATCGCAATCATGCCCCACCACTTTCACACGTGCTTCATACCAGTCCCGTGAAGATCCACAACGAATCTCAATAAATGAAGCATCTTTTATCACATGAGCATTGGTGACAATACGACTTTCTTCAATGATAAACCCTGATCCCCCCGTTCTCTCTGTTGTTGGAGGCGCCCAAGGACTTTCATAATCATAATCCTTGTGAGTTGTTGCAATTTGCACCACAGAGTTTTCCATCTCTTCAAAGGCACACACAGAGAAAGTAAAGAAGAGCAATCCAAAAAATAACGATTTCACTAATGATTCCTAAGGTAAATTTTTTAAAAGATCTTATGTAATCTTCCCCTTTCTTGCAATAAATCCCTTTTCAGAGTATGAGGAAAAGAAAGCTAGAGTGAGCAATGTATCAGTTTTTCTCAAAGTTTGGTTACAAAAAAAGACAGGGAGAATGGCTTCCCATTCTACTCATACGCATCTGCCTAGGAATCTTCTTTATCCTTTCAGGATTCTTTAAGGTTTTCCATTCAAAACAACACACGGCACTGCTGGAAACACTGCAAAAAGCCCACATCCCCTTCCCTGAATTTAATGCTTATTTAGTTCCGATACTAGAATTTACTGGAGGGATCCTCATCCTCCTTGGTCTCCTCTGCTCACTTGCATCTCTCATGCTCTTTGCCATCATGATCATCGCACTTGTGACCGACCGTATTGCCTCTGTTGCTCTGCACGGCGGACTGATGACACTTGAAAACTTCCTCTATCTTCCAGAAGTTCTCTATGCCCTCATGTTCCTCTGGCTTTTCTTCTCCGGACCTGGAAAAGTCTCTCTAGACTTTTCCTACGGCAAAAAGAAACGCCACTCTACCTACTGATTCTTTTTGAAATATTTTTGATGGTATTCCTCTGCTTCATAAAAAGGGGCAGCGGGGAGAATTTGCGTGACAATTGGTTTGTCAAAGTGAGCGGTCATCTTCTCCAGCGAGGCTTGTGCCTCCTTTTCTTGCTTGGAAGAATGTGTGAAAATTGCTGAACGGTATTGGGTTCCCACGTCGGGCCCTTGCCGATTGATAGTTGTCGGGTCATGGATTTTCCAAAAAATATCTAGAAGCATATCATAAGAAACTTCTTTGGGGTTAAAGACAATCTCAACGACTTCCGCATGACCAGTATGGCCTGAGCAAACATTTTTATATGTCGGATCAGGAGCACTTCCACCAGTATACCCCACCCGAGTAGACTGAACGCCCTTGAGACCATCAAAAGCCTCTTCAACTCCCCAAAAACACCCCGCAGCAAATGTCGCCTTTTCCATATTCAACTCGTTTGATATACTGGTCTTGTCAGATTATAAAAGTTTTGAATATGGTGCTACTGGAAATATTAAAACGCCCATTTAACATTTGGTTTCCCGCGCGCGTTGAGGGAAATACGGAAGGTCTTGGGACCTTTTCGGGGGTCTATTTGCCAAGTGTTTTGCAAATGCTGGGCGTCATTTTATTTATGCGCCTTGGGTGGATTACAGGACACATTGGCCTTCCGAAAATGACGCTCATCATTTTGATGGCCTCTTCGATCCTCTTTTTGACAGGGCTATCGATGACTTCGATTGTCACGAATATGAAGGTGGGAAGTGGGGGCTCATATTATATTATTTCCCGTTCCCTCGGAATGGCCTTTGGAAGCGCAATTGGGATTCTCTTGACGATCGCTCAACTGACAACGATTGCGATTTGTGTATCAGGATTTGCAATTTCCCTTCAGGAACTGATGCCCCATCTTTCTCTGACATTTCTGGAGATTTGCACGCTTGCAGGTCTTGCGCTTGTCTCGTCTTTTCCCGTGGATTTTGCCCTTAAAACCCAGGGAGTTATCTTTTGCATTGTCGTCACCTCTATCGTATCGGTTTTCTTTGGAAGCAGCACAAATATCCCTGAAACTGTTAACGTGCTCCCTTCTTTCGAAACAATCTCATTTTGGGCAGCATTTGCCCTTTTTTTCCCTGCAACAACAGGAATTGAATCAGGAATGGCTATGTCAGGAGACTTAAAAAGTCCTTCCCGCTCTTTAGCCATTGGAACCCTTGGCGCAGTTGTCACAGCCTATATTGCCTACGTATCTTTATCCATTTTCTTAGCAACGGAAGTTCCTGGTGATTATCTGAGATCCTATCCAATGATCATCTATTATGTTTCGAAAGTGGGAATTCTCTTTATCTTGGGAGTTTGGGGAGCAACACTCTCAAGCGCCCTGGGAAGCATGATTACCTCTCCTCGCACACTTCAAGCGCTTGCAAAAGACAAAATCCTTCCCTCATTTTTTGCAAAGAATCCACGACGGGCAGGGATTTTGATTATTATCCTAGCAACAGCAATGACTTTGTTAACCGATATGAACCATCTCCTTCCTATTCTGTCGATGGTCTGCTTAATGACATACGGCCTCCTAAATTTTGTCGCCTTTTTTGAAACCCTTTTGAAGAACCCTAGCTGGCGTCCTCTTTTTAAAACACCCATTGCCCTTTCACTCGTTGGAACAATTGCCTGTTTAGTAAGTATGTTTATGATTAATGCAGGATGGACCTTTATTGTTCTCCTAGCAGTCGCGGGGCTCTGCTTTTGGACAACAAAGCGAAATCTTAAGGGGAATTGGAATGACATTCGCTACAGCATTTTCTCCTTTTTTGCCTCAACAGCAACGAATAAATTGGTCCATATTAAAAAGAATCCACGGAGCTGGCGTCCCAATATATTAACGATTGTAGACCCAGATTTGAAAGATCATGGAATGATCAATTTCGCCCATGCTCTCAATCAATCCAAGGGATTTCTTACCTATGGAACAACTCTTCCAGAAAGCAAAAGTATTGAGTTCACCCAAACGACTTTTAAAGAGTATTTTAAAGAGCGGGACATTCCCTGCTTTTTCCATATCAATGCCCACAAAACCTCGACACTTGGAACACACAACATTGTACAGAATTACGGCTTAGGTCCCTTGCAACCAAACACCATCATTTTGAAGCCTCAAGAAGAAAAGTTAGAAGAGTTTTGTGAACTGATTTGCGCTTCATATGAATTGCAGAAGAATATCATCATCTTTAAAGGAGACGCGATTGAAAAAAAGGAATCTATTGACCTATGGTGGGGCGGGCGGTATCACTCTAATTTTGAGCTAGCCCTTGCACTATCCCACTTGCTGCAGTCAGGAAAGGAGTGGATGAAGGCAAAAATCACAATTAAGACGATCGTCAAAAATAAAGCTGCGGAGATTCATATGACGAAGCTCTTTGAAAAATACCATTCTGTCCTCCGCTTTAACAATCTCTGCTTTAAGCCCTATCTTGATGAGTCGACCGACTTTTACACGCATATCGCCGAATACTCGACAGAGGCTGATTTGACATTCTTGGGACTAAGGGCCCCCGACTTTGATGATTACCCTACCTATTATAAGCGACTTATGGAGCAAACAACAGGAATGAAAAATGTGGCTTATGTTTTAGCGGGAGAAAAGCTCAACTTTCAAGGAATTTTCGAATGAAGGTGCTTATCTACGCCGATGAAGGAGTCAGCTCATTTTCTCTTCAAGAAACATTGAAAACTTTTCGTATGCGTTATGCCAACGTGGAAACGGTCGATCACAAAATTCTTCGCAGTAGTGATTGGGAAAAAGAAACCTCACTCCTTATTATTCCTGGGGGAAGAGACATCCCTTATGACCGAAAACTCAAAGGAAAAGGAACAGCTAAAATCCGAAAGTTTGTAGAGGAAGGAGGAAGCTTTTTAGGGATCTGTGCTGGTGCATATTTTGCCTCTGCCGAAGTCATCTTCGAAAAAGGAACCTCTCTTGAAGTCCACGAGAAGAGAGAACTCTCTTTTTTCCCAGGAGCGGCAGTAGGAACTCTCTATCCTCACTCTCCCTTTGTTTATGAATCAGAAAAGGGCTCTCATGCCTCTTCCGTTATTTTTAAAGGAGAGACGCTCAACCTTTACTACAATGGAGGGTGCACCTTCAGAGATACAGAAACATATCCAGGAATTACCGTCCTTGCTCGCTTTCATGATGCTGCAGACCAGCCCGCAATTATTCATTGCAAAATTGGAAAGGGAAACGCTATCCTCTCCGGCGTTCATTTCGAGGTAAGCCCAAAAAATTTAAAAAAAGAGGGCTGCGAACAAAGGATGATCGATCGTTTAAAAAGTTCGGATACTAGAAGGGAGAGCCTTATCACTTTTCTCATGAGTTCATTAAATTCATGAGAACGTCAAAACAACAGTTTTGGATTAATTTTGCGGCCGCAAGCACGGGAAATCTTTTTGAGCATTATGACAAAGCCCTCTTTGCGTTTCTAGCCCCTTTTTTAGCTCCCCTTTTTTTTGAAACTTCATCCCCAATTACTGCGCTGATTTATACCTATGCAATGATGCCTCTTGGATTATTTTCAAGACCCCTTGGAGCCCTTATTTTCGGCCGAATTGGGGACCGGAGAGGAAGGAAATCTGCCCTATGCTTAACACTACTTGGAATGGCCCTTACAACGACACTCATGGGGTGCATCCCCACATACAAAACAGTAGGGTGGGTGGCTCCAAGCCTGCTCGCTCTGGGGCGCTTGATCCAGAACTTCTTTGCATCAGGAGAAACAACAGGAGGCTCCCTGCTGATCTTAGAATCATGCCCCAACGAGCGCCGAAGTTTTTATAATGGCCTTTACGGCTGCTCAACAATCCTAGGGATCTTAATTGCCTCTTTTGGAGTGACGGCTCTTAGTTTTCAAGGATCGATTGAAACAACCTGGAGGATGCTTTACTGGATTGGAGGAATCACCGGCGCTTTTGGCCTATTCATGCGTTTCTATGCAGTTGAAGGAGAGATTGCAATAAAGCCTCGGATTTCAATTCTTCCTCTTCTATGGAAATACCGATTTCAATTCCTAATGATCGTATTCACTTCCGGATTTTCCTACGCCAACTACTACATGATCACCTCTTTTCTCAATGGATACCTTCCACTCATTGGTTCGATTACAAAGGGAGAGGCGATGCAAGCAAATACCTATATCTTAGGATTTGACTTCCTCCTACTGCCCCTTGCAGGGATTTTAGCTACCCGTTTTCCTAAAGAGAAGCTTCTTCTTTTCTTTGGAGGGTTGATTTGCGTTCTTGCGATTCCCCTCTATTCATTTTTGCCCACTGCACCATTAATGGTTGTCATGGCAATTCGACTGGTCTTTGTTTCTTTTGGTGTAGGGTTTTCAGTGGTCCTAGCCCCCTTTTATCAAGACCTTATCCCTGCAGAAAGTCGCTATACATTGATAGCATTTGGAAATGCAATCGGCTCCCAACTCTTAGGAACAAGTGCCTGCAGCTTTAGCTTCTTCCTCTATAAGCAAACGGGGTGGGCCGCATCTCCAGCTCTTTACTTGATGGGACTTGCCACTGTAGCAATCTTTTCAGTCTATCTAGGTAGCCGAATCCTGACATCGAGTCTCTCTAAGGAAAAAGAGCGCGATGCAGAGTCCCACTAAGAAAAAGAAGGGAAGAGAACCAAGAGCTATTCGATAATCTGAAAGAGCATAATATCCATTTGGCCCAGGGATAAAAAAGGTGAGAATCCCATTCACGAGGTAATTACAAACAAGTCCCCCAGCAACACTCATTGCGACATTAAGCCCCAAAGAAGCACCCAATGAGGTTGAGGGAGAAAGATCTTTTACAAAGGCAAAAGTAAGGATTTGCGCTGCTACTGAAAGTCCAAGAAAAAACAGCAAAAGGATCCCAGCAGGAATTGAAATTTTTGAGAAATACAAAAGAAACAAAGAAGAAATCAAACCAATTGCCGAACTAAAAACAAGAAATGGAACCCGGCGCTTCCAGCGATCAGATAGGTATCCCATAAAGGGACTAAGCACACCAGCCGCTAACCAAAAAACCATCATTCCATGACGAGCATGGGATTCAGTTATTAAAAATCGCTCTTCCAGAAAAGGAATAGCCCAGTGCTTTGCAAAAACAATGATAGCTCCCCACCCGCAAAAAGCATATACGCCAATCGCCCACATCTGCTTTGAAGCAAAAAGCAGCTTCAGCTCTTTTAGATAACGATGCTTTCCAGCACGATCAGGCCCCCTTAGAGAAGGACAATCTTGAACAATTAGGAGGCACATTAAGACTAAAATGACCCCAACAGTTCCCATAACGACCATCACCACGCGCCAAGAAAGGTAATACTTCATTAACAACCCTAAAGGAACTCCTCCTACTAAAACTCCAAAAGTAGAAAAAAACTGACCGATTCCTGAAAGAGTTCCAAATTTTTCATGAGGAAACCAACGTGCTACAACTATCAACATTGCAATAAATGTAAAAGGCGCCCCGATCATAAGAAAAACTTTTGCAGCTATCGAAAAAATCGGCTCAGCACTCCAACCCATAAAAAACATTCCCACTGCAGAGCATGAGATAGCAATAGGAAGAAGAATCCGAGAATTAATGTGATCAAATAGGATTCCAACGGGAATTTGAGCAAGAAAAAACACATAAACAGCTACCGTTGTCATCAATCCAAAAAGATCGTGAGGCAGTTGCAATTCTTTGACTTGATGGTACTTTTCTACCTGAGGAGCAGCTCGCATAAACTGATCATAGGCAAGAAAGCAAACCACTAAAACAAAAGTAAAGATTCCATGAATCCGCATATCCTTCTGCATGAAACCATCTATACAGATTCTTGCAAAAGAAAGAAAGGATGCTCTCGAAGAAAAGAATCAAAAGAGGTAATCAATGGAGTTGGAAGTGCATCGAGGGGAAACCATTCCCACCCTAAACACTTTTGGGGCTCTCGACATTCGACTTCCCCTTCAAATTCAGAAATGAGAACAAAAAGAGTAATATAATGTTGATTTTTGGGAGCAATAAGATTGTTCGTATAGGGACCGCGTAGCAAAGTCTTTGCAATGAGCCCCGTTTCCTCTAAAAGTTCGCGCGATGCACACTCTTCAACAGACTCTCCATATTCGAGATGCCCACCTGGGGGAGCCCAGGTGGCATCACCAATTACTCCCTTGCGCTTGCCAAGAAGAATTTTTCCCTCTCGGACCGCAACAGCTGCCAGACCGACGCGTGGGCGCTTATCTACTTCTTCTTCCAACGAAGCCAAAGACCACCTAAAGTTGAAGCTATCAAAAGCTTCACTCCAGCCAGAGGAAGAAAAGGAACAAGACCTGCCATTAAGCTTTCTTTAACTGAAAGCAAGCGCGTCAAAACCCCCACTCCTAGGGTATAGATAATCACCTGACCAACCAAAATGCTGAAAAGAACCCAAAGAGAGTTTGGCTTTTCCTTTGCAGAGATCAGTTTCCCTATCACATATGCAGCAATCGGGAATGCCAAAAGGTATCCTGCCGATGGAAGTGCAAACCACATTGCGTTAGAAGCTCCACCGGAAAGCACCGGAAGCCCAAGAGAAATCAGCGCAAGATATAGAAGAGCAGAATAAGAAGCGATTCTTCCACCCTGCATCGTTGCAAGAGTAAAAACTCCTAGGGTTTGCATCGTCATTGGAATAGGATAAAGGGGAATTGAAACTTGAGCACAAGCAGCGAGGAATAACCCTCCGATTAACACTTGTGTTGCTGTCCAAGCCCTCGACTTAGCTTTTTCTGAAAAAGCTGGCTTTGATTCAATAAAAACTTCCATATTCACACCTCCAAAAAAGGTTTATGGAACCATTATCAATCATTTAATGTTTTTGAGCAATAGATCCAACAAGATCGTAGTCCAGAGCTTCGGTAATCTTAACTTGATACAACTTTCCGAAAGCATCTACTTCAGTAATATCATTAATGATCACTTCCCCATCAATTTCAGGGCATTGCCCACGGTGACGCCCTACCATTAGAAGGGAAGATTCAGGATGATAACCTTCAATGACCACTTCTAGCTTCTGACCAACTCTTTTATTGAGAAGCTGACGAGAAACTTTTTTCTGAGCCTTCGCCAAGCGCTTTTGCCGCTTTGCTTTTATTTCATCAGAAATTTGATTCGAAAGGCTTGCCGCATGACTTCCAGGCTCCTTTGAATACTGAAAAATACCCACATTATCGATCGGGTATTCTTCAACAAATTTCAAAAGTTCCTCAAACTGTTTTTGAGTCTCTCCTGGAAAACCAACGATCAAACTCGTCCGGATCGTAATCTCTGGAATTTCCGATCGAAGAAGTTCCAACGATTGGATGATCGCTTCTTTTGACGTTGCCCGATGCATAGACTTGAGCATCTCATCGTTGACATGCTGAATAGGCATATCGAGGTATGGACAAATCCGAGGATCGCTCTTCATCAATTTAATGAGTGGATGGGTGATTTCATCGGGATACAGATATAAAAGACGGAGCCAAAAATCGCCCTTTTCCTGGAGGAGAGTTTCCAAGACCTTAATCAAACCATCTGAGCGTTTATATCCCTGGTCTTTTCCCCAATCCCCTAAGTCTTGGGCAATAAGGATGATCTCAAAAACTCCCTGAGCTCGAAGAGTACGGAACTCCTTAACGATCTGCTCGAGAGCCTTACTCCGGAGCGGTCCCTTAATCTTAGGGATAATGCAATAAGCACACCTCTTTTTGCACCCTTCAGCAATCTTCAGGTATGCATAATGCGATGGAGTCGAAACTTGTCTGGGGACTTCCCCGGCTTCCAAGTAACTCCGCGCTGTCGTGATCTGACTTCCTTGCTTTTTTGATTCAATCGCACGAAGAATTCCCTCGACATCTCCTGATCCCAGAAGATAATCGATATCAGGAAAGTGTTTTTTGATCTCCTGGTCGTGGGTTTGGACCATGCACCCAGTAACGATGATTTTTGCACCATCTTTTCGTTCTTCATACATCTCTCCAATGGTAGCAAGAGATTCTTCTCGAGCAGCTTCTAAAAAACCGCAAGTATTAATGATGATGTAATCGGCGTCTTCTAGTCCATCGGTTGGTTCATACCCAGCTTTGAGTAAAATCCCTAGCATGACTTCAGTATCTACCCGATTCCGAGGACATCCTAAGCTGATAAAAAAGAGTTTATTTCCCCCATGTCGGAACGTAGGAGGAGCTTCCTCCACAGTTTCCTTCGTTGGGGTTTCATTGGGATACATCTTTAACATGAGAGACATGATACCCCTATCTCTGATTTTGATCAATCAGATAGGGCCTTTATGTCATCTGCAATTTTTTTTTGATTGTCCGAACTAGGATCGTTGATAAAGGTCTGATAATCGGTGTTTAGCCTCACTTCATCATCCTTTTTCCCCTCTTTCAAAGCAACACACGCGGTCTCATTCATCACCTGTAGAGCTTCATCCATAACTTTCTTTAGCTGAGCTTTTTTATGAACCTCTAGGTTGGGTTGATTGTATTGGTCAAATGACTCTTTAAAGAGGTTAAGCCCTTTTTTATAGTCTTGGTGATACTTTTCCAATTCCTCTTGAGAGTACTGATGCGGCTCCCCTCCTCCTTGAACTCCTTCAACATCTGACATAATCTGGTCCTATTAATTTCTTCTTCCTATTATTTTATTTAACGGATAGAATGCTTTTTAGTCCAATTTGAAAAAAGGTTTACCTATGCGAAAGGCACTACTGGGATTTTTACTTATCACAGCAACACTACTATCTCAGGAAAAGGGGCAACCGCAACAATTGCCCAGCCAACCCCCTCCTCTTTCCACAGTAGATCAACAGCTTGCGCAAGCGCAGGCAGATTTTAATGCCGCTCGGAAAATGTTCAATCCCTGGTATGCGGGCCCCCTACTGACCCCCTCAGCTCACAATGTCCCTCCTGGAGAATTTGTTGTTCAACCTTATCTTTTTATCACGAATACTTTTGCAGAATATAATGGAAACCGCAAGTCTGTAAATACTCCAGACCTTTGGACAGTTAATCCTTTATGCCTCTTTCAAATGGGGTGGTTTTCTTGGCTCGACTTCACAATGACTGCCCAAGGATTCTACAACAATAAAAATGGAGAAGATTTCTTCTATTGGGGAGATACCTCCCTTGAGTGGGGAATTCAACTTATGAGAGAGTCCCCATATAAACCTGCACTTCGCATAACAATTACTGAAACCCTTCCAACAGGGCGATATGAAAAACTCAATCCTGCGAAAAATGGGGTTGACGCAACTGGTTCAGGGGCTTACTTTACCAATTTTTCCCTCAACGCATCCAAAGTTTTCTGGTGGATAACCGCCCATCCCTTTGCATGGCGTCTTTCAATGAACTATGCCGTTCCAATGCGGGTCCAAGTCCAAGAGTTCAACGCCTATGGCGGAGGATACGATACGCGCGGAAAAGTACGCCCGGGAAATAAAATTGCCATCGATACCTCGGTAGAACTTAGCTTCACTCAAAAGTGGGTCCTTGCAGTAGACCTTGCTTATACCTATCAAAACCATAGCACCTTTTCGGGACACAAAGGAAGAACTGCAGCAGGAGGCACTGCTTCAGTAGGAGCACCTTCCAATGATAATCTCAGTTGTGCACCAGCAATCGAATACAACCCATCTGATCACTTAGGTTTTTTAGCAGGGGTTTGGTTCACCATTACTGGAAGAAATTCCGGCGACTTTGTCTCGGGCATTTTAACAATGTATTACGCTTGGTAAACTTCAGAGAAGAAATTCTCCATCGCCTGAAGTGACCGCTTCTCAGCAGTTGGGCTATAGATAGTTCCTAACTCTGGGTCGTTTGCTGCAGAATTAGTGAAAGCATGGAGGGTTTTTCCATAAGCATGTACTTGCCAATCAGCGCCACATTTTGTCATCTCATCTTGAAAAGCAGCAAGCTGATCAGGAGGAACCATAGGGTCCTCATAACCATGAAGCACAAGGATTTTCCCCTTTGGTTTGGAAGGATAGTCAGGAGCATTCAGGAGACCATGAAAACTCACCACTGCCTTAAGATCAGCGCCACTCCTAGCAAAGTCAAGAGCACAAAGCCCGCCAAAACAAAAGCCGATAGCTCCTATCTGAGTACTGTCAACTGAAGGATGTTTTTGAATTGCACCCAGGCCCGCTTCCATTCGACTTAAAAGAAACTTTCGATCCTTCATGAAAGGCTCCATCAATTTCCCATTTTCTTCCGTGGAAGAGCCTAGAACCCCCTTTCCATACATGTCTAGAGCAACACCAACATACCCAAGAGAAGCAAGCCACTTTGCCTTGTCTGAAACAAAATCATCTCGCCCTCTCCATGCATGAAAAATCAAAATAGTAGGGCGCCTTCCTTTAGAAGGATCGTGGGCGATGACGGCTTCAAAAGTCGCCCCTTGGTGCTGATATTCTAACGTTTCACTTTCCATAGGTTTATCAAAACACTTCTTGAAAAAAAAGAAAATGAAAATTAGATTGATATCATGAAACTCGTGCTAATCCTTTTATGTTCGCTCTCTCTTTGTGCAAAACAGCCTCATCCTGTTGCAAAGGTAGATACATGGTTTAAAGAGGAAAAAGAGCGAACAGAGGGGCGCTTCTTTAAATTTGCCTCTCTAGCAACTGTTGCTTCCGATGGGAGACCCCATGCAAGAATGATTGAAATCACCAACTTCAATCAGGCTAAGGGAGCCCTCTTTTTTACCCATGAAAAAACAGAAAAAGTCAGCCACCTTTCCTATAATCCCCATGCCTCGCTGAACGTCTACCTCCCTCGTACCCATCGCCAATTATGCATAAACGGAATCGTGAATCAAATCCCCCGCGAAGAAGCAGAAAAAGCTTGGAGTAAGATGCCTCGCTTTATGAAATTCACCTTTATAGCCTCTAATAAGGGAGATCTCTTAGAGTCACAAACGATCCTTGAGAATCGAAGAAAAAACCTTGAAAAAGAGTATCCCAAAGAGATCCCGTGCCCCGCAGAATTTAGGGGATATCGCTTAGAACCTGATCGGATTATCTTTTTTGAAGTCCATCACCGATCCTTTCCAACAAAAGAGATTGCGACTCTAGAGAAAAATGAGTGGGTCTGCGTAGCTGTAGAGCCCTAGGTTCTGTTAGAGTGCTTTTGGCGCTCTCTGAAATATGAAGAAGTGTACCTGAGATCATATGAAAGTATGAGAGAAGCTAGGAAGAGTATTGGATCATATATAAAATTTTACAATGAGGAGAGACCTCACCAGAGTTTAGATTACAAAACACCTGATGAAGTGCACTGGGCTGAGGGCCTAGAAAAGATGAACTATATTGAGGCATTAGGCCAATAAATGAACAAACCGGCGAGGAGCAAATTCTCCTAAAAAATGGCAACAAAACTGTCTTGAAAATGGGGTGCACCTTAGTTGCCTAATAATAGGCCTTTTTGATAGGCTAGATGATGAAGGTAAGTTCACGCGTTAAAATAAGAAATAATCCATGAAAAAGCTATTCTTTATTGTTCTCTTTATTGTTTGCGCTAATACCGTCACAGCCTCATGCCAACCACAAGCAAAAAGTTCTGTTGAACAGCTTGTGCATATTATGGTACGGGATACCGAGCATGACTCTCCCTGTAGGCTTTCAAAGGAAAAAACTCCTAATGACTATCAAGCTGCTTATGACCTTGTAATAAAGCATCCGGAGTTAATGCAAGGTATAATTCACAATGGACGAACCTTTGCTATGCTTTGTGCTGAAAGAGGTTATGCAGATCTGTTAGCACATCTCATCAATATGAACCAACCCATAGATCTTGCTACGCCATGTAATATGTGTGGCTTACACAATCCTCAAACAACCGTATTACATCAATTATTTGGTCAAGTTCGTTCAATGGGTTGGTTTAAAAACGCATTTCCCGAAGATTATCGTGAGGCGATTGCCGATCTGACAACATTAATCATAAAAAAATATCCAGATTTATTAGATATGAAGATAGATCGCGAACCTACTGCTCGTGAGCGTGCTCGGGAGTGGAACGTAGATTATCTGATTCCTCGTATAAAGAGTTAGAATTATTCGGCATTCAGTTACCAAAATAAAAATAATTTTATTTAAGAAAGGTGTTTTCATGAAATTTACAAAAAATACTTTAATGGTTTTAGGTTTGTTATTACAAGTTGGCGTCAGTTTTGCAGCTTTCTCTGATGAGGGGCAAACAATAGAAGGCCAACTGATTCAGAACAATCAAGAGCAGCAAGAAAAAAGCGAGAACATAGATAGAGTCGTAGTGGGAGAGATATTCTGGATTGATACTCCTTCTGATTCTAAGCAGCCTACAGATTTTTGGAGCTTTATTCACACACAGGCGTTTAACAATGATGGATACGAAATTGAAGTAGCTCCAGGTGAAATAATGGTGGATCTAGGGGTTAAGTATAATTATGCTGATTTGAGCGAAGAGGATCGAGAAATGATCCCTGATGATTGGGATGCTTATACTCATCCCCGATTGGGAAAGGGAAGATTGTTTTCATTACCTTTACATTTATTTTTAAATGAAAAAGGGGAACTCAAAGACGAGGCAGAAGAGGTAATTTTCTACGTACAAACTCATGAACGCATTAAAGTAGTTCTGACTATAAAGACTGGGGAGTGTGTTGTTTATTCCACAGGCGTACCTTTTGTTGTAAAAACGGAAGGATATCGTAGTAAAATGCAATCTTATTTAGATGAGAACCCAAAGTTAATAAATGCCTCTTTAAGGTAGATAAAAATTAACGACAGTGAGAATGCGGATATTGGAGATGCTTGGACCTCCGTTCCAAAAAAAGGTAGTTGCCAAATGGCAGTTTGCGACAGCAGACGCAAGAATAAAATTACGAAAGCTTTATCCGACAATTTAAGTGCGATGACGTACTAGTGCATTTGACGAAGCACTAGTGATTTTTCTCAAACTGTTCGAGAAGAATATTCCCCTCTGCTGCTGCTTGATTGAGAGCCTCTTCCGCTGTTACCTCTCCAGAAAAGGCCTTTTCTAAATGATCGATGATGTTATCGCGAATTTCAACATAATTGCCAAGTCTCATTCCATACGAATGCTCTCCTGGTCGGTTTTTGAAAACTTCTAAAACAGTAATTTCAGAAGCTGGGTGTGTTTCATAAAACCCCTTCTTCTTGGTCAGATAATATGCTGCATCTGTAATAGGAAGGTAACCTGTTGCTTGATGCCACTCAGCCTGGACTTCTGTTGAAGAAAGGTAAAAGAAAAGTTCCACAATTCCCCGATATTCTTCCTCACTAAACCCATTAAGAACCCAAAAAGAGGCTCCTCCAATGTTTAGATTTGCAGGCTGGTCGATAAGGTGAGGCCAATAGGGAATGTATCCCACTCCAATTTCAAAGTCAGATTGCCTCTCCAAGAGCGCCAATCGATTCCCTCCCTGCAATAACATTGCACACTCCCCTTCAGCAAAGCGACGCTCCGGCTCAGCAGTATACCGCCCGCTATATGAAAAAAGCCCTTCCTTACTCCACTTAGCAACCTTTGAAATATGGAAAAGTGCGGGCCCTTTATGAAAGTTTAATCGTGCCCCAAGCCCACCAAAACCATTTTGATGGCTAGCATAGGGAAGATCATGCCAACAAGAAACGTGTTCTAAATGGTACGCTGCAGGCCAAGCTGTCGTAAATCCCACATACCCCTTTTTCTTGAGCGCTTTTGCCATCCGTTCAAGTTCCGGCCAAGTCTTTGGGGGAACTTCAGGGTCGAGACCAGCTTCAGCAAACGCTTTCTTGTTGTAAAACAGAATACCCGTTGAGGCATTCCACGGAAGCGAAAGCATCTTTCCATTAGGAGCCGAGTAAAACTTGCGAACAGCATCGATGTAGATATCAGGATCAAAACGGTGGTGGTACCTCTGCATTAACTCCCCTACAGGGATATAGGTATTCTCCTTAAGCATCATCGAAAGGGTCGCCACCTCATAAACCTGCAAAACATGAGGCCCTTCACCTCTTTGATGTGTTTCAATCCCCTCTTCAAAAGCAATCTGATAATTTTCCTTGCGGACAAGTTTTACGTGAGGATGCCCAGGCTGTGCATTGAATTCATTAATGATTTCTGAGAACTTTTCCCCTAGAAAACCATCAAAAGCATGCCACACCACAATCTCCGTCGCAAACATGCTAATCGAAAAAAGGACAAAAAATGAGGCCAACAGACGTTTCATACAAGAAGGTTAACATCTTTTTGAATTTTTGGCATTACGAAAAATTCGGCTTTCCGTATATTGAAATTTTAAGCTGCGAGGTCGTTATTAGTAAAAAAATTCTTCTCACAGGTGGCCGTTCTCTTTTCACTCTGGATGTTGCCAGACGCTTTCATGAACGAGGTTACGAAGTTTTCATTGCAGAAACATCCCCCTATCATGTCTGCCGTCATTCAAATGCAGTAAAGCAAAACTTCGTCGTCCCAAGTCCACGCTTCAATTCAGAAGGGTTTCTTGCAGCCCTTGTTGCCATCTGCAAAAATGAAAAAATTGACCTAGTGATCCCTACTTTCGAAGAAATTTTTTGCCTTTCACAGGGGTTAAACCGTTTTCCTAAGTCATGTACTATCCTATGTGAAAATTATAAGGTTTTGGATCTACTCCATAACAAATGGCTCTTTAATAAAAAGATTCATGCTCTAGGGTTTAAGGCCCCTCTATCTTACCTCGTTCACTCGCAAGAAGAGTTGGAAAAAGTCCCCTTAAATGTTCCCTATATTTTAAAACCCAGCTACTCTCGAGCCGCGTTAAAGATTCAAAAAGTCACCTCCTCAAAGCCTCCTAGGGTGAAGATCAACCCTCGTAATCCATTGGTTGCCCAAGAATACCTTCATGGAAAGAAATACTGCTCATATAGCATTGCGCATCATGGGAAACTTTCTGCGCATACAGTGTACCCTGTCGACTTTTCAATTGAGGGGAATTCGTGTCTAAATTTCGAAGCCATTGCCCATCTTCCGATTGAAAATTGGGTGAAAACCTTCGTCGAAAAAGAAAGTTTTACAGGGCAGATTGCCTTTGACTTTATTGAACTTCCCTCAGGAGATCTATACGCCATTGAATGTAATCCCCGCGGAACAAGCGGCCTTCATCTTTTCCAAACAAAAGATAACCTTCCCAAGGCATTTTTTGGCCCCGAAACATGCATTACCCCGACCCTCGGCTATTCTAAACAACTCGCTTGGGGAATGCTCCTTTACGGATGGAAAACAGGGCAAATCCTTCAATTTGTAAGAAAATTTATCAAGGTCCGAGACGTGATCTTTTCAACAAAAGATCTCAAACCCTTTCTATTCCAACCTCTGCTATTTGTAGTCTACATTTTCAGAAGTTTTAAGCTTCGTGAACGTCTTCCAGCTATGTTCACCTTCGACATCGACTGGAATGGCCAAGCATCAGCCGACCTCGACCAGGCACCTTGTAAAGAGTTGAACTAATTTCGAGGTTTCTTTAGAATTAAAAATGTTTTTACGGAGAATATAATGAAGAGAAAAGTCGTTAATCCTAACATTCAGCAAAAAAAACTTCAACAAGCAATCGAAAAAGAACAAGATAAGGATCTCAAATACGAGCTCGAAGATGACACCTCAGGTGTTCCAAAAAAAATCCCAAAAAAACAACCCAAAACCGGTCATAAATAAACCTATTCTGCTATACTCTAGGCAATGTTACTGAGAAAACTTTTCCTATTTATCTTTACCCCAGTGTTTGCTATGTCGGTCCTTGCTACTCCCACCATTGAATTAAAAGAGCTCAAAAAACAAACCCTTGTGGTGATTTTACTGGGTCCTCCAGGTGCTGGTAAGGGAACACAGGCAAAAATGTTACAAAGAACCCTCGACGTTCCCCATATCTCAACTGGAGATCTCCTTCGCTCGAACATCAAAGAAGGAACTTCACTTGGTTTCAAAGCGAAAGGGTTTATGGACTCTGGAAAGCTCGTTCCCGATGATCTAATTCTCGATATGCTTTTTTCCCGAGTCGCCGAAAAGGACTGCACTAGTGGATATATCCTTGATGGATTCCCTCGAACACTAGACCAAGCAAAAGCCTATCATGCGCGCCTCAACGAGAATACAAAAACCATTGCGCTCAACTTAGAGCTTCAAGATCAAGTGATCATCAAAAGGCTCAGCAGCCGGATAGTATGCAGCAAATGCAGCGCTCCCTTTCATCTTCAATACTCCCCCTCAAAAAAAGAAGGGATTTGTGATCATTGCCATTCTCCCCTTATCCAAAGAAACGATGACAAAGAAGATGTCATTAAGAAGCGGCTAACCGTTTATCACGCCCAGACCGCTCCTCTAATCACTTACTATTCCAAAAACCAACGCTTGAAAGATGTTTCGTGCAACCAATCGATCGAACAAGTCTTAGATGAAATTCTTGAGTACCTAAAAAGTATTTATTCAAAAGACTCATGAAAAAACTCTTCTATCACCTCGATATCGACGCGATAAAGTTTTGCTGAAAATGTTCCAAAGTAAATACGCGTTCCATCCGATTCAAGCGTAAATACTGAAGCCATTGAGAACATCGTATCTCTCTCAATGGTATTATTCACTTCAACCTCAACAGGACTTTCAATATTGAGATGCAATTTTTCCTGAAGATGAGTCCATTCCCAAGGAAATCCTATAAGTTCTCCTTTTCCAGAAATGAGTCCCTGCTCATCGGAAAGAATAGTCTCGTGGAGATCACCCTTCAACTCAGATGTTTGCTTAAGCTCAAGGGTTTCTCCATCACGAGAACTGATTAAGCAATGGTCAACAAACCGGTTTTCATATGGGAAAAAGGTCCGCTTTAAAAAAAGAAAACCATAATGTTCCGAAGCCTCCTCCTCACACATCTGAGCCTTCATCTCGCCAATATAATACTCTACTAAGGGATTCGCAAATGCAAATGCAGGCAGAAAGAAAAACAGAAATACACACCACTTTTTCATAAAAGTCTCCTCTTAAGGATTTCACTGGATTGTTCAACACCTAAAGACCGTACATAAAAACGGGCTTTTTCTTCTAGAAATTCTTCTGCTGTAAGATCTCCTTCCTTCCCTATCTCTTCCCGCTTTCTTTTTAGATAATCATAAAGTGTAATTCCTGCAGCGACAGAGAGATTTAAGCTCTCCACCATTCCAAACATTGGAACGCGAAAGAGAAGATCGCATTGCTTCTTTGCCTGCTTAGAAAGACCTTCTTTCTCATTGCCAAACAAGAAACAAAGGGGTCGGTCTGTAGGAAGTTCTTCCAAACAGACGCTTCCATCAGCGCATGCTCCCACCAAAAGAGCATCCCCTTTATCCTTCATAAAACCTTCAAAACTCGCATGTTTTTCGAGATGAACCCACTTCAAAGTCCCTTTCGTCGTGTTCTTTCCCTGCCCTTTTTTCATGATCGCATTGATAAAATGGACACGCCCCATTCCCAACGCCTCTGCTGTCCGTACAACCGCTAAACCGTTGTGGATGTCATAGGGAGCTTCAATCCCTATCTGAACACCACGGATCCGTTTAGACAAAACCTTATCGATTCCCTGAACCCTTTCTTCCGTCAGGAATTCTTGTAGAACTTCAATCACCTTTTTTTTCGGATAGGATTTCAAAATTTCTGTTAACATTGCGCCTCAAAAATATCGCTTCTCTTCCATATTCAGGTTCCAATTCGAAAAGAGAATGAACCCTCTTTTTTTTTTGCTACTTCCCACCCTTGTCTGAATCCCTTTGTCAATTACAATCCCTTGCAAAAACTGCGTTCCTCCAGAGTACCATACAGTATCTCCAACCCTTGGCGCCTCCACAACGACACCCTGCACCCCGATACTTATAAAACCGTTCCAACCTCTCTTCATCAAAAGTAAGCGCATCAAAATACCCCTTTACCATAGAGCTAAAAACCTCTGACTTGGGAATCTCCCCTTCAATGTCAACGCGGTAGAGGTCTTTGATACATCTTCTTACCCAACCATTCATATCCTCAATGGTTGTTTCAGAGGAAAAAACGGCTGCCTGATCAAAGAAGGGAATAAGAGATTCCAATGCCGCATTCAAACAATCAATTTTCGACTGAAAAAGCTTATTAACCTTCTTCAGTCTGGGCTTTTTCCTTGCCTCAAGCTCCCCTATCAGCCGACTAGCCGTCGCATTCAGACTATGAGAAACGTCAACAGGGATTGCTCCCCCCTTACCCTTAAAGAATGCGCGATTTTTTAGGATGATCTCTTCGAAGTTAATCATGATTGTTCTAAAGATCCCTCTGCATAGATCCTGGACCCCAAGACTGAGTGCTAATTCCCTACTAAACACTGGAAGAGCGGGATGGACTTCTCGAAAAATAGGTGCCATAGGAATTACACCTATAGAACCCTCCTCAATAAGAGGTTCATTTCGCGCAGTCACTGCTTTTGGAATCCAGATTGGTAGGGCGGCTATCTCACTCATTGGGAGCAAAGTTAAAGAGAACACCTATTTAAATGCAAGTCCATCTCGATGAGAGTCGAGCAGAAATTTCCAGCGCAATTCATCTCCTATTCTTCGAAATTCTAAATAATAAATTGCACTATAAATCCACTTCGAGTAGCTTTAGTACTTAAAAGAATAACTGTACGAAAATCTTAAGGATGACGACATGAAGAAAAAAATTTTGATGCTAGCCTCTGTGCTTGCCTCGCTTACCATCCAGGCTTCGGCTGCCGATAAAGACAATTCCCCGTCTTCATATGCGGGAATGCAAAACTCCCAGCAAGACTCAGGAAGTTTGATGGACCATATACAAACTGTCCAAAACAAAAATAAATATAATGATACCAACTTTACGATTGGTATCACAGCGGCGGCAGTTCAACCGACCTTCTCCATTCCCTACTTCACAGATCTTCAAGCGAGAGTTGTGGAGGATACCAACAGCCTTACTGCTAACGGTCAATTTAAAAAGAAGCGTTTACCAGCAGATTACAACTTTGGAATTACAGGTCAATTTAGCTATTTAATACCCACTCAGGTATACCTAGACCTGTTTTACAATTACTACCATATCTCGGGTAGTGCTTCTGATCGAGTGAAAGAAGGCAACTTATTGATTGCAGATTTGGACTCTGGGGGACAACCTCCTCAGCCTAGTACAACAGCAATTGGGTACGGAGCGAGTGCAAGCTTGAAAGGGCAATACCACTTTGCAGAGTTCTACTTTAGAACTAGAATTGCGCTGTTGAATCTTTTGGATAAATACTTTCACAATGAGCTTTCTCTAGGTTTCAGTTTCCAAAACATTAATCTCCACCATGTCAATAACTTTGATTTTACGTTTAATGAGAATGGCGGACCCGTCGAAACGGGTGGGAGTATTGCTCAAAAACAAAAACACAAAGTCTTCGGTTGGGGACCTTCGTTCAAATGGGAGTCACAGTTAGATCTTCTGCCTATGCATTTGCGTCCCCATAATTTAAGCTTTATTTCCGAAGTAAAATTTGCGCTTCTATTTGCAAATTATCATGCAAAGGGAAAAGTCAACATGGATACAGTTGATTTTGATTTTGTTGGAAACAATGTTGATGCCTTAGATATTGATGGTACTTGGAGAAGAATGACAGATTATTTCATCACTCTAAATACAGTTTTGAAAGCAGGCCTTCGATATACCTACAAGAATTTTTCGTTTGAAGGTGCCTATAAAATTCTCTATTTTGCAGATGAAGACTATAATGAAGCCGAATTCTTTAAAGGAGCTCTAGCTGAAGGAATTCTTCCTGATGTGACAGCCCTCTTCAATATTTTTCCTACCAACTTAGGATTTAGAGCAATTGAATTCACTTTCAATTGGGATTTCTAGGAATCCTGTTTCCAAGAGACTAAAGACTGAAAAGCCCTTGAGTATTTGCTGAAGGGCTTTTTTATTTATCCTATTCACATTTAACTTTCTAACTCACACATGCTATAAGCCCCTATTTACAATAAATAAACTTTCGATAAGAAGAGGTTTAGGGGGAGTAAGCTAAGATGGCCAATAATTATGTGATAAAGGGTGTAGCAACTCTCTATTTAGCACTTGCTTGGATCCCAGTTTGGGGAAGTGCTGAGGAAAGTCGTACACCAGATTGGTGTCAAATACTTATGGATAAAGAGGGGTGGATTGAAGGGGGAGCAGAATTTCTCTATATGAGCTCCACTTTAACACCGACTTTTGCGGGAGAGCAGGATCTTATCAATGCTTTAATCCCCACGAATGCTGCCATTTCTGTACAAAGCCGCAGGTCAGAATCGATTGATCCTGAATATAATGCAGGATTTAGTCTCTTTCTACGCTATCGCCCTCCAACAAATAATGATTTGGGTCTCTATTATAGTTACCTTCATAATGATGGAGATGGGAGCATTAACCACGACGTGATCGATTCAACAAACACTGCAAATGAGCAGCAGAGAAACTTCCAAGATGACAAAGGGCACATGCACATTCACTTGCATGTTCTTGACTTCTTATTTGGAAGGACTCTGCCCATTAATTCACAAATGGCGCTTCGCCTGGGTGGAGGCCTATCTTATAATGATTTCCACGCCTTTCTAAGCTTTAGAAACAATGACTTGATTCAGGCCCTTTCTGGGGGCGTTGTGACAGAATTCAACCAAATCTTCCTAAGTTCTCAGCAGAAAGAACGCCTTTGGAGCCTAGGGGCAAAAGGGACAATAAATTTTGACTTCTCTCTTTTGCCAATCCAATGGAGCCATGACCTAAATTTTTATCTGCTCGCTCAATTTGCGCTGCTCTATTCTAAAAATTGGTCTCAGGGAACACTCACAACAGCAAGCTCTTCAAACTTAGCTGCAGAGGGGAATGCTATTCAGTGGGAAAACCACCCTAAGTATGGGTTTGTTCCTAATCTCAATTTGGATGTCGGTATAACATACCGTCTGCATACCGCAAACCAAGTGAAGTATAACTTCGCCGTTGGCTATAGGATTTTAACCTATTGGGAATTAGATACATTTGATAGATCGCGCCTATTTTCAGGCGGCCCAGACCAGTTAAACGGGAATGCGCATCTCTTTGACGACGATTTTAGCTTTGCAGGACCCTATTTCCGATTCTCTATTGCTTACTAGATAGTGTCGTCAAGAAATTTAAATAGTGATATACTTCAGCAAATTATTTCATCTGCAAGGAGAATTTGCTATGACTATTTCTGCGCATCGCCGCCACGATATAACGGATAAAGTTTGGAAGTTACTGGAACCACACTTACCTGGCCGTCATGGAGGTTGGGGGTCAGTTGCTCGAGATAATCGACAATTTATTAATGCAGTTTTCTGGATTTTACGTACAGGGTCCCCTTGGAGAGATTTACCCCCTGATTATGGAGATTGGAAAAACACTCACCGCCGTTTTTGTCGTTGGCGAGATAGAGGCATATGGGAATTGTTGCTTGAAAAAACAGTCGATGAACCAGACTATGAGTGGCTGATGATTGACGCCAGTCATATCAAAGTTCACCCACATGCAGCAGGTGCAAGAGGTGGAAATCAGGAAATGAGTCGCACAAAAGGGGGCTTAATACCAAATTACATTTGGCCGTGGATGCGCATGGTATGCCGATCAGAGTTGCTATTACGCAAGGTACCACAGCAGATTGCACGCAAGCAGGCGTTTTGATAGAGGGTCTGACCGCTGAATATTTATTTGCTGATCGCGGGTATGATAGCGATGTTATTGTTAAGCAAGCAGAAAAGCAAGGAATGAAAGCGGTTATTCCTCCAAGAAAAAACAGAAAATTCCAAAGGAAATATGACAAGCACCTATACAAATTGCGCCACTTAGTTGAAAATGCCTTTCTACATCTAAAGCGATGGAGAGGAATCGCAACCCGATATGCCAAAAATTCGACATCTTTTTTGGCTGCTATTCACATTCGTTGCTTGGTTCTATGGTGCAAAATCTCTTGACGACACTATCTAGGCAGTGTCATCAAAATAATCTTCCTTGAGAGAGGGGCTTTTCCACGGGAATACGGGTCCCTACCCCTAAGAGTAATCAAGTGGCATGACCTCGAAGATAGCATTGCAAGGATTGGTATAAAAAGACGAGCTCGACAATTAGCGAGCTCGGCTATGATCATGAGTTGCAAGCAAGCTTGCAACTATTTTATCGCTTAGTTTTTGTCTTTTTACAACTTGCGCGCCAAGAGATCGTGTGGTAGATAAAGGCAAATCCGAATAATACATAAACGATGCGGACTAGCCATTCGCGATCAAAAACATACTCAACTAGATTGAGCCTGTAAAGTCCTACGAATCCCCAAACGATTCCACTTAGAACGAGAAAAAGAATGGCTAGGCCATCAAGTCTTTTCATCATTACGGAAATCCTCCAGCTAAAATGCTTACTTCCAGCGTTTTTTAATTTGTTTCCAGCCTACTGCTTGGTAAACCGCAGACGCACCGATTAATACGTAAATCAGTCTGTCTAACCAGCTTTTGCCAACAAAGTATTCAACAAGATTGAATTCAAACAATCCGATTAAACCCCAGTTTAACCCACCAATGCAGAGAAGAACGCAAACAAGTGTATCTAACTTTTTCATGTGTTTACTCCTAACAAGGTCTATTGAGTTCTATCGAGGCTCGAATCGCAACCCATCATTGAGCTTTCTAATAAAAGCAACAACAGACATAAATTAAGCCTATATCTATTAATTATAATATCCAAATTAATTAGTAAAGATTTGAAATTATATTTTTATTTTAGTTATATGTTATATTAATATGGCAGAGAATCGAAACATCCTTAGTGCTATTAAGTTATTTCAATTATTCGGAGGAAGAATTACTCATCCCCATGGACTTGGAATTTCTGAAAAAACCTTAAAAGAGCTGCTTCGGCAAGAGATTCTTTCTCCGTCTAGCCAAGGAGGTTATCAACTCTCTCCTCTGCCCTCATTTCTTCGCCCTTCACCCTATCACCTTGTCAAAGAGCTGCTTCCTTTTGAAGGAAGCTCCTTTTTTAATCAAGAGTCCGTTGTCGGGTTGGGGAATATCCTAAGAAAGAATAAGATTGAAACAGTCGTTGAGCTGGGCTGTTGGCATGGCATTTCTACCATCTTTATGGCAACTTTTCTTCCTTTAAGGGGCACGGTCTATGCCGTAGACCACTGGCAAGGGTCCGCAGAACATACTCAAGACTGCTCCATGCTTTATAACCAATTTCTTTCTAACGTCATCCGGACGCGGCTGACCGATCAAATCGTCCCTCTTAGAATGACAACACTTGAAGCTTCTAGAAAACACTTTCCTCCCATCGACCTTATTTATGTGGATGCTTCTCACGACGAAGACTCCGTTCTACAAGATCTTGAAGCCTGGTATCCTCATGTTGAAATGAGTGGCGGAATCCTTTGTGGTGATGACTTTCTTTGGGGAAAAGATGAGGGATACCCTATTCAAAAAGCGCTTAAACGCTTTACAAATAAAAGCTCCCTCTCATTTGAAAATCAAGGAACGTTTTGGAGAGTGGTTAGTAACACCATCTAAAACTTGACGCACTTTTTATCGACCCAGTAGTCATCTCCATAAGAATAGAGAATCTGCTTTCCCTTTTTAATCCCATGTTGACCGGAAGTGAAAACGATCCGAGGACCTTCTTCCAAATAATGCTCCCAAGGAATTGCATTATTCTTTTTTTCTCCCTCGGCGCAATGATTCATGAACCGTGCCCAGTTTCCATGCTTGGCAGCATCAATAGAAAATGTCTTATAATCAGTAAAAGAAAAAGTGCTGTCATGATCAGGATCAATCTCATCATCGATCATTAACAAACCTGTGTACTGACATAGCGTAGAATAAGGAGGGATATCTTCCTTCGCAAAAACACCATATCCAACGACAGGATTGATAAATCGGATACTGATACGACGATTATACCTTTCATCACATCCATCTTTTTTAAGCTGGCGAAAAAAAGCATCAAAGCGCTCTCCTCGAAATTCAGAGACCATCGGTTCAGCCTTTTTGAAAAACCGCTTCCAAGACCGCTTAAAACGCTCTTCAATTTTCTTTGGAATTTTGAGGTCTTCTAAATAAACAATGGGCGTCTCAATTCCGAAATAGTTTTTATACATAGGATCCACTTTCCTTTTTAGTTGCATAATCCAATGACTAAATTAAAGGATTTATAATTGCAACAAATTACAAAAAACTTTTGAGGATATTGATTGATGGACTAAAAAGATTCTTTTGATGAATAGAAAATTCATCGTTCAAAATTTGAAGATGGTTCGTAATTATTTCCACCTCGAGACGGCTTGGCTCTACATCGGGATCCTTTAAAAAAGGAACAAGATGATCCAAAATAAACATGTTGATTCCATCCGCAGCTTCAACGCATAATTCGACATTAGAATGATCGATGGTTCCTTTTTGATAGATGAGTAGGTTTTGATAAATCTGATGCGTTGTGATTCCCTTAAACAAAAACTGTTTAATCGAATCGCGCATCTCATCATCATAGGACCCGTCAATATCAAAGGGTTCTAATACTTGACCGATTTGCACCAGGTTTTCAAGAATCGGATGTAACCAATCCCGTTCACCACTTGTTTTCACATTCAGTATCGCAGGGGTCAATTCATTTCGAATATATCCAATCAACTTCAAACGAAACCATGAAGGAGAGTTCTCTTCAAGCGATCCTCTGAAACCCACAATTTTTTCTGTCATAGGATGACGAAGAATCCCTTGAACAGAATGAATCCTACCACTTCGGTAAGAAGCAATCTTCTTTATAAGGGTAGAGACATGATCTCTGAAACGCTCGTCTTCGAACTCTTCAGAAAAATGCTCCATTCTCTTTTTTAGCAGGCCATATACCTTAAGGTCTTCCCCCGAGGGTCTCAAAGGGAAATCTGCAATGAGATTCTGGACGATTTGATCAAGAATTTCAATATTCCATTCGCGTACGAGAGGATCTCGACTTGCAAGACGCGTATCTTCCTCAAAATCAAGAATCTGTTCAATTGCCTTACTTACCATATATTACGTCCAAAATTTATGGGGACAGAGCCCCTCAAGTTAAATCTTAACAGATTCTTAATATTTTTGCAACCTAATAAATCGCATTATATTAATAGTCAGCTATTTATAAAATTTGAATTAGGGTTTTGAGGGTCTTGGTTCACTCTGAATTTTACCCCTCTTCCAGAAATAACTATTCTTTTCTTGAAAAAATTTACCAAAGTATTCGATAGTGCAAAACAACTTATCTACAACGTTAGCAGGAGTTTTCCTATGAAACTTTTTTACTCGATAACGGCTCTTTGTACGGCCCTTTCTACAACAGCTTTCTGTGACCAGGAAACCGAAATTTCTGAATCACGAATTTCACAAATCGAAATTGCTCTAGAAGAGCATTCCAAACTATTTGAAAATCTCACTTCTCATTCTCAAAATAGCTCAAGCTATAGTCCCAACTACGGATCAAGTACTGAAAGTCAGATGACACAACAAAGTGGAAAAAACCAAGATATGACCATGCACTCTGCCCATGGTTGCATGGACTGTGGTTTTACTATTCAAGCAGACTTTCTTTATTGGCGTGCCAATATGGATTCCCTTGAGTATGTCCTCCAGACTAATGGAGACAATATCTTGCTTTCCACTAGTGCAGAATTTAGAGAGCCAGATTTTGAATATGACCCTGGAGTTCGTGTTGGCATAGGTTATGACTTTGGCCACTCAAATTGGGATGTAAATCTTGCGTGGACCTATCACTATTCTAACGTATCAGATAGTTCAGGAAATGATGCTCGACCGCTCAGCCAAGTTGCAACTCGTTTCCAAAGCGTTTCGAATACCGTTTATAACTTTGACGTCTCAACAACAGCTAAAGCTGACTGGAAAGTTCGACTCAACTCTATTGATTTAGAGTTTGGATATGACTATTTTTTTAGTAAGCGATTCTCTATGCGTCCACATTTTGGTTTGAAAGCTGCTTGGATTGATATGCATTATGACGTGGCTTATACAAATTTGATCGATAGTGAAGCAGGCAACCTGATTTCTTCTGGAAGCATGCGAACAAATTCTGATTTCTGGGCTGTGGGGCCTCGAATGGGCTTTGACTCTTACCTTCACATCGGTTGGGGATTCAGCCTCTATGGAAAATTTGCAGGAGCTCTTATCTATGGAGAATACGACTCTACGACAAAATTTTCATTCGAGCGTCAGCCTGTTCCTCCCTTTAATTCAACAGGTATCGATAGCTATCCTCTTAGACACAATGACTATTCTCGTTTAAGAGCTATGGCAGAAATGGCTATTGGTCTTGAATGGGGGTATTGCTTTTCGAACGATTATTACCTAGGATTCAACATTGGATGGGAAAGCCAATACTGGTGGAATCAATTGGAAACCTACTTTATTACCACAGACTGGCACCCCAGAGGTGACCTGACATACAGTGGTCTTAATGCGGGACTCCGTTTCGACTTCTAAAACTACTTCTCCCTTTATTTTGCAGAACTTGGCAAGGCCCTCCCGGGCCTTGCTTTTTTCTATATCAGAACATCAAATACTCAGTGTAATAGACCACAGTTTCATCTTGAAGTTTGATTATAAATCTGCATTTTTATTAAACAAAGCTTATGAAAGTACACATATCTAGAATATTTATTTCGCTGATCTTTGTTTTGTTCTCAGGGTGTGCAAGTTATAAAATCCCCGTTCAAAGTGATAACCATCCAGCTTCTTCTAATACTCCTATTTCTCAAATAGAATTATCACCAATACTGAACATCGGTAAAAGCGATAGGATTGAACTGAAAGAGAGTCATGATCATCATTAAAAGGACTTCGGTATTCTTTCTCCTAATACTACTCACCAGTGGGTGTATGAGGGTCGATACAAACCCTCAGCCCTCTTTTAACCAGGTCCAGGAAGACGTTGCCAAACTTACAGGCCGAAGCATTTACTGGGACTCCTCTTTAGAAGGCAAAGTAGCTCCCATTTCTATGGAAGAATTGCTCCAAAAAGAGCTAACCGATGATTTTGCCGTTCAGATTGCTCTACTTAACAATTTAAATCTTCAAGCGATCTATGAAAGTCTTGGAATTGCTAAGGCACAACTTGCACAGGCTGGGTTACTAAAAAACCCCATCTTTTCATTTTCCTATCGATTTTCTACTAAAACTAGTGTCACAGACTTGATTGATATGAGCTTAATTCAGAATTTTTTAGAGGTCCTTTTGATCCCTTTGAAAAAAAGAATGGCTCAAGCTGAATTAGAAGCAACTAAAGCCATGGTCATCATCCAAATTTTGGATGTTATTGCAGAAACAAAAATTGCTTTTTATACCCTGCAAGCCTCAGAAAGCATTTGGAATTTAAAAAAACAAATTCTTTTAGCCACTCAGTTATCTTATGAAGCCGCCCAAAAACTATTTGATGCTGGAAATATAACAGAGTTAGAAGTCTCTATGGAACGCTCTTTATATGAGCAAGAAAAGCTCGAGCTAGCTTCTTGGGAAATTACAGTTTTAGAAGCAAGGGAAAAGCTGAATATTCTCATGGGACTTTGGGGCCATCAAATTGACTGGAAGAGCAATTGTGAACTTCCTACAATCCCTGAAAGAGTGGATGATTACAGTCATATAGAAAACAATGCGATTGCAAACAGTATTGATTTGAAAGTTTCCTATAAAGAGCTACTGGCAACTGCCGCCGGATTTGGAATTGACACCTCCAAATTAGTATTTCCACAGTTGGACGTTGGCGTAAGCTCAGAGCGCGATGACGGTGTTTGGTTTGTAGGGCCAGCTTTTAATATAGCAATTCCCCTCTTTGACTTCGGCATGGCAAATTCAGCTAAGGCTCAAGCAAAGATCTTGCAACAATGGAACCAATTCACCCATCTCGCAATTGACATTCGATCAAAAGCTCGCTCGTCACGATTTACAATGCTTAATACATATAGGCAGTGTCAGTATTTAGAAAAAGTCATTGTTCCTCTAGCCAAGCAAATAACACACTCCACCCTTTTACAACATAATGCCATGCAACTTGGGATATTTCATCTCCTCTCAGCAAAGCAGAGTGAATTAAGAAAAGAGATTCAGCATATTCAGATGCAACAGGACTATTGGATTTCAAAAGTCATCTTGCAAACCCTTCTGCAAGGCCACGTTCTTGGGAAACGACCTTTTGAAACTCCCCTGAGGAAGCATTATGAGTAATTATTTCAATGCGCTTCCATTACTGATGATCCTTCTATTTTCCACACCCTCTTACGGAGAAGAAGCATTTCCCTCTAGACCTTGGGCTCAAGCTGAAAAAGAACATCTCCCCCCCGGCATACCAAACATAGATTATACCCCTGCAGTTGTCCCCAATGGATCCACTGCTACATACAAAATAGTAGATGGAACAAAAGTGTTTCACTTAATTGCTGAGCCAATTGAGTGGGAGGTCTCTCCAAATTTCAAAATTCATACTTGGGGGTTCAACGGCTCTGTTCCAGGTCCAATGATTGAGCTTGCAGAAGGAGATCGGGTTAGAATTTATGTAACCAATAAACTCCCTGCTCCCTCTTCAGTTCATTGGCATGGTGTTTTACTTCCTTGCGGGATGGATGGGGTTGCAGGGGTCACGCAACCTGCTATTCCTCCTGGAGAAACATTTTTGTATGAGTTCACTTTTCCTGATAGCGGCACCTTCATGTATCACCCCCATTTTGACCCCATGACCCAAGAGGGAATGGGCCTCACCGGAATGATTCTTGTTCATAAAAGAGAATCTGATCCTTGCAAACGGCCTACCCGAGATTTTGCAATTATGCTGCATGAATGGAATATCGATGTAGGAACAGCGAGACCAAATACTCTAAAAATGGATTTCAATATCTTAACAATGAATGGGAAAGTCATGCCAGCAACAGAGCCTCTTGTTGCAGAATTAGGAGACACTGTTTGGATTCGTTATGGCAACCTAAGCGCAATGGACCACCACCCCATCCATTTACATGGCTATTCATTCAAAATCATAGGGTCTGACGGAGGCTGGGCAAAAGATCCGTCCGTACTCCTTCCCGAAACCACAGTCCTTGTACCGGTAGGGGCAGCAAAAGTTATTGAGTTTTCGGCGAACAACCCAGGAGATTGGATTTTTCATTGCCATATGACCCATCATACAATGAATCAAATGGGACATGCCTTTCCTAACATGGTCGGAATGCAAGTTGGCGACTTTGATGAAAAAGTCAGGCAGCTAATCCCTGGGTATATGACAATGGGAACCACAGGCATGCGCGATATGACAAAAACAGGGATGCCGATCCCCTCAAATAGCATCCCCATGCTTGGCTATGATGGCCCATTTGGACAAACAGTCTTTGGAGGAATGGCCAACATTCTAAGAGTTAGAGAAAAAACCGATCACTATAAAGACCCAGGACCCTATGCTTTCCCAAGAGGATCCATCGCTGCTCCGGCAACCCAAGGAGATCTACTAAAAGACGGGATCACCCTTGACCGCCAGTAGCAAACCCAACTTCTAATCACTTGAGGGAAAGTCCATATTATGCTCGCCGAACTTTACCCCAATGGTGATATGAAAGGCATGTTCTAAGGGTGGTAGACCATATTTTTCTCGAAGACAGTTAAGCTGAAGCGACTCTACAGTCACCAAATAGACTTTATCAATACCCTTCCACTTTATAGGAGATGCCACTTCACAAGATTGAGGAATAAACTCTATTATTTGACCATATTCTTCAATCTTTTCTGCTTCGTGTTGATTTAACTCCCCTGGATAAATCACCGAAATATGCGCTCCAACCAAACTAGCATCACCAAAGTATGGGGGAGCTTCAAATGCTTCTGTTATGATCAACCGGTTTAGACTATGGACGTACTCATCATCGATATCCACATATACAAATCCATCTCTGTGTTTTAAAACACCTTGGTGAGAAAATCGGTCCTGTATTTTCTCCAAAATCTTTTCGCTTGAAGAGGATTCATTTGCAAACAAACCCGAAATAAGGAGAATAAACAACACCAATTTCATGAAATTTCTAGATAAAAACATCCTCTTATCCTTTTTCTGTTAACCTTCTTCTTTTGATGGAAAGATTTCATCTCAACAGCAGCTAGTTTGTCAAAATTCGTCTTGAAATCATAGGATTAAAACAAATACGAAAGAAACATATACGTACACGATCAGGTTCTCAATCCTTAATAGGGTCCACGTGAACAGACCAGTTTGAATTAGCCACTTGCTCACTTTCGACTAGCTGGATCAGTTTAGTCATATTTTCAATAAAGGAGAGCTTCCACTCTTCAAAATTTGCGACACAGGGTCCTCCTACAGGAATAGAATCTCTAAACGCCTGTAGTTCTTCACTCATTGGACAATCAATTCTTATATCTACAGCGACTTCATAAGGATCATTACCAGCACCCACTGCTAGTTTTCTATTCTCTTTAGAATCTTTGGTACCCTCTTTAAATTGAATAACGATTAACTCTACTGTTTCAGAAGAATTATTCACAGCCCGATGAAGCTCTCCTTCTGGATCAGCCTTACGAAAAACAGTTGCACCTGTTGGAAAATCCACATCGATCAACCGCCCATCCTGTTCAATGCGTGTGATCGTGCCACCCTTTAAGGCGATAATCATTTGAGAATAGTCATCGCGATGCTCATCTATTTTTTCATGGGGCAACACTTTTACTTTGCTAACACAAATCTGATCATTTTCAAACTGTCGCTCATATTCAAGCGTATGGAGACCAAAGGATAACAGGCAAGCAAACATAACCAGAAATTTTTTCATCAGAACACTCCTCCAAAGGCTACGCGAGTAGTGTACTCTTTCATAGAATTTGAGTCAAAGCAATAGCTTCATTCCAAAAACTAAAAAGGGGAAATGGGGGTGGTCAGACTCGAACTGACGGAGACCGAAGTCGATGGATTTACAGTCACTCTAAATCCTATCTCTCTCAACCCCAACCAACACTTATCAATCTAATATTTAAAATGATATGCACAAAATTTAATTGTTAAGAATTGTCTTGAATTGAGATCTTTTGCCTCTTGCTGTCCCACCAGTGTCCCCTACGTTTGGAATGACTCATATGAGTCGTATATTGAAAATGAGTCGATTTATTTGACTCATATGACTCAATCTAGTATGGTGAGTGATACATAAGGAGTACCAATGAAATACCCTGGAAATGAGTCCTCTACGTTAGAGTTTAAACAAGCGATTCCAGAAAATGCCCAAATCGTTAAAACAATTATTGGGTTTTGCAATAGGAGCGGGGGAAAGCTATTGGTTGGAGTCAAACAAGATGGAACAGTCATTGGAGTTCCTGAAGAGGAGATTCAACGGGTCATGGAATACATGAATAAAAGCATCTTTGAAGCTTCTTCTCCTCCTATTATTCCAGCGGTTTACTCTCAACGCATTGGAGACAAAACGATTCTAATTATCGAAGTTTCTTCAGGAATGAATAAGCCATACTTTAGGAAATCGGAAGGATTAGACCAGGGGACCTATATCAGGTTAGGACGATCTACCGTTAGAGCAACTGCTGACATGGTTGAAGAACTAAAGTGGCAATCTAGAGGACGCTCATTTGACATGATGCCAGTCTATCATGGAAAAGAAGAAGACCTCGACCAAAAACAAGTCCTTGCATTCTTAAACCATAAAAATTCCTCCCGTATTCGCTCTATCACTCCTGAGATTTTAACTTCTTACGATCTTGAAGTCGAAGAACACGCATCCACCTACCCAACTGTGGGAGGAATCCTCCTTTTTGGAAACAACCCTCAAAAGTATTTTTCTGAGGCCATGATCCTTTGCTCTCACTTTGATGGAGTCAGTGGGAGAAAGGCTATCAGTAGTGTCGATTGCACTGGCACCCTTTTTCAGCAGTTTGAAATGGCCTACAATTTTGTGATTGGAAGGCTTGGCCGCTCTTTCACAATTCGAGGCCCTAAAAGAGAAGAACAACTGGAAATCCCAGAAACAGCCCTTAGAGAAATTCTCCTTAATGCCATTGTTCATCGAAACTATCATATCCAAGCCCCTACGAAAATCGCCATTTACGATAATCGGATTGAAATCTTTAGTCCTGGGGTTTTCCCTGGACCCCTGGACCCCCATAACCTCAAGCTTGGACTCACCTACATTCGCAATCGAGTCATCTGTAAAATCTTTCGGGAGGCAGGCTATATTGAAAAACTTGGGTCAGGATTTATCACTCTTTTCGAAAGTTACGAAGCGAGAGAACTACACCCTCCAGAAGTGATCGAGGGGGAAAACTTTATCAAGTGTATTCTACCCAGACCCTCATTTTCCTCAAAGCCCCGGCAAACAGAGAGTGAAACCGACAAAATATTGGCCCTCTTTGAAGTAACCGACGAGATTGCTATTTCTGACGTCATGAGAGCTCTCAATCTTTCTCGCCCAACCGCAGGTAGACGCCTTGCTGAGCTCACAGAACAAGGAATCCTAGAACAAGTAGGTAAAAGCAAAGCAACACGTTATCGAATGCAAAAAAAATGATCTATAGATGACTTTCATATAGAGAATGGGGGTGGTCAGACTCGAACTGACGGAGACCGAAGTCGATGGATTTACAGTCCATTGCAATTGCCGCTATGCGACACCCCCCTTGGGGTAAAAGATTGCTGGAGAAAGGAATTGAACCCTCAACCGTCCGATTACAAGTCGGGTGCTCTACCAATTGAGCTACTCCAGCAAATAGGAGAGATCGTTATATCAAATGTTAGCTTTTTGGATCAACATCTTCCTTTTCAGGTTCTGCATCTTCTTTTTTTGGAGAGGGTGGACCTCCTACTCTTTTGTCGAGGCTTTTTTTGACAACATCACCTAGTTTGTCAGCTGACTGAGGTGGGGCGTTTCGAAACGCTTGAGACAATATACCTGTCACTCTTTGAATGCTTGACGCTGACTGAGAGGACTCTATTTGGCGAAAAGTCCGCCTCTGCATCGGAGGCTTCTGAGCGCAACATTTCTTGTACTTTTTTCCCGAACCACATGGGCAGGGATCATTCCGGCCGACTTCTTTCATATCGCTTATTGTTTTATCACTTATTATCGAATATAATGGTCTCATGAATTTATCACCACCTTGGACTCAGATTGGGAAAAAAATTGAAAGTACTACGCGGAAGGCGCTTTTTGACTTTCAGCTGCTAGAGGGAGCAGCGGGGCTGTCTATCGCCCTTAGCGGGGGGAAAGATAGCATCACCCTTTTGATCATGCTCAAAGCAATTTTAGGACGAGGATTCCCCGATCTTCCCCTCCATGCCATTCATGTGACGGGAGAATTTTCTTGTGGCGCTGCTGTTCAGGAAAGTTTTTTGAAGAGCATTTGCGATAAGCTTGAGGTTCCTCTGACCATTAAAGAATCGAAGCAAAAACTGGAAACGCTTGCTTGCTATCGTTGCTCAAGAGAGAGGCGAAAGTTGATTTTTGAAGCAGCAAAAGAGGTAGGGTCACCGGTTGTAGCGTTTGGTCACCATGAAGATGACAGTATCCAAACGCTTCTCATGAATCTTCTTCATAAGGGCGAATTTGCAGCAAATCTTCCGAAAGTGCCGATGCATGATTATGGGGTGACGATTATTCGTCCTTTGCTTTATGTTTCGGAAAAGGCGATCTACGAGTTTGCAAAGCTCCACGGCTATGCACGGATTACATGCCAATGTCCTGTTGGACAAGATTCAAAGCGGATGGAGGTAAAAAGCCTCTTAAAGGATTTGGAAGCAATTTTCCCCAACGCGCAAACGAATTTAGCTCAGGCCGCCCTAAAATATGGATCAACCAAAGCTTTAGAAAAGTGAAGAGTGAACTTTTAGCGATTGCCATCTATGTTGCAATACTCTTTTTGATTGGATTTTCATCCTATCGAAAACAGCAAACGGCAAATGACTTCCTCATTGGTGGACGCTCTCTCAACTACTGGCTAACAGCAATGGCCGCCCACGCCAGCGATATGAGCAGCTGGCTTTTCATGGGGTTTCCAGCTGTCATCTTTGTCGGGGGGCTTTTCAATGCATGGTTTGCCATCGGGCTGTGCATTTTTATGTTTTTGAACTGGCTCGTTGTTGCCCCTCGCGTACGCACTCAAACCGAAAAGTACAACAGCCTCACCTTCTCATCGTTTTTTGAAAGCCATTTTCATGACACCTCAGGGATGATCCGCATTTTTACAGCGGTGATTTCGCTTATCTTCTATTCGATCTACATTTCTGCGGGGATCGTGGGGCTTGGCATTTTGGTTCAATCCCTTTTTGGAATCGATTATCACATCGGAATCTCGGTTGGAATTCTTGTTGTGATCCCTTACCTATTTATTGGAGGATATACAACTCTTGCATGGATCGACCTCTTCCAAGGGTTATTCCTGCTCCTTGTGATCGTTGCCGTTCCTCTTTTTATCCTCCCAAAAGTTGGTGGGTGGGCAGGAATTGCTTCAGCGGCAAACGCGCAGAGCATTTCTCTATCGATGCTTCCTAATACTCACCCAAAAACTCTATGGATGATCTTCTTCTCGATTTGTGGTTGGGGAATTGGTTATTTTGGTCAACCACACATTATCACGAAATTTATGGGGATTCGAAAGGTCTCTCATATAAAAAAATCAATGGCTGTTGGAATGACTTGGCAAATTATTGCCCTAGGAAGTGCCACTCTAATTGGCTTAATCGGGATTGCCTATTTTACACATGGACTCGCTGACTCCGAACTTGTCTTTGTAAAGATGGTCGAGGAGGTATTCCACCCTTTCATCATCGCTCTTATTTTGTGTGCGGTTCTAGGTGCTACAATTTCAACCATGGACTCTCAGATTCTAGTATTAGCCTCAAGTTTGACAGAAGATTTCTACAAACGGATTTTCCATAAAAATGCCACATCAAAACAACTTCTATGGGTCTCGCGTCTTTTTATCCTTCTTGTCACGGCATTTGCATACTTGATCGCTTTTTTCAAGGTAAGCACAATCTATTCCCTTGTATTTTTCGCTTGGTCGGGGCTGGGGTCAGCCTTTGGTCCCCTCCTCATCTTTTGCCTCTATTCGAAAAAGGCCAATAAATATGGCGCCTGGGGAGGAGTTATTGTCGGAGCTGTTGTTGCTCTCATTTGGCCTCTGATTGACAAACACCTTTCGATTGATATTCCTACCCTTGTCCCTGGATTTTTATTGAGCAGCTTAGCTATTATTGCCTTATCATATTTCACAAGGCATAAAAAGCATCATGCACATATTACTCACTAACGATGACGGAATCGATGCCGTCGGCCTTAAAACACTGTGGGAAGGGCTTCAAGACATCGCTGACCTCACAATTGTTGCCCCAATGGAAGAGCAGTCTGGAAGGGGGGTAAGCGTCACCTTTTATGGCCCCCTGCGTGCTGAAAAAGCAGAAGGTTTTGATGCCACCCCAGCATGGAAAGTCAAAGGAACTCCTGCTGACTGCGTCAAGGTTGGCATTGGAGGCGTTCTCGACTCCCCTCCTGATTTAATTGTTTCGGGAGTCAACCATGGTTCCAATGCAGGGCGAGGTATCTTTTCGAGTGGAACAGCGGGATGTGTCATTCAAGGAATTTTGCAAGGAATTCCAGGAATTGCCTTTTCCTATACCTGCAGCCAATCCAAAACATTTCCACACATTAAGGAGTATTTAGCACCCATTGTTCGATATGTTACCGACAATCCCCTTCCAAAAGGGAGCTTCTTGAACGTCAATTTTCCAAAAGAAGAAATTCAAGGGGTAAAATTCGCTAGACAAGGACTTTCTTTCTGGCTTGAATCACTCCGAAAAGAACTTCATCCAGAGGGACATCTTGATTTTCATCTCGATGAACTATCTAATGATTTAGAAGAGCATCCAGAGAGCGACATCTCACTATTAAAAGAAGGGTTTGTCACAGCGGTCCCGATCCAGATCAGTGAGTTAACCGACCATGCTCATTTCCAAGAAAAAAAAGAGTATTTTGACCGCTATTTTTGAAAACACTTGAAGAGAATTCCATTATTGATTTAAAGTAGTGGACTTATGGCGGGCGTATAGCTCAGTTGGTAGAGCTCCTGTCTTACACACAGGCGGTCATAGGTTCGAGTCCTTTTGCGCCCATCACTACTAAAAAATCCAGTTGCGGGAGTAGTTCAACTGGTTAGAGCACCAGCCTGTCACGCTGGAAGTTGCGAGTTCGAGTCTCGTCTCCCGCGATTTTTTGCGATCACATCTATTTTTTCATCTTGCGGAAAGGGTGCCTGAGCACAAAAATTTCCAACCAAAGCTGTCTCAGAGATTGGTTTGGAAGGCTCCGTATCAAAAATGACCAGTTTTACAACCTCATCAATTTTTGCCAAAGCCACATTGCCTCTGATATCGTGGAACCCCGTAAGAATAACAAATGTCCATAATTGTTCGATGTAAAGATAACGTTTCGCGAGCGCCATTTCCTCAAAAAGTTTCTTGGTCTCCATTGAAAGATCAAGCTTTTCCGCAATCACCCCTTTTGAAAAGGCCCATTTTCTAGGAACATAAAGAAGATTGAGTTCATTTTTTAAAATGACCTTTCTCCACAAATTCGCTATCGGAACCCTAAGGTGTAAAGAGTTTTCCTCAGCTTCAAAATTTTTCTCGCCAGAATAAATTTTTGAAATCGATGGATTATCAATTTTGACGACGAAATGAGGGCACAGGTCACTGGATAAAACAAAAATTGAGCCCTCTCTATTGATCTTTTTCATTCCATCAGGAATCCCCTCTACATGGAGGAAAGCAGCCTCAACGACTTCTAGGGCCTCTTCTCCAGCCTGAGACAGTGCCTCGCTATTCTGAGACGCCGAGAAAAAAACATTTCTCAATACATTCAATATCATCATGGCCGGAGATTATAAAGAAACCACGGATTAATTTCAGAAAATCTATCGTGGCAATTTAATGATTGGGACAGTTTCGTAGTGGAAAAGAAAGTTGAAGGCGTGTTAGGGTGCTAAAAAACTAGGTAGTAATAATGTCCGGAACGCATACAAGTCACAAATCTAAAACACAGTATCTCATCTCATATTTTTGGACGGCAGTAGGCGCCTTTTTGGCTGCTCTCTCGATTAAAATATTCTTATTTCCCAATGACTTAATTGACGGGGGGATTATCGGTATTTCGATGATTTTAACCCGCCTTTCTACAAAAGTCCTCTTCCCAATATACTTTATTGTCCTAACCCTCCCTTTTATCTACCTGTCGTATAAGTTTATTAGGCGGACTTTTTTCATACAGATGATCATCGCGGTGATTCTCTTTTCGATCTCTCTCGGCCTCTTGAACCATGTGGAACCTTTTGAGTCTGACCCATTGGAAGTCATTGTCATCGGTGGCGCTATTCTAGGGATTGGTGCGGGACTGATTATTCGGTATGGAGGGTGTCTTGATGGAACAGAAATCATGGCCATCATCATCAACCGTAAAAAAGGGTTTACTGTTGGACAGGTCGTCCTGTTCATCAACATCTTTATCTTTGCAGCTTATGGCGCAATTTTCCGAGACTGGCACATTGCCTTCCGCTCGCTCCTTACCTATGTAGTGGCCTTCAAGATGATGGATATCGTTATTGTGGGTCTCGATGAACTCAAGTCAGTGATTATTATATCGACTAAACCCAAAGAGCTCACCCAGCTTGTCATGCATGAAATGGGGCTTGGCCTCACCATCATGTATGGTCGCGGTGGCTACTCAGGAGATGCCCGGGAGATCCTCTTTGTTATTGTCGAACGTCTTGACTTAGCGGATCTCAAAGATCTTATCCTTCGCGAGGATCCTTCAGCATTCATGGCGGTTGAAAACCTCCATGAAGTGGTCTATGGAAGGCAAGCAAAACTCCCCAGTAAGAAGAAGGGACGAAAGCGAGCCATCCCCGCCAAATAGGGTATTGTAAATAAGATCTGTTTTCTCTATGGTATTGCGGTATGGATACCCGCCTACTAAATGAAGTCACACGCAGTATCGAGATTGCCTTGAAGGAAGATGAAGTCTTTCGGGATCTAACAAGCGTGGCTTGTATTGACAAGGGTTTTGGATTAGGAACTCTTCTATTAAAGGAAGAGGGAGTCGTTGCAGGATTACCTTTTCTGGAGCTGATTGCTTATAGAGTCGACCCACTCATTACGGTGAGGCTACTTGGCACTGAAGGAAAACGGGCAGTTCCAGGTTCTATCGCAGAAGTGGAGGGGCCGATTCATAGTTTGCTGGCAATGGAGCGCACAGCAATCAACTTTATCCAACATACAACAAGCATCGCAAGTGAGACTGCACTCTATGTTGAGGCCGCCCATGGGTTATGCGACATTTTAGATACACGAAAAACCCTTCCTGGACACAGGTACTTACAAAAATATGCTGTCAAGATGGGTGGAGGAAAAAATCACCGCTTCCATTTAGCCGATCAAATTCTGATTAAAGACAATCATTTAATGCATCTTAAATTAGAAGAAGCGGTTAGGCGGGCCCGGGATGCTTTTCCAGGCAAGCGGCTTCAAGTTGAGGTAGAAAATGAAAAAATGTTTGACGAAGCGGTAATTGCTTGCCCCGATGCTATCCTTCTTGATAATATGAGCCCTGATATGATCCGCGGCTTTGTTTCGCGGAATAAAAAGAAGATCTATTTAGAAGCTTCTGGGGGAATTGAGTTAAATAACATTCGCTCTTACGCAGAGACTGGCGTCGATGGGATTTCCGTTGGAAGACTTACCCATTCGGTCCGTGCTCTTGATATGAGCTTAAAAATTAGGAGAAAGTAATTATGTCGGCACCTAAGCAACTGATTTTTAAAGAGGAAGCAAGAGATAAACTCAAAGAAGGAATTGACAAGCTTGCAGACACCGTTGGTGTAACCCTTGGTCCTAAAGGGAAAAACATTGGAATCGAATCAAGCTGGGGCGCTCCAAAAATCACCAACGATGGAAATAGCATCGTCAAGGATATCGAGCTAAAAGACCCCTATGCAAACATGGGTGTTTCAATGGGGAAGGAAGTTGCACGAAAGATCAAAGAAAAATCGGGTGACGGTACCACAACAGGAATTATTCTCCTACGTGCTCTTGTAAAGCAAGGAATCAAAAATATTGCCAGTGGCGCCAGCCCGATCAATTTAAAGCGCGGAATCGAAAAAGGCGTTGAAATCGTAATGCAAGAACTTGATGCCTTAGCGACTCCTGTAGAAAAAGCCGATGCGATCCGAAATATTGCAACAGTCTCCGCTTCTGGAAACCAGGAGATCGGCCAAACAATTTTTGATGCTATCGATAAGGTCGGCAGCTCTGGTGTCATTACGATTGAAGAAGGAAAAGGAACTTCCACCACAATTGAAATGGTTGAAGGAATGCAGTTTGACCGTGGGTATACAAGTCCTTATTTCTGCACGAATGCCGAAACGATGATGGTCGAAATGACAAATACGGGGATCTTGATTACCGATAAGAAAATTTCCTCGATTCAGGAAATTCTTCCTTTGCTGCAATCAATTGCTGCCTCCGGAAAAGGCCTGCTCATTATTGCAGAAGACATTGAGGGAGATGCCCTCTCAACACTCGTTATGAACAAACTACGCGGTTCACTTAAGATTGCTGCAGTCAAAGCGCCAGGGTTTGGGGATCGACGCAAAGCAATGCTTGAAGATATCGCAGTACTCACTGGAGCCACCGTTGTCTCTGAAGAGAAAGGGATGCAGCTCATGGAAGCGACTGAAGAAGTCCTCGGGCAAGCAGAACGAATCGAGATCGACAAAGAAAATACCACAATTGTTGGGGGTATGGGTCGAACAGAAGAGATCGGTGCGCGTATCAAGCAAATCAATGCCGAATATGACAACGCCTCAAGTGATTACGATAAGGAAAAGCTTGAAGAGCGTCGTGCTAAATTGCAAGGTGGGGTCGCAGTCATCCGTGTGGGCGCTCCAACTGAGCCTGAGATGAAGCAAAAAAAACAAGTCTTCGAAGATAGTTTGAATGCAACACGCGCAGCGCAAGAAAGTGGCTTTGTTCCTGGTGGGGGCGTTGCCCTCCTTCGAGCAAGCCAAAAGCTTAAGGAACTAAAGTTTGATCAAGAGGAACAACTAGGCGTAAAAATTGTTCTTGATGCCTGCTCTGCTCCCTTTAAGCAAATTGTAGACAATTGCGGGAAGGATAGCTCCATTTACTTAGAAGAAGTTCTAAGTAAATCCTCTTCTTTTGGATTCAACGCTGCTAGTGAAACAGTTGAAGATCTGATTAAAGGAGAGGTGATCGATCCGACTAAAGTTGTAAAAAACTCTCTTAAATATGCTGCTTCAGTTGCTGGAATAGTATTGATCTCCGAAGTATTGATCGCAGATGCACCTGAGGACAAGGAAGAGTCGGCATGACCCGTTCTGCCCTCCTCTGTGCATCGGGAATTGGTGATGGGCTCCTTATGATGATTGTAGCCCATCACCTCAAAAAATGTAGGCTGAACCCTACAATTTTTCATGATGGAGCAGAAGATCTATCCCTTCTTTTTGAAGACCACATCTTCAAAAGGCATCTACCCTTAGAGGAACTCGAAAGCTATGACACCGTCATTGTTGAGAATGACAACTCAAAACGCGCATGGGATCTGTTCCGACTCCGAGACCAAGGAAAGATGGGACACGTACGATTTATCTTTCCTACTCCGAGCAAAAACTTCAAAGAGGGCGACTTTCTCTTTAATTCTACTCTTCCCGTTGCAACGAATTTAGCTAATGCTTGCGCCGCACTCCTTGGGAGTCCTCACAGCAAAGAAAATGATCTAACCCTTCCTAATGGAGAACATCAAAAATATTCCAAAAGAGTGGTGATCCACCCGACGAGTAATGATCCCAAGCGGAACTGGGGGAAAAAACAATTTCTAGAACTTGCTAAGCTTATTGAAATGGAAGGTTACTCCCCTGTTTTTTGCGTTAGCCCAAGTGAGCGGATAGAATGGGAAGAACTTGGAATAGAGCTCCCTCTCTTTGCAAACTTAAAAGAGCTAGCTGCCTACATTTATGAGTCAGGATTTCTAATTGGAAATGATTCAGGTCTTGGGCATTTAGCTTCAAACTTAGGAATTGAAACCTTAACCATTTCAGGAAACCCAAAAAGAGTCCGTCTGTGGCGTCCCGATTGGTCGCTTGGAAAAGTTGTGACGATTCCCTTTCCTCTCCCTAACTTTAAAGGGATCAACTTTCGAATGAGAGAAAACCACTGGCAAAAATTTATCCCCGTCAAGAGGTCCTTTAAGGCCTTTATGGAGCTAACGCATGAAAGCCGCAGTCATTTGCTCTAAAGGGATGGGCGATGGCCTCATGATGATGGTCGCTTCACACCGCCTTAAACTTGAGGGACATGATGTCACAACCTTTCAAGATTCTTTGGGAGAGCTGGAAGATTGGTTTCCTGGTCATCACTTTGCTAAACGCTCAACAATTGGCTCTCTTGAAGCTTTCGATCTAATTGTCCTACAAAATGACAACACCCCTTTTTCCTTTAACCTCATTGAGAAATATCGCGATAAGATCTATATCTTCTATGCTAGCTATGAAGAGGGAAAACACTGGGCACTTAACCCTCAAGACCGCATTTTTGATCGGGCCCTTCCCCTTGTGACAAACGTTGCCCAGAGCATTGCCTCAATTCTTGGAAAAATGGACCCCATTTTAGAAAATGGAATCGCGGTTCCCAAAGAACTCTCCTACCGGAAGTATCAAAAGCGAGTGGTGATTCACCCAACGAGCACAACTCCCAAGCGAACCTGGAGCAGAGAAAAATTTTTGGGCGTGGCAAAGAAACTCGAAAAAGAGGGGTATGAGATCTCTTTTTCCCTTAGCCCTGATGAGAAAGAGAAGTGGAGAGGGATCCCCTTTGCTATTCCAGAGTTTCCCAACCTGAGTGCCCTCGCTTCTTACCTCTATGAGTCCTACTTTTTAATAGGAAATGAATCGGGAACAGGGCACCTAGCCTCAAACTTAGGAATTCCTACCATCATCATAGCAAGCTGCCCAAAGCAAATGGCACTATGGCGTCCTGGATTTCTTCTTGGAAAAGTGGTCACCCCTTCCTCCTATATCCCCAATACAAAACTCCTTAGACTGCGAGAAAATAGGTGGCAAGCCTTTATCTCCCCCCGCCGAGTGGTCAAAACCTTTCATGAGGTCGCCCAATGAAATGGCTTCCTCTATTGATGTTTCCTCTGGCATTACTTGGGGGGCTCAATGAAAATGGCGACTTCCAAGTCTGGAACACCGATACGATCAATCTCCAGATGGGGAAAAAAACCTTTTTGAAGGGAGAAACCGAGTTTCGGTATGGGCGAGATGGCAGTAAGCTCTACTACAAACACTACCAAGGGGGGATCGTTTTTATCCGCTCTTCCCATACAATAATTGAAACCTCTTACCGCCACATCTTTCTTCGTGTAGATCATCATTGGCGTAAGATTTATAGTCCGTTCTTAGACCTCACCTTTCAAGCACAATCAAAGAGAGGTTGGTACATTGGAAACCGTAATCGCATTCAATACCTTATCCACGATAAACACCTAGGAAGCAAACGCCGTTGGCTCTATCGCAACAGGTTTGAGATCATCCTCCCTCACCGAGTCACTCGAAGAAAAATTGCTCCTTACTTCGCCAATGAGATCTTTTGGCATGAAGCTAGGGGGATTTCTGAAAACCGCCTGGAAGCCGGTCTTAAAATTCCCTATCACCAAAGGACTCAACTCAACCTTGCTTACATGTCTCGAAACCTCAAGAATCATAAAAAGAACTGGATCCATCAAAACGTAACATGGATCCATTTTTCCCTTCACTTCTAATACGACATCGGTATGTTAGGGAGTATGATAGAACAGGACTTACTCCTTCTTTTTAAGGGAACTTGCGCAGGCTTTTTTTATACCTTCATCTCGATTTCGGGAATGATTCTTATTGCCCATTACACTATAGGTAAGAACTTCAGGCTTGGACTCATGGCCGCCCTTGGAATCGTTACAATACAAGTGATTTGGTCTGCAATCGCTCTTTTGATTATGATGGGACTGATTAAAAGTGTTAATATTAACCATCCTAGTTTTTCTCTAATTGGGTCAGCAATCCTCTTCATAATGGCAATCAAGATCTATCGAGGAAGGGAAAAGTTTGACCAACACGATACCCTTTCTGGAAACCCGTTGAAAGCTTTTGCAGCAGGAGCCCTAATCTCCCTTGTGATTCCCATTCGAGTTCTAGGGTTCGCTGCGATCTTTGCTGCGATTCGAGTCCACACCACCAACATTAATGAAGGTATTTTTCCAGTGATTGGTGTGGCCGTCGGCTCCTTTTTATTTTGGCTAATCTTTTCATTATCAATCCACAATTCGAAAAAAATGATTTCTCCAAAGACTCTCCAAAAATTCCACCGCTATGCCGCTCTTGTTCTGATCATTTTTTCTTTGATTGGATTGTTGCAACAATATTTTTAAGAGACTATGATAAATTTTTTAATCAAATATGAGAGCCACCTATGAAAAACTCCCCTCACCGTATGAAGCATGAACAAAAAAAAGCAATCCGTGAAGCTCAAAAGCAAGAGTATGAAACAGAAGAAAAGAATATGAGCGAAGAGGAGAAAAAGAAATATTTGACTTCTTCTAAGACAAATAAATCTGCACGTGGAAAGGCCGGGTCAAAAAAGAAATCTCATATGACATCCCCTGATGATGTGACGTGGGAGACTGAACCTGAGAGTATTCACCGTGAAGGAAAAAGCTGGATGAAAACGGTTCAAAAACAAACTTTAGACGCCGCAGGACGACTTCAAAAAAAGCTGCAAAAATTCCTCAAAAAGAAAAGGTAATAGAGCTATACTGTTGGGCATGATTAGGATTGCCCATATCTCAGATTTGCATTTTTCAAAGTTTTCTTTGAGTCCTGCTCAGTTTTTTTCTAAGCAGTGGTTAGGAAACATGAACCTTCTGTTCAACCGCTCCAAGCAATATCTTAACGAGCGTCCTTTTTCACTAGTCCCTGAGTTCAAAGAAAAGGGAATCACTCACGTCATTATTTCCGGTGATTTAACCACCACTTCAAGTCATCAGGAATACAAAATCGCAAAACATTTTGTAGAAGTCTTGGAAAAAGAAGGGATGAAGGTATTTGTCATTCCTGGAAACCATGACCACTATACGAAAAAATCCGATCGAACCAAACGCTTTTACCGCACCTTCCCCTCACCTAAAAATAGCGAGTTTTTACTAAGTCAGCATGGAGTATGTTCTATAGCTCTTACCTCAGGATGGCATCTCGTTTTAATGGATACAGCGCTTGCAACAACGCTTGTTTCATCGAATGGCTATTTCTCTCCAGTCGTTGAAGAAAATTTCAAAAAACTCATTGAAAAAATCCCCCCTAAAGAAAACGTTCTTCTGGTAAACCACTTTCCTTTCTTCGACCATGATACACCACGCCGTCGCCTTATTCGGGGAAACCAACTTCTTCGGCTTGTTGAAAGCTGCCCTCATATTCAGATGTACCTCCACGGCCACACCCATCGCCATACGATTGCTGATTTGCGCCCAAATAAACTCCCCCTTATCCTTAATAGCGGAAGCACTGGCCACCAAAATGGATCGTGGAACCAGATGGATTTAGAAGGGAATTCTTTAAAACTTACAGTGAACCGCTGGAAAGATGGCTGGAAGGAAACAGATGTACAGACCTTCTTATTTGAATCAAAACCTTGGTATCACAATGGACTCCGTTTCAAATGCACAGGATGCGGAAAATGTTGCACGGGATCAGGTTTTGTCTGGCTTGAGAAAGAAGATATTAAGCATATTACGAAACACTTAGAGCTTACAGAAGACGAATTTTATAAAAAATATACCCGCCAGCTCGGGTTTGACATCTCTCTTATTGAAGATCCTGTTACAACAGACTGCGTCTTTCTCGAGGATAAAAAGTTCTGCAAAATCTATGCATCACGCCCACAGCAATGCCGCACCTTCCCCTGGTGGAAAGGAAATCTAGAAAATCCCCAGGCGTGGAAAGATGCAAAAGCACGATGCGAAGGGATTGATCACAAAGAGGCCCCTCTTATCTCGCTGCCAGATATTGAAAAACATCTAGAAGATTGAGGAGTTTGTATGAGGTTTGGAAAGCTACTGATTCGCCTAACCATCGTCTCCCTTTGGATTGCCCTATTTTTTGGATTAGTATCGATTCCTCATTTCATCCACCCCTTTAAAGAAAAGACACCCGTTCTCAATATTTTTAGCTGGCCTGAGATACTAAGCCCCGAGACGATCGCGAAATTTGAGAAAGAGTCAGGGATCAAAGTCAAACGTCACTATTATACGAGTAATGAGGAGCTTCTGGTCAAACTTAAAGCAACGGAAGGGAAAGGCTATGATTTAATCATCCCCTCTGACTACATGGTGAAAAAGCTAATCGATGAAGAGCTCCTGCAACCCATTGATCTAGCAGAATTAAACTTTGTATCACATCTAAATCCCCGCCTAATACACCAACCCTTTGATCCCAAAAACACCTACTCGATTCCTTATATTTGGGAAGCAATCGGTTTTGGAATCAATACTGAGCAGTATGACAGCCTCCCCTTTACTCCTACTTGGGAAGAGCTCTATCACCCCACAAATCCCAACACAAAAATCTCAATGATTAACGACCCTATCGAAGCCATTGATTGCACGGCTCACCACCTCTTTGGAGATGAGATAGAGATGGGGCCCAAGGAAATCGCTCAAATCCATGCGACCTTAAGGGAACAAAAAAAGCTAGTCGAAGCCTATGCCGGAGTCCGAGGAGACTACCTTCTTATTACCAAAAACTGCTCAGTCGCCGTGATTCCCACTTCCTACGTTCTCCGCGCCACAAAGGACTATAAGCACATCGACTTTGTCATCCCAGAAAAGTACACCTTTTTGTCTATTGAAAACTTTTGCATTCCCAAAGAGTCTGAAAGCAACGCGTTTGCCTATGCTTTTCTCAACTATCTATACCAACCAGAAGTCTTCGCTGGTGAAGTAAATTCCTATCATAACTTCCCCGCCACAACAAATGTTTCTCCCTATATAAAAGGGCTCCCAGTTTATCTAAAAACCCTAGAAACCTTAGAAAACTACAGCGGGGACTTTTACTATACAAGAGATCTTCTTTCAGAGACCGAGTCCCGTACCCTCTGGATCAAACTCAAAACCGATTGACCGTTATACCAATCTCAAAAAATAAAGTATCAAATTCTTCTTGATCTTTTTCCGGAGAATAGTTCTTCACAAAAACCTTCAAGCCAATTCGATTCTTTATTTCTTGAAATTGGTATTACACCCCAAAATGCTACCTATTCGCACCATCTATCTTGATAGAGTTAACGCATCTACTTCGCTTGGCACTCATCTTGTACCTGCATCAATTCTACAAGCCGATGGCGCGAATAGGCGGCACCTTGGGGTTACATTTTTTGTCGATTTTGTTACAGTGGGTTAAAAACATGAGCTAGAATCCATGACCAAATCCTTACCCAAAGAAATAGAAACAAAGACACAAGAGTGGCTTTCTGACTCCTTCGATAAAGAAACCCAACAAGAGGTCCAAAAGCTTTTAGAAGGGGATTCAGCAGCTGTTATTGATGCGTTTTATACAACAGTTGCCTTTGGAACCGGAGGAATGCGCAGTGTGATGGGAGTGGGAACCAATCGACTGAACCGGTATACTATTCGGTTCGCCACGCAAGGCCTTGCCAACTACATCTTGAGTCAGAACGTCCCTCATCCAAAGGTATTTATTGGGTATGATTCGCGGCATCATTCCCGGGAGTTCGCAAAGGAAACAGCGCGGGTCCTCGCAGGGAACAAGATCGAGGTTTTTATTACAAAGAATCTCCGTCCTACCCCTTTTGTTTCCTTTGGCTGTCGCCACCATGGATGCACCGCCGCAGTGATGATTACAGCTTCCCATAATCCACCGGAATACAACGGTTATAAGGTGTATTGGAGCGATGGAGCGCAGGTTGTCCCCCCCCACGATTTGGGAATCATGGCTGAAGTAGAAAAAGTCACCCACCCAAATGCAGTGAAACTCGCCCCCTTTGAGGATGCTTTAATTCACGAAGTCGAAAAAAAGGATGATGAAGCCTATTTTGAAGCATTAACCCCTCTTCAAAATCATCCAGAAGCCAATCAAAAAGAAGGAAGCTCTCTTCATATCGTCTACTCCCCTCTGCATGGATGTGGCAGTACTACCCTTCCAGAAGCGCTCAAAAGATGGGGATTTACAAACCTCTCCTTTGTTGAAGCACAAAAGCTTCCCGATGGAGATTTTCCTGCCGCCCACTCCCCAAACCCTGAGCAAAAAGAAACCCTACAGCTCGGAATCGACCAACTTCTAGCTGAGAAAGGCGCTATATTCATTGCAACCGATCCCGATGCAGACCGGATGGGAGTCGTCGTTCGCCATCAAGAGAAGAGCGTCATTCTCAATGGAAATCAAATCGCTTCTTTGTGCCTCTATTACCTTTGCAACACCAGGTCTCTCCCAGAAAATAGCGCTGCTGTTACAACAATTGTCACAACAGAGCTCTTTCGCCTCATCGCTGAGTCCTACAACGTAACCCCCTTTGAAGTCCTCACAGGTTTTAAGTATATCGGGGAGAAGATCCATGAGTGGGAACAAACCCACGACCATTCTTTCCTCTTTGGAGCCGAAGAATCCCTAGGCTTTCTTTATGGAACCCATTCCCGCGATAAAGATGCGACCATTGCAGCCTGTCTCCTTGCTGAAATGACCCTTCAGCTCAAAAAAGAAGGCAGAACTCTGATCGACCTCCTCAATGAAATCTACAAGAAATACGGCCCCTTTCTAGAAAGCCAACTTTCTATCCCCTTTGGAGGGGGAAGAGACGGAATGGAAAAGATGAAAACCGTCATGAAAGCCCTAAGAAAGTCTCCCCTCACCAACATCAATGGACAAAAGGTCATCGAGGTGACCGACTACCTATCAGGTCATACCGCACTTCCAAAATCCAATGTCTTACTTTTTCGTGTTGACGACCACAGCAAATTTGTCATCCGTCCCTCTGGAACAGAACCAAAAATCAAAATCTATGGCCTTGTCCGCCACAATGAAAAAGGGAAGCTTGATGCTTCCCTTGAATCGCTAAAAAGTCTTCTTCTAAAAACTACTTAATTCGAGCTGTACGCACTACCTCTACATGAGCAGGAGTACTGGGCCCCTCTCCAGGATGAATGGTGACTTCCTGTCTGACTCTATAAGATCTCACACGCTCACCTTCCACAATCTTACCGAAATTTTCATCCGCTTCCACAACAAACCTTAAAACTCCGTCTCCTTGATTGGGCAATAGAATGAGTGTAGACCTTTCTTCTTGGTTAAACACCGCAATTCCGTGCTTCATCGCAAGGTCTAATTCAAGAGCTGTCTCGGACTGTTCCTTAGGATCAAAATGATTTTGTATCATGATCTGAAAGACTGAAACAGGATTTGAAATAGTTAATCCATCAAATGCCTCTGCCACTTCCATTCCAGCGCATCCTGCAATAAGCTTGAGAGAATTCAGAGGCTCTCCTTCAAAATCAAAGGGTTTTCCGTCAGGGCCAATCACGTCATAACCATAAAACCCACTTTCCACCTTCTCTTTAACTTCCCTTTGAACAGAGATTTCAGTTCCTTCAACCTGCCTTAAGCCAGAAATCGTCGTAATTTTATGAGCAATTTGTGGCTCACCAGAGCTATGATCTCTTCGTGGCTCTTCCTCGCTTCCTACATTAAAAGAGAACACTTTTCTAGCAGTCATCTCTCTATCAAGAGCTGATATTTCTGCATTTATCTTTGGCTTAGGAAGGGTCACTCTTGAGGCTCCACCCTCCATTAGCGGGCTCCTCTCGTCCACTGCTGAGTTTCCAGAGCAGCAACCAAATAAACTGCCAACCCACTTGAAAAAGTCGGTTGCAATTTGAATGAGTGCGTCAAAACACCCCCCTTGTCCAACAACCTCTCCATCCTGAATAATAACGGGAGGATTATGCATTCCTCCGCCGTATACTCTTACACCGTTAGATTCCATTTTAGATTACCTCCGGTAAGTTAACCATTTCTCTGAAATCCTGAAGTTCGGCACGAGCCATAGCGAGTTCTCTCTGAACAGCTGGACGCTCCCCTGTTAGCTCGTCTATTCGACGATTCCTATCTAATACAACAAGAAGATCATCCATCGTAGACTCCGGATCAAGATCTCTAGCTTCTAATATTTTGGAAATTCCATATGTTGATGTTTTTTGAAGTCTAGGATTTGCGAGTTCACGATCAATCTGTGCAAGCCTTGATTCTAGCTTCTTGACCCCTCTCTCAAGCCTTCTAATACACGCTCTTTCTGCAGGGAAGTCTACCGGCTTTGTTGCAACTCTTCTCTCTCTTTGAACTTCACCTCTTTCTTCTCTTTGAACAGAAGGACGAATTTCAAGCTTTAGGCTATGACCGTTTCCTAAATCAATAATCTCGTACTGTTTTTCCTGAACTGACTGCTCTCCAAGTACTTCTCTTGGTGGTGGAAGGTCAACACGGCTTACCAATCCGCCTCTCTCCATAACATCTCTTTGATCTCTCACTTCGCCCTCTTGCGTGGAAGACATGCAACATGAGAATGGATTGATCATGCTGAAAAACCAAGCAAGTGCATTAAAGATTCTTGTACCAAGGCTCTCAGCTCTAACTTCCGCCTCTTGCCCAGATTGAGTGCCATACTCAGATTGCCTCCCTAAGAGAGGGGTCCTATCTGTTGAAACAGTTAAACTACTCATAATTAACCTCTATATTATCTTTTTAGTTCGATTTTTTCATTAGTAACCTAAATATTATAACATATATTGGAATATAAATCATAAATCACTAAATTAAAGTAAATTATATACTAATTACATTAAAACGTAAGTGATTGATTATATTAGGCTTGTCTTGCTGGATAGCGAATACGAAGATGGCGAGCAACTGCTAAGTTCTTGATCATAGTGCGTTTAACAGTTTGAAACTCTTCAAAGGTGAGCTGGCACTCATCAAATTGCCCATCCTCCTGTTTCTCACCAATGAGACGATTAACGAGCTCAGCAATGGTATCCTCGTTGACCTCCTCAAGGGAGCGAGAAGCAGCCTCAACGGTATCAGCCATCATAATGATCGCAGACTCCTTAGTACGAGGCTTGGGACCCGGGTAGCGGAATTGGGCCTCATCAACGGCCTCGGTATCCCCTCCCATCTGCTCAACCTGCTTGCAATAGAAGTAGTAAACTAGAGTATTCCCATGGTGCTCTCGAATGACATCTATAAAAGATTGAGGGATACCATGCTTGCGACCAAGAGCTTCGCCCTCAATAACATGAGCAATGATCACTTGAGCAGACTCTTGGGGAGTCAGAAGTTGATGAATGTTAAACCCACCCATTTGATTCTCAGTAAAATAATGGGGGTTAAATAGCTTTCCAATATCATGATAAAGAGTTGAGACCCGACAAAACAGACCATTGGCTCCAATGGACTGAGCCGCGGCTTCTGAAATACTTCCGACAACAAGGCAATGTTGATAGGTTCCTGGAGCCTCCACACTCAAACGACGAAGAAGATCGTTATTGGGATCCATATATTCCATCAGAGTGATATCGGTCATAACATGGAAGATCGATTCTAAAATCGGAAGAAGGCCCACCACTAAAATCGAGGTGAGGATTAAGAAGGCAAATGTACTGACGAGATCGGAGACGATGTACATATTCCAGAACATGTCCTGGGCAAAATTGTATACAAAAAAGATGGGGATACAACTGAGCCACACCCTTCCACACACAATAAAGACTTCTTTCCGTTTCCTCAAATTCCGTGAAGCTTGGATCGCAATGACCCCTGTAATGAGATTAATGGCAATGAAGCGACTATGATCAACAGCAAGAGAAAGCCCAAGGATCACCGTTAAAAAGCAGGTGGAAAAAAGAGCAATTTCAGCGTTGAGAAGCACACAAATCAATATAGCTGCAAAAGGAACAAATAAGGGGTAGCGAACTACTTCTAAAAGGCTACTCATATCGCGTAAAAGAAAGTAATCGGTCACCTTAGCCACTATCAGAGTCAAGATAATAATCGTCGCATAAAGGAAAAGCTTGTGAATATTTCGAACAAGATTCTGATGGCTATGCCGAAAATAATACCCTCCGATAAGAACAATAATCGTGGCAAACATCAAGCTACTGAGTAAGGGGAGCGGCTCCCATATTTTCTGGTTTTCAGCAATCGCTTTTTTCATCGCTTGTAGCATCGCCACTTGCCTCTGAGACACTTGTTCTCCCTGATCGACAATCCGATTTCCCGCCTTGATCTGGCTCATGCGCTCAGGAACTGTTGCTTCAACAAGGCGCCTAAGAGAACGTTGGGCTGATGTATCCTTATCAAAAAGCCAACCGATCCCTTGAAAATAACTGAGAACATAAGTGATCTCAGGCCCTTGATGCTTATGCTTTGTGAGTTTGGTTTGGAGCCCTTCCCAAAATCCCTCTGGCAGCGTTGCAGAATTCCCATCAAAGGAGGAAGGGAGAGGGTAATACTCTGGTGTTAATAGATTAAGTGACTTTAAACGATTAAGCGTTCTGCTATCTGTAAATCGGAGATTTTGTAGAGTGTTTTTTACCTCATCGGCCCCTTGATAGAGGTCCTCAAAAGTCGTCTTAGGAAGGAGGCTCCTCCACCGTTGATCATGAATGAGGAAATTCTCAAACTGATACCGCCTCTTTTCAATGGCTTTTGGATCAATTCGATAGATGGCACCAATGTCTCGCGCCGACTCTTGCCGCAAGATGACCGTTCCCTCTTCGTCAGGAAACTCGAAATCTACCTGGGCAACGATATAATTTTTTGCATTGGAATCAAGCTCAAGCATATCAACACGCACTTCCTTGAAGTGTATGAATACCGCCAAACATAGGAGAACAGTCATCCCGATGAGGAGGCGCTTTCCTAAGTTACCTTCTTTTAAGTAGCGTTGCCACCTAGGTTTTTCTTTCGATTCCTCAGCCATATATCCTAACTTCAACCTACCACACTTGCTTTTTAACCACCAGCTCAGCAGAATTGTGCCAAGAGGTTACACTATGTCATCATATCAAGTCATTGCAAAAAGGTTTCGCCCTCAAAAATTTTCTGAGGTTTTTGAACAAGAAGCGATTGTACAAACCATCAAAAATGCGATCCGCTTAGAAAAAGTCGGGCACGCCTATCTTTTTTGTGGTACCAGAGGCACAGGAAAAACAACCCTAGCCCGCCTCTTTGCAAAGGCTATGAATTGCGAAAATCTGACTCCTGAAAATGAGCCATGCAACACTTGCCCCTCCTGCAACGAGATTACTTCGGGACACTCCCTTGATGTCATTGAAATCGATGGCGCCTCCAATCGGGGAATCGATGATATCCGCAATCTAAACGAAACCGTTGGTTACGCAGCCTCTGGTGGTCGATATAAAATATATATCATTGATGAAGTCCATATGCTAACCAAAGAAGCTTTCAATGCCCTTCTAAAAACCCTTGAAGAACCCCCTTCCCATGTAATTTTCTTCTTTGCAACTACGGAGCCCCACAAAGTACTTCCCACTATTCTCAGTCGATGTCAACGATTCGATCTCCGCCGTATTACCCCTGAAAAAATCAACTCTAAGCTTTCCTTAGTCGTTAAGCAGCTTGAGGTTGTTGTTGATCCCAGCGCCCTAAATCTCATTGCTTCCCATGCCGAAGGATCCTTGCGCGACGCAGAGTCCCTTTTGGACCAACTTCTTTGCTACGAAGAACCTCCAATCACCCTTGAACACGCAGTCAAAAACCTAGGCATCGTTTCAACAGATCTCTTCTTTAAACTGGACGATGCTGTCAAACATCGAGACTTTGGTGCTGCCTTTTCTCTTAGCGAAACAATTTATCAAACGGGGTGTCACCTCCAGCATTTTCTCGAAAGTCTCACCAATCACTTCCGCACAATCGCTCTCACTCAAATGGGAGAAAAGCCTCCCCACACAGAATACGCTGCGTCAGCACAAGCCTACACCAAACATCACACCTTGGAAATCCTCGACTATCTCATCGATGCTTTAGAAAAAGCTCAACGTACTCCTTTTAAGCGAATCCATCTTGAAGTTGCCCTACTCCATATCATTCGAGGAAGCCAAAAAATTCCCCTAGAATCACTCGTCGAACGCCTCGAAAACCTTAAGAACCAATCGCAAGCCCCCGTATTAAAGGGGCTCCCTCCAGTAGCAGCGATTCCAGAATCGATTAAAGCAAAGCCTCCGACACCTAAGCCTATTGAGGAAAAGGCCCCCCCGCCTCCAGTTCAAGAAGCAGCACCAGTTGAAGAAGTTCCCTTCTTCCCTAACCCCCCCCCAGCTGCTGCCCCAGATACTCCACCGGCGCCAGCCACTCCTAAGACTCCACAGGCTAATATTCAACAAAAGATTAAACACGAACAGGTGATGCGATTCGCTAGCGTCGAGCTCAACGGCTCTCTCAAACAATAAGATTGAATCGAAGACCTTTCTCTGGTATATTTTCGATAAATTAACAATTATTTGAGGTGCTCCGATGGGTAGTGGTTTTTCAAAAATGAAAAAACAAGCAAAGCAATTCCAAGATCAACTTGCTCAAATGCAGGAAGATATGCAGAAACTCGAAGTCACAGGCACTGCAGGAAATGGCCTTGTTGAAATCACCCTCTCTGGAGAGAAAGAGGTTAAAAAACTTTCTATCAACCCTGAATGCGTCGACCCTGAAGATGTTGAAGGTCTCCAAGATCTCATCATCGTTGCCTTCAATGATGCTGTCAAAAAAATTGAAGAGAACTCTCCAGGAAACGGAATGGAAGGGCTCGGGATGGGAAATCTCCCATTCGGCTTTTAAAAGATATTATTCGACGACACTATCTAGCGTTAGCAGCCCACTGCAATTATTTAGTAACCAGCAATCAAAGAAAAATGAAGTCGGTGATGAGGCCCTGAATGGTTTGGAATATTGCGCAGCTGCTGTCCATAGTCAGCGCGGAAATTAAGATAAGGGGTAACACTGTAGCGAACTCCTGGTCCAAAACTCAGCGCATGCTGATTTCTAGGCTCATAATTTTCGGTTTTATGAAGACCTACCCAACCAAGATCAAAAAAGAGAAGTAATTGTAAAGCATCGGGAATCGACTTTCGAGATTCTTTTCTCCGAAGCAGGTGGTCAAGAATTCTAATTTGGGGGCTTCTCAACTCAAAGTTCCAAAGAAATGCATTATCTCCGTTAATTTCTCGTTCTTTATATCCTCGAACGGTGTTGTAGCCGCCAACCCCATACTCTTCACTAGGAAAAAGGTTACGATTTGAGTATTGTCCTCTAAAGGCATTGTAAATTGAAACGTCTTTAGATAGTGTCGTCAAGAAATTTAAATAGTGATATACTTCAGCAAATTATTTCATCTGCAAGGAGAATTTGCTATGACTATTTCTGCGCATCGCCGCCACGATATAACGGATAAAGTTTGGAAGTTACTGGAACCACACTTACCTGGCCGTCATGGAGGTTGGGGGTCAGTTGCTCGAGATAATCGACAATTTATTAATGCAGTTTTCTGGATTTTACGTACAGGGTCCCCTTGGAGAGATTTACCCCCTGATTATGGAGATTGGAAAAACACTCACCGCCGTTTTTGTCGTTGGCGAGATAGAGGCATATGGGAATTGTTGCTTGAAAAAACAGTCGATGAACCAGACTATGAGTGGCTGATGATTGACGCCAGTCATATCAAAGTTCACCCACATGCAGCAGGTGCAAGAGGTGGAAATCAGGAAATGAGTCGCACAAAAGGGGGCTTAATACCAAATTACATTTGGCCGTGGATGCGCATGGTATGCCGATCAGAGTTGCTATTACGCAAGGTACCACAGCAGATTGCACGCAAGCAGGCGTTTTGATAGAGGGTCTGACCGCTGAATATTTATTTGCTGATCGCGGGTATGATAGCGATGTTATTGTTAAGCAAGCAGAAAAGCAAGGAATGAAAGCGGTTATCCCTCCAAGAAAAAACAGAAAATTCCAAAGGAAATATGACGAGCACCTATACAAATTGCGCCACTTAGTTGAAAATGCCTTTCTACATCTAAAGCGATGGAGAGGAATCGCAACCCGATATGCCAAAAATTCGACATCTTTTTTGGCTGCTATTCACATTCGTTGCTTGGTTCTACGGTGCAAAATCTCTTGACGACACTATCTAGGAAGCCGGATAATTAAGCTATATGTTGATCGAAAGTAAAAATAAGCGGCGTTAGCATACGGGCGAATAGAGGTATAGTTGCTTTGACTTTGATCTGCAACCCAATCCGTTGGAGACCAAAACCCTTCAATCTTCAGAGGGATTCATTGGTTCAAGAAAGACAGTTCAGCTTATCGGTAGTCAGCTCAATGCAACAACCGGCATGTATCAGATTGTTGTTGATCACAAAGGCAATAGCCCCCTAGATATTGGAACAGGCTCCCTTCAAATGGACTCAAACAGCTCGATCAAAGCTCCTGGAGGAATTCAAATTTGGACTGCAAGACAACAGTTTAATCTAATTCTGGGTTTATTAAATGGAGCAACGTTTACCCCTGGCCCTATTTATGTTAACTCCCTTTCTGAATACTGGAATACCTTCTTCTCAACAACCCCCTTAAACAGGCTTCCCTTTGCAGTTTATTATAAGAACTCCACGGAATCAATTTTGACTGGATTAACCCTTGTTGGAGACAATCCATTTATACGCATTGCAGAGGGTCAACAACAAATGCTCTCACCATTTGATGAATATTTAAGGTTAAGCCTACAGTTTAATGTTCTCTATGAAGCTAGACGCATTGAACACTCAAAATGGATGTCGAGTCTTGAAAAAGAGACTCAAGAAGAATACTATATCCGTCGGCGAACATTTTATGACAATTCGGTTCCACTTATCCAGCCGCTAGAGTCATTTTAGATCCAGATCGCTCTACTCGATTATGAACAGACTCCATTATCTGTCAGGATTGAACCAAAGGTCTCTTTGAGGACTGTTTCGATCACATCAGCGTTTTCAAGTCGGAGAATCTCTTCAGTAACTTTCTCAATTTTCGGGAGTGTGAGCTCCGTCACCATTTTTCTGAGTCTCGGAATAAATCGCGAAGCACACGAGAGCTTTCTCACACCCAACCCAAGTAGGAGCGGGGCCATTAAAGGATCTGAAGCCATCTCACCACAAAGACTCACGGGAATATTTGCCTTGCCAGCCTCTTGAACGACTCTTTTGATCATTCGAAGAATGCTCGGGTGGGAGGGCTTGTAAAAGGAATATACCTCTTGAGTTGCTCGATCTGCAGCAAGTGTATACTGGATGAGGTCATTTGTTCCAATGGAGAGAAAGTCGCACTCTCGAGCAATGTGATCACACATTAATACTGCGGACGGGACTTCAATCATACAGCCAATAGGAATCTCATCAGCAATTTCATGCCCTTCTGAGCGGAGCTCAAGAGCAGCTTCTTGAATCAGCTCTTTCGCCTGCAGGAGCTCTCCCACATCAGAAATCATGGGAAGAAGAATACGGAGATCCCCATCAGGACTCACCCGAAGAAGAGCTCTAAGTTGATGGACAAAAATCTCTCTGTTTCGAAGAAGAAAACGAATGCCTCGACATCCGAGTGCCGGGTTGGGTTCAGCATCGTATTGATTCACATTCCCCTTATCCCCTCCAACGTCGAATGTGCGGAAAATAACAGGCATTCCTCGCGCTTTATTCATGACTTTTTGGTAGAGAATAAACTGATCTTCTTCTGCAAAGTTCCGGAGCTCTTTTCCAAAAAAGAGAAACTCTGAGCGAAAAAGCCCAATCCCTTCAGCGTTATAGGGGATGAGAAGATCGAGATCTGAAAGGTTCTCAATATTCGCTAATAGATCTATCTTAACTCCGTCTCTAGTGACGGTTCCCTCAGTCCCTTCATTAATTTCCAAACATTTTTTCTGAAGGTTATCAGAAAGATCTCTTTGATATTTTTCTAGGGTTACTTCATTTGGATTCACAATAACCATTCCAGTCTTTCCATCAATGATGACATCAGCACCCTTGTGGGGATAGAGAATGTCTGTAGAAATGTTTGCAACATAGGGAATCCCCTTAGATTTCGCAATCAGTGCGGCATGAGAGGTTGTCCCTCCTATCTCCGTAATGAATCCTTTGACCTGCCCTTTTGAAGCCTCAGCAGCGCTCGATGGAATGAGCTCTTTAGTGAAGATCACTGAGTTTTCAGGGATTTCCTTTGTCAGCAATGTTTTGCGGGGATGAAGATTCCGAAGAATGCGTTGAGATAGATCTTTGACATCAAGTAGACGTTGTTTAAAAAAGCTATCTTTGACCTTGGAAAACTCTTTTTCATAATCAATCATGACTGAACGGAATACCGTCTCGGTATTCTTCATCCGTTGACGGATTTTCTTTTCCATAAACGTTGTCATGAATGGATCTTCAAGCATTTGAATGTGGGTATCAATGATTGAAACCGCTTCAGTAGAGCCTTCCTTTGCTAAAAACCGTTGCAAATCGTGAAGGTCTTCTCTACTTAACAGAACAGCGCGTCGATACCGTCCAATTTCCTTTTCAACTTCGGTTGTCGGAATGGAAAATTCAGGAACAATTTCTTCTAGTAAAGCCTCTAGAAAAAAGAGCTTTCCAATTGCAATCCCTCCACTGATAGGAGCCCCATTTAGAATCATTTTTTCCAAGAGATCGGACATCTACCCATCCTCGCCGAATTTTTTAGTGAATGCAGACAGAAGTTCCTCAAGGGTTAAGCGAGCATCGCTTCCTTCAACCTCTATTTTCAGTTGTGCATTTTTAGGCGCTGCTAAAATCATGATACTCATAATGCTACGAGCATTGACCGACTGTCCCTTATAAGTCAATGTAACTTTCGCCTTGCGCTTCTGCAAAATTTTTGCAATCTGAGTCGCCGGGCGTACATGAAGGCCCAGCTTGTTCCTCACTTTTGTAGTCGCTTCAACTTTCTCTTCCAACGTGCCTTTTTCTCGCTATTTCTTCTAGAAGTTTCTGATTAAATTCTTTTGCTGAATGGTATCCCATCTCTTTGAGGCGATGATTTAAGACTGTCGTCTCTATAAGCAAAACTATATCTCTCCCCGGTTTAACAGGGTGAAGATAGAGAGGAACTTTGATACCCAAAAATTCTGTAAAACGTTCCTCGAGTCCCACTCTATCGTAGTAGTGAGTTTCATCCCAATCTTCTAAGTGGATGACCATGTCAACAGGAACTTCATCCCTTACAGATACAGCTCCAAAAAGGTGTGCAACATTGACAATTCCGATTCCTCGCAGCTCCAATAAATGCTTATTAAGGTCTGGGCCAGACCCGATGAGACGTCTTTCTTCCTTTCCTTTCAAAAGGACAACGTCATCCGATATCAGCCGATGACCCCGTTCAATAAGCCCTAATGCCGCTTCGCTCTTTCCAACCGAAGAATCCCCCCGGATAAGCACTCCAATCCCATAAGCTTCGACAAGAGTTCCATGAACACTTTCAACTGGAGAAAAAGTATCGGACAATATCACGGTAAGTTTTGACATCAATATCATCGATCGAAGGGGCGATCGGAAAAGAGGAATCCCCACCTGATGGCAATGCTTCACTAAATCGCGAGGAGGTGTCAGCCCTCTTGAAACAATGACAGCTGGATTCGAAGAGGTAATGACTTTATCTAGGCGCTCCACTCGAATTTTGGGACTTAAGTCTCTGAGATAGGAAAGCTCCATTTTCCCAAAGATCAGAATGCGGTTATCTTTCATTCGCATGGAATACCCAGCCAAAGAGAGCCCTGGACGCTGGACATGAGCAACCTTTATTGGATGGTCCATTCCCGCTTGAGATTTGGTCTTCTCAAACTCCAAACTATTCCCATATAGGTCATAAAGATCTTGCACTGTGAGCTTCATTGGACGTCAACGTCCTCCATATAAAACATCAGCCATTCAATAAAAGAAGGAAAAGCCAAAGACTCTCGTCCCTTGTCTTTTGTGCGATAATCAGAAATCGTCCCTTCGCCCAAGGAGCAAAGGACATTTCCTACTCCCCCATCGGGATACCAATCTTGATAAAAGCACTGATACACATCTAACCCGAAAGAGCGATAAAAGGGAAGAAGAGAGACGCTTGAGATCGACTGATTCCCCATCGTTAAAGACTGCTCTAAAGATATAAACCTCTCAGCCTCTTCAACTAATACTCCGATAGAAAAAATTCCCGTATCTCCTCCCCTAAAAAAACCGTTGTGGATCCGGAAAAATTGGCGAAAATCTTGAGGCAGAGAGAAATCGAGACTGCGCATCGCTCCTTCGATTTCTTGATCTACAAGAGGAGGCCCACCGAGAAAGAAGGTTTTATCCTCTTTCATGCTGTATGTCAGAAAGATCCCCCCTTTTGCTGCCACCATTCCAATTTCATCAACCTTTGCAAAAAACCGATCGACAAATGCATAAAGTTGTGGGGAATAGGGAAGCGCATTGACCCAATAGTCTCTAAGAAACTCCAACCGAACAGTGGGAGAAAGATGACACAGCTCATGCCACCCTTTAGTTAATCGAGGGTACTTCTTGCGCGCCTCCTCCCACGTAAGATCGGGGGCCTCACTTAAATAAACTGCCTCTTCATTTTCAAAGTACTTAACGATCCGATCTTGCATACACTCATGCTCTTTTCCAAACAAGACAGTTTAAAAAGGTTTTACACTTTTTTGCAACGATGATGTACATATATAAATAAGGGGGACTCTTATGATCTATACGCGTGTTGTCGTTATTGGTGGAGGATTTGGTGGGCTAAACTGTGTTAAAACACTCAGTAGAGCAAACTTTGATGTTCTACTCATCGACAAGAAAAATCACCACTTATTCCAACCACTTCTTTATCAAGTCGCAACAGCTGCGCTGTCCCCAGCAGATATTGCAACACCGCTGAGAGAAGTTGTGGCGACTCAAAGTAATACCACTGTATTGATGGGAACCGTTGAGAAAATCGATAAAGAAAAAAGAGAACTCCTCCTTGTCAATGGAGACCACATCCCGTATGACTACCTCGTGATTGCAACAGGAGCGCGTCATTCTTATTTCGGAAACGATCAGTGGGAACCCTTAGCCCCTGGGCTTAAAACCATTACAGATGCCCTCAAAATCCGTGAACGGGTTCTGATTTCCTTTGAAAAAGCAGAACGGATGGATAGCATTCACGAAGCAGAAAAATATCTCAACTTCGTCGTTATTGGAGGCGGCCCTACAGGAGTAGAAATGGCAGGATCAATTGCAGAAATCGCTCATAAGACAATGTTTAGGAACTTTCGTCGCATCAATCCCGAAAAATCCAAAATCTATCTTGTTGAAGGGGCGCCACGCGTTCTCCCTCCTTTTCCAGAAAAACTCTCAGAAAGAGCGCGCAAAGACCTAGAAAAGATGGGAGTGCGGGTCCTAACAGAAAAACTCGTCACAAATATCACCGAAGAAGGAGTCCAGATAGGTGAAGACTTCATCGAAGCCCGCAACATCATTTGGGCCGCTGGAAATGTTGCCTCTCCTGTTCTAAAAACCCTCGATGTCCCCTTAGACCGTCAGGGACGAGCGGTGGTCGAAGCCGACCTTTCTGTTCCAGGAAATCCTGAAATTTTCGTGATTGGAGACGCCGCCTGCGCCATGGGGAAAAACGGAAAACCCCTTCCAGCCGTCGCACCCACTGCCATTCAGCAAGGACGGTATGTTGGGAAAATTATCCGACGTCAAGTCGCCAAAGAAAAAAGACGCCCCTTTAAATATTTTGATAAAGGCGGCCTCGCCACCATCGGGAAAAATAGAGCCGTCGGATTTTACAAAGGGATTCACCTAACGGGTCTCTTTGCCTGGCTGGCCTGGGGATTCATTCATATTTTCTACTTAGTCAGCTATCGCAGTCAATTTGCTGTTATGCTAGACTGGGTGTTTCATTATATGACCGGGCTTCGCGGAGCGCGATTGATTCATAAAACAATCGACGATGAAATGCAGCCACCAAAAGGCAAATGAACGACAATATCTATAACTTCTGGAAGAAAACCTCTCCTTCGCCCGATGGAATGACTCTTGTCAGCCATACCGAAACCTTTGACCAACAAGAGCGAGAAGAAATCATCGGTTTCCTTCCAAGCTTTGAAAACCAAAACGTTCTTGAGCTCGCTTCGGGAATAGGACGGTTCACCGGAAAGCTAGCCGAAAAGGCAACCCACGTCACCTCAGTGGATTTTGCCCCTCACCTCATTGAAAAAACCCGAGAAACCCACAAACAGTTTTCTAACATCACCTTCAAGCTTTCGAACGTGATGGATCTTTCTTTCCAAGAAGACACCTTCGATTTAATTTTCATCAATTGGCTCTTTATGTACCTCTCCGATGAAGAAACTTCCCTTCTATTTCAACGAATGTACAAATGGCTCAAAAAAGGAGGAACCCTCCTATTCAGAGAGTCTACGCACTTTACCGGAAGACATGTTTTTGGAAAATATGAAGCAATCTATAGGTACATCGATGAATACACCGAGCTTGCAAAAAAACAATTCCATGTTGTGAACCATGATATTGTGATGACCTATTTCCTCCATCAGAAACTGACAAACCAACACTACTGGCGATGCCAAAAAGACTAACCCCTGCTTTTGCCACCGCACTTGTTCTTCTAAGTATCATGATTATAGCCTTTTTTCTAGGTCTGTACCCCTCAGGACAAAAAGAAAGCGGGCGCTTTAAAATTCAAGAAGTGAAAAAAAACGTCAGCGCTATCCAAACCACCATTGCCTACATCGGAACGTTAGATTCCCTTCCCTGCCGCATCTACCTTCAAAAAAGTGACAACCGCCCTCTCGCTAATAAAGACTATTTTTTTTCAAAAGGAACCCTTCGCGAAAGGTCGAAAGGATACTACATCTTTAAACCAGAGTCCCCCTGGGAACCGATTGAAAAATCCTGGAGCCTCGCTGAGTGGCGCTTTCAAATGAAAGAGCAGGTCAAAAAACGGATCCATACCCGTTTCAAAAACCCCAAAGTCGCTGCGCTCCTTTCAGGCCTTGCCACCGGAAACCTTGAAAACCTCTATCTCTCCTACCACTTTGGAGCCGTTGGACTAGCTCACCTACTTGCCATTTCAGGATTCCACTTTGCCCTCCTCACCTTTTTTCTCGCCTCCATCCTCAAACGCATTCTCCCTGAAAAGCTCCTTGCCTTAGCCCTCATTTTCCTTTTAGGAACCTACTTCTTTTATATGGGAGGAGGACCCTCAATTAGCCGCGCATGGATCGGTATTTTGCTCTATCTTGTGGGGATACTCTTTGGATACCGTACAACGCCGCTCAATGCCCTTGGTGTGGCCCTTCTCTTTGCTCTAATTTCTGATCCGTTTGTGATCACAAACGTGGGGTTTCAACTCAGCTTCGGTGCAACTCTCGGCATCATTCTTTTCTACCGCACATTGGAAGAAAAGCTTACTTTGTTTCTACCAAAACGGCCCTATCATGTGCTTACTGAAATGTCCACACCGGATCAATGCGGCTACATTCTTTGCGCCTATCTGCGTAAAGGACTCGCCCTCCAAGGGAGCGTTCTAGCCTTTACCCTTCCGTTGATTCTCTTTCATTTTGAAACATTCCCCCTGATTTCCCTCTTTTATAACCTCTTCATCCCCTTCCTCTTTGCCGCTTTGCTCGCTCTTTTTCTGCTCCACGCAGACATGCTCGCGTCCCCCATTGCCTCTTTCTTGATCACACTCGTTGAAGGGGCGCCTCGGAAGCTTCTCTTCAAAATCAACACCGTGCAAGCACTGATTCTGGGCAGCGCTATCTTAGTCTTCGTATATTGGAGATCTTTTCGAACCCGCAAAAAGAAGGACTGCAAGACTAGCCCCTTGCGTTAAAGACTCAACCTTCCAGTTGATTTTTAGGGATTTTGCTCCCATCTTGTTTTGAATCCCCTTGGCTAGAAGATAAGAAAGGCACAAGGTAGAAACAGAAAAATAAATCCACTTAGCATCTTCATCTTTAGAAAGTCCCAGAAGATTCTTTTCATAAATTTTTTGATTAGCTGTGCAAAGGACAGCATTAGCAATTCCGTGAATGAGATAGGGTTTCAAAATAAGGGAAGGATTGCGATGCTGCTGAAGAGCATACTTGCAACTCATCAATGCAATTGAAAGCAAAAGTGCGCACTGCCATCTATTGCCATGCTTTCTGTTAAGGGTTCCTAAAATACTCGCACCTGCAGCTAGGGCAAAATTTCCACCCCAATGCTTCCACGTTTTTCCCATTGTCGTGGCAAGTAAAAAAGAAGTCCCAAGTCCTCCAATAATGACCATTGGAAAGGCGTACTGCTGATATTTATTTAAAGGTTTATCCGTACTCGTTGCATAGTGAGTGATGGCGCTAATACACCGGTAGCTTAACTCTCCAATAAGCGGCCCTGCAATATCAGAGTTAGGGCTGCGCCCCTTTTCCTGTAAAGCATCTTTGATAGAGTTCATCGATAGAGTTCATCATGCCATTTGCGAGTTCATACCCTAAGAGTCTTTCTGGAAATTTCATCTCACACCTTTAAATAAAATATTGTTTATCGCCTCTGCTGACTCCTGAATGACAAATGTTCTTTTTAAAAGTCCGCAACATTCCACAAATAGTCCGCAAGATTTTGTAGCGATTGTAAAGAAAAGATGAATTTTTTAATAGTAAAAATATTTTTTGAAAATCTCTGAAGGATTCAGCAATTATGAATAAATAATGAGAACTAGATAGTGTCGTCAAATACTCTGCATTGGATTGGGACTATTGGAATTGCCGAGCATGACGCAAATCCTAATACCGTTCCCAGTAAGGAAAATCATAAATTGGCTCAGAAATTCTCATGGAAAAATTAAGCTTGGAGATCGATGCCAACCACTTGTTGGTTAGCAAGATCGAAAGCACAATTTTAGCTGAGAAGATCGAGTTTAATTTATGATTTTCCTTACTGGGATTGGTATAAATTCGCGTTAAAAAACTATTCCCTAACAAGTTCTTTATATACCAATTTAGCATACTTTCTGACCTCACCCCACTCAGGGTCATTAACAATATCTTTATCTTCATCAGGACGATTATTATTCGTATCATACGATTCTACCATATCATAGAGTTTTTTTAGCATATGATACTGGGTATCTGTCATTTCAATAAGACCAGACTCTCTTGCATCTATTGCTCTATCGGTATCTTCTATAAAATACATGACCGTATCATCATAAGAATCGACAATCTCTAATGTTTCATGTTTAACCCAAATCCAATCTTGATAATGAGCACTTGAAATGCACCAAATCTTTTTTATTAACCATAGAAAATCGGCAATCTTTTCGCATCGCTCATTGAGCTCTGGATGCTCATCAAGCTCCTGGTATTTTTCTTTCAAGAAAGTAGGAAGATAATCTCGACTTGTCATTTCATTTACCACCCTTTAAATTCAAATCACTTTAAAAATGGTAAGTCATTATAAACTTTCTTTGCGAGAGCTTGAATTTTATGCCAATTTGGATCATCAACAATATCTCGTTCATTATTAGGTCTCTCTTCACTTGAGCAATACTCATCAAGCATTGCAAATAACTTTTTCATGCTTTGTTGTTGATTTACAGATAAATGGTATTTTTTCGGGTTAGCAAGCACAACCTCACAACTATCCATAAATTCTGTGACAATTTCATCAAAACCTACATATTTCGATGGGCTATCTTTCTCACCCCAACCCCGATTTTGCCATTCTACATCAAATAACGATCGAAGCGATCCTAAAAATATAGAATTAAAATAACTAGAAAAATTAATCATGGAATTACTCCTGATAGTTTATTAAAATCATACTCTTTCAATGGAATATGTATTTCGGGAGATTGGTTTGATTGATATATAATCCCTTCCTTGCTTAACCAACCACAATCTGTTTTATGAACAACGTAAGGCTGTTTTTGAGAAGGCCATTTAGCATCTGGATTCCCTGGCATAATTCTTACTTCAAACTGTTCATTTGCAGAAGAAACATACCGCATTCCTCCTCCATTCCTAGATATTTTCACTGTCCAATTTTGTGGAATACCTTTAGGCCTAGGAAAAGTTTTAAAACCTGCTTGATGAAGGATTTTTCTAACCTGAAACTCGCTTAATTGCTGTTTTCGAAAGGTTTTATAGAGTTGATCCCCGAGTCTTCCGCCGTTGGATTGAATTTCCTCAATGATAGGAGCTGTTTTACTCCACCATTGTTTGTGACAGTTTAGTAGGATTTGTTCTGCTTCGATAGATGTGGCCATTCTTTCAAGGGAAAGCATGGCGTTGGCTTTTCTTAGATCACGATAGATTTTTAACCCTTTGGTCGTTCCCTTTAGTAGGACAAACTCTATTCCAATACGCCCAATGACTTTTCCGATGAGTTCTCCTTGCTCAACATAGGACAGTTTTTCACCTTCTTGAATAAGGGTTCTAAACTCTGGAACAACAGTGTGGATAATTTCATCAAACCCTTCACTTTTAATGTATTGATAAGCCTCCTGACAGGCATTGTACATTGCTTTAGTGGTTTGCTCAGGGGTTGTCACTAGAGCCCATAGTCCATGGCTTAGCCCTGAGATGCTAGAGAGAGCCGCAGGGAAAAAGTTAGCAAAGGAGCCTAGACCATCCTCGGTTATCCCTTTAATGAGTCCTCGGGAAAAATCTAACTCATCTTTCCAGTCTGCGTTGACGGGGCGTCCTTTCAACCCGGTTGTAACAAAATCCTGAAGTGCATCTTGGAGGCTTCCTATCTCAAATTGTGCGATGGCTCTTTCAACATATGCTTCTCTGTGGTTGGGGTGTTTGTCAATATAGTGAGATAGTGTAAGAATTGCTTCGTTGAAAAGGCCGATTTCAGATTGTGCAGTTCCCTTCATCAGCTCTAGCTTTTTAGAAACTTCATGAGCAATGAGCTCGGAAGGGGCGATCTCAAACAGCTTTTGAATATCTTCAATACACCCTACATTCTCTCCTGCATCATACCGTATGACAGCCCGGCTATAGTAGGATGCCGGTGCTTGATGCTCGTTGATGCAACGGTCGAATATCAATGAGTATTCATTAAGCATTGACTCCAAGCGAGCTTCTAGAGAAGGCATATGTGTTTTGAAGGCTAGGTCATATCGTCTCCCTAAATTAGCCCATCTTTCTATTTCTAACTTAAATTCATCTGCGTATTCCCCAAGAATTGTAACATATCTTTTATTACTTTCTGCTTTCTTATCAGATAAGAATGAAATCGTTTTGTTGAATTCATCTACAACCAGTGAAAGGCAAGCAGGAGTTGATCTAAAACAACCCTCATCATTAATAAAACACTGCCACTTGACATGCTCTGTAAAGTATTGCTTGATGTCTTCGCTGAGTGAGCGATAAAAAACCTTTAGATTCGGGTAAGAATCAAAGTAGATCAACTCATTATAGTAGTCATACGCTGATACAATATGGCCCGTACTGGACGCTTGATCATAATCAAAGTAAAATTTTATCCCATTCTTATCAGGTTCACGTGTAATTTTAGCCAGCTCCCATCCAAACCAAACATCTGTATATTCTTCGTCACAAAAGCATGTATAATTTGTTTCATATGGATGGTGACCCGACCTGCGCACACATGCTTTGATGGCTTTTCGATTTAGAGGTGCTGTGAGAAAGATTTTCTGTTCTAAAGCTCTTTGGCACCAGGGGTCGTCCCAGTCTTTTGGAAGGTCAGGATAAGGAAAGGGTTTTTCAAGGCATGCATGGCCCATCTTGTCGAGCTCATAAATAGCAAGAACCCCCTGCCATTCGACACGTCGAATAGACTCTGAGCCCCACTCACCACAGTGATAAGGACAATCGAATGTTTCGGCATATTGGGGTAAAGATGGGAAGAGCCAGTCCATCCATCCTGCATGCAAGAAAATTGGGCAAAGTAGAAGAAAGCAAAAACGCATCAAGCCATCCGCTGAGTTATTTCGAATGCTAGGCGATTTTTATATTTTTTGTTATATAGCGCAAGCTTTTAGTTCCTTGCGTTGTGATTAACACGAATTTTGGATTATATGAGGGATTGACCTAAAATCTCTCAATCAGTAAAAATGTCCGTACCGATTCCAATTGTTATCGGTATAGTTCGTACGATGGCGGTCGTAGCTCAGTTGGTAGAGCACTTGATTGTGGTTCAAGAAGTCGCCGGTTCAAGTCCGGTCGGTCGCCCATTTTCCTAGCATTTCATTTCTATACTTGCAGCCGGCCTCTAGGGTTTTTTCTTTTCAGTTGGATATTTTTTTGTTAGACTAAGAATCATGGACAATAAGAAACAGACACATCCAGAGATTAAAGGTCTCCTAACATTAATTGGCAGTATTCTTTTGGGTCTTTGTTTGCTTAGCTTCGTCCACGGATCGCCGCAAGCAAATTGGCTGGGAATAATTGGCTACGGCCTTGGTATTGGGCTGATGTGGTCCCTCGGCATTTCGGCGTATTTAGTGGTGACTTACCTTGGCTGGATTGGGTGGAAAATGCTAATGGGAGGAACCCCTAGGCTCCTTCGGATGAAAACAGTCTATTTTGGGATTGGGGTTCTCTCTTTATCGATGCTCCTAAACTTACTTGCCGAAAGTGGTGGTCTTTCAAGTGGTTTTATTCAGGCCCGCCTCTACTCTGAAGTCTATTTAAGCAGTTATCCATTCCCCCACAAAGTTGTTCGCTTCAATTTGGGCGGGGTTCCTCTCTACTACTTGCTAAGAGATGTTCCAACATTCAATTTGCAGCATTTACTTAGCAATGTTGGAGTATTTATTACGTTCTCTCTGACTGGGATGATGGCGCTCATTCTTTTTACCAATACACGTGTCATTCCTCTAGCAAAGAGTCTTTGGTCTTTGGTGAAGATCGCAGGGAAGTTTTTGCTGAAGGTGGCAGCAGATTTTAAGCCCACTCGAGTGAAAAAGCAACAAAGAATCATCGCTCCTCCTCCCTTGCAGACCTTTAAGCCTCCACCATCTTATGAGGACGAAGAGGACGAAGAGATTTCTGACTTAAAAATCTCGACGCATTTAGAAAAGAGACCCACACCTGGCCGTGTGAAAAAAACCATGGATACGAAAACATACGTGGGAGCCTTCAAGAGGTTTCGCCTTCCCCCGCTTAATCTGCTAACTGATGCGAAAAAACTCGATAAGCCCACACTGAAAAAAGATCTCGAAAAACAGGCTAAGGTTCTTGAAGAAACGCTTTTAAGTTTTGGCGTGGAAGGAAAAGTTGGAGAGATTAACTGCGGCCCTACGATTACCTCATTTGAAATTCACCCACCCGTTGGGGTCAAAGTTCAGAAAATCAAGGTTCTTGAAAATGATATCGCTCTCAACTTGCAAGCCAAGTCGATTCGGATCATCGCTCCAATTCCTGGAAAAGCTGCCGTTGGTGTTGAGATTCCCTCACTTTACCCACAAGAAGTCGGTTTCAAAGAAATGCTCGGTGAGTATCAAAAGGGAAATAAAAAGCTTCATATCCCCATTATGATGGGGCAAACGGTGACGGGGGAAAATGTCATTTCTGACCTCACCAAGATGCCGCACTGCATCATTGCCGGAGCAACGGGGTCAGGGAAGTCCGTCTGCATTAACAGCATAGTCATGTCAATTCTTATGACAGCACGCCCTGATGAAGTAAAACTCCTCCTTGTTGACCCTAAAAAGGTCGAGCTTAGCTCCTATACAAACCTTCCCCATATGATTGCGCCGGTCATCACAGAGGCTCATGGAGCCTATGCCGCATTGAATTGGCTCGTAAAAGAAATGGGTTACCGCTATGAAATGCTCAAACGGCTCAAACTACGCAATATCCACGCTTTTAACAACCGAAGAGTGAACCCTGAACAGGAAGCAGAGCTGGAGATGGAAATCCCCCGCAAAATGCCCTATATTGTTGCGATCATCGATGAGTTTGCCGATCTGATGATGGCTTCTAGCTCTGATTTGGAAACACCTATTGCACGTATTGCACAAATGGCACGAGCAGTTGGAATTCACCTTATTTTAGCCACGCAACGCCCCTCACGTGAGGTCATTACAGGTCTGATTAAAGCGAACTTCCCCAGCCGCATTTCTTTCAAAGTCGCAAGTCGGGTCAACAGCCAGATCATCCTCGATGAGAATGGAGCCGAAAGCCTTCTCGGAAATGGAGATCTTCTTTTCCTCCCTCCTGGCTCTCATGTCCTCACTCGAGCCCAAGGCGTTTTTATCCGTGATGAAGACATTAACCGAGTGATCGACTGCATAGAGAGTCAAGCAGGGCCAAATTATCTCATCAAGTCATTTGACCAAATGGCAGAGACAGAACTCTCCTTCGAGGGTTCAGGCGAAGGTAAGGATGACCTTTATTCTCAAGCCTATCAAATCATCACCGAAACGGGAACCGCTTCGACCACCTTCCTCCAAAGGAAGCTCAAGATCGGTTATGCCCGCGCAGCCTCGCTCATGGACGAGCTCGAATCCAACGGAGTGATTGGCTCCCAAGACGGCAGTCGCCGTAGAGTCCTACTTAAAAAAGACTAGCCCTAAAAACTTGCTCAAGTAAGATGCAGTTAGGAGGCGGTATATTCCCCTATGGGCAACAAGCAAAAAATTCTTATTGCAGATCCTTCTACGGCGTTGATCGATGCGGTCTTAACATCGAAGGAAGGAAAAAAATTCGAATTTGCGACAGCAAAGACGGGTCCTGCTGCTCTGAAGAAAATCCAAGAATTTGAACCCGATCTGCTGATTATCGACCTCATGATGCCTCATATTCATGCCCTCGAAATCATGAAAACCATTAAATTGAATAGCCGCTACAGCGAGATGGGGATCATTGTCACCTCTTACCATGTAATGATTCAAAACTATCACGCTGTCATTGATGAAGGGGCCGATTATTTCCTAGTGAAACCCTTTGAGGTCTACCAACTCTTTGAGCTGGTGGAAACTTTCTTCAAGGGAGAGCTAAAACCTGCCCCATTTACCTTGAAAAGTGGGAGTGAAATTGTTCAAACTCACTGCTATCATCCAATTCCTTCCACTCTAACTTCTTATATCCGTTTTTGGGGAACGCGGGGATCGAATCCTGTAGCCGGTGCTGAGTATGTACGCTACGGAGGGAACACCTCATGTTTGGAAGTACGACATGGCGATGACCTCATTATTATCGATGCAGGAACTGGAATCCGGCAACTAGGCGATCTCATTAACCTTGAGGATAACCAGACGATTCACCTCTTTATCTCCCACACCCATTGGGATCACATCACCGGTTTTCCTTTCTTTAGTCCTCTCTACAAAAAGACTTGCGATGTTGTTGTTTGGGCTCCGGTAGGTTTTGAAAAAAGCACCAAAGAGCTTTTTACCAGTATGCTTGCCTACGCCTACTTCCCCGTTCGTCTTGATGAAATGAAAGCAAAAGTTACCTTTAAGGAGCTTCGAGACGACCGCCCGGTTTCAATTGGGGATCTTATTATTGATTGCCATTTCACAAATCATCCAGGTCCCACCGTTGGTTTCAAAATCAAGGCCCCTAAAAAAACCATCGGGTACATCACCGACAACGAAGTCCTTCTTGGATACCATGGACATCCTAACGAGATCCACCGCAAACACCCTCTCTTAGAACCTCATCTTGGGCTGATTGATTTTCTCAAAGACTGCGACCTTGTGGTTCATGAAGCGCAGTATTTCCCCAAAGAATACTACCGAAAAACAGGGTGGGGTCACTCTTCCATTCCCAACGCAACTGTCCTTCTTAAATATACCGGCGTAAATGAATGGCTTGTTACCCACCATGACCCCAATCATAATGATTCCGATCTGCAGATTAAGCTCCAGCTCCATAACGATATCATCCAAGAATGTGGCCTCAATATCAAGGTAGACATCGCCTACGATGGCCTTATGATTCCGTTATAATTTGACTAACTTTTTCTTGATAAGCAATCGAAACAGAAATCTCCCGCCCGGCCCGCTCTTTCACCCGCTTCACCGCAAGTTCAGGGTTGTTGCATTCGCTTGAAAGGTGAGCCAAATAGACATGCTTTAATCCCTCATGATCGATCTCCCTCACAAGATCTGCGCACGCATCATTTGACAAGTGTCCTTGCCTCCCAAGTACCCGTTGTTTGTAAACCATTGGCCGATTGCACGCATAAACCATCGATGGCTCATGATTCGCCTCGATATAGAGATAATCACATTCCAAAAGATGGGCCCGTACAAGAGTTGTAACAAAGCCAAGATCAGCACATACGCCAATCTTTATCTCCCCAAAACGAATCGTAAATGCGACGGGATCAAGCGTGTCATGCTGCACACTAAAGGGATGAATTTCCATCTCCCCATACTCGAACGCTTCCCCAGTTGAAAAGATCTTAAAGCGAGGACGCTCTCGCATCTCTCCAATCGCAGCCTTTGCCGTCTCACTATTGGCAAAAACGGGAATGCCCAATTTATTCGCCGTTTTTTCAAGCCCCCGAATGTGATCCCCATGCTCATGCGTGACAAGAATTGCATCGATTTCCCCTATATCGACATCGATCTCCCCTAACTTCTCACCAAGAGCCTTAAAACTAATCCCCGCATCGATGAGAAGTTTCGTCTCCCCTGTGCCAACATAAATGGCATTCCCCTTCGAACCAGATGCTAATGGACAAAACTTAAACATAACACAAGGGGTTTAACAGGAAATGAAAATTCTTTCTACAAAAATATCAACCTCTTACACATGTTTTATTAAACTAATGTTGACATTTTTAATTCATAATAATTATACAAAGAAACTAACGAGGATTTTTATGAATCGGCGAGAAATACTAAAGGAAATCGACGCGACGTTAGATCAGCTGATCAAAAATGCCGCAGCGCTTAAAGATGTTGCAGATGACACCCACCTTTCTGCCGCTCTTCACAAAACGCAAGAAAGCCTCCTGGCTCATCTCGTCCATCTTGATGATTTCCTCGACAAACCACCCAAAGCCCAGAATGAAAAACGGGTACTTCTTACTGAGCTCTCTAAAAAGCCAACGACCCGGCACAAACGGGCCAAACAAACCCTTTAATCTATAAAAGCACTATTTTAGCTGAGAAGATCGAATTTAATTTATGATTTTTCTTACTGGGAATGGTATAAAGTAAGCCTTAGTCTTTGAATGATTTCAAATCCCATGGGCGAAAGGTAGTAGCTGGAAAACTTCCGATCTTCAAACAGAAAACCTTGCCTTACATCACTTTTTCGATACTCTCTTGCTCTCTCAATAGAGATTCCATAAAAATCAGCAATCTCTTGATCAGAGAGGGTGACCTTGGGGCTTTCTTTAAATAACTCTTGCAGGTGAAATAACTCTTCCTTCATCGACCTTACCTTCATTTAAAATAAGGCACACCCTTAAAGGAAACACGAGACTAGATTTTTTTTGCTGCGATGGATTAAAATAATCCTCGAGGCTAAGGTTCCTGTGCTAAAAAAGGATGTACCTTAGTTTCACGCCCTGAGAGGCTACCACCTCTCAGGGCACTTTTATTAAAATACCCTCCCAAGATATAAGAACTCTTCTATTTTCTCCAAGCAAAAAATTCCTTTTCAAAGCGTTCTAAGGCATCTTTAAGAGCGTTTTATGTCTATTTGAGCTGGTGGCAAAGCCTTTAGTAGGTGGCGAGAGTGCGGATAGCGCTCTCGAGATCTCCCTTTTGAGGGAGGACGGCGTCTTCTAAGTGTTTAGCGTAAGGAACGCAGGTGTCCTTGCCGCCAAGACGTTTGAGAGGTGCATCGAGAAGTTCAAAAGCTCGCTCCGAGATTTGTGCAGCAACTTCGGCACCAAACCCACATGTGACAGGAGCTTCATGCACAATCAGCACTTTGCTTGTCTTCTCGATTGAAGTGAGAACGGTCTCAATATCGAGAGGTGCGATGGTGCGAAGATCGACGATCTCAACAGAAATCCCTTCGTCTTCAAGTTTTTGAGCCACTTCTGAGGCCATGTGAACCATGAGTCCCCAAGCGATAAGAGTGACATCGGTTCCTTCGCGAACAACAGCGGCTTTCCCAAGTGGAATGATTTCATCTTTAGTCGGTTCAGGTTTTGCTGAAAATACACGCTGACGATAGAGTGCTTTGTGTTCAAGAAAAACAACAGGATTGGGATCGCGAATCGCACTTTTTAAAAGCATCTTTGCGTCAGCTGCATTGCTGGGCATCACAACTTTGAGACCAGGGCAATGGGCCAAAAACGCTTCGATATTTTGTGAGTGGTAGGGACCTCCCTGAATATACCCACCAGAGGGCATGCGGATCACAATGGGGCAATTCCATTCACCATTTGAGCGGTAATGAAAACTGGCAAGTTCGTTATAAAGTTGGTTGAAACCGGTCCAGATATAGTCGGCAAATTGAATTTCTACAACAGGCTTAAAATCACTGTGAACAGAAAGACCTATAGCTGTCCCAACAATCGTGGACTCTGCAAGCGGCGTGTTGAAACACCGCTCCTCACCATATTTATCTGTTAAACCACGGGTAATTCCAAAAACTCCTCCCTTTCCGCGAGCAACATCTTGCCCAAAAACAATGACGCCAGGGTCCCTTTCCATTTCTTCATCGATGGCATGATTGATGGCATCCATAATCACAACGCTTTCGCCCCTCTCGTCTGGGGTTTCATTAAACGTGGTGTCAACATCTTTGTAAATATGGTCAAGGACCCGCTCAGGATCTTGAAGAGGAAATTCCTCTCCTTCTGTAGCTGCAGTTTCGATCTCTTCTTTAACTTTATCGCGAAGCGTTTCAATCTCTTCTTGAGTGAGTATATTGTTTTTAAGCAAGTACTCTTCAAAGCGAGGGATCGGGTCACGTGCTGTGTCCTCTTCAAAGTGATCATCGGTTTTATATTTCTTTGGATCATCGCTACTACTATGGGCACCAAGACGGGGAACCTTCGCAACGATAAGAGTGGGTCCTTCTAGCTTGCGTCCCTTTTGAACAGCTGCGTGAAGCGCCTTAGATACGGCTTCGTAATCGCATCCGTCGATTTCATGAACGGTTAGGTTGGTGTAGCCTGCAGCCATATGCGCGATAGAGCCTCCTGCTGTTTGATCTTCAACAGGAACGGAAATCGCCCATCCATTATCCTGGATCACAAAGATCACACCTAACTTGTGAAGGCACGAGTAGTTTAGAGCTTCATGGAAATCCCCTTGCGAGGTAGATCCATCACCACCTGACACATAGACAACTTCGTTTGTTCCAGCAAGGCGAGAACCTTTGGCAACGCCAACTGCTTGCAAAAACTGCGAACCAACAACACTTGATTGACACGGGATATGGAGCTGCTTATGGGAGAAATGGTCGGGCATCATACGTCCCCCTGAGTGGTGGGGAACTTCGCGTGCTAAGAAGGCGCCAAATATTTCACTGAGATCGCACCCTAAGCCAACGGCAAAGGCGCGGTCGCGATAGTAAGGAAGACCCCAATCTTTTCCAGCGGTAAGGGCCTGGCCGGACATGACACCAATGAGCTCATGACCACCCGTGTATAGATGGAAAGTTCCTCCCTTGTTCTGCCGAACAAGCTTCTGCATTTTCTCATCCATGAGGCGCGCGCGATAAACGCCTTCAAGCGCCCTATAACATCCTTGCTTGGAGGCGAGATCAAGAAGCTCTTGCATGGGCGTGGTTGTGACCATCACTCATCGTCCTTCTCTTTCTTTCCCCTTTTAATAGGAGTCACCTGTTTGATCCCTGCTTGACGCTTTTTCAGCATCATCTCTTGGATCTCTCCCTTATCTGTAGGCTGCTTTCCCTTCTTCTTAGGGAGAAATCCTTTTGCGATGCTGGAAATCTTTCCCTTTTCAGGCTCTGAGCCTTGTTGACTCACAGCTTGAATCATTTTCTCTTCCGATTCAAGGCCGAATCTAGAACCAGAAGAGGTTTTGAGTCGATCTGACAGGTGGCGGAGCGATTCAAGCCGCTGAGATAAGGCCTCGAGTTTTGTATCAATTTTCACCCGAGAACTTCCTCGAAGACTTGCAATAAGTTGAGCCTCGGTATCGAATTTCGCAGAGAAGGTCACAGAAGTACTGGTAAAGTCAGGATTAAATTGAAAAGTGCGGAGAGCAGCAGGAACCGTCATATAGAGATCAACTGTATACTGGGGTTCAAGCTCTACTTTTTGAGCTTGCTTCGGAGGGCGTCCACGCTTAGGACGAGGGTTCAGGGCCTCGTTCGAGTAATAAGTCTTTGACTTAGTAGTAATTGCATCACGTGCACTCTGAATTTCTTTTGAAACTTTCACCTCGAAAAGATTTTGCTTCACTTTCTCCAAGGTGGGCTTGGAGATATCTAGGTCTTCTTCAAACGCAAAGTGAATCTCTTCTTGACGAAGCCACTCGATAATACGGATCCTGGAGCGTTCGTGGTAATACTGTTGCCACTTTTCAAGCTCGGTGAGGTGATCATAAATAAATTCGAGGAAATTTTCCCGCGACTCTTTAGATCCAATGATATCAAGAAGTTTTTCTTTTGTGTCGATATCATAAACCTTTTCATTAACAAACCCTTCCATAAACTTTTTGGTTTCATAATAGGTCATCTTCGGAAGAAGGCGATACCTCTCTTGATTGTCTTGAAGCTCTTTCTCTAAGCGATCGAGCTCTTCAAAACTTCTGTCGAGATCTGCGAACACCAAGAAACCTTCTAAAGTGTCGAGATAAAAATCTCTCTCATCATCGGATTTTGCAAAGGCATCCATGAGTCTATGGAACCGGAGGATAAGAGGATTTTGTGCTTCTTGTTGTTTTTGCTTTGTCATTGGAACTGCTCAATAAACCTTTAAATGAAGGAAGAACCTATGGTATCAACAAATTTCCTATCTTTCAAGTAGGAAATGATGTATATTCTTTGAGGAAAGGAAATAGGTATGCTCGATATCAAACTCATTCGTGAAAACCCCACGACAATCGAAAAAAAACTTCAAACAAAAGACCCCGAAGCAAGCTTAAAGAAAACCTTAAGCCTTGATGAAGAGATTCGAGCTCTTAAGGCTGAAAGTGAAGAGCTTAAAACACGCCGCAATCAAAGTGCAAAAGAGATTGGAGAGCGCAAAAGAAAGGGAGAGGATACCACCGATCTTTTGAAAACGATGGAAGGGGCGAAAGAAAAAATTTCAACCCTCGACCACAAACTTTCTGAGCTTGAAGAGCAATTGAAATTTGAATTAGGATGCCTCCCCAATCTTCCAGCTGATGATATCAAAGCTTCTCTTGACCCCAAAGAAAATGTTTTAATCAAGTCTGTTGGCGCAAAACCTTCTTTTTCCTTTAAACCTAAAAATCATATGGAACTCAATGAAAAGCTCCAGCTGTTTGATTTCAAACGAGGAGCAAAAATTGGAGGAAGTGGTTGGCCTGCTTACCGCGGCATCGGCGCTCGCTTGGAATGGGCCCTCATTAACTTTATGATCGATACCCACGTTTCCAATGGTTTTGAACAGTGGATGCTCCCCCTTGTCGGTCGACCCGATATCTTATTTGGATCCGCTCATCTCCCAAAGTTTGAAGATCAACTTTTTAAACTCCAAGACAAAGACCATCACCTCTACATGATCCCCACCTCTGAGGCTGTCCTCAATGGGATTCACTACGACGAGATCCTTGATGCAGACACTCTCCCACTCAAATACACCTCTTACTCCCCATGCTTTAGAAGGGAAGCTGGCGCTGCAGGCTCTCAAGAACGAGGCCTAATCCGCACACACCAGTTCAACAAGGTGGAGATGTTTTGCATCACCCATCCTGATGAAAGTCAAAAAATCTATGATCAAATGGTTCAAAGTGCTGAAGAAATTCTCGTGGCTCTAGGAGTTCACTACCGCTCCATGCTTCTTGTTACAGGCGATATGTCCTTTGCCTCTGCAAAAACAATCGATTTAGAAGTTTGGCTTCCTGGTCAAGACCGTTATTACGAAGTCTCTTCGATTTCTAACTGCACCGATTTTCAGGCGCGCCGCTCGCGCATGCGCTTCAAGAAAGGGAATGACAAACCTGAATTTGTCCACACCCTGAATGGATCTGGCCTTGCCACCTCCCGCCTCATGGTTGCTCTTTTGGAGAACAACCAACAAGAGGACGGCTCTGTGGTGATTCCGACCGTCCTCCATAAGTATTTAGATGGGATGCACGCCTTAACTTAAGTTTAAGTTACAGACGCTCATTTTCAACTCGACGTGCAAGCTGAAACAATGTGCCAATAAAGGAAACTTCAGAAATCAGCTTTTGCAACGTTTCTTCACTATTTGCATTTTTGATCATATTATTCACAATTTTCCCCATATCGCGGAAGGACCGGGTCTGGTCAGCAGAGGTCACTAGTCTAAATAGTGTGCATTTTGCAAGAACTCGATCCGCCAAATTATCGGCATGTGTAATAAATTCGTCTTTCGTAATTTCATGTACTCCTTTTTTTTCAAAAAAGAAAAACTCTTCAAGAATTGCATCCTTGGCTTGCCAAATCTGGAAAGTAAAGTAAGCAGAACCCACCATCGCAGCCTTGCAAATCCAATCAACGGGCCAGGGCATCACTTTCGACGCCAAATAAAAACCAATCGTAGCTGCTACCCCTGTGACTTCTAGGGTCTGTACAGGCTGCAGAATAGCTAACACAATATCCTTAATTTCTTTCGCCGTAGGGGTTTCTTTCTCTTCATTATATTTTACAAGAACGCCTTTTCCTTTCACCTTTAACTCTTCTTGAGCTTGTTGAGAACTCGAGTTTAGTGATTGCAACGCTTGAAAACCTTTATCTGTTACCCAGCTAGTAAGACCCACCACATTTCTTGTCACACTTTCCATTGATTGTTCCTCTCATTTGGAATTAAAGATGTTCGATTTTAAATTTTTCTTAGATAAAAGAAAAGATTTTTGTACAATACAAAGATATGACATATGATGCACTTAAAGACCTTCTCAAGTTTTTAGGGGACAGCCCCACAGCATGGCATGCAACCCTTGAAATTGGGAATCGCCTAGCACAGCAGGACTACACTCCGCTTGACGAACAAGAAAAGTGGGACCTCAAACCAGGAGAGGCTTATTTTGTCGAAAGAGGCGGCTCAATCTGTGCATTTGTTTTGCCAAAACAAACGCCAAAGAAAACAACTATTCTTGCTTCTCATACCGATAGTCCCGCACTTAAACTGAAACCAAACCCTGTCTTTATTGATGAAGGACTCCCTTTCCTTCGCGTAGAGACTTACGGAAGCCCCATTCTTAGCACATGGATGAATCGCGACCTGGTAATTGCAGGGCGCCTACTCCTTTCTAAAGGCGACACCATTGATCAACAGCTCGTCCTACTCGACCACGCTCCTGTGATGATCCCAACACTTGCAATTCACTTGGACAAAGATACGAATGATAATCCAAGAAAAATTGACAAACAACATCACTTATGCCCTCTTATTGGAACCCACGGCAAACATCGAGAACCAAAAAAGATCTTTGAAGAACTCATTGGAATCAAACAAAGTAATCTATTGGGCGCTGACCTATACCTCGTCCCAGATGAAAAACCTCGATTCATTGGAATCTCAGGCGATTTAGTGAGCTCCTATCGCATTGATAATCTGGCCAGCGCGCATGCCTCTCTCCTTGCTCTTTTGGGAGTTGAAACACACCCAAAAGACATTATACAAATGGCAGTTTTCTGGAACCATGAAGAGATCGGTTCTGGAACCAATGAAGGGGCTGGTTCTCCTTTCTTCCTCGATATTCTTAAACGCATTTCCCTCTCCTATAAAATGGGGGAAGAAGCGTTTCTGAGGATGAAACAAGGATCCTATTTTGTATCGATTGACATGGCTCACGCCTTCCATCCGGGATATAAAAATAAGTATGACAAGGAAAATGCTCCTGAAATTGGAGGAGGTGTTGTCATCAAGTATAATGCGAACCATCGTTATGCTACTTCAGGGGTTACGGCAGCGCAAATTGTTCAGTTATGTCAAAAGAAAAATATCCCGTACCAATCGTTTGCTGCAGAATCAAATCTCTCTTGTGGAAGCACTGTTGGAGCAATTGCAAATACTCGCACTGGAATCCAAACAGTCGACATTGGTATCGCTCAATTCTCCATGCATGCTGCGCGCGAGCTCATGTCCACAACCGACTATCTTGATCTTTGCAAGCTCCTCAAAAACATTTTAGAGAACTAGATAGTGTCGCCAAAAGTCACCGTTTGATAGAATAGCGCCATGACATCAAAAACGCCAAAGCCAGCCCACGAACATTTTGAAGGAAAAGACGTCGTTGAGCACTTGAAAGCAGCCCGAGAAAAGGGTGCCAAAGCAACAGCAGAAGCCCATGGAACAGAAACGCCGGGTCATATTTCTGCTGGAGCCGATAGTGCAAAAGAGACAGCAATCTTTCTTTTAGGGATGTGGATTTTATTTAGCGCATTTGGAATCCCTGTATCAAAAGCACTGTGGATCTTAGGTCTTTTTGCTGCCGGCTGGCTTCTTTGGAAAGTAGGAAGAAGTAGTTTACTTGGATGGGCCCGCTTGGAACGCTTGCACCGTTTGATTGAACAGGAGCAATGGGAAATCCAACATCATCGAGCGCAGGAAAAAGAAGAGCTCACTGCCATGTATCGGCAGAAGGGCCTGACAGGAAAACTTCTAGACCAAGTGATTGAAGTTCTGATGGCTGATGATAATCGCCTCCTTCGCGTCATGCTTGAAGAGGAACTCGGCCTAACACTTGAATCCTACGAGCATCCTCTAAAACAAGCTGTTGGGGCAGGGATCGGGGTCATTGTTGCAACTTTTTGCGCCACAATTGGATATTTTTTCGGCGGATTTTTAGGAACAATTATTGCTTTGGCGATTGTTTTTTCTACGGCCACTCTTCTTGCGAGCAAGCTTGAAGGAAACCAACTCATCAAATCACTCGTTTGGAATTTGGCTGTGGGAATACTGGTGATTGGCAGTATTCATCTGTGTGCAAAGTGGATGGACCATGTCTTCCTCTGAATCTCCTTATATCTTTGATGAGTTTTTTACCTCGGGGCAGGAAGAAAGCATTAGTCCATTCTTAAAGAAGCGGTCGCGTGCTTGGGCAAAAAACCTGAGCCTAAAGAGTTCTTTACTTGCTGGGTTTTTCCTCTTGAGTTCTTTCGTTGCCAAATTTTTCATGCCCGATCTTTCCCATCTCTTTTTGCTTTTAGTCTATTTTTTAGTAGGAACTCCAGCGCTACTTCATACGATTGAAGATGTTAAAAACTTAGAAATTAACATCGATGTTTTGATGACACTTGCTGCCTTCCTCTCTTTTTTAATCGGAAGTCAAATGGAGGGCGGTCTGCTTCTTGTCCTCTTTGCATTTTCTGGAGCGCTAGAGGAATCTGTCTCGAGACGCGCCAAGGGAGCACTCATCAATCTAAATCACCTTTCCCCTACAATTGGAATGGTCGTTGGAAAAGATGGAACCCTATTTCAAAAATCGGTGCGAGAAATTGATGTAGGAACACACCTTCTTGTACGAGCAGGAGAGGTTGTCCCACTCGATGGAAACGTGATCGATGGCTCCTCCTTTGTAAACCTTGTTCACCTCACGGGAGAAAGTGTTCCCGTTTCCAAGACACCTGGAGATGCCGTCCAAGCGGGGAGCCGCAATCTTGATGGCACGCTGACAGTTGAAGTCATGAAAACCAGCGCCGAATCTACCCTTTCCAAAATCATAAAATTGATTAATGAAGCGCAAGGGATGAAGCCAAAACTCCAACGCTTTTTAGATAAGTTTGGAAAGCGCTATGCAATCACTATTATTTCCCTCTTTTTCATTTTTGCTCTCACTCTTCCATGGATTTTTTCGATTCCCTTCTTAGGAATTGAAGGCTCTCTCTACCGAGCCCTCACCTTTTTAATTGCCGCGTCTCCTTGCGCTCTAATCATCGCAACACCGACAGCTTACCTTAGCTCCATTAGCGCATGCGCACGAAATGGGGTTCTATTAAAGGGAGGGGTGACGCTAGACGCCTTCGCCGCCTGCCATACCATTGCCTTTGATAAAACAGGAACCCTCACAACAGGAAAACTCACCTGCAGAGGGATTGAACCTATTGGCTCCGTTTCCTATTCAATTGATGTCGCCATTAGCGTCGCAAGTGCGCTAGAGCGCCACGTTACCCACCCCATGGCCGAGGCCATCTGCACCTATGCAGATGAAGAGAAAATCCAACCAGCGACCCTTACCCATTTTCAATCGGTGCCAGGCTTCGGCCTAAAAGGATCCGCAACACTTGACGGAAAAAATGTTGAAGTGAAGATTGGAAACGAAGCCTTTATCTCTCCAGATAAACCTTTAGATAAGAAAGGAGAAATGATCTCCTTCTTGCAGATTGGTGAATCTCTCTTCGATTTCCGCTTCTTTGATGCCCTGCGCCCTGAAGTGAAAGAGGTTCTTGCCGCCCTCAAGAAAAAAGACTTGGAAGTAGTAATGCTAACTGGGGATCATGCAGAAAGTGCCTATGCTGTTGCAAAAGAACTTGGTATTGATCAGGTCTATGCCGATCTACGCCCTGAACACAAGCTTGAAACTGTTTCAAAACTGTCTGCGGAAAAACATCTTGCAATGGTGGGAGATGGAATTAATGATGCACCGGCTTTGACTCGCGCAAGCGTCGGGATCTCTATGGGAGAAATCGGCAGTGCCACTGCCATCGATGCCTCAGACATCGTCCTTCTCCAAGATGATCTTCGCCTCATTAGTTGGCTCCATAATAAAGCAAAGAAAACAATGCTCATCGTCCGAGAAAATCTCACCCTTGCACTCGGTGTCATCGTTCTTGCAACAACGCCCGCCCTTCTGGGAATCATCCCCCTTTGGCTAGCCGTGATCCTTCATGAAGGAGGAACCGTTCTCGTTGGTCTTAACAGCCTCCGACTATTGCGAAAATAACTTTACAAACCCTAATACTCTATAATAGTTTTCATATCGGAAATCATTGCAATGCGGGTGCAGAGATCAAGCGCTTTTTGATGGGTCAGGGCATCAATGGCACCGCAGGCATCCGCAGCGATAGTCACTTGAAAGTCCCGATCATGAGCATCTCGAGCAGTCGACTGGACCACCATATCGGTAGAACATCCACAAAGAATCAGGTGCTTAGCCTTTTGCGCATGCAGAAAAGGTGAAAGTTTTGTTCCATAAAAAGCACTGACCCGATGCTTTGTAATCACAACATCGCTCGGTTGAACATCTAAAGTATCAACAAAAGCTGTTCCCCACTCCCCAAGTTGCAATGCTCTGTATTCTGGGGCTTTTCCAAAAACAGGCGATTCGAGCGGGCATTCAGGATATCCCAGGCTAAAACCTACAGTCACAAAGCCTATAGGGATGTTTTCCCTACGAGCCCAAGCAATCAACGAGTTTGCTTTCTCAATGACTTTGTACTCTTTGACATAAGCGCTTGATCTAGCAATTTTCCCATCGGGATGCACAAGATCATTGATAAAATCCATAACTAAGAGGATGCGATTCATCGCTTTTCTCCATTGCATTTGTATTTTTCAACTATTTTCTCCTTATCATTTTTGCAGGTTTTGGAAAAAGAAAGGAAATTGTATGGTGAGGCTATGGGGGCGTATAGATCTCGAGATCACCCCTGTATCCTGTTGGCTCTAGGGCCCTTGATTGCAGCCTAGTGGTTTTAGATGGACTTTCGATTTTTTCGGAGAAGCCGATTTTTCGACAATCCAATAGCCGGAGTCTCTATGGGTGAGGAGAAAAATTGGAATTCTCGGGAAAAAGAAAAATTTAGCTGAATGGTATAGTGCTTTAGCTTTAAGTTGATAAAGATAAGGAAGCTATTTTGATCGACATTGAGATCTGGAGCTCGTAGACAACCACAAGTGGTTGTTAAGAGCGAAGATGATAATGCGGGTTAAAAGAGCAACTTAGATTTACCAACTTAAAGCTAAAGCACTATAAATAGGTTACATTCAGAGGCACATGAGGTGGGATGAAAAGACCCGATAAACAAGACAAGCTGTCTAAAGAAAAAGCAGTGCAATTTGAAAGCGAGCAGTTCGAAGAGTACTACGTTTGGCTTCAAGAACATATGCCTGATGGATTTTTCGAAGAGATTGAGCCTGATCAGTATATGCTAATTGCTCACTATCTGATGGGCTTTCCTCTTTTAGACTATTATTGTCAGATCACCTTGAAGAATGAAGCCTTTGTCTTAATTCTTGACTCCCCGGATGTCGACATGAAGATCCTTAAAAAGTTTAATCTGCACGGGATCAAAAATTACCATACTTTTATGTCTGACAAACCTCCCCCTTTTTCAGGGATTAAAAAACGCCTACTCATTGCGCGGGTGTTTTTCACCTCTTATGAAGATCCAAAAACAAAGAAAGCCGCTGATCTTTTAAGCAAAGAGCGAAGTATTGAAGTCTACACCTCTTTAAATGAAATCGATGCAAGTATCTCAGAGAAGGAATATGAGGAACTTGTCAGCTCAATCGACCCCCTTTTCTTGCGCTCTTTATCAAACGACCGCCTTGTTTTAGCGCTTCACATGTTTCATAGAGCGCGCACTCGAGACTATTGCCAATATGAAGTCCGCTACAATGAGGAATGGAAGAAGCAAAAGGGAGAAGTTCCCTCAATGCAGATTGTGATTGCGTGGAGAAATACCCCAAAGCACAAATTTCTGTACCGCCTTGCTAAAACGATCTTTCGGCACAAATTAAAAATCATGCGAGTAACGGCTTCATATGCCGATCCATATAGCGATAACAGTATTCTAATCATGTCACTTGGGCTTCACGGAATCAAGGGAAAAGCAGCATGGGACGAAGCAGATGTCGACGATTTTCTGAAGGAGCTTGTCACTCTAAAGTACTTTCCGGACGGAGACGAAATTGAAAAAGTGTTTGTAGAGCCTGGCCTTCTGAGAGGAAACGTCGGAAATTTTTTAAGAGCCACGGCCAGCTTCGTACATCAAACACTCGTTCATGCCGACCTCAATCTATACACTCTAAGCAATGTCATGGAAGCTCTGTGCCGACATCCAGAACTAACCGTTCAGGTCTGCAAAGCGTTCGAACAAAAGTTCCACCCCGAGCACAAGAACCCAGATGAGTACCGACGCTCTAGAGAGAAATTCATGATGCTCGTCAATCACCTAGACACAGGGAATGAGCTCTACGACACGAGGCGGAAAAACATCCTGAAGCAAGCAATGCATTTTGTTGACTATTGCCTTAAGAATAACTTTTATCGAAATAACAAGAGTGCCCTTTGTTTTCGCTTGAATCCAAAATACCTTAACTACGTTCCCTATAACCGACGAGAAAAATTCCCAGAACTCCCCTATGGAATTTTCTTTATGCAAGGGATGCATTTCATTGGGTTTCATATCCGCTTTAAGGATCTTTCAAGGGGAGGGCTACGCACAGTATTTCCTCAACGATACGAGCAAATGGTTACCGAAAGAAATAACGTCTTTTTAGAGTGTTACAACCTTGCCCTAACGCAACAGAAGAAAAATAAGGACATTCCCGAAGGAGGGTCTAAAGCAGTTATTTTCCTTGAGCCTTATGATCAACTTCTTACCGAAATTCAAATCTACCGAAAAGAGCTAAATGCTGCAGGACTTGAAGAAGGGGAGATAGAGGAAACGATCAAAACCTATAAAGCGCAACAAAAGATTGAGTATCTCTACCAAACGCAACGAGCCTTTGTTCACAGCTTTTTAACCCTTGTGAATTGTCTTGATGATGGAACATTAAAAGCAAAAGACATTGTTGACTACTGGAAAAAGCCTGAGTACATCTATCTTGGCCCAGATGAGAATATGCATAATATTATGATCGAGTGGATTGCCAGCACCAGCAAACTCTGTGGTTATAAACCAGGAATTGCCTTCATCTCTAGTAAACCAAGCGTGGGAATCAACCATAAAGAATACGGAGTTACCTCTCTTGGAGTGAACGTTTACATGAAAGAAGTTCTCCGATACATGAAAATCGATCCAACAATAGATCCTTTCACAGTTAAGATCTCAGGGGGCCCTGATGGAGATGTCGCTGGGAACCAGATCCTCAATTTATATAAGTATTTCCCGAGCACTGCTAAGCTTCTCGCGATTACCGACGTTTCGGGAACCATCTTTGATCCCAAAGGGCTCGATCTATCAATCCTTGCTGACTTGTTCAAAGAGGTAAAACCCCTTGCCGCGTACCCTCCTAAAAAACTCAATGACGGGGGCTTCTTGCTCGATCTCCAAACAAAAAAAGAACAAACCGCCTTTGCGCAAAAAACCCTCTGCTGGAAAAAAAAGGGGGGGAAGCTCATTGAAAGCTGGCTTTCAGGAAGCGATATGAACCACCTCTTCCGCCACAACTTGCATCAAGTCGAAACCGATATTTTCATCCCCGCAGGTGGACGCCCCAGAACCCTTAACGACACCAACTACCAAGACTTTCTCGTAAAGGGCAAGCCTTCTTCAAGAGCCATCGTTGAAGGAGCGAACCTTTATCTCACTCCAAATGCGCGCCGAGAACTCGAAAAATTGGGTGTCATTATTATCAAAGACAGCTCGGCAAACAAAGGAGGGGTCATCTGCTCTTCAATGGAGATTCTATCAGGACTTACAACCACAGAAGAAGAATTCCTTCTAGACAAAAGCGCCCTTATGCCGCAAATATTGGGAATTATCGAAGAAAAAGCCCGCGACGAAGCAGAGCTTCTTCTCAGATCTCGGGACGAAACAGGCGAATATCTCACAGATCTCTCCGATACAATTTCAGAGAGGATCAACACCTACACTTACGAGCTTCTTGACTACCTAGAGGGTCTTCCCCTTGCATCTCACCCTGACGACCCCCTTGTCAAAGCGCTGCTGAATTTTTGCCCTGCTCTCCTTGCAGATAAATACCGTGAACGAATCATTCAAGATATTCCAGAGATCCACAAAAAAGCAATCATTGCCTGTTTCTTTGCTTCACGCCTTGTTTACAGAAAAGGGCTCAGATGGTCTCCCTCAATTGTTGATGTGCTCCCCTTAATTGCATCAGACCCAAAAATCACCTCAGCCTCCCTGCAGAAACATGACTTCCAAGTTCTCGACTAGCACTCAAAAGTTTAACAAAAAAATGGATCCTTCACGCATGTGAGGATCCATTTGTAAGCAAAAATTGATGCTTTTAAATTAGCTGCCGGCTCGAAGCAACTTATCAACGAGAGTCTTATTCGTTTCAAAAGATTCTACAGATCTATCAGAAATCCCTAAGGGTGTATTTCGAATGCTCTCAGTCTGAATTAGCTGAACGACCAAACTCATGCGAGGAAGTTGAGCATCGAGTGCTTTCATCTCTTCATAGGGATGTTTTCCATTAACCTCTTTACTCTTAGCCTCACCTCTTAAGGTTTCAATTGCTCCATTGAATAACGCTTTCTGATCACCACTGAGTCCTTCGGTTAAAGCTGTATAAACCTTAGTTGGCTCAATCTCTTTGAGACTCTTCCTTTCTTTTGCTTCTAGGCTTGCAATGCGCGCCTTATACCATTTTCATGAAATATATTCATAAATTTAATTGATACCTGTGGTATGGTTGCTCTTCAAAAAAGGAGGAGCAGTTGAGAGGTAGAAAAGCCTTGCCGATACCAAGACTTCATGAATACAATTTCCCTAGGTTAGCCAGAACAGAGGCCAAGCCTAGGGAGCGCATTCGTTTTCTTGCAATGGCACATGTTCAAGATGGAAAAAGCTTTAATGAAGTTGCACAAATGCTTAAAGTCAGCCCTCGAACTATCAGCGCCTGGGTGAGCAAATTCCGAGTAGAGGGAGTTGACGGATTGAGAGAGAAGCCGGGGAGAGGAGCAAAGCCCTTTTTGTCTCCTGATAGATATGAAGAGTTTCGGGAGGAAGTCGAAAGCTTAAGCAAAAAGCGTTGCGGAGGAAGAATTCGAGGCAAAGATATTGGGCATTTGCTCGAGGAAAAATTTGGAATTTCCCCTAATAAAAGTTGCTTGTATGCCCTCTTAAAAAAGGCTGGGCTTGTTTGGATAACTGCTCGCTCTCGACATCCAAAGGCAGATGAACAAGTTCAGCTCGCTTTTAAAAAAATTTTAAAGAAGAAGTCCAAAAAGCAGTTCCGAATCAAGTAAATCTTGAAGATGTGGATATTTGGTTTCAAGATGAAGCAAGAGTTGGACAACGGGGTACTGTAACCCGTACCTGGGCTAGAAAAGGGACAAGGCCTCGAGTGACTCGCCAACAACAATTTGAGTATGCATATATATTCGGCGCGGTCTGCCCTAGTCGTGATGAGGCCGTTGGCTTAGTTTTACCTGCTGCAAATACGGATGCAATGCTCGCACATTTAAAGGAGATATCAGCACAAGTACCACCTGGGCGGCATGCTGTTTTAGTGCTAGATCGGGCAGCTTGGCATACAACTAAGCGGCTCAAGATATTCGACAACCTCACTCTTCTTCCCCTACCAGTTGCTTCGCCTGAGCTCAATCCAACAGAGCAGGTTTGGCAGGTTCTTCGAGACAATTGGTTAGCTAACCGCTGTTTTGAGGGATATGAGGCGATTGTAGAGGCGTGCTGCGAAGCTTGGAATTGGTTTGTAAACATCCCAGATCATGTCAAGCAGCTCTGTTCCAGGTCATGGGCTGTAATATGATTTTATTTCGTGGAAATGGTATTAAGACCTTCATCCGCAAAAACCCTTCCAGCTTCAGGAGTTGCCTCTGCTGCTTCAGAACTTACTTCTGCTGGAGTTTCCTCTACCTGATCCGCCGCGTTTTGAGATTCTGCATATTCAACCAGTTTCCCAAAAAGAGCTGTTTGGCGCTTGGTATTCTCAGCAGCAAATGCTATACCGTCCATCATCGATAATCCTTCAGAACTACCTTCTGGGAAAAGAGTAGGTCCAAATGCAATGGCAAGGTTAGAAAGGGGCATAGAATTAATCTCTTTATTTGCAACAACCTCGGAAAATAAACCAAGGAGCTGATCAAATACTTGTTTTTTTTCAGGGCTCAAGCTGCTTGTAAGTGCTTTATAAGTCTCCTCTGGAGTTCCAACAAACTCACCCTCTTCATTTATTAGGTGATTTGTCTTCTGCATAGCTTCACCTCGATCATATAAAGGCCGTTGCCTTAACGACTCCTTTAATGTTGAAGACGCAGCTTCTGTAATGGTTTCGGAGTTAGGGGGAGTAGCGCTCTTCCTGCTTGCCTCTGAAAGCACGCCATGATCAATATTTTGAGTATCGACTCGTTGCAATACCTCGGTTTTAGCACCACCTACTCGGAAAGCCCCTTTGCTTTTGGGATCGATCTTTCCAATCAGGGCAATGTTGAACGTAGTCGTATCGTCCGTCCATGATTTTGTTTCAATCTTGTTGGGATCTACATACGCATGTTTTGGTGAAACAGTAGATTCTTTTACGCTGAATATTATATCCCAGATTTCCTGAGCTGAATCCGCAACAGTATTCTGCATTCGCGATCCGAAGCTAGCAGCTGATGAAAGAGCCTCTCCACTCATAGAAGAAGCTGTCTCCTGTATGCTCTTTCCAGCACTATTCAGAGTGTCAGCAACACTTCCTGCCATAACGGTACATGTGTGCACAAATTTTGAAGCTTGATGATAAAGTGATGTCAAAGGATTATCGCTGATCTTTGTCTGCGCATAACTTTGTAAGGGGCTAATCTGACGCCTAAATAGGTTAGCATTGACCTTAGGTCCGAAATGAACACCGTCCATTACGCTTCTCCCAATTTTTATATTTTAATTAGCCCTCACTAATTAACGTTCCCGCAAACGCTTAACATTATTATATCATAATTAAAATTTATTTCATACGCCAATTTAACGAAATAAAACATCAACCACCTATTAATGAGCTAGATATGAAAATCAATCTTGAAGAAAAATATATACGCAAAAAAACACCATTTAGAGATCTTTCTGCTACCCCATTATAGTGAACACATAATTAATTGTTTATAAGTTGGTTATGACTTACACTAAGCACTCAGTTAGATAGAGTGCTAGTTTTTAGTTGCCAGGAGAAGCTCCTTATGCTATATTGGCACTAAGATGAGGAGATTGCTACTGCATGGCAGCAAAGAGAAAGCAAAGAGCGGAGAGAGAACGAGAAGTCCTACTAGGCCTTGTCGAACTCTATCTTTTGACGGGAAAACCTGTGGGTTCGAATACCCTCAAAGAAAATGGCTTCGACAACATCAGCTCAGCCACAATCAGAAACTACTTTGCCATCCTCGAGAAGGAAGGCTATCTGATGCAGCAACACTCATCAGGTGGGCGCATTCCTACCTCTCTCGCCTACAAACTCTATGCAAACTTCCATATCAACAGTTGTCAGATCGATCCCAAGGATTTGGCTCTTTTGCAGAAAGAGCTCAACCATGACACGCGAGAAATTGCCGGCTATTTGCAAAATGGAGCGGAACTCCTAAGCAATCTTACACAAGGAGCTGTGTTTTTATCAGCACCCCGCTTTGATCAAGACATTATTATCGATATCAAACTTGTCGGAATTGACGCAAAGCGCTGCCTCATTGTGGTCATCACTGACTTTGGACTCGTTCATACTGAAATCCTCTATACACCAAAAAAACTCAGCAGCTTCTCCCTCAAAAGAATCGAAAGTTACTTTCACTTCCGACTCACTGGACTCGACCGCCCTAAGCTAAATCAGGAAGAAGAGGATCTCGCCTCCAATTTTTATAACGAAATTATGATGCGTCATATCGTTGGCTATTCGAATTTTAGCGCTATTGATATTTACAAAACGGGATTCTCTAAACTCCTCCGTTTCCCTGAGTTTCAGGATGCTACTGTTCTAGCAACAGGGTTGTCAATTTTTGAAAATACTTCTTTTATGCGCAAACTCCTGGGACGATGCACAAGAGAGGGAGATCTAAAAGTGTGGATCGGAGATGACATCCACCATCCTTCCGCATCCATTGCGCAAAGCAGTATCATCGCCATTCCCTATTATATCCATGGAAAAGCGATTGGAGCCATTGCCCTTCTTGGTCCTATCCGTATGCCTTACCCAAAATTATTTGGAATTCTCCGCACTTTTTCGCAAATTTTAAGCGAAGTGCTGACACGTAATCTCTATAAGTATAAAATCACCTACCGACAACCAAAATCTGAGCAAGTTGAGATGCAAACCGCGCCTCCAAAATTGATCAAGCAGGATGACCCGCTTCAACTTGAAGATAAAACCTAGGAGCCCAAACGTTGGAAGATAAATCACAAGAAGAACCTCGAGAAGAGTCGCAAGAACCAGAGGGCATGATTGAAGACACAGAAGAAGTCATTGAAGAAATCAATGAAACAGAAAGCTTAAAACAGCAAGTTAAACAAGAACAGGAAAAATATCTCCGTTCTCTAGCAGATATGGAAAACTCAAGGAAGCGCATGCAAAAGGAAAAGCATGACTCCACCCGTTTTGCAGTGGAAAACGTGATTGGAGAATTTCTTTCCCCTCTAGACAATTTTGAGAATGCCTTAAGCTTTGTCCATCAAGCATCCGAAGAAACGCAAACATGGGCAAAGGGATTTGAGATGATCCTCACCCAATTTAAAGATGTATTATCGGGCCACAAAGTGACCCCCTATACTTCCGAAGGAGCGCTATTTGATCCTCACCTTCATGAAGTATTGGAACTCGAAGAAACCGATAAACATGAGGATGGTCTGATCCTCCAAGAGTTCGTTAAGGGGTATAAATGTGGGGGTCGTATCCTCCGTCCTGCGCGGGTCAAAGTTGCCAAAGCGCCGAAGAAAGTAAGCATTGAAAAAGAATCAGAAGAAAACAACAATCAGGGAGATAACTAACTATGGCTAAGAAAAGAAGAGTCATCGGAATTGACCTCGGAACCACGAACTCCTGCGTCGCTGTGATGGAGGGGGGGTCAGCAAAGGTCATTGCAAACGCTGAAGGAACACGAACAACACCCTCTATCGTCTCCTACAAGGATGAGGAAAGACTCGTTGGAGTTCCAGCAAAGAGACAAGCGGTCACCAATCCAGAAAAAACCCTTTACTCTACTAAGCGGTTTATTGGACGGAAGTTCTCAGAAGTTGAATCTGAAATCAAAACTGTCCCCTATAAAGTGATTGCCAACAGCAATGGCGATGCTGTCTTTGAAGTCGATGGAAAAAATCTTACACCCGAAGAAGTAGCCGCTCAAATTCTTAAAAAGATGAAGGAAACGGCTGAAGAATACCTAGGAGAAACCGTTGATGAAGCGGTCATTACCGTTCCTGCTTACTTCAACGACTCTCAACGTCAGTCAACAAAAGATGCCGGTAAAATTGCAGGACTCGATGTCAAAAGGATCATTCCTGAGCCAACAGCGGCAGCTCTAGCCTACGGCCTCGATAAAGAAGGTGGTGATAAGAAAATTGCTGTCTTTGACCTTGGAGGAGGAACCTTTGATATCTCGATCCTTGAAATTGGAGATGGCGTCTTTGAAGTACTTGCAACCAACGGAGATACTCACCTTGGTGGAGATGACTTCGATAACGTTGTGATTCACTGGATGCTCGACGAGTTTAAAAAGGAAAATGGCATCGACCTTTCTAAAGATAAGATGGCTCTTCAAAGGATTAAAGATGCAGCAGAGAAAGCTAAGATTGAGCTTTCTGGAACGCAGCAAACTGAGATCAACCAACCCTTTATTACCATGGATGCAAGTGGGCCTAAGCATTTAGCTCTAACACTCACCCGCTCCAAATTTGAAAACCTTGCATCAAGCTTGGTTGAAAGATGTATCCAGCCCTGTCTTAATGCATTGAAAGACTCTGGTATTACTAAAGAAGCGATTGACGATGTCCTTCTAGTAGGTGGGATGAGCCGGATGCCTGCAGTGCAAGCAAAGGTTAAGGAAATCTTCGGAAGAGAGCCTCATAAAGGAGTTAACCCTGATGAAGTTGTCGCCACAGGTGCAGCGATTCAAGGTGGAGTCCTCGCTGGTGATGTGAAGGATGTCCTTCTTCTTGATGTGATTCCTCTAACCCTTGGAATTGAAACGCTTGGAGGCGTTTTAACTCCCCTTGTTGAAAGAAACACCACGATTCCAACCCAAAAGAAACAAGTCTTCTCGACAGCAATGGATAATCAACCTGCCGTGACGATTGTAGTTCTTCAAGGGGAGCGAAAAATGGCAAAAGACAACAAGGAAATCGGACGGTTTGATCTGACCGAAATCCCTCCTGCGGCGCGTGGAACCCCACAAATCGAAGTCGCCTTTGACATCGATGCTGACGGTATTCTTCATGTTTCTGCAAAAGATCTTGGCTCTGGTAAAGAACAAAAGATCAAAATCGAAGCGAAATCAGGGCTCGACGAGTCTGAAATCGAGCGCATGGTCAAAGATGCGGAAGAGCACGCTGAAGAAGATAAGCAGAAAAAAGAGGAAGTTGAAACCCGTAACAAAGGGGATAGCCTCGTTTTCCAAGCTGAAAAGTCTCTAAGCGACTACAAAGATAAGCTCCCCGAGCATCTCACAAAAGAGATTCAAACGCGGATCGATGCTTTGAAAAAAGCCCTTGAGGGAACTGATAAAGGAGCCATTTCCACTGCAACTGAAGAGCTCAACACCTACATCCAAAAGATTGGTGAAGAACTTCAAAAGCAAGGCGCTGCCCAGCCTGGAGCAGAGGGAGGAGCTTCTCCTCATCCAGAAGGAGCACAGCAACAAAAAAACCCGAAAGACAAGGAATCCGAGATAGAAGAGGCCGAAGTCGAAATCCTCGATGACGACGACTAAAGCTTAGGCTTTGTTCTTAAAAGGCTCGCCCAAAAGGCGGGCCTTTTTTTTGCAAAATATCCAGACCTAAAAATGTCAGATAATAAGTTGAATGTGCGCGGTTTTCAAAAAGCATCCCCGCTTCAATATCTCGCTCGATATACTCGCGAACGCGCTCCACAGAAATGCTGCAGCGCCTTGCAATCTCTTCATCCGACAGGGTGACTTTGTACCCTTCTTGAAACATCTTATGCAGTAAAAATTGAGTGTTTGACACAGTGTGACCTTCTTTAAAAAGAAGGTACATCCTTTAAGGAAGCGCAAGAGCGCTAGATTTTTTTTGCTTGGATCCATTATAATCAGATCCGAAGCTGGGGTATAGTTGGTCAAAAAGGACGTACCTTGGTTTCACGCCTCGAGAGGTTACCGCCTCTCGGGGCACTTTTGTTTCTAAATACCCCTCTAGCCTATAAGAATTCTTCTATTTTCTCCAAGAAAAAAGTGATACTCAGCCTTGACATCTACCTGCTTGAGGAATATTAGGTATAAAAAACAAAGGTTTCATTTATGCCCTACAAATATTTTGTCCCCGTTTTCTTAGCTACTGCATCTCTACTAAACAGTGCACCTGTCAATAATGCAGCTGAACTCAATACCGCCATTATTAACGCAAACAATACAGGCACAGACATAGAGTTTGGCTCAAGCTTCGACTTCTCTCAACTCGTTCAACCTCTCTTGCAACCTCTCAATGCAGATGGCGTCCTTAATCAGCTAAACCAAACCTTTACCATTGATGGAAACGGAAAAACCCTAACAGCAACACCAGGCACTCATCGAGGATTTTTTGCAAGAACCAGTACAGGCACGGTAACCATCAAAAACCTCATAATTAGCAGCGCCATCGCAAAAGGAGGCGATAGCACTCGAGGGGGTGGGAGTGGCCTTGGAGCAGGAGGCGCTCTTTTTCTAAATACCGGTTCTACTATTGTCTTAGATAATGTCTCTTTTGTTAACAGCCAAGCTATAGGAGGATCTAGCTTTAATAATCAATCTCAAGGTGGGGGTGGGGGTGGATTTGGAGGAGATGGTGGGACTAGTGGGTCTATTGATTCAGGTGGCTTTGGAGGTGGCGGTGGGGGTGGATTTAGTGGCTCAGGTGGGGATAGCATTACAGGAGCCAGTGGAGGAGGGGGATTTAACGGCAATGGTGGAGAGGGCAATGGTGCTGGCGGTGCTGGTGGTGGGGGTGGTGGATTCAATGGGGGAAGTACCCAACACCAGACTAGTAATCCAGCTGGTGGAGCAGGAGATGCTGGAGATGGTTTAACTAATGGAACCGGTGGTCCTGGGAGTGGGGGAGGTACCGGTGGTCTTCTCGTAACGAACAATGCTGGCAGTGGCGCCGTTGGTGCTGCCAATGGAACTGATGGTTCAGCAGCATCTGGAGGCTCACTCCCTGGCGGTGGGGGTGGAAGTGGACACATTGTGGGAGCCAATTCCGGTAATGGTGGTGATGGAGGCTCAGGTTTTGGTGGAGGAGGATCTGGTGCTGTAAATGCCACTTTCACTTCAGGAAATGCGGGGGCTGGTGGATTCGGTGGCGGCGGGGGTTCAACTGGTGGTGTTTTTAGTGATGGCAGTGGTACCACCGGAACCGGAGGAGCTGGTGGGTTCGGCGGCGGCGGCGGCGGAAGCGGAGATTCAGATGGAGGAATCACTGGAAATGGAGGGGCTGGTGGATTCGGCGGCGGCGGCGGCTCTGCAGGATCAGCCGGCTCTGGCGGAACTCCTGGAGCTGGTGGAACTGGTGGATTCGGCGCTGGTGGGGGTGGATCTTCCGGTGGTACAGGAGGCGCTGGTGGGTTTGGAGGAGGCAACGGATCCTCAAGCTCATTGGGCGGTGGGGGCGGTGCAATGGGCGCCGATATCTTCATTCAAAATGGTGCAGCACTAACAATTCGAACAGGGATTTCTTTTGAGGGAAGCACCTTAACTGCAGGATCAGGGGCCCATAACGGCCAGGCGCTGGGAACAAACATTTTTATGATGTCTGAGGGAAGTATTACTGTTGAAAATCTCTCCAATAATTCGACCGTTCCTTATCCAATTGAAGGGAATATCGGAGACGGAGGGGGCAACCCTGTGACCGGAGGAGGACTTACACTCGGCACTGGGAATACAGCTGTTTTCACTCTCCATGGAGCCAATACCTATACAGGAGACACCATTATTAATAGTGGACTCTTGAATCTTCAAGGATCTGTGATCACACCTGTCACGTTGAATGCTGGAGCATTTACTGGAAATGCATCTCTTATTGTCCAAACTCCTGTTACAGGAACAGGTAACCTCACTGTCAATGGAGGGTTCGTTGCCCCCGGGGGATTTAGCTATGGCGCAATCAATGTAGGAAATAATCTTCTCTTTACAGGAGGAACATTTCTAACAGAGTTTGATAGTATTGGCAATGCAGACATCTTAGACGTTACTGGAACAGCCACCCTTGCTGGAACATTAACTGTTGATGAAGCAATAGGGAATTTCCTTCAGGGACAGACTATCACTCTTCTCGAGGCTGATGGAGGAGTATTTGGAATGTTTGGAACCGTGAACCTCCCTCCGGGAGCTGACGGCTTACCTCTTTTTCAAGCACAATATACAAGCAATGCCGTCGAAGTTCTTGTCCTGAGAAATCATGTTTTTGTGCGTCCCAAGATCGATAAATGGAACCCTCGACATGTTGCCAAATACATGCTTGCGCAGCTTCCGATTGATCCCAATTCAGACTTTGGTCATGTTATTAGGGCACTCGGAGTTCTTTCAGACAAAGAACTTAATAAAACCCTAAACATGATGCACCAAGGTGTCTTTGGATTATTTGAGTTTATGAACCTGACAACAAATGCTCAAGTTATGGAGATGTTCAATCAGCCCCACTTCCGGTTATTTGCTGAAGAAGGATCTGAACCTCTGAGCCATTTGACTGCATCAACAAAACCTTTCTATCCGAATACTCCTGTTCGAAGTGGATGTGGAAGAGATGTTAGCAGACCCCACCATGTGTATTTCCAACCTTTCGGAACATGGAATAGCCAAAGCCAAAAGGGAGAACTTCGGGGTGCTAACTATGAAAATGCAGGGTTCCTCACAGGATATGACTACCTGTTTGATAACTTCTACGTTGGAGCAGGAGCAGGATATGCTTACACGAATTTCCGTTGGGATGGGTCTGCAGGGAAAGGGCATATCCACCAAGTGTATGGAGGACTTCACGGAAGCTACTTCAACCGGTACTTTTCTGCGATCTTAGGTTCGATGGTTGGAGGAAACTTTTATGAAACCGATCGGAACATTATTTCGTCTGCACCAAACCATCCAAATGGCGCGCTTAATCGAACAGCACACAGTGATAATACCGGTATTCAATGGACCAACCATTTAGGCTTGATTGGAGACTTTAGTCCCTTCTCTGTCCCCCTTCAGATTTTTGCTAATGTCGATCACTTTTACCTTCACAATGGAAGTTTTAGCGAAACAGGAGCTGGTAGCATTAACTTAAGAGTCAATTCGAAAACATCAAATGCTCTACGCTCTGAGTTGGGACTCAGCTCAAGTTATACCTTCCATGTGAGTGCGGGATGCTGGACTCCTTACGCTCGGATCAGCTGGGTAAATAAAACCCTGCTTAGTAGCAGCTCATACCGCGGAGGATTCCGCGGACAAGTGGGTACCTTCTCTGCAAGTAGCACGAGCAAGGGAACCAATCAATGGGCTCCTGGTATAGGGATTGAGTTCGCCAACATGCATGGGTTTTCTCTCCTCTTAAATAGCCGCGCAGAAATCAATGGCAAGATGAAAAACTACTCTGCAGACATGCGCATGGAGTATGCATTTTAATTCTGGCTTATCGATTCAATGAGGGTGATAGCATCAGGGTGATGCAATTCACTCATTAAATTTTCTGAAAGCTCGGTGACTCTGTTTTTGTGGAGACCGAGCTTTTCTTTTGCCTGAAGAACCTTTAACACATGAGGATCTAAAACCTCCTCAGGAACCTGCAATAAAGCTTCAACAACGCGCGGAATCAGCTCGGTCAAAATGACATGCACATCATCATAACGATGCGCGCCGTAAAGAAGAAGGTCGTGTCCGGCAAGAAGCGCTTTGACAGCGATTTCCCCGGTAGAATAATGCTCACTGAGCGCTTTCATATTCAAAGCGTCTGTCACAACAAGCCCTTGAAATCCCCACTCTTTTTGTAGAAGATCTGTAACGATAGGGATAGAAAGTGTTGCGGGAAACTCGGGATCAAGAGCAGGAAGCATGAGATGCCCTGTCATGATTGCATCTACACCGGAATCAATGGCTTTTTTAAAGGGAACAAACTCAATTTTTTCTAAATGCTCACGGGAATGAGGAATACGAGGAAGTCCTTTGTGAGAATCAACATCAGTGTCGCCGTGTCCAGGAAAATGTTTTGCACAGGTCAAAACGCCACCCTCGTGCATTCCCTTGATCATAGAAACACTGCAAAAAGCAACAGCTTCGGGATCTGCACCAAACGAGCGCACTCCGATGATAGGATTGTCAGGGTTATTGTTGACATCGACAACAGGTGCAAAGTTTAGATGAATCCCCACTTGGTGGCATTGCTTTCCAATCCAAACTCCGACTTCCTCAACTTTTTCAGGATGAAGTCCAAGGATCCCATTTTTAGGAAAAGATAGTGTATCTTCCATCCGCATCCCCAGCCCCCATTCGGCATCTCCAGTGCATAGAAGAGGGATTTTTGCCTCACTTTGAAGGGTATTGAGAAAAGGAATTTGTTGAAGAGGATGCCCCTGTTTCACTAAGATTCCCCCGATATGGTAGCTCTGAAGCGTCTTGCGAAGGGTCTCGCTTTCATAGCGAGGACAGGCTGGAACAATGATCAACTGACCAATTTTTTCTTGAATCGAGAGCTCAGACAGCGTCTTTTCTGCCCATCCTCCATAGAGAGAGGTGAAAAAAAATGCGAGCAAAATAAAAACTTTATACATAATAAATCCCTACATCAGGTATACTTCCTGGCAAATCGAGCTTGAAAATACTAAACGTTAAGGAAAAATGTCAAATGGAAGCACTTACCCCCCTTCCCCAGATTGTTGCCAAACGCCAGGAAATTGCCCAGGTTAAGACCGGAGCCCCTGAAGAAGGAGCCTTTGATTGGGTTTTTGATATTTTCAGTTCTCTTGGGAGATTTTTCTTTGCCCAAGAGCCGAAACAACTCTATGACAAGGTAACCCATCTTCAGACCACCATAGACGTCGAAACGTTTGTTAAGTATGTCGGAAATATGCAAGTTGAGCTTCGTGAAGCTGCGGCTCTTACCCCTGATCGCGTTGAAGTGCGCGCAGACTGCATGCGTAGACTAGGTGTCATGGGTGTGATGGAGGACCATACTAGGGCGTGGATGAAAGCTAACCCTCGGTATGAATTTGCACCTGTGGAACAAACCTTTCAACAGGTGCAGGCCCTGCGTCAAAGAGTTATGGGTGCCGTCCCAAATGTCGGTGGATATACCGTCCCTGATGCTCCTCCTTTAGATGCAGCATCGAGTATCTCTAAAGTCTCTCCAGGAATAACGAATGGGGGGAACAGCTGCTACCTAATCTCCCTTCTGCAAGGAATCATTGGAGACCCCATTACCAGACAATGGATCATCGACGCTGAGTTTGTTTACGATTCTCCCCTGCTTGAAGACTCCGAAAGAAAGATTCGCAATTTTGTTCGAGTATTGAAGGAATGTACCTTTGAGTTTGAAGAAGCCCAAAGACTTGGAAGAAAAGATCCTCTGCCATTTATTATAAAACTACGTACTGCCCTTGACCCCATTGTGACATCGATAAATCTATCAAGAGGAGGACAAGAAGATCCTTCTGAGGTTCTTGTCGCCATCCTTTCTTACCTAAACCCTGAAGGGAACCCTTTGTTCAACGTCGTCACCGAAAAACTGGTGTTTGCTGTGAAAGAAGCGGCAGCCAAAAAGCTTGACGATGGAGCCCGCGCCCTTGCAGCTTTCAGCGTCCAGATTGCAACACTCAAAGATCAAGAGGCTGATCAGGCAGGAGTTGAAGACGGACTCATGGCTTATTTGAACTACCTCCATCCAGAGGGAGACTACGCAGGACTCAATGGAGACATTCCTGGCATTCTTAAAGCCATTCTCCTCAAACTTAACGAAAGAACTGAGGAAAGTTTCACAAATGACAAATCTAGAGAACTTCACCAAATTAAAATTGCAGAAATTGTCTCTGAAGAGAATCTTCCTACACTTATTGCGAAAGTGGAAAAATTAATCGCTGACCTTCAAAGCATGCCAGCACTAGTTGCTACAGAATGGACAAAAGCTAAACCGACAGCAAGAGAAGGGCTCCGCACTTTAAAAATCAACGGTCATACTCAATCAAATGCCTTTGAGTCTTTCATTGATGCTGCCTTCCATGAAAAACTCACCGTAGATAAAACAGGAGCTCGTTCTTCTGTTCAATATCTTGACAAGACTCCTGATGAAGTGAGGCTCGAGGTCACACATAGTAAGTATGCCTTTCAAACGACGCCGCAGCATGTTTTCTTTGCTCTCAATCGAAATGGTCACTTAGGAACCAGATCAAGCGCTGGATCCTTCAAAGAAACGAAAAAAGTTCATCTCGGGGAAACATTCTTTTTACACCCCAAGTTTACCGAAGACGGAAGAGGGGGGCAATACCAGGTCAGATGGTTTTGCGTCCACCAGGGTGGAAGTGACAAAGGCGGACATTACGTCAACTACAGGTTAACAGAAAAAGGGTGGTTTTGTTTAAACGATGGCAGCTCTACGCCCGCTGATGCTAAAGCTGTTGAAACTGCACTTCAAAAGTGCTGCTTAATCTTTGCCTCTCGAATGGATCGAGATCCAACAGAATTAGAAATTCAGCAAGGAATTGACGCCGCTATCGAGGCCTCACACGGAAAAGACAACGAGCAACGTTACACAGAGGTTGCAAAATCTCAACATGGCGATGCAAAAGAATGTAGCCTCATTCATCTTTTCAGCGATGAACTTTCTCGCAGAGCGCCTAATGTAGAGCTGCTCAAAAGAATTTTTGCTTCCCTTGAAGGAACCGAGTTTCCAGGCTTTGTTAGAGGAATTCTAACTCTAACCGAAACCCTCGCAAAAACTCCGATCGAAGATCAGCTTCTACAGCTAAAAGCAATTCAGAATAGGCTTCTTATGGTTGAGCTCAACGATCACATCGTTGCGCAATATACTGCAGTACGTGAACAGCGCCGCCAGCATGCACTAGACGCAATTGCCCTTACGGAAATCAGAGAGCCTTCATTAAGAGCCGCTGAAGAAAGAGCTGAAAAGGTCCATGCTGCCCTTACTTATGAAAACCGCTGCATTGATTATATTCTTGCTCAGCACAATCTCAATGGAGGAGACACTCTTTTCCTTCTAAGAACCCTATCTCCCGCGCTCAATGAAAAATACGAAGCACTTGTGAAGAGCAGTGAAGAAGTGCCTTCTGTCGATAAATGTCTCAAAGAGCTTGTAAGACGCAATCTCCCTCATATTGAATCTTCAGAAAAACTTCTAGAAACCATTCGCAAGTTAGGCTTTGAGATTACAGTTGAAGCAAACAGGTTGATCGCCGCTGTAAAAACCGGGGCTCCCGTGGTACAACCTCGCAGAGAGGTTCGAGACGAACATAAAGAATCCGCAACTTTTACCCATACAGACCAGAGAAAGCGCAGTAACTCACTGCCTTTGAGATTTCCTAACCAATGAAAGATTACCTTCTAGTAAACCTCTTATCCTATTGAAGCACCCTCTGAGAGGGTGCTTCAATGTTTCAATCTCACGCCTTGATCTTTGAGGTAGGAAAGAAATTTTAGATCGTGTCGCCCTCCCTTAGGCGTCGTAAGCAAATAAATGTCTCAGTTATGGCATTTATAGCGCTTCAGCTGCAAGATGCAGATCCGCACGGAAGCTTATTAGCTTTCAAGGATTTGCAACAAAGCAGATGAGGATGCTATGGTGATAGAAATGCGACAGTAATTTGCTTACGGCGCCTTAGGCCTGGGAGAGGCTCAGCAGCTGCTACAGAGCTCCTTAACTATCATAATATTAGAAATTTATAGACTAAACTCCGAATATGAGTTATAGAATCTTGCGCTATAACCCATATTTATGGTTAAATGTGAGTTATAGAGAGGAGGTCTATTACTCATGCCTTGGAATTGGGAATTACCAGATTGGCCACAGTTTCATTGCGATTTTGATCGTATAGCACAGCTAGAAAAACAATTTCTCCTGGGTGTCGGCAGTGCATCTGCATTTTTAAAAAGTCTTGATAAACAGGACCGCAATCGATTTATCGTTGAAATTCTTAGTTCGGAAGGGATAGAAAGCTCTAGAATTGAAGGGGAAATTCTTGATAGAGAAAGTTTACAGTCCTCGATTAAAAAACATTTCGGATTGGATACAACTTTAAAAAAAGAAACCAAGAAAGAGTCTCAAGTAGCTAAACTTCTCGTGAATGTTTACGAGACGTTTGATATGCCGCTAACTCACGAAATGCTTTGGCAATGGCATTCTATGCTGTTTGACGATCAATCTTATATTGCTGATCGTGGGAAGTATCGTACTCACACTGAGCCCATGCAAATTGTTTCTAACCGTTCTGGGTCTCCCAGAATATTCTTTGAAACGCCTCCTTCAGATAAAGTTCAAGATGAGATGGCGGCGTTTATTGATTGGTTCAATCATTCTAGTGCATTTGAACCAATTCTAGGACGGGCAGCTATTGCTCATATTTATTTCGAAAGTATCCACCCCTTTGAAGATGGCAATGGAAGAATTGGCCGTGTTTTAATTGAAAAGATTTTTTCTCAGGGTGTAGGGAGGTCAGTGTTGATTGCTATTTCTAAAGTATTAGAAAAACGGAGAAAAGAATATTATTTGGGGTTGGAGAAATGTAACCGAACATTGAAAGTACAGGATTGGGTGGAATTTTTTGCCGAGACAGCTCTGCAAGCGCAAGAAGAATCTGTGAACCTACTCTATTTTTTGATTGAAAAATCAAAAATGTTGACGACCCTTTCAGGACAAGTCAATAAGCGGCAAGAAAAGGTATTATTAAGAATATTCGCTGAAGGCCCAAACGGTTTTAAAGGGGGGCTGAGTGCTGAAAATTACATCGCTATCACGCAGACTTCTAGAGCAACCGCTACGCGTGACCTAACGGATCTAGTTCAAAAGGGAGCTCTAGTGAAAACCGGAGAGCTTCGGCATACTCGCTATTGGCTGAATCTACAAGGGTGTAGATAAAGAAGAACTTCGTAGGAAGACCTTCTTCACCCATGTTTATTAGAAAAACCTTCCAAACAATCGGGTAATATCGTTGTAGGTTAAGTAGATAAACATAAAAATCAGCAGTGCAACAAAGGGAATCACCAGCCGCTGCATCATTTTTGCTGTCATCGGTTTTCTTCGAATCTTTTCTATGATAGAGAAACAGATGTGCCCTCCATCTAGGACAGGAATAGGGAGAAGGTTCAGAACCCCGAGATTGAGACTAATCGCCCCGAGCCAAAAAAGTGCTTCTTTAATTCCAATGTTCCAACTTTCCTGCATCACTTGCACGATAAAGATAGGCCCTCCAAATTGCTTTGGACCAAGGGATCCGGAAACAAGTGCTGTAAGGTTGCGCGCAATTTCACTAAAGACACTTCCAAAAAGAGAAAAGGGATTGGGGTTATAATTGACAAGACGGTCGGGCAAAGCAGCACCGAGCATGAGGAGATTTTGAGAGTGGTCTAACCTAACATAAGCAAGTTCTCTCTGCTCAGCATCAGGAATTTTCTCAATGGCTTTCCGCTCCGACGCCAAAGCTTCTTGAAACTTTTTTGCTTCTTTTTCTGTCATCGGAAAGTCTTTTAAACGGATCGGTTTAATTGGCTCAAGCAAGTGGAAATCCCCACTTTGCATGATGGGAGATAGGGTTCCAATTGAGCGCGCGATCGGTTTAAGGGCTTCCCAGTCGGTTCCACTCAAAAACACATGGTCTTCGTTTTTCCAAGAAAGATTAAGAGGCTCTTCTCCTCTTTTTACAATGATCTGTACCTGGGGATTTTGAAGATGTTTCAAAAACTCTACAGGGTTTGTTACAGGAATTCCATCAATGGCAACGATACGGTCTCCAGCACGCAGCATCGTATCCAAATGAGAGGTCTTATTTAAAGAGGATGCCCTTGAAACCTTGGAGTCTTCATCGATATAGTAGAGCCCGTTTTGCACGCGCATATCGTAAGAAATGTTGTAGGGAATAAATGTATAAGGCTCCCCTTTTTGCTTAAGATCTGCTCCATATTTCCAGTCGTTCATCTCTATTACTTCTTCGCTGCCTAAGCGAAGGTCATCAATTGGTACTCGTGGAACTTTAGCCAAAAAGGTCTGCCCACCTCTTTCAACGGTCAAAAAGGCTTTATTGCTATTGAGAACACTTGAGAGTTGTTCATTCGAAAAGATGAGTTCTCCATTGACCCATACGATACGATCTTGAGGGAGGATGCCACTGCTTGCCATGGGGAGATTTTCATACCCTGGAGCTTGATAGATTAAATAGCTCGCAGGCGCTAAGACCCCTATTGTCTTCATCCCTTTCTGAATGGAAGGACTCTCGTATGGAGTCACAGTATAGTCATAAGGAGTCTTTTCTTTTGTGAAATAGTCAATTTTCACCCCTTCGATATTCGCAGGATGACCGTTGACAACGGCTGCAAACAAAAGATCTTTGTAACCTTCAAATGGCTCGCTGTTGTACTCTAAGATTGCGTCTCCAGGACGGATCCCATTTTGATAAAGTTCTGAGTGATGGTCTACATACCCAATGAGTTGTGTAAACTGAGAGAAAGGCTTTTCCCTTCCTCCAAAAGCCCAAATCACCGTGAAAATAGCCACAGCAAAGACAAGGTTTACAACAGGACCGGCAAGGGCGACTTTAATCCGCACCCACGGCTTTTTCGAGTAAAAACCATCTGGAACTTCATAGGGCTCGAGGTCTCCCTCCTTTTCCATTCCTGCAATGCGGACATAGCCTCCAAAAAAGATAGGACAAAATTGCCATTTGACCCCTTTTCGCATCCAACTAAAGAGCGGTTTTCCAAATCCGATACTAAAGACTTCAACACGCATTCCATTGCGCCGTGCAACAATATAGTGGCCCAACTCGTGAATAAAAACGAGAAGGTTCAATCCGAGAATCGCTAAAATAATATATAAGATGCTTTGCAAGGTATCCTCACGCAGTGGTTGCAAGTGAGCGCGCCATTGCATCGACTTCAAAAAGAACGCTTAGGTTCTCCTGAGGCTGAGTTTTGTGCGCACCCATTAAGGTTTCTAATTTTTTCCCAATCTCGATCCAATCGATTTTCCCCTCTAGGAACCGGTGGACAAGCACTTCATTCGCTGCATTCATAAAGCAAGGAAGTGTTCCTCCCTCCTTCGCAGCTTCAAAAGCAAGCCCCAAACAAGGAAATTTTTTCCAGTCAGGAATAAAAAACTCTAGTTTAGAATACTTCGTAAAATCGAAACAAGGAACAATTCCCTTTTCTCGCTTCGGATAGGTCATCGCATACTGGATAGGGACCTTCATATCATGCTCTCCCATCTGGGAAAGAAGCGAGCCATCGACAAACTCGACAAGGCTATGAACAATGCTTTGAGGGTGGATGATCACGTCAATTTTTTCGAGGGGAACATTAAACAAAAACTTTGCTTCGATCACCTCAAGCCCCTTATTCATCAGGGTAGACGAGTCGATGGTGATTTTTTTTCCCATGCTCCATGTCGGATGCTTGAGTGCGGAGCTTGGTGTAATTTCCTTTAACTCTTTCTCTGAAAATGCTAAAAAAGGCCCCCCTGATGCTGTCAGAATTAACTTGCGGATCCCACTAGGACATTCTCCCTGAAGACATTGAAAAATCGCGCTATGTTCGCTATCGATGGGGATAATATCAACATTTTGTTTCTTGGCAGCCCCCATGATCAGTTCCCCAGCTGCAATCAGCACTTCCTTATTTGCAAGTCCAATTGTTTTTCCTGCTTCGATTCCCTTTAGGGTTGGGAGAATTCCCATAGCGCCAACAATCGCGGAGACAAGAAAATCCACTTCAGGAAGGGTTGCCACTTCAATAAGCCCCTCCATCCCTGAAACAACTTTAAATTTGGGAAGACGGCTCCTGAGCTCCTGAGCTTTTCCCTCATTAAAAACAGCAATGCACTTAGGACGAAAGGCAAGTGCTTGCTCTTCTAGTAGATCAATGTTGGAATGAGCAGCAATCCCATCCACCTTATATCCTAAGTGTTTGACAACCTCTAAAGTGTTGCAACCAATAGACCCCGTACTTCCTAAAATTGCAATCCGCTTCATGAAGTTGCCCTCTGTTTTCGAGATGTCGAATGTTTAATGATCCCACATATAAAGAAAGCTCCGAGCACTGTTGCAGCAAGTCCCGATGTGGAGAGTGGAATATGATACACAGAAAGGACGTGTCTGGAAAGGGCTACCGAAAAGGCTGCTGCCAAGATTCCAATTCCACTTGCTAAAAAGAGGAGAGGTTTTAAGCGGTGGGTAAAAAATCGAGCTGTAAGAACTGGAGCAACTAAAAAGGCTAAAAAGAGGAAGGCTCCAACCGCGCGAAATGAACCGATAGCGGTTAGCGCTGTCTGAAACATCAGTAGATAGTTGAAAAAGATAAGTGAAATGCCCATGTTGCGCGCAAGTTGAGAATCAAATGCCAAGAGTTCCAAGCGACGGAAAAATAAAAAGATCAGGGACGCATTAAAAAGAAAGAGATAGAAAACCTGCTTTATGTCGGACGGATGGAGCGCATCGACATTTCCCATAATCGCCTCGATTCCAAGATGACTGTTTCGCGAGAGTGTGGTGACAAGAACCACTCCCAGAGCAAAAAAAGCCGTAAAAATCAGCCCAATGCTCGTATCTTCCTGAAGTCGGAGTTTTTTATGAAGAAATTCCGTACTAAACGTTGTGCATAGAGCGGTAATCAAAGCTCCAATAAGCAAGGTCGGCACGCTAATTGTATAAATTCCTTCGGCGCGCGTGATCAAAAAAGCCCCTACAATTCCCAGTAAGACGGTATGAGAAAGAGAGTTGGCAAGCATCGTCATTTTCTTGAGAACAAGAAATGTTCCAACTAAAGCGGAGGAAAGGGCGATCATAATAAGAACCAATAGTTGCACCTCATCAGATGCAAGAGAGTTCGCATCCCCTTTCAAAGTCAGAAAGATCCGCTTGAAAAGAACACCAAAAAACCCAAAAAATGACTGCCCTGTATAGGGATTCATAATCGTTCTCCCTGAGGAATCGGCTTCTGGTGAGGATCTTTTTTTGGATAATTCAGAAGCGCTGTCAAACGTTTCTCCAAATCAGGGGTAATAATATGTTCCATCTCCTCTGCATTGTGGTGCACCCTTTCCTCATCCACTTTTAGACACGAGACCAAATAGAGTTCCCATAATCGATGCAAACGAACTAAATGTTCAGCGCGGGAGATTCCATCACGAGTCAATAAAAGTTTCCCTTCTCCACTTTTCACAATCCACCCTTCTCGCTTCAGTGTAAATAGTGCGCGTTGCATCGAAACTCTTCCCATGGGATTCCATTTTAAAATCCCCTTTTGGCTGAGTGGCACATCAACCCCCTCTTTCCATAGGGTCTTCAAAATATTTTCTAGATGGCACCGCCTTCTAAACCGCGCACTGCGGAGCATACGGGCAACCGCCCCTTTTTTAGGAGCAAACAACAGTGAAAGAATACTAAGGGAAACAGCCACTAACAGGATCATGGGACCCGTGGGGTAAGTTGTTCCATAAGCACTTAACTTCAAGGATAAATAGTTCCCTCCAAAGCCACTAATGAGCCCAAATAAACCTGAAAGAACTAATAGATGAGATAAACGGTCAGTAAACGAGCGGGCAGCAGCGGCAGGAGCAAGAAGCATTCCTGACATCAAAATCACCCCAACAGAGCGAATTCCTACAACAATCGAAAGGATCAGAAGAAAAAAGATCCCCTTGATCACACGATGCATTGATAGTCCCCGGCTATGCGCGTAGGGAGCGTCAAACAATGCAACTTCAATTTCTCGGAAACGGAAGAGAATAAAAAGAGCAACTAAGACGGAAAGTGCTCCATAAATCACAATATGAATATCATTCATCGTTGCTGCTTGCCCATAAATAAACACTTGGGATTGTTGGTGCCAAAGGGGATGGGTAAACTGAATTCTACTGGCAAATACTACCCCTATTCCTAAAAAAACGGAGAGGGTTAAGCATAGAGCAGCATCTAAGTGAATGCGGAATTTGTTTCTGAGCTTCTCAATCACTTCTAAACCAAAATAAGAGAAAAGAAAGGCACCACCAAGAACAACCAAAATAGCGAGGGGATGACTCGGAGCTACAAAAAGTGCTCCTACAACGACACTTAAAACAACACCTGGGTATGCAGCATGAGAGAGTGCTTCACCCACTAAACTTCTCCGTTTAACAACCATCAACGTTCCGACTAAAGCAGAGGATAAACACATAAGCATCGAACCAATCACTGGAGCGCGGTAAAGAGGATCAATAAAATAATCAATAAGTGACATCACACAAATCCCGCTTTCTGCTCTCCAGAAAGACGGGTCGCTTCATCAAAAAGCTCCCCTCTTTTTCCGTAGGCGAGAGAGAGATTTCGAGAGGTTAGAGTCTCTTCCACGTCGCCATAGGCTACTAAAGAGGTGTTCAGAAGAAGAACTTGATCAAAATAGTGAGGCGCGGTGTTTAAGTCGTGATGCACAACAAGGATGGTTTTTCCTTCCTCTTGAAGTTTTTTCAGAAGCCTAATAATGATATCCTCCGTCGCTTTGTCAACAGCGGCAAAGGGTTCATCAAGAAGAAGAATCTCAGCCTCTTGAAGAAGCGCGCGCGCAATGAAAAGGCGCTGCTGTTGTCCGCCGGAAAGAGCGCTAATCTGTCGATCGGCTAAGTCGCCCATTTCGAGGTGATCAAGCATTTTCCGAGCTGCTTGTTTATCAGCTTTTGTATACCACTTTAGAAGACCGCGGAGCTTTCCAAAGCGTCCCATTAAAACCACATCGAATACAGTGATAGGAAAATCCCAATCAATGCTCCCTTTCTGAGGAACATAGGCAATCTTTTCGCTAATTTTATTAAAGGGTTTTCCAAAAAACCGAACGTTTCCAGATAGAGGCTTCACAATTCCTAATAAAGCTTTAAGAAGCGTACTCTTCCCTGCTCCATTGGGACCGATGACCCCCACGAGACTTCCTTTTGGGATCGAAACATTGATATCCCACAGCGCCGAAGTTTTTTCGTAATTTACTGTGAGTTGGTGTATGTCTACTGCATCTTTCATAACGACTCTTGGGATAGTTCCTCTTTGAGGGTCCGAACATTGTGCTCAATCATCTCTAAGTACGAATCTGCACCAGTCCCTTTAGATCCCATTGTATCCCCGTACAAAGGAGTTGTCGCAATTTTAACACGGAGTCCTTTTTCTCGACAGATTGATACAATTTTTTTTAAGGCATCTTGATTAATATTAGTCTCTGGGAAAACCACATGAATCTGGTGCTCACAAAGGAATTCACTCACTGCCTGGATATCAAGAATGCTCATCTGTCCATCTGGAGCAAGGCCCTCTGGAGCCATAAATCGTTTTTCCCAGTTTTCTTCCTCTGGCTTAGAAAGATATTTTTTTGCAAAATAATAAAATGCATCATGACTCGTCACAAGATACCGACTCTCAGAAGGAATTGTTTGGACCTCCTCCATTAGTGCACGATCTTTTGCAATCATTACCGCTTTAAGTGTTGTTCCTCGTTCTCTAAAAAGCTCTGCATGATCGGGATCTTTTTCCGAAAGAGTCGTGACAATAGGATCGATTATTTGAGAAAAAAGAGCCACATCCATCCAGAAATGAGGATCAAGTAAGCCATCAATGGTAATAAAGGCGGCAGGATTTTCCCGGTAGAGAAGATCCCCTAATCCAACCGCTTCACTGTGAGACTCTAAATGTCCTCTAAGACTCGCCCCATGCTCGAGGCCTAGCCCATTGTAAAAAATTACATCAGCAGAAAGAAGCTTTTCATCATCTCCCTTCACAAGCTCATAGCTATGGGGATCAAGGTCTCCGATAATGAGACTCGTATGATCAATCTCCTTGCCTCCAATAACAGCCACCAGGTCATCAATCATTGCAGTAGTGGAGAGCACCTTGGTTTTTCCATTCGGCTCCATAAAGGAGTTATTTACCCCCGTGCCACAACTATAAAAGATGCATATGCATGCTACAATTAGGATGAGCCATTTTTTCATCGATCTAAGTCCCTTAATAACGAAAAAGGATAAATCCCCTTCGAACACCCTGAAGAAAAGAGAATTTGAATCCCATAATTTCCCACACAGGCAATTTTTTCTCCCAAAGCATCCTCAAGGGGTTTCTTTTTTTCTAAACACTCGACACAAGGACAGTGCGACTGGACATCAGCAAAGCGATAAAGACTTTTCTTGCCGTCCAACCATTCAATGGAGAAATGATACCTATCATCCACCTTTATTATATACCCTTTTTCTTCATTAAGAAGCGCGGTCATTTTTTTCGAAAGTGCATCGAAGAGAGGAGCTGATTGAACTTTTTTATGCATGTTTAACGAAGGATCTATTGGGATTTCTGAAAGAAATGGAACTCTGAATTCTTCAGATAGAGCTTTTCCCCCACCTTCTCCAAAAAGAAGATGCCGCTTGAGAGATCCTGGCTCAGAAAAATAGCTCATGTTTTCTACGACCCCAAGAAGAGGAACCCCCATCTGGGTACACATTCTCATCGACTTCCTCACATCTAGAAGAGAGAGCTCTTGGGGTGTGGTTACTGCAATGGCTCCATTAAAGGAAAGTTTTTGCATTAAAGTAATTTGTATATCTCCTGTCCCTGGAGGAAAATCCACAAGAAGAAAATCAAGCTCCCCCCACTCCACTTCTTCGATGAACTGAGAGATAATCTGGGTGGCTATCGGAGCACGCACAATCGAGGGGCCCTTATCTTGAGGGAAATAGGCCGTAGACATCACCGAAATCCCTCCAGATTGGGCGGGGAGGACCTTTTCTTCCTCTGTCCGCGGTCCGCGGTCCTCTGGGAGAAGTTGGCGGGTAGAGGGGCCATATACATCCGCATCAAAGACTCCTACCTTATACCCGCTCCTATCTAGAGCGCGGGCCAACTGCCCAGTCAAAGTGGACTTTCCTACCCCCCCTTTCCCTGCGAGAACTCCAATAATAAACTTTGCTTTAATCAATTTTTTTTTATTTTCTTTCTCTTCTCCCATAAACACATGACTCCAAAGGGTTAAAAAGGGTTCTTTACTCACTTATCAAAGACCTGAGCTTATTAAGCCGAGGAATTCCAATGCAACAATTAATTCTTGCCGAAAACCCCGTTGTTATATTATTCTTACCTAAATATGAAATTATCTCGACAGAGATCTGAAACTAAAAAGAATGAATTCCAAAATAAGTATTGCAGATAAAAAGAGCAATACTATATAAGTGTATCGAGAATAAAGATTAAATAGTGAAAGTTAATTTTTCATTATTATGATTTAATTTAAATGTTTATTCATCCAATGTGATGGATTGTCATAACAAGTATAAGAAAAAAGGTGGCTTTATGAGCTTTACTGAAGAACAAACTGATAAAACTAACACCAAAAAGCTTGAAGATCTAGAAGGTGTGATCTCTAAGGCCATTAAAAAGGTCAGAGGCAGGAAAGAAAACGATCTTTGCAAATATATCCCAATGAATTCTGGTGGATATATGCATCACTTCACTCTCAGAAAAATGAAATACAAGAGTCCAACGGAATTATCATCACTTATTGAAAAATTTATTATCCGAGCTGATCGTCCCCTTGTTGTTCCTCCAAAGCAGAGGGCTGCTCGTGGTTCTAGAAAGAAGAAAGACAATCTTGCTTTCTCAAAGCTTCAGCTAGAAAGACTTCTAAATATGGCAAGGTTATCGGGGGACAAAGAGATGATCTGCATGCTTAGCCCAAAAAAATCTTTAGCGCACACCAAACGAGAGCTTATTCAGTCTCTCCGCCATGAGATCGTTGATCATGAACTTTGGAATGCATATGTCGAATCTGTAAATGCCCAGCAAGCGATGATTGCTGCAGGCGCAGAGGCGATGATTAATAATTAACTCTCTTCTTCTAAGAGATTATTTTAAAAAAGAACGCTCATTGAGCGTTCTTTTTTTTTGTTGATTTCTATCTCGAATACTCTATAATGTCTGTGATTATAGCTGAAGCGTTCTCTACGATTTTCCATAATGGTTTAGAAAAGCGCAGTGAATGTTTCAAAAGTATTTTTATAAGGAACGAAATATGACGTCAAATACAAAAGACTTTGGAAAGTGGAGATCCCGCCTATGGCCGGTTCATCGCTTTGAGCTCAAAAAGCTCATTCCGATGGTTCTTCTCTTCTTTTTTATTCTATTTAATTACACAATCCTCAGAGACACAAAAGATACTCTCGTTGTAACAGCTGCGGACGGTTCGCAAGTGATTCCCTTCTTGAAGTTTTGGGGAGTATTGCCTTGTGCAATCTTATTCATGATTCTTTATGCAAAAATGAGTAACAAGCTGAGTAAAACAAAGCTGTTTTACTATTCAGTGATCCCTTTTGTTATCTTCTTTGGATTGTTTGGAACTGTCCTCTACCCCTTAAGAGACTCTTTGCATCCTCACGCTTTTTGCGATATGTTGCAAACCACTCTCCCTGATGGGTTCAAGGGATTGGTCGATGTTATCCGTAACTGGACATTCTCCCTCTTCTACGTCATGTCGGAGCTTTGGGGAAGTATGGCAATCTCCCTTCTCTTCTGGGGATTTGCCAACGATATCAGCAAAGTCTCTGAATCAAAGCGTTTCTACACCATCTTTGCAATGTTTGCGAACATCTCCCTGATCATTTCAGGGCGTTTTATTAAATGGGCTGCGAAGATTCGTGAGGGCTTGACTGCTGGAGACCCCTGGCAAGTGACTCTAAACTATACCATGTCAATGGTTGTGATTGCTGGGCTACTTGTGCTAGGAATCTACTGGTGGATCAATAAGTATGTCCTAACGGACAGACGTTTCTATGATCCAGCTGAGCAAAAGTCGGTAAAGAAAGAGAAGCCAAAACTTTCTATGAAAGAAAGCTTTATGATGCTCATCCGCTCTAAGTACCTCGGATGTATTGCATTGCTTGTGATGGCGTATGGAATTTCCATCAACCTCGTTGAGGTCACTTGGAAAGATCAGCTGCATCAACAATATCCAAACTTTAACGATTACCAGGCCTTCATGGGAGGCTTTTCTGAGAAAACAGGTATTATCACCATCCTCATTACATTCTTCCTCGGAGGAACTGTTGTAAGGCGTTTTGGCTGGGGTAAAACCGCTCTCATTACTCCTGTGATGCTCCTTATCACTGGTGTGGCATTCTTCTCGTTCATTGTTTTCCGCGGTAGCCTTTCTGCTACAATTGCAGCAATGGGATCTACCCCATTAATGCTAGCGGTCGTCTTTGGAACGATTCAGAATATCGCCAGTAAATCATCTAAATACTCCTTCTTCGACCCAACCAAGGAAATGGCTTACATTCCCCTTGGACAGGAAGAGAAAGTTAAAGGTAAAGCGGCGATCGACGTTGTCGGCGCCCGTCTTGGAAAGTCTGGTGGGTCTTTGATCCAACAAGGTCTTTTCCTTGCCCTTAACACAGCAGTTGTAGGAGTCATCGCACCTTTCGTTGCGGTTATTCTCCTAGGGATCATCTTTGTATGGATCGTCGCAGCTCGCTCTCTAAACAAGCGCTTTCTCACTCTTACTTCTCAGAAAGATGCGGAACAAGCTGCCGAAGAAGCGAAAGAATTGGAAGAAGCGGAGCCCGCTGCAAAAGTGGAAGCTCCTGCGGAAACCGCAAATACTTAAGAGAAGACTTAATATCTTTTCGAAAGCCCTCCCTCACCGGAGGGCTTTTTTTTTCCAAATTGAACACAAAGGAGAACTCATGGAACTTTGCCATCCTTGTCACGGACACACACTTAAACCAAATCCTGAGCTGTTAAAAAGCTACAACGATGTAAGAATTCTTTCGATGGTTTTGATCCTATCGCTATCGGTATTCAAGTGCCCAAAGTACTTTTTCTCATCGGCCGTTTTAGGACTTTCTGCTGAAACATTCGGCAGATCTCTAAAGATCAAAGGATATGAAAAATTCTCTGAAAAAATTGATGAACAAAAACAATTAGAAGCATCTGGTTGTCTAGATATTGTTCCTAAAGTTTTTGGTCTAGAAATAGATCCTAGAATTTCACTTATCTCTGCAACTATCTTGTTTTGCTGCCATATTAATCATAGCCATGGCCTAATGATGAAAGTCTCTGTCGTTTATGTCGGTACGATTTCTGGATTTGCAAGCTACCATGTGTTAAAAGATAATAAGTATCTGAATTAGACGGTGTCCTTGCTCCTTAGCGGAGAGCTTTTTTTTGCAAGAATTCATCCGATGCGCTATGCACTAGAAAATGAAGACATTTTGGCCCAGTCTGGGAATCTGCCTTGGAATTTTTGTCGTTGCAATGGATTGGTCCATTGTCAACAACGCCCTTCCAAGTATTCAACGCGATCTAGGAGCATCACTCGGTGAACTTCAATGGATGGTCAATGCTTTCGGCCTAGCAATGGCTTCAACAATGGTCACTATGGGACGTTTTGCGGATGCCTATGGAAGACGCAAGTTTTTTATCATTGGGCTTGTCATTTGCGCTTTGAGTTCTGTTGGAGCAGCCCTTTCCCCTACGGCCGGATGGCTTATTGCTTTCCGTTCTTTTCAAGGTCTTTCTAATGCCATGGTCATTACGACATCTCAATCTCTCATCACTCACGTTTTCCCAGAGGACCAGCATGGAAAGGCCCTCGGAGTTTGGACTGCGATTGTAGGGATTGGTTTAGCACTTGGACCTGTACTTGGAGGCGTCATTATTGCAATAGCTTCCTGGCATTGGATCTTTTACTTTAATATTCCCTTTCTCTTTATCAGTTGGATTATGGTGAAAGTATTTGTGCAGGAATTCAAGAATGAAGAGCAAAACACAAAAATAGATATTCCGGGACTGCTCCTATTGATTGTTGGAATAGGCGCTCTGATTATGGGAGTCATCCAAGGTCCTGAGTGGGGTTGGAGCAGCCCAATTATTTTAGGAATATTTGCGTTATCTATTATTTGCCTCCCTCTATTCTATTTTGTGGAACACCGGGTTTCATCCCCTTTGATTCAGTTTGAATTCTTCAAAAAGAAGAACTTTTTTGCAGCCTGCATCGGGAATTTTTCTGTTATCTTCCTCTTTTGGGGGGTCTTTTTCTCCATTCCTCTTTATCTGCAAACTATCTTGGATTACTCCCCCTTTGTATCAGGGATGTTTATTTTGGCCATTTCAGCCCCGTTTGCTATGACTTCTCACTATGTTGGAATGATTTCAGACAGATTTGAAAAAAAGAACCTAGTTATCTTAGGATTTTTTCTTGTTTTGATTGGAGTGTTGATTATGACATTTTTTACCGATTCTAGGCACATCCCAATGATTCTTATCGCACTGGTGTTTTTCGGGGTAGGCGCAGGGGCGACTTTCGGCCCTTCTGCTTCGCTCGGAATTTCAACCATTCCTCGCAATTATGTGGGCGTTGCCACAGGAGCTCTTGCAACAGTTCAGGAAATTGGGGGAACGGTTGGACTGTCCCTTGTCGGAGCGATTATTCGTACAATGGAAAAATCAAAGCTTTCCTTCGAACTGAACAAAGAAGGTGTTCAACTCTCACCCACCACGCAAGATAAAATCCGCTCCCTTCTTTCCTCTTTTGAGGAGCTCCAAGCCTACCTCAGCCATATGAGCTCTCTAATGCATGCAAAGATCCTCAAAGCTTTCTCAACATCCTTCATGTACGGTTATCGAGGCGCTATGTGGCTTCTTGTTGCAATCGCAGCTTTCGCCATCTTATCGATTTTCTTTCTCACTAGAAGGTCAGACAGGGATTCCCTGTAAAGTTAAATCTTTTTTAAGTTTTTTAACGGCAAGTTCTTTGGCCTTTGCCTCAACTTCGACTGTCACATCTTGCAAAGACTCCCATTCAACAGGAAAGTCTTCTATTGAGATATAATCGTGATGGCGCTGGGGTTTAGGGCCCTCCCAACCCTCTATGGGGCTTGAAATATGAAAAAGTGGTTCACGGTTCCAGGTGGATAGCGCTCCTTTTGTTGCTTGCTCGATCGTTAGCTCGTCTTTTAAACAACGATGATGATGCACATCGTAGACAAAGGGAATCTCATTTTTTTCACATAAAGGAAGAAGGTCTTGGGGAGTATAACACTTATCATCATTCTCCAATGTAAGCCGGGATTGAACATGAGGAGGCAACCTCTGATAGTGCTTTTGAAAACGCTCAAGAGCTTCTGCTTTGTTCCCATAAACCCCTCCACCGTGGATATTAATCACATCGATTCCTAGTAGGTCTGCCAAGTGAGCATGATATTCAAGCTCATCAATAGCACTTTGAACAACTTCTGGCCTTGGAGAATTTAAAACCACAAACTGATCAGGGTGGAGAGTTAAGCGCAAGTCCTCAGCATCTTTGTATAATCTGCAACGCTCAACTTTTTCCTTTAGTTCATCATGGCGAGGAAGGGAAGAAAGTTGATACTTCCAATCAGGATGAGAACAAAGTGGGAAAAATTGACTTGAAAGACGAAAACACCCTATCCCGACACTCACACAGTACTCAAGCGCTGCCTTAAGAGAATCTAGGTTGTGAGAAATGATTTCTGCTAAATACTCATAAGGATGATCAATGCGCTTAAGGTATGTAGCCGTTGTCGTGCGAAATTTAATAGGCTGAGAAGAAAAGATGCAACAAAGGCCTAAGCGGATCATGAACCTATCTCACTATTAAAAATTCCAGAATTTTGAAGTATTTTTTTTCAGAATCTGAGGTTTCTTTGCACACCATACTTAATGAAGTAGGGTAAAAAGAAACCTCAGATTCTGGGAAAAAAGGCTCAATAGGGTGGTGTTTAGAATCGTGAGATAGGTTCATAAGACGCCTTTAACAAGTCGCCTGAGCATCCCTGGAAACATAATGAGATGAATAGGATAAAATGAATACCAATAAATACGCCCAAAAACTCCTCGAGGACGAAAAATAGCATTTTGTTTTAATTCGTACCCATTGTTTTTAGGTATAATTGTGAACTCAAGCCAAGCTTCTCCCGGTAGCTTCATCTCTGCTAGTAGCACAAGCCTTCTCTCTTCTTCGCTGACATAAAGAACCCTCCAAAAGTCGATCACATCTCCTACCTTGAGTTTTTTTTTGCTCCGCCTTCCTTTTCTTAGACCAACCCCTCCTAATAGGAGATCTATTAACCCCCGGATTCTCCAAGCCCAGTTCATAAAGCACCATCCTTTACTGTCTCCTAATTTTAGAACCTCTTCAAATAAAGCGTCGGGATCCTTTTTAAAAATCAATTGGGCACCCATTGATAAACATCCATGTCGGGGAACTGCAAAATCTTCTGCTGAAATTTCTGTGTGACCGCTAGAAGACCAAGAGTCTTTCCATGTCGAGACTACTGAATCACTCTCAATTTTTTCAAAGGTTCTGTCCAGAGCTTCTTGGTAGGTCAGGCAACGATGGGGTAACACTTTGATAATACGGTGATCATGACAAACCGCATCATTCTTCACGCTTTCAATAAGAGCCCGTGCAAGGTAATAATTTGTCGCTGTAATTAGAATAAGCCAGTAGGACGAAAGGCGTGGGGTAAGGATAGGAACAGTTATAATCAAACGAAAAAGCTTTCGCTTCTTGGCGTACCCTTTTAACATGTCTTTATAAGAGAGCACGTCCGGCCCTCCAATATCAAAAATTTGCCCTAAACATTCCTCATTCTTTAAAACACTCGTCAAATAAAATAAAACATCAGGAATTGCGATAGGTTGGCACTTGGACTGTACCCATTTTGGTGCAACCATGATGGGTAACTTTTCAACAAGATCACGAATAATTTCAAAGGAAGCGCTTCCCGAGCCAATAATAATCCCCGCTCGCAGCGCAGTTAATGGTGCTTTAGCAGTCCGGAGAATATTTTCAACTTCAAAGCGCGAGCTAAGATGCCTTGATAGCGACGCCTTATCCGAAATCAGCCCCGTCAAGTAAATAATTTGTTGGCACGAGGTCCGATTCATGCAAGATATAAAGTTTTCAGCAGCTTTCTTATCAAGTCTTTCAAAGTCTTCATAGCGCTTTCCCATTGAATGTACCAGATAATACGCAACGTCAATATCTTCAGGAATCGAAGTGAGACTCTCGTGTTTCAATAAATCACCTGGGATAACAGTCACCTGCTTTTTATACTTCTGTGGAAGTTTCACACTATCTGGCCTACGAGCAACCGCAACCACCTCATGACCTTGTTCGACCAGTTTGAAAAGAAGTCTTGTTCCTATGTAGCCATTGGCTCCAGTAAGTAAAATACGCATTTCATGAGGTTAGGCCAACACAAATTTATTCTCAATACGATTGAGTAAAGAAATGTATTTATTATAGGTCAGTGCTTTGAGACTTTAGTTTTTTGAAGAAATACGCTACTATTGAGCCTATGGCATTCCAATACGATCCGAAATATATCCGCAACTTCTCAATCATTGCTCACATCGACCATGGCAAATCGACGATTTCTGATCGTCTACTGCAGGTAACCGGTACGGTGCCTGAGCGAGAAATGCAGGAGCAGCTCCTTGACGACATGGACCTAGAACGGGAACGTGGGATTACGATCAAGGCCCATCCAGTCACGATGTATTATGAGGCAAAAGATGGAAACACTTACCAATTTAATTTTATTGATACCCCTGGTCACGTTGATTTTTCATATGAAGTCTCGCGCTCTTTGTCAGCATGTGAAGGAGCCCTTCTCATTGTTGATGCAGCGCAGGGCGTGCAAGCACAGACCTTAGCGAATGTTCACTTAGCAATCGAGCGAGATCTAGAAATTCTCCCCGTATTGAATAAGATTGACCTTCCTGCTGCAGATCCTGAAGAAGCAAAGACTCAGATTGAAGAGATCATTGGCTTAGAAGCGCAAAATGCAATCCTCTGCTCAGCAAAAACAGGGGAAGGGATTGGTGACATCTTAGAAAGAATCATCACGGACACCCCACCACCAAAACCTCCTGAAGATGAAGTACTCCGCGCTCTCGTTTTTGATTCCCACTACGATCCATACCGAGGAGTGATGGTCTATGTCCGGCTTATCAGCGGAGAGATTAAAAAGGGAACCCAAATTAAATTAATGGCCACGGATAAGAGCTTTGAAGTTCTTGAGGTCGGCGTTTTCTCTCCTAATGCAAAGCCCATTGATATCCTCCGTCCTGGAGAAGTGGGATATCTTATTGCAAACATTCGGAAAACCTCTGATGTGAAAGTTGGGGATACAGTTACTTCTTTTCGCTTGGGGGCTTCAGAGCCTCTTCCAGGATTTAAACTCATCAAGCCCGTCGTTTTTGCGGGAATTTATCCAATTGACACCTCAGAATTTGAAAACCTCCGCGACGCGCTTGTAAAATTGCAGCTTAATGATTCGGCCCTGCACGTCGAACAAGAGAGCAGTCTGGCTCTTGGCTTTGGCTTCCGATGCGGCTTTCTCGGTCTTCTTCATTTAGAGATTACGTTTGAGCGTCTCCAAAGAGAGTTTGATCTTGATATCATTACAACCGCGCCGAGTGTCGTTTATAAAGTAACCCTTTCAAATGGGGAAGAGAAGAAAATCGACAACCCGGCCCATTATCCCGATCCGGCAATTATTGACTTTGTGGAAGAGCCTTGGGTTGTCTCCCATATCATGACCCCTTCTGATTTTTTAGGACCTATCATGGCTCTCGGAACAGAGAAAAGAGGCATACTCGATAAAACTGAGTCAATGGGAGGAAACCGACTTCTCCTTACTTTCCGCTTTCCAATGAATGAGATCATTACAGATTTCAATGACAAGCTCAAGTCGGTAACCCGCGGCTATGGCTCTTTTGATTATGAGTTTGATCGATATGACGTTGGTTCCGTAATAAAGTTAGAAATCAAAGTCAACGACGAAGTTGTAGATGCTTTCTCTTGTCTCGTCCACACCACTAAAGCTGAGGCAAAGGGACGAGCCATTTGTAAAAAACTTAGAGATGTGATCCCACGTCAACAATTTAAAGTCCCCATTCAAGCTGCAATTGGTGGGAAAATTATTGCACGAGAAACGCTCTCTGCCCTTTCAAAGAATGTAACCGCCAAGTGTTATGGCGGAGACATCACCAGAAAACGCAAACTCTGGGAAAAACAAAAGAAAGGAAAGAAAAAAATGAAAGAGATTGGTAAAGTTACCATCCCTCAATCCGCTTTCATGGCAGTCTTGAAAGCAGAAGAATAAATGCTTACCCAAGCCAACCAAAGGAGTCAATATTCGCTAGTATTATTAGAAAAACCGCTACTATAGCTTTTTCAAGCCTATCCAAAGGATTTGAAAATGTCGTAGGATCTCTACTACCTACTGAGTCTCGCGTTCAACAAAAATCAAGCACCTTAAGCACCTTTTTACCCTCTTCTAGGGTTTATCACTCAAAACTCCACCTTCACGCGTCCCATCTCTTTCATTCAGTGATTACTAAGCGTAGCCAGTCGACCTATTCCTCAAAGAATATCAAGATTGAAGAAGACAGGGTTCTATCATATCAATTCAATTGCTATGGTTTTGTAAATCACTGCATAGAGGTGTGTCACCCTGAGGCATACGAGCAATTAGTTTGGGCGATGAATCATGTTCTTGTAAAGGCAATTCCTCCATCAAGTGATGGACAACCCTGCCCCTTTAACTACACATCTGCACTCACCCACCTTCCTCTATCTGAATGGCAGACAGTGGAAGCTCTCAGCGATATTATTCCAGGAGACATTCTGGTTTATCTACCCCCTAACTTTCACCCACCAAAGGATGCGGATTTTAGTAAAAAAAGCACAGGTACACATATCATGATTGTCGATCAAGTTCTCGAAAAAATAGGGGATACCTATCAGTTTATAATCATTGATTCGACACGTATTCCTCACAGCAAACAAGATACGCGCTATCCCAAAGGAAGTGGAATTGGAAGGTCTCCCGTGTTTTTAACCCCTCACGAAAACATTGTTCTGCTTCAATGGAGCCTAAAAGGGAAAAAGCATGAGAAAGCGATTACAATAGGCCGCGTGCTCCCTTCTAAACCACTCTTCTCCATTCAAGCTTGAACCTATGCCGGCGCGAGCGGGACTAGCCAAAAATCTCCCCCTAAGCGTAAAATAGCCTTAGGGGGAGCGCTACGCTTTAGAGGGGAAAATGCACCAAGATATTGATTATGAAGAAGCCATGAAAATGATCAACTCTCACTTGCAAGAGATGAAAGAAGAAATGGATGAAGTAGAAGAGATGAACCTAAAAGGGGGCAAAAAAAAGCTCGCTAGATATATGAAGCGGATATACAAGAAGTTAGAAGAAATGGTCGATGTCTACGCAAAAACGCAGGAACATGGAGACTTTAATAATATCTGCCGTGAACTCGAAGCTCTTCAGCCTGCTTTTGTCTTGAATTACAATGAAATCTGTTATGAACAAGGGCTTGAGCAGCTTAACGGTACTCTTGATGAAATGGAAGACGAACTTAAGCAGGTCGATGATCTAGAGCTCTCTGCCCCACAAAAAAAACAGGCCCGAAAAATGCATGAGATCTATGACGAGATCCACGAAAAAGTAGATCAATATGCTCACTCCCACGACCATGAGGACTTCGAATCAGCGGTCCACCAGGTGGAAAGGCTCAAACCTGGTTTCGTCCTCAACTATAACGAACTTACAGATTAATGACGACACTATCTAATTTTAAGCATTGTAAGTCGAAGAACTCACATCACCACCGGTTCCTGTCCAATTCGTGTGGAAAAACTGTCCACGGGGCTGATCCACTCTTTCATAAGTATGAGCACCAAAGAAATCACGCTGCGCCTGCAAAAGATTTGCAGGAAGGCGGCTTGAACGGTATCCATCAAAGAACGAAAGAGATGTACTAAAGCAAGGGGCAGGAACACCAAACTCTGCGGCATGAGACACCACCCGACGCCAACCTTGTTCTGCCTTTAAGATTTCTTCTCTAAAAAAGTCATCGAGAAGAAGACTTCTGAGGTCCTTTGTTTTATCAAAAGCTTTCTTAATCTTACCTAAGAAACGACTACGGATGATACAACCACCTCTCCACATGAGAGCTATGGATCCATAATTAAGGTTCCACTTAAACTCAGTTGCAGCTGCGCGCATCAACATAAACCCTTGCACATAGCTAATAATTTTTGAGGCATAAAGAGCTTGCTTGATATCTTCGATCATCTGCTTTTTATCGCCTTTAAAGTCTTTGCCTGGCCCTTCAAAAAGTTTGCTCAATTCAATCCGCTCTTCTTTAAGGGCTGAAAGGCACCGCGCAAAAACTGCCTCGCCAATAAGAGTGAGAGGCATCCCCATATCAAGAGCACTGATTCCGGTCCATTTTCCTGTACCTTTTTGCCCCGCGACATCAAGGATACTCTCAACAAGGGCATTCCCTTCTTTTTCTTTGTAGGCAAAGATTTGACTAGTGATCTCAATCAAATAACTATTGAGTTCACCTTTGTTCCACTCAGCAAACACTTTTGAGAGTTCATCAGCATTGAGGCCAAGTTTTGCAGAGAGAAGTTCATACGCCTCGCAAATGATTTGCATATCCCCATATTCGATTCCATTATGGACCATCTTGACATAGTGACCTGCACCACCTTCTCCTACCCAATCGCAACAAGGCTCCCCGTCTTCAGATTTGGCAGCAATGGCCTGAAAAATAGGTTTAACCTCAGGCCAGGCATCAGGGTTTCCTCCAGGCATAATTGAAGGACCATTGCGAGCTCCTTCCTCTCCACCTGAGATTCCGGTCCCAATAAACAGGATCCCTTTTTCTTTCAGCTCCTTAAAACGACGCTCACTATCAGGGAAATGACTATTCCCTCCATCGATAATGATGTCCCCTTTTTCTAGAAGAGGCGCAAGCTCATTAATCGTATCATCGACTGAGGACCCAGCGCGGATCATCATCATCACTTTCCGCGGGCGTTTCAATGAGGCAACCAATTCTTTGAGCGTATGAGTCCCCACAACCTCTGTCCCTTTAGCAGGGCCTTCTAGGAAGGCGTCGACTTTAGACGTTGTGCGGTTAAAAACAGCAACCCTGTAACCATGGTCGTTCATGTTGAGGACCAAGTTTTGTCCCATGACAGCGAGTCCAATTAGTCCGATATCTGCATTCCCTGGCACTTTAACCTCCAAATTCTTGAGCTTATCACTCCGTTGCGTTACAATCTTGGCCTCTTCAGTCCTCGTAGCTCAGCTGGATAGAGCAGTTGCCTCCTAAGCAACAGGCCGCGTGTTCAAATCACGCCGAGGACATTTTTCCCCTTTATAGTCGATTTAATTTAAAATGGTACCGATTTGATCGACTATCTCTCACTTTCCTCTTTATTTTTTAAGCTTTTTTCAGATATTGCTCGATGCCAACAGCAATAGACTTAGCCATCTTCTCAACGTATCCTTTGTCAGAGAGATTAGCATGTTCTTTGGGATTGGTAATAAAGCCTCCCTCAATGAGTATTGCTGGCATATAGGTTTCCCGAATGACATGAAAGTTTCCATATTTTACCCCACGGTTTTTCGCACCCGTAGCCTCGATCATCCCATGAAGAATAGTATCAGCAAGCTTCTTTGAAGCAGTCTGTCGCCATTTCGATCCTCTGTTATAATAGTAGATTTCAATCCCATGAGGCTGGGTGGATTTGTAGGCATTAAAGTGAATGCTAACAAAAAGTTTGCTTTTCGTATCGTTTGCGATTGCGGTTCGTTTTTTGAGCGGAAGGAAAACATCTCGGCTTCGAGTCAAAATAACGCGATACCCTTTCTCATGAAGATACCTTTTTACAAGTGTGGCTGTTTGAAGTGCTAGCGCCTTTTCTTTGATGTTTTTTACCTGCGCCCCAATGTCATCCCCGCCGTGACCTGCATCAATTACGATTAACTGCTTTTCTTGAGAAGGCTTTGCGGTTGATGCGGCTGCATACATCTCCTGATCGACTTGCACAGGGAGCGCACAAGAAGCAGCGATTGAAATGCAAAGGAATAAAAATTTAAACATAGCGCTGAGTTTAACAGTCTTTCTTATCTAGCGTCAAATGAGAAATTTCATAAGCCACTTGTCTATCGTCAAAAGGAATTCTTCTTCCCCCAATTTTCTGAAAGGGCTCATGCCCCCTTCCAGCAATAAGAACCGTATCATTTTCCTCTGCCATAAAGATGCCTCGTTCAATGGCTGCTCGCCTGTCCACTTCAATAAGTGCCTCTCGTTTGAGCCCCTTTGCAATTTCATTGCAAATTTCCAAAGGGTCTTCTCCCCTAGGGTTATCAGAGGTCACAATGACTTGGTCGGAATATTTTTCTGCAGCCTCGGCCATTAAACGGCGTTTTCCCTGATCCCTCTCACCTCCACATCCAAAGATTGTGATGATTTTTCCTTTTTTGACGCTCTCAAGCGTTTCGAGTACCTTCACAAGCGCCTCGGGAGTATGGGCAAAATCAACAAAGAGATGGATCCCTTGAGGATTTTCAATTCTCTCAAGCCGCCCCGGAATTCCTGGAAAAATCGTAAGCTTTTTCTTCATTGTAGCAAGAGACTCCCCCTTTGATAAGAGGACAGCAAATGCAGCTAAAACATTGTAAACATTATACCGCCCAATGAGAGGAGATGAAACCTTAGTGACCCGATTTTTATAGAGCAGGTCAAAGGTTGTCCCCTCAAGTGAAATGGAGATGTTTTCTGCCTTGAGATCAGCTAGGGCATCGATCGCATATGTCATCCCTTCTCCAAACTTTTCAGCGGCAGGATCGTCTCGATTATAAATTGCCAGTTTTGATTGATCAAACAATTTCAGCTTCGCGTTTAGATAAGCATCCATTGATTTGTGGTAATCGAGATGATCTTGAGAGAAGTTCGTAAAGACCCCCACATCAAACCTCACTCCTTCCACACGATTTTGATCAAGAGCGTGAGAAGTCGCCTCCATTACAGCAGCATGAAGTCCTTCTTCTGCCATTTCTTTTAAAACTTTATGATTTGTCACGACATCAGCCGTCGTCAATGGCGAGGGAAACCGCTGCTTTCCGATGATCGTTTCAATCGTTCCCATCAGTCCACACTTCGGAAGAAGGTGATGAATCAAATATGCCGTTGTCGTTTTCCCATTTGTTCCAGTAATTCCGATTAAAAAAAGAGGGCTATTCTCCGTTCCATAGTAACGCTTTGCCAAGAGAGCTTCCATCTTAGCCACATTGGGAGTCACAACTTGAACGATCCCTTGCAAGAAGGGATTATAAAAATCTGTAAGAACAGCAACAGCTCCCGTTTCTATCGCCTTGGGAATAAATTCTGTTCCATCAAAGGTCCCTCCTCGTTTTGCAATAAACAAACTTCCAGGGGAAATAAATTGTGAATGAGAAGAAATCCCCGTCACCTCAATTTCGCGACTCCCTTTAACATCAACATCAAGATCCTTGAGTAGCTTCTTAAGTTTCATTCGTTCCAATTTTTATAGAGTTCTTTGAGAACCTGCACTTCGCGGCTCCAGTCTGCTTGATCTGGGTCAGCATCGGGATGCCCCTTTGGAAATCCATAAGGGTCATCGGGAGGAATCCCCAAATATTTGTAGGTCTTTTCCATAATACTCTTAAAGGCAGGGGCTGCGCACCTCCCACCAAAGTAAGTTTTTCCAATCCCAGGGAGGTAACGGTATTCAGGTTCATCAATCGCTACATAAAGAAGAAATTGAGGATCAAAAGCTGGCGTAAACCCTACAAAACTAGAGTAATGATGTTTTTTTGAGTAAGTTCCGTTAACAATCTTCTCCGTCGTTCCTGATTTTCCTGCTTCGGTATGCCCTGGAATGTTGGCACGCCAGCCCCCTCCTCCAGGTTTCGTCACAGATTTTAACGCATAGATGATTTCTCGGCTAATCCGAGGATTTAAAAGTTGCTCTCCTCTCTCCATTTTATGGGTATAAATCTCCTCTCCACCCTTCACAATTTTCTTTACCAGGGTAGGTTTCACAGAATACCCTCCATTGGTCAGAATAGCATAGGCGCGCAGAAGCTGCATAGTGTTACTAAGCATGTTGTATCCAAATGAAAGAGAATAGGGAGTAATCTTTGACCAGAGGAATGTCTGATCGATACGAGGAAGAAGACCCGAACTTTCGCATGGAAGCTCAATATCTGTGGAAATCCCAAAGCCAAACACCTCTTCGAGTTTCTGGCGGTACCACTGATCCCCAAGAGTGGCAACAATTCTTTGAACGAGCTTAGCACAATAGATGTTTGAAGATTTTTGAATCGCTAAATACATATTAAGATAGCGATGATTCCCAACGTCTCTGATGGGATTTTTCCTTCCAGGAAAATTACCATCACTTACAGGAATCATATCCTTTGGATCAAAGATAGGCTCTTTCCCTTGCCTGATCAGTTCTTCATTCGCAAGCATTGCAATGGCAATCGTAATCGGCTTCATTGTCGATCCCAATTCAAAACAATCGGTAATCGCTGAAACTTTTGTAGCATCTGTTTTATCAGGATCATTGTAATAACTACGGTAGTCCGAGAGATCGAAGAAAGGGTATTGTGCTAAGGCATAGATTTCCCCAGTATTGGGATTCATCATAACTGCCCATCCACTCCTGGCACCTGATGATTTGACAGCACGTTCCACCTCTTCCTCGGCAATTGCCTGTATATAATGATTAATCGTGAGGTAGACATCGGCGCCATCTTCAGGTTCAGTGACAAGGAGCCCCTCTTCCATCGAATTACTGGGTGAGCGAAGGAGAAGTCGTTTTCCTGGCTTCCCTTGAAGATACGGGTCAAAGGTCAGCTCAAGTCCACCTGTAGGAATGGCTTGATGGCTTTCCAGATCTCGATTATCTTGCACGGTATGAAGAACCGGTCCCAGCAATTTTCCATAAGGGTAGGCTCGTTTGTAGTCCTCTTCAAAGTAAAGGGCATTTCGAGGGATTTTCTTCCACCGAGCAAAGGGGCGCCACCAGGCTGATAAAAGTTCTTTATCTTTCTCGGTGATCCACATCTTTAATCGGCGACTGCGGCAATGTTTTTCAAAGTGCGGACGGATCTCATTTTTTTCTTTCCAATCAAGAGAAAGAAGCTCACTAATTTTATCTGAAATTTCGTCTCTTACTCCTGGATAGATAGCAATGGGATCTATGAAAAGATGATATCTTTTTACATCGAAAACAAGAGGTTGAGCAGTTTCAATATGCCCTTCTTTAAGAGTATTATTCGCAAAAAAACGCCCCCTTTTAAAAGGCTCTGTTACCGAAAATTGATGTTGGGCCCGTGCTTGGCGCGCCCATTTATTTCCCTCTATTATTTGCAGTTTATAAAACTGCAAGATGATGAAACAAAAGAGAACGAGCATTCCAATGGACAATGCTAGGAGGCGACGGAGGTCTTTTGCATCAACTTCTTTCACTTAAGAACCACCACTTCATTCACATACGGATAGTGCAAATGGGAATACTCCTTTTCCCTCAAGAGCTCAATAAGACGACTTGGATTTTCCAAACGTTCAATTTCTAGACATAACTGATCATTTTCTTCCTCAAGACTCCTCAGTTGCTTTGCAAGCTCCGGAATCTCCATCTTGAGTTCTGTCAGATCATTTTGCTTATCAATGTATGTATAAAGAAATCCCCCAAGAGCAAAGATACAAATGAGAAGACGGAATAGTAAACCTCGATTCACCTATCGTCCCCACAACATATTTAGATCCGTTCCGCGACTCGAAGTTTTGCGCTTCGGGCACGCCGGTTTGTACGGCTCTCTTGAAATGTAGGAATAAGCGGCTTCTTAGTCAGTAGTTTCAGCATGGGATAGATGTGAGTTTCTTTCATTTCGATCATTTTCTTAATAGGTTTAGATGCTGTGCGGAAAAGGTTCTTCACAATCCGGTCTTCAAGTCTATGAAAGGCAAGGACACCAATACGCCCCCCCGGAGCAAGGATCTGAATGGCACTTTTCACCCCTTCTTCGACCGAATCGAGTTCTCGATTGACACAGATTCTAAGGGCTTGGAAAACAAGGGTTGCAGGGTGAAGCTTTTTCTTACTGCGGCCAATCGACTGCGATAAGATTTCAGCGAGTTCTATCGTGGTTTCAATAGGTTTTTTTCTTCGCGCCTCTACAATTGCACGCGCTGCTTGACGCCATCGTCTCTCTTCTCCATATTCGCGAAATAAGTTTGCTAAATCTTTCTCAGACCACTTATTAACAATCTCTTTTGCCGTTATACCAGTCGAAGGATCCATCCGCATGTCTAAGGGACCTTCCCTAAGGAAACTAAAACCTCTTTTTTCTTCATCTAACTGCATTGATGACACTCCCAAGTCAAAAAAAAACCGTCTAACTTTTCAACTCCCCGCCCTCTAAGCTCCTCTTCCAATCGACTAAAATTCGAATGGACAAAAGTCACCTTCCCTTCAAAATCCTTTAAATTCTCTTTTGCGAGCGCTAAAGCATTTTCATCCTGGTCGCAGCCATAATAGGTTTCAATCTCAGGATGCGCTTCAAGCAGCGCTTTTGCAAACCCCGCTGCGCCTAGCGTTCCATCGAAAAAGGTCTTGAGCTTTTGGTCCTTAAAAATTTCCAAACTTTCAGTAAGCATAACCGGAATGTGTTTCATGAAACTATCCGCTATTATATCTGCTCGTATTCTTCTTGCTGATCAGGACTCAACACCCCTCCTTCATCCCTTTCATCTAGAAGAGCAAAGGCTTCCTCGGTCATCTGCGCTAAATCTCCATCTTTTCCGCCCAAAAAACTCTCCAAATCGTACTCATATTTCTCTTTCGGCCAGATCTCAATTTTGTTGAGAACACCTGCAATAACGATTTCACTTTTAATATTTGCAGCTTTTTTCAAAATGGGAGGAAGGACAACGCGTCCTAGTTTGTCACATGTAGCGTGGTGAAGCGTGGAAAAGAAGAGCGTAAAAAACTTCTGATACTTGGCTACATGTTGCTTTGACTGGAATTTTTTAACAATTTTCTCAATGTCACTTCTCTTATAAATTGCAAGAGATCCCCCAAGGCCAAGAGCAATGGTGAACTCGAGCTCTCCATTTTCCACAAGCCCGTAGCGCATCTGCTGAGGAAGAACAAAGCGGTTCTTATCATCAAGCTTAGAGTGGGTAGATCCGTTAAAGAAGAAGTTTTTCATATGTTTAAGTTGTTAATTTTTCCACTTATTTCCACATCCTATCATCGGTTTTGAAAATGAGCAATGTTTTTGTCTAAAAGCGTTGTTCAAAAATACAAAAATGACTTTTAACTTACTTAAAACAAACAAGAAAAGACTAGTGGAAATCTGTGGAAAAGTTGTTCACGCTTTTTGGTTGTACCGAAAAAAATCGGAGATCGGTATAAATAGGAGAAACACTTACTAGAAGGCATAAATGGTAGACGCTAAAACAGTAGATAATCTTGGATTGAACTCCTCTATCCGCTGGGCACAAGATCAGGCCTACCTTGACAAAACTCTCTCAAAAGAGGCCCCTTTTGTTTCTCGAAGCACACAAATTGACGTTGCTCAGCCCTTTTACAGAAGCGAGTTCGATACCCTCTTTCAGACTGCTAGTCGGTTTGCTCCATGGGCACTCATCTATTCTCCTGCAGGGTTTAACCTTCAAAAGATGCGCCTCTTCACTTTCCAAATCATCCCATCACTTGGCAGCCATGAGTTCCTTTCTGCTCAGATGCAGAAGATTCGCGATAAGGTGGAAAATTCCCAAAAGGCTCGTGTCCAAAGACGCCAAGAAGGAAAGGGATCGGAATATGAATGGGAAGATGAGAAAGAAGAGGAAGAGGAACTTCGGGAATCCAAAACCCTTATTGCCCTTCTTGATTACCTTCAAGTTCTCGACACTCTACTTATTCATATCAATTCACGACGCAATCAGTACTCAAAAGGATAGGTGCGATGGACACAAATTGGATTGAACTTCTAGGATGGAATAAAGATCAGATTGAGGACATTCGCTTTGCTGGATACTCTTTTGCCAAACAGGGGCATTATGAACACGCCCTAAAGTTTTTTGAAGTCTTAGCGATCCTTCCCGAAGAAAATGTTTACGACTTTCAAACCCTTGGAGGCATCTACCTTCAAGTAGGCAACAACCTCTCCGCCCTAAACTACCTTGAAAAAGCTCTCTCCCTTGACCCCAAACATGAGCCTACCCTTCTAAATAGAACCAAAGCGCTTTTTCTTCTTGGTTATAAACGGCAGGGCCTTGCTCAAGCATCGCATCTAGAGCGAAGTTCCGATCCCTACATCGCTGACCAAGCACGCGCTCTCACACTTGCCTACAGCTAGATGTTAACGACACTATCTAATTCAGCCTTTCTCCTTAAATTTTTGACTAAAAACTATCTATTTTGTATGACTCAAAAGTATGAAGACAATAAAGATACTCACCATGATTCTCATTGTACTTTTTGCCGCAGCATGCGAAAAAAAGTGCAGCGCAACTTTTTGCATCGGCACAACCACAGAAAGTTACAGTCCAGACTTCAAAGTTTATATGACGGGAATTGGGGACCAGTATATCCCGCTGAAATATACGTGCTCCAATCCAGAAAAAATGGGAATGTCGCCTCCAATTTCTTGGGAAGGCATTCCGGAAACCGCTACCAGGTTGCACATCCTGGTAGAAGATGCGACATGCACTTATATGTGCAACGATTGTTGTAAATACCACCACTGGCAATTAGACATTCCCTTGGATGACACAACCTTCCCCTTCAAAAGCGGCTTTCCAGAAAACGCAAGCCTAAGCGATGCTCTTAAACCTTATATCCTGCCCAACTCTAGCGACAAAATAGAATACATGAACTTTTGTCCTCCGAAAGATCAAACGCATGCGATTGTAATCCAACTGACAGCATATCACATGGAGTCAGGGGAAAAAGTTATCGATGGACGCTCACAAAGCCGTCCCTATCTTATTTCCCTCACCCCATCCCAATCGTATAATTGAAAATACAAGCGGTTCGGGTACTAGGCCCGGCTGGGGTGGTATGGAATATCAAAGGTATCCGATGTGATGTCAATAAACCGCTCAAGGGTTTCAGGGCTCCCGAAGAACCCCTTGATCCCTAACTGTAGCTTGTCCCACATCTCTTCATTCAAAGCAGCAAAAGCCTCCTCGGCATCTGTAACAACTTCCCCAGGAATGAAAGTTGTTTCATCGCGGAGTGGTGAGAGAAATTTGAGGATGTCTTCTCGAGTATCACACTCTTTAACAAAAGAGAAGAGAACATCGTGGAAAAAGGGATCGGAAGAACGCTTAAAAAAACTCTTAATGATTGTCATCAGTTTTTTCTCTGCATCTTCAAGAGGATTCACTCCACTAATCAATGCCGATTCACATTTTTTATAGTCAGCTTTAAGCTTTGCGCGATTCAGGTAATGGAAAGCAATTGCCTCCTGAGTGCTTAACAAATCCTTCCAAGTTTTTGCATCTTTGTAATCATCGAGACAATACACACCAAGGAAAAGAAAAATCCCTCCCTTTGTTAAAGCGATTTGATTAGACAAAAAACTGCGGACATTTGCAACTCTTCCTTCTGCTAAGGATGATGATTGGGCCCCGGGATATCTTTGGATGAGTTGTTCTGTCTGAGTGCAATACTCCTCTAGTATTGAAGAGATCACATCTCCCCCCTTATAAAAGTATTCAGCGGTCTTAGGATGGGATACGTAAAATTGAACGACCTTTCTGCTCAGTTTTTCCGTTTTTCCCCCATTGAGCAGTGCTTTAAATGCCTCTTTATCATTGTAAGAGCTCCCAGCAAAAACAACACTCGTTAATAAACAAACCCCTAATATCAACCACTTCTTCATTCTTCACCTCTTTGATAGCATTTTCCCGTCCGTTATATACTGGCTAGAGTGTTAATTTCAAGTTGACACTTTAATCTGTTTCAATGATCGTGTTCGGTCAAATATAAGCGAGGAGCGTGTTATGACATCAATCGAATCGATCGAAGGAGAGCTTGCCGTAAACTTTCCAATGACCATGGACTCTGAAGAGACCCAAGAACATGACAAGCACCCGATGCCTCTCCAGGGGGGGCCCAACACCGGACTTTCCCGAATGCGTGAACAGGAGGCACTCGCAAAAGCATCGTCTCCACACCTTCGAGAGCTAAATAACCAACTCTCTTTCTCAGAAAGAATAGAGCGCATCCAAACACTTATTAGCGAGCATCTCAAATACAATTTTTATCAAAACAGCGCCTACTTAATTTGTGTTGAAAAACTCGCCCCAACCCATCCAGATCTTGCAATGAAGTATCTAGAAAAAATCACGGATACCAATGACCAGCTCTTAGGCTATCTCCACATTGCGAAGCATCAAGACTCTGAAGAAGCCCTTGCAACTCTCCAAGCTGCGGCTAAGACATTTCAAAGCTATGATGCCCAAGAAACATTCTCCCATATCGACAACCTCTTTTCGAGTGGAGATACCTCTATTTTGCAGGGTTTCTACCGCGAAATCCATCACACACTTTTAAATCAACGCTGGAAACGGTCTGTTGGGGACCTTATTCTCCTTGCAGAATTGGAAATTCGGATGGAGTTCCCTAATGCAAATGAGCGCGTTGCCCAAGCGCATGAGATGGAATTAAAGACACGTTATCAATACCCATGGACTCCAGAAAAGCAGCTTAGACTTCTAGAGTGCGAAGCAAAAATTGCTAGCCCTTTGGCATTTGACTCACTATCTTTCAGTCGCTCAATCGCAGAAAATAATGGATCTGAATTTTTAATCAAACTTCTTGCCATTGAAGCGCATGCGCCCTTTCTTTCCTCGGCTTTTGAAGCTGATCTTGAACGCGCTATGCAATCGGAAGAACTTGAAGATGAAGATCTTCGCTACCTTGTCTCAGCGATTGCTCCTGTGAACATCGATGCCGCAATAAAAATTCAGGAAAAAATTGAAGACGACTACCAAAGTCTTTGTTCATGGATAGATATTGCAGAGGTCCGTGCAGAAGACCCTCAATTCAATCGAGAAGAAGCTCTAACCTTCTTCAAAAAGACTGTTGATGATTGCCCAGGCCTCGGCGTTAAAGAACTTGTAGAACTCTTTATCGGCTCAGCCAAAATCTTCGGCCCTGATCAAACCTATTATCTTATGGATCGGGCAATTGAAGATGCACAAGTCACCCTTGATGATTTGCTTAATCAAGAAATAAAAGATGCAGGAAAGGCTTTTGGACACTATTTTGGGAAAGCACTCGGAATCGATATCCCGATGCCGCAAAAAACTCAAGAACCCCTATCAAAGTTTTCCTATATTGATTCATGGAGAATTCCCGACATTGCTAAGGGATTTGCGACCTTCACTCTCCCTGGGACAGAAGAACTTCTCGAAAGAATGTATGAACTCCTTGAAGAGGATGAGCTTTGGGGCAGAGGCGTTCAGCAAATGGTCCGCACCGAACTTGCCTTAGGAATTAATCAGCTTGAGCGGTAACTCTTCGGCGATCTCTTTTGATGAGGGGGAGCTCTCCTTTCTGAGCCTCTTCAAGCTCGCAGGTTAAAGAGGGAAGATCAATTTTATATCCTTCAATGAACTTATGTCCCCACTCCTTCTTTTGAGAGAGGCTGGGATCCTGAAGGGCAACAATAGGAACTATCTTCTTTTCTTCGTAGAAAAGAGCGACAGCCGCAGGAGTGAGTTTGCGCTCCCACAATTTGCGGAAAGCAGATAAATCATTAATCCCTTCAAGCGACTCGAATAGTGACTTCCGGCAAAGGGCAATTGAAAAGGGACGGCTTGCTCCCTCTTCCCCTAGTTGATACGCATAAATTCCTTGATCGATAGGAATCGCGTGTGGAAGACCTTCTGACTCTTCGACCTCATGGGACAAAAAGAAATGGTCAGCGTGTACTTTTTCCATAGCAGAGATGCAATCATGAAACCGAATTCTTTCTTCAAAGATAAGTCGATCGTCTCCAATAACCACATAGGGAGAGGCATGACGTTTATTGGCCAAAACCTTAGAAATCAAAGTAGCATAATCATTTCCAGGATAATCGCACACGTTTAAAAACTGCACTGTATGAAACTCATTTTGCAGGTTGAGATAGGCCCGCTGGAATTCATGATCACTCCCCTTGTAAAGAACATAGACTTCATTGATATCTCTTGTATTTAACAATAGAGATTCAAGACAAGCATAAAGGTGGAGAGGACTATCTTCTGAAAAAAGAACCAAATCACTCTTGTATCGATGAAAGCTCGGGCTGTTTATCTCTAGTTTAAGCTGAGACAGAATCTTGTATGAAGGAAGTGATCGCAGGTGGGCATCAACTAAGGCAACTTTCTGAAGATGAAGTTTATGATCTACAACAGAAACGCTATCATTTTTTACATAACTGACCTCATCCATAAAAAGGATGTGTTCAGGACCCATTTCAAAAAGAGGAAGCAGACTTGCGAGCCGATAACATTCATCAATAAACACACCTTTGTAGAGAAAGTCTTGAAGTTTCACATTTTGAAAGAAACCCGCATAAAACGTCGTGAGGGGGCTGATCTCTTCGCGCACTTTTTGACGAAATTCTTTTCCCAAAAGGAGCGACTCAGAAAATTCATGCCCAGAAACCACTTGGTAGTTAGGGTGAGAGATGGCCCTAGAATGGGTCATCCACACTTCAGGATTGGCATAAGCACAGTTCAGGTGGTCAAAGACATTTTCATGTGATAACCAGTCTTTTCCCTCAATAAGTGCTACAATTTCGTGGGGATCAAGACGCTGGATAACATCATATAAAACTTCAAGATTAGGCTTTCGATTTTCGTAGCGAATAAGTTCCAATTTTCTCTCTTTATTTTGAGAATATGCCTCGGCTCTTTCATAGGTGCCATCTGTTGATCCATTATCGATAAGGATCACGCGAGTATAAGGATAGGTTTGCGTGAATAAGGAGTCTAAATTTCGCTCAATATCCTTTGCATTATTTTCAGCAAGGATAACCGCAACAATCATCTGATCTTCCAATATTGGATGGACGATTCCAAGACGTGATTGAAGCGCTGTTTCTTTTTTTTGTGGCGCGATTTTTTCAAGCACACCAAAATGAGTTTTCAGTCCATAATAGGTTGATGCAAGGAGACCAATAAGAAGTAAAAAAACGAAACCTTTTTTCATAAAACAACTCCAACTATTAATGTGAAACTATATAGCCCGTTTGAACTTTTTTTTGCAATCTAATCACTAACAAGTGATTGGTTCGTGTATTTTATGCTCCTTTTTTTTCAGTTTCAGAGTGTTAGAAAGAAAAGGGAAAGAAGGTAAGAAATATACTTGCTGAAAGAAGGGGATGGTGGTAGTGTTACGCCGAAAAAAAGGGGAGCTGTTTTATTGTGGAAAAAATGTCGATAACTTTTGGAAATAACAATGCCTCTTGAAACAAAAGAAGATACTTGGTCTGAATTCTTATCCTTTATGCAAAATCGGTGTTCGCGTGCCGAGTTTGAAAACTGGATTGCACCGATAAAATGTGTCGAAGAATCCGATCCAATAACATTGCAAGTTCCCAACGTGTTTGTTCAACAGTACCTCCTCGATAACTATGAAGAAGCGCTCGCTAGTTTTTTTCCAAAGGATAGCAAAGGTAAACCTTTGATCTCTTTTTTAATTAAAGAGGGGGAAAAACGGAAAGAACTTAAGAAGGATCCCCCGAAGCCTAAAAAGAAATCAGACATCGGACAGCCTCTTTCCTTCAACGTCTCTTATACATTTGAAAACTTTATCGAAGGGCCTTCCAACCAGTTTATTAAATCAGCCGCCCTTGGCGTTGCCTCTCGTCCTGGAAAATCTTACAATCCCCTCTTTATTCATGGAGGTGTTGGCCTGGGGAAAACTCACCTGCTTCATGGTATTGGACACTCCATCCAGAAAAATCATAAAAAACTCCGCATTCAATGCATCACAACCGAAGCCTTCATCAATGATCTTGTCTCCCACTTGCGCAATAAGTCCGTCGACAAAATGAAACGGTATTTCCGGAACCTTGATGTTCTTCTTGTCGATGATATCCAATTCCTGCAAAACCGCCTTAACTTTGAGGAAGAGTTTTGCAATACGTTTGAAGCCTTGATCAATCAAGGCAAGCAGATTGTGATCACCAGCGATAAACCTCCAGGACAACTGCAACTTTCAGAACGGATGATTGCGCGTATGGAATGGGGACTCGTCGCCCATATTGGAACGCCAGACTTAGAAACCCGGGTCGCTATCTTGCAATATAAAGCAGAAAAAACCGGTCTCCACCTTTCAAGTCAAATCGCATTCTACATCGCAGAGCATATCTACAATAACGTGCGTCAACTTGAAGGCGCCATCAATCGCCTTGGGGCTTACTGTCGCTTGATGCACCTTGAGCCCACCCAAGACGTGGTGGATTCAATACTTAGTGAAATGTTCCAAGCACCCATTCGCTCTAAAATCTCCGTAGACCGAATCCTTCATAGCGTCGCATCGATGTTCAATGTAAGAGAAAGTGATCTCCGCGGCTCGTCTCGAGCCAAAGAGGTGACATACCCACGGCAAATCGCCATGTATCTTGCCAAGGAGCTCCTTGGAGAATCGCTTATCAAGATCGCCTCCTCCTTCGGCGGTAAAACCCACTCGACTCTCCTCCATGCCTGGAAAAAAATCTCCCAGCAGCTGGAAAGAGACGATGTGCTGCGCCGTCAAATTCAAATGACACGGCAAAATATCGAAGCTTAGATAAAATTAGATAAAGATCAGAGACCATCACGATGGTGATGGTCTCTATATGAGTGATTTCTACTTAAGAACCATCCAGGAATAGGGCACATCATCATGATTATGTGCGCTCTCGAAACTGTGAGGCTTACAATCTGTCTTTGAGTTTGATGCTCTCATCCGAGCAGCACCTTGACGATCCTCCACCATGATTTTTTTCTTAAAGTTCTCCAAAGAAAGTCCTTCTTTGACCACTTAAAGAATTTCCTCTTGAATCAGGAATTCACCGATTCCATCCGAAAAAGTCATGACAATCGTTCCTGGGCGGACAGCCATCACCGTTCCTTTCTTGGCTCCTTCTCCAGCTTGATCTCCTAATCCGAGCTGACCTTCACTCTCCTCGGCCCAAGTCACTTGATCAGCTATAATGTTTTTGCGATCCACAGAGCGTTCCTGTCCCTTAGGTTGAATCACCATGAAACAGACATCCGCCATCCAATTCAGATAAAGATGATCTTGGTCTTCAGCCTTGAAAAACTGAGCCATCCCAAACGCTGGACCTGAGGATCCCTTTGGGATGTTTTTATATTTGATATTGTGAAAGAGCACCCACGAAGGGTCCCCACGATCTAGGTCCTTATAGAGAGCAGCATGACGATTAAAAGCGCCAAAATCCTTATCTAGGATTGCCTTGCATACAGTTTCTTGCAAACTCTGGAAAGTCAGTATCACGAAGTGTCTCTTCGAACTTTTGACGACTGATGAGTTCTGTTAGCTCTAGAAACTTCTCCTCAGTCAGTGCGGGCTGATCGGCTTGAACGTTGTTTATTATCGGTCGAACTATTGAGCTCACACTCTCGCCCCCTTGTATAGCATCATTTTCGTACCCATTTTTCCTTCTCCTAAACTCCTGACTGTAGCTAAGAACTTGTGCATCCAAAGCCTTAGCATATTGCTCTTGGCTTTCTACCTGAGTTTCACCACTCGCAAGCTCCGCATATATAGGGTGTTCTCTTGCAACAAGGGCAGAGTCATTGTGCCCAACAACACCATCGATATCCATGGAAAATCCTGCAGGATCAACGTGGCTCCAATCACATACATTTTCACCCACAACTCCCGCTGCATAGGTCGCACCTACTGCAGAGTGGTAACTGCCAAGAGGCGCATTTTTAGAGAATAGTGCCTCAGAAGCTCTTTGAGCCTCACGAAGACCTGCCTTAAAGGCTTGAAGCCCTGCTTTATCAGTCCAATGAGCTAGCCTAACTTCTCTTCCTTCGATCCTGAAAGATACGCTTTTTCCACCATCAACATTTTGAGTAGTCAATCCGTTTAGTTGCTGAACAATGTTGAGATGCAATTCCTGAAGCCTTGGATTTTCAAGCAGCTGCTGCAAATAAAACTCATAGGAAACTCTTCCCTTTGTAATGACGACTCAAGGTATTGAAGCTTAAAGCTACTGGGCGGCCTGCAAAAACCTCTCAAGGTTCTTCTGCTCGGTGTTAGATAGAAAGAGTGGCATCGACAAAACAGCTATATCACTGACCGACATATTTGGGTGCTTTCTTTGCTCTTGGATGATACTGGATGACACGCGACGGTAAAGACCCACCGTCATTCTTACCTCTCTATTCAATACTCCTGACTTTGGAATGACGATTCCTCGATCTTTAGCGATTTCGCGACGCTCAGTTTGCAAGTTTGCTCTTAAGCCTGCTAATTCAGAACTCGCTTTCCGTATTGCCGCCTCAGCTCTTGACTGTTGCTGCGGGTAATCATCGGTATAGCACGAGCCATGATAATAACTTCTTTCGTCCTCTTCAGCTCGATGGATTCCATCAAGCTTGCCCTTTAGAGAATCAACTTCAGCTTCCTTCAGTTTAATCTTATCATGAAGCGAAGTGAGAAGTGGTGTCGGATGGGAATCAACCTCTTTAATTGCAGCTTTATAAGCAACTTCTCTATCTTCAATCCCTTTAACAGTTACGGGGTCAATAGTCCTATCCCAAGGTTTATACCCTTGCGAAAATTGGTCTGCGATTTTATCAAACGGCTTTGAATCTGCACTTGAAAAGAGTGCGCAGAATTTGATCACAAGGCGATCCCAAAAGCTCGGAATTTTAACTGATTGTGTTGCCTGCTGAGATACAGCAGTAGCTGATTGTAAAGCGTTAGCCATTCTAATTACCCCAAAAAATTATTACATTAGTTATTAAATTATAATTTAATTATATAATATTGATTAATATAAATACTATATAAATTATATTTTACATGTTTGTTTTTTATTATACCATTTCCACGAAATAAAATCATATTACAGCCCATGACCTGGAACAGAGCTGCTTGACATGATCTGGGATGTTTACAAACCAATTCCAAGCTTCGCAGCACGCCTCTACAATCGCCTCATATCCCTCAAAACAGCGGTTAGCTAACCAATTGTCTCGAAGAACCTGCCAAACCTGCTCTGTTGGATTGAGCTCAGGCGAAGCAACTGGTAGGGGAAGAAGAGTGAGGTTGTCGAATATCTTGAGCCGCTTAGTTGTATGCCAAGCTGCCCGATCTAGCACTAAAACAGCATGCCGCCCAGGTGGTACTTGTGCTGATATCTCCTTTAAATGTGCGAGCATTGCATCCGTATTTGCAGCAGGTAAAACTAAGCCAACGGCCTCATCACGACTAGGGCAGACCGCGCCGAATATATATGCATACTCAAATTGTTGTTGGCGAGTCACTCGAGGCCTTGTCCCTTTTCTAGCCCAGGTACGGGTTACAGTACCCCGTTGTCCAACTCTTGCTTCATCTTGAAACCAAATATCCACATCTTCAAGATTTACTTGATTCGGAACTGCTTTTTGGACTTCTTCTTTAAAATTTTTTTAAAAGCGAGCTGAACTTGTTCATCTGCCTTTGGATGTCGAGAGCGAGCAGTTATCCAAACAAGCCCAGCCTTTTTTAAGAGGGCATACAAGCAACTTTTATTAGGGGAAATTCCAAATTTTTCCTCGAGCAAATGCCCAATATCTTTGCCTCGAATTCTTCCTCCGCAACGCTTTTTGCTTAAGCTTTCGACTTCCTCCCGAAACTCTTCATATCTATCAGGAGACAAAAAGGGCTTTGCTCCTCTCCCCGGCTTCTCTCTCAATCCGTCAACTCCCTCTACTCGGAATTTGCTCACCCAGGCGCTGATAGTTCGAGGGCTGACTTTAAGCATTTGTGCAACTTCATTAAAGCTTTTTCCATCTTGAACATGTGCCATTGCAAGAAAACGAATGCGCTCCCTAGGCTTGGCCTCTGTTCTGGCTAACCTAGGGAAATTGTATTCATGAAGTCTTGGTATCGGCAAGGCTTTTCTACCTCTCAACTGCTCCTCCTTTTTTGAAGAGCAACCATACCACAGGTATCAATTAAATTTATGAATATATTTCATGAAAATGGTATTATTAACGACTTAATGTCTATAATTGACAGAGATGGAGGGAGCGCGATTCCTGGAGAGGACCAGTAATGAAAAGAACTGTCTTATTAATTATAGCCAGCTTTGTCTCTCCAAAGGGAGTAGCTTATTTTCCTTGAAACCTTATTCCTCTCTTGCTGAGATTGATCTGATACAGCTTTCAAGGAAGAGCTCATTTGATTGGCTGCATTCCACCCGATAGAAACAATACCAAATGCAAACGAGATAAAAAAGTTATACATAGAAAAGATATCCGGTAATATCTGCCATGGGTCAATCCTTCTTCCCAAACGGCGCACAGAACCAAAAGGAGCATTTGTAAGCACCGCTCTTCCGATCAACGCATAGATAAATAATCTCAATCTATTATCTAAAACCCAACGATAACAATCAGAAAAAATAGCTCGAGCCCTAAAAGCAATCGCTTTGGTTTTCGTAGAGGTGTTGTGTTCTAGGTAGAGTTTTGCTCGGTCCACCAAAGTGTTATTATATGCATAGGCTTTTTTCAGAAATTGAACTGTCTTATAGATCAAGAAAATAGACGTTGCAACTTTTAGAAGAGGACTCCCAAAAAACTCTGCGCCAGATTTAGGGATATTGATACAAAAAACTATTTTCCAACGGGGGTAAAAGGGGTCTCTTGAAGGGAGGGCCCATTCTGCAGCTGAGGAGACTTCATTAGGGTTTGCTCGAAAAGCTCTGCTAAACAACGCGTCTAAAGCTACATTTTTTCCCTCAAAAGGCAAATCAGCTCTTGTGGGGCCTACTGTATCCAGAAAAGCTTGAAGATCGGCTTCATTTATAATATCCCCTTGCAAATCTACAACTTCTTCGGGTCTCTCGGGAACAGTGATATGATGCGCACATAATAACCATTTAAGAATTAAAGGAGGAAGCCCCTCCTCATGGATGTTATCAAGCGTTAAAGCACCGAAAAATTCCGATTGATTTGTGACTCTAAAATGATCATGAACCACTGCGCTAAGGTCTGCCTTTTGATTCAAGATCCTCATGAATACACTACCATCAAGTGGAAGAATTCTGCGCATCTGCTCAACTTTTGCAATTTTAGTCAAATCACTACCAAAGTGGTCAAATGAAATTGCTGTTTCAAATGGAACAGAGTTTCTTAAGACACCCGCTAACAGAGGATCCGTCAACTGCCCAATGAATTTCTGACGCCGCCCCATTAATTCCCTTAGTTTTGGCATTGGTTGAAGACCTTCCAAGCCATCTTGTTGGCCATTGAACCACTCTTTTGCATCACCAAGCGCCATAAGATTCTGAATAAAATCTCCCCAATCATCTTGAGGCGGAAGCTCTACTTCTTTTCCTTTAAGGGTCGCGAGAAGTTCTTCGAATGATCTAATAATGCCTTCTAACCCTGAAGTATTCACACCCCCATCAATAACCGCTTGAAGTTGCTCCACTAAAAGATTTGGATCTTCTTGATCTTCGGGTCTCCACTCCCCAGACTGCCCTTTTAACCAATCACAAATTTGCTCACGAAAGTGTTGAGAACTTTTGACTTTTTCCTGAACAGCCTCTCCAATGGTACTTTCGGTGTATTCTTTGAAAAATTCTCGCAAATAGTAATCTGTATCAAAACGAAAAATCCCTCCTAGATGCTCAACAATATTCCCTGTTCCAGGAATGGCTAGAAGCTTCCCCATCTGCTGCATATATTGAGCATAGGAATGTGTATCAGCCCCGTGCTGTTGTCCACCAAAGTGCATCTGTATTTGCGCTTGGGCAATGGTATTTCTTTTGTCCCCTAAAAGCGTAATCAATGAGTCTTGTAGAGTGTCAGAGCGGGCTGATTCAGCATAGAAATAATTATACCGTGTCATTGCCTCTCCCATATACCGGGCTCCGCAATGTTTTCCACTGATGGCTAGATCGATGACCAGCCTGGCCTGATCTTCCAAAAGGCTTTTGTAGCTTCCAATGGTGTCCTCATCGCCAGCTTCAATCGCTTGCTGATTTTTTCCCCTAAAATTCGTTAGATCTTCAGATACCTTTTGAATTGACAACCTGACCGCGTCTTCAATTTGCTGATAAAAAGCCATCAATTTGATCGTATCATAGGCTGGAGGTGTTCCCAAAAAGGCTCTCCTTTCATTTACATATGTCACAAAAGTATTCAGGCTTTCCTGAAGCTCCTCTCGAGTATAAACCCTGCCATTTTCCCCATGAAAAGATGGTGGAATATATTCAGGCTTACTTACATCTTCAAATTCAATCTCTTCAAAAAGTGCGAGCAAATTTCTGACCTGGATCTCTTCAGGAACTCCACTTGCATCTAGCGTTACCTCTGTTGATTGAATATGGTGAGGGTCCATTCCCTCAGGCATAAAGCGCCTTAACTGCTCCGGATTTTCTGGAAAATATTCCTTGATAACTGTGCGAGAGGCTGTTGCTACGAAGGTATATCCAAGCCCAAACACCCAAAAAGCCACTTTAAAAGCTGCGAGATAAAAATCTGTGATTCCGTATGAGCTGAAAACAAGATGGCGGAATGAGCTGACAGAGTGTCGCATAGTGGAGCACGCAGAATCCAATGTGGCGTAAAAAACGACTCCAATAAAATGAAATAATGATTTTGCAGCCTCGTGCACTCGTTGACTTAGATCCATATCGGGAACCGCTTCTACCTGAGGGAGATATGCTTCAAAATTTATTTTATAAGCATGCAAAGGGCTTTCATGTCTGATTAAGAATGCGCGCATATTTTCCACAAAAAATCTTCCATTTTACTTCAAAATTGTGCGGATATACTAACAGTTTCCAACAGATTAGATCCAGCATAAAAACTATTAATTAATTTCTTGAATTAGGCATTACGCTCTGTAATCGATTAGAACGAAAGAGGTGATTTTCCTTGGGAAATACCCTTTTAAGTGTCGTTTCATCTCTAGAAGCACTCTAGGATCATAGAGAACATCGGTGATGAGAAGGACAGACTTGTCTTGGAGGGCTGGGCCAGGAAGAAGGCAGGGACGCTTCAGAAGGCGCGCTAGGCTCCTTGCTAAAAGGTAGGAGGGCTCCTTTTTAGGAAAGAGCTTGTTGGTGTTTGGAACCACTGCATCAGGAATAGAGAAGGAGGAGCGACTCAGCGCGAGAAGAAGAAAGGAGGCAAGATCCTTCCCTTGCTTGGTTTTGAGAAAGTGGTAGTAGAGAGACAGGATAGGGCCGCACCCTTCAAAAAGGGAGAGATGAGGACGAAGAGGGCGGGGGAAACCTTTGCATGGTGCGCAGGGGGAGGGACCGGCGCAATAGGTGCACCGCTCGCTTGGACGAATCCATTCGATCAATTCAAAACACGTGGAGCAGAGGAGGTGATGTTTTTTTGCAAGCGATCCATCGCAATGAAGGCAGTAAGACGGATAAAAGAAATGGAGAATAGCGTTAACGCAAGCCGTACTTCGGATTCTCAAAGGTTCCCCCGATCGATAGCGTAAAGGGTTCTGTCACTTTGAGGAGAACATACTGCTTCATCTTAATATTCACATTGATATTCCCATCAAAGTCTATATAGGAGTGTTCAATCGGCGAAAGGTAAAATTGTGAACGCTTACCTTCACTGTAGCTAGATTTAAGTTCTGTAAAATAGACCCTACCGTCTACGATCACATATTCTATTTCTCCTCGAATGGGAACGAGAAGTCCCATATCGAGCCCCAATCGTCCCAAGATTTCAAAGGGGATATCGAGGATGTGGTAGTCTCTTTTAAAGGTATTGATAAAATTAAGGTTTCCTTTGCCGACAAAGCTTGAAGCGTTGCCGATGATTCCTCGAATGTTATTGGCCCGCAATTCTCGAATGGTCAGAGGTTTGATTCGAGTCGGATACTTTCCAATCTTCTTCAAAAGACTGGGACGGAAATCGGTAATCACAACTTCAGGAATATTAAGTTCCCACTCTTCATTAGACTTTTTCATCATACGGATGGATTCTATTGCAAACATTCCAGAGGAATCACTAATTGTAAAGTGATCGAGTTCGATATGATCAGGGCGAATATCAATTTCACTCATAAGTGTCCCCATGAGAGATCCCATCAATTGAAATTTCTTCCCCTTAAGATATCCCGAAAAATGACTCTCATCAAACTGAGTCTTGGAAATCACTAAGTCTCCACTGAGCTCATATCCTTTTCCAATCTCAAATTCAGATACCGTATTTCGTATTTCTTCTGGCATCAACTGAGCTAATTTAGGGACATTTACTTTTAACTGTCCTGTGAGCGCCATCTTATCCAAGAAAGACTCTTTTGGATTATGGTGAAATGAAAAGTCAAGACCGCACACCGCCCCATCCATGCTTTGAATGAAAAATCCCTCGTTTTCATTCCAATCTGTTTGAATCACAAGTGGCTGTTCTCCACGCTGGTCATTGCAGGTTTCTTGAATCACAAAACGGGAGGTGAAGTGAGGTTGAAATGAGAGATCAGCTCTTAGGTCGAAAGGGAGATCGTCATACAGCGTATTCACATTAACGGTTAAAGTTTCTTTTTCGTAGGAAAAGGAGCAGCTACTTAAATACCACGCTTTATCCCCTACCCAATAGTACCCTTCTTTTAAATACCCGCTAGCCGTGGAAGATTCACCAAGCTCAAAATCAAGGGATGCTTCTATTTGATTCTCCCACTCAATGGGATAATCAAAAACAATCATTCTCTCCTCCTCGTATCCCAAATGGGGAAGAGAGTGTGTCTGCCCAATAAAATGGACCATTTCTGGAGGAACAATAAGTTTAGCTCCCTCTCCTTTAAGAGTTCCGCCTCTATATCCTAACCGATCAAAATGACATTTTGCCCACAGTTGATTCGACCGCGGGTGAAGGAAGTTAAAGTCTGCTTGGTTTAAGGAAAATCCATCTTGTGGATTATACGAAACACGAAGAGCCTCCGGACTCTCTACCCTAAGGCGTCCTTTTCCAAACTCTTCACCCACACAATGCAGCTCTGAATCAAAAGTCCAATCTTTCCATCCTCTAGAAAAGTCAAACGTAAATCCCCCTTTTGCAAAAAGGATTCCTTTCAGATAATCCCAGTCAAATTCGGTATGGGGGAAGAGAGTTGCAATCTCCTCTAAGTCAAGTCGGAGTCCCTCAAGAGGAACATGAAGGCGCCTCTCTTGCTCCTCAAAAGTCACAATACCGCTCTTTAAAAAACTCTTCTTCCAAAGCACTTCTAAATCGGGAAGGTGCCACCGCTCCTCTTCTCTGACCATCGTCGCATGAATCTTTAATGAACCCGCTTCAAAACGGTCTAAAGCAAAGCGATCACCCCTCCTTTGACCATGCACGAGAAGATGATCGAGATTAATTGATCCCATTCTAAGGCTAGAGCTCTTCGCATCAAAAGAGAAGGTCTCTTCTTTTCTATTAAATAAAAAGCTAAACTCTAGCTCCCCCTCAACATGGGGACCACGCATCTCATCTAACGTCTCTTCCTTAATAGGAAGAAGCCCTGCAGAATTGAGGAAATCTAGATGGTGAACCAAATCAAGAGCGGATAGCTTCGTTGCAACACTTGCACGGCTTAAAAACCCTTCATGAAAGGCTAGAGTATCCACCTCCACCCGTGCACCAAAGAAGCGTGTACGCCCTGTATCGATATGAAAACAAAACTCTTCCCCTTCCTGGGCCCCCCTTCCAACAACCCGACAGATTTCATAAGTAGGTGCTTCAAGCCTGCAATCATAAATCAGAATCCCCTCTTTCGCATCGAGCTCTAGTACTGGAACATTCAAAGAATAAGACTTGGGAACATTCCCCGCAGTCAAGGTAAGATCTCCAGCAACCTCCTCAATTTTGAACCGCTCATCCTCTGCAGAATAGTAAAGATTTCCTGATAAATTCTCGAAACCAAAACTCTCTGAAAATGGGTATTGTCCATCCCTCAGATGAAGCGCAATCCGCCACTCTAAAAGCTCTTCTACATCTCCAATATATGCGTGGAGATGCATATCTCCAGGCCCGCTTTTTATCGCTCCTGTCAGGGGAAGTTCAACACCTCGAAAAGACTCAAAATGATTGAGAAAGGTGAGAACATCTTTAGCCTCTCCATCAATTGCATAGGTGTTTATCGTGAGTTCGTTGCGACCTGCGCGAGCAAAATCAACAGCTATTTCTGCTTGAAAGTGAACACCATCCGCTACCGCATCGACATTTTGAAACAAAAACTCTGTTCCTTCCAAGTCCACTTCTGAAGTGAAGGAATCAAACATGAGGCCAAATGAGTGTTCTTGAAGCTGAGCATTTTTTAGAGGAATTTTACCCCGCCAAGTTCCTCTTTCGAAATCCAAGAAGAAATTGCAGTTGGGAGCCTTTTCGTCCCCGTTTCCTCTTGGCATAATATCGATGGCTTTTGATTCATACTTTAGATCTGTTGGATCAATACTAAATTCAACCGCTCGAGAATTAAATGTCCCTTCAATCCCAAGCGATCCTCTTCCTCGAAAATCTCGATGCCAGATCATCAAAGGAAGGTTAAGCGTCCGAGCTGAAATCTTTTCAGCATGGAACCATCCTAGTTCTAAGCTTGAAAGATACTCTCCAAGTACAAATCTTTCTAAATCCCAATTCCACCCAAACTCAATGATATCATCTTTTTCACCCTCTCTCAAAAAACCTAAGCTTCCTTCAACACCTAAACGAGCATCAACAGTCTTGAGTTTCATATCAAGATCTAGAGCTACAGGCTCTGACATGTTTTTTGGCTTTTGAACCTGTAAAAGTTCGGCTAGTCTCTCGGGGTGAAGAAGGATATCGACATTAATATTCAGATGAGAATAGAGCCCTTCAAAAGCAAATTTTCCATCAATCCCTTCGTAATTACAAGTCAGGGTAGAGGGTTTAAGATATTGATCATGCATCGCAACTAAGAGATCAATCCCTTCAACCTTCCGCTTTTGAATACTACACTCCCCCCCTACGACTTTAACTTCCCAATGCGTCCCATCAAAAAAATCTGGGGTCGAAAAATCAAACTCTCCTTTCCCAAAAATCTCACTCCCCTTCCAATGAAGATCCTTGCCATGAATACTTCCTACTACCTGGGTTGCTTTGAAGTCGACAATTTCACACCGAGTGAGCTTTTTACCTTCAATCCACCCAACTGCTTTTCCATCGAAGGTCCCTTGATCGATTAGGACCTTTTCAACTGACGGAATATGCGCTCCAACGAAATGTTGAAAGAGGGTAAGCTGATCAGGAGCAAGAGATCTCCCCTCGCCCTCAACGACAAATTTTCCACCGCCTTTTGATGTCAGCGCAATAAATGCTCCAATTTCTTCTTCAGCAAAAAAACGCGCATCAAATGCGATCTTCCAAGTGGTATTGTCTTCGATTATTCCTTCTCCCACCAGATGAAAAGGAACTTCCTTGCCCTTCCGATGAAAGAGCCCATGGAATTCCATAAGTGGGGCATTCAAATGGCTAAATCGGAGGGACCCATTGACGTCAACTGCCCCCCACACTTCATCGTTTTTAGGATGGTCAAGAGTTGCATGAAGGCCCGCAACTTCCCCCTCACCTACAAAATAAGGCCATAGATTTTCAAAAAACGGATGGGATTCCCAGCCCTTTATCTCATCATTAGAATTGAAGTGTTCTTTCCAGGTCAAGTGATGAAGGCTCATGTCTAACCCATACTGCTGATGGGAAAATGCAAACTCTTTGAGCCCTAAAGAGTACTTTATGTATTCGATTTGTTTGGGTGCAGATAATGCAAGCTCAACTGTTCCATTAAGCTCCCCCTTTTTAACTTCCATGTCATTTTGTAGCGACGGAAGAAAAAACCGACCAATCTCAAACGCCCAAACAGTATCAAGATGATCGAAATTAAGGTCAAAGTGCAGCTGTTTTTCTTCTTTTGAAAAGGTGGCAATAAAAGGCGTTTCTCCTGCTTCTTTGCTAATTTTCAGAAATCCTTTCTTCCCTTCTTCAGGGCATTCAAATGTTACTTTAGCAACCTGATCACCAAAAACAAATTCTCCCGAGCGCACTTTCACGGGAGTTCTGAAAAAGATTTTATCGAGAGTGTCATAGAAGCCCTTTTTCTTTTTTGGCTCCTTGAATCCACCAACCATCAAAGCCACTTGAGGATGATCCATGATCACTTTCGGAGAAAATCTAAACGGAAACACTTGAATCTTGAAGGAAACCTTTAAGTCATCAATCTTAACATTAAAGGCAGGACTCCCCTTTCCCTCTTTTCTTATTACCATCACATCATGAAGAACTAGCTGCCCTTCATGCAAGCGCGCACGATCATAAGAAAAGTTAAGACTCCCTCCTTTTGGAAGGCGCGTTGACAAATAGGATTTGGCTCCAAAGCAAATGAGCGAACGATGCCCCACCCCAAAGGCAAGTAGAACCATAAAAAGGGAGATAAACCAAATCAGCGCTTTCTTTCGCACAAAACATCCTTATTTTTCCTACCCAATCGTAAAGGAAAAGGCAAAAAAAATAGAGGAAAAACTTCTTTTTCTACATTATGATGGAATGCTACGAAAAGTTTTAGATTTTCATCTTCGTTTGACAGAGGAGGGAGCGCGCCTTTCCCGCTTCCGTCCTCTTGTGAATGCGCTCGACACTTTTTTCTATGAAGTGCCGATTAGAACAACACGTGGCCCACACATTCGCGACATCATTGATCTTAAAAGATGGATGATGGTTGTTGTCTATGCTCTTGTCCCCTGTATCCTTGTTGCGATTTGGAATAGTGGTGTGCAAGCCTACGTATTTGGAAACGGTGATATCGAAATTATGAACTCCTTTATTAGGGCTTCAGAAACTTTTGGAGGCTATTTCTCCTTTGGAAAATCACACTTTTGGCCCATTCTAAAACGGGGGTTGATTGCATTCCTTCCCATCATGTTCATCTCATATGCTGTTGGAGGTGCATGGGAAGTTCTCTTTGCCGTGATCCGTCGTCACGAAGTTTCAGAAGGGTTTCTTGTCACCGGAATGTTATTTGCCCTAATTCTTCCTTCCACAATTCCCTATTGGATGGTTGTCGTTGGGGTTTCTGCAGGTGTTGTGATTGGAAAAGAGCTCTTCGGAGGCACAGGAATGAATATCCTGAATCCTGCCCTTGTCTGTCGCGCCTTTCTCTTCTTTGCATTCCCTACAAAGATGACGGGGCCTGTATGGGTGGGGACAAATCCCACTGAAATTCAACAAAGCATTTTGTCCATGAACCAGACCATCGGAGAGATCGATGGCATTACTCAAGCCTCAGCTCTCAACCGCTTTAACATCAGCCCTGATATTAAGCGGATCCATGTCGATGCAATTGGAATGGACTATGGGAAGGAGGTGAAAACAGAGCGGGTCATTAACCACCAACTGTCATTTTGGAAAAAAGGAGCAGACTACTCAACCCTCTCTCCAGAAGAACGAAAAATATTTATCACTTCCCCCTTGAGCGGTGGAGGACTAGGCCTTTCTCCTGAAAACTATTCCGATACCGTTCGTTTTGCCGAGCTCCGCTTCGGGCAAGGACAACTCACTAATGGAAATTTCTTCTTTGGGAATCGTATTGGATCCATGGGAGAAACCTCGATTCTAGCTTGCCTTTTAGGAGCTTTTCTTTTGATTTATACACGGATAGGGTCATGGAGATCAATGGCTGGAATGGCAGCTGGCGCTTACCTTTGTGCTCTTCTTTTTGAATGGGGAGCCCTCCACTTAGGACCACACGAAGGGGCTTTTAATGCTGCAAAGTATGCATTTCCCGCTTATAAACACCTCCTTTTGGGAAGCCTCGCCTTTGGACTGGTCTTTATGGCCACCGATCCTGTCTCTTCCCCCTACATGAAAGGAGCAAAGTGGGTCTATGGGGTCTTATGCGGTGCTCTTGTCATCGTTATTCGGACCATCAATCCTGCCTTTCCAGAGGGGGTCATGTTAGCCATTTTGTTTGGAAATGTCTTTGCTCCACTTATCGATCATTATGCACTCACAAGGAAATGTCGTGGTAGAAAGAAAATCCGGATTTAGCAATACCCGCACCCTTATTTTTGTTGTAATTCTTTGCGCAGCATGCGCCCTAGTCCTATCAATTCTCGCTGAATTATTAAAAACTCCCCAGAAAAATGCGAAAGAACTCTACCGAAGCAAGCAACTCCTTCTCGCTGCCCGTATTTTAGATTATGAAGGGTATTTCCTGCTCGATGGAAAGCAAATAAATAAAGCAAAAGATCAAGAAATCTTAGAGGTGTTTGAGACCCGAATTCTGACTCGACTTACAGATGATCAAGGAAAGCTTTATACATTTTCAGAAGCAGGTTTGAATGAAACAGATTACCTGCTAGATCATGCAAAGTTAGGCTACTCGAAGCTCCCCTATAAACTCATCTATATTGTCAAACAAGCCGCGCCTTCTTCTACTCCCTATGGTTATGTTATTCCTGTGAATGGATATGGACTTTGGGATGCCATCTATGGTTATTTAGGGATTGAAGCAAATGGAGATACCGTACTTGGTATGACTTGGTATGATCAAAAAGAAACTCCAGGGCTGGGAGGTGAAATCGCCCTTCCGCAGTGGCAAGAGCAATTTCTCGATAAAGCTATCTTCCAAAAAAACCCCGACGGATCAACCAATTTTCAAAGAGCACCCCTTGGAATTAAAGTGGTGAAAACAACCGTGGAAGAAACACTTGGAACAACTCCTATGGCGGATAGCGCCGTAGATGGAATTGCGGGAGCCTCCATTACCGTTACGGGGGTCAACGAAGCCCTCCGCTCCTCGCTTGCTCCTTATCGTCCCTTCCTTATTCGTGCACACAACCAAGAGGTGAAAATCGATGGTTAAAAAACCCCCTCTTGGCCGCTACTATACGGATCAATTATGGAATAATAACCAAATCCTTGTAGCAATTTTAGGGATTTGTTCCGCACTGGCCGTTACGATTAAGTTAAGTGTTGCGGCTGTTATGGGGATTTCGGTAATTTTTGTGACGGGATTTGCCTCACTCTTTGTCTCACTCATCCGCAAATGGACTCCTTCAAGTGTTCGAATGATTGCGCAACTTGCCATTATTTCTCTTTTTGTCATCATCGTCGACCAAATCCTTAAAGCCTATTTTTACGAAATGTCGCTCACACTCTCTGTCTTTGTGGGGCTGATTATCACTAACTGCCTTGTGATGGGACGAGCAGAAGGCATGGCAAAAAATAGCCACCCTCTTCCAGCCTTTATCGATGGACTAGGAGCCGCTTCAGGATATGCTCTAATCCTTTTGGGAGTGGGTTTTATCCGTGAACTCTTTGGATTTGGAACCCTTTTTGATTTTCAAATCATTCCCTTGGCATGGTACGCCACCCCGCAGCATCCTGATGCCTACGTGAATTCCAACCTGATGGCACTTGCTCCTTCCGCATTCTTTATTATTGGGGGAATGATTTGGGTCCGAAACATCATTGCAAAAGAGGACGGTGAATAATGGGACCCTACTCCATCTTGAATCTATTAGGCCTCGCCATTCAGTCTATTTTTATCCAAAACATCCTTCTCTTTAATTTTCTTGGGATGTGTTCTTATCTCGCTTGCTCGAACAAAATCAAAACAGCCAACGGACTCGGAATGGCAGTCTGCGTTGTCATGGCCATTTCCGGGGTGCTTAATTGGTTTGTTCATACCTACATTACGGGTGAAAATGCCCTCTCTTGGCTAGGACACCTGGGCGTTCCCACTGAAGGAGTCAACCTGGGGTTCCTCGAGTTTCTTATCTATATCTCCGTAATCGCAGCCTTTGTCCAAGTTCTCGAAATTGTGATCGACAAGTTTGCTCCAGCCCTTTATCGAGCTCTAGGGATGTATCTTCCCCTCATCACTGTCAACTGCGCGATTTTAGGAGCCTCCCTTTTTGCGACAGTGCGAGCCTATCCCTTTATTCCCAACCTCGTCTACGTAGCAGCCGCAGGGATAGGGTGGTGGGTCGCCATCCTCCTCATCGCCGCCATCCGAGAAAAACTCTCCTATTCGAATGTCCCAAAGGGACTTCGCGGGATGGGATTGACCTTTATCATGACAGGCCTTATCTCCTTGGCATTCATGGGGTTTGCAGGAATCGCCCTCGACCAGGTCACTGAAGATGACACCTATCCCCTTCTAGTTCAAGAAGACAACTAGTTATTGTTTTTAATATAATTAAATCTTTAAATCTGATATAATAGTTACAAATTAATACAATAATTTGGGGTAATCATGGAAATAGTAGACTATGGCTCAACTGAAGCCACACCTCTAACAAGAGAAGATTCAGGCGCTGAGGGGCTTCATCAAACAGCCAATAGAACTAACTCCATCGGCAGATGGCTACTTAATCTACTTAGCAGCCTCTTCTGCTGCTGCTTTTGCAAGCAACCAGAAAGAGAAGAGATGCGTTCAAACGGATCTGCAGAACGAGTAAACCTCCCCCCTCCAAGAATCCGGCTTGATAGATCAGGTGCAGGCGCTCCAAAACCTCTGCGGCAAATACTGAGAATCAAAGCCTTCAACCGTGGAGAATCTCACCCTCCTTCATGTGATCGCGTGGATGTCTACATTAATGGAAGGCAAAATATGGGAGCACCACTCCATGGGCTTTCAGGAGAAATGCCTTACATGTCAATGGCAAGAACAGACAAGCCACTTTCTGTTACTGTTACAGTGAGCTCTCAAGGAAAAGACTACAGAATAGATCTCCCTGTCCTCAAAAAACCAGGAGTTGTTCTTATTGAAGAGATCACAGACTCATTATTTCAAGTCACAGTCAAGTCATATGATGAGAGTAGGACTGTGCATCCAACAAGACAAATGGCACTCGTCAACCCGGAGATCATCGATGAATATTTTGGATAGCCAACTTCTCAGTATTTTACTCGAGCAGGAAAAGCAGAAAAAGAATGGAAGCAAGTAAAACAAGCTCACATTTCCTTAGGGTTGAAGCTTATAACCGAGGAGAACAAAAGCCCAACAAAACGGATGATCGTGTGGATGTTTTCGTGAATGGGAAATGCATCTTAGGCGCTCCAATATGGGACCTACCCTCGGAATATCCATTTGTTTCAACGTACCGGTTAGATAACACTTACTCAATGACAGTCAAAATCCTTTCTGAAGGAAAAATTTTCTCTAGAAGCGTCGTTAGTTTAGATCAGTCGGCACTGATAAAAGTCGAATGCTACACTCCAACACTTATGATGCTCTCGATCACATCTCCAAAAGGCGCGCTTCTGTATCCTGGGGTGCAGATCCCTAAGCAAGCATCCTCCACTCATCCGCTATAGATAGCGTCATCAAACTCCATCCAATTTTTTTCTTGGATAAAATAGGAAACCTTTTATAAGCTGGAGAGGCATTATAAACAAAAGTGCCCCGAGAAGTTAGAGCTTCTCGGGGCGTGAAACTAAGGTACTTCCTTTTGAGTAATCCACACCTTAGCCTCGCCCCCTATTCTAGGAGATTGAGGCAAAAATTTCTAGTCTTCTTCTTAAGACGGACCTATGTGGTCTTGTCTGCAAGAGGATTTCCCCCTTTAGGTTGTACCTTATCTACCCTGGAACGCTCTCGACTACTTGGCCTCGATGCACGGTGCATGGATTCCGCCAACGCAGTTGGGAGCGCTTACAGGTAATTAAAGGAGAACACTAACATGGGAAAAACAACATTTTGGTCTTACAAGATTTTCAAAAACACCCCTCAGATCCGCATCTCGTATCAAGAGATTGCCCGGGTCTATGGGATATCTCTTCGAAGCGCCAAGAACTACATTAAGCGAGATATGAGCTCAGGGTTGATTCGGAGACTCAGAGCGTACCACTCCCACCCTTCCTCCTATCGTCTCTCAGTGGGCAAGAATGTCTATTATCTTACCCCCAAAGGAACAGACTCTCTGAACACTCAAATAGGTGAATTCACAAATAGCTTATAATTAACGTATTGATATATATAATAATTAAATTTTAATATCTAATATGTTATAATTATTACTAAATAAATTGGGAGGTTTATTATGGACACATCTATTAGTAATTCATTTGATGCTTCAGGCGGCGAGAACGCTCTAGATTTCACGATCATCAACCCGAAAGAACAGACAGTCGATGATTTTGAATTGATGGATGTTCCGGGACCAAGACACCCTAAAATGGTTCCTGTAAAAGCAACATCTAAGTGCATGACTTTCTATGCTGGAATCAAAGCTGCAACTCGCTATACCTTCAGTAATATCGTCTCAGTAAGCCAGAACCTTGCGGAAACTCGCACTCTTTTGACTGCGGGGAGTGTCCTTCTTTTCTCTCCAAATACAAGTGGAGTTCCAAATGAGAGAAGAATGCTCGCCGTGACGTCTCAAGAAGGTCTAGAAAGTTTAAAATCCAGTATTGAGAAACAATGCACCACAAATGAAACAAAAATTACATTTGTCCACACTCCTACGAATATGATGATCCCTCATTCGACGATGCTAGCAATCGTGACACAAGCAGACGCATCAGGAGTGCCAACAAACACGACTCTCTTTTTTGATCCCAGAGCAACGAATCCCAAAGATGCTATTTTATTAGATAGCATCGGCGAGACTACGACAGTTCATCAGTTTTATAGTGAAATCGTAAAAGATTTTCCACAGCCCCCTACTCTTCTTTATGGCAGTACCAGCATCCAGGGAGATGTTGTGAGTTGTACAGCCTACTCATCTGTATTCATGGAAGAAACGTGCCATGCCGTTAAGAATGGAGAGAACTTACAAACCTTTATGGAAGGGATCGCAAACAGCCAAACGATTACTTACGCAAAAGCACGAGAAGCTGTAGCGACCGCCCGAGAAAGTGCTAGAAATAGTGGTTGGTAAATCTAGCCTGGAATACAATCATGTACAACAGGGCGCTCAAACGTCTGACCACATATCGGACACGTCCATGAAGACGCTTCCTTTTTAAATAGATGAGGCGTCTCGATAAAAGCAGCCCCTCCGACAAAACACGAGCCTAAAACGAACAATAATGCAAATTTCATCTGAATCTCCTTTTTTTCATATAAGATATTTTAATCCTAAAGACAAAAAATGGAAGCATTATTATTACGCATAACGCCCTAAGGCGTCGCGAGCAAATAAATGTCTGAGTTATGGCATTATAGCGCTTCAGCTGCAAGATGCAAATCTGCACGGAAGCTTATTAGCTTTCAAGGATTTGCAACAAAGCTGATGAGGATGTTATGGTGCTAGAAATACGACAGTAATTTGCTTACGGCGCCTAACATGAAAACATGGGATAATTACTTTCCCTGAGGCAAGAATCCCAAAACAAGTTTCTTGTAATCATCCGCCGCGTAAAGCGCTTCGATTTCCTCCGGATGGGATGGCATAATCTCAAAGAGATAGCCTTCTTCTTCAGGAAACTGATTAAGCAAATTCACATCTTCTTTGAGCTTCATATTAACACTCGTGACAGTCCCCGAAATTGGACTGTAGATGTCAGCGGCAGCCTTGGTAGACTCTAGGACTGCTATTTCTTCCCCAGCTTTCACCTCTTGCCCAACTTTGGGAAGTTCGATATAAACGATTTCTCCAAGCTCCTGTTGAGCATATTTAGAGATTCCTACCTTTCCATCTAAGTACCATTCATGTGTATCTGTATACTTCATCCCATAAGCTCCATTGAGGCCCAAAGGGCGGGGTGTTTTTCAAGATTAAAAGAATCCGAAGAAAGGTTAAAGTGCTCCTTTTCTCCATTTTTTCGCTTAAAGCGGTAACAAAATCCGAGGCGCTTAAACTCTACCGGATCATACCCATATAAAATCTCTTTGGGAAGTGCCATTTCAACCCTATACGAGCTCCTCTTCACCTCCATTTTCATTGTGATGAGATCAGAGTCCGCCAATTCATGGCTATCCTCACCTCGAAAACGAGTCACTTCAGCTCCAGTCTCTTCCTCCAAATCAAACGAGAAATGGTGACAAAACCGGGTAATCACATTGGATGTCTTAAGGTCTCGGGTATCCATGAATAACTCTAGCTGATCTCCACTCTCGATTCCCAATTTACATCCCATCTCCACATAGATCCCCACAGGACTCCACAAGAGAGCCAGTGAAATAAGCCGCCCCTCTCCAGTCAGACCTGTGGTATTAGGAAGAAGCCCCTTCTTAAACTGTCGCCTCTTTTCAGCTTTGGGGATTTTCCCCCTCACTTCAAAAAAGGCCGCTGGGTTTAAAGGTTTAAGGTCTTTCAGAGCTGACATCGCTAAGCTTTATCGCATTTTTTTTCTGAATCCTCTCGATCAAACTGGTCATGAGATGACGTTCTGCCTCTTTCGATAGAATCGCTTGCCCCTGCTTCATTTCTGCATTGAAATTCCCACTGGGGACTGACTTTTCCTGAAGCTGAAAAAACGAAAGGCGGTTTTCAGAGCGATGCTCCACGTCAGACCAGCTCTTTTCTACCATTGAAAAGAGCTCCGAAGAAAACCAAGGACTACGCTCATGATTTTTGAACATTGTATTTTCTTTTACAAGGGACCATTGGGAGGAAAGCTCCTCCTTTACTCCAAGCTTTCCAGCTTCCTTAAGAGGCTCTGCTTGTTTCAAGAATTGACTGCCCTCACCAACCCTACGAATGTCCTTTTCTGCCACCATCATATGTGGAAAAAGACGATACTTAGGGTAAAACTCGTCCAGCTTTGCAAAACGGTCCTCAGGAAGTTCAATCCCAAGTTGCGACATTTGAAAATCAATCTTCTTTAAGGTATCTGCAAAGAGGATTCGGCCCACCTCTTTCTCCACCTCACTTAAAGGCTTCCATTCATTTTCTTCTGTTTTAAAAACAGCAGGGTTTTTGGTCCGCACTTTAGGGTAAGAGGCCTCTAGGTGCATCTGAAGCAACGTGTCTAAAATTCCGCGCTCGCTAGCTTCCTCAAAGGTTAGAACCATTCGCGTGAGATCCCGATCCACCACTTGAAAGCGATAATAGGTTTCACCATCCCCAGTAAATAGTTCCAATTGATTTTTTGCTGCAAGAGCTTCGGGATCGCTATCGAGTTCTCCCTTTAGCACTGCTATAGAAAACAAGTTAGAAAGCTTCTCGCTAGACTCTACCCCTTCAAAAGGGGAATTTTTTCCATTCGGTGAAAAACTCACAGCGCGCACATTTGTATGCTTTTGATTGAGTGCCTCTTGAATCCACTCAGGATGACTTTCAACAATCCTTCCTCTTGAGAAGTGGTCGATCTTTCCACGAAGTTCAGGCCCTAGCCCTTCAAGCGCTGCAAAATACCCTTCTGCATCCTCAGCATTTTTAAGGTCCAGCTGTGGAAACTCTTTTGTTAAAAGTGCAAAATTCTCTTTTTCAAGCTGCCACTCCCACATTTCTTTAAGACTCACACCAAGAGCGACTTCGTCTTTTTTCACTTCAGAAACTTCTACCAAAAACCGCTGTTCAATGAGCTCAGGGCAGTTTTTTTCAATCTCACTGATACTTGCAAATGTTTGTGGGAGCATCAATGCTTCCTTGCGGTTTTGTGAAACTTGGTCAAGATAGAGCTCAAGTTTCATCAAGGTAGAGAAATCTTTAATGTCCAAAGCATCGGGCAAGTGATACAGATCCACTTCAGCAGTCTTTGAAGCAAAGCTATAGAATGTCTCGTAGACATGGGGGTCAACAAAAACGGCTCCACCTACATCTTCAAATAGGCGGCGAAATAGCATAATTTTTTGCCATACTCCAACAGCTTCTTTTTCATTCATCCCAAGAGTGTATAGCTGCTGCTGCCAAAGCTGCGAGATTTCCTCCTCAGAAACCTCTGCTTTTCGAAGCTGCGTTTGCATGGATTCGTAACCATTACGAATCAAATCAACACGAGCTTCTTCAAAGCTGACTTTATATCCTCGCTCCTTGGCAATAAGCTCTGCATTGATCACAAACTGTGCCGCTAGCTCAATAAACTGAGGACCAAACCATTCTTCTAAACTCCGACAGTGAAAAACATTTAAGTTCACTCGTTCTAATGCTGGATCAGGCTCGATCCAGTTGTAATGCCTTTGCTGGAACATTAAATATTCACGCAGAATGTTTGGAGGAAACGCAGATTCCCCAAGGTACAAATTCACAAGAAGCCCAAAAGCATCAGGATTCATTTCGCCTTTCGTATTCAAAAAAGCATCCAGATGAGCTTTCTGCGAAGGAAGAACTTGCGACCACAGGTTCTCTACGCTGATAAACGGGGCTGTCGGATGACGATAGGGACGAAACGCCTTATAGTGGGTCATGCGCTCGTTAAGATCTCCCTTCAAATTTTCAAAATAAGCATTCGCAAGCAACACTCCAATGCCGGTTCCCAAGAGATCCTTTCGCACCACTCCATCATTGAAAAAGTTGGGCATCATTCCTTTTTCAGTAAGCGCTAAGTCGTTTCGATCACTCGACAAGAAACGAACCATATGGTCCAGCTCGCTTTTCATAATTTTTGATCCATCGACCCCTTGGCCGATACACCTGTCCTCAGCTTTTTGAGGAGCATTGATCGCGCTATGCGTTCCGAAAAAGGAAAAGGAGATGACAATGACAACAGCGATAACAATAAAAAAATAGCGTTGGTACTTGCGAAAAAATTCCAGCATGACGGTTCTTCCAATAGATTATAAAACAATCCATCGTACCAAACCCTCTCCTTTCCCGCAACATTCCTCAAACAATTCTTTACCCTATTATAGTTGACTTCTATTCTTCCTCCAACAATGGTGAAGTTTATGGCACGTGAAAATTCGAAACAGCGGCTGCTTCTGGCCGTCATTAGCGCAATTGCTGCAATCGGAGGACTCCTCTTCGGATACGATACTGGGGTCATTTCAGGAGCAATTCTCTACATAAAAAAACAGTATGTCATGACAACGCTCCAAGAGGAGCTCGTGATCAGCATGGTCTCGCTTGGAGCCATTTTTGGAGCACTTTTAGGAGGTCCTCTTTCTGACTACGTCGGGAGGAAAAAAATTGTTCTCTCTTCAAGCCTTGTTTTTATTATTAGTGCCATCGGCCTTTCTTTAGCGGGATCAGTGAATGAGCTCATTTTTTGGAGACTTATCGTCGGTTTTGCCATTGGGGTCTCTTCTGCCACAGCACCACTCTACATCGCTGAGCTTGCCCCTCGTCATGTCCGAGGGGGACTTGTGACCATTAACCAATTATTTATTACAATCGGAATTCTTTTCTCCTATCTTATCGGTCTCCTATTTGTCGATACCCAGTCATGGCGCCTCATGTTTGGAATCGCCGCAATCCCTGCAGCATTTCAGTTTATTGTGATGTGTTTTTTTCCGGAAAGCCCCCGTTTCCTTACAAATATTGGAGACAAGAAGGGAGCCCTTGCCGTCCTTAAAAGGTTTAGAGGAAGCGAAGAAGATGCCGCACTAGAAATCACCCATATTGAAAAAATGATCAGCAAGAAAAAACCTCACTGGTCTGAACTTCTTTCTAAACGAGTCCGCCCAGCCCTTTTTGCTGGGGTTGGAGTGACAGTGATTCAGCAAATTACTGGGATCAACACAATTATTTACTATGCTCCGACCATCTTTAAATTTGCTGGTTTTGGATCTGATAGAGCAGCCCTTCTTGCAACAACATGGGTAGGAGTCGTAAACGTTCTCATGACCTTTGTCGCTATCTATCTTCTTGATAAGGTCGGGAGAAAACCCCTTCTTCTCTTTGGTCTTGGAGGAATGGTTGTGAGCTTAATTGTTCTGGGGATTGGCTTTTATCAAACCGTTTCAAGCACCCTTATTGCAGTCATCTCCCTCGTATGCCTTTTCACCTATATCGCTTCATTTGCCTATAGTCTTGGCCCTGTTGGGTGGCTCCTCAATTCTGAGATCTACCCTCTCCATATTCGGGGAAAGGCGATGGGAGTTGCTACCTGTGCCAATTGGGTCTCTAACTTCATTGTTACAGCGACATTCCTCAACCTCATCAATCTTTTTGGTAAAGCTGGTACCTTCTGGCTTTACGGGCTCATTGGTTTTTTTGGCCTCTTCTTTATCTGGCGAAAAATCCCAGAGACCAAATCCAAATCTCTGGAAGAGATCGAAGAGTTTTGGAAATAACCCCTAAAATTTACAAAAAACTTTAATAGAATAATAACTATTATTTTATTAATTATAAATTACTTAAGAATGTGATATAATAATAGCCCTAATATAAAACAACAATATATAAGGTTTATTATGAGTCAAGCAACAGCAGTATTTTCAGCTCTCAAGGCATACGACGCCAATTTAGGACAAAGACAAGCCGACTGGCTGGAAAATCCCCAAATTCAAAAAATTCCTTTTCATCTTGTGGATGAAAGCTTTCTGAGGCAACAAAGCCTGGCAGACGTTCTTCAAGGAAGTCGAGCCATCGATCGCCTCCTAAGCATCGCCTCTCCAGGAGAAATCGAAAATCTTCAGCCTATCAGCCAACTTTTCCATCAAATTATTTCTGACAAAAGCTATCTACAGAGTCAATCACTGGATGACCTACGCTCGGCAAAAGGTTTTCTTGTTGAGCAAAAAATGCGCACTTTTGAAGTAGCCTATTACCTTGAAAGCAAACCCTCTAATAAATCAATGCAAGTTATCGATTCTATGATCTCCAAAATTAATGATGTCGCAGCTGAAAAGCTTGCCTCTCCGAAAAGAAGCGCTCCAATCAGGGGAGAAGACCTCCTTAGTGGCGCTGTTGCTGCACGATCTGACCTACCTCTTCCTAGAGGGGTGAAACAGTCAAGATCACAGCGTCTTGCAAATCAATCAGAAAGGAGAATGGCCTTTGCTCCCTACCTCGCCGCCATGATGGGATTAGAACTGAAGAAAGACACCTCTCGCCTACAAAGAGCTGCTCGTTTTGCCCCTTCCTCAGCATTTACCATGGCAGTCATGGGAAATTCTGATTATGTTCTGGGGATCCCTCTCTCAGTCAAAGGGCGCCTTAGTTGGGCCCAAGAGCATGCAAAATCTCAAAACAGCCATATTGAGCCCAAGATGATGGAATCCATCGCAAAAGGGGCTAATTCTCTTAAGTCTGAAGGGTTTAAGATATTTGTCGAAGCTCTTATGACCAAGAACTCAGAATAATAAATAATATAATGTGATCAAGGGGTAAATAACTATGGACTATCTAAATCCAAATTTATGTAGAAATATCATGAATCAGGTAAACCAATCTGATTTAGAAACCACGATTTTCACTGATCAGATCGGAGGTAACACCGGAACAAGAGGACGAGGATGCGGTTCCTGTTTTACTCGTCTATGGGACTGGATGTTTGGCGTAAGCTACGACAAGAACAGCGTAACAGCAAGAATCAACTTTGCATTTAGAGGTGTTTCACTTAATGGACTAGACCAAGGTTCCTTAAGAACTTTCAAAACAAATCTGGAAGCTATGGAAGGTAAATTCAACAAGCAAGGAGCTCTTCGCGAGGACCTTCAAGAAACAATCACAAAAATTGATGCTTATCTAAACAGAGGCAGACAAGCAGGAACAAGACGAGGAAATCAAATGAATCGTGGGGGTTCCGCAGCCCGTGTTGACCTTCCTAGACCTCGTCAAAGCACAAGGTCAACAAGAAGAGCTCAAAGTGCAAAAGTCAAGGAACCTACCCAAACTGCCGCACAAATCCAAAGAGCACAAAACGAAAAAGTTCTTGTGACCATCTCTGCAAGAGAAGGAACCAAGTATCTGGAAGCAATACAAGCTTGCTATGGCGGTGAGTCACGATACATAGGAAAAGTTCAAGAATGGGTTACGGATACATATGAAGAAATCTATCTAAGCTTAGGAGCCGATATTGAAAAACCACTAGATCAAGCTCAAATACAAACACAATTTGAAACAGTCCTCGGACAAAAAATACTTCAATACAATCTTGATAAATTAAGCAAAAAAATTCCAGATCTATTCACTAATAATGCCTACAATGCAGAACAAATTACGGACTGGCTTCCTGGGACTTATGCTACAGGCCCCCTTGGTCAATTTATGACCCTTGTCCCCTTCAGCAATAGAGCAATTAAGCACATCCAAGCAAAACTTGCAGAAACTTCCTCTCCTCGACGCGCAAGAGCGCAACAGAAACAAGTGGAATCGCCTATCCAACGACATATTAGAGAATTAAAGAGTCAATCAGATACGCGGATTCTAGGTCTGCCTGATCGAGGATCTTCCAAAGCACAAATCAAGAGAGCCTATCATAAAAGCGCACTCCAATTCCACCCAGACAAGCTCTCTGGGCGACCTCTAATTGAACAAGAAATGGGGAAGGAATCATTCAATCGTATACATCGAGCATATAGCAATTTAATCCGTTATGAAGATTTTTATGACTCTCAAATTGGAGAAGGTTTATCCGCAACAAAGGCTCGTGAATACACCGATGCTTTCACTTATGCTTTTACTCACCTGTTAGGAGAAGGTGCGGGGGAAAGTGATGCTCATGATTTAGCTCTTGAGTATGTTTCTAAAATCAAGCAACAAGACCTCTAAGCCACAAAGAACTATAGAGCTCGCATGCCAATCTATGGGATACGAGCTCTTTTTTTATACGAGCCCCGAAAAACAAAATGAATAGACTCACTAAGAATCAAACCTAACGCATTGCCGGCTATATCCAGAACTTTTTCGTAGATCGTGGAAACGGTTGAGCTTTCCTAGAAGGCAAAAGCACTGAAGAGCTTGCGACCTTTCGAAAAGGCCTGATCAAAATTATCGCCGATGATCCATCGTCTAGAGATGCTTTAGCACCTCATCTAGAAATGGTAAATCAGATTGGACAAACAAGAATTGCAGCTGAAGAACGACGTGCAGAAAGAAGAGAAAGCTCACCAAAATCTTCCCATCCTTCTGTTAGATCAGGAAAAAGAGAAGCTGTGAAGGTTCCAAGGGATTCTTCTAGATCTTCTAAGCATTCTTCTCGGAAACAATCTTCTAGATAGTGTCGTCAAGAGATTTTGCACCATAGAACCAAGCAACGAATGTGAATAGCAGCCAAAAAAGATGTCGAATTTTTGGCATATCGGGTTGCGATTCCTCTCCATCGCTTTAGATGTAGAAAGGCATTTTCAACTAAGTGGCGCAATTTGTATAGGTGCTTGTCATATTTCCTTTGGAATTTTCTGTTTTTTCTTGGAGGAATAACCGCTTTCATTCCTTGCTTTTCTGCTTGCTTAACAATAACATCGCTATCATACCCGCGATCAGCAAATAAATATTCAGCGGTCAGACCCTCTATCAAAACGCCTGCTTGCGTGCAATCTGCTGTGGTACCTTGCGTAATAGCAACTCTGATCGGCATACCATGCGCATCCACGGCCAAATGTAATTTGGTATTAAGCCCCCTTTTGTGCGACTCATTTCCTGATTTCCACCTCTTGCACCTGCTGCATGTGGGTGAACTTTGATATGACTGGCGTCAATCATCAGCCACTCATAGTCTGGTTCATCGACTGTTTTTTCAAGCAACAATTCCCATATGCCTCTATCTCGCCAACGACAAAAACGGCGGTGAGTGTTTTTCCAATCTCCATAATCAGGGGGTAAATCTCTCCAAGGGGACCCTGTACGTAAAATCCAGAAAACTGCATTAATAAATTGTCGATTATCTCGAGCAACTGACCCCCAACCTCCATGACGGCCAGGTAAGTGTGGTTCCAGTAACTTCCAAACTTTATCCGTTATATCGTGGCGGCGATGCGCAGAAATAGTCATAGCAAATTCTCCTTGCAGATGAAATAATTTGCTGAAGTATATCACTATTTAAATTTCTTGACGACACTATCTAACATGGGAGCTTCTGCAGCTCGCGTAACCGTTGCCGAGACAAAACCCCTAAGCTAAGGAGAGCGCGTTGATGCAATGATTGCTTGGGTGCAGAAAGAAGCTAAGAAATCAGGTAAAACATTCACCGAATCTGACATCACAAAGCTAAGGGTTCACGCAAAAATCCGAGAACCAGAAGATTTTGAGTTAGTCGTCAAAAATCTAATCGCGATTGTAAATCACCAAGAAAAAATGTAATCGCTTTCTAAGCAAAATCATAAGGCGCATTCCCTATGGGATATGCGCCTTTTTTATTGCATTGGCCAGTACTAAAAAACGCCTAAATTGAGACCTAGAGCATGCCAGATCTCAAAACAGCCTTATTAAGGCTCTTATAACCAAGAGCCTTAAACTAAAATTATGATTAAATATCTAACATAAAGTGAGTTGAGATTTAATAAATAACATGTTTTAATTATTTAAAATATATGTTATAATTATGGAATGTTTTTAGTTGGGAAGAACAAACATCAATACAAAGGGGCAGAATAAGTTAAAAAGATAAAAGAAGGAATTAAAACGTGGAAATACATGATCCCGCAGCTAGGCCAACACAGGTCAACATTTTCAACTCTATTTCAGAATACACAGAATCAAAAAACCCTCTAGCCCTAAGAAATATTACCAAGGAAGCCGTAACAACATCACTGTTTTCAAGGAACCCAAAAGTGCATGGCGGTATTATTGCTAGCCACATCCAGAACTTTTTTGTAGATCGTGGAAACGGTCTGGCTTTTTTAGAAGGTAAAAGTACTGAAGAGCTTACAACTTTTCGACAAGGCCTAATAAACATCATAGTGAGTGATCCAACCTCTAGAGATGCTTTAGCGCCTCACCTAGAAATGGTAAATCAAATTGGAAAAGAAAAGATTGCAGTTCAAGAACAACGTGAAAAAGAAACTAAATTTCAATCATTCCCTGAATTTCCCGAAGCACCTGCTTTTGAAAAAAGAGGCCTGTCTTTTAAACCTTCTAATATGGCAGCTGCTGCTGCTCGTGTAACGGTTGCCGAACCAAAACCTCTAAATGAATCAGAGCGCATTGATGCAATGATTGATTGGGCTCAGAAAGAAGCTCAAAAAGTAGGTAAAAAATTCCCTGAATCTTACATCCCAACTCTAAGGGATCATGCAGAAAGCCGAAGTCCAGAGAGCTTTCAGCAAATAGTTAGAAACCTGCTAAGCATGAAACGTTTTTAAGAAAAACAATCGCTTTCTAAGCGAAATCATAAGGCGCATATCCCGTGGGGAATGCGCCTTTTTTGTTTTAATAGGACTTTGCAAAGAGAACTCTCTGGGGGCTCGGATTTCCAGTGAATGGACACGTTCCTTCCTCTTTAGGGCCATCTAGTGGGATACACCGAATCGTCACGCTCAAGTCTTTTTGAACCATTTCTTCAACTGCAGGGTCTCCTGACCAGTGGCAGCTTGCAAAACCCGTATCCTTTTTAAAGAAGTTATAGAATTCCTCTTTGGTGTTGATCTCTTTCACGCGACTGTCTCGAAAAGCTTTTGCTTTTTGATAGAGGTTCTTTTGAATCCCCTCAAGTTGATCAACAACAGAATTAAGGAGCTCCTCTTCTGATTGCTTTTCGAAATCCTTATGTCCTTTATTTCTCTTAGCAATAGAAAGCTGATTTTGCTCCAGCTCGCGAGGTCCCACTTCAATACGTATCGGTACTCCTTTCTTAATCCAAGACCACACCTTTTCCCCGCTCCGAACATCGCGCTCGTCGAGGTGAACAGTAAGAGGATCTTCGCAGTAGTGGATTGCTTGCAATTTCTTCTTTAGCTCGCGGCAATAGGCAAGAACCTTTTCTTTGCTTTCGGGCTTGTGGACGAGAGGAAGGATCACAATCTGAGCCGAGGCAATACGGGGAGGGAGAACCAGGCCATCGTCATCCCCATGCACCATCACCATCCCTCCGATCATGCGGGTGGTCACTCCCCAAGAGGTCGTCCAAGCAGGAACTTGGTTGCCTTCCTTGTCTTGGAAGGTGATATCCTGCGCTTTGGAAAAGTTTTGACCAAGGAAATGGGAGGTTCCTCCCTGAAGAGCCTTTCCGTCTTGCATCATTGCTTCGAAGGTGAAGGTCGCAACGGCCCCTGGGAAGCGTTCGCTCTCGGTTTTCTCCCCTTTAAAGACAGGAATTGCAAGCTTGTTTTCTACAAAGTCGACGTAGATATCGAGCATCCGACGGGTTTCTTCCCGCGCCTCTTCTTCTGTCGCATGCGCGGTATGCCCTTCTTGCCAAAGAAACTCCGTGGTGCGCAGGAACAAACGTGTGCGCATCTCCCAACGGACAACGTTTGCCCACTGGTTGATAAGAAGAGGCAGGTCGCGATGAGACTCAATCCATCTAGAGAACATGTCACCAATAATCATCTCAGAAGTAGGACGGACGATGAGAGGTTCTTCGAGCTCTCCACCAGGAACGAGTTTTCCGTCTTCCCCTTGCACCAAGCGGTGATGGGTCACAACGGCGCACTCTTTAGCAAACCCTTCGACGTGCTTTGCCTCTTTTTCTAAATAACTTAAAGGAATAAAAAGAGGAAAGTAAGCGTTTTGGTGCCCCGTTTCTTTGAACCGACGGTCCAAGATTCTTTGGATGTTTTCCCACAGAGCATAACCCCAAGGTTTGATAACCATACATCCTCTCACGGGAGAGTGTTCGGCAAGTTCCGCCACCTTAATTACCTGTTGATACCATTCTGGATAGTCTTCTTTCCGCGTTGGGCTTACTGCAGTCCTTGGCTTATTCATTGTGTCAGTTCCTCTTGGAGTTGGCGTTTGAGAGTTTCTCGCACCTGTATTAGATCGTTTTGAGTCCATCCTTGCCCCAAAATAGAGAAGGTATTGGAAAGCATCGCTTCCTGAACCTGGGTATTAGGAAGGAGGATAGAATTTAAAAAATTTTCTTTAGGGAGAGCGATCGCTATGCTTCCTTGATGAAGATATCCCTGTTTTTGCCGTCTTTGGGCCGCTCCAGCCACTTTTCGCCCCTCTAGCATCACATCATAGATTGTGGGCTTAGCCATGCAGAAGTGACGACAATTCTCGTCGAGAGGGGTCAGCTCCTCTGGGAGCAGGGAGGGCTCACCCTCAAAAAAAGTCTTTACTCCCCTTTTAACCGCACTATTGATAAAATCATAGTTGTCGAGTGTGTTAAGTGAGAAATGAGGATGATCTGCAGGGACTAAGACTGAAAAAGCTAAGTCACTGACATGAAATATGATCCCACCACCGGTAGGACGACGGGCTAAAGAGAGGCCCATTTGACCTGCCGCCTCTAAGTCTAGGAACTTGCCCGGATCTAGAAAATATCCATGGGTCGCCGCATCCCCCTCCCAATCATAGAAGTGGAGAATAGGGGCGTCGCTTGGCTGCATTTTTTCAAGAAGGTCCCGGTCAATTTCCATGTTCTTTTGAGCAGAAGCGGTGCCGGTATCTAAAATTTTCCACATTGCTAATCACACCTGGTAAAGAGGTTAAAACGTACCAGAAAAGGAGATAAAAAAACAGGGCACAATTTAAATTCCCAAAAAAATGCTAACATGGGCAGAATACGAATTGTGGAAGGGAAACATATTCACTTGATTAGTTTAGCTTAAAATATTAATCTTTAATGAGATTAGTGTTTCAATTTAGACTAATAAAACCACGGGCATCATGATGTTTGATAAGTTCACAAACCGGGCCAAGCAGGTCATAAAACTCGCCAAGAAAGAGGCTCAACGCCTCAATCATAATTACTTGGGCACAGAACACATTCTGCTCGGTCTCCTCAAGCTGGGACAAGGGATAGCAGTGAATGTACTGCGCAATCTCAACGTCGATTACGACACTGTCTTAGCTGAAGTGGAACGCCTCGTGGGCTTTGGACCTGAGATTCAGGTCTATGGCGATCCAGCTCTCACCGGAAAAGTGAAAAAAGTCTTTGAATATGCCAACGAAGAAGCGGCTGCTCTTAACCATAATTATGTAGGAACGGAGCATCTTCTCCTTGCGCTCTTAAGACAGACTGACGGTGTTGCCACTCAAATCCTAGAAAACCTCAATATCAATCTTAAAGAAGTGCGAAAAGAAGTTCTCAAAGAACTTGAAACCTTTAACCTTCAACTTCCTCCAATGGGAATGTCAGGATCTCCTTCAACGCCTCGGCAAGAAAGAGCTTCCTCAGCACCTGGATCAGAAAAGCTTGCAGCGCTCCGCGCTTATGGACATGACCTAACGGAACTTTGCCGGGAAGGTAAACTTGACCCCGTGATTGGAAGAAAAAATGAAGTCGAGCGCCTGATCTTAATCCTCTGCCGTCGCCGAAAAAACAACCCTGTTCTTATTGGAGAAGCAGGTGTTGGTAAAACCGCAATTGTTGAAGGACTTGCCCACGCAATTGTGAATGGAGAAGTCCCTGATCATCTGACAAAGAAAAAGCTCATTTCTCTCGACCTGACCCTCATGATTGCAGGAACGAAGTACCGAGGGCAGTTTGAAGAGCGTATCAAAGCGGTTATGGATGAAGTGAAGAAGCATGGAAACATCCTTCTCTTTATTGATGAGCTTCATACGATTGTGGGAGCAGGAGCTGCTGAAGGAGCAATTGACGCCTCGAACATCTTAAAACCTGCTCTTTCACGAGGAGAAATTCAGTGTATTGGCGCCACAACTCTTGATGAATACCGAAAACATATTGAAAAAGATGCCGCCTTAGAGCGTCGATTCCAGAAAATTCAAGTGGCTCCTCCCTCTGTTGAGGAAGCAACAGAAATCATCACCGGGCTTAAAGAAAAATATCAAGAACACCATAAGTGTATCTATACCGAAGAAGCGATTCGAAGCGCTGTTTACCTTTCTGACCGGTACATTACAGGGCGGTTTCTCCCCGATAAAGCGATCGACTTAATCGATGAAGCGGGTGCAAAAGCACGGATCTCAATGCTTCACCAGCCTCAAGAGATTCATCAGCTTGAAATTCAGATTGAGGAGCTCCGCAAAGCTAAAGAGGAATCCATTGGTAAGCAGGAGTATGAAAAAGCCGCAAACCTTCGTGATAATGAGAAAAATCTACGCGAAAAACTCGCCAAGGAAATTACTCTTTGGGAAAAGAATAAAGAAGAGAATCAAGTCGTTGTCGATGAGGATGATGTTGCATCTGTCGTAGCAAAACATACCCGCATTCCTATGTCTCGTTTGACAGAAGGAGAGGCATCAAAAGTTCTCAAAATGCACGAAATTCTAAAAGATTATATTGTGGGACAAGAAAAGGCACTTGATACCGTCTGTCGCTCTCTTCGTCGCAGCAAAGCCGATATCAAAGATCCCAATCGTCCGATTGGGGCATTCCTTCTTCTCGGACCAACGGGAGTCGGTAAAACCCTCCTTGCCAAGCAACTCGCCATTCATATGTTTGGTGGTGAAGACGCCCTTATCCAAGTTGACATGTCTGAGTACATGGAGAAATTTGCGGTGAGCCGCATGACAGGGTCTCCTCCAGGATACGTAGGACACGAAGAAGGCGGCCAGCTTACTGAACAGGTCCGTCGTCGCCCTTACTCTGTAGTCCTCTTTGATGAAGTTGAAAAAGCTCACCCTGATGTGATGAACCTCCTCCTTCAAATTCTTGAAGATGGAAAACTTACCGACTCTATGGGCCGTAAAATAGATTTCCGCAATACGATTATCCTCATGACGTCCAATCTTGGCTCTGACTTAATCCGCCGCACGACTGAGGTCGGCTTTGGAGTTGAGGAAGGAATGCCCGACTACGACACCATGAAAGATAAGATCGACAAAGCGGTGAAAAAACACTTTAAGCCAGAGTTTATCAACCGCCTAGATGATCTTGTCATCTTCAGAGCTCTTGATAAGGATAACCTCATGAAAATCATTGAGATTGAGGTTGCAAAGCTCAAAGCGCGACTCGAAAGAAAGAATATTATCATTCAGCTCACCGGTGATGCGAAAACACATCTTGTCGACAAAGGACATCAGCCAGAAATGGGAGCTCGTTCTTTGCGTCGGTGCATCGAGCAATCCCTTGAAGATCCTCTTGCTGAGAAACTCCTTCTTGAAGGTGATGAGCCTAGACAGATCGTCATCGATTTTAAAGATGGGAAGATCACCTTCACCGACGAAGATCTTCCTAAAGAAGAGAAGAAAAAAGAAAAAAAGAAAAAGCTCGCCGGTTCTTCAACCACGAAGGATAAGGGAGAGAGCTAAACGCTGCTTTAGAAAGCACTCAACAGAACCTAATTAAGCAAACAAGTTTTGGATTTCATAGGCAGTGGCTTGAGGGTTTGGATCTCTAGGAGGAGCGGAAAAGTACTTTGTCATTTTCCTTTTCTGAAACCAACCAGTAGGAAAATCAAAAAGCAGCAGGTGCTTATCTCCATGGGAGTCGTAAAACATAAGTGTCTCCTTTCTCGGCCATATGTTTTTAAACCGATTGATAATCATCTGAGAGATGCGCTCTATCTGAAGGAATAACTCTTCAGATAGATCTGGAAGTGTTTTTATGGGAGAGTCAATCACAAAGTGATATTGGCTCAGCGCCCGAGTAGGAATATGGATTTCGATATCTTGATCCCTAACAACACATGTTGAGCTGTCGTATGATGAATGTCTATTTACCGGGATTTCTGTGTACTCACTCTTACCTGATGAAATCTGTCCCTGTATTTTAGCGTGATGGCTTTTTGTTCTTCCACAGATTGCGGAACTCCTCCCAGAAATGCATTAGCAAGCAGTGTGATGAGGTCTGTGACAGGACTGACTACCACATCATAGAAAAACCCTTCCCGCTCCGTTTGCCTTCCTATAATGCAGACTTCTTGCCGCTTTTCTGAAGCAAAGGTTAGGAGAATTTTCACGCAATTAAAAACCTTTTGATGTGTTCCCCTATTCCACTCGAGGTAAAGCCTCCCATCTACAGGCTGAACAACAAAGCTTTCTTTAGAAATTAAGTCTGAAGGGGGAGCTATTTTTATTCCCCCATCTTCGAGAAGAGAAGATGCCAGAGGAACTAGCAGTTGTCTTTTCCTACTTCTAAATAAGGAAAAGCAACAACAGCAAGAAAGACTACTCATTCATGCCCCATATGTAGGTGCACTATTTAGCTCCGACGCGAGACTCCCAGTCCTTGATGTATTCTAGAAGTTCTTTCTTCTCAGGTTTCGAGCGAAACAACTCCAAAGCTTCATCACTGCTACTAAGATGCGCAAGCTTTGCTAGGAGATGAAGGTGCCGTTTGTCATCACAGCCAAAAAGGAAAAAGAGTGTATGGACAGGATTTTCATCTAAGGCGCCCCAATCAATCGGCTCTTTTGGAAAAACAATCACAACCACATCTGTTGGTCCTTTAAGCAAAAAATCTCGTGTATGAGGAACAGCGATCCCATTATTCAAGGCTGTGGGCATCAATTTTTCTCGATCGAGTAGAAGCTCAGACATGACCGAAGGATCCATCCCCAGTTCTCCTGAAACACGATCCATAGTTTCTCGAATAATCGTATCTTTTTTTGTAGCCTTTAGATCTGTAAAAACCCCACCTTTGTGTACTGCGCGGTATAGACTAAACTGTTGCATTCCCTTCTTGCCATCATGTTCTTCATTCCTTTCCTTTTTGGGAGGGAAAATCTGTTCTTCTGTAGAAGGGAGAAAGTTTCCTGTTTCTTTTTGGAGGCGGCAACTAAGCATCCAGTTTTCGATTTCAATGCGACTAAATCGGTATTGGTGGTGAAGACGGTAAGCAGGGATTTTTCCTTCCGCAAGCCACCGTCGAATGGTTGTTTCGGAAACATTTAACAGCTCTGCTACATCTTTAATCTTTAGATCCATCTCACACCCTGGCTTATCACCTTTGACTCTATGATGACAAACCTATATTAATTTTGACTTTCTTGCAACATTTCCGCCACGAATTCTTTCCACTGCAAGTACTAGATAGTGTCGTCAAATAATCTTTGTTGGGAGAAGTCTTTCTATGAGGAAACTTCAAGGCGCCTGATGGAAAGAGCCCCAAGCGGGCTCTTGAAGCAGGGCAACACAAAAGCTTTCCATAGAAAGATCAAAAACAATGCAGAGTATTTGACGACACTATCTAATACTCTAAATATAAGGCGGGTTATTGAAATGAAAAAGAACGACCAAGATGACAAAGAATGGATAAAAATGGATAAATCCGAGACTATAAACCCTCGAAAAGGGCGAGGACTTCTTCTTTTGTCTTAGAGTTGATCAAATTTTTTCTCCTATCCTCATCTTTAATCGCTGCTGTTAAAAGAGAAAGAATATTTAGGTACTCTGTCTGCCGACTAGCAGGCCCGCCAATCAAAAAGATCAAACGGACAGGAGGTGTATTCTCTGCATCCCACTTAATCCCTTCCTTTGCTTTTTGGAGACCAACAGCTAAAAAGAAACGGTTGAATGTAGGAAGTTTGGCATGAGGGATGGCAACCCCCATTCCGATTCCAGTCGATACAATTTTCTCTCTCTTGTAAATAGCTTCGCGAAATTCTACTTTATCACCGAGCTCACCTGCATCTGCAAGAGCTTCGACCATTTGATCTAGCGCCTTGTCTCGACTTTCTGCTTCTAAAAAGCAGATCACTCCCTCTTGGATAAATTCTGAAAGAGTCACGTCTTCTCCTTTCTTAAAGAGATGGTTAATGCGTTCCAGTATGGCCAAAACCGCCCTCCCCTCTTTCTGTCGTTCTTAGCATGTCTTCTTCTCTATAGCATGCCTGCAAAACTGGTGCAAAGACTAGTTGCGCTATTCTCATTTTTGGCGTGACTACAAAGGGATCCCTGCCATGGTTGATTAAAATCACCCCGACTTCGCCTCGATAATCAGAATCAATTGTACCTGGGGTATTTAAGACAGTAATGCCATGCTTTAGCGCTAGTCCACTTCTAGGACGAACTTGAACTTCAAAACCCTTTGGAATTTCTAAGCGGATCCCTGTCCGGACAAGCTTACTCTCGCCAGGAGCTATGACAACCTCTTCTTGGACAAACGCACGGACATCAGCACCCGCTGCCTCTTCAGATCCATAGGTAGGGAGCTCTGCCCCCTCTTCCAGTTTTATGGGGACATCGTGCTTTTTCATGGCTTACTAACTTTAATTACGTTTTTTTCCCGCTCTTTTTGTGAAAGGGCGATAAGATCGTCAAGTTTTTCTCGCTCTACCTTCTTAGCTCCCTTTTCAGGAAGTTTTTGATTCCCTGTTAAGAATTCAATAAAAAAAATGAGTTTTTCTTTGAGATCGCTCCGCTTAACAATACAGTCTATCATTCCCTTTTCTAGAAGGAATTCAGACTTTTGCGCTGTATCAGGAAGCTTTTGGCGAATAGTTTGCTCCACAACCCGTGGCCCTGCAAACCCAATCAAAGCATCTGGCTCTGCGATCATAATGTCTCCAAGAGACGCAAATGATGCAGTTACTCCTCCTGTTGTGGGATTAGTCAATACAGAGATATAAGGGATTCCAGCGTTGTGAAGTCTTGCGAGTGCTGCAGAGGTTTTTGCCATCTGCATCAGAGAGTAAATAGACTCTTGCATCCGTGCTCCTCCAGATGAGGAAACAAGAATAACCGGGATACAATTTTTTAATGCGTGTTCAATTAAGAGAGTAATTCTTTCCCCAACGACAGACCCCATTGACCCGCCCATAAATCCAAAGTCCAAAATGCCAAGGGCGACTTTATTCCCCCCTATTTTGCAAGTTCCAGTCAGGATTGCTTCAGTCCGCCCCACCTTTTTTTGCGCCCTTTCTAGGCGCTGAATATAGGGCTCGGAATCAACAAAGTTTAAGGGGTCTTTTGGGTGGATTTCACCAAAGAGTTCTTCAAAAGTCTCTTCATCGGCAAGAAGATCGGCTCGCTGCACTGCTGAAAGACGATAATGATGCCCACATTTCGGACAGCAGTTGTGATTTGATTGAAGTTCATTAGCATGAACCATCTCTTCACATTTCGTGCATTTGATCCAACCACTAAATCCGTCTTTTTTCGTCGACTCGACTTGAACCATCTGTCGACGACGTGTAAAAAGATTTAAAAAATTCATATCAAGCCATCTTGATTAAGTATTTGCCAAAAGGTTACCAAACCAATCAAAAGAACACAACCTTGATCATCCCTAAGATTGTAATTTAATTTTTAAAATATTGCGCGTAATTGCTCCTATCGCCGTCAGCTTAATTCCTTTGGGTACCACTGTAAAAATCTCTAAAAAAGCTTCAACTGTCGAGGGACTTGTAAAAATAATTTCGTCAAAACTTTCTAAATCAGGTTTGACAGCTGGAATCTTTTTCTTTGTATCATAAATGGACACTTTTTGATGACGTACTCTACGGAGCATCAAACAAGAAGAAAGTGCAGAGCGCGCCCTTGAAGATTGTGGCAAAAGAACATAGGCATCATCCAAATCTTCCATTGCTAGTAGATGGATTACTCCTTCCTGGGTCTCTTCTACTGCCACCTCATCAACTTTTATTCCTCTCTCTTCTAGAGCTTTAGCGGTCACTTTTCCCACCGCAAAGACCTTTTTTCCCTGAAGTTTTACCTTATAATGCTCCATGCAGTCGCAAAAAATCCGCGCCCCATTTTTACTTGTGAGTATCACATGGGTATACTCAGGAAAGTCAGCCATTGCTGTTTGTATTTCAAATCCCTCGAAATCGCGTGGAATGGTCTCAATAAGAGGAAGGTGCACCATTCCCTTTTTCCCTTCCGTTCCCAGATAAAGAACTCTCGTCTTTTTTCGGGAATCTAAACTTTTAAATACCTCTTCCATCTCAAAGTCCCCATCGCGCGCGACCACAGCAAGTTTCCCTTGAAGTGGAGCTCCCTTTCCTGGAAGGATCAACCGATTTCGACCTGTTAATCCCAAACGAATCAAAGCCGCCTCGGCAACAACAAGGGCATCGACCTCTCCCCGATCTAGCATTTCTAATCGTTGATCAACGGGCCCGCGCAACTCTTGGCAAAGAAAATCAGGGCGCAGCCCTTTAACAACCTTATTGCGACGAAAAGATGAAGATCCAATCACAGCTCCCCTCTTCAGAGTTTCCAGACGATCTCCGTCTCGCATCACCAAACTATCACTTGAATCAATCCCCCGTGTCAGGGCAATCAGCTTGAGCCCCTTTGGAAGGGGGGCTGGAAGATCTTTTGCTGAATGGATTCCCGCATCGTATTTTCCCTCTAAGACTTTTTCATCTATTTCCCTCGTGAAAAAATCCGTCTTATCCATTGGACCTAGCGATGAAACAAGATCTCGATCTCCCACGGTTTCTTCCCATCCACACTCATACTCTCTCCCAAGCCCTCCCATAATCTCTTCCACTTGTCTCTGCGACAGCTTCGACCCCCGTGCTCCCACCTTTATTTTCATCAATAAACACTCCTCCAAAAGACTCCCAAAGCCCCGAGCATAAACTTTTTTTTTTCACACTACAAGGGTAATTTATTAAGAGCCTGTCAGGAATGTCGTTGATCGTAAAATTTTGGGGCTAACCCAACAAAGCCTTGATAGCTTCCTCAACGCGCGTGACGCCTTGGAGTACAATTTTTTCTGAAAGTTTCTTGTTGAGCCCCTTGAGGTTTTTAGAACTGAGAATGCACCGCTTGAATCCCATGTTAATGGCTTCTTTAATACGACTTTCAATGCGAGGAATACTTCGCACTTCGCCACCAAGCCCCACTTCTCCCATCACAATTGTGTCTGAGGGAATAGGCTTGTTGCAATAGCAAGAGGCGATGGCAAGGATTGTACCAAGGTCGATCGCTGGCTCGTTAATTTTCATCCCTCCAGCAATGGAAACAAAAACATCTAGTGTATGGAGCTGGTACCCCATCCTTTTCTCAAGAACGGCGAGAAGAAGGGTCAGCCGTTTAGGGTCAAGGCCTGTGGAGCGTCGAGTAGACGTCGCAAAAGAACTCGGCGCAACAAGAGCCTGCACCTCAATTAACAAAGAGCGCGTTCCTTCAATCGTTGGGATGATGACAGACCCTGGAGTGCCGGTCATTCTCTCTTCCAAAAAAGTCAATGAAGGATTAAGAATCTCAACTAGTCCCTTTTCATTCATCTGAAAAAGAGCCACATCATCTGTCGGCCCAAAGCGATTTTTAACCGAGCGCATCAGACGATATCCATGTTGACGATCTCCTTCAAATTCGAGGACAGTATCGACAATATGCTCAAGCACTCGTGGCCCTGCAATATCGCCGCTTTTGGTCACATGACCAATCAAAAACGTTGTGATTCCACTCCCCTTAGCAAGGTGCATACACTCCATTGCAATCTCGCGCACTTGCGTTACAGAACCGGGAGCAGAAGGAAGCTCGCTTTTGTAAACAATCTGCACTGAATCCACAATCAAAACATCAGGATGAATCTTTTCGATTTGCGCACGAATTGGAGAAAAACTCGTTTCGCTATAGAGATAGATTTTATCACTCTTAATGCCAAGTCTTTTAGCTCGAAGAGAAGTTTGTTCTGCTGACTCTTCGCCGCAAATATATAAGACTGTTAGCCCCTGATCAGCCAAGCGTTTAGAAAGCTGAAGAAGCATCGTAGACTTTCCAATCCCCGGCTCGCCTCCAAGCAAGTTAAGGGAACCTGAAACAATTCCCCCTCCCATTAAACGATCAAATTCTCGATACCCTGTATAGATGCGTTTGAAGTTTGCGGCATCCACATCTTCGATTAACACGGGCTTGGTTTCCCTAGAAACCTTTGCTTCAAACCGGCCTACTTTTTCACTGACTTCAAGCTCTTCAGCAAGAGAGTCCCAGCTCTTGCAAATATTGCAACTTCCTGTCCATTTGAATTGCTTGTTTCCGCATTCATTGCACACCCAAACCGACTTCTGCTTGACCATTTATAATCCTAAATTTTCAATTGCATTTTCTGCAGCACTTTGCTCTGCCTCTTTCTTGGAAGATCCTTTCCCCTGACCTAGCTCTCTATTATCGAGATGTACTTTAATAAAGAATGTCTTGAGGTGGTCAGGCCCCTCTTCTTTGAGCACTTCATAATCTGGGGGTTTTTGATGGTTTTTTTGGCAATAATCCTGAAGCTCAGCTTTCCAGTTCCGATGAGGCTTTTCAATGATTGAGAAAACATTCTCTCTAAACTGATCAAAGAAAAATGAGCGGGCCGCTTCAACCCCTCCGTCAAGATAAAGTGCGCCAATAATGGCTTCAAAAAGATCCGCAAGAATCGTCCCACGTCCCTTTCCTTCATTCATGGCCTCTCCCTTTCCGACCATGAGAAACTTCTCTAAATCAATTTTTTGAAGGTACAGAGTACAAGCCGGGGCTTCAACCAAGCGAGAGCGGAGATAAGAAAGCTCTCCTTCAGGACGATCTGGAAGATGGTTGTAGAGAAAATCACTCACAATCAGCCCAAGAATGGCATCACCTAAAAATTCTAATCGCTCATTATGTCCCTCAACGACATCGCGATTCTCATTGGTAAATGAGCGGTGAATAAAGGCAAGTTCGATCAACGACTTTTCTTTAAACCTATAGTTGATTTGCGCTTCAATGAGAGGAACGCCTTTCCTCAAATGGTCATATGTATTCATTGGACTTCTGACTCTAAAATTGTTATAATGCCGTTTACCGAAAATAACTTGCAGAATTGGCTTAAAAATTTCCATGGGGAACTAGGGATTGGAAATCGATACTAACCACAGGTGATTAGTAAGATTGAAAGCCCTATTTCAACTGAAAAGACCAAGCTCAATTCACCAAGTTATTTTCGGTAAACGACATCATAACCCTACCAAATATATTGTAAAAGGTAAACATGCGGTTTGCGCTCAACAAAGATCACCTCGATTTCTACTACCGGAATCATTATATCGAGTTTGAAAATCTTCTGACTCTAGAAGAGGTGTTTTCACTCGAGGACGCAATTGAAGAGGTCCTCACAAAACGGATGGGGAAAAACCGCGATCCCAAAAAGGTTTACTTAGCAGGCGGTCATTGCTGGCAAGACGACCCCCGCATCAAAAAAGTCGCACTAAACACTCACCTTGCAGAAATCGCCTCTCAGCTCACAAAAGAGCGCACCCTACGCCTAGCATCTAGCCAAATTCTTTTCGGCGGCATTTCAGAGGAAAAAGTTTTTAATGAGCCACTACCCATTGAAAGTCTCTGCTCGATTCAAAAAGTATCGTGCGGGCTTATTCTCCATCTCTCTTCCTCCGAAGAGCTCGAAAACCCTCAACCCAAGAAACCAGGAAGCGCCACCTTCTTCTCTACAAGGCTTCCTATTTCATTCGACTACCTCACCAAAACATCTCACCTCACCCAACTTTTTTTAATCTACTCGGTGGAAAACGCTCTCTATGCCCTCACTCCTACCGATCCTCATACCCATGCCCTCAAAAAGCTCAGCTACGGATTCGGCGATCACGTGCGCCCACACACACACCCCATCGTTATCACACCATAATAAATAATTATTCTTCTATTTTATTAGAGGGTGTCTAAAAATTTAAGTTGTTGTATATTAGTTTTCTTTTGATAAACACCCGAGGAAGTATGAAAAGAAAACAATATCCGGGAGATTTGACGGATAAAGAATGGGGCGTGATTCGAGGGATCATAGAGAAAAAACATTCCCCTCGAGGAAGAAAACCAAAGTATACCAAAAGAGAAATGCTAAATGCGGTTTTCTATTTAATGAGGTCTGGATGTAGCTGGAGACTACTACCCCATGATTTTCCTCCATGGCAAGCAGTATATTCACAGTTTGTACGTTGGAAAAAAGAAAGAGTATTCGAAAAGCTCAATGAGCATATAAGGGGGGTGCTGAGGTTAAAGCTAGGAAGGGACCTAAAAGCTAGCGCAGGGATAATAGACAGTCAAAGTGTTAAAACCACAGAAAAAGGGGGGTCTGTGGATATGACGGAGGAAAAAAAATTAAAGGACGCAAAAGACATATCGCAGTCGACACGCAAGGGTTTTTACTACAGGCATATGTTACGAGTGCGTCCAAGAGCGACAAGAAAGGGTGCAAAAGGCTCTTGAGAGGTAAAGGATTAAATGGGGTGAAGAAGCTATGGGCGGATAATGGGTACCAAGGGAAAGAATTAAAAGAAATAGCCCTAAGTAAAGGGAAAGAGCTAGAAGTTGTTAAAAGGCCAACAGGAAGAGTAAGAATATACAATGAAGAATGGAAGGCAGAATGGGTTCCTCTAGAAAGAGGATTTACAGTATTACCGAGGCGTTGGGTGGTAGAGAGAACGTTTGCATGGATAGGGAGGTACAGAAGAATGAGCAAAGATTATGAATATTTACCAAGAACCAGTGAGACATGGATCTATGCTTGCATGACAAAAACTATGTTAAATAGATATTTATCAACAACTTAAATTTTTAGACACCCTCTTAGATAGTGTCGTCAAATAATCTTCGTTGGAAGGGGGCTTGAAGCAGAGCAACACAGAAGCTTTCCATAGAAAGATCAAAAACAATGCAGAGTATTTGACGACATTATCTAGTTTAACTCAATTCTATTTTTCGATAGAATGTCCCCAAAATTTATTTCCATGATGGAGGGAATAATCATGTCAATTATTAGTTCAAGCATTGCCCCCCTTACCAATGTGTCTAAGCTAAACGGATCACACCACACACAGGTTGATCAAAGCGAGTCTAGGGAAAAGCTGAATATGTTAGTTTTTTCAGCAAAAACCCTTCTTTTTGAGGCCTACCTTCTTTCGGGCTCAGATCGTTTAACTAAACTCAACGAAGCTCGGTCTATACTCAAAATAGCTTGTGCTATTGAACCAAACAATGCTTCAATATTGCATTCGTTGGGTAAAATACTTATGTTAGAAGTCTATTTTTTCCCTCGTTATGATTACTCAAAAAAAATTAAACAAGCCCAATTTACGCTTGAAACAGCTCTTACTATTGAACCAAACAATCCCTTCATATTACGCTCAATAGGTCAAGCGTTCTTCCTGCAAGCACACTTTCTTTCTGGATTTCCTCGCCTCTTTACACTTTGCCAAGCTCGGGACAACTTTGAGAAATCCCTTACTATCAAACCCGAACACACATCAACACTGCGCTCATTAACGAAACTTAACGAGGTTCGGACCAAGCTTGAAACTTCTCTTTCCATTGCACCAAACAATGCTTCTAAATCGCACAGCTTAGACAGCTTGCTCAAAAACGAAAAACCTTCAGGCTAAATCGCAAGGAAATTCTGCTTGACGAAATTCTCAAGTTAATGAAGCAAGCGAATTGCGCTCTTTAGGGGATGCGCTCAGATTGCGAGCAGTACTCCTTTCTGTCCCTGAACAATTAACTAAACTCGATGAGGCTCAGAACAAGCTTGAAGCTGCTCTTCTTATCAAGCCAAGCGACGCTAGTGCTCAGTCCCTTTTAATAATGGTGACCAACAAAATAAACACATTCTTAGAAGATACACTCATAGATTGGGTTTGAAATTATTTTTCAGGAGGCGTAGTCTATTAGGGTGAGCAAGTACGAATTTTACCAGAGTGCGCTTGAAAAAAAGCGCGAACAAAAAGAGTACAGGCAACTGAGATGCGTAGCTGCATTGGAGGAAAAAAGCGACAATAGTCGCTTGAACTTCACCTCAAGCGACATCTTAGGCCTTTCTCGGCACCCTTATGTGAAAAAAAATACGATTAAGTATGTTTTGGAATGGGGAGCAGGAACAACTCCCAACCGCCTTGTGACTGAGCATTTGGAATGTCACCGCGCTGTGGAAGAAAAACTGGCTGACCTAGTTGGGAAAGAAACCTCTCTTCTGTTCCCATCGGCGTATAACGCTCATCAACAGATCTTATCGACTCTTATGAACAACCGCTGCATGATTTTTATCGATCGGTACTGTCATCATGGATTGATTCAAGCGGCAATTGGTTCGGGTGCTCAGGTCTTCCGCTATGAGCACAATAATTTAGAACAGCTGCGGGCCTTACTTGAAAAAACAAGTAATACGAGCCACAAATGGGTTGTTACTGAATCGCTATTTGGGATCAATGGGATGACTGCTGACCTGAAAAAGGTGGCGGAGGTGGCGGACCAATACGGAGCGCTTACTTATATCGATGACTCCCATAGTGTGGGGGTCATGGGAAAACATGGAGTGGGTCTTGCCTCTCATCGAAAAGGGATCGATGTGGTGTTTGGAAGCTTTGGAAAGCAATCAGGAACGTTTGGTGCATACCTTGCAACAAGCCAACTTTTTCGAAGCTACCTTTTGGCATTCAATCCCGAACTTCTTGAAATAACAATGCTTCCTCCTGCAGGACTTGGGGCAATAAGTGGCTCCCTAGACTTAATTCCAGACATGCATGTAGAAAGACAAAAGGTAGACATGCTCAGTCATACGCTTAGAGAACTTCTCACAAACAACCACTGGGATATCGGGAGTGGAATAAGTCATATCGTTCCTCTAATTTGCTCAAAAGAAAGTGAGTGTCTCAAACTGTCAAGTGCTCTTCTCAAGGCAAATATTTTGGTCACGACTCTCCGCCCCCCTCTTGTTCCCCAGGGAGCAATGCGCCTCTGCTTCACGGTAAATGCCTTGCATACTCTAGAAGATATCAATCTTTTAGCCGAAACTCTCCAAAGCCTCCGCGAAGAACCCAGTCTATCTGTTGTATAGCGCATTCACTTTAAATTGAATGCACTATAATAGGTCCTGTTGATCTTTTCTCTAAGCTAGGATAAGAGGAAGGGGAGATGTATACAAAAAAGCAAAAGATCGAAGTCTACATTAATTTCTTTCTAGCTGTATTTGCTATAGAGATTTTTCATATCTTTATTGCTCGTAAGGGAATCTTGAAAATTTATGAATCGGGGCAATCCCTACCTTGGACTTTCCCCCTCCATGTGCTCTTCCCCCTTTGGACTGTCCTCTATATCTTTATAGCTATTGCGGGGGCCATGGTCTACATTAAAAGAGCTTCTCACATTCGGAGTTTTGCTCTTGCTGCATGGATCATTCAACTGGCATTAAATATGCTTTGGCCTGTGTGTTTTTATTATATCCCGATTCAAATCGCTTCCCCGATCTTAATTACCATCCTTTTTATGACATTGATTATTTTCATGTTTTATGGCTTTTTGCTCGATAGGAAAGTTTTCTTTTTCTCTCTCCCTTTCTTCTTAATGGTTGTTTATAAAATGATCTTTCTCTGGATCTTTTACATTCTTAACATCAATCTGCTTTGATACAACTATTCAACGAAACTCCCTCGAGATAATTGCCAATGCAGGTCACGTGAGGGTAATGCTCTTTAAGGTGCTCTTTAAAAACATCGACTCTTTCAAGATGGCCCACTCCATATTGAGGAACGGCGTGAGGATACGTTTTGACAAGCACTGCTGATGGGGAAGCTTCGATCCTTAGATGCCGTTTGAGTGCGGAAAGGGCTTCTTCTCGTCCTCCTTTGCGAAGCATGACGGTGAGACGGGTTTCCTCTTCTTGATTTTGGTCTGGAAAGATTGAGGAATCAAATACAACTCCTAAAACTGTTTCATTTTCTTTGGAGGGAACGAGATACCCAAATCCTTTTGGAGTGAGGCCTTTTTCTTTGAAGGCAATATTAACAACGGTTAAGGGAACAGAAGGGACCGATTCAAAAAAGGTTTTTACAACAGTATCCCCTTTAAAAAAGGAGGGGACAACTGGAGCTGGAATGGCAAGAATTGTCCTCTCTTTCGGCAATGCTTCCAGTGGGGTATTCAAATGAATATCCCCTCTCCCTTTTTCAACAAGTCGATCGATAAGGGTCTGGAGTCCTCCCTTTAGAGTCAGAAGCCCTTTTGCTTTTTTCTCTTTTTTTTGTTTGAAAAATGCGTGAGTCAACGATCCACACTCCTGCTCCATTGCTTTAAGCTCGGGAAAGCAGGCGGAAATCGAAAGGCTCTTGATATCTCCTGCAAAAACCCCCAGGGTCAACGGATCGAAGAACGTTTCGGCTGCAAATTTCCCGAGACGCCGCTCGACAAAAGAGGCAATCGACTCATCGCCTGCCCAAGGGTAAGGCTGGCGCCACTCTCTAAGAAGTGCCGGAATAAGCCTAGGAATAAGGGAGGAAAGGGGACGAAGTTTTTGGTCGACCCAAAGATAGCGTTTTCTTGCATCTTTACTTGAATAAATGATTTCCGACTGAAGATCAAGCTCCTCAATAAGCTGAAGAAGCGCGCCACTGCGCGATGCTTTAATCGTTCGAGGCCCCCTTTCAAAAAAGTAAGGATCAAGCGATGACTCGATACACCCCCCAAGACGTCCACTTTTTTCATAAAGGATAATTTCTGCATCTGGAAATTGCTTTGAAACCCGATACCGTGCAGCAAGACCAGAGATTCCCCCACCAACGATCACAATCTTTTCCATGACATGCTTCCTTTATAGTGGTTTAAGTTTAAATTGACAAAGATAAGGAAGCTGCTATTTTGATAGGCATTAAAATCTGGAGCCTATAGACAACCTAAGAGGTTGTTAGAAGCGAAGATGAAAAAGCATGTCGAAGGAGCGACTTAGGTTTGTCAATTTAAACTTATACTACTATATATAGCGTAAGGCTAGCATGTAAAGGACTTTTATACTGAATGGAATTCCATAACCCCTTCAAGGGTTTTTACTCTTTTATCAAGATCTTTCAGAAAACTTTCAACCGCTTTAAGTTTGCTTTCAATCACTTTTTCAGAAGCATTTAGGTTGTCAGAACCCTTATTTTTTTCCTCTTTACGCAATGACTTAACAGAAACATTGCCTTGAGTATACCGTTCAATTTTAAGAGCTAACTCTAATGACGGCTTTCTCTCATTTTTGAGCAGTTGATAGAGATATGAAACTGAAATCCCTAAATCTGCAGCAAATTTTTTTACGGGCAAATCGAGATTGAATAGATAGGTTCTTAATATCATAGCAACTCCTTTTTTCCATGCAACATGATGAACTTAAAAGAATTTTTTTTCAGGTATAATTATCACGCATTTGTGTAATTCCTTGACTTTACTTATGCGTAAGTTTTTAATTCGAGGCACGCACGCAAGGAGGTTATCCATGATGCAAACAGCCTGCAAGAGAGAAGAGAAAATTGTTGACGATTTGAAGTCACTGCGAGATGAGATTATTGCGGGATTCGAAAATTTCGAACCTGAGGCACGCTTTGAAAGAAAAGAGTGGGATCATCATAGCGGCGGCGGCGGCGAAATTTCGGTGATTCGCGGAGATGTTTTCGAAAAGGCAGCGGTTAATTGGTCTGGAGTCAGAGGAACAAAGCTCCCTTTTAATGATGAGGAAGAACCTTTTTTTGCGACAGGAGTCAGTCTGATTACTCATATGAAAAATCCTTTCATGCCTACGGTCCACATGAATATCCGATATATTCGGACCGGTGATAGGTGGTGGTTTGGTGGAGGATATGATTTGACTCCAATGGGTTTTGATAAAAATGAAGATACTGAGCATTTTCACGGAGTCGCAAAAAAGGCCCTTGGAGGGCCTCTCTACAATAAATTTTCAAAGAATGCTGCAGATTATTATTACATTAAGCATTGGAAAAAAGAGCGTGGTGTTGGTGGAATCTTTTTTGATTATTACAACACGGGAGACTTTGAGAAAGACTATGAGATGTGGAAAGAGGTGGGCTCCACCTTTTTAGATGCTATTCTTCCCATTTATGAAAAAAGGAAAAATACTCCTTATACCGAAAAAGACAAAGCGATGCAGAATCGATTGCGCGCCCACTATGTGGAGTTCAATCTTCTTTACGATCGCGGAACAAAATTTGGGTTTGTATCAGGAGGCAATCCGGAAGCAATCTTATGCTCCATGCCCCCCACTGCCACTTGGTGAGAAATTCTTGACAGTGTCAACAAATGCGCGGACATGGTCAACGGGGATGTCGGGCAACACTCCGTGCCCTAAGTTTACAACGTATCCAGGGTCCCCTTCCATGCTTCGAAGCATTTTCTCTGTCTCTTGTTGAATCACTGCTGGAGGGGCATAAAGAATCTCGGGATCAAGGTTGCCCTGCACGGCAATGGTTCCCGGAACGCGACGCCGAATCTCGTGGAGAGGATAACTCCAATCAAAACTAATTGCATCCGGTTTCAAAGCAACAAATTCCGAAACAAAGTGCGAAGAGGCGCGAGAGAAAAGAATCACGGGAACATCAACAGCTTCAACAATTTGCTTCAAGAATGGTTGCGCAAAACGACAAAATTCCGTTCGCGAAAGGAGATTTGCCCATGAGTCAAAAATCTGAATGGCGTCAACCCCTGCCTCAATTTGCATCTTGAGATAGGCGATGCTCTGATCAGTAATTACCTGAAGGAGCTCAAAGGCGCTTTCAGGATCGGAATAAAGCCACTTCTTTACCTTCTTCCCCGTCATATACGTCATAACAGTAAAGGGACCGCCACAAAAGCCAATGAGGGGAACATCGATCTCCTTTTTCAATAGATGAATTCCTTCTTTGACAAAAGAGAGCGCTTCTTCCACAGGTTTTGGTTGGATATGAAGAAGATGATTTCCCTCTTCAATTTTTGGAGAAACAACAGGGCCTCCTTTTCCAGGAAAAGAGACATCGAGTCCTAGAGCTAGGGGGACATGAAGGATATCCGCAAAAAGGATAGCTGCATCGACTCCAATGATATCGAGCGGTTGCTTTGTGATTTCAAAGATCAGCTCGGGATTTCGAAACATTTCCTCAAGAGGATATTTTTGGCGGATCGCTTGGTACTCTGGAAGATAGCGCCCAGCTTGCCTCATGATCCAAACAGGAGGACGCCCCGTCACATTTTTGCATGCTAGGGCGTTTAAAAAACTAGGCGATGAGGAGACGGCTGAGGATATCATCAACTGTAAACCCAAATTCTTTTGCGATATCACTCATTGGAGCAGAGCGGCCGAACTCATCAATTGAGATCGCAATTCCATTATCTCCAATAAAGCGGTGCCAACCAAAACTGACTCCGGCTTCAATCGAAACCCTCTGTCCTAGCTCGCCACCACTAACGCTTTGTTGATATTCTTTATCTTGTAAATCAAAGAGCTCCCAACAAGGAAGAGAGACAACGCGCACCTGTTTCCCTTGCTTTTCAAGTGCCGCGGCAACATCCATTGCGAGAGACACTTCGGATCCCGTTGCAAAAATGCAATAGTCGCACTTTCCATTTTCTTTCTTCAAAATATATCCGCCGCGTCCAGCTCCCTCATTAAACGGAAGATCCGTTCCCTTGAGTGTCGGAAGGTTTTGTCTTGTGAGGACCAAGGCAGTGGGGCAGGGATAATTCAGCGCAGAGAGCCAAGCTGCTTTCACTTCATTTGAATCTCCTGGGCGGAATACATGAAGGTTCGGCATGGCACGGAGCGCTGCTAAATGTTCAACAGGTTGATGCGTGGGACCATCTTCCCCCAAAAAAACCGAATCGTGGGTGAATTGATAGATCACATGATACTTTGCTAAACATGCAAGGCGACAGGCATTCCGCAAATAGTCTGAAAAGGTGAAAAAAGTTCCCACGTAGGGGAGGATCATATGGGTCTGGAAAAGGCCCGATGCAATCGTTGCCATTCCAAACTCACGGATTCCATATTTGATGTTGCGTCCTGCAAAGTCATTTTGTCCAACAAGAGAGAATTGCTTCATCATGGTGCAATCCGATCCCGAAAGATCAGCCGAACCGCCATAGAGAAAGGGAAGTTCATCCCCTAAAACTTGGATCACTTCCTGCGAGGCTTTCCGCCCTGAAATGGAAGCGGGGAAGTCAATCTTGTTGAGTTTTGCTTCTAAGTCAGCAGGAATCACCCGCTCATGCATCACTTGATATTCTTTTGCTAAATCGGGATGCGCCTTCTGCCACGTATCAAAATACTGTTTCCACTCCTCTTCCAAATTCTCTTGTCTGGGAAGTTTTTCCTCGAAAAAGGTTTTCACCGACTGAGGAATATAAAATTCCTCTTCAGGAAGACCCAATGCTTCTTTTGTTGCTACAACTTCATCAGGTCCGAGTGGGGAACCATGGGCTTTTGACGAATTGGCTTTATTGGGAGACCCTTTTCCGATGATCGTGTGACATTCAATATAAATGGGACGGGTTTGGCTTTCTCGAATCGTGCTCATGACTTCATCGATCGAATCAAGATCGTTCCCATCCATCTCTAAAACTTCAAAGCCGTAAGCTTTATACCGCGCTTTGACATCTTCAGAAGAAGATTGATCGAGCGTCCCATCTAAAGTGATCTTGTTAGCGTCATGAATCAAAACAAGATTATCCAAACAAAGGTGCCCAGCAAATGAGCTCGCTTCATTCGAAACTCCTTCCATCAAGCACCCATCTCCTGCTAAACAAAAGACTTTTGCATTCAAGATTTGGTGCTCTTCTTCGTTAAACTTTTGCTCAAGAAGTTTGAGACCCAGTGCTTGTCCCACGGCATTTCCAACGCCTTGCCCTAAAGGTCCTGTTGTCGACTCAACCCCTGGAGTCTCTCCATACTCAGGATGCCCTGGAGTCTTTGAGTGAAGTTGCCGAAAATGTTTGATATCATCAAGGGAGAGATCAAACCCCGATAGGTGAAGGCACGAATAAAGCCACATCGATCCATGTCCCGCAGACAAAATCATCCGATCCCGATTCATCCACTGCGGGTTTTTGGGATTGTGGCGGAGGAAGTGCCCGTAAAGATAAGCGCCCAGTTCAGCGCATCCCATGGGGAGTCCCGGGTGACCTGAGTTCGCTTTTTGGACAGCTTCAAAGGAAAGTTGCCGAATAGTATTTGCCGTTTTCTCTAAAATCTTCTTGAGTTCGCTATCCATTTTAAATGATCCTTGCATTTCTCCTTCAAATGACTTATTTTTATGGCTAAACCAGATAGATATCAAGAACAAATTTATAGGCTGTTTGATGCTCTCTCAAGAAATACGGAAAAAGTTCCTCGCCTACTTCAAAGAAAAGGGACACGCAGTCGTCCCCTCTTCTCCAACAGTTCCCCATGATGACCCTACCCTCCTCTTTATCAATGCAGGAATGAACCAGTTCAAAGATGTCTTTCTTGGAAAGTCAGAGCGCGATTACGCAAGGGCAGCCTCTTCTCAAAAGTGTATCCGCGTTGGCGGTAAGCATAATGACCTCGACAATGTGGGACACACCTCGCGCCACATGACCTTCTTTGAAATGCTGGGGAATTTTTCCTTTGGAGACTATTTTAAGAAGGAAGCCATCGAGTTTGCATGGTATGTCACCACAGAAATTTTTCAATTTGATCCCAAAAGAGTTTGGGTCTCCGTCTTTGAAACCGATGATGAAGCTTATGAACTCTGGAAACCTCACATCGATGAAAAGCGCATTATTCGGCTCGGCGAAGAAGAAAATTTTTGGTCGATGGGTGATACGGGTCCCTGCGGACCCTGCTCTGAACTTCTTTATGATCGAGGAGAGAGGTTTGGGCCAGGCTCAAGCCCTTTTGAAGACCCCGCTGGCGAGCGCTATCCTGAATTTTGGAATCTGGTGTTCATGCAATATAATCGTGATCAAAGTGGGGAAATGAATCCCCTACCAAAGCAAAGTGTCGACACCGGAGCTGGACTCGAGAGGGTTGTCTCTTTTCTGAAGGAACAAGACAACGTCTTTCAATCTGACATCTTAAGCGCTTTAATCACTCGCGTTGAAGAGATTTCAGGGAAAAAATATGACCCTAGCGATAAACATTTAGCCCCCGCTTTCCATGTGATTGCCGATCATGTTCGGGCCCTCGCGTTTGCTATGGCAGATGGAGCTCAGCCGAGCAATATCGAAAGAGGTTACGTTCTGAGAAAGATCCTCCGCCGCGCGGTCCGTTATGGGCGCCTTTTGGGCTTTCAAAAACCTTTCCTTGCAGAGGTTTTTCCAACTCTTGTTGAAACGATGGGAGATGATTACCACGAGCTCAAATCAGCACAGAGCCAAATCAGTGAAGTCCTTTCCATTGAGGAAGAGGGATTCCTTCGCACACTGCGCCGCGGAGGAAACATCCTAAGCTCGATTGTCGAAAAGGCTGAAAAATCAGCGCGCAAAGAAATTAGTGGAGAGGATGCCTTTAAGTTGAAAGACACCTATGGCTTTCCCCTTGAAGAGATTCTTCTTATTGCGAAAGATAGTGAACTCTCTGTCAATTTGGATGCCTATGAGCTTCTAGAAAAACAAGCGCGCGACCGATCGCGGCAGACGCGCACCTCTCATAAACAGATCGCCGAATCTACAATTTTTGAGGAGTTTGTCAAACATCATGGAACCTCAGAATTCTTTGGGTACGATGAAATAGAGCTTGAAGGAACGATCAAAGGGTTAATCATTGATGGGGAATCGGTTGATACAATGGAAAGCGGGCAAGAAGGTCTTGTCATCCTCGATAAAACCCCATTCTATGGTGAAAAAGGGGGGCAAGTCGGAGACCGAGGAACTCTAACTCATGGCAGTGCCCATTTCAATGTTACTGATTGTCAAACTCCCTATGCTGGGGTGATTGCTCATCAAGGAATTCTTAAAGAAGGGATTCTAATGGTTGGTGAGCCCGTTGTTGCAAAAATTAATGAAGAGTGGCGAGGGAAAATTGCAAAGCATCATACAGCTACCCACCTCCTTCACTGGGCGCTCCAAAAAGTATTAGGGTCCCATATCCGTCAAGCAGGATCTCTCGTTGAACCAAGCCGTCTTCGCTTTGACTTCAACCACCATAAGGCATTAACCAAAGAAGAACTCAGAGAAATTGAGCAACTTGTCAATGAAAAAATCTGGGACAACAAACCTCTAAAAACTTATGAGCTGCAGCTTGAAGATGTCCAAAACCATCCTGAAATTAAGCAGTTTTTTGGGGAAAAATACGGTAAGACTGTCCGCGTTGTTGATATCAACGGGTACTCTAAAGAGCTTTGTGGAGGAACCCATGTCAATAATGTTGGGGAAGTCGGTTATTTTCGTATTGCAAAAGAGGGAAGCATTGCTAAGGGAGTCCGCCGTATTGAAGGTGTCACTGGCAAAGAAGCTGAAAAACTTCGTTATGCTTTAGAAGATCAACTCACCAATATCGCCCTAACACTCAAGGCAAACATCCCCAAAGTTGAAGACACCCTAAAAGCTCTCGTTAAGGAAAATGAAGGGCTCAAAGAGAAAGCTCTTTTCGAACGAAAAAAACACCTTAACGAGCTTACGACAACTCTGCTTAGAACAGTGAAACGTGTCAATAATATCCCCATCCTTAGCGCTGTTGTTGATGTTGAGAAAAAAGAACTTAACGAACTGGGGACCAACCTTCTTGAGTTAATGAAAACAGGCGTTCTCCTTCTCTGCGTCATTGAAGGAGAGCAGTGTCAGCTAGTCTTGCGTGTTTCCCCCGACCTTGTTAAGCAAGGAATTCACGCCAATGTTCTTATCAAAGAGATTGCGGCAATTGTCGAAGGAGCTGGTGGTGGAAAAAAAGATACCGCACAGGCTGGCGGAAAGAACACGAAAGGTGTGATTATCGCCTTCGACAAGATCCAAGAAATGCTCGAAAACCCCTGAGAATACCCTCTCAGCCTATTTTCTGCGTGACATTAATCTTTTAATTTGACACCATCGATTCCCTTTTTAAAAAACATAATAGGAAAACGATGGAAATAGTAACTGCAAATTCTACTCCTGTAATTACACCTCAATCTAAAAAAGAAACAGTCTTTGACCTAAGTGGCAAAGGGATTAGCGTCCTGAAGCAAGATGATTTCAATGGCTACGATGGGGAAACAACCCTTGATCTTAACCGCAACTGTTTCCACTATGTTCCTAAATGGATCTCTGAGCTTGGCATTAAAAAATTGATTGTCAGCGAGAGCGCATCTAGATTTGACCTATCTTTTGAAGCAGGATTTAGCAAAGACGTTGTCGTTGAAGCCTACGGAATGGGCCTAGAACACCCTCCTCAAAATCTAGATCCCAAGCAGGTAAGATGTGAAATTGACTTTGCGTCCCATGACTATCGGGAGCAATTTCCTCAGGAAGGCACTGTAACTATATAGCCGTCTAACTTTGAAATTGGCCATTAATGGCTTGCAGAGCTAAAACAAAGTCTGCAGTTGACATCATTTTTTTTTGGTCTAGGTCTTGAAGGATATAAGCAAGCTTCGCAAGTTGCTTTAGACCTGCTGATTCCTTTGCTGGGAGATGCGCAGCAAGCGTATCAATAGCAGCCAAAGTTTTTTCATACGCAACTTCACGTGTAGGAAACTTTGAGAGATACCCGGGTGACTTTGCAGCTTGATTGGGCCAGCGATAGACAACGCGGCCAGGATGCTCTCTATCAATCTGAAGCATCTCTTCATCTGTGAATAGGGTGCCACATTGCTTTTCCATCACTTTTACAGGGCTTAAGTCTAAAGGGTTATCAATGCGATGTTTTCTGCTCAGTCCATGAATGATTCGGACCACTACATCCGTTTGAAGCATGACGCCAAAAGCAAATTTATCAGAAGCTTTGGACTGATGCCCAATCGATGTAAGTCTGCGATTCTTCACAACCTTTTGCTTGGTCACATCTGTCCAAATATAGGAAGCTGCATATTCAGGAGTCGTCCCAATAAGATGGGTTTTCCCTTCAGGAGCTTCGTCCATTAATAGGTCGGTGTCTGTCAACTTTCCAATACCTCCGATATTAAAAAGAGCGTTTGGCCCCTTAATATCTCTGTGGATCAGCCCATCACTGTGAAGCACATTAAGACCGGCTGCGATAGAGACTAACTGTCCACTAACAAATGAAACCGGAGGAGCTCCATAGGTTGTTTCAAAGTCAACATCTGAATAATCAATGTGATTCAAATCACCATTACTACGCTTACAAACAGCAAATCGATCTTGTCCTTGAGTTGATGGGTTGATTAAAATCCCACTATGTCCAAGAACGTCAATCCCATCAAGATTGTCAAGTCGTGATAAAAACTTTTTTTGAGGAGTGAAGGGTTTTCGCGCAACCTTTATAAGTGTTCTTTCTGGAGACTGATCAACACTCAGAGGAAACGATTCGGAAAGGCTTGCTGATGCTTGAACTCCGCGCCCCGCTTGCTTTAGAAGCACATGAAACTCTTTACCTGTGACAATAAACCCAGGAAGTAATGGTGTCGGTGGATGGTTAAAAGCTACATGATCTATTCCACGAATGCTGTGTTGCTCTTTTTTAACTCTCTTAAATAGGGGTCGAGTAACAGGAGACTCCTGCCCTACTAAAGACTTAAACCTACTATAAACTTTTCTTTTGACTGGAGATGGCGTCTCGACTACAACTGGATCTTCTTTTCTCTTGCGGCTGGCTTCCCCTTTTTCAGGAGTCAATGGTAAAGTGTTAATGCTGTTCTCTTGATCATCAGCGGCCACAGTTGGTGTATAACTCCGTGACAGCACCAAAGTGTGTGTGTGTGAAACTCCTTCCGACATGTATACCTTTCCTAGTATTAAATAATTAATTAGCTATGATATATAATAACAACGTAATTAACTCAATGTAAACAATTAAAACATTGATTATGTAAATACAAATATTTAATTAACAATGCTTTATATGTTATGTATTTAATATTAAGGTGTTTATGGATTTTTTTTTGACAAAAAAAAGTGCAGCTCAAGCTGGAGGGAAAACCTTGCTCTATTGAACGAACAAGGAAAAAAGAAACTTGAACTGCACGAATCTGTATCTCACTGATACTCAGTGAGCAAAAAACAAAACTGTACTTGAGGAGATCTGATGTGCTTCAGAAGCTGCTGCCCCTGAAAGACTCTATGTCTCCTTCCCCAATAAAAGCTAGAAGCTTTCATACCAACCATTGTATCATAACCCTCTTTTTTATGCGAAGATAAATTTTTCTAAACTGAATTTCTCCTTCGTGCTATCATCGCCTCTATGTTAGATCTAGTGCGCTCCCTATCCTCCATTCAAGCGATTGTGCAAAACATAAAGCAAGAAAAATCCCTCTTGTTTGAAAGACTCTGGGACGCTCCAAAAGCAATTCTTTCTCTCCTTTTACTTCATGAGGGAAAGAAGAATGTTCTCATCATTACTGGAGGAGAACGAGAGACGCGCCTCTACGACGATCTTTGTTTTTTCTCGAAAGATCCTGTTTTCTCTTTTCCTTCATGGGAAACACTTCCGGGTGAAGAAATCCCTCCGAATCCAGATATCTTAGGAAAGCGTTTCGACATATTAAGAATGGTATCGCAGAGCAAAAAAAAACATATTGTCCTTACTCCTCTTCAAGGAATTTTGCAGAAAGTCTGCGCTCCACATTTGCTGAAAGGCAAAACCCTAGAAATCAAAAAGGGGGATGAAATCCCTTTTGACCTCATCCCAGAGCTTTTGATTGATCTTGGATACCGCCGCGAAGGAGTGGCAGCCGATAAGGGGCAGTTTGCCATTCGTGGAGGAATTCTTGACGTTTTCCCTCTCTCGAGTTTTGATCCTTACCGGATCGATTTTTTTGGGGATGAAGTAGATCAAATCCGCACCTATGACCCCATCTCTCAAAAATCTACAGGAAAAGTAGAGGATATTTTTATTCCTCCAGCCGAAGAACTTCCCCTCCTTAATGAGGGAAAGAATGTGACCCTACTTGACTACCTAGGAGAGGATACTGTCATTCTTTTTGATGATCTCCTCGCGATTGAAGACCGGTATGTGTCCCTCAAAGATCTTCCAGGAGCCCGATCCCCTCATTTTCTTTCACTTAGAGAGCTCTTCAACCTTTCTGAGCCTTTGCAAAAAGTCTACTGCACAAAACACCCTCTTGAAGAACTTTCTGAAACAAAGCAAGTGAGTGAGCGGATCAAGTTTGAGATCTTTGAACAGACGCTTTCTGCAAAGCGGATCCCCCATGCCTTTGCAACCATTGAGGACTACTACTGGGAGGAATGTGACGAAGACAAGCGTCTTGAAGCGGTTCTTCAAAAGGGAAGCGAGACGGGGGTCCACTTCATCACCGCCTCCGAAGCAGAGGAAAATGCATTAAAAGAAAAAATCAACCAGACTCTTCTTCCACTCCCTAAGAAACGCGCATTTGTGCGGGGATATCTTTCGAGTGGTTTTGTTCTCCTCGACGCTCCCTTAGCTGTTCTCCCCTACCCAGAACTCACGAAAAGGTATAAGGTCTCAAGACAAAAGTGGAGAAACACCTACCATACCCCTGCAGCTGAGTTTCATGCTCTTGAAAAAGGGGACCTTGTTGTCCACTTTCACAATGGAATTGGAAAGTTCCTTGGAATCGAACATCAAAAGAACCACCGTGGGGAGGAAGAAGAGTTCCTTCTCATCGAGTACTCTGGACACAGCAAACTCTATGTTCCGCTCTCTCAGTCCCACCTCATCAGCCGCTACATTGGGACAAGAGAAGAATCTCCTAATTTAAATGTTTTGGGAACCAAAAAATGGCAGCAGGCAAAAGCCAATGCTCAAAAAGCCATTATTGGGTATGCAAAAGACCTTCTCCAAATGCAGGCGCAAAGAGAAGCAAAAGGAGGGTTTACTTTTCCAAACGAGTCCGATGACCTTCTCCTATTTGAAGATGAGTTCCCCTTTGTAGAAACGCAAGATCAACTCGATTCGATTGCCGCAATTAAAGAAGATATGAAGTCGACAAAAGCGATGGACCGTCTCATCTGTGGGGATGTTGGCTACGGAAAAACCGAAGTTGCGATGCGCGCTGCCTTTAAAGCTGCCTATGATGGAAAAAAACAGGTCGCAGTTCTTGTTCCCACAACAGTTCTTGCCATGCAACACTACGAAAGTTTCAAAGCTCGCATGGCAGACTTCCCTATTACCGTTGGCGTTGCCTCCCGTTTTGTGAAACCTAAAGAGGTGAAAAAAACTCTCGAAGGAGTCGCAAAAGGATCAATTGACATCTTGATCGGAACCCATCGGATCATTAGTCAAGATGTGATCTTTAAAGATCTAGGCCTCATTATTATCGATGAAGAGCAGCGTTTTGGTGTCCGTGCAAAAGAGCACCTTAAAAAAGCAAAGCTTGGCGTAGATTGCCTTACTTTATCGGCGACACCCATTCCACGCACACTATATTTCTCCCTCATCGGTGCTCGAGACATGTCGGTCATCAACACGCCCCCTCAAGACCGCCTCCCTATTAAGACCATCCTTGCTGAAAGAGACAGCGAGCTCATCAAAAACGCCTTATTGCGCGAACTTTCCCGCGACGGCCAAGCCTATTTCATCCACAACCGCGTTGAAACGATCCATAAAGTTGCAGAGGAAATTCGCACCCTACTCCCCAACGCACGCGTTGGCGTCGGCCATGGACAAATGTCCCCCGATGAACTCGATTCAATTTTCCACCTCTTTAAGCAAGGAGAGCTCGACATCCTCGTTGCGACCACCATTGTAGAAAATGGAGTCGACATTCCTAACGCAAATACTATCTTAGTCGATCGCTCAGACGCTTTTGGAATGGCAGATCTTTACCAACTGCGAGGGCGTGTTGGAAGATGGAACCGCCCCGCTTATGCGTATTTTCTTGTTCCAAGAAACCGTGAACTCCAAGAAATCTCTCGCAAAAGACTTCAAGCCTTAGTCGAAACTTCGGGTTTTGGTGGAGGAATGAAACTTGCAATGCGGGATCTCGAAATTCGAGGAGCAGGAGATCTACTTGGAGTGCAACAATCTGGAAACGTCTCTGCCGTGGGATTTCATTTCTACTGCAAGCTTTTGAAACGTACGATCGACACGATGAAAAAGGAGATCTCTCCAACATTTTTCGATACCCGTATGGAGTTTTCCTACGACGCGAATCTTCCAGCACGCTATATCAAAGAGACAAGCATTCGAATGGAGATCTATCATCGCTTAGGAGAAACAACAAATAACGATGAAATTGAGGCTCTATTCGAAGAGCTTATTGATCGCTTTGGGCCTCTCCCAAAAGAGGCAAAGTGGCTCTATCACCTCAACCGCATTCGCGTCTTTGCCTCTGACAATAAATTCACCCTCTTGAAGTTTGAGAAAATCACCCTTCACGCTAAACAGCAATTAGGAAAAAAGCTCCTTGAGAAAAAGATCTTCCTTCCCCTCATCGATGATCCCGATGAATTTGAATTCATTACAATTGGGTTTTTAAAGCGAGATTTCATACTACAATAAATCCGTATTACCAACGTACCGGCTTTTTGGAGGGGATCGGGAGCAATGATGTGAGCGGGAAGAAGTTTTTGAATGTCTGATTCGAGAGTCTGGAGGAGCCCATCGTTAGTGACGTTGTGGGTATGCGCATGTTTCCTAACTTCGGCAATCCCTTTTTCGAACCGTTTTGGCTCTTTTTTAACTGAGGATTTAGAGACTTTAAAGACTCTTTGATTTCCTCTATAGAGTTTGACTGAGTCAGAGGTGACTTCTAGAGATAGGTGGGTGTTGGTGAACTGCGGATCACTTGGCAGCTGGTCTGGGGAAACGCCAAGGAGGAGGGCTTTGACTTTGAGGTTATAGAGGGCGAGGTGTCGATGATTGTCTACAACATGAACGCCTTTGAGTTCTTGGATAAATTTTTGTGCTTCTTCCTGAGAATTGAACTTCCCGGATATATGAAGATGGGATGCTTTCCTTTGCAAGCCCTGGGCATACGCGAACTGCAAGATTTTGGTTATTTTTTGAATCTGCGACCACTTGAATCACAATTAAGAACTCTACCAACTGAGCTACAACCAACATATTTTAGGGAGGTAGGGATCGAACCTACGATCACAGAATCAAAGTCCGTTGCCTTACCACTTCGCTACTCCCCATTAATCCGAGATCTTTCCCATGCTTCTAAATCATCCCCAGAAAGTTCTTCATAAACGAGTTTAGCATACTTCCCAATCTCCTGCCATCTTGGATCATTTATGATGGCTTGGTCGTTTTCTCCATATCGGCTTAAAGGGGTGTTTTTGTCTCCTGAATAATCTTCAACAATTCCTAAAAGCTCTGTTATCATTTCCCTTTGTTGTGGAGTCATTTCAATGATATCATCTGTATCCAATACAGCCTCACAATCCATCCTAAATGTTTCCATTGTCTCTCCAAAGTTATCTCCCCATTGCCCCTGTTTTCCCCAATATTGCTCTTGATAGGCTTTGTTAGAGATTTTCCAGATTGCTAAATAAAGGGAGTAAAAATCTTCAATTTTTGTGTTTGGCTGATCATTAATTTCTGGATATGTATTCAATTCAATTATTTTTTCTGCAGCAAATGGAGGATGTGTTTTTTTTATTTCCTCTTTTTCTTCTTCTGAAAACTTCTTTGGTAGGAGAATCATAATTACCACCCTTTAAATTCATAAATTTCTAGAGGAATGAGGAAAGCTTAACCCCTAATCCACTGTATGAGCGAAGCGAGAAGACCGGTTTCCACCTTTCTAGCGGCTTCATGACAGGTTGGCCTGGCGCGGGTCACTTCTAGGAAATTAACAACGGCTTTAGGATTTTCCCTTTGAACATACTCCCGATATTGTCCCTGAAAAAAGTTGAGATTAACCATTACTAGCCTTGCCCATTCTTCCCTTGAACCTACTGCCACCCTGACCTTTTCAAGCATCGCATCTAAACTCGATCGATCTCCATCAGCTATTGCATAGAGCTGCTCATTTAAGATCTCGTACAGAGCCTCTCGAACACGCTGGTGCAGGTCATTCCCCTCTTCAAACTTTGTCACCCACGTTCCATGAAAAGCTTCTTTCTTTGCATGAGGAAAAAAATCGACATCATATTTTTTTGCAATCGCATAGGCATGCCCCATTAACTGTTGATGCATAAAGTGGAGCTCCGGATCATCATAGGCAGTCCTGTAAATATTGAAGTTCCGGTGAAACTTGCCCTTGTCAGAAAGCATTTGTAAGCGATTTCTTGTGAGGATGACTGTGTTGTGCTCTATTCCTTCAAATGCACGGACAAAATCTAGTTTCGAAGTCCTGTTTTTAGGGTGTGTCAATTTTAGAAAGTGCTTTGTTTGGCAAGCGTTATGCATTTCGAAAAGAATGTTTAAGACCTGATAATGTTCCTGATAGTAAAAAGGCTCGTTTCCGTAAGAAGAGTGGGCAACATAGATCGTCCTATCTGACCATTTCCAGCAGGCGGGTGCTGATTCTCGGCAAATGACAATATTTTTTTTCGCTAGGTCCTCAATCGCAACCCGTCCCTCTGTATCTTCTCTGAGCCCCTCAACGGAAATGTTTTTTTTACGTAGATCTGAAAGGAGTACGCCTTCTTCTTGGATCGGAAGATCAACAGCTAGTTTGACACTGATTGATCCACCTACAGCTCTATTTATCACAGGCGAAAGGAAGGGGAACTCCTCCCGAATAAGCTCAACAGAAGAGGCTAAATCAACGGGGTAAGATGTAATGCATTGGCTAACAGTACGTTGAACTTCCATTTCTTTCCTGCAATTCTCATAAAATTGGCAGGATTATACTCGCCTGCCAATATCAAAACAATAAATAAACATTATTTAGGGACAGAGCCTAATAGGGTGTCATAGCCCATTTAATATTGCAGCCTATACTAGGGTGCTGATCAGGAGTAATCTCTCTTCCAATAATAAGACAGTCAAGCGCCTCCGCTAAGTCTTTTCCCGTTACTGGAATGTGATTTCCCGGGCGAGAATCATCAAATTGCCCACGATACCCGCACTCCATACTGCTATCAAAAACAAAGAAATCTGGAGTACAAGCCGCTCCATAATCCATTGCTACATTTTGAGTGTAGTCAAAAAGATAGGGAAAAGGAAAATCCAGATCTTCACCAAGCTTTTTCATTTCCTTCGGACTGTCTTCCGGATATTCAGAAATATCGTTTGAATTGATTGCGACAAAAGAGATCCCTTTAATGATGTAGTCTTTCGCTAAAGCAACCAACATCTCTTGGATATGCTTAACATAGGGGCAATGGTTGCAGATGAACATCACGACTGTCCCAATATCAGACTCAATATCCTTTAGAGTTACGACTTCATCTGAAATAGCATCGACAAGTTTAAAATTAGGAGCTCGAGCCCCTAAGGGCTTCATGCTCGACAGCGTTAGAACCATGACGGTCTCCATCAAAATTAATTACCCCACTTTTTTGCAGGATAATTAAAAAAATTGTCAAGGGAATGATCCATTTCATGAAAAAATGCCAAACACGGTGGAAGCGTATCCACCCCTTTCCAAGAGGGAATTCCCCTTCAGAAATTTCTCGCTTGAGCCCCCATCCTATAAAGAGAGCCGTTAGAAGTCCTCCGATAGGAATGATCCAGGTTGATACAAGGTTATCAATCGTATCAAGAAAATTTGTCCCGTAAACATTCTGCCAACTGGGGAAAAGTTCTTGAGAAAATGCTAATGCGCTGGGGATTCCAAATAGGAATGTTCCCGCAGCAACTGAGAGGACAGCCTTTCGTCGAGACCATTTTGCAAGCTCCATAATATTGGTTGCCACCACCTCAATAAAAGGAATCGCCGATGTCAATGCCGTGAAAACAAACAGGGTAAAGAAGACCGTTGAAATCACGAGAGAGCCTGGAAGCTTCGCAAAGAGGTAGGGAAGCGTTTTAAAAATTAATCCTGATCCCTGCTGCGGTTCAAATCCAAACGTAAAAATAACTGGAAAAATCGTCATTGCTGCCATGATGGCCACAAAAATGACTGAAAACCCAATCACACAAGCCATCTGAGGAATGTTTTCCTTTTTCCTCATATAGCTTCCGTAACTGATCATGATTCCTTGGCCCAAGCTTAGAGTAAAAAAAGCAAGCCCAAGCGCTTCTAAAACGCTAGAAAAGCGAAACTGTGCCACATCAGGATAGAAAATAAAGTGAACTGCCTTCTGAAACCCCTCAAGAGAGATGCTATAACAAAGAAGGGCTATCAAGATCACAAAAAGGGCGCGGGTCATCAGCTTAGACCAAAATTCAATCCCTTTCCGCACTCCTGTTAAGACAATGCTCATTGTGATCAAGGTGAAGAGGAAATGCCAAAAGACCGTGATGCTTCCTGAATGAGAGAGTTTTTCAAAAACATCAGATACTTCTACAGAGGAGAGATTTTGATAAAAACCACTGAGCGACATCAAAATATAACTCATTCCCCAACCCGCAATCACGCTATAAAATGACATGATTAAGAATGAAGAAAGAACGCCGAACCATCCTGCAACCTTCCAACGAGGACGATCTCCTGCAAGGATTTCAAATGCACCTACCGCCGCACGCTGACTTCGTCGTCCGAGCAAAAGCTCTCCGATTAATACGGGGATACCAATGACAATCACGCATAAGAAGTAGGTAAAAAGAAAGAGGCCACCCCCATTTTGGCCTATCGTATACGGAAACTTCCATAGAACCCCAAGACCAATTGCAGAGCCAACTGCCGCTAAAATAAATCCGAGACGCGAGCCCCAATGTTCTCTAACTTGGGTCATCCTCCCCCCTTAAGTAGTTGATCAAAATCGTAGAGCCCACTCTTTTGTACAATGATAATAAAAATTGTGAGTGGAACAATCCAGCGCATAAAAAAGCGCCAGGGACCATACAGATAGGCAACTCTAGATCCATAGGCAAACTCACTATGCGAGACCTTGCGATCCATGACCCACCCCACAAAAATAGCACTAAGAAGTCCTCCAACTGGAATCACCCATATGGAGACCAAGCTATCAATGGTCTTTAAAAAATCCATTCCATAAATCGATGTCCAGTCAGGAAATACAGTGGACGTACCCGAAAAGGCACTTGGAATCCCAAATAGAAAGGTTGCACTTCCTACAAAGATCGCTGCCTTCTTCCGGGAAAGCCCTTTCAGCTCCATGATATTCGTTGCGACTACCTCGATTAAAGGAATCGCAGAGGTGAGAGCCGTGAAAACAAAAAGAGAGAAGAACATTGTACTTAGAACAAGAGATCCCGGAAGCTTCGCAAAGAGATAGGGAAGGGTTTGAAAAATGAGCCCCGGCCCCGCCTGTGGAGGAAGATCAAAAGTAAAGACCACCGGAAAAATCACAAGAGCCGCAAGCACAGCAACCACAATGACCGAAAACGCGACAATTCCAGACATCTGCACAATGCTATTCGTCCGTTTCATGTAACTTCCGTAACTAATCATGATCCCCTGGCCAATGCTTAGGGTCCAAAATGCGAGACCTAAAGCCTCAATGACACTTGTGAGCTTAAAGTCCGCAGCGTTGGGATGAAAAATAAAGTTTACTGCCTTTCCAAAACCATCCAATGTCAGTGTGTATAAAAAGAGAAGCACAAGGAGAGCAAGAAGAGCCTTAGTCATGAACTTTGCCCATCGCTCGATCCCTTTCCGTACTCCAGTCAAAACAATTGCTGTAGTGATCAGTGTAAATAAAAAGTGCCAAAAAAGAGAGATGTCTCCTGACTCCATGAGTGTCCCATAAGCCGCTGCGACCTCTTCACCACTCATATTTTGGTAAAAACCATTGAGAGACATTAGAATATAGCTCATTCCCCAACCAGCAATGACACTGTAGAAAGACATGATCAAAAATGAAGCCAACACTCCAAACCACCCGACGACCTTCCATCCCCCTTTTTTCGGGTCGTGATACTCATAAGCGCCAACCGCAGCCCGTTGGCTGCTTCTTCCTAAAATAATCTCTGCGATAAAGATAGGGATTCCAACAATAACCAGACAAATGAGATACGAAAGAAGGAACAACCCTCCCCCATTTTCACCTACAGTGTAAGGAAACTTCCATAGGATACCGAGACCGATGGCCGACCCAATCGCCGCCATCAAAAACCCAATACGTCCTGTCCAGTGTTCTCTAGTTTGATTCATTATGACCTCTGAAAAAAAATGTTGACGTCATCACGAAGCGTGGGGACATTGCGTCCCTAGCCCGGATGTCGAAGACGTGAAAGTGGAAAGTAATGAGGTCAGAATAATTGAAAGCATAGTTCCACAAATTATTTTCTAGCGATCATATCCACTTGATCATTACTAGTCAAGCAGAGAGGGAGAGGGCAAACCGAACAATTACCAACACTTTTAGTAAGTGAGAGCTCCACAGCTAGGACAATGCAAGGGTCCCTTTTCAAAAACACAACCACACTTGGGACACTTGACTAGCACTGGTTGAAAATATCCTGAAACTGGGTCAAATGAAAGGCGCGCAATTGGATATAAAACGCCAGAATCTGTTCGCACAAACATACCATCTGGAGAAAAAAGAAGCCGGCTAGGGTTAAAACTCAACTTTCCCTCACTGTACTCTGCTATGCTTGAATCTCCCTCTTCTACAAGAATTATTAATGAATTCCAACAAGTTTCCTCATATTGCTGAGTGGCTTGAGCTACAGACAAAAACATAACAAAAAGAACTACAAAAAAGCCTGAAATTTTCATGGTTATCCTCCATTCAAAAATTTACATACACGTACTTTGTAGCAAAAAAAAGAGTTTAAGCACAATACTTATAATCTAGACATCGAGTAAAGAAATCTTATCTTGTTAACCATTCCAGAGCAAGATCCACTTCATCCTTCCCTTTATACAGGAGTTTGATTGATTGTCTTTCTGTCTCGAACCTTTCAATAATTGCCCTTTCATCATGCAACCCAAAATGGAGAAAAGAGGGTAGAGAAAAATGTTGTGGATCGTAGTGATCTATATAGCCTTCCCCCACCATTTTTTCAGGAAGAGATTGAATAAATGCCCCAATTTTCCCTTGTTGGCTTTCATACTTTACGCTCATTTCAAAAAACCAAGACTGATTTTTACCAAATCCAAGCAAAATACCTAAAAGAGAATGTTTCTTGAGAACTGTATTCCAAAAACTGGAGTATTTGTCTTCTACTTCAAAAACAACCTCGAGTGGATCAAAATCTGATCCCAAAAGACGCCGAAAGTCAGCGTAGTGGTCTAAAAGAGTCTTCACTGTCATTTCAATATTCACAAAGAGTACTAGTTCTACACTTTTTTCGTAGGGAGACGTGAAGATTCCAAATAGGTATTGCCTAATTGGAAAGCGGTCTTTTACTTGTCCCCATTTTTTATAGTTGGTAGCAAAATCATATCTTTGGAGGAACACTTGTGACTTTTCTTCGTCAGATAGCGATTGATAACCCTCTTGTAGCTTTTGTTTATCTTGCTCAGTTAGATATACAAGGTTAATCATTGATACTGGCTTAGTCCCGTACAGTGTATAGGCTCCTGGATTATTGAAGAGTAAATCCCTAAAAAACTCTTTTAACCAGACTTTTTCCTCTTGCGTAATATCATACTTTTGCAAAGTAGTTTCTGTCCTTTCCGAATGGGAGCAGGATGAGAAAGCCAGTGCAATAACCACAAAAACAAGGACAACCACATTCAACTGTGTTAAATGTTTATCAAGGACCATCGAATCTTTGAAGTTCTTCATCATGCATACTACAAAAAAAGTCGCGCACTGCTACGCAAAATTTTACACCAAAGGTGTGTTGGAATAAAAGCAAAAATATTGATATCACATGCCAATATTTCTGTGGTAAGCCCCTTTCATTTTTTTGGCCTATGCAAATCCCATTTCCTAGAATCACTCGAGGACTTATACCCAAACCAATTTTTGAATTTGTTTGGGTATAAACAAGGTAATTATTGAGTGTCTTTTATTCCCTTTGTTTTATATACTACGGCGCGATTTAACCAAATGACTCAGAAAGGTAAGCATGGCAATTTCTTTGCAACCCATCCCAACTCGAAGACCTCACTATCTAAACTATCTAATTTAGGAGCACTTCATCATTGCAACCGCTTAATCGACCTCTTCAGCCTAACCCTTTGATTCTTCCCGAGCCTAAACACTCCCTTCAGAAAATCTTCGACTTCTTGAGCTATGGAAAGGCTTACTTTTGTGGAACCTACGATCAAACAAAGGATGTTGATACGCGCTACAATTGGGTCATCCATCAACTGAAAGTGCTTAATAAGGAAAGAGGAGAATCCTCCTTTTGGATCCAATGGAACATACAGGGGCACCATGTCTACCTCGAAATTCAAAAAGAAATCGATGTTCTGCGTCCTTTAAATCTGAGAGATCTATCTTCTTCAGAAAAGGATATAGATGCAATTCAACAATTAGCTACTAGAGATAAAGCCATTGAGCACCGAGCTGTTATTCAAGAAAAGGTAGGTGAGGTCCAAGAAAGCCTTGATAAACTCAAGAGTGAATCCTTAGAACCTAGCTGGCCCCAGTGGCTTCTCAAGCATCTTTCCGCGATTAGAGAGATTGAAGAAAAAATACAGTCTCTTGAGCCTCTGCAAAAATTCTTTGTGATAGGAGAGCGCGGCGCCATTGAAGAGCTCCCGGGAATTGACGTTCAAGATTTAAAAAAGCGTCTGTCTCACACACTCTTTCAAATAGCAGAAAAGCATTTTGTTGCTTTTGTAGAGAAGGACTACCGTAGTTATCAGCAGCAGGTTCAAGAGAAAATTGCCCATCTCCGGCAAGAACGCGCAAGCTATCTGAAAAAAAACTGGAACTATGCCTGGAGCTTTTGGGGAAACTATTGGGAACAAGAGCACCCCGAAGACGCCAGATTCCTTCGCAGTAGAGTTGACTACTTAAAGACACTCCACTTAGCAACGGCTCTTCCACGGCTCAAAGACTTTCGAGAAGAAATTAGTAGTCCTGAATCCCTTCGCATACAATTTGAAGACCTTTTCCCTTCACAGACAGAAGGAAGCATCACAAAAATTTGCAGGATCGTTAAAGCATTTTATTTTCCCTCAAATCTCCCTTCATTGCCCTTACCTCAAGCTTGGGAGGAACATAGGCATATTGGAGTCGGACTAGGAGATACTCCTAAAGCTCTTGCACTGCAGCTCCTTTTTTCTGATCCTTTCTTAGCCCGGTTTGCCATTGAAGGGGAAGGACAGTCTCAAGAAATCAAACAGCTTTATACAGAGTACCTCCGCGCTGATTGGAATTGCCATTGGGTTTCCTGGCAAGAATTTATCCGAGCCCCGTCAAATAAAGACGCTTTTTGGCTCAATCCCCATGCCTCCTTTAAAAAAAGAGAACCGTTCAAACTCAATCCCCTGCAATTGCAGAACTTCCCTCAGACTGCCAAAGCGGCTTTAGAAGAGCTTACAGCTCATCTAGACTCCCAAGCAAATCCCTTATTCCATACCCTTGTCACAAGAAAACTAGGCAGCGCAGAAAAACAAGAAGTCCAGCAAGCCATCATCGACCTAGAGTGGACATCTATAAACCAACCCCAGGATCTCGAAGAGACACCTCCTTATCAACCCCAGACCCTTGAATTGTTACTCAAAGAAAAATTTTGTTTGACAAACCCTCAAGAAGGAAAAGAATTCACCCAATTTTCTAAGTTTCCAGAAGTTTTGCTCATCCACCTTTCAAAAAGCTCCCAGACCAAAAAAGAGCCTTTCGGGATCATGGAACATTTGTACCTTAATTCAGATTTTTCATCCGAGACATCCTCAGGAGCTTGCTATGAACTTGTTTCATTTCTTGTTGATAAAACCCATTACCGGAAAACAGACTTTGGATATTTTTCTATTCAAAATGATGTGGTTAAGTCCATTTCCCGTGAGGTTTTTCTGGAAAATGCAAAGACAAGCACCCTAGCTGTTTTTCGACGCTCCTCAGAATCCTTCACCGCAGAAGAAATTCACGCTCAGGCAACCCAAAATCTCTACAGATTCTACATCGATTTGTATCGCCCCCTAACCATTGAAGCTGCTTTAGGAAGAAGCAAGTACACCACTCCTGATAACCAGCAGAGAGGGATGCAATGCCTCACTTCCTTTGTCAGCTCCCTTGTTTGCTCCCCCTCCTTTCCACGCAAACAAATCGGACTCTTTCCAAGAAACCCCAATGATTTTACCGAATACACCTTCAACGAGCTCCCAACGCCGTTCCAACAGTTCCTCTGGGATATCTGGAAACCCTCTTCCCAATCTTCACAACAACCAAACCCCTCCTTCCTTCAAGACATCCGTTCTAAGCTCCTTTTGCAAGCAGACGAGCTTCCACTTGATATTCCGCCCCACCCTGATGAACAAAAATACGACAAAGATGGCTTTGTCCTCACCCTCCTAGCCGATCGTCTATTCAAGTATCTTCAGAAACACCCGGAAAAAATCCTCCATGATCCTATGCAGAAAACCCTATACCTTGCAACCCACCACGCCATCGCTCAAGTCGCTGCAGCCAGACGCATTCAGAAAATCCGTCTCAGCGTTCTTATCGAAGAGACCGTCCAGATTACAACAACTCTTGCCCTAGCCCCTTTCACTAAAAACAAAAAAAGTCATCTCCGTCAACAAGCCATCAGCACCACTTCGCGAGTCTTCAGTATCATCGTAGATCCCTTGCAAGAAAGCCCCCACCTCCAAAAAATTATGCAAATTGGGACAAGCGTTGTACTTTGTGGAGAGTCTTTAGATGACCCAGACCTCTCAGAAAAAGATAAAGACAACATCGCCGCGCTCTTTTTTGCAAAAAGTATCTTTTCACACGCTCCCGGATCCATCCTCCCTACAATTCCCGAAAAACACCGCCACCTCTACGACTCCACAACCGACATAGCCCTTACCCTTTCTACAGCCTACTTAAAAGAAACCCCCGCCCCTATTGCAAGTTGGGTGACCTCCTACGCCCTCAGACGCCTCGATCGCTCTCTCATCCTCCCTCTCTCTCCTGACACTCCTCAATCCACCTACAATTTTTACGCCGCCCGTATCATCAGCCCCATCCTTTCTAACTCCACCCTCCATACCCTCACCGCAGAAAAAGCTCTCAAGGCTATCCAAGACCTCACTAAACGCCCACCAAGTCCTAACTTTTCTCAATTCCCACCACAGATTCTGCCTGAGGTTGATGAAGAGAACAAACCGAAGACTCAGATCACAATAGAAGAGGAATCGAAGCCAATAGCACCCAACTCTGAATTAGATCTCCCTCCCATTGAAATGCATGACCCAGAGGGATATCAGCGTTTGCTTTTTGAGGAAGGGGTGATCCAAGCCGCTTTGGAACGGGAAAATTCCAAATTAATCGATCCTAACTACTCAAAATTTGGAACCCCACAAGACACACGCATTCAAAAACAGGCTGGAGTTGTTGAGGCAGAGAAAAACCTACAGATCAAAAAAGATAAAGATGGAGGGAACCCAAAACACGCCAGAGAAGCGGAAAGGAAACTTACCAAAGCCTATGATAATCGGAATACAGCGGTTAGAGAAGACGATGCTGTTAAAAGCTATATAGATCAGACAACAAATAATATCGCAAGTTTAACGGAACGCCTACAAGCTAACCGACTTGCCCAAGCAAAGGCTTCCGCTCCTAAGCACATTCCAGTCCCTGAGATATCTATTCACAAGATTGTAGCTCAAAAAACTAAGAAAAATCATCATCTTCATGGGGTTGATTCAAAGGGGAATGCTGTAAGTCTGGGTAAATATCCTAAGGCTGAAGATGCTAGGTTTATTTGCGGGATGTTTACGAAGGTAGACACACAACAAGCTAGCCTAGATGTGCAGTGTTATAATGCCCAAAGACAAGCCGAAGATGCAGGAATAGCCATTGATGATATCCCCAAAAGACCAACTTTTGGAATGCCAACTATTCTTGGAAATGATGTTGATGCAAACTATAAAACCTTACAAACAACGAGTATCGATGATCAAAGAAAGGCTCAAAGTTTCATAAAAAGCATACAAGACCTTACAGGGAAGCCAGTCGATGTTCAAGGCCTTTCTAAAGCAGAAATTAATCAAATCGCCAGTCAATTGACCCCGAAGATTAAAGAGATTCCGCAAGATAGCCTTTGGGACAAAACTGTAAAAGCTCCAGGAAAGGCCTACGATGCAACCTCTAAATTTTTGGGTAAAATTGGGTTTTCGACCGCTGGGGCACCCAATGGCGCAGTAAATATTGGTACAATTTCTTCTCCTGAAATAAATAGAGCTAGAGGAGAACCAACACTTTTCCATCATGACTTAAAACCAGAATCGACAGGAAGACAGCCCTCCTCACCCTACTGGGAAACTCGCCATCAAATAGCGATGGACAGAGCAGGGCTTCAAGGAGTAGCTTCTAAACCTATACAGGCATCTCAACAGCCAAAGCCAAACACAGCACAAAACTGGGGATGGCAAGGTGTTGAGTCAATGCAACAGCAGCAGCTATTTGATAGGAATATGGCCTACAATTCTCCTGTTAATAACTCTCCGCAAACATTGATCGAGTATCACTCTATGCAGGGTCCAGGAATGTCAAGCACTGCTCAGTTTCCGCCAGCGGATTTTAGTGGTTTGGGAAGAAATGCAGAGCTTTCTCCAGGAACGACGAATCAAAGGCAGATCCAAATGGCAGGTTTTGCTCCCTCGACAGGCTCTCAGGTCTCTGCTAAGATTTTGCAGGGAGTTGTTTCCTTATTTCTCCCAGATATGTCTGATATGCCAGGTGCAGAAAATCCCATGGATCATATCAATCGATTAATCACAGCAGAAGCCATCGATAATTTTGTAAAAAGCATCCCCAAGGGAACGGCGAATGTCTTGGTTGCTGGTGCCTGTTTAATGCTTCCTGACATGTCTGATGTGCCAGGAGCTGAAGATCCAAGAACGCACCTTAAAATGGTTACCAAAAATGCATTTCTGAAATATGACGATATTATGCAGATAGACCCCAATGCTTTTAGTTCAAAAGCTGGAGAGTTCTTCGGAGAGATGCTTGCTTTTGGTGGTGCTGGTAAGGTCATTAAGATTGCTGAAGGTGTCAGCATTTTTGGGATGGCCTGTGAAGGTGGAATGGCAGGTCTCGTTATGGCAGAAGCTCATGATACCAACAAGGTGGCTGGGGTGGCCTTTGGATTTGCTGGTGGTGCAGTTTTTGGTGCGGCCTTCTCTAGGACAAAGCCAGAGATGAAGGCTTTGATTGATAGAATGAAAGCTCAACCGCAGGGCTTTGGTCAGCAGGTAAGGGCTATTGAGGCATTGCAGCAACCGGCTTTGAGAAGTGGGGTTGTCAGTGAGGGAGCTGTTACCAGATTAAGTAGTAGAGAGATTAAAGCTATCAAACCTATGAAGTTACCTTATCTTAAGAAGGGTGTTGATTGGGAATGGTTCGCCGAAAATAGTCCTAAGATTGATCAGTTTAGGAATCTACACCCCAGAGACCCTAAAAAGCTTTACTTAGCCGTTCGGAGAGAATTCAAACCACAAAATCTTAATGAGCTCCAAATAAGAAGAACTCTGGATTATGCAGGTTTCAAAACCTATGCAATCCCCGAGGGATTACCAAGCAATGTTATGTTGGAATTTGCAGATAAGAATGGAGGGATGGTTTACAGAAAACTAGGGTCCACCAATCCCGAAAACCTAGTAGTCCGCGTATGCCCAGGGCTTGCTAAGGAAAGCATTCCATCTTCATATATCAATGGGGGTATTAATAATGGAACACTTAGGCAGCAAACGCCTTATGTGGTGCAGACTAATGGAGCGTTTAAGCTTAGAACTGATGGTACTTGGACTCGAAACCAAAAAGACCCAGCAACACACCTACCACTAGAAACATATCATTTTAAAGGATGGGAATAATGAGAGAAGTAGTTAAAACTTCAGAATCTGATAAGAAAACTTACCCGCCTTGGATAGTAAATAAAATGTTGGAATTAGATGATAGTTCAGAGATCGGAAATAATCCTCGGACAAAAATTACCGACTTTTTAGAGTTGTATATTGTGACCTGGGTTCTCTCCAACAAAGCCTACCAAAAAAAATACTGGGGTATTGATTCCCAGGAGTCTGTAGACAACTACTCAGAAACAATGGAGACTTTTCTTGGTGCTGGTCGGGCTGTTTTAGAGACTAGTGATTATACTATAGAAATGACTCCCACACAGAGAGAAATGCTTCAGAAATTATATGACATGATGGAAGATTTTGAAGAAAATGGTGAAGCAGAAGACCCTGGCTATGGGGTTAACGATGCTGCGATTATTGAAGACCCCTTGTTTGCGAAGTGTCGGGAATATGCCAAAATTGTTTATGAAGAACTGTCGGGCGATGATCTTGATGCTTGGGAGAAGCAAAGAGCTAATGGGGAGTAGCCAAGTGGTAAAGCAATGGACTTTGATTCCATGATCGTAGGTTCGATCCCTCAGTGCTCTCAGATACAACAGCAAATGTTAGCTGCAGGAATACCTATAGGCCAAATTCCTAAAATCCCAGAGTTCCAAACACCGAATTTTAGTGGGAATGATGTCGACAAAAATCATAGCTCTGCTCAGCAAACGTCCTTTTTTAATAGGGACGCTTTTCAAAAATTTGTAAAGGATTCAGAAAAAATAATGGGAAAACCGATCGAGGTTCAAGGACTTTCTCAAGCAGAAATCCATCAAATCTCTAGTCAGGCCGCTCCGAATATTACAGAAATTCCTCAGGATAGCCTTTGGGACAAAACTGTGAAAGCTCCAGGGAAAGCCTACGATGCAACCTCTGCGTTCTTGGGTAAAGTTGGGTTTTCAACTGCCGGGTCACCCAATGGCGCAGTAAATATTGGTACAATTTCTTCTCCTGAAATAAATAGAGCTAGAGGAGAACCAACACTCTTTCACCACGATTTAAGAGGAGGCTCCACAAGAGCACAGCCTTACTCACCCTACTGGGAAACTCGCCATCAAATAGCGATGGACAGAGCAGGTCTTCAGGTTGCAGAACAGCCACTTAAGTCAAAGACAAACCAACCTCCTGCTCCAGGATCACAGAAGGCTCAGTGGACCTGGGAGAATACCCAAGCCTACCACACCCAGCAAACTTTCCAAATGAACATGGACTACCAATCCCCCTCATCTCCAAGTGTTTCTACCGACTTCGCAGCCTCATCCTCCACATCGCTTCTTTCCAAAGCAGCCCCCTTGCTAGTAGGCCCCATTCCTGCTATTGTTATCAAACTTAAAGAGTGTTTCACATCAAAAGAAACGACACCCTCCTTCACTTCCGTTTCCCCTGGATTACTTCTCGCTCCACAAGGTCTCCAGCGAGGCTCTTGCACCCTAATGGCGATTGACTTTGCAATAGTTGACCAGACCTTTGCAGACACAGGCAAGCCCCATCTTGCCCTTCAAGAACTAGGAAGACAACTCACTAGCTCAACAGAGTTTTCCGAACGCACCAGAGAATGGGTCGGAGCAGCTTTTAAAGAAATCGATCAATTTGCACATCACTACGCCTACGAAAATAGCAACAACCCCCTCCAAGCAAAAATCGATACCGTTGGCGGCATCATCCACGGAGGATGTTCCCTAGGAAAAGATCTTGTTACCCTTCAAGTCCAGCTCTCCCTAGGACCCTTCCTAAAGCCCCATGAAATGCAAACCGTCCTTCAACACATCGACAATGCCAGCACAACTGTCGGCGCTCACTACACCCAAACAATCCAAACCATCAACCCCCGCTTTAATTCCAACTCCGCCGCCTACAAAGTAGGGCATTTCACAGGAAAATATATCCTACCCACCATAGGCCCCGGTGTAGTAAGAGCTCGCCCTCCCAACCCCACTTATCTAACCACTAAAGCAGCCCAAATGCTCGAAACCCTAGAAGCCCGTCTAGCAGCACGATCCGAAGCCTTCTTCCCTGAGCTACGTCCTGCCCTTCCCACCGGCCCTCGCTCTCTTCCTACTCCACGTTTACCTTCCACCACTAAGCCCCCTGCTTCCCTCTCCCGTGCCGGAGCTTCTAAACCTCCCACTTCCACAGAGCCAACCACTCTACTCTCTGGGGAAAAGGTAGAGGCCAGCAAATTAGCAGAAAGGAATATTAGAGCGATAAAACCTCAAAAATATGCCACTAGTATTAATTCTAAAGTCAATTTAAATGCAAAAATGAGTGCTATGGAGAAAGTACCAAACATTGCAGAAAGAATAAAAACTCTTCCTGATGGTAGAATTAGATATTATAAAGCTGAAAGGCTATCAAAAACACCTGGACCAACTAGAGGCTCTTCTTATGTTCTTGAGTATAATCCCAAAACTGGTCGTGTACGTGGATGGGATGAGAACTATGATCATTCCGGTAAAGTTATTAGAGTTCATCCTAAAATGATTAATGGCCAAGACATAATTGGGCAACACTACCCTCAGACAAAATCAGAAATAGAAACGCTATTAAACCTAAAGGGAGAGCAATGGTGAATATCAAAATCCAATTTGCCAAAGAGCTTAAAGAAAAAATCAGAAATGTAGAACCTTTTTCAAAAATTGGTCAATGGTCACATGCATTTTTTTTAGATTTTAGAGGTTCAGATGATTATAAATTTATAAAGCTATTACTAGATTTACATACCATGGAAGAGGGAGAAGGATTTGAACTTTCTTATGAAGAATTGGAAAAAATAGCTGATGACTTAATTGAAGAGGAATTAAAAAAACCCGATCCTAACATTGAGAAATCTGCTACCATTCTAGATGAAACATGGCTGATGTGTCCTGATTGTATAGATGCCTGGGAAAGCGCTTCAAAAAGTGCGATGGTAATTTGTCCTAAGTGCAATCAAATTTTTCATAATCCTAGATTTCAAAAAGACAGATCACCGAACAAAAATCGTCCCAAGTGCTAAGAGAAATTTCGAAATGAATATGGCCCGCCAATTGCCCTCACAACTTTCAATTGTTCCTCTTAATCACTTCTGGATGACTTCTACAAGCACAATCCTAAACCTCCAAACACCTCTAACCGACTTCGCAGCTCCCGGTCGCGCAACCTCCTCCCTCCCTGCAGCCTCATCCTCCACATCACCTCTTTCCAAAGCAGCCCCCCTGCTGGTAGGCCCTATTCCTACCATCGTCATCAAACTTAAAGAGTGTTTCAAATCAAAAGAAACGGCACCCTCAACGACAGCTTCCTTCAGTAGTCCCGTTTCCCCTGGATTACTTCTCGCTCCACAAGGTCTCCAGAGAGGCTCTTGCACCCTAATGACGATTGACTTTGCAATAGTTGACCAGACCTTTGCAGACACAGGCAAGCCCCATCTTGCCCTTCAAGAACTAGGAAGGCAACTCACTAACTCAACAGAGTTTTCCGAACGCACCAGAGAATGGGTCGGAGTAGCTTTTAAAGAAATCGATCAATTTGCACATCACTACGCCTACGAAAATAGCAACAACCCCCTCCAAGCAAAAATCGATACCGTTGGCGGCATCATCCACGGAGGGTGTTCCCTAGGAAAAGATCTTGTTACCCTTCAAGTCCAGCTCTCCCTAGGACCCTTCCTAAAGCCCCATGAAATGCAAACCGTCCTTCAACACATCGACACTGCCAGCACAACCGTCGGCGCTCACTACATCCAAGGAATCCAAACCATCAACCCCCGCTTCAATCCCCACTCCGCCGCCTACAAAGTGGGGCATTTCACAGGAAAATACATCCTCCCCACCATAGGCCCCGGCATAGTAAGAGCTCGTCCCCCTAACCCCATTCATCTAACCACTAAAGCAGCCCAAATGCTCGAAACCCTAGAAGCCCGCCTAGCAGCACAATCCGAAGCCCTCTTCCCCGATCTGCGTCCTGCCCTTCCCACCGGCCCTCGCTCTTTTCCTACTCCACGTCTACCTTCCACCACTAAGCCCCCTGCTTCCCTCTCTCGCACCGGAGCTTCTAAACCTCCTATTTCCACAGAGCCAACCAATCTATCCTCTGGGAAAAAGGTAGAGGCCAGCAAATTAGCCCAACAACATCCTAGAAAATCTCAACCAGCTTTTAACTTTACCGGTGCAGCTGCTAAACAGCTAAGTCGCCAAGAGCGAGCGATACCTGTACATATTGGGACTGTTGAGAACTGGTCTAATTTTCTAAAATGATTTAAACTCATTCTTTTTTTTAAATGAGGGTCCCCATGCAACAAGTTGAGATGATTTGCTTAGAAGATTTAGTTCCAGAAAGTCATAATTACCGAAAATTTGCCAAAATTTGGTCGTTCAGCCTTGTAGAGAAAAGGCTGAAAAAACTGGAAAAGAATAACCCTCACAAGGGGTATGGGTTACTTCGATTATTCAAGTGTTTATTGCTGCAGTTCATGGAGAACTGCAGCGATAGAGAACTGGAACGCTTTATCCAAGAAAACAATGCAGCTCGATGGTTTTGTGGGTTTAATCTCAGGGACAACACCCCAGACCACACAGTTTTTTGCCAGCTTAGAAAAAAGATAGGAACCAATACCTTGTCCAAGGTCTTTGCCGATTTAAGAGATCAGTTAAAAAGACAAGGACTGATGAGTGAGGTTTTTACCTTTGTCGACGCAACTCATCTAATCGCTAAAGCAAATTTGTGGGAGGAAAGAGACAAGGCAATTGCAGAAAAATACGAGAAGCTAAACAACGAAAACATCTCTCAGTTTTCTGCAGATGCTCAAGCGAAGATTGGTTGTAAGGGAAAGAATAAATACTGGTATGGTTATAAGAAGCATGCCAGTGTAGATATGCAGACAGGCCTGATCAATAAGGTTGCGATTACCCCAGCTAATATTACAGATGCTTCAGGTTTCAAGCATGTGTGTCCTACCCAAGGATCTGGCTATATGGATAAAGGGTATTGTATAAATCCCGCTCCTAAAATCGCCAAGGCAAAGGGTGTACATCTATGTGCGATCAAAAAAAATACCATGAAGAGAAAAAATAAAGATCAAGACCGATGGTACAGCTCTGTGCGGGCTCCCTATGAACGGGTTTTTTCGCAAAGAGAAAAACGAGTCCGTTACCGAGGAATTGCAAAAAATCAGTTTGCAGCTTTTATGCAGGCTATTTGCTATAACCTGAAGAGGCTAACGGTTCTAGATCCCCCAAATTTATGCCTCTTATAGGGAGGGGTGTGTCCAAATGGACTGAATTTTCCAGTTCTCAACACTTATGAACCACAAAATCTATCAAAAAAGATCCAAAAATATATATTCTCCCAAACTCGAAACTTTTATATTCTGAAGGGCTCTAAATTTTTTGGTTCTCAACAGCCCCATATTCTAGAAGATGTTATAAAAAATCCCATGGCTATAACTAAAGACCCTAGAGGAGCTTTAGAAGGATCTAGGATGTATTATTCAAGAATGCATCGAAATGGAAAGTTGTATAATGTTGAGGTTCTTTACGACAAGACAACCAACGAGATTAGTCATTTTAAATATACTCCAAAAAAACGAGGACCTCTAAGCAAAATTACTAACGGTTAATAGGTTTTTATATGTACAAAAAAAGCGATAAGAAGAGACTTTATTGGATTATTGATAAGTATTTATCTGAAAAAATGACTTCTGAGGAATTTTGTGAGGATTTTTATGAGTCTTATGATCTGGAAATAGATTCATCAAAATTTTCATCTATAGAAGAAAAGGCTTTTGATGAACTTTCGGAAATAGCTGGAAGATATTCTGATTCTGAAGAAGATCACAAGGCCTCGGGATTTTTTTATACTGAAAAAGAACTAAGAGATAAAGTTATCGAGACTAAAAAGAAACTCAATAAGAGCCTTGAGGAATTAATTAAAGAAGAACTAAAAATTCCAGATCCCAACATTGAGAAATCAGCTACTATCTTAGACGAAACATGGCTGATGTGTCCTGATTGTATTGATGCTTGGGAGAGTGACTCAAAAGATGCCATGATTATTTGTCCTAAATGTAAACAAACTCTACATAACCCAAGGTTTCAAGATAAGAGCTCGTAAAGAGGACGTTAAACGCGAATGCTAGATAATGGAGCGAATAAGCGCAAACCTTTTAGGACCCGGCGTAGTAAGAGCTCGTCCCCCTAACCCCACTTACCTAACCACTAAAGCAGCTCAAATGCTCGAAACCCTAGAAGCCCGCCTAGCAGCACAATCCGAAGCCTTCTTCCCCGATCTGCGTCCTGCCCTTCCCACCGGCCCTCGTTCACACCCTCCGCTCATGCGTTCTACTAAGCCTAACCCTTCTACTACCCTTCCCGGTGCTCCTAAAGCAGCACCAAAACCAAAAATAACTTCACCAACAGAGACTTCTAAACCTCTGAAGAAATCTGAGGATGTTTTTGCTCCTGATAGAAAATTACCCTTAGATAGACATGGGAATAAAATCCCCGATACTGATGCTCCACACACACAATTGGGATCAAAGATAAGCAAAAAAACCAAAAAACCTTATCCTCAAGCTAGAGAATTTGATGCGCAAGGAAAACCAATTCGTGATATAGACTTTACGGACCACGGAAGACCTCATGAGCATCCGAACCCTCACCAGCACGTTTACAAAGACTCGCAAACAGGAGGGACGCTTCAACGAAAAAGCAAAAAAGGCGAAAACCCAGGACATCCAGTCCCAGAATGGAGTTATGAATGAAGTCAAAAGGCATAAGAATTAGAGATGGTAGACCAGATGATGATGAGATACTGGGGGTTTCTCCTATTGATATCCTTGAGCTACTTGATGATAAAAATAAGCTAAATTGGTCCATTTTAGAACTAGAGGCTACAGGTGATTTAGGGGAGAACAGACCAATTCCTGAATTTCGAGATACAATTGAAAATTCTGAAAGAGGATATTGGATTGAGTGGAAGGATTTAAAAGAAACTTCAGGAAAATTCTGGCAAGTTATCTGGATGACCATCATCGGTTGTATAGACAAGAAAAATCTAAGGTCCTATGACACTTCTTTAGAGATGTATGAATCTTGTGAAATTGTCATTGAAGTTATAGATGGAGATTATTGCGAAGTTTTTTCTCATGATCACACTCTAATCGAGCAATTAGCTAAAAAATATAAAGATATAGAGCTATTAGATCCTGATTGGAATATTGAAAATGAATAGGAATAAACGACACCCTCCTTCAGTAGTTCCGTGTAAGAGCTCGTCCCCCTAACCCCACTTACCTAACCACTAAAGCAGCTCAAATGCTCGAAACCCTAGAAGCGCGCCTAGCAGCACAATCCGAAGCCCTCTTCCCCGAGCTCCGTCCTGCCCTCCCCACCGGCCCTCGCTCTTTTCCTACTCCACGTCTACCTTCCACCACTAAGCCCCAAAGTCTATAAGAGCAACTTGCTTTGGAAGAGGCTAAGTCAGGCTATGGAACGTGATTACATGCCAATATTTCTGTGGTAAGCCCCTTTCATTTTTTTGGCTTGCATCATGCGCGCATGCTTAATGATTTTGATTCCCTTTTCAATATGGTCAGGCATGAAACGCTTAAAAATTTCTTCAGAACTTTTCTTTGTTTTGATTTGATCCCGATTCAATGGAAGGTCCGAGATGAGAAGAAGCGCTCCAAGGGTTAACTTGCGCTTATAGCTTCCTGTAAAAAGGGTTGCACATTCCAGTTCGATAGCTTGAGCACGGGTTGACTTGAGAAGCTCAATAAACTGCTCATTATACTCCCAAAAGCGGAGGTTGGTGGTATAGGTGATCCCGATATGGTGGACCCCCTTCTCCTCTTCCATAACCTCAGTGACCGCTCTTTGCATGAGAAAATTTGCCAAGGAGGGCACCTCGGAAGGATAGTAAAAATCTGAAGTCCCCTCTGCTCGAACACTTGCAACGGGAATAAGATATTCCCCCACATGGTACCGACGCCGAAGCCCTCCACACATTCCAAGAAGAAGTGCCGCTTTAATATCGAGAAAAGAGCAGAGATCTATTACAAGTGCCGCTGCAGGCGATCCGATTTTAAAGTCGAGCATGGAGATGTCTTCTTTCTTTGAATGGGCCACTTTGAACATCGACCCTTCAAAAATCTCCACTTGACACCTCTTTGCAAAATGATCGACATAGCGGGGGAAATTCGTCAAAAGGAGATTCGATTGAAATTCCTCTGCAGGAGATCCCGAATATCTCTCGAGAGTCTCTTTTGCATATTGCTCTTCTTGAATTTTTCCGCTATTCATTCGTCATAATCCTTTCTCTCTTTATATTATACCAATCACAATCGGTATATCTGGAATTCTTTTTGCTGCAAAGTACAAATTTTTCTTTACACTTTTTTCACAAATTGTCTAACCTCTTTACCAAACCTTAACCCAGGAGGAAGGAATGGAACAAGTAGCATTAGGAGCGAAAAATCCGCTTGCGATTCCTACATACAATGAAGTGCGCGGACAAGCAGTCACGTTTGCTCTTCGAGCTGCGATAGCTGCAGCAACCATCAATTTACTTTGGAATGGCTATCACTACCGTGGAGCTCAATCAGGTATCAACGGTGGCTACGTAGTGGTTTTATTTGTAACTGAAGACGCCGCTCAAAAGGGACTCGTTGCAGACAATGTCGCTGAAACCCGCAATCTTTCAAGAGACGTTCAAGGAAACCTTGAAGAATCTACATCAGTGCTCAAGGGACTTACGGAAGAACGGCTTGGTCTTTCGTCGGAAGTTGGTGGGTTAAGATTGGAAGTTGGTGGGTTAAGATTGGAAGTTGGTGGGTTAAGAGAAGAAATCCGAAAGCTTCAATTAGTTCGAGACCAATTAGAAGTATCGGCTGACCAACTTCGAAGAATTGGTGGGCACGTTGAAACTCTAGCCAGGTCAGCGTCTCGAGGGAGTGTATCTCAATTGAATTTGTCACAGGATGGTACTACGATAATCTAGACACACTAGGAAACAATCTCCTCGGGTGCGAGGACTAAACAGGAAGGACAAAATTATGGCAGCAATAGTAGGGCCTGCAGACGCTTTGATGAGGGCGGCTGGGAAACTCGTTGGGAACTTTAAAGTTCAGATGAGGTATAAAGAAGATGAGAATGATGTCAACGCGCTAAACGCGCTGGGGCTTGTGATAAACAACATTGTCGCAAGTTGCACGTTTCGCCCCCCCAAGACGGCTTCCGAACTTCGTGTGGAGTTCCACTTGATTACACTGAAAAATGATGCCATTGGTGCCGATAAGTTCGGAGACTTAACGGCTCTTCCGCTGACATTAGAAGACCCTAATGATACAGCGGCTCATGCGGAGGTTTACCACAGAGCTCAGCTATATAACGCTCAGATTGCTGAACTTCAGCGGCATCAAGACAATTTTAACCCTGTTGGCGGCCTTGCTGCGGCAGGAGTGGTCATTCTACTAGCATATTCTGTGGCTAATTGGGTGGGAAATACCTTCATCCCTTACATGATTCGTGAAAACTATAAGTTGGGTACGAAGTGCATGGCGGGAGGAACAACAGTGATCCTCTCAAAAGAAGCTGTAGAGGGCTGGGCACGGATGACTGATGGTCAACTGCGCAGTACCCACCGTGAGTGCAGAGAGCGCTAAGAGTTGTTCTTGACATATGGGGCATTTATCTGAGACAATGCCCCTTTTTTAATCAATGGATATTCAATGGCGCAAGTTGGTACAAACGAATTTAAATCAGGCATGAAAATTGAAATGGACAGCGAACCCTACACGATTGTTGGGGTTGAGTTTGTCAAACCTGGAAAAGGGCAAGCCTTTACCCGCACAAAGCTCAAACACCTGACTTCAGGACGTGTCATTGAAAAAACCTTCAGATCTGGTGAAAAGTTTGATCTAGCCGACGTTGAAGAAACGCAAATGCGGATGCTTTATAAAGAAGGCGATGGCGTCGTCTTCATGCATGACACCTCTTATGAGCAAATGACAGTCCCCCTAACAGTGATCGGTGACAAAGAGCCCTATATGGTTGAAGATACTGTCTATGCGCTCGTTCTGTACAAAGGAGAAGTCGTTGATATTACCCCTCCTACTTTCTTAAACATGACTGTGACGGAAACAGCACCAGGAGTGCGCGGAGATACTGCCTCTGGGCGGGTTCTTAAACCTGCAAAGACCGACACAGGCGCCTCGATTCAGATCCCCATTTTTGTTGATGAAGGGGAACTCATTAAAATCGATACACGTACTGGAGAGTATGTCTCTCGCGTCAAGGAATAACGCTTTAGCTGCGCGTGCGCAGGCTCTAAAAATGGTTCGAACTTTTTTTGAAGAGCGGCATGTTGTTGAAGTCGACACTCCCCTACTTTCTAGCTATGCCCCTATTGATACACATATCGATCTTTTCAAAGTCGATGGGGGGTACCTCCACTCTTCTCCTGAATATGGAATGAAAAAGCTTCTAGCAAACGGCTGTGGCGATATCTACCAATTAGGACATGTTTTTAGAAAAGATGAGATAGGACCGCTTCATGCTCCAGAATTTACAATGATTGAGTGGTACAGGGTCGAGACCACATTCGATGCTTTTCTAGAGGAAAACTTGAGCCTTGTTCGTCTCTTTGTTGGAGAAAAGGCCTCTGAAATACTCCCTTATAAAGAAGCCTTTCAAAGGGAAGTAGGTCTTTCTTTCGATGCTCCGCCTCTAGCATTAATGGAAAAAGGAAAGACGCTCGGTTTCGAGTTCCATGATGAGAATGATCTCATCAACCTTCTCTGGGGATGCATTGTAGAACCCACGCTTGGAAACGGAAAAATCACAGTGATTACCGATTTCCCAAAAGAGCAGGCAGCTCTTGCTCAAATAAAAAATGGTGTGGCTGAGCGTTTCGAACTTTACTTTGACGGGATTGAGCTTGGGAACGGATACCATGAGCTTACCGACCCCATCGAACAAAAAGAGCGGCTTGAACGTTCTAATAAAGAAAGGATTGCTTTAGGGAAAGAGCCTCTCCCTCTTGATCCTGAGTTTATTAAAGCCCTAGAACGAGGCCTCCCTGACTGCTATGGAATCGCTCTTGGGTTTGACCGCCTTCTCATGATTAAAGAGGGGCACTCAAAAATAAACTTATCTTATACTTAACTCTTCCCTATGCTATACTCCCCTTTGGAAGTAAATTTTAGAGGCACATCATGGAAAAACCACAACTTCAAGTTTTAGCTGACGACTTAAACAATTTTGTAAACTCAGCTTTTCGTCAAATCCCTATTAATATGTCTGCAGAAGTGCAGGACGGTTTGGGTATCACGTTTTGCGTTGCAGCAGCCTATTTCTCTTACAAACAAAGCCCAAGAACCTACCTACTTGGTGCTGGCGCAGGATTTACATTATCTATGCATCACACACCTAATCACCCGTTTAGCAAAGGCTTAAAAAACAAAACGATTCTTAGCATTTGGGCAAAGGATGGAATGACATATCAAAAAGCTCTTCCGATTCTTTGGCTTCTTGGCTGGAATTGGGGCCTTGCAACAGGATTCATTGCGGGACACACCGTCTACCACCTTGGAAAACCCCAGATTGATGCAACGATCAATTGGGGAAAGGACCAGATCTCATAACCACTTTTGGACAATGGGATAACGGCGTCCCACTCCGAATGATTTTTTTGAGACTCTTAGAATAGGCGGCCCTTGCCGCCTTTTGTATTCCGCAGCATGGATCATTTGGACGAGTTCAAGCACTTGTTCCTGTGGAATGTGGTACTTCTGCGCCACCTCATCAATTGAGAGATAGTTTTCAACATACCCCTCCAAAACATTGTCGATCACGCCGTACTCGGGTAGAGAGTCAAGATCGATTTGATCTGGGCGAAGCTCTGCCGATGGGGGTTTGTCAATAATTGAGTTTAAGATGACTTCTTTCTTCTCAATTTTATTGATATGGCGGCAAAGATCATACACCCGTGTTTTTGTGACATCGCCAATCACCCCAAGTCCTCCACACATATCACCATATAGGGTGGAATAGCCAAGTGCAACCTCACTTTTATTCCCCGTACTCAGGACAATATAGCCATGTTTATTGGACATAGCCATGAGTAAAATTCCTCGAATTCTTGCTTGAAGATTTTCTTCAGTGATATCAACGTCTTTTCCTTTAAAATGGGGCTCTAAAAGATGGAGATAAGCATCGAATGGTTCTTTAATTGGAATTTCTAAAAACTCAATCCCTAGCTTTTCAGCAAGCGTTTTTGCATCACCAATACTCGCATGTGTTGTGAAGCAAGAGGGCATGCTAATCCCCAAAACATTTTCAGGGCCAAGCGCTCTTACTGCAATGTAGGCAACAAGGGCTGAGTCAATTCCGCCTGAAAGTCCCAAACACGCTTTTGTAAATCCACATTTTGCAAAATAATCCTTTACCCCAAGCTCTAGGGCTTGAATCAGATTTGTCATAGGCTCATATTCAAAGGGAACAGGACAAGCCTTTGCTTCTAAATCGATCAACATCGCATCTTCAGAAAATCCTTTTCCAAGTTGGCAAAGGTCCCCTTTCTCGTTTACATACACGCTGTATCCATCAAAGATAATTTGCCCATTTGCCCCTACCTGGCAACACATCACAACAGGGCACCCAAGTGTTTTTGCCGCTTTAGCACAAACATTAACTCGTACATCAGGTTTTTGAAATTGATACGGAGAGGCTGAAATGTTAAGCAAAATATCGGGATTCAATGCGACAAGAGCTTGAACAGGATCGCGCCCATATCGGGTGTAGCCAACATATCCGGCATGCTGCCAAATGTCTTCACAGATAATAAGCCCAATCCTCTTCCCCCCAATTTCCCAAATCCTAGTCTCTTTTCCCGGCTCGAAATAACGTCTCTCCTCAAACACGTCATAGGTAGGAAGAAGCCACTTGTCTTGAAATCCTAAAAGATGGCCATCATGAATCACTGCCGCACTATTCAAAAGATGCTTTTCGCCTTCGTCGATATTGCGACGAATCAGACCCACAATGACGGTTAACCCTTTTGAGGATTTAATGATCCTTTCCAGATGGAGCTCCATCGAATCTATAAAGGTATTGTGGTAGACAAGGTCCTCAGGAGGATATCCGCAAAGTGTCAGTTCGCCAAACATCACGAGTTCCGCTCCTTTCTTTCGCGCTTCATCCATACTTTCTAAAATCTTTGCGGTATTCCCAACAATGTCCCCAACAATGGGGTTCCTTTGTGCGACTAGTATTTTCATGCGGCTATCCTAGCTTCTCTAGCTTCCAAAATCATCTAATATTACATTCTCTTCTGGGACTCCATAGTCATTCAGAAGCTTTAAAACGCTGCTGTTGTGCAGTGGTGGTCCACACACGAAGTAGAGAGCATTTTCGGGTTCTTCCATCTCTTTGAGTTGCCCTTCTTCGAAGGCTTTAAAGAGATAGTTGGTTTTCAGGGGATCCTCTTCAGGCCACCCCTCTTTGAGATCTTTGTCAGTTGGTTCCGATAATACCAAATGATAGGAAAAATTTGCAAATGCTTGATCGAGTCCCTCGTAATCATCTTGATAAATATTCTCTTTCAAAGAACGGGCCCCGTACCACAAGGTGATCTTCCTCTGCGTTTTTCGTGTTTTAAAAAGATCCATAATGTGGCTACGACCAAATGATGAACCAGCCCCTCCAATTAAGAAAACAATTTCTCGATCATCTTCTATCACGTGAGATTCTCCGTAAGGCCCTGAAAGACGGACCCCTTCTCCTTCTTTTAACCCGAAGATATAAGAAGAACAAATCCCCCATGGAATATCAGGAGCAATTTTTCCTCGGATAAATGGAGGCGTTGCAATTCGAATGTTAAATTTGAAAAGGTTTCCTTCCTCAGGATAAGACGCCATTGAATAGGCACGGATCACCTCTTCTTCCCCTTCCTCATATTCTATTGGATGTCCAAAAAGGTCAAAATGTTCCCAATCGTCATAATATTCTTCATCCATTGTCTTCCTCCATTCTTCAGTATTAATGCGATAACTCGGCACGTGAAACTGCAGGTAGTCTCCTGGAATATAATCTACCCTGTCAGAATCAGAGACCTGAATGACCAGCTCCTTAATAAAGGTGGCAACATTCCGATTAGACACTACAGTTCCCTTAATTTCCTTTAGGGTAAGCAACGTATCAGGAAGCTTCAGTCCCAAATCATGTTTCACCTTGCACTGGCAAGAGAGACGCCACCCCTCTGTTAACTGCTTAGGGGTAAAGGTCGCCTTGTCGGTTTCAAGGATATCATCCCCCCCCTTGACAACTCGCACTCGGCACTGCTTGCAAGTTGCTTTACCCCCACACGGAGACGGAACGGCAATTCCCTGCTCTAAGAGCGCAGAGAGCAGTGTCTTTCCCCCTTCAACTTCTTTGGTCAGTGAAGGGTCTTCATTAATCTCGATCTTGCACGGAGCGGTGCTCACCAAGCGCCTTCTTGTATACAGAATCATCCCAGACAGGAGCGTTCCTACAAATACAAAGGCAATCACTGCTATCACACTGACTTCGATACTCATACACGGTACATTAAAGCGTGCATTTGCTTCCGCAAATCACTAATTTCCATTTCCGCTCTTTCAATGGCTTGTGCATGTCCTTCATGCATTCCTTCAATCTCATCCTTCAGGTTCTTAATTTCTGCCTGAAAGGTTTCTACTTCATTCATTTGCTTGTTTCTGAGGCGATTGATTTGCTGTTTGAGCTCAAAAATGCTGTGCTCATCGGTTGATTGGATCTGTGTGTGCCCCTTTTCAATCTTCTGAACCCGCTTCGAATGCTCGGCCTCAGATTCTTTAAGACTTTCATTATACACTTTTTCTTGTTTTTTGAGATCTTTTTGGAACGCAACTTCAATTTCTTCTAGATTCTCCTTAAAGAGTTTAATGCTTTTCTCAGCACGCGCAATCTCTTCCAAGTGTCTTTTTTTAATCGCTTCGATATCTTCTTCATATTTTTCGACGGTTTCCGAGTGTACCCGAGTGCGCCTTCTCAAAAGAATAAGCAGCAGAATCAGAAGGATAAGAACACCAAGTCCAAAAAATGCGAAATCAAGCCAATTCAGCTCTTTATTTACATAATCAATGACTTGATCGACCCAAGGAGGCATTACCCACTGTTCACCTTGAGGTACTTGATGCTGATCTGGCACTGCTTGATATTGCATAGAATCCCCTCTTCCTCCCGTTTATCATGTGGGGGTCCTTGCTGCAAATAAAAAAAAAAGATACTATTCCAGAAATGAAAGTACAAAGAGAACACTGGGCTTCCCACTTCGGATTTGTCATGGCTGCGGCAGGATCTGCAATTGGCCTAGGTAGTCTATGGCGCTTCCCTTACACAGCAGGAGATAACGGAGGGGGAGCCTTTGTCCTTCTCTATATCGCCTTTACTTTTCTGCTCGGCGTTCCTATCTTTATTGGTGAACTAATGATCGGTCGAAAGGCGCAGCGTAGCCCGATCTTTGCCTACCAATCCCTTTCAAACCAGTCAACCAACTGGCGTATGATGGGTTATCTCAACATGCTCACTAGCTTTATTGTCCTCTCCTTTTATTGCGTTGTCTCTGGTTGGTGCTTGAACTATGCCCTCATGTCACTGAATCAATTTACGATAGGGAAAACCCCAGAAGAAATCCGCTCTATCTTCGATGTTGTCTACACCTCCTCCGATCTAAACATTTTCTGGCTCCTTCTCTTTATCCTTCTCAATGTCGGCGTCGTCTATGGTGGAATCCGTAAAGGGATTGAGCACTGGAGTCGCATCCTCACTCCTGCCCTCCTCTTTATCCTCCTTGCCATGTTTATCTATGGATTTACCCTTCCTGGATTTGGGCAAGCATTGAGATTTATCTTCTACCCGGACTTTTCAAAACTCACCCCCGCTGTGATTTTGAATGCCCTTGGAATGGCCTTTTTCACCTTAAGTGTTGGCCTTGGTATTATTGTGACATATGGAAGTTATCTAAAACCCAGCGAGAACATTCCTCGCACCGCTTTTATTGTAGCAACGATGACCCTCCTTGTCTCTCTTATGGCAGCAATGATGATCTTTCCGATCGTCTTTTCATTTAATTTTCCTCCTCAAGGAGGTCCCGGCTTGATCTTCAAGACCATGCCCATCCTCTTTGCAAAGCTCCCTGGAAGCCTTGTGATCTCGACAGTCTTTTTTCTTCTCTTTGTCTTTACCGCTCTCACCTCTTCGATTTCCCTTTTAGAAGTCCTCGTTGCAAACCTTATGGAGCTCTTTTCATGGAAACGATCAAAAGCCGTGATCTTCTCCGCTGTTGGAACCTTTATCTTTGGAATTCCCTCCGCCCTCGCGGGGTCAGGAGCTCTTTTCCCTAATTGGGAAAAAATCTACGGAAAGAACTTCTTCGATACAATGAACTACATCACTGCAAGTTGGATGATGCCTATCGCTGGACTACTCACAGCGCTCTTTATTGGGATTGTGATGAAAAAGGAATTAACAAAAGAAGAGTTTCTGAGAGGAACAACCATGGGATACCTATTTAAACCCTGGTTTTTTATGGTACGCTACGCTGCTCCCCTCGCTGTAACGATCATTATCCTTGAGCAAGCAGGGATCCTTAACCTTTCAGCTTTGTTCTAGATAGTGCCCCTATAGAGATTTAAGCAACAGGTGGAACAACTCGAGGCGGGATAAGCGGAGGGTCTTTTGGAATTGTATGCGAAAAGACATAATGACTCAAAGGCTTGCGGTAGTGGTATGTTGTAGCAAGAATACTCATCATAAATAGATAGGTAACCACTCGAATCTTCCTCTCTCGAAGTGCTTCGCTAGAATGACCTTGAGGAACTTCCACATCAGGGACAAGAACAGCCTCTTTCTCGACAATTTCTCCAAAGACGACCGGATAAGCGATATAAGAATTGTTTTCTCTATCCATTTCTCTAGCAGCCTCTTCGGGAATTGGAGCTTCCCCTAAAACAAATCTTTCCGTTTTCTCGAAAGGACAAAGAGCTTGAAGAACCCGTACCATTTCTGTAGGCTTTTTGGAAGCCGCAACAAAAGCTTCCTTGCTTCCATTGATTGCCTCGCACCCATGAGAGTCAAATAAGAAATACGTTTTAAAATCCCCTTCTCCTACAAGCGCAAGCGCGAAGGTTTTGCCCTGGCTATGGACGATAAATCCAGCGTTCCCATATCTAGCATGATACGCATCAAGCCGCTCCAGCTCTCCTAAGAAAAACTGAGCGCTTGACTCAAGACCATCTCCCAAGGTTTGCTCTCCTAAAGCCCCAGGCAAATTCTTTAGCTCATATGTCGATGCAGAATCAAAATGGCCAAAACATTGATAAACCTGAACTTTTCCTTCTCCGAGAGCCTCAGCCACCTCGGCGTTATCTTTAGACGTAGCATAAAGGAGTGCGTAGTTCAGTTTTCCATCTTCTACAGTCTCATTGATCTCTTCTTTTGAAATTCTTCGAGGCCCCGTAGACAATAGACGCTGCAAAAAAGAAGACGCTGCAAAAAAGACTGCGCACAACTTGTGCATGCACTGCTTTGCCCATCACCGGAAAATTGACTGATATCTCCCTTCATAATCAAAAGCTCATTTGGACCGATATTTAGAGGTGTTACCACTTCCACTGTGTGAAGCTTCGCAATCAAACAAGCCAAGGGATCTCGATCCAAATACAGCTCTTTCAAGGCGGAATCAAAAATATCTTTGACACGCTCACGCAACGCAACTACAGGAACCCCGCCACCTGAAAAATCTTCTCGAACGCTCTGAATACGACTTTGTACGGATTCCATCAAATTTTCCTCATATTTGCCCGAGATTATAGAGAATTTGAGAATAAATGTCTTGCTATAGAGCCAAAAAGAGAATAAAATGGCCCTTTTTGAACGAAAAAAGGACAGATACAATGACTCAAGGCACTCTTAAAATCCACAGCGAGAATATCCTCCCTATTATCAAAAAATGGCTTTACACTGACCGTGACATCTTCCTGCGCGAACTCGTTTCAAATGCCTGCGATGCCATAAGCAAACTCAAGATCCTCCGCGACCAGGGAAAAACAGACTTCAAAGATGAAGAGCTGCGGATCGATATTGAAATGGACAAAGAGAAAAAGACCCTGGAGATCGTTGATACTGGCCTCGGAATGACTGCAGACGAAGTGGAAAAATACATCGCGCAGCTTGCCTTTTCAGGAGCTGAAGAGTTTGTGAAAAAATACCAGGATGATGAGGGAACCAAGCAGATGATCGGCCACTTTGGGCTCGGATTCTATTCCTCTTTTATGGTGAGCGACTCTGTTGAAATCGATACACTCTCCTTTCAAGAAGGCGCTAAAGCAGCGCATTGGTCCTGCGATGGCTCTCCCGACTATACCCTTGATGAGGGAAAGAGAGACGTTAGAGGAACAGCGATTACCCTTCATATTAACAAAGAGTCCGAAGAGTTTCTGGAAGAAGATAAACTCCGCGCTCTGCTTATGCGCCACTGTCGCTTTCTCCCTTATCCGATTTTCCTCAATGGAAAACAAATGAACGACATCGAACCTCTATGGATTAAGCCCTCCTCTGAATGCAGCGATAAAGACTACCTCGATTTCTACAAAGCACTTTACCCGATGGAACCCGATCCCATTTTTTGGATCCACCTCAACGTCGACTATCCTTTCAACTTGCAAGGGATCCTCTACTTTCCTAAAGTTAACCGTCGCTTAGATCCTAATCAATCGACTCTTCAACTCTATTGCAACCGCGTCTTTGTCTCTGATAACTGCAAAGATTTGATTCCTGACTTTTTGACTGTCCTCCGAGGCGTTATCGACAGTCCAGACATTCCCCTTAATGTCTCTCGTTCGAACCTTCAAATGGACAAAACCGTGAGACAACTCGCCAGTCACATCTCGAAAAAAGTCTCCGACAAACTCCTTCAAACACTACAAACCGATAGAGAAGGTTATGTCTCAAAATGGCCCGATGTTGAAATGATTCTGAAGCTGGGAATTTTGCAAGACGATAAGTTTTACGACCGCGCAAAAGAGTGTCTCATTTGGAAAACCTCTAACGATGAGTGGACCACTCTCGATGAATACATAGAAAGAAACCCTGAGAAAAAAGTCTATTATCATCATGATGAAAAACAAACCTCGCACTTCTTTGACATGTATAAAGAAAAAGGAATCGAAATCCTCTTTGCCCCATCCCATCTTGACACTCCCCTCATGACCTTTTTAGAGGGAAAACATTCAGGAACGACATTTCAACGCCTTGATGGAGCCCTTGACGATGTGATTCTCGACAAAGAGCGAGAAAAATCCGTTCTAGATGCCGACGGAAAAACCGAAGCGGTTAAAATCGCCGATTATTTCCGCTCAAAACTCAGCGATGAAACTCTAGAAGTAGAAGCAAAAAGTCTTTCTAGCAATTCCGTTCCTGCTTTTATGATGCTATCTGAAAAAGAGCGAAGAATGCGCGATTATTTTGCCCTTTCCGGTCAAGATCTCCCAGCAAGTATGGGCAGTAAACGGACCTTCGTTGTAAATACAAACAGCCCCCTTGTACAATCCATTCAAAAGCTTGAGAAAAAAGATAAAGAGCTTGCCACATCCCTTGTGAAGCAGCTTTATGAACTTTCCCTTCTTTCGCAACGAGAACTGAGCCCAGAAGACTTCTCTGCTTTTCTGAAGCGTTCGACAGATGTTCTTGAAAAACTCACCAGCGCTGCAGCGCAAAAGAGTTAAACTTTTGGGAGGAGTTCTTCCAAAGGAGTATCATGATAGAACCGCTCGAGAAAACGGCATAAAACAACTTGCTCAAGCCGCTCTTTAAGATGAGTAGGTGATGGCATGCGGAGGTGTAGAACCACTTTATCAACTTCTGGAATGCCGAGGGTAACGCGAGGCTCGACAGAAGGGAGCTGCATCCCTCGCCTCCTTTCCATTTGCGACATACGATGACGGGCCTGCTCAAGATAGGGCGCTATTTCTTCCCCTGCAATTTTAAGCAGGAGGTGTTTGCCCTCCTTCCAGTTAGCTTCCAACTTGAGCGGAATTTCCATTCGGATCATGGTGTAGTTTTCTAGAAAAGACTCGTTGATCACGGGCTGCGAGAGAAAAATGCTATTCGAGAACGAAATTCTCCGCCCGGTGTAAAGGTGATTTGAAGCACCCCGCCCCACCTCCTCGACAGTGGTGGAAAGAAGGGTGGTATCGATCACATCTCCCCTAACCTCTCCCACCTCGATCCGGTCACCGATATCGAACAATTTTCCTCGAAACCGAACCACTGACCCGTTGAAAGACATACAGAGCTCCTTCACCGAAAAAACCAAAGCAAAGGCTATCGCAAACACTGAGATCGCGAAGCCCTGGATCGTTTCTCCCCATAGGAAGATTACACTCACGAGAATCAAGATAAACACAAAAGAGCGGGTAGAGCTGATCCAGCGCAGGCGCTGCTGGGAGGTCCAGTCCCGACGAGAGCGCCGTATATAGCTTGCAATAAAGTACCTAGATGCCCCTAAAACAAGAACTAAAACAACGGTAGCGATCAATTTTGTTGTCAAAAACTGCTCTAAAAAACCCACTTTGAGCCTCCCTAAGTAAGTTACTTACTATGAGCCCTTTCGAGCAATATTTCAACGCTAATTTTCGTGACTTCCATTTCACTAAAAACCAGCCGATTACAACTTAGTATAATTAATACTTAATTAGATAAATAAACATTAATTATGTTATAATATTATAATATATGGGGGAAATGCGCCTCCAATTATATAATCAATAATTAATAACGAGTGGTTTAGGATGTCCCATACAGTCGTACATAGCCCAATTCATGAGGCTGAGCTTTTTTTAGGTGGAGAAGCTCAACATCTGCAAAGCAATGACAGGCTATATCAAGCTTATACTCAAGATTATGCAAGCCCTCTTTCCCTCTATATTGGGCAAGATGTTGCAACGCTTTTAGCTAATCCGACCGTTCAGGGACAAATTGCTTCCAAGCTGCATTCAACTCCTAACCTCGTTCAAATAAAAGTTACCCCGCAAAGAGAGTTATTCGTCGCGAAAACAGGAACAAACGACTTCCAACGCATTGATTTTGAAAAAGATACCGCTCCTCCTGAAGTGATCGCCATTGCCGAAAAATCGCAAAAGCTGTACTTAGCGATGCAGCCCAGCCTTGCTCCTAGGAGAGAAGAAGACTTCGATCCCCGCACAAGGGAATGGAGCCGTGGGTATCCCACTCCAGCTTCTTTCTCAGAAACCGCTCAATTACACGAAAGAATTCACTCCCTTGAAAGTCAACTCGCAAACGAAAGGCTGCGGGGAGATATGAGGGAGATGAGAGAAGATATCCGCGAAAATCGCGGCCTTCTTTTAGAGCTACTCAGATCAAGAGACACGCGGTCCCCCGCTACTGATCGAGAAATTGAGACACTACGTAGACAGCTCGAAAGGACAACAGGACAAGTTGACAGACTCATTGACCAAGCAAGAGACCGAGGACTTGCCCATTCTGCTGAAATGCATGATCTCCTAAGAGAAAACGAGCACCTCAGAAGAGTGTGCGCTGGATCGCAGGAAGATCTAAGACAACTCGAAGCAGAAAACGATGATTTCAGAAGAGCGTACGGAGAAACCCGCCACGAGCTAGGAGCACTCCACGAAGCGCTCGTTTCCGATACCACCGAAGGAGCTCTCGAAAACCTTAGGCGCCTAGAAAGAACAATCGATACCCTAAGAGAACGAGAAGGAACCTTGCAAGAAGCTCTAGAGGTCGATCTCCCAGAGGATATGCTTGCAAAAGTCTTTGAGATAAGAGGTGCTAATGTCGAGCTTAGAAGGCAACTCCACGATACTCAAGGAGCCCTCGAAGAATATCAAGAGCGTGATCACCAAGCAACTCATGAAATCAGAAGACTTAGACACACCGTCTCCGATTTAAATCTTCAATTTAGACATGATCAACAGCTCATTCATCGTCTCATACAAGAAGTCAAAGAACTAAAAGCACGCGGCGCTGGAAACGAAGAGCGTATCGAACAACTGACTGGACAACTCAGAGAGTTTCATGATCGACTCTATCCAAGTGACCACGAGACAGCTGTTGTCACCCTAGATGGAATCATTGAAAGAATGAACGCTCTTAGCCGCTTGGAAGGCTCTCTTCAAGACATTCTAGAAGGCGATGGACCTGAAGATATTATTCAAAGAGTTTTCGATTTAAGAGAAAGCCATGGAGAGCTTGGAGCAAGACTGGAAGAGGCTACTCGAGGCGCAGAAACGCTTCAAAAAAGGCTTGAAGAAAGTGATCGCGCACGTGGAGAATTTGAACAGAGTGCTAGAGACCTCCGCTTAGCATTGCAAGCTGAAAAAGAAATCACAACTTCCCTTCGCCGTGACCTTGCGCTCGAAAAAGAAGAAACAGCAAGATTAGGCGCTGCCCTTGAAGAAGAACAAGTAAGAAGTAGCGATCTCCTTCAACAAAAAGGTCAAGTCGAAGAACAACTTGGGCTAGCCACACGTGAAGTAGAGCGCTTAGGCGCGCTTTCAAGAGATTTGACCGAACAACTACGCGTCTCCGAAGAAGACCGCGGGCGCCTTGGCAGAGAAAAAGATCAAGTCGAAGAAGCCCTTGGACGAGCTACACGCAAAGCAGAGCAATTAGGCGAACAACTCCATGGCGTAACTGAGCGCTTAAGAATATCTGAAGAAACTGGCGTAGCCCTCAAGGAAGAAGTTGCGACGCTTGGACGAAGGGTCGAGGACCTTGAAAGAGAGAATGCCACCTTATTAGATCAGCGAAATGGAGCGCGAGAAGCCCTTGCATCATTAAAACACACTCATGGAGAAGCTGAGAAAAGGTTGCTTCACGTAGAGGCTGAGCTTTTAGGCGAAAGAGAAAATGTCCAACGCGCCGAAGAACAAAGTGAGGCCCTCCGCCGCGAGCTTAGTGCACAAAAAAGAGACCTAGAGGGGCAAGTGCGCGACCTGACTGCAGAGGTTAGAGAGGGAGAAAAAGCACACGGTGCAGTGACCCGCAAGCTCGAAGATGCAGAAAGAGCTTTAAAAGGAAATCAACGAGAATTACAGCGCCTTGATGAAGCACTTAGAAAAGCACAAGCCTCAGCAAAACATTGGGAAGATGAATCAAGAAAACACGATGGCAACCATCGCGAAGCTCTTGTAGCAAACCTTGAATTGCAAAGGCAACATGGGTTAAGAGAAGCTTCTCTCCTCCAAGAAATCCAGCTAAAAGGAACTACTGTCTCCCAAGCGCAAGATGAATTTGCTCGCGTTAGCGAAATTGCACGCGTCCAAGGAGAAGAATTAGTCGGTCTTCAAAGAGATCTTGAAAGCGGTAGAAAAGCGTTTGCAGCCCTCCAGCTAGAGCACCAAAAAGCACTTAGAGAAATTGACCATGTTGGTGGAATCGCCAAGGAGCAAGAGAGACGCTTGGCAGATCTTGAAGAGCAGCTTGCTTTAAAGAAGGACTCGCTTGTTGGAGCCGAAAGAGAAATTGAACACGTCGGTGGAATCGTCTTAAAGCAAGAGCGACAACTTGAAGAGCTTGGAACAGAACTTGAACGAAGTAGAGAAGAATTTAACGCTCTCAGATTAGAACACAGCCAGGCACTAGAGGAGCTCCAAGCAGAGAAAGAAAAAGGACTCGCCCTTCAAACTAAACTAGAACAAGTCAACAGAGAGTCTCTTGAGCAATTTGCAGAACTTAATGCACTCCATGAAGAAGCTCAACAGCGACTTCTTAGTGAAAACCAAGAGCTTACAAGAGAGCGCAATGCTCTTCTTGATGAAAAAAGTCAGCTTGAAGCTGCTCTCAGAGGCAGTGAGGCACAAAAGCGAAAACTACTAGAAGGCATTTCCAATCTAACACAAGCAAATGAAGAGCAAGAAGCTGCACTTGGTGCCCAAAGACGAGAGATCAAAGATCTTTCAAACGAGCTTGCTCATGTTAGAAAAGAGACTGAAGAGCGAAATGCCGCGTACGAAAAGCAAATCGCCGAACTTAGTCAGCGCCTCACCCCGCTTGAAGCCCTGCAACTAAGAGAAGAGCTTGCATTGGAACAAGGAGTCGTCTCAAGACTCACTGAAGAGCTAAGACTTGAAAGAGAGAAAGCAACAGCTGCTCTTGAAGAAGTCGGCAGACGCGCATCACCACAAGAAACACAGAAAAGAGATGAAACCATTGCTCGACTCGAAGAAGAACTTCGGGCTGCAAGTGAAAGATCAGAGGAGCTTGATTCGCAACTCTCTGTAGAAAGAGCCCAGAGACTTGAAAGCGCGTCTCAACATAGCGACGAAGTCTCTCGGCTTAGAGAAACACTACGAGAAGTTCGAGAAGAAGCCCGGCAAGCAAAAGGTGAACTTGAAACTGCTAACCAGTTAAACCAAAGGGCTCAGCGCAAAGTTGAGCGTCTAACTTCTGAGCTTGAATCGAGCAATAGCAGTTCGCTGGAAGAGACCTTAGCACTCAAAAAAGAATTATCAGAGCAGAAAAAAGCAGCAAGACAAGCGAAACTCACTGAAACCAGACTGAGTGACCAAGTCTCATCACTTACAAGAAAAACTCAAGACCTTCAAGCGCAACTATCCGAGCAAGAACGGACTCTCCACTCACAATTACATGAATTAAGTGAGCAGGTTCGCTTAACAAAAGAAGCACTTGCAGAGGCTAATCATTTAAAGGAAAGAGCCCTGCAAAAGGTTGATCGTCTAACTTCTGAGCTTGAATCGAGCAATAGCAGTTCGCTGGAAGAGACCTTAGCACTCAAAAAAGAATTATCAGAGCAGAAAAAAGCAGCAAGACAAGCGAAACTTACTGAAACCAGACTGAATGACCAAGTCTCATCACTTACAAGAAAAACTCAAGATCTCCAAGCACAACTGTCACAAAGAGGAGAAGAGCTAGCATTAGCAAATGCCGAAAGACTTGAAAGTCAATCTCAGCATGAAAGTGACGTCGCCCTTCTTAGAGAAAAATTAAAAGAACTTCAGGCCTCTCTAAAAGCTGCAGAAAGACAAGTAGAAGAACGTCTTTCTCCAGAGGAAGAAAGAGAACTTCGTGCCCAGCTCCAAGCAAAAAAGAAAGCAACAAGAGAACTCACCGCAAGCCTGTCAGCGGCAACTAGAGTTAAAGAGAGTGCAGAAAGAGACGTTCTAAGACTCAAAGAAACCCTCGAAAGTCGTGGGTCACTTTCTGAGCGTGAAATCGAAGCCCTGAGAAAACAACTTCGGGAAGCTGAAGGAGCGGCAGAACGTGCTACGCACAATGCAGCAGAAAGCGAACGGCGTTTTAAAGAAGCAGATGGAGAGCGTCGCCAACTCCAAGACGAAGTCCTCCTTCTCAAAAGACTTAATGTACAATTCCAAGTGGATGCAGATGATGCTGTCGCGTTAAGAAAAATCTTAGCAGACATTGCCATAGCAGTCGGAACATCAGAAGGACCTTCAGCCCTTCCTGGTATCGTCAGTGAAAAGATTTCTGAACTCCAAGAAAAACATGCACTGTTAGAAAAACTTTCCGATCAGATTATCCATCCTGATTCTCTTGCTAGACAACTAGGCCAAGTCGAGTTAAGTATGCTTCCAAGCGCGCTTGAAGGCAGACTCCGAGAGGTTAGTCATCTACGTGAAGAGCACGAAGAAACACTTGCAGAGGTTAGCAGAAAAGATCAAGAGATTTTCTCACTAAGGCAAGCTCTTGGTGAAGCTAAAGGCTCACTAGGTGAACTTGATAGAACGCGAGAAGCGCTTCGAGAAAGAGAATCGGCACTGGAACAACTCACTAGGTCTGCCGAAGAAATGGAATCGGAATATCAAGAACAAGTCAGGGCTCTTAAGAAAGAGATTGGCACACTTAAAGATAGCGTAGAAGAGCGCCAAGGTGTCGTTGAAGAATTCTATGACAAGATGGTTACTGCTGAAGAGCAGCGTGATGCTGCTATTGAGCAAAGAGATACCGCACGCCTTGCGGTATCGGAAAAAGAAAGAACTATTGAAGAATTCTCAAGTCGCATCGATGAATTGGAAGAGGAATCCCTTGGCCTGCGAAGAGACGTGGAACAAAGAGGAAAAACAATCCAAAGGCAACTTGAGGAGCTCCATGAGCAACGAGAAAGGCTCGGTGAACAAGATGGGATTTTAGAAGACAACTTTCTTGCAATTGCTAAATTAGAACGTGTTAACAAGGCCCGAAGAGCGAGACTCGAAGAAAATGAAAGAGAGATCGAAGAACTTCGCCACAAAGTCGGATCACTTCGAGAAGAGAATGACCGCCTGAAATTGGCTCTTGAACATATTTCTGCAGTCCTTAAAGTTTCTTTTACAATTGAAGACCCTGAAGAGCTTTCTGCAAGTCTCATAGGAAGGGTTAAAGAGATTCAAGCAAGCAGAAGCCAATTGCAAGAAGCTTTCGACACCCACACGCAGTACCTTGCAGTTGCTAAAACAGCTATCGAGGAGCGCGACGAACAGATCGAAGAACTAACTCAGACAGCCTTTGCACAACGCAAAGAATTTGAGATTCAAATCCATGCCCTTGACCAAGAAGTCCACAGTTTAAGCACACACCTAAAAGAGGCTCGCGCACAAGTTGAGCGTTACAATGAAGAATTAAGATCGGCCCATTCTCTGAATGAAACAATCAGCGAGTCCGCTGCAAAGGATCGGGCACTTGCAGAAGGTCAGCAAAAACATCTTGTTGCACAAATCAGAGAATTGGAACACGCATTGCAGGAAAGAGAAATCCGATATGAAGAACTTAAAGGGGCCTATCGCGCCGCCAGAGCAGAGACAGCACGCCTTCATGAAAGAATTGAGCTGACCCAAGTTCAAAGAGATATCCAACAAGCAGTGAATGCCGGAGAAGTCATGGAAGTTCTCGGAGCCGCCCTTGGTGGCGATGCCTTTTCTTTGCAGCTCGGACCAGGAGACAGAGCTCTTCGAGAAGTCACAAGAAATCACCAAGATTACCTAACAATCGCTTCCCAACTTGAAGAAATGCGTGCCCTTGCAGAAGAAACTGCAAAAACAAAAGGGATCTCGCTTCCAGCAGCCTATGATCTCATAAGAACCAAATATTACGGGCGACATGCACAACATGTTTCGTCTCTAATCGCAAAAATCAACTCCAGCCCAGGAGCACTTAACAAATTAGACCTATTCGTTGACTTCTTTAAAGTTACAGGTGGAGTAAGTGGCATCACACGCACAAGAGAATTTGCAAGGCTCACGGCTGTCAGGCGCGTTCTTGCTAGGTTGCACCCAGAAAGAGATGCAGAAAGAATCGCAGCATTAAATGTGCAAACTGCGGACCTTACGCGCGTCCTACTCAGAAATCTAATGGGAAGTATTTATGAAGCAACTAAAGCAGGATCAGGCGTGACACGGTACAACAACTTTGGCCTTCACCTCATCATGTGGGAAGATATCCTCAACAACCTAGATGACTCTCTATATGTGGATGGAGATAGAACAAAACCTCTCAAAGCCAAAGACGCCGAATCCCTGCGCAGGACAGTGCGCCAGCTGAACGTTCAGTTCCATCGCTTAATGGCGAGTACCCACCACCAGACAAGTCCTGGTGTCTGGGCACCCAACACGTAAAAAGGATCAAGCGCCGTTTGTTTGAGCTTCAGTCGTCTCAACCTGAACTTCGCTGCCAGGCTTAACATCAGAAATGGCCGCTTTCATCACTTCGATTTTTGCGCCATCAACCATTTTTAGAATCACAGTCTCTTGTTCGGTGCGTACAAGCGTTCCAACGATTCCCATTGCGGTCACTCGATCCCCTTTCTTCATGCCTTCACGCTGCTGCTGCATCTTCTTACGTCTTTTTTGCTCTGGGCGCCAAAGAATCATGTAAAAGAACACAAGAGCAATTCCAATCATCATTAGGGTTTGCCACATGCTTTGTTGACGTGCTGCAGGAGCTGCTTCTTCAGCGAAAAGAGTTGCCGAAGCAAACAGTGGAGCGAGAAGATATAAAGCTTTTTTCATGAGAGTTCCTCGTTAAAAATTTTTCGAATTTCCCCGATTATATATTATTCAGGGTTTTTCGAGGAGAGCAATTGTTTCTAAATGAACTGTATGGGGGAATTGATCGACCCCCTGCACTGTTTTTAGAACATATCCCGCCTCTAATAGTGCAGTCAAATTTTCACTTTGCGTTTTGGGATTGCATGAAATGTATAAAATCTTTTTGGGGGCAAGTCGTATCAAATGCTTGAGAGCCCTCGGATTGAGACCGCAGCGAGGAGGATCGATAATCGCAAGATCAGGCGCCTCTGACACAAGCGACAACCGCTCTCCAACATCGCCCTTATACACAGTAATATTCTTCGCCCCATTTGCTTTAATATTCACTTCTGCGTCGCATACTGCATAAGGGCTTAGCTCAATTCCCTGCACCTTTTTCACATAAGGCGCGAAGACAATACCAAGGGTCGCCGTGCCGCAATATAGGTCGAACACCGTATCCCCAGCCTGAGGCGCTGCAATCTCTAGAGCGCGCGTGTAAAGTTTTTCTGCCTGCCGCGGGTTCGGTTGAAAAAACGAATCCGGACTGATCTTAAATGTTAGATCTCTACCCTGCACCTGAAGGGTTTCTTCTATCTGCTCAGGTCCCCCAAGGTGCATCTCATAAAACTCCGTGGGTGTCCCCTTAGCAATCCGCTGAATGCGGAGAAATAGGCTAGGATTTAAAATCACTTTCCGCACCGCTTCTTTAAAAGCGAGGATTTCCTTTCCGGGGATGCAGTATTCGGGGTTTCCAGAAATCGTTAAAAAAACCATCTTCCCCTCATTACCTTCCCTCAAAGTCAGGGTGCGCAGCGTTCCAGTATCTGAGTACATATGGTAAGCCTTAAGAGAGCTCTTTTCCCACCACTGTCGCACAGCCTTAAGAACCTCTATAAACCATGGGCTCGTTAGGTGACACTCCTCCAGATTGATCACCCGCCCCTTGCTCCTTGCAATCATCAAACCAAGAAACTTCTCCCCATCTCGATTCTGCGAAAAAGAAAACTCCATTTTATTCCGATATTCCCAAGGGTCATCGCAAGGAACAATGGGCATAGGCTCGATTGGAAAAAGAGACTTTAACATCTCTTGTTTCACCTTCAGCTGCGCTTCGTACTTTTTCTGCTGCCACGTACAGCCGCCACACTGCCCCACATGTTTGCACCTTGGGGTTACTCTGTCTGCAGAGGGGTTCAAGACATTTAAAAGGGTTGTTGAATAAGCTTTTTTCTTTTTCTTTCCTAGCTCAACTTCAACCGTATCACCAATCACAGAACCTACGACTTCTGCTTGACTAGGTCTATCTGGAAGGGGGGCGAGGCCGTGGCCTCTTTTTGAATATTTCTGAATCTTTAATTGAAGCTCCATGACTCCTCCATTACAGGAGGAATCATAGAGATATAGAATAGAAGTGTCAACGACGCTTTTTGCGAGCCACTTTTTTCTTTCGAACCGGTGCTTTTTTGTGAACTACTGTTTTCTTTGTCACTTTTTTCTTTGCAACTTTTTTGCGTGTTGTTTTCTTTGCTTTTTTGCGCTTTGTGCCGCTTTCTTTCTTGTCAGCAGTAACAGACTCTTTTCGATACTGTTTTGCAAGCTTTGCAAACTTAATTGTTCCCGTGCGCACGCGTTGAGAAGCAGCGCGATTTCCCTTTTCAGATGCCTTTCTTAGATCCATTGCTAGATCCATTAACATCTCTTCCATTTTTTTGACTGTATCCTTTAGTGCCATGCTTAAAAAAACCTCCGTGAAAAACATGTTCTGCTCTTCTCAATAGAAAAGTTTTTAAATATTGTGCAATAGGTTTTTTTTAGAAAGTTTTGTGTGATTTGCAAACGATTGCATTAGATTGCGGATAGTTAAAGGGATAACGCGATTGTTAATGACAAAATTATCAATCGAAATAACTGGCATCACTTCCTTGTTACTCGACGCTAAAAATGCCCCTTCAAATTCTCCAACTTCATCCATATGGATTTCCCTCTCCTCCACATCGCAAAGCTCCATCACAACCTTCCGAGTAATCCCCTCTAAAACACCTTCCTTAGGTGTGATGATTTTCCCTTCCTTGATCGCAAAAAAATTCGCCGTTCCCGTTTCTCGGATCCACCCCTTTTCATCATGAAATAAAACATCCACAGCCCCCACCTCTTGCGCTTTCTTAAGCGCAATAATCGCCGGAAGATAATGGATACTTTTTGCCTTGGGAAACGGACGTTGATAAAGCTCTGTCGTCACGGAAATCCCCTCATCAAAATATCTCCTCTGAAACGGAACAAAAGGATAAGCCACCGCAAAAAATGTGGGCTCTCCCTCCGGCATCAACTGATCCGTTGAAACCCCTCCAGTAAGCACCACCTTCACACTCGTCTCCTCAAATCCCCCCCGAGAGATCAGTTCTTGAACAACCTCTTCCATCACATCCATTCCTACAGGAACTTCAAGCCCCAGTAGCGCCGCCGACGCCACAAACCGCTCCAAATGGGCACGCATACGGAAAGGCGCCCCCCCATAAGTCCTAAGGTAATCCATTACCCCAAAACCTCTGAGCACACTCAAATCTAAAGCCGATACTTTCGCCTCAGCTCCATCGATAAACTGTCCATTAATATACACTAGCGTTGTCATCCCCTAGACACTAGCAAAACCCTCTCTTTTTGAGCAAGAGACTCCTGAAGAACATTCCCCTAAGCAGCCAATAAAAAAGGGATGCTTTTGCATCCCTTTTGCATCTTAGCCCTGCACCTTCGGGACGCTGATTCCCCGCATCCTCCGAAGCAAATCTCCCCCCGCTTGGCATGCTGGCTTGAGGATCAGCGGATAACTCGCCATCAAACCCAAAACCATTGCTGCTACCAGCCAGCCCTTATTTTTAAAAGTTCTTCTAAGCCTTGACTTCTGAGAAGAACTCTCATCATGCTCTACACCTAGTCTTTGATGCCAGTTCTCATGCATACCAAAACCTTGGTCACAAGGTTGCTGAGGCTGAGACCCCTTATTTGCAAGTTCCCATAATTCGCAATCTTCCCATTTGGTAATTATGAAAGATTGCTTAAGATGACAGATATGATCCTGAAAAAAATATCGAAATGCCCCCTCAAACCCATCTCCAGGCTGAAGTTCGTTAAACACTTCTTGAAACACTTTCTTAATACCCTCAATGTTCCCTTTCTGACCGTCAAAATCATTGTACAACTTAACCGCATCGTCGAAGCGGGTTAAACGTTGTTTAAGCGGGAGTAAATCATCTTCTTGCATAGAGAAATCATGACAAAGAGCATCAAACTTTATCATTAAAGGCGGCATTAATTCATCTTCCCCCCCCCCCATCTTCTTCTAAAACGCCTTCCTCACCCTCTGAAGACGACAGTAATGCATCATTGAATCCCTCTCCCCAACCTGATGACGACGATGACGACGACGATGACGATGATGACGACGACGATGGCGATGGTGGCCACAGCACTTTAGCTGAAAGGCCTTCTCTTTCACCCCTATCTTGTGGATTGAAAGGAGTCGGTGAAACAGGAACCTCTCTTATAACAGGCTCGCTACCTGGCGATATTCCGTTTGAAATTAAAGGTCGCTGGACAAATGGTAAGCTTAAATTTGACATGTTTTCCCTCACGTTCAAAATTTGCAATGATCATGCCGATTTCAGCCATTAAAATCAATAGTTATCCTGAGCTGTAAAGTGTATTTTTTACTTGGGCGAATCTTTCTAGGTGTTTAGGTAATCCTTGAATTAAACAAGAGTCTTTTATAAGCTGTGAGAGTCTTACTAAACAAAAATGCCCCGAGAGGATGACACCCTCTCGAGGCGCGAAACTAAGGTACAATCTAATCAATGATACACCACCTTAGCCTCGGGTCCCATACTATACGATCCAGGCCAAAAAAATCTAGTCTTCTTCGCCCCCTTTCACCTTCTAGAAGGAGCATGTTTTCGATTTGGTTGTGCCTTTTTTATCTTAAGAGTGCTGCGACGATGTAGCGCTTTTAGGTCCAAAAAAAGAGGTTTTCTATGATACGAAACATCAAGTTCTGGTCCCACAAGCTTTTTAAAAACCATCCCAAAGCCATTATTTCTTATCGGGACATTGCACGGCTCTATGATATTTCCGTGCGGAGCGCTCAAAACTATATTCAGCGCGACTTGAAAGTCGGAATGATTTTCAAAGAACCCTCTCCCTCGAAGAAAAATTGCTACTACCTCACCACCATAGGGTACGGCTATCTCCATAAAGACCTGATGACACCCCCTCCACATCAATAAAAAAGGGATGCTCTTGCATCCCTTTTTCAGATAGACTTTCCTAAAAAGTCAGAGCTTAAATAGCTCCCGTCTTTAGATTGCCACGCATTTTGCTAAGCATGTCTGTTGATACCTGATGAAGTGGCTTAATGACCAGTGGGTAACTTGCAAGAAGCCCCAAAATCATTGCTGCTGCAAGCCAACCCTTATCTTCAAGAACCTTTCCTCTACCGCTCTCAACATGATAGCTTCTTGCCATACACATCTCACTAAATTGACCTTTCCCCATTGGAGAATACTCCTCTTCATTCACACCGTACTGCCCCATACTTGGCAATCTATACGTTGGTGATCCGTGTGCTGAGCGAAACGCAGAACCCCCAAGTTCTCTTTCTCTACGCTGATCCACAACAGAACCATGCCCTTTATGCTCTAAATGACTAGCATCGCGATAACGACTACTAGTTGAACTATAACTTTGCATCTTAACCCCAAATCGTTAAATAATGATTGGACATAGTATAGGCTGGCGATTGATTGATGTCAATAAATCATCATACAAGCGCAGTGAATTTTTTACTTGGCAATAGCAGGCTTTAGCTTAGGGCCAAACATATGACGCGACGCCTGGTGGATGGGCTTAATGATCAGGGGATAGCTCACAAGAAGCCCCAAAATGGTCGCCGCTGCAAGCCACTCTTTCCCTCTAAGCGCTTTTCCACTCACTAGACCTAGAATACTTCTGCTCGATACCTGCTTGTGTTGCTCTTCCATTTTCAAGCGACTCACGTCTCCTTTAGCAATACTTAATAGCGATTGATACTGAGTAGCATTAATTTTTTTAAACTTTGTCTGGAGCAAAGGAAGTTGGGTCTGAAACGCTTTACGAAAGGTCCCTTGAAGATCCAATCCAGCCTTAAGAGAAGAAAAGACTTCTCTAAAACATACGACAACCTCTTTATCTGACATTTTAGGGATTTCACCTGCAAAATCATTATAGAGAGAAATCAATTCTAGCGCATGTGGCAAGCAGGCAATCACAACTTGATCACTCTCGCTTGAACGGTGATACAAATACTCCTTCATCAACGCCTCATAGGGAGTTTTAGTTTGTAAAGCAGTCTTCGCCACTCTCGATGTCCTTTCAAAAGAACATTCCTCATCATCACGCTGCTCTTCTACCGCCAAGCCGTAAGACTGCATGACGGCAAGAAACCCAGACTCACCGCTCAACCATTCACGGTTTTCTTTAGCATCAAGGTACTCTTTAAAGGATTCCCAAAGAATCTTTTCTAATGGATTCGATTTGTTTAATGCTCGATTGGCCGCCTCTAAAGCTGAAATAACCTCGTCTGCATCCAATTCATCAAGAGTTTCTTCGGGATCGTTGTAGTAATCAACCAACTCCCCATGCTCTTGAACGACACGCAAAACTTCTTGTACATCCTGTCGATAGCCCCTTTCAATAGCTGCCAACTCAAACTTTGTTGGCAATTTATGCATATGACCTGCTGCAACAAAGGAAGGTGTCGTAGGGGACAATTCCATGAGAACCTCTTCTTTAAAAAGATATGATTGCAACAAGTATAGGTTCAAGGATAATTGGAGTCAATCCAGCCAAAAGCTCAAGATGTGCCCAGTAATCTGCAGGCTGTTGGTTTAAAACTTAGCTGCTCTTTTTACAGATAAAGCTAAAGACCAAAAGAGCTATGCCAGCGACAAATATGACAATTCCAGCACCGTACAGCCAATTAGCTAGCACTTGATATGCGTCGGCGTCTTGTTGCAGAAAAAGTAAAGACTTTTTCTCTTAGTAAACTCGTGCTGAGTCCGGAATAGAATCTGGCGCAGCCTCTTTAGCCACTAATCTGTATGAATGCAAAAAAAAAGGCCTTCAGAATTTAATCTGAAGGCCTGAATGAAAACCTGGCGACGTCCTACTCTTCCGTACTCTAGTGCACAGTACCATCGGCGATGAAGAGCTTAACTGCTGAGTTCGGGATGGGATCAGGTGTGGCCTCTTCTCTATGGTCACCAAGATAAGACTAATCAAATGCTCAAAGCAAACTAATTTTAAACAACGCTTGAGATGTATTTAGATTTTCTCAAAGAGAAAAAAAAAAGATCAAGCCGATGGATGTATTAGTACTGGTTAGCTCAACGTATTACTACGCTTACACACCCAGCCTATCAACCCTGTCGTCTTCAGGTCATCTCATAGGGATACTTTATCTTGAAGGAGGCTTGGCGTTTAGATGCTTTCAACGCTTATCCTTTCCGGACTTAGCTACCCGGCGATGCCCTTGGCAGGACAACCGGAACACCATTGGTCCGTCCACTTCGGTCCTCTCGTACTAGAAGCAGCTCTTCTCAAGTATCCTGCGCCCACAGCAGATAGGGACCAAACTGTCTCACGACGTTTTGAACCCAGCTCGCGTACCGCTTTAATTGGCGAACAGCCAAACCCTTGGGACCTTCTTCAGCCCCAGGATGCGATGAGCCGACATCGAGGTGCCAAACCGCCACGTCGATATGAACTCTTGGTGGCGATAAGCCTGTTATCCCCGGAGTACCTTTTATCCGTTAAGCGACGGCGATTCCACTTTCCACCGCCGGATCACTAAACCCTACTTTCGTACCTGCTCGACTCGTCGGTCTCGCAGTCAACTTGTCTTATACTTTTGCGCTCTACTCGTGATTGCCAACCACGATGAGACAAGCTTTGGACTCCTCCGTTACTTTTTGGGAGGAAACCGCCCCAGTCAAACTGCCCGTCTGACAATGTTCGTTCCCCAGATTCATGGGGCAACGTTAGATTTTCGACATGTCAAGGCCGGTATTTCAAGGATGACTCCAGAAGCCCTAACGAGCCTCTTTCACCGTCTCCCGGCTATCCTACACATGACAAGTCAAAAGCCAATATCAGATTACAGTAAAGGTTCACGGGGTCTTTCCGTCTAGCTGCGGGTAAACGGCATCTTCACCGCTACTACAATTTCACCGAGTCTCTCGTTGAGACAGTGCCCAGATCGTTACGCCATTCGTGCAGGTCGGAACTTACCCGACAAGGAATTTCGCTACCTTAGGACCGTTATAGTTACGGCCGCCATTCACCAGGGCTTAAATTCAATGCTTCGTCCCGAAGGACTGACATCTCCTATTGACCTTTTGGCATTGGGCAGGCATCACACCATATACTTCCTCTTAAACGAGTTTGCATAGTGCTGTGTTTTTGTTAAACAGTCGCCTGGGCCGATTCTCTGCGGCCCCCAGATGCTTAACCGCGAAGGTATCACATCCAGGGGCTCCTCTTCTCCCGAAGTTACGAGGATAATTTGCCGAGTTCCTTAACGAGAGTTCTCTCGCGCGCCTGAGAATATTCTTCCCACCTACCTGTGTCGGTTTTGGTACGGTCACCATCAACAACTAGAGGTTATTTCTTGGAAGCATTGCGCCACACCATCGGTTCCTCCGAAGATTCCCCTTGTCTTATACCTAGCTTTCCATCAGCGGATTTACCTACTGACCAGCCTCATATAAAAACGGACATCCAATAGCCCGCGTGCTTAACGTACTCCGTCACCCCATTGTTATAGTTTTAGGTGGCGCAGGAATATTTAACCTGCTTTCCATCGCTTACGCTTTTCAGCCTCAGCTTAGGGACCGGCTAACCCAGGGAAGACGAGCTTTACCCTGGAAACCTTAGGTTTTCGGCGAGGGAGATTCTCACTCCCTTTATCGTGTACTTATGCCATGCATCCTCACTAGTATGCGCTCCAACACTCCTTACGGTATATCTTCATTGCACATACTACGCTCTCCTACCGCGTACCACTAATGTGGTACACCCGCGATTTCGGCTCTATGCTTTAGTCCCGATCATTATCGGCGCAAAGTCTCTCGATTGGTGAGCTGTTACGCACTCTTTAAATGATGGCTGCCTCTAAGCCAACATTCCAACTGTCTATGAAACTTTACATCCTTACTCACTTAGCATAGAATTAGGGGCCTTAATCGGCGATCTGGGCTGTTCCCCTTTCGACAATGAAGCTTATCCCCCACTGTCTATCTCCCGACTTAACTCATAGTATTCGGAGTTTGGTTTCCTTTGGTAGGCCGGTAGGCCCCCGCGGGAATCCAGTGCTCTACCCCCATGAGTCTCAAAGTCGAGGCTAACCCTAAAGTTATTTCGAAGAGAACAAGATATCTCCAAGTTTGATTGGCCTTTCACCCCTATCCACAGTTCATCCAAATCTTTTTCAACAGATACTGGTTCGGACCTTCACAAGGTTTTACCCCTGCTTCATCCTGACCATGGATAGATCACTTGGTTTCGTGTCTACATCATACGACTTAATGCGCTATTAACGCTCGCTTTCACTTCGGCTCCGGAACGGATGTCCCTTAACCTAGCCGTATAACATAACTCGCTGGCTCATCATGCAAAAGGCACGCCATCAGCCATTTTTCCTAAAAGGAAATATAGGCCTCTGACCGCTTGTAGGCTGCTGGTTTCAGATTCTATTTCACTCCCCTAACAGGGGTTCTTTTCACCTTTCCATCACTGTACTTGTGCACTATCGGTCATCGAGTAGTATTTAGCCTTGGAGAGTGGTCTCCCCAGATTCAGACCGGGTTTCACGTGTCCGGCCCTACTCAGGTGCTAATCTTACTTAAACTTACTTTTTACACACGGGGCTTTCACCCTGTATCGCCCAACTTCCCAGATGGTTATGTTAAATTTGTTTAAGCTTTATGACTAGTCCTACAACCCCGAAAATAAATTTTCGGTTTGGGCTATTCCCACTTCGCTCGCCGCTACTATGGGAATCTCTTTTGATTTCTTTTCCTCTGCCTACTTAGATGTCTCAATTCAGCAGGTTTGCCTCACTAACCTATGTATTCAGTTAATGATAATGGAGGATTAGCTCCACTGGGTTTCCCCATTCGGAAATCTCCGGCTCAATGCTTCTTTCCAGCTCGCCGGAGCTTATCGCAGGTATGCGCGTCCTTCATCGCCTCTCGATGCCAAGGCATCCACCAACAGCCCTTATTAGCTTGATCTAATAAGTGTACATTAAACTGTCCCGAAGGACAGCTTGCCTAAAATTGGTCTTGTATACTGAGATACTCAACCGACTGTCAGCTCGTGAAATTCACGAATTGACTGCGGTTGAATATCCCCTTCTCAAGCGCTGTTTAAAATCAGTTTTTTTGTAGTACATTCGATAGGTTATCGAATGTTACTCGCTATAATATTTTAATCAGCTTTTCGCAATTCAAAAACACCTAAGTGTTTTTGATTTACTTGATTAGTCTATATTCTGTCAAGAAAGCAATTGTGCTTCTGACAGCGAAAATGAAGTGACAAAAACTTAAGGTTTGCCCAACCGTAGATTCGTAAGGTCTCTAGGACCTCACTATCTTGTCCATAAAGGAGGTGATCCAGCCGCACCTTCCGGTACGGCTACCTTGTTACGACTTCATCCTAGTCATCAGCCTCACCTTAGACGCCTCTCCCCTTGCGGTTGAGTCAGCGGCTTCGGGCAAAACCAACTTCCATGATGTGACGGGCGGTGTGTACAAGGCCCGGGAACGTATTCACGACGTTATTGCTGACACGTCATTACTAGCAATTCCAACTTCAAGAAGTCGAGTTGCAGACTTCTATCCGAACTGAGATCGGTTTTTGGGATTTGCTCCACCTTTCGGCTTCGCTGCCTTCTGTACCGACCATTGTAGCACGTGTGTAGCCCCAGACATAAAGGCCATGCGGACTTGACGTCATCCTCACCTTCCTCCTAGTTAACCTAGGCAGTCTCGTTAGAGTCCCCACCATTACATGCTGGTAACTAACGACAAGGGTTGCGCTCGTTGCGGGACTTAACCCAACACCTCACGGCACGAGCTGACGACAGCCATGCAGCACCTGTATAAAGGCCCTTGCGGGAAGCTCTATCTCTAGAGCGGTCCTCTATATGTCAAGCCTGGGTAAGGTTCTTCGCGTTGCATCGAATTAAACCACATGCTCCACTGCTTGTGCGGGCCCCCGTCAATTCTTTTGAGTTTCACCCTTGCGGGCGTACTCCCCAGGTGGCATACTTAACGCGTTAGCTACGGCACAGTCGGGGTTGAGTCCAACTACACCAAGTATGCATCGTTTACGGCAAGGACTACCAGGGTATCTAATCCTGTTTGCTACCCTTGCTCTCGCATCTCAGCGTCAGGAATAAACTAGAAAACCGCTTTCGCCACCGGTGTTCTTCCAAATATCTACGCATTTCACCGCTACACTTGGAATTCCGTTTTCTCCGTCTACCCTCAAGACAAGTAGTTTCAAATGCAGCTTCGAAGTTGAGCTCCGAAATTTCACATCTGACTTGCTTGTCCGCCTACATGCTCTTTACACCCAATAAATCCGATTAATGCTTGCACCCTCCGTATTACCGCAGCTGCTGGCACGGAGTTAGCCGGTGCTTCTTTACCAGGTACGCTCAAATCAAGCAATTATTAGTTACTTTCTCTTGTTCCCTGGCGAAAGGACTTTACAACCCGAAGGCCTTCATCGTCCACACGGCGTCGCATCGTCAGGCTTTCGCCCATTGCGAATGATTCTCGACTGCAGCCTCCCATAGGAGTCTGGGCAGTGTCTCAGTCCCAGTGTTGGCGGTCAACCTCTCAGTCCGCCTAGACGTCTTAGCCTTGGTGCGCCTTTACCACACCAACAAGCTGATATCCCATGAGCCGCTCTCTCTCCGTAAGGTCCCGAAGGATCCCCTACTTTGAAGATATCGGGCTACCCCGGATCTCCTCATTCGGTATTAGCGGTCGTTTCCAACCGTTATCCCCAGGAAAGAGGTACGTTACTCATGTATTACTAACCCTTTCGCCACTAAGTAGCAAGCTACTTCGTTCGACTTGCATGCCTCATCCACGCCGTCAGCATTCAATCTGAACCAGGATCAAATTCTCGTTGAAAATTTAATCTCTATTAACCTAGCCGAAGCTAGGTTGATTCTCGAATACTATTTATATATGTGTTCGAGTTAAAGTTTGATAGGGGCATGTCGAAATAAATTTCGACACGCTCAAACCTTAAGCTTTGTCACTTCAATTTCGCTGTCAAAATAACACTTGAAAGCGCTAAGGCTTTCGTTTCGTTTCTTTCGCTTGTTTTGCTTAAGAAAGAATACGAGACCATACATCAGCTCGAATTTATTAAGCAAACGTTTTTCATCTTTTTCTGATTTTTTTTCTGACTCCCCATGAAAAAACCTTCCAGGCAGCCTTCTCGACTCCTTTAACTTCTGAAGTTTTTTTTCAAAACATGGGATTACACTACACCTATAAAGTATAAGGAAAATTTTTAGGGAAGGTGCTTAGTGGGTGATTTTTTCTTGCCACGCAGCGTGAATGGATGCTTCTTGCTCTTCCCGAATATCTTTCTTGTGATAGACCAAAATAACAGCATCGAAGGCGAGAGGGTTTACCTCTACATATGTTTTCACTGTTTCAAAGGCAATTTTTTGAGCTTCTTCAAATGGATAACTGAATATTCCTACTGAAATCGCCGGGAATGCAATCGATCGAATTCCTTGGGCTTTTGCAGCCTCTAGAGAATTTCGATAGGCATTTGCAAGAAGGGCTGCGCGACCACCTGTGCTACTTCGTGGACCTACAGTGTGCACAATATATTGGGTTGCACCACCCCTTCCAGTCAGATTAAATGATGGGGTCACAACAGCATCCCCTATCTTAATCCTGTCCGTAGCGCTGTCTTCTAGGATGGGACACTTTCTACATGCTTCTTTGAGCTCCGGACCAGCTGCTTCATGTATCACACCATCAATTCCGCCTCCGCCTAAGAGTACTTCATTTGCGGCATTTACAATCGCTTCCACAGGTAAATCAAGAATATTACCAATAACGGTCTGCACATCAGTACTTCCAATTTTTACGCCTTCCGGAAGGTGAGCATTGTAAGGAGGCAGAGGCTCCCTCCTTCGAGGAGGCGGGGGCGGCACATGAGGAGTCCTACGAGGCTGGTCAATCAATGCTGACGTTGTTCCCAGAACTGCTGTACTAATGCATTGAGCCTTTTTGCTAATAGCTGTCCAATAAAGTGATGCTGTAACGAAAGCATAAGGAATGAGATCGCTCTCATCCAGACCTCTGGATGTCTTTGGGATGCACAATACCTCCTTTGCAAGCAGCGACAATGCAAAAGCTCCCGCCTGAATGCGGAGAGCTTGGATAGGTAGGTATTTTTTGTGCGCAGCGATGAGATAGTATGCTGCAAAGAACATGCCATTCATAGCAATTTTTTCAACTGTCATAATTATCACCCCAAATTTGCAAGGATTATAGGGTTTCAATAGATAAATATCACTATGAAATCTCAACATTCAAAAACATCTAAATATAAAAGACTTAGAATCTAGAACAAGAAGACGTAAAAGAGCATTCCAAGGACATATCCAATAAAGACTGGCAGGGAGATCTTTTTAAAGTAGGAAAAGAAGTCCACTTTCTCAAGCCCCATAAGGGCCACACCTGCAGAAGAACCCATGACAAGGATACTGCCTCCGGTACCAGCGGCATAAGCGATCATGAGCCATAGAGGCGAATCGGTCGGGGTAGTTTGGAGGTCATACATCCCCATTGTTGCAGCGACAAGGGGAACGTTATCAATAACTGCAGAAACAACACCTATGACGGAAGCGATAAGTGCTTCATTTTTCATATGAACATTTAGCCACTGCGCTGCACCGTCAAGAATTCCTGTAGACTCAAGGGCGTTTACACTAAGCAGAATCCCTAAGAAAAAGAGAATACTGGAAACATCGATCTTTGTCAGAATATGGGGTACTCGGAGATGGTGCCTCTGATCGTGGCGAAAATGCATAATATCTGTGACAAGCCACATGATTGAAAGAGAAATAAGCATCCCCATAAATGGAGGGAGACCTGATAAAGCCTTAAAAACGGGAACACAAAGGAACAGGAAAATCCCTAGGAAAAAGACAAGGTGGGCTCCTGGCTCTAGAGGTTCGTCGCGGAAATCAACTTCAGATTTTGGAAATTTCCCCTTAAGCGTAAAGGTATAGAGAAGCAGCGGGAACATCATGGAAATCAAACTGGGGAAAAAGAGTTCGGTAATCACTTTCATAGAAGTGATTTGCCCTCCAATCCAAAGCATTGTCGTTGTAACATCTCCAATAGGGGTCCAGGCTCCTCCAGCATTCGCTGCAACAATGACCATACAAGAAAAGAGGAACCTCTCCTTTTTATGTGGAATTAGCTTCCTTAGAATAGAAATCATAAGGATCGTTGTTGTCAAGTTATCGAGAACAGCAGACAAGAAAAATGCGAGGAAACAGGTGACCCATAACATTTTCCTTTTGGAACGTGTATGGAGGTAACAGATGAAGGTATTGAATCCTTTATGGGAATCAATAAGCTCGACCATCGTCATCGCACCCAATAGGAAAAAAAGAATCTGCGACACGTCACTTAAATGTGTGTTTAAATAAGCCGTGCTCACGCTAAGTGGTTGGGGATCTCCGACAAAATAAATCAGCCAGCAAATCACCGCCATGAACAGCGCAACGGCTGTTTTATTGACGTGAATCAGAAACTCAAGGATGATAGCAGTATAGCCAATTACAAAAATGGTAATAAGGATGTCGTGCGAAAGTGTGAAGATTTCAATGTCCATAAGATCCACCTCGGGTACAGGCTAACTTGATTCCTTATAAAACTCAAGCTTTTGGATAACGAAAAGGGTATTAATTTTCAATGGATCGTTTAAAACTTTTCTCAGTTGTTCAATCAAAGATAAAAAACCGTCTTTTACTTCGAGGAATGCTTTTGGGAGGAGTTGGCGTTTTTATTCTTTTTATATTTGGTGTATGGGCTCCGCTAGCTTTCTTAAGTATTTGGGGGCTTCCTATATTTTCTCTGGGAATTTTTTTGATCGGGTGGGGATTGATCCCCTATAAAAAGTTTATCCGCTTAGAAACGCATCCTCATAAAATCCTTTTAGAAGATAAGCAGTTAATTTTTGTGTCAAACAAGGGAGGAGAGTGGATCATTCCTTACTCAGAAATCAGAAAAATCACTTACTTTGAATCGAAAACAAAGTATGGACTGCGACTAGAAACGAAAAAATCTCGGGTAGTGTTCCCTTATTTTTTAGGTGATTCCCGCTTGCACGAGGTCGTGCATGCGAATCAATCCAACGAGTGTTCCTGATTCTATTACCGGAAGGACATTGACCCATTTTTTCTCATCATTTTGCATAAGTTGCAGTGCATCGAGAGCTCGCTTCCCTTTTTGGGTTGCAATGCAAGAGGGTGTCATGAGTTCTTCCATTGTTTTTTCTAGCATTTCAGCAGGGTTTTTCTGGAATGCACGGCGGAGGTCTCCATCGGTGAAGATCCCTCGAAACGTTCCTTTGGTATCGGTGATGAGCAGACACCCACACTTTTTATCGGTTAAGGTAACCAGCGCATCCCTCAGTTTTTCATTGGGACGACAAAGAGGAAGTGTTTCTCCTTGAAGCATCACGTCATCAACTGTAAGCGTAATCTTTTTCCCAATGGCGCCTGCAGGATGATTAAGCGCATAATCGTCCAAGCTAAAGTTCTTAGCTTTCATAAGCGCGACGGAAAGGACATCTCCAAAAATGAGCTGGATCGATGTCGAGGTCGTGGGGGCTAGGTCAAAGGGACAAAGCTCCTTATTTAACGGAAGGGAAATTCCTATGTCGCAGGCGAGACCCAGTTTTGATTGCATGTTAGAGACCCAGGCTACGGTTTTAGCCCCTTTCTTCTGCGCAAAGGGAATGAGGCTTAAGAGTTCTTCACTCTCTCCACTTTTGCTGATGCAAATGAGAACATCTTTGTCGGTAACAATCCCAATATCTCCATGAAGAGCATTCATGGGGGGGAGGTACAAGGCTTTTGTTCCAGTTGAAATCATTGTCATCACAAGCTTTTCGGCAATAATTCCACTTTTCCCAACTCCAGTGAAAATCAACATCCCTTGGCAGTCTAAAAAAAGTTTAAATATTTCCTCTGCTTTTTCTACCTCTACATGGTCGAAAAAAAAGTTCAGATTTCGCTGGTACTCATCAAATAGATCTTTTAACATGTTCGAACTCTTGAATACTTATCTTAAATCATATAATTAGAGAGTTAATCAATCAAGTAAGGAGTTCTTTGTGAGCGAAAAAACCCCCGTAACAGTGGCTAGAGGCGATGGAATTGGTCCAGAAATCATGGATGCAGCCTTAAAAATCCTTGAAGCCGCAGGAGCAAAACTCGATATCCATGAAGTCGACATTGGTGAGAAGGTTTATCTTGGGGGACACCCAACAGGAATTGAGGACAAGACTTGGGACACTATTAGGCAAACAAAAGCTTTTTTAAAAGCTCCGATCACAACGCCGCAAGGTGGAGGCTTCAAAAGCTTAAATGTAACGATTCGAACAACTCTAGGGCTTTATGCTAATGTGCGTCCTTGCGTGGCATACTCCCCCTTTGTTGCAACAAAGCACCCTCAAATGGATGTGGTGATTGTGCGAGAAAATGAAGAGGATCTCTATTCGGGTATTGAATACCGACAGTCCCCCGAGGTTTGTGAATCGATCAAGTTGATTTCGCAGCCGGGCTCAGAAAAAATCATCCGGTATGCTTTCGAGTATGCTGTCCAAAATGGACGAAAAAAGGTCACTTGTTTTGTAAAAGATAATATCATGAAGCTCTCAGATGGCCTTTTTCATCAAGTCTTTAACGAGGTGGCCAAGGAATATCCTGATATTGAAAACGAGCATTGGATTGTCGATATTGGAGCGGCAAAACTTGCCGATACCCCAGAAGTTTTTGATGTCGTGGTCATGCCTAATCTTTATGGGGATATCCTTTCTGATGTTGGAGCTCAAATTGCGGGTTCTGTAGGTCTTGTAGGATCTGCAAATATTGGAGATCACGGAGCGATGTTCGAAGCAATCCACGGCTCAGCACCTAGGCGAGCAGGACAAAATCTTGCGAATCCTTCGGCATTGATTTTAGCTTCGGTCATGATGATGGTCCATATCAAACAATACGACGTCGCAACCGCAATTCATAACGGATGGCTGAAAACCTTAGAGGACGGCGTTCATACCTACGACATTTTCAAGCAAGACATCAGCAAGGAAAAAGTGGGAACACAGGAGTTTGCAGGAGCTGTCATCCAGCGGCTAGGGGAAACTCCTTCAAAGCTTAATGCTGTGTCCTATGAAGAAAAAAAAGGTATTTCTCAAACCTTTACCCGCAAGGTAATCAAAACAAAGAGGGAACTTGTAGGGATTGATGTCTACCTCTTCTCAAATGCATCCATGATGGATTTTCAGAAAAGCCTACTTGAGCATAGCTATGGCACTTTTCATATCGAAATGATCACCAATCGTGGGGCCCGCGTTTACCCTGATGGAATGCCCGAGACCTTTTGTATTGATCAATGGAGAGTACGCTTTCGCCCCAAACACGGGGGGTGCAAACAAAAAGAGCTCCTAGAGGTCCTAGAGGCTCTAACAGCAGAAGGGTTCGATATCATCAAGACAGAACACCTCTACGATTTTGATGGCACTCCGGGATACTCGTCTCCTAAGGGTTAATGCATAATCGACTTATATTTAAAATGTTAGGATTTCATTTTTGTCATATATAATTAATTGTGAGTGGTTTGTGTTTTAGTAATTGTTATTAAAATGATTTTTAATTCTAATTATGTTATAATTAGGTATTAATCTGGGGGTTTTATGGCAATGCTATCGCGGTTTTATTCAAGTCTTTTTCCTGCCTCAACAGCTAAAGTTGAGCGACAGGCGCGATGGGGAACACCTGTTAGAAATATCCCCCAAAAAGACCAATCCATAGCTCTTGATCTCTTTCGGAAGTTGATCTCCCAAAACTATCCACATTCAACGGACCCCACAATTGTAGCTCTTAAAGGGTCAGAATGCAATTTTGGGTTAATGGTTCGCTATTTTGAAACGAATACCAGCGGCATCTATAATCAACCTCATCCCCTTGAAGCAAGAATTGAACGGGAACTTTTAGAGGGTCTTTCAAAGGTTAATCAGAAAGACGAGCAAGCAGCCTTTACCGATCTGAAACAGGTCGTTGACAAGTTTGCAAAAATGGGAATCCCGCAGCAGGATATTTCAACCTATATTGACCACTATCAAAGCAATCCCAAACAATTTGCGCAGCAACACCCAAAGTTGCCACGAATGCTTTTTGAATATCAAACTGCTCGAGCTGTCTACGATACTGCAGTCACCCAATGGGCGAAGAGATCCTTGCAACCCAACCCCTCTACAAATGACGCGCGTTCCCTTACAGGGCGCGTTACTCAAGAAATTCAAAATGCACAACCGACAGGATTTCTAAATAAACTCCGAAGCTATTTCTTTGGTTATAAAGGGACTGTTGAGAACTGGTCTAATTTTCTAAAATGATTTAAACTCATTCTTTTTTTTAAATGAGGGTCCCCATGCAACAAGTTGAGATGATTTGCTTAGAAGATTTAGTTCCAGAAAGTCATAATTACCGAAAATTTGCCAAAATTTGGTCGTTCAGCCTTGTAGAGAAAAGGCTGAAAAAACTGGAAAAGAATAACCCTCACAAGGGGTATGGGTTACTTCGATTATTCAAGTGTTTATTGCTGCAGTTCATGGAGAACTGCAGCGATAGAGAACTGGAACGCTTTATCCAAGAAAACAATGCAGCTCGATGGTTTTGTGGGTTTAATCTCAGGGACAACACCCCAGACCACACAGTTTTTTGCCAGCTTAGAAAAAAGATAGGAACCAATACCTTGTCCAAGGTCTTTGCCGATTTAAGAGATCAGTTAAAAAGACAAGGACTGATGAGTGAGGTTTTTACCTTTGTCGACGCAACTCATCTAATCGCTAAAGCAAATTTGTGGGAGGAAAGAGACAAGGCAATTGCAGAAAAATACGAGAAGCTAAACAACGAAAACATCTCTCAGTTTTCTGCAGATGCTCAAGCGAAGATTGGTTGTAAGGGAAAGAATAAATACTGGTATGGTTATAAGAAGCATGCCAGTGTAGATATGCAGACAGGCCTGATCAATAAGGTTGCGATTACCCCAGCTAATATTACAGATGCTTCAGGTTTCAAGCATGTGTGTCCTACCCAAGGATCTGGCTATATGGATAAAGGGTATTGTATAAATCCCGCTCCTAAAATCGCCAAGGCAAAGGGTGTACATCTATGTGCGATCAAAAAAAATACCATGAAGAGAAAAAATAAAGATCAAGACCGATGGTACAGCTCTGTGCGGGCTCCCTATGAACGGGTTTTTTCGCAAAGAGAAAAACGAGTCCGTTACCGAGGAATTGCAAAAAATCAGTTTGCAGCTTTTATGCAGGCTATTTGCTATAACCTGAAGAGGCTAACGGTTCTAGATCCCCCAAATTTATGCCTCTTATAGGGAGGGGTGTGTCCAAATGGACTGAATTTTCCAGTTCTCAACACTTATGAACCACAAAATCTATCAAAAAAGATCCAAAAATATATATTCTCCCAAACTCGAAACTTTTATATTCTGAAGGGCTCTAAATTTTTTTGGTTCTCAACAGCCCCATAAAAGCACAAGACTCCAAATGCTAGAGTTTAGGGAGCGGAATTTCTTTTGCAAACCTCAACGCCTTCTCAACCTCATAAATGAATATTCATACCTAGACAAAAGTCTCAGAGAGGCTTTTAACCGACTCGCAAAAGAGCATCATGTTCCCATTTATGGGGGCCATATGTTTGATATTAATGAGTGGTTGGAATCCCCAACAGATCCAAGAGAAATGCCCCTCGAGTTGCGCTCAAGCTTCACAAAACTCTATTTAGCCGAGGTAGAGCAGCTCATCAAATATGCCGATGAAGGCGTAGAACTGAGCATTCCTACTCAAATAGAAGAAAACGCTGTCGAGGTTTTCAAAGATCGAGCCCAAAGGTATTTTGTCGCTCCTCCTATTGCTATTGAATCAGTACAGGGTATTCATGATTGGCTTGGAAAATCGAGTCAAGAATTGGGTATCATTCCCGATAGGCAGTGGAGAAGAATCTCACTCATTAGAGAGTTTACCGCAGATCTTGAGGATCTAAAGGCGGGTAAACCTGTAGAACTTCGCTTCTCAGACTCTGAGCAAACGCATGAAACTACGTCTACGCAAAGAATTTATTGGCCTGATGAACAAGACAAACCAGAGCCAATAGGCGCAGTAAAATATCTTCCTCCCTTAACTCAAGAGGAGAGAATCACTCGCATCGAAGAAGGCAAGGAATACAGAGCCGAACGTGAGGTGAGACCTTCCAGAAATCCAGAAGTAGAAGATCATAGACATCCTGAAGATCGTTTTTGGATCGATGAGGGCGCATTCGAGTTTGACCCAGGGTTTGCATCTCTAGCAAGCGATTTTATGGGACTTGAAAAACCTGAGCAAGCCCTCGCGATGATCCAGGTGAAGGAAATCGCCCAAAAACATTTTGGCGCTATCTTTTCTGAAACTCCTGATGAAGATGAAATTTATGAATTTCTCTCAAGCCCTAGAGGAATTGATCTTTCTAAAAGAGGGGTGTTTGTAGAGGAGTTTAGGTCCTCCCTTGACCAAATCATGTTGCAGCAAAAACAGCGACTTAATCCTGAAGTAGCACCTAGCTTAACCTCAAGATTTTTCTCTCTCTTCTCGTGGTAGTCCCCTACTCTTTCCTTTTTCTCATCAACATAATCAGGCCGTGTCGTCAAATAATCTTTGTTGGATACCCTAGGAAAGCTTGAACGATAAGGTCCACTTAAAGTACCCTTTTGGCATGAAATGGTTAATTATTCTACTAGGAGTCAATGCAATGGTATTTGGTGGCGAGCCCCCTTATATTCCGCCTAATCACCCGATGCTTCAGGAAAATGCAGGTAGGGTTCCTCTTGAAGAGATTCAAAGTGATCGCATTCAAGAGATCATCGATGACATGCTCCGACTGACTGTCGATGAGCGCGCACAAAGTAAGATGGTAGGGTTAGCGGCCCCTCAGATCGGTATTCCGCTTCAGATTATTTGTGTTGATACGCACATGACCATTGAACGGATCGACTTCTCTCCTCCCCTTGACGTGTTTATTAATCCTACGATTATATGGTATTCCGACGAAATGGAATCGTTTCGCGAAGGCTGCTTTTCAACCGGATCTCTTGCAGGGATTGTTCCCCGCTCAACAAAGATTCGGGCAACTGCTTATAACCGAGAGGGGGAAAAGCTAGAGCTAGAATTTGAGGGCTATACAGCACGGATTTTTCAGCATGAAGTTGACCATCTCAATGGCCTCCGTTTCCCTGATCGGATCACAAATTTTGATCATCTGCATTGGGTAGATCTGGAAAACCTTGAAGAGTATCGCGCGAATTTCGAGAGTTGGCCTCATACTTGCTCAAAAGAAGAGTGGAAGCGATTTATAGGAAGTTCTCCAATTGATGCTTAACTTCTGCAAGGAAGCCGCAGCCGTACATTCCGTCGATCACGCGATGATCAATGGATAGCGAGAGGTTCATCATAGAACGGATTGCCATGCTGTTATCGTCTAAGACAACCACTTTTTTGTTAATCGCTCCAACGCCAAGAATAGCCACTTCCGGCTGGCGGATGATGGGGGTTCCAATCAAAACTCCCGACATTCCAAAGTTGGTCATCGTAAAGGTCCCCTCTTTCACCTGATCTGGCTTTAAGTTTCCCTTTCGAGCCTTATCAGAAAGATCAGAGACTTCTCGAGCAATATCTTTTACTGATCGAGTATGACAATCCGCAATGACCGGAACAAGGATCCCTTGCTCAACACTCACTGCGATTCCTAGGTTGACGTTCTTCTTGATGACGATGGTGTCCCCTTCTAAAGAGGCATTGATCATGGGGAACTTCAAGGCCCCTTCAGCAATTGCTTTTGCAATGTAGCTGGTGATCGTGAGCTTATATCCATTTTCTTTTTGGAAGGATTCTTTATTTTCCTTCAAATAATTGATCAATTTTGTGACATCCACCTCATTTACAAGGGTTGCATGAGGGGCTTCGTAGAAGGATCGAACCATTGCGTCAGCGATCATTTTTCGCATCGTCGACATTTTAACTCTTTCTTCTCCACCCACAGAAGGAATAGTGGGAGTTGCAGTACGATTTTGCAGATAGCTCTCAAGGTCTCTTTTTGAAAGGCGTCCACCGGCTCCCGTAGCAGCGATATTCTCGAGCTCTGAAAGGTCAATCCCCTTTTCTTGTGCAATCTTCAGTACAACAGGGGTGAAAAAGCCTTTTTTAGAAGGTGTATCTGTTGGGTGCAAATGCGCTTCAGTCGGCGGCGCGATTGTCTCCTCTAAAACGCTTCCTTCTTTTGTGATAATTATTGCTAAGGGAGCACCGACGTCGAGTTCCTGTTCAGGATCAGCCAGAATTTTTAAAACTTTTCCCGAAACGGGAGAAGGGATTTCACTATTCACTTTGTCGGTTGAAACCTCTAAAAGAGGCTCATCAAGTTTAACTGGATCTCCAACCTTTTTGAACCATTGAACGATGGTTGCACTAACGATGCTTTCTCCCAACTTTGGAAGTTTAATTTCTACTTCATCACTCATCTTCTACTCCAACCAAGTCACTGCATGGTATTGCTTTTCATTGATTTGATTTTCTTTCTTTGCTACAAAGACCGCAGCAACAGCGTCCCCAAGAACATTGACAACAGAGGAGACCATTTCACGGAGGCGATCAACACCCGCAACGAGTGCGATTCCCTCAAGAGGAAGTCCCATCGCATTCAACACAACCGAAAGCATGACAATTCCTGTTCCAGGGATTCCTGCCGCACCGATGGCCGAAACCAGAGAGACAAAGACCAAAATTAGGACCTTAACAACAGTGATTTCAATCCCATAAGCCTGAGCAATAAAGATCGCTGAGATTGCTTGTCCAATTGCAGCTCCGTTCATGTTGATTGTTGAACCTAGAGAGAGGACAAACCCCGAAATGTCTGGGGAAAGGCCTAGATGGTTCCTCGCACAATCCAAAGATACCGGCAGAGTTGCGGAGCTACTGCTGGTTGTAAAGGCTAAAACGATCGCATCTTTCATACCCTTAAAGAACGGCGAGACTCTCAGCTTTACAATGTAGCGGAGGGTCAAACAAAAGACAATGAAGATCTGAAGCAAACAAGCAACATAATTGCAAAGCAAAAACTTAAATAGAGGGTAGATCACCTTAAGGCCAATATCCCCAACAGCCGTTGCAATAAGGGCAAAGACGCCATAAGGAGCAAGCTTCATAATCGAATGTGTAAGAGAATACATAACTTCACTGAGCGATTCTAAGAGGTCCAATACTTTTTTGCCCCGATCTCCAGCTAAGGTGATGGCAAAGGCAAAGAAGATTGAAAAGACAATAATTTGAAGGATATTCCCTTCTGCAAACGCCGCAAACGGATTCGAGGGAACAATGGCGAATAGAAAGTCGACAAGACCCACTGTTTGTATTGTCTGAAGATGGGCTGTTGGAATCGGAAGGCCGAGACCTGCACCGGGTTTAAAAACAAAAACCAAGAGAAGGCCGAACCCAATTGCGATAATCGTTGTTGCAGCATAGAAAAGGACAGTTCTGATTCCAATTCTTCCTAATTTCTTTGGATCGCTGATGTGACACATTCCAACCACCAAAGAGGAAAAGACGATTAGGCCTACAAGCATTTTTAGTAGATCAATAAAGGCCTTTCCGACCCGCTCTAGAATATCAACTTTATGACCTAATACAAGACCTGCAATCACACCAAGAACAAGACCGATAATAATTTTAATCCACGGCTTCAAGAAACCTCCCTTTCAGGAGTCAATTTTCCAATCCTCGACAGGAGAGTCTCATAGTGCTCTTTACCAGTGACCACTTCCATCTCCGCTTTCAAATATCCTAGAGGGAGAGGGAGTTCCTGATCCAAGGGGAGCTTTACCCAGTCTTTTTCAGAACAGACAATGATGTCGCATCCTCTTTCGACACATTTTTGTGCGAAAAGGCTAAGCGCCGCGCCCGTAGGTCCTATATGGTCAGGGAGGATCCATTTTTCAGCAACTGTCCCACCCATTTCTAAAACGGTATTCACAAAGGAGTCTGGTTTGCCAAGGCCACAAAAAACACCAATTCTTCGATCTTTTAAGTCCCGGAGATGGTCGCCACATTGAGTCTCTACTTCTTTTGGAACCATGCGTGTTCCCACAACCGGCGCATCTGTCCACTTTGCAACTTCCTTTTCTGCAGCATGGAAATGATTTAAATCGTGAACATGATTGACCACAACACAATCGGCCTTTTTGAGCCTTTTAGGAGAGTCTCGAAGATATCCCCTTGGAAGATAAAAGCCTTTTCCATAAAGATCATCCCCATGGAGCATAACAATCTCAATATCCCGATGAAGGCTTCGATATTGCATCCCATCATCCAAGAGAATGAAGTCTGCTTCATGATAAACAGCCCGCTCGGCATTGAGTACTCGATCTTTCCCCACAAACAAGACTGCTTCTGGCAATGATTTAAAAAGAAGGTAGGCTTCGTCGCCGCAAACTTCAGGGGTAATTCTAGATTGTTCTATCAGATGGAGGCTTCCACCTACCTTTTCAATTTGTGAGCGATACCCTCGCGAAAGGATAGAAATTTTTCCAAATTTGTTAAGGTCTTTTGTTATGCGTTGAATAAATGCTGTTTTCCCCGTACCTCCAGCAATGATATTTCCAATGCTAATCACAGGAACAGCCACCCGCTTCTCTTTAATCCACTCCCTATCAAATGCCATGTTGCGAAGCTTAACCCCCATTTCAAAGAAACCACTCATCGCAAAGAGAGTTCCCTTAAGAAAGGTCCCTTTTCGACGTCCCTCAATCAGATCAACAATGAATGATTGGGTTCCCATTATAGGTTTGCTCCTACACTCTGAACTTCCATTTCCTCCACAGGAAAGAAAAGCTCCTGCTCCACCATCTCTATGATAATATGGATAGCAGCCATGTGGGCCTCTTGAATGCGGTCAGAATATTCAAATCCCGAAACGACCCACTCAAAATCTCCCATTCCTTTGAGGGCTCCCCCCGTCTTCCCTAAGAAGGAAATGACCTGGAGGTTCTTTTCTTTTGCAATTGTCGTCGCACGGATCAGATTTTCAGAGTTTCCACTCGTGCTTAGTGCAATAAAAAGATCCCCATGGTTTCCATGGGCTTCGATCCCTCTAGCAAAGATTTCGTTGAAACCCGTGTCGTTTCCGACACAAGTCAGATGGCCAGGATCAGCAAGGGCGATTGCTGGAAGTGCAGGGCGCTTTTTTCGGAAATACCCCGTTAATTCTTCTGCGAAATGCATCGCATCGCATAGACTTCCTCCATTTCCTGCAATCAGGAGTTTCCCCCCATTTTTAAAGCAGTCAATGATTGCCCAAGAAACACTTTCAATAAACTTCAACCCTTCCGGAGACCGGAGCGATTCCATCGCTTCAACCCCTTTTTTTACAGATTTCAATATAGCGTTTTGCACACTGGCCTCATATACATTCTTTTGTTAAGTTAAGGCAGTCTAACGAATTCAGAGATAAAAATCCAGTCGGGCTAGATCAGAGGAGCTCCCATTAAATACAAAGAAGGCTTTCTTGAAAGCTGGAATCTCTTCTGAAGAAAAAATCCAAACTTCTGAAAGCCTTCTTATATAAGACGAACAAGATAAATTTCTTAGGTAAACCCTAAGGATTTATCTTGATCCACCGCGTCCACCACCATGAGGTGCACGACGTTGTTGCTCTTTCGCTTCATTTACTACAAGAGCTCGTCCGTGGAACTCTTTTTCATGAAGATCTTGCATCGCTTTTTCTCCACCTTCACGTGTTTCCATTTCAACAAAACCGAATCCGCGAGACTGTCCTGTGTCTTTGTCTTTAATAATTTTTAGGCTCTTGATTTCGCCACATTCTGAAAAAGCAGTATGTAGTTCTTCTTCTGAGCATTCACGTGCAATGTTAGCAACAAATAGTTTCATAGTATCTTCCTATATTTATTCGATCCAGGTGACCGTATGGTACTTGGTTTCATCAATTTGATTTTCTTTCTTAGCGACGTAAACCGCCGCTACTGCGTCTCCTAGTATATTTACAACCGTTGCAAACATATCTCGAAGACGGTCAATTCCAGCGACTAAGGCTATCCCTTCTAAAGGAAGACCCATCGCATTTAGTACGATTGAGAGCATCACCAAACCACTTCCTGGAATTCCTGCCGTACCTATGGCAGAGACTAGAGTTGTAAACATCAAAATTATGATGTTGGTAAAGCTGACATCGATTCCATATGCTTGAGCAATAAAAATCGCCAGCACAGACTGTCCTATAGCCGTTCCATTCATATTAATGGTCGAGCCTAGGGATAGAACAAACCCCGAAATGTCCGGAGAAAGCCCTAAATGGTCTCGAGCACACTCTAAGTTGACCGGGAGGGTCGCAGAGCTACTGCTCGTAGTAAACGCTACAATAATAGCATCTTTCATCCCTTTAAAGAAAGGAGCAATCTCAACCTTTGCTAAATACTTGAGAGAGAGAGTAAAAATAACCGAAACTTGAATTAAACAGGCTACAAAAATACACCCGATCACCCAAAAGAGGGGGAGAATGATCTTGGAGCCCAGAGCCCCTACAGCCGTTGCCATCAGAGCAAAAACTCCATAAGGAGCAAGTTTCATCACCACATGAGTCAGTTTTGCCATCACCTCGCTGAGAGATTCGATGAATCCAAGGATGGGCTTCGCCTTCTCCCCTGCCATACTAATCGCTAGAGCAAAGAGGATCGCAAACACAATAATCTGTAAAATATTTCCTTCAGCAAAAGCTGCAAAAGGGTTTGAGGGAACAATAGCAAATAAAAAATCTATTAAGCTGAGATTGCCATCACCCCCATGACCAATCGGGAGAGGAATTCCTAAATGCATTCCAGGTTTTACAACCAAAACAATGGCTAGGCCAATGCAAATTGCTATAATCGTTGTCGCAACATAAAAGATCACCGTCCGCAGTCCAATCCTACCTAGCTTTTTGGGGTCGCTAATATGACACATTCCCACGACAAGTGACGAAAAGACAATTAAACCCACAAGCATCTTAAGAAGGTCAATGAATGCCTTCCCAACCATCGATAGAATTTCCACCTGCTTGTTTAAGATCAAGCCGGTGATCACTCCAAGAACGAGTCCGATTAAAATTTTAAGCCAGGGTTTCATCGTGGTTCGTTACTATGTTTGTTCATGATTTATATGTCCTTATAAGGTGGAAAAGAGTCCTTAACGAGGATCCGTTGAAAAGATCTCTACAAAGTCATCCAGATTTATCTGAAAAGCCTCTTTATAAACACCCATTTGGTGAAAAATGGTAAGCATTTGTCGCTTTCTCCCATTGAAGAATTACAATTTCACCCGAGTATAGCTGATTCTACAAAAAAAATCTAGAAAAGGTGCACAAGTAAACGCCTGCGCACCTAAAAATGACACGTTATTAGAAACGCATTGCGTCATAAATAAACCGAGGAACAGCAGTTGTGGTACTCCAGGTCCAGGAGAATCCATTTCCAAGAATTGAAAGGAGTTTTTTGCTATCTGCCCGCTCTCTGACTAGATCTAGCTGCGCTTGACCTAGATCTCGTACTGCATCCGCGCGCTCAAGTTCAACACGATCATAATCGCCTGCTTTTCTATTAATCTCAGCCACATTCGGTTCAAAATGCGCCGCATAGGCAGCTAGTGACTGTGCATCACCTCGCCCCCATGTAGTGAAAATGCGAGCAACCGATTGAATCATTCCAACAAGTGCGTCAAAAGCTCCTCCGTCTCGAGGGATATGAGCTAAAGCATAGAGTTGCCCAAGCCTTCCCTCTGCTTGCATATGTTCACCCACTCGCGCTTCTAATAGGCCAATGTCCGGGTCTACGCCAAGCACTGCTACAGCCACTCTACCGAGCATTTCTGCTTTGAGCTGAACATCTGCCTCCGGAGCTTCTTCAAAAACTCGAACACGCTCTGCAAGCTGAACATTTTCTTCGCGAAGCTGATCAAGCTGTCTTTGAAGCTCTTCTGCCCTTGCATTTGCTGCTTCACCTGCTTCTCGCAACACTTGTACATGCTCGACTTTGAGTGCATCATTTGCTCTTCGTTGTTCATTCAGAGCTTCCTCTGCAACACCCTGCGCTTCGCGCGCTTTCGCAACCAGCCCTCTTAAAGATTCAACTTCTGTACTGAGTAGTTCTTCCGCTTCTCTTGCTGAAGTAACTAGTGCTTGATGCTCGATCCCTAGCGCATCAAACGCTTCTGTTTTTTCTCGCAGAACTAGCGTCAAGCGCTGAATTTCATCTGTATGAGCGGGAAGTCCGTCTCTTTCTAGCCCCACAATGCGATCGCGAAGCAATTGCGCATCTTCTTCGAATTGCTTTTGAGCTCTTTCCAACTCCTCCGCGCCCATTTTAACAGCTGCAGCAGTCTCTGTTAGCTCTTGGACAAAGGGCCCAACAACTTTCTGGTAGCCTTGCGCGACTTCAAGCTTTGCAATTAATTTATCGATTCTAGCTTGACGCTCCCTTGCGTCAGCTTCTTCTTCAGGGACATCTGTCGCCTCGAACTCTCCGAGTTCCTGCCCCAAACGAACAATATAATCAGCCAATTCAACTGGCTGAACATCTAATATCTCATTTCTAATCTGAACATCAAAAGTTAAGATTTCAACCCGTCCGGCAAATTCTCTGCTATGCTCGCTAAGCTCTTTATTATCTCTTTCAAGGCCTAAGATCACTCCTTCCTGCTGATAGGCATCTGTGACAAACTCCACAAAGATCTCCCGAAATGTTGGAGCCTCCGCATCTCTTCCCATCTTTTTCTGTGATACCTGGTTGATATTGTCCGTAGTCCAAAACTTAAGCGGCTGACCCGAAACTGTTATCTCTGCCATGATCTTCTCCTCTGTGTTAAAAAAATTGGTGCTTATTTTAAAATTAAGGAAGCATTAAGAACAAGAGAAAAGAAACCTTATCTTAAGTAAATGGGTTTTTTGAATTGACTTCGAAGTATCAATAGTTCGTTTTAAGCGCGCTGGCGGAGGACTTCATAGAGAAGAAGGGTGGTTGCAGTGGCAACATTCAAGGAGTCCGCCGCGCCGTGCATCGGAATACTGACTTGAATATCTGCTTGCTCCATCCATTTTTTGGAAAGCCCAAGCTGTTCAGTCCCTACAGCCACGGCAATGGGACCGGTCAAATCGGTTTTTGTAAATGTTTCTGGAGCATCGGGTGTTGCTGCTACGGCTTTAATCTTGTGATCTTTTAGCCATTCGATTGCTTCTTCGCTACCGACTTCAACAACGGGCACTGTAAATAAAGTCCCCACACTTGCACGGACAACATTAGGGTTGAAGATATCAGTGCATCGGTCGCACACAAGAAGGGCATCAACACCTGCTGCATCACATGAGCGGAGAATCGTTCCCAAATTCCCTGGCTTTTCAATGGATTCTGCAATCAAAAAAAAGGGGGGATGATCTTTTGAAATCTTATAATCGAGATCTTGCAGAGACAGATGGGTTTGCGTCGCAATAGCTAAGAGGCCATCAGGACGATCACGATAAGACATCTTTTCAAAGACTACTTTGCTCACTTCCATGACTTCAACACCTTGCTGTCGAATGTTTTCGATTAGCGCAGATTCATTAGTCCCTAAAAAATGCCCTGGAGAGAAAAACAGCCCGACAAGGGGAACTCCCCCTTCAACGCCGCGCAAAAGCTCACGATACCCTTCGATCAAAAAGGACTGCGCCCGATCTCTTTCTCTTTTATCGCGCAGCTTAACGGCTTGCTTAACCCGTGGATTCTGCAGGCTGGTGATGATCCAATTTTTCATTTAATAAGACACCTGTATTTTTCAGAGAGTTTATATTTCCTGGCTTTTCGAGATGGGTCTACAATTTCAAGAAACCCGTCTTCCGCCCATGTCTTGCAAATTTTTGAGCTCGTGCGGGGCTTGAATCCATAAAACTCTCCCACTTGTGCGCTCGTAATAATAGCATAGTCCTCAAATAATTCTAAGGCCTTCCTTTTCTTGGGATCGAGTTCAAAGAGAAGTTTTGATTGATCTTCCTCTTTTCGAGAAGCTCCCCCACACATCTGAATAGCAACCCTCTCAAAGGAATCCGCCATCCCCTCGATAAAATACTCTATCCAAGGAGTGATGTCCGCTTCAGCCCTTCCTAGGTAATAATTATGGGAAGGGCCAATACTAATCGCCCGATAATAATCGAGAAGATTTCTCGCATAATATTCTTCTAGAGAATAGAGCCCTTTAAGGTCGTACCCACCTAAATGAAGGATTAGAGTGGTAAGCAATCTTGCTGTCCGTCCATTACCATCATAGTAGGGATGTATCGTCGCATACTGGTAATGGGTGATTGCCGCAACAATAGGACACGGAAGTTCTGAAGATCCTCTGATCCACTCGACTAAACCGCTCATGAGCCTAGAAACATCATTTGCTTCTGGAGGAAGATAAACAATTGTCCCTGTTTGAGATTCACGAATAACATTTTGCCCCTCTCTATAGGGCGTCTCACTCTTTTGGTTCATCACAAGAGCATGAAACTTTTTGATGCTCTTTTCAGCAACTGCCTCTCCTCTTGCTACAAGACGTTCAAGATATTCTAGAGCAGCATAATATCCCCTCACCTCAGCTTCGTCTCTCTCTCGACCAGGGAAATGCCCTTTATATTTGAGAACCTCTTCCACTTCTTTTGTACTTAGGCGATTTCCTTCAATCATTGTTGAATAGTGAGTTGTCACTAGCTTGGCGCTTTCACGCAAACTAGCCATGACTTGTGGGGTTAAAGGGAGATGCAAAGCCTTTTCTTGCGCAGCTTCAATTCTCATGAGTCCCTTGGCAACCCTAGGGGTAATGGAGAAAGTAGGTTGATATTTTATCGGCATAATAAAGGCGATTTATCGGCATTTTTCATATCTCTATTATACTGACAAATCGCTGATAAATCAAGAACGACAGCAACCTATTGTAAAGCAGCAGATTACGGTTGATCTCAACGTGGCAGAAGGGGTTAGCGTTCATAAAACGCTTTAAATAGACCATTATTAACGCGATATTAAATAGTATTAAAAACAAAAATATTGATTTTTAATAAAATTTTTTATATAATAATATAATATTTAAAATTAACAAATGAAATAAAATGGAAGCTGTAGACAACTTATCTTTTTCACAACTCTGTTTAGAACCCCCTGAGGAGCAAGTAAGCTCTGATACAAGGGAAACTCTACCGCAATATAGCCCTCTATTAGACCTTCCAAAAGGTCTTTGGTTGCATATTTTCAAGTGTTTAGATATAAAATTTACTTTTCAGGCCGTGCTTGTCTGCCGTGAATGGGCAATACTCAATACATACCCGCTAGGGAAACTCGGACATAAATCGTTAAAAATTTGCACGCTGTTCCAATTTGCACTTCCAAAAGTCCACACTTCTACTTCGTTTGAAGAAATTAGAAAACAAAACCAGCCTCCGGTGTTAGTAGATTCCTCATACAAAAGCCGCAATTCCTTAAGAGAGCCGGACTCTCCTTCAAAACGCTTTTTAACAACGGATCCAATCACACCTCCAGTTAGATATGGGCTCACCAATATTCAAGGCGAGCTAAAGACTGATCCAAACCTGAAAGCCATTGTAGATGCGACATTCAAGGCAGAAATGGAAACAATGGATACTCACACACCTTTCTACCATTCAATGAATACCCACGTTTATATGTTTGGTTATTCTGTTAAAAGACTTCTAGCCACAATGAATAGAACTTCTGGTGAAGTTCCCCCAGAATCAAATCGCGCTTTTGAAAATGTCCATTGGTTCAGATTCCCTCAAACCAAAGACTCTAAATATCCAACAAGCGTATCTCAATTTCCCTGCGCTGAAATGTCCCACCCACAATTTGATGATCATGCGCTCCCTCTTAAAGACTGGATTTTAGCAGTCAATCCTTCTCTTTTCTGTAATGCCTGGACTCTAGGAGAGGGAACATGGGACTTATTTCTTACAAATAAAAGTGTCTACCCACCCTCCTCGGAAACCTTTTTTAATCTGATGTGTGATCAATTTGGACTCTTGCCAAACAAGCTAGTCAGAAAAGAATTTTATCGCGAGTATTCACTTCTTCTTGCCGATGGTGCAACAGATGCTTCTCGTTGGGTGGAAAAAGAGCGTTCCGTAGAGCAAAGGGAAATCGAGTTTGGGAAAAGAGGAAACCGTGACTTAGGAGCTCTCTTTCAAATTTTAGTTCCTAAGCCCATCGTTGACACTGTTGCCTACCCTTGTGAAGAATATGGTATTCCTAAAGGTTTTGCAGGGAAAAAAATGTCTGTTGTTTCTACGGATGTTGAAAAAGAACCACATAAAAATTATTACACTCAGGCCCGGATGTTGAACGCTTCTCTTATCCAACCAGAAAATGAGATAATTGTTAATACGTACGGAGCTCCTCAATACTTTGAAACCGAAGGGGGACAAGAATTTTCTATGCGAATGGACAAATTCTTTATGAGAGTTCTTGCTGCTAGTTTAACTCCCAGTGCAGAGGAATTGCTCAAGCAACAATCCCTAGAAGTGGATTAATGGTATAAGATGCAAGCTAACAAAAATCCCAATTGGAACTGAGGTCAATCATTTGATCTTTCTTCCCCGCTTTAGCCAGGTCAGACAGCCCAGGAATCGTTTCAAATAAGTTCAACGTCAGCTTAACCTCTTTCAAATTCGGGTTGCCTCTTATCATCTCTAAAAAATCAGGAACAACCTTAGCTCCTATTCCATTGGATTCCAGAGTAAGTTTTATTAAAGATTTTGATTCCTTAACAACCTTACTGATTTCAATCACTTGCTCCGCGTTGAGTCGGATATTAGAGAGCTCTAATGAAACAAGATGCGGCGTATTTGAAAGAGTTTCTAGCAGTTTCTCAAACTGTCTTTCAGAAAGAGCAAACCCTCCCTGCAATTTAAGGTGCGTGAATTTCCCTTCTCTAACAAGAGCAAATAGCCCTTCTAGCGTGCGGTCAGATGGGGTGACCCATTGAAGATCAAAACCCGTTTTAGTGCCGAGGTAGCTCTCCAATTCACCTTTTGAGCAGTCTATTGTATTCGGAAAAGGAAAAGCTTCTCCATCGACCGATAAACAACTTCCCGGCAATGCACCGAGCCACTCTAAGCCCACCTCAGGGGAAAGCCGACTAGAATCTACTCTCTCAGGCGACTGCGTAAATAATTCTTGAAGGCGGAGGAGAGCTTCTCCACTTTTGCCTTTTATTTCCTCTCTAATAGAAAGATCCGTCAATAAAAAATTTTCAGGAGAAACTTTTCCTTCCATAGACAGAGGACTACTATCAGCCCCTCGTAAAGATTCTATTTTAAAAGACATCAATCTTACCACCTATTCTCAAAATACATACAACAATTATAGAAGAATGTTTCTTAAACACCAACTCCAAAGATTGGCTTGGATTAATTCGCACAACCTCTTGCATAACAGCCAGTTGGCAGTAGATATGAGGTGGTGGAAGGGATGAGCATCTCACCAGATTCAAGAGAGAGGCCGGGGAAGTGATCTTCAAGAAGATGCTCAAGTACTTTTGGGGTCAGTCCTGGGGTGTGGCAGGTGAGGAGAATAAAGAAGGGCTTGGGTTTGAGGACTTGACTGCATAGGGAAAGGAGCTCGGGAAGATCATTTTCGATTTTGAAGACTTGCCCCTGCGCGCCCCGCCCAAAACTGGGGGGATCAAGGAGAAGACCATCATAGGTTCGATTCCGCTTCACTTCTCGCTTCAAAAATTTTAAGGCATCATCAACGATCCACCGAATCGGCGCTTTCTCTAGGTTGTTGAGTTTTGCATTTTCTCGAGCCCACTCGATCATTCCTTTAGAGGCATCGAGATGGCAAATGTTGTGCCCTTGCTTTGCTAAGTGAAGGGTTGCAGCGCCAGAGTATGCAAAAAGATTCAGTACTTCTGAGGGTTTAGAAAGTTTTTCATCCATCCAATTCCAATGCTGGGCATGCTCGGGGAAGAGGCCGAGATGACCAAAGTCTGTCGGGACGATTTTAAAGGTGAGGGTTTTGTAATTAAGATTCCACGATTTCGGAATCCCTTTCCAATCTTTCCCTCTTTTGAAGGTCGCGTGTGCTCCTTTCCAAAGCTTTGGCGCCTTTGGTTTCCAAAGGGCTTGAGGACAAGGACGCGCCAGGGTGTATTCCCCAAATTGCTCGAGTTTTTGTTCATTGCCGCTATCGATTAAAGAGTAACTCATGAAAAAGGCTCGATATTATGGCTTAAGTGGCGATAAAGCGAGGTGAGAAGATACGTCACAGAATAGTCAATGACGAGCCCTCTCTTTCCTGCTGAGTGTTTGATGGGGAGGCGGCCCGTGAATGTTTTTTCAGGAGTGACAATTGCCATCCAAACGGTTCCTATGGGTTTATCAGGCGTTCCTCCTGAGGGACCTGCAATGCCTGAGGTAGTCAAGACATAGTCAGCGCCCGTGAGATTCTTTACTCCCTTTGCCATTTCAATCACCACTTCTTGACTCACCGCCCCATGAGTCTCTAAGGTTTCTGAGGAAACACCAAGGGCAGATTCTTTGAGATGATTGGAGTAGGAAACAATGCTCCCTAAAAAGTAGTCAGAAGATCCTGCATGGGCTGTGAGTGTAGACGCGATTTTCCCGCCAGTACACGACTCTCCTACTGCCAGTGTCTTTTTATTGTTGACCATCCACCTCTGGAGAGCTACCTCGATCAGCTTATTGGATGTAGAGTAAACGTGTGTTCGAAATTTCTCGGCAATTTTGTCGCAAATAGGGGGAAGGATAGAAGGATCTTCAGCATGAAGATAAACGGAGAGAACGCCGTAGCTTGGGCAGATTCCAATTTGCACCCCAGGGTACTCTTTTTCTAAAACACGCAAGTAGGGATCAACCTCTTGCTCGGAAAGATGGGATAGGTAGAGGGTTTCAATGGCATGTTTCTTCAGTGAGTGCTTTTCTAAGTGAGACACAATGCATCCAAGCATGGATTCCATTTGGGAAGGCACTCCCGGAAGGACCATTACTGTCGCTTCTCCTTCGAGAATGAATCCGGGCGCGGTCCCTAGTATATTCGGAATAATTGTTGCACCCTTAGGAACCATTGCTTGATCTTTTAATGTAGGAAGATTAGAACCAAATCGCTTGATTAAATCGGCAGCAATCTCCTCATCGTAGAAAAGGGAGGTCCCATAGATTTCAGCAATGATGTCGCGCGTCAAATCGTCTCCAGTGGGGCCAAGCCCTCCAGAGGTAATCAAAAAGGAAGAGCGCTTCATGGCCTCTTCAATCCCTTCTTTTAAAAGGGCTGGCTCATCAGGAAGGTAGGTGACACGATCCACCGCAAATCCATGGCTCAAAAGCTTTTGGGAAATCACACTGGCGTTGGTATTCACCGTATGCCCCGACAATAGCTCATTACCAATAGAAAGGATTTCAATGTTCATAATGACAGCCGGAAATGCTCAAGTTGAGGGTGGACTTTTGCCCACACTTGGGATTGTTTCCCCAAGCGGAAGGTTGCGTTGAGCGGTTTCCCTTCAACAATGAACGGGGTGGGAGTGGTGTGGGCGCGCATCCACTTGGCGAGTGTTTGAAAAAGCTGTGTATTGGGGTTTCCCCGATCTTTGTAAATTTCAATAAGGTCGTTATCGATAGAGTTTGAGTAGAGCTGCGGGTAAGAGAACTGAATCCCCCAAGTCACGGCTTCTTCTGAATGAACCATTGAGTGAAACGTATTCTGCTGCGCTGAAAAGGTAAAGTGATGGAGGCCGAGTTGAATCACCGGCTCCTTTGCTTTAATAATATACTGCCCCTTTCCTGCCTTCATAGCGTAGAGCGCGTGAGGGTTTGCTGAAAAAGCAGCCGAAAAATAGGGTTTTAAATGTTTTTCATCTGGGATGAGCCCTGCCTTGATCGTTGTAATATAATCAACATAGCGAACGAGAAAGTCTTCAATTGAGATCCGTGCCGTTTGTATGTCGACGAGCTCCGAGACGTTGTAGATTGAAAAGGAAGGGAGAGAACTCAAAAGAGATTGCATTTCACCGGAATCTAAGAGCGCGCGATGAGAAAGCCACTTAGATGCTTGCAGATTGCCTTCAATTTTTGGATGACTGAGTCGCATGATTAGGATCCCTTTTTACTTTTTCGATAAGCGTTTGGACCAAAAGAGTGGCAACGCCAAAGAAGATGAGCATATCAGCTACGTTAAAAACAGGGTAGGAATAGTTCCAAAAAACAAAATGGAACATGTCAACAACAGCGCCGTACACAAAGTAATCCACAATATTTGCGACAGCACCCACAAGAATCATAAGGAAGGGAATAGTTCGCCTATGCAGCTTATTCACAAAAAGTGTATAGATGGCAAGCACCAGGACAATCCCTATACGAACGCTCAAAAGAATCATGGGATAGGAAGAAAAAATTCCCCAGGCTCCCCCTTTGTTGCTAACAAGATTAATGCAAAAGTCGATCCCAAGAAAGTCTTTAAACACTCCTATCCCTCCGTAAGGATAAAAGGGAGATGCGTACTGCATACCGATAAGATGATGTTGCACCCAATATTTTGTGGATAAATCGAGCGCAAAGAGGCAGAGAGCTAGCAGTGTTAAAATCCAAACTCTCCCCTTTTTCATCGCGTTATAAAAGTCCTTTTTCAAGCTTTTCTTGCGCAGCAACAGTCATCGTTGCATAAGGAACCGCTTCAAGGCGTTTTATCGGGATGTCATCTCCAGAAAGATCACAAACACCATAGGTGCCCTCTTCAATCTTCTCTAAGGCGCGATCGATTTGACGGATCATTCCTAGCTCTTTAGATGAAACTTCAATGCTAATCCTTTGACCAAAATCATCGGTTCCTTCGTCAGCTTGGTGCTGAGAATAACCTTTCGACTGATCAGGAGCCTTCACATCATCGGAAACAGCTTTCAAGGAGCATCCTATTTGCTCTTTCATTTCCAAAAGACGGTTTTTGAATGTTTCTATTTCGTTTTTTTTCAGGGACATTTACAGGACCTCACTTTTTTACTTCTTCAGGAGCAATTGTATGAATCGCGTCCATAATTTCATCTACATCTTTAAAGCGACGATAGACACAGGCGAAGCGAATGTAAGCCACAGTATCTAGTGCGCGCAGTTTCTCCATCACCAACTCTCCAAGCTTTGTCGCACTGATTTCCCTGACTTGATTTTCCACAAGTTCGTTGGCAATCTGAGACGCTAAATCCCTGACTTGATCATGACTAATTCTGGTATGGCGGGAGGCACTGTCAAGCCCTTTAACTAATTTTTGCAAGCTGAAGTCTTCGTAACTTCCATCGCGCTTGCGCACTTGAAGAGAAATATCAACCGTTTCAAACGTGGTAAAACGTTTATTGCACTGTAAACACTCACGCCGCCGCCGAATGGCATTGGTTTCGCTCGCGTTCCTAGAATCGGTCACCTTCGACTCATCATGTCCACAAAAAGGGCATTTCATAACCTTTCCACCAAATTATGCGCTTTATACAAATCCCACGATTTCTGGCATAGAAAAAAATTCGGAGGAGGTGGGATTCGAACCCACGATACGCTTATCACGTATACACGCTTTCCAAGCGTGCTCCTTCGGCCGCTCGGACACTCCTCCATAGGGGGCCAAAAATTCCACTCCACTTTGTACGATTTTTTCTGTGGATTGGCATAAACAGAGAAATTTTAGCCTTCCTAGAATTAATTTACAATCAGAATTCAGTACTCGACAGAAGAAATATTTTAGAGTAAGATGTGGGCAAAAGCCTCTGTGGTCGCCAAAATTAGGTTAATATGATGAAAAAGTTCCTCTCGATTTTTATTTTGATCGTTTTTTTAGCTTCATGCCAAAGCAGTGGCCCTCAAACCTCAGGAAAACCCTTTGTTGTAACAAGCATTCCCCCCTATGTCTCACTTGTGCGCGCCATTGTTGGCGACACAATGACTGTTGCCTCAGCACTTGGAGAAAACTTTGATCCTCATACGACTGAGATAACCCCAAGCCAAATGAAAAAAGTGCAAAATGCCAATCTTTTCATTGGTGTGGGAGAAGCCTATGAGAGTAAACTTGTGAGGGCGATTAATCGAGGGGCTGGGAAGGTAGCTGTCCTAGAACTCGATAAAAAAGTTTCTTTGCTTTCTTTTTCTCAAGACGCGAACGTTGTCGACGCCTGTCACGATGTAAATCTTCATTCAAAAGATTCTAAGGATCTTCATATTTGGCTAGGACCACAGATTCTCATTCCTCAAGTAAGTGCCATGGTCGAGGTCCTTTCTAATCTCAACCCTGATAGTGCCGGCCAGTATAACGAAAATGGAAAAGCATTAATCACAAAAATTAAGGAGATCGATCAAAATTTGCAAGATGAGCTCCGCCTCTTCCAGAAAAAGGCAATCATCGTCTCGCACCCTGCCCTGGGCTATTTCTGCCATGAATACAACATGACACAAATCGCCGTTGAGTGCGAAGGAAAGGAACCTCTCGCAAGAGACGCTACTAACATCCTCCGCCTTGCAAAAAATTCTGATGTTGTTTGTGTTTTCACAGCACCTCAATTCAACAACAGAGGGGCAAAGCTTATTGCAGAAAAATTAAACTTAAGAGTGGAGAGCTTTGACCCTTTAGCTCCAGACCCTCTTGAAACCATTCAACAGATCGCAAAAGCCATAACCAAGTAAATGCCATGAGTGCGGTCGTCTTTAATCAACTCTCCTTTTCTTATGACTCTATCGATGTCCTCAAAAAGGTTTCATTTGAAGTGAAAAAGGGAGAGTATATTGGGATCATTGGACCAAACGGTGGCGGAAAAACGACCGCGATTAAACTAATGTTAGGATTTCTTCTGCCCAACAGTGGGAGCGTTGAAATTTTGGGAGGATCTCCCGTTTCAGCTCGGACAAAGATTGGATATGTTCCCCAAACAAATGTTTATGATAAGGATTTTCCCATCTCAGTGATGGAAGTTGTTTTGACAGGAAGTTTGGCAAAACTAAACTGGAGAGGAAAGCTCCCAAAAGGAGAACGAGAGAGAGCAAAAGAACTTATAGCCGAGGTGGGTCTTCAAGGGTTTGAAGAGCGTCCTTTCGGATCTCTCTCAGGAGGGCAAGCACAAAAAACCTTGATTGTCAGAGCGCTTATGTGCGATCCAGATATTCTTTTATTAGATGAACCCACTGCAAATGTAGACGCAAAGTCTGAGGAAGCGATTTTTGCTTACTTAAAAGACCTACAAGGGGAAAAAACAATCCTGATTGTTACCCACAACTTTGATGCAATTATTCAAAACGTGGAGCGCGTACTTTGCTTTCAGCATGAGGTGTCCTCCCTGCTCCCAAAAAACGTCTGTGAACACTTTGCAATAGGCATGTATCACAAACCCGGTGGACGTACCCATGGCTAGCCTTTCTCCCGTAAGTTTTATTACCGCAATTTTTACCGAACCTTTTTTGCTTATGGCTCTTTTAGGAGCTTTTGGAGCCTCTATTGCTGGAGGGGTTGTTGGATCTTATGTGGTTGTTAAGCGCATCGTATTTTTGAGTGGAAGCATTGCACATTCTGTGATCGGAGGACTGGGCGCGGCCCTTTATATTAATCGGGTTTATAATGTTACTTGGCTGCAGCCTATTCATGGAGCTCTTATTGCCGCATTTCTTTCGGCGTGGCTCATAGGATCAGTCCGCCTCTATTATCGACAGAGAGAAGATACTGTTATTGCCGCCCTCTGGGCATTTGGAATGTCTGTCGGGGTCATTATGATCTCGCTAACGCCAGGCTATACAAATGAGATCACGAACTACCTTTTTGGAAATATTCTATGGGCAAGTCATGCGGATCTCTATATGCTCTTTGGGCTCGATGCTTTGGTTTTGGGAATCACTGCCATTTATCATCGCCGCTTTTTGGCAATCTGCTTTGATGAAAATCAGGCTGCTCTGCAATCTCAAAATGTCAAACTGCTTTACTTCCTCCTCCTCTCCTTGATCGCCCTGACTGTGGTCCTCATGATTCAGGTGGTAGGAGCCATTCTTATCATTGCTTTTCTCTCACTCCCTGCAGCAATTGCAAATACCTTTACCCACCGCCTTTCAAAAATGATGGGAATTGCAATTATTATAGGGGGAATCACCTCAATTCTTGGGGTGTCGATTTCTTTTGCCTTAAACTGGCCATCAGGAGCCACGATTGGCCTCACAGCAACAACACTCTATCTACTAAATTTACTGCGAAAAAAGGGCTAGGGCGTGCCTCTAATCCTCTTCGGAGGAAAAATATGCATACTTCAGGTCGATCTCTTTAAGCGGGGAAACATAGACTCCGTGCAATTTTGGATTCTTAAGGTAAGTAAGGTTTTGAAAATACAAGGGAATAATTGGCATTTCTTCCATGAGCAATGCCTCGGCATTCCTAAATAGTTCCTTCCTTTTCACCTGATCCAATTCAAAGTCTGCTTTGTCGAGGTATTGATAATACAGAGGATGCTCCCATCGACACATATTAGCAGAAAGGTGGCGTTTTCGAAAGGTCTCCAACATGTAGAAGGGATCAGCAATCCAAGAAACCCACGCCATCTCACCGATTTGAAAATCCCCTTTTAAAATGGTGCTAAAGTGCACAGGCCAATCCGATTGCTCGATCTCAATTTGAATGCCAAGTGCCTTACGCCATTGCTCTTGAATCGCCTGAATGATGCGAATTTCCAAAGACCGGCTCCTACTTCTAACAACCAAAGATCCCAGTTCCTCCTTTGTCATACCAAGTTCTTTCAAGGCTACTTCGAGATGCTCACGGGCAGCCTCTATATCTCCATCATGAAAGTAGGGCTTTTCTTGAAGCCTTAATTTGGAACCTAAAATTCCCGTAGCAGGTTTTTCTTGCATTTGCAACACATGATCCACAAGCTCTTGTCTATTGATCGAGAGCGAAAGAGCTTTGCGGAAGTTTTTGTTTGTAAATGGAACCTGCTCTGTATTCAGAAAAAACCAACTCACCCCCATAGATTCAATATAATGCAATCTATCCTGCAGGCTATGATCTGTAACAATGTCGAGAGAGATCGGTGAAAAAGGTTCGCCTAACCAATCAAGAGATCCCTTTTCATACAGATAAAATTGCGTTGTCGCATCTTGAACAATTTGGATATGAACCCCGCTGAGTTGCACCTGCTTGTCATCCCAATAATCCGGATTTTTTTTAAGCAAAAGAAAATCATCCTTTTTCCACTCTTGAAGTGAAAATGGCCCATTTGAAACAAAACTTTCTGCATTCCATACCCAGTCACTACCTGAAAGATCTACCTTTTTATTCACGGGGGCGAAAGTTGTGCAGCAGGTCAAGTAAGGGAAATAGGGAGCAGGATGCTCTAAATCCACAACCAGAGTCTTTTCATTAAGCGCTTTGACTCCTACTTGGTCGATATCTACAGTCCCCTCTAAACAAGCCGCTGCGTTTAGAATGGTATAGAACGTATACGCTCCCGTTTGAGCAGACTTTGGTGACATGGATTTTTTCCATGCATATTCAAAATCGTAGGCAGTAACAGGATCACCATTTGTCCATTTAGAATCTCGGAGGTAAAACGTATAGGTCCTTTGGTCTTCTGACACCTCATACCTCTCAGCGACGCCTGGGACAACTTCTCCATTTGGCCCTAGGCGCATAAGGCCCTCATATAGCATCCGAATCACATGCGCCGTAGGGTAGTCATTTGCAACCCTAGGGTCGAGTGAACGCACGGAGCAATAAAAAGGAATCTGAACATTACGCCCACTATGACAACAGCTACACTCTAAGTCATGCTCGGGCTGTTTCTTTCCACATCCAATGAGGAATGGAACAATTAGAAGAATCAAAAGGTTTTTCATTTTTACCACCTTGCAAAAGCTTCAATCATACGAGACGAAACAAACGATCCACCCACCGCATAGTTGAAGTGCAGCCACGATTCTAGAGCCCTTAAACAATCCTTTCAAGTGGAAACAACTTTTTTGAGAAATTAGTTTCACTTCAACGACAACATATTCGTGAGGGTCACACGTGTGATTATGCCCTTCTTTGTCAATTTAAACTTAAACTATTATACCCAAACAAACTCAAAAGTTGGGTTTTGGGCTGCGCGAAAGCTGTCGAAAATCCAACTTTTGAGTTTGTTTAGGTATATATGATCTAAACAATCCAGAACGTGCCTCATCGAATCATCAAGGACTTTTTTCTATTATTAGCAGGACTAACGCATTAAAATGTTGCTTCAATTCCCCATAGGGAAAATTTCTTCGTTGTTCTTCTTCGACAACCTACAAGGGGTTGCCTACATCGAACGCCTTGAACTTTTCTCCTATGAAGACTTTCTTCAACTCAATTTTAATACGTTAGCCCTGTCTATTACAAAATGATTGACACTTTCGTGATATTTCTCTATGATAGGCGATTCTATTAATGGAGAAACGAATTATGTATGCAATCATTCATACCGGTGGTAAACAATACCGAGTTGAAAAAGGTGATGTAATCGAGGTCGAACTACTCGGAATTGAGAGCGGAGCTGTCGAATTTAATGAAGTTATGCTCTTTAATGACGGGAAGACAGCCCATGTTGGCGCTCCCCACGTGGCAAAATGCTTGGTGAAGGGAGAAGTCATTGGAGATACTAAAGGGCCAAAAGTGGTTTCTTTCAAATATAAGCGTCGAAAGAACTACCGCCGTAAGGTAGGCCACAGACAAAAATATTCTGTTGTTAAAATCACCGATATCGAAGCGAAGTAAGGAAACGGTATGTCACATAAGAAAGGTCAAGGGTCAAGTAGGAACGGAAGAGATTCGAACGCGCAACGTCTTGGGATCAAAGCAACACATGGTGAATATGTCACTGCAGGAAGCATTCTAGTCCGCCAACGCGGCACCAAGTGGCACCCTGCAAAAAATGTAAAGCGTGGAAAAGATGATACTCTCTTTTCTCTGATCGATGGAATTGTCCATTTCCGTAGTGGAAAGAATACTTGCGTTTCCGTCGCTCCCGCTCAGTAAATTCATCTGCGTTTTTACAATTAATCTAAAGTAGGCTCATTGGAGCCTACTTTGTATTTTGGAAGGAATAAAATGTTTACCGATTGCGTAAAGCTAAAGTTATCTGCGGGAAAAGGAGGCAACGGTGTTGTCGCCTGGCGCCGTGAAAAATACATCCCGAAAGGTGGTCCTTATGGAGGCAACGGAGGATGTGGCGGCTCTGTTATCATCAAAAGCGATCCCCAAATTTATTCCCTTGATCAGTTCCGCAACAAACGGTTGATACATGCTGAAAATGGTGGATGTGGTGGCACCAATAATCGCCAAGGCAAGAATGGTAAAGACCTCGTTTTGAAAGTCCCCTGCGGCACACTTATTCATGATAGCGAAACGAGCGGGCTTCTTTATGATTTAACCGAGCCGGGAGAAGAATTTCACTTGTGCCAAGGAGGAAAGGGTGGAAGGGGAAATACCTTTTTCAAAACACCCACGAATCAAGCCCCTGCAAAATGCACTCCAGGGCATTACGGGGATGTGAAGAATATTAAGATGGAGCTGAAGCTCCTTGCTGATGTCGGGTTTATGGGATTCCCTAATGCAGGAAAATCTACCCTCCTCTCAAAACTGGCAGCGATTGAAGTCAAAATAGGCGCCTACCCTTTTACAACGCTAAAACCCAACCTCAGCTATATGGAGTTTGATGACTTTTCGCGGATTTACTTAGCTGACATCCCAGGAATCATTCCCGATGCCCACAATAACCGAGGATTGGGGCTTTCTTTCCTCAAGCATGTGGAGCGCTCATCTACCCTGATCTATCTTATCGATATTTCTGGAGAAGAAGGCCGTGATCCTTATGAGGATTTTTTAACCCTTCGGAAGGAAGGTGAAGAATACTCTGCCGATATTTTGAAGAAACCTTTTTTAGTCGCCCTCAATAAAGTGGATAAGGGAAATGAAGAGCACCTTGAGACCTTCAAAAAGAAATATCCTTTTCCTAAGGATACTCTATTCGAAATTTCTGCCCTTGAAGAAAAGGGGCTTAAACCATTCATTACAAAAATACGCTATCTTGCTCAAGCAAACGGGAAAAAATACCATTGATCCTTTGATCTAATCATTATAAGAAGATCGAATGCGCTCGTGTTTTGTCACTTTTCTTATTTTTGCATGCTCTCTTTGGAGCAATCCTTCAGGAATGGAGACGATTAAGGGATCCTGCAATCTCCAAAAGGTGGGGAAGAATTTTCAGGTTGGAGCAAGCGATGGAGCCATCATCCATTGGAAGGACTTTTCAATCGCTTCACAAGAACATGTTGAGTTCATCCAGCCTAGCACAAATGCCTGGGTTCTCAACAAGGTCATAGGAAAGGGAAAGAGCGAAATCTATGGAGGTCTCACCAGTAATGGACAAATCGTCCTTATCAATCAAAATGGCATCTTGTTCGGAAAAGAATCAAAAATTGAAGTCGGGGGGCTCATTGCTTCGTCTTTAAAAGACGTCATAGTTGAAGGAAGTATCTCGGCAGCAAATGGTGCGCTTGCCCTTCTCGGAAAAGAGGTGCGCATTTCTGGAGAGGTTCTTTCTCGAGTGGGGAAACATGCCTACGTGCGTGCTGAAGAAAACCCTTATGGAATTGAGATCAGTAAAGTTGGAGGGAGGGTCTATGTGCATGCCGAAGAAAAGACCATTGTTACGCAGGAAGGGATAATACGGGGAGAGGATGTCTATCTTTTGTCGGACGGTGTCACCCATTTTCATGGAAAGGCCTTTGTTGGAGATATCGAAATTTCTGGAAGAAACGGGTTTTATCATGAGGGAGAGATAGAGCGGACGGGGAGGCTCCTTCTCGACCCAGAATCGGATGTGACTATTAGTACAATCCCCTCTTACAACTACAATTTGGGGAGCGGCCCTAGCTCAGACTTTAGTAATATTACCATTGATAAGCTTATTGAAGAGCTTGGGAAAGGGCCGGTCACGATCACCACGTCCTACCAAGGGGAAGGAGGATCAACGGGATCAATTGTCATTAAGGATGATGTCAACCACACGTTCAACAGCCCTTATCCTTTGATTTTTTGTACAGAAAGCACAGGCGGCATTTTGATCGAGGGAGGGATTACCAATGTTGGAAGTGGAGCGATAGAATTGATTGCTCCTAAGGCAACCATCATAGGAAAACTCATTGGGCAAAATCTTAATATTGAAGGAGATCTTTCATGCTTGGGAGAACTTTATGGGAAGAACATCACCCTTTTGTCAAAAGGAACGAGTGAAATATCAGGAAAAATGATGACTGATGGGGGAACTCTATCTTGGAAAACACAGGGCGATATTCTCTTGAATGGGGAATGGGGTCATTTGGGAGGAGGATCTCTTCTGATCGACGGAGTGCAAAATTTTTGGATTCAAGAAGGGGCTCTTCTCTACGGAACAAATCGAACAACGGAATTTACAATCAAGAATCTAAGTGGCTCCTTTTCCGTTGAACGAGGGTTGGTTTCTCCAGGATGTGCTCCCTTTTTGATTTCAGGGCCCCTCGGCTCTGTATCTTTAGAAGGAGGGAGCATTGATTCTATGGCACCCATTACTATCGATGTGGGGCATCATTGCCATCTCCATCAAAGCTATATCACCTCACAAAGACCGATCTACCTAAGCCTCGGAAGCGAACTTCTTTTGATGAAAGGCTCTACACTGAATTCTCCCTCAGGAATCCACGTAAATGCTAAAGGAGACCTCGCCCTCCTTGATACCTCTTCAATTACAGGCCGCGGGCTTTTTATCTGTGCAGGAAAAACCCTCAGTTTATTAGACCATGGTTCCATACTAGGAGGATCGGGCCCTGTCTCTATCGGAGTGGGAAAAGACCTTTGTCTTGATGGCCCAAATGTTCAAATTCAAGGGGGACAAGTCACATTGCTTCTAGGGGAGACCCTAACTCTTGAAGATCGAGCTCAGATTTCTTCAACGCTAGGATCCTTGTCTATTTCAGCTGGATCATCGATCCGACTTGATGATCAAACTTCGATCAGTGCCTATGGAGGGGACCTTGACTTGCTCGTGACTGAAGGGAGTCTTTACCTGTATGGAGGAAGTGCAATTTCTTCCACAACGCACGGGAGCTCAATTATTCTAGGGAAATCTCTTATCATGGAAAATTTTTCTCAAATCAAGAGTATTGGAGAGCAAGGAACAACCATTATCGTTGATCACCTGGAAACTAATGGGGGGATTGCGATGGGAATCAATGCGTCGATCTCTACAGGACACTCCCCACTTAAGATTTTTTCTTCCAAGCGAGAACTCAACACCATCGAGGGAACCTTGAATGGTTACCGTTATTCTCCCTCTCTTCAATACTTAAGTACACATTATGAAAAATGGGGAACAACGTACCCAAGCCGCCTATCCAACTCCCCTTTTACTCTTTTTCATAAAGAATCAGGCTTGATTCAAATCGGTAAAGCGAAAGTAAACCAAACCGATTTTTGTAGTATCTTGACCAACTATATAGGCCCGTTCACAGCAGAGCTGCAACGAGACCTTCACCCATATAATGAATTTACAAATCAGATCATTTCCTTTACCAGCGAAGAAGAACCGTACTTTATTCGAAGATCCTCTCTCTACCCAATTCCTAGTAATCATTTTTAAGTGGAATAAAAGCTAAAATGATGACAAACTGGCACTCATGGGAAAATACGTCTGGACAATTTTATTCATTCCTTTTCTTTTATTTGGAACAGTCAAACACTCTTCCTTTGTCGACCATGATACCACCTCTTGTCCAATACAAGCCAATGCCAGCTCTCCCCCCTTTAAGGGCCTCATTCTTGTAGGAAATAAAGCCGACCTTAACCCCGCAGGTTATCATGATGTTCATGGTGTCATGAGTTACCTTGTCGAGCTGCCTGGAGGAATTGTCGAATTAAAAAAAAGGGTCCGCACCTACTACAACCACCCTCTCGATAAAGAAACTATTACCGAAATCAAAAAACGTGTCATCCAATACTACCAAAATAATGACCGCCCTGTTGTCACCATTTCTGTCCCCCATCAAGACATTTCTGAGGGGGTTTTGCAGTTTGTTGTCACAGAAGGAAAGCTAGGAAAAGTCTATTGCAAAAACAATAAATGGTTCCAAAGCAATCGTCTTGAAGAAGCGATTCAACTAGAGCCAGGCGAAAATATTGCCTCGGATATCTTAAATCAAAACCTCTACTGGCTTAACAGAAACCCCTTTCGACATATTGATGCCATATACACTCCAGGAGAAGAGGAGGGAACGACTGACGTCGAACTCGTTTGTTCTGATCGCTTCCCCCTACGCATCTATGCAGGAATTGATAACACCGGCAATGACGTTACAGGCAACAACCGCCTCTTTACAGGGTTTGACTGGGGAAATGTTTTTTGGAGTGATCAACGCCTTTCTTACCAGTTTGTCTCTTCCTCCGATTTCAATCGGTACTGGGCCCATACAGTTTTTTATGAAGCTCCCCTTCCCTGGCAACATATGCTCAATATTTATGGTGGCTATTCCCACGTCGATGCAGACTTTGCCGTTCCAGACATTGAAGGAAGTATGTTCCATACCCATGGGTTCTCAGTTCAGGGTTCCTTGAGATATGATATTCCACTAAAACCCTATAAAAACTTCCTCCATGAAATCACTTGGGGATGTGATTTCAAACGAACCAACAACAACCTTGATCTTGGCGGCGTTCCCATTATTTCTGAAAATAATGTGAATCTGACACAACTCATGCTTGGATACAACATGGGGTTTGAAAGAACTCCCCTCTCTATCTCTTGGGAAATCGAAGGGTTTTGGTCTCCAGGAAAGTGGATTTCCGATCAAACCAATGCCGACTACGAGTCGCTCCGCCCCTTTGCAAAAAATCAATATGTCTACACGCGAACAGCGCTTACCTTCATCTGGCGCTTTTATAAGGAGTGGTCTATCCACAACTATTTCCGTGGACAACTTGCAAATATCAACCTCCTTCCTTCAGAAGAATATGGGATCGGTGGCTATAATACCGTCCGTGGGTACAAGGAGAGAATCGTTAATGGCGACACCGCTTTTATCTGGAACCTTGAACTCCGTACTCCGCTGGTTAGTATCCTTAACATTCTTGCCGGATGGAAAAAATTCCATGATGAGCTTCAATTCCTAGTCTTCTATGACTATGGCCTATCTGGAGTCAAACAGACCGCCCCCCTTCAAGACAAAACCGCATATCTTATGAGTTTTGGTCCCGGTGTTCGCTACAATGTCATCCCCTATCTCACCTTCCGAGCAGACTGGGGTTTCCAGCTCCATAACCTTCACCTTGGAGGCCCCTACCAACGCCTGCACTTCGCCCTCACTGTCGGTTACTAATCCATAAATTGTGTAGCACATGTTTACTTAAACGCGATAGAATCTCCCCAATATGAAAAGTGCAAAAATACATTCAACTACCCTAAAACACAAAATCAGTATCGTAGGGATCTGTTCTGGGTGTATTGTAATGGGTCTTGTCTTCACAATGGTTAATACTGCCATTCCCTCTATTCAAAACTCTCTTAAAACAAGCATCCATGCAATGCAGTGGATGATGATCGCTTTTGGAATGATTAATTGCGCCTTTCTTGTGACAAGTGGACGTATTGCTGATATTTTTGGCAGAAAAAAAATCTTTTTGTTGGGTCTTTCCTCATCAGGAACCGGTATGTTACTCGCAGGGTTTTGCTCAGGAGGTCCGGGTCTGATTCTAAGTATGAGTTTGGCAGGACTTGGGAATGCCATATTGCTCCCGGTCTCTCAGGCAATGCTGGTCTCTGAATTTCCTGAGATACGCCGCAAACATGCCATTGCCATTTGGGCAACAGCGGTAGCCTCTGCAATGGCAATAGGTCCTCTGATCGGTGGTATTATTCTCGAAAAACTCGGTTGGCAGTGGGTGTTTTGGGCTAACATCCCGATTGTACTTATCAGTTTTGCTCTCGTCTATTTTTTTTCTAGAGAGAGTCGGAATCAAGATGATCCCCCTCATATTGATTATAAAGGAATGCTCTACATCGCTGCAGCTCTTGCTTCATTCGTTCTGATCACTACGGAATTCTCCCGTTTGCCTTGGGTCACCATATTTCTGCTTCTGATCGTATTATTTATCAGCGCCTACTTACTACGGCGAAATGGAAAAACGCATCCCTCTCCCATTCTCCTACAAGAGCTCGTTCAAAACCTCACCTTTCTTTTCGCATCGATTGCGAGTGCTTGCCTCATTTTTTATCTTTGGGCCCTATTTTTTGTTCTTCCTATCTACTTGCAAAAAGTCCATCACTTCTCACCTTTAGAGACTGGGCTGCTCATGCTCGGGATTACGGTTCCTGTGGCTCTTTTCTCACCACTTATCGGGAAGCTCTACAGTCCAAAAAATGCTTGGATTTTTATCGCGGTAGGATTCTTTCTGTTAATGCTCTCCTCAATCCTTCAAACGTTCTTTACCGCATCTTCTGCAATACCATTCATCTTAATTACAATTCTCCTTTTTGGATTAGGTTATAGCTTGACCTGCAGCCCTACAACGATTGCTGCAATTTCTGTTGTCTCCACACAAAAAGCAGGCATTGCATCCGGTACATTTGTAACTTTTCAGGAGATTGGCGGAACGCTAGGCCTCGCTCTCATTATCTCTTTGATTCAAGTGTATCCGAGTTTGCTCTTAGGTATAAATAGAGGAGCTCTAGGTCTTTTGATCATCAGTGCAATGGGGTGCTTTTGCGGACTTGCGCTACGAAAAACAACGATTACAAGATAGCTTGAGCTTTACTAGAGTGACTGTAGATATTTAAAGAAGTCTGCTATAGTAGCATCGCGCCAATCTTCAGGTAGCTTTTGGCGCCACTCTGCGGCTTTTGAGGGGCTTTTATCAACCCCGACTCCCTGCTCTAAATGGCTAATCACGCCACCTAGGCCGTACTGATGGCCTCTCCCAGCTAAGATAACATACGCTTCAAACGCCAATTTAGGAGCTTGAAACTTCCCCAAAAATCTTGCACAAGCAAAAAGGTTATGCGTAGAAATGTCTTCTGTTTCAATACATTCTTTCAAATATTTAATCGCCAATGATTTGTCGGGCCTCCCTGAATAGAGCTGAGCAAGACGCAACTTAGCAGCCGTGCTACCTGCTTGAGCCGCTTTTTCATACGTTTCAAGAGCCTTGGGTAGGTTAGTGCTTTCAAAATGCTCTGCATAACGCCGCATGAGAGACAATCGGTCTGTTTTAGACAAAGACGTATCGTTCCAATAAATCGGGAGGTGGTTCGGGGGTGTCATCACCCCTTCTTTATTCATATACAGTTGAAAATCAGGATGGTCTTTTGAAGACACATAGATTTCAAAGTCTAGAATAGATCTCCTTGTAAAGGGATTGTCTATTACACCGTGGTGATGGATGCAGTTCTCCATAAACTTCGAAGCATCAAAAAGATACGTTCTCTCAAGTTCCCTTACCACACAAATATAAAATTCCGCGCCCTCTGCAAACCTTTGATCCTGAATCTCTTGAAAAGAACTTAATGAATATATATCTGTTTCGGACAAGTCTATAATTGGACCGCTCTCAATAATAACGGGCTTATTTGTGCTTTTTATAGCTTCCATTAAAAATAACTCTTTTGATTTTTGTGGTTACGAATAAAAAAATATAACCGAGATAATAACATGAGCACCATTAACCATCAAACCAATCTGTCAGGCGATTCAGAGCGCACCCAACATATTAATAATAAACATGTTGCAGAATAAACCACACTTAAGTTACTAATCAAAAGCAACTTACAACCCCTAATCAAAATAAAACAACTATCAATAAAATTGTTTAAATACGGGATGGTTTATATTAAAATAAATTATTTATTTTGTTATAATACTAAGAAGTAATTGAACTGTTAAGCAATAGTTTAATTATTAAATAGCCGGGGTACTATTAGGGCTACTATTACCAACTCTATTGACGAAACACCAACTGTTGATCTCATGGGAGATCTAATGGGTGATACTGAAGAACTAGAACTTCAACTCCCCAAGAATCAGCTTTCTGAGCACGGTAAATTACTCGCTGAGGGAATGCAGATTAAACCTTCAATCCCAACGCCCAAAAAGCGCGCCTATTTTTGGCTCAAGGCAAAGCCAGGAGACGAAGCATTCCGGACCAAAAGCATGAGCAGTGACCGAGAAATGAATATGGATCTCCTAAGAAGAGTTGGCTACGAAGTCACAATATTTAAAACGAATTGCGCCTTCTTCGACCATATCGAAAAAGACCCTTCTATGATTGACTTGTTAGTCGTAAGTGGACATGGACATCCATACTTACTTGAAGACTTGAAAATTAGAGGCGAAGACATTGTCAGCACTGATTTAGATTTAACCGAAGACGAGCGAGAAAATGGCTTCAAGAAACTCAAGCCTTTGCTAAACAAAGACTCTATTGTTGTTTTGGATGCCTGCCTTACGGGAAATAAATCAGTTAGAACAAATTTAGCAATGGTCGCCTCAAGAATACTCCCTCAGTCAAGAGTTTTCGCATCTCAGCATGTAACAACTTACGAACCGGGTTATATGTTTAAAGCGGGAGAAAAAGGTGAACCAGTCATTGATACCATTATGTACGGACACAGTGAAGGAGACAATCCAATAAAACCCGTGAGTCCAACCATCTATCAAGATGGTGTAGAAACCACAAAACAAGACGCCGTTCCAATTCCACCAGAACTAATCGCTAAAAAACCAAGCAAATATAAGCCTTATTTGATTGGAGCCGCAATATTGATGGGTGTAGCAGCAGTAGTTGGATTTGGGATGTGGTACTTTAGTAATGCTCAAGAGGCCCCAATAGGACAAAATTCGACGCTAGCCTGCTATTAAGTCAACGTGGGATACGTTCTTATAACGGCGCCAGAGCCCTAAAACGCGTCCCAAAAAGATTCCTGATATCGCTGCTGCTAGGTTTTCCACGATCAGCAGAGAAAGGGTTCCCCTAAGCTCTGGATGCATTCCATACGTTACTCCAAGAAAATACCGGAGCGAAAAAATCGATACCGAAAGGATCAATGGAACCCAGGAGCCAGAGAGCTCTATCTGCTTGCTCTTTTTATCAAAGACAGACCGAAGATTGTGCAAAGTGAAGGGCCCTAGTCCAAGACCCATGGCAAAACTCACCATCCAAAAAATGATCGAGCTCGCCTCGTAGTTTTTATAAGTAGAGTAAAAGGACCAAACAACCATGATCGCAGGAAAAATCAATGTATCTTTCCAAGAGATGCGATGAAGCTTTCGCGCCCTTAATCCCTTCCACAGCAGTAGAGCAAGCAGAAGCCAAGCATAGAGGGGCGTGCTAGAAATAATTTTACCTATCATGATTTCCTCTCGATATTCGAGGAGGAATTATACACAGTTTTCCTAAAAAATCAATCCGATACATAATCAATGACCACCAAAGCCTTCCCCTTACAAATCTTGAATTCAATCTCTTCTTTTGCTGCGCGATTTCTAATTGCCAGAAGACCATTTTGAGTTAGTATTTGATCCGTTAACTCCCAAACCAGACCCTTAGATGTCATCCGACATAAGCAAAAAGGGAGAATAGAAACGGTTGCATCCACTTGAACCGTCATACGGTAGCTCCCTTCAGACAGAGGAAGACCGATTTTGATTCCCGCGCAGCCTCTTTTGTTGTAGCTATCAATAAAAAATAACGACACCCCTTCAGAATGTTTAAGGAGGACTTGCGCATTCCCCAACACATGATCTACTTCTCCTCCATTAAAGCCCAAAACTAGAGTGGGGAGCAGCTTCCTTTCTTGAACAAATTGTATACACTTCTCAAAGTCCGTTGTATCCTGATCAGCATTATATATTTCTTCTGCATCGGAGCACGCTTGCCCTGAGGAAACCGAATCTCCATCCCCAACAATATATTGAGGCTTGAGCCCCCTTTCCCCCATCCAGTTGGCAGCTCCATCTGCAGCAATCACAACAGCGGAATCGTTTATAAACGTAAGAACCTTTTCACTAAACTCCCCACCATCTAAGCAGATCACACTTCGATGCGACGCAATGACTTCTTCAATCATCTGCACCGACTCACTTTCGGCGTATATCTGATTTTAAAGACGATCAGAACAATCGAAAAAAACGTCATGATCACATTGGTAACCCAGATGAAAACCATCCCAGTGAGCGCACCATAGGCTACCCAACTCAGTGAACACACCAGAAAATTAATGAGCATTAATAAAGACAGATCACTTGCCGACTTCAATTGGTACGTGCGATAGATCTGAGGAATAAGAGAAAGAATAGACGTCGCTGACGCGACAATACTAATCACCAATAAGATCATTTTAATTTCCTCCGCTAGAATTATCTAGATCAGGTTATGCGGGTTGATGCTATACATCTCTCAGCCCAAAAGGGCGCCCCGATTAAAATTACCCGGCCAAGCCGAATTCGTACTGCTAAGCCTACCACAACAACAGAATATTTTGTAAGAACCTTTGACCCTCGCCCTATAACCCAATAATTCTTCTATATTTTTTTCACCTCTACATATAGCATAAAGCTCTCAAATTAAGAGGTATTCATGTTCACTGTTTTTCTTGCCGCATCCATTTCAATAGTTCCTATCGAAAATATAGCCCCTATACTTCCTGACCATACACAGCCAAAGTACTCAAACAATGAACAGCATTTAGCATATCTCGCTCCAGATGCAAGAGGGGCGTATAATCTGCATGTAGACGGCAAATGTTTAACACATGAAAGGCGCGCTATCAGTCATTTTTTTTGGGAACCCAATGATGAACATCTACTCTATCTCTATGACGAAAAAGGAACCGAAAATCATCATCTTTTTCGCGTTAATCTTGAAGGATTGTGCGAAGATTTGACTCCATTTCCAAATATTCATGTAGAGTTTGTAACACTCAGTGAAAGTGTTCCAAGTCAAGCACTCATCATGGCAAATCTTCGTGATCCTCGTTACATGGATTGTTATCAAATTGACCTATATACAAAAGCAATTCATCCTGTCCTACCCCTAGTAAACTGCATTAACAGCGTTTTTGTAGATGAGAATCTCCTTCCTCTAGTATGCACAAAATTTAATCCTGATGGGCAAAAATGTTTGGAGGTTTATGAAAATGAAGACTGGCATCCTTTATGGACACTAGACCCCGATGATTGGTATCCGACAATCATTAGTTTGAGCCCAGACAAGCAAAAAGTTATTTTTCTAACATCCACAGGCTCACCTACTCGAAGTGTGTTTGCAATTGATTTAAAAACAGGAACTCAAGAACTCTTATTTTCTCATCCAAGACTTGATTGCCTAAAAAGCTATTTTAATCCCAATGATGGAACCCTCCAAGCAACCCTAGTTAGAGATGGTCTTCTTGAATGGCACTTTTTTGATGATGAGTTTCAAGCAGAGATACAAGGTGTTGAAAAGAAATTATGTAGCGGTGAAATAACGCTTCTTTCTCGCCTCTCAAACGATCGCAAGTGGTTACTAAGACATCGACAAGATGATTCCCCAACAGCCTACTATCTGCTTGATCGAGAGAACAAAGATCTTAAACTTGTTCTTCAAGAAGCACCTCAGCTTCTTCAATATAGATTCGGGAAAATGGAATCATTTCATTTTGAAGCTTCTGATGGCCAGAGCATTCAAGGCTACTTTCTTAGACCACCTCATGGACAGCCTCCCTACCCTACTATTCTTCAAGTGCACGGAGGTCCTCACTTGCGTGATTATTGGGGCTTCATTCCCCAATCACAATATTGGGCAAATCAGGGATATGCCTCACTGTTCATCAATTACCGAGGATCTTCTGGCTTTGGCAAACAGTTTACTATGTCTGACTCAGAAGAATGGGGGAAAAGGGTTTTTCAAGATCTTATCGATGGAAAGCATTGGGCAGAACAAAATGGTCTAGTTGACCCCAACAGAGTCATCATAAGTGGAGAAAGTTTTGGGGGTTATTTAGCGCTTCTAGGAATTTCTCTAACTCCAGATGAATTTGTATGTGGAATTGCCAGTGTTCCACTTGTTGAACCATCAACTTGGATTCCTCAGGGATATGTACCCTGGGGATTTATATATAATAAGTTATTTCAGGACGCAGCAATTGGAGCAAATAGCCCCCTGAACTACATAAACCAAATTAAAGTCCCATTGTTGATAGTGCACTCTCAAGATGACCATCGAGTACGTCTAAGCCAAAGCCAAAGAATGGTAGAAGCTCTCGAGTTCTTCCGGAAGCCATTTATATATCATGTCTTTTCTGGAGATGGGCACGAATATCTTGACCCAGACAATCGGCTTTATTTTTTCAAAGAAGTTGAGGCGTTTATTTCTAAGCAGTTCGAGCGAAGTTTATAGATTTACAATAAAATTTCTCGAATAGGAAGGACGAATGTTATAGACCTCTGCCACTAATTTTGAGAGAAATCTTAGAATGCCGCGTGGTACTTCCAAAATTTGGCCAGAGCCGGAATCGAACCGGCGACACAAGGATTTTCAGTCCTCTGCTCTACCAACTGAGCTACCTAGCCATTTGTTCCCAATTAAGGACAAATAGAAGAGCTCATGGTAGAGGTTTGAAAAATTTAGCGCAAGGGCTTTTCTCTGCTGATTGAGATCATATCCCTGACGATTTCGACTGCTTCGTTCATCTGAAGATCGTTTGACCCAAAGTTTTCACCTTGGGCATCACGGCGAGATTGCCCCTTAGATTTTTTAGGACGGTATCCATTGCCAACTTTAAGGAAAAACTGAAAGTTTTGGTTTTGATCAATACGCTCTTGGCTATTAGCAGTTAAGCGCGGAAGCATCTGTCGCCAGTCTGACTCTCGAGGTTTGAGATAAGGAACAGTAAACCGAGCTACGTCGCGGTATGAACCTTGTTTAATATTCATGAGAGAGTGAAATACATCGCCACTTAGGTGATCGTTTGAGAGTGGAAACTCAAGGTAGCGTTCACCAATATTGTAAGGAAAGAAAATAGTTGGAACAACAATATCTGCTTGAACCCCCTGAATCTGAGGAGACCGTCCGGAGGCAGTATAGTAGCGACCGACCGTCACCTTAAAGAACGCCTTGGCTCTCTCATCTGTAATTGTTTGATATTGCATCGACCCTTTTCCGTAAGAGCGTTCATCGCCAACGACGATGGCAACCCCATAATCCTGGAGAGCTTGAGCAACAATTTCAGCAGCTGATGCAGAAGCTTTAGAGGTCAGAATGACGAGGGGACCATCAAAGTAACGCCGCCCGTCGATGTTTCGCTGATAACTCACTTCGCCATCAGCATACTTTGAAATAACAATGAGCCCCCCTTGAATAAAGAAGGAAGAAACTTTAACTGCTTGACTTAAGAACCCCCCTGAATTCTCACGAAAGTCCATGACAATTCCTTGGAGGTCTCCTTCCTGCTTAAGGGCGCGCAATGCTTCGCGAAGGTCACGATCCAAGCTGACAGCTCCCCCATTATCATAAAAGGCAGGAACGTTAATTTTTCCGATGATCCCATCACCATTGGGCACAAACTCCAGAGAAAGTCTCTCATTATCCATGGTAATCTTCTCGCGGATGAGATCGACGTGGACAATTGACTCATTCCTTTTGAGGCCCAAGGTTACTTTAGACCCAGCCTTTCCTTTCATCACCTCAAGGAGCTCTTCAAAAACAAGCTCTTCAACCCCTTGGCGGTTAACAGCAACAAGAACATCCCCAACTTGGATATTCCCACTTTTTTCAGCAGGCCCTCCCTTAACTACATCGGCAATATAAACCCCATCAAAGTCTTCACGCAAAACAACTCCCACTCCTGAGAATTCTTTCTTTAAGGCCGCCCGGATTTCGTATGCTTCTCGAGGGCTGTAGTAACCTGTGTGTGCATCAAGACTTTTCGCCATGGCCTTGAGCATGTGCAATGCCAGCGAATGTTCTGTCGAATTGAGATACTGAGACTCAAAAGATATCGATCTCTTTGAGCGATGATTCAGAATTTTTTGGATGAGCTGCGGATTGAGCACAATATCCTTCCTCCCCTTCATATAAGCTTTTAGCTCAAGGATCAGTCGATTGCGAACCCTTTCTCTAAGCTCCTGCTCAGAGCTTGAATAGTTTGGATAGGAAGTCGTTATGGGATGGGTGAGACCTTCTGCCCCCCCGTCAATCAGGTGCTCAATCTCCTCGTGCCGAATCCTTTGGTTCCTATGGATGGATTTTTCAATAAGAAAGTTTAAGTTCCAATATTCAGGGTACTGATCCCGTTGAAAATCATTGATTACTTTTCGTGTTTGCCCTGGTGTAAGAGAAAGAAAAGGTTCAACCTCCCCTTTTAATAGGTAGAGACGATCTGGGTCAAATTGTTCAATATAGATTTTAAGGGAGCGTTTGACAATCAGAGGAGAAAACTCTTTATTTTCAACATGGTAAGTAAACATTTTATCCATACTGGGTCGCACATCTTGAAGTGAAAGCGTGTAAGGATCGCTTGCAAACGCTGTTGAAGCAAAAATAAAGAGAAAAATAAATCTCGAAAAAACTGCCCTTCCCATAATCCCCGCTTTTTCTTTCACTATACTAATTGAAAAATTAAATGGTTCTTTTTAGAATAAAATAATTTCACACGAGTGAAATTTAATAATTTAATAACCACGTCGCCTTTTGCTAACAAACGAGCAGGCTGTTGCAAATAATTGGCACAGTAGGATATATTACTCCTTTACCTAGGTAAGACTTGGTCCCGCTGTGGGATCGACAATAACACAAATAGGAGTAAAGGCCTCAATGCCAACCATTAACCAGCTCGTGCGTAAACCACGATCACCTAAAAAGAAGAAAAAGAAGTCTCCTGCACTCCAAAAATGTCCTCAAAGAAGGGGTGTTTGTCTTCAAGTGAAGACTAAGACTCCTAAAAAACCAAACTCGGCACTTCGTAAAGTCGCTTGGGTTCGCCTATCTAACGGGCAGGAAGTAATCGCATATATTGGCGGTGAAGGACATAACCTGCAGGAACACAGCATCGTCCTCGTAAGAGGTGGAAGGGTGAAAGATCTCCCCGGTGTTCGCTATCATATCGTCCGCGGTTCTCTTGACTGCGCGGCCGTTAAAGACCGAAAGAAAGGCCGATCGAAATACGGCGCAAAGAAACCTAAGTAAAGGAAAAGTGAAACATGTCTAGAAGACGTCGAGCAACCAAACGAAAAGCTATCCCTGATCCCAAGTACAATAGCACCGTTCTTGCGAAATTCATCAACCGTGTTATGATGCACGGCAAAAAGTCTATTGCGACCAAAATCGTATACAACGCCCTTGAGGAATTTTCCAAAAAAGTTAGCGCCGAAGATACCCTAAGCGCTTTCGATCAAGCCATGGAAAATGCTATGCCAACTTTGGAAGTTAAGTCTCGCCGAATTGGTGGAGCCACTTACCAAGTGCCGATTGAAATCCCTCCTGAGAGACGTCAGGCTATGGCTATGAAATGGATCATTACGAGTGCCCGACAGAAAGCGGGACGGAGCATGGCTGATGGCCTAGCAGCGGAACTCTCTGATTGCTTCAATAACCAGGGAACCACAATTAAAAAGAAAGACGACACTCACCGTATGGCTGAAGCAAACAAAGCTTTTGCCCACTACAAATGGTAAAGGAGCCTCTGAAGCGCAATGGCAAATAAACGCCCCCCACAAGATAAATTAGCAAGCGTACGTAACATTGGCATCATGGCCCACATCGATGCCGGAAAAACGACTTGTACAGAGCGAATCCTATATTACTCCGGTCGTGTACACCGTATTGGTGAGGTCCATGAAGGGGCCGCCACAATGGACTGGATGGAACAGGAACAAGAACGTGGAATTACCATTACTTCTGCAGCTACAACTGTTTATTGGAAAGACTGCAAGATCAACATCATTGATACACCAGGACACGTTGACTTTACCGTTGAGGTAGAGCGTTCCTTGCGAGTCCTTGATGGCGCTGTTGCTGTCTTTAGTGCGGTAGATGGAGTGCAACCCCAATCTGAGACTGTATGGAAACAGGCTGAAAGATATGGTGTACCTAGAATTGCTTTCATCAACAAAATGGATCGCGTTGGCGCTGACTATTTTTACTGCATTAAGAGCATGCAAGAGAAACTCGGTGCAAATGCCATACCTATTCAATACCCCATTGGGGCCGAAAATGACTTCCTAGGGATGTGTGATCTTGTTTCTATGAAAGCCTACATCTTTAAAGATGAGACCCTGGGCGCTGAGTTCGAAACCACTGATATTCCTGATGATTTGAAAGAAAAATGCCAGGAGCTTCGAGCAAAATTGCTTGAAGAACTTGCAACAATTGATGATTCGAATGAAGAATTCATGATGAAGGTTCTTGAAGCACCTGACACTTTAACTGAAGATGAAATTCACGCAGCCATTCGAAAAGGTGTTGTCACCAACAAATTCAATCCTGTGCTTTGCGGTTCAGCATTTAAGAACAAAGGAGTTCAACCTCTTCTTGATGCTGTAACAAAATGGATGCCTTCTCCTCTAGATCGAGGAACGATCAAAGGGATTGATGTTGATTCTGATGAAGAACTCACACTTGAGCCTGCAGATGATAGTCCTCTTGCTGCGCTTGCCTTTAAAGTGGTTACCGACCCTTACGTCGGGCGCCTAACTTTTGTTCGTGTTTACTCAGGAACTCTTGCAAAAGGGATGACTCTGATCAACACTACAAAAGGCAAAAAAGAACGTGTTTCAAGACTACTTGAAATGCACTCGAACCAACGAAAGGATCGCGATGAGTTCTTTACAGGGGATATTGCAGCAATCATTGGACTGAAGAATACCAGTACTGGAGACACCCTTTGCGCTGAAAGCAATCCTCTTCTTCTAGAGAAGATGGAATTCCCCGAGCCTGTGATTTCGATGGCAATTGAGCCAAAATCAAAAGGTGACAGAGAAAAACTTTCGGTAGCATTAGGCTCCCTTTCTGAAGAAGATCCCACTTTCCGCGTCACAACAAACGAGGAAACTGGACAAACAATTATCGCTGGAATGGGTGAACTTCACCTCGAGATCTTAAAAGACAGAATGTTCCGCGAATTCAAGGTTGAGGCAAATGTGGGTGCACCACAGGTCTCATACAAAGAAACCATTACCGCACCTGGAAAAACAGATACCAAGTTTGTAAAGCAGTCTGGTGGACGTGGTCAGTACGCGCATGTTTGCTTAGAGATTGAACCAAACGAGTCGGGTAAAGGCAACGAAGTTGTTAGCAAGATCGTTGGAGGGGTTATCCCAAGAGAGTACATTCCAGCATGTATCAAAGGGGTAGAAGAAGGTCTTGCCAATGGAGTTCTTGCAGGATTTAGCTTAGTTGATGTTAAAGTGGCAATCGTATTTGGGTCATTCCACGAGGTTGATTCGAACGAAATGGCCTTTAAGATTTGCTCTTCAATGGCAATTAAAGACGCTGCAAAGAAAAGTAAGCCTATTATCCTCGAACCGATAATGAAGGTTGTTGTGACAACTCCTGAAGATTATTTAGGAGATGTCATGGGTGACATCAACAGGCGTCGTGGGAAAATTCAAAACCAAGGGAGTCAAAAAGGTGCTGTCCTCTTTGAATGTGAAGTTCCCTTAAGTGAAATGTTTGGTTATTCGACAACACTCCGTTCTCTCAGCTCGGGCCGTGCTACATATACCATGGAGCCTAGCCACTTTGAACGTGTTCCTACAAAAATCCAAGAAGAAATTACAAAGAGACAATAAATGGCAAAAGAACCGAAGGTAAAAGAACCTAGTAGAAAAAAGATAAGGGTCCGCCTTAAAGGATATGACCAGCGCATTCTTGACCGCTCAACTGCCGATATTGTTGAGACAGCAAAGAGAACAGGCGCACGGATTGTTGGACCGATTCCCCTTCCTACGAAGCGAGAAATCTATACAGTCCTCCGCTCACCTCACGTTGACAAGAAGTCACGAGAGCAATTTGAGATCCGTACTCACATTCGTCTTCTTGACATTATTAACCCCACACTCGATACGATCGACAAACTTAAAGTCCTTCCCGTCGCAGCTGGTGTTGATATCAAAATCAAGGCCTAAACAAATTTATATAGCTAACACTCTCCTCTGTTATGAGAGAGAGTGTTAGCCTTCTTTTTAGACTGACTTTTATTCTCTATACAGTTGCCATTTAAGCGCGGAAAAAGAACAGAGAATTTTTAATGACAGCAATGTGTAGTTTGGCTTTGTCCGTGCCCCTCCCTCTTTATATCAACGAGCTCAGCCCAAAGCTTGCTTGAGTTGCAATGCAACAAAGGTCTATTGCATAGGAATGTTCCTGTCAGGGGTGAGTTGTATTAGCTACTCCTGTTGTTGGAACATATTGCTAGTGGCCTCAATAATTAGGATAGGGGTCATCTGAATAGATGGCCTCAAATGGTGGGGGATTGGAAACTTTCATGTACTTTCCAACAACCTTCCCATCTTCAATCACAATATAGTAACGACGCTGCTCAATCACTTGCGTCCCCATAGTGATTTTTTCGATGTATTCGTAGGTCTCTTTTCCCTCCCCTTTCGATACAATTTTGTAAGGCTTGCCGTATTGCTTTTCAATATCCTGCGTTGTCATCCCTATTTCAACTTCAGCATACTTGTCGCGCGTCATAATTTCACCACTTGCTCCGCACCCCATCAAGAACAAAAGTCCTAACAAAAAAATATACTTCATAAATTACCTACCTATTTTTAGTTAATAACCATTGTAAATATTATTATCAACAGATCTGTTACAATATTCAATGAATGAAGGAATGAAAATTTGACAGAAAACTTTTCAGCTAGTTAATCTATTCATATTTTCAAACATAAACGGTGGTAGTATGTCTGATTTAACAATTTCTATGGAGATCAATGGCAAAGCAACGTTGCAACTTTCAATCAGTGAATTAGAAGAGATTCCTGGGAAGTTTGCGGTTATTGCATCATTGGTTCAGGACGCTGTGTTAGAGAAGGTCGACCTATCTTCAATTCAATTTTTTGACCCTAAAGGAAAGTCAATCTCTATTAAAGATCCCATGGAATACGGGGTAGCTGAAGAAGCTTTGAATTATATTAAGAGTGAATTCAGCAGAGCCATCCACGTTGAAGGTCGCATTATTGTAAGATTAAATTCTCCTAGATAAAGGGATTAGTTACTTTTTTCTAATTCGTTTTGATCTTCGAGTGGGCGCCAGATTTTTCCGTGGATAACCGTGCGAAAATCATCGTTGGTGGAATATTCAGCGTGCATAAGATATGTACCGGGAGCATCCCCTTTTTCATAAAATTCGAACCCTTCAAAGCCTAGATGGTCAAGACGAAACTCCCAACCAATCAGGTTGTCACTGATCATCCCCTTGCCAACAACCTTGCCAAGAGATTGGTTTTCAAGTTCAATATGAAATCCTCTTCGGGTGATATCGTAAAAGGCGAATTGGTTTTGCATCACATCTGAGAGCCCTGAAATTTGAATTTCTTGGAGAGAGTCAACGCGCCCCTTTTTATCAACTTCGGGAACTTTCCACCGTGTATAAAAGGCAAGCTCTTCATCCATCATTGAGAGGGTGATTTTCCCTTCTCCAATCCATGAACCGGATTTAAAAATAAATGGATGCTTTTTCAAAACATAAACCTTCTTGTATAGACACTCTGCAACATACCAAGGGCGCTCATTGTCAATGTAACGGAAGAGCCTCCATAGGTTACAAGTACCAAAGGCACCCCAGTAATGGGCAGAAAGCCGCACATCATTCCAATGTTGATCACCACATGGATAGCCAGGTACACAGCAATTCCGGAGGAAAGAACCCGCCCAAAATGGTCTCTGGCTACCGCTGTTACTTGAAAACTATAGTAAATCAATCCAAAAAACAAGAGAAGCATGAAAATAGCCCCAAAAATTCCATATTCTTCTGCAAATGCAGGGAAAACAGAGTCGGTATGAGCTGCGGGAAGGAATTGCCTTCCTGTAAACATACTTTTTTTAAATCCGCTGCCAGTATATCCGCCAAGAGCAATCGCTGTTTTAGCTGCTTGATGGTGGTAGGTATCTGGATCAAATCTTTCGTACTGATATTCTTTTAAAACTTTTGTTGCGACAGGACGGAGCTCTTCATGAGAAAGGATTCCGGTGAAGATGAGGGAAATCAAGACCAAGGCTGCAACACCCATAATCGACATGATTTTTATGATTTTCCGTTTGATCCCACCAAAATAAAACATCCCCAGTGTCATAGGATATAAAACCATTGCAGAACCTAGGTCGGGCTGCTTTAAAATGAGAACAAACGGGATGAAAACAATAAGCGAGGCTTGAAAAAAAGTTCTCCAGTCCCCCACGTTTCTCCCCTTTTTTTCAAGAAACCAACTCAAGGTAAGAACGAGAGAAAGTTTAGCATACTCAGAGGGTTGCAGAGTTCCTCCAACAAAAGGAATGCGGTACCAACGATGAACGTGTTGAATAGATTCTGTAAAAAAAAGACCGAAGAGAAGTAAAATGGTCCCAATGTAAAGAATCCAGGCCCACTCGCGGAGTTTATGGTAGTCGAGGCCTGCGAAAAACAGATAACAAAGGATTCCAACGCCAAAACGTTGGATCTGATTTTTGACTGTAGGAGTAAAGAAGAAATCTTCTCCAGTAATTTGGACCTCAGAGGTGGTTGACGCAATAATCAAGATGCTCATCACCATTAAAATGGCGATGATCGGAAGAGTTCTAAAGTCAATACGCTTTAAATATTGATGGTTCCACATATGCGTATTCTCTAATATTTGGAGTTATTATGGTAGAAAAAGTCACCACAATTCATCTTGATACTATCGATTCAACAAACACTTATGCCAAGGAAAACTATGAGCAGTTTGAGCAGGATGAGATTACAAGAATTACTGCAGATGAGCAGTTAAAGGGAAGGGGTCGTTTTAAGAGGGAATGGCTTTCTCCAAAGGGAATGAACATCTATCTCACCTATTATTTCACTTCAAATAAAAATCCCATGGATCTCAACAATTTAGCGCAGATTCTTTGCCTCTCTATTGCTAAACTTCTCAATAAGGAAGGGCTGAAACCCCAGATCAAGTGGCCCAATGATGTTCTCGTCAATCAAAAGAAAATCTCTGGGATCCTTTGCGAAACAATTGATCTTCAGGGTAAATTTGGGGTGGTTTTAGGAACTGGTATTAATATCAATATGCCGCAGAAACTCCTCGACAGCGTCGATCAACCCGCAACTTCCTTAATGACTGAAACGGGAAAAGAACATAACCGCGAAGCCTTAACCAAAACCCTCGATAAATTTTTTATCGACGATTACAACCTCTATAAAAGGGATGGGTTCAAACCCTTTTACATGAGTTACGATGCACTTCTTACCCATAAAGGGATGCCCATTACTCTCAAACAAAATAGTCATACAATTTCAGGAACTCTCCATTCCTTAAATCCTGATGGTCGTCTCAATCTCCTCCTGCCAGATGGTGAGATCCAAACGATCAGCTCGGGTGAAATCAAAAAATGAAGGACCGCTGTACTTGGGCTAAGAATTCAAACCCACTCCTTGTTGCCTATCACGACACGGAGTGGGGGCGCCCTATTCATGATGATCAAAAGCATTTTGAGCTTCTCTGTTTAGAGGGGCAACAAGCAGGACTTTCGTGGGAGATCGTCTTAAAGAAGCGAGATGCTTATCGCAAAATCTTTCATCAATTCGATCCAGAAAAAGTTGCGATTATGACAGATAATCAGCTCCTAACTGCGGCTCGAGACTCGGGAATCATTCGGCATAAGTTAAAAGTATTCTCCATTCGAAAAAATGCCCGCAGCTTTCTAACCCTTCAAGGAGAGGAAGGGTCTTTTGATTCCTATATTTGGAAATTTGTGGAAGGCGCTCCTCTCCCCTATCTGGAAATGCGGAGCTCTTCACCTGAAAGCATCGAGATCTCCAAAGCACTTAAAAAACGGGGGTTTTCTTTTGTCGGCCCCAAAATTATCTATTCATACCTGCAAGCAGCCGGCTTAATCGCTGATCACACTCCTAATTGCTTCCTATCAAAGACAGCTCTGCTTCAATAATCGGCAAAAGAGCGTGGGAGAGGTCAGCGCCTCTGCAATTATAGAGAGCCTTTAAAGTTTCTTTCCGGCTTTCAAGATTGTATTTGTTTTCAACTTCTAAGATGTTTTGATACACCCAATGCCTTGAATCCTCTGGCTGAGCAAGAGCCAAATCTTTTGCACTTTCCAGTAAGGGCATTGCTCTCTCTAAGCCAAATGCATCTGCCGCAACAGTGAATAGTCTAAGAGAGAGAAAACTATCTTCTGAAAACTCAGCTTTTAATCGCGTTTCGAGGCTCTCAAATTCTTCTAACGAGCCCTTTCCGTTTTGAAAAATTTCAATCGCTGCCTGGAAGTTCCAAGAAGAGTCTTTAATATCTGCGCGCGCTTCTTTGGCAAACGAAAGGTTATATTTTGCAAGATCCATAACCAGAAGATAGAGGGAAAAGTCATATTCCGTCCGATGTTTAGGGTATTGTTCTTTTAATGCCTGGATGCGGAGAAGATATTTGGGAAAGTCTTCTTTTAGTTCTTGAAAGTAGTAGGGGTGCTGCGCCTGCATGACAATCAAATCTTTCCACGCATGCATTCCATATTGCCCCGGGAAATATTCCTGATCAGACTTGTGTTCAAGCAAGTTCTGGATGCTTTCGCGGAGAGACATCATTACTTTATTTGCAAGAGGATGCTTGGCCTCTCCCACATATTTTCCAAGCTTTGATAAGTAATGATGCAGCATTAAGGGTTTCATATCCCCCATTTTTTTCATGATCATCTCATAGGCAATATGCAGAGTGCAGGGAAGTTCAGGCTTCTGATACTTAAGTTCGAATCTCGCCAAATCAAGGATCTGAAAAATCATCCCTTGGGATGGATCTGACCATATAATGAGCTGTTGATAGAGTTTTTCCAAGGTCTTGTCAGAATCAACAAAACCTCTTCTCTGTTCTTCTTCATAGATTTGTATAACTGTTTTAGGGTAGAGATACTTTCCTTCCCCTAAAGCCCATTTAGCCCTCGTCAACGTTTCGCGCGCAATCCCCCCATCTTCAAACTTTGAAACCATGATGTAACCCTCGGCTTGGGTTACAGAAAATTCGAGTTTTGCAACGTATTCCTTTGCGAGTTGGGGATTTTGGGGAGCAAGTTTTTCTGCCATTTTTAGGTAAGCAGTATCGTGATAGAATTTATAGGGATTATCAAGAATACGTTTTTCAAGCAGAGCGCACTTTTTCTTTAGTGGATCTTCCCGGAGGTTAGGAGAAATCGCGCGCTGCAACCGCTCTTCTTCAACAAGACGGACCGTCCCAGAGTACGCCCCAGGATCTTGATAGGTTGCAACCGCTTCGTCATTTGCTTCTATAGGAAACGTATCCGAAACTCCTAAATTCAAAATATTTATATCACTATCTATCGCTTCAATCGACATCTTCATCTCCTCATCTTAGGGAGGAAGCAGTGTAGTAGCATTAACATTTATTTATCTATTTTTTTATTTGAAAAGCGTTTATACTATTGCCGATTAATTAAAGGAATGGAGTTCAAATGGAAGTCGACGAAATTACCGATTTTGAAATACCTGATTTTGGAAAACATCCATTATATGACCTGCCTGGAGAAATGGGGAAGCATGTTGTCCGGATAGAAAATGCAGAAAACGTGGTATGTGATTTTGGATCTCACTTCCATGGATTTGGCAAAGGACTCATCAAGGGAGGAAATCTCTGTTTCCAAACCCGAAAAATCGAAGATAAAGAGTGGACTCTGCTTGATTTTAAGGTGAATACCGTTGCCCGCCTTTTTCTTGAACGAATTATCCGCCACTATTCTCACAACCTCGATCATGGAGAAGCCATCCCCTACCACATTCTAGAACAACACTCATCTATTGAAAAAGTAGAGGTTGAGGATGCAAAATTATCAGACCCTCTCTTTCCGAGACACATCCTCTCCCCTGATGCAAAATGTCTAAAGATTTCTGTGCATCCCTTAGGAGCGATCTACATCGGGAATAATGCGAAGGGGCAGTTCCCCAACCATTCACGCCATATCGTGGTTCAAACGACGCAACAAGACTTAGCAACCTTCCATAAAATCCTCGCTATTCTTGGGCTTCAAAAAGTCTTAGTCCCCAACTCTCCTGCTGATCACGAGCGAATGAAAATAGCCACTCTTTTTCGCACTTTTTTCCCTAAGGAAGCCACCCGTTTTGAGCGATCTAACGACCTTTTTACGATGGCCATTGCCAATTTAAAAAGGCATATTATCGAATTAGCACCCCCAATGAAAATGATCCTTAATGACTACCTGCCAAAAATGGGGGAAGCAGAAATTCTTCCGGGAAGAAAACGGATCACAACTCCTGTTACGGATCTATTAACAACCACCACCCGCCCTTTGCGCTTGATGACAGCCATGACAGGAGATAACTCAGTCCCTCAAGTGGCAAATATCTTGAAGTTAGGACTCCTTTCTCAAGAGCTTCGCCGTCGTCTTGAACTGGGAGAAATCGGTATATCAAATGAAGATGATGCGGAGGTCGGATCTGATGACTCGGTCTTTATTCAGATCCTGTCAAACACAAGCGAGCAGTTTGATGGAGGCTATTATTCCAATATGCACATCATCCTTTCAAAGGAAGTTCTGAACACTGGAACATATCAATACTTTTACGATAGCTTTGGGGATCGCGTTCACGCCAACTACGAAAACCGCCCTACAATTTTTGAACTTGTGAATTCTCTTACAAAAAGACATGTCAGCCATGAAATCATGGTGAAAGAGCGCATCCCTCCGCAATTTATTGAACAAATCGTCGTTGTCGACGAGCACCTAAAGCAGGAGTTGGTCGATCATCTCCGCGCAAAAGGACTGATAGAGAATGATATGGTTTTAGGAAAACCGCTCGACTCTTTTATCGTCACGCGCGAAGAGTTTGATCCCTCATATACGAGAAGAGATCCGTCCTACAGCTCGTATTAAATAAGTGACAACTCTGCATCAATAATCGTCTCAAGAGCCCTTGATAAATCTACTCCAGGGTTTTTCCCGAGCGCATATAGAGTTTTCAATGTGTCCCTGCGACTCTCTAACGAGTATTTTACCTCTGCTTGCAGAATCTTCTGGCATAATGAAAACTTATAACTTTCGCTGTAATCTTCCTGCATAAGATACTTTGCCCTGTTAAGAAACTGAGTTGCTTGGTCCATTCCCACATGCTCCGCTGCCGCGCAGAAGAGTTGAACAGAAAGATCGCAATCATTAGCAAAGTCATTTTTGTATAAAATTTCTAATTCAGCAAAACCTTTCGCTTTATCATACCCTGCAAAGACGGCTTCTCCCCGGAAAATCTCAATCAATCCCTCAAACTGAAATCGGGGATTTTTAATGAATGGAATCAGTGTTTTTGCAAGTTCAGAATGCGAAGAAGCAAGAGTTTTTGCAAGCTTAAGAAACATATAGTCATAATAAAATTTTTCTTCAGGATGATTTTTCGCGCATTCTAAAATCACCTGAGTGCATGTTTTTAAATCTTCATGTAGCTCAGAGGCAAGAAAAGGACAACGCGCATCCATCTTGATCAATTGTTCCCACACCCTTAGTTTTGTCGATTCAGGCCAATACTCTTTATATTCAGCTTGATCATAATCCCCCCTCTCGATTCTATGAATGGTCTCCTTGAAAAGCCCAACCACATCTCGAGCTATAGGGAGTTGAGCCTGCGCAGCATATTCCCCTAACCTTTCTAAAGAGTAGGGAAAAAGGACCGGATCTTCCTTATCCACTTTCTTTTTCGCAAGATTAAACGCCATAGAAAGTGAGGACCTAACCTCTGCTTTTTGAAGGCTTAACTCTACCATTGCTAGGTTCAGGAAGTCATTCAAATTTTCATAGATTGGATCTATATCTTCCTCTAAATCATTGTAAAGAGCTTGCGCTGTTTCTATAGCTTCTGGAAATCCCCGTCTTTTCTGTTCTTCGTAAAGTTGAAGCCCAGCTTCCGGATAAAGCCAAAATACGTCTTTGATCACCTCCTTTGCTTCAGCAAGTGTGTCGCGAGCACTGTCCGCATCTTGATGCTTAGAAACTTCGATATACCCTGGGATTTTGTATCTTTCCCAATCGATTTTCCCAGCCAGCGTTTTTGCAAACTGAGGATCCAATGGAGCGATTTTTGCTATCATCTGTAGATACCCTTCATCATGCTGAAACGTATGGGGTTGATTTAAAATACGCGTTTCAAGCTCAGCACTCTTTGCCTTTAAGGAAATGAGGCGCAGGTTGCGGTTTGTGCTCACTTGAAGCTGCTCCTCTTGAGCGAGTCGCGTCATTCCTGAATGGGGTCCTGGGTTTTGATAAGAAGCGACTGCTTCGTCTAGATGCTTGTCAGTGCCTGCGTAAGCCTCTCCACTATTCAAACTATTACTTACACTTTCTACTGCTTCAATGCTCATTAAGATATCTCCATAACTTTAAAATGGAGAACATGTTACCATCTATTCTCTTTGTTCCTCTACCCATTTTCTACAAAATCCCTTATAATGAGCCCCTAACAAGGGAGCCATTATGGAAATTGAAGGGAACGATTTTATTGAATTAAACACTTTACAAATTGAGGAGCCCTCCGTTTGTATCGAAAAACCAATGAGCAATATTGCTGACCCAATCACAGAGCAGTTTAAAGCAGCTCTGCAGGCAATCCAAGACAAAATTGATGAAGGGAAAAAGGGAGAAGCTCTTGATCTCGTCAATAAGGAGCTAAAAGCTCTCGATGAAAAATATATCGGATGCTATCTCTTTCCTGAGCTTGCCGAGTTTAAAAGCTCTCTTTTTGCTCTCCAAGATGAGCTCAGTAGTTAAGAAGGGAGAGATCTGGCTTTACCTGCAGAGACGGTGAAAGTTTTGAGCGCAGGATCTGCTGGATCGCCTCAAGCGTCGCACCTGTTGAAGAGGGGCATGTTGTACATGCTCCTTGATATGCAATCACCACTTCAGTTTCATCATTCAAGGCAGAGACTTCAATACCCCCTGCATCGAGTTCGATATAAGGTTGAATTTCGTCACGTATCACTTCTTTAATATGATCAAGCTTTTCGTCTGGGGAAAATAGGTGCCAATTGGGATGGCCTCCTTCTCCGGTTAACTGAGAAGGAACGGGAGGAGAAGTTGAAGGGTCTTTCAAGGGAATATCTGAGCATTTTTCAGCGGCTTCTTCAATAGCCGCGAGAACCAGATTGAGATGAGTATCAACTTCTTTTGGGAAAGCTGGGATATTTGTGAAATCGCGGAGTTTGCGGTCGATCAAATCCGCGGAAAGACGGCGCGCTTGATCATAATTTTTTCTGAGGAGAACTTCGCAAGCCGCATCGGCAGCCCCGATGAGGGCGGTTTCTCCAAAAGCCTGGAATTTAGCGTCGGCAACAATCCCATCCGTTTCATCAACCACAAGAGACATGATCAGGATATTCCCTTGCGCTTCCACCCTCCCTGTTACAACCCGCATCTCTTGAAGAGCGCCAGCATTTTCATTGAAGCGTCCCAGATTGCGAGGCTTTAAGATCCTTTCGATAAGGAGATGGCTATAGTCATTCCACGGGTAGGGCTTCATAAAACAACCTCTTTAGAAAAGGTCTTGCATCTCTGCGCAGAGTCGATGATGATTCCGAGGGCACGGTCGATTTCTTCTTCAGTGGTTTCCCGCGACAAACTAAATGAAAGAGCGCAGGGGTCGCTTACTAAATACTCGAGCTTTTGTTTCTGACCTCCTCCAAAGGAAGCAAATACTCCAGCTTCGCGAAGGTGAAAAGCAAGAAGTTCATGATGAACCCCTGGGAAAAGAATTGCCGAAACATTGGGGAGGCGTTCGGCCTCCTTGTATAAGAGCTTTACTTCAGGAATCGCAAGCTTGATCCCCTCTTCTAATTTATCACGAAGGCGCGCCGTTTCAAGAGAAAGATGATCAAAGGCTTCACTCATCTCCTCAGTCGCAATTCCCAAACCGATCAGAGCTGGTGTATTGAGGTCTGCCCCTTCCATTCCTTCGAGGGAGGCTGGTGTAAAGTCTATCCCGCGACGGATAAAAACTCCCCCACTCCCCTTTGGCCCATGCAAAACTGGACCATCAAAGGTGAGAAAGTCAAGAGGAAGCTCTTCAAACTTAAAGTAAAGTTTTCCAAGAACTTGAGAAGCATCAACATGGAAAAGGATTCCCTTTTCTCGACACATTTCCGCAAGTTCCCAGATGGGGTGAATCACTCCGGTTAAACTGTTCGCCCATGAAATGGAAACGAGTCCCGTTTTTGGAGAAATCGCAGCCTCCAAGGCTTCCCGCGTCACCTGTCCATTTTCGCTCAGTTGAATTGTTTTTTGAACAACACCGAGTTTTTCGTAATGTTTTCCAAGAAGGTGGATCGGTGCTTCTTCGGCAGCCGTTGTGAGAATATGATTCTTTCCACTTTCAACAATGTGGTCGATATAAACACTTTGGTAAACAGCTGCAATCGCAGCGCTCCCTGAAGACGTAAAGTGAAAAGTATCCCTGGGATGGGCGCCGACAAAAGCGCGTAGATCCCCAATGGAGCGTTCGATCGATACAAAAGGCTCTTTTCCTTTTAGATAGGGGGCACAAACGGACTGCCAGTGTCTCTTAAGTATGGGTTGCATCTGATTTATAAGATGGGAAGAAGGACGCGCTATGGTGCCGTTGTCTAGATAAATCGATTCCATCAGTCTAAGGTCTGTTTTTCCCAGGTCTTCCCCTCAAAATGATAGCAGATGGGTTCACCGGTAGGGATTTCAAGATTGAGAACCTCTTCATTAGAGAGGTCATCTAAGTACATAACGATCGATCGAAGGGAGTTCCCATGAGCTGAAATAAGAACATTTTTCCCTTCCTGGAGGCAAGGGAGTACTTTTTCTTTGAAATAAGGGATCGATCTTTTGGCAGTCATTTCAAGGCTTTCACCTTTTGGAGGGGGGACATCAAAACTCCGTCGCCAAATTTTTACTTGTTCAGCGCCATACTTTGCTCGGGTTTCATCTTTATCAAGCCCCTGCAGTTCTCCGTACATTCGCTCATTGATCTCCCAAGCAACAATAGCAGGGATACAGTTCTCCTGGGCTTTCTCATCATAAATATTTCCCCACTCAGCATGCTCCCCTTTCCCTTGGTGGAGAATAACGGGGGTTTTCCCACTCTCATGTTCGCTCATTGCAATCATTGCAGTCATTTGAGCACGCATTAAAGTTGAAATAAAGATCACGTCAAAATCAATGTCTTTGATCCGCTGTCCTGCTTTCTGAGCTTCGATCACACCTGCTTTACTAAGAGGGACATCGACCCAGCCTGTAAAGCGGTTTTTTTGATTCCACTCTGACTTTCCATGCCTAAGAAGAATGAGTTTTGCACCTTTTTTCATACCCTCCATCATAGAATAGATTGCCTTATTAGGGTACGTTTTTTATAATGCCTGCATGGAAGCAAATCGTTTAAGTAAAATTTTAGCTTGTGCTGGCGTTGCCTCTCGGCGCGCAGCAGAGCATCTTATCTTTGATGGAAAGGTACGGGTCAATGAAGAAATTGTAACCGTTCCCCAGACCATTGTAGACCCAAAAACCGATAAGGTTTATGTCGATGATGAGCGTGTCGAATTCAAGGACGAAAAGGTTTACTACATTTTGAATAAACCAAAGGGTTACATCTGTTCCAACAAACGGATGGGAACAAAAAAGCTGGTGATCGACCTTTTTGCAGAATTGAAACACCGATTGTTCACCATTGGCCGCCTCGACCGCGACACTACAGGGCTTATCCTTCTCACCAATGATGGCCACTTCGCCCAAAAAGTCATCCACCCCTCGAACAATCTCAGTAAAGAATACCTGGTAAAAACTCAGCAAGAGATTACCCATGAACACCTCGTTGAACTTTCGAAGGGAACTTTAATCGAAGGGAAGTGGGTCCGCCCCGTGAAAGTCACAAAGGTGCGGCGTGGAACGATTAAAGTCACCGTCAAAGAAGGAAAGAAAAGAGAGGTCCGCCTCATGGTTCAAAATGCTGGCCTTACCCTCCTAACGCTTTCCCGCATTCGGATCGGCGGCCTCCGCCTAGGCCCTCTCCAAGAAGGTGAATGGCGAGAGCTCACTGAGCAGGAATGCAAGCTTATTTTTGCATAAAGCCTCCTATTATTCATTCCTTATAAAACTTGTTTTGAGTCATAATACTTTCCTTTGAAAGACGAGGGAACCCTTATTCAAAAGGAGAAATTTTATGATGTTTTTGCGAGCACTCTCTTTAGCCTTTATCTTTTCTAGTTCACTTATGGCGAGCTTTCAGAATGATGATAATCATCGAACTGGGGAGGAAATTATAGGGATCCAAATTTGTGGAGAGCGTTGTTCAGGAACCAATTTTTTAGAAAATCTCATCAAAGCAAACTTCCCTAAAATACATCCGAATTTTCACTCTTTTGGGTGGAAGCACTTTCTTTGCTGGTTTGAAACACCTTTAGATAAAGAGCCTTTTAATCTTCCCAATCGTATGATAACTCTAGAAGGTTCTGAGCAGTACTTATTTATTGTTATCGTAAGAAACCCCTACGACTGGTTAAGAAGTTTCTATTTGAATCCCCACCATGTTTCTCCTGAGCTAACAAATAACGGGTTCTTCCACTTTATTAGTAGTGAGTGGCGTAGCAAAGACTGCTCCCAGATCGATGGATTCAACCCTTATACAGGAGCTCCTTTTAAGAATGTATTAGAACTAAGAAAGTATAAGACTATTAATTATTTAAAAATCGCTAATTTGGCAAGTAATTTTTGCCTTGTTAAATATGAAGAAGTGTCAAAACATCCGAAGCAGTTTGTTGATTTTATCGCAGATTTTTATGAATTAGAAAAAAGTCGTGATTTCACTCCAGTTTTACATTACAAAGGATATCCCCATAACTCGATTTATGTAAAACAGGACTATTTCCCCTTCAAAAATGAGGATTTTCTTTACATCAACCAGAATATAGATTGGGAAGTTGAAAACAGGATCGGATATATGAAGCGTTATTGAAGCAACCTTCCTAAATCTATATGGACAGTAGGTTTTGATAAATCCCTTTATAACTGTTCATACACCTTTCCCAGAGGTACTTTTCTTCAAACCGTTTTTTTGCTTCTTTCGTGTAATCTTCCTTTGCAAGGACTGCTTCAGCATATTTTTGGGGATCTTTATGATCGATAAGGGTCGCGAGTGGACCAGGTTCAACCACCTCTTCAAAAGCAGAAATACGAGAGGCTATGATGGGGATCTCCATCGCCATAGCTTCGAGAAGAAGAAGGGCGCAGGCTTCCCAAACAGAGGGGATCAAGACGGCTTCTGCTTCAGCAAGCTGTTTGAGAGCATCCTCGCGTGGCAATCTCCCTGTAACAGTAACGTAGGAACTCCCTTTCATTTTCTCCTCAAGTTCGCCTCCTCCGATCACCTTAAGATGGTACCCTTTGGGTCCAAGGATCTCCATAACCTTAAGGAGGAAAAGTGGATCTTTGACAGGGGTAACACTTCCCACAAAGACAAGAAGTTTTTCCTTTGGAGGCTGCCTTTTAGGCAATTTGAGCCTGTCGATTCCATTGGGAATCACGCAATGGTTTGATCCTCTCATTAGATCATGTCTAAGCGCAACATCTTCTTCTCCTTTAGAGACAAAGACAGTAAGGTCTGCTTTCTTAATGGCTCTTCTCTGCGCCCATTTGCTAAGCGGCACTCCTTTGTAGATGCCATGAAGACCATGAATCGTATAAACAATGGGGCATTTCTTTGGGACAAAGCTAAGAAAGAATGCGGCTCTTCCTCCATGGACGTGGATAAGATCAGGATTTACTTCATCAATGATGCGCCGCATCTTCAACGGAATGCGTATATCAAATCGCGTTGTAAAAAAATTGACCCCATATTTAGGAATACTGCCCGCAGCCCCTAAGGAATAGGAATCTTTTTGAGTGATAAGGATGGGATTTTCTATAGAATCAATCATTTCAAGAACGAAGGTGGTCCCACCACCAGGGTTCCCATCAGCTACAATCTGCAATACTTTCATTCGATTATCATACCACTAAATGATATTTTTTGATACGATTTGAAGAAGCAAAAAAATAATGAGAGTTTCATGCTCACAACCATTGCTCGCCTATTTGGAAAGTCTCCCTTCCACCCTCTTCAGTCTCATATGAAGAAGGTGAGTAGCTGTATGAAAAAGCTCACCGAGATCTTCAATAATTTAAAAAATAAAAGTCCTGAAGAACTGGAAAAGCTTGTTAAAGAACTTTGCAAATTAGAGCACGAAGCAGATCTTACAAAAAATGATATTCGGAATCACTTGCCGAAGAGTTTATTCCTTCCAATCGATCGTGGACAGTTCCTCGATATTTTGTCGATACAGGATAATATTGCCGATAAGGCAGAAGATATTGGGGAACTCCTTCTTTTCTATCCGACAAAAGAATTGGGTGATTTGTGTGATCATCTTGATAGCCTTTTTAAGAAAAACATGGAGGCTTTTTGGGATGCCCGAAATATCATAAAAGAACTTCATGAACTTTTAGAGTCTACTTTTGGAGGGCTTGAAGCAGAAAAAGTGAAGACAATTGTGGAGCAAACTTCCCGTCTTGAGTATGAAGCAGATAAGATGAAGCACGCCCTCTTGAAAGACTTTTTTAAGTCTGCAGAATCGGTGAAAACCCCAGTGTTTTATCTTTATACCCGCCTTGTTGAGGAGATCAATGCCATCTCCCACATCTCCGAACAACTTGCAAACCGAATTCGTATGATCCTAGAGCTAAAATAGTATGTCTGTCGAAACAATTTTGACCGTTCTTGTTCTGCTCGCCGGCTTTTACATGGCTTGGAACATCGGAGCCAATGATGTATCCAATGCAATGGGGACATCGGTAGGCTCTGGCGCTTTAACCCTCTTCAAAGCGGTGATCATTGCAGGCATCTTGGAATTTTGTGGAGCGTTTTTCTTAGGAGGAAATGTCTCTCGCACAATGCAACAAGGGATCATCAATCCTGACATCTTTGCCCACAACCCGCAAATTCTCCTCTTTGGGATGTTGTCGGCCCTTATCTCTACAGCGGTGTGGTTACAGATTGCTTCCTATTTTGGATGGCCCGTATCTACCACTCACGCAATCATTGGAGCCCTTATTGGGTTCGGCGCACTTGTTGGAGGGGTAGATGCAGTTCACTGGAGTGAAGTGGGACGGATCGCTCTCAGCTGGGTCATTTCTCCGGCGCTTAGTGGCCTTTTTGCCTATATGATATTTAGCACGTTGCAGCGTAAAATTCTCTTTGCTATGAACCCAATCAGTGCAACGCGGAAACTCATCCCCATATTAGTCTTTATCGTCCTCTTAGTTTTCACACTGAGTGTCCTAATGAATGGTATGGGATCCTTGCATGTCACATTCAGTAATCTCGAAACGCTGCTTATTGGTTGCGGCATCGGCCTTGTTGGTGCCTTGATTAGTTTTTTTGTCCTCAGAAAAGTCTACCTTCCTCAGGAGCAAGCGGTTTCAGCAAATACTTCGCAACAAGTCTTTAGCTTGAACAAAGCCGCCCGCCACTTGAAACGGGTAAAGCTCACTAGCAAAGGGGACCGACGCGACCAGGTTTCCCGAATCCTTCGGGACGTAGAAGACTACGCAAAAGAAGTGCGGGAACACTCAAACCTTTATACTGGAAGTTCCGATTATAAAATTGTCGAAAAAATGTTTGCATCGCTTCAAATCCTGAGTGCTGCCTATGTTGCCTTTGCCCATGGTGCGAATGATGTTGCAAACGCCATTGGCCCTGTTGCAGCAGCTCTTGAGATCATCCGAAAAGGGGGGCTTTCAATGACCTCTCACGTTCCAGCGTGGCTCCTTGCTATGGGAGGTATTGGGATTGTTGTTGGATTGGCCACTTGGGGATGGAGAGTCATGGAAACTATTGGCCGAAAAATTACTGAACTCACGCCAACACGGGGTTTTAGCGCCGAGTTTGGAGCAGCGATCACAATACTTGTTGCCTCAAAATTTGGTCTCCCTATTTCTACGACTCATTGTATTGTTGGAGCAGTGCTTGGTGTCGGCCTTGCACGAGGAATTTCTGCCCTTAATATACGGGTGCTTCGAGATATTGTTCTTTCGTGGATCATCACAATTCCCTCGAGTGCTATCGTCTGCATATTAATTTTTTATTTGATTCGTGCCATCTTTTCATAATTGTGTTAACACAAAATTATGAATTTTCATGCAAGGATTGATATTAGTTCATGACCCCACTAGAACTTCAAGCTGAGACCGTAGCACAAAAAGTCCGTCATTACCTCATCACTACCATGGGACGGACTGCTGATGAAGCAAATGATGATGAATTTTACCGGGCCTTCTGCACATCACTGCGCGAAGAGATCATGATCAACTGGACCGCCACTACGCATACATTTAAAAAGCCAGGACTCAAAAGACTCTACTACCTATCGATGGAGTATATGCCTGGCCGCCTTTTTGGAAATAATATCACCAACATCAGTGCTGTTGATTTTGTAAAACAGATTTTAAAACGACTCAATCGAGATATTGTCACAGTTGCTAGTATGGAACATGATATTGGGATTGGGAATGGAGGTCTCGGCCGCTTAGCTTCTTGTTTTATGGACTCTCTTGCAACACTCCAGTACCCAGCAATGGGTTATGGAATGCGCTATCAATACGGAATTTTTGATCAAGAATTGATCTGTGGGGTGCAGATCGAGCGCCCAGATTGCTGGCTACTCACACCTAACCCTTGGGAATTTCGTCGTGATACCCATGCAGTTCCTGTCCGTTTCGCAGGAAAGCCTGTCCCACGCAAAAACAGTCACGGAGATGAAATCTACGACCTGATCGATTATGAAGAGGTAAGAGCCCTTCCTTATGACCTCCCGATTATCGGGTATAGCCCCGATCCTAATTTTTCTGTGCTCACTCTTCGTCTTTGGTCAACCAAGGAATCTCCCCGCAATTTTCAATTGCAACGGTATAATGCAGGAGAAATAGGGCAAGCAAGTGAAAATACGAGTCTTACAGATGTTCTCTATCCTAATGACAACCACGAAGCGGGAAAGCGCATTCGACTCAAACAGGAATTTTTACTTGTCTCAGCCTCTCTTCAAGACATAGTCAACCAGTATAAAGAAATCTACTCCAATATAGATCAGTTTGCCGACGTAGTGCGCATCCAAATTAATGACACCCACCCCGCACTTATTATCCCAGAACTTATTCATCTTCTAACAAAAGAGCATGATATCTCTTGGGACAAGGCATGGGAAATCGTCCGTACCTGCTGTGCCTATACAAATCATACAGTTCTTAAAGAAGCCCTTGAAGAGTGGAATGCCGAGCGTATGAATGAACTCCTTCCGCGCCACTACTCAATCCTTCAGAGATTGAATCAGGAGTTTTGCACCGATGTACGCACTGCCTTCCCAAAAGATGAGGATAGGGTCCGTCGCATGTCGATTATCGAAGGGGGCCAGGTAAAGATGGCAAACCTTGCGATTTATGGCTCCCATAAAGTGAATGGAGTTGCTGCTCTGCACACTGAGATCTTAAAAAGCTCTCTCTTTAAAGACTTTTACGAGATGTATCCCGATAAATTTGTCAACGTAACCAATGGGATCACACAAAGGCGCTGGCTCCTCTATTGCAATCCCCTTCTTGTAGAGTTTCTAGAAAAACGGATCGGAAATGGATGGATCACCAATTTTGAAGAGATTGCCCGGATCGCTGATTATGCAAATGACCCCCAAACACAAAAAGAATTCCTCGAGATCAAGAAAAAAAATAAAGAGCGCCTTCTTGAAATGATTGAAGAGGATATGGAGTTTCGTCACGGCTCTGGGAAAAGTTTTGCAGAGCAAAATTTCCTTGGCCCCGATGCGCTTTTCGATGTCCAAATCAAACGCATTCACGAGTATAAGAGGCAGCTCATGAAAGCGCTCCACCTACTGATGCTCTACTACGAAATCAAGGAAAATCCAGAGTCGCACCGCATCAAGAGATTTGCGATTTTTGGGGGGAAAGCAGCACCAGGCTATCTTGTTGCAAAAAGCATTATCCGCCTAATCTACTGCCTCTCTCGAAAAATCAATCAAGATCCCGAGGTAGGAAAGCGCATCAAAATTGTCTATATTGAAAATTATAACGTCTCGAAAGCTGAAGTGATCATTCCTGGAACGGACCTTTCAGAGCAGATTTCAACAGCAGGGATGGAGGCCTCCGGAACAGGGAATATGAAATTTTCAGTCAATGGCGCTTTGACGATCGCAACCGATGATGGTGCCAATGTCGAGATGAGAGAAAAGGTGACAGACGCGTGGTGGCCCTTTATGTTTGGAGCAAGCTCCAATGAGAACCTCGAAATGCAACGCGCCCATAGCTATAATCCTCTAGATATCTATGCAAATAATAATAAAATTCAACAGGTTGTGGATGCATTAAAAAACCGGTCCCTTGTTGAAAATGACGCTGAACATGAAGCACTCATGACCGTTTATAACAGCCTCATCGCAGGAGGTTCCGATCGCTTCTTTGTGCTCAATGATCTCATGGCTTATTACGATACCCAAAAGAAAGTTGAAGAGCTTTACTTAGAACCCTCCCGTTGGGCTGAGTTTGCAATTCATAACATGGCGGGGATGGGATCCTTTTCCGCCGATGTTTCTATCAACAACTATGCCAAAAAAATCTGGGGACTAGAAAAGTGCCCTCCCGATCCAAAAGAGCTTGCCCAAGTCCGCAAGGAATATAGTGAACACGACCGCTGCCGTGTCATCCAATAATACTTCTTCTAAGAAAATTTGTTTGTAATATATTTTTTTATTCATTTAGAATTGCTTAGAAAGTGAGAAATTTCGCCTCGAGGACAGTGCATATGACTTTACACCCTATATCTATCTTGTATTGTAAAGGGAGGCAGTTTTTTTTGCTGCTTTTCTTTGTGTTTTTTGCATCTAGTCTTTTTTCAGTAAACTATTTTCTATATGGAACGGTGGGAGAAGGAAGCCAAGATGCACCGATGACCACTCTTGTGATTCTCGATCAGGATACAGGTGGTGTCAGAGAGACGATTGGAGAGATTGGTTATCGATTGAATGGTTTAGCCTTCGATCCTACGACATACAATTTATATGGAACGACCTCAAGCAATGATCCAAATTTTCCTCAAGGATTGGTAATTATTGATCGAGAAACTGGAGCGGGTACACCAGTTGGGAGCAACTGGCCCAATCCTATAGTGTGTCTTGCATGCAATTCAGATGGTCAGCTTTATGGTTGGATCGAGTTCTCACCTGGACCTCAGGACGACCTAGTAGCTATAGATAAGGAAGACGGGACCTTTGTACAATATCCCGATGCGGGTCTAAGTACTCGAGGAATGAGCCTGGATTTTAACCAGTCTGGCGTATTATACCTACTCAATCAGTACAATCCTCAACCCATCTATACTGTTAGTCTGGTTGATGGTCAACCGACACAAGTGGGAACATTTAATGTACCTACAGATGTTGCTCATCATGGGAAATTCAACCCAAAAACCTGGGAATTTTGGGCTATAGGTGATTGGGGGAACACTAACCCTCGAGATCTCTATATTATTGATATCAATACGGGAAATTTAATCTACTCACTACCAACAGTGGATAACTTACATACAATTGCTTTTGCGTTTGAAGCCCCTCTCTCTCAGCTCTCACTTATGGGTGTAAAAGGACACAATCGATTTTTAACTGAAACTGAGTATTTTAATACTCTAAAGTGGACCTTGTCTACTTCAGTTACTGACATGGTAGGATTTCAACTCTATCGCAATGGAAAGTTAATTGCTGAGTTGCCTCCTTCTGCTAGAGAGTATGTCGACCATAACCGAAAAAGAAAAGAATCTACAGAATACTCTGTAAAAGTGATCGATTTATTTGGGGAGGTGATTGATTTAACATCTGTCATTGTGAGATGACCCCTTGATCTCACCATCTTATTCTACTACAAAACCACCCCTCATTTTCCAACTGCGCATTGCTTAAAATCCTTTCCATATTCAAGGTGTTTTATCACATGCGACTGCACAGAATCACTATTACTCTGTATCTCTAACATATTTGTAGCCTTATGTCGTTAACTACAAGTAGCTCTGCGTATAGCACGATTATGCATGCTACCCCCTAAGAGGCTCTCCTTATTACCTAGGTTTACCTAAAATTCTTTTACATTGTATAGTATTAGAACCTAAAATTCTACCCTAGAGGATAGTGAGTATGCAGCTATTGCCAATACAGGCTCAAGCTACAAGATTAGTAGCTTTACCAGTATCAAAAAATCCGCCGGAAACTCCGGCATTCTTAAAAAGACAATATAGCCAAATAGAAATACTACCAATCGCCATACATCCTTCTATGTTCTCTAATCCAAAATCTATAGCATTTTACAATGCTACCCAAAAAAACCCTCACTCTTACCTACCTCAACCCACTCTTTTTTTGACTGAAAATCATGTCCCTCTCGAAACAGAAACCACTTCAAGTTTTTGCGACTGTACAGCGCATCTATTACTCTGTATCTCTGAAATATATCAGGTGATCTTAGCTAATTAAGTTCCCATTTCTTGAGAAGTTTTTCGAGTTTTCCATTGGAACGAAGTTTATCGAGTCCTCGATTGAAGACTTCGACCAACTCGACATTGTCGCCGTTGAGGGTGAGGAGACGAATCCCCGCATCATTTAGCGGAGGTGTTGCAATCTTGACTTTTCCAAAATACAGATCACGGATGTAGCTTGTTGCTTGAACATAGTTTAATAAAACCCCATCATATAGCCCCGCGATCACATCATCAAGCCCATCGGGAATCGAATAATAGTATTGAACGATAACGCCTGGGAAGCGTTCAATAAGAACCGCTTCACTTGCAAGGCTATCAACAGCAACTTCCCTGCCACTCATTTGACCAAGTGAGCTGACTTTCACCTCATCTTTAACGATAAGAACAGGCCCAGTATGAAGAATAGGATCAGAAAAAGTATATGTCCTTTCAAGAAAAGTTCTGGGTGTTATAGAAGAAAATATCCCGTCGTAATGCTTTTCCTTCAGCCCATAGATCAAATTGTCCCAACTTGTTGTAACACGCTCGAAAAAGACTCCCTCTTCTCTTCCAATCTCAACCAAGATTTCATTTGCAAGGGCATAGACGTTGGCTTCTTTCCCCTGAAGAGGTATCGGGTACCAGCTTGGATCTATCCCTACGCTGTAAGTTTTACCTCCCGATCCACATGCTGCAAGCAGAAATGCAAGAGAGAAAAACAGAACCACCCTACGAAAAAATCGAACTTTCATCCATACACCTAAATAACTTCATCTTCATCTTAGTAGAAACAATGCATTTGTTCAACATTTCTGATTTAAAGTATTTTTTTTAATTCAAAGACCAGATAAGATCCACTCTTTTGTCTCAACTTGGAGGTTCTTTAGATGAAAAAAGTATGTTTGGCTCTCCTCTTAGGAGTTAGCGTTGGAGGATATTCTAAAACTGTATCAACTTATGAAAACTGTGATAAAACCTATACTACGCCGTTTCATGTGAGTCTACACGGTAACAAAATCGAGATAGAAAATAGTGGGGAAGTTTTCCAAACTTCTGCAGTTTTCTCAGATGATTCAGGACTCTATTATACGAATTACCTGAAGACAGAAGAAGTGGAAGAAGTGGCAGAGCCTACTGCTGTCGATTTAAGCCCACTGCTTAATGAAGATCACTTCTCGACCGATGTACAACTCGAGCCTCTCATAGAGGTTGAAATTGAAACAAAAGCTCCGGCAATCGTAACAGATCCGCAACCAAAGAAAGTTAGCCCTACCCCAAGAGAGCAAAAACAGGTAAAAGGGTGGCCCTATAATAACAAGCACCACCGGTAATAAAGAAACCTTGCTCTGTGGGCTTTAGGAACCGTTTAAGAATAAGTTGATTATTTGACTTAAGCGAAACGGGCCCTTAGCAACCGAAGGCCATTGAAGACGACAACAAGAGCAGCTCCTGTATCGGCGGCAATAGCCATCCAAAGGGAAGCAAGGCCCACAATTGCAAGGACCAGAAATATCGACTTCATTGCTAAGGCAAAGATAATGTTTTGTTGGATCGTGCGCACTGAGCGCCGTGAATGGTGAATGAGCCAAGGGACGCGCGACAAATCGTCAGACATGAGGACGATATCGGATGTTTCTATTGCAGCGTCTGTTCCCATAGCTCCCATAGAAATCCCAAAACTAGCAGCAGCCATTGCTGGAGCATCGTTAATTCCATCCCCAATCATTGCTACGGTTTCCCATTTTTCCTTCAAGTGCTCAACCGCTTCAACTTTATCTTCTGGGAGGAGTTCAGACTGCGCCTCATCAACACCTGCGAGCCCTGCAATCGCTTCAGCTGCAGGTTTATTATCGCCGGTAAGCATCACAACCCGCTCCACTCCAGCCTCTTTAATCTGCTGAATGACTTGCCTAATTTGAGCACGAGGCTCGTCAGCAACGCTGATTAAACCGCAAATATGCCTCTCATTGCCTATTGCAATGATGGAATGTCCTGCATCTTCTAGTTCAAGAGCTATTTTGTGAATTTCAGGGGTCTCTTGCTTCATCTCGTGCATAAACCGATGGCTTCCGATCCAATACCGGGTCCCTTCAAATGTTCCTTCCGCTCCCTTCCCTTGTGTAATTTGAAAATTTTCTGCCCGTTTGATCTGAATATTCTTTTTCTTTGCATAACTTAAGATCGCTCGAGCAATAGGATGTTCACTGGGGGCCTCTAGTGCTGCAGCTCGCATCAAAAGCTCCTCCTCGGTATGACCACTAAGAGGAATCACCCGATGAACTTCGGGGCGCCCATAGGTTAGCGTTCCTGTCTTATCTAGGGCAAGAGCACGGAGTTTGCTAGGCATCTCTAAAAACATTCCCCCCTTGATTAGAACTCCCTTCCTTGCTGCAGCTGTCATTCCAGAAACGATGCTCACAGGAGTAGAAATGACAAGGGCGCAGGGACAAGCAATGACCAAAATCACAAGGGCGCGGTAAAGCCACATATCCCATCCACTCCCAAAGAGAAGAGGAGGAACAATTGCAACTAAAATGGCAATACAAATCATGATCGGCGTGTAGATCTTTGCAAATTTCTCGACCCACTGCTGCGAGCTCGCTCGCTTTGACTGAGCCTCTTCAACTAAGTGAATGATGCGCGCAAGGGTCGTGTCATTCGCCCCTTTAGTCACCCGACATTCAAATGCTCCGTCTTCATTCAACGTCCCCGCAAAGACTTCGTCTCCTTCTTTTTTTTGAATCGGGATCGACTCTCCTGTAATCGGTGACTGGTTAATTAAAGTCGCTCCTTCCTCAATGATTCCATCAAGGGGAACTTTTTCTCCCGGGCGCACTAAAATCCGATCTCCAACTTGGACCTCTTCGACTCTTGTGTCTCCCTTATCGATCACATGAGCGATCGTTGGAGATAAATCCATTAATGCTGAAACAGCTTTCCGCGCCCGCCCCACACTCCAATGCTCAAGCAAAATGGCTACGGAAAACAAAAATGCAACAGTCGCCCCTTCGAACCACTCATTGATTGCAATCGCTCCAGCCATCGCAATAAGCATCAAAAGGTTCATATCCGGTTGAAAACTTTTAAGCGCAAGATAGGCCTTAGGAATCACAAAGTAGGCGCCAAAAACCATCGCCATAAAGTACAAACGATCTGCAACTGGACTTCCTCTTAGATGAAAATAGACAGCAAGAACCAAAAAGATCCCACTAATGACTGTTGTGAAAAATCTTCCATAACAACTCCAAAAAGTCCCCTCTTCAAGCTTTTCCCTTTCTTTCCATAAGACCGCTTTCAACCCTCCGTCCAAAGTCCACTGAATAATCTGATCCGCGCTTACATTCTCGCAAGTCACAATCATCTTAGCATTCAAAACATCAAAGTTCAGATCAGAGATCCCCTCCCGTTTTGCAAGGGCTTTTTTTAATAGGGCAACTTCTTCTGCGCAGTCAAGACCAACAACTTTAAATTCAAATCTCATGATTTTTATTTTATCCATCAATGATTTATAATGCCAGCCATGAAGAACACCTTGATTAAGCTCCTCCTTGCTCTAGCCCCAAAGAGAAAAAATCAGCGAAGTGGCGCGCCCCGAATCCTTGTTGTCTCAACAACGGGCGTAGGCGATTCCCTCTGGGGATCCCCCGCAATCCGCGCTCTGAGAAAAAAGCACCCCCAAGGGCATATTGCACTTCTAACAAGCCCTATTGGAAAACAACTTTTCCAAAATAATCCCTATCTCGACGAGATCTTCACGCTTAAAAACCCCGCACTCCTCTCTTCTATCAAACTCCTGGGAAGTCTTAGGAAAAAAGCATTTGATACCGCCCTTATTTTCCACCTCTCGCAACGCCCCATTCTTCCCTTGGTTTCCCTTGTAGGCCCTTCAAAAATTGTGGGGACCGAAGGGATCAACAAAGGTCTTGATTACCTTTTAACTGACCCCATTAAGCAGTCCCCTATTCACGAAATTCAGCGCCGCCTAAATATTGCCGGCTGTAAGGACTCCTCCCCAGAAATGGAACTTTTTTTGACTGAAGACGAAAATGAAACCGCTTTGAAGCTCCTCCCCAATACGCACCTCATCATTGGGATACACCCTGGAGCCAAGGACAAGTATAAACAGTGGGATCCTAAGCATTTTGTCGAGCTCGGAAGAAAGCTTGCAAAAGAAAAAGGGGCCACCCTCATGATTACCGGAGACAAGGGAGAAGCCCCTCTAGCAGAACAAATTGCGAGCAGTATTCAAGGAGCCATCTCTGTTGCTGGAAAGCTCCCCGTTCGCGTTACTGCAGCCCTCATCGAAAAGTTCGATCTCTTTATTACCAACGACACAGGCCCTATGCACATCGCCTTTGCAATGGGAACCCCCACCATTGCAGTCTTCTCCCCCACCGATCCGAAGCTCTGTGGCCCCTACCAAATCTCTCATGGAACCGTCTTCCAAAAACCCAGAACGTGCACTCCCTGCATTCGAAAAAAGTGCCGCTCTCCCTTCTGCATGGAACAAATTTCTCCTGATGAGGTTTATGAACGCATCCTCATTTGAGCGCCTTCGCCTCTTAGAAGAAGGAATTTCTAATGTTCGCAAAACCAAAAAGGAACAAACATTCACCGATCTCCAAACCCTCGAGGAGGTCTCCATTATTCGACAAGCTAAACGGGAACATCACCCTGTGATTGCAGAGTTTTCAGGAAAAGCCTTCATCAATCTTGACCACGACGTGTTATATCAAGCCCTTGAAGAGAAAATCATCGACCGCCTTATAGAAGACACCCCCCTTTTAAAACCTTTTCTCAAAGAAGCCCAAGAAAGCTTCAAACTCACCTTCTCTACCTATCAGCGTTACGAAAGTCACTCAAAAGCAAACCATTTAACAGATCAGATTAACCCCTAAATCAGGCCTGACTAACTTCTTCACTTCGTGGGTCCATTTCACAAACAATTGGAGTGACACTTGCGAGTGGTAAAAAGTCCATTTGTTGATCAAGAGGAACAATGGGTCTCCGTATGACTGAATAAAGCCCAACTAAGCCAAGCCCTACCAGAAGCATTGCAAAGTAAGGAAATATTGCGTTGATCCCAAATACTTCTACCATAGCAGATGAAGCGATAGGCCCAAGAACAGAGCCGGAACCATATGCGATCAACAATAAAGCCGTCGCTCTGGTTATATGAGAATGATCCAGATGATCACATACTTGTGTGATGCTTAAGGGGTATAGTGTAAATAAAACTCCACCAATAAGAAAAGAAAGAGGCAAAAAAACTTTTATCGAAGCGTCTCTAAAAATAAACCCTAATATTGATAGGACCACCGCAACCAGTACGGTAAGGATTAGGATTCTCCTTCTCTCAAAATAATCTGAAAGTTTTCCGATAGGCCACTGCAGAAAAACTCCTCCGGCAATTGTGATAGACATGAGGTTTTCACTGGGTATATTTTTTGAAACTGAAAAAACAGGTAAAAAACTATACAGAGCACTCAAAATAAGCCCGGAGATAAAACACCCTGTAACTCCAAAAGGAGAGACCTTAAAAATATGAAAAAAGCCAATACTATCTTTAGAAGAGGGGAGCGTAATACGAGATGTTGAGAGGCCAACAGGGATCACACTCAAGGAAGTAAATAATGCAGAAACTAAAAAAGGCGTATAACTATTTATATCAACTAATGAAAGCAATTGCTGGCTTGCTGATTGTGACGTATAAAGACAGAGCATATAGAGAGATAAGAGCGCTCCACGTGTCTTAAGATCGCTCTTGTAAAGCATCCAACTTTCTATCACAATATAGAGGGCTGCTAAGGACAGACCAACGAGGAACCTAAAAAAAATCCACGCAGGAAACGTCTGGTATAAAGCCTGCAGTAGAGTTGCGCTTGTTGCTAAGCTTCCAAAAACTGCTAAGGCCTGAATATGGCCAACTTTCTTAATGAGCCTTTCCATTTGAAAAGCCCCCAAGAACATCCCCAGAAAAAAAGCAGAGTGAATAAAGCCAATCTGCTCTCTTCCGAAGCCCTCACTCTGTAAAAATACACTTAAAAACGTGGTGTAAAAAGCGCTTCCAAAAATCATTAAAATTACTGAACACAAGGGAGCAGAAAAATTTTTGATTAACTGAAAAAAATTCGAAGAGCCTTCGTTTCGAGCAACTGATAACTCTTCGCTAAAAGGGAGTGCGGAATCCTTACCCCCCCTCTGATTTAAGATTTTGTCCAACTGTTTTTGTTCCTTTTTTGATACAGCTATACCGAGAAGGGCCAGGATAAATCAATTGCCATATACAGTAAAGAAGCAAGTGTTGGGATGTATTAACACAAAAATGACTACGCTAAAGATTTTTTCTTGATGAGATTAACTCTTCAAATTGAGGGAAGGTCCAAACTTTTGAAAATCCAAAGAAGGTGGGCAGTTTTTGATTTGTAGAATTGGAGCATTTGATACCCAACAACGTATAAAGCCCTCTTTTTTAACAATAGCATTCCATTGATGATAGGGATCTCGGATGAAAAACCCTACTACAACGCCTTTTTGTCTATAAATCCCGTCAAGAACGATATAATGACCTTCTAGAAAAATTTTTAAATTTAAAGAATCTACAGTAACAATTGCTGGTCGGCTCTCAATAATCTGCTCAAGGTGGTCAATATGTGGACAGAGTGTTTTCTCTAAAAGAAAATTGGAATTCTTTAGCCTCCTTTGTAAACCCTCCATTTCCAGACGCCCCTTGCAAAAGCTCCAACAAACCTGCTCATCGGCATTCAGCTCAAAGAGAAGCATTGCCACGGCAGAACCTAAAGAACTTATCCCATGAAAACTAAAAAAAACTGGGTGTCCGGATCTAGGAAATGCTGTCCCAAACTGCATCCTGTCATTTTCATGAATTATGCTAGAAACTTGCAGAATCTCTTCATCAAAAAAGGAATTAGCATATCGATGCTTCGCATAAAGTGAAATACCCCTTAATTCAGGGAAAACTATTTCTACCATCCTCTCTACAGCATCATTCAAATCTACATTTTGGAAATCAATGGGAAGAGTAACCTGATGATCTAAGGCATAACTTTGCAGCAGCCTTGATAGTTGGTGTAACTCTAAAATCTTATCTGGATTTTGGGGAGCACCACCTAGCGTTACATCTAGCCCAAGGGGCGGGTAGGAACGATGCCATTTTGTCGGTTCAATTCGAAAAGCCTTTAGAACTCCCAGCCTTAGCTCTTCGTAGCTCAAATTTACTTTTGGAGAACGGTCAGTCATCGATTTGCTTTCAAGAGGAACTTTTTGGAAAACAACAGCAGGCGGAAGCCCTCTTCTGAAAAGCTGTGATGCAACACGTCTTATTCTCCTCATGGCTGATAGAGAGGTTTGTTCTTCCATTAGATGGGGTGGAGGAGGCGCCGCAGTAACGACGGGGCTCTGAATTTCTTGCTGACTACTATATTGGAAAGTCGCCACCCTGCGATCATAACTAACTATTTTAGACATATGTCACCTCTAACGAGCAGAGAACGCTAGCACAATTAAAAGTTTATTCCAAAGTTTTTTCACAATGGATGTAAAAACTTTCTCCCTTTGAGAGTGAGGTAGTAGACATTTTTTCCTGTGCAGGTTCTGTTAGAGACCGGGTGGCCATAGTAACTATTCCACCTTTCGATGAGCCCCTTAGCAACATCACGCTGAACGTAGCTCTTTGCACTCCGCAAAGAAACGTTGCAAAGCTTTGCGATCTCGTTATAAGAGAGTTGCACCTGATCTTTATTCCTAAATATCGTACGCGTCCAGAATTTTTTTTTCGCCATATTTTTTTCGCACCTTGTTTGATAAATGTTCCAAAGCGCCCTGCCTGCAAACAGGGAGGAGCGCTCTAGAACAAATGAAGGTACATCCTAAAAGGGAAACCGTCTTCTCAGAAAAGATCTTTGTTGAGAAGGGGGGTAGATTTATTCGCCTCAATTCCATAAAATGGGTGGTGAGGCTAAGGTTCTTTTGCTTCAAAAAGGATGTACCTTAGTTTCGCGCCTCGAGAGGTGACCGCCTCTCGGGGCATTTTGTTAATAATGTCCCCACCAGCATATAAAAACTCTTCCATTTCCTCCAAGAAAAAACTTGGAAGCTCTTGCGTTGAAATAAGTAAATGGTTCAGTTATGCTCAGGGTATGAAAATCTATATCATCATTCTGAATTGGAATGGAAAAGAGGACACCCTTCAGTGCTTGGGAAGCCTGGAAGAGGTCTCGACTCCCCACAAAGTTGTTGTTGTTGACAATGGTTCATCTGATGGATCTGCGATGGCTTTTTCAACAGCATTTCCTAAGGTTCACATCATTGAAACAGGAGAAAACCTCGGCTACGCTGAAGGAAATAATGTAGGAATCCGCTACGCGCTTGAAGAGAAGGCAGACTACATCTTTGTTCTAAATAATGACACTGTTGTCACAAAAGATATCCTCGAAAAGTTTTTAATACGGGATGTTCCGATTCAAGGAGGAAAGGCCCTTTTGATGGATGACCCATTTAAAATCGACCATTTGGGGGGCAGCTGGAATGCGAAAGAGGGATCTTTCAAACTTGTGGGGGCAAATGCTCCAGCGAGCGCATGGACAAATCCTATCTTCTTAGACTACGTTTGTGGAGTAGCGATTTTTGCTAAAGCAGAGGTTTTTAAAAAAGTAGGCTTTTTTGATCCACGGTTTTTTCTTTTTTGGGAAGAGTCTGATTGGTGCTTTCGCGCCAAAAAACTAGGTTTTGCAACGCAAGTGTGTCCTGAAGCGATTCTATTCCATAAAAAATCAGCTTCCTTTTCCGGAGGGACACCCCATACGTGCTATTTTTGGTGGCGCAACCGTCTCCTTTGGATCGAAAAAAACTGCTCTTTAAAGGAGCAAAAGCATCTTAAAAAAGCGATTCTGAAAGAAAGCCTTCACACATTTAAGCTTCTCCTTCTCAAATACCTTCAGTTCCCTTTCTCGAAAAAAACCTATGTCAGGCGCCTTCGCATCCGCTTTTACCGCGCGCTTCTTGCTGGAGTACGTGACTACTACCTCCGCCGTTTCGGGAATTGCCCAGGATGGATCATCCAAGGAATTAAAGAATGACCGCTCATATTATTAATGTTGTTTGGGGAGAAAAATACGTTGAGACCCTTTTAGAGAGGTCTCTTCCCTTTCAGTTTTCACCAGGAAATTTAGAAAATTTTGACGGAACCTATATTCTCTACACAACAGTGGAAGATGAGAAGGTCATTCGAGAACATCCCCACTTTAAAACCCTTGAATCTTTCCTCCCCGTAGAGTTTCGAACAATTACATATGAAGAGAATCCTTATGCTCTTATGACCACTTGTCACTGCGATGCCATTAAACAAGCAAATGCAAAGGGTGTTCCTCTGATCTTTCTTTCACCTGACTCTATTCTTTCTCAAGGACTTTTTTCCTACCTGCAAGAGAACATGGACCAAGGCAAACGTCTTGTTGCCATCTGTAGCATGCGCACTTCAATGGAAAAAATGGAACCACACCTCGCCCCTTTTAATTATTCCCCTCAAGCACTTGCAAAACTCGCTCTTCAAAATCGCCATCCCTACAGTGAAAAGTCCTTTATTAAAGAAGGGAAAACACTCGCAAGGCCTAGCCAAATCTATTTCTCTCTGGATGAAAGCAATGTTCTTGTCCGCGCCTTTCACCTCCACCCTCTGCTTTTTTGGCCGCGCAATCAAGCAATACTTCCTCTTATCACCACGGATGGCCCTCACTTTCTAGAGCGGGCCATCCCAAATTTTGAAGAATGGAAAGTGGTGACCGACTGCACTAGGATTTCTCTCTTTGAGCTTTCCAAGGAGTCATTTCTGCAAGAGGCTCGTGTGAAACCCCTAACTCCCTTTGGATTTTTCCGTTGGGCTGATGTTTACGTCACCCCTGGACATCGCTTTTTTGCACAGCATTCAATTATCCTTGGCGATGGCATTGAAAATGAAAAATGGGAGCAACCCAAGCAAGAAGCCGACCGTCTTGTCGCTTCCCTAGAAAAAGCCCCGCTTTCCTTTCGGCTTGCCAAACCCTTTCTCATTCTCAGTTTTTACCTCAAGAAGCTAGGGCTCATTCTGATCGGAAAGAAGAGATTCCCTCTCAGCAAAATTCTATCCCATCTAAAGTATATCTTAAAAACACGCTCGATTCCCTTTTCCTAAAATCTCTAACCTTATATGTAGGGGGTAGGGGGAAACCAAATGGGCGTTGTCTTTGTTCTCAATTGTGGGAGCTCATCAATCAAATTTCAACTCATTGAGCCAGAGTCAGGTGATGTTCATCTGAAAGGGCTTGCTGAGAATTTAAACACCCCTCGCGCGACGTTGAAGTGGTCCGATGGGTCAAAGGACTTGAAAAAGGGAGACTATGACGATGCTTTGGGAGAAATCCTTCACCTTCTAGGTGATGAGAAGATTTTGGGCATAGGACACCGAGTCGTACATGGCGGAGAATCTTTCAGCGCCTCAGTCAAAATAAATGAGGAAGTGCTCAACAACATCAAAGAATGCAACCACTTAGCTCCTTTGCACAACCCTGCAGCTGCACTCGGAATCGAAATCATGGGGAAAAAATTTCCCACGCTTCCCCAAGTTGCTGTCTTTGACACTTCTTTTCATCAATCGATGCCACAAGTGGCCTATCTCTACGCTCTTCCCTATGAATACTATGAAACATTCCAGATCCGTAGGTATGGATTTCATGGAACGAGCCATCGCTATGTTGTCCAAAAAGGGGCGGATGAAATTGGCAAATTCTTAAAAGAGACCTCTTTCATTAGCTGCCACCTCGGGAATGGTTGCAGCATCGCCGCAGTCAAAGGAGGGAAAAGCCTTGATACTAGTATGGGCCTCACTCCCCTAGAAGGCCTTGTCATGGGGCAGCGTTGTGGTGATCTCGACCCGAGCATCGTAGGGTTTTTAGCAGAAAAATTGCAGGTAAGCAGTGAGGATGTGATTTCAATTCTGAATCAAAAAAGTGGACTTTTCGGCATTTCAGGCATCAGTGAAGACATGAGACTTTTGACTGAAAGTACGGATCCTAGGGCAAAGCTTGCCATCGATATCTTTTGCTATCGCCTGGCAAAATACATTGCAGCCTACCTTGTTCCTTTGCAGCATGTTGATGGCGTGATTTTCACTGGAGGGATTGGAGAAAACGCTTCAGGAATTCGAGATCAGGTCATGGCACTCCTTAATCCCTTCAGTTTAAAAGCATTTGTCATTCCTACGAATGAAGAACTCATGATTGCGCGCGACACGGCAGCCATTGTGAAGGAAAAGTCATGAAACATACGATCTTGATGGTTCCTATTGGTTTAGGTGTTGGATTAACCACTGTCTCAATAGGATTAATCCATGCTTTAGAAAGTCAGGGCCTTTCTGTAAATTATCTAAACCCCTTTGGCAATCAGCCTGATCTTGACTTCAACAAAATAGAAAACCTCCTTAGCACAGGGCAAGAAGATGTCATCTTAGAAGCAATCATCGGTCAAGTCGAACAGGAATCTGTAAAGGATGAAATTCTAATCCTACAAGGAATCATTTCAACTCAATCGCGTCCCTACGCCTCAAGCCTAAACAATGCCATTGCAAAAGCTCTCGATGCGGAAGTGGTATTTGTAACAACGCCCGGAGGCAAATCTCCTTTAGAACTGAAAGAAAAAATCATCATTGAAGCAAAACCCTATGGAGGGATTGAAAGCCCTCGAACCATTGGATGTATGATTAACAAGGTGGGTGCGCCAGTCGACCAGTATGGAAACGCCAGGATTGATCTTTTCGATCTTCCGGAAGATCGCGCTGAGGAAACTGCGCTCTGTCAGATTTTTACCCACCCAAAGTTTAAAATTCTTGGGTGCTTCCCCTGGAACCGCCAATTAATGGCTCCTAGGGTTGAGGACGTTGTCAAATATCTCGATGCAGAAATTGTTTCTGAGGGAAACATGAAATTCCATCGCGTCAATTTTTTTGCAATCGCTGCGGCAACAATCGACCACATGGCACATGTTCTCAAACCCGATGTCATGATCATCACCCCTTCCGATCGCTCTGACACCATACTAGCCACATGTATCGCATATCTTAGTGGGATAAAAATTGCTGGGCTTCTTCTATCCGGAGATTACCCTCCTTCTAAAAAGGCCATGGAGCTCTGCACGCGTGCAATGGAAGAGGGACTTCCTGTCCTTAAAGTAAAAACCGATACGCTTCGCACTGCGATTTCCCTCCAAAATCTCAATGTGAAAATCCCTGAAGATGACCTTGAAAGAAGAACCGCCCTTAAGGAATACGTTGCCAGCTACATTGATGCACCGTGGGTAAAAGAGCTCCTTGGAACGCAATCAGAGCGCAACTTGTCCCCTCCTGCCTTCCGTTATCAACTCATCGAAAAAGCCAAAAAGGCCCGCAAGCAAATTGTCCTCCCTGAAGGAGAGGAACCTCGCATCATCAAAGCTGCTAGTATCTGCGCACAGCGAAAAATTGCGCAGCCCATTCTTCTAGGCAATCCTGAAAAAATCCAAGACATCGCTCAAAAAAGTGGCATTGCGCTCACCTCAGATATTCAAATACTCGATCCAGAGCCTCTAAGAGAAAAGTATCTTCACTCCTTAATGGAACTCCGAAAACATAAGGGGATTACCGAAAAAAATGCCCGCGAGGCCCTACAAGAAAACATCGTTGTAGGAACCCTGATGCTTGCCAAGGGCGTCGTGGATGGCCTTGTCGCCGGGGCAATTCATACCACCGCTCACACTATCCGCCCCGCGCTTATGCTTATCAAAACAAAGCCTGATACTACCAAGGTCTCTTCGATCTTTTTCATGTGTTTGCCGAAACAAGTTTTAGTATACGGTGACTGCGCTGTGAACCAAAACCCCACAGCAGAAGAACTTGCCGACATCGCCATTCAATGTGCTGACTCCGCAGAGCGATTTGGAATCCCTCCGCGCGTCGCCATGATTAGTTATTCTACTGGGACCTCTGGCACGGGAGCGGATGTTGCTAAAGTGCAAGAAGCCACAGAATTGATAAAACAAAAACGCCCCGATCTTATAGTCGATGGCCCCCTGCAATACGATGCTGCATATAGCGCCGATGTCGCTGCAAAAAAAGCACCCAACAGTCCCGTTGCAGGAAAGGCGACTGTCTATGTTTTCCCTGATCTCAATACAGCAAATACTACCTACAAAGCAGTGCAACGAAGTGCTGATGTTCTTTCCATCGGTCCCATGCTCCAAGGACTCAAAAAACCGGTCAACGATCTTTCACGCGGCGCACTTGTCGACGACATCGTCTTCACAATCGCAATCACAGCCATCCAATCCACATAATCGTTGGTATAAACTCTTAGACATGATATAACGCAAAAAAAGTAGTTCTTGTTAAGTATGGTATCATGAGAAAAATAATACGTTCTGTCCTTCTGCTTAGTTTAATGGGAAGCTTCCTTGTCTTATTCACGGGGTGTGGCACTAGTCGAGAAGTTGTAAGTAATGTTACCGAAAAAGAAGCAAATATTATCCTTGTGTTACTTGAGAGTAAAGGAATCCCGGCGATGAAGCAGGCTGCGGCAACCACCGGAATTGGAGCAGAAGGTTCTGTTTCAAAATACGCAATCGTGGTTCCCGAAAAATATTCAATTGAAGCCATTGCCTATCTTAACCAAAACGGATTCCCTAGAGAAAAGGGGACGACTTTGCTCGAGCTTTTTGCAAAACAAGGGCTCATGACCTCTGATAAAGAAGAAACGATTCGATATCAAGCTGGCCTGGCGCAGCAATTGACAAACACCATTCTAATGATTGATGGTGTCATTGAAGCTAATGTGCAGATTTCCTTCCCTCCTGAAGATACGGGACTTGGGCAGTCAACCACAAAAAAAGCCATCACAGCTGCAGTTTATGTGAAACATCAAGGGGTCATTGATGACCCCAATATCCATTTGGAAAACAAGATTAAACGTTTAATTTCAGGGAGTGTAACAGGCCTTGATATCAATAACGTCACAGTGGTTTCTGATCGCTCAAGATTTACAGACATCACTCTAGAACAAATGCCTGAATCTCTTGGTGGCAAACCAGGAGAATACGTCAGTGTGTGGAATATCGTAATGAGCAAAAAATCGGTGAGTCGATTCCGTGCCCTCTTCTTTATTATTACTTTTGTCGCAGTTCTTCTCGCAATAGTACTCGGATGGATCAGCTGGAAATTTTACCCACAACTTAAAAAGAAGGGTGGGCTGAAGGAGCTCTTCAATCCTATTCCCTTAATTAATACCATTCGTAAAAAACCCCCTTCAGAACCTCCTGGAGAAGGAGGGGTATAACAGATGAACACCTCCTCATGGGTTGTCTTTAAAAATCTCCTGGAACGGGGAGGCTCGGGCTTGCAATCATCGATTGGCCGCTACCTTACAAGGGAAGAGCTCGAGAAACTAGAAAGCGTGCGTCCTTCCAAGGGAGACCCCTTCTCTCACTCCACAACAATGGAAGCTCGTCTTGGCCGCATTCATTACTCTTGGCTCATTACCTTTCTGGAACCTTTTGCGGAAAACGATAAAGCGAAGATCCTGTCAGTGCTTGATAAGCCCCAATCGGCTAAGCTTCAAAGCCACTTTAAATTGACAGATGCGATCCACCCTCTAAAAAAAGTTGCAAAAAGCTATTTGGCCTCAGCCGTTTATGAATGGCTTATCTCTGATCAAAAAGAATTCCTTCCCTTTGAATTTTTACCCGACCACCCTTTAAATGCTCTTTTAGATTTATCAAAAAGAGAGCTCCAAGCGCTTGTAGATTATCTCGGACTTCATGATCTAGCGATGGAACTCAAACATGTCATTAAGTCCGAACAGATCAAAAAAATTCAAAGAGTCATTTCTAAGGAAGAACGCGAGTACTTGAAATCCCTATTGAGGACAAAAGAACCTCTTTCTTTTGCAAGGCTGAATCTTGACGGGTGGAATGGCGATGGTGAAAAGCTAAAAGCCATCTTGCATCATCGTGGGTTTAATCGACTCGCAAAAGCTCTTTTTGGCTGTCACCCTTCTCTTCTATGGCATATTTGCCATCGATTAGATACTGGAAGAACAAAAATCCTTCGGAAGTTTTTTACGGATATCAATAACGATGAAGCCCACCAAGCTCTTACAAAACAAATATTAGGACTAATCCACAAGGTGCACGAAAGATCATGAGTAAGTTTTTTTCATTAATATATTCTGGAGAAATTACACAGGGATCGGATGATAAAGTGATCCCTTCGGAAGAGTTTAGCGAATTGCTGAAAGCAACCGACGTTTTGAATAAAGCAAAAGCAGATGTCAAAACCTACCTCGAAAACAATAAAGAAGAGTGTCAAAAGCTCCTTGCTAAATCTGAAGAAGCGGGTTTTAACAAAGGGCTTTCAGAATTCAATAAACAGATTCTTCATTACCAGGAAAAGGTCAAACAGCTGGAGCATGAGCTTCAAAAAACAATCCTCCCTCTTGCTTTAAAAGCTGCAAAGAAAATTGTGGGACGTGAACTAGAACTTAAACCCGAGACAATTGTCGATATTGTTAGACAAACATTAAAACCTGTCACTCAAAACCATCATATTAAGATCTTTGTTGCAAAACAAGACAAAGAAGCCCTGGAGAAAGAGAAGAAAGAACTGCGAAACATTCTTGAGCACGTCCAAACATTTATCATAGAAGAAAGGCAAGATATTACTCCTGGGGGTTGTATTATTGAGACGGAAGCTGGTATCATCAATGCAAGTTTAGAAAACCAGTGGCGCGCTCTTGAATCTGCCTTCGAGGCATTTATGAAACGAAAATGATAATTAATAGAAAGTTTCTCCTTTTAATCTTTTTCTTCCTGTGCTTTGTTGCGCATTCAGCCTATGCCGAAGAGGAAGGTATTGCGGGTGCAATTGCAAAAATTGCCGAGCAAGCCCAGCAGGGCTCGGGTGATGCCGCGGAGGCATCTGGTGAAAAAGGAGGCGGCGAGCCAAACGTCATCACGATGATGGCTGTCATCACATTGGTAGCTCTTCTACCCTATGGTGTTATTCTTTTAACCTCTTTCCTTAAGATCGTCATTGTTCTTTCCCTTCTCAGAAATGCCTTGGGCGTGCAGCAATCACCACCAAACCAGGCCCTAACGGGAATTGCCCTATTGATGAGCATCTATGTGATGTTTCCAACCTGTGTTGCAATGTATGATGCTGGGAAGGAGTATATCACTAAAGACGCCCCAAAAGATCTCTTTTCCCAAAGCTCTGCAGTTTACATCTATAACATTGTTGACAAGACAAAAGAACCTCTCAAGCAGTTTTTAGTACGGAATATGACCGTTAGTCACCAACGCAACTTCTATCAACTTGCATACCAAAGTATGCCGCAAGACTTTAAAAAAGATCTAAAAATGGATGACTTTATTGTCCTTGCTCCTGCCTATATTACTTCTCAGTTGAAAGGGGCTTTTGAAATAGGTGTCCTCATTTACCTCCCTTTCTTTGTCATTGACCTTGTAACTTCAAACATTCTCCTTGCAATGGGAATGATGATGCTTTCTCCTTTGACGATTGCCCTTCCCCTAAAACTCCTTCTAATTGTTATGACGGACGGGTGGACAATGGTCATTCAAGGATTGGTACAAACGTATAAACAGTAGGAGTTATCCTTGTACGAGTCGCAAATTTCTCAACTCTCTTATCAAGCCCTTCTTCTGATATTAATCCTATCAGGGCCCCCAATTTTAATTAGTATGACTTTTGGACTTTCCGTCGCTATATTCCAAGCTGCAACACAGATTCAAGAACAAACCCTCTCCTTCACAGTAAAGCTTGTTGCAGTGATTATGACTCTCATTTTTATGGGAGGATTTTTGAGTGCCCAAATTATGCAATTTGCCAATAATATCTTTCTGAATTTCCCTAAGTGGAACACATGAAACTACTTCTCTATTGCCTTCAAACGCTACCTATTGACTCCATTATTGAGATAGCCTCATGAACTACGCTGAGCTCTTTTCAAACCTTCCGAACATCAGCATTATGCAAGTCCTTTCTCTATTCTTTTTGATTATCATGCGGATAGCCCCTTCTTTGGTCCTCGCCCCCTTCTTTGGAGCAAAGCTTGCTCCAGGTATTGCTAGAATGGGTCTTGCCATCTGTGTTGCAACAATCTTCCTCCCCTTTATTGCCATAAAAACAACTGCGCCGATTGGATTTAGCAACATCTTTATCTTGTACTCTTTAAAGGAAATATTGGTTGGCCTTATCCTAGGGTTTTTTATTACAATCCCCTTTTATATGGTTCAGACAGCTGGTACCATTATTGACTATTTACGGGGCGCCTCGATCATGCAAGCGCAAGATCCTTCAATGCAAACCCAGACATCCCCGATTGGAATCCTTTTCAACTATATTATGATCGTCATTTTCTTTCACATTGATGGGCCCTTCCTCTTTTTTGACGCATTAATGAAGTCCTACGAACTTATTCCTCCTGATAAACTGATCAACCCTAACTTTCTTAGCATAAAGAGTAATTTTTGGACGACGATTCTTGATCTTGTGAATCAAATTGTTACGATAGCAATTCAATTGGCAGCCCCTGCACTCGTTGCAATCCTAATGGCCGAAATGTTCTTAGGTATAGCCAACCGACTAGCTCCTCAAGTCCAGATAGCCTTCCTTGGAATGTCGATTAAGTCATTGCTTGGGCTTGGGCTTCTCTTTGCCGCATGGTACTTCATTTTAAAACAGTTCACAAAGCTAGGCTACAGTTGGCTAGAAATGCTGAATAAGCTTATCTATTCGATGCAAGGGCTAAATCCCTAGGACCGTTCTTGGAATTCTCCCAACTTGATTTTTTTCTCGTAGCCGCATAACCTTATAAAAAACAATTTTTCATAAGGAATCATCATGAAATATCTCGCGTCTTTTCTTACACTTTGTGCGACTGCCTTTTGCGCTACGCAATATGAAGCCCCCGAAGTAGCCCCAGGAAGTATCACCCCTCCAAATCACATTACACCAGGATCAGGCCCGCGGGTTGATCACGGAATCGATGCCTTCATTACCGGGGACTTTATCTATTGGACTGCTCGAACAGACAACCTCTCCTATGTTATGACGGGCGTTGGAAACAACATCACAAGTGTTGGCAAAGGAAGTACAAAGTATCCTGACTGGAGCTGGAACCCAGGATTCAAGGCAGGGATTGGGCTTAACCTCCCTCATGATAGTTGGGACGTCTGCGCTGAATACACGTGGTACTATTCAAGCGCTTCCAATACGTTGGACACGAGCGGAAATGGAATGCTTCCCACATGGGATATTGCTAACAGCAACACCTTAATTCAAAGTAATGACTCGATTGTTCAGGCACGTGGAGAATGGGATATTCACTTCTACGCCATTGATGTCAGTTTAGGACGGAACTATTTTATTAGCCGCTTTCTAACCCTACGCCCATTTGTAGGATTCAAAGGGAGCTGGATTGATCAAGACTACAGCGTTCGATACAACATTGAAACAGCACCCATTGATACTTCATTAAAGATGGAAAATGATCAGGACTGCTGGGGAGTTGGGCTTCGCTCTGGTTTAAAAACCGCATGGCACATCGATCCTTCATGGAGTCTATATGGAGATTTTGCTCTAGCAACCCTTTGGAGTCAATTCGAAGTCACTCGAAAAGATATACGAACCGATAATCGAAACCCAGGAGCTGGAAATCCCCCACTTGATACACCCATTACATCCATTCATATGGAAGACAATTTTCATACCATCAAAGGTGTGCTAGAATTCGGGATGGGCCTTAGAGGCGAGTGGTGGTTTTTTGAAAACCGCTATCATTTTATGATCCAAGCGGGCTGGGAAGAACAACTTTGGATCAATCATAACAACTTTGAAAAAGTGCATGTTGAGCAAGCAGATCATGGAGATTTAATCCTGCAAGGGCTCACAATAAAACTACGTTTCGATTTCTAGAAGACTCTCAACAGAAACACCGAAAAAACTGAGCATTTTTTATGCTCAGTTTTTTTTTGCTTGCAAAAGAAATGCCATGTAGAGTTTGATGGTACTTCGAAAGACACAAAACCTCTTTCTGAGCTACGTGAGGACAACAAAAAAGGGTGCAGGCGAAAAAATGCTTGCGTAATTGTTCTTAAGTTGTTTAAAAGGGGAAAAACATTAACAAATGATATTTTAGCATTTCTGTAACAGGGAGAAAACTCAGAATGGAAGTGAAACTCAGGAAACTATGGCCTCTAGTAGGGGCACTGTGTGCAACTGTGTTTAGCTCTGCTTTTGCTCATAGCAACTACTCTAGTGGTAGCAATGGTAGCAGCGGCAGCAGCTATGGATCTAGTATGGATTCAAGCAGTGGTACTACACAATCGGGACAAGGATCTTATCAACGTGGGACCTTTAGAGAAATTACACCAAACGCAGGACCTCGTGTCGCTCACGGCGCTGATGTTTTCATCACCGCTGACTTCATCTGGTGGAATGCTTCGCAAGAAGGCATCAGCTACGCAGTAACAGGATTTAATACTGATGGTGGTGCTGATCCATTTGCAAGTGCTTCTAAAGGGAAGTATGACTACGTCGGTTCAGATTGGGCTCCAGGCTTTAAAGTTGGACTAGGTTTAAACCTAAGCCACGACGGTTGGGACCTTTATTCTCAATACACATGGCTGCATGCTAGTGACAATAGTTCACTAAGCAGAACAGATGGTGTTGCCTACGCTGCTTCTCTTCTTCCGTTTGATGATGGACCAACGATTACTGGAGACAAGGTCAAAGCAAATTGGGACCTTCATTTTAATGTAATCGATCTAGAGCTAGGAAGAAATTTCTACCTTAGCCAGTTTCTTACCATGAGACCTTTTATTGGTCTTAAGGGAACATGGCAGGATCAAGACCTAAAAGTCACTACTGAGTCTACTCAGTTTGAGATTGATGAGGGAGGCCAGAATATTCCTGTAACAGGACCATTTGTTCACAAAACCGCTACCGATGCCTGGGGTATTGGTGTTCGTGGTGGACTAAATGTTTCTTGGTACATGTCTAAGAGCTGGAGCCTTTATGGTGACTTTGCTTGGACCACTATGTGGACCGACTACGATAAGTTGACCAGAAGCGATACTCTGTATGACTCTACAACAGGAAACTCTAAAACCTACTTTAACGTAAGCAACGATGATATCTATGCTGTAAAATACGTTGGAGAGATGGAATTAGGGCTTCGTTGGGAAATGTGGTTCTACGATGATAACTACCATTTTGCGATTCAAGCAGGATGGGAGCAACAAGTTTGGGTAAACTGGGGACAGTTTGTTGAGCTACTAGACCATGTAAACCATGATCTATCGCTTCACGGTCTTAACTTGAAGTTCCGCTTCGATTTCTAACAACTGTTAGAGATCCAATGGAAAAAGGCACCAAATTTTGGTGCCTTTTTTTTTGTCTTGCCTCTCCTGAAAATGTCTGTTAGATAGAAAAGAAAGACGTGGAGGGAAGACCATGGCCAAGAAGATTCTCTTTCTTGCCCTTTTCATTTTAACGCTTAAAGGCTTTACTCATCAGGAGCAAGAGCAGCAGGTGATTACACCTCCTGCTGGTCCCTTCGTAAAAAATGGGTATGATGTCTTTTTGAAGGGAGAATTTCTGTGGTGGAAGGGAATCCAAGAAGGACTTAGGTACGCCACAAGTGGTGTCCTCATCCAGCCTGGAACAACTCTAAGTTCTTCAGGCAAGGCGCACTCGGTCCATTATCCCTGGGAACCCGGTTTTCGTATAGGGATTGGTTTTTACCCAAAGCATGATGGATGGGACATGGATGCGCGTTATACATGGTTTCATAGCAGCTCAACTGATCGCGCTCAAAGTGCTGATGGCAACATGGTTCCGATTGGGGTTATGATCCCAGGGTTTACACACACCTCCGTGAAAGGAGTCACCTCAGCGCGAAGTCATTGGGATCTCCATCATAATGTTTTAGACTTGGAGCTTGGAAGAAATTTTTTCTTAAGTCGCTTTTTAGCAGCGCGTCTCTTTTTTGGGCTAAGGGGAACCTGGACTGATCAGGACTGGGATACCCGCTATACCTCGAATCAGATTACTTTTGGAAATGGCCCCACTCTTACAGGAACAATTACTACAAATCAGGATCAAGAGACTTGGGGTGTCGGAATTCGAATGGGTTTTAATGGAACATGGACCTTTTATAAAGGCTTTAGCATTGTTTCCGATGCCTCTTTTTCAGGAGTCTGGCTCGATTATGACGTATCGCGCCGTGATCGTATCTCTCAAAACACTGGCAGCTCCATAGAAACCGCTAACATTAAAAGCGATCCTGACACCATCATTGCCAATATTGAGCTCATGCTCGGTCTGCGAGGAGAGTGGTGGTTTCAACAAGACAGGTTTCATATCGCTGCGCAGCTAGGATGGGAAAACCAAGTCTGGATCAACTATGGCCGCTTCATTTCGTATAACGGAAGTTATAACGGTGATCTCACCTTTTGTGGGCTCACTGCAAAACTGCGTTTTGATTTCTAAAAAACAATCACAATCCCTGCATAAGATATTTTTCTTGAAAATCAATTGCTAATCTCGTTTAGTGGGAAATTATACCAATTTCAAGAAACAAAGGATCGAATTGGCTTGAAGATTTTAGCAAAGAACTGTTCTTGGGGATCGCAACTAACCATTTGTTGGTTAGTAAGGTCGAAAGGACTGTTCTCCGGAAAAAGATCAAGAAGAATTTGATGCTTTGTTTCTTGAGCTTGGTATTATATAGGCTAAATGGGTTTGTTATGAAGTTTGCATTGACTCTTTGCGTAGTATTTTTGTTTCCATGCATGGTTCTGCGTGGAGAAAGTGAAATCCGGATGAATGGAATTGAGAACCGGATGAACAATTTGGAAGGCTCTTCCGGAAATCGACCAGTGCATCCAATTACTCCATGCGCGGGACCGAAAGTCCGCAACGGGATGGACCTCAATCTCTCAGCTGCATTTCTCTATTGGACAGCGCGTTTAGATACTCTCACCTACGCAAAAACGGGGTTTGGCGATCTCACCACAGCTGCTTCTCCGAATAAAGGCGATGTCCAGTCAGTTGATTGGTCTTGGGATCCAGGCTTTAAATTAGGTATGGGATGGAACTTCTGTCATGGCTGTTGGGATATGGCTCTCCAGTATACATGGTTTTATACAAATGTGGGAGATTCGAAACGCTCTCAGTTTCTGCAACCCGGATTTGAAATCTTCACTCCAGCTTTTCAAAGTCTTGATATTCCCCGATTTGATAAAGCACATGCCCATTATGATCTTCATTACCAAGTGGGAGATCTTGAGCTAGGAAGAAATTTTTACGTCAGTAAATCCCTGAAGCTCCGCCCATTTTTTGGGATTAAAGGAACATGGCAGAAACAAGACTACAATGTCTTTTACGAAACGATCCCTCTTCAAGTCATCTTCCAACAACTCCTCTTTAACTACTCTGCTCGCTTCGATCATTCTCTATGGGGAATTGGCGTGCGTGGAGGACTAAACACCTCTTGGCAATTCTCAAAGGTTTTCAGCCTCTATGGGAATATGTCATTTTCTGGAATGTGGCTTCACTACGATATAGACCGCAAGGATACTTTTTCTCTTGTGGATGAAAACCAACCTTTCCAATCTGAAATTTCAACCGTTAATATCCAAGATCACCTACGCATCATCAAGCCAGTGATCGAGCTGTCTATTGGACTCCGCGCAGAGACCTATTTCTCCTGCGGTCGCTACCATATTCTTTTAGAAGCTGGATGGGAATCTCAAATCTGGGTCAACCAAACGCTCTTTATTTCACTCAGCGATAACTATGATCGATTCGATCTCACCCTTCAAGGGCTTACAGCAAAAGTCCGTTTCGACTTTTAGTAGGATACTTCTGGTTTAAGAAGAAGTGCTCCTTCTTGGATGGCTTCGACAGCATTATCGATATCACTGAGAGTGTTATAAATCCCCAGTGAAATACGGGCAATCGACTTGAGCCCAAAACGTGCAAGCGCGGGTTGGGCGCAAAGATGCCCTGTTCGAATGGCAATTCCTTTGAGACCAAGTAACGTTCCCAGATCGAGTGGGTGCAGATCATCAAGAACAAAGCTAATAATGGGCCCTTTCTTTTTCGCAGTGCCAATGATTTTGAGTCCTGAGACGTTAAGAAGCTTTTCGGTCGCATGGGATAGGAGGTGGCAAAGCCATTCTTCAATGTTTTCACGACCAAGGGACTCTATATAATCAATGGCGGCTCCTAGGCCAATCACTTCTGCGATTGAGGGTGTTCCTGCTTCAAAGCGCAGCGGGGGATCCTGAAAGGTGGATTCTTCCATTGTCACGGTTTCGATCATATCCCCTCCCCCAATGAAAGGAGGCATGTCTTTTAAGAGTTCTCGCTTGCCATAGAGAACTCCGATTCCTGTGGGTCCATAAATTTTATGACCCGAAAAGGCATAGAAATCTACATCAAGAGCTTCAACATTGAGAGGGAGATGAGATGCCGCTTGCGCACCATCAATTAAAACCTTTGCCCCCGCTTTATGCGAAAGAGAAATAATCTCTTCTATGGGGTTGATAGTTCCTGTTGCATTTGCGATATGCGCTACAGAGACAAGTTTCGTTCTTTCACTAAGAAGTTCTTTAAAAACATCAATACGAAGCTCCCCTTCTAGGGTCATGGGGATATACTTAAGTTTGAGTCCTTTTTCCTTTGCTAGAAGTTGCCAGGGAACAATGTTAGAATGATGTTCCATTTCAGAGATGATGATCTCATCCCCTTTCTTTAGGAAGGCCTTTCCATAAGAATGAGCCACTAAGTTAATCGACTCGGTGGTACCTCTTGTAAAGATGATCTCTTCTTCACCGCGTGCTCCAATAAATTGCTGCACTTTTGTTCGGACAGTGCTGTACATTTCAGTCGAATGGGCAGCAAGCTCATAGATTGCTCGATGAACAGTACCATACTCTGCAGAATAGAATGTATGGATTGCGTCGATCACACTTTGAGGCTTTTGAGAAGTTGCAGCAGTGTCAAGATAGATAAGATGTCTTCCATTCATCATTTTTTTTAGCATGGGGAAGTCTTCTCGCACGCGTCTCACGTCGAAGGAATTAACCATCTTCTTGTCCTTGGTGTAAAAATCTGCCTATTATGTCTTCGCACGCAAGCTCCATGCAGAAGCCTCGCGCTAAATGCCACTCTGCTTCTTTTTTGCTAAGACCCCGCGACTGCAGATAAAAGAGCTCATCTTCCTTGGGACGCGCGAATGTCGCGCCATGAGATGCTTTTACATCATCTGCAAGAATTTCAAGGTTTGGCTTGCTCATTGCTTGAGCTTTGGAACTGAGAAGGAGGTTATTATTGAGTTGATAGGCTTCGGTTTGCTGCGCCTCTTTTTCAACGAATATCTTTCCTTCAAAGCTTGAGCGTGCGCGTCCCATGAGCGCCGTTTTGTAATGTTGATTCGACCGACAGTTAGGGGCCACGTGCCTCACGTCAATGTAATGATGTATCTCATCCTTCAACGCAGGCAAAGAGAGCCCTTTAAGATCTACTTCGCTCCGCTCTCCTTCAAGAGAGACGTGAATATCATGTCTTTCAGAGCATGCTCCCTTTGAGAAAGTAAACATCTTAAAAAAGGCCTCTTTTTTGAGGCGTGCTCGAATTGTATGCATAGCAAAGCCATCCGAGCTATGTTCGAGATGCTCATTAATTGAAGCGGTTGCCCCTTCATCTAGAGAAAGTTGCAGATGTTGATTATAAAAGTAATGTCCTCTCCCCTTCTGGGTATAATGGACTGATAAGTGCGCGCCCTTTCCTAAAAAGATTTCCATCTTCGGTGTGTGCAGTGCTCCTTCCTCGACAGAGGGAAGTGTCCATTCCATTTCAATGGTTTTTCCAGGGGGAATATAGAGAAAAAGTCCTGAGTCAGCAAAGGCTGTATTAAGGAGAGCATAAGGGTTTTTTTCTTCCCTAAGCGCTTTCTGAAAGCCTTTCAAAAGAAGAGCGCCGTGAGATCGCATCGCAGAATTTAGGGGGAGGGCAATGATCCCAGCGGCGCCCGAAATTTTAATATCGTTAGCTTTAGCTAATTTAAAAGATCCCTGATTTAATTGCATCAAAGAACTATAGCGAAAAGCATCCCACTTTTTTGTCGGAAGACCCAGTTGCTCGATAGCAGACCACACCCCTTTTTTCCAGGGAGCGTTCTCTTGAAACAGAGGCTTTAATGTTTCTAGTAAACTCATTGGTGGATTGCATACCCTTTTTCTTCAAGTTTAAGGGCAAGCTCAGCTCCTCCTGTCTTAGCAATCTTCCCATCTACAACCACATGAACAAATTGAGGCTTAATATAGTCAAGAAGACGCTGGTAATGCGTGATCAGTATAAGGGCATTCTCATCATTTAATTGCGACTTAACACCAGCTGCAACAACTTTCATTGCATCGATATCAAGTCCAGAGTCAGTTTCATCTAAAACAGCAAGCTTTGGTTGCAAAATCGCCATCTGCAAAATCTCATTACGCTTCTTTTCTCCCCCTGAAAAGCCGCCATTGACATCTCTCTCAGCAAAAGTAGTGCTAATTTCCATCTCTTGCATCTTACTCATTAAGAGCTCTCGAAAAACCTCTTGTGAAAGAGGAGATTCCCCACGACTCTTTCGCTTACTATTCAAAGCGCTGTGCAAGAATTGAAGATTTGTCACTCCAGGAATTTCAACGGGATATTGGAATCCCATAAAGAGTCCAAGATGGGCTCTTTCGTCGATTTCAAGCTCCAAAAGATTCTTCCCTAAAAAGGTGATGGAACCATCGGTGATTTCATAGTCTGGGTGTCCTGCTAAAACTTTTGCAAGCGTGGATTTTCCCGCACCATTCGGCCCCATGATCGCATGAATCTCCCCCGCATTCACTGTCAGGGAGAATCCTTTCAAGATTCTTTCTCCCTCCACCGACACATGAAGATTTTTGATCTCTAACATTTAACCCACCGACCCTTCTAATTTTAACGTTAATAATTTTTGTGCTTCCGCTGCAAACTCAAGAGGAAGCTCTTTAATCACGGCTTCGCAAAAGCCATTGACGATCATTTGTATGGCATCTTCCTGAGAAATCCCCCGCGTTTGCAAATAAAAAAGCTGCTCTTCATTCATTTTAGAAGTGGATGCCTCGTGTTCGAGCTCAGCGGTATCATTATGCACTTCAATGTAGGGAAAGGTGTTTGCACTGCAATTGTTTTTTACAAGCATGGAGTCGCACTGCGTAAAATTGCGTGCTCCTTCAGCCCTGGACGAAATATGAACAAGTCCCCGATAGGTATTGGAAGACTCATCAGCTGAAATCCCTTTGGAGATAATTGTAGACTTTGTCCGCTTCCCTAGATGAATCATCTTTGTTCCAGTATCTGCTTGCATCCTCCCGTTGGTCAAGGCAACAGAGTAAAATTCTCCAACTGAATCATCGCCTTGCAAAATGCAGGAAGGGTATTTCCATGTAATCGCTGCGCCTGCTTCTACCTGGGTCCACGAGATCTTTGAACGCTTTCCAGCGCACCGGCCACGTTTTGTGACAAAGTTGTAGATGCCTCCTTTGCCCGTCTTCCGATCTCCCGCATACCAGTTTTGTACTGTTGAATATTTGATTTCAGCATCGTCATGAGCAATGAGCTCAACGACTGCCGCATGCAATTGGTTTTCATCATAAGCAGGAGCAGTGCAACCTTCCAAATAACTCACATGCGATCCAGGTTCTGCAATAATAAGAGTCCTCTCAAACTGTCCTGTCTCTCGTTCGTTAATCCTAAAGTAGGTAGAGAGCTCCATTGGGCTGCGTACTCCCTTAGGGATATAGACAAAGGAACCATCGGAAAAGACAGCAGAGTTTAGCGCCGCATAAAAGTTGTCTCCAATGGGAACAACTGTGCCCAAATATTTCTCCAGGAGCTCAGGATATTTCTTAACGGCTTCACTCATCGAGCAGAGGACAACCCCCGCCTTTTCAAGGGTTTCATGAAAAGTCGTTCCAAGAGATACCGAGTCAAAAACAATATCGACCGCAACATTGCTGAGGCGCTTTTGTTCTTCTAGAGGAATTCCTAATTTTTCAAAGGTGCGGAGGATTTCGGGATCGACTTCATCCAGGCTACTTAACTCTTGCTTCTTTTTTGGAGCTGCATAGTACCTAATATTCTGAAAGTCAATGGGATCGATATTTAAGTGTCCCCAATTGGGCGCAGTCATCTCTTTCCACTTCCGAAAAGCTTTCAGTCGGAACTCAAGCATAAAGCTGGGCTCCTCTTTCTTTGCAGAAAGAGCTCTAACCGTTCCTTCATCTAAACCCTTTGGGAAAAGATCCGACTCAATCTCGGTTCTAAAACCATATTTATATTCTTCCCGCGCAGCAAGAAGCTCTTCAGTTGACATGCATTCTCCATCCTTCTGGTCTAATAAAATACCCCGTTTCCCCCCTGAATGTCAACCGCTCAATAGTCCTTGTTGAAAGTAAAAATTTCAGCAAGGTTAGCTCCTGCTCTTTCGACAAAGTCTTTCAAAGAATCTGAACTTTTGAGAATTTTTTGAATCACCTCACCTCTCCCCTCATTTTTAAGGACGAGGCCATAAACTCCCACCCCACGGTGAGGTCCTTGACAGTCAGAGCGAAAGGCTCCCATCATAAAGGCCCCTACATCATCAGTTAGGCCCACCTTGAGGTCTCTCGCCTCTTCCTTGTTATACTCTCGAATAAAGTGCCAAGGAACTGTCCTTCGGCTTCCGCGACGTACCCCATCTCCTCCATAGAAACCCACGTGAACACTGTAATCTTCATGTGCCCATGTCGGCACCGATAAATGAAATTCTTTACTCCCCTCCTCTTGAAGATATATCGCAAAGAAAAGATCTAATTTATCGTCTTCTATATTTAATAGTTTTGCCTTCATTGGCTCAGGGAAATGACAAATCTGCCGCCGTGGAATCTTCACGAAAAGGTGGGGTTCCCTTCCTCCCATATGGACCACATCAAGACTTTGCCTTGTCGATAAATTAATTGAGGGATAAATAATCGGAGCTAACCAACTTCCCCAGGATTCGCACTCTCTTTCTCGCCTTTCAACCGTACATATCCCTTCTTCAACATCTCTTAGCTGAGGAACATCAGATATTCCTGCATCAATGGCATTAAAAACAGAGATGGCGTACTCATCCACCCGTTGAATCAGTGCATCTATGTAGGAATATAAATAACTTGCAAAAGAATAAACTCGAGACGCACCAACTCTTTCCATAAGACCCTCGTCAAATGAAAGGAAGTATAAACTTTTTTTGTTTAGAAAGGCAAGTACTTACCGAGTGATTAGATAGTGTCGTCAAGAGATTTTGCACCATAGAACCAAGCAACGAATGTGAATAGCAGCCAAAAAAGATGTCGAATTTTTGGCATATCGGGTTGCGATTCCTCTCCATCGCTTTAGATGTAGAAAGGCATTTTCAACTAAGTGGCGCAATTTGTATAGGTGCTTGTCATATTTCCTTTGGAATTTTCTGTTTTTTCTTGGAGGAATAACCGCTTTCATTCCTTGCTTTTCTGCTTGCTTAACAATAACATCGCTATCATACCCGCGATCAGCAAATAAATATTCAGCGGTCAGACCCTCTATCAAAACGCCTGCTTGCGTGCAATCTGCTGTGGTACCTTGCGTAATAGCAACTCTGATCGGCATACCATGCGCATCCACGGCCAAATGTAATTTGGTATTAAGCCCCCTTTTGTGCGACTCATTTCCTGATTTCCACCTCTTGCACCTGCTGCATGTGGGTGAACTTTGATATGACTGGCGTCAATCATCAGCCACTCATAGTCTGGTTCATCGACTGTTTTTTCAAGCAACAATTCCCATATGCCTCTATCTCGCCAACGACAAAAACGGCGGTGAGTGTTTTTCCAATCTCCATAATCAGGGGGTAAATCTCTCCAAGGGGACCCTGTACGTAAAATCCAGAAAACTGCATTAATAAATTGTCGATTATCTCGAGCAACTGACCCCCAACCTCCATGACGGCCAGGTAAGTGTGGTTCCAGTAACTTCCAAACTTTATCCGTTATATCGTGGCGGCGATGCGCAGAAATAGTCATAGCAAATTCTCCTTGCAGATGAAATAATTTGCTGAAGTATATCACTATTTAAATTTCTTGACGACACTATCTAGGATCTTTAGAGACTTTCTCTGAATTAAATATTTAAGTATACTTTCCCCCTATGAAGCATAGGAGGAAAAGATGGTGCGAAAAAGTTATCCTGGAGACCTTACCGATAAAGAATGGGTCGAAATAGAGCCTTTGATCTCCAAAGGCATATACAGAGGGGCCGGTTGCAGGGGTAAATACTCTAGAAGAGAAAAACTTAATGCTATTCTCTATGTACTGAGAACAGGTTGTCAGTGGAGTGATCTCCCTCATGATTTTCCCCCTTGGAAAACAGTCTATTCACAGTTTTTACGGTGGCGAGACAGGGGGGTGTTTGAGCAGATCAATACCGCCCTAAGCCGGCGCTTGAGAGTTTTAATGGGAAAGAATGAGGACCCGTCAGTAGGGATAGTTGACAGTCAGAGTGTGAAAACAACAGAAAAAAAGGGCTCTGCGGGTTTGATGGAGGCAAGAAAATTAAGGGTAGGAAAAGACACATATTGGTTGATCACCTTGGACTCCTAATCTCTGCAGCAGTTAGCGTAGGAAACTGCGGTGATCGAGATGGATTGAGGGTGTTGTTGTATCTGAGCAAACAAGCTGGCAGATGCCCAAAAAAGGTATGGGCAGATTATGGATATCATGGAGTTGAATTTCAGCAGGAGCTGAGGGAAGAGGGAGTGGATTTGGAAATCGTGAAAAGGAGAGATTGCAAGTTATTTCAAGTAGAAGCCAAGAGATGGATCGTTGAAAGAACATTTGCTTGGCTGGGGAAATGTCGTCGTTTAAGTAAAGACTACGAGTTAATCACAAGTAGCGGTTTATCAATGATCTATCTAGCGATGAGCCGATTGGTCGTGAGGAGGATTTCATGTTTGGCTTAATTCAGAGAAAGTCTCTTATCTACTGAAATATCTAATCATCAGTTTAATAGGATAATATGAAAACACTCCCCCCGCTCTAACAGCTCTCAGCTGGGCCTTGGAACTTATTAACTCTCGGAAGTAGGAATATTTTCCCAGTAGGTTTCTTCTACCTCAATTTCTATTCTGCTAACATCGGTTGTTTTGGGCTTAGGAGGGATTGATTTGATCAATCCCCTATAGCTGCAGATCGATTGTTCCATCTCCAGTAATGGTAAAGGTTCCTGCTCCTGGAGTATCGATATCAAAGCTAAAAGATCCATTCCCAACAGCAGAACAGTTATCTAAACTTCCGGTTATACTCGTCCCAGAATTTTTTATTTCAAAACCACCTGCAGTGTTGTTGGTGCTGTTGCAATTCTCCAGTTGGGTATTAATTGAACTTGTTCCAGTAGTCTGAAGTAAAAATCCCTTTGAGTTATTACTAGATGTGCAGTTTGTAAAGCTTGCGAAACCTTGAGTCGTTCCACCTGTGTCCATTCGGAAACCTTCAGTGCCATTCGAGTTAGCTGAGCAGTTTATAAAGCTTGCCTGGACATTGGCTAAAGGTGCAGTTAAAATCCGAAATCCTTCATCATCATTATTATTTGCCTTACACTGACTAAAGTTGACGACTAAATTCACTGAGTCACCTGGATCTATACTATACCCTTCATCACTACCGCTTACTGCAGAACAATTGATAAAGGCAAGGTTTGTATTACTTGAGCCCATAAGATCAGCTTCCCATCCTTCGCCACAATTAACTGCTGAACAGTTAATATATTTTGCATTAAGAGTCGCTGTATCTTGGCTTCGCACTTCAAAACCATCTCGTGTAGTATCTCTGACTAAGCAGTTAACTACAGTAGCTGTAATAACACTTGTTCCTCTAGCTTCAATTGCAATCAAGTCTTTAGGAAATCCATTACCCAATGCAACACAGTTTAAGATGCGAACAGAAGCCGTTCCATCTGAAAAATCAAAATTGAATGGGCTTTCAATTCCACCCCCTCCATATGGTAAGCTAACTGTTATACCGCTAACAGTACAGTCCCTATTTATCTCAACTCCATTGCCCGAAGAGAACGTCATTTGGGGACCATTTAAGGTTAAGGCTGGGATGATAATGGACCCTTTGTTGGTACTAACATCAAGTGCCACACCTGATCCAGCTAGAGTTTGTCTTTCTTGCATCACGAACCCTTGATCCATTCCTTTTGTGGTTCCATCTCCTGGAAAGACATAAATGATATCTCCTGGGTTAGCTGCACTTTGTGCATCAGCAAGGGTTGCAAAAGGATCTTCAAAGGTTCCATCACTTCCATTTAAGTTGTTTACAAAGATGAAGTTTAATGGAGCTCCTGAACGATCTTTTGCTACGATTTTTCGTTTGTTTTTATCCGAGACGATAGGCTCAAACCTTTCAACTGGTCGTGATTTGTGAGTTGAGTATTGACGGTTTTTAACCGCTTTCATTTCTCTTTTTCCTAGAGGGATACGGATGCCGATGGTTCCGTTGATATTGGTTCCAAAAAGACGATCTCCTGAGACTTGCCCTTCAATACTAATGAGGTTATTATAAGTCAGGCGGAGCTTACCATAGCCTCCGAAGGCGTGAAGATCGGATCTTTTAAAGTAGTAAGCACTTCCCGCTGCATAAAGGTTCCAGTTATTCCACGAGCTTGAGAGGTAGCCAATTTCGAGGTTACTTCCGGTTAAGGCATAGCGGTCTGTTTGACAGATTAGTAAGTTATTTCCTTTAAAGCCCCCAAAGGATGGGTTTTTAATTCTTTTTTCATGGCTTTTTAAAGGAAAATATCCATTAAAATTGGAGGCAATTTCACCCCAATCTTTTCCTGAAAAGATGAGAGGATGGCTATACGATAATCCTCCCATCATCTGGTTAAAGATGTGATTTGTACTACTTTCTGTGAGGTCAAAAAAGGCATAGGCAGAAAGTCTGCTTTCTTGGGCAAATTGGTAGCCAATACCTGCTCCTAAGTTAGCGCCTTGTTTGCCTTTATTGAGCACGAGATAGCGAAGATCAATAAACGGTTGGAAACGGTAATTTTCAAAGGCGTGGTAGATGCCTATTTTTGAATATTGTCTTTTATAACCTACGCCGTTTCCTTGAGTATGCGTTGCATCTATCTCTATACCTATCAATGAGCTGCAGGCCAGTATTGCGATGAATAGGTATTTGATTAGGTATTTCTCCATTGATCTTCAACTCCATTTGTGATTTCTCTTCTACATATAGCTAATACCATTTTCATGAAATATATTCATAAATTTAATTGATACCTGTGGTATGGTTGCTCTTCAAAAAAGGAGGAGCAGTTGAGAGGTAGAAAAGCCTTGCCGATACCAAGACTTCATGAATACAATTTCCCTAGGTTAGCCAGAACAGAGGCCAAGCCTAGGGAGCGCATTCGTTTTCTTGCAATGGCACATGTTCAAGATGGAAAAAGCTTTAATGAAGTTGCACAAATGCTTAAAGTCAGCCCTCGAACTATCAGCGCCTGGGTGAGCAAATTCCGAGTAGAGGGAGTTGACGGATTGAGAGAGAAGCCGGGGAGAGGAGCAAAGCCCTTTTTGTCTCCTGATAGATATGAAGAGTTTCGGGAGGAAGTCGAAAGCTTAAGCAAAAAGCGTTGCGGAGGAAGAATTCGAGGCAAAGATATTGGGCATTTGCTCGAGGAAAAATTTGGAATTTCCCCTAATAAAAGTTGCTTGTATGCCCTCTTAAAAAAGGCTGGGCTTGTTTGGATAACTGCTCGCTCTCGACATCCAAAGGCAGATGAACAAGTTCAGCTCGCTTTTAAAAAAATTTTAAAGAAGAAGTCCAAAAAGCAGTTCCGAATCAAGTAAATCTTGAAGATGTGGATATTTGGTTTCAAGATGAAGCAAGAGTTGGACAACGGGGTACTGTAACCCGTACCTGGGCTAGAAAAGGGACAAGGCCTCGAGTGACTCGCCAACAACAATTTGAGTATGCATATATATTCGGCGCGGTCTGCCCTAGTCGTGATGAGGCCGTTGGCTTAGTTTTACCTGCTGCAAATACGGATGCAATGCTCGCACATTTAAAGGAGATATCAGCACAAGTACCACCTGGGCGGCATGCTGTTTTAGTGCTAGATCGGGCAGCTTGGCATACAACTAAGCGGCTCAAGATATTCGACAACCTCACTCTTCTTCCCCTACCAGTTGCTTCGCCTGAGCTCAATCCAACAGAGCAGGTTTGGCAGGTTCTTCGAGACAATTGGTTAGCTAACCGCTGTTTTGAGGGATATGAGGCGATTGTAGAGGCGTGCTGCGAAGCTTGGAATTGGTTTGTAAACATCCCAGATCATGTCAAGCAGCTCTGTTCCAGGTCATGGGCTGTAATATGATTTTATTTCGTGGAAATGGTATTAGATATCATAAAAAAGCCTCTCCACGTCTTCTTTTCCGAGGGATTATCTACGAAATGGCAGAAAAAAACAAGTACCACCATTCGTAGGAAATAATGACACAAAAGCACGGAGACTTTCGAATGGTATAAATAGGGGACCTTTGAGCTTAAAAAATGACTTGAGAAGAGATACGGTCCATCGCGCGCGCAAGATCTTCAGGAATATCGATTCCAAGCGAATCGTGAGCCGTCTCATGCACCTGAATATTCATCCCATTTTCGAGGAAGCGGAGCTGCTCGAGCCCTTCTGCCTGCTCTAATAGACTGGGAGAGAGTGCGGATATTTGTTTTAAGGCATTAGCCGTGTAAGCATAGATCCCTACGTGTTTGTAGTAAGTGACATTTTCGAGACCATCTCTGTCATAAGGAATGGGTGAGCGAGAAAAATAGAGGGCACGATCTTGGGGATCGGTCACAACTTTCACCACATTGGGATCCTCAATATCTTCTTCTCTCTCGATTTCCTTCCTTAAAGACCAAATGTCATATGCCTCGTTGGTCGTTTGTAAAAGATTTTCGATCATTTCCAGGTGGATAAAGGGTTCATCTCCCTGCCAATTGACCCAAATATCCCCTTGCATTTTTCCTTCAGACTGAAGTTCAATGAGACGATCGGTTCCTGAAGGACAATCAGGGGAGGTCATAAAATGTTTCCCTTCGAAGGAGTCAATCAGTCGCTCTGTTTCAGAATCATCAATCGCAAATGCGACATCATCGAATAGATCAACACTACTAGCTGCTTCCCATATCCATTGGAGCATCGGTTTTTCGCCTAGCATTGCAAGCACTTTCTTGGGGAACCGACTTGAAGCAAGTCTTGCTGGGATTACGCATACAATTTTCACACCAGTACTCCTGGAAAAGTTTTAATGGTTTCTCGAAGCCCCGCTTGCAGCGGCCAAATGGGACGATAGCCCAGTTGCTCCACTTTAGCGCCATCCATTGCGTACCTAAAATCATGCCCAAGACGATCTGGAACATAGGTAATAAGCCTGTCAAGCCCCGTCTCTCCCGTCATCTCTTCAATGACATTTAAAATCAACTGAAGAAGGTCTAGATTTTTCATTTCATTCCCCCCTCCGATGTTATAAACCTCGCCCTTTTTCCCTTGGCTAAGGATGGCCCAAATAGCGCGTGCATGGTCTTCAACATAGAGCCACTCCCTCACATTTTCTCCCGATCCGTAAACAGGAAGAGGTTTTCTTTCTAGCGCATTTTGGATCATAAGCGGAATGAATTTCTCAGGGTATTGGCAGGGACCATAGTTGTTACTTGCATGTGAAAGGGTCGTCGATAAGCCATACGTTGCCCCATATGCCCTCACAAAGTGGTCCGCACTTGCCTTTGATGCAGAATAAGGAGAGTTAGGTTTGTAAGAAGACTCCTCATTAAACGATCCCTCTTTTCCAAGAGCTCCATAGACTTCATCGGTTGAAATATGGTGAAAGTGAATCTTGGAATGGGCTTTAACAAACTCCAAAAGAACATGTGTTCCTATCACATTTGTTTCTAAAAATACCCCTGGATCTGTAATGCTTCGGTCCACGTGGGTCTCAGCAGCAAAATGTACTATGAGATCAATCGGGCGCTCTTCATGAATTTTTTCAAGAAGCTCTCTATCCCGAATGTCTCCTTGATAAAAGCTATAACGCTCATCACTTGAGACCGTTGCCACATTGCCTAAGTTCCCCGCATAGGTTAAGAGATCAAGGTTGGAAAGATGCCCAGAAAAACCCTCTTGCTTCAAAACATAGCGGATAAACGCCGATCCCATAAATCCTGCGCCCCCTGTAACAAGAATATGGGCGTTATTTGGTCTTAAGTGCATGACGAATCACCTCTTCAAGTCCTTCTTCCCAATGGGGAGGAGAAAAATTCTCAGTTTTCAGAATTGAAGACGCTGGGCGCTTTGCTATTACGCCAAAGTCCTCGGTCGAAATGGGATTAACCTGTTGGCACTTAAGAGGAACATTGTTCTTTTCAAGACTCTTTTTAATCGCCTCAGCAAATCCATGCCAAGTCGTTTCTCCTGCATTTGCAAAGTGGTAGGTTCCTGAAGCATCTAGAAGTGTGAGGGCAGCTTCTGCTAAATCATCTGCATAGGTAGGACGTCCCCACTGATCGCTGACCACTCCAATCATTTCCTTTTCTTGCATCAAACGGACCATTGTTTTAACAAAGTGGTTCCCTTCTTTCCCAAAAAGCCAAGACGTACGAATCAAGCAAGCTTCTGGATGATACTTTTTAAGCAATTTTTCACCAGCTTCTTTACTTTTTCCATAGATTGATAACGGGGCAGTTTCAGAGTCTTCCCCATATCCTTTTTCCTTTCCATCAAAAACATAGTCAGTAGAAAAGTGGATCAGCTTTTTTCTGTAGGCATTTGCATGTTTCGCAAGTATTTCAATTGCGCGTGCGTTAAGAGCGTGGGCTTTTTCTTCTTCCTCTTCGGCTCTATCAACAGCGGTATAGGCAGCGCAATTAATCACATGGGTGAACGATAGGGTTTCAAATTGCGCTTGAATCGCTTCTTCTTGATGAAGATCAACTTCTTTGCGCGAAGTGGCGACAAAGTCAATCCCCTTTTCCTTACACTTTCGTTGCATTGCGCTCGAAAGAATCCCCCTTTTTCCTAGTATCCACAGTTTCATGACCACCTCAATTCGTAAAAATAAGGGCTTTTTTGATCCCTTTCAGAAACAATGGGCGTTTGAACAGGCCATTTGATTCCTACTTCGGGGTCGTCAAATCGAAAACCCATTTCTGTTTTGCCGTTATAGGGAGAACTTGTCTTATAAAGAACATGCGCATCAGGGCTGACGACACAAAAGCCATGGGCAAATCCTACGGGAACAAAGAGTTGCCTATGCGACTCATCATCAAGATACACCCCTTCCCACTTTCCAAACGTTGGGGAGTCGGGACGGATATCGACAATCACATCATAGATTTTCCCCACCGCAACCCGTACAAGCTTAGCCTGGCCTGGAGCAGATTGGAAGTGCATTCCCCGAATCGTCCCTTCTTTAGAATAGGAATGATTATCTTGAACAAAGGAACAATTAATCCCCCCTTCTAGGTAGCGCTCCACCTGGTGGCTTTCAAAGAAAAACCCTCTTTTGTCTTTGAAAACGTTGGGGGAAACGACCCGCGCACCTTTTAATTTTAATTCTTGTATTTCCATTGCCCATGATTATAGCGCGTATTGCTCTAATTTGACAATGCTACGATCGTTCCATGATGAGGCGTCAATTTATTTTTGCGGTATGAAAACCCTTCATCGTATGTGCATATCTTCGCGATTTCAATATGCTCTTTCAAAACCCCAGCATCTAAAAGTTGCGCTCTTGAAATTTCCCAAAAGTTAAAATATGAAGGATAGACTTGATACTTCCAAAAGGACTTTGGGAGCTCCTCTTTGTAATGTTTGAACTCAGCATTGTGGGGACCTAAACTGGGGCCAATACAAACAATGAGATCTTTAGGCCTGCTGCCATAAAGCCTTTCCATTTTCTCAATGGTTTTTTTATAAATATTTAGTGTGCTTCCCCGCCATCCACAGTGAACATTTCCAATCGCTTTTTGGACAGGATCATAAAAGATTGTCCCCTGACAATCCGCATGACGGATGAGGAGTCCAATCCCTGCTTTCTGGGTAACAATTCCATCATAATCATCATAATGATCGATTTGGTCTGCGCCTTTCACCTCTAAAAGATCGTCCCTGTGGCATTGCTTTAGTTTGACTCCTTTTTCGATTCCTAAAACGTCTAGCGCTTTTTTCGGATGGGACACATCATCTCTTTCTCCCAAAGGAAAATTCCAGAAAACAGCATGAACAATTTCTGTAAATTGAGAGAGGATTTCAAACTCAAACCATATAAAGGTATTTTTCTTTTTTTTCTGCATCAGCTATGGTATCCAAAAACGAAGGAAATATTATGAAACGCATATTAATCTCTCTATTTCTTTTCTCGCAAATCGCACTGTCCGCAAAAACCACAATTTGGCTAACAGGATTACCATGCAGTGGGAAAACAACCATTGCAAATTATATTCACAAACAAATTCCCAATAGCGTCATTTTAGATGGGGATGTTGTGCGCAAAAACCTTAATAGTGATCTGGGCTTTACTCCAAGTGATCGAAAAGAAAATCTGCGCCGCATTTCTGAAATGGCAAAAATCATTCTAGATTCCGTCCCTGTTGTCATTATCTCCGTGGTGAGCCCAAGACAAGAGGTGCGAGACGATGCGCGTGCGATGATTGAAGCTGGCGCAATCCAATTTTATGAAGTATTCGTTGACGCGCCACTCGAAACATGCATCGATCGAGACGTGAAAGGAATGTATAAAAAGGCCCTTGCGGGAGAAATTCCTTTTTTCACGGGCGTTGGAGCTCCGTACGAAGCCCCAAAAAATCCTGATATTGTCTGCCATACTTCTGAAGAAACGCTTGAGCAAAGCGCAAGCAAAATATTAAAGGTAATCCGTGACTGATTTTATTATTGAAGACATTGGCTCTATTATAAATGGGAGACTTTCCTACAAAGGCGAGAGAAAACCTCTCATTTCCCCCGTTACAGGGAAAGAGTGGGGGAAGATTGCCAACGCAACGCCAGAGGAAATTAAACAGGCTCTTGAAACGGTCCAGAAGAATCCTGTCATTCGCATTCCCCCCTACGGCAGAGCACAAATCTTAGAACTTCTTGCAATCGATCTTCTCAAGGAAAAAGAGGATATTGCCGAGTGCATCACCATGGAAATGGGAAAACCGAAGCCAGATGCCCGGGGAGAGGTCACCTACGCAGCAAACTATTTTAAATGGTATGCCGAGGAAATTAAGCGGGTCTATGGGAAGATTATTCCCTCTTCAAAACACACAAAGAAGCTTGAAGTCCGGTATGAACCCATCGGCCCTTGCGCTGTCATCACCCCGTGGAATTTCCCGATTGCTATGGCAGCTCGAAAGTTTGCCGCAGCATTTGCCGCTGGATGCCCAGTGATTGTAAAACCCAGTTCATTTTCCCCTGCCTCCCTTGTGATGTTTGCAAGTATCTGCTTTGAAGCAGGCATTCCTGACTACGCCTTTCAAGTCTTGATTGGAGAAGGAAAAGATATTGTTCCTGCGCTAATGGATTCCCCTGCGATTAAACAATTCTCCTTTACAGGAAGTACGAAGGTCGGGACCAACCTCTACGTCCGCGGCGCAAAAACGTTGAAAAAATGCACCCTTGAACTTGGGGGAAATGCGCCCTTCATCGTGTTCGAAGATGCTGACATTGCGCTCGCCGCTCAAGGGGCAGCTGACGCAAAATTCCGGATGAGTGGCCAAACCTGCATTTGTGCTAACCGCATCTTTGTTCACAAATCTGTAGAAAAAGCGTTTGTCCAAAAATTTTCGGAAATCGTTAAGAGAATAATCGCTGGCGACCCACGCCAAGAAGAGACGGAACTTTCAAACGTCCTTCATCCTGAATCGCTAAGAAAATCAGCAGACCACGTCAAAGATGCTATAGAAAAGGGTGCCAAAGCAATCCTTGGAAGAAAAGAACCTCACCTTGCCGAAATTTTGACCGGGGTCACCCCTGACATGAAAATCTTCAATGAGGAGACTTTTGGTCCTGTTGCTCCCATCATCACTTTCGAAAAAGAGCAAGACGTTATTAACCTGGCAAACCAAACCCCTTTCGGCCTTGCTGCATACGTATATACCGAAGGACTTAAACGAGCAGAACGCGTGACCAATGCCCTTGAATATGGAGTGATTGGCCTTAACGATGCACTTCCGAGCTCTCCAGAAGCTTCCTTTGGAGGGATTAAAGCCTCAGGCTTTGGGAGAGAAGGTGGCCCCACCGGGATTTATGAATACCTTCACGAAAAATTTGTCTCACAGCAATTATGAGCTATTTTACCTTTATCCATCACCCGATAGCCTCTCTTGCCTTTGCCTCGCTCATCCTTGCCTTTATCAGTTTATGGATTCATCGAAAGCCGTGGCTTTGGGGATCCTTTCTAGCCGTCGCCTTTATTTTTGCCTTTTTGGGAAAGCTCATCGACCTTAAAATTTTCGTTGCCTTAGGGCTTTTGGGAGGGGCTCACCTAGCTCTAACTGCAAAACTTAGAGGCGTTGGACGCCTAGTTGTGATTGCCATCGCCTTTATTATCTCGATTGCCCTTATGGGCCACTTCTTCCCCGGTTTTCATAACTGGAAACTCGGAGAAAATCTTCAGATTAGTAAAGATGCCTATCCTTACTCTCTCTATCTTAATTTTGATAAGCCCTTTATTGGATTTTTCCCTCTTGCAATTTCGATCCCGCTCCTCTCCCGTATGCACCTTCGCAGCGTCATCTTAAAAACCATTGCCTTAACAGCTCTTGGTGTCATGATCCTGATGGTTCTTGCTCTCTACCTCCACTTCATAGAAATCGATCTAAAGCTTCCTCACATCTCAGCCATTTGGCTGATTGCAAACCTCTTCTTTGTCACGATTCCAGAAGAGGCATTCTTCCGAGGATTCCTGCAACGCGAAATCAATGAGTATCTCAACGCAAAATGGTCGGGCACCTTCAGCGTCATCGTCGTTTCTCTCCTTTTTGCTCTCCTCCACTTCACATTTGTGCACGACCTCAGCTATCTTTCTCTCACCTTCATCGCCAGCCTCATTTATGGAGGCGTTTACCAAGCAACACGCTCCATTGAAAGTAGCATCTTCTGCCACTACCTATTCAATGTCGTGCACTTTTTTTGCTTCACATATCCAGCACTCCAGTAGCTCGCCTTACCCGAGAAAACCAAAAAGCTCCTTAATTAACTCCGCGGCTTCTTTTTGGGGCTGTTGAGAACCAAAAAAATTTAGAGCCCTTCAGAATATAAAAGTTTCGAGTTTGGGAGAATATATATTTTTGGATCTTTTTTGATAGATTTTGTGGTTCATAAGTGTTGAGAACTGGAAAATTCAGTCCATTTGGACACACCCCTCCCTATAAGAGGCATAAATTTGGGGGATCTAGAACCGTTAGCCTCTTCAGGTTATAGCAAATAGCCTGCATAAAAGCTGCAAACTGATTTTTTGCAATTCCTCGGTAACGGACTCGTTTTTCTCTTTGCGAAAAAACCCGTTCATAGGGAGCCCGCACAGAGCTGTACCATCGGTCTTGATCTTTATTTTTTCTCTTCATGGTATTTTTTTTGATCGCACATAGATGTACACCCTTTGCCTTGGCGATTTTAGGAGCGGGATTTATACAATACCCTTTATCCATATAGCCAGATCCTTGGGTAGGACACACATGCTTGAAACCTGAAGCATCTGTAATATTAGCTGGGGTAATCGCAACCTTATTGATCAGGCCTGTCTGCATATCTACACTGGCATGCTTCTTATAACCATACCAGTATTTATTCTTTCCCTTACAACCAATCTTCGCTTGAGCATCTGCAGAAAACTGAGAGATGTTTTCGTTGTTTAGCTTCTCGTATTTTTCTGCAATTGCCTTGTCTCTTTCCTCCCACAAATTTGCTTTAGCGATTAGATGAGTTGCGTCGACAAAGGTAAAAACCTCACTCATCAGTCCTTGTCTTTTTAACTGATCTCTTAAATCGGCAAAGACCTTGGACAAGGTATTGGTTCCTATCTTTTTTCTAAGCTGGCAAAAAACTGTGTGGTCTGGGGTGTTGTCCCTGAGATTAAACCCACAAAACCATCGAGCTGCATTGTTTTCTTGGATAAAGCGTTCCAGTTCTCTATCGCTGCAGTTCTCCATGAACTGCAGCAATAAACACTTGAATAATCGAAGTAACCCATACCCCTTGTGAGGGTTATTCTTTTCCAGTTTTTTCAGCCTTTTCTCTACAAGGCTGAACGACCAAATTTTGGCAAATTTTCGGTAATTATGACTTTCTGGAACTAAATCTTCTAAGCAAATCATCTCAACTTGTTGCATGGGGACCCTCATTTAAAAAAAAGAATGAGTTTAAATCATTTTAGAAAATTAGACCAGTTCTCAACAGTCCCAAAATAGAATTCACAACTACCCATTGAAAGGTTGCAATAAATCCTAAAAATTAAGTAGCCTCAAATGTTTATCATTTATTTAATGAACTATATGGCAAAGTCAAAAGGCAAAACACTCATTATCGTCGAGTCTCCGACAAAAGTGAAGACCCTAAAAAAGTTTTTAGGGAATTCTTATCATGTGGAGTCATCGGTTGGCCATATTCGGGATCTTCCCTCAAAGGGATTTGGAATCGATCTCGAAAACAACTTTGAGCCGGCATATGAAAACCTTCCTGATAAGAAGGATGTCATCGCAAAACTCAAAAAAACCGCGAAAGAGTGTGACACTGTTTACCTTTCTCCTGACCCTGACCGAGAAGGGGAGGCAATTGCATGGCACATCGCACATATTCTGCCAAAGGGTCCCACTGTTAAACGAGTAACTTTCAATGCAATTACCAAAGATGCGGTTTCTGAAGCTTTAAAGCACCCTCGAGAAATTGACCATTCAACAGTAAATGCTCAACAAGCGCGTCGCCTGCTAGACCGTATGGTAGGTTATAAAATCTCCCCTCTGTTGCAAAGACGCATCAAACGAAGCGGAACAACGAGCTTGTCTGCAGGTCGAGTTCAATCTATTGCACTTAAGCTAGTTGTCGATCGTGAACTTGAAATCGAAGCCTTTGATCCGGTAGAATACTGGACCCTAGGAGCAACCCTTCAAGGGAATCCGAAGGAACGTTCCATATCAGCCTCCCTCCATTTAATTGAAGGAAAGCGGATTGAAAAGGAATTGATTGCTGGAAAAGATGTCGCCCTTATTACTAATGAGACGGACGCCAAAAAACTTGTCGCTAAGCTTGAAAAATCTTCTTACAAAATTTCGAGAGTCGAAAAGAAAGAGAAAAAGAGGCACCCCGTTCCCCCATTTATCACTTCAACTCTTCAACAAGAAGCCAGCCGCCACTATGGTTACTCGGCCTCTCGAACAATGGGAATTGCACAAAGTCTCTATGAAGGAGTTGATCTCGGCACTGAGGGAACAGAAGGCTTGATCACCTATATGCGTACAGACTCTGTTCGCGTGGAAATGGAAGCAATTAATGCTGCTCGAGCACTCATTGATGGTGCTTATGGCAAAAAATCCCTTCCTTCAAAACCAAAAATGTATGCTACTAAAAAAGGAGCACAAGATGCTCACGAAGCCATCCGACCAACCAACTTGAATCATCCTCCTGATTTGATTAAGAATCACCTTTCGATCGATCAATATAAGCTTTATGTCTTAATCTGGCGCCGATTCCTTGCTTCACAAATGAACCCAGCAATCTACGATACAGTTTCTTGTGAAATCGAAACGGATCAAGATTTAACCCTCCGTGCCTCTGGTTCCATCATCAAATTCCAAGGTTTTTTGGCTGTCTATCAAGAAAAAGAAGATCTTGATGATGATGAAAAGAAAAAACAAAATGAAGACAAGCTCCTTCCTCCTGTTGAAGAAGGCCAAATTCTCAAACTTCTTGAGGTGGATTCAAACCAATCATTCACAAAACCACCTCCGCGTTTTACTGAAGCCTCTCTTGTAAAAGAACTTGAAAAATGTGGCATTGGGCGCCCCTCTACTTACGCCTCCATTATGAACAAGATCCAAGGACGCGCCTACACAACCAAAGAACGTTTAGCCCTCAAGCCAACTGAACTTGGAAAAATCATCGCCCAAATGCTGGAAAACCACTTCAACATGATTATGGACATCAAGTTCACAGCTCGGATGGAAGCTGATCTTGATGAGATCGCGGAAAACAAAAAAGACTGGCGAGAATTCTTAAAAGAATTTTGGACAAAGTTTGTTCCTATTTTAGAAAAAGCTGAAAAGGAAGCGTTCGTCCCCAAGTTGATGACAGATATTAACTGCCCAAAATGCGGAAAAAAGCTTCAGAAAATTTGGGCGCGTGATAAGTATTTCTACGGTTGTTCCAACTATCCTGATTGTAAATTTACCGTTTCAATTGAGTCGCTTGAATTTAAAAAAGAGGACTACGCAGAAAACTTTGACTGGGACCAAATTTGTCCCAAATGCAGCTCCCCAATGAAAATTCGCTTTGGTCGTTTTGGTGCTTTCCTAGGGTGTACCCGTTACCCTGATTGCAATGGAATTATTAACATTCCCAAAAAAGACGAACCTGTTCCGGAAGATATGCCTAAATGTCCAGCAATTGGGTGCGACGGAGATATTAAGCAAAGACGAAGTCGTTGGGGTAAGCCATTCTTTAGCTGTTCAAACTATCCCGACTGCAATGTAATTGTGAACCAGCTAGATGACTTAGAAATCAAGTATCAAGACTATCCTAAAACCCCTTATGTCAAAAAGGCATCTAAGAAAGGCGCTGCAAAAAAGGGTTCAAAGAAAAAAGCAACCAAGAAAACCTCTGCAAAGAAAAAAGGGGCAAAAAAAGCCGTTGGGAAACCCAGCCCCCTTTCTCCAGAGCTGCAGGCAATTGTGGGGGCCCAAGAGCTCTCTCGCCCTGAGGTGACAAAAAAGGTTTGGGAGTATATCAAATCAAAGGATCTTCAAGATCCTAACAATAGAAGACTTATTGTACCCGATAATAAACTTGCCAAGGTGTTCGGTCACTCCGACCCCATTGATATGATGAAGCTTGCCGGCGTCCTTAGCAAACACATCCTGAAATGATTACTCTGAGTAGTTTTCAAAGGTTCTTAATCTATTGCTTTGTCTTCTTTGGGCCACTGGGAACCCTTCTCACCCCTCCCTTCATGCCCTACGCATTTCGCTTCTACCACTTTTTGCTAATCCTCTCGCCCCTCTTCTTCGTCAACCTCAGAGCAAGAGAGTGGAAAATAGTTTTAGCTTTTGTTCCCTTCATGGGTTATTGCCTTTTTTCAGCGTACTTCACTCATAATAAAGATTTCCATAGAGATGCATACCCCCTTTTCCGCTGCTTTCTTTTTGTAACTCAGTGTCTCTTCATGTTCGGTGCAGCATTTTGCCTCCGCGATCGCGACGAGAGAATTAGACTCATTCGTATTTACTTAGCCGGCTTCTTTATCTCTCTTGTAATCGGATACATCTTCTATATTGGATTTTATTCAGGGAAAATTTCTTTTGCGACGATTCACCGCTACTCTGTTGAAGCGCAAATGGGGTGGGGACTTCTTCGCTTTTCACCAGGAACATACCCCAATGAATATGGTAATGTATCCAGCTTTGCTCTTTCTCTTCTCCTTCTCCTTTACGCAAAGAAAAAGCGATTTTTAACCTTTGTTTTTACAGGGCTTACATTTATCGCGTTTCTTCTCACCACTACGCGAGCCGCCTATCTTTCTTTCGGAGTCACACTCGTCTACCTTTGCATTACCTCTCTTGAAATCCGGAAAATGGTTGCGAAAATCACTATTCTTGGCCTGACTTTTCTGTTGATTCTAAAGGCTTACTCAATCGATTTCTTTAAAATTTTTGTCGCTGGAGCCAAAACAATTAGTTTTACTTATGGATCAACTGGGATTCGAGTAGCTGAATGGATAAAGGGGTTTGAAGACCTTAATAAAAGCATTTTTTTAGGGAATGGATTTGGCGCTAATATTCTCGCCCACAATGTTTATTTAGAGCTCCTTTTTGAAGTGGGTCTCATGGGGACTCTCCTATTAGGAGGCACTCTCATTTACTACTTTGGAAAAAATAGCCATCGGATTCGAAAAATTTTTGCGCAGCTCAATGTCCATCAAATAACCATTGTGGGATTGATTCATGTTTTTTTGTTTGCTGCAACAAACCACAACATGCACCACCATCTTACGTGGTTCGTTTTTCTTTTATTTAATATGACTCTGTTTTCAAATCGGATAGACGGTGAAGATCTTTCTTCGAGCAAACAACCACCTTCCCCTGGCGTTTTACCACGACGAGATCCTTTACTCCAAGAGTGACTATATCGTCACCAAAGACCAAACAATTTTCGCTTTCAATTGCTTCAATAGCACCAGAACAATAATTCCCTTTTTCGTCCTTTGGCAAGGCAGCGTCCAAGCGCTTCCAGGTCCCTAGGTCTGACCAGACTGAAGGATAGGGGATCATAAGAATATCTTCCGTTTTTTCCATTATAGCATGGTCAAAAGAAATTTTCGGAAGCGAAGAGAAAGTTTCCATGCAAGAGTCGTATGGAGTTTTCATCCACGCTGAAATTTCAGGAGCGTGTTTTTCAAACTCTTCTAAAAGGTGTCCGATCTGAAAGACAAAAACCCCTGTGTTCCAGTAATAATTCCCTTTCTCGATCAGACGCACAGCTGTTTCAAAACTAGGTTTTTCTATGAATCTTTCAACAGAAAGCATTCCTTTTCCACTGCGCGTTTTGATATAGCCGTACCCAGTCTCAGGATGGGTTGGAACGACACCGAAAATAACGATAGCACGTCGACGCGCTCCTTCTTCAGCACTAGGAAGAAGCCTCATAAAATCTTCCTCATTCTCAAAATAAAGATCCGAGGGAGTGACCACACAGATCTCTTCAGGAGATGCTCCGCAGCAATCGATCCAATATTTTAAACCTAAGGCAATGGCTGGCGCGGTACTTCTGGCTGAGGGTTCAATAAGAATAGGCTTTTTCACTTGTTCTTCAACAAGAGCGCGGTGCTTTTGATTAGCTATTACCAATAAGTCGTGATTTGACAATCGGGAAACGGCTTGCTCTAAAAGTGAGCCTTCTTCACCAAGTGACAAAAATTGTTTAGGATAGTCTTCGCGCGACAAAGGCCATAAGCGGGTGCCACTTCCTCCTGCAAGAATCAGTCCTTTCATCGAGCTCCTTCTAAAGTTGCAGTCACTAAAGCTTGAAATTTTTCTTTAAAGATTTCCGGTCTAAACTTCTCAGCATGCGCACGTATCTTTTTGGGATCAAATTCTCGCTTTTCAAATGCTTCAATCGCTTTTATCAGAGAGGATACCGACTGCTCTTCAAAGAAAACTCCCGTTTCATTTTCTACAACGGTTTCACGAGCCCCTCCTTTCCCAAAAGCAATAACTGGAGTGCCACAGCCTTGAGCCTCAACAGGAAGAATCCCAAAATCCTCTAGTGCAGCAAAGACAAAACCCTTTGCGCGCTGCAGATAGGAGCGAAGAACAGAATCCTCTTGGTATCCCAAAATCTCGATATTTCCTTTAGCTTTTGCCTTCACTTTGTCCATTTCAGGACCATCCCCAATCACTACAAGTTTTTTGCCAGGCATTTCCCCAAAAGCTTCTACGATAAGGTCTATCTTCTTATAGGGAACCATCCTTGATGCTGTGAGATAAAAATCCTCTTTCTCCTCAGAGAGTGAAAAATAATCAACATCTACGGGAGGATAGATAACCGTAGCCTCTTTTTCGTAAAGCTTTTGGATTCTTCTTGCTACATACGCCGAATTCGCAACGTATGCATCCACGCGAGAAGAACAGTGAGCATCCCACATCCGAAGATAATGAAGAAAAAACTTTGCAAGAACCCCTTTGAATCCACTTTTCAGTTTAGACTCCCTCAAGTACTGCTGATAAAGATCCCAAGCATAGCGCATAGGGGTGTGGCAATAACAAATATGTACTTGATCAGCGTGGGTAAGAACACCCTTTGCAATCGAATGAGACGATGAAATAACCAATTCATAATCCGATAAATCAAATTGCTCAATCGCCATAGGAAATAGGGGCAGGTAAGAACGATACTTGCTCGTTGCACGTGGCAGTTTCTGAATAAAGGAGGTTTTAATATCCATTTCTTTGAAGGGAGTCCCCTCAAGTTTTTTTGGATCTTGAACCAAAGTAAAAAGTTTTGCAGGAAAAGTTTCAGTCAGCGCTTCTAAAACCTTTTCCGCGCCTCCCATAGTTGTAAGCCAATCATGTACCAGTGCAACTCGCATGCCCGCTAATATAAAGGAACGTCTAATAGGAAGCAAACAGGGGTTTTACGCTTGCGCGATGACGAGAAATTTTGTATAGTGCTTTTCTTTGACTTAAATTATGGATGTATAACATGCGTGTATTTATTCCAGGTGGAGCAGGCTACGTTGGATCGCTCCTCGTTCCAGCGTTATTGGATGCTGGTTATGAAGTGACTGTTTACGACCTTTTCCTTTATGGGGAAGAAGTCTTTGATGATATCAAAGATCACCCCAAACTTAACCTAGTGAAGGGCGATATTCGCAACCTTGACGAAATGGAAATTGCCTTAAATGGTGGATGTCCTTTTGTCATTCATCTTGCCTGTATTTCAAATGATCCTAGCTTTGAGCTCAATCCAGACCTTGGAAAGTCAATCAATCTTGATCCCTTTGAGCCATTTGTTCAAATGGCAAAAAGAAGAGGCGTAAAGCGGTTTGTCTATGCCTCTTCATCTTCAGTATATGGTGTTAAAGATGTTCCTAATGTCACCGAGGATATGGAACTCAAACCTCTAACCGATTACTCGAAATTTAAGGCGGCCTGCGAAGAAATCCTCCTAAAATATCAAGATGAAAACTTTACGTGTTGCGTGCTCAGGCCTGCGACTGTTTGTGGATATGCTCCCCGCCAACGCCTTGACGTTGTGGTCAACATTCTGACAAACCTAGCTTTTAACACTGGAAGAATCAAGGTTATGGGAGGAGATCAACTGCGTCCCAATATTCATGTACGCGATATGGTGCGTGCTTATTTGCATGTTTTGGAAGCGCCAGCAGAAAAAATCCAGGGAGAAATCTTCAATGTAGGATACCACAATCACTCAGTACAAGAGCTCGGAGATATCGTTCAATCGACCGTCGGAAAGAAAAAGGACGTCGATCTTGAGAAAATTCCAACCGATGATAACCGTTCTTATCATGTGTCTTCTCAAAAGATCGCCGATAAGCTCGGCTTTACACCAAATTATACCATTCAAGATGCTGTTGACAGCCTTGTTGAAGCTTTTGAAAACGGGAAACTCCCTAACTCTTTGGACGATAAGCGGTACTTTAATATCAAAACAATGAAGGCGGTCAATCTCCAATGAAAGCACTAGTAACTGGTGGGGCTGGCTTTATTGGTAGCCATCTCACACAACTTCTACTCGACAATGGCCATGAGGTCACCGCACTAGACAACCTCCGCTCAGGAAGACTCTCAAACTTTGATGAGTTTAAGGACAATCCCAACCTCAGGTTTGTTGAGGCAGACATCCGCTCAGTAGATGCGATCCGCCCTTACTTTGACGGGGTCGATTGGGTATTTCATATGGCAGCTTTGGCTGATGTCGTTCCTTCAATTGAGTCTCCGCGTGATTATTTCGAAGTGAATGTGGATGGAACTTTCAATGTTCTTGAATGCTCGAAAGAAGCGGGTGTGAAACGGTTTCTCTACACCGCTTCTTCTTCATGTTATGGCATTCCAGAAAACTACCCTACTTCAGAAGATGCGCCCATTCAGCCTCAATATCCTTATGCACTCACTAAGTTTTTGGGAGAAGAGCTCGTCATGCACTGGGAACAGGTTTATAAAATACCTAGTCTTTCATTGCGTCTCTTCAACGTCTACGGCCCCCGCGCCAGAACCACGGGAACCTATGGAGCTGTTTTTGGAGTTTTTCTTACACAAAAACTTAACAACAAGCCCATGACTGTCGTAGGGAATGGATCGCAAACGCGCGACTTTACCTTTGTCAAAGACGTCGCACGTGCTTTTCTTGCTGCTGCTGAGTCTTCTGTTAGCGGAGAAATCTTTAATGTGGGTAGTGGGAACCACTATTCAGTAAATCGTATTGTGGAACTTCTCTCTGGAGACTCTGTCAATATCCCTAAGCGTCCTGGAGAGCCTGACTGCACTTTTGCTGACACACAAAAAATAGAAAAGATGCTTCGCTTCAAAGCTGAAACCCCGTTTGAAGAGGGGGTAAAACAGCTCCTCGAAAAAATCGAAGATTTCCGTGAGGCCCCTTTATGGGACCCAAATAGCATTGAAGACGCAACAAAAACCTGGTTTCAATACCTCTCGTAAAAGGAGCAGCAATGTTTTCGAAACGATTTAATGAACTAAATGAGGTTGTGAGTAAATGTAAATTCTCGTCTCCTGACAGAACCTTGAGTGAAGTACAATCTCTGCAAATTTTTCACGCATTTTTAATGCAAACTCAAGAAAAGGATGGAACGGTTTTTGTGATTGGGAATGGTGGCAGTGCAGGAATTGCTTCTCACTTTGCTATTGACCTTCTAAACGCGTTGAAGATCCCTGCACAAACGCTCTATGATTCCAATGTAATGACTTGCATTTCCAATGATTTTGGGTATGAGCAAGTTTTTTCCCGACCTCTTGATTTATTACTCAGACCAAATGATCTTTTAGTCTGTATTAGTAGCTCTGGAAATTCACAGAACATCTTAAATGGAACAGCTATTGCCAAATCAAAAGATATTCCAATCATTACTCTCAGTGGATTCGAACCCCACAACCCGTTAAGATCGCAAGGCGATCTTAACTTTTACCTACCGATTATTGATTATGGCCTTGTTGAAATGGGACACTTTTTTCTATTGCATACAATCATTGATTCGTGGAACTTTAAACTCACCTCAAATGAAACAGCAACGCAACTAAGCCATGCAAAGTAAAATAAAAACATTTAAAGAGCTTGAAAAGGTCCTTGAGGAAGAAAAAAAAGAAGGTGGGAAAGTCGTCCATTGTCATGGGGTTTTTGACCTGCTTCATCCTGGACATATACGCCACTTCAAAGAGGCCAAAAAGCAAGGAACAAAACTAGTTGTTTCTATCACCCCTGACCGATTCGTCAATAAAGGCCCCGGTCGCCCCGCCTTTAACGAAGCACTCCGAGCCGAGACTTTAGCATCCTTAAACTGCGTTGATTATGTCGTTCTTAATGATAGTCCTGATGCAGTGAGTTGCATCAAGAAAATCAAGCCGAATATTTACGTAAAAGGGAAAGAGTACGCGGACCATGCAGCAGACGTAACGGGGAAGATTGCCGATGAGGTGCGCGCTGTGCAGGCTACACATGGCTCTGTTTTCTACACAGACGATATCGTCTTTAGCTCCTCCTCTCTTCTCAACCGCCATTATGAAAGCACCTCCCCTGAACTTCGTGCATTTCTCGCAGAAATAAAAGAACAATACACTATTGATGACCTGCTTAATAAGGTAGAGAGCCTCAAGGACCTGCGCGTCCTAGTTGTGGGAGACGCCATCATCGATGAATATCAGTTTACTGCCCCCATGGGGCAGTCAGGGAAAGGACTCCACATGGTCGCCCGCTGCGGCCAAAACGAACGTTACCTTGGGGGCTCACTCATTATTGCAAACCATATCGCCCAGTTTTCTGATCATGTTACCCTTCTAACCTCACTTGGCGAGAAATGTTCCCACCTTCCACTTATTGATAATCTCCTTGATCCAAAAATTCAAAAAGAGTTCGTCACACAACCTAAGCATTCAACTCTAACAAAGAAGCGGTATGTTCTCCAAGATGGCAGTCGTCTATCCAAGCTTTTTGAGACCTATTCGACAAATGATTCCCTCCTCACAGAAGCAGAAACAGACCATGTCATTACCTATTTAGGAAACCACACTAAAGACTTTGATCTCGTTTTAGTTTGCGACTTTGGAAATGGTTTTACCAATCCCCTGATTGTCGATGCCCTTTCTACACTTCCAAACTTTTTAGCTATTAACACCCAAACGAATAGTGGAAACCGCGGGTTCAATGTCGTGACCCATTACCGCCGCGCCGATCTGATTTCCCTTAATGAGCCGGAGCTCCGTCTTTCAACCCACGACAAATACAGTTCGATGGAAGGCCTTGCTGCTGATATTTCTGAGGTGCTTCAGTGTCGGAATATTTGCATTACACAAGGGGTCGATGGGGTCTTTTGCTCTTCTGAAGAAGAACCTGATATTAGAATCCCCGCCCTTGTCTCGAATACTGTCGATCGGGTCGGAGCGGGTGATAGCTTCTTCGCCTTGGCTGCTATGTGCGCTGCAAAGAAGTACCCCATATCACTAGCTGGCTTTTTTGGCTCGATTGCCTCCGCTCTTAACGTACAAATCATTGGTAACAAAGAACCGATCAAAAAAATCCCTTTTAACAAATTCCTGACGAGGTTGCTCAAGTGAACAAATCAGACCTATTTTACAAAATGCTCCGCATCCGAATGATCGAGGAAACTATTGCTAATCGTTATTCTGAGCAAAAGATGCGCTGCCCGACGCATCTCAGCATCGGACAAGAAGCAATCGCAGTTGGAGTTTCCGAGGCCCTCGACAGCGGTGATCTCGTCATGAGCAATCACCGTGCCCATGCCCATTACTTAGCAAAAGGTGGAGATCTTAAAGCGATGATCGCTGAAATTCACGGCAAGAAGACGGGATGCTCTTTAGGGCGAGGGGGATCCATGCACCTTGTGGATCAATCCGTCGGTATGATGGGCTCTACCCCCATTGTAGCAAATAGTATTCCTGTTGCCACAGGACTTGCCTTTACCTCTCTCCTTCAAGGAGACAAAAAAATAACAGTTTCTTACTTTGGGGAAGGGGCTACTGAAGAGGGGGTCTTTGGCGAGTGTCTCAACTTTGCTGCATTAAAAAACCTTCCCATGCTCTATGTCTGCGAAGACAACCTTTACTCTGTTTACTCCCCCATTGATGTCAGACAACCAGAGACTCGCGACTTATGCAAAATTGCTCAGGCACACGGAATGTTTGCAAAAAAGGGCGACGGAAACGACGTCGAAGAAAGCTACTCCATCGCAAAAGAAGCGGTTGACTCGATCCGTAATGGAAATGGCCCTGCTTTTATCAAGCTTGACACCTATCGCTTTCGGGAGCACTGCGGCCCTGACTATGATACCGACCTTGGTTACCGTACACATGACGAATTTAACTTCTGGTTAGAGAAATGTCCGATTACAAACTACCAAAGCAAACTCATTAGAGAAAACGTCATCACTGAAGAAGATGTTAGCACTATGAAAGAAACCCTCCAAAGGGAAATCGATGAGGCTTTCACCTTTGCGAAGGAAAGCCCACTTCCTGAATTTGACCTAGACTATGAACTGATGTACGCGGAGCAGTCGCATGACAAGAGATATTAAATTTAATCAAGCCATCTTAGAAGGAACCTCGCAACTGCTTGAATCTGACCCTTCCGTTTACCTTATGGGATTGGGTGTTCCAGATCCTAAAGGAACATTTGGAACAACTACCGGTCTCCAAGAGAAATTTGGTCCAAGTCGTGTGATGGATATGCCCACTTCTGAAAACACCATGACTGGTGTTGCTATTGGATGCGCTATTCGAGGAATGCGCCCCATTATGACGCACCAGCGTGTCGACTTTTTCCTTTTGGCTCTTGACCAACTGATCAATAACGCCGCTAAATGGCACTACATGTTCGGTGACAAGATGACCGCGCCAATTGTCATCCGCCTTGTAATGGGCCGAGGATGGGGCCAAGGCCCCCAACACTCTCAATCATTGCAAAGTTTATTCGCTCATATTCCAGGCCTTAAAGTCGTCATGCCCTCCACCCCTTATGATGCAAAAGGCCTCTTAATCTCTGCTGTTAAGGATAATAATCCTGTTGTTTTCCTTGAACACCGGTGGCTTCACAATACTCATGGCGATGTCCCTGAAGAAATGTATGAAGTCCCCATTGGAAAAGCTCAGGTCGTTCAAGAAGGATCTGACATCACGATCGCCGCTACCTCACATATGGTTTTAGAAGCACGTAAAGCAGTCGAAATATTAGAAAAGGAAGGGATAAGTGTCGAGCTCATCGATCTTCGCAGTGTCAAGCCCCTTGACAAAGAAACTCTCGTCAAGTCAGTGCGAAAAACCGGACGTCTCCTTGTTGCAGATCCCGACTGGAGAAGCTGCGGCTTTGCTGCTGAAGTTATTGCATCCATCACAGAAGAAGCCTTCAACGATTTAAAAGCACCTCCTTCGCGAGTCACCTATCCCGACCGCCACAGTCCCACTAGCTGGGCCCTTGCAAACCACTACTACCCCTCCCACCGCGATATTGCAATGGAAACATTTAAGATGATGCGATTGCCCTCCAAAGCGCAATCACTTCTTCAAGAGTTACTTGAATACCGGAGTGCAGGCCCACTTGATGTCCCTGATGCTTCCTTTACTGGCCCTTTTTGAGGGTGTGGTTGAATGAAATGTGTTTAGATTTTTTTGCATTTTCTAAGGAAATTTTTCTGCGGAGAATGCATTCAACTTGTAAAGTTGCCGAATTCGAGCAGAGAAGTTAACTAGAAAAGGTGAAAAAGATGAATGAATTTCATTCAATTACACCCTCTTAGGAGATAATAAATGAAAAAAGTCCTCGTTATTGGTAGCAACTCGTTTTCTGGAAGTGATTTTATTGATCTCCTTCTTGAAAAAGGAGAATATGAAGTCACTGGTATTAGCCGTTCAAAGGAAAAAGATGCCCTCTTTCTCCCCTATCGCGCGAAAAATTCCCCTCACTTTACGTTTGAGCAGATCGATCTGAATCAAGACCTCAATAAACTTGACCGTCTTTTAGAAGCATTTGAGCCCGAGTACATCGTTAACTTTGCAGCGCAGAGTGAAGTCGGACCGAGCTGGGAAAATCCTGATCATTGGTTTCAAACCAATGCAGTTGCCCTCACCTCACTCGCCAACCTTCTTAAAGACAAAAAATTTCTCAAGAAGTACGTCCATATCTCCTCTCCTGAAGTTTATGGCACCTGTGAAGGATTTATTAAAGAAGACACTCCTGTAAACCCCTCCACACCCTATGCCGCTTCAAAAGCAGCAGGTGACATGTCTCTCTTCACCTTCTATAAAAACTTCAATTTCCCTCTTGTAATGATCCGCGCCACCAACGTTTATGGCGCTCACCAACAACTCTTCAAAATCATTCCCCGCACAGCCATCTATCTCAAAAACAACAAAAAGATTGGTCTTCATGGGGGCGGCGTAGCTGTTAAATCCTACATCCATATCCGTGATGTCTCCAATGGCGAGCTTCTTGTCATGGAAAAAGGTAAAAACGGTGAGATCTATCACATCTCACCTGATCAAGGAGTCGCCGTTAAAGATGTTGTCAAAACCATCTGCAACAAAATGGATGTTTCTTTCGAAGACTCTATCGAAATTGCACCCGAGCGCCTCGGTCAAGACAAGGCCTATACCATCGATTCCACTAAGATCCGCACCGAGCTCGGCTGGAAACCTGAGATCTCCCTTGAAGATGGAATCAACCAGACTGTCGGTTGGGTTAACTCTCATTTTGACGCCATCAATCAAAAACCACTCGAATATATCCATAAAGCATAAGGAAATCATGGGACAAGAAATCGATCTCCTCATTAACTATCCAAAAACAAAACGAGACGTCGAAGAAAGGGGTGCAACCAAAACTGAAGAAGACCGCACCATTGCAAGGCAATTCGGCAAAGATTTTTTCGATGGCGACCGCCGCCACGGCTACGGAGGCTTCGGATACATGGAGCGATTCTGGACCCCTGTTGTACCCACATTCCAAAACCAGTACAATCTCACCGAAAAAAGCTCTATTCTTGATGTTGGTGCTGCCAAAGGATTCATGCTTTACGATTTTAGTCGTCTAATTCCGAATATTACCGTTGCAGGATGCGACGTCTCTGACTACGCAATCAAAAATGCAAAAGAGGAAGTCAAACCATTTCTTAAAACCGCCAATGCTGTTGATCTCCCTTACGAAGACAATTCTTTCGATCTCGTTATCTCAATTAACACTGTTCACAATCTCGAAAAACCTGAGCTTACTCGCGCCCTCCAAGAGATCGAACGGGTTTCGCGAGGAAATAGTTTTATCACTGTCGATGCCTACCGCAACGAGAAAGAAAAAGAACTTATGTATCATTGGAATCTTACTGCAAAAACAATCATGCACGTTGACGAGTGGAAAGCCTTTTTCAACGACATTGGTTACACTGGCGACTACTACTGGTTCATCCCATAAATGGTTCAACCGGTAATTGGATATGAATAAGTCAAAGATTCAGTTCATTATTTTCCTGGCTTTATTCCCCTTCGTTTCATCATTCGCGACTATTGAGTCCACCCCTCTTGTTATCACAATTCCTAAATCTGGGTCACACCTTCTCGGAAAAACAATCTCTTTGATACCCGGAATAAGATTTTCTAGTTTTAGCCACACTATCAATCAGACTAAGACTAAGATGAATCTATTCCCTGAGCGACCCATTATCTTCCTTGTAAGAGACCTAAGAGACGTGTTTGTTTCTTACGTCTATCATTTAGATAGGATTATTCTTAAACACGAAATGCCTGTAAGCATTAAGCTCCTAGCACAAACAGAAAAATCTCACGACTCTCTTATAAACATCATTCACGCTTGGCCGGAGTTAACCTTTAGTCAAAAACTTACAGCCATTTTAGAACATAACGACCTTTCACCCGTTGACTTTAAGAATTATATTGCGCCTTGCATAGAAATTTCCGAGTTTCACAACACTGTTGTGATTAGATTCGAAAATTTGATCGGACCAAAGGGGGGAGGAACTAAACTTGCTCAGATCAATGAAGTAAGCAAAATTGCAAATGCTTACGAAAAAGACCTCTCAAGATCTCAAATCATACAGATTTGTGATCGCCTATTTGGTGTAGACGATTTAGTAAGCAAATGGAATAATACATTCAGAAGTGGCCAGATTGGCTCCTGGAAACATCACTTTGAAGAGAGTCACAAAGAGATCTTCAAGATAAACTACAATGATTTCCTATTTTATTTTGGTTACATTGACACCCCAGATTGGTAAAGAGCAAGTAGGTTATGCTAAAAAAAAGAAAAGAATACATCCGAAACATCTACAATGTCATTTTTAAGCGAAAAAAGAAGGACCTGATTAAGTTTTTTTTGATTTCAACCCCAGGATGCCTTGCTGCATTCTTTGAAGGAATGACATTTGCCCTCCTTCTTTGCTCTCTATATATCCTAAATGGAAAGGGGCTAGGAGCTTTCAATGGGAAGCCTATCTTGTCTAGAATTGCAAAAATATCCCACCTTGAAGAACTTTCCTCAAATCAACTCTTCATTTTGATGGTGATTGCCGCAATTTTTGCACAAATCATGAAGTCTTTGATTATGTACTTTTCAGCTATGCAAGCTGCGAAGCTCAATGCGCGTATCAGTTGTGATGTACATCAGAATATTTACTCTCATATCCTCTCATTTAACTTTTCAACAGTGAGCAATTACAAAACGGGGGGGCTCGCCTCTTACACACAGATTCCCTCAAATGCAATCATCCCCATGCTCCAATCTCTCCATAAGATTATTGTTCAGTCTTGTGTATTGGGAGTTCTAAGCCTTGTCCTCTTTAAGATATCTATTCCTTTAACTCTTTTCTTTACTGCCTTCTTTTTCATTTCGGGTCTTGGATACAAGAAGATCCTTTCCGTTATCAGTCGTTTTTCAGAAGAATGTGCAAACAAATTGTTGCAATACAATAACGATGTTGTTCAAGCAATCAACGGAATCAAGCTCATTCATATTTTCGGAATGCAAAAAATTATTCTCTATCGAAGTCGTTCGGTTATGAAGAAAATGCAGGAATATCAAAAAGGAAGTTCCCAACTACAAGCTCTACTGGCGGCAGCCGGTGAGGTCTTTAGCATGGTCATGATGGCTGCAACCATCGCAATAAGTTCTCTATTTCTAGTTGTTACCAGTGAACATTCCCTCCCTCTTTTGTTGACCTATACAGTCACAGCATACCGCTTTACAACAATTGCAAGAGAAATCCTAAATTATTTTGGTACAATCGCTTCTCAAAGCGGTTCGATTGTAAAGCTCAATGACATCCTGACTCTAGATGACAAAGGATTTGAGCCAACTGGAGGAGTTGAGGCAGTAGACATTCAAAAAGGGATTGAGTTTAGTAATGTATCCTTCAGTTATTCCCCAAAGAACGCACCGGCCCTAAACAACGTCTCTCTCTTTATTCCTCATCAAAAATTGACAGCTATTGTTGGGCTTTCAGGAGCTGGGAAAACCTCCTTAGTCAGCCTTATTACCAGATTATTTGAGCCAACCAAAGGAAAAATTCTTATTGATGGAGTTGAACTTGACTCATACAATATTCAAAGCTGGCGATCAAAACTTGGGGTTGTATCCCAGAACACGATTATTTTTAATGACCCCGCACGTGAAAACATCTGTTTTGGAACAGATGCTACGGACGAGGAAATCCTTGAAGTCTGCAAAACTGCTGGATGTTACGAGGTAATTAATAATCTCCCCAACGGACTTGACTCCCCTTTAGGAGAACATGGGTATAAGATCTCAGGAGGAGAAGCCCAACGTATTGCTATCGCGCGCGCATTAATTAGAAGGCCCGAAATCATGATCTTCGATGAAGCAACGAGTAATCTGGATAGTCATAACGAGCAGATCATTCAAGCAACGCTTGAAAAGTGCCGAGATCAGTGTGCACTTGTTGTCATTGCTCATCGCCTTTCGACAGTGGTCTCCGCAGACCAGATCATTGTACTCAATAACGGTCAAGTCGCTGAAACAGGAACTCATGATGAGCTCATAGAAGCAGACGGTGAGTACGCCTACCTCTGGGATTTGCAATCTAAGAAACAGTCTGAAAGAGCTCTCGTCTGAATGAATAGAAAACTAATTGTTATCGGATCTAAGGGATTTATTGGAAAACACCTTACAGCCTCCCTAAATCCTGCGATTTACACTCACCACAAAGGATCTCCTTACCTAATCAACCTAAATGCTCCGAATTTAAAGCCACTGCCCCTTTCGACTGAAACTCACGCTATCATTGCCGCTGGATGCGCAAATATTAACGATTGCAATAAACGTCCTGAGGAAACCTACGCAATAAATGTTGCTGGTACACTCCACCTTGCAAAGCAGTGCACGGAGATGGGCCTTTTTCCCATCTTATTCTCAACCGATTATGTCTTTGATGGGAAAGAAGGAGGGTATACAGAATCCTCACCCACAAGCCCCATCAACGCGTACGGAAAACAAAAGGCTGAATTAGAGGAAAGGATTCATGACGCTACTGGTGGAAATTATTTAATGCTCCGTCTATCTAAAATCTATTCCACTTCGATTGGTGATGATTCACTTTTAGATGAGATGATGCAAACTTTAATACAGGGAAGGACCGTTCGCGCTGCAACCGATCAAGTATTTTGCCCCCTCCATATCAATGATCTTGTGAGCATCATTCAAGAACTTATCGATCAAAAAATTACTGGGTTGATAAATATTGGAGGGAAAGAAACTTTAAGTCGCTACGCATTAGCGCTAGACGTATGCGAAAGCCTCAATGTTTCAAAAGTATTCATCGAACCGATTTCTTTAGATGAATTGGAAGGTGACCCACGTCCAAAAAAAACAGCGCTTAACTGCAAAAAACTTTACGAAACTATTGGCATAGAGCCTCAAAGCCTTCAAAGTTCAATCTCCACTTTGGCAGCTGATTACTTGAATGAAGATTTTTTATTGAATTAATTGAATCTCAGGCCTACTTTTGCTACAACCTGGGTTACATTGACTAAAAAGGACACCAAACATAGCATGAAACTTCAAATTATCAACGTAGTATGGGGGGAGAAATACACCAATACTTTCTTGAAACTTTCTCTCCCCACCCAGTTTTCTGCCGGTAACCTCAGAGATTTATCAATAAGACCAAACTATATTATCTACACAAGCAAATCTGGAAAAGAGCAAATAACAAGCTCAAGCATTTACCAAACCCTTGAGTCCTCATGCAATGTCATTTTCAGAATTACCAAGATATCCCCCGAAGACTGCCCTTTTAAAATCCTTTTAAAGTGTCATTCAAACGCAATTGCAGAAGCAAACACTACCAGCTCTCCTATTATTTTTCTTTCACCAGATAGTGTTGTTTCAACAGGCCTTTTTACCTACTGCGAAAAGGCACTTAGACGAGACATTCGACTCATTGCTATTTGCTCTACACGAATGTCTCTTGAAAAGTATCAGAAACTTTCAGACATAAAGAAGGAGGAAAACGCAGAAGGCATCGTCAATTGGTCACCTCAAGAGCTTGCCGTCACAACAGTACGGAACTTGCACCATCGAGCACGATGTTTGATTATGAACAACGGCAAAATAGGTACGCACCCTAGCCATATGTACTGGAGGCTCGATGACAACAACCTATTAGCAAAAGCCTACCACCTCCATCCTCTACTCATCTGGCCTGAGAAACACGGTATTTATCCAATAACTTCCGCTGATGGAATGAACTTTCTTGAAAAAATTTGCAAGAGCGTTAACAAGTGGGAAGTTGTCAAAAATTGCAATGATTTTTCTCTGTTTGAAATTTCAAGCGACGATCAGTTTACAGAAGATACAGCCATCTCAAAAGAGTTTTTTGCGTTTAAATATTGGTTTAAGACTAATGTTTCCAAAGCTCATCAATATTTCTTCACACATAACATTATTCTAGGAGATGGTATTGAGAAACCTGAATGGGCCTCTCACATAAAGGGTATTGGTAAAGAGCTCTTGCAACTGACCAAACATCCTACAGGCAAAGTTTATAAAACCATAAAAAACCGAATGCTAAGAATTTGGTTTTTCTATACATCCCTTCTATACCACATCGTCTCTGGAAAGAAAAAACTGACTTTTAAGAAGGTCTTTCACCACATGTATTTTTTGATGAAGTATCGGTCACTTCCTTTCCACACTCTCCCTCCGTCTGACTTTAAAAAGGAGAGTTTCATCAAGCATTTTCGCTGAGCATCTCCACACATATTCTTAAGTTTTGCTTCTCTAAAAACTAAACCTCATATAAAATCCGCACATATCCCTAAGAGATATTAACCACTAGAGAGAAGACGATGGACGAAAAAACTGCATGGGAAGCGACGACAAAGTTATTTTCGGAGCACACTTATAAATTTGGTCCTCACTGGTCTTTTAACTTTAGGAATGATCCCAAGCGTCTTGGTTTCGTCCTTTCTCGATATAAATTCTCAACAAAAATGCTTGGAAAACGTCACCATATTCTCGAACTTGGATGTAGTGATGGAATCGGAACAACAATCCTAGCAGAGAACTCCGACAAGTACACTGGCGTCGATCTCGATCAACCTGCTCTTGAAGCAGCAAGAGCAAATATGGTAGATGAGAAGTTCCATTTCCTCCACGATGATTTCATGGGGAAGACCTACGGCTCTTTTGATGGCGTTGTTTCCCTTGACGTTGTGGAACACATTCTCCCAGAATTTGAAAGTATATACTTTGAGACTGTGCATAAAAACATGAGTGAAAATGGAATTTGTATCATTGGTACACCTAACATCACAGCTGCCCCCTATGCCTCTAAAGCCAGCCAGTTAGGACATGTCAATATGTACACTCAAGAACGCCTTCTTGAGGTGATGAAAAATTATTTCCATCAAGTCTTTCCTTTTGGAATGAATGATGAAACCATGCACACTGGATTTGGTTCGATGTCGCATTATCTTCTATGTGTTGGGGTTCATAAAAAAGAGGTCACTTATGATTGACATTGAACATTTTTCTGAGAAAGGGTGGGTTGTTATCAATTTTATCGATCAAACACCTGTGCTAAAGGCGCGTGAAGCCCTTCAAGCACACTTAAATAAACTGCTAGGAAAAAATATTCCTCTAGAAGATTATCATACGGAAGTTGAAGATGATGCTCAACACACTGATATTCAAACCAAGATGACTGAATTCTTCCGAAATCAAAAATTCGGAAAGGCAATTATCGAAAAACAACTTTCGTTATTTAAACCCTTTATGGGGCTTGACCTTTGTGTCCAGCAAAACCCCTACTTAAGAATGGCTCGCCCTGGAAAACCTCAAGATAACATCGGTTACCATAGAGATACCTTTTATGGAGGATCCCCTTTTGAACTCTCTGTCCTCGTCCCTTACGTAGATGTTCCAGCACCTTCGGCTCTTCAAGTCATGACAGGATCTCATACACTTCCTGAAAATCATTTTCCTACAACACAAATTGAAAACCCAGATGAGGCTGTTCGTAAAGGATCATCAAAACATCAGTTGGGTTTCCTCTACGCTCCAAAAGTGATGGATCCTTCAATTGCAAATGAGATGCTTGCTGTCCCCTTGAAGTTAGGCCAAGCCATCGCTTTTAGCCTCTCAACCGTTCATGGATGTGTGGTCAATAGTGGAACTACAACCCGCTGGAGCTCCGATATTCGAGTGATGAGTGCCTTTGCACCTGTCGACCTCAGTGCCCGCCCCGACTATTACGAGCCGCTCAGCAGCTCTGCTTTAACAGCACAAGCACAAAATTATTTCACCGCAACAGCAAACGAGACAAGTGAATAATGAAAGAGTCTAAATCGAATTGGTCCTGCGTCACGGAAGAACTCATGCAGGAAGTTCCTGAAATTAATTTGGGGCGGTATGCTTCGTTTTGGTTCCATAAAACCCCAAGACGGGTTTTGCATTGTATGTCATACTATAAATTTGCTTCGAAGCTCATCGGTAAGGGTAAGCGGGTCCTCGATGTCGGTTGCAATGAAGGTCTTGGAACTTTTCTAGTCGGTAAGGAATGTGGATTTGCAAAAGGTGTTGACTTCGATGAAGATGCTATCATCCAGGCTCAAAAAAACTTCAACGAACCTTTTGTAGAGTTTGAAGCCGGCGATTTTTTGAAAATTAAAGACACAGGTAATTGGGATGCAGTCATTAATTTCGATGTGATTGAGCACATTCTCCCAGAGCATGCACATGATTTTATCGAAGGGATAGCTAAAGAGCTAACTCCTGAAGGACTCTGCGTTATTGGAACCCCAAGCAAAATCTCTCAAGACTTTGCCTCCGAAGTGTCTAAAAAAGGCCATATCAACATCTATTCCCATGAAAGATTAGAAGCTGAGATGCGAGAGCATTTCGAGTTTGTCTTTATGTTTGCTGCTAATGATGAAGTTGTCCATACCGGTTATCTTCCACTTGCTCATTATTTTATTACAGTTGGGTGCAAGAAGAAAGCATGAAGTCCCGTGGTGCCGTTTTAACAGAATGTGGTGCTCCTCTTGAGTTGATGGAACTTGAAATTCCAAAGCTTCAGGAAGGCCAAGTGCTTGTTCAAATGAAATACAGCGGAATTTGCCGTACACAGCTCAATGAAATCAAGGGGCTCAAGGGTCCCGATAAATTTTTACCTCATACACTCGGACATGAGGGATCAGGGGTCGTGGTTGATACAGGACTTGGTGTTACAAAGGTAAAAATAGATGACCCAGTTATTCTGACCTGGATTAAGGGAGATGGAATTGATGCTAAAGGGACTGTCTACCAATGTGGCGATTTGAAAGTGAACTCCGGGCCTATCAGTACTTTTCTAGAGTACGCAGTGATTGCCGAAAACCGCCTCATTCCCATCCCTACAGATATTCCCCTGAGGGAAGCTTCTTTGTTTGGGTGTGCAATCCCCACAGGAGCGGGAATCATTTACAATGAACTCACCCTTACTCCGGACTCAACGATTGCCCTCTTTGGACTCGGTGGAATTGGTCTAAGCGCCTTGATTGCAGCAACTGCCAAAAAAGCTAAAAAGATTATCGCGATCGATTTGGAGCCTTCAAAGTTGACTCTAGCAAAAGAACTTGGAGCAACCCATACCCTGCTTTACAACCCAGATGAACTTCTTTCTTCACTTGACTCAATCACCGATGGGAAAGGGGTTGATTTTGCCGTTGAAGCTGTTGGTAAAAAAGAGGTCATGGAACTTGCTTTTAAAGCAGTGAAAGACCAAACAGGGCTCTGTGTTCTTGCAGGAAATGTCCCCAAAGACACCAAAATAGAATGCGATCCTTTTGATTTTATTAAAGGCAAAAAACTTATTGGGACCTGGGGCGGAAACGTTAAACCTGATCAAGACATCCCTTTTTTCCTGCGCTCCTTCTACCCTGGCAATAAACAGCTTAACCGTCTAATTTCTCACGAGTCTCCCTTGAGTGAAATTAATGCCCTTGTCTCCCTATTAGATAGTGGCCAAGCTGCGCGAACCCTTGTCACTTTTAACTGATGGCGCTCTCTGTTGTCCTTCCCAACTTCAACCATAGTCACCATCTGCCGGCAGCGCTTGAAGCTATTTTCTCTCAGTCACTCCTTCCAGATGAAGTCCTCATTATTGACGATGCCTCAACTGATGAAAGTGTTCCTTTAATCAAAGAGTGGCAACAAAAATGCCCTCAAATTAAACTGCTTCAAAATGAAACAAACCAAGGCCCAGTTCCCACCATCAACCGAGGCATCCAAGAAGCGCAATCTGAACTACTGGCTTTTTGTTCTGCCGATGACTTCGTTCTTCCTGGCTTCTTTGAAAAAGCTACATCTTTTCTTAAAGAACACCCAGAAGTAGGAATGTGCACAGGTAAAACCTGTCATTTTGAAGACCATACTCCTCATTTTCTTGTGCCTGATCGAATGCCTCTAGGGAACTCTCCCCAGATTTTTACAAAAGAAACGCTCCCTAAAATCTTTAAAAAAACCACGTTTTTTATCCATTCAAACTGCGCTATCTATCGGAGGAAACACATTGTTACACTTGGCGGATTGAACCCCAAACTCAAAAGTTTTGGTGACTGGTACCTTAACTGCCTAGTAGCATTGCACCACGGAGTCGGCTACATCCCCTCTCTTTTTGGCGCCTTCCGCCTTTCAGAGAAATCGTATGCAAATATTCTAAAGTCATCTGAGCATCAGGAGGGAATGTTTCACGCTCTTATGAAAGATATTAAGGAAAGAGACCTAGAAAATCTTTTCAAATCAACAGGACTCCTTTCCCATGGAGGAATTCGCCTCGTTCTCTTCCTGGCAAAACACAAAGAGTACCGCTCTTTTTTCCCTCGAGCCTTTTTTAAAAAATGCCACTTTCATTTGAATAAGCTGCTCAAAGAGGGGAGTCCTCTAACAGCTGAAGATCTTGATAATATTTCATAAGATCACGGAATCGAGATGCATCTTCAAAACGGAGCTCTTTTGCAGCAAGCTTCATTTCCTTTTCACACTCTTTTATTCGCTCAAGGATTTCTTTTGGAGATACAGAGATAGGAGCTTCTTTTTCTTTTCCTTCCGCTGCTTTATATTCATGAAATGCTTCTGCCAAATCTTCTGAAAACCCTTTGCATACCGTTTTTGGAGTGATTCCATGTTTGCGATTATACTCAGCCTGAACCTTCCGACGGTCTGTGGTCACCTGAATCGTATTCTTAATGGATTTAGTCTCCTTATCAGCATACATGATGACCCTCCCCTCACTATTGCGGGATGCTCGTCCACAGGTTTGGGTAAGTGCCGTTTCACTTCGCAGAAACCCTTCCTTATCAGCGTCTAATATCGCAACTAGTGTCACTTCGGGGATGTCCAATCCTTCCCTAAGCAGGTTAATCCCCACAAGCACATCAAACACTCCCTTCCTCAGATCTTTAATAATTTCCACTCTTTCTAAGGTCTCAATATCAGAATGCATGTATTTCGCCTTCACTCCAATCTCTTGCAGATATTTAGAAAGATCTTCAGAAAGTTTTTTTGTAAGGGTTGTGACGAGAACTCGTCCCCCTTTGCTTGTTTCAACACGAATCTCATCAAGACAGTCATCCACCTGATTTGTCGCAGGTCTCACTTCAATCACAGGATCAAGAAGGCCTGTTGGACGAATGATCTGCTGAACTATATCCCCTTTAGCTTCGTTTACCTCCCAAGGTCCCGGCGTTGCCGATACATACACAACCTGATGGATGTGATTATAAAACTCTTCAAATTTCAAAGGACGGTTATCATAAGCCGAAGGCAATCGGAACCCAAAATCCACCAGAGATTGCTTTCTTGCTCGATCCCCGTTGTGCATTGCATGGATTTGTGGGAGGGTTTGGTGGGACTCATCTACAAAAACCAAGTAATCATGAGGAAAATAATCCAAAAGACATGCGGGAGGCTCTCCAGGGTTTCTTGCTCCAAAATGGCGCGAATAGTTCTCGACTCCTTTGCAATACCCAATTTCTTTGATCATTTCGAGGTCATATCTCGTCCGCTGCTCAATACGCTGCTGCTCAACAAGTAGGTTTTCCTGGCGGAAATGATCACTTCTTTCTTTCAGCTCTTTCTTAATTGTGACCATCGCGCTTAGTCGTGCTTCTTCAGGAGTGACATGGTGAGAACCTGGATAGATTGAAAGTCCTTCTACCCGCGCCTTGACTTTCCCAGTGAGAGGATCAATCTCACTGATTCTCTCAATCTCATCTCCGAAAAACTCAATGCGATACCCCAAATCATCCTCATAGGCAGGAACAATTTCCAGAATATCTCCTCTCACTCGAAAATGAGAACGCGAGAGTTCAAAATCATTGCGCGTATACTGCAATTCAATGAGGTGAAGAAGGACATCATCACGTCGATAGTTTTCTCCTACGTTTAGCGCTAACTTCATTTCGCGAAAGTACTCAGGCATTCCGAGTCCATAGATACAAGACACCGAGGAGACGATGATGACATCTTTCCTTTCAAGCAAAGAACATGTTGCCCGTAGCCGCAGCTTTTCTATCCGGTCATTAATAGCTAAATCTTTTTCGATATAGGTGTCTGTTCTTGGGACATATGCCTCGGGTTGGTAATAGTCATAATAGGAGACAAAGTATTCCACAGCATTGTTTGGAAAAAGCGCGTTAAATTCTTGATAGAGTTGTGCCGCAAGTGTTTTATTATGTGCCAAAATGAGCGTCGGTTTTTGCACATTCTCTATGACGTTTGCCATGGTAAAGGTTTTTCCGGACCCAGTAATCCCGAGCAAAACCTGAGACCTCTTGCCAAGATTAATCCCCTCGGTAAGCCTTTCAATTGCTTCAGGTTGATCCCCCTGCGGATCAAAATTAGAAACTAGTTTAAACATGAGCAAGGTATTTAGAAATTAAAGGCTTAAAATCGCCTAATTGCACAAACACGCCTATCACCACAATAAAAAAAGCAAATAGAATAATAAACACAAGAAGAGTGCGTCCCCAAAAGGTTGAATAAAATCGGGGGTTTTTTAGCTTCCATACCATCATTGCAGGAAGAAAAATTAGGAGGATGGCAACAAACACGCCAGCATAGTCTATAGCAACAAAGAAACCCCGTTGATAAGTAAAGACAAAAATTAGGGGAGGAACAAACGTCAAAAGGCATGCGAACAAACGGCCTTCCCAGCTCTTCTTAATCTTAAAGCCATCGGTTAGAAAATCAGATAAACTCAATGTTACCCCTAAAAATGATGTCACGATAGCAAAGAAAGAGAAAAAGTGCGCCCCAACTTTGATCCAATGATTCGTAACGATCTGTGTCAACGGCTGGGTTGCAGAAACTCCGTGTTGCCATGCATGGACGAGTCCATTTTCACCACTCAAAGGGACAATCCCTAAAATAAGCACTTGCCATAACAAGTAAATCACAAGGGGAAGCAGACTTCCCACAACAAGGATCCACCGCAATTTTTTCTTATCGTGATTCATATAAGTCGTTAAAGTGGGTATGATAATATGGTACCCAAAGGACGTAATCACAACGGGGAAAACAATGAATGCAGGGGCCCAATCCACATGGGTAAGCAACTCAACATCAACATGTTCTGGCAAAAAACCTACGAGCAATAGGTACGATACACAAAGCCCCAACATCAATATCCGGTTGATCACATCGACACCCAACGTGCCTAAATAAACAAAAAAACCAAAAATCACAGGAAGACAGAACGGACCTAGCCAATACGGTATTGTATATCCTGTCACATACTGAATTGCCGAAACAAATAAAGGGCTGCTTGCCGAAATGTAGGCCGCGGTAAGTGAGTAAAGCAGCAGTAGATAAACGATCCAGCTAAGTCCCTTGCCCCATCCACCTAACGTCTGATGAACCATAGAAATTAGGTTAGGCTCCCCATCGACTGCGAAATTAGCATCGAGAAAGAAAAAGGCGGTTGCAAGCATGACTCCCCAGCAAAGGAGAAATATAGCAATTGAAGGGATAAAACCAACAAAAGAGCTCATAACAGGAAGGGCAAGCATGCCTGCACCAATCGTCGTTCCCGCTACAAGTAAAACCCCGCCTACATAGTGATTGATTTTCATCTCGCTCTCCTATTCCAAATTATACCCAAACAAATTCAAAAGTTGGATTTGTTTGGGTATAGGTTACCATTGATGATCTTTTCAAATCAATCATACCCTAAGGATGTTTTATAAAACATAATGCATTGACAAAGAGAGCTTTTCTTTGTTAATGTTTCGATTTATGTGTATTCACTCTGAGGAAAATGGTTTCGTATGAAAAAAATTTTGTCTTTCTTGAGCATCTTTTCCTTTATAGTGTCTCTTCATGCGGAGTATCAACCTGGAGTCTGTGGTTATACTATGGAAAAAGGGACTAAAGTTTACACTGAAGCATTCGATAGAGCGATTGAATTCGTCACAATGAACCAAGTCAATGGAGACATCGTAGAATTTGGTACCTTAGAGGGATTCACAGCCATTGTCTTTGCAAAACTAATGAAAGATTACAAAATAAAGAACTCTCTCCACTTGTTTGACTCCTTTGCAGGCTTTCCTGAAATAACATCCGATGTTGATCTAAACTCTTATGAAGTCAAAGACTATCAGGTGTGGTCCTCAGGAGCAATGGCACTAGGTCCTAACATTCCAGCATTAATTAAGGGAAGGCTCCAAACAATCATCCCAAATGAATCCATACACATACACAAAGGGTTTTTCTCAGAAACTTTTCACAAAGATACTCTAAAAAGCAAGCCTTCAATCGTACATATTGATTGCGACTTGTACCAATCTGCCAAAGAAGTTTTATCTAAGCTTTTTCAATTCGACCTGGTCCAAGATGGAATGATTCTCCTTTTTGACGATTACAATTGTGGCCGCGCAAATCCAAAATTTGGAGAGAGGTTAGCACTGAAAGAAGTCATGAATGAAAACCCCAACTATTCCTACTCCCTCTTTTACTACTATGGATGGCACGGTGCAGCAATTATTGTTCATAAAGGATAGGTTCCTCTACCTAATCCATTGAAATCTTTCAAACAAGTCTTCTGGGATTAACGAAGTAGCTCTTTCCTTTTGCTCTCTTGTAAAAACATAAACCCATTCGTCAGATGTTCCGTTGCGAAAATGAAGGCTTTTTGACGGTTTCAACATATTTGAATCTATGACTTTATAAGGAATATTGTAAAAGTCATAGATATCTTGGAAAAACCCTAACTGATCTTCTACAAGATTTTCGTACGTAGTCACTAAAATCTCTAATGACTGCTCTTTTTCAACATCTAGCCAATCCTCAATCCACTTTATACAGCTTGGCAGATAGTGATCGATGTTCCAATCAAGCTTTTCCTCAAAAGATAGGCTACCGTAATTGTTTGGAAGCGGCAAGAGCAACATTTTCAACATTTCAGGGTTATCTAAATGCTTATCAAGATGATGTATCCACGAAAGAGTGGCCTGTCTAACATCCCTTACGTTCAAAATCATTCTAGGGCAATAACGCTTTAACAATTTAATATTTCTATCGGAGGCATCAAAATGAGACTGTGTAATGCGATCTCCAGATAGTAGCATTAGTAATTTTGAAATATTAATGGAATCTTCAGGGAAAGATTGGTGAGCTATTTCATGATAGCTCTTCATTCCACCCTTAAGTTGATCAGCAAGGTTATGCAGAATAAACATAGACCCCGATTTAGGTAGAGTATTAATAATAATTGGTTGTGCAAATATTTCGAGACAAAAAATTGTTAATATAATTAACACTGCTTTTTTCATTATCTTTCCTTGATTAATTTAGGGTTTTGGGAAGAGATGGAAATTAAGCATATTGGTGAGCTGATCAAGGAAGATGAGGGCGGCAATGAGAAGAATAAGGATGAGGAGAAGGCGTCCACCCGGAACGCGGTCTTTCAGAAGGTGCTTTTGCTGATAACGACCGATCCAAGCCATGAGAGCGGGGAAAATTCCAAAGAGGACCACGGCGCAAATACCGCCGGCAAAATTGAGTGCTTTGAAAAAGAGATCTGGGAAGGCAAGTGAGAATAAGAGAGGCGGAATGAGCGCAAGAAAGCACATCCCAATGTTTTCGTGCTCTTTATGTTTGATTTTGAAGCCATCACTGAGGAAGTTGGTGAGGCTGAGCGCTTGAGCAAGGAATGAGGTAAGGATCGCAAAAAACGCCAAGCTTTGCGCGGTATAACCAATGAGATGAGAGCCCAGGTAGGTCCGTATGGCTTGAGCAGCATCGACATCGATCTTAAAGCTATGTAGGATTTCATTGAAAGGAAGGATACCAAGGGCAACAACCTCCCAGATGAGGTAAATGACAAAGGTGAAGAGAGAGCCTGCATAGATTGACTTACGCACTCTCTTCCGGTCCATATCCATATATTTCATAAGAACAGGAATCATATTGTGGAACCCAAAGGAAATAATGAGGATAGGGAAGGTATAGAGAGCATATTTTGGTTCCCAGTGAAGAAGAAGCCGAGGAACAATGAATTGAACTCCAAGAAACACGAGAATAACAAAAGATAAAATCTTTCCAATCATGAGATAGCGATTGACATGGTCAACCGGTTTAGTTCCAAGGTAGACGATCCACCCAAAAATAATGACAAAGAAGAGGGATCCAGCCCAGTTGGGAAGTGATAGTTTAAGGGTATTGCTCATAAAGAGCGAAAAGTGATTTCCGCTAGCCGAGATGTAAGCCACAAGAAGTGCATAAAACAAAAACAAATAGAGAAACCAACAGAGGACTTTCCCCATCGGCCCTAAGGTTTTCTCAACCATAGAGATAAGGTTAACCGGTTTTTTAAACCACCCCATAATCTCAACCATGAGGAGCGCCGTTGTAAGCATAAAAGCCCAGGCAATCAAGAACATGAGAAATGAAGGAAAAAAACCTGGAATTCCGGTAAGAATTGGGAGACCTAGCATCCCTGCACCGATACAACTACCGGTGATCAGAAGAGTCCCTCCAAAGACGCTCCCTTTCTGTTTCCCCATTATGTTGACTTCATTTTTTCTACAGTGCGAATCTCATGACCTAAGCGGCCCAGTTCATATCCGTCGTAGTCAACAAATTTAAAAAAGCGTTCGTATTCTGGAAACGTGTGCGAAACTTGCTTTGCCATTTCCTGAGCAACGTAGCGATACATGGGGTGTCCTGCAGGAGAGGATCTGAGTTCGCACATCCACTGCAAAGCGCGCAGGTTAATATGAAAATACCAATGGATGTTGTAAGCCATCGGAACTGCATATTGTGCTTCTTCAGGAAGTTCCCCAGAAATCTCATCATAAACTTCTTTTGCTCTTTCCATCGCTTCTCGGTAATCTTTTTCCATCTCAGTATCGAGGATTTCTTTAGGAACATAATAGCCATGGTTACAGGTAAGAAGTTGTCTCTCTTGAGTGAGCGTGCGATGACGCTGAAGGTCGCGATAGATTCCATAGTCAGCAACAATCTCAAAAGTAAACTCAGCATGCTCTAAGGCCCGAGGAGATTTATGGCGACGGTTTTGTCTAAAAGCAGAGGCAGCGTCAAAAATACGAGACAGATCCTCTTTTGGAAGCTTCTTGCACATCTCCTGGAGCTCCATCAAACCACAGTCAGATTGATTGAATAGCAGGGCAGCAGCAACTTTGATAGGGCTCTCTCGATCAAAGTTTACAAGACGAACCATCGGCTGATCTAAGGGCTGGATCGAACCGGTATACTGGTCTCGCATCATGGCGATTTCGTCGTTCATTTTTTCATGAAACTCAGCATATGTGTTTTGATGCTTATGGCTCAGATCAGCCCGTCTGACAAAGGAAGGAATCACCTTCGAAAGTTCTTGATGAGAGGTTCTAGCAATTTCCTGAAGTTCTGTTAAGTTGTGGCAATTGAGCTTCTGAATGAGTGTCTCGAAAAAACGCCCATTTCCATAAACACCCATATTCGTCAAAGCACTTGCTGGAAGAAGTCCTCTCAAACAATCAAGAACCTTGGCCCTTAAGGCTGCAGTATAAGCCACCTTAGAAACGTCGTGCTCTTTAGGAAATTCTTTTTCCATCTGCTCCGTCAACGGAGGGATCAGCTTACCATAGGTTTCAAAGAGATGGTTACACATGTCGACGAAGTGGTCACGGAAGGCAGAAGTCATCAAGATAGGTTCCCTATAAAATAGATACTCCCCTTCGTACTTCTGATCAAAATAGATGTAACGTGTCGATTTTTCTAGAGGAGATCCCCCAAGTCGAGAGTCCTCAATAATTTTTGCAGCAATCATCGAAACATTCTCAATGGCAAGGTGGGCTCCTCCGAGCTCCCCAATGGAATCATCTCCGTACCCATCAAGGATACGGTCATAAAAGTTTTGTGCTTTCTTAATTGCTATGCTCTGATCTTCAAGTTCGCTGTCAGTGTCATCCTCTCTCTGACCAGAAATAGTCGAAAATTCCGTCTCTTCATTCAAAATAAATTCTTTTAAAAGGAGAGACCTCAAACCTAAGCTTGATCTTGAGTAGCGAGAAAAAAGGGCGCCTTTAATAACCTCTGGAAGGTTGCGGAGGCAGAAGATATGACTGGATGTACTCGTCACATACCTTTTAATAACTTTCAGTTGTGATTCACTAAATTCTTCGTAATCATTCAACATGCGGGAGCTCCAAGGTTGCACGTATCCGAAAGAAAAGAGTCTATCTTTTTCTCCTTTTTTTGGTAACCTTTTTCAAAACCCACATTTTGCACCAGAAGTGCTAGATGGAAATGGTGTAACTCGGCAAAAGGTAAAAAATATGAAGATCGTAATTATAGGTGGTGGAATTGTCGGACTTGCCACGGCTCACGCCTTAATAGAAAAGTTTCCAACTTTCAAAATAATACTTCTTGAAAAAGAATCAACCCTAGCTTCTCATCAAACCGGAAACAATAGTGGAGTGGTCCACTCGGGGATCTACTACAAACCAGGATCGCTTAAAGCAAAGAACTGCGTGGACGGGAAGCGGAAACTTCTAGAGTTTTGCGACAGACATGCCGTCCCCTATAAGCAATGCAAAAAAGTCTTGATTGCAACCCATGAAAAGGAACTTCCGACACTTAAAGAACTCAAGCGACGGGGGGACGCCAACCGCGTAAAGGTCGAAGAAATCTCATCTGAAGAACTTAAGGAGGTCGAACCCCATGCCACAGGCCTTAAGGCCCTCCTTGTTCCAGAATGCCAAATTATCGACTATAAGCAGGTGGCTATGGCTCTTGCAAAAGACTTCGAAAAAAAAGGTGGGGTCATTCGAACGAATGAACGGGTGGAGCACCTCCACTTCTCTTTTCCCCGATGGATTATCGAAACAAGTCAAAAAACTGAAAGGTGCGATTTTGTGATTAACTGCGCAGGTCTTTACTCTGATAGAATTGCCAGGATGGCTCTTCCCTACAGGAAGATTCCTTGTCAAATTCTCCCCTTTCGAGGGGAGTACTACATGCTGAAAAAGGATACTCTGGTCAAGGGCTTGATCTATCCGGTTCCAAACCCTAAACTTCCTTTCCTGGGGGTTCACCTGACACGCATGATTGATGGAAGGGTGGAAGCTGGGCCTAATGCCGTTCTTGCAACAGCTCGAGAAGGCTATACAAAGTCAGATTTTGTGATGCATGAATTTGCAGAAACAGTGTCATACCCTGGTTTTTGGAAGCTCAGCATGAAGTACTGGAAAACAGGAATGTATGAAATGTATCGTTCAGTGAGCAAAAAAGCATTCACGAAAAGTCTACAGAGGCTTGTCCCCGAAATTCAAGCAGAGGATTTAGTGCATGGTGGGAGTGGCGTGCGAGCACAAGCAGTGCTCCCCAATGGAAAGTTGGTTGATGATTTTCTCATCTTGCAAGATGAGCATTCGATGCATGTTCTTAATGCACCTTCTCCTGCTGCAACATCCTCTCTTTCTATTGGCCAAACTATTGTTGGAATGCTAGACTTTGAAGAATGGTCATACAGACAAAGTACAACATTGCAAAAAGGCCCCGCAGAAACAGAGCGTCCGCTGCAATCCGCTCCTTGACTGCGGAAACGGTATTGTGCGCTTCAGATTTAATCGTTCCTCTTTTCATAGTAGAAGGAAAAAGAGTGAGAGAGCCTATTAAATCAATGCCGGGGATCCACCGCCTTTCTATAGACCTCCTCACAAAGGAGGCGGAACTCCTTCATGCTCAGGGGATCCCAGCAGTCGCCCTATTTCCAGCAATCGACCCCTTATTAAGGGATGAAGAAGGAAGTGAGGGATGGAATCCAGACTCTTTAGTTATGCGAGCAATTCAATCCCTCAAGAAAGAGATCCCTAGTTTGTGTGTAATCGCAGATGTGGCTCTTGATCCTTTTACATCTCATGGACATGATGGAATTATTAACAATGGCCTAATTGATAATGACTTAACCTTAGAAGCGCTTGTGAAGCAGGCAGTCTGCTATTCAGAGGCAGGGTGCGATATTGTGGCACCAAGTGACATGATGGATGGACGTGTTGGGATCATTCGAAAAGCTCTAGAGGATCGGGTAGGAATCCTCTCATATACAGCTAAGTATGCTTCAGCATTTTATGGCCCTTTTCGCGATGCGATTGGAACAAGTTTATCTTTTGGAGACAAAAAAACCTACCAGATGAATCCAGCGAATCGCCGTGAGGCCGTGCGCGAAGCCCTTCTAGATGAGGAGGAAGGAGCGGATATGCTGATGGTTAAGCCTGCTCTTCCCTATCTTGATGTTTTAATGGAGATCAAAGAAAAAACTTCTCTCCCCGTTGGAGCTTACCACGTTAGTGGAGAATATGCGATGGTGATGGCAGCAGCTGAAAAAGGTTACCTCAATGCAGAGCAAACTCTCTATGAATCGCTTATCTCAATAAAGCGAGCGGGCGCTGACTTCATTTTCACCTATGCTGCACCTCAGGTCCTCGCTTTACTAAATTAATCATCTGTGACACTATCAAGTAAGGGACTGCGCGCTTTCACTTCGCGAGGTCTCTCTTATCTAATAAAATCAATTGGGGGGAGCCATCATGATTGAAAATGGGAAGCACGTCGCTATCGAATATAGCGTGTTTTCAGATGACAACACACAGATCGATACCAATATAGGGAAGGACCCTCTTGTGTTCCTTTTTGGATCACACCAGATTTTGCCTGCTCTTGAGGAAGCATTAAGAGGGCTTGAAGTCGGTGATAGTAAGAAAGTCACCCTAGACCCAGATAGTGCCTATGGAGATGTTAATCCTCAGGCCTATAAAAAGGTTGAAGCTAAACTGATTCCCGAGGACCTTCGATTTGAGGGAGCGCTCCTGGTTGTTTCCGACGAGCAGTTTGGGGAAATGTTGATCCGTGTCGACAGTTTGGATGGAGAGCAGGTTGTGCTCGACTTTAACCATCCTCTTGCTGGAAAAACACTAAAGTTCGATGTAAAGGTGCTTGACATCTCTTAGCCGTCGTAAGCAAATAAATGTCTCAGTTATGACATTATAGCGCTTCAGCGGCAAGATGCAAGATGCAAGATGCAAATCTGCACGGAAGCTTATTAGCTTTCAAGGATTTGCAACAAAGCAGATGAGGATGTTATGGTGCTAGAAATGCGACAGTAATTTGCTTACCGCGCCTTAGAAAGGGGGAGACTCTCTCTCTTCCTGCAGTGTTGGGTAGAGCCTTTTCCCTGTAGCAGCCCTTGCTCCGGTATCTCGGAGCCAAACCGAAAGGGCATAAGGAACAAAAGTTCTGCTGCTTTTCTTTAGGAAAAAGTCCAGAGGGATCACAAATGCGATTCCTTTATCCCGATAGCGACTCCAGTTTACGACATCGTAGGCACTTGTCATTGCGTACCAAACTGAAAAGCGAAATCCACTAGGGAAATAGCGCCCCAATTCAAAGCGTGCTCCGACATCACGAGCTAAAAACTTCCCAACACTTACCTTCAAATCGATCTCCAATGGTTTGATGTCATAATACAGATCGAGAAAGTATTGAAACCCAATAAAATGTACAAATTTAGGAGTAAACCCATCAAACTTCCTAATCTTAGTTGTAAACCCCAGTCCGTGATAACTTCTTTTGAGAACTCCTGCAGCCTCAACCCCAATCGCCCAATTTGAGCCAACAGGATAATAAAGAAACTCAGCCGCAAGCCCTCCATAGGCAGGCTCAAAGTATCCTGTTGAAACACGCCCATACCACCCCTTTTTGATGTAAAATCCTCGTTGGATATAGGCCTGTTCAAGAGCGACTGAATTTGTTTGAAAGTACTTCACGCTATCGGATCGGACATTGAGGATTTGAGAGGGATTAAGCATATCCATATCCCCTACATCTGAAATACTTGATTTAATGTTGTAGGCACCCTGAATTTTATAGTAAAGTTGGTCAAAGAGATACCCCTCAGGACCTCCGACAATACCAGCGCTATATTTAAACTTCCCTGTTGCACTTCCAAAAAAGGTTAAAAGGCGAGGGCGGACGGTAAAGGTCCAAATTCCTTTCGATCGATGATATAGGAGCGATCCTTCGTATGAGTTAGGGGGCGTTGATGGTTCTCGCATCGGCGATAGAGTCTGGAACTCAAAGTCCCCGATCGCCCCTTCTCTTAATTTTTCTAGGTCAACCGTGCGGAATCGATATTCGTGCGTAGAGATCCCATCAGCTTCAATCACTACGGTTACCGAATCTATATTCGAAGGAGTTAATGCAGCCAAAACTGACTCAATCCGATGTTTAAGCTCTCGCTCTTCGCGGTACCGAATGTTAATCATTTTAATCCAAATAGAACGCCCGGTTTCTTTGTTGGTAGTGATATAAACCTGATAGACATTAATATCTTGCCCTGCAAAAGCAAGAGCAAGTTCACGAGAAAGTTCCCTTTCTGAGCGGAGGTATCCGAGCGGCTGTGTATCAAGAGGAGTCCGGTAAATGGAAGGGTTATCCACTTTAGGAAAGAATCCTGTTGTGTCCCCTAGGTTGTAATTAAGCGACGCCGAAGCGGCCACCTTTTCACCTCGAATAGAACTCACGCTAAGCTGCAATGTATCGAAAAAAGCTGTCGTGAGCCCAACATTAACGCGAGACTTCACACCTCTTCCTTTAGGATGTTCGTGAAAGTGATTTTCATAATCAGTTGCATCCCATTCAGCAAGGAGCGTAAGACGATTAATTCCCTGGATCCGACTTCTACGAAAAGGAGTCCAACCAACACCCCCAAACCATCCTTTTATTCTCCCCTTTCCCCAGCCAACAGTTGCCTCAAAGTTATAGTCAAGAAATTCCTTTGTTGCCACAACATAGAAAGCATGAAATCTTTTGGTCCCATAAAAATCCTCCATTCCCAGTGAAATTTCAGGAAAGTAAGGAAATCCATCTTCCTTCTTAAGCATAGCAATTTTAACATTTGCGCCTCGATCTGTGAAATCCCCAAACCCCAGATCTCCCATGGCAGGATCCGGAACCCCTATATAGGTGGTGTAATTTACCCCAAATTCCAGACGCTCAAGTGCTTGAATTGTGGCTGCATAATTTCTATATGGGGGCACATAAGCAAATCCTACCGCAGCCGTCCCCACTACGTTCATTCGGGCAGAAGGCGTCGAAAAATACCCTCCCATCAAGGAATAATTATAATGATAAGGAAGGCGGTCGTGAATTTCCTCATTGACTTCCTTAACCAGGCTAAGGTCTCTAAACAAAAGAGAGAGCTCCTCTTCAGCAAAGAGAGAGAAAGTGAGGAACATAAGAAAAAGACGGTAAAAACCTTTCAAAGTAAAAAAACATGTTGGTTTAAAAGTTATTTAATTTCGCAATTATTGAAGATAAAATCAAGATTAATATGAATTGACAAAGAATATTTTTAATACTTTAATAAAAATCCATTTTTTCTTATCATTCGGCAATTAATTAGAGACAAGAATTTTAGAAAACAAATACAAAAATTTTGAGGTATTATTATGGAAATCAATGGCGATGTTGAAACCAATGAAATTGATCAAGCTACTCTTCTAAAAATGACAACAAGTAATAACAGTGAAGCAGATCGAAAAGAACTGTATCTTGAGCACCTAAGAATGATTACTGCACAGGTAATCGAGTCTCAAGAAAAAGAATTCAGTCAGCTTTCTTCAGATATCAAAGTCTAATTGTCAAGATATTGCAGAGCATAAGCTTTCAGCCCTTCCTTCACAATCTCAGTCATCTCAATTTTAGAGGGGCAGACATAAGTCGGAAGGGCAAAATCTTCTGGGTGAACACCCAATAAACCCAAAGCCTCTCCCTTTTCATACTCCTCTGTCAAAAGCATCTTTACAAGCAGCATCGTTTCGATAGGCAGGGGCATGACACGATCATAAATCGCTCCATCCACAAAGGCTCTTTCTTCCCCATGCATAAGTGTAGAAAGGGTTGCTATCTTCCGCCGAAATAAATAGGCTTTAGAAGCAGTGTACCCCTCGCGATTGAGTTTTAAAAAATGCAGAAACTCCCGCTTTGTTTTGGGCTCTGAAAGAGCGCAAACAGTATGATGATAAAAACCTAGATATCCTTTGGTCCCGACCTCGACACCCGTAAGTGGATCTCCAGATATGATTCGGCCGCCCTCTTCCTCGATAAGTCCTGCAAGAGGAGTCCCTGAGTGGACCTGATAGAACCCTCCCTTATCTCCAGCAACACTTATGATCCTCTGAGTATGATAGCTTCCTTCGAGCTTCCATCTGCCGATAGCAATGACATCCACAATGTTGAGCGTCCATATGACTTGATTCTTCATAGTAATGGGGTGGATCGCAGCAATGTGGACCGAATGGTTGCCGATAGGATGAGGGCCTGAGGCAGTATGCACCTGTGCATCAAAGTCGGAGAATACACCGCATTCCTCCCTACAAACCAGGTGAACCGGAGCAAACTCCTTAAGCATTTTGATCCCTGCTCTAAAAAAACCTTCGTGCCCTTCGACTTGAATCTCCGGAGGTGGAGCAAAAGGGGCTGATTCAACAGCCTTTACAAAAATTGCTTCAGGCTTCTGATCAGGATGGGCAATGCGAAGCCCTGGCCGCACCTGGATATGTGGCGCAAGCCCTGCCTCGAATAGCGTCTCATTTTTCCCCTCAAAAGAGATCTGCTTTTGATCAGTTTCAATAACTACAGACAGGAGCCGACGCTTTAATCCTCTGACAATCTCTTTGATTACCCCAGATGCAGGAGAGACAAAAAGACGCTTGGGGCACTTTTTATCATAGGCAATGGGCTCTCCAACTCTGACAGATTCTCCCTCTTTTTTAACGAGTTTGAAAAGAGTTGTTTCAAAAGGGCTGAGGTCAAGAGCTAAGCGATTAGGGAAAGGAATAGATTGAACTTTTCCTGTCGGCTGCCCAGGAAGAGGAATATCTAAACCTTTTTTAATTTTGATCTTCATGTGGACCCATCTTAATCGAATCCATTTGTTTCTGCTAATAAAATTTTATAAGTGAAGTCAAAAGCACAATTTTGATTCACCGTTTTATAGGCAGTATGAGTTCTGAATTGAAGTTAATTACCTAAATTTTTATACTCTTTCTCAACGCAGTGAAAAGGATTCCCAATTTATGTCGATGAGTTATTTAGATCAATTTCAAAAACACCTTAGGAACCACGATTACCCCTCTTTTCTCACGCTTTGGGAAGAGTATTGCATGGGAGATGAGATTGATGGTGAGGAACTTAAACGCACTCTTACAAGTGTGAAAAATTCTGAGCTAGCATCCCCTTTTGGGCGCCACGTTGAAAAGGCGGTGCATCTTTGGAACACAATCAAAGAGACTGATCTAGGGCATGAAGTCATCAAACTGATTTTCGATCTTCAAACAACAGACACACCAGAACTTGGAAACCTCGCTTTTGAATATCTTAGACAGCGCAACACTGAAGACCCTTATTTTAACGACAAGATCCGTCTTATCGGACTGCGAGAAATGAAAACTTTTCAGGGTGCTATTAGTAATTATGAACTCTTAACACACATGAAAAAAGGTAACTTCGTATTCCATACTGGAGGATGGGGCGTTGGTGAGATCATGGATCTTTCTTTTTTAAGGGAGCAGCTCTCGATTGAATTTGATTATATCGGAGGAACAAAAGACCTTTCATTTGGCAATGCATTTAAAACCCTCTTACCTATCTCTGACGAACACTTTCTTGCTCTTCGTTTTGGAAATCCTGATGAGCTCGAGGAACGCTTAAAGAAAAATCCTGTTGAGGTTATTCATTGCATGCTTCGTGATCTGGGTCCATCGACAGCATCAGAAATTAAGGATGAACTATGCGAACTCGTGATCCCTACAGAAGAATGGGCACGTTGGTGGCAGACCGCTCGAGCTAAGATCAAAAAAGATACAATGATTGAAACTCCCGAGGATATTCGAAAGCCCTTTAAGCTTCGGGAAACTGAAGTAGCTCATGAAGATCGTCTTCAAAAAGCTCTAGAAAAAAAACCGGATGCTGCGGCTCTTATTCAAATGGTTTACTCTTTTCTTCGAGATTTTCCTCAAACAATCAAGAATGATGAATTCCGAAAGAACTTAGAAGAGAAACTCAAAGAAGCCTTGTCTACTGCTGAGATTTCTGATGCCCAGGAACTGCAACTTCATTTTTTCATGGAAGACCTGAGTGAAGGAAAGTCCTACGCCCCAACAAAAGAACTCATTACACGCTTTACCTCTCCCGAGGAAGTCATCAAAGATATTGAAATCGTCGCCTTTAAGAAACGCGCTCTCGTGGAAGTTCGCAAACTACGCGAGGACTGGCCTATATTCTTTCTAAGCCTTCTATTGATGGTGGACCAAAACCCATTAAGAGATTATATCCTGACCGAACTTCTGAAGGTAAAAAAAGAAGCTGAGGTTAAGGTAAAACTTCAGGAGCTTCTTGCTTTCCCCACTCGCTATCCTCAAGTACTCCTATGGTACTTTCAGAAGATTATGAAAAGCTCCTCGCTCCCCCTATCAGATCAGGAAGGAAAAAACCTCTTTTTTGAAGCTCTTTTGATTTTACTTAGTAACTTGGAGCAGTCCACGGGTTATCGCGATTTGATTAAAAAAATCCTAACGTTTTTAACCACTCAGAGGTATAACAACGTTCGAAAAATCTATAAGACTGCCTCAAAAGACGCTGTTCAGGAATTTCTCCTTCTGGCAACAAAGTGTCAGAGCTTTACTGAACATGACATTAAAATCTTCCATTCCCTTGCTGAAGTCGTCCATCCAACCCTTGCACAACTTGGAAAAAAATATGAAATGGCTGCAGAAGATGATAGCAATGTCATTTGGACAACGCAAGAGGGGTACCGAAAAATCAAAGAGAGGATCAAGGAAATTTCCACTTCAGAAACAGTGGATAATGCTAAAGAAATTGAAGCAGCCCGTGCACTCGGTGATCTAAGGGAGAATGCTGAATTTAAAGCAGCCCTAGAAAGACGAGACCGTCTTCAAAGTGAACTCCGCACGCTTTCAGAACAATTTAACCGTGCACGCATCCTCACAGTAAATGATGTGACAACTAATGAAGTGAGTGTAGGTGTTGTGGTTGATTGTCAAAGTGATGAAGGAGAAAAAGTCTCTTATACGTTGTTAGGTCCTTGGGAAGCTGACCCCGATAGACATATCCTTTCTTTCGAATCAAAACTAGCACAAAGTCTTATGGGGAAAAAAGCAGGCGAGAAAGTATCCATCAAAGGAAAGACGTTTACAATCTCTCACTTGCGAAATTATTTCGAAACGCTCTAACATTAGGTCACTATGGAAATTGTTATCGCCTCTCAAAACCTCCACAAAATCCGCGAAATCCGGGCTATCTTAAAACCTGAGTATCCTTTTGATTACCTTTCGTTGCTTGATTTTCCCGAATATCAGCCTCCTGAAGAATCTGGCGAAACATTTGAGGACAATGCTTTTATCAAGGCAACGCACGCTGCAAATACATTGAAACGATGGGTCATTGCAGATGATTCTGGCCTTGTTGTTCCTGCTCTAGAAAATCAACCTGGGGTGCGAAGCGCTAGGTATGCAGGAGATACTGCCAGCGACAAAGAGAACCGAGCTAAATTAATTAGCGCTCTTGACCCTATCCCAGAAAATGAACGAACTGGATACTATTTTTGCGCCCTGGCCCTTGCCTCACCTGATGGTATTCAAATGCAGGTCAAAGGATCTTGCGAGGGCTCCCTTCTTTTAAAACCCCGCGGCAGCCAAGGGTTTGGGTACGATCCTCTTTTCCTAAAGTACGACTACAATAAGACTTTTGCGGAAATAGACGAAGAAACCAAGAACCGAATTTCTCACCGCCGCAAAGCACTGGACAAACTCACTCCCGCACTTGAAAAGCTTTTGAAGACATAAAGTTGAGATATCTTATTGACGGCTACAATCTCTTCTTCAAGCTTGAAAAAGAGATTCTTCCTCTAAAAGAAAAACGGGAGGAGTTTATCTCTCTTCTCGATGAAGAAGCCGAAGATTTGAAACTCCAAGTCCTCCTTATTTTTGATAGTCACAGAGAAAATGCTGAAGATTTCGCCTCAAAACAAAAGTTAAAAAACCTTGAAGTTTCTTTTTCTCCAAAAAACCTTTCCGCAGACCATTATATTTTAGAACTTCTTGAATGGGATGCAAAAAATACGACTCTTGTCACCTCAGATAAAAAACTCGCGATGGAAGCAAAACATCATGGAGCAAAAATACAGTCAATTGAAACCTTTGTTCGGTTTATTTTACGGAAACGTAAGAAACAAAACTCTGTGATTAAACCAGAGATGCAAGAAACTGACGCCAACATTAAGCGCTATCTTGATGCGTTTGAAAAAAACGACGAGCAGTCAGAGGACTTCTGATCATACCCAATCTCTTTTTAAGAGAAGAAACAACAACGCCCCCAAGCCTATGGCAGCTTTCAATCACCTCGTCAGGATTGAGGATAATAAGCACATGCCCTGGATAGAGAATCAAATCAAGAGCCTGCGTTTCAGGGAGAGAAACCTCGACTCCATATGTCATCAGTTCTTTCGTGTTTCGAGGTGTTAATCCTTCCGTGGCTTCATAAAGTAATCCTGAACAGTCAAGGCCCATAAAAGACCAGTGAGCACGCTCATCTTTACTGATTTGAGCAGGCGGGGGGTAAAAGAATTCCCACTTAGGGATCCCAGTAGACCAGTTCCCCCCCCAAACATAAGGAAGTCCTTGCTTTGACAGAAGCCTTTCAATAAGGACCTCTTTTGAGGGCATTTCACGCTGAAAAAGAGGAGTTTCTTCAACATGAATTTCCCCAAAACGTCTATCTACAAAAAGGGAGGCACTTGATGAGTATTCTGAAGTCGTCACATGTAGAATATTTGGCTCAATTTCACGCACAACTCTGAATGTCCGTTCTGGAAATGCAATATACTCAAGAGCCCTCACAAGATGTTGATCATCAAAAGGGAGCGCACCACTATAAACGTCGCTAAAACAGGGTGTGTTCAGTACTGGAGTTGGCTTGTCTGTGACAAAAAACATCATATTTCAAAAATCTCGTGCAAAAAATGCCTTTTCACTCTAAATTCATATTTTCTAGAACCTACCTTATAGCATAGCACGAGGGTGAATATGAAAACATTTTTACGAGTTACGATTCTTCTGCCTCTAATCGCTCTATCCCTAACAGGATGTAAGCGGGGAGGACACTTATCAGGCCAAAACTCACGCAGTGCTCATCAGCAAGAAATTACGATCAACATTACATCAGAACCTCAAACGCTAGATCCTCGCAAGGTGCGTGCGCTTAATGACGCAAACGTCATTCGCATGTTTATGGATGGTCTGACTCGTACCGACAAAGAAGGAATAACAACTCTTGCTGTCGCGAAAAAAGTAGACGTTTCGCCCGATCAAAAGACCTATACCTTCACTCTAAGGGAAAGTCATTGGTCAAACGGAGACTTGGTCACTTCCCATGATTTCGCATATGCTTGGAAAAAGAGCCTGACACCCACCTTCGTTGCCCCTAATGCAAACCTCCTTTACGTCATTAAAAATGCAAAAGAGGCAAATACAGGCACCCTTCCATTGAGCTTGCTGGGAGTTGAAACTCCTGATGAAAAAACACTAGTCGTCAGTTTGAATCACCCAACACCATACTTTTTAGACCTGATTGCTCATCCGATATACTTCCCCGTCAATGCCAAAGTCGATCGCTCAAACTCTCACTGGGCTGAGAAAGAAACCTCGTATGTCGGGAATGGTCCCTTCACCCTTATTGAGTGGAAGCATCACAATACGATTGTTGCGGAAAAAAACCCTAGATATTGGGACCACAAAGCTGTAAACCTCTCCCATGTAAAGATGGTAATGGTAAGTGAAGACACAGGCTTCAAAATGTTCGACGCAAAAGATACCAGCTGGGATGGATCCCCTTATTCTGCAATTCCTATTGATGCCATTCAGACCTTAAAGACTGCTGAACAACTCCACTGCACCCCAGCACTAGCAACGAGTTGGATACGAGTCAACATTGAAGCCCCCCCTTTCGATTCAAAAAAGCTTCGCAGGGCTTTTGCTTTAGCAGTTGATCGACAAGCAATCGTTGAACATGTGCTTCAGGGGCAGCAGATTCCTGCCACAGGGATTGTTCCCAAAGCAATGGGCCTCTCCGATCGCCCTTACTTCAATGACGCAGATATCGCTGCGGCTCAAGAACTCTTTAATGAAGTCTTAGATGAAATGGACGTCTCAGCAAGTAACTTTCCTGAAGTGGTTTTAACATATGGTTCAGGAGAGAGAGCGCATTCTGTTGTACAAGCTCTGCAGAGTCAATGGCAAACAGCATTTGGTATTCGAGTCCGACTAGAGCCCGTTGAAAAGAAAGTCTACTTTGATCGAGTTTCTAATAAAAACTACACCCTTGCCTTAGGAGATTGGTTTGCCGACTTTGGCGATCCCATTAACTTCCTTGAAGTTTTCACAACAGATGCTGGCACCAATAACACGAATTGGGGAAGCTCAAGTTATGGAGAACTTTTGGAAACTTCTTATCAAACGTCTAATAAGGAAGAGAGAAGACAGGTTCTTCGTAGAAGTGAAGAGCTCATCATGAGCGACATGCCAGTCATTCCACTTTACCACTATACGATGCTCTATGTTCAGGATGACAATCTTAAAGATGTAGTCTTGACAACAATGGGTGGTATCGACTTTAAGTGGGCACATGTGGATAGCGAATAAGTTTGCCGTATTAGCATTTATTTTCTCATCAGTACTCCTTTTTGGAGGCTCTGTAAGGGTATATAACGATAGCCCCTATCAGCTAACAGCTGATATTCTCGCTGCAGATGGGAGTCATCAAGGATCTCTAACTCTAGCCCCTCAACAGCAAGCACAATGGCAAGATTACTCTGGAACAAACTCTACTTGGTCTCAAACACCCTATACAGTCATTCTTACATGTAAAAATGGAAAACAGTTTGGAACTGTTAATGGGGTTCAGCAAGGGGGAACGGTGAGTGTTATGTCTGCAAACGGTCCTAGGTTTTGTGAAAAAGACAAAAATGATCAGCAGCAGGGGCAAAGCTCAAAGGGAAAACAACAAGCTCAACAACAACAAACCCCTTTCAACCCAAATCAAGAGCCGTTTAATCCCAACCAAGAGCCCTTCAACCCAAATCAAACACCCTTTGACCCGGCTCCAAACCAAGGAAGCCCATCACAAAAAGACTCGCAAGGAGGGGCATCTCCTGATCCTTTAGGCCCTGCTGATCCCCATAGTTCCCCAGGTGATCCAATTTGGGGCCCTCCATAATGCATAAGCTATTACTACTTCTTTTTCTGACTTCCATCCTTTCTGCTGTAGCAATTGATGTTTATAATGACAGCCCCTATACCCTCCACGCAAAAATATACTCCGCTAAAAATGCGGAGCTTTCTTCAATGACGGTCATTTCCGGCCACTCTATCAAGTGGTCTGATAGCTACTACGATGCAAGAGACTATTCCAAAGGCCCATTCCGCGTCGTCTTCACATGTCCTAACGGAGACTTTTATGGTAAATCCTCCCCTGTAGGGCAAAACGCAACAGTACATGCTCAACGCACGCGGGGTCCAAAAAAATGCGGCGCCCACACTCAGCCTGAGCCTCATCGGGACTACGACCAATTGCAACCCCATTTAAAATAATATTATTCGGATTAGATAGCGTCGTCAAATAATCTTCGTTGGGGGGGCTTTCTATGAGGAAACTTCAAGGTGCCCGATGGAAAGAGCCCCAAGCGGGCTCTTGAAGCAAGGCAACACAGAAGCTTTCCATAGAAAGATCAAAAACAATGCAAAGTATTTGACGATACTATCTAAAATAAAAATAGTTTCGTAAGAGGAATGTCATGTGCTTCGGTTTCAAGCGGCGTATTCGAGAGCTGCTCCTGAAAACCTACGCCAAAGAAAGGGCACGAGAGCTTTGCGAGAAAGCGGTCATAATGACCCTTCCCATATCCGAGACGACCACAATGAATATCAAAAGCAATACCAGGAACAAGCACGGCGCTAACCTTTTCTAATGAGTATTCCGAGCAAAGCGTAGGGTCTGGTTCGAGAAGATTCAAGGTTGGATGAAGGAGAAGGTGATCAAGACTAGAAACAGCAAAAGGAAGAATTTTAGTGGATGTTGTCAAACGAGGAAGAAGAAGCCGTGTTTCTTTAACAAGCTCCTGATTAAGAGGCCACAAATCTATTTCTTCAGTCATACTGGCAAAGGAAAGGACATGCGAAAACCCTTTTAATTTCTCCGAAAGTGTTTTAAGAGCCTTGGATTTAGCCTCTTCTCTTCTTGCGCTTGAGAGGTTATGCCGCCTATCTAGAAATATCTTCCTTACCTTCGTTTTACAGCTCATCGACAGGCAGTCCTTTATGATAGAGGGCACGCTTAATGAAGAACCCTTCAGAGTCATAGAGTGTAATAGTTCCATCTCCATTTTCAACAGTCGATACCGGAGTTTTTTCTCCTCTCTTCATGTAAGTTCCTCTTCGGAGCAGGTCATTCTCATACTCTTCGATCATCATCAGAGATCCATCCTGATACCAGGCCGAACAAATCCCATGTCTCTTATTATCTCTAATTTCCCTTTCGCTCTCTAAATTTCCAGTTGGATACCAGGTTCTACAGATTCCCTGGATCCCATCCTGAACCCACTCGACATATAGCTTTGGTTTGCTTTTTTCTTCCCCAAAAGAAGTGTAATAGACCCATTCCTCACCATGTTTCATTCCCTCTTTAGTATGGAACAGAGTGGTTAGGTCTCCTCGCTCATTAAATATCTGGACTTCCCCCTCTGGGATTCCGTTGCGATACTCTCTAATAGAGTGAAGCGCCCCATTAAAAAAAACGGCCTGTTTCCCGTTGCCGCGTTCGATCTTTCCAATTATTTTCCCAGAAAAGCTATGGTAGGTCGCATTAATCAAAAGATCGTCTCTATATTCTTCTGAGTAAGGTGGCTGTTTCTTATCTCCTTTAAACATCGCAATGCCTTGACGCTTCCCTTTAACGTATGTCGTCTTTCCGATCACATGTCCTTGCTCATTATAATGAAGGAGATCTCCATCAATTCGATCAATTTCGTAAGGAATCACCTGTCCTACAACGCCATTAGGATGGTAGTAATAGGAGTTTCCTTGAAGTTTCCCTTTTTCATAATAAATCTCAGCTTGAAGGCGTCCTGCAGAATCCCAGACTTTTGAAATCCCATCGAAAACCCATTCTTTTTGAGCATTCTCACTTAAATCGCCAAGACCCTCAATGACAACAACGTCTAAACGAGGGTTTCCGTTATCGTGCCATTCTCGGTAGATCCCGCAAGCTCTACCATTTACAACTTCTAGGTACTGCCAAACCTCCCCGTTTTCATGATATGTTGTCAATTTTGAAATGGTTTTCCCATTTTCACTCCGACCAAACATCCGAGTGACTTTTTCATAGGGTTGTGGAGCTAAAAAATTTGTTTTTTCATACATAGATAGGCGATCGATTGAACTAATCGTTTCTTTGAATCCATTTCGATCAAGAACCTGGATACTTGTAAGCTTATCCTGGTGTTCGGTTTGATGGTTCCCACACCCAGTTAATAATCCTAATGAAATCAATAGAGGTAGAGATACCAACCTAATTTTTTTATTCCCAAATAGAGTCCTCATAAAATTTTACCTCTCTTTATTAATTGCATTTCTAATTGATATGTTTCTCTTTCTGCAAGTTTCTTCTTATTCAAGTGAAACTGCTTTATAATGATTTGTGGGCGCCCTTTTGGGGGCTCAAGTTCTCCAATAGACACCCCTTCAACAACTGTTAATACGCGTTTAAGATCATGACCATTTAATTCAACCAGGCGTTTCTGCGATAATTCTATTTCTTCAATTTGATCCCCTGTTCTTCGGTTTCCTTCGGCAAAAATAAAGCGATTGTTACCCTTTGTTAAAGCGTCGAGTCTTCGCTTAATATCATCACAGGATTCAAAAGCAGGACTATTCATGACGAGATCAAGTGCCTCTGTTTCGGGCAACAGGAATTGCAAGGATTCAATGGCATGATCAACATAATAATAATCAACATCATTGTAAGTCTTAAAAAAGAGGCTTCGGTCTTTCTGGAGTTCTTTGACTCTCTCCATCTTTATTGCTAAACAATCAATCTCGCTTTTCATCTCACTAAATTGCTCATTTTTATCCAAAGTTGAAAAAATTATGAACAAAGATGGCAATAAGCAAAGAAAATATATTCCAAATGCAAAACTTCTATTTTGAATCAGGCGATTGAAGGAAAGGTTAAGTGCGAAGGTAAAAGGCAATTTCATAGTGATCATCATTTCTTTTCCAGTCTATTTCCTCACTTCCATTTACAATTGATTCATTTTCTACAATAGCATCATGGAATGCACGCGCTTTTTTCGCCACAGGCGTTGTAAATGAAACGCGTACTTTAGGAAGATAGACCTCTTTTGGTTTCTCAGTAGTAGGGTATTTTTTCAGTTCATAATCGATTTGAGTCAATTCAATGTCTTCCAGAAGTGGGTGAGTCGATAAAAAAGCGAGCAAATTGCTAACCAATGGAGGGGATGCAAAATAGTTCTCCTTCCCTTGGGTTGTACGAAGAACATGATGGATGTCTTCCATCACTTCCTTAAGGTTTCCTTTTGCAGCTATGTCGCGCAACTTAGGAATGTCTTCTTGATATCTTTCTACAAGAGATTCAACATGACCTAACAAAGTTTTTTCTTTTTTAGAAAAAAATAACTCAGAAGCAATCGTTGTAAATAAAAACAGCGCAGCCGCTATGCATATCCCGCGAAGGACTTTTCGTTTTAAGGTTTGCACACACTGTTTTGAAACATAATCCCCTTGGCGAAATTGAATACTCATCTGATCATTTTTAAGAGAATCTAAAGCAAGACCAATTGGGATAGCAAATGGACGCACCATATCCCAAGAAAAGCCTCCTCTTCCTTCTCCATGAACTGAAATCAAGCCCTGATCCTTAGACAATAGTGCTTCTATCTCTGAAGACATTTCCCCACAAAATAAAACTTGTCGATCCTCCGTTCTCTCTTCTTTATGAGCAAGAAAACAAAGGGCGCGATCGACTTCTCTCTTAAGTTTTGCAACTACCTTCTGGTCTATACCCTTTCCAAGGTCGATTGAACCCATGTGAAGGGTCAGGTGAGATAATATTTTTCCCTCTCGTTGAGAAACAATTTGAATCTTTGTTAATCCAATATGAAATACAACAAGGGTTGAATGTTCTGGACAAGTGAAGGAAGCAAAGCGGGAAAGAGCCATCGGAACAGCGGACACCCACTCTGGAGAGAGCCCTTCTTCTTCATACGACGAAATATGGTTTTCAAGGTTTTTCTTTGAGACGGTGAAAAAAAGGGCTTCTGTTTCATCACCATTAGGAATGTAAATCGGTTTGACAACGACTTCATCAAGCTGATAGGGAATCAACGCTTCTAATTGAAAAGGAAGCGTTTTGTAAAGAGCACGCTGTTTTTTTAAGGGGGTTTTCAGCCGTCGAAGAAGAAGATCTTGTCCTTCAATTCCTGTAACAATATAGGGGTCCTTTTTAGAAAAAAATGCATCTCTTTGCTTTTCCAAAAATTCTATAGACACTTCTCCGCTAACCTGTGAGATGCAGGCGATGCGGAGATTTGAATCTTCTTTGTGAATTCCAATAACTTCCATGGATCTATATTAAAGGAATCGCTAGAAAAACAAAAGGATGGAAATTTTTTCATTTTGATGTTACCATGGTAGTATGGCATATGTAATTTCAGCGGTTCGGCTACTATTCACAGTTTACTCTCTGATGCTTATTGTGAGGATCTTTGGGTCCTGGTTTCCAAGTTTTCAACACTCTTCCTTTTTCCGTTTTCTTTCCCATTACACGGATCCCTACCTTAATATCTTTAGACGTTTTATTCCCCCCATTGGTGGGGTCTTAGATTTAAGCCCAATTATCGGCTTCTTTCTTCTTCAGTTTCTCGAGTATCTGATCACACGCCTTCTGATCATGATGATATGAAAAAGTATGTAAAACCCATTAAACTAGGGAAGCTTCTGCTTCCAACAAATGTCTTTTTTTCTCCTCTTGCTGGTTGTTCCGACTACCCTTTTAGACAGATGGCGTCTCTCTTCAAACCGGGGCTAATGTTCTGCGAAATGGTAAAAATGGATGCCCTCATCCGCCACGAGCCCTCCACATATCATCTTTTAGACTACGACCCTTCAATGCGCCCGATTGGCGGCCAGCTCTGCGGCAGTAAGCCCGAGCTTGCAGGGCCCACAGCCCGTATTATTGAAGAGCTTGGATTTGATGTTGTTGATCTCAACTGTGGCTGTCCTGTGGACAAAGTCACCAAAGATGGAAGCGGAAGCGGAATGTTAAAAAATCCAGAGCTCATTGGTGAGGTTATTTCTAATATGGTTGCAGCTGTCAGTATTCCTGTAACGGTGAAGATCCGCGCTGGCTGGGATGAAGAAAGTATCAACGCCTCCCTTATCACAAAAATAGCAGAACAAGCCGGTGCTCAAGCAATCTCAATCCACGGGAGAACAAGGCAACAGAAGTATACGGGCAGAGCAAATTGGGACCATATTAAGGACGCAAAAAAGACAGCTACCTCTATCAAAGTCATTGGAAATGGTGACGTATTTGATGCTGAAGCTGGCCTTGCCCTTTTCAAACATACCGGATGCGATGCCATTCTAGTTTCACGAGGTACATTTGGAAAGCCTTGGATCGCCGAAGAAGTGAGGCGTCTAGATCAAGGCCTTTCTCCTTTTATTCCTGATGTAAAAGAAACACTTTTAAAACACCTTGCCTATACCGCCGCCTATCAAACAGATCGGAAAGCTCTTCTTGATATGAGGCGTGTTGGTTGTTGGTACCTCAGAAGTGGGACAGGAACAAAAAAACTGCGTGAATCGTTGAACCGCACACAAAAACTCACTGAGGTAGAAACACTCATCAATAATTATGACTGGGAACAAACAAATTTTAACCATTCTCATTGTTAGCGGAACGGTTCAAGGGGTCTTTTTTCGTGCAAAAACAAAAAAGCATGCTGATCACCTAGGTCTCAAGGGATATGTCAAAAATCTTTCAGATGGAACTGTAGAAGTGGGCGTTGTAGGGAAAGAAAGCAATGCATTAGTCGACCTTCTAAAAAGCGAACCGCTACCCATTGAAATCAATACCATTTCCTCATTTTCTCGCCCCTCAGACCAAGAATATCATGACTTCAGCATATCTTAGAAATATAGTCGCCCTGAGAATGTGAGGCCATGCATCGTGAGATCCTCAGAATAGTTATCATATCTAAATGCTGAGTATTCATAGACCCTGAGCATTTGATTTTGTCGCCACCAATACATCCCCTCGTAATAGACCCCCAGATCAAGATAATACTCCTTCTGATTGAAATATCTTCCATGCCCAATCCCTAGACGCCACTGAACCATTGGAACAAATCGATGCTTGTTATCCTCCAGATGAATTTTATCACGGGGGCTAGGCGTTACCTTTTCTCGATGCTCAATATCGTAAAACCCGTAAAGAACTGCTCCCGAAAAGAGTCCTCCAACATACCATCCATTTAAGAGGTGCCATTTAGAGTTTATTCCACCTCTAAGCCCTATTCCCCAATACTCACAATCATCATTGATATGTGCAGAATTATTTTCTAAAGAACCCCCTGTATACCGAACCGTTTGACATTGATCAATCCACGCATTTTTAAGACCAATAAATGGGCGAAAGGAAAGCCGTTCACTTACGTAGTAATGACGCCCTAATTCCAAGTCGATATTATAAAAATCGAGATCATATGTTGCCTTCGCAAATGCAACACCAGTTTGTGTAATTATAGAACCGCGGAGGGGAATCAAAACACTGTTCTGTCCTCCACGAGATTTCCCAGACGCGTGATTCCGGTAATAAACAAAAGACGCATAAACATCCCACTGATCAAAAGCAATGTTCTTGCCACCGCCAATGCGTAATCCCCAAGACCATCCAAAATCAATATCTTTAGTTCTGCCGTGCAGCGGAATACTTGTTAAAAGTGTACTATTGCTATAAGCAAATGCCGTTCCATTTGTGCGTTGGTGCCAGTAAAGAGGCTCGATAGTTAAAAACCATTCGTCTCTCATCACTCCAGGATTTGCACTTGGACGTGCTTGATTAACCATCATAGAGCGAAGGTCTTCTTTTAAGCTTTCTATTTCTTTTTCGAGTTTTTCAATTCGGGAAGAATTAGTCTCCAAAGACCCTAGGGAAGAGATTTGGAATAGTAAGGAAATAAAAAAGAGCTTTTTCGTCAGTTGCAAAACTATACTTATTTAAATGCACATCTGACCCTACATTAATTAATAACTTATTTTTTTAAAACTATTTTGATTTTCCGCAGAAATTACATTTTTTTTTCATATTCTGGATTAGAGACTTTCTCTGAATTAAATATTTAAGTATACTTTCCCCCTATGAAGCATAGGAGGAAAAGATGGTGCGAAAAAGTTATCCTGGAGACCTTACCGATAAAGAATGGGTCGAAATAGAGCCTTTGATCTCCAAAGGCATATACAGAGGGGCCGGTTGCAGGGGTAAATACTCTAGAAGAGAAAAACTTAATGCTATTCTCTATGTACTGAGAACAGGTTGTCAGTGGAGTGATCTCCCTCATGATTTTCCCCCTTGGAAAACAGTCTATTCACAGTTTTTACGGTGGCGAGACAGGGGGGTGTTTGAGCAGATCAATACCGCCCTAAGCCGGCGCTTGAGAGTTTTAATGGGAAAGAATGAGGACCCGTCAGTAGGGATAGTTGACAGTCAGAGTGTGAAAACAACAGAAAAAAAGGGCTCTGCGGGTTTGATGGAGGCAAGAAAATTAAGGGTAGGAAAAGACACATATTGGTTGATCACCTTGGACTCCTAATCTCTGCAGCAGTTAGCGTAGGAAACTGCGGTGATCGAGATGGATTGAGGGTGTTGTTGTATCTGAGCAAACAAGCTGGCAGATGCCCAAAAAAGGTATGGGCAGATTATGGATATCATGGAGTTGAATTTCAGCAGGAGCTGAGGGAAGAGGGAGTGGATTTGGAAATCGTGAAAAGGAGAGATTGCAAGTTATTTCAAGTAGAAGCCAAGAGATGGATCGTTGAAAGAACATTTGCTTGGCTGGGGAAATGTCGTCGTTTAAGTAAAGACTACGAGTTAATCACAAGTAGCGGTTTATCAATGATCTATCTAGCGATGAGCCGATTGGTCGTGAGGAGGATTTCATGTTTGGCTTAATTCAGAGAAAGTCTCTTAGAGTGTCCACATTGAGAACAACACCAATCCCCTAAAGCAAATACTATATACCCAAACAAATTCAAAAATTGGATTTTCGGCTGCGCCAAAGCAACTTTTGAGTTTGTTTGGGTATAGTTCCAAGTATGAAAAGAAGAAGCGTGCACTTTTTCATGAACACTCTGCTCGAGCTTCCAACTTATTAACACGCTTTTCCAATTCAGAAACACGCTTTTCAATTGATGGTTTTAGTTGCGCGCCATTCTTGCTTTTACCGAATAAAAGGTCTTGCATAGATACTTTTCCTTCGGTGAATTCCTCAATCTTCTGAGCCGTTTTAAGTGAAGGGCGCGTAATGCCCTTTAATATTTTCCAGAGGTTTGTCGTACTTATACCAACCGATTGAGCAAAAGACTTTTTCTTGAGCCCTGATTTTCTGATAAAGTCTTCTAGAATCATATCTCTCTGGCTTGTATTTCTTTTTTATACAACTATGATATTCCAATACTTTTTTTAGTTCAATTGTTTTTATTAAAAAATTTTTCTAATGAATTTACACAAATACGCAACAAAATGATTAACTTAAGTTAATTGTTTTGTCTTCTTAGCTGACAGGTACTAAAAAAAAGGTGAAGCTCTTGCAGAGCCCCACCTTTTGTAGGATCTTAATTGCTACGGTTTAGTCTAGAAGTCCCATTTGAAATCTAGCGTTAACCCGTGCATGCTGACGTCATCAGAATATCTCTCATATTTGAGAACTGCGGCGTCGTCAATCTTAATCATCTGGTTTTGTCTCCACCAGTAATTAGCTTCGAATCCAAGTCCAATCCCAAGATGTTGCTTGTTATTGTGGATATACTTGTCAAAACGCAATCCAAGCTGCATCTGCACTGTTGGCGAGAATGCATGTCGGTTAGCATTAAGTTTGATTCGATTATCTTCAACAGCGCTGAATCGCTCTTTATGGTCTACATCAAAGTATCCGAAAAGAAGCGCACCAGCAACATTACCGAAGAAGCTAAATCCATTCCCAAGGTACCACTTAGAGTCAACACCAACACGTGGTCCTAAACCCCAGAAGTCACAGTCGTCTTTAATGTGAACTGTATTCACACCAAGCCCAAGATTGTCACCTTGAACGTTAGGTCCTAGGCCATTGGGAGTAGCTGTTCCACCAGTGTAGCGAGTGATCTGTTCTTGATCAATCCAAGCAGTTTTTAAACCCCAGTGAGGTCTAAAAGACAGCTTTCCACTGATATAGTATGCACGACCTAGTTCCAAGTCTATTGCTTGGTAGTCAAAATCATACTGCGACTTTGCACTAGCCGCATAAAGGAATGCATCATAAATTGTTCCAACAGCAGCAACATCTGTTGCTACGATGGTAGATGATCCGCGAAGTGGGATAACTGTGCTATTAAGTCCAGCACGAGTTGAATCACTTCCGTTCGAATCAAACCAAGAGTATTGGAATCTAACATCCCAACCATCATGGTCAAAGTTATATCCAAGACCAAAACGCAGACCCCAATCCCATTCGAAATCGATATCTTTAGTTCGACCTTTTACAGGAAAGGCTCCTGCAGGATCATTGTCTGAATATGCAAATTCTGTTCCACCTACTTTTGCGTGCCAGTATAGCACGTCAGCAGTGAAGAACCAGCCATACCCGTCGACTTCCGCCCGAGCTTTAGCTGTTTGTGCACCATATGTTCCCATGGCAGTCTCAGTACGCACTTGCTGCATCTGGTTTTCAAGTTGCGTTACCCGAGAATCCATGTCCATGCCAGCAAAGGCAGTGGACGATGCCATAAGGGTAACAAGGGCGATTGAGAATTTTCTCAATAAGCTCACTTTCATTTTTTTTACCTCATGGGGGTTAATTTTTAGCTTTGTTGCCTCAATTTTTTCTATAATGATAACGCCTAAATAAATGAAACAATTTTTTAACTTTATTTTATAATTTATTAAAAACTTGTCTCTTTTGTTTACGATAACCCTCCTCCTGAGAGCTGCAAAGTCGTTACCGGAAGCTGCCATAATAGGTTAATCTTCCTCCAAATCCAGAGATACGAAATTATTTATATAATTGTACAGAATTATCTAAACTTTTATTTAATTAAAACTTAAGTATAAGAATTTAAGTGAAATAAAAAAGGCTCTCAACTTGAGAGCCTTTTATTACTTTTGGATAATTTCCGAACCTAAAAGTCCCACCTAACATCAGCTGTTAATCCGTAGAACGCTATGTCTTCAGAATATCTCTCATACTTAAGTTCTATAAAATCATCGATCTTAAGCATCTGATTTTGTCTCCACCAGTACTCAGCTTCGAAACCAATTCCAATTCCAAGATGATGGCGATCATGATGAAGATAGGTATCATAACGCATTCCTAGCTCGAAATTCACCATCGGTGCAAATGCATGGCGGTTGGCATGAAGGCGGACTCTTGCATCTCCTACAGCGCTGTAGCCCTCCTTGTGGTCCACATCAAAATGGCCTAACAGAAGAGCTCCTGATACATTCCCAAAAAGGCTTAGCTTATTTCCCATGTACCAACGAGAGTCAATCCCTGTACGTGGTCCTAGACCCCAGAAGTCACAGTCTTCTTTAACATGAACTGTATTCCCTTGAAGCCCAAGAAGGTTTATCCCTTGGTTAACCGTAGGGTTTCCACCTGTATAGTAAGTTCTCTGCTCTTGGTCGATCCATGCAGTCTTCAAGCCCCAAAATGGGCGAAACGAAATGGTAGAGCTAACATAATAATCGCGCCCTAATTCCACATCAACTGATTGATAATCTAAGTCATACATCGACTTAGCACTCGTCGCAAAGATAAATTCACCAACAGTTTGGTTCGCCGCAGGAACTGTTGTCAGCGTGCTCGATCCTCGAAGAGGTATCACCGAACTATTGAGCCCAGCTCGAACAGAGTCTGACCCTCCAGTTTCCCACCAGGTGTAGCAAGCTCTAAAATCCCAACCATCATAGTCGAAGTTGTAGCCTATAGCTGCTCGGATTCCCCAATCCCAGTCGAACTCCATACTTTTCTTTCTTCCTTTAATAGGAAGAGAAGCGATTCTATCTTGGTCCGTGTAAGCATACTCGGTTCCGCCTACCCTTGCCTTCCAATACAGAAGATCAAAGGAGATGAACCATCCACGTCCATCAACCTCCGGACGCGCAGTTGCGGTATTCGCACCGTAGGTTCCTATTGGTGTCTCGGTTCCCACTTGCTTCATCTGATGCTCAAGCTCGTTTAATCGAACTTCTCTATCAGCTGCTGCATATGCCTGGGAAGAGATCATAAGAAAGGAAAGGATGCCCAGTCCAAAATTCCTTAAATGTCTCAACTTCATTTTTTTACCTCTTGAGGGGGTTAAATATAATAGTTCTTAGTTCCCTGATATAAAGTATGATGAAGAATAAACAAAAGGAATTTTTAGAAAAAAAGATTGATATAAATATTAAGTGCTAATTATCAAGGAAATAAAATTATAGAATTTCTATATACCCAAACCAGCTTTTGAGTTTGTTTGGGTATAAAGTGTTCTATTCCTGCTCGATGATGTCTAGGAAAGCTTGAAGCTGCTTTGATCGTGTTGGGTGGCGCATCTTACGGAGGGCTTTAGCCTCAATTTGACGGACCCTCTCACGAGTCACTTTGAACCGTACTCCAACTTCTTCCAAAGTCTTGGGCTTTCCATCAAGGAGCCCAAAACGTTCGATGAGAACCGTTCTTTCTCGATCAGTCAGCGTCGAGAGAACCTCATTCATCTTATCCTTTAATATAGAGTACCCCGTAGCCTCATCAGGAGATTCAATCGAGGTGTCTTCAATAAAGTCACCAAACTGACTCTCTCCGCTATCCCCTACCTCAGCCTGCAAAGAGATTGGGTGCTGAGCAATCTTATAGATTTCCCGAATTCTCTCGGGAGTTAGCCCGAGTTCTGTTGCCAATTCTTCAGGAGTAGGCTCCCGCCCAGTCTCCATCATTAACTTCTTGGCACCACGAAGAACCTTATTAATCGTCTCGATCATATGAACAGGAATTCGAATCGTCCGAGCTTGGTCAGCGATTGCGCGCGTCACCGCTTGGCGAATCCACCAGGTAGCATAGGTAGAAAACTTATACCCTCGGCGATACTCAAACTTTTCAACCGCCTTCATCAGACCCATATTTCCTTCCTGAATCAGGTCAAGGAATGAGAGTCCTCTGTTGGTGTACTTCTTTGCAATCGAGATCACCAGGCGAAGGTTAGACTCCACCATTTCCCTTTTAGCCTCTTGGCTCTTATCCATCCAACGCTGAAGCATTCGAACATCTTTCTTGAACTTGTCTAGAGTGCGGCCTGCAGCAAGTTCACGCTTTGCCAATTTTCGCTCAGCCGCCATTAGCTTTGCTTTCGCAAATCTGTTTTTCTCAGCACGAGGAATGAGTTCTTGAATTTCTTTTTCCAAAGCCAAAAAGCGATCATAAGAAGAAAGAATGACTTCCCCAAAGTCATCAGTAATATTATGTCGGAAGTGCATTCGTCTTAAATAAGCTTGAGTCCGCACATTACACTTCTCGATATCTTCTGAAAGCTTAACCTTTTCGACTTTTGCAAGCTTTGGCGCTAAGGAATGGATCAAAAGCCCCTCTAGGATAATATCCTCTCTGTAAAGTAGTGCCTTAAGCTTGGGAAGCTTCTTAAGAAAGCTATTTTTGTCCTCGATTTCTTTTTCAGCAATAATTTTATCGAAGCGATCCTTTCCAGAAATTAAGTAGTTGGCAATAGAAATAGACTCGCGAGTTGAGTAGCGGAATCGCATGATAATTCGTTCGATTTGGATCTGTGCTTTTTCAATCCTTTTGGAGATTTCCACCTCTTCTTCCCTAGAAAGAAGGGGGACAGACCCCATTTCTTTTAGGTACATTCGAACTGGATCATCACTACTCCCTTCCATCCTTTTCGGAAGGGATTCCATTTCCTTGGCTTCTTTTTTTCTTTCTTTTTGACGGTCGACTTCAGATTGATTCAAAATCTGAATATCCATTCCGCTTAAGAAAATGAGCACTTGGTCGATCTGCTCAGCAGAATCAAAGGTCATCGGGAGGATTTCATTGATTTCCTCATACGTGATGAACCCTTGCTCCTTAGCAATAGCTACGAGCTCTTCGATTTTTTGTTGATGCTGGGGATCGAAACCCTGACTAAATCCGGATTTACTCATTGTCTCCTATGGAATGACGCGCGACAGGTCCACCTATGTAACAATTCCAAGCATAAAATGCCAGAACTATCTATTATAATGTTGTCCATATTGCATCGAAAAAGGGATATTGTCAAGAAATCATGCATCGCTATCACAAAGTGATCCAAAAAACATTAGCGGACTTCCTTCGAGGCAGCGTCACCGAATACCGATTCCCCTCAATTCGGAGAATTGCTGACGTTGTTTTCTTTCCTAAAAAAATTATTTTTGAAGTGCAATGTTCTCCTATTTCAATCGAAGATGTCCAAAAAAGAAACCGAGACTATTCATCCCTTGGCTTCACTGTAATTTGGATCTTGCACGACAGGATTTACAATAAAAAAATTGCTACACCTGCAGAACTTTACCTCCGTCAAAATCTCTCTTATTACACATCTATGACTCCCTTTGGACATGGTTTTTTTTACGATCAGCTTGATTTTTTTAGAGGAGTGACACGAATCTACAAAGGCCTACCCCAAACGATCAACTCATTCTACCCCAAGCCTCTTCCCAGGCTCCCCTTTTTCTTTCCCAATAAACTCAGAAAACGCCCTCTAATACTCTCTGGAGACACTACCGAATACCTCCTCAAGAGCAGACAGGGAAAATGGGCATGGCAACTTGAAAAGAGCCTGACACGAAAATGGACATGTAAAAAGGTCACGAAGGAGGTTTTCCATTCCCTTCTTCTGAAAAATGCATCTTCTTCACATAAATATTTAGAAAGGCAAAGTACAATATAATCCCAAGAGACAACGCAAAATGAATCGCCTTCTTTGCCGGAAACATTTTTTGAAGAGCCGCATCATGGGGATGTTTAGGATTATACCAAATTTCCCAAGTTTTTTCTTGCCATGCTTCAACTAGATCCTCAGCCAAATAAGGGTTAGGATAAACCGGCTTTGGGAAAGAATAGGCTCCCGTAATTGTCCTCTCCTCGACCTGAAATTGATATGTAGCCCTAACGGAAAATTTACCCGATTTGATTTCGACTACTTTCCAATCAAAAACCTGCGCTTCTGCAGAGTGTGTCAAATGGAAGTAGCGATTAAGGTTATAAAAAAATTCTCCCCCAAGGTAGAGGCTTGCACCACCAACGATTAAAAACATAAATATAAAAAAATTCTTAGAGATCAAAAGATGCCTCACTGCTTGATTGACGAATTATTCCCAAATTGGTATATTTTTTACCATCACTCAATTTTAACGATTGGAATATTTTATGTCTGAAGAAGGAAAAAAGGGAACTGCAAAGAAAAAGTGCCCGACTGCTCAAAAACGCATTAAGCAAGACGAGAAGCGCAACCTTCGCAACCGTTCTTTTAAATCTAGTGTAAAAACTGCAATCCGTTCTTTTGAAAGTGCACTTACTTCAAAAGATAGTGAGAAAATGCAAACAGCGCTTAGTGCTGTTTACAGTCTTATGGATCGTGGAGTTAAGCAAGGGGTTTACAAAACAAATAAAGCAGCACGCGCGAAACAACGCATGTCTTTAATGCAAAAAAGCGCTTAAGCTTTACTATATAGATCAAGCATCTCCCGAACCTCGTCTCTTATGGGGTATCCAACAGCTTCTTGAACATCAAGCCAAGCAAACGAGATGCTTTTATTCTCCTCCACTGCAAATGGATCATTCACCTCAACCACAAAGTTAAGGTGACGTTTCCCTCCTACATCATAATGACCCAAGTAACGAATAACCTCTTTGATCTCCATTGCGGTGTTTTCTGTCACTGCGCGTTGAATCGCTTGAGGAATTGTCTCTTCATCTTTTACTTGCACGCAAGGAAAATGATAGAAGGGATTTACACCTTGCAAATCTTCCACCAATAGGACCTTTCCATCCTCTTTGCGAACAAGCGCATCAATGCTAACCTCTTTGATCCCCTCTTCTCGGGCTGCTTCAATTAGATTTTTGTACATCGATTATTCCTTTTAGCCTATGTATAACCTTATGGCACAGGCAAGGCAAGAGATTAAGGGAGGCGAAGGAGTTATTGTTGCTGCAAATAGCCAGTATGAGCAATTCCTTTTCTGGTGGTGGAAACATTATAACACGCATTCCTCCCTCCCGGTTACATTTTTTGATCTAGGACTTACTAAACCCAAAAAAAAATGGTGTGCTTCTAAGGGAACCGTTATTCCCTTCTCTAAACAAATGGATTTCTTAGCCACGCGAGATGAGGTAGCTCCTGAAAAAAGGGACTACTGGGAAAAGCATTGGTCACAAGATATTTGGGAAAAACGAGCAGCGTGGTTTGCAAAACCCTTCATCCTTCTCCAAAGTCCCTATGAAAAAACCCTTTTTCTAGATATCGATTGCCGCGTTCAAGCGGACATTGCACCCCTTTTTGATTACCTCACCCCCTCAACTGGATTTACAATTGTCAAGCACGAGTTTCAGGAGGGGTTCTACCATAATTCGGGGGTGTGCGCAGCGCTCCAAGGTTCCCCTGTAGTTCTTAAATGGGCACAGGAAGGAGTCGAAAAAAATCACGAATTCATGGGGGATGAAGATGTTATCCATCATCTCATTCTCCGAAAGGATTTTGACATTCCCTTTTTTCCCCTTAAATACAATCACCCTCATCTCTTTGGCGGAGGAAATCAAGCAGTCATCCAACACTTTCTTGGTCTTGAAGGGAAAGATAAAATTTTGCTCGATCTCTAATGATCGCTCGGATATAGATACAAACATGGCAGAAATTACAAAGTGGAATCAGAAAAATTACACAGGCGGAGATGGCGTCATTGTCGCTTCAGATATGAAGCAAGAGTGGATCTTAAAGTGGTGGTGGGATCATTACTCCAAACACAACGACTCCCCAGTCACTTTTTTTGATCTTGGAATGTCAAAAAGCGCCCTTATTTGGTGTGAATCGAAAGGAACTGTTATTCCCTTTTCCCTGCCAGACTCAACAATTTCAAAAAAGAGTGACATTCCCCCAGACGTTCAAAAGCAATGGGAAGGAAGTTACTCAGAGCGCATCTGGGACTGCAGAATTGAATGGATGCACAAACCATTTATTATTCTTCAAAGCCCTTATGACAGAACCATTTGGATTGATATCGATTGCGAAGTCAAAAATTCGCTAAGCCCTTTGTTTGAATATTGCAACACCGATGATGGAATTAGCCTAATCAAGCTCAACCTTAAAGCTAATACAGTGATTAACTCTGGTGTTGTTGTTGCTAAGAGACTTGCTCCCGCTTTTACTTACTGGGCAGAAGCCGTATTAGAAAAACACCATGTTACCATGAGCGACGAAACAGCACTCATTGAAGCCCAAAAAAAACATCCCATTAAGATCAACCCTCTTCCCTTTGGCTTCAACTTTCTCAACTTCTGGAAAACCAATTCTCCTGTGAATGTCTACCATCATGGTGGAGGCGCAGGGAAACGAGAAATTCTAAAACAAATCAAGTGATAATTATGGAAGAACATCTCAACTGGAATTCTAAATTCTCTGGCGATGGAGTCATTGTTGCAACCGATATCACGCAAGAGTGGATGCTCAAATGGTGGTGGGGCCATTATTCCAAACACAATTCATACCCCGTTACATTTTTTGATTTAGGAATGTCCAAAAGTGCCCGCCTATGGTGCGAGACCAAGGGAACAGTCCTCTCTTTTTCCTTCCCCGAAGGCTTGATTAAACCAAAAGAAGAGATCGATCCAAAGCAAAGCTCTATTTGGGAAGAAAAATATCCTGGAGACCTTTGGGAAGGGAGAACCGAATGGTTTGCAAAACCCTTTCTTCTTCTAAAAAGCCCCTACAAACGAACCATTTGGATGGACCTGGATTGCGAAGTGCGCCGCCCCATTGATAAACTCTTCGAATATGCTAATGAAGGAGATGGATTTAGCATCTTAAGATTCCAAGTAAAAGATCTCGACATCTATAATACCGGCGTCATCGTTTGCCGTCACGGCTCTTCAATTCCTCAAAAATGGGCTTTCCATACACAGGAAAGCAATCACAAACACTTTGGTGATGAAACAGTCCTCATGGAAATGCTAGAAAACGAAAACCTCAATATTACTCCCCATCCTCTCCTTTACAATTGGCCAACAATCATTCCTCAAGACCCTAATACCGTTATCCGCCATCATGCTGGAGGATACGGAAAAACTAAAATTCTTGGGGGGCTGCAGTGAAAAAAGGAGTGCTAACCGGATGCAATGCCGAACAAGAGTGGATGCTTAAATGGTGGTGGGGAAACTACTCCAAACAAAATAACTATCCCGTCACTTTTTGCGATTTTGGAATGAGCTTAGGTGCCAGAAAATGGTGCGAAACAAAAGGGAATGTTCTCCCCTTTGACCCTAAATCAATCTCCACAGACAAAAATCACTTGGCGCCATGGTCAGATAAAGTAAGTCTTTCAACGTTGAATAAACGCTCCGTTTGGTTTTCTAAACCCCTCATTCTCTCCCAATCCCCCTATGAAAAAACCCTTTGGACCGACGTCGATTGCGAAATCCTTAAAGACATCACCCCCTTATTTGAAATGACAGAAAGTAAAGATGGATTTGCTATCGCATACGATACAGAAGAAAATACAAAACACGCACAAAAATACAATCTCTTAAAAGATAACGTGCAAGTTCTTCAAGCAGGTGTCATTGTATTTAAGAAAACTTCCCCTGTTATCCCTGCGTGGATTGATCACTGCTTAAAACACATTGATACCGAAGTTTCAGATCAAACAGCCCTCAGTCATCTCTTTGCAAAAAAGCCCTTTGATATCACCATCCTTTCCAACAAATACAACTGGCTGATCTCCGAATTCTCATCCGAGCACATTGCCATTATCCATCACACTGGAGCCAGCCGCAAAAGGAAACTCTTGTCCGAGATGAAGTTTCATGGATAACGGAGTGCTTACTGGGTGCGACGAGCGTCAAGAATACCTCATGAAATGGTGGTGGGCAAACTATTCCAAGCACAACAATCATCCCGTTACTTTCTGCGACTTTGGAATGAGTCCCTCGGCACAAAACTGGTGCAAAAGCAAAGGGACCCTTGTCTCTCAACACTCCATTCCCATAAGCAACCTATCAGAAGGCATCGAATCCGCACCCTGGAGCAAGACCCTCTTCCCACTGCTCTGGAGCAACCGCGACGTCTGGTTTCGTAAAGCATTTGTCCAACAAAAGTCCCCTTATACCAACTCCATATGGATCGACCTCGATTGCGAAGTCAAAAAGGACGTTAGCTCTCTCTTTGAGATGATTCAAGTTGGTGACGGATTTGCGATTTCATACACATCAGATGAGGAAACAGTTCCCCTCCATGAAAGAAACCTCCTAAAAGAAGGAGTCAAAGGAGTCCAAACCGGAGTTTTTGCCTACACAAACTCCTCCCCCATTATCCCCGCCTGGACAAAGTGGTGTGAAGACCACTATCAAACCGACTTCGCCGAAGAAACCTGTCTCTCCCATCTTCTCCATGAAAAACCTTATGACATCACCTATTTCTCCCGAAACTACAACTGGACAACTCCAGAGATTCCCAATCCTCACGCTCTCATCTTCCATCATGCAAGTGCTACCCGAAAACGAAATCTATTAGCAAAAATAGGGTTCAATGAGTAAAGGAATCCTCACTGGATGTGACGAGCGCCAAGAATGGATGCTCAAATGGTGGTGGACAAACCTTACCAAATATAACAGCTCCCCTATTACCTTCTGCGACTTTGGAATGTCCCCCTCTGCTCGTGCTTGGTGCCAGTCCAAAGGAGCTGTCATCACGCAATCCGAAGAAATGTTTCCCATCAAAGACATTAACAAACAGGTTGCCAATCCCTCTTGGAAAGAAAAAATAACCCCCCGCATGTGGGATCACCGCCCCATCTGGTTTTACAAACCTCTCGTTCTTCCCAAGAGCCCCTATCAACGCACCCTTTGGATCGATGTTGACTGCGAAGTCAAAGAAAACATCGCGCCACTCATCAACCTCCCCCTTACAAAAGACCGCTTTGCAATTCGCCAAACCAGTGAAAAAGATAATCAAGGAGCTCGGAAAATGGGCTACCTAGGCCCCGACGTTTGTGGCGTTCAAGCAGGTGTAATCCTATATGAAAAAGACACCCCAGTCATTCCCGCTTGGATCGACCGGATTCTCAATAACCATCCGATGGAGTTTTCCGATGAACACTGTCTTGGCCATCTTCTTCACGAAACCCCCTTCGAAATCACCTACTTTCCCTCGCTTTACAACTCTACCGACTTCGAGCCCTCCGATCCCAACGCCGTTATTCACCACCACTCCAGCTCTCGCCAAAAAAGAACCCTCCTCCAGAAAATTCAACTCAGCTAAGGAATCGCATTCACAAGCACATGACAGATCTCATCCTCAAGCTTCACCTTGATTTCTCGTCCTTCCTTCATGTAACCATTGACAAAGATCGCCACCGCAAGCTCTTCTCCTGTCTCGGTCGTCACAAAACCGCAAAGCGAAGACACCCCCGTCATGCTTCCCGTCTTAGCAACAACCCGTCCTCCAAAGCTCAGCATCCTTCCCTTAAGCGTTCCCACTTCTCCCCCAACAGGGAGTGCCGCTTTCAAAACGCGATTTAAGCGCATTTTCTTCAAAAACGCCACCATCTGATTCGGCGAAGTCAAATTGTAACGAGAAAGCCCGCTCCCATCTACAATGCGTATCTCCTGAGTATCAAGACCAATCACATCACGCATGAACCCCTCTACAGACTCCCTCCCCTTTTCCCAAGAGCCTCCCATCCGCTTGAAAATACAATCAGAATACAAATTATCCGTATCTTGAAGAACCACCTTAATCAACTCACGCATCGGCTCAGAAAAATGGCGCGCTAGACAGACACTCCCTTCAGGAGCCCGTCCTAGCTTTAGCTCCCCTCTTAGCAAAATTCCCTTCCGATCCAATAACCCCTTAAAAAGAGATGCAGCAAGAAGTTCAGGCTGCGAAATCACAGCGCCCCCCACAAAATTGTGCTCGACATTCAGCGCGCTCATCGGGACACACCAATATCCTGGCTCCTCATCCCACATCCAGCCCGGCCCCATCGGCCCATCTTCAAAGCAACTCAAGTCAAGAATCAGGTCCCCCCGAATCTCCCTCACATTCATTCCTTCTACAAGCCCGATAAAATCTGTCCCCTTTAAGCTTGGATCCCCCGAACCCACCAAATAACAATTCCCCTTGAGAACACCTTCATCAATGATCCCATCAACCTTTACCGCCGTTTCAAAACGGTCATCCGCACCCAGACGCTCAAGAGCCGTTGCTGCCGTGAATAACTTCAAAGAGCTCGCCGGAACAAATCGACACTGAGCATTCCGCTCATAAAGAACAACACCCTTATCAAGAGACACCACCTTAACACCCACAAGAGCCGTTGGATCCACACTCTGGATAACCCCCTCAATCGCATGATAAATCCAATCCTTTCGCTCATCAAGCGAAGAACCAAAAACCGTTCCTAAAAAGCAAATACATAATATTACAATGCGCATAACCTTCTCCGAATTCCTGATAATCTTTCACTCCCTTTTTTCACACACTCCTCAATCACACCCTCTTCCCCCAGAACAATCAACTCATCCTTTGCCCGAGTCATTCCCGTATAGAGAATCTCCCGACCAAATATTTCCGCTCCCTTAGGCACCAATAAAACCACCTTTTTAAACTCGCTCCCCTGACTTTTATGCACTGAAATACAATACGCCAACTCAAATTCCGGTAAAAGCGCAGCAGGAAATTCCCGCTCCCCAAACCGCGCCACATCGTTCTTTCCAATTGCTCGCCCAGGATCCCTTTTTAAAAGGACTCCCATTTCCCCATTGCTCAGCTCTATGCGTCGATTACTTCGCGTAATCATAATAGGAATCTCGCCCTCGTCCCGCATCAACTCATTGATAGCCTCCACCCCAAAAGGCCCTTTTCTCAAACACGATAGCACCTGATAGCCTCCCCTTTTCCATCCCTCAACGTCCCTCTCAAGCTTCCCATATTCAATCATTTTCCCCTCACGCACCGCAGCCGCCTTCTCCAGAATCTCCACTCGATCGCTCCGCATGCATTCATCCAAATGCACATAACCTTTGCCCCTCTCCTTCATAAAACCACACAGCTCTCCAAACACCGTGCCCGCCTCCACTGGTGGCAACTGATCATGATCCCCCACCAAAATAAGCCGTGTTCCCTTCTTTACATTCCTAAGAAGCGCCGACCACATCCCCACATCAATCATCGAACACTCATCAACAATCACCATCCCAGCGTCCAACACCTTCCCTCCAAAAAGCATCTCTTTCCCATCCCGTATCCCCAAAAGACTATGAAGCGTTCCCACTTCCGAGTCCAACTTTTCCCGTAGAAGAAGCGCTGCCTTACCCGTCGGCGCACACACACACACATCTGTGCCCCATCTCTTTACAACCTCCCCGATCACATACGACTTTCCAGTACCCGGTCCTCCCGTTAAACAAACAACACTCTCCCCCAAACACTCCTTAACCGCGCGCCGCTGCCCCTCATTCAAACTCCCTGCATCCCCCAAGTCAACTCGCTTGACATCCCCATCCAAAAGCCGACCAAACTCCCGAACAACACTTCCTTCAAGTACCCAGTTCTTCTGAAAATACACAAGATCACCCCATCTTCCAACCAACCCCTCAAACCGCTCTTCATCCCCTTTGAGGATGACGCCCTCATTTCCTTCCTTCCGAATACACAAATGTCCCTCCCGCGCAGCCGCCATCAACTCCGCACCCAAAGGCGCCCGCTCTCCAACAATCTGATCAATATCACACTCTTCCATAGACAACAACCATACCACTCCTCATAAAAAATACAAACCTGATATACTTGCGCAGCATCCAAACCCAAAGGAAGGATACCATGACAAAAACAGCAACAATGAACCAAGTCGTTCACTTTGAAATCCCCTATGATGACATAGAAAAAGCCAAAGAATTCTACAGTATCTTTGACTGGGAGTTAAATGATATTCCAGGAATGGACTACGTAGGAGTTCGAACCACTCCCGTCGATGAAAACAAAATGCCCACCCAGCCCGGAGCCATCAACGGCGGGCTTATGAAGAGAACCGAGCAAGTCAAAGGACCAGTGATCGCAGTCCAGGTCGACTCCGTCGACACCTACCTAGAGAAAGTCCTTGCAAAAGGTGGCAAGCTCATCATGCCTAAAATGGAAATCCCCAACATGGGATACTACGCATACGTAGCCGATCCCGAAGACAACGTCTTCGGCCTCTGGGAGCCCATCGCACCCTAAGCCTACTCAGCGATGGCGGGGCTCCGCTCCGCCATCACAATCTCCCTCGCCTCCTCATATGACTCCTCAGACAGCTTAACTAACGGAGCTTGGTTCTCATCCTTTGTCATATAAATGATCTTGCCATGAGATAAGAATACCAAATAAATCTCGTTCTTCTTAGTAGCTTGAAATGAAATACGAAAATTAACACCACTTTGTATAAAAGGATAGTGGCTGAGGTATGGCCTTAACTTCTCATCGTCATTAATCCTGCTGAGATAGTCTTCAACGCTCTTCACAAACAAACTTCTAGCCCTTTCTATCGGCACATTTTCCTCTCGGGAATCAAAAACCAGTGTAATGCTGTTTACCCTATCCATTAAAGCTCCAGCACTTACAGAACAGGTCAAACCATATTTTGATTTTGCTAAAACCAGAAATTCATGAGAAATTTCATCTACATACTTACAGTAAACTGGCTCTGAAGAGCCCGTATTTTCTCGAACTGCCACATAGACAATTAAAAAGAAAAAAACACGAGAATATAATGATTAACTTTTTCATATTTATTCCAAAGCAGAGTCTGCTTGTGATATCCCTAGCCCTTCTGTCATGACAATCTCTCTTGCCTCATCATATGTTTCCACATGCTGATCAATAAGATCGCTCTTGTCCTCATTATAGGAAGAGTAACTAATTTTCCCATTCGACAAGTACACCAATCTGATTGCCCCATTTTTGGGATTGCGAAATGAAATATTAAAACGGACTCCTTTTTCGGTGAAGGGAAAGTGACTCAAGTAGGGTCTAATTTTCTCACTACCATTGACTCTTTTAAGATAATCTTCTGAGCAATCAACTACTAACCTCCTCGCTTTCTCAACATCAATATCTTGTTCATTCGAATCAAGTGAAAGAGAGATGATATTTACTCGATCCATTAGCGCTCCACCACTACCTGAGCATGAAAGCCCATGCTTGGACTTTGCAAAAACTAGAAATTCATGAGAAATTTCATCTACATATTTACAGTAAACTGGCTCTGAAGAGCCTGTATTTTCTCGAACTGCCATATAGACAATTAAAAGAAAAAAACACGAGAATATAATAATTAACTTTTTCATATTTATTCCAAATTAAAATCAGACCTTAAATCTTTGTTTACAGTTTGAACCCTATCTTGTATTGTTTGTCCCATAAATGCATGCTCATTGAAGGGATTCGTTGTTGCAGGGGCCAAAAAGTGAACATGATCGTAGTTAAACATAGAGGCATTCATACAGTTAATGGGGTTGGCTCCCATGGATACAAAATCTCTTTTAGAGATGTTATTTTCAACAAATCCAGCACACTCTCTCTCAAAAATATCTACTGAGGCGTACCCGAAGAGCTTAATTCTATTCCTTTCTTCAGTAGATAACCAGCTAAGCGCTCTTTTAGTAATAGAATGCCCTTCGCTATGAATCTGCATCACAATTAATTTTCCATTATCTAGTGAAGTTTTTAAACGGTTGTATAATTGTAAACACACATTGGTTGAAAAACCAAGCTTTTCTATTGCAAAATCGAAAAGATCAAGAGCTCCATGCGAAGAATTATGCAAAACATTCACCTGATAGCCATGTAACAAGTCCTGAATGACATGGCCTGCAGCAAGAGCATCCTCTTTACTGTTTAGAATTCCATTAATAAAATAAAAATCAACATCTGGATGAATTTTTCCAGGCAGAGTATACATCTTAGAGTGCGGAATATCTGGACTAGGTCTCTCTCCGGACATCACGTGACCTACTGCTTTCAGAAAATTTATTCCTATACTCATATTTCGGATCTGCCCTGTTGCGATCGCTTCAGTCGTTGTTCTCCATGAGTGGAAGTAAACATAGCCCACATCTTTTACAAAACGTGAAACCGAGTACTGGGCACCAGATTCAGCAGAAAGACCGTAGAGGTCAAAATAAATGAGAGGGTTATTGCGAACATATTGGTAAAGATTGGGGCCTTCGTCGTACCCTTTTGGGTCTGGAGATATCCACCGCCCTGTTTCAGGATCATAAAACCGCCGGCCAAAATAAATCAGCCCTGCCATTTTTCTTTTGGATTGGAATCGCCAAGGGTTATTGAGTGTATTTTCAGAACGTTTCTCTTCTCCAAAGGAAGAGAAGCGGTAGGATTCAATAAGATTTTTATTAGCATCTATCACGGCTATGACATTTCCAAAAAGATCGTGCATGGGGCAGTAGACTTTTTGATCGAGCTCAAGTGCTATTGCAGCACCAATTTCTGCCCCCCTTCCTTGACCTAATATCCTTAACTGCTCGGGGAAACACCCCACTTCATTCTGATCATCAAAAAGAAAGTCTTCGGGTGAAGAGGCGTGCCACTCCCCACCAGAAAGACTCAGATAAACACGAGAAAGGCAGCGCCCCCAAGAATCATACGTTAAGCGCATGGCCTTATCGCCACTTCTTATCTGAGTCAAGCGGTCTAAACCATCGTAGGTGTATTGTATGGGTTTATCCTTTCGAACAGCTTCAACACGATTTCCGTTTGCATCATGATTATAGGTGATATTTCCTGCACTTTCGAGCTGGTGCAAAATATCCACACGATACTCATCTTTATTCTTAGATAGTCGATTGTGATGTGCATCATAGGTATATTCGAAACTGGTTTCACCAAGCTCCTGGATAATCTGGTTGAGGTCATCATATTGGTACTCGATAAGCTCTTCACACTCTCCACAAGACCGTAAATACTCTAAAACATTGCCATTGGGATCAAAGCGACGAATATGTTCCATAGAATAAATCGAATCAGCAACAACACGCCTTCCAAGTCGATCAACTTCGTACTCAAGAGCTCCAATAGAACCCAAAAAGCTTTCTTTTAACAGATTATGACTCAGATCATACTGCATGTAACGGTGCGCATATTTCTCCCTCCCTTCTTTGTCAAGCCGACTTACATGAGCAAGATGGTAGGCATCGAATATGTATTCAACATGCGAAGAATCCGGCAGAGTCCATAAAATGCGTCTACCTAGATCGTCATATTGATTTCTTAGTGTAAAACCGTTTGCAAGAGTTTCACTTAAAAGCTCCCCAAAGTGGCTATACTTTCTAACAGTTTTTTGCCCGCTTATCTGGTCAATTGATTCGATTACATGACCCATGCGGTCGTACTTTAGCAAATAATGGCATGTCCCATCAGACGTCTTTACTTCAACCTTACGTCCGAGTCCATCATACTCATATGAAACAACCGTTCCATCTGGTTTTCGCACCCTTTTTAGATGGCCATCAAGCGTATATTCAAATTGCGTCCTTCTTTCATCCGACTCGCTCAGCTCTATTAAACGCCCTCGACAATCATACTTCCAGGCCTTTATGATCGTTTTATCTGAATCCAATAATTCGCTGACTTGCTTAATCTTGTTCCCATTTAGGTCATAGTGATAGCTTTCTTTTAGTAACAGCCTTTCACTGCCACTATACTTCTCAAGAGTGGCTAAATTTCCTAGAGGGTCTAACGTTTCAACCGTCAGGTTTCCCCTTGGATCACGAACCTTTTTTTGGATAACATATTGTCCCCACCTATTCTTATACTGATCATTGTATTCGGTTGTTGTTTCGTTGCCCTCTGCATCGCGAAAAAGCACTATTCGGCGAAAAGAATCATACTTGTAATATGCAATAGACTCTCCAATATGGACTTCCTTTGCTATCGCTGCTTTATTACTAAAATCATCATAATGATAGACAGTATAGCTGAATAACTTCCCCTTCCCATCTAGCTCTCGTTCCTCAACAATACGATCAAGTAGATCATATCTCGTCAAAAAAACTTGTGATTGCTCCTCATTAATTTTTCTCGTAGTTGTTTTTAACCTTCCCAGTGCATCATAGGAAAAAAGGATCTTTCTCCCACCTGTTTCTTCCAAAACTTTTCTTCCAGCACTATCGTATTCAAAAGTTGTGACAGTGCCATCTGGAGCCGTTTTCTGGATCAGGTGAAATACATTATAAATAAAATGCTCTTCAGATGAGACTTCTCCATCCTTAATGATTTTCTTTGAAGTCATCCTCTCTTGCGCATCATAAGTATAGCGCGTTTCAATCCCTTCAGGTGAAACATGCCTTTCTAATTCGCCCCCTAAAAAGTAAGTAAACTCTTCGTGTGTTCCGTCAGGATGAACAATCCGATAAGGTTTTCCCCTTGACGTGTGGAAATAGCGGGTTTCATTACCCTCTGCGTCAAACTCCAGCTCTACTTGACCTAAAGCATTGTACTCTTTTCTCACGACGGGTATCTGCTGTTCTCCCCTATCGTTATAGATTGGAGGAAAATCCATTTCTAGTTGATGCCCTTGAGAGTCAAAAGCATAGTGGGTCATATTGTTTTGGTAATCAGCCTCTGATACTCTCTGACCCAAGCGATTATAGCCAAAAGACATTCTTTGACTTTTCCCATCTTCTGAAATACGGGCCGTAGACACCGGGCGGTTAGAATAATTATACTGTGTGCAAACTCTATAATTCTCATTGGGCTCATCATCGATAACAATATTTCCATTAGCATCATACTGAACAATTCTTCGCCTTCCTAGCGGATCAGTTTGTGCAATTAATCGATCTTTTTCGTCATAAAAGTATTCTAGTAAGTAGCGAAACTTTCCATCAGCATCATAGTGCGAAATCTTCTCCACAAGACCTTTAACATTATAGCTAATGGCCTGCTCATGAAGAATTACTACTTCATGTTTTTCTAAATCAAAATACCCCTCTTTAATTCTTTCCGGAAAACCATAAAAAGTTCCTTGCCTAGGCACAACGACCTTTATTTTGCGCTCAGTTACTCCAAATAGATCATTGATATCAGTCCCCTTTCCGTCATCGACAACTTCTTGAGTACAAATGGAGTCTTCATATAAGCAAAATTGCCTTTGCGAAAATCCATCAGGATACGAAACTTTTGTTAAGGAGAGTAAATTGGTATCACCATAGTAGAAATACTCAACCACCTTTTCGTTAGGGAAAATCTCTCTTACAAGCAGGTTTTCCCCATTGTATTCTCTTGAAATATGATACCCCTCGGAGCCGTTTGAAATAACAGTCGATCCCTGATAAGCAAGCTTCCCCGGGGCAGTGCCCGTATGATTCCCCCAGAATTCCTCTAGTTTCACATTTCCACTGCTATCATATTGATATTGCCTTGCAATCAAAGGGATCCCATCCCCTTTAGAAATAGACTTTGAACGAATCCATCCATTCGCATTCCAATCATAACTTTCAACAGAAAGCAAACCGCCACCACGCGCCTGAGAGTGTATCGAAGTTAACCAAAAGTTCTTGTCATAATGATAATTTGTGAAATTTCCATAAGCATCATAAACTTTCGTGACCCCACCGTGTTTTTCGTATTCTCCAGGGCAATATTCAAATCGATATGTGATCTGTAGAGAGTCATCAGGCCCCACCGGGTCCAAAATTTTTCTTATTCGCTTGTATAGAGGATTTTCTCTAACATCTTTCTTTTTAATATGGACATTGGCTTCTTCATTCCAACCAATCTGAAACCTTTCGAACCTTCTATGCCTTCCTTCAGGGAGGTGTATATTTGCAAGGTAAGCGCCAAATGGCTCCGCTCCCCAATATGAACTATACGTTTCCTTAGGCTTGCTAGTACACTCTACAGTGCTTAACAACCAAAGCTTGATATTATTGTGCTTAAGCACCTGATAAGTATATTTTAAGGTTCTTCCATCACTTGTCTCAATGACCTTTTGCCGATCATCAGGATATGAAAATGTGACCCAGGAAAAAACCTTGCCAGAAGGAGAACAACTTTTAACTTTGGTAAGCCGCCTTCTCTCTCCATCTTTCTCCCAAGAGTAGTGCATGACGTTCCCATTCGGAAGAATCTCATGATACAAATAATATTCCCAGTTGCCACAAGAGTGATACAGCGTATGAATGCTCTCCTTTGTCCGATAGTACCGTCTAACCCCATCAGCTCCTTCAACGATAATTTCTTTTATGTCATTCGACTTGAAGTGAACAACATTATTCAAGGGATTATTTCTTGCGCTTAACTCTCCTAAGGACGCGTTTGTTAATTTTCCAGCCTCTTTATCTAATTTAAAAAATGCTCTCTTGCCCTTCTTTAACTTCTCTTCAGCCTTTTTCCTGTTGATAACGTACTTTACTTCGATTCCCATTTTCTCTGGAATCGACAGAAAGAAATATCCTCTACTTTCGGGTTTGGCACTTGCTTCTGCAATCAAGTGATGAAAACCACACTCCCATCCAACATATTGGTCAAACAAATCGTATTGAGAAAAATATCGACGTTGAATTCGTATCGGTTCGTGACCCCTAACAACCAAGTCATCTTGATTGATTGTTAAGTCGCCAGTAATGACATTAACGCACCCTGCAACAGTTCCTGAAGGCATTCCCCCAAAATCAACATACTGATGGTACTCCTCTCCAAATACCATCCCACAAAGCAGTAGGAAAACGAAGATCTTTTGCATCTACCCTCCTGTGCAAACGGGTAAAATTTAACTTACGTTGCTAATTTCTCTCAAGCTTTTGAGATCAACTCTACTTTTACTTTTTCGAGTTCTTCCACCTTTTCACTGAGTTCCCTTGTCGCAACAAGCGTTCTTTCCAACATCTCCTCGATGCCTGCCTGAAGCTGTCTCTTGTGCTCCTCGGACCTCATAATGTCTTTTTTCAAATCCTCATGCTCTTCCCTAGAAACCATTAAAAGTCCTTTCAATCTGGCAATCTGTCGTTCCATCTCCTCAACATTTTCTGTCTGAGCTCCAACAAGTTCTTTTTCAACATCCGTATTCTCCCGGCTTCTTTGAACAATCTGATCAATATCAATCACAACATTGCCTAAGCCCTCTCCCTCAGCTTCTAACTGCGAAATTCTTTCTATCTGCTTTTGTGTCAGCTTCTTTTCATTCTCCAATTGTATTTGGCTCCGATTAAGTAAAATCTCAAACTCCCCCCTCTCTCTTTCAAGAAGTTGAATCACAATTTTTTTCTTAACCGCATCATGTCCAACCCAACAAGTTAACGTGATCGCACAATCCCCATACCCCACCTTTTTCTTTGCATGAAAATAGAGGTAGGCCAATCTCCCTGTGGCAATAATCCCTGCAGCAAATGTAATTCCTGGCAAAGGATTAGGGGGCCACTTTCTCAACGCGTTTACAGAAACCTTGTATGAGTCAACAAAATAGTTAGTTTGATTGCTTACACCTTGAATAGCCATGCCCACTCCTTAATCATTTAAATTTCTTGCTTGCTCTTCTGCTCGAGCTTGCCTCAAACTGTCAATAATACGCCCCAGCTCGTCGGTCTTCAAGCTCAGCTGATGAGCGATTCGAGCTTGCTGTTCTATCAAGTTATTCACTATCACACGGATCTTTTCGTATTCTCCTCTGGCTTGTTGAATCTGACTTCTCAACGCTTCCTTTCGGTTTTCGTACCCTTCAAAGATCCCTCTCATTTCTTCGATCCCCAAACGATGCTCCCTTACCTTTCTTTCATATTCAATCTGTAGTTGTTCCCTCTGAACCACTAATTCCTCAATTCTTCCTCTTTCACCCTCCAAAGCTCTCTTCTGCTGCCTCAAAGACTCAATAGTTTGGTTCAATTCCGCAATTAATCCTCTTTGCTGCTGAATAACCCCATCTCTCTCAATAACACCCTCTCGAACCTCAGCTTGCACCCTCACAACTTCATGGAACAACCCCTGAATCCGATTAATAATCAAGAATTCGTCGCTTATATTAAACAGTTTGATCCAAGCAACCATCGTTGCCCCGTTCCATGCGACTCCAAAAAAATTACAAGTTACGATACAAGAAAATACTGTTGCTGCTTCGATAGCAATCGCAACAACAAGAAAACCCTTCTGTAAGTTCTTTTGAACGTCTTCTTGATTAAAGTATCCCCATGCACCATTCCAGTATACGGCAGCTCTCTCCATTTTTCTTCCTTTTTATAAATGAGGGACCATTCTCTTCCTCCATCATCAATTTTTCAATAAAAATTTTTACGCAAAAAGAGCGTTAAAAAAATAATTTTTCGACACTGGTAGTTTTTATTTTTCTTCATTTAATTCTATTTTCGAATTAAAATACATTTTCAAAAACAAGGGATTTTCTAGTGAGACTATTAATTACGATAATAATTATATTTTTTTCGTCCCTAGGGTATTGTAATGACCCTTTTCAGACATTTGAAACCGCTGGAAATACGTTTAAATACCCCTCCCTCTCAACAAACAATGAAACCTTTCCAATAAAACTCAGTGCAGGCATTGTTTATCTTTCTAAATCTGTTGGCTACCTTCCCAACAAAAACAGTAAGTTCAGCCCTGGTTTTCAACTTCGCATCAGCTACAATGAGCCCCAAAAACAACTTGACTACTTGATAAACTACACAAATTGGAATGCTTCCAAATCATGTCACTATGAAATTCCCATTTTTAACACCTCTAGAGACATTCACACAAAAGAATCTATCGAAATTTTAGAAACTAATGTTGGGAAAAACTTTTCCCCTTTTGCACAAGCGACAATCACCCCTTTAATTGGAGCGGAATGGATTAAAAATAGTACCATTGTAACAATTAACAACCATATATCCATCTCAAGCCTAAGACACTCTGTTGGGTCTCTGGTTGGCTTTAGGGTTGAACAAAAAATCCATAAATATTTTGCTATTCAATCAAAGCTCTCCCTCTCATACCTTAAGACCAACTACACAAGAAGCATTGATCAAAACCCTGTCCTTACTAAAACCCTCTATCATCCAAGATCAAAAGCTGGTCTCTACTTCGAAACCTCACTTCCACTTTCTAGAGGGGCTCTCTGCATAAAGGGAGGATATGAAATCCAATACAACTGGCTCAAGGGCCCCGAGAACCCTTTGTCATGGGATTCCCCCGTTACCCTAAAAGGAGCTACCACCGAAATTTCAATGAGTTTTTAGAAATGATTGAAGCAACTGCAACAGACCCCATCCCATTCACAGAGATAGTTGAAGGAGAAAAGGAACTCGAAACGCATATTTATTCAGCTATGAAATCTGATGAAATTGCCACAAAGTTTTTTCATAAACTTCAAGAACTCCACCTCACAAAATTTGAAAAAACTCTTGGATCAGGCGCCGTTGGAACCGTTGTGCAATTAAAAGGCATTAACAAATATTCGAATCTCCCTCTTGCTCTAAAACTGCAAGCCTTTTCGCAAGAAAACACCATTCATCCCACTGAGATAAGAGGGGATGTTGTGGCGCTAAATCTTCCTCCTAATAAACAACTTGCAAACTCTTATGGAATCTTTGCCTACGACGGAAACAATGTGAATTTCATAGAGAAATTTAACCCAACTCTCCACTCAGGTCAAGTCGTTATCAGCACCCTTACCCGAGCTATCAACGGAGAAACTCTTTACAGCAAAATGCAAAAAGGTCCTTTGCCCCTCCACCTAACCAAAACATACTGCAAACAAATCGCTGAAGGCATTCATACACTTCATCAAGCAGGTTATGCGCATCGTGACATTCATGTAGAAAATATTCTTGTCGAAAACAACTCCATTTCAATTATAGATTTTGGCCTTGCTGCAGAAACAAATGAAAAACAAACACAAAAAGATTGGCGCAAATTTGGCTACATTCTTGCTGAAATTGGAGGAAAAGAACTTCTCTTTAATCCTGAATTTTTTGACCTTGTCTACTCCGACCATCACGGCCTACTCAACGGAAACAAGCCCTACACTGGAAAACAAATCCTCAACCACCCATTTCTCAAGTCCTTTTAAAAATATCTTCTGTATGCTACACGCCAGTAGTAGCACTGTTTGTAGGAACCGTTGAAATTGAGATACATCCTTCTATTGCTTCTAATCCCCATGTCTCTGTTTTGCCGACAGCGCACTTTCGAGCACCTAAAAGAAACCCATGAGCCTCCCTTTATCCCCTGGTTTACCGGTTCATTGCTACCACCTGCTGCAGTCAATGCAAGTCCTGGACACCCCGTCTTTGCTCCCTTTGTTGCCACAACCCTTACCTATGGAGAGTACGAAGATAATTGGAACCTGAAAGGAACAGACAATACCTGGGCCATCAATCCCTTTTTCGAATACTTATTCGGAGTCAACGACCATATCGGCGTTGATATCTACGCTTCATTTATCTCTAACTTCAAGAAAGGACAAACCTCAACCCACCTTCAAGATACGATCGTTCTCCTAGGGTTTCAAGTTGCAAAAGACACTCCCAAAACATGGATCCCCGATATTAGATTCACCATCCAAGAAACCTTTCCCACTGGGAACTACCAAAAACTAAGCCCCTCAAAACTCGGCATCGACTCCACAGGACAAGGGTCCTTCCAAACAGGCTTCAACCTAATCACTCAAAAGCTATTCCCCCTTGAAAACAACTTTCTTCTTCTCAAGTGGACACTTGGCTACCTCTTTCCAGCTCCAGTCCACGTCAAGGATTACAATACCTACGGAGGGGGCAAAGGAACCTCTGGAAAAGTCTTCCCCGGGCAAACCCTATCACTCTATTTCTCTGGAGAATACTCCCTAAACCAGCGCTGGGTCCTAGCCTTTGATGCCTTCTTTCTCTACCAAGGAAAGTCCACCTTTTCGGGCAACCCCGGCCGAATGCCAGATAATACACCCAATCCCATCGGAACAAATCCCATGGTCCAAATAACCATCTCCCCTCAAGTCGAATATAACCTCTCAGACCACAGTGGATTCCTCTTTGCCCTCTGGGGCACCGTCTTTGGCCGCAACTGCCCCGCCTTCCTCACCACTGTCGGTGCCTACTACATCGCCTTCTAAAGATTTCACCTCTCATATTTAGAAATCGTGCTACCTCCTATAAGAAAGGAAAGATCTTTTTTATCACTTTTATCGGGACTTTCACGATAAGATTCAGCCCTTCTTCACGGAGAATAGAATAGACCATTTTTCGGGCAATGATTTCAGAGATTTCTTTTAGAGGAATCCCTTCTTCCGACTTAATATCGTCAAATTCTAACTGATTGATCGGAGAGAGACGGTGAATTTTCCCATCTGCAAGAATCAAAGTCACATGAACATTGGTTAAGATCAATTTCTTGATAAGCGCCTGTTGTTTATCCTTGGTAATCTCTTTTCCCACTTCCATCTTGTCAATAAGAGCCTGCCAATTTCCTTCCATTTTGTCCTCTGTATAAAACTCAATATCGATATAAACATTATCCATTTTGATTTTATCGATGAGAACAAGCTTTTTGAAAAATGCTTTGTAGGCAGCACCAACCTCAATAACTTCGGCTCTAAAAGCCGTAGGGATATAGGCCTCTTTAGGATTGCCCACAACAAGATTTCGAATCGTAAATGCTCTACGATGATAATCAATAGCATTGATTGTAACAGGCGTTTGAGTCGCTCGTGATATCCTCTGTGAAAAAATAAGCGCAGAGTTTACGTAAGCCACATAAAAAACAATAGCAGCTAAAACCACGAGTGAGAAAAAAGCAATTAGAATGATTTTTAGAGCTTTAATGTTAACTTTTACTAACATATCACATCTCTCTTTGCTATTGACTATTGCGGTATTTTTAATTGTTCCCGCTATGTCACGCCTACTTATACATAGACTCGTCCTTTTTAAAGCCTAGAATAAGCTTGTCTATTGGACACGCACACAGGGTATCGCTTAAAAGGAATTTTAATAAACACTTTTATCAAAAGCACTGCACGAGCTATATTGATGACACAGAGGTAACGGCCTCCTCTTTTGGAATATCAAACCTAAAACAAGAAAATTCGGTGATAGCAAAAAGCATTGGTATAAAAGATATAAACGCCTCCAAACATTTTTGCTTTTAATGAATAAAAAGACCGCCTCCCAGCTCTCCTGCGAATCCTCAAATAAAGCCCCAAGAAACCCTATCCACAATTTCCTCGAAAAAAGGAGTAGGAAAAACGGAACTTTTGGAATTAGGGATTAACGCAGGGAGGCACCAGCTCAACTTATCAAGCTGTCACTTTGCAGTCCCACAGTAATAGCATTTGTCTGTTCCCGCATAGTTATGCAACTTACAGTTTGAACACTGCCATTCCTCTGATACAGAAATAACAGCCCCATCTTTTGGGACATCAAACCCAAAGCAAGAAAAACCAACTGCTAACATAATCATTGGTATAAAATACATAAACTTCTCCAAACATTTTTGCTTTATAAAAGAACACTCAATTAGTAAAGAGAAAGAACCTCTCCAATTTCTTGGCTCGATCTCCATTTTGTATCCAAGAGTACCTAAAAACCCGAAAAAACTTCAACACTAACAATTCCGCAAATTATGCATCTCGAGAAACCTTACCACACTCCGTGCATTTCCAACACACACCAAATAGGTACAAGAGCCGTAAAAACAAATGCGAACAATTTAAAGAATTATTTTTTACACATGAATTGTGAATCAGTTTCAATTAGCGCCATTTCAAAACCAAAAGATATTATTTCTGTTGGTTTTATTTTAGATAGAATGCTATAGCTAAATAGTTATAAATTGATTACACTTTTAGGATTAAAACAAACCAGAGGTAGAAAGTGACCCATTCGTTAGGTTTTAGGATGAAAGTTTTATCAGTGAAAGAAAAAGAAAAGTTGAGTTTTAGAAAAACAGCAAAGAGGTTTGATGTAGGAGTGGCCAGTATATTAAGGTGGTCTAAAAACATTAAGCCATTAACTATCAGGAATAAGCCTGCTACAAAAATTAATATGGAAGCTTTAAAAAAGGATATTCAAGACAACCCTGAAGCGTACCAATATGAAAGAGCTAAGAAGTTTGGTGTAACTCAAAATGGGATTTGGCATGCTATGAAGCGTTTGCACGTAACCTATAAAAAAAACTCTCAATCATCCAAAGGCAGACGCAGAAAAGCGATCTGTCTTTTGCAAAGAAACTAATGAACTAAAATCCTCTGGCCATCCTTTAGTTTTCATAGATGAAAGTGGTTTTTCTCACTCTATGCCTCGTATGTATGGATATTCTTCTAAAGGAAAACGTTGTTATGGGAGTCATGATTGGGGGGCAAGAGGTAGAACTAACGTTATTGGAGCTTTAATAGACAAGGAGTTGCTAGTAGCAGATTTATTTACCGGCAATATCAACACAACGATTTTCAATAGGTGGGTAACAGAAAGCCTAATCCCTAAGCTACCTAATAATAGTGTGTTAGTTATGGATAATGCAACCTTCCACAAAGGAGCTGAAACGAAAAAGCATATTGAGAAAGCGGGCCATATTCTCATCTACTTACCTCCATATTCACCTGACCTAAACCCTATTGAGCATAAATGGGCTGAAAAGAAAGCTAAAAGGCGAAAAACTCAAGTCAGTATCGAGCAACTTTTTGAAAACGAAAAATAGTGATCATTTTACATGTGTTTAGCTATACTTGACAAGTGCGAAATAATCCCCGAGTAGGACTTATCCCTCTAACCATCTATAAATTAAAAAATTCACTTACTTTGACCTATATTGCTGCACTGTGAGATAATTCCCCCGATTTTGTTAGAATAGGGAAAAAATGACAGAACAACTCAATAGACATCCCCATAGGCGCGTTGAACCCCATCCACTTGATGGAACACTTGCTATGGCAGGCAAACTCATCACAGCTCCGATTAGAGGGCTGCACTACATAGAAAAAGCTCTTACAGGAACCTATACAGCAGACCAAGACTTCTTCTCTCGCTACCAGTGGACAAAGCACCACGTAGAAGATCTCCATAAAAGCCTCTCCTCGCCTAACTTCTGGGTTAAGTGGAGCAGGCAAGGGAATGCCACCTACATCGAAATCCAAGATCAACTTTCAACCCTTCATCGAGAACGCGAAAAAGCTCGCGCCATCTACCAGCGCCAACGCTACTACCGAGGACGCCCAATCCTTAGAGATCTTTCAACAAGAGCCATTGCATGCACAGATCTGTCCTCCATTGATCAACGGCTCCATGACATCCACCTGCGCACAACAAAAGCAAGTGGCCAGTCCTACATCGACAAAAAACAAAAAGACGCTACAGAGATCCAAACGTCTATCGCATCCCTCAAAAGCACCCCCATAGAGTCAAGTTGGGAAACCTGGCTCCTTAAACACCAAACCACCTGCCGCTCCATACAATCGAGCATCTCAGCCCTTAACCACACCACCTACCTCTGCGTCTCTGAAGGGAGAGAAAAACTCCAAGGAATAAACACCCAAGATCTCAATACCCTTTTGTATAACGCCCTTGTTGATATCGCCAAAACCCACTACACCTCCCACGCCCAAAAAGAGTACCACACCCTTTACGAGAGTACCCAAAGAAAGCTCAAAGCTCTTCAAGAAGACCACACTACCTACCACAAAACGTGGGGCAACTATCTCTGGAGTAACTGGGAAAAAGACCACCGGCAAGACGCCTACACCCTTCACATACAACTCTCCTGCCTAAGACATCTCCATAGTAATCTCATCGCCATCTCTAGAGATCCTCTGCCCAGTCTATATCCCCTCCAACAGACATTTAACTCCCTCTTCCGATCCTTTGTCCCTCCAGAAGAACACGCTCCCTTCCGCTCCTCCGCTCCTGACACGTGGCAACACCACCCCCACCGAGGGAGCATCATCCACACAGGAGAGCCACACCTTACAAACACCCTGCAACTCGCCTTTTCCGACCCAAAGCTTGCTGCACAAACAACCACAGAAAACAGACAACTCAAGCAGCTCTATCACCAGTTCCTAAACACCACATGGAACATCCAGTGGGACGCACTCTACCAACTCATTACAAAACCCACTCCTCAAAAACCAACGCACCCTTACCAGCAATTCATCGCTACCTACCAAAAACTGACCCCCACACATGCCGTCTACCCCTCAAGAAACGTGCGCCTAAACCCAGAAGCCATTTTTTCCAATCAAACAATCCTCACCTTAGAATGCGCGCCCAACCAAGCCCAAGAAGAGCGTGTCCCCGCCGACACCCTAGAAACCCTCCTTACAAAGCACTCCAATGCCCCTCAAGAAAAAACCTATTTCACCAGCCCCCCAGAATACCTCATCATCAACCTTCAGCGCACAAGAGAAAACCAAGACACTCCCATCGGGCTCCAAGAAGAGTTTTTCCTCCTGCCAACGCACACAACCTCACGTAAAGGAGCCGCCTACGAACTCATCTCCTTTACCTCCTCAGACACCCACTACCGCAAAACCCCCTTCGGATACACCCGCATCAGCAACACCCTCGAAGAGATCACCCAACTCGACTTCCTCATCGCCGCACAAACAGCCTCAACGTGCGTGCTGCGCCGCAGTGACACAAACATCCCAGAACTAGAGCTTTTCCAAAGAGCCCAACAGAATCGACTCCACTTCAGCACCCTCCAATTTAAAATAAGCGCCATCCACGCTATCTATGGACAAAGCACCTTTAAGATCCCAGCGCCCCATCAAACAACCTTCCAACATCTTGTCGACTTTATTCAGTGCGTCGCCAAAACCTCCTCACTACCAGAGCGCATGTTTGGTAAAAACCCCAATGACGATCTTGAACGCACTTTCCAAAAACTCCCAAAAACCCTACAAACCTTCCTCCTAAACACCCTGCACGCTCCAAACAAAAACCCCGCCCTACTTAGAGACCTGCGCACACACCTCCTCACCTCAGAAGAGACCCTCTCCATCCCACCGATCGCTGGGCAGCAACAACACGACGTAGACCGCTTCGTCCTCACCCTCATCGCCGACAGACTCGTCAAACACTTCGCATCTCATACAGAAAGCATCCTCAAAAATGAAGACCAGCTCTTCCTCCTTCAAGCAACCCTCCACGCAGTCTCTCAAAACGTGCAAGCCAAACGGAAAAGAGTCATCCGCTACAGCGCCGCTGCCGAAGAAACCATCCAACTCACCGTCACCCTTGTCTTTTCTAACTACCTCGAAAAAGGAGAAGAGTTCCTCATCAGGCAAGCTATTTCAAGTGGAACACGTCTCATTACCGTTATGGGAGATCCCCTCCAAGAATCCCGCCTCTTCCAAACCGCCATGCGCACCACCACAGCAATCATCCTCCTTGGCCAGTCCCTCGATAACCCCGAGCTCTCCGAACAAGATGTCCGGAATACCGGCATCCAGTTCTTCGCCCGTCAAGGCATCGCACTCATCTCCCTAGAAAGCGTCCCCCAACCTGTTCAAGACCTCGCCATCGCCACCCTCTCCACAGCTATCTTTAGAAGCCCCTCCCATCTCATCAACTGGGGCGTCTCCACCACCTTTACCCTCATCAACACTGCCCTCATCGATGATCTTCCCCCAGATGTTCCTCAATCCACCTACAACTTCTACGCCGCCCGCATCCTCAATCCCCTATTAACAAACGGTGCCCTCCAGGCCTTCACAGCCGAAAAAGTCACCCAAGCTGGCCTAAGACTCCTCCGCTCCCCAGAAGATAGCGACCACGCCACCGAAGACCTCACACCTACCGTCCCCGTAGAAGAAGTAGCACCTGAAACAATAAACACCCCCACACCAGAAGAAATCCAAGAGCGCATTGCACAACTTCCTAAACCCGAGCTTGTCCATACTGAGTACTACATCGACCGCTCCAATACAATTTTTGATAACCCCCAGCTAGAAGGAACAGAATACGGAGATTTCAACTCACGAGAGGAGGCACAGCAGTTTATCAAGCTATTAAAAGGACAAAACCTTGCAGACAATAATCGATACCTCACCCTCTACAACCTCAAAGTCAAAGCCCTCCTCCTTGGCGTTTCCCCAGACCAGCTGCCAAGTGATCCACAATTCTCGCAGCTCAACCTTTCTCTTCGAGTTGATGAAGACAAAGCCAAACTCTATAGAGGAGAGCAACGAGTCTTTAAAGTCTCTAAAGGAACAGTCAAAAAACAACCCGAACGATTTAAAAAAGGGATCACCGAAGCAAAAAAACATATCCATACCCACAACGTCACTAACGATGGGCTCCTCCAGACTTTCGAATCAGACATTCAAGCCCTTTTTCCCGCGCATATCATGGCTCCCAATCCCCTCCAAAAAGCCTTTCCTATTATCAAACACACCAACACCGTCTGCACCCTAACCCCATCCGGGGAAGTCGCAGACCGCGTGACCTTTTCAACAAGAGAGCAAGCAGAATCCGTCAGAACATTTCAAGCTGGTCATGAAGCTGATATATACACATGTCAAACCATATCTTTTGAAATGGAAAAGCAAGCAGTGCAACATGGGGCCCCTATTGAATCCCTTCCAGAATGCGGAACCTTTGTCCAAACCCAGCTGCAAGTAAAAGTCCACGGCAAGCAAAACTTTTCCCTACATGTCAATGGCAAAACCCACACCTTCACAGGCAGCGATGCATTTTTCAGATTGGAAGCGAAGCTCTCCGACTACAGAACAGCAGACCGCGGCGCAAACCAACGGACTTTAAACCAGCATCAAGCGCAGCTCTCAACCCTGACCGGCGCCCCCATCACCCAAACAAGGCCCACACCCTCTGCAACAAGCCGTCTCATCAAAGAGCTGCTCCCCTCCGTCAAAACAGAAAAAGAACATGGCCTATGGTTCAGAGGATGGCGCAGTGCAAAAGCCACCGGCTCTAAGGGTGTCCAGTGGCTCAGAGATATCGGCCTATCAGGAGCCTCCATTGATGTTGGACAAATGGGCATCAACACACCTAAGTCCACACACTCCACACCCAGCTACGCAGGGACCTACGGTCCAGATCTTCCAAGATCTCCTTCTATCCCAGCAACCTCTTACACTCACTCCATTGCCACATCACCCCCAGTAGAAAACCGGGGATGGCAAGACGTTGAAGAAATGCAGCAGCATCAGATGTTCGAGAGGAATATGGCCTACAAGTCTCCTGTTAACAGTTCTCCGCAAGCGCCGATCGACTACCAAACCCTGTGGGGAGAGGGAGTCGGACCAGGGGTCCAACTCCCTCCAACAGATCTTAGAATGCTAGGAAGGAATGCAGAAATTCCTCTAGGATCCATGGATCAAAAACAAATCCAAATGGCAGGACTTATCCCTAATGGAGGCTATCCTAATCCTTCTCAAGTCGAAACTATCCAAAGAATAGTCGTTAACGATTTTACAAAAAGCCTTCCAAAAGGTGGTGCTAAAATCTTAGAAGCTGTGTGCACCTTAATGCTTCCTGACATGTCTGATATACCAGGAGCCGAGGATCCTAGAGAACATTTCAAGCGATTTTCTAACAACGTTCTAATGAAATATGACGATCTGGTAAAAATCCAAGACCCTCATTCTTTCGGTGCAAAAGCTGGAGAATTCGTTGGTGAAATGATTGCTCTTGGAGGTATTGGAAAGGCTATCAGAGTCGCTGAGGGAATCAGTGTGTTGGGGATGGCTTTTGAAGGGGGAATGGTAGGCCTCGTCGTCTCCGAGGCTCACGACACTGACAAAGTTGCCGGTATAGCTTTTGGATTTGCTGGTGGTGCCGCTATTGGTACACTCTTCTCTAGGGGTGGTCGAGAGATACAATCGTTAATCGATAGGATACAAATAAAACCTCAGAGGTATAGTAACGACTTACACTTCTTGAGAGCTATTAACGACCCAGGATTTAGAAGTGGGTTTGTTAGCGATAAGACTGTTGCCAGGTTGACTGAAAGGAATGTTAGGGCAATAACACCGACATTTAGACCAGGATATTGCGGGCCCCCTATCTCTCCATCTCCAGCCACAAAACATTTTTCTCAAATCCAAGAATATGGTAGAGGAGCTGGTCACAAATTTTTAGAAAATGGCAGAAATAGATATTATGATATAATGCAGCCGGCAAGGGTAGAGGGAGAAATGCTTGGAAGAATAAGAGTAAGAGAATGGGATCCAAAAACAGGATTAAAAAGAACATGGCATGAAACAATTGATAAAAATGGTGTTGTTCGAAGTGTTCGCCCTGAAAGAAATGATGGTGTAAAAATACATTATATTTTTGATGAGAATGGTGTTTTTGAGGGTATAAGATGATTAAAGTATCACTGGAAGATATTAAAAATAAATTTGACGAGTTAATTAATGAGAAAACTTCTAGAGAAGAAATTTCTAATTGGGCATCAAAGAGAATGTTTGCTCACGACGATGATTTATTGGAGTTTATTCCAATTGAGTATAAACCAATTATTTGGGATGGAATAGGATATTTAATTGGAGTGGATATGCTAAATCCAGATGGAAATTATTTGCATGTGAAAGAAGATTTTATTGATTATCAAAAACAATTATTTAAAGATCAAAGCTCCCTTGTAAAAGATCTTTTTAATAGAGATGATAGATTTCGAGAAGCAGAAAAAGAAGTTTTGGAATTACAAGAAAAGTATCCTGATCAGTCTAGTAAGTTTTATATGGAAGAAACAGACAAGATTCTTATGAAGAAAGGATTGCTTAAAACTTCTTAATTAACGGTTCAACAAAGTTAGAAATATCTTCAATTGCCTCAGGGTCTCAAAGAAAGGTATATAAATGAGAATTTTAGATGAAAGTTCCGACAAAAAGCTAGATAGAGTAATGCTATACTTTACGAAAGAAGAAGCATCTGAAAGGCTCTGTTGAAAAAAGCATTTTTCAACGAGCCCTTCTCTTCTCGATAACTCCTTTTTTACGATATTCGAACAAGCATTTGGTTCAACATAATGACGACCTTGAACGCGCCTTTCAAAAACTCCCCAAAACACTGCAAACCTTCCTCCTAAACATCTTCCAAACTCCAAACGCAAACCCCGCCCTACTTAGAGACCTGCGCACACACCTCCTCACCTCAGAAGAGCCCCTATCCATCCCACCGATCCCCGGGCAACAAAAACACGATATAGACCGCTTTGTTCTCACCCTCATCGCCGACAGACTCGTCAAACATTTTGAGACCCAGACAGACACCCTTCTCAAAAATGACGACCACATCTTCCTTCTGCAAGCAAGCCTCCACGCTGTAGCCCAATGCGTGCAAGCCAAGCGCAAAAGAGTCATCCGTTACAGCGCCGCTGCCGAAGAAGCCGTCCAACTCAGTGTAACACTCGTTTTTTCTAACTACCTTGAAAAAGGCGAAGAATTTTTGCTAGACAAGCTGTTTCAAGTGGATCTCGCCTGATTACCGTTATGGGAGATCCCCTACAAGAATCCCGCCTCTTTCAAACCGCTATGAGAACGACTACCGCAATCATCCTCCTCGGCCAGTCCCTTGACAACCCCGAGCTATCCGAAAGGGATATCAGGAATACCGGCATCCAATTCTTCGCACGTCAAGGCATCGCACTCATCTCCCTAGAAAGTGTCCCTCAACCTGTTCAAGACCTCGCCATCGCCACCCTCTCCACAGCCATCTTCCGAAGTCCCTCTCATCTTATTAACTGGGGCGTTTCCACCTCCTTTACCCTTATCAACACCACCCTCATCGAAGACCTCCCACCGGACGTCCCTCAATCCACCTACAACTTTTATGCCGCCCGCGTCCTTAACCCCTTATCCACAAACGCTGCCCTCCAGGCCTTCATTGCCGAAAAAGTTACCCAAGCAGGCCTAAGACTTCTCCGCTCCCTCGAAGATAGCGACCACACCACCGAAGATCTTACTCCGACTGTCCCCCTAGAAGAACCACCCCTTGAAACAGTCACTCCTCCCACACCGGAAGAGATCCAACAGCGCATCGCACAACTTCCTAAACCCGAGCTTGTCCATACTGAGTACTACATCGACCGCTCCAATACAATTTTTGATAACCCCCAGCTAGAAGGAACAGAATACGGAGATTTCAACTCACGAAAGGAGGCACAGCAGTTTATCGAGCTATTAAAAGGACAAAACCTTGCAGACAACAATCGAAAGCTCACCCTCTACAACCTCAAAGTCAAAGCCCTCCTTCTTGGCGTTTCTCCAGAACAGCTCCCTAGCGATCCACAATTCTCGCAGCTCAACCTTTCTCTTCGAGTTGATGAAGACAAAGCCAAACTCTATAGAGGAGAGCAACGAGTCTTTAAAGTCTCTAAAGGAACAGTCAAAAAACAACCCGAACGATTTAAAAAAGGGATCACCGAAGCAAAAAAACATATCCATACCCACAACGTCACTAACGATGGGCTCCTCCAGACTTTCGAAACAGAACTCCAAGCCCTTTTTCCCGCGCATATCATGGCTCCCAATCCCCTCCAAAAAGCCTTTCCTATTATCAAACACACCAACACCGTCTGCACACTCACCCCATCCGGGGAAGTCGCAGACCGCGTGACCTTTTCAACAAGAGAGCAAGCAGAATCCGTCAGAACATTTCAAGCTGGTCATGAAGCTGATATATACACATGTCAAACCATATCTTTTGAAATGGAAAAGCAAGCGGTTCAACATGGAGTCGCCATAGAATCCCTTCCAGAATGCGGACCCTTTGTCCAAACCCAGCTGCAAGTAAAAGTCCATGGCGACCGACATTTCTCCCTCCTCATCAACGGCAAAACAGCCCACACCTTCAAAGGCAAAGACGCCTTCACTCAATTAGATAGTAAGCTTTCAGACTACCGAAGAGCAGACCGAGGAGCCAACCAGAGCACCTTAAACCAGCATCAAGCGCAGCTCTCAACCCTTACCGGCGCCCCCATCACCCAAACAAAACTAACTCCTTCTGAAAGGAGCCATCTTATGAATGATATGCTCCCCTTCGTCAAAACAGAAAAAGAGCACGGCAGATGGTTCAGAGGATGGCGCAGTGCAAAAGCCACCGGCTCCAAAGGTGTCCAGTGGCTCAGAGATATCGGTCTCGCTGGAGTCTCCGTTGACGTTGCACAAACAGGCATCAACGCACCCAAGCCGACACATTCCACACCCAGCTACGCAGGGACCTACGGTCCAGATGTTGCAAGATCTCCTTCTATCCCAGCAACCTCACACACTCACTCCATTGCCACATCATCCCCAGTAGAAAACAGGGGATGGCAAGATGTTGAAGAGATGCAACAACATCAGATGTTCGAGAGGAATATGGCCTACAAGTCTCCTGTTAACAGTTCTCCGCAAACGCCGATCGATTATCAAACTCTGTGGGGAGAGGGAGTTGGACCAGAGGTCCAATTCCCTCCAACAACCTTTGATGGTGCTCAGTTAAACAACCCCACCGTTGCAACTACAGACACCCCTTCCTACGAACCGAGCCCAGCACTGGGTCTGCTGCCTCACCTCGTTGTAAAAGTTGTAAACCATGTTAAAACACATGGCTTTCGGCCTGCGCCTTCAGAAAGACCTCAACAGCAAGCTCCTCTTGTCTACTCTCCCTATATGAGGGCACATCGTCCACAAACGCTTTCTCTAGAAACCCTCCCTATACCAGAGCGTCGCGTCGGAAAAGAACTCCTAGAATACGTAGATCAAGTTGTCAATCAATATGCCTATGAAACCGAGCACAACTTCTTCCAATCAAACATCGATACTCACATCGGATCCTTAAAAGGGTGTGGCTCTTTTATTAAAGAAACCTCTAAAGTTATTATTGTTATCGGAACACCCTTTTTAAGTAGGCACCAATTGGAAGCAACTCTCGATCACATCGACTCCTCAACAGCGGTCCTCGATGCGCACTTCAACCGCGCCATCCAGCACATCAACCCCTCCTACAACCCCGACTCCGCCTCTTCTAAAATGGGAACCTTCCTCGGGGAATACGTTATCCCCTCACTCATCCCTACAGGAGTAGCCTTCCAAGGACCCTCCCGCACCGTCGTCTACATCCATCCTGAAGCCCTGACCCAAAGGCTCCAACAGATCCTCCATACACTAGAAAACCCACGCCTCCCAAGCTTAGATAGGCTCTTCGTCCCCAACGGAAGGCCGGCTCTTGCCGGAGGGAGGATCTCTCCCTTCCAACAAGGCCGGGGGAAACTTGAGATGCAGATGCCTCGCTCTTCTACTAACCGTGCTAGTAGCTCTAAGCTGCCAGAAAAAGCCTCTAAAGCTATAAACCTTCCTTCTTGGAGGAAGGTGGGAGTTAACATAGATCATGTTGCAGCTGGCCATTTGAATGGTGGGTGGAGAACAATGTGTGAAGGATCTAGAAAAACACTTTTTCCTGAAGGTTTTTCTAAACCTCAGCTTGAAAAAATAATACGTCAAGCATATAAAAATGGTAAAAAAATCAGAACTGCTCAGGATAATAAAATTATTGTAGTGGGGGAATATAACGGCACAAAAATTGAAATGTATGTAAATACTAAAACAAAAACAATTGAAACAGCTTACCCAAAGAAGTCATGAATATGTCCAAAAAACCTCTTTTCCCCGACAATGTATCATATGAAGAACTCCAAGACATAATACGCCAAGCCTATAGATACGGAAAGGAAATAAAGACTCAAGGGAGCATGATGGCATTAGTGGGAGAGTATAAAGGAATGAAAATCAAAATGTGGTTGAATCTTGATAACGAAACAATAATAACAGCGTATCCTATCGGTTAATATGGGAAAAAACACCTTCAGGATTATTGTTGACGGCAATGCTTTGGACCAGATGACTTCAGAGCTAATTTTTGGCCCTATATTCTTTGATACAGGTGGTTCTTTTTTCCCTGAATTTGAATGGACTGATTTTCCCCTGGTTATCATTTCTTGGTTTTCTAAAGTTGTAATGGAATTGCCTTTAAAACAGAACAAGACATTTGAAGTTGACTTTCTAGAAGGACCATTTAAACTTAAACTTAAATTAGATAATCACAATAACTGTGTTGTTGCCCTTATTGAAGGTGAGAAATTAGCGGGAAGCAAAGAAGAAATAATCGAAACAATCACCGTCCCTTTCAATTTTTTATTTGAAGAAGTTATTACTGCTTGCAAAGCACTTTTTGAATCAGTTAAGAAGTCTAAAGGCTTGAAAAAATCCAAAGATTACGAAGATCTAGAAACAGCTTATAACTTGCTTCTCAAATTTAATCGTTAGTTTTCTTTGATGTTGCAAGCACGGGCTTCAACGCACCTAAACCCACACGTTCCACACCCAGCTACGCAGGGACCTACGGTCCAGATATTGCAAGATCTTCCTCTGTCCCTGCACCCTCAATCCTACTCTATTACCATACCACCACCCACACAGCACCCCGCTCCATCTTTTGGAAGCGTCGTTGCAAAAACCGTCGCCCACCATTTGTTTAAGCACAGCCGCTTTACACAGTTGAACCTTGTACAAACCGATCCAGCCATGTCAATGTCTAGCCTCTCAAATCCCGAGTTGCAAGCCAAGTTTCCTGAGGCTTATGCCTTCGCCGTGCGCGTTGACCGGTTTGGAAAAGAACAGATCGCTCTTTTAAAAGTCACGATGGAACCTTCAAAACCCCACCTCTTCAAAGAGTTCGCCCTACTAGGACGCTTACTAAAAAAGGGAACAGGACATGACTTATATACTCCAGGAGTCCATACTGAGGGTTTTCAACCTGTTGCCATAAAAGTCGAAGCCATGGTTCTAGAAGCAGCGCAGTTTACAAAGAGCTTTGCTCTACAACGTCTAAACAATCCGATACAAGCAGACATCGATGTAACCCTCGGAGTCCTTAGAGGCGCCGGAGAGCTCGCTAAAGGAACCTTCCGGTTCCTCCTCGATACCCACAATCCCAACGACGTGATCTCTAGAGATATGTTAAGCACCCTCGATATTCTTGCCTCCAACATCGACATGCGCTTCACATCGATGATCCACCAGATCAACCCCGGATACGATCCTTACTCTCCAGCTTCAAAAGCCGGATCAGAGCTTTTCAAAGCTCTGATCTTCGAAAGAATCCTCATCGGAAAAACCGCAGCAATCACCCGCGGAGGTGCTCGAGCATTGACTGGACTAGCCGCCAGAAGCGAGGTGGCTTATGTCGAGCAAAGAGCTTTGCTCAGGCCGGCTTACCGAGGTGGTTTTGCTGGTGAGAAGACGGTTGCTAAACTAGCTGATAGGAATATTAAAGCGGTTAGAACTGTTAACAGAAGTAGCAACCACACTCACATTGCGTTTATTGAGAATGGTGAAATAAAGACTATTTCTATGGGAGATATGTCTCATGCTGGAACTTTGCCTGATAAAGGGCCATTATCAAAAGCAGGTAGAGCATTGCAGAAGAAATCGGATAGACTAGATTCAGCGTTCCCAAAGCCATCAGGAACATCGCATGAAGTGAACTTACAGGGGCAGAAAGTGCTTGATGAAATATTGAATCATCCTGATAAGGTTGTCATTAGAGACACAACAAAAAAAAGATATGGCGGTGTTTTTGATATTAAAATAGGCAGTGAGAAAGGTATGGGTGTAAGATTTAAAACAAATGGTGAATTTGTCGGATTTTTGGAGCCAAAATAATGAGCAAAAGCGATTTTAATATAGATATTCTAGAACTTCTAGATAGAGAAAATCCAGTAGCAGAAATTGATTACAAAAAACATCAATGGGCGGAAATATCCGCAGAAGTTCCTAATAAATTCGTAACACAGTTTTACAACCATCCTGAGAAGAATTACTGGGAATTCCCCTACGAAGAAGCTCTGGAAGTGTTGCAAGAAGCCAAAGACCAACTAGCCAAACTCCAACGAACGCCCGAGCAGCAAGCAGCATACGAAAAACGGATGAAAGAGCTAGAGAACTGGAAGCCAACCCCTGAAGAGCAAGCTGAGTATGAGGCTAAGATGAAGGAACAACGGAAGAAATACTATGAGTAAAAGGATTTCTCAATATAGGAATGATCAAGCCTAATTGAGATACACTGCCCATACTTCAATAAAAAATATTCAATTCTTAGGTGGGATTGCTTCCTGGAAGGTTTGACGCATGCTCCACATATTGGGGGCGAGCAGAAAGACTTTTTTCATACAGCTTGATCGTTGTTAAGAAATAATTACGAGCCACCATAGAACAGGTTTCTACTTCTTGGCTTAAAATTAGACGCTGCTCCAATGCCCAAAGGGAAATACCTGATAGATTGCTTGAGGAGTTAACGTGGGACGGAAGAGTTCTAGTCAAAAGAAATTGATCAATTAGCTGGACCCTTTTCTTGAAGTCGTCTATACCTTTCATGATTCAATTCAGGACAGCCATCTGCAAGTTTTAATGCTATTCCCTCCTGCAATCGTCTACTAACATTGGGCATAAGGGAGGAGACCATTAGATCAATTACTGAAATTTTGAAATCACAGAATAACGTGTAGAGAAACACACCAGCACCAACAATACAAACAACTGAGCATGCACCTGAAAGGGTGTGTTGATAAGCCTTATAAGCAAGGTATGAAGCAATACCTGATGAAATGAAAATACTACCGATAGTGTAACAAACATTAGTTAAGCCCTCAGCAAGGTTCAAAAAGGGCTTAATCCTACCGATCAAACATCCAGCTTCCCTTTCAGGTTCAACAGTTATTTCCTTTCTATCGTTCACAATTTCTGTTAAGAGCGTTGCGACTGGAGCTTCTTGATTAAAAGCTATATGATTCGCAAAGCCCTTTTCTAAAAGCATGTGATCTTTCGAGATATTAAACGCTAACATGACAACCTCATTTCTTTTTGCCATTTATTTCAACTAAAACTCCCCAAAACCATTCCTCTGCAAAAGCCAGGTCGCTAGCAAGTGGGAAAAAACTAAAACCTTCGCCTAGAAACATAAAAAGCTTATCTCCTACACAGATTATCTGTGAGAATGAAATCGCATAGTATTATTATGCTGGATCCGTTGAGACTGCAGGTTTCTTGAGAGGTTTAAGCTATAGTTTGCTTGGCTGCGTTGATGCATATCCACCTTATTTTCCCACACTCTGTTTCGACTCTCCTGAATTCTTCTTTGAGTATCCAGTAAGCCATCTCGAGAACTAAAACTAGTAGAGGAATGGCTTGAATAACTACTGCAATGACGGTATGACTTCTTCCTAGAGGAGGTACAACAAAGGAAGTCTCCCGCCGACTCAAAGAAACGAATAATCAAAGGAGGAGGGAGCTTTTTGCTATATGTATCTATTCTGAATTTTATTTCTAAGACATCCCAACCACCTATAGTCCTAGATATCAAATGAGAATACTTTTTGGTTAGGGCATAGAGTCGGTCTACACGGTCAAGCGTCTGTTGCAACTCCGAGCCAACATGTATGTATTCCTGCTGAATGTACTTCTGATACTCAATAACCTGCTCAACCTTAGAAACCAAATCACTGAGAACTTGACGGACTTTACTTGAAGCATGCAAGTGAATATATTGAACAATTTGCTCTTCATCCGGATTTTTGCAGGTAACTCTAAAAGCACTGTTTGCAAGTGCCATGATTTCCTCAAATTTTTGATCACTGAGTTCTTGAGTAAATCCAAACTCAGAATCAAAACCACGCACACTAACTACCGTCTGATACAGACGATGTGTTGAGGGAAGCTCTTTTGCAAGAGTGGTTAGATTGACAGGAGGGTCTTCTTTTGGCAGAGCAAAAGACCTAAAACCCCCACTACTTGGCGCCATGACTTTCATAGTGATTTTCTCCAGTAAATCCTTTTCCGAAAGATGATAGGACACCGCTCTTATCTTTGTAAATTAAAAACTAATGGAAGAAACACCTGCATGATGAGAGTTTATGCAAGCCCTGCCCAGAAGTCACATACTAAGCAGGTGTGCATCGACCGGTTTGGAAAAAACCAGATTGCTCTTTTAAAAGTCACGAAGAAACCTCTAAAACCCCACCTCTTAAAAGAGTTCACCTGGCTGGGACATTTACTAAAAAAGGGAACAGAACATGACTTATATACTCCAGGAGTCCATACTGAGGGTTTTCAAAGGGAACCGACCCTAAATAAAAGAAATTTTCCAAACTTATAAAAAAACAAAACTAAAGCATTATGGAAAAGCCACCAAAGACTTATATAATTCGAAAAGCGAAGCACGAAGATATCGATAAAGTTGTCATAATGTTTCGAGAGCAGTTTCACTTACACCACAAACTGAACCCCGTATACTTCGTTGGTGATCGCCCAGAAATAGTCGAATTAATTCACGAATATATAATCAAGTCGATTAATGAGAGTGACCCTCTCTTGCTAGTTGCTGAGGGTCAAGAAGGGTTAGTTGGATTTATAACCTTCAAAATTCAAAAAAACTCCTACTTTGATAGTAACCTAACATATTATGGCGAAGTGATTGAAGTTTATGTTTGTCAGTCCCAACGCAAATCAGGACTAGGAAAAAGATTGATTAAAGAAGCCGAGAACTATTTTAAAAAGGAAAAATGTGAATTTTCTCGTCTTGCAGTTTGCAGTGCCAACAAAAGTATAGCAACGTTCTACGACCGTCTTGGGTATGCTAATACAGTCGAAATCCGAGTAAAACATCTAAAATAAAGCCAACCAGAAGTCATATACTAAGTAAATATATCCTCTAGTAAACCATCATCGAGCAAAAGTTGGGATCACCAATCTCCAGTATTGGTTCTACTTGAGAACCCTCAGTGAATAGATCATATAATTCGTTCCCAACATCAAAAGAATTTAAGCAAGTTCCTTTGGTCTAAGCTTATCGTACATTCTAAAAGGGAACCAAGAAAACACTATTGTTACAAAAGAAAGCGATACAATACAGATCAGTGGAAGCTTATTAATACCTGATATCAAAACGGCCAAAGAAGAAACCAAAAATGCAATTGTATCTACAGACTCGATAATTCCGTATATCCTTCAGGCTCTGTTGAAAAATGGTTTTTTCAACAGAGCCCCTCCCTTCATAGAAGGAAGCTAATGGAAAACCTCTAAAAAGCCTCCCTTATTTCTTCAGCCGGCATTTAGGATTTCGACATGGATCACCTTCAAACTTCACCCATCCACAACCAAGACAATATGTTATTGAAACTGGCCTCTCATTTTCATTCATGGGAACGAATGCTCCACAGCGATCTGAAAAAACCACAGGTAAGTGCAACACCTTATTGCCTTGATCTAACACCATCCCTAGATGGGTACTTTTGATGCTGTCAGGCTTTATATATATCTTGTCTTCAGTATACCTCTCAATACTAGCAGAAAAATCAGACACCAACTCAGTGAAAAAACTCTCATTAATAGTCTGCTCCTCAAAATAGTTTTGAGTAAAACTATCTGCACATCCTACACTGAAAATGCTTAGTAGAACCAGGATGTATGACTTAAGTTTCATAGGTTACCTCCTTTCAAATCATAGGTTTTTACATACGGATGAGGCATACGATCGTTTGGCTATTATTTTCAATTTTATTTGTTACACCTTCTTGTTCTCAAAGAGAGGCTAAAGGTACAGCTCGATGGAATGAATTTTATGTCAGATTTCTGTTCATTGAAAGTGCTGCCTTTACCCTTCATGGAAGCAAGCCAATGACCGAATTGATTTTAGATCACCGTGCAAAAGAAGAGAAAGAACGGTCTCGCAAAGAATATCTAAGTAAGCTGTCCCAGGAGGAGAAAACGTCCTTAAAAGCTCAAAAAAAAATCGAATGGGAACCAAAATACGATTTTGAAGAAACATGGCGGCTCTGGGAAAACAGCCTTGATAAAGAACGCATGCAAAAATACATCATCGCCCACTTTCCCATAAAAGGGAGTCAATTAGATTTTGTCTACATTGTTAACGTCATGGAAACAGCAACTATAATACATAAAAACTACTTCCTCTTTCAGAAATATGTGGGATTTGATTTTGATCCTCTCGAAATAGTTTTTGACATTCTAAATGAAGACTCCCTCTTCTGGAACCACATCCTCAATAGCGAACAAACAACTCCTGAAGTAGTTTGCCTCATGGGCATTTTGTTTGGCTATGGATTTGAAAATAGCTATCCCTACTCTTTGATCTTTGATGATACTAGATAGTGTCGTCAAGAGATTTTGCACCATAGAACCAAGCAACGAATGTGAATAGCAGCCAAAAAAGATGTCGAATTTTTGGCATATCGGGTTGCGATTCCTCTCCATCGCTTTAGATGTAGAAAGGCATTTTCAACTAAGTGGCGCAATTTGTATAGGTGCTTGTCATATTTCCTTTGGAATTTTCTGTTTTTTCTTGGAGGAATAACCGCTTTCATTCCTTGCTTTTCTGCTTGCTTAACAATAACATCGCTATCATACCCGCGATCAGCAAATAAATATTCAGCGGTCAGACCCTCTATCAAAACGCCTGCTTGCGTGCAATCTGCTGTGGTACCTTGCGTAATAGCAACTCTGATCGGCATACCATGCGCATCCACGGCCAAATGTAATTTGGTATTAAGCCCCCTTTTGTGCGACTCATTTCCTGATTTCCACCTCTTGCACCTGCTGCATGTGGGTGAACTTTGATATGACTGGCGTCAATCATCAGCCACTCATAGTCTGGTTCATCGACTGTTTTTTCAAGCAACAATTCCCATATGCCTCTATCTCGCCAACGACAAAAACGGCGGTGAGTGTTTTTCCAATCTCCATAATCAGGGGGTAAATCTCTCCAAGGGGACCCTGTACGTAAAATCCAGAAAACTGCATTAATAAATTGTCGATTATCTCGAGCAACTGACCCCCAACCTCCATGACGGCCAGGTAAGTGTGGTTCCAGTAACTTCCAAACTTTATCCGTTATATCGTGGCGGCGATGCGCAGAAATAGTCATAGCAAATTCTCCTTGCAGATGAAATAATTTGCTGAAGTATATCACTATTTAAATTTCTTGACGACACTATCTAGAAATCTCCCATTCTTCAGGACAGTCTCTTATCTTAGAGTATGTAGGAGCTCTGCTGACGTCCGTTTCCGGACCTGGGGGGAAGACCCTTTTCTACGATTATGATTCTAAAGGACGGCTCCAAGATGTGAGAGACAATGAGGGCAGTCTCTCAAGCTATGATTATGATGAAAATAGTAGGCTTTCCTCAATCTACAACGGCCTAGGAAATAAGGTCTTTGAAGCCGAATACGACAAATACCATCGCGCGACGCAGCAAGCCATCGGAAACCATCTTGTAACCCAAGACTTTAACCTCAGTAATCGATCTGCGGGGTTTGCAAGTACTACCTCTTCTTACAAACATCATTTTGACTCTCAGTATCGTCCTCAGCTCATCCAAGATGGGCTGGGTAGAGACATTCAGTTTACCTATGGCCAGAGCACTGGCCCAAAAAAAGTTGTCACAAACAGTGGACTTGAAGTGGAATACGAGTACGACGCTTCAGGAAGGGTTTCCAAGATTGCGAGCCACTACGAAGGAGCGCAGTACTTTTCATATAACTCTCGAGGTCAGCTCATACAAAAGATCAATGGAGAAGGGATCAAATCTATCTACGAATATGACTCCTTAGGACGTTTGATCGCCCTTTACCATCCTTTTGTTCTATCCTCTATTGCAATGTCTAATGGGCAGTCTTTGATCGAAGGAAATCCAATGTATCTCACAACCTATACCTATCAAAACGGTTCGAATCTCCCAGAATCTATCACTTTCCCAGGCGGCCAAAAAAAAACCTACACCTACAACCACCAAGGACTCCCTACCAAAATCGAACTCCCCAACGGGATCACTATCACCAGAGATTATGATGAACGACATCGATTAAGCACGGTCAAAGCCCTGGGAAAAACCATCGATTACAACTATGATAACCGTGACCACATCACAAAAATCTCCTCACAAGGAAACACATCTTGCTTTAGCTACGACGCTTCAGGAAACCTGATCTCTCATACCGACTCTTCATATCGAAAAACGCGCTACTCTTATGACTCATTTAGCAGGCTTGTTCAAACAGTAGATCCCATGCAAGAAATAGCAACGTATGAGTATGGCCCCTCAGGCCTTTCTAGGATGAACCTTCCTAATGGTTCCACAAGGGAAATTTTTTATGACGAATACCATAGGCCTATCGGTGTTCGATAAGATGAGTCGAATGGGCGGGTACCCGCACGACCCATTTTTCTTTGTTATTTGAAACGGTAAAGTGCTTCTCTCCTATCAATGCCCCTGAACCAGTAAAGGTCACAGAAAGATTTTTCTTTTCTTCTAGATGAAGGTGGGGGATCTTGATAACTGTATCTAAGGTGCGGGGAAGGTCGAGTGGTTCATCGGTTAACCGAGTGCACTCTAGTCCAGCCTTTGTGTCCTCAATCTGAAACTCGATATCTGCATGGGCCACCTCAGAAAGGCGCTTAGAAAACCGAATCTCCCGCTCAAGCTTTGAAACCCCTTGGCGAAAATGATACCGATCAAGCATCGGTTTTGCCTGAATGAGGAGAACACTTCCCACCATAGCAATCAAGCCAAGGGTGAGGAAAAGCTCTATGAGTGTGAATCCACGTCGTTGTCCCATGGGTACCGTTCTTGAATTCCTTTGGCCTCACAATAATTCTCATATTTGTCTGAGGTGATGCGCAATTCCTTTTCGTCTTTACCTCCTTTTTTAAACTCATAGGTATTTCCCCAACCATCTTTCATCAGATCTGATGGCTTCCGAACAAGCCCAGAGTTTGTGATTAACCGCTCCACCGCTGTCTTAAGGTCTAGATCGGGATCCAGAAGTGTTCCTTGGGCTTCCTCAAGTTGAACAATCTCATAAAGCTTGTTCACACCTTCTTTTGTCTTAAACGCTTTTCCTTTATCGAGACTCCCTCGCATGTTGTAACCAATCACACTTCCGATAATGCCGATGATGAAGATCACTATCATGATCTCAAGGAGGGTCATTGCATATTTTTTCTTCATGGTTCTTCCTTATTGTAAAATTGAGCTGACGTCGGTAAGGGGAAGAAGGACCGCTAAAAGGATCACTGCAACCACTACACCTAAAAAAAGAAGCATCACTGGCTGAACAAACGAGGTCAGGCGTGTTAAACTTCTTTCAATATCTTCTTCATAAATATCTGAGAGATGATTCATCATCTCGGCAACCCGACCTGACTCTTCGCTGATTGAGAGCATTCTAACAACAAGGGTCGGGATGAGCGGAGACTTCTCAAACTCTTCGGACAGGCGGTGCCCTTCAAGAACTTTTTTCTCTGCCTCGGTTACAATCTCTTCAAATGAGGGGTGCTTCATCACTTTCTTTGCGAGGCGAAGGCATTCTATCATCGATACGCCCCCATTAAAAAGGATGGAAAAAACACGGCAAAAACGTGCCATAATGGTTTCGATGAAAAGCCGCTTGACAATAGGAACATGGAGCATGGCCTGTTTTACTTTTTCTTGACCTCTCGGATGGCGGAGGAAAAAAAGAAAAAATAACAGAGTGCCAGCACCTGTCATGAAAAGAAAGAAAGTGTGCGCATTTAAGAAGTGACTAAGCGTTAAAACAGCTTCTGTCATTGGGTGAAGTTGCCTCTCTTCAAAAAGCTCGCTCATCGAGGGAATGAGAAAAAAGAGGAGGACAGAAATAACTGTGAGACAAAAAACTCCTAGAAAGGCAGGGTAAATCATGGCGGAAGAAAGCTTTTTCTTTAATGCTTGATCCCGGCCTATAAGCTTTTCAAGCTCTGCAAAACTTTGTTGCAAAGATCCAGATTTCTCCCCAGCTCTGATCATGGAGAGATAAACCGGATCAAAAACCTTAGGATAATCCTTGAGGGCTTCTGAAAAAAGGCGTCCTTCTTTCACTTGATCACACAAATCAAGGAAAATGGGGTGGAGTTTGGTACGGCGATATTTTTCTTCCAGAGTTAGGAGACTATCGTATAGAGGCAATCCTGCTCTAAGAAGAACATGAAGATCTCTTGTAAACCCAACTAATAGTGCTGAAGAAAGAGTAAGCTGGTCTCCTCTTTTCGTGTAGGAAACCAATTTTGTAACAAGAATTTGCTGCTTCCGAAGACGTTCTTTAGCAAGCTCGATCGAGTCGGCGTTGATCATCCCCATCCTGCGCCGACCTTCTCCTGAAAATGCTGTATATTGATAGAGTGCCATGAACCTATCTCACTAATTGTAGAGTTCTAATTGCCGAGTGACCCGAAGGATTTCAGCAGTCGTTGTAATGCCTTCTTGCGCTAGTTTCCCTCCTTCAGAGCGAAGAGATGCCATTCCTAATTCCATCGCAGTTTTCTGCAACGCACTTGCATCCGCACTCAGAAGAAGTTGCTGTTTGATCGGCCCCGTAACGGGCATGAGTTCATAGATTCCCACTCGACCTCGATAACCGGAACCAAAACAAGCATTGCATCCTTTGCCTCTATAGAGTTTTCCTTTCTTCAGCTGCAAATCCTCGAGTTCTTGAGAGGTGGGCATGTAGGCTTCTTTGCATCCGCCGCAGATACGGCGAACGAGTCGTTGTGCCAAGATAGCAAGTACTGAAGAAGAAAGAAGGTAGGGCTCGATCCCCATATCAACAAGTCGTGTAAGAGCTGAAGGGGCATCATTGGTATGTAGTGTACTTAAAACTAAATGACCAGTAAGTGAAGATTGAATGGCAATTTCTGCAGTTTCTTTATCCCGAATTTCTCCTATCATTATCACATCAGGGTCTTGCCTTAAAATATGGCGGAGCCCTTTTGCAAACGTAAGATCGATTTTTGGATTCACGCCAATTTGTGCAATTCCCGCAAGTTTATATTCAACGGGATCTTCAATGGTCATCACATTGACTTCTTGCGAGTGAATGTCATTGATCGCGCTATACAGAGTCGTTGTCTTCCCACTTCCTGTCGGACCTGTGACAAGAACAATCCCTTGGTTTTGATGGATGAATTTTTGAAAGTTTTCTAGAGTCTTTTTTTCCATTCCAATCTTATCGAGGCCTAAGACGATATTGCTCTTATCGAGAATTCGAAGAACAATACGCTCTCCATACACAACAGGTACCGTGCTTGCGCGAAAATCGATTTGCCTTCCACCCATCCGAAGCTTGATCCGTCCGTCTTGAGGAAGGCGATACTCCGCAATATCCATCTTTGCCATCACCTTGATACGCGTTAATAGTTGTTTACAAAGATCTGGAGGGGGGGAGTGACGAAATTGAAGAACACCATCTATCCGGTACCGAATTGCCATTTGATTTTCAAGCGGTTCGAAATGGATATCAGAGGAGCCCTGTTGAATCGCTTCGATAATGATCATATTTAGCAAACGGACAGTGGGAGAGTCATCTTGTTTATCAAGGAGGTCATATTCATCTTCACTCCCTTCAATAACGGAGTCCTTCCCCCCTTTTTTGAGGCCTTCAATATACTGAGAGGCTTCTTTCTCTCCCTGGTGATAACATTTTTCGATCGCCTCTTCGAGAGATGCTTGAGGACAAAAGACCTCTTCAATGTCTTGCCCAGTGATACATCGAATTTCCTCTAGCACCTCTAAATCATAGGGGTGGGAAATCGCAACGACTAACTTTCCTTCCTTTTCTTCAATGGGAAGTGCGAGTTTCTGTTTGACAAAAGCGTAGGGAAGCTTTTGAACTCCCTCGGCAACAAAAGGGCTGTTTGAAAGATCATAAATGGAAGTAAGGCCAAAGCGATCAGCAAAAAGATAATCATCTCCTACATCAGCCATCGACATTTCCAAAAAGGAGTTTCAAACTATTATCAAAGAGACGTTTTTTGCTTCGCTTCTTCGCCTCCTGAATCCGCTCTAGAAATTCAGGGAGATCTCCCGGCCGCTTCATGAGCGCTTCTAGCCGCAGTTTTTCATGCTCACCTTTCACATCGAAGACAATTTTTGGGGTAATAAAAATAAACATTTCGGTTGTTTCATCAGTCATTCGGGAATCCCCAAAAAACTTTCCAATTCCAGGCAGTTCTCCCAAAAAGGGAAGCTTGCTACTAGAATCTTCTGCTGTCTTTTCACGAAGACCTCCCAAAATTACCGTCTCACCATCAATGACGCGCACTTGGTTTTCAACGTGGCGCCGACTAACAGCAGGGCGATCTTCCTGCGTGTTCTTTTTAATCGTATCAAAGGTGATATTGGTTTCAAGCGTAACAAAATGTTTTTCATCGTCGGGGTGCTCGGGATCATGAATGGTTGGAGTAATCACCATCGTGGTCCCATATTGCGCCCGCGAATATGATTTTTGAAATGCTGTTCCTTGATTCGAATCAATCGGTGCAGCTCCATTATCGATTGAAATTTCCGTAACAAGAGAAATCTGCGCAGGGGTTTGATTGAGTGTTGTGACAGAAGGTGCTGCATTAATTCTAACATCTTCTTGCGCCATCAAAAAATTATAAGCGATATCAAATGCTGGCCAAAAGTCGCTCGGTTTTTTTCTAAAAATGAAGAAGTCTACAATTCCCTTGCTAGCATGTCCTGGGCTCGTTTCATATCGCAAACCAGTTTTATGAGTATCGGTTGCAGCTGAACCCAAACGCAATAAGTTAAGGCCAAAATCATTTTGGTTTTTTATCCTCTTTTCAAAAAGAAGAACCTCAATCTGAACCATTTTTTTTGGAACATCAAGCTTCCGGATTAGATTCTTAATCTTATCAAGTGTGTCACGCCGCACAACCATCATGACTGAACCTGTTTTTGGATCAGGAATGAAATTGGTAGTAAATGACTTTTCCTTCTGTGCTTCTATTGTTGCAGCAACCGCTGTCGGAGGGTGCACAACAGTAGAGTAGGGAGGAGGACCGTACGTTGGGGGAGAAAGTTGTGGCTCAGGGGAAGGTTCTAGGGAACGGGTCGGAGGGAGAGAACTCCCATCTGGACGAGGCGCTTGCCCTTCAATCCCTGAATAAATGAGGGACGCGTAGACTTTTTCTAAGACTTCGGCAACATCAAGTGGATCGCTATGACGACATGTATACCAATAGACTGTCATCTCCATCGGATCTTCAATCTGTCCTTCTGTCTCTTTAATGATACGCTCTGCACGCTCGACCATATCTTTTGGACCAATCAGAACTAAGGATCCTTCGTTCCTAAGAGGAAGGATAACCAAGTCATCCCCTTCTCCTTTTGTTAAACCGACCCGTGGTTTTTTAGTTAGATCACCAAAATAGGCAATGAGGATCTTTTCCATTTCCTCAGGCTTTAATCGGCTCATCGGAAAAACGCGCGTAAGTTTTTCGTTTTCCTTTTCCCACACAGCGTCATAAAGGGCTAGGAGCTTCTCAACTTCTTCTTTGGAAGAGATGATTGCTATCTTATACCCCACCTGATAAACAAAAGTCATTTTAGGATCACGGAACCGCTCAAAAAACTGGGACACTCCTTTAATTCTTTCTGGAGGGGGCGAGAAAACATAAGCCACACGTGTTTTTGGAGGGATGCGCAAAAGGTCGCGGGGGTTGTTGAGAATCTGGTCTACTGCAACCAAGTCTTGCTTCAATATGTAAAGCTGTCGTGTATATGAGTTAAGCTGTTTGACCCCAATCCCATTGTGGGAAAGGACTATTTCTAGGAGATCATTCCAGGACTCACGAGGGATCGGAATGTCAGAGTGCATATGAAGTTTCATCGACAAGACTTCCGGGGGAATCACATATAGATAGTCGCTTGAACCGTATTCCATAATCAACTGAGAAAGGGTCGTCTCTTCTTGATCCCACAGCGCATATCCTTCGTCTTCTTTTTTTGCCTCGTTAACAGCTAAATCATGCCATTCTTTTTCAAGATCTTGAATTTCATGGCGCAGCCCATTCACATCCTTTAGAAGGTCTTCGTATTCCTCTTCTCCCGCCCCATCTTTATGATACTCATTGACGAGTTCATATTTTTCTTCCATTGAAACGCGAAGCTTTCGGAGTTGGCTATTGATTTCGTTTAAAAAACTGCGAAGCTCTTTCTCTTCCTTCTGGAGAAGGAGGGAGTCCCGCTTTTCTTCAATGGTTTGCCCATGTAAAGCGGAGATACACAATAATAGGAAAGCGATTCTATTCTTCAAAAACTTCGTAATCCTCTATTGGCTGCAATCTCTGATGCGATTTCAGTTTTGAATGACTTCTCTCTATCTCACTAGAAGCCGGTGAACGAATTTTAGTCGATCTCCCCTTTTTAGTGGGAGGAGAATGTTCAAGAGTCTTCATTTGCGAAATAGGGAGGCGAACGGATTGGAGCTCTGTGCGCATTGGATCAAAGAGCGATCCACAAAAAACCTTTTTCCCATCGCTACTTTCCAATCCATCAAAAATGAAAAGTTCTCCCATGACTTTGAACTTTACAATTGCATCAACCTCATAGGAGTTTTTAACGGTATGCCATCCTCTATCTGTACGAAAAAGCCAATCCCCAGCTCTCAATATTGTCGCTCGATTATCGATGCGACAAGAGACTCGCGAGGAGGTTCTCTGCCTTAGACGAGTAAAAAGCTCTTCCAATCTAATCGCTATGGGACGCGCTCTTTCTCGATTAAAAGTCATATGGACAGTTTCAATTCCTGATGGATCCCAAAGCTCAAAGCTCATCTTGAAAGGAGTAATCTCTTTAACCCTTGCTAGAGGATATCCCTCCGCATTACCCACACACCATTTTCCTTCCTTCCAAACATAGGTTCTCCCTTCCTCAGCAAATAAAATTTGCTCTCCAGGAATTTCTAGACGCTCAAGCCCTTTGTAAATTTGGTATTCCTCTCCAGCATATTGATCAAAAAGGCGATCGGCTGGCCACCATCTAGCACCTTCGAAAGCATCAATCCCTGCAATCAGCTCAGGATGAGCTACCTGCTCCTTTTTTAACGGCTTCCAGTCTTCTTTAATCAGATGTTCTCTTGTCTCAGAAAGAAGCACGACTCCTTGGTTGGAGACCAAATTGATTCCCATTTGCAAGGTGGTTCTCCCCTCTACGTTTTGCTTTGGCTTGATCCATAGAGGTGTTGCTTTCTCGGAAAAGATAAGATGGTCTTCTTCATAAGTTAGATACAGCTTTTGCTCTTGCATTACTACCCTCTTTTCTTGCGTCCCCCTTAGACCCAACAGATAACGTGTCTCTATAAATTCACTATCTGGGCGATTAGAGCGGGCAAGAAAGAGAATTTTGCCGCTTAAATCAGGAAAAGGAAAACTCTGAAGCTCTGAATCAACAGCAAGAGGGCCTTCGCCTATCTTTTCATACTCAGAAACTGAGACTGAAGGGCTCATTTTCTTATTTTTGGGCATGACAACCTCGCCTTTCTCTAATGAATTGGTGAAGATGTTCAATAAAAGAATGGCAAGAGCAAAAATGAGCAGTAGTAGGAAAACCTTATTTAAAAGATTGATGCTATTGTGGATATGAATTAACGATCTTTCTTTCGCTATCAATTGCTTCTCATCTAAAAAAAGTTCAGAGTCAGTATCGCGTTTATATTATTCAATTTAATGAAAAATTTCAAAGAAAACAGAAAACATCTAGATGGCAAAAAATTTATTTTCTTTTAAACTCGAGTGTAGGGGCAACTAAGTATAGGCTTGGTGCTTCTATGGTTTTGAAAAACGAGAGAAACAATGGATAAGAAATTAAAAGAAGGCGTTAGCGTTCAAGAGCTTGAAAATTTTGGAAAGAAGTATCGATTTGAGATCTTCTTCGTACTCTATTTTCTATTAGCGACTTTGCTAACATTCATCTTCTTTGGCGCCGCGTGGAGTGTTTTCCTAGCAGGTGTGGGGGGAATTCTCGGAATATGGCTTCCTAAAAAGATTGAAAAAGCAGCAAAAGCTGCCTTTGGGTTTGTTTTCAAACAAGAAAAGGCAACTAAGCTTGTACTTGCAATCGTTGGAGTTATCATTTCATTTTTCCTACCTCCGCTTGTCTTTTTCTTCCTAGGTCTTGTAGGAGGAACAGGGATGCACAAAGCTGCTTCGTCAGTGACAAAGTTGAAAGATGATGGGGAAGGACAATAAGCAAATTACCGTTTGCTAAGGTCCTCTTCTCTTGATGCGATATAGTCAAGGAGCGACGTTTCTTGCACGGTAAAGTGGCTTAAGAGCTGCTTGAATCCAGCATGCCCAATTTTTTCGTCTGCTTCCGTGCCTTTTTCCCATCCTCCATAACGCTTCAACTCTTTCCAGGCGCTTTGTTCGCCTTCCTGGTCTCCAAGCTGCTCAGAAAGAGTGGCGATTCGAAGCAAATTAAAGGCAAAAAGGGCAGAGTTGTCCTTTCCATTCTTCCAAAAAGACGAATCATCAGCCATTTGCTGCTTCAGCAGGATTGCGCTTTGCCTTGCCTCCTCATATTTTGCCTCGCTAATCAGGAGGGACGTTCGAGCATAATCAGAATAATAAGGTTGATCAGTTCTCTTAAGAGTCCGTTCGATATAAGGCTCGGCTTCTTTTGGAGAGTGAGTGGAGAGCAGATTCTGACCGATTAAAGCGTCATAATGAGCATGAAGCTCAGGATGTTTTTTCATCACCATCTGCAAACTCGCAAACTCTTCCGCCCCCTGATCCAAAATCTGGTCCCACTTAACAAAAGCATGAGTAGCAGTAATATACTCCCCTTCAGAACGCCCTTTATGGGTTCCTACCTTTGTAATTAAGAGTCCTGCAAGAAGCGCCGCAGGGACGATATATACTAATAACTTCTTCCAATCGAACAACATCCGTTTCGGTAAATCGATTTCTATATCCATAGCATGCTCTCGCGTTCAGATAAAAGAATCCATTCTACCTTATTTCCCATTTTTGAACATCCCCATGTTCAGGATTTTCGCAGGGACAGGGAGTTTAGAACGACTGAAATAGAGCTGAGCGCCATGGCAAGCCCTGCGATCATTGGGTTGAGAAGCCCTAGGGCGGCTAGGGGAATTCCAATCGTATTGTAGAAAAAGGCAAAGAAGAGGTTTTGTCTAATTTTGACGAAAGTTTTTTTTGAAAGGCGAAGAGCAACATTGAGATTGGTAAGATTGCTTCTCATGAGCCCAATTGAAGCACTTTCCATCGCAACATCTGTTCCGGAAGCAATCGCAAACCCCACATCAGCAAGGGCCAAGGCGGGAGCATCATTAATTCCATCCCCCACCATTCCAACAACCCTCTTCTTCTTCTGAAATTCCTCAATCACTTTTGCCTTATCTTCCGGAAGAACCTCAGCATAAAACCCATCAAGTGAAAGAGCTTTTGAAACGGCTTCAACAACAGGCTTTCGATCGCCACTCAGCAAGTAGATTTTTTTCCCTAAAGCGTGGAGTTCTTCTACTGCTTTTTTAGAATCCTTTTTTATTTGGTCCGAAAGCGTGGCATACCCGATACATTTTTTTCCTTCCGCTACGGCAACAACAACATCTTTTTCACTTTCAAGGGGAAAACCTTCTAAGCTAACCCCTTCAGACTCCAAGAATTTTGGAGACCCTAATAGGAGCCCTTTTCCTGAAAGGCCTTTTCCACTATGGTTTTTAAAATCTTTCACATCTTCAAGGGGTAGATTCCCAGCATACGCAGTGACTGCTTCAGAAATGGGATGATTCGAATGGCGCGAAAGGGTTGCCGCTTTTATCAAAAAAGCATCATCTATAAGAGTAGAGTGAATGGAAGAGATGGATAATTTCCCTTCCGTAACAGTTCCCGTTTTATCCACAACAAGTGTATCTACTTTCGCCGCTCGCTCCAGCCCTTCAACATCTTTGATGAGCACTCCTTCTTTAGCTCCTGCAGCGCAGGCAACCATAATCACTGTGGGAACAGCAAGGCCAAGAGCGCAAGGGCAGGCAATGACAAGAACAGCAATGCCGCTAACAAGCCCTTCGGTCCAATCTTGAAAACCAAATCCCCAAATAAGAAAAGTGAGAAGCGCTATTCCCAAAACAATGGGGACAAATATCCCTGAAATTTTATCGGCAAGTTTTTGAATCGGAGCTTTTGAACCTTGTGCTTCCTCGACAAGGCGAATAATGTTTCCTAAACTCGTTTCTTTCCCAAGACGCGTTGCTTGGATTTCTAAGCTTCCGTCCATGTTTATTGTCCCAGCAAATGCCATGCTCCCTCTTTCTTTCCGCGCAGGAATACTTTCTCCTGTGAGCATCGATTCATCAAGATGAGAAAAGCCGCTTACAACTTCCCCATCAACCGGTACACTTTCTCCTGGGCGGACAACGACAATGTCACCATGCGAAACTAAATTAATTGAAACCTCCTCAATCACTCCCTCTTTCTTGATGTGTGCACTTTTTGCTTCCATTTTCAAAAGTGCCTTCATTCCACTTTGCGCATGGCTTTTGCTTCGGTGCTCAAAAAATCGACCAAGTAATATGAGAGCAATCAATACAGCACTCGTTTCAAAGTAGTAATGGGAAGAAAAATGAAAAGTCGCCGCAGCCAGACTGTAGAAATATGCAGCACTTGTTCCCAGGGCCACAAGAACATCCATATTCGCTGTCCCAGATCTTAGAGATTTATAAGACCCGACATAAAATGAATATCCTGCGCCAAATTGAACAACGGTTGCGAGCACCATTTGAATCGATGAGGACAGGTGCCCTCCAAGCATCGGGATGAGGAGGGGAGCCGCAAAAAGGACAGCTCCAATGGTCCGTATCTTTAACCAATTGATCGGGGATGCGTTTGATTCATCCTCTTCCCCTTTAAGGGACATCGGATATCCCATATCAGTGACAATTTGAGAAAGCGTTTCAGCCTTAAGAGACTCTCGATCAACCTCAACTTTTGCCATTCCACTTGCAAAGTTAACCGTTGCTTTTGAAACGCCCTCCTCTTCCATCAGGCGCTTTTCAATTTTTGCAACACAAGAGGAGCAGTTCATATCTCGGATTTGAAAGTCATACGTCGTCATATACCTTTGAGATACCTAAAACGACAATAATTTACTAGGAAGCGTCCCTAAACTTCTGGATCAATCGTCTTTCCATACTCACTGAAGTAGGCCTCATTCAAGCGGTTTACAATCGCTCCCTTTGTGCGTCCAACATCCTCTAAGATCATATTTAAAAATGCTCGTTCACCCTCAGTAAACTCTCTCATCGCGCGCGCGAATTCCGTAAATGTACCCCGCTTCTCTTGTTCCATTGCCCAAAGTTTAACTAAAATACACTGGATTTGGTTGCTAAACTTCTCCATATCACCAAAACCATTCTTGCACGCATTTTGCATAAGGTTTTTCAGTTGCTCCACTGATTGCCCTTCCAATGCGCCATCATAAAAGAGCTGCCAATCCTCTGGAATGGAGCATTGGGAATCGTAGAGAAAGTGGTAATAGACATCCAGTCTTCGAGCAAGCGACTTTAAGGGAAGGCGCGCAGCGTCCACGTTATCCATAGAAGACCCTTCAAGGAAATGCTCCAAAAAGTAAGCCACACGAAAAGCACTACTCCAATCTTCTAGAACTTTTTGAGACGTGCTTTTGTTATGGATAACACCATAGACTTCGAAGAGCTCTTGCATTTTACCAACCACTTTTTGCTCATTTGGGCTCTGATCTGTTGAGACAGGATTATAACAATAAATCCACTTCTCATTTGGTTCATAAACCACAACACTGTAATAATCGCCGTTATCGACGAGCATCACAGTTGGTATAAGTCTCGCCCCAGCAAGCAAAGCATCTAGGTCCAAACGCTCACGATTAGCATCAGCAATGATGGTGCCCACGCAAAATGCTTTTCCTCTGCAAGTCTCCTGAATTTGGCCCAGAAGCCAGGGTCCCTGAACTCTTTTATCAAACCCACGAATCTTATGAGGATCTTGCAACATTTCAATCTCAGAAATGCCTCCAAGCTCTAGACTTTCATTGATCTTCCTGTCGCGTGGGGGATGTTCACGTGGTGGCGCAGGCAAAGGCCTTCTGCCAATGACATAAATTTCTACGCCCCCAACGATCAACCCCTCGACCAAAGCAAATCGAAAAGATGCTTTAAAGTTCAAGTCGACACGTCTAAGAAGTCCCTTGGCTATATAAGGAGTCAAGATTGAGCTGAGCGCAAGACCCCCAATAATGAGTCCTGCTCTTTTCCACTCTGGATCACTCTTCTTATGAGCCAAATTTCCACCAATGACTGCAAGACCACTCATTGCCGCAGAACACCCCAGCCCTTTTCGAGTCGCTCCAGGAAGATACTGGATCAAACGGTTTGATCCCGCAAAATAGACTGCAGCTGCAAAAAGCGCTGGAGGCATGATAGAACGTATAACTTGTTCTTGAACTCGACTCATCAAAATCTCAAATTTTTTCGTTAAAACTCGAGAAGAGGATACTCTTTTACCGGAAAAAGATCAATTAATTCCTGCAGGCCACTTTATCCTTAAGAGACTCTCCGTCAATCAGAAAGGTCAATCTGGGCTAATGGGATGCCGCATGGTTTCATAATAGACATGACGAAAATGGCCTGAGATCGCCTCTCTTGTCCAGTCAATTCGACTTAAAGCCCCATCTAGAAAACAGCGTTGGTTTGTTGTAAAGTCGCCCATTTCATCAACAAGCTTTTGGAATGTGCCGTGTGTTTTTTGTTCCATCGCCCAAAGCTTGATTAAAATACACTCAATTTGCTTCTGAAACTCTAACACACTTACGCCTTCACTCTTTTTTACCCAACCATTCCTGCATGCATTTTGCATAAGATTTTTCAGCTGTTCCACCGATTTTTCATCTAAAACAACCTCAAAGTACATTCTGTGGCTCTCAGGAACGGCGCATTGAACGTCCTTAAGGAAGTTATAGTAGACTTCAAGCCTCCGCGCAAGCGATTCCATAGGAAGCGACGCTGCATCCACGTTATCCATGGAAGATCCAGCCAAGAAATGCTCTAAGAAATACAAGACTTCGAAAGCACATCTCCATCCGTCTACCCCTCTTTGAGGTGCCTTTTTATTGCAAATCACTTCATCAACAGGAAAAAGTCTTTGCATTGCGTCTATGACTTTTTGCTCATACACATTTATCTCTGTTGTAAGAGAATTGAAACGATAGATCCGTTTCTCAGTCGGTTCATAGACCACAACGCTGTAATGGTTCTTGCAGTTAACAAGCATCACAGTCGGTGTATTTTCTCTATTTTCAGAAAGAAGCAGATCAAGGTTTAGTATTTCATGAAGTGATACATTGATGATGGCATCAATACAAAAGGCTTTCCCCCTGCAGAGCTCCTGAGCTTGCTTTAAGAGCCAGGGTTCTTGAACCATTTTATCAAACCCTCGGATTTGATGCGCATCCCGATTCATTTCAGCAACAGAAATGCCTCCAAGGGCTCGACTTTCATGAATTTCCTTATTGCGCACTGAATCCCGAGGGGGTTGCGAAGGCCCTCTGTTCATCACATACATTTCAACGCCGCCAACAAGCACTCCTTCCACTATTGCAAACCGAAATGAGGCTTTAAGGTTCAGGTCTGCACGTCCGATAAGAGCCTTTGCCACATGGGGCCTTAAGATGGTGCTCAGCGCAAGGCCTCCAATAACAAACCCCGCTCTTTTCCACTCTCCATCGCCCTTTTTGTGAGCCAAGTTGCCACCAATCACCGCAACGCTACCCATTGCTGCGGAATACGCCAGCCCTTCTGAAGTCGCTCCAGGAAAATACTGGACCAAACGTTTAGACCCTGCAAAATAAACAGCAACGAAGAAAAGCGCTGGAGGCGCCATAGAACGCATAGTTTGTTCTTGAACTCGACTCATTGAAATCCCCAAATATATTGTTAGTACCCGGGAAGAGAATACCCTTTTCAAGGGAAAAGATCAATTAATTTCTTGGGAAGTGCCTGAGTCTCTGCTGCAGACAGCCCTTGAAGAATTCGTCGGTGGCCAGAAGAGAAAGAAGTCATAGGAATTTTTTCAAAAGGAATCCATTCATATCCTTTAATCTCCTTATGCAGAGCTCTATAGAGATGGGGGTAGAGAAACGCTTTGTATTTTGTAAATCCGTGCGTCACCTTTGGAAGGGAGCAAAGAAGCGTGAGGGAAAGATCAAGAGCATCCTCAATAGAGGTCCCTCTTTCAAAATAGGGAAATTCAGATAGACCTGCCATCACCTTTCCGTTTTCCCCTTTTCGGAGGAGGAGCGCATTTTCCGTATGGATCACTGCGACCTCTCGATGGAGGTGGATGGTTTTCGCCCGGATTCTCTTTAGAGGGAGTAAATCCGCTTTACTAGTTCTTTTAGCTACGCATTCTTCTCTCAGAGGGCACGAGCTGCAGCTGGCTTTTTTCTTGCATACCAGGGCGCCGAGCTCAATAAGGCCTTCCATAATAATCCATGGTTCCTTCTTAGGAAGAAGCGCCTCACAAAGCTCCCATACTTTTCTTTGCACCTTCCCCAGATCTATCGGCTCATCGATTCCATAGAAGCGGGAAAGGACTCGCAATACATTCCCATCAACGGCGGCCTCCCTTTCCTTAAAAGCAAAGCTTAGGATCGCCCCAATTGTATAGGGTCCTAACCCTTTAACCTTTTTTAGCTCGCCACTTGATGATGGGAGCTCCCCGCCGTGGTTTTCAGTGAGATACCGAGCCCCTTCATGAAGGTTTCGAGCCCGAGAATAGTATCCAAGCCCCTCCCAGGTTTTTATTACTGTTTCAAGGGGCGCCTCGGCAAGTTTTGCAATGGTGGGAAAAAGAGTCATCCATCTTTTGAAGTAGGGAACTACCACGCTGACTTGAGTTTGCTGCAACATAACCTCCGATACCCACACTTCGTAGGGGGAAGGATCTTCCCTCCAAGGAAGGTCGCGGCGATTTTTGAAGAACCACTGGCGCAGCTTTTCGGTGTCCATTATTCTACTCCATTTCAAGCAAGGAGTTTAGCTCTATTGGCATACTATTTGCAAGTAGTGTAGTACGGCCGGGGGGTAAAAATGGCAAAGTGGACAGAGATCAATCAGCAGCTGCAAGTCGCTTTATCTAAAGAAATTGACTTGCGACGTGAGATATTGGGCAATATGAATCAGCAGGAATATGTTCTGTTGATTGGAGATATTGAACTGAAAGACGATCTTTATCGAGAATGCAACAAATTAGCAGCACGCCTTAAAAAGGTTATCAAAGACCGGGGGGTACTCACGCGCAGGCTGTTTGATCTTATGCCACCAAATACCATTGGAACAACCTTAGATGAGGTCTTGGACCCCATTGTCGATATTGACTCTGAAACTCTGGACCTCTACCAAAGGGCAAAGGAGTTGACAGACAAAATCCATGGGCAACATCTTCGAAATAAGTCATTACGCGAAATGATCCTAAAAGAAGGGCCCTTAGAGATGCATAACACTGCCGTGCATGCAGAAGCAGTGCAGGGAAAGAAGTTGACCCTAATTACTATCGATTATCCTGAAGATAAAGGAGACTCGTGATAGAATTAGGGAGATATGAGTTTCCCAAAGATTGCAGCACTGATTTATGGAAATCAGACACATTACCTTGATCATTTAGCCCCCTTAGCAAGTCTTTTAGGGATTCCTCTTGTTGTCACAGACTTTGAAATTGAACGTTTAGCAAAAAGCTATTATCCTGATTTAAATCTTCTCTATTTTGATCCGGTTGAAATGGCAGAACGAGTGGTGACGCAGTTTGAAGTCGTCATTTCATGTCTCCCTAAGGATCTTTTTGATTCTCTTTTTTTTATCACAGAAACACTCCATCAAAAACATCTCATAAGCGTGTGGTGTCCACATGGAAACTCCGATAAAGGACACTCCTCTTACTTTATGGAAGGGCTTTCAAAAGAACGCCGGGCCTTTGTGTATGGACAAAAGATGATTGGTTTTCTCAAAGAGAAAGGGGCATTTGAGCAACTAGAAGAGCTCTTCATTTTAGGAAACTATCGGTATGAGTATTATTTAAGACATATTGAGTTTTACCAAAAAATCCTAGAGGAAAAACTCCCACTAAATCGCGAACGAAGGACACTTTTATACGCACCAACGTGGGACGACGATGAAAACTCTTCATCTTTTGAGATCGCGCACGCCTTTCTAATCAATTCTGTTCCTAAAGACTGGAATCTAATCATTAAACCCCACCCTCATCTAAAGTGTTCTCTGGAATCTCCAAAAGAAAATGTGATCATTCTCGAAGATTTCCCCCCTATTTACCCCTTGCTTCAATCGATCGATGTATACTTGGGAGACATGTCTTCGATCGGCTATGATTTTTTAACATTTCGACGCCCTCTCTTTTTTTATAACCCTCAAAACCGTAATCCAAATGAGGATCAGGGGCTTTATCTCACGCACTGTGGAACAATTATTGATACGAATGAAAACCCTTTTGAAAAGATCGATGAAATCGATCCTGCATCCTTTTTAAAAATACAAGACCGCGTGTATAATGAGGTCTTTGACAAGCATCAAACACGTGCGAAAATATATGACATCCTCTCCGAAACAGTCTAACGCGTGCGGCATCTGCCTTGCACCTGGAGACTCGGTCAACCACCTTGACCATTTGGCCCCTCTTGCGTACATCATGGGAATGCCCCTCGTTGTTGATGTTGAATTCTTGACAGGTGTGATGGAAACCTACTATCCACAAGTCAAGATGCTTTACATCGATCACCACGCAAAGATTCTGGAATATTTCGCCCATAACCATAACCTTCTCTTTGTTTCTAGTGCTAACTACCGCAAAGATTTAAGCCCTCTTTTCGAGGTCATCTTCCGAAAACAGATGAAATTTTGGTACTGTCCGCACGGAAACTCAGACAAGTCTATTGAAACCTTCAAAGATCAACACTATTTTTTTACCTATGGTCCCATCATGGAGGAGCGGCTGCAAGAAAGCGGAATTTTCGATACGGCTCTGGGACATGTGAGGACAGGGAACTATCGCTATCCATTTTATGAAGAGCACGCGACTTTTTACGATAATCTTGTCGAAAAAGAGGTTTTCTCTCTCTTTACCAAAAAGCAAAAGGTCCTTCTTTATGCTCCTACATGGCAAGATTTAGAGCACTCCTCTTCTTTTACTGATGTCGGCCTTGCTGTCCCCAAGCAGCTTCCAGACCACTATAACCTCATTATCAAGCTGCACCCCTGGCTCATCCATTATAAACCAGGCTATGTCGCTCACTTAGAAGAAAAATACCGAGACGTTGATAATGTCGTTGTTCTTTCCCAATACCCCCTTGTCCTCCCTCTGCTGAAACGGACGGATATCTATTTAGGAGATTTTTCTTCGATCGGATATGACTTCCTTTATTATAATCGTCCTATGTTCTTTTTCGAAGGATCTCAGTGGAAAAAGCCCAAAGACTATTCCTCTTACCTTCACCAGTGTGGAACGGTCGTTCCGAGCACTTCGTATGACAAGATATTTTCATTTATTGAAAGCAACCTAGAAGCGCAGGAACCCCTTAAATCCATCCGCACTGATATCTATGAACGTGCGTTTGGGAAACAGCGCTCCTTCGATGAGATCAGAGAAGGGGTGTTTGAAACTCTCTCTCAGCATTCAGCTGTGAAGTGATTTCCCACTTTTGTTAAAACAACGTCGAAGAAAATGGCCAGGATTGCTGCAGGAAGCGTTCCTGCAAGGACAAGCCCCATTTGCATGGTCCGAAGCCCTTGAACGATCAAATCCCCAAGACCTCCAGAACCCACAAGACTTGTGAGAGTCACCATTCCAATCGTTGTAACCATGGCAATACGTACCCCATTGATCAAGATCGGCAATGAGAGAGGAATCTCCACATAAAAGAGGACTTGCTTTGGCTTCATTCCCATCGCATTCGCGACATTTTTCACGTTGGGACTCACTTGCAAGAGGCCCGTATAGGTATTACTAAGAATCGGAAGGAGAGCATAAAGCACGAGAACAATCAGAGCAGGAAGCATTCCTGTTGTCGGGAAAGGAAAAATGACATGCAATGCCGCAAGAACCACCACTACAAGAGCAATCAGCGCAAGACCAGGAATTGTTTGAATCATTGCTACAGCGCGAAGGATAACGGGAGACGCTTTTCCCTTAGAACGAGCCAAAAAGATTCCTAAGGGAATCGCGATCAACATGGCGATTAATAGAGAAACAAAGGTGAGCTCCATATGCTCTAAGGTTTTATCGATCAGCAGTTTCATAGTTTTTTGGTTCCTGCATTAAAAGATCAAGGACTTGATCCAAAAGCTTCTCTTTTCGTATTTCTCCCCGATAAGAGGATCCTGAAAAGACTGGTAATGCCTTTGTATTTTCTTCTTTGAAGGTGTTAAGCGCTTCCATCAAAGTCGTCTGAGGAGAAAGGCGAGGGAAAGTTTCTAACTGCCCTCCAATAGAAGGGTCCATACACTCCACAATCGTTTTGGTAAGCAAGGAAAGTTGAAAACGGTGCTGCCCCAAAAAATCATCCGCAAAGTCACTTGGAGGATTCTCAACAAACATACGCGGGGTTGCAACTTGGAGCAGCTTTCCCTGATCCATTAATGCAATGCGATCCCCCACTGTAACAGCTTCGTAGAGATCGTGAGTCACAAACACAACAGTCTTATTCATTTTTGATTTGAGTTCCAAAAACTCTTTTTGAGTTCTTTCACGAGTAATGGGATCGAGCGCTCCAAAAGGTTCGTCCATTAATATAATCGGGGGGTCAGCAGCAAGGGCACGTGCAACACCGATCCGTTGTCTCTGCCCCCCACTTAATTTTAAGGGGTACCGTTTCCGATATTTATCTGGTTCTAATCCAAGCATTTCCATCAATTGATCGACTCTTTGATCAATCTTTTTCTCCTCCCACCCGAGAAGCTTTGGAACAATCGCAATATTCTCCTCTACTGTCATATGAGGAAAAAGACCAATTTCTTGAACAGCATATCCAATGTTTCTTCTCAGTGAAATAGGATCTAAAGAGAGAATGTTTTTGCCCCCAACAAAAACCTCGCCTTTTGTTGAGTCAATTAAACGATTGATAAGCTGAAGGGCTGTGGTTTTTCCGCTCCCACTTTTTCCAAGTAGGACAAGCGTTTCCCCTTCTGGAATCTCCAAGTTAAAATCTTCGAGTACTGTGTGATTTGGTGGAAAGGTTTTCCAAACTCCCTTAAAACGGATCATCATTCATCCTCATTAGGAATGAGAGGGGGGAGTATGACAACATCTAGAAGATTATCAAGGTTTCCCGCGCAAAGACGGGCTTCAATTTCTGCCGAAACACATCCTTCTTTTAGGATTTCTATTTTAGTGATAATTGCAACAGGAATGTCTTTTGGAAATACCCCATCCATTCCAGTTGTCACAAGTAAGTCTCCTACATCCATCAATGAAAGCGTTTCTTCCTTGTTCAACCGGTCAAGCTGTCTTCCACTCCTCAGCTCTCTTGCAGGCCCCTCTTCATCTTCAAAATCGTAGTTAAACCCGATTCCCTTTAAAATTTCAGAGCGCCCTCTCCAAAGAGCAGAACTGCTCCCATAGAGCTCCCCCTTTGCCAAGTATTCTCCCTCTCGAGCCACTCGAACAGAGGGAATTAACAAAGAGTCCGTTAATAGCCGCACACGACTCCGATGTTTTCCAACATACTCCACCAAGCCAATTAAGTTTTCCCCTTTGAGCACCGGGCTATTGAGCTCAATCTCCTTTTCACCCAAGTTAATCCACACCGTCGCATTCCAATTTGCTGCTTCGCGGTAAACCACCTCTGCGAAACGGAAAAACAACTCTCTTTCAAGGCTCTCTTCAGCAGCCTTTTTTCTTCTTTCATAAAAACCTGAAGTCTTTTTCTCATTGATCGTAATGAGTTCTTTGACTCGCTTGATGCGAACGCTGATCCTTTCCTCAGAAAGGAGACGCCGGCGGAGGGTATTGTTTTGATTTTTTAGTAAAAGAAGTTCTGCTTGAAGCTCTTCGATATCGCTCGTGCTCGCATGAGCAAAAACTTTTGGACCAACGGCTGCTCCCGTTGCCGTTGTTCGAACCCCTTCAACAATTCCTTTAGGAATATAGAAAAGCCCCAACAAAACAAGGCCCAGGATAATGTAGGGGCGATAACTTTTTTTTCTCATCCCATTGTTTTTACAATTGCTTCCATGACATAGGTCATGTTCTCTTCTGACAAACCAGTTAAATTAACCCGCCCACTCCGAGTCAAATAGATTCCATATTCATCAATCATTCGATCAACTTGCTCTGGGGAGATCCCCAGCATTGAAAATAACCCGTGCCGTCTTTTTAAAAAACTGAACCTATCTTTTCCAAACTGCCCAGACAGGGCGTCATACAAAAGGGACCGCATCTCTTCAGCCCGGTTGCGCATCTGATCGACCTCTCCCCTCCACAATTCAGAAAGCCCCCTATCTTGGAGCACAGTTGTGACAATTCCTGCCCCATGCCTTGGAGGGTTTGAGTAGGCGACTCGCGCTATCCCCTTGACAACAGAGGCAGAGTTTTGAGCGAGCTGCTCGTTCTTAGCAAGGACCGACAATAAGCCAATTCTTTCCCCATATAGTCCAAAGTTCTTTGAGCAGGAGGATGCAACAAACATTTCGTGCCCTTGCTCAGCAAAGTACCGAACCGGCCAAGCATCTTCTTCAAGCCCTCGACCAAAGCCCTGATAGGCAAAGTCAAAGAGAGGAACAAGCTTCTTTCTGAGGATGAGTGTTGAAAGTTCTTTCCATTGCGCTTGCGAGGGGTCGCATCCCGTGGGATTGTGACAACAAGCATGAAGAACTACCAAACTATTTTCAGCAGCACCTGACAAGGTATTCAGTAGGCGTTCGAAGTCAAGTATATGGTTTTCCTTGTCGTAGTAAGGGTATTTTTTTACTTCCAATCCACATGCTTCGAATATACCAACATGGTTAGGCCACGTGGGATCGGAAATATAAGCCGTTTTCGTCAATTCGAGAGACAAAAATTCACCAGCTAGACGAAGAGCTCCCGTTCCTCCAATAGACTGAACTCCAAAAAGAGTTCCCCGCGCATCCTTGCAAAAGGCTTCTCCAAAAATGAGTTTTTGAGCCTCCTTGACAAACGGGTCGCTTCCTCCCATAGGTAAGTAGGTCTTATCCTCCTCAAGTTTCATCAAAACCTTCTCTGCCTCTTTGACAGAGCGCAGAGTGCGCGTCTTGAGATCCTCATCGCGAAAAACCCCTACTGTCAGATCAATTTTTTTTGGGTTTTTGTCTTTCTTAAAACGGGCCGCCAGCCCAAAAATGGGGTCTGGGGGGCAGGGCTCTACTTTTTCAAAAATACTCATAACACCTCATCTTAGCATGTGATTGAAAAAAACTCACGTTATAATTACAATCGTTTCTCATGGGGTGTTAGCTCAGTTGGTAGAGCGCAACAATGGCATTGTTGAGGCCAACGGTTCGACTCCGTTACGCTCCAATTTTCGATTAATCATGAAAGGCAGTTATGGCTGTTCCGTCTGCTACTACAATGTCAGCAATTAATCTCTTCGTTGCAGCTGTCTATTATATTGGGCGAAGAGGGAAGATCCCAGCGATTGATTTGCAAAAAAGAGTCTACGGAATTGTTCTAGCCTCTTCCCTACATTGTTCGAGACCTTTCGTGGAACATCATCTAAAGCAATGGGCGGATGAGCGCTACATCAACTACCTTTATGGCGCTTCTTCAATTTTGATAATGGGAATCGCTAATCGCTATGCCAAGCTCTCTAATAAGGCCAATATCATTGCTACCCTCACATTTACAACTTTTCAAATGGGAACTTGGAAAGCAACACAACTCCTATTCCAAAACCAATTAGAAGCAGAAGAAAGAGAGAGGAACAGAAACCCTCATACATTGGATAGTACTTTTCATAACTCTCATTACCTCCGCACTGAGCTATTTCCTGCTTGTAGGACTAGAGAACTTCAGGACGCTCAATGTACAGCCTACATGTATGTGCTTCCTGAGGGCTTTCTTATCTTTTTAACAAGCAATCGTGGACTTCCATTTTTTGCTGATCGCATGGGGTCTATAGACTCTTCGGAAGTTTGCAAACTTCAAGAAGAGTCTTGTGAAAGAATACACCTACTGCCCGAGTCTATTGCGCAACTCAAACAACTCTCTAAACAAGTAATATTTGATGGAACCCCACAAGAGTGGGAGCTTAATGGAGTTCCTCCTTTTATTTGCTTCGAGGGTGTTTGGAATCCCGTATTGAATCCCAGAGGATCTCCTGTCAACTGGGATGAACTAATAGCAAGAGGTTCTTCCCACCAACATCAAACTTTCCGACTTACTCCTCTCCCTGCTGCTTGGACATCTATTCCCCAAACCCCAGGATTACGGGGTTATAGTTTCAATCACACTCAGGTCCGCTTCAACATTTGGGTTCATGAAAAGAATTCCAACGTCATTAGACGTGAGAGTGAAGGATTACAATCTCGAATAAACAACTTCCAACAACTGATTAAATTTATCAAAGATTTTGAACTTCCGTCATTTTTATTTCGATCCACCGGAAACCTTCCTCTCAACAGAAGAAATAATGTAGATTTTAATGCCCTAGAGAGCTGGGCAGCCTTAACTGCTCAAATGCCATTCCCCTCCCTAAGAGAGCGGTTTCCCGACCTTTCCCAGCAGGTTAGAGAGTTGCGTCGCTCAAATTTAGAACCCAAAAGAATTGCTCTTGTTGAGGCATTTAGAAGGTTTTTTGTAGAACTTCCAAAAGAGGCCCATTTTGCAACCGACTTCACTCTCTCAGCTCTGTTTTCAACAGCCTCTAATGAGTTCGCTTCTTCAGGAAGGGATTTGGTCAGAAGCAACACTTTTATCGAGACTAAAAAACTTACAGAGTGGCTGCTAATGCTCAAGATTACTCAAGATATATTAGGGACCAGCCCTCGACTCGGTCAACTCATTCAGGATAGCCAAGATTATTTAGACATCAACAATCAACTCCGCTTCCGCCCACAAAATGCTGAAGAACTTCGTGAGCGTAAAACCACGCTTGATCCCGAACTTAAAGCTGGGTTTACATGGTTTTTTCAAGAATACGCTAGAAATCTGCGCTACAAAGGAGAGTTCATTAGAGATTTAGAAAGTGAAATTCAGGCCTTAGAAAAAAAACAACGGCGGCTAGAAGCTTTTTCTCTGTGTGAACAGGGACTTGGTGTGACTCCCATTGAAGAGCTCTTTCGAGCTCCAGGTCACCTTTCAGAATGGGTAGAATTATTAAAAACAATCCGTTTTGATCTGGATCAGAGAAGCCAACAACTCCTTCAAGCAAGTGAAAATTACCTCAGAAACCTGCGTAATATAATACACCCTGTCACACCACAGTGGCATGCTCTTTCAGAGCAGATTATTGCAGAGTATGTGTGGTTTTTCGGCGCTCACATACCCAGCCTTCCCCTCGAAGCTAGAAAAGAACTCTTAAGAAAGTGTGCTCATTTTGCTAACTGCCCCACTTCTTATACGCAAAGTACTGCTCAAATTGCCTACTACTCGAAACTAGAGACTAGAGACCTCTATATGATCCTTCGCCGTAATCGTTCATACCAAGTCAACCAACTAGCAAATGCTGTTCAGAGTCACTTAGATGACTTTCACAATGATTGTGATCTTCCAGAAGAGTTTTGCCAGCGATTAAGAGAAGTTTGCAACAGAACAAAAGATTTTTTGGTTAGAAAAGCGCGATCTCTAAAAACATTAGATCATGAATGGTTTTACGACGATGAACAGGGGCTTCAAATAGAACATAAGAAAACACTTAGTGATGGAAATGAATATGACTTTGCGCCTTACGAGGGACGTAATGCGCGAAATGTTGCTCGACTCTTTCGAGAAATCACAAGATCTCTTTCAAACCTCTACACTCTTGTAAATCAAACAAGCGAAAAGAGCTACCTTACAAGTCCTTTTTTACAGGAAGAGACCTTGTTATATGAAGATCTTTATTCTATTGCGAATGAGATGTTTTTTCTCTTAAGTGTTCCTATCCGCTGGAATCTGCGGGTCCAACTCCACGAACATTCTTTCCAAACAAATAGAGCAAAGAAAGCTTTAGAAGATGAACGTGAATATCTGATATATAAGCGTATTGGAGATGGTGGGCACGTCTACTGGGACATTATAAGGGATGGTGAAGTGAGCGTTCTCGAAAGTCAAGATGCAGTTCACACCGCTGTGAGTAAATATTAGAACTCAATGCCAAGGCGACCGGTCACACCGTAAAAGGTGAGGTCTTCTACCTGGCGAGCAATTTTAAGCCTTCCCCAACTTGCATCTTCCATCGTCACTATTTGATTTTGGCGCCAATAGTAATCTGCTTCATAAGCAAGAGAGATAAAAACCTGAGCTCCACCTATAGGGTAATCTTTATTCAATCCGAAAGCGAAAGAGAGAGCGGGGGAGAAAAGATGAGTGTCCCCCTTAATTTCAATGGGGGTTTCGGTATGCTTAACCTCAAAATCTCCGTAAAGCAGAGCTCCTTTGATCTCTCCGAAGAAACTAAAACCCCAAAAAAGGTGCCAGTTCATATTCATTCCAAGCTGAGGACCTACTCCTCTAAATCGACAACGATCTTTCACCTTCGTAAGGCCTTCTTGAAATACGCTATATGTCACCCATTGCTTTTGGTCAATCCACGCTTGCTTAACACCTAAACTAGATCCTAATCCCAGAAGGCTTCCTAAAAATGAGCTCCTCTTTAGTTCAATAGAAACCGCGTCATAGTCAATATCGTAAGAAGACGTTACGCTCTGGTTAAAGACAAAAAAGCTTCCCCGCAGATTAACAAGAAGAGAAGGAGGAATCACTCCGCGCCCCTCGGTGTCGTGAGTCCCAAAGTGGGTATAGGTCCCTAAAACTTCCCACTTCACAATCGGAAGAAAAACCCCTACCCCAAGGCGGTATCCAAAGTCCCAGTCAAAACTTTGACTTTCCACTTTTCCTTTGCCACTTGCTAGGCTATACACATACTCGGTGCCCCCCACTTTCGCATGCCAATAAAGGGGTCCTCCAAACAACTCAACACCAACCCACCCTCTTTCAAATATAGCACTTGCAAGCTGGGCTCCATAATCACCACTAGGGGTTTTTATCCCGACCTCCCCCATTTGATGCTCTAAAACATCTACCCGCTTTTCCATTTTCTCAGCAAACAAGGAAAAGGTGCAAAAAATACCAATCATCATCCATTTCATGGAAACAAACTACCATGGCTTACTCAAATTCACAATCGATTCTTCTTGCATCAATTGTTTAAATTTTTTACTCCTTTGTTAAAAAGGTGATAGATGAAGTTTCTTAATATCGACCCCAAAGTTGTTTTTCGCTGGGATTACTTAAAGTTTCTCTCCTTGGCAAACAACGTTCGCGTGCAAAAAATTGTTGAAGTGGGAACGTGGGATGGGAAAAATGCTAAAAAACTTAGGCAGCTTTTCCCAGATGCTCACCTTTACCTCATTGATCCCTATCACCCAACTCTCGCCTATTTCCAGAAAGGAGATCCCGCTTCTTTCAAGCCAGAAGAATATGAAAAAACCTATCAAAAGGTTTGTAAATACTTTGAAAAGGACTCCAAGACAACATTATTAAAAACCACTTCTGAAAAAGGCGTAGATCAAGTTCCGAACGGCATCGATCTCGTGTTTATTGATGGAGACCACAGCTACGAACACGTAAAACAAGACATTCTAAGATGGAAGCCAAAGGTTCGCATTGGTGGGCTCTTAACAGGCCACGACTATAGCTTGGCTTTTCCAGATGTCATGAAAGCTGTTAATGAGTGCCTTCCAAATAAATTTGTCGTCGGAAAAGATTCCGTCTGGGCTGTGATCACATCAGATGTTTAGCATAATAGATTGTCCCTAAAAGAGCGGTCCTATCATTGAGAACAACCCGAATAGGAATCGCTTCAAGGAGGGCGCCGAACCGCCCCTTTCCTGTGAACGATCGGAGAAAATCTCCTCTTTTCAATACCCCCATAATCTTTGGCGCAATTCCTCCACCAATATAAACCCCGCCAAGCGCAAGCATTTTTAATGCAACATTCCCCGCTTCAGACCCATAGATAGATACAAAAAGCTCAAGCGTCTCTGCGCAAGCTTTTGAAGAACCACTCAGCCCTTTTTCAGAAATAAGGAGAGGAGAGTCTCCTGATGCAACCTCCTTGTAAACCTCTTCCTTTTCTGCCACCTGCTTTGTTTCCACCATAAACTGGTAGAGGTTGTAAAGCCCAGGTCCAGAAAGAATTCTCTCGTAGGAAACATGACCAAATCTTTCTCGCAAATAACGAAGAAGCGCATCCTCTCTTTCGTTTCTTGGAGCAAAGTCCGTATGGCCTCCTTCGCAAGCAAAAGGATAGTGACGCCGTCCATCATAAAAAACACCCGCCTCCCCCAGTCCTGTTCCAGCTGAAACCATTGCCTGGTTTCCCTCTGCGCGGGGATCTCCTTCATTGATTGTATAAAACTCATCATCCTTCAGCATGTTCAAACCGTAGGCGTTAGCTTCTAAGTCATTAATCAAGGAAACTTTGTCAATTGATAGTTCGCTTTTCAGTTGGTCTGCGTCCACAAGCCAAGGGAGGTTTGTTGCTTGACTTTTCCCCTTTTTAACAGGCCCCGCAATTCCAAAGCAGGCCTTAGAAACGTGAACCGTTTCACTCTTGAGAAACTCTTTCACAATCGTTCGAAGATTGGGATACTTCTGGCTGGGATATTTCTTTTCTTTAACACACTCCAGCTTCCCTTTTTCTTCAAGATAAAGGGCTAGGTGGGTTTTTGTTCCGCCAATGTCTCCTACTAAATAAGTCATTTCTTTTTCTTATCATGATGGCTAAATTTTAACCATGATTCTAATCGCAAAAGTGTGTATATTGGGAATAAATGAACTTAAATGTAAGGACCTACCATGTCAAACCCGAGTGATGCTTCAAAGAAAAAAGCGTTAGAACTTGCTATGTCTCATATTGTAAAGCAATTTGGGGCCGGATCCATTATGTCTCTTGGAGATCACTCCGCAAGCCACGGGGTCAGTTCGATTAAAACCGGTGCAATTTCTCTTGATCTTGCCCTAGGAATTGGAGGGGTCCCTCGTGGAAGAGTCGTTGAAATTTATGGCCCAGAATCTTCAGGAAAATCAACGCTTGCTACCCATATTGTTGCAAGCTGCCAAAAAGAAGGGGGCATAGCTGCTTACATAGATGCAGAACACGCAATGGATCCTGCTTATGCAGCAAAAATTGGTGTAAACATTAATGATCTTATGATTTCTCAACCCGACTGTGGGGAAGATGCTCTCAATATTGCAGAAATGCTAGCGCGCTCAAATGCAGTTGATGTGATTATCATTGACTCTGTTGCAGCACTCGTTCCAAAAGCAGAGCTTGAGGGGGAAATTGGAGATAGCCATGTAGGACTTCAAGCTCGCCTTATGTCGCAGGCCCTTCGAAAACTCACATCGGCTCTCGCAAAAAGTGGCACCTGCGCTGTTTTCATTAATCAAATCCGTGAAAAAATTGGAATCATGTTTGGAAACCCCGAAACAACATCTGGAGGGCGTGCTTTAAAATTCTACTCCTCTGTTCGACTAGACATCCGTCGAATTGGAAGCATTAAAGGACCTGAAAATGTTGATATTGGAAACCGTGTAAAAGTAAAGGTCGTTAAAAATAAAATGGCACCTCCATTTAGAATCGCTGAATTTGACATCCTCTTTAACGAAGGCATTTCTCGCACAGGATCGATCATTGACCTTGGTGTTGAACACAGCGTTATCGACAAAAAGGGAACCTGGTACAGCTATGGAGATAAGCGCCTGGGGCAAGGCAAGGAAGCGACACGCGAAGAGCTTAAGAAAAACCCCGAGATGACGGATGAAATTGAACGTCTCATCATGGAAAAAGTTCAGGGAACTCTAAAAGAAGAGCTCGAATTAGCAGCGAAGTAAATCAACGGTTTGCTGAAACTCGGGAGTCCACATCCCGAGTTTTTTCATTTTAAGGGTGAAGGTTTCAACTTCTTCCTCTAATCGACGCTTTGCCTCTTCTTTTCCACAGGCCTGAGCAATGTTTATCGAATGTATGCCGTCTTGATCCATATCTCCTATGTCATCCCAAATCTGAAAAGCCATCCCAAAATGGAAAGCCGCCTTTCGAATCTCATCTACTTTTTGAAGTTCACCTCCCCCAAAAACCCAACCATAAACAAATGCAATTTCAAAAAGAGTCACCGTTTTCTTGTAAATCACATCAAGAATCTCTTCCAAGGAACGGTCTTTAGGAAAGATATCCTTAAACTGCCCTCCAACGGCACCAGAAATCCCAGCACAACGTGTTGCGGCATCCAAGGAGATTGCACAAGCCTCATTTGCTCTCTCTGAAAAAGGTGCTTTTTGTTTCGACAAAGACTGAACTGAGTGAAAAATCTTCTCATACCCAGCAGAAATTAAAGCATAACTAGCTAATAGCGCGACAGTTTCTCCGTGCATTTTGTGTAAAGCAGGCTTACTTCTTCTGTAGTCATCATTATCCATGCAAGGAAGATCGTCAGCAATGATTGAAGCCGTGTGAAAGTATTCGACAGAAAGACAGGCCTCTAAAACATCTAAGTTGTTTCCGAGAGCTCGAGCCACCATCATCACAATCAAAGGGCGAATCCTTTTTCCCCCATTTAGCAAAGCGTATTCGCAAGCATCCCGAAGTTTGCTTTGCTCCCCCAAGAGGAGAATATTTTGCTCTAAAAACGTTTCAAATGTTTTTTTGAGAGGCTTGAGAAGAGAGGTGTTAGGAGCTATCAGCGGCTTTAACATTTTTTAGATTCCTTACATTTGATTTCTGAATCGAGCTACAGGCTCTTGAAAAAGTGCGCTTGTGAAGTAATACACCGGGGTTAAGAACGCTATTACAACCGATCTGAGACAGATCCCCTAATACAGCTCCAAACTTCCTTAAGTCTGTCTTAAAACGCTTCCCATCAACTTCAACAATAACCTCTCCACGATCTAGTCTAAAGTTTGCACAAATTACACCCGCACCAAGGTTGACGTCCTTTCCTAAAATAGAATCTCCAACATAATTAAAATGTGGAGCCTGAGCGCCGTCAAGTAAGATAGAGTGCTTTACCTCAGTTGAATGCCCAATGATACACCTTTTTCCTGTTAAAACATACGGCCGAACATAGGCCCCATGACGTACCTGAGAATCTTCTCCTATAATGCAGGGCCCCTCAATATAGGATCCTGATTCAATACGCGTTCCCTTTCCAATTGAAATCTTTCCGGGATTAACAAGTGTAACCCCCTCTGGAATAGCACATTCAATTTCCCCAAAACCCCAGGAATCAAGATAGCTCTTTAATGCCTTTAGGCTATCCCAGATAGGCAAACCCAACTTGAAAAGATCTTTATGAAGAAAATCCTGTAGATCAAAAAAACGTTCTGGCGTAGGCATGTATTTGACTCACTCATTAATAAGAGAAAAAGAATAATCTATTTAAGTATTTTTCTTCATCTTCTTCCGCTGTGGATTTGTTGACAACCCCCATTTTCCATAGAGATAGTCCATTGTTCATACCTTGTCGAAGAATGGACTATATCGATAATTATTTGAAGAAACCGCGCCTGTCAACAAGTTATCATCAAGTGCTCAACAGCCTATAAACAACATTTTCCACAACATTATTTTTTTATTGAATTGTAGCAATTTTTTCCAACTTTGGAAAGTGAATTAAAAGTAGTTTTTGGAGAGATCGATACTCCATAAAATTGCTAAAAAAATGAGGGAAGCTGTGATATTTGTTATAATGGCTATACATGAGGACAAATCTTCTTTGGGACTTAACTTATGAGCTCTCCTGGCCAACTTACGACAATAATTTTTGGAATATCCAACCAAAGCATGTTCAAGCTGATTGGGACCAGTAGAACATAAATACCAGCAAACAAAAGAGAAGAGAAAGCCCAAACCCTTAGTAGTTTTTTTGTGGGCCAAGCTTTAATGAGTCCTCGTAGTCCAACCGTAAAGAAAAATCCAGAAAAAACACAGACTATAAGGGCCTGCAAAAGCGCAAAGCCAAAGATAGTAAGATTATTTAAATATTGATCAGACATATTAGCTCCACCAATTTTTTAATTATGGAGCCAATTTTAGGCAGAGAAAAAAAAGTATTTCAAGTTTTTTGTAAAAGGAATCTGGGTGAGAGGATTCGAACCTCCGACCCCTTGCACCCCATGCAAGTGCGCTGGCCAAGCTGCGCTACACCCAGAAATAGAGGGCAATATCGTATGTCTATTTACTGTTTGTGTCAATCTTGTAGTAAAGTTTTTATCATGGTAATCTACCACCATGATGAAAATGGAAAAGAGTTGGCACGAAGCCCTCAAAGAAGAACTCAAAAAACCTTATATCTTGGAACTCAAAGAGTTTTTAGAAAATGAAAAAGAAAGCGGTCAAATCTTTTTTCCTCCTGAGGAGCTAGTTTTTAACGCTTTTCGTCAAACTCCCTATGATAAAGTCAAAGTTGTTTTGATGGGACAGGATCCTTATCATGGCCTGAAACAAGCTGAGGGACTCTGTTTTAGTGTTGGGAAAGAGATTTCTCTTCCCCCGTCACTAAGAAACATTTATAAAGAGATGGAAGCGGATTTAAACATTCCACCAGCATCTCATGGATGTTTAATCAACTGGGCAAAACAAGGCGTTTTAATGCTCAACGCAACCTTAACAGTTCGAAAGGGGGAGCCAAAATCTCACTTTGGCAAGGGATGGGAAACATTTACGGACGCGGTAATTCGAAGGCTTTGCACGCGAACAGACCCATTGGTTTTTATCTTGTGGGGGAGATCTGCAAAAGACAAGTGTGAAAATATATTAAATACAATGAACCATCCGCATGCAATTTTGACAGCAGCACACCCTTCTCCCTTTTCTGCAACGCAGTTTTTTGGGTGCCGCCATTTTTCGAAAACAAATGCCATTTTAAAAGAGTGGGGAAAGCCCCCGGTAGATTGGTCTGTAGATGGATAAGGAAGTCGTCAAACAAAAAACTTCCCTGCTTTCAATTTTCTTTACTTTTGCGGTAGACAATTTGGGAGCAACCATAGTCTTTCCTATTTTTGCCCCCCTTTTTCTAGAGCCTTCAAGAGGATTAATCGGGGTAGATGCTTCTCTTGCTTACAAAACAACAATGCTCGGATTTTTCTTAGGAATCTTTCCCTTTATGCAGTTTATTTTTGCACCGATCATGGGGGAGTATGCTGATCATCACGGAAGAAAAAAGGCCCTTCTATTAACAACTTTCTTAACCTTTGTTGGGTATGCTCTTAGTGCTTTGGGGATTCATCACCACTCCCTTTTCATCATTTTCCTTGCTCGTTTAATTATGGGGGTTGGAGCTGGGAATCTTTCTATTTGTCTTTCCTCTTTATCTGATCTGAGCCCGAGTCCCAAGAAGAAGGTCCGTTATTATAGTTATGGTTCAGCGGTTGCTGGTTTGACATTCATTCTTGGTCCCTTTCTCGGAGGAAAGCTCTCAGACCCTTCAATTTCTCCACTATTTGATTCTTCATTCCCCATGTTTATTGGTGCAATACTTGGTTTGGTCAATGTTCTGTTTATTCTCTTTGCCTTTGGGGAAACCTTAGAAAACCCTTCTAAAACCCCCTTTGATTTTATCAAGGGAATTCGCAACATTCAACTTGCTCTCAAAACAGACTCCATCAAAAGCCTTTACCTCATCTATTTTTTCTATCTTTTTTCATGGAACATTATTTTTCTTTTCGTGCCGGCTTTTGTTGTTGAAAACTTTCATTTAAGCAACTCCAAAATTGGAGATATTTGTGCGCTTCTTGGTGTATGTTGGATTTTTGGAACAGGAGTGTTGCATCGCCTCTTCTATCACACCGTTAACCCAAAGTGGATTCTCCTTACCTCATTTATTGCCTTTGGAATGCTTGTTGTCTTTATTCCTTACCCAGATTCTTTAAAAGGCTTTCTCCTTGTGTTAGGGGGGTGCACCATTATTTCAGGATTGATTTGGCCTTTATGTACCAGTGCAATTTCTAATGCGGCGCCTACAAACATTCAAGGCAAGGTTTTGGGTTTGAGCCAGTCAATGCTTTCCCTAACGATGCTATTTTCCTCGGTTCTTGGGGGACTATTTCTTCACGCTCACTCGATGATTCCGTTTGTATTTTCGAGCATTTCTGCCTTAGTTGCAGCCGCGGTCCTTCTTCAGGCAAAAGTTAAATGAACCTTGAAGAAGCCATAGACTCTATTTGTAAACCCTACCCACAAAAAGCTCTTGTGCAAGCAGCAGCGGAGCTGTCAGAGAGGTATCACCATAAACAAGCTCACATTACTGAGCTTCATCGGATTGCTTACGTAGCGACCCGTCTCCCTGCAACATATGCCGTTTTAAGAAAAGTCTTTTCACAAGTTGAAATACCCTCAACAATTCTTGATTGCGGAGGGGGGCCAGGAACCTCGATCTGGGCGCTTCTCGATTATCCTGTTGATAACCTTACCCTAATAGAACAAGACCCTGAATTTGTGCGGCTAGGGAAAAAACTTTCTCCTAAAGCACCCTTTTCCGTCAGCTGGAAGACCGGAAGCTTTCTCAATCTTAAAGACTCTGCGGACCTCCTCCTTTTTTCCTATTCTCTCAATGAAATTCCCCAAGAAAAACTATCTGCCGTGATCGAAAAAGCCCACAAGTTAACAAACAACTTCCTTGTTGTTGTTGAGCCTGGAACCCCAGATGGATTTGAGCGCATTCGAAAAATCCGCACACAGCTCCTTTCTCTGGAAATGTCCCTCCACGCCCCCTGTCCCCATCATAACGCTTGCCCCATGTCTAAGGGAGACTGGTGCCATTTTTCAGCGCGCCTTTCTCGCACGGCGCTTCATCGCACGCTTAAAAAGGGATCGCTTGGTCATGAAGACGAAAAGTACTCCTATATCATCGCCTCTAAAAAACCGCATACTCCAACAGGAGCACGCATTCTCCGTACACCGCTCAAGCGCAAAGGACATACTGCTGTAACCCTCTGCACCGAAGAAGGGCTTGTCCAAAAAACCTTCACAGGTAAAGAGCGAAAAAATCTCCATTGGGGAGATTTAATAGTCCACTAGCTGGACTCTTCAGGAGAAGGGGTTGGTTTAAAGACCCACTTGCGGGAAAGGATGTAGGATGCTGCTGCGTAGACAATGCCTGCAAGGAGTTGACTGATATAGGGGTTTATGTGGGCGTGGAGAAGGATTTTCAATGCGATGAGGTTCACAATAAAGGCACACGCAAACGCTAGTGTAAATCTTATCAACTCTGAAGACTTCTTTGATGTCACTACGCGGAAGACAAAATATTTCCCCAAAAAGAAAGAAAGAAAAAAGCAAACGGTGTAACAAACAGCGTTGCTTAGATAGGGCTCAGTACCTAAGTACATCAGAGTAAACATGATTGCGAAGCCGATCAAAGTGTTAAAGGCTCCAACAAGAGAAAATTTATAGATTAGTCTAAATTCTTTTTTGACTTTGCTCATATTAATCGTATTAAATCATCTCGGCTTTTCAGGCTAGGTAAAACCCTATGGTTTTGCGGCTAGGATTTGGTGTTTTTTTTCTGCAATGAAGGAGGCTTCATCCCAGAAGGGGACGACTTCGTGATTGAGGGTCTTCTTGAGGGTGCGAGACGCTTGAAAGTGGATGATGATTGCCTTTTGCAATGTCTTTTCATCTTCAATTTTGTTGTAGACTTGGTAGTAGCGACTGTCAAGCGGGTAGACTTTTGCGGTAGAGCGAAGGAGAACGTTTCTCAGAGATACCTGATCCCATAGGTGAGGATCTTGTTTGAAAAGAGTTTCTGTTTCCAGATCCCACTCTTGAAGAATTTTGAGGGCCTCGGGTGTGTTGTTTACAAAGACGGTGCCAGAGATCATTTTTGATTGATGGTCAATCGGGAGCTCTTTGACGATGCGGAGGGCGATATCGGCATCAAGTGTTTCAAAAAGGGTGGGTTTTTGAACGATGAGGGCATCGGCATCAAGCCAGAGAATTGGTCGCTTCAGATCGATGAGTTTTTTCAGGATATATTTAGGCTTGAAGCAGCAGTTTTTCTCCCATGTTCCAAAGTTAGGGATGGGATCGATAGAATAGGGGAGATCAAATTTTTTGCAGGAGGCGATGAGGCCCTCCACTTCTTTTTCGTACCCAGTATTGGGGGTATAAAAGCAAACGATGGTGGGAAAAGTCAAAACTCTACGCTCGGGATTAGGGCGTCAACATCGAGGTGTTTTTCTAAGATGGGTTCAACTTCGAGTTTTAAAAATTCCAAGACTTGTTCATGTGAACGACCCGTAAGATTCTTCAGTTGGAGAAGCTCTTCCATTTCCTTTTCTGAGAGATTGACAGCTTTTAAGAGGGTGGGGAGAAGCTTCTGGGTCTCTCCAGTTTCTTTTTTCTTTTTAGCTGCTTCAAAGGTGTGTTTGCGCAGGGTTTCGTGGGCCTCTTGCCTGTCACTTCCCTTTAAGACGGCAGCAGCAAGGATGGTTTCAATGGAGATGTAGGGGAGATGTTCATTTAGATGGGTTTCCATGAGTCTTGGGAAGGTTTTTAGTCCAGAAATAATTGTGTAAAGGAGGTTAATCACACTATCGGTGGCAAGGAAGGCTTCAGGAATGGACATTCTTCGATTGGATGAATCGTCGAGCGAGCGTTCAAGCCATTGATGGGCGGCGTTGTCAACACTATTGTGAGCCATATTCATCACAAAGCGGGAAAGACCACACACACGTTCGGAATAGATAGGGTTGCGTTTATAAGGCATGGCAGTTGATCCTACCTGAGTGTCTTTAAAGGGTTCTTCGACTTCGCCTAAATGGGAAAGAAGTCGAAGGTCCGTTGCGCATTTATGAGCGCTCGCACCAATGCTTGCAAGGAGCGAAAGAATCCGCTGTTCTTGCTTGCGTGGGAATGTTTGGCTACAGATGAGAAAAGAGCGGTTAAAACCCATCTTTTGTGTGATCATATCATCGAGCTTTATAACTTTTTTATGATTTCCTTCAAAAAGAGCGAGAAAAGAGCCCTGACTTCCAATGGCTCCCTTGCACCCAAGAAAGGGGAAGTCTTCCATGATGGCAAGAAGGTCTTTAAAGTCTGTGAGAAAGTCTTGAAGCCATAGGCTACTGCGCTTTCCAAAGGTGGTTGCCTGGGCGGGTTGGAAATGAGTATAGCCTAGACATGGGGTGTTTGATTGCTCAAGGGAGAGGTGATTGAGTTTTTCGATCAGGAGGATGAGCTTTCCTTTAAGGAGTTTCATCCCCGTTTTTAAGGCAATGAGATCTCCGTTATCCATAACGTAAGAGCTGGTTGCTCCCATGTGGATAATACCTCGCGCTTGAGGACAGACATCACCAAAGGCGTGGATGTGGGCCATGACTTCGTGGCGTGTCTCTTTTTCATATGCGCGCACTTTTTCAAAGTCAATTTGGTCTACGGCAGTGCGCATCTCTTTGATTTGACTCTCTGTAATCGGAAGGCCTAGCTCTTTTTGAGCTTCTGCCAAAGCAACCCAGAGTTTTCTCCACGTGCGATATTTAAAAACACGAGAAAAAGTCTCCTTCATCTCCGAAGAGGCATAACGAGTGGTAAGGGGGGACTCATAAAAGAGGCTCATCTTGATAGCAGTCCGGTCAACTCAACAATGAGGTGACTGATCTCCACCTTTTCATCATTTGTTGGGATAAACTTCTCGTCTTTGATCCCTTTAACGGCGCGCCTTAGGTTTTCTAAAACACCTTTTGTTCTATTGGGGCTACGCTTGTCCCTTTTTGCTAGGGGATAGGAACTTCGGAGTTTCTCTAAAAGCTGGGTTTTAGATTCACCCTGATATTCTTCTACGAAGGCTTCTTTCTTTTCGTGAGGAATAGAGCGGCTAGAAAGACTGTAAATTGCCTGTCTAGGCATTTCATCCACGATACCTTGCAATTTTTTAGGAAGAGAGTTGTAAAGCTCATAGTATTGCATAAAATTGTAAGGCGTTTGTCGGTTGCCATAGGTTTTAAGGAGCCAGTTGCTGAAAGCACCATCCCGGTATTTCTTCAAAAGAATCTGCGCCTTTTTTACCCGCTCACCATGCAAAATCACAGCCTGATTGCTGATCGCTTTGACTTCTGATGTGAGAGCCGTGAGTGATTGCAAGTCAGCGGCTACATCGGTATCGTCAGTCTGATATTTTTCGAGTAGGTTTTGAAGGGAGATCTTTTCTGTTTCGCTAATGGGAGTGACCTGAAAAACCCCACCAAAATTCGCGGGGACGTTTTCAGTGGTCCTCTGAGCAAGTTCGCTCATTTTTTCTTTTTTAGGGTGATTGCGAAAGCGTCCCATTAAGAGAGAGTTGAATTTAGACATTTCTGCTCCATGTTTTCGTAAGCGGTCAGTTTGTTTAATAACTCTTGCGTGAGCTTTCGGTAATCTTCTGCTGCACGACTTTTTGGGGAGGTCTCAAAAACCGGCTTTCCATGTATTGAGGCCTCAGAAACAGCGATATCTCTTCGAATTTTTGTCTGCAACACTTTTTCTGGGAATGTATCTTCGACGACGTTTAAAAAGTCTTCGTTATTTCGCCCCCGCATGTTCCAAAAAGAAAGGGCAACTCCTAAAAGTTCGAAGGGGTGGCGCTCGGAAATATAATGCATGAAGAATGAAAGGCGTTGCAATCCTTTGATACTGTAAAATTCTGGGGTTGCACAAACAAGAGCGAAGTCGCAAGCAATCAGAGAAGACTCTGTGAGCCAGCAAAGAGAGGGAGGTGTATCAATCAGTGCAATGTCATACTTAAGAGGAGCTAGAATTTTCTTCAGTTTCTCATGGGAATAGCGGTCTGAAGAAAGGACTCCTGTCACCTCCACCCTTTCAAGCCAAGTGTCTGCAGGAATCAAATCTACCTGAGGGTGATCCGTATGGACAATGACTTCTTGGATGGATTTGGTGTCTTGAAGAACGGCTGCTAAACTATCGTGATTGTCAGGATCGAGGCCAAGACCTGCCGTGAGGTTTGCTTGCGCATCAAAATCGATCATGAGAACCCGTTTATTATGAAACCGGGCAATGGCTGCTCCCAGGTTGAGGGAGATAGATGTTTTTGCAGTTCCTCCTTTGAAACTACAAACAGAAATAATTTTCATTAGCCCTCCTGATAATGTGAGGTCAGTTTCCGCTCTTTATATTCGATTGTGCAATTTTTTAGGAAATCTTCTAGCTTGATTTCTCCATGCACAACATTGTCTCGTGTTCTGAGTGCGATGGACTTGTTTTGGACCTCTTTGTCTCCAATAGTGAGCATGTAGTTTATCTTAAGAAGTTGAGCGTTGCGCACTCTTTTTCCCAGTGACTCTGGAGATTCGTCGCAGTCGCAAAGAAATCCAGCTTCGCGAATCTGCCGAGTGACATCCCGCGCATAATCAGCGTGGGCCTCTGCAATTGGAATCACGCGAATAGGAAGAGGGCTCATCCAGAAGGGAAACTTTCCAGCAAAGTGCTCAATAAGGATTCCTAAAAACCGCTCAATCGATCCGAAAATCGCGCGGTGAATCATGATGGGGCGTTTGTAGTTTCCGTCACTATCTTTGTATTCTAGCTTAAATTTTTCAGGGAGGGACATGTCGAGCTGAATGGTTCCGCACTGCCAACGCCTTCCGATAGCATCATGGACATGAAGGTCGATCTTTGGTCCATAAAAAGCGCCATCCCCTTCATTAATTTTATAATCGGAACCCCATTCATCAAGAGCCTCTTGAAGCCCTGCTGTGGTCATTTTCCAATCTTCATCACTTCCCATCGATTTTTCTGGGCGCGTTGAGAGCTCGAAAGTATAATGGAGACCAAAGGTTTCATAGATCTCCTTTACTAAGTGGAGAACGCCTAAAATTTCATCCTTAATTTGGCTTGGTTGCATAAAGATATGAGCATCGTCTTGGTGGAAACTCTGCACCCGGAAAAGGCCATTCAGTGCGCCCGAGGGTTCCCTGCGGTGAACATGACCAAATTCAGCAATTCTCAAGGGAAGTTCCCGATAACTGTGGGAGCGGCCCTTAAAGTAAAGCATGCACCCAGGGCAGTTCATCGGTTTAATTGCGTAGGCTCTCTCATCGTCTAATTCTACTGTGAACATATTCTCTTTGTAATGCTCCCAGTGTCCTGAAAGCTCCCACAGCTCGCGTGTCATAAGTTGAGGTGTTTTAATGATCTCGTACTCATTGCGCAGGTGCAATTCTTTCCAGTAGGTTACAAGATGGTCCCATATAGCCACTCCACGGTTGTGGAAAAAGGGCATGGCGGGAGCTTCTTCTTTGAATGAAAAGAGATCAAGTTTCGCCCCAAGCACACGGTGGTCCCGTTTCTTTGCTTCTTCAAGCATTTTGAGATAGGCCTTGAGTTCTTCCCGACTAGGAAATGAGATCCCATAAATTCGGGTAAGCATGGTGTTTTTTGAATCGCCTCGCCAATAGGCGCCAGAGGTTTTTAAAATCTTAAATGCTTTAATTTTCCCAAGGCTTGGAAGGTGAGGGCCGCGGCAAAGGTCAAAAAACTCCCCTTGCTTATATGCGGTCATTAGACTCCCCTCTTCAAATCCCTCGATCAGCTCTTTTTTGTAAGGATTATCACCAAATTCTTTAAGGGCTTCTTTTTTTCCGAGGAATTCATGTCGCTCTGGCTTGAAGTTTTCACCTAGGATCTTTTTAATTTCTTTTTCAATTCGAGGAAAATCACCCTCTGAAACATCAAGATTTGCAAAGTCGTAGTAAAATCCATTCTCAATTGGAGGGCCGATGGTTGGCACCGCTTTTGGCCAAATCCGCAGAACAGCTTGAGCAAGCACGTGGGCAGAGGTATGCCAAAACACCTCTTTTCCTTCCTCGGATTCGAAGTCAAGCAGCTTGACATCATCCCCGTCAGAGAGCTGAGCATCTAGGTCATACTGTTTCCCGTTTATAGAAACCGCCAAGGCCTGATGGGGCTCTCGAAGGTTCATCTTTTCTGCCAATTCTTTGGCTGAGCTCCCCGTGGGAAGTTCGAGTTCTTGGTTATCGCACTTCACTTTCATGAACAACTTTTTTTACTAATGTTACCCCCTAAGTCTACAAGAGATTGTAAAAAAGGGAAAGAAATTGCTACAACTAGAGGGATGAAAGCATTTGAATGGACAGTCATTGGTGCGGGCCCTGCAGGGATCGCCGCAGTCGGGAAGCTTGTAGACAGTGGTGTTAAACCGCTTGACATTGCTTGGATAGACCCCAAGTTTAAAGTGGGTGATCTCGGGGAGAAATGGCGGCGTGTCTCAAGCAATACAAAGGTGAAGCTCTTCACAAAATTCTTGGAGGAGTGCGATGTTTTCCGTTATCGGATGGCTCCCGACCATAAGTTGAAACATCTTGATCCTGAAACGACCTGTCTTCTTGGTGAAATAGCAGACCCGCTTCAATGGGTCAGTGATCATCTCAAAGTTGCTGTGCATGCCTATGAAAACAAGGCGACCACTCTCAACCTAAAAAACCAGCTGTGGGAGGTGGAGATGGGTGGCGAGACGATCCTTTCGAAGAATGTAATTCTTGCTACGGGTTCAACTCCTAAAAAGTTGAATTTCCCGGCCCTTGTTGAAATTCCTATTGAAGTTGCTTTAGATGACGAAAAGATTGCCCAAGAAAACTTGGGAAGCGATACCGTTGCAGTGTTTGGGGCCTCACATTCTTCTATGATTGTGCTGAAAAACCTGCTGAATGCTGGAGCAAAAAAGATCATTAATTTCTATCTTTCCCCCCTTAGATATGCCCTTTATATGGACGATTGGATCCTCTTTGACAATACGGGTCTCAAAGGAGAGGCTGCAATCTGGGCTCGGAAAAATATCGATGGGAAGTGGCCAGATAGGCTTGAAAGATACCATTCATCAGATCCCAATTTTCAAAGACACATCTCTTCTTGCACAAAGGTCGTTTACACCGTTGGATTTGATTCCAGAACCCCTCCCAAAACACCACAATACCATGAGCTAAAATGCAACCATCGGAACGGGATCATTGCCCCCGGTCTTTTTGGTTTTGGGATTGCCTATCCCGAAAAAGTTGAAGATCCTTTTGGCAATGAGGAATACAGCGTGGGTCTTTGGAAGTTTATGCGTTATATTAATAAGGTTCTCCCTCTCTGGAAGCGCTATGCCCCTTGACATTCCTCTTCTCGGTCACAATCTCGAGCAGGCGAGGGAGCTCGCTCGCAGAATTGTTCATCAGGAAGACATTGACTTTACCCCGCATTCGCTTTGGGACAAGCATTTTGAAAGAGCTCTTCATTACTTAGAATCTAAAGAGGCAAAAAACCATCTAAAGAGGTTTACTCTCCCTGTAGCGAGCCCTTATATCGAAACATTGATTCGCCGCAGTTTGGGGCTTCTTGATAAACAAAAACTGGAAAACACCCATCTCCAAGAAAGCGTTGTTTCTGCTCTTCTTTGTCCTCTAAGACAGGTTGTGGGCTCTTGCTTTGCGACAGCTCCCGCCATTTTTATTCAAAGAGAGCAACCCGAGCGCCTTTTGCTGGACCTCCACGATCTAATGATGCTTGGGCAGCTCAAAAGGACTTTTGCAGGACAAGAGTTTGCCGTTCCCATCAGCCCTAAGTGGGGGGAGAGATCCAGTGATCATCCCCTTCTTCGCGTTTGGGAATACACTCTTGCTTCTTTTTCCGATTACAAAACGACCTTTAGTAGCTGGAATCTCTATAAATCACTGGGCCTCGATCCCAAAAATAAGGGAGGCATTGGCGCGCTCATCTATTCAATATTGCAAGAGAAGCTCGATGATGCAAATAAGGAGGTAGAAAAACTCCACTTGGAATATGTGCGCGCTATTGATGAGGCGCGTGTTTCGCAAGCTCTTCTTCGGCAAGCCGATTCTCCCGATCGCATGAGGATGCGAAAAGGAGAGCTCGAGGTGCGAGCCCATCATGCGCAAGGGTGCAAAGACGATCGCGATAAACTTCATGAAAAAGCACAATCCCTGTCGCAGTTCTTCCCTTTTGTCATCGAACAGTACGCGCAGAAGTTTCAAGAGTATTTCCTTGAGATTTATGATGCAGATATCGAGCACATCAATGAACAGGTTTATGAAGATAGCCCTGCGGGATTTCGCCTCTGTTACAAACATGGAAGGAGCGATCCTTCCGCTTGGACAATGATTCAAACGGAGGAGGATTTTATCGACGCCTTGCGGCAATTTTTTCTTGCAGTCGAACCTCAAATTTGTTCAGCTTGCGAGTGGGATGATGGAGTCTCTGAAATAGAAGCTCTCACAACCCAAGTGATTCACTTTATTCAAACCAAGGAGTTTCTTGCCTTTGCACTTAAAGAGAAAAAGCCCTGGAGCTATACCTCTGGGGGAAATATGCACTCTCTTCTCAAAGGATACTACTGTATCGAGGGCGACCTTTCAGAGGAAAAACGACCCATTGAAAACCCTACCGATCTTCTCACCTTCCTTCTCGACCTTCTGAAGGCACTCCCCTACAACGTGACGAAACCATTTGAAATTGATTCTCTAGCAAGCCTTTTGATGTATTCACCAACACATGCATTTCTTCTCAAGCCAGGCCTATCTCCCTTTAAAGAAGGATGGCTTGACAAAGGATTTACCTATACATGGATCCGTGATCATGTCATTGATCCCGGAAGGGGTTATTACAATACTGTCCGACTTGACCGCGCAATGCAGACACTTCTTGCCTCCAAAGTTATTCATGGGGACTTCTTTCCTCATGCGGAAGCCTTATCCGTTCCTGACTTTCGCGCCTACCTACTAGACATCTCTCCTAAACAAGAAGATGAAATTGATAGTCTCCTTTTCCAGTCGCTGCGCCCACCGAAGCCCCTCCTTTTTGCCGATACCAACTGGGCTGATTATTTCTTTGCTTTCGCTGTCAACCCAGCGTCCTTAGAGCTAGATCTATATAGAATCAGTACCGATGGGTCTCGCGCCTATCCCATGAATTCCTGGCGTCCTTACCTAGATGGAACAACCTCAGCTCCCTGGGGAGTCCTCACCCGTCCCAGCGATCTCTCAGGAGCGGCTCTCTCCGACATCGCTCTTAAACTTAGAAGAGTCTAACTCCATTCTCCTTTTGCTTTTTGTTCAAAATGGTCTATAGGGTAGTGAATACCCTGGGGTGCCAAATGACAGCTAAAACAATTCAGTCTAGAGCAGCGGTTGCATGGGAGGCAAAAAAGCCCCTATCTATTGAGGTCGTTGATGTCATGCCGCCGCAAAAAGGAGAAGTTCGCGTGCGACTTTTGGCGACAGGCGTTTGTCATACTGATGCGTATACCCTATCAGGAGGCGATTCTGAGGGTGTATTTCCTTGTATTTTGGGTCATGAGGGTGGGGGCTTTGTCGAATCTATTGGCGCAGGTGTGACTAGCGTAATGGTTGGGGACCATGTCATCCCACTGTATACTCCTGAATGTGGTAGCTGCAAGTTTTGTCTATCCGGCAAGACCAATTTATGTTCAAAAATCCGGGACACGCAAGGAAAAGGCTTGATGCCTGATGGGACAACCCGTTTTTCTAAGGATGGAGAGCCCATTTTTCATTACATGGGATGCTCGACATTTTCAGAGTACACGGTTCTGCCAGAGATCTCTGTTGCAAAAGTCAATAAAGAGGCGCCACTTGATGAAGTGTGTTTATTGGGGTGCGGAATTACTACAGGAATCGGGTCTGTATTAAATGTTGCTAAGGTCGAACCAGGGGCATCGGTAGCCATTTTTGGTCTAGGTGGTGTGGGTTTGTCAGCAATCATTGGTGCAACAATGGCTAAAGCAGAGCGCATTATTGGGATCGATACCAATGAGGATAAATTTGATTTAGCTCGCTCATTGGGTGCAACAGACTGTATCAATCCTAAAAACTACGACCTTCCCTTGCAACAAGTGATTATCGATTTAACGGATGGAGGTGTGGATTATTCATTCGAATGCATCGGGAATGTCAATACCATGCGCACGGCTTTGGAGTGTTGTCATAAGGGATGGGGAGAGTCTGTAATTATTGGTGTTGCAGCTGCAGGAGAAGAAATTGCGACGCGGCCATTTCAGTTGGTTACAGGGAGAGTGTGGCGCGGCGGGGCTTTTGGTGGTGTTAAAGGACGCTCAGAATTGCCCAACTATGTTGAAAAGTATCTAAGAGGCGACTTTAACATTCGTGATTTCATTACCCACACCATGCCCCTTGAGGAAATAAATAAGGCCTTCGATTTGATGCATGCAGGAAAAAGCATCCGCAGCGTGGTACATTTTGCTACCGCTTAAACTCAAAATCATCTACAGATAGTTTTAAGACAAATGTTTGGGATGATTTACATATGATTGAATCTATTACAGTTTTAGACGAGAAAGAACTCTATGAGCTTGCAGAAGGTGTGCACTACAAAAAAGTGGTGGAGTCTGCTGTTAATTTAGAAGAGTTGAATTTACATGCCTCGCTGTTTACTAAAGATGAAATGGCTGCGATCCTGACCGCCTGTGCAACACTTAAAAAGCTCAAAGTTCTATGTGTGAGCAATAATGCTTTGAGTGACGAAATGTTTAAAGGGATCCAAAGGTGTTCTGCGCTTGAGGAGATTGATGTCTCCCAGAGCCCAATTACAGATAAGACTTTGGCTTTTTTTTCTAATCTCCCTTCCTTAACAAGGCTAATGGTTGAGGGAACGCGGATTACAGATGATGGACTCAAAAATTTGACAAAGCTCTTGGAGCTTTCTGTCGGGACGACAAAAGTTAGCAACAAAGGGCTGATCCCCCTTAAATCTCTTAAACGAGTGTCTGTAACTAACTCCGAACTTGATTCTCTTGAAGGGCTTGAGGGAGTCACGCATTTGGATATTTCGTTTTCTCTTCTCAAAGGATTAAAAGGGATCAATCCGCAGATTGAGGAGTTGCAGCTGAGTGGAAATGAAGTGGGAGAAGAGGAGCTAAAGCGGCTTGAAGACTGTAAGGGTATCCGTCTGTTGGCTCTCAAGAATTGTCCTATTGGAGATTCCAGTGTTGAGACCCTTTCTAAATTAACAGAGCTTCAAGTACTTGATTTGAGTTTTACAGCACTTACTCACAAAGGGCTAGAAAAGCTTACAGCGCTTCAAGAACTTTCATCATTGAAACTTGCAAATACTGCAGTTTGCAATCAAGGAACAGCCCATTTTTCTAACTTTACAAAGCTTGAAATCCTCGATTTGGGCGGAACAACGATTTTAGATGAAGGGCTCTCTGGAGTGGCCGCTTGCAAAGGACTTAAGAATCTTCTTTTGCATCATACATCCGTTACAGACAGTGGAATGGAAGCGTTAAAACCTCTGAAAGGTCTGGAGAGAATCAATTTGATGAAAACACAGGTTGGGGACGGTGGGATCAAAACCCTGACAAGCTTGCCCGAGCTTAAGTTTATTAACATGCGTGAGACTCCTATCACCGATGAAGGACTGAAATGTCTCAAAGGGTTGGAGTTGCTTCGAGGAATTAACTTAATCTATACAGAAATCACTGATAAGGGATTGGAGTATCTTGCGCAGGTTCCAAATTTAGAAGTGATTACCATGGTGGGGACAAAGGTGACCGATCAAGGGCTCAAATTTCTGACATCTATGCAGCACCTCCGCCAATTGGCTCTTTTAAAAACAGCAATTACCGATGAGGCAATTCCTATTCTTGCAAAAATTCCAAATTTAGAGCAGGTAGGCTTAGGCCCTGAGGTTTCTCAGAAGGGATTAAAGCAATTAAAGACCCTTCGTCCCCTCCTAAAAACACGCGTTCTTTAGGAGCGCGCCCTAGCAAATGGGGCGATGCTTTTCCTTGCCATTGGATTTAGTAGGTGGAGCTCCGTTTTCTAAAAAGCGGCAGGCATTTTCGATATCTTGAAACAGAATATCGGCCATATCGCGGCTAAAATGTTCCCGAACAACGATGCGAAGAAGAGAGATGTCTTCGGCATTGGCTGGCATAGTATAGGCAGCAATGACCCAGCCCCTTTCTCGCAGCTTGGCTGAGAGATCATAGACGGTGAATTTTTTCACTGAGTCCTTTAGCTTTACAGCAACAATGGGGAGCATTTGCGCGTCATTGATCAGCTCAAACTTCCCCGATTCCTTGAGTTTTTCGGCAAGATATTGGGCATTTGACATGCAGTTCTTCATGATGTGGGTGTACCCCTCTCTCCCCAGACGTAGGAAGTTATAGTACTGCGCGAGGACAAATGCTGAATTGCACGAGAAGTTAAGGGTATAGGTTGGCATCCATCCCCCAAGATAGTTGACCTTGAAAATAAGATCTTCTGGAAAATCTGATTCATCGCGGTAGATAATCCACCCGACTCCTGGGTAGACAAGACCATATTTATGACCAGAAACGTTGATGGATTTGACTTGTTCAAGGCGAAAATCCCATACAAAATCGGGGCTGGTAAAAGGCGTAACAAATCCCCCGCTTGCCGCATCAACGTGGAGAGGAATGTCCCACCCTTTCTCCTTTTTAACCTTTATTAGGAGATCATTGATCTCCTGGATGGGGTCTGCTTGTCCCGAATAGGTTGTTCCTAGAATGGCACCTACAGCAATAGTATTTTCATCGATCCGTTTTTCGACTTCTTTGGTGGTGATCACGTACCGTCCTTTTTCAAGGGGAATGACGCGCATTTCAACGTCGAAATATCGTGCAAATTTTTCCCAACAGACATGCACTTCAGCTCCAAAAATAATGTTGGGCTCAGCCCCTTTTTTTGCCCGCTTTTTCCATTTCCATTTGTGAGCTAAAAGACCAAGCATAATGGCTTCTGAAGAACCAATGGTTGCGGCACCAACTGAGGTACACTCTTCAGGTGCGTTAAATAGGCGTGCAAGCATATTAACGCACCGGTTATGGATCACTTCTGTTTGGGGGTATTCATCATGATCAATAAAGTTTTTGTGGAGGTTTTCAGTAATCAGTTTTTCTGCTTCAGGCTCCATCCAGGTTGTGACAAAACTTGCTAAATTGAGCGATGGATTGGAATCCATATTGAGCTCATCATGGATGAGTTGATAGGCTGCGTTTGCGGGCATGCTATTTTCAGGGAGTTCGTACTTTGGAATTCTCTCCTTAAAGTAGCGGGAACTATATGTTGAAACATGTCCCTTTTCTGATTCCTGAAGGTTACTTAAGTTATTTTTCTTTGTTATCATTTTTGAGCTTCCATGAAGGTTTTCGGAAATGAATCATTAAAATGGGCGCGCTAAGGAATACAAGAGTTCCGACGGTTAAAAATAGAACGTAAAATAGGGGGCTTCCAATTGAGAGTTGCGTTGGAGGAAAAAGCCCAACAACAATGGCAAATAGTGCTCCTAAAATCCCCACTCCTCCAATGAGCCACATCCCAAAATTCCCTCCGGGAATTGTATAAGCTCGCTTGACATTAGGTTGCGTGTAACGTAGACGAATTGCCGAAGCATATAGGAGGATGTACATCGCTAAATAAAGAATGGCAGTAAGCGCTGTTAAAAGAAAAAAGGCGGTGCTTACTGTTGGCATAAGCAGAAAGACCAATGCTAAAACTGTTACAACTGCCCCTTGAATCAGTAAGATATGTGTAGGAACATTGTTTTTGTTTTTCGTTTCCAAAATAGGAGGAATGTCCCCTGCTTTAGCTGTTGCAAAGAGACCCTTACTCGGCCCAACAATCCATGCTGCAACCCCTCCTATCGATCCAAAAGCCACCAAAAGACCGATAATGGGAAGAAGCCAGTCTAAATGGAATATTGAGAAGAGTTCTTTGAATCCTTGCATAAGGCCCGCAGTTAAACTAATTGTGTCTGCGGGAAGAACAGAGGCAATCGATAGAGATCCAAGCGAAAAGACGACTAAAATAATGAGGGCTGCTAAAAAGATGGCTTTAGGATAATCCTTTTTAGGATCTTTTACTTCGTTTGCGTGAACGGCAGAAACCTCCATTCCCGCAAACAGAAGGACAACACCTGCTAAAAAAGAGATATTATTGAAGTTTGAAAAATTGGGGAAAAATCCCCCTGGATCTCGCATGAACGCTAGAGGTTTTCCCATAAATAACCATGCAAACCCTAATCCAATGATCAATACGCCAGGAAAAATTGTTCCGCAAATGACTCCAAGGGTACTCAGCCAGCCGGACGCAACGACTCCTCGGAAATTGATAAGCGTGGCTCCCCAATAGACAATCAAAATCACAGCAACATTGAAAAACTTATTCGATGCAAGTTGTGGGTCTAGAAAGAGATAGGAAAGAGCCCCTGCGGCAAAAGCAAGAATCGTTGGGTACCAAATGACGTTTTGGATCCACTGCAGCCAGATAGCTGTAAAGCCAGCATGATCGCCAAATGCTTCTTTCACCCAACTGTAAACTCCCCCTCCCTCTGGCCATCCGGTCGCAAGTTCTGCCGAGATGAGAGATGAGGGAATTAAAAACACGATGGTTGAGAATGAGAGATAAAATAAAAGAGAGTATCCCTCTTTTGCTATCATGGGAAGGCCACGCAAACTCATGATCACAGCGACGTTCATCATTGCCAGGAAAAAGACACTTAATCGTTTTTTGTTCATGATTTGGACACTAACTTTACTCTTCAACAATTTCAATAGAATCTTTTTGATTGATCTAAAGTTTTGAATGGTATAAAACTTTTTATTATCATTTAAACCTTATGGGAGAAGTCATGAAAACAACAAATAGCATCAAAGTCATGAGTTATAACGTAGATACTCCAGAAAAAGACTGGGCTGACTGGATTAGTTGGCGCAAGTCCTCTGTCGTAGATGTGATGACTCAGTTTAATTTAGAAGATTTTTATGGGCTCCAAGAAACAAAGAACGGAGGAGGCCCTCAAGTATGTGATCAGATTCTTGAAGAAATAAATGTTCGTGACGTCGTAAAGGCAGCGGGTAAGAATTTTGCTTACATATCCATTAAAGATCAGGACCAAAATCCTAATCACGACTGCGAAAACTCTATCTTCTATGACACGAGTCAGTGGGCATGTTTATCCTATGAGGGGAAGTTTATTTACCAGGACTGGGATCCTAGGTACGCGTTTTATGGAATTTTTCAGGCAAAGAGCAACTCTTTGCAAAAAGTTGTGGTGTTCAATACGCACGCTCCCGCGGGAAATTATCCGGGAAGCCATAATGGGTTCCTACCCCAAGATTTTCAAGTCATTGCAGCCTACGTTGATTCAGCAAGAAAGTTAGTCAACAGCGAACATTCCGAAATGGTTCCAACTATTTTTACCGGGGATTGGAATGGGAATATCCAAGGGCAAGCAGATTTAAAAAACATTGGGCTTGAAACATGTCGCATTAAGGCAGGGCAGCGCGGTGATACGGGACCTACGTGGCCTAGTTCCAATCCTTCAGAGGGGTTTGATCAAATTTTAGCCGGACAGCAAGGCATGGATTGGGCAAATAGTTCTGTTTCTGTTTTAGGGCGTGGAAATGCAAGCGTTGAAAAAGCTTCAGACCATTTGCCGATTGAAGCGAGGCTTTGTTTCGTCTCGGTTGCTGAATCATTAAAACTGGGCAAAAGAGAAATGGAAATTGCTTGATAAATTCAATATCTTTTTTTCCCATGTTTTCATATCTTCAGAGCTATGAAAACGTGGAATTTTCTTTTTTTGTTTCTCTCTTTTCCCCTATTTGCAATTTATAATGGGAACCCTTCGGAGGCGAATATGCCAGAGTTGGGGCTCTGGGTTTCAAATGATGACTGGTGGGGCATCAAACTGGGTTATGAGTGGGATAACATCTTTGACAAAAGGGTGAAAGTAGACGATAGACAGTCAAGTGTTCGAGATCGATATGACAACTATTCTTCTTTAAAAAACCAAGGGGTTCTCACATTTAATGTGAGTGATCGTTTTGAGTTTTACACTAAACTGGGCGTGGAGAAACTTGAGATCACGCAACGTCCAACCGATGCTGTGCGTCTTCAATATTTCACTGACAATCAATTTTTGTGGACCGTCGGGGGCCGCATCATTTTGGTGTATTGGGAAGAGATGGTTATGGGAGTCAATGCTCTTTATTCCGGCTCTTTTATGCGTTTGAGTGAAATCCTGGAAAACGGAGCGACCCGCAGAACATCTGGTGGGCGTTATAAGTATAATGAGTGGCAAATAGGTATAGGGTTTTCACGAGAGATAGGAATTTTTGTTCCTTATATTGGTCTTGCCTATGCTTCTATGCATTCTAACCTCTATAATATCCCTGATGATCTAAATTTTGCGTTTCAAATTGCTGATGAAGATGTCGTAAATCGGGAACCATTTATTTTATTTTTAGGGGTTGGGCTTACCAAGGGAGAAAATGTGAGTGTAAACTTAGAGTCCCGTATGGTTGGGGAAAAAGCTATTTCTCTCGCAGGCTCCCTCAGGTTCTAGTTGCAATAACAATTCATTTTTTCTATGATCATGCCAATATGAAGAAATGGCTTTTTCTCCTCATTTTAACAAAACCTCTTTTGGGTCTTTACATGGGAAACCCCTCTGCTCCTCAAATCATTGAGGAGGGTTTTTTCTTTTGTAAAGAAAATTGGTTCGCTGTGAAAGCAGGGTACCAAAGAGACTGGGTTTTTGATCGGAATATGAAAGCAGTTTCAAAGCTTTCGGGGCGTCTTGATACGTTTGAATATATCGCGGACCAAGGGGTGCTTACGGTGAATCTTATCGACCGGATTGAGGTGTATGGCTCAGCAGGGGCAGCGCGTATTTCTGCATCTAATCGTCCTTCTGGGACTGGCGCACGTCAAGAATACCAAACGTATGATCAATTTATGTGGGGAGTCGGTCTTCGGGGAAACTTTTATGACTGGAAGGGCCTTTCCTTTGGAATCGATGGATGTTACCAGCGTGCACAGCCCAATATAAAATGGATCACTTCAAATGGGGCGCTTATCAATCCAAGAGCAGGTTCTAGGGTTGTATTTTACGAGTGGCAAATTGGGCTCGGAGCATCGTATCAAATCGATATGTTTATCCCCTATATCGGGGCCAAATGGTCCGATGCTGGTGCAACATTTAAGCATCTTCCTTCTGAATTTCTTCCGACAGGTCGCCATTTTAAAACAAAAAATCGACGAAAGTTTGGTATGGTCGTTGGGACCACGCTTTCATCAGGAAATCGCTTTGCAGCAACCGTCGAAGCGCGGCTTATCGATGAACAATCCATCACCCTAGCAGCAGACATCAAGTTTTAACCAGACTGTTTGACTTGTTCTTGCAATTTTGAAGCTTTTCAAAGATAATTTTACGTCATGGAATATGAGTGTCTCAAGTACGTTCTTTTCCTCTTTATGGGTTTGGTGGCCCCATATTTTGTAGCGAAAGGGATCTTCACGATTCAGGAAAAGCAATACCGTATTAGAATCCCGCATCATGATAAACTAAGGTTTAAATCATTGTGGTATGGAGTTTCTCTTATCTACATAGCAGTTGCACTATCCGGATTTTATGTGTACCTCTTTTTAAAATGGAGGTAGGTAGGATCATGGTTTTAAAAATGTTGATAGCTGTTTTACTACCATGTGCGTTGGTTGTAAATCACATAATCCTAAAATTGTGCTGTGCAAAAGCAGGTCTCGTTTATGGAAGTTGAAGGCTGTTACTGGAATGCTTATAACTGTTTCAGGATGCTTAGTTGCTCCATTTAATCCACCTCTTGGTGTCGGTTTAATTGCATCTGGGGCGCCCATGATGATTCAAGGCATAGAAGACACTTTAGATGAGCACGATGATATTCAAAGGGAGTTGGATGAAAGAAGACGTATGGGCGCTGAACTTGATACAGAAAGATCTTCAAATCAATTAAAACTGCAAAATAACTATTTTCCTATCGCTGCTTAACGCGTCAGTAAACAACGGACGGGTTTAAGTGTTGACGTAAATCGCACGTGGTTGTAGCTTTGTAGAAAATGAACAATGTTCAGGTTATGAGTAGAAACGAACTGCGCGGAAAAATATTGAATTTAGGTTGGCAGAAATTGCAAGAGCAAGGAGGAAGTGCTTTGCGCATTCGAGACCTGGCTAAGGGGTGCGGCTGCTCGATTGGAACCGTCTATAATGTTTTTGAAGGAATTAACGAAATTGTGCTGAGACTTAATCTTAGAAGTCTCCACATGTTATCTGAAATGATTATGTCTGCTCTTGAAAAAACACAGGACTTAAGAAGTGGTGTGCGCGGGATGGGAACGGCTTACATGGAGTTTGCGAAGACACACCCAAATCAATGGACAACTCTTTTTGAAAGAGAGTCTGTAAAAGTCCCACCTAAGTGGTATTTGGATGATGTTAATCAGATGCTGAATAGTGTCGAGCAGGAGCTGATTAAAAGGTTTCACTTAGCGCAAGAGAGTGCCATAAAACTAGTGGGGTTCTTCTGGGCTGCGATTCATGGGATTACCTCAATCATGCTCCATAAGAAGACACGTATTGTTGAGAGAATCATCAAGGAAGAAGATTTAGATCGGTATATCGATCACTGTTTAATGGGAATGATCCCGTAATTTTTTTGAGGAAAAATGAACAACGTTCAATTTAGTTATCCAGTTGGATTTACAAAAAATATACAGGCAAAGCCTGTGCGAGTTATGCTTTTGGGGAGTCCTATTGTCCTCTTTCGAGGCGCTGATCAAGAGATTGTTGCTCTTGAAGATAGGTGTCCACACAGAGGTGCTCCTTTGTCGGGGGGGCGTGTGGATAATGGGAGTATTGTGTGTCCTTATCATGGATGGACATTTGGCAAGGAAGGAAAGTGTTCACGACTTCCTGGCCTTCCTCAATGCAAACCAAGAAATATTCATGCAGCCAAACCTTTTAAGGTGACAGAGAAATATGGATTGATATGGATTGGTGAAGGAAAAATTCCAGAGATTCCTGAGTGGGAGACACACGACTGTTTTTATATGGAAAATGAAGTGGAAAGCACTTTGCTTCATGTGATGGAAAATGCTCTAGATCCTCTTCATACTCTCTTCGTCCATAATGGATGGATTCGCAAGCAGGGAAAGGAGAAGGATGTGAAGGTAACTGTCACTATTTCGGAAGATGAAGTCTTAGCTGAAACCTTTGAAGAAAGCGCTCAAGAAGGACTTATCCACCGTCTACTAACTCTAGGAAGAGAGGTGACTCGTAGTTATGGAAGAGTCGTGGGGTCAAACTGCTTTCAACTAGGATACGACACTTCTAAGGGAGATCAATTGCGGATGACGGCATTTCTCCATCCTGTTTCAGAAGGTGTTACGAAAGTTTACACCGCAAATCTTTATCAGACGACACTGCCGAACTGGCTTTTTATGCGTTTGGCAAAAGTGTTTTTCGAAATTGCGATTAAACAAGATACGGACATGCTCAAACTGCAAAGCAATAATCTTAAGCATTGGAATACAGAGCGGTTTGTGTCGACCCAAGGAGACTTTATGGGTCCTTGGATTGAGAAAATTTTAAAAGGGGAGAAATTGATCCCCAAAAGATATGAGGTACAACTGAATGTCTAAGAAAAATGTGAAAATATTAGGAACGGGATGTTATTTGCCAAAGCGGCAAATAACTGATAACGCGCTTGAAAAAGAGCTTGAGTTAACACAAGGGTGGATTATGGAAAACTGCGGCGTGAAATGCCGCTACTTTGTCGATGATGAGACCTCTTCTGAGATGGGAGTTGATGCAGCGATTCAGGCAATAAACAATGCGGGGATTGCGGTTGATGAAATTGGAGCTGTGATCGGGGCAAGTAGTACTCCTGAGCAGGCGATCCCTTCAACGGGAGCTTTGATTCATAAAAAACTTGGGCTTTCTAAGTCTGCAGCATTTGATGTAAATTCGACTTGCTTGAGTTTTTTAACAGCTCTTGATTTGGCGTCATTTTTCATTGAGCAAGGAAGGTACGATAATATTTTGATTGTCTCTTCAGAGATTGCTTCAAGAGGGCTTAATGCGGAGGATCCAAAGACCGCGACACTCTTTGGCGATGGAGCAGCGGCTGCAATTGTTGGGCGCTCGCTGTCTGGGGAATCTTCGATTATTTCGTCGAAATTTGAAACCTGGAGCGAGCACCAAGAAGCGTGTGTCTTAGAAGGGGGAGGGAGCAAGCTTTACTCCCAGCAAAATGCTGAGAAGAAATACTTTTGCATGAATGGACCGAAACTCTACAAGAGCGTGGCTCCTCGCGTGAAAGATTTCTTTGATGAAATTCTAAAAGACGGGGAGATGACCCGAGACGACCTGGACCTCATGATTCCACATCAAGCAAGCCCTTTTGCTCTCCGCCTTATGGAGAAGAAGTTAGAGCTGCATGGAGATAAATTTGTAAATATTGTTGAGGATTATGGAAATATGATTGCCGCTTCAATTCCGCTATCCCTCCATTTAGCGATTAAGAGCAAACGGCTCCAGAGGGGAGATCGTGCGCTTATGATGGGAACGTCTGCGGGGCTTTCAATTGGTGGGGTTCTGATTGAGTACTAAGACGGTATTGTTAACAGGAGCAAGAGCTCCTGTAACTTTAGATTTGGCGCGCTCCTTTTACCAATTCGGCTGCCGGGTGATATGTGTGGATAGTCTTCGGAAGACCCTCTGCACTTATTCAAAGTGTGTAGATCGATTTATTGTTGTTTCCTCTCCTGCTGAGGATCTTGAGTCGTTTTCAAATGACCTGATCAAGGCGATTCAAGAGGAAGGAGTCGATCTTGTCATTCCTACCTGCGAAGAGGCTTTGTATGTCGCAAAAATACAAGAGAGACTTCCGTGCGAGGTGTTTACCTCTTCTTTTGAACTTGTCGAAGCTCTTCATAACAAGTGGACTTTTGCTCAAATGACCAAAGAGCTGAGCCCAAAAACAGAACGCCTTAAGGATAAAACCATCAGGCCTCCTTATGTTGTAAAACCGATTTACTCACGATTTGCTGCGCACGTGGAAATTGTTCGAGAAGAAAAAGAAATCGAAGAGTGCGAAAGCAACCCTAAAATTGTCCAAGAATTTGTAGATGGTGAATCTTACTGCTCTTATGCAGTCGTAAAAAGTGGAAAAGTGCGCGCTTATAGCGCTTATAAGGTCCTTCATTCCATTGGAATGGGGGCGGCGTATTCCATGGAGAGTATTCAGAGTGATGAAATGGAAACCTTTGTCTTCAACTTTGTGAAAGCCATTGGTTATACCGGGCAAATTTCATTTGATTTTATCAAAACCGAAGAGCGGTTGTATGTCATTGAGTGCAACCCTAGAGCGACAAGTGGCGTTCATCTATTTGATTGTTGCCAAGAGCTTGGGAATGCATTTTTTGATCACGGGGTTCTTAAAGCGCCTTTAGGAAACATTTATCACGAACCCTTAACAATGGTTTGGTACGGAATGAAACAAAAAGAAATCATACGAAAACACTTTTGGAAGCACTTTTTAGCGGGGAAAAACATTGTTATTCGCGCATTTGACCTTGGGCCTCTTTTTTTCTTTCCTATGGTTCTTTTGGAACTCATGCGACTGACGATTTTCAAAAGGAAAAAACTTCACCGCGCCCTTTCAGAGGACTTGGAATATAACGGAGAAGTGTCATGCGAATCGTAGTGACAGGAATTGGTTCGTCCTTAGCAAAACAAACGGCCATCCTTTTGAGAGATCGAGGATATGAGGTGATTGGATTTGCACGCTCAGAGATAGCACCAATTGATGGAGTGGAAATTGCAAGAGGAGATATCAGATGTCGCAAGAGTGTATTTCAACTCCTAAAAAAGGCTGACGGAGTGATTCATTGCGCTGCTCTCTCTTCGCCGTGGGGAAAGTATGAAGACTTTTATCATACGAATGTTAGGGGAACGGAGCATCTACTTGATGCGGCTTTGAATGCTCAGATGAAATTCATCCATGTTTCCACACCCTCTCTCTACTACAGCTTTGAAGAAAGGTGGAATATTACGGAAAAGAGCTCCTTTTCGGAGCGGTTTGCAAATCACTATGTGAAAACGAAGTACCTTGCTGAAAAAGGGGTTGAAAGAGCGTATCAAAGAGGACTCCACACAGTTACTATTCGTCCTCGTGCAATCTTTGGACCTGGAGATCAGGTCCTTCTTCCCCGCCTTATTAAAGCTCTAGATAGAGGGGGAATTCCTCGTTTTAAGAAAGACGGGGTGTGGGTCGATGTTTCCTACGTTGATAACGTCGCAGAGAGCCTCGTCCTTGCTTTAGAAAAGGGGAAGGCGGGAGCTCACTACAATATTACGAATGGGGAGCCTTGGGAGCTTTTTGCTCTCTTCAGAGAGCTGGCTAAGTTTACTCAAAGGGAAATGAAAGTGCGTAATGTTCCTTATCCACTTGCAAAGTGGCTTGCAAAAGGGAGCGACTTTATCTCTCGCTTTACAGGAAAAGAACCTCTTTTTACTCCCTATACAGTCGGAGTACTTGCCCATTCACAAACATTTGATATTCAGTTAGCAAAACGAGAGCTAGGTTATGTCCCAAAGGTGTCAGTTAAAGAAGGAATTAAGCGGTATGCAGCGTGGTGGTGTGAAAATCAAAAGCTATAAATGGGGCTACTGCAAGCAGATTGCAAAAGTTGCCTGTCGCAACGCTCCCTTAAAAAAACAGAAGTTTTGGGCTCGGGTTCTTCTTCTTGAGATTCCTGGAGTAGGAAAGGTTCTTGTCGACACTGGATATAGCGCGCATTTTTTTGAAGCGACGCAGCAATTTCCCTATAGGTTATACCGCTATCTTACACCTGTAGTACTCGAAGAAGACCCTGCAATACTCCTTGTGGATTATGTTTTGATTACCCATCTCCATCCCGACCATATTGGGGGGCTCCATAACTACGCGGACACTCCGTGGATCTATCCAAAAAAGGGGGTTGATATGCTAAAAAAACTTAAGGGGTTAAAAGCATTGCGTCAGGGGTTTATTCCTCCTCTTCTTCCTTCCAAGATTCCTGAGGGATCGCAAGCGGTCTCAGAGTTTGGGGCTACCCCTTTTTCAGATCAGTTTCTCGCGGTGGATGTATTTGGAAACGATCAGCTTTATGCTTTTGATCTCCCTGGGCATGCGGTGGGTCAAATGGGGGTTGCTTTTCGCGATAAGAAGGGATGGGTTTTGTATGTCGCTGACGCAGCTTGGAGTGCTAAAGCGGTTTTTGAAGGAACCCCTCCAAATGCTTTGGGGCTTCTTGCTCAAAATAGTCGCAGGGAATACTTAGAGACATTTTGGAAGCTTCATAAACTAATAAACGAAAATTCCGATATTACGATCTTGACAACACATGGAGAGGAAGGGCGGGATGAATAAACTGCAAATTCTTCTAGCGTATTTTCAGGCCAAAAGACGGTTAAAATGGTCGAGGAGTCAAATCGATCGCTGGCATAACAAAAGGATCAAAAAGATCATCCAGCATGCAAAGACAAGCTCTCCATTTTATCAAACTCTTTATGGAAAAGAAGAGGTGTTTGAAAATCTTCCAATCATTTCAAAACAAGAGATGATGGAATCTTTTAAATTCTTCAACACAGAAGGAATCTCAAAAGAGGAAGCCATAACCCTTGCTAAAGCAGGAGAAGAGAAGGGGACCTATGAATCGAATATTCGTGGAATTACCGTCGGACTTTCTTCCGGCACATCCGGAACAAGGGGAGTCTTTTTGGCATCGGAGAAAGAGGCGTCCTTGTGGTGTGGAAATATCTTGGCTAAAAACCTGACAAAGTCGATTTTCTCCAAGCAAAGAGTAGCTCTGTTTTTGAGAGCGAATAGCAATTTATACGAAACAGTTTCCTGGCTTCGCTATTTCAACTTAGACGGTATATATGAGGGTATTCAAGAATACGATCCAGAGATTCTTGTGGCACCTCCATCGGTATTAAAAAAACTCCCAGCACTCTTCCCCAAAAAGGTGATTTCAGTTGCTGAAGTCCTAGAGCCATTTGATCAAGCCATTTTAGAAAGAAAATTTCAAACAAAGATCGATCAAATCTATCAATGCACCGAAGGTTTTTTAGGCTTTACATGTCGGATGGGAACCCTCCACCTCAATGAAGATGTTTTGCATATCGAAAAAGAATACCTCGATAAGAACTCGGGACGTTTTGTCCCTATTTTAACAGACCTGTGCCGCACAACCCAGCCGATCATTCGGTACCGCCTTGATGATGTGCTTATCGAGGGGAGTTGCCGTTGTGGTTCTTCCTATCAGGCAATTCAAGCGGTTGAAGGACGGCTAAAGGATGTGCTTATTCTCAAGAAAAAAGGAGGAGGATCTCTCCCCATTTTTGCAAGAGAGTTCGAAGACGTCTTTTCGACTGAATATTTAGTGAAGCAGACCGATGAGAAAACCCTCCATTTATATGGGGGCTGTAAAAAGCGATTATTAAACTTTTTGGAGGCAAAGGGCGTCTTCCTCCCAACTATTGTAACACATGAAAAACTCCCAATGAGAAAGGACTATGAAAAACTCAGAAGAATCCAACGCAGTGCCTGAATTTTACCGCCTCCTTTTAGAGGAGGGGAGTCAAAACTATGCTGCGAATGTTAATACAACATTCAAAATTTTAAAAGTGGGAGAGCATTTTATTCCTCTTACAATCAATGAAACTGAGTGGGAAAATTCCTACGTGGTTTCTCCCTATGCGATTATTCCATACATGAAAGAAGAGATGAAGCGGAATTGTTTTCCGTTCATGCGGCTACTATTTGCCCCGGTTTTTCTCTTGACGAAATGGCTTTTAAAAGGGTGCCGGGTCAACAAAGTAGTGATGGTCAACAATCACCCTCTTTCTACGAACCTTTATCCGGAGTTTACGGAGGATCAAGTCAAAGAAATTCATCTCGACCTATTAGAAAATTACCCTGATCATGCCATTATTTTTCGCTCACTCAACCCCTATTCTGAAGGGAAGTTGATGCAGTGGGTTGAAAGGATGAAATACCGTTTTATTACAAATCGGAGTATCTACTTTTACACCCCAAACCATCCTGAAAAATTAAAGTTTAAACACCGCCACAAGCAAAAGAAAGATAAGGGACTGTTTCAACAAGGTGGAATCGAAATCCTTCTTCACGAATCGTTCAAAGAGGAAGATGTCCCGACAATTAAGAAGCTCTATGATCTGTTATATCTTGAGAAGTATTCTTATCAGAATCCTCAATTCACAGAAGCATTTTTTAAAGCGGCCATTTTAAAGAAAACCTTCGTTCTAACCGGAATTCGGCTTCATGGAAAACTCGTCGGTGTGATGGGGTATTTCGAGAGAAATGGAGTTATGACGCCTCCAATTGTGGGATATGACACGACTCTTCCCCAGTCACTTGGGCTTTACAGGATGCTAACCGTGTTGATGTTTGAAGAGGCCAAAAAGAAAGAGCTTCTTCTTCATATGAGCTCCGGAGCTGCCAAATTCAAAAGAGGAAGAGGCTGCCACCAAGAGATTGAATCAATGGGAGTCTTTACGGCGCACCTTCCCCTATATCGACGTATTCCTTGGGCCCTCTTCTCATTTTTATTCAATAAAGTTGGAAAACCAATCTTAATCAGTCAAAAATTGTAGGAATCTGGTATGATGCTTTCTATGAAACTATATATGATTTGGGCTCTTCTTTTCTGCGCTGGATGTTCTTCGATGAAACTAACACAAAGCGAGCCCGAGCCCATTCCTCAGTTTCAACTCCCCGCAGAGCCGGTGAAGGTCGCCCTTGTCTTAGGAGGAGGGGGATCCAAAGGGCTGGCACACGTAGGGGTTTTGTATGAGCTTGAGCAAGCAGGGATTCATCCAGATCTTATTGTGGGCTGCAGTTCCGGAGCACTTATTGGAGCACTTTATGCTGATCAACCTCAATTAGCGCGACTCGAGAGTCTCCTGATTAACCTTAAACGTTCTGATATATTAGACTTTTCTCTATTCTCGTCGCCATTTGGGCTTGTTAAAGGCTATCTTTTGAGAGCTTTTCTCAAGGAAAACCTAAAGGCGCGGAGATTTGAGCAATTTCAAATCCCCTTTATCGCTGTGGCGACAGACTTGTTAACGGGTGAGCTCATTGAATTTGGTAGTGGCGAGATTATTCCTGCTGTTCATGCTTCGGCAGCGGTTCCCGGGGTTTTTGATCCCGTGAGGTACCTGGGAAGGTACTTAGTTGATGGAGGTACGGCCGATCCGGTTCCTGCTGCTGTTGCAAAGAAACATGGCGCCCGCGTTATTATTGCTGTAGATGTTGGTGAAGACCTCAGCTCGAAAGAGCCGTATCATCTTTTCCATGTTGCCCAACGCAGCTTGGAGATTTCTTATCGAAAACTTTCAGAATATGTGACCCGAGATGCCGATGTGGTGATCCGGATGAACTTCCAAGATTTAGGGATGTTTTCCGATCGTCATAACAAGGAAATCTACGAGCATGGAAGAGAAAAGGCGCGCGAAATGCTTCCCCAAATCCAGCAAGTCATTCTAGAAAAACTCCCTCCCGAAAAAGAAGATCTTTCTCCATCGTGGATGCTTATTGAATAAAAACTCCTGATTAGGTACGCTGCTTACTCAATTTCAATGAGAAAAAGCAATAATGAGATACCTAAAATTCTTTCTACTTTTCCTAACGACAACAGCCTTTGCGATCGACGACGGAAGTCCAGGTCTAGAACAACGAGACATTGAAGCACTTCGCGATTGGATCAATACCAAACGGCAAGTGACTGTCAAAGAGCGGGGAGGAAACCTTTCCATCAGCGGGGAGGTGCGCGCTGAGCTCCAATCGACAAACGAAAAGAAAAACGGCATTAAGCAGCGAGGAAGAGGGGGAGAAGTTCAACCCACGGCGATGCGCGCATGGGATGTTGAGGTCAATCTGATGCTCGATTACCGAACCGACCGCACCTGGGCGACTGTTAAAATTGAGTTTGACAACAACGCAGGAACAACGACTGGATCCTTTGATAAGCTCTCTGTTGAAAGGGCCTTTTTAGGAGGACGCATCGTCAACGCAGATACCTACACGATGGATCTTGAAATTGGTCGTCGTCTTTTGGGATATACCTTTGATTCAAAGATTCAATTCGGCTCCTTCATGGATGGGATCCTCTATAAGTATGATCAAGCATTTGATGCTGCAGGGGATTTTTATTTCCACGGTGGGCCCTTCCTCGTCAACGAAAATATCGATCAATATGCCTACGTTGGGGAACTTGGTCTTTTAAATGTAGGACGAACGGGTCTTTATACAAAACTTTCAGCCGTCTACTGGGATACCAAACACACCACTCATAAGGCTCGGAATGATGCCTTTCGTTTTATTCCAATCCAATGGATTTGGGGATATAAATTTATTCCAGGGCGCATTGATAAAATTGTGACTACGTATGCCGCTGGGCTTTATAACCCTCGTGCTCATGGTACGGTGGTTTCCAATGGAAAGCGACAAGCATGGGCTTGGTACGCAGGATTTTCTGTTGGTGAGCTTCGCAAGCAGTGGGATTGGTCTTTTGACATCAACTATCAGTGGGTGCAGCTGCAGGCAATTCCTGACTTCGATGGCGGTGGAATCGGCCGCGGAAACTCATCTAAACGTGGGCTTTACACACGATTCAATAAAGGAATTGGTGCTGTAAATGGCGTGGGAGAAGGCGTAGGTGCAGGAAATTATAAGGGAATTTCAGTTGAGCTTCTCTATCTCCTCACCAATAACATTACTGTTTACCAAGCGTGGAGACAATCTGTGAATGAGACCTCCAGTATTAAACCAACCTTTTCCTATAAGCAATATGAATTCGAGGTTATCTACGGATTCTAACTGACGCAGTATAGAGAGGAGTCGAGCCTTGATAAAATTAAACGCTGCTCACAAAAGCTTTTTAGCGGGCATGAGCCTTTTGATTGTCGATGATGGGATTCTCCATCATACTGTTGTACAGAAAGCATGCGAGAAATTGCAGCTATCATTTGCAGGTGCTGAAACGGAGAAAGCAGCGCTAGCCTTATATGAAGCCGGGAGGCGTTTCGATATTGTTTTGATGGATATTCACATTGGTGCAGATACTTTAGGATATGATGTTGCTAGGAAGATCCTCGAGCTTGACCCAACGGCACTCATTATATCCTTTTCATCTGATTCAATAGAGATTCGTAGGGAAAAAGGAGGGAAAATAATGGTCGGCCATTTGGAGAAAAACGGGGCTGCAAGCTACCTGTGTCCTGAGTTGTACAGAATTTTGCAGCCTATCTCGAGAATGTGAAGGTTACCTTTGCTCGTTTAAAATGCTTTCGATCGATCTGATCTTTTCTCGAAACTTTTCTGATTTTTACGAAGACCAAATCAAAATCCTTAATCTTCTTTAGCTCCCGAACCAATTTGCTTGAGGACTTTTCTTCAAGAAATTTTGGATAGGGAAAAAGAAGGCAGGGAATTTGGTGTTTTGTCTTTTTTACCTTTTTCACAAATGTTTTGAGAGCATCCTGCCTAGGATCCTTGACGTAAAGGAAGTCGACAGAAGAAAAAAGCCTGAGAAACGAATCGATATACCGTTTGCGGGAGCGGGGAATATAGAAATGCAGCTCTGGATTAAAGGCAGCAAGAAGAGCAATATGGATCCCCTTAATTCTCTCCCAGATCAACACGGAGGGGAGGCCCTGTTCGAGGGGAGAGTTCTTAATATCTACTCTGTAAAGCGGTTTGACAAACATCCGAGCCAAGTAATTAAAAAAGTAGCCAGAGAGTCTTGAGGTAATACTGAGGACCATTACAAAAATAATTACACCTGTGATGATAAACCCTTGCGCAGCGGTAAACTTAAACGTTTCACTGAACAGATAAAGGAGAATCGGCGCGACAAGGACTCCACAAAAACTGAGAAAATTCATTGCGGCCACAATTTGTCCTCGCCGCTGCTCTGGAGCATGCCGTTGAATGAATGAATCGAAAGGAACAATAAATAACCCTCCAAATATTCCCAATGCAAAGAGTGCAATAAAGATAAAGATAGGGAAATGGTACAATCCTCCAAGGAGAATAATGATTACAGAAAGAAGAATCCCCGAGATACATGCCATACCCACTTCGGGACGTTGATGACTCATCCTCCCTCCTAGAAAGGCGCCACACGCAATCCCTACTGCAGTAAGGAGAAATAAATAGCCTCCTGCGACCTCAGTGTAGCCCATTGACTGCACGGCATAGGGAATGACATTGAGTTGAAAATAGGCTCCAATAAATAAAAATGATGCAGAGCCTAGAATTGCAACAAATAAATAAGGGGTTTTTGAGGCGTAGCGAAGATTTTTGTAAATTTCGTAGAGAAAAAATGGATTGACCCGCTTTTGTGAAAGTTTTGGAGTTGTTTTCGGAATCAAGATAGAAGCAAAGAATCCAAATCCTGCCAAAACTAGACAGACCCCAGCAGCTAGCGGGAAGTTCTTATGGGTCACTTGCGTTAAAAACGACGCTAAAAAGGTTCCGACAATGATTCCTAAATAGGTAAAGGAGGTAATTAAACCATTTGCTTTGGGGATGTGCTCCTCTTTCACCAATTCGGGGATGATACTATACTTAGGAGGACCAAAAAAGGCACTTTGCATCGAGAGCAAAAAGAGAAGGGTATAGCTTGCCCAATCGCTTTTAAACATAAAGGCGACAATTCCAAGGGCCATGATGATCACCTCAGTAAATTTGAGAATAATGATCATCCTCTGTTTGCTAAATCGATCTGCAAGAACTCCCGCTCCCGATGAGAAAAGGAGGAAGGGAAGAACATAGACAATGCCTACCCATGTTAAAATAATGGGAGAGGCTGCAATCCCTTTAAGGTCGATAAATAAGAAGACAATGAGGTACTTAAAAAAGTTGTCATTTACAACGCCAAGAAATTGAGAAACATTCAAAAACTGGATTGCATGACGCTGAAAATAGGTCTCTTTTTTGAAAAACCCAAAGCGGTGCAGGAGACGTTCAATCGTCTGAAAAAAACCCCGTTTTTCATTGTTCTTCTTAAATAAAACCATACCCATTACTATAGCTGTTAAATACTGTTAAAAGAAAGTCTGATGATCGGAAAGCCAACTGTATATTTAAGCAATAAAGAAAAATTGCTCACATCACTTCTATGCGATAATCTCTTTTCTAAAAAGAGCAAACCTTTTGCAAAAAAGTTTGTCTTTCTTCCCAACTCTTCTCTAAAAAACCCTCTTTTAGCTTCATTTGTTTCCAATGATAAACTGGATGTTGTTCTTGGTGTTGATTTTTTAGAACTCGGAAGCGGCGTTTCTACCCTCTATCAATGGACAACAGGGAAAAGCCTCATTTTTCCTCCCCAAGACCTTTTGACTCTCCACCTTGAAGCGCTTCTTGATAAGCCTCATTTTGCCCCAGCCCTTGCTAAAGAGTTCATTAAATATGGAAAGTATGGAGGACCTTTTTTAAAAAATTGGAGCGATGGGTGGCAAAAAGAGCTTTGGAATCAGATCACCACAAAATGGAATTATCCTTATCAGCTTTTAGAAACTCCTTTAAAAAAACCTGCCGAAACCGCTGAGATCCATCTTTTTAATTTTCCTTTTCTTCCTAAGCTTTACCACCTTTTTTTTGCTAAACTCGCGAAGTATTTCTCTATCTACTATTACCAGTTTTCTCCCTGCAAAGAGTTTTGGTCTGATACCGTCAGTGAAGTTGAAAAGGTCCATCTTTTAGAAAAAGATCCCCAGCTTTCCCTTTACCTAGAAGAGGGGCATCCTCTCCTTAAAAACCTGGGGCGCATGGGGAGAGAAACCTTCCGCACCTTTGAAGAAGAAGATTTTGTTCTGCAAGAGCATTACACCGAAACGCCTCCTCAAAGCAAACTTTCCCAGCTGCAAAGTGATATGCTTCATTTTAGGAAAGGATCTGGAGAAAGTGACTCTACGATCCTCCTCCTTCCTGCCCCTTCTAAATTGCGTGAGGTAGAAATCCTTTATACAAAGCTCCTTTCCTTAAATTGTCCACCCTCAGAAATTCAAGTTTTTGCTCCGGATATTTCCACCTATGCACCTCTAATAGAACTCATTTTTGGGTCCGATGAATCTCCCTTTGATTTCACCATCCGCGATCTTCCGCAGCAACCCCTTCTCCAAACCTTCTTAGATCTTCTCACTCTTAACGATCACCGTTTCGACCCAGATAGCATCTTCAAACTCTTTTCAAGTCCTTATTTCGCAGCTCTTTCAGACAAGGAGGTAAAAGAGTTCAAAAGTTGGATGGATAAATCAGGTGTGAAGTGGGGTGTTGATAGCTCTCATCGGAAAAAACTCCTTCCAGGCCTTCTTGACACCTCTGAAAGTGGAACGTGGGAAGAGGCTTTTGATCATCTCTTAAATAACCTTCTCTTCCTTCCTGAGCAGCCGACAGATTGGGATCTTTCTTATCTTGACACTACAGATAGCGTGGTTCTTGGAAAAGGGATCTCCCTTATCCGCTCTCTTCGATCTGATCTTGCTATCCTATATTCTGCCGAATATACAGCCTTAGAGTGGTGTGAAAAATTACTTCTCCTTTTCAACCGCTATCTTAATCCTTCAGAAGAAGAGCTTGCTCCTATTCAGGAAAAAATCCTTCACTTAAAGCAACTCGATGCTTCCTACGCTTTTTCTAGTATCAAGCGGTATCTTCAAAGTAGCCTTAAACAAAAAAGAGGAGTCCGCTCCGCCAAGCAACTCGAGGCGATTACCTTTCGCAGCCTAAAACCTGGAACGATTTTTTCTTCCCACACCATTGCCCTTTTAGGAATGCATGAAGGAGCATTTCCTCGTCCTCACACTTCCTCATCTCTCAACCTTCTTGCTAATAATGGGGACTACATTCCTTCTACTCCAGATGAAGACCGTTATCTCTTTTTAGAAGCGATTTGCGCCGCAGAGGAAAACCTTTTCATGACCTATCAAAACAGTAGCGAGGAAGATGGAAAAGAGCAGCCCCCCTCTATTCTAGTCCAGGAACTTGATCCGATGATAGAAAAACACCCTTCCTTTCCCTTTCATCACTCTTACTTTAAAAAGGAAGGGGTGTATTCCAAAAAGCATTTTGAAACGGCGCAAACCTTTTATGCACCAAAAGAAAAAAGCCCCTTCATTCCTGAATTTCTATCGCCAGCTCCCCTTCCAAGCGCTACACACAGCTATGTGCCAACAAAAGAAGAGCTCTCCCGATTTTCTAAACATCCTCTGCGATTTTATTGTAACCAAACGCTTAATCTCTATCTTCACTACGAAGATCCTACCGATCCGGAATTTTTTCTTTCCCCCCTCCAAAAACATCGCCTCCTTTCCACTAAAGAATCTCTAAAAGAGGCCGAGGAAAGAGGACATCTCCCTCTTGGGCGCTTCAAAGAGATTGCCAAAAAAAAGATCACCGAAGACTACAAACCTGAGACAGAAGAAGGGTTTGCTTTTTTAGGAAAAGATCTTTTCCCAGACCTGATCAAAATCTATCCCCTTTATCTTCTCGAGTCTCTAAAAGCTGAAACTCCTTTAATCTCCCTGAAAAATGGAGAGCGCTTTACATTAAAATCCGATCCTCAAAAAGCGTTTAATGCCTACCTTGAGTATTATGATATTGCTCAGCAAAGCCCCTCCCCATTGCACCCCCTTCTTGCCGACGCTCTTTTGAGAAAAGATGCTAAAGCCCTAGCCACTCGAATCAAAAGCGCTCAAACCGATCCCTATATGAAAACCCTTTTCAAAGACTGCGACCCTTCAGTGGTTTTTGAAATGTGGGCACCCTTTCTTCGAAAAACCTTCCATCCATTATTGGAGATGCTCGATGAAACGGTTTGATGTTTTAGATCCTGCGACCAATCTTCTAGGTCATCATCTTTTAGAAGCCTCTGCTGGAACAGGAAAAACCTTTGCCATCGAACACATCACTGCTCGCCTGATAGAAGAACAGAACTTTGACCTTGATGAAATACTCGTTGTGACCTTTACGCGGGCCGCCACGCGCGAGTTAAAAGCCCGTATCCAAAATACCCTTAAAAACAAACCCCCATCCTTGAATATCCAAAAGGCGCTTGCTCTTATTGATCAAGCTCAGATCTTTACAATCCACGGTTTTTGTCATCGAATGCTAACGGAATTTGCATTTGAAGCCGGACTCGGTTTTGCGCTTTTAAGTGAAGAAGAATCCGACTACCGCTCCCTCTTAAAAGAACACATTACTGACTTCTTCCGTACCTCTCTTCCTCCAGAGGAATATAGTACCTCTCAACTCTTTGCGCTTAGACAAGACAAAGAAATCCTCATCCAAAAAATCCTTTCTCTAGTGGAAAAAGAAGGGGAGTTTCCAATCTACGATTCCTTTTCTATCTCTCATCAAAAATATAATAAGTTGCGGCAAACCGCTCAATTCCCTGTTCAACTTCTCGATGAGTTTTCTAAAATTAAAGACAAATATGGCGCCTTAAAAGAGCCTTTTAAAGAGCAAGTTGCACTCCTTGAAAAACCCTCCCTTACCATTGAGGAATTTGAAACACTTACGGCGCAGGCCTCGGTCCTCTCTCTTTTGACGATTGAAAACCAGTATAAAAAATCGACTGTTGATGCGTCCCCACTTTTCCATTTTGCAAAGCCCCTTAGGCCCATTCTTGAAAATGCTGCGTCGCCTCTTTGTACTCTCGTGCGCATCGCCCGCACCGCCCGCATCTCCGCGCAAAAAGCTCTCCGAGAAAAAGAAATTCTCGCTCCAAACGACATTCTCAAAAAAATGAACGAGTGTTTATCTCTCCCTTCCTTTCGTGAAAAAGTTCGTAGCCGCTACAAAGCAGCCATCATTGACGAGTTTCAAGATACTGATCCCGTGCAGTGGAACATCTTTAAGACACTATTTATCGATGATCCCATTCCTGCCCTTTATCTCGTAGGGGATCCCAAACAATCGATCTATTCCTTCCGCTCAGCAGATATTTATACCTATCTTAGTGCCGAAAAAGCCGTTTCTCAAAAAGCCCACCTTGATACCAATTATCGATCAGATCCCAAACTCATTCAAAACCTCAATACCCTCTTCTACTCAAACCCCCACTTCCTCTCCCTTCCCGATGCACCGATGCCTTTTCACCCCGTCAAACATGCAGATATTCCCGATCGCCCCTTTCCTGATGATAAACATCCCGTTCATTTCTTCATTTATGAAACCGAAAAGAAACGAGAAAGAAGCTGGCCCTCCGTTGAAATTGAGCAGTCTACATTCTTCCCTTTCATCGCCAGTGAAATCCTAAATCTCACCAAACACGACTTTCAATACTCAGACTTTGCTGTTCTCGTTAAGGATCGTTTTCAAGCAGCGCGCTTAAAAACCTACCTCGAATCACACGACATCCCCACTCAATCCAAAAACACCGAATCCCTAACACTAGCGCCCATCTTTTCCCTCGTCCGCTCGCTCCTTGAAGCGCTTATCAATCCTTCTGAAATCCCTGTAAAGCGCTTTCTTTCTAATACATGCAACCACCATGAACTTGCAGACGAAGACCTTCTTATAAGGACCATCGCAGCGTTTGCAAAGCCCCAGGCCCTCCAAGAAGCTCTCCGTGACCTTTATACCCCCACCGATCTTGACTCTCACTCCGACTATCTCAAACTCTGCGAACTTCTTCTTGATTACCAAACTCAAACAAAAGCCTCCCTTCCAAAAGTTCTTGAGTTTCTTCTTTCCCTTAAAGAGGTTGATCGGCGTCCCCTTTCAGACCCTAACTCTGTGACCATCATGACCATTCACATGAGCAAAGGACTTGAATTCAACATCGTTTTTGCTCTCGGTCTTGTCAATCGCTACACAGGGCGAGAGGATTTTGTGCGCCATCAGAAAAACTGGCTCCTCTTCAATCCTGAGCATGCCGAGTGTCAAGCGGCTTTGCAAAACCAAGAAGCCGAAAAATTGCGCCAACTCTACGTTGCCCTCACCCGCGCTAAACACCGCGTCTACATTCCACTTCTTCGTGATACAAAACATACGCCCATTCCCCTGGGGCAAGCGTCCCCCTTAGAACTCTTTAACCCCACACCTACCGATGCAACCTATCTTGAGCCCCAAATACTCCCATTTCAAGAGCCCACAAACCCAGCCCTCAAAGCTCCTACAAACCCTACAAATCCCTATCCCCTCCGTTATCTTCATTCCTACTCCTCCCTCGCACATACAACGCCCCAACCCCCAGTCAATACGCCAACAGAGCTCCCTAAAGGAGCCGAAACCGGACTCATTATCCATTCACTACTCGAAACAATCCTTAGAAACTCCTCCCTTGATATCCCAACCCTTCTCAAACAACAACTCCCTCCACACTTTCCCTATGAGCCCACACTTGATCTCATCAAAAGCGCTCTAAACACCCCACTTGCTCCCTATTCCTTCACCCTCTCCGAAGTCAAACACCTCTATCCTGAAACAGAATTCCTCTACCCCAATCCCCCCAACCTTATCAAAGGGTTTATCGATCTGATTTTTCTTCACAATGACCAATACTTCCTTCTCGATTGGAAGACAAACCTCTTACCTTCCTACGATCCCGAAGCGCTCCACCTAGCCATGACCCATCATGACTATTACCTCCAGGCGCGCCTCTACCACACCGCGCTCTCCCGCTACCTCCGCGGCGGCCCCATCGCCGGCAGCTACTACATCTTTCTCCGCGGCCTCCCAGATGAGGGGATCCTATTCCTTCCTACTTAGTCTTTCCACAATATTCACAGCGCTTGACATCATCAGGATTGCCGTGCCGACATTGAGGACATATCCAACCCCAATCGACCGGAACCTCCTTTTTCTGCCCCCCTTCAATCATTGTTGCACTCCCTAGTAGCAACATGAATAAAACAATACCCCTCAAATACATGACATTCTCCTTATTTGCCCAATGTAAAAAGCTATACAGAATGGAGAGCACAAATTAAAGAATAAAAATTATGCATTTTCTGCTTACCAAACCTTTTCCCCAGACAAGCATATCTTGCAAACTAGGTATAATGAATCTCTGAATAAGCCAGCCTTCTCAGCTATCAGGACAATAGTTGAATAAGAACCTGAGCCTCATGCACACCATCTTGATTCCCTTTATGCTGGGAAACATCAGAATATGTTCGATAATACTCCAAAGCCAAATTCTTTTTTCCAAGGGAGACATAAGCATTTCCAAGACCCCGGTACGTTAACTCGACAAAGCTTTCATTTGTTTCTATCATTTCTGAGATGGTTAAACATTCCAGATAATAATGAATAGCATCTTCATATCGATTGATCTCTGCGCAAACTTCTCCAATGTTATAGAGAGTGCCCGCTTCGCGCTCTTTGTCGCCCACACTTCGTGTGACTTCCAGGCATTTAAAATACGTTTCTAGAGATTCCTCAAGGCGTCCAGAGGAAAAAAGATTGGAGGCTTCAAGAGAAAACCCAGATGCCAGCCCCAACTGCACGGATCTTTTTTGGATTGCAAGCGAATAATCCCTCAACATGGCAGACGCCTCTTCCTGAGAAAAAAGATAAAGCTCTCTTCCTTGTTTGAGTAAATAAGGCTCTTCTTGTATCTCAAAATCTTCTAAATCTCCGACATACTCTCGATGTTTCAGAGAGACTTCTTTTAGAATAGCCTCTTTTGCATTTGCAATTTTTTCTTCCGTGGGATTCTCCAGATGATACAAGCGAACCTTTTTTCCATCTGCTGTCTGAGAGAGCTTGTTAAGCCCAATCTTCGTAAACCCCCCATTTGTTAAAAGGTGATTGTTGTTGCTTCCAACTGCTGCCATAAGTCCTCCAGGCTTTTAAACAAAGGATGATAGAAGAAATCCTATATAGCTTGACAGAATTATTTTTGTGTAAGAAATGAATAGAGAGGTTCAAGTACATTTTGCAAGCTAGGTAATGAAGGAAAGATAGTTGTTGATATTGATGCATTCGAAAGAGGCATCTGGATACGTTTCAGTCCAAAGTTTGGGTGCTAATGCAGTGGTGTGATTTGATTTGAATTCATAACCAAAGAGCCTGCCCTCCCTTTCCTCGACCCAGTCGATTTCTTTTTGATCGTAAGTACGCCAGAAATAGTTATTACTCCATAATCGAGTGTATTCTTGTTTTTTGAGTCGTTCCATGACGATATAGTTTTCCCAAAGTGCTCCGGAGTCATCTCTTCTCGTGAGATCATTAAAATTATTGATCAGAGCATTCCGTATACCATTGTCGCAGAAGTAATATTTTGAAGTTTTGGTCACCTCTTTGCGCAAGTTGCGGCTAAAGCCACGCAAATTTGTAATGACAAAGACCTGCTCTAGAAGGTCGAGATATTTTTCTACCGTTAATTTATTGATACCAAGCTTGGTCGCAAGCTCATTATGAGAAACCTCATTCCCCACTTGAAATGCAAGAAGAATGAGTAGATCGACAAGTTTTTTAGATTTTTTGATCCCCTCAAACGCTAAGATATCCTTCAGAAGGTAAGATGAGACAAGCTCTTGCAAGTACTCTCTTCTGGAGGCATTACTTTTCATTGTAACAATTTCAGGATAGGATCCATACACGAGGCGAGATTCTAGGTGGGCCTCCCTTTGAGACACAGTTTCTATTTGATTCAATTCGATTTGAGATAAAGGATACATCTTTAACGTATACTTTCTACCCGTTAATGGTTCTCCAACCTGTTTGGCCAAGTCAAACGTAGAAGACCCCGTTGCAACGATCCTTATGTGGGGGAGGTGATCAACAATGAGCTTTAAGTTTCGGCCAATATCGGGGATATATTGCGCTTCATCAATGACGAGAAGGTTATAGTCCCCAACAAACTCCTGGAGCTTTTCTAAAGAACAGCTGGAAAGATGGCCCTGGACAAACAGGTCTTCTCCTGTCACAAAGAGTGCACACTCCTCCTTTTCAAGGAATTTCTTGATTAAGGTCGTCTTTCCCACCCGCCTTGCACCGTAAATAATGACAACCTTGCCAGGTTTGATAAGTGACCTGAGTCTTTCTAGCTGATTTTGAGGGATATACATCATTTCACCATCTAAATTCCTATAAATCCAGTATAGATAAATAGCTAAATTATGTAAAATTCAGTCATTCAAATGACTAAATTAATGAAAATTTGGTCATTTAAAAACCTGGCCCGCACTTTCCTCTTACTTGACAAGTGCGAAATAATCCCCGAGTAGGACTTATCCCTCTAACCATCTATAAATCAAAATATTCACTTACTTTGACCTATATTGCTGCACTGTGAGATAATTCCCCCGATTTTGTTAGAATAGGGAAAAAATGACAGAACAACTCAATAGACATCCCCATAGGCGCGTTGAACCCCATCCACTTGATGGAACACTTGCTATGGCAGGCAAACTCATCACAGCTCCGATTAGAGGGCTGCACTACATAGAAAAAGCTCTTACAGGAACCTATACAGCAGACCAAGACTTCTTCTCTCGCTACCAGTGGACAAAGCACCACGTAGAAGATCTCCATAAAAGCCTCTCCTCGCCTAACTTCTGGGTTAAGTGGAGCAGGCAAGGGAATGCCACCTACATCGAAATCCAAGATCAACTTTCAACCCTTCATCGAGAACGCGAAAAAGCCCGCGCCATCTACGCGCGCCAACGCCACTGCCGATATCCTAGAGACCTCTCAACACGAAACATCGCATGTACCGCCCTTGCACCACTTAAAGCAAAACTGCGAGACATCCACCTGCGCACAACAAAAGCAAGTGGCCAGTCCTACATCGACAAAAAACAACAAGACGCCACAGAAATCCAATCCTCGATCGCATCCCTTAAAAATACCCCCATAGAGTCAAGTTGGGAAACCTGGCTCCTTAAACACCAAACCCCCTGCCAAGCCATAGAGTCCAACATCTTGAGCCTGAATCACACCACCTACCTCTACGTCTCTGAAGGGAGAGAAAAACTCCAAGGAATAAACACCCAAGATCTCAATACCCTTTTGTACAACGTCCTTGTAGACGTTGCACTTAAACACTATAAGACCCATGTTTCACATGAATATCGAACCCTATATGAAGAAGTTAAAGCGCAACTGGAGTCCCTTAAAAACCGGAAAACCGCCTACCACAGCAGTTGGGGCAACTATTTCTGGAGCTACTGGGAAACAAACTGTAGCGCGGAAAAGCACCGCCTTGACACACAACTCCATGCTCTGAAGCGTCTATATGTTGGTTACATGCAAACAGCTCTTCCTAGAAATGAACCTGCATTAATGTCTCCACAAGCCTTACAAAATGACTATCTCTCTTTATTTCCCTCTCAAAAAGGATTAGGAGCTGATAGACCCTCTCTTGGACACTATTGGCCCGTGCTCCCTTTTCCTGATGATTGGAAAGATAGCCGACATTTAGGAGTTCATATTAAATCCAAAGCTTCTCAGATTACATCCGTTCTCCAGTTGGTTTTTTCCGATCCTATTCTAGCGAAGCATGTTGTTGAAGGAGCAGGACAAATCGAAGAGCTGCGAGATTTTTACGGAGACTATCTCAAAACAGGGTGGAGTATCCCATGGGATGCCCTACAAGCAATGAGTCCAATACAACGTCAAGGAATAACCTCTAAAAACGCTTTCAAGCAGTTTTTCCATGATTATAAACATCGATGCCTTCAAACCCCACTTTGTCTCCATCTGTCTCATGGACTTTTTTCAGCAATGCGCTCTATTGGTGTTGAAACATCGCAGAGCTCCTTCGAAGTATTCGAAGCCCTCCTATCGCCACTGAACAAAGAAAACAACTCCCTCTTTCACACTATTGTTATTCAGAACATTGCTGAAGGAGTAGAAGTCAGAAGGGAGCGTCAAGCAATACTCCATCTCGAGCATCCATTGGAAGATGCTCCCGATACTCTAGAAATGCTCCTAGAAAAGCAGTTTAAAACAAGCAATGGAGAAGCCAAAAAATTCCTCTCACCTCCAGAGCTTCTTATTGTTAATCTTACTCGAACCGAAGAACAACAGAATTCTCCCATTGGGCTTCAAGAAGAGTTTTTCCTACTGCCAACGCACACAACCTCACGTAAAGGAGCCGCCTACGAACTCATCTCCTTTACCTCCTCAGACACCCACTACCGCAAAACCCCCTTCGGATACACCCGCATCAGCAACACCCTCGAAGAGATCACCCAACTCGACTTCCTCATCGCCGCACAAACAGCCTCAACGTGCGTGCTGCGCCGCAGTGACACAAACATCCCAGAACTAGAGCTTTTCCAAAGAGCCCAACAGAATCGACTCCACTTCAGCACCCTCCAATTTAAAATAAGCGCCATCCACGCTATCTATGGACAAAGCACCTTTAAGATCCCAGCGCCCCATCAAACAACCTTCCAACATCTTGTCGACTTTATTCAGTGCGTCGCCAAAACCTCCTCACTACCAGAGCGCATGTTTGGTAAAAACCCCAATGACGATCTTGAACGCACTTTCCAAAAACTCCCAAAAACCCTACAAACCTTCCTCCTAAACACCCTGCACGCTCCAAACAAAAACCCCGCCCTACTTAGAGACCTGCGCACACACCTCCTCACCTCAGAAGAGACCCTCTCCATCCCACCGATCGCTGGGCAGCAACAACACGACGTAGACCGCTTCGTCCTCACCCTCATCGCCGACAGACTCGTCAAACACTTCGCATCTCATACAGAAAGCATCCTCAAAAATGAAGACCAGCTCTTCCTCCTTCAAGCAACCCTCCACGCAGTCTCTCAAAACGTGCAAGCCAAACGGAAAAGAGTCATCCGCTACAGCGCCGCTGCCGAAGAAACCATCCAACTCACCGTCACCCTTGTCTTTTCTAACTACCTCGAAAAAGGAGAAGAGTTCCTCATCAGGCAAGCTATTTCAAGTGGAACACGTCTCATTACCGTTATGGGAGATCCCCTCCAAGAATCCCGCCTATTCCAAACCGCCATGCGCACCACCACAGCAATCATCCTCCTTGGACAGTCCCTCGATAACCCCGAGCTGTCAGACCAAGATGTCACAAATACAATACGTCAGTTCTTCGCCCGTCAAGGCATCGCACTCATCTCCCTAGAAAGCGTCCCCCAACCTGTTCAAGACCTCGCCATCGCCACCCTCTCCACAGCTATCTTTAGAAGCCCCTCCCACCTCATCAACTGGGGCGTCTCCACAACCTTTACCCTTATTAACACCGCCCTCATCGATGACCTCCCACCAGATGTTCCCCAATCCAACCTCAATTTCTACCGCGCCCGCATACTCAATCCCCTATTAACAAACGCTGCCTTGCAGGCCTTCACAGCTGAGAAAGTCACCCAAGCAGGCCTAAGACTTCTCCGCTCCCTCGAAGATAGCGACCACACTACCGAAGATCTCACCCCCACCATCCCCATAGAAGAAGCTATTGCAGAAGCTCCTCTTGAAACACAAACAGAAATCGATCAACTTCCCAAACCAGAGCTTGTTCATAACGAATACTACGTCGATACAAGACATTCCTTCAGAGTCTATGATAACCCAAGGCTCGAAGGAGACGATTATGGAAAGTTTAATTCTCAGGAAGAAGCGCAAAAATTTATCCGAGAACTCAAAAGCGTTGAGGTCTCAGACAATAATCGAAAGCTCGTTCTCTATAACCTCAAAGTCAAAGCACTACGACTCGGCATTTCCCCAGAAAAACTCCCAGCCGATCCACACTTTACAAAAATCCGTCTTGCTCTAGAAGTCACCTCTGACTCAGTCAAACTCTACAAAGGTCCTCAAAGAGTCTTTAAAGTCTCTAACGGAACAGAGAAAAAACCATCAAAGCGTTTTGATAAGGGCATGACTGAAGCCAAAAAACACGTCCATACCCACAACGTCAATAACGATAAGCTCCTCCAGACTTTCGAATCAGGCATTCAAGCCCTTTTCCCCGCTCACATCATGGCGCCAGAGCCCATCCAAAAAGCCTTTCCTATCATCAAGCACACCAACACCGTCTGCACCCTAACCCCTGCTGGGGAAGTTGCCGATCGCGTAACCTTCCACACAAGAGACCAATCAGAGTCTATTAGATCCTTTCATGCTACGCATGAAGTTGATCTCCACCAATGTCAAACAACACGTTTTGAAATGGAAAAGCAAGCAGTGCAACAAGGCGTCCCCATCGAGTCCCTCCCAAGCTGTTCACCCTTCGTTCAAACCCAGCTGCAAGTCGAAGTCCATGGGAGTCGTCACTTCTCCCTACGCGTCAACGGAAAAACAGCCCACACCTTTACAGGCGCGAAAGCCTTCACTCAATTAGATGACAAGCTCTCCCAATACCGAACATCAGACCGCGGAGCCAACCAGCGCACCTTAAACCAGCATCAAACACAGCTCTCGTCGCTTACTAACACGCCCATTACCCAAACAAAACCCACACCCTCCGAAAGAAGCCGTCTCATAGGTGAGATGCTCCCTCCCGTTAAAACAGAAAAAGAACATGGCGCATGGTTCAGAGGATGGCGCAGTGCAAAAGCCACCGGTTCCAAAGGAGTCCAGTGGCTAAGAGACATCGGCCTTGCAGGCGCCTCCGTTGACGTTGCACAAACAGGCATCAACGCACCCAAGCCGACAAACTCCACACCCAGCTACGCAGGAGCCTACGGTCCAGATGTTGCAAGAACCCCTTCTACCCCTGCGCCCTTACAAGCTCACTCCGCCGCCACACCATCCCCAGTAGAAAACTGGGGATGGCAAGATGTCGAAGAGATGCAGCAACACAAGGTCCTCGATGCCCTCGAAAACGCCATCAACACAAACCGACAAACTTTCAGCGGCATGCCTCAAGCCCCCATCGATTACCAGACCCTATGGGGTGAGGGAGTTGGACCAGAGGTCCAATTCCCTCCAACAACCTTTGATGGTGCTCAGTTAAACAGCGCTGCTACGAAACCTCCACAAGATAGACCCCTGCAAATGGCAGGTTTTGCTCCTCTAGCAGGCTCGCAAGCTTCTGCTAGGCTTTTGCAGGGAGTTGTTTCTCTTTTCCTCCCAGATATGTCTGATATGCCAGGGGCTGAAAACCCCATGGATCATGTCAATCGATTAATCACAGCAGAGTCTGTAGACAACTTTGCTAAAAGCATTCCTAAAGGAACGGCGAATATATTGATTGCTGGAGTTTCTTTGATGCTTCCTGACATGTCTGATGTACCGGGTGCTGAGGACCCAAGAACGCATCTTAAAATAGTTACTAAAAATGCTTTTCTGAAATATGATAATATAATGCAGATAGACCCGCATGCTTTCAGTGCAAAAGCTGGAGAGTTCGTCGGCGAGATGTTCGCCTTCGGCGGTCTTGGTAAGGTCATCAGAGTCGCAGAAGGCATCAGTGTGCTTGGAATGGCCTGTGAAGGCGGAATGGTAGGCCTCGTTGTCTCTGAGGCTCATGACACCAACAAAGTTGCTGGGGTAGCTTTTGGGTTCATCGGCGGAGCCGCTTTCGGGAGACTCTCTTCTAGAGCACAAAACCCCTTAGCTGATAGAGTCTTCATCAGGCCCCAAGGCTACAGCAGGGAGCTCCGGTTCCTAAGATCTGTTAATCAGCCAGCTTATCGGAGCGGTATTGGCAACCCAATGAATGAAATGGTAGCCGTTCAACCTAAGCTGCTGGTGGATCGGAATGTTAAGGTTATCAAACAGATTAAAAATTTCTTAGGAAAAGAATCGAGAGCTTTTTATAATGAAGCTGGCGATATTGTTATTGAATCAAAGGATGGGTTGAGGCAGTTTAGGGTTGATATGCTAAGCACTAAGCCACATAAAAACCCTCATTCTCACGTGATAAGATACAGAACGGAAAAAAATAAAAAGGGAAAGTTGGATAATAAGAGGGTTTTCCCCAAAGATGTAAAACCGGAGTGAATATGGAAACTTTTAATATGGTAGAAGAGTGTACAGATAGCTACCATGTAACAGAAACCAAGGATAGTGGAATTGAGATAACCATAAAAATTCCAAAACGATTTGAAAGTTTATGGATTGTCAAACTTTCAGATTTAGAAACCACTATGGAAGAAATAGAGTATTGGGAATCTGATGAAACAAACTCGAATTCCGATTGACGGTTCTGGTACAAAAAATGCTTCGCTGATGTAAAACCGAATTTTCATTTGCCAATTGAGAGGGAATGAAGATGCTCTATGCATGTAGACCTGTGATTTACAGAATCGATCCGGACATTCGATGCCGGCCATTAAATTGTTCGTCCTGAAAGAAATGACGGTGTAAAAATACATTATATTTTTGATGAGAATGGTGTTTTTGAGGGTGTAAGATGATTAAAGTATCACTGGAAGATATTAAAAATAAATTTGATGAGTTAATTAATGAGCAATGCTCTAGGGAAGAGATTTCTAATTGGGCATCAAAAAGAATGTTTGCCGAGGATGATGGACTATTAGAATATTATCCTTCTGAATATGAGCCAGTTATTTGGGATGGAATAGGATATCTAATGGGAGTAGATCTTCCTACCACAGATAGGAAATATTTATTCTGTAAGGAGGATTTTATTGATTACAAAAACCAACTATTTAACGATGAAAGTGACCTTGTAAAAGGACTTTACGAACATGTTAAAAATTGTCAGGAAGTAGAAAAAGAGCTTCTTGAATTTCAAGAAAAACATCCTAATCAATCTTATCGATTTTATATGGAGCAAGCAGAAAAAATGATGAATAGAAAAAAGATTAAATAAATCCCTGTGGATATTTAATCAAGTGTTCCATAATTTTAGGTTCAAAATAGACGAGTAGTCAAGCATTATTTGAACGCATTTTTCAGATTGGAAGCGAAGCTCTCCGACTACAGAACAGCAGACCGCGGAGCCAACCAGCGCACCTTAAACCAGCATCAAACAAATCTCTCGTCACTCACTAACACGCCCATTACCCAAACAAAACCCACACCCTCCGAAAGAAGCCGTCTCATAGGTGAGATGCTCCCTCCCGTTAAAACAGAAAAAGAACATGGCGCATGGTTCAGAGGATGGCGCAGTGCAAAAGCCACCGGCTCCAAAAGAGTCCAGTGGCTAAGAGACATCGGCCTTGCAGGCGCCTCCGTTGACGTCGTGCAAACAGACTTCAACGCACCCAAGCCGACAAACTCCACACCCAGCTACGCAGGAGCCTACGGTCCAGATGTTGCAAGAACCCCTTCTACCCCTGCGCCCTTACAAACTCACTCCACTGCCACACCATCCCCAGTAGAAAAATGGGGATGGCAAGATGTTGAAGAGATGCAACAACATCAGATGTTCGAGAGGAATATGGCCTACAAGTCTCCTGTTAACAGTTCTCCGCAAACGCCGATCGATTATCAAACTCTGTGGGGAGAGGGAGTTGGACCAGAGGTCCAATTCCCTCCAACAACCTTTGATGGTGCTCAGTTAAACAGCGCTGCTACGAAACCTCCACAAGATAGACCCCTGCAAATGGCAGGTTTTGCTCCTCTAGCAGGCTCGCAAGCTTCTGCTAGGCTTTTGCAGGGAGTTGTTTCTCTTTTCCTCCCAGATATGTCTGATATGCCAGGGGCTGAAAACCCCATGGATCATGTCAATCGATTAATCACAGCAGAGTCTGTAGACAACTTTGCTAAAAGCATTCCTAAAGGAACGGCGAATATATTGATTGCTGGAGTTTCTTTGATGCTTCCTGACATGTCTGATGTACCGGGTGCTGAGGACCCAAGAACGCATCTTAAAATAGTTACTAAAAATGCTTTTCTGAAATATGATAATATAATGCAGATAGACCCGCATGCTTTCAGTGCAAAAGCTGGAGAGTTCGTCGGCGAGATGTTCGCCTTCGGCGGTCTTGGTAAGGTCATCAGAGTCGCAGAAGGCATCAGTGTGCTTGGAATGGCCTGTGAAGGCGGAATGGTAGGCCTCGTTGTCTCTGAGGCTCATGACACCAACAAAGTTGCTGGGGTAGCTTTTGGGTTCATCGGCGGAGCCGCTTTCTCTAGACTCTCTTCTAGAGCACAAAACCCCTTAGCTGATAGAGTCTTCATCAGGCCCCAAGGCTACAGCAAAGAGCTCCGCTTCCTAAGGTCTGTTAATCAGCCAGCTTATCGTAGTGGGTTCGTAAGTGATAAGACTGCCAGTAAACTGGCTGAGAGAAATATCAGAACGATAACACCTCAAAAGCACGCAACTACTGTTAGGTCTCAAAGCGCCTTAAATAAAAAAATAAGCGCACTACAAGACGCTCAACAAGAAGCTGCAAAAATAAGATACCTTAAGGATGGAAGAATTAGATACTATGATGCGGAAAGGATATCAAAAACGCCAGGACCAACTAGAGGGTCTTCTTATGTTACTGAATATAACCCAAAAACTGGTCAGGTGCGTTCTTGGAATGAATGCTATGATGTGAACGGAAATATTAATAGGATTCATCCTAAAATGATAGATGGTCAAGAATTAACTGGACAACACTATCCGCTAACACAAAAAGAAAAAGAAATCCTTTTAAAAATCGGTAAATAAGATGAGATATATTAAAATTCAATTTGCCAAAGAACTTAAAGAGAAAATTAAAAACACAGAACCGACTGTTGAAGTTGGTAGGTGGGCATATTCAGTATATTTTAATAATATGGGGGAAATTGATTCTAATTTCAGAGAGATACTATTAGACTTAAGTGTCATGGAAGAGGGAAAAGAATTTGAGCTTTCCTATAAAGAGTTAGAAAAAATAGCTGATGATTTAATTGAAGAAGAATTAAAAAAACCAGACCTATCCATTTCAAAATCTGCCACTATTCTCGATGAAAAGTGGATCATGTGTCCTGACTGCATAGATGCTTGGGAAAGCACTTCAAAAAGTGCTATGGTGATCTGTCCTAAATGCAACCAAATGTTTCATAATCCTAGATTCCAAAAAGACGGGTAGTCAAACACGTCTCAAAGATATTGCAAATATATTGATTGCTGGAGTTTCTTTGATGCTTCCTGACATGTCTGATGTACCGGGTGCTGAGGACCCAAGAACGCATCTTAAAATAGTTACTAAAGTTACTAAAAATGCTTTTCTGAAATATGATAATATAATGCAGATAGACCCGCATGCTTTCAGTGCAAAAGCTGGAGAGTTCGTCGGCGAGATGTTCGCCTTCGGCGGTCTTGGTAAGGTCATCAGAGTTGCAGAAGGCATCAGTGTGCTTGGAATGGCCTGTGAAGGGGGAATGGTAGGCCTCGTTGTCTCCGAAGCTCATGACACCAACAAAGCAGCCGGGGTGGTTTTTGGGTTTATCGGCGGAGCCGCTTTCGGGAGACTCTCTTCTAGAGCACAAAACCCCTTAGCTGATAGAGTCTTCATCAGGCCCCAAGGCTACAGCAAAGAGCTCCGCTTCCTAAGGTCTGTTAATCAGCCAGCTTATCGTAGTGGGTTCGTAAGTGATAAGACTGCCTTAAAGTTAGCCGAAAGAGAGGTCCGGGTGATAAAGCCTATGGAGCTTCCTTATCTTCAAAAAGGTAAAGACCTGAAGTGGTTCGCTGAAAATAGTCCGAAGATTGATCACCTAGGGCGTATAGCACGGAATGACAAAGAATTTCACAAACTAGTGGTAAGAGAATTCGCACCTCAAGGTCTTAATGAGCTGCAATTAAGAAGAACCTTAGATTATGCAGGATTCAATACCTATGCAATCCCTGAGGGGCTACCAGGCAATATGGTGGTGGAATTTTCTAAGAAAAATGGCGGAATGAGTTATAGACTTCTAGGATCAACAAACAAGCAAAACCTAGTAGTCCGTGTGTGCCCAGGGCTTGCAAAGGAAAGCGTTGTTTCATCGGTAATTAAGGGAAACCATCTGAATGGACAGTTACCTGGAACATTAAGGCAACAGTATCCTTACGTGGTTCAAACCAAAGGGCATCTCAAACTTAGAGCCGATGGAACATGGACAGATATAGCTAAAGATCCAGCAACACATCTCCGCTTAGAAACATATGTATTTAAAGGATGGGAATAATGATACCAGAATCATCAGATCAAGAGCAAAAAAGACTTGCTGAAGATAAAGTTTTATACCCTCCTTTTATAGTGGAAGGTTTGAGATCCCTTCGAGAACAAATTCGATTAGAAAATCAAACAGGAAAATCCCACCAAAGTTTTTCTAAAGTTACAGATTTTATCCAGTTAATCTTATCCATATGGATTATTTCCGATAAAAAATATCAAGAGCGGTTTTGGGTAAGAAAAGAAAATCCTGAGTCCCACATTGATAACTATATGGAGACAATGGAGGAATTTCTTTCAACTGGAGAAGCAGTTTTAGATACTAGTGATTATGCTGTCGAAATGACACCCAAGCAAAGGGAAATGCTACAAAAGCTTTATACTATGTTAGATGATTTTGATGGGGATGGAGATTCAGCAGACGATCCTGGATATGGTATTAACGATGCTGCAATCATCGAAGATCCCAAATTTGATAAATGCCGTCGTTATGCCAGACTCGTCTATGAAGAGCTATCAGGTGATGACTTAGATGCATGGGAAAAATCGAGATCGATAAAGCCTTAAGGAATGGCGCAGTGCAAAAGCCACCGGCTCCAAAGGAGTCCCAGTGGCTAAGAGATATCGGCCTATCAGAAACCACCGTTAATGTTGCAAGCAATGTTTGAATGCCTTGCTTTTGCCTGATTCAATGAAAAATCTTTACAAAAACTTAAAAGAAGAAGAGCATATAGGGGACAAAAAATTGTGAGGGAAACATGGACAATTTTTTCATTCAGGGCTTGGCCAATTTTGGCCTAGGTGTCCACTCCATATTAAATCAAGGGAAGAAGCCAACATCGGGAAGCGTAGAAGAAATGTCTGCAGCATGGCCGGATTGGCAATGTGCTATTAATATGGCTCAAAATGCTTTAGTATCCGTTTCTGTTGGAGGATCGACAAAAGGGAACGGAGTGTTTATCGAAAAGGATCTCGTGCTAATTCCTAAGCACCTTTTAATGAGCGAATATGAAGAAGCTGTTTGCGATCAAAACCTCGCAACTTTAGTTGAGAGCATTGAAGTCTGTTTTTCAAATAATCAATGTTGCTATGCCCCAGTAAAAGTTCAATTGATTGAAGAAGAGGGAGACACGGAAGACTACTGTTTATTGAGATTATTCGACCACTCCCTTCCTTGTTTTATTCCTTCCCATAAATTTGGTTCACATAGTACTCAATGCCTGTTTGCTGAAGTGGCTCCAGATGGGTCGTTAACTGTTTCTATTGTTTCGCCGTGTGAAACCTATCAAGATCAAATGTGTAGCCCTTATGAACATTGGACGCGTCCTGGAAGTTCGGGAGGAGTTTATTTGGATCAAAGTGGGCAATTAATTGGAATCCATATTGGTCAATCCTCCGGGATATGTCGCAATGAAACAGGGCGAGAGCGCTCCTACCTTCCTATTGGAGATGTTGTTTTTAACTCTCAGTTTTGTTGCACTTTAGACAAGTCATTCAACCTCTTAACATCATTCCCATCGTGTATAAACCCCACTTATAGGGATGGTTGTGTGAATGAACAAGCAGAAGTTAAGAAAAAAGGCCTTATGGTCCCAAATTACCCTGGTTATTTTCTTGATTATAGTGAAATCCATTTAACTCACGCTCAACGCCAAATCAATATTTCCCTCCGCTCGAAAGTGAAAAATCCAAAAACTAGAAGAATTGAAAATAGGCAACTATGTAATGTCACCTATGATTTAATGTTAATCGAGTACTCAAAACACCAACCTGAGAAAGAAAATCCAAACATTCATTCGAAATATGGTCAGTCTTCATACAATGGAAATGCTGCAGAATTTTATAAGCACGTTGCCGAAACATTTGGGAAATTATATTGCCAAGGCAATCAACTCCGTAATCAATTCGATTTTGCATTTAAAAAATGCCCGTTTAGAGCACGCCTCTGCCAAAGCTAAGAAAGACCCGATGCCCTCGAACAAAAAAATGGCAAGATTTGAAAGTTTACCTATTTTTTGATTTACAAAAGAGACAAGGGTTGAGAAGTCAACTTTGTTCATTCTGCTGGCTTACCACAACCTCAACTTTTTCTTTTAAGTCTAGAAAACAGGGTGCTATTTTTGAGACCAAGACTAGAAAACAGGGGGCTGTTTTTGATATTAAATCCAAGAGCTACTGGTTGCGTGGTACTTAGAATAACTTCTAATCAAAGGGAGCGCCTTACCTGCAGCAGACAGCAAGCTTAACCTCTCCACGTGTTACCACATGGATCTGGTCATCATCCGAATGAAAAATTCCCGAGTCAGGAACAAGAGTGGGAACCGAGCGGGTTTGAAAACCCGTTCCTCGAGCTTTTAGCAGCGCTTCTTTAGCGCACCAAAAAGAAAAGAAAGCATCCGCCTTATCAGGCGCATTTTTTATAACCTGGTGCTCGCTCTCACTCATGAGGGGAGTGTTTGGAATCACCCTTTCCTCAAGGATCTTCTCGATATCCACGCCAATCGGCGTCTGAGAAATGCCAATGAAGGCATAATCTTGAGTGTGCGATACATTAAAATAGAAAGGATTCCCGTCGAGATAAGGTTTTCCGTATGAGTCGCGCAGTATGGCCCCATTGCCAATTAAGTGCCGCAGTGCTTCTTGTGTAATTAGCGCACTCTCGCGTTTATCCTGAGCACGGTATCTTTCGCATTGATCAATTTCTTCCTGAGATAGGAGCTCTTTTGCATTTTCAACTTCAGCTTCCTGGATATCCTTCAAGTTAACAAGATAGAGATCTACATTTTCCAGATTTGAAAAAGAGACTTTTTCGATTCTTTTCTCTATTGAGGATTTGGCCACAAAATCAGACTTTAGCATATTTTGTATCCTGGTATTCATGGATTTTTGTACAGACCTGTTTGACGCAAGGTTGCTTCATAACCCCTAGGTGAGTTCCTTCCACCATAGATGTGTCCATTTTTTTGATAAGGTGCTTCCAAGTTGAATGCAGAGGAGTTTCTTTTAATGCCTGGATCCTCTTGGTTCCCTCAAAGAAAAGGACTTCACCATCATACGGTTTTGGGTGATAGTTTCTAAAGGCATTCCAATGAATGTTCATCAAATCAAAAATCTTTTCTTGCTGCGAAAAACTGATAGAATCAAATTGCATTTGTTTCATGATCTGTTTTATTTGCTCATTTCTATCAGTAGTTGGTGGAAGAGGGGTTTCCTCTGAAAAGAGATCTCTTAAGGTCTCGTACATCTCGTGACTTTGATACATATCAGGATTTACGATATCGATCATGGTCAACTGGACCTCTTCACCCTTCTGTTTGAGTTGTTGGGCGACTTCAAAGGATAGGAGCCCTCCAAAGGATGTTCCTACAAAGTGATAGGGACCTTTTGGTTGAATATTTTGGATTGTTTCAATGTAAAGCGGGGCGACATTCTCGAGCGTCTGCTCGGGGCTTTCCAATGAGAAATGGCTTTCAAGGCCAATCATTGGCCCACCGTAATTCAACTCATTCGCAAGCTCTTGGTAGGAGACGGAGTAACCGTCAATTTGATGGAACATAAAGAGAGACGGGAGTTTTTTGGCTCCTTCTTTAAGTATGACGTAAGGATGATTCTTATCCTCCTTTCGGATCAGCTGACAGAGCTTTTCGATTGTGGGGTATTGAAGGACAGTATTAGGAGGAAGAGACAGCCCAAGGGCTTCTTTAATTTTTGCAACCACCTGTACTGCTAAAAGAGAGTCTCCCCCTAGATCCGAAAAATCCTCTTCAATTGAAATTGCATTGATACCTAAGCTCTTCTTCCAAATCGCTATCAGAGTCTCTTCCAAAGACAGTGTTTTCGAAGGCGCCGCTGCAACTTCTTTCTTTTTGGTGAGTGGAGGATCGATCCAATAATACTTCCTTTCAAATGGATAGGAAGGAAGGGAAATCCGCCTAGGTTGATTATGTTGATATAGAGTGGGCCAATGGATTTCAACTCCCTGTAGCCATAGAGCCTGTAGTGTTCTCAATAATTTTTCGCGGCTTAAAGGAGTGATTTCTAAAGCTTGGGGATTTGCTGTATTAGGTGGAGAGGTTCCTTCAAGGGCCTCAATAAGGATTTCTCTAAAGCTGTAATCAAGAGTCAGAAAATATCCTAGTCCAATGCCACTGACTGAATCGGGGACAATGCCCAACCGTTCAAACCACCGCTTCATAGAAAATGTAATCGAAAGATGGGCAATTTCTTGAAGCTTCTGTGGTTGTGTATCCATCGACTTTAAATGAGAGCGAAAATCAATCCCAGTGATGGTTTCACCTTCATAAGCACACATTTCTAAATCCCTACAAAACTCCTTATCTTTCATGTAGAAGGAAAGATTTAGAGCTTTCCAATCCTTAGGGATATCAGGAAGTAAAAACTCAATAGGTGTTTGATTTGATTGCTTTTTGAATGAAAAGCTTTCGATCTGAGAGGAAAGAGAGTTGAGATCCGATGCAATAAAGGCAGCCCGATGAGAATAAGGAGTGCGGCCTACCTGAAGAGTATATGCTATATCTTCTAAAGGCAGCCCATCTTTTGGGACATCTTGAAAAGAGAGCAGAATTTTTTGCAGAGCAGTTTCAGTTTTTGCAGAGAAGATGAATAAGTTTTCATGGTGCACATGGTTTCCAGGAATCATGGGAGCTTCTTCTAATAAGAGGTAAGCATTTGTTCCTCCAAAACCCAGCGCATTTACAAAAGCCCGCCGAGGATCCTTTCCTTTTTTCCACTCCTTCAATTCTGTCACAGGGTAAAAAGGAGAATTTTCAAAAGGAATGTGGGGATTCGGATTGTTGAAGTGAATCGTTGGAGGGATTGTCTCATGAAATAGCGAGAGAGCAGCTTTAATGAGTCCTGCAACTCCTGAAGTTTCCATCAAATGTCCAATATTGCTCTTCACAGAACCGACACCACAAAATTCTTTTTCATCGGTATACCTTCTGAACGCATCGGTTAATGCTTTGATTTCAATCGGATCGCCCAAAACCGTTCCCGTGCCGTGCGCTTCTATATAACCAATGGTCTCAGGTTCAACTTCAGCCATTTCAATTGCAGAGACAATCCCTTCTGTTTGTCCTTTCGCGCTCGGAGCTGAAAAGCCTAACTTTTCTGATCCATCATTGTTAATTCCGTGGCCCCGAATTACAGCATAGATATGATCTTTATCTCGAATTGCGTCTTCCAAACGCTTTAGAGCAATCACACCCGCGCCACTCCCAGGAACAGTTCCTTGAGCATTGGCATCAAAAGGACGGCAGACCCCTTCAGGAGAAAAGATCATTCCCGATTGAAAATAATACCCCTCATCCTGGGGAGTGTAGACAGAAGCTCCACCAGCAAGCGCAATATCGCACTCGCCAGTTTTAAGCTGATTACAAGCAACACAAATAGAAGCCAATGAAGATGAGCATGCCGTTTGAATGGTAAGGCTTGGTCCCTTGAAGTTGAGTTTATAAGAAACCCTTGTTGTGAGGTAATCATGATCATTACCGATTCTGACAATCGGATCATCTAAAGATTCTTTATACTCAGGGTGAGGAAAGATATTATTGTAGTAGTATCGATTTGGACCTGCGCATCCGTAGACACCCACAAGTCCATCGTGGTACTTTGGTGCATAGCCAGCATCGTCTAAAGCCTCGTAACAACACTCAAGAAAAAGCCTGTGTTGGGGGTCCGTTAGGTTGGCCTCCCTTTGATTCATCCCAAAGAAATCCGCATCAAACAAAGCAACATCATCAAGGATTCCCCTGGCATTTACATAGTTGGAACCTTTATCTGTATCGTCAAATGCGCGACTAATGGCATCTTTCCCCTCGCAAAGATTTCCCCAAAACTCCCCGATATTTCTAGCCTTTGGAAACCGGCCCGCCATCCCAACAATGGCAATGCGATCTCTATTCTTTTTGAATGGCATTACGAACCTCCCTCTTGGTGGGTGAGCCGTTTTCCGATCAACTTCGCAAAATCCTTAGCCGTTGAGGCTCCGAAAAACTCGATCATTGGGATAAAAATGCCAAACACCTCTTTAATACGTGTTTGGACAGATGCAAGAAGGAGAGAATTTCCGCCCAGATCGAAGAAGTTTTCAGAAAGAGAAACCGACTCAGTTTTTAACACCTCCTTCCAGATGCCAATCAGTTTATTCTCCACGCTATTTGTTGTAACACTCTTTTTTGAATCCACCTTTTCTTTCGAGATTTTGGGGAGCGCCTTGCGATCGATTTTCTGAATCAATGTACGAGGGAACTTCTTGAGCTGCATGTAATGGGTCGGGATCATAAATGTTGGCAGATGCTTTTCTAAATACCCCTTCACAACCTCTTTGGAAAGGGGATCCTCAAGAATGGTAGAGTAGTATGCAACTAGGAAGCCGTCTTCATTTTGAACAACAGCAACTTCATCAATTTGCTCCTGTCGTCTTAGAACATTTTCAATTTCTCCAAGTTCAATGCGGTGTCCTCTGAGCTTGATCTGGTAATCCATTCTTCCTAAAAACTCGAGGTTTCCATTTGGTAAATAGCGCCCAAAGTCGCCAGTGCAATAGACCTTTTTCGTTTCTCCCCCGGGGAGTTTGATCGTAACAAACTTTTCCTTCGTTAACTTTTCTCTATTCAGATATCCCTTAGCAACCCCTACTCCACCAATGCAGATCTCTCCCTTCATCTGAGGAAGAGAGGTTAACAAAAGACTTGGGCTCAGCACATAAACGTGAGTATTCGGAAGAGGTTTCCCTACAGTGATCGGGTGGAGCACTTTTTCTTCAGCATCGTAAATTAGAGCATAGTTGCTTCCTATCGCAACCTCACAAGGGCCATATTCGTTGTAAAGCTTGACATGAGACCCCAGTTTTTCATGCAGGGCTGGAAGAGACAGAGGAATCTGCTCTCCAACTAAACTCACAATTTCTAACGATTCAGGAAGCGAAATGTTTTTTTCTAAAATCATCGCGTAAAAAGAAGGAACGCACATCATATAATTCAACTGGTGCTCGTCAATAAACTTAAGCAAAGCCACACCATCCACTCGCTTGGCTTCGTCTGGAATACATAGAGTGCCTCCCGTCATCAACGTGTGGAAAATCATTAGAAAACTAATATCAAAACCAATTGATCCTATTAATAAAGAGCGTGTTTCCTTAGGATAAAACCCCATTCTTTCCAAAGATAGGTGAGGCAGACTCCGATTCGCGATCTCTATCCCCTTAGGGCGCCCTGTAGAACCTGAAGTGAAGATAATATACGCAGTCCCATCGGGATCAACCACATTCCTTACGGTTTTCTTACTTTTCGACTGAGCTTCAACATTGATTGCTTTAAGATCTTCCTCGTATAGGACAATCTTTGGCTTTGCATCACAAATCATTCCATGAATACGCATCTTTGGATAGGAAGGATCTAAAGGTAAATAGGTGGCTCCCAACTTAACGAGCGCAATCACAACAACAAGAAGCCTAGAATCATGATGGGAAGAGATTCCAACCACATCTCCCACTCCGATCCCTTTCTCCATTAAGCAATTTGCCATCCGATTCGAGCTTTCATCAAGCTCTTGATAGGTCATTGCTCCCTTTTCATCCTCGATTGCTATCTCTTTCCCCCTCTTTCCCACAACCTCACTGAAAATATCCCTAACATCATCAGGATAAGAAACCTTCTCCCCGTCCGCAAACGTATGATAAAGAAGGGTCTCCTCTTCATCACTTAAAAACTCAAGATCATTTAAATGGGTATCTGAGTCCTTGACCACACTCTCAAGGACCCGAACAAAGTGAGCCCCCATGTCCTCAATACTCTTCTGAAAAAAGACCCCTTCAGATGCGCAAATAACGCCAACTAAACCCGTTCCTCTCTTCTCAAAACCAAGTTCAAGGTCATGCCGATCATCACACTTACCATCAAGATAATAGACAACCTGAAGATCATCCCTTACTTCAACTGGTCGAGACCTTCTCAAACGCAGTAACAAGTTTCTAAACGATTCAGGGCCACGACACTCCAAATGCATGAGCCCCATCTTGCCTCTCTGCCGAATCGCAATTCCAAAATCATTCTGTCCACAATAGCGATAAAGAAGCGTTTGAAATACCCCCAAAAACAGCTGGTCTCTAGAAATCCCCTCGTCAATACAGAACTTTTCTATCTGAATATGTTTAGGCACAACAAATTCGGTCCTCAGCCTGCCTGCTGAAGCTCCAGAGCTCTTAAACCCGAAATCAATCGGATTGAGCTCTGCAAAGGAGCTCTCACTCTCCTCAACCGCTGCTATGCCGCTCTTAAACATAAACCCCCAAGTTATTTAAACTCTGTGCCTTTAATTTTCCCTACCCTCAACTATATTAAACAATTTTCATTAACTGAAGCTGTTATAATTATTTCCATAAAATTCTTGACAAAAGAATAAATCATTTCCGAAAATGATGCAAATAAAAACCTGAAACAACGCATCCAAGATTAGTTAAACAATAACTATCAAGCTAGATTTAATTTTATTACAAGCGCGCAAAGGAATTAAAGTTAATGCTTTTCAAAAACCTCAAACAAATCACGTATAAATTTATTTGATCGCTTTGACGAATAGAGCAGTATAAGGAAGGTGAATCTTGCCATCTCCCTTATCAATTCTATAAGGAATCGTTTTCTCAACAAGAATATCAAGAAACTCTTCCTGCTGGTCCTCAGGAAGAGGTATATAGCTAGTTAGCCAAATGCGAGTGAAGTCCTTCATCGCAGTAGAATCCTCATATGAAATAGTACTGTTGTAAGATTCAAAGGTTTCAATAGTCATCCATAATTCTCTCAAAGCATTCTCAAGTTCTAAAGCTGTAAACATCGTAGCGCAAGCAGCACGATCTAGATATTCAGGAAAGTATTGAGAGGCAGCTTTGAAAGGTTGATAATAAGGAGATTCTTTCGGATAGGTTAGGATCAGAATTTCACCCTTAGGATTGAGCGTATCGTGAAACAACTTTAGAGTCTTTTTCCAAGGGCGTACCCAATGAAAACAGTTAAAAGAAATAATGTGGTCATATTTTTTACTAAAGGAAAGGTTTTCTGCTTTTCCCAAGACAAAATCAAGGTTGGGGAAGAAGTTTTTTGGATAGTGTTTTTTTGCGTAGTCGATCATGTTTTTTGATGCATCAACGCCTGTAACTGTTCCGCGAGGTAGTTTTTTCGCAATATCAGAAGTGATGCGGCCATCACCACAACCGATGTCCAACACTTTGCCAGTTTCTCTAAAAGAATAGTTTTCAAGAAGTTTGTCGGCGAGCGTTAGCTGAATTTCTGAATTTTTAGAGTATTCATCGGCATTTATATCAAAACTAGACTGATTTTTCATTAGATTTACCACATTGATTGCAATTGCCGGGATTATGAATTAAATACAAATTGATATCAACTCTGGGTTGTAGGTTCTAATTATAAATGTTTAAAATTCAATATATTACGGATGGTTTTGGCTTTAGATAGAGAGTAAGGCGATTAGCTTGTTAGTTCTTTTGGCCTGGTTTTTTCGTAAATTTTAAAAGGAACCCAAGAGAGTGCAATCGTTAAGAAGGAAAGGCTTATAATGTATGCTAAGTGTAACTTTGCAAAGTCAAAGATCATTACTGCTATAGAGGAAAATAAAAATGCTATGGTATCAACAGATTCGATGATTCCATAGAGCCTCCCTTGCTCATGTTGTTTGGCGCCCTTTGCGAGCATAGCAAAAAGTGTAGGGGGGAGAATCGCCATTCCAACACTGTGGAAGAAGTAGCATCCAGCTAGTAAAGAAAAGTTAGGGTTTTCATGGAAGGCAAAGTGAAAGTAAAAAGGGATAAGAGATACGCTACCTAGCAAAAAGCCAATCCTGCTCATCATTTTGTCAGAGATTTCACCAAAAAACTTTAGGATGAGGATGCCTAATCCGTAGCCAAGCATCATAGTCACTGAAATTAACCTGAAGTCTACTTTGTTGAAGTCAACATATAGCAAGAGGACGCAGTAAACTGAGATTTCCCATAGAAGAAATGCAGTAATTGCATTCTGAAAAAAAGATTTTTTTAAGTCTCCAAAGACCAGACCTATTTCGCGTTTGACTAATGCATAAACAGAAGAATGCGTTGAAACATGAATATCTTTATCTCGAATATCTTTGAAGAACTTAATGGCGATGAACACGATGATAACGTAAAAGCCAAGAATGATTGCAATGGCGGTTTTTTCTTTAAGAAACAGCACCGCAAATATCATCATTAGGTATGCAAGGGTATAGGCAAGAGTTGAAAGTCCGAATGAAAAGCGATAATTCTTATCTTGAGTGTCAGCAATTGCAGCTAGAGAGAGAGGAATTGTGTTTCCAAAGGCCCCCTTTACAAAACTTAGGCAAAATATCAAGGGAACAAAAAATAGAATTTTCAAATTAAATAGTAATAAAAAAAACATCGCGATAAGCGAAGCAGAAAGAGAAATGACAAGGCTCTTTTTCCTACAGTACAGATCGGAGAAGGCTGCTTGGATTGGTGCTGCAATCACTTGTAATAGTAGCATTCCTATAAACAGAACAAACTCTGTGCTTGGAATAAGAGAGCTGTATGTTCGAAATATGTAGTTTTCGCAGGCAATATCGCCATAGATGAACAATAAGATATAAAAAAGGTAGAAGTTAGGTCTATTTATTTTTCTTTCGGTCATAGGAAATGATACAAATCTGCTCTTCTTTTTCTGGACAGTACAGATTTTTGATTATAAATCCAAGGCATCGAGTTTCTATGGTATTAATTGTTTCTAATATAATAGAGTTTTCTCAGGTGTTTTCACAAATTTCGAGGAGCGCGTATGTTAAAAAATCATCAGAAGAAGATTTGGGAAAGTATTTTCGACCAGTGCTATCTGAGAGCTTCCGAAGCTTTGGATAAGTTTCAGAACTTCACTGGATGGCAGAGCAGTTATACTGGAGAACCCATTCCTAAAAAGGAGATGAAGTCATGGGTAAATGAGACAGTTAGTCGTATTCAACGCCTGAAGCCAAAGAAAATATATGAGATTGGTGCTGGAGCCGGGCTGATCATGTTTCCACTTTTGGATGATTGCGAATACTATTATGCAACAGATCTTTCAAGCGAATCGATTAACTACTTAAAGCAACATACTCCTTCTAAATATCAACATACGGAGTTTTCCCAGAAGAGTGCCGATGACGCATCCAGCTTTGCTGAGAACTATTATGATGCCTTTATTCTCAACTCGGTTGTGCAATATTTTCCATCGCTCTCATATCTTGAAGGGGTTATTAAAAACATTGTTGAGAAGGTTGCATCGGGGGGAGTGATTTTTATTGGGGATGTTAGGAATCTTAAATATTTAGAGGCTTTTCATGCCTCTGTCGAGATATATAAGGCCTCTGAAACGGATGATCAAGTGTCATTGCGAGAGAAGATTCATAATAGGATTGCAAATGATGTTGAATTATCTGTTGATCCTTCCTTTTTCATGGGCTTGAAGGAGGAGTTTCCAAGGATTAGTTCCATAGAAATAAAATTGAAGAAAGGAATTGTTCAGAATGAGCTGACGAAGTTTCGGTATGATGTGCTTCTTCATATTGAGAAAGAAGCTCCTAAGCATGTACATGAAATTCATTGGACTTCTGATCGAGAAGCATTGCAGGCGGAGATATCGAAAGTAAAAGCACCATTTATAATTAAGCATGTTCCAAATTATTCGGTGGAGGGTGTTTTTAAGGCCATGGAGCTTCTTCAATCAGACAAGGAAGTGTCCGTGAACGAATTGAAGGCATTGATAGATTTTGATACTGCGAGTCAAAGGTGGAAGGATCTTTATGCTCTATTCCCTGAGGATTCTCAAGTAGAGCCAATAATGAAGATAGATGATCCTGGCTGTTGCCAGATATTCACTGATAAAGGAGTTGAAGGGTAGCGTGAGCTAAGTCTTTTTTATTGTAATAGCTAATGATTTCTGTTTTTTCTTGCTCATATTTTGCTTTTTGAGGGCTATAAGCTGAAAAAGTTCTAAATCCTGGAATCATAAACTCTTTAGGTGAAAACTGTTTGATGTTGATTGGGATGGGTGTGTTTAGGATTTGTTGTAAAAGATAGGTGGTGAATTCTTTGGAAAGCCCCTCTCTAGATAGTGTCGTCAAGAAATTTAAATAGTGATATACTTCAGCAAATTATTTCATCTGCAAGGAGAATTTGCTATGACTATTTCTGCGCATCGCCGCCACGATATAACGGATAAAGTTTGGAAGTTACTGGAACCACACTTACCTGGCCGTCATGGAGGTTGGGGGTCAGTTGCTCGAGATAATCGACAATTTATTAATGCAGTTTTCTGGATTTTACGTACAGGGTCCCCTTGGAGAGATTTACCCCCTGATTATGGAGATTGGAAAAACACTCACCGCCGTTTTTGTCGTTGGCGAGATAGAGGCATATGGGAATTGTTGCTTGAAAAAACAGTCGATGAACCAGACTATGAGTGGCTGATGATTGACGCCAGTCATATCAAAGTTCACCCACATGCAGCAGGTGCAAGAGGTGGAAATCAGGAAATGAGTCGCACAAAAGGGGGCTTAATACCAAATTACATTTGGCCGTGGATGCGCATGGTATGCCGATCAGAGTTGCTATTACGCAAGGTACCACAGCAGATTGCACGCAAGCAGGCGTTTTGATATAGGGTCTGACCGCTGAATATTTATTTGCTGATCGCGGGTATGATAGCGATGTTATTGTTAAGAGACTTTCTCTGAATTAAGCCAAACATGAAATCCTCCTCACGACCAATCGGCTCATCGCTAGATAGATCATTGATAAACCGCTACTTGTGATTAACTCGTAGTCTTTACTTAAACGACGACATTTCCCCAGCCAAGCAAATGTTCTTTCAACGATCCATCTCTTGGCTTCTACTTGAAATAACTTGCAATCTCTCCTTTTCACGATTTCCAAATCCACTCCCTCTTCCCTCAGCTCCTGCTGAAATTCAACTCCATGATATCCATAATCTGCCCATACCTTTTTTGGGCATCTGCCAGCTTGTTTGCTCAGATACAACAACACCCTCAATCCATCTCGATCACCGCAGTTTCCTACGCTAACTGCTGCAGAGATTAGGAGTCCAAGGTGATCAACCAATATGTGTCTTTTCCTACCCTTAATTTTCTTGCCTCCATCAAACCCGCAGAGCCCTTTTTTTCTGTTGTTTTCACACTCTGACTGTCAACTATCCCTACTGACGGGTCCTCATTCTTTCCCATTAAAACTCTCAAGCGCCGGCTTAGGGCGGTATTGATCTGCTCAAACACCCCCCTGTCTCGCCACCGTAAAAACTGTGAATAGACTGTTTTCCAAGGGGGAAAATCATGAGGGAGATCACTCCACTGACAACCTGTTCTCAGTACATAGAGAATAGCATTAAGTTTTTCTCTTCTAGAGTATTTACCCCTGCAACCGGCCCCTCTGTATATGCCTTTGGAGATCAAAGGCTCTATTTCGACCCATTCTTTATCGGTAAGGTCTCCAGGATAACTTTTTCGCACCATCTTTTCCTCCTATGCTTCATAGGGGGAAAGTATACTTAAATATTTAATTCAGAGAAAGTCTCTAAGCAAGCAGAAAAGCAAGGAATGAAAGCGGTTATTCCTCCAAGAAAAAACAGAAAATTCCAAAGGAAATATGACAAGCACCTATACAAATTGCGCCACTTAGTTGAAAATGCCTTTCTACATCTAAAGCGATGGAGAGGAATCGCAACCCGATATGCCAAAAATTCGACATCTTTTTTGGCTGCTATTCACATTCGTTGCTTGGTTCTATGGTGCAAAATCTCTTGACGACACTATCTAGAGGCCCTTCGATTGCCGTTAAGCGACTGTTGAAATCATAGGAATAGAAAAAATTCTTGCTGTTAGGATGATGTGCTTCAGTTAATCTGCCGATGGGATCGTATTCGTAGCATACTTCTCCATTCCCAGGAATGTATGCTTTAGAAATATTTCCATTGAGATCATAGGAATAATCAGCAAAAAGAGAAAGAGAGAACAATAGACCAAAAGCAAATAAATAGAATTTTTTCATTTCTATAAACAATAAAGATTCTCCCACTTATAACTAAGCGTGGGCTTTTGGTTATTAGTATCAATTACAGAATGATCTAAACGAAAAGCATAGTCGCAATACTTGTTTTTAAAAAACATTTTTAACACCTCTACTGGAAATGGTTCCTCAACATGAGGAATAAAACAGTTTAATCTTCCAAACGGGATATAGTTTCCCCTATTTCTTACCTTGACAAAAAGATAAATTTCATTCGATTTTAGCAATTGGTTATTGGTCAGTTGTGTGATATTACTATCTGGTTCTGTTGAATTGAAAACGGCTCTAAGCTGCTCTCTATTGACGATATAACACTGAACATCGATATGCTTTGCGTACTGTGGGCGTGAGAACATCAAATGAGATTCCGGGTCCATGTTGACCGCTTCAACTGGAATCATAAATAAAAGAAGCAGGCTTGCAGCAATTGAAAAAAGGCTTTTTTTTATCATTGAATTTTCCTTATTTTAACGGGTAGCAATCAAGTTGATTCCATTCATATGTGATGACTGGCTTAGGGTCCAAAGGCCAAATAAGTCCTGCGTCAAAACACATGATAAAATCGTAATAGGTTTCCATTTTTGGTGGCATGTTCATGATTTTGATGGGGATGGGGTATCCACAACAAGGAACAAAACAGTGAAGCATCCCCGATGCTGCCATATCTCCGGTATTCTTCACACGGATCAGAAAATAGACAACTGAGTCAAGATCGAGCTCTTTAGTTGCTAGTTGGATGATAGATGGATTCTCTTGGTTTAAGAACTCTCCAAGTTGCTGTCTTGTGACAAGATAACATTGGACAGCAATATGTTTCGCGTATGTTAGGTTTGACTGTGATTTGTTTGGAGCGGAATCTACTGCCTTGGCTTTAGGGTTGCAAGCGGCCAACATTAAAACAGCTATTAGAAAAAATGCTCTCACGACGCTCTCCTTTTTGTAAAAGAAGATTTAGACTAGCGCACGCAACTTTTTAAACTCAAGAATGAAAAGAGAAGGAAGAGCCAACTGTGGGTGCAAATTCTATGGAGCGGACGTGTCATGCGGATGGGGCATCTCTTGAGCTCTCAAGAATGGCGTCGATTGTTTCGTTAGAGAGGAGCTCAAATGATTGCTGGAGCGTGATTTCTTTTTGGCTAATGTGGTCCTTCAGGGTGGCTTGAATGGTGTAGATTCCGGTAGAGTAGAATTTTTCGCATCCCTTTATGTAAGGTTGGAGTCTTATTCCTATGGATTTTTCAACTTTTTGGACAAAAAATCGGTTGGGAATCTTTTTGCTCGTTGCGGGGATATCATGATCTTCATAGATTTTGGCCTTATCAGGAGAAAAGACCTCAACATTGCAAGTGACATGGGCGTTTAGGGTGTCATCCAAGTCAGCACCTGTAAAAAGCATGTAGATCATCACGGAGGTTTCTTCCATAGGATAGGGGATAGGGGATAGAGGAAATAGGATGGCCAAAGGGGCCACTCATGATTGGCATTTCTTCCCACTTTTGATCGAAATCTAAGTCATCGGTTACTAGAATGGTTCCCCTGAACATTCCGTCTCCCTCGAAAAGATTTTTCTTATGTAGGTCGTGCAGCTCGTCTAACAAGAGGGTTAAGTCTTTTTTTACTTGACCTGTTTTTTGGTTTGATTCCTTGAGGAGAAGGGTGTAGATGCGGTGGTGTTTAAAGGCTAATTCTTTCAACAGAGCGAGTGTTTCTTGCTTTGACTGGTTGAATTGGTTAGGGTTTTTGAAGTTTGCAGGGGCGGGTTCGAGAAGATTGATGATTTTTTGTACATACCGCTCATTTCCAGTAATATAAAAATGATCACTCATAAATTGAGCTATACCGGGAAAGTTTGGAGAAAGGTTTAAAACAGGTTCAGGCTTAATTCTAAAAGATGCGATTGTTTGAGCTGGCCAGTTTGCTTTTAATGCGGTTTGAATGGCTTGCTCTTGGAGGCCGGCAAAATAAAGGGAGTTGACTAAAGAGGTTTGGCAATCGTACGTGAAACCATTATCAGACATCCATCCGACAATGCTGTTTGGATATTCTTTTGCAAGCGCTGTTGTGACTCCTTTGATACGGTCTAGGCAGTTTAAGTCTGAGGCTTCCTTGAGGATTTGTTTTGCAGTTTCAGGATTGGGGTCGATATAAAAAAATTCTATCTTATCCACAAACTGTGGGTGGTTTCTAAAGTCTACTTCTGCAAAGCAAGGAAGAAATGTTGAAATGAGCAGTAGAGTTCTTAATAGCTTCATTTAAATTCTCCTGAAAGAAAGTGCACTTGGGGGAGAGTATGACAAATGGCTAGAATTTCTGAAAGTGAAATAAAAAAATTAGTAGGGCGAAAGATTAGCAAAAATGGGGGTCTTCTCTATGGAAAAGTTAGAGGAGATTGTCAGGTCTGCGTTGAGGTAACCCTTCTTCTTGGGTAGAGAAAAAAGGATCTAAGCAGTATGATGAAGGGAAAAATATTTTTGGTGATGACAATGAAAATTAAAGCACTTCTATTCAGCCTAGCGCTACTGCCTATACTCGTCTGTGGACAGGAAATAATTGACCCTGTTGTTGCCCCCGTGGCAACGGAACTGAAAGTACGGATGCCTGAGTGGCGCCCGAAAGTTTTTGAGCAGTTTCCAAGTGGGGCTCCAAAGCTTGTTCTCTTTTATTCAGAAAATGATCGAGGAGAAGAGGAAGCTGTAAAGCGGATACACTTTTATGAAGGTGGACGTCCGATGGAAGAAACCGATCTGATCGTTGTTGATGAAAAATCACCAGGGTTTGAAGCTTGGAAATCGACTGTTGTTCCCCACGGAGTAAGTGTCCGATTTAGAGAAAGTGGAGAGGTGGAGAGGCTTGCTTATTTTGATCGAGGACTACTGCAAGGGCCCATGAAGGTTTTTTATCCAAAAGGTCAACTCAATCATGTGACGACATTTAAGCAAGGAAACCCCGAGGGAAAAATCTATTCCTATCATGAAAACGGTCAAGCTCTTGCTGAAGGCACGTACAAGGATGGGAAGCTTGAGGGTGACTATGTGCGCTTCTTCGCCTCTGGAGAGAGAGAAGTCCTAATTCCTTATGTTGAGGGAGAGATTCATGGAAAACTCATTGAGTGGTATGAAAATGGAAGTGAAAAAGTTGAAAACCGTTATGTGCATGGAAAACTTCATTCAGAAGGCAATCAGTCTGCTGTAATTCGTTATGATGAAAATCACACCATCGTTGAACTGCAAGACTTTTTTCAGGGAAACCCGCACGGCGACCACATCAAGTATCATCCGAATGAGCGCCAAAGCTACCATGTTCGATATGTCAATGGACAGCTCGATGGAATAGAGCAGTGGTTTAACAGTGATGGAAAAGTTGTTGGAGAAAGTGAATACCTTCAAGGAAAAAAAGTGGGTAAGCACTGGAAAAAACATGAGAATGGAACAATGGCCTATCTCGCCACTTACGATAAAAAGGGGCGGTTAAAAGAACCCGTACGGGAATTTGATGAAAATGGTCAGAAAATTGCCGAATACTCAGTAAATCAAAAGGGGCAGTATGAAGGAAGCCTCCAGGCTTGGTATTCAGATGGAAAATTAAAGGCGGATTGTTTCTACGTTGATGGTGAATTTGATGGAGAGCAAAAACAATATTTTTCTTCAGGTCAGCTTAAACTGCATGGTCATTATAAACATAAAGTCAAAGAGGGTCTGTTCCAAGAATGGCATGAAGATGGGAAGCTTGCTTTCGAAGGAAACTTCAAGGAAGGGAATAAAGATGGTGAATTCATTGATTGGTACCCTAATGGGCAAATGAGCATGCGTAAAAACTTCAAGAATGCTCTTTTTGATGGTGATCAAAGAGAGTGGTACGAAGATGGAACAGCAAAACTGGAAGCACGCTACGAAATGGGGAAAAAAGATGGGACTTTCAGAAGCTGGAATGAGAAAGGGCAACTCCTTTTTGAAGGAGCTTTCGATCAAGACCGTCCGATAGGGAGTCATGTTGCTTATTACGATTCAGGGCAGAAAATGGAAACCTTCCATTTTCTCGATGGGAAAAAAGAGGGAAAGCATGAGCAATACTATCTAACAGGACAGCTTAAGCTAACTGAAACCTTTAAAGGTGATCTACTTGATGGTGAGTCCCTCGGATATTACGAGGATGGATCTGAAGCATTTATCCGAAACTTTAAGGGCAATGTTTCAGTAGGGAAACAGAAAGAATTTTTCCCTCCATCGGAAAAAAGAGAAGTAGCTGTTGCAAATCTTTATTTCTATAATGAGAAAGGAGAGCTACATGGCGAACAGAAGGCATTTTATCCTGGTGGGGCGATCAAGACACAGATTACTTACGAAGATGGGCAACTGCATGGCTTAAAAGGTCTCTGGGATGAAGGAGGCAACCTTCTTGAGGAGTCTAAATATGTCAAAGGAAAGCTAGAAGGACGCCATTTCGAAAAAGATCAAGAAGGACGAGAGATTGTTTACAATTACAAAAACAATCGTCGAGAGGGGCCGCACTTTGTCTATTACCCTCTTGATGTGACAGATGGTGAGAAAGTCAAGGCGATTGAAGCTTTTTATAAAGACAATAAATTGCACGGAGAAGCAGTAGAATATGATCCAAGTGGTGCAAAAATCAGCGTGACGACCTATAAATCTGGGGTAAAGGATGGGGATGCCGAATTATTTCATCGGAATGGAAAGACTGCAATCCGTCTCACATTTAAAAATGACCTTAGAGAAGGAGCTTCTTATCAGTACTACCCAACTGGTCAGATTTACAAAGAGGTAGAATTTCAAAAGGATCAGAAAGCAGGAAATGAAAAGACCTACTTCACAGATGGGCGTTTAAATAGTGTCTACGGCTACTTGGAAGGGCAGCTTGAAGGTAAGGCGCAACATTGGAATGAATCTGGCGTGCTCATCTTTGAAGCTGAATACAAGGATGGGAAGCAGCATGGAAAATTCATGAAGTACTACGACAACGGAAAGCCTCGCCTCGAACAGTATTTCGTTGAGGGGAAGCTAGATGGTGTTAAGAAGAGTTTTGATGCAGAAGGAAATGTGGTTGAAACCCGCTATGAAAATGGGGTTAGAAGCACGCACTAAGTCTTTCCAATAATTTCGTAAAGGAAGGTGCTTCCCACCTTCCTTTTCTTTTTTACTTCCAAGTGAGTTAGCTCAGGAAAGGCAATCTCTTTGTTCCCACTCTCTTCAAGAAAGAGAAGCCCTCCCACATGAAGGAGATGGAGGGAATCAACTAAGGCTAAAGCTTTTTCTGCGAGTCCTTTTTCGTAAGGGGGATCGATATAAATCAGGTCAAATGACTTCCCTTTTAACTTATGGATAAGAGTAAACACATCTCCTGCATAGAGGGTGGAGAGTGGGGAAAGATCAAGGTTATTTAAGTTTTCGCGAAGAGCCTTTATGGCTAAAGGGTTTTTCTCGATAAAGGTTGCCTCCGTGGCTCCCCGACTCAAAGCCTCAATTCCCATAGCTCCTGATCCTGCAAAAAGGTCGAGAAATTGAGCCTCTTCGACATGGTGTTGGCAAATATTAAAGACAGACTGGCGCAGTTTCTCTGAAGTAGGACGTGTTGCAGTTCCTTTGGGAGTTTTTAGAGATTGATTTTTTAAAAAGCCGCCAGTAATTCTCATGCTCGTATCCCTAAAATCTAATTTCTCACCGGATGCATTGCTACGATTGCTTCATTTATTATTCTTTTGTATGCCTCATGCTCTGTGTTACGTTCATCTAGGTTACTTAAAAGTACGTCCCTGTTTGCTCTTGCCGCTGCAAGATTATTAGGGGGAGCAAGGAGAATATACGCACCTCTTTGAGGAGACATTCGTGGAAGCCTAGAACTTGGGTAAGGAGCCGCTCTATGCTTGATGCCAATAGGGAGACTTTTTGTTCCAACCTTAGTCAATACGATAGGTTGATATGAAGGGATTTCTTTTCCTAAGGCTTGTTGAATTTTTAAAATCTCGGGTAGTAATATACCTTGAAGTTGGTCTTTTATACCCATAATTTCATCGTTCGTTATATGAGAATATAATTTTTTGGTTCGAGAGTCTTTTTCATCAGAAGGCATATTATCAAGTTGATAACTACAGTAAAACATTATTGTGGCAATCAAATGGGCAGTAAAGGAAATAGGAGTTGAGATTATGGCTGAAGCCCACGTGCTAGGGAGTTGCAAGTCCTTAGGGCCACAAATATAGCGGCACTGTTTACCAAAAATTCCTCCAATAGACATCAGTGATCCTGTTAGGATAATTGCGGGAAAAATCTCGTGATTCCGTTTACTATGAGCAAGCTCTTTAGCAGAAAAGTATGTTGTTGCTAAGGCAGCAAGTCCCATCTGGGAGGTAATACTTGGAACCGTATAGGTCAAACAGGCAGATAAAACAAACATTCCAATAGCAGTTGCGATCGTTTTGTCGCCAGTAGCTTTTTCTGTGTTAAGATGGATGATTCCTTTTGCTGCCAGAGAAGAGACATCTATAATAGTATGTAAAGTTAAAAGAGATGCTAGAACAGATAAAGGTCCTTTTACGAGGAAAGAGATTTTAGAGATACTAGGATTGACCCAGCTATCACGAAACCCTCTGCCGATAAGTGATCCAAGAGCGATGATATGGATCAGTCTCATTGAAAAGGGGACAGCATCCTTTTTTGAGTCGGCAAACCAAGACTTTGCCCATAAGGACCAAGAAGGGTTTTTAGTTTGCTGTTCTTTCTCATAATTTATCCCAGTATATATCGCTGAACCGATTCCCATCGTATATAGATACGTATTTTCTGATCCTTTATATGCAAAGGCTGTAAAAATGATTCCTGCCGCGATAAAACTAATTTCTTTGTTTAGTGGACTTGGTTCATAGGTCAAACATTTTTTTAGAATAGATTTGTCCTGTCCTGGCAAGTATCTGGAAATTTCCATGAAAACATATCTCTTTTTGAAAAATTTACGAGAATTGTAGCAGTTCTAGGGATTGATTCCCATGATGAACTTATGGGCCTGTCGGAAACATCGAGTATAGGGATAGGTTCATCGGGTTGCTGTGGGAATCGCATGAGGATTTAAGATTCGCTCAGCTTCTGCTAGAAAGAAAGGGTCATCTTTTTTGAGATAGTAATCGTAACAGACATAAGCCCTCTGAAGAGCAAAGCCACGCTTAATCGTGTTAGATGCCTTTTCCGCGTGTTTAAATGAAATGTGTTGCCTGATATTCACCCATTGATCCCCACAGCGTCCTTGAAGGATTATGTCGAAATCTTTGAGGTCGTCAATGGTTCCATAAATAGTATATGCACGGTCAGCATATAGAGCCGGAAGGGTGTGTTGATTGGGGTAGAATTCGATTCCTGTTTCTTGTTTCACATCGGTAACATGAATCTGCACATCTTTAGCAATTAAGCTTTCGATGTGTTTCACCATAACAGCAAGCTGTCTTGAGAAAGCAGCATGCGTTTTTGAGTACATCAGCTCGCCATTATTAAAGGTACTAAGGAGATCGAGCATCGTGAGGTTATTATCACTACTTGCTGTTGCAGTGTGCACAGAAAAGCGGCCTTTACTTGCCTGTAGAAGCTCTTGGAAATCGTCTTTATGGGTTTTAAAGTTTTGAAACGAATGCCCATCAGTAATCATGACAATAACATTTTCTTTTTCTGGATCAAGATATTTGGTGACGCTTGATAGCAGATCAAATGAATCGTAATTGATGAAAAATCCACGGTATGCCCGATCATATAAAAAACGGTTTGCTTGATCTTTACTCCGGCTGTTCCAAGCTACAGAAGTTTCACTAAATGGAATTAATTCTGCATCGGCAACAAGAATATTAAAAGAGTCTCCTTCCTTTAAGTATCCAAGTGAGCGGCTGACACCCTCTTTAAAAACACCAAAACGGTGCTTCTTTATACTGCTGGATCCATCGATGACAAAGATGAAGTTTTGATGAGGTGAGGAAAATTGAAGAGAAGGTTTTGCCTTCATCTTTATGGCGAAGAGATAGCCCTTTCCATCTTCCCTTCTTGAGTAATGAACCTGAGTATCAAACTCTTCCCTATATGTTGTAGTTTCTAAGCAGGAAGGGGGAGGGATTTCTGTTAAGAATGCCTGTGTAAAGCGGCTGGACTGATTTAAGGAGCGAACCTCGGTTTCGCTAACCCCTCCTTGAATCCCAGGCTTGGCTAGGGCGATCACCCCTGATGGGGCACTATTTTCTTGGTTGTAATCTTCCAGTATTTCTTTTGCCTGAGAGTGGATCATATCCGTATCTGGTTTTTCGACGGAGGTTGAGGCAATTGAAACATCGGTGGGTATTTTAGATGGCAGGCGTTCTATTTCAAGGAGCTTTCTTGTATTGGGATATTGCATATCTCGGCTTGCAAGATCGACAATGACATCTTGCGCTGGCAAGTCTTCAAATGCCTTTTGAGGTGTTGTTTGATGCTTTCTTGGAGTGATCTGCTTCGAGCTTAGATAAGGGAGGTGAAGGCCTTCTATCGCCTCAACAAACGTTGTATCTGTTTGTTTCATCACATAATCTAAGTTTTCTTCAAGCATAGACAGAGAGCTCTCTTCCATTGCTAAGTGAGGCACCTCTGGAGGATAAAAAGAAGGGCGGAGGGGTTCATGAAGTGTATCTTTCAGAGGGACAAGAGACTCTGTTTCTCTTGAAAGTGAAGGGGTGATCTCTTGAGGGATTGCTGCAATTATTTGATCGAACTTCGGAAAGGTATCTAAAAGAGTATTATCACTTGCCAAATTTTTCTGGGGAGTTATCTTCTTTTCCTTGACCTTAGGCAAGGAAAGGCTTTCTAAATTAATGCTTGAGGGTTCTCTTTCTGTTTGCTTGTCAAAGGCAGGTTCTTCCTCTCGAAGTTTGAAAGCAATGGACTGATCTGTCCTTAGATCTAGAGGGCTAGACGGAGGATACTTGATGGAGTCAAGAGCAATAGACTTCTCAGATAGAGAGGGAACAACATGTTCAACAGAAGGTTCTTGCGCAGCTCCATGATCTTTGAGGTCAAGACGAGTAGAAAGATAGGTTTGCGATTCAAAGTTCAGTCTTGAAGGGGTCGTTTTCCCCTCCGGGAAAGTCATCCCACCAGCGATCATTGGAAGGCTTTCTTTAATGTCTTCCTTGGGAAATTCAATGGTGGAAGCTGAGGGCTCAAAGGGAGATTGTACTACAAGACTATCTTCTGTAAACGTAGGTGCTATGGAGGATTCAAGTTGAGGAGAGGGCCGACCTTTTGCGAGGGATTCAAAGGATTCACTGGGAAAATAGGAGTGTTCAATTTCAAGGTTGCTGGCAACGAATTTTTGCATCTTTTTAGGAGGCGTGATTCCATCCTCAGATGTGAAAAGGTCAAATGAAGGGGTTAGTGTAAAGCAAAAGACATCATTTCCGAGTTCAACCGCAACCGTTGGACCATTAGGAAGAGAGTACCTGATTGGATCTGGATAAATGCCTTCCCTTTCAGGAACATAGACAATTTCCAAGCGTTTTTCTTCAGTTTTCCATGTATCAAGATAAGGTTTGGGGATAAACTCTATTTCAGCAAAATCCTGATTAGATGGCAGAGTTTTTGGAGGGCAATAGCTCCTTCTTTTCCCAGCAGCTACATTCACCTGCAGTTTCTCGAATTCAGGAATTATATATGAGGCAGAGATATCAACTGTGGGTGCCGTGATTTGAAAGGACCATTGATCATTAAACCCCTCTTGGGATGGAGTCCACACAATCTCATTTCTCTTTTCACTAAGTTGGCTGACATCAGCCCAACTAAGGGAGTTGAATGTGTAGATTGCAAAAGAAGGCTCAGCCGCGCAGCTCGATTTCTCATGAGTGAAGGAGGACTCGATAAACCTCTCTTCGATCTCTTCCTTAAGGGGGAAAGGGTAGATAGGTGTTTCTGATTTGTAGTCAAAATAATAGGAATAATTTTCTAAATCAAAGGTGAACTTCTCATTTTCTTCCGTCCCTGGGGTTATTCCAGTAAGTTCTGTATGACTGTCCTGATTATATTGAGGGGATTGAAGTTGTGTTTTGGGATGTTTTAAAGAGAGAGGTACATCTGTTGAAGGTTTTTGGAAAAGAACGTTTCGGTCAATTAGCTCCGAAGATTCATTCGGATGATTAAAGGCAAAAGGCGTTGTGGAAGGGTATTTTTCTTCCTGGCCACTTGAGAATGGATTCTCTGCAAGGAAGTTTCTTTTTTCCTCTTTTTTTTCGATCAAAGGCGGACTTAAATTTTCATCAGATTTTTTTGTCGAGATATATGTGTTTTTTTCTAACTCTTTAGAAGAGTTTTTTCCAATCATGCGATTAAAGTTAATCCCCTTTTTATCTCGGAAAGGAGAGTTTTTGGAACTAATCCAAGGATTTTCAAACAATTGGGGAGCATAGGGGGCAACATTAAAGTTTAGTTCTTCTTGTTTCTTTTCAGAGTAGTTTAAGGAAATGTCTAGTTCTGTCACGATGAAAGGAATTTTTCCCGATTCGAGGATAGGAGCACTTCCTGGTGGAGGAAGTTGATTATCCTGGTCTTCTCGAACAATGAGATTTTGGAAAGCTTCATGGGCTGCATGATCCACATCGCCTTCTTCCCGTATGAGATGCTCAACGGTTGGAAGCTCTCTTGCTGTTAAAAAAGAGGGGGGGTGCTGTAACAAAAAATAGATTCCTCCCGCATGTAGTACAAGCGACGCTGCAAGGGATAGAAAGAAGAGCGGCTTGCTTTGAGCTGAAGAGGAGGAATACTTTCCCATGGTTTGTCTCTTCTAATGTGATTAATATGCAACTAACGCATTGATCTCATGAATACTACTTAGCGTCCTATCATAGAGATCTCTAGGTGTATAGGGGTCGTTTTTTAGTTCGCTATAGAGTGTTAATGCCTCTTCATGGAGCTCTTCCATTTCACCATGCCGCTCATTCTTATAATGGTTTTTTGCTTCAAGGCGAAGCTTTTCAGCATCGATAAATTTCATGTATGCATCGAAAACCAGTTTTTTCTCGGAGTTCTGATTCAGATTGACTAAATAATCTTGTGTGACAAGATCTTCTTGCGAATTAAAGTCGTCCTGAATGCGGCTTAAAAAGAAGAGATAGCGTGAATCTTGTTCTTCAGGGTTGGAAATGACAGAACGGATCTTTGCATACTCAAGAGCAGCTTCTAGGTGCGTAGGCTCTGAAAAGACATTCTTACGAATCTGAAGTTCTTTCAAGTCATTTAATATTCCAAGAACCTCTTCATTTGTTTCACTTCGAAGGCCCTCTTCAAGGAGGTCAAAATGAATTCGAGCAGCTTCTAATGCTGCATTACTTGCAAGCGAAGAAGGAAAGTGGTTGGCTTGTGAATGAATGAAACTGTATGTTTCAAAAGCTTTTTCCTTTTCTCCCAGAATATCGTAGACATTTGCAAGCTCATAAAGGGCATCTTTTTGAGACGACCAGTTCAGCTCAGGCTTCTCACTTTGCTGCTGTAAAAGGGCTTTGATAAGCACAAGCTTTTGTTTTTGAGAATTTTGATATTCAAGTAGCTTAGAAAGCTTAACCACTTCGTATTCTAAATGGAGATTATCAGCAGTCATCTCGATTAGGTGTCCGTCTCTCATTAATAGTTTTTGATAATGGTTAGAGGCACGGTCAATCGCATTGGTCACTTCAGGATGATGAGCAATGTCACCTGCGTTGCATTCCTGCACTTTTTGGTAATAATGGTTTGCTAGCCAAAGGCGGTTTTCGTCTTTGATTGTGATTCCACCTTTAGAGACCGCTTCCTGTAGATGTTCTGCCGCATGGTCAACAAATTCTTTTTGTTGTTGTCCGTCTGAAGGGACGCCGCCCATCTCTCCATAACCCGCAAGAGAAATATAGGCGTTATAAAGCTGCAAATGTGTAGGTCCTGAGTCGTAAAGGTCTGGATTAAGAGTCATCGCTTGCTCTAAGTGCATGCAGAAGGCCGAATGATCTGACTGAACTTCGGCGTGGCAAAGCCCAGCAATGAAGTGAGCCTCAGCAAGGGATGAGGTGTTTTCTTCTTCTTCTAGTTTAGTAAAGATGTGATCTTGCAGACAACGAAGTGCGTCAGCGTAATAGTCGAGCTCATAAGCAGTCTTTGCGTAAAGAAGAGCATAATTCAGCATTTCTTGGTCACTTAAGTAATCTGAGTGTTCCAAGACAGCCTGCAAATCTGTAAAAAATTGAGACTTAGGATAATGGAGGTCTTCTCCGGCATGCTTATAAAGATTGATTGCAGAAGATAGGTAAAGTTTCCAAGCTGCATCGATGCGAGAACTTTTGTCAAATGTTGAAACATAGGTTTTGAAAGATTCATAACTTTCTTCCCATCGCTCATTTTGGTGAGCGAGAAGACCATACTCAAAGACAAAGCTCTCCTGATTCTCAAAGGATGGATAATTGTCTTTAATCATTTTTAGTTTTTCATCAGCTCGGCTAATGGCGCCTTGTTCTTTTAGAATCATTGCGTGCATGAACAGAGCCTTAGGGATCTCTTGGTCATTTGGAAATAAAGTATCAAGTTTTTCAAAAGAGTCGCTAAAAAGGGACTCATTGCTCGTTTGGTGAGCACAGGTCATTTGAATCAGAAGGGCATTCTTCAGCTGATCAGAAGGGATAAAGGTTGAGTTAATGTACCTTTGAAGTGGCTGAATAGCATTCTGGAAATCTCCTGATGAGAAGAAACTTTTTCCGACAATAAAGTTGAAGGTTGGCTGAAAAGTTTCTGGGACACTTGGTGCCACTTTTTCGTATGTAGAAAGAATTTCTTCGTATTCTTCGTTTTGAAATAAAATAACCATGAGATTAAAGGTAGCCTCATGCTCTCTTTTTCCTTCGATGCTTTTCACTTTTCGGAAGGTTTCAGCAGCACCTAATTTGTTGTAATGTGCTTCCAAAGAGGCGACTTGGAAGAGAAGGTCTTCAGCCATTTCAGGATGTTTTTCTGCGAGGGCTCGATAAGCCTCTGCTCCCTTTTCATAATCTCCAAGGATTGCGGCGATTTCTGCAAGAGCAAACTCTGAAATTTTTTCATATTGTCCTTGTGGAAGACATTCATAATATCCACGTGCTTCACTTGCAAGTACTTGTTTGTTTGATACGTCTTCTTCCTTCAAAGCTTGTCGAAAGAGGGCTTCACCCATTAAGAAATAGAGTTCTTCTTTGCGGTCAACAATTTCAGGGGTTTGTCTGGATAGAAAGGGACGACCATCTACTGCTAGTTCTTCGTATTGATCAAGTTCATAATAGCATTGCAATTTGTTGATTAGGATCTTTTCGCTAACTTCTTTATCTAGGACCATTTGATATGTCGAAAGGGCCTTTTCATATTGGTTTCCTTGGAGATAGATATCTCCTAGTATTCCCAGAAAGTATTCAGAAAGATCGCTATTAGGGTAGCGATCCAAAAAGTCGACAATTTGTGTCTTTACGATGGCAAAATCTCCATCCTTCCAAAACTCCGCAATGCGGCGGATAAGAAATGCTTCTTCATCCGACTGAACTTGCGTGGATTTAACAGATTCTTTAGCTGTAGCCTGCACTGCGATAAGGCTGAATAGTGATGCACCGAGAATAAAGCAATTACGATATTTAGATTTAAACATATCCGTTTGTCCCTATCAGTTATGTTACGTAAGGCCTAACCATAATGGAAAGACGACTTCCTAGCGAAGTATTTTTTGATTATACGCACCGTCAGATATTTATCAAACGGTTCTGTTGCAAAAAATACTATCTCCGCATAATCCAGCACCTTTCAGCTACTTTTTAATAAGAGTAAGATGAATGATTCGATGAAAATCTTTACAAAAACTTAAAAAAAGCAGAGCATATAGGAGATAAAAAAATTGTGAGGGAAAAGTGAGCAGTTTTTTCATTTCGGGCTTAGCAAATTTTGGCCTAGGTGTCCACTCTGTATTAAATCAGCAAAACAAGCCGACAACAGGAAGTGCAGAAGAAATGTCTGCAGCATGGCCGGATTGGCAATGTGCTATTAATATGGCTCAAAATGCTTTAGTGTCCATTTCTGTTGGAGGGGCGACAAAAGGAAATGGGGTGTTTGTCGAAAAAGACCTTGTGTTAATCCCTAAGCATCTTTTAATAAGCGAAAATGAGGAAGCTGTTTGCGATCAAAACCTCGAAACTTTAGTTGAGAGTATTGGGATCGATATTTCAAACGACCAATGTTGCTTTCAACTGAAGGCTCAATGGATTGAAGAGGAGGGCGATACGAAAGACTACTGTTTATTGAGATTATTCGACCACTCTCTTCCTTGTTACATTCCTGCTCATAAATTTGATGCTCACCAAACCCAATGTTTGTTTGCTGAGATGGCCCAAGATGGTTCGTTAACTGTTTCTATTGTTTCTCCATGTGAAAGCTATCAAGATCAAATGTGCAGCCCTTATGAACATTGGACGCGTCCTGGAAGCTCGGGGGGGATTTATTTAGATCAAAGCGGGCAATTAATTGGAATCCATATTGGGCAATCTTCTGGAATATGTCGCAATGAAACTGGGAATGAGCGTTCCTATCTTCCTATCGAAGAAGTGATCTTTAACTCTCAGTTTTATTGCACATTGGACAAATCATTCAACCCCTTAACACCCCCAGCATGTATAAGCCCTGCTTACGAGAATGGTTGTATTAATGAACAAGCAGAAGTTAAAAAAAAGGTCTTATAGTCCCAAATTTTCCTGATTATTTTCTTGACTATAGTGAGGTTCATGTGACTCATTCTCAACGCCAAATCAATATTTCCCTTTGCTCCAAAGTGAAAAATCTGAAAACTAGAAGAACTGAAAATAGGCAGCTAAGCAATGTTACATACGATTTAATGTTAATCGAATACTCAAAACATCGAGCTGAGAAAGAAAACCCAAATATTCATTCAAAGCATGGTCATTCCTCATATAGAAAGGAAAACGCTGCAGAATTTTATGAACACATTGCTAAAACATTTGTGCAACGGTATTATCAAGACCGTCAAACTCCTTATCAATTTGATTTTACATTTAAAAAATGTCCGTTCAGAGCACGTCTGTCCCAAAGATAAGAGGGTATCCAAAAAAGTTGTTTTTGTTTTGGTGTGGACTCTATCTAAAGAGAGCTAATGAAATATTCTTGTTTGATGTTGGCGTCGTAAAAGTCGATGAGTTCGTCCGCTCGCGAGAACTGCATCTCTTTTAGTTGTTCATAGATTTGGAGACCACGCGCATTTTCTCCTTGCTGAAAGCAAAGGATGCCAAGGCGGAAAAGAATTTGTTTGTCCTCAGGACAAAGCTTTAGAATCGTTTCGTACTCAGTAATTTCTTTGCTATGCATTTTTAAGTCGTGATAGCAGGAAGCTAATTGAGCATGTACCCAGGGATCTTCTGGGGAATAATGATCGATGATTTTAAATTCTTGAATCGCTTTTTCAGCGGCGACTTCAAACTTTTCTTTGGAAGTGCCCTGAGCCTTGTAGAGACGTGAAAGCGCTACGTACGCGTTGGCAAGCGAGGCATGCGCTTCAAGATTCGTCGGGGCATTTTTTATAAGCTGAATATGTTCGCTAATCGAAACAAGATAGAGGACCTCTTTCATTCGTTTGATATCATTTTTGTGGCAGAGGTGGGTAACTTTTCGCATCACGTGGTTAAAAGAACTCACTTTTTCAGGCAACGGATGGAAAGTCTCTTGATCCTTACTAAGGTGGGCGGCAAAGCGGTAGGCAGCATTTGCTAGGGAGAGGTGATATTCGGAACGGAGAATGTTTTTAGGAAGGTTCTTTTTACAAAGGAGCATAAAAAAGTTTCTTAGCTCCAGAAATTGCTCAGGCTTTTTCGTCTGAAAATAGAAAAGAAGAATGAGGTAAGCAAAGCCGGTAAGTAGGATTGCTGCAAGAGAAAAGGCTATGAGAGACGTTTGAAATAACAGTGTTAGGAAAAAGAAAAATGCAATGACTTCGGCTGTAAGTAATCCTAAAAAGAACAAATGAAAAAAGACATAGGATCGAACAATTTTCTTAAATTGTTTGATGCCGGTCGAACAGTTAGACTCCACATTCTTGTGGAATCCTTCATGGTTAAACCGCCAAAAGGTGTCACTCTTTATCTCATTAACGTTCATCTATGTGTGCCAAAATCTGCGGAAGGTCTTAGAATACATTTATCCCAACTTCTCGTATTTTGTTCAAGTACTATTCTAACACATGCGAAACTTTTTTCAAATCGAAAGGAGCACCCAAAGGCGCTCCCCAAGTAAGTTTTTTAGGTGTTATACATCATGTAATTGATAACGCGTTCAGAAACACCAGCATCTCTTAGCTTATCGATTTGATAGCTGTTGAGAGTATAGTGACTGTTAGTTTTCTGAATGAGTCCAATAACCTTATCGTCATCAACATCAGCTTTTGATAGATTGATTACATCATTAACGCTGAGCTTTTCTCCGTTATCAACACGTCTGTAGGTCTGCGGGCTTTGTTCTTTAAGATTTTTCTGCTCTTTGTTATCAAGGTATGCTCCGACGAGCCCACCGGCAACAACACCAGCAGCGGCTCCAATAAGAGCTCCTGTTCCACCACCTGCAAGGCCACCAATAAGAGCTCCGCTTCCGCCTCCGACAAGGACGCCAGTTCCAGTATTTGATTCACACCCTGAAATTAGAGCGACTCCTGCAGCGAGGATAAGAATTGAAGATTTTGCTTTCATAATTGACTCTTCCTAAGCTAATTGTATTGTTCCCATTTGATCAATTGGTTAAATTGACCAAAGTTAATTCCTTCTACTCTGATAATTACCATATTTAATAAAGAATTAGAAACGATTTTTTACCTTATATATAATTAATATCAGTGTGGATATTAATAACGAGCAACTTGCAAAGAGATAAATAGTTCGAATATCAAACTCTCCGACCATCCCTCCGAAAAGAGGGGCAAAGGCCATGGAAATTGTTGCAATAGATTGGTTAAGTCCTAGGAGCTTACCCTGCAAATAGGGGGGAGCTTTGCTGGTGATAAGGGCTAAGCAGTTTGTCCAGGAAAGTGAGGCAAAAAGAGCTCCAAAAAGGATGAAGTGGACAAAAATAAGGAAGTGGGAAGTCTCAGAGGCAATAAATAGGCAAAGGCAAGAGAGGATCAAGGTGTAAAACAGGATGGTTCCAACCCTTAAATAGCGAATAAGAAGCCTGTTAATGAGCATATTTCCGATGCACCAGGATAGACCCACTCCAATGAAAGTTAGCGTGATGGCTAATTTAGTCCCAATAAAGTGCTCAATGAGAAAAGAAGAGAGGAATTGGAGGGAAACGATCCAACCTAACATAAAAAAGAAGAATAAGGAGTAAAGATAACCAAGTTGCTTTGTCTTAAAAAGTAAGGTTAACTCTCTTAGTTGGTTTCGAAAGAAGTGCTTTTCATTTGATGGAGAAACATGTGTTTCGGTAAATCGCAGGCGAATAATGGTGAGGTTAATGAGGGAAAAGAAGGTTAAAGCCCAGAAGGGAAGTGCTGAATTAAAAAATGCATTTAGGGTGTCATTTGATAATGTTCCTCCAATAACAATTGCGACGACGAAGCTGATTCCAACAACGCTGGAGACAATTCCAAAGTTTTTGGAGCGCCCTTGAGCATTCTTCTGCATGTCTGATATTGAAGAAAGACAAATGGTCATGTTGCCAGCAAAAAAACCTGTAAATACCCGGCCAAAAAGAAGGAATAGATAGTTCATTTGAAGAATGGCTAGTCCTGTCAGAAGAAATCCAACCCCTTCTCCAATAAGTGCAAGGGTTAAGGCAAATTTCCTTCCTTTAACATCTGCAAGGTGGCCAATAAAAGGACCAGAAAGAAATTGGGCAAAAGGAAATGAAGCAATAAGAATTGCTAATAATATTAAGCGGGTTGAAAGAAGATACTCACTTGGAAGCAAAGTATAAATAGGCCTTAGAACAAGAGGGGTAAAGATTGGATAGACAACTGTGAGCCCTAAGTTATCAAGAAAAAGAACCGAAAGTATTGCCCGAAAGGAGCGACGCAGTGCAATGGTCACTTAAGTCTTATGGCTTCGAACGGGGTTCTCTCGGAGACGGTATCCAACTCCGCGGACGGTTTCAATCCAATTAAAGTTGGGCCCCAGTTTTTTTCTTAGTGAAGCGATATGCACATCGATATTTCTGTCGACAATGAATACGTCGTCATTGTGGACATCATTAAGGAGTTGGTTGCGCGTCAAAACTTTTCCCTGTTGAGTGAGCAGACGTTTTAAGATTCCAAACTCTGAAAGGGTTATTGTGACAGGCTCCCCACTTTTCTTTAAAAGATAACGGGAGATGTCGAGTGTAAAATCGCCGAAAGAAAGGAGCTTAGGAGCTTTTTCAGGCTCTTTTCCTCTCCTGAGTATTGCTTTGATACGTGAAAAGAGAACTTTTGGAGAGAAGGGTTTGCTGACATAGTCATCAGCTCCAAGTTCGAGCCCTAATATCATATCGAGCTCTTCACCCTTCGCACTTAAAATGATCACGGGGATATTTTTAAGCTCTGAGTTGTTTTTAATTTTTCTGCAAACATCGAAACCATTTTGCCCAGGAAGCATAATATCGACCAAAACAAGATCAGGTTTTTCTCTTTCAACGGCTCGATATCCATTCACTCCATCCACTTCAACGTGGAGTTTATATCCTGAGAGATCGGCCTGAAGTTTAATCAGTGCAGCGATGTCTTCTTCGTCTTCAATGAGTAATATCCTTTTTTTGGGTGCCATATGAACCTATCTTTCTATTAAAAATTCCAGAATTTTGAAGTGTTTTTTTTCAGAACCTGAGATTTCTTTTTATCCTACTTTATTAAGTATGGTGTACAAAGAAATCTCAGATTCTGAAAAAAAAGGCTCGAAAGGATGGTGTTTAGAATAGATAGATTCATAGAGTCCTCGTCAAGTGGTTTCGGCTAAGAATAGTCAATCAAAGAATTATTAGCTACACCGGTTGTCCGGCATATCACGGAAGGGCAAGCTGTTGATCAACAACGATCAAATCGGAGGTCATTCCGTTAATCTTCTTGATTTTATCGACAGATGTATGATGGTCACGGGCAATTTTTTCGAGTGAATCTCCAGCTTTTACAGTGTAGGACTTTACGCTTTCAGCTTCCGCAAGTTTTGTGATTCCATCTTTAATTTTTTGGATTTCACTCAGCTGGAGGTTTTGTCCTTGTATTGCTTTTTCAAACTGAGCAATTTTATCCTTGTATTGCGCTAAGGCGGTAGTTGTATCGTTAGCATGAGAACTAAGCTGTCGGATGTCGGTGACAATTTTATCTTGTTTCTTTGCAATTTGATGGAGTTTCTTGTCTAAGTTCTGCAATTCTTGGACGAAAGAGTCGAGTTTCCCTGACTTCAGTTCAGCAACCTGATGCCTTAATGAGGCAATGGTTTGCTCCTGATCAATAAGCTTTCCTTCAATGACATGGTGCTCGATTTCGTAGGTATTTAAGTCGTGTTTGACATCTTCCACTTCGGTTCGTACTTTATGGAGACTGAGCTCCATTTGATGTTTGTCTCCTTTAGACGATCCAACACCACCGCATCCTGTAAAAATGAGGGCAGGAAGAAAGAGCAAAAGTTTTTTCATTTAGAGCCTTTTTTTTCAAAGATTTTAAATTCTACGCGGCGATTTTTTGCCCAGGCGTCTTGTGTGTGACCAAGGTCACTGGGCATTTCCTTTCCGAAAGAAATAGTATAAATATGGTTTGGATTGACACCATGCTTTACAAGAAGGTTTCTGATGGTATTTGCACGTCTTGTGCCAAGGGCTAAATTGTATGCTTCAGAAGCTCTCTCATCGCAATGGCCAGAAACAAAAATATAGGTGTCAGTATTTTTTTTCATGTATTCAGCAATATTCGCGATGTTTTTGTAATATTCTTTGGAGCGGAGGACATGTTCGTCGGTATTGAAATAAAGGTTTTGATATAGGCTGGCTAAGTGGGAAGCAGGTTTCACAAACTGATCGATACTTGGAATAGAGCTCCCGATAGCTCCCGGCACTTCTTTTGGCTGAGGAATGCTCATATCAGCAAATTGTCTTCTGAGATCTTCGTCTTTTAGGGGGATGTACTCTTCTTCTTGAGGCCCGTTAAATTCATCAGCTGATTCAACCATTTTGGAATCGACATCCTGTTTCCATAGCAATTGCCCCTTTCGATGAAGGTAACGCCCCATGGTTTTGGTGTCTTCCCAGACTGTGCTGGAGTTGCTTTGGCAGCTAGACGTCAGAAAGGCAACGCCAAGTGCTGCTAATAGCCAAGAGTGTTTTTTCATAAAGGCCCTCTAATTGGTTCCCAAGCAGGGTAATGTTTTTTTCCAGGTCCACTTGTAATTTGCAGTGGTTCTCTTTGCTTTAAGTTAATAATATATAATTCCGAAGAAGAGGGGTCAACTGTATTATAAATAATATGGAGACTATTTGGAGCCCACGTCGGATTTTCTTTGTGGCTTGATCCTCTCGTTAACGGAATTTCTTCTTGCGTCAGAAAGTCATATACCATGATCTGCCTAATGCCGTCAATCATAGCGCTGTATGCGAGCTTTGTTCCATCAGGAGACCAAGCGGGACAAGTGTTATGACGGTAATTTTTTGTGAGGCATATAGGGCGTGTTGAAACGTCTCTTCCAGGGTAGGGAGTGTCGATTAAGAAAATGTGCGGAGTGCCATTTTTATCGGAGACAAAAGCAATTTTTTTTCCATCAGGACGAAAGGTTGGTGATGCTTGCACTGAGTTTGGATAGGAGAAGACCTGGATCGGTTTCCCTACAGGTCCGTGATTGCGGCTGAAGAGTTGAATGAATAGGTCCGCCCTCCCACTTGCATCGCAGATAAAAGCAATCAGATCACCTTTCGGTGAAAGAGTTGGAAGAAGCTGATTTCCCCGAATGGAGAGAAAGGGATCGCCACAGGGAGAGTCAAAAGAAGAGATATAGATTTTTGGCTGCCCTTTTTTGTAGTTTACATACATAAATTTCCCTTTAGTAAACTCCCCTTCAGATGAGAAAAAGACAGGGTTAATGCAGTAACTACGCTCCTTTGTCACTTGCCTTGTATTTTCTCCATCGTAATCTGACTCCCAAATTTCTGAGCGCCACTCATACCCTTGAGGAGTTTTTTCAGGGAATTGAATGGCAAAAAGAAGGCTGGTAGAAGCAATTCCTCGTTTTCCAGTGATGATTTGAGCAAGGTCATCATGAAATGTGTGAAGGATGCGCCGATCTGAAGGGAGAGAACCACATAGTAAATAGGGACCTAGCGTTTTTGTTACCCCTCCCCGCTTTAGTTCAATTAGAGCCGAGAGATCTTTTCCAGTAAGCTCCAGGTCAACATGAAAGTCTGTTCCATCCCTTGTTTCAACAAAGCAGCTGCCATTTCTATTGATGTCAAGTAGCAGAAGTTCTCGAAGCTTTGCTAAATATTCTTCCGAAAAAGAAGGTCCCTTAAGAGGAGAAACCGACACGGTTGATAGAAAATTTCGGGTAGATAGCGGAACAACAAGCTCTTTCTCTTCAAAAGAAAAGAGAAGATTAAGTTGCATTACAAAAAGTAAGAGTAAAGGTATGCGCGTTTTCGTTTTTCAAATCCTCACTAAATGGGGGAAGCCTCAGCCGAGGAAGATTTAACTCTAAATACCGCCGATTTTTTCCCGACAGCGTTCGGAGAATCCGCAACTTGAGGACCTGCCCTGTATGACTAACAGTCATCTCTAACTTTACCTCGCCAAGCTCTGGAAGTTCAAGCTCTTCTTTCAAGGCATGGGCAAGAGAGATAAAATAATCGGTTTCCTCTTTCTTGTCACCATGATCAATCTGTAGAGATTGAATTTGTTTCGGCAAGGAGATAGTTGCCTCCGGCGGAGCCTTTGTTTCAATCCTTGAAAGGGTCTCTTTTAAGTCCTTTAAAATCTCACTTTTTTTAGAGGGTGTTGATTTCTTCGGCAGGGCTGTTGGGTTTTTTGGTTTGACTTTCGCTGTTTGTTGTGTACGGGGTTTTGAGGCAGGGAGCGCGGCTTTTGGAGGGGGGGGGGCGTAAGTATTTACAACGATTGATTTTTTTGGAGCAGGAGGAGAGTGTTTTTCTTTAAAATCAAATAAGAAAAAGAATAGGTGAACAAAAACGACACATGAGATGAGGATGAGTTTTTTTCGTCTCATGAGACTATCCCGGTTTTAATATCACGTCAACGGAATCGAATCCTGCACCTTCCACAGCATTTTTTACCGATTGATATGTTCCAAAAAAGGCCTTCCTGTCATGAAAAATTTGGGGAGAGATTCTTTGGTAGGAAGGATACATTTTTTGGAGCTGGTCGCTGAGCTCATCAACCGTGACTGAAACCCCATTTAACCAAATAGAGTTGTTGTCATACACGTGAATTTTTATTGCTGTATTTTCCTGGAATGAGGTCATGTCTGCTTTCTTTTCTCCTCCTGCGCCGGCCAGATGAATTCGATCAATTTCAACTAAGGGGGCGACCAAGATAAACATAATGAGAACAACAAATACCACGTCAATGAGAGGGGTAAGATTAACATCTTCCTCGTCTTCGTCATTAGAATTTAAGAGAGAGTGGAAACTTTTCATCTTCAGCTCACGTCAACTTTTCGGTATTGAAGCTCGACAGTAGAAAGAAGGTAATGGCTAAACTCAACCATTTCAAGTGTGAATTTCTTGCTGAGACTCTTCAGGTAACTATGGGCAATAAGGGCTGGAATGGCGATTAAAAGACCTAAGACTGTTGTTGTAAGAGCTGTTGAAAGTCCGCCTAAAATTACAGTATTTGAAGAAACCGAGTGACCTGCTTGCAACTCCCCAAAAGAAACAAGGATCCCCCACACTGTACCCAGAAGGCCTAAAAAGGGAGCAAGAGTTTTTGTAGTGGAAAGAATAAATAAGTTTTTTTCAACTTTCCCCTTCTGTTTTGCAATAGCAGTATGGAGATGGGCCTCCAGAAATTCAATGTCAAGCCCAGAAAGATAGTTTTCACTTCCTTGAAAAAAGTAATTGTTTTTATCGAGGACGATGAGAGTTTGCTCTTTTAAAGTGTTATAAAGAGTACTAAAGGGACTTTTTGAACGAGAATTTAAGTTCAAAATCTGTTCCTTGTGCATCTCTACCATTTTTCTAAACCGCTTTGCGCTGATTCGAATGTTTTTGAGCATCCAAAATTTTTGGAGGATAAATACCCACGATCCACAGGAAAGGATAAATAACCCAAAAAAGATAAGTTTCCCAAAAAAATCAGCGGCAGCAAAAGCCTGAAAAAAAGTTCCCATGAATACTCCTAACGATACTAATGAAATTCATACGTGAGAAAAAGCTATTTGTCAAGGAATCGAGAAGAGAGCAGTACCGATTCACAAGAAATAAAAAATTGAGTTGTAGGTGTTGTTAGAAAACGATTTTTTTAACAGAGTTGCAGGAAAAGCAAATTTGACTTCTGATAGACCTACGTGATTTTATTTACTATCTTCAAAATAAGCAGACTTAAAATCTATAAAATGAAGAGTCGAAAGATTTTCTCCTTTTAGCTTTGGGTTTTTTGCAAATCTTTGATTTATAAAACATAAAGGAATAATAGGCATTTCTTCGATCAAGATATCTTCCGCTTCTCTAAGAAGTCTTACTCTTTCCATTTGATTTAATGTGATATTTGCCTGGTCTAGGCATTTTTTATACTGGGCATTTTCCCATCCGCATTTATTAGAATTATCCTCTTTATTCTTGAAATTCTCTAAGATAAAAGAACCATCTAAAACATTTGTGAACCATCCCATAAACCCTAAATCATAATCACCGCTAGAAACACTGTCATAATGAACAGCCCATCCTGCTTTTCTGAGCCCTATCTTGACATTCAAAGCTTTTTTCAGTTGATCTTGAACCGCTTGGGCGATCCGATGATGCATCTCTATTTCTGCTACATAACTTAACTCAATTTCCGGAAGATCTTTTGCTGATATACCGAGTTCATCTAAGGCTTCCTCGAATAATTTTCTAGCCCCAGATACGTTATTATCCTCAAAACAGTGCCCGGATCTTACCCGTAAAGGTGGGGAAAGGAGAGACATAGCAGGTTCACCGGAGTCATGAAAAACATTATCAACGATCGACTTTCTATCAATAGCATAACTGAGGGCTTTTCTAAGCTTTTGATTATTCAAGGGGTATTTTTCTGTATTAACAAAAAACCAGTACGCTTGAACGCTCTCCTTATTTCTATCTAAAGAGGACACATCGTAAGATATTCTATCAAAAGGAGCCCCAACCCAGTCTAAGCTTCCTTTGTCATAAAGCAGAAGAGAGGTGTTTGAATTGCCTACGATACTAATGTTAATACCGGCAAGGTGAACATTTTCTTGATCCCAGTAGTTTGGGTTTTTTACAACCTCAATTTTATTTCCTTTTTTCCAACTTTTTAATGTGAACGGTCCGTTACAGACTAGGTTCTCATTATTGCCCCAATTAGAATTTTCTTCCATTGCATGCTTGGGAAGAGGATAAAAATAGGGAAGCGCAACGATATCAAGAAAATAGGGTGATGGGTATTCAAGATCTATGGCAAGCGTTTTTGCATCGATCGCTTGAACGCAGACTTTATCAACAGAAAGCTGACCGGAAAGAGAGAGTTTTGCGTTCTTGATAGGGTAAAAATAATAAGGTACTTGAGTTACAGCTTTGGTGCTGGGATCTAAGGCCCTTTTCCAAGCGAACTCAAAATCATAAGCTGTGATATCTGTCCCATCACTCCACTTGCAATCTCTTAATTGAAAAACGTAGTGTGTTTGATCTCTAGAAATATCAACATTGTTAGCAATAGCTAGCTTTGGAACGTCATCAACTCCTCTTCGCATGAGCCCTTCAAATACCATATTAACTATGTGGGAAGAATTGTTCTCAAAGGCAAAGGCAGGATCTAAGGATCTAACATCTTCTGGAAGAGAAATTCTAAGCATGCGGTTTTTTCCTGTCTCCTCGATGGTATTGAATTTTAAAAGAAAGATCAACAAAAATGCTATAGTTGAAGCTAAGGAGAAAATGACTACTTTTCTAGATTTCCTAAAACTCATTTTGTTCTTCCCAAGATTATGTCATGAAAGGGAGAGTATCTCATCTGATTATTAAAATAAAGTTTTATTCTCTGAGGTTTTTTATTTCCTAGATAGTGTCGTCACAAGATAAATTTTTTTTTGTTATACTTCTTAGCGTTGATCACAAACGAAAGGAGTAGATCGTGAAAAGTGCGCATAGGAGACATGACATATCGGACAGAACTTGGAGTATATTACAACCTCTTCTTCCTGGGAGAAGAGGTGCATGGGGTGGCATCGCAAAAGACAACCGGCTGTTTATTAATGCTGTTTTTTGGGTCCTTAGAACAGGAGCTCCTTGGAGAGATTTGCCTCCGGACTATGGAGACTGGAAGAACATTCACCGACGTTTTTGTCGATGGAGAGACAAAAGTGTCTGGGAAAACCTAATGGAAGCATTGATCATAGATCCCGATTATGAATGGCTAATGATTGATGCAACTCATATTAAAGTTCATCCCCATGCTGCAGGTGCAGTAGGTGGAAATCAAGATATGAGCCGAACAAAAGGGGGCTCAACTCGAAATTGCATATTGCCGTGGATGCGCATGGTATGCCGCTCAGACCGGTTGTTACAGAGGGTACCCGAGCTGATTGTAAGGAAGCTAGCAAATTGATACAGGATATTGTAGCGGAATATTTGCTGGCAGACAAAGCCTATGATACCGAGGAAATAATTAAGAAAGCGGAAGAACAGAGTATGCAAATTGTCATTCCCCCAAAGAAAAATAGGAAAAGTAAGCGTCTTTATGATAAAGACTTATACAAACTAAGACATTTGGTGGAAAATACGATTCTTCACTTGAAACGGTGGAGGGGCATAGCAACAAGATACGCAAAAACGACTGCTTCATTCTTAGCCGGAGTTCAAATTAGGTGTATAGCTATGTGGGCAGAGATCTTGTGACGACAGCATCTAGGAACGCCCTATAGTCAAATTAAAACTAGCGACGGCCTCAAAAGAAGCCCAAGGATTTCTGTCCATTATTAATTACATCAATGATAGTCTTATTCCAGACGTCCCACTCAGTCTTATGTTTTTGTGGATGATTTCTCATATCTTCAAGCCAATCAATTGCAAACCTGAGAGAGTCTCTTCCTTCTTGCTGAAAGCGTTTGTTGAAATAATCGCAGAAATCAATAGCTAGCTGGAAAAGCATTTCCTTTGTAACTTTCAGGCCGTGATGTTGTTCAATAGCAGGAATATTCATTCTTTGCTCGACAATCTCTTCGAAGTATTTGTCTGATGAGGAACCATCACAAACAATGAAAAAAAAGAAGCCATTGTCATCACACAGTTCATTCATTCTTTTTTCTTCTTCCGAGGCAACTTCTAGTTTTCTAAGAGACATCTTTTTTTCGCTGATCAGTCCATTTTTTATCATTTTTGGCCTTATGATATTCAAAAAAAACGGCTCTAAAAAAATCATAACAACCTGAAATCCGTCTTCGACTGAAATTTCTTCATTCATTTATCTTTTCCATATTTCTTTTAAAAAAAGATAGCCTACATTATAAAGGTTGTACTAATTAAAAATTAGTGGAGATTTGATCGTGTTTAAAAAATTAATCTGTGGGCTCCTTTGCTTTACTTTTGCATACACCACTTTAACAGCAACTCCAGGTTCAGATAGCCCTTATTTTACAGAGAAAGTGAGCCAACTAGGGCACATTTTCAAAGACAGCCCAGGACATTTTAAGGAAGATATTCCAAAGAATCGTGATTTTATTAAATCTGCTACAGAAAGTCCATCAAATATCGTTGGTAAAAAATCTTCAGGAACACAAATTTATCTCAAAACTATGCCTGATGGATCTCAAACATGGGCAGAGGTTTGGGAAGGAGAAATAAGGGATGGAGGAAGGAACAATTTCCCCAAACAATGGGTGCCGGACAGCAATAACCCAAAAGGTGGAAAATTCATCACACCAAAATTCAGCCAATATAGATCGGACTCCCAGACGTTTAAGGGACACTTGGTGGTTAACAACATTAAGAGTGCCTATGAGGCAGCGTGCCAAACCCCGCAATATACAGCTCTTCAGATACGAAAAATCCAAGGTGTCGCAGGAAAGTATGGCAAAATCCTAAATCTCCTGGATTATCCCGAGCAAGAAGGATCTCATACCTTTTACATTCCCACTTATGAGTTAAGCGAAATCGAAGCTTTGCAGATCTTAAGAGACGTTGCTAGAGGAGTCTATGTGTATGGAGACCTTCCATTTTTCAGCCTCCATTTTAATCGTTCAATGACAAGCTATCCGGTCATTCCTCCTGTATACCGTCACACATTGACGGGAGAAGCTCTTGCTATGCTTGATTATTACATGAAGGGTTTTGTCAATGGGCGCTTTTTTGAGAAAGACTTCATTGAAAAGTGGAATCATGCCAAAGAAAAATCACAGGATTATCTTATCGAGCACTCAACAGACTACCACAAGTATTGCGAAGACTTAGGGATCCGCTATCGAACGTTTAATGAGATCCTTGAAGATCTTATGGGAGGCGAGCCCCCAAAAGGGATTTATAAGAACTGCTTCAATATTTCCTATCAAATTGTCTTTAAGCAAAATACAATTTACAAAAGTGGGGATAGCCTTTCTTATGAAGGTGGATTTAACGTGACCGGAAAAGTAGAAGGAGAACCCCTCACGGATGAAGAAGAAAAGCATTATGGATATTTGGTTGAAGCTTGCTCTCTAATGTGCGGTCAAATTGAAGAAACCCTTCCCAAGCTCCCCATCTGCAAAAAGTACTTTGAGGTGTTGTACTTAGCGAATTTCTTTAGTTATTATTGCAACTCTTTGAAGGAGGTTAGTAAAATTCCCATGATAGATCGAACACTTGCCGAGAATGAAGAAGCCTCTTGCCCTCAGGCTTTACCTCCCATTCCTGTTTCGCTTGAACAAGAGTTAAAACTCCCTTTTATGTCTCTTTTTGAAGCAATGCCAAAAAATCGGTTAGCCCAAGTGAGAGTATACCTCAAAGCCAACCCCGCTTCCAGCCAGATGATCGATGAGGCTTATGATGCAATTTACGATGGGGTGGTCTCTTACGTTAGAGAATATTCTCCTTCAAAAAAACTGACAGTGGACCAATATGGGGACCTTACGTTTGAAGTCTTGCAGTATTGTAAAAAGCGGCATCAAGCCTTTGAAAAAAATATGATCACTCTCTTTAAAGGGACAGAATTCGATGGAGCAATGACAAATGTCACCAAGAGGCAAAAGTTCTTCCAGCAGGTAGATCACATGATTGCAACAACGAAAGGAAACCAAAGACAAGAAATGGTTAACGTCAAAGATGCCGCGACAAAATGGTTTGCAGATCCTCTTGTTGCATGTTTTGAAGACTCAGGATTTCTATTTAGCCTTCTGGATGGAAGTGTAAAATTTGTTAGAAAATGCTCAGGTGGAAAAGTATCTGTTGCTGGAGGTTGCGGCATCACTGTGGAGGATATGGAAGCACAAGAATCCACATGGCTTGGATACTTTCATCGAGGAATTTCGGTGAAAACAGCTTACAGTGATATGGAAATAGAAGAGGGCGATGATCCTGAAACGGTTGCTAAAGGATATCTTTATCCCCCTCTCTCAGATTATCCCTTTGATAATCACATAATAAATGTTTTGCAAGCCATCACAAATGAAGATCCAGCACTCTTTGAGAAAAGCTGCGCAGAAATCAAAGATTGGAATTTTAAAGATCCTTCGAGGGTCAGTCTTGTCCACCATGCTTCTCGCTGCAAGAATCCGGGGATCTTAAACAAACTCATTCAAAAAGGTGCTGATTTAAAAGTGATGGATTCCCAAGGTTTTTCGCCCCTCCACTATGCAGCTGCGAGCAATTCAATAGAGTGTATAAAATCTCTACTCAGTCATTCTCCAGAGCTTCTGGAGCGTCAAGGAGAAGAAGGGCAAACCCCTCTTTTCATTGCGGTGCAATATAGTGCTCACAATGCAGTGGACACCCTTCTCTCTATAGGAGCAGACTCCAATCGTAGCATCGTTAATGATCTTAGCCCACTTCTGTGGGCAATCCAGTCAAAAAACAATCAAATCGCGATGAGACTATTGGCTCAAGAAGACATTCATCTCGATTATGCATTAAGAGATGGGAGTTCCGCATTAGAATATGCGATCGAGATGCAGCAGACTCAAGTGTTAAAACGATTGATTGAGCGAGGAGCTAACGTGAACAGAAAAAGCCGAGGCTACACTCCCCTGCACTTAAGCATAGCAAATGGGTACCTAGGAGGAGTGAAAGCTCTTCTAGAATGTCGAGACACGGCTTCAACCACTAAAACCCTCAATGGAGAAAGTCCTATGGAGATGGCTCAACGGCTAGGAAACCAGGAGATTATAAATTTACTTGCGCAAAATAGAGTTCTTTAGATCCCCTATAGCAAAATTTTTGGTCTCTTAGTTCAAAGTTTTTTTGAGAGGCAATATGGCTTTATTTCTTGTAATTGGTATAATCCGGAAGATATGTTTACTGATTCACATGCACACCTTACCTGTGATCCTGTATATCTTGATCTTCAGGAAATATTGAAACGGGCTCAGGAAAAGAAAGTCAAAACGGTGATCAATATTTGCACTGATAAAATTTCTCTCGAACGTGGACTTAAGCTTGCTGAAGAATGCAGTTGGATTTACAACGTAGGCGCAACAACTCCTCATGATGTTGAGAAAGAAGGTGGGCTGTATTTTCCTCTATTTGAAGAAGCTGCGCGCATGGGAAAGCTCGTTGCGATCGGTGAGACGGGTCTCGACTATCATTATGAACATTCACCTCAAGCACTTCAAAGAACATTTTTATCCCGGTACTTTCAGCTTGCGGCCTCTTGCCGGTTGCCGGTTGTAATTCATTGTCGAGATGCTTTTAAAGACTTATTTTCTATTGCTCAAAATGACTTTCCCAAAGGCCGTGTTTTGCTTCACTGTTTCACTGGGACGATGGAAGAAGCTAATAAGGCCCTAGAACAAGGGTGGATGATTTCAATGAGCGGTATTGTGACGTTTAAAAGATCCGATCTTCTCCGCGCTGTGGCAAAAGAAGTTCCACTAAATCACTTGATGATAGAAACCGATACCCCATACTTAGCGCCACAGTCGATGCGTGGGAAAGCGAATGAGCCGAGTTTCATTTCAGAAACAGCACAAATGATTGCAGACATCAAAGGAATCCCCCTTGAGGAAGTGGCAGCAATGACGACAGCCAATGCTCAAAACTTTTTTAGTCTGGAGTCAGGGCTTTGATGTGCTCATGTGAAAGTATGACATAAAGCGTGGCGTTAAAAAGAGTTCTTACCCGGTCTTTAAAGGTAAGGTGTTCCAAGACCATTGCAAGGGGTTTTCCACAGATCAAAATTTGCGCACACAGCCCGCATTTAAACACCCATCCAAAATCTTGAAGTGCTTTTCGATTCGTACTTGAAAGCTGCTCACTTTTTATCTGAAAGAAAATATTATTAACAATGGGAAGAACAGAGACGAACTTAACCTCCCATTCGTGGGGTTGTCTTTGGTGGCAATAGTTAAAAATTCTGTCGATTGGGTCAGTCATCGGGGATAAGAATACACGATGGTAGAATTTTTTTCTTTTTCTAATTTAATATTATCGGTTTAATGGCAAAAAAGGCTTTTTACTTCGGAGTATTAGATGGCAACAACAACGCTTCCTATCAACCGCGCTTTTGCATGGAGAAGAGTCCACTCTCTTTTTGGACTTTGGCTTGTCATTTTTCTCATGGAACATTTACTCACGAATTCTCAAGCGGCCCTTTTAATAGGTGCAAATGGCGAAGGCTTTATCCGCGCGGTAAACTTTCTTAAAAACCTCCCCTATCTTCATGTGATAGAAATCATCCTTCTAGGAGTACCCATTTTATTGCACATGGTTTGGGGAATTCATATTCTTTTCACGTCGAAAATGAACTCTACTTCTTCCGATGGATCGCGCCCTGCCCTTAAAAAATACTCTCGAAATCATGCCTATTCATGGCAGAGGATCACTTCTTGGATTCTTTTGATTGGCATTATTGCTCACGTGGGGTACATGCGGTTTTACATGTATCCAGTCGCTGTTGAAATGGGAAAAAAAGATGCTTATTTTGTACGGATCAGTATGGATCCAGGGCTTTATACCGTGAGTGATCGTCTAGGCGTCAAACTTTATGATCAAGAGGCAATCAGAGCATTTAAAGAGCATGTGGAATCCCAAGACACCCATATGCAGGGGGTTGTTAAGCAAGGGGAGCATATTCAGGAAAGCGCCCCCCCCTATCATTACGAAGAAAATGTTGCCGAGCTCATGAACAAATACCAAATCCTTGAAGATCAAAATGCCTATTTAAAAGGGCTCGAATCGCGCTCCATCGATAAAAATCAAGTCATTGCGGAAGCGTCAGACTTTGGGACAGCAACACTCTTGATTGTTCGAGACTCATTTAAAAGTCCTTTCAAGTGCATTCTCTATACACTTTTTGTTCTTGCAGCTGTTTACCACGGATTTAATGGGCTCTGGTCCTTTTTGATAACCTGGGGAATTGTTTTGAAAATGCGTTCTCAATCCCAAGCAGTCAATTGGTGTTATGGGGCAATGTTTGTTCTGTGCTTCTTGGGACTCGCCTCCGTATGGGGCACCTATTTCATTAATTTAAGGAATTAGAATGAAACAAAAAGAAGTCGTCGTTGTTGGAGGAGGGCTTGCAGGACTTGCTGCGGCTATGCGTTTAGCTGAAAACGGGTGTCATGTCAAAATTGTTTCTGTAACGCAAGTAAAGCGATCGCATTCTGTATGTGCACAGGGAGGGATTAATGCTGCCGTGAACCTTAAGGGAGAGGACGACTCTCCCTTAATTCATACCTACGATACGATCAAAGGGGGAGACTTCCTGTGCGAGCAAGCACCCATTTTGGAAATGTGTCTATCGGCCCCTTTGATTATCCAAATGATGGATCGCTTCGGGTGCACATTTAACAGAACCACAGAAGGAAATATCGATTTCAGACGTTTTGGGGGAACCCTTTACAACCGCACCGCCTTTTGTGGAGCATCGACAGGGCAGCAACTTCTTTATGCTCTCGATGAGCAGGTGCGTCGCCATGAAGTGAAAGGAAATGTGGAAAAATTTGAGCATCATGAATTTCTCCGCCTGATTCAAGATGAAAAAGGGGTGGCTCGGGGCATCGTGATGATGGATCTCTTCAATCTTAAGCTTGATGTTCTTAAGGCCGATGCTGTCATTATTGCATCGGGAGGCCCAGGTCTCATTTTTAAAAAATCGACCAACTCCACTTTCTGTACGGGAGCAGCAAATGGACGGCTTTACATGCAGGGAATGAAGTATGCAAACGGAGAGTTCATCCAGATCCACCCGACAGCCATTCCAGCAGAAGATAAACTTCGTCTAATGTCCGAGTCCATCCGTGGTGAAGGGGGAAGAGTTTGGGTCTATGGGGACTCCTCAAAATCCATCGAAACTCCCGATGGAAAGATGATTCCATGCGGCGAAACAGGAAAGCCTTGGTACTTCCTAGAAGAGCTTTATCCAGCCTTTGGAAATCTTGTCCCTCGAGACATTGCAGCGCGTGAGCTCCTTCGCGTCATTGAGCTAGGACTTGGGGTTGAAGGAAGGGATGAAGTGTATCTTGATGTCACTCATCTCCCAGAAAAAACTGTTCATAAACTCGAGTCGGTTCTAGATATTTATCAGAAGTTTACTGGAGAAGATCCGCGCAAAGTTCCCATGAGGATTGCACCTGCTGTTCACTACTCGATGGGTGGAGCGTGGGTTGATTGGCCTGCGGCAGATGCCCCCGATCGAAAAGAGCGGTTTCGCCAAATGAGCAATTTGACCGGATGTTTTGTGGCTGGCGAGGCGGATTATCAGTTCCATGGGGCAAATCGCCTAGGCGCCAACTCTCTTCTCTCTTGTATTTTTGGAGGACTTGTTTGCGGCGTTGAAGTTCCGCGCTATCTCGAAACGCTAACGCGGGGATATCAAGATGTAGGTGAGGCTCCGTTTAAAGAAGCTTTAGAAAAGGAAGAGGCTTTTAAACAAGAATTAATGGAGCGGAGCGGGAAAGAGAATGTTCATAAGCTCCACGAAGAGCTTGCCAAAATGATGGTCCAACATGTCACTGTAAAGCGGAATAACAAAAACCTCAAAGAGACCTTAGAAAACATCAAAAAAATTCGCGAGCGTTACAAACATATCTCCCTCGATGACAAAGGGGGAAGCCTCAACCAAACCTATACCTTTGCAAATCAGTTTCGGTCGATGTTAGAGCTTGCGTTGATCATCACCAAGGGGGCTCTTTTGCGTGATGAGTTTCGTGGGTCCCACTTCAAGCCAGAATTTCCAGAGCGCGATGATGAAAATTGGCTAAAAACAACCATTGCAACCTACAATTCCGGAAGCGATGAACCAGAAATTTCATACAAGCCCATTGACACCCCCTACCTCCAACCGATACAAAGAGATTATTCAAAGGCAAAACGGGTAAAACCCAAGTTGGAAAACATTCCATCTAACATAGAATTACCCCTATAGGAGCAGTCGTGGCAAAGACCTTTACCTTAAAAATCTATCGTGGAGAGAGTAGAAACCAATATTGGGATGTATTCGAACTTGAGCTCAAGCCTTACATCAATGTGATTTCTGCTCTTATGGAAATCCAGAAAAATCCGATCAACATCAATGGGGAGAAAGTCACTCCCGTTGCGTGGGAACAGGGATGTTTAGAGGAAGTATGTGGCTCATGTTCAATGCTCGTTAATGGGCGCCCCCGTCAAGCCTGCACAGCCATTATCGAACCTATCCTAAAGAAAACAGGGAGCAGCACCATTACCCTTGCACCGTTTTCGAAGTTCCCTCTTGTCCGAGACTTAGTTGTCAATCGCTCCCAAATGTTTGAGAACCTTAAGAAAACCAAAGGATGGATTTCTGCAGATGGTTCCTTCATTAAGGGGTTTGGTCCTAAGATCGATCAGGAAACCCAAGAGACTATGTATACTCTTTCAACATGCATGACCTGTGGGTGCTGTTCAGAAGCCTGTCCCCAAGTCAATCAAAACTCAAAATTTGTGGGCCCGGCTCCTGTTTCTCAGGTCCGCCTATTCAACCTGAATCCCACAGGGGAGATGGAGAAGGCAACCCGCCTCCATACCCTCATGGAAAAAGGAGGGATCAGCGAGTGTGGAAACGCCCAGAATTGCGTTCAAGTGTGCCCCAAGGAGATCCCTCTGACCGAGTCAATCGCAGCCATTGCGCGAGACGTTTCTAAGCAAGCCCTCAAAGACATCTTTAAATAGTTGACTTACTGTCTGATAGAAATGAAAGTTTCTTCTTCATATTTATTGCTTTATGTGATATTCTCTCCTCAAATTAATGGAGATTTGGCGTGGAAATTGCAAAAAAATCATTTTACAGGCTAGACAGCGATATAGCTATTGCGAGTCTATTCTTCGCAACGGCCTATTTGGCTGGGGCAAAGCGCTTTATAGAAGTCTTTCCAACAGCGAATCGACAGGGGCTCATGTTCGCCGCTGCCACCTCCTCTTTGGGGCTCGGAGGCTCGCAGCTTCTGACGAACCAGATTGGTTTGAAGAAGAAAACCCCCTTATACTTAGTCTATAAATCCCTTGTTGTTGCAGCGACTGCCCTTTTTACGACCTCTTGGCTTGCTAAGACGTTTGGAAGAGAAGCTAAAATCCTATCACAAGATGTAACGAAGTTTGCACGCGTCACAACAGGCGTCATTGTTGGAGCTCATTGTACGCGCTATCTCAGACCAATGCCTGGCAAAGATGTTAATCTTGACAAGCTCGAAAGTGATATCCGCATCCTAGAAGCCGTTCCACGCTCTGAATGGCGAATGAGTGATGGTGTAAATGCATTTAACCCAGACAAAATTCTCGATATTGTTGGTGATGACAATGTTATTTGTGTGGGAGTAGGTGGATCTCGGGCGTTGTATGAGAGTCTATTTACTTTGAGTAGTAGTGAATCTACTGAATCTCCTGAACCTACTGAAGTAGGTAGAGTAGGTAGAGTAGGTAGAGGTGCTGAAGCTACGGTCAGTCCATCTGTACAAAGAGCTGCAACCAGTCGAATTGATCAATATAGTGGTTGGAATGGCACAGATGTAAGGAAAAATGAAGTGAAGTGGTATTTGAACAAAATCCTACTTTATCTTCTTTCAAAGAAGGAGGCCTATCAACGAGATCTTGATCAGACGCCTGAAAAGCTAGAGGCCTTAAGGGCGCTGATTGATAAAGTCATGGTTCGAATCGACGATGCCCATCGTGGTTGTATCGATCAGCAAACTGTGCAGCTCAAGTGGCTAATGATTGAAATTGTTGATGATTTTGGTCTTTCAGAAATTGAAAAACTCGTTGCTCTCGAATTAGATCGCTATCGTTCGATTCTTATTGATAATTGTATTAATGAAACTGGCGAATCTCATGCAGCTGATCTTGGGGTGGATTTAACAAATTCCATCACTAGAGCCCTTGGACTTCCGGTTACTAGGGCAACAAAACATGGTGCATGTTATAAAATCTACAATCCGATTAATTACCAAATAGCAAAGGCAAAGTTTTTTGCTGCATACGATCCTGTTGGGCATCTCGTGGAACAGGCTAAGTACTATACTCAAAGCAAGCTGTTTACAGAAATGTGCCAATGGTATGGAAATAAGGCATTCCCTTTCTCGCTGGATGAATCAGTAGAAGCTGAGCGTATCAAAGTTCTTGGAAGTGACTTTTCTTCCCCTGAGTATATGGATACGAGAAAAGACGCTGCTGTTCTCTACTATTTATTTAAAAATGGACTAATTACGGTTTAAAAGAACCTGACTATATTTATTGAGGATTTGATATGGAAATTGCACAAAAATCACTTTATAAACTCGATAGCGATGTAGCCATTGTGGGGCTATTCTTCGCAACGGCCTATTTAGCGGGATCAAAGCGCTTTGTAGAAGTCTTTCCAACAGCGAATCGACAGGGGCTCATGTTCGCCGCTGCCACTTCATCTTTGGGGCTTGAGGGATCGAGGCGTGTTACAGACCGGATCGGTTTAAAGAAAGGAACGCCCACCTGCCTGGTGTATAGATCGCTTGTGGTTGCCGCCGCCGCTCTTTTTACAACGCCTTGGGTTGCAAAGACGTTTGGAAGAGAGGCGAAAATCTTAGCGCAAGATGTCGGCAAATTCGCACGCGTCACAACAGGTGTGATTGTAGGAACGCATTTAACCCGTCATCTTAGACCTTCGCTTAGTGAAAAAGTCAATATTGACAAGCTCTGGAGTGATATTTCAATCATAGAAGATAGGTCTCTATCAGAATGGAAAATGAGTCAGGGTGTAGATGCTTTTAACCCCGACACCATTCTTGATATTGTTGGTGAAGATGATGTAATTAGCCAGGAAGAAGGACGTGGTCAAGCTCCTTACAAGAGGTTATTTCTTTTAGATGGTGAGCAAACTGTTTCTCGAGAAGTACAAGATGCAGCAATAGGGCGCATTGACCAATACAGCGGCGCAGGCAACGGGGATGTTAAATGGTACTTAAACAAAGTTCTACTGTACTTACTTGTAAAGAAGCAAACATTTGAACAAGACGATGAACAGACGTCTAAAAAGAAAGAAGAGCTTCTTGCTCTCATTCGAAAAACGATGGTTCGAATCGATGATGCCCATGATGGGTGTGTGGATCAGCAGACGACGCAGATGAAGTGGTTAATGATTGAAATTGTTGATGATTTTAGTCTTTCTGAAACTGAAAAAATTGTTGCTCTTGAATTAGAAAAATACCGTGCAATTCTTATTGATACATGTGTTAATGATACCCGCGAATATCATGCGGCAGATTTAGGAGTAGATTTAGCGCGTGCTGTTGCTCTAGAGCGAAGATTTCCTTTAACAAGGGCAACTCAAAAAGCAGCGGTGCATCCGATCTATAATCAAGCTAATTTTGCAAAGGCAAAGAAGGCATTTGATCAGAACTACAATCCTGTAGGATATCTAGTGGAACAAGCGCAATACTTTGCTCAGAACAAAGTGTTTGCCGACATGTGTCAGTGGTACGGAAAAGAGGTTTTCCCGGAAGCTTTAGATACAAAAGCAGAGCAAGAGCGTATCCGCATTCTTGGGTGTGACTTTAACTGCACTTTTGAGCGTAAAGATTCTGCTGTTCTCTATTACCTCTTTAAGAATGGTCTGATCACGGTCTAGAGTAAACCGGTTTACCTGCGCAGAACCTTGTGCTATAATCAAGTTTGAGTCCTGTTTTAAAGGATACCATAGGGCCTGAAGTGCTCATCAACTACAAGCTTTTTTAGGGGATCTGACCGCTAGGAATACGGAAATATAATTTTGGAATTTTCGTCTCCTAGGTGACGAACCCACCTATACTAAATTGGTTGACGATGCCCACCCTCCTTTACAATCAGGGCTCTTTGTATTTGAAGCCATTCCATCAATCATCTTCACCTATCTACTACGTTGAGCTGCTTCGCCAACCCCACCTGGGGTTGACTGTATCGCTCGCCTTGTATCTAGGGAGAATCTGATCAAGGGAATGTGCCTCCTCTGCAAAGAGTCCTGGTCTTTCGAGTAGTTATTAAATAATAAATAATTGAATATTAATTAAAATATGAACAAATATGTTATAATATATTGGTAATCAAATTAATTTAGGGGTTAATAATGGAGAGTATACAAAGTGATTGGGCAATGGTCCCAACGCGTCAAGATCAACTATCGCGTCAAGAAATTTTTGGAAAAACGTACGGAGCTTTAGTGGACCGCATCGATCAGGATGTGGATACAAAGGGACTGTTTAATATAGCTGGGAATGAGAGGCAAGTGGAACACCTTGTCAAAGGAAGCTTCGACCCAACGTCATTTATCAGCAGCGCAGAGGGAAATGACTATGTCTTTCGTGACGATGTCATGGCAACAGAGGATGTCCACTCTGTGACCATTGCGATGAAGAGGACCTTGGACTATCAACCAATTATTTCAACAGATCGTTTGAAATCCATCTATGAAATTGATTTTATGCTGGAAGGGATGTCCCCGGAGCAGATTAGATGCCTCATCACCCATGGAATGGATACAGTACACGTTGAGGCGTTGGACAAGGTCTTGGTTTTAGCTGGGAGAATCTTGGCAAGTGGGGAAAACAAAGTGACCCTCGAGGATTTAAAGAAGCAGCTAGGGTCTCATCTATTTATGCCGCTTGATTATTATTCAAATATTGAAACCTCTCTTGTTTACAGAGAGAATGGTGTGAAGAGGGGAAGGCCGATCTCAGGCGATGAGATGAGGAGTGGGGGGCTTGAAATAAACCGCAGAGAGCGGATTAATCATATCCTTTTCACTAAGTTGTTAGGTCTCTAGCGAAAAAGAGGAGAGCCTCCCGGAAGTAAGATTTGGGGGAAGGGCACTGTCGCGAGAGGGTCTCCTCAAGTTTTTGACATCTTTATAGGCAGGAGTTAGCTTTGAGAGTTCTCCTAAAAGCTAACCATGCTGCATCACACGGTAAAATTTAATAATCTCATTTGGAAATTTGGGTGCTGCACGGGTCTACAAGATGTGCTGCGGCCTTTATTTCCCTCCATTTATTGAGACTGCTCCGTGAAGCATAACAGAAGGGTTTTTATAAGGGAATAAAAAAGTGTGTGGTTGCTTTTCTGTGAGGCTTTTTCAGAAGAGGGATTAGGGGATTTAAAAATATTTTTTTGACAGTATATGTCGCTTTTAATCCTTCAATCACCTGCGATATAAAGTGGGATTTTGAAGGAAGGAATTCTTTTAATCGACATAGAAATTTGTCATGAGAGCGTTTGTTCCGGTACTTGGGTGTCTTTTTAGGGTGAAGAAGGTAATCCATCTTTGAAGGATCAAAATCCCATAGAAATGTTGTGTGATGGACAAAACGGTGCTTTTGGATGTATTGAGCATTTCCCCCGCACTTATATTCTCCAATAACATAATCGTTTTCTCTGAGCTGAAAATCAGGAATTCCTAAAGCTTTTTGATAGAAGGTTTCCGACCATCGGAGAATAGGTTCTGGAAAACAGGGAAAATCGTGGACCTTTTTCTGAAAGATGAAGGAGACAAAGAGAGTGTTATCGTCGACAATCACTGTTCCCCCGCCACTATACCGTTTAATGAGAGGGATTGGAGATTTCTTCATCATTGACGCGTCGACGAGCTCCTCGGGCTTTCCTGAGATCCCCATGATGATTGATGGTGGAGATCCTTCGTTAATTATGCACCAGTTCTCATCTGTGAGTCTAAGGAGTGCTTCTTCAATTTGAAGTTGCTCATTTATTGGAACATTTTGAAGCTGGAGAAGGTTGACGGTCTTATTCACTGAGAGACTGAACCTCTTCAATATTGACAACTTTATATCGAAGTCCTTTTAGAGATGTAACCTTGAAGATCAGAATGGTTCCCCCTGGCATGACATCAACGTCCATAATACTTGTAATTTTTGAGCCGTCGCTAAGCGTGATATTAGGTTTAGAAGTAGGAACGTGTTGGTTTAAAAACTTGATAGCGGCTTGAAGATCTTTAGCGCGGAGTTCAGGGGAAATAATCATGATCTCGCTGATTCCCTTGCTCTTGTTGTCATCTTTTTGTGTTTTAGCCATTGCGGCCAGCTCTGCAGATGTTGCATCGGTGGGAGGAGCACTTTTTTTTGCAACTGGCGCTGGAGTGTAACCTGTTGCTGGCGGGGCGATATAAATAGGAGCTTGTGCTCCACATACCGCAGCTGAGAACGCAAGGAGAAGAAGTATTTTTTTCATGGGTTACCACCTGTTTTTGGGGACTCGGAAACAATAGTATTTTTCTTTTCACTCGCTCTACTTAAACACTGAGAAGCACCGCTTGAGAGGCGTTCTAAATTGGTAGCAGCAGACTTTTCCATCGCGCCTGCTTGATCAAGAGATGCAACTCCAATGGATACTGTTAGAGTAAAACGAATATTTCCTGCAGAGAAAATCTCTGAGTCAAGGTATTCACTGATATTTTCAGCAATAAATACTGCGGCTTTACAAGAGGTTTTTGGTAGGAAAACAGCGAATTTTCCGTGGTTTTGGTTATATAAAAGATCTTGTGAACGGACGAGCTTTTGCAGGTGGTCTTCGAAATCTAATGTGAGGGCGTGGGCAACATTTTCTCCTCGCGTCTCAAGGATTTGAGGATATTGGTCAATCGCGAGTAGAAGAAGAGAGAGTTGAGTTTTTTCGCTGAGAGCTTGGCCTACGAGCTTGGTCGCCCGATCGCCTACAAAGGTTCGATGTTCCAAACTTGCATTTGGGAGGGCTGCTTTTGACATACGGGAAGAAAGAGAAGCCATCTTCGCTTGCGTTTCCATAACCCCACCTGCCATTTCCATGCGAAGAAGAAATTCGTCTTCTTCAAGGGGCTCACGAAGAAAATCTGTAGCGCCCGCTTTAATCAAGTTGCGAATAAACGATTTTTTTAAGTGGGCAGTGATGATTAGGATGGGAGTATGTGCGTAGTCCTTTAAGCTCCGAATATCAGTGCATAAAGGAATAAGTTCTAAGTTAGGTGTTTTTTCATCGATGACAATGATACTAATATAGGTTCTGTCTAAATACTCAAGAGTTTCAAGTCTTGATGAAGCAATAATGAGCGCGTGGTCCTCTATCTTTGCGATGACTCCCTCAAAAAAAGCACGCACGAGAGGGTTGTCAGTGAGGAGGAGAAGCGTGGGGAGTTTTTTTGGTTTTATTGCCATACCTTTCCCACTATAAATAATTATCTTTTTAACGAAACTAATAGAATCGAAATATCAGCTGGTGAGACTCCTGAAATGCGGGAGGCTTGGCCTAAATTCAGAGGACGATGGTGCATCAATTTTTCCCGCGCTTCATTCCTCAGGCCGACAATTTTTAGGTAGTCGAAGCACTCAGGTATTTGATGGCTATCAATACTCTCAAGTTTTGCCGCTTCTTTTTTTTCGCGGGCGATGTAACCTGCAAATTTTATATCGATTTCGATTGCATTGTTTGTAGGCTTTCCGTAGTCCTCGACTTTTTCTGGGAAAGTTTCTAAGAGCTTTTGATAGGAAAACTCTGGACGACAAAGGAGCTTTGCGAGTGTTGTGGACTTTCCATTGAACTCAAGATGGCTCTTTTCAAAGTGGAGCTTTTCTCTTTTGATAATTTCTTTTTTGGTTTGGAAAGATTGGTAAGGTGCACCATCGATAAGTCCCAGTTGATACCCAAAGTCGCGCAGACGCAAATCGGCGTTATCTTGTCGAAGTAGGAGACGGTGTTCTGCCCTTGAGGTGAACATGCGGTAGGGTTCATCGAGGGTTTTTGAAATAAGATCATCAATCATCACTCCAATATAGGCCTGTGAACGTCTTAGGATGAATGCTTCTTTCCCTCGAATCTTGAGAACAGCATTAATCGCTGCAATCATCCCTTGAGCTGCAGCTTCTTCATACCCTGTTGTTCCATTGACTTGCCCTGCAAAGTAAAGCCCCTTTACACGTTTGGTTTCAAGTGTGCTTTTAAGCTGACCACTTATAGCGTAGTCATATTCGATGGCGTAAGCTGGGCGCATGATTTCGACATTTTCGAGTCCAGGAATTGTGCGCATCATTGCGTACTGAACGTCAAATGGGAGGGAGGAAGAGATTCCATTAACGTAGACTTCGTTGGTATTGAGTCCCTCAGGCTCAAGAAAGAGTTGGTGACGCTCTTTATCAGCAAAGCGCACCACTTTATCTTCAATAGATGGACAGTAACGAGGGCCAACTCCTTTAATCTTTCCAGAGAAGAGAGGAGAGCGGTGGATATTTTCCTGGATGACTTTTTTCGTTGCCTCATTTGTGTAGGTGATATAGCAGGAAACCTGAGACAGTCGTTTTTCTTGTGGCTCAAAGGAAAAGGAGATTCCCTCTTCAGGGGGTTGCTCTTCGGTTTTTGAAAAATCAATCGAGCGGCTGTTAACCCGCGCGGGGGTCCCTGTTTTGAGACGATCGAGCGTAAAGCCAAGTTCTTCTAATGCTTTGGAAAGGCCCACTGAAGGCTTATCCCCTGCGCGCCCCCCAGAATAGTTGGCCTCCCCAATATGAAGAAGCCCTCGCATAAAGGTTCCAGCAGAAAGGATTACCGACTTTCCTTGATATCGAACCCCCTCTTGAATCTGCACGCCAACAATGGAGCCCTCTTCGATGACAAGATTTTCAATCGTTCCTTGTTTGATCTCAAGGTTCGGGGTGTTTTCCAAGACATATTTCATCTCAGTTTGATAGGCGAGTTTATCGGATTGTGCGCGAGGGGACCAAACAGCCGGGCCTTTTGTCGCATTAAGCATGCGAAAATGAATTCCGGTGCGATCTGCTACCTTCCCCATGATTCCACCAAGGGCATCGATCTCACGGACAATATGCCCTTTTGCGGTTCCCCCGATTGCGGGGTTACAACTCATTTTGGCGATGGTGTCGAGATTCATTGTGAGCAGGAGGGTATGTGCGCCCATACGAGCAGCAGCATGCGCAGCCTCACAACCGGCATGTCCAGCACCAATGATAATCACATCAAAGTGATCGGGATAAGTCCACATGATTAACCCCGATTAGGGCTATTTGTTCTTCTTATGACGATCTCTGCGACGGCGCTTTTTGCGCTTATGCTTCGAGATCTTAAGACGACGCTTTTTCTTTACAGATGACATCAAATACTCAAATTACTTTACATTTCAGCGCCCAGTGTAGTCTTTTCCCTAGAAAAAGTAAAGAGAGGAGTGTTATAGGTCAAATTAAATATTTACTGGGAGAAGCAGATGTTAACTGGCATCCTTATTGGATGGGCATTATTGACCCTACTTTCCTTCGTGTTTGTTGTCTATGATCTCAAAAAAAACACTCCTGAAGATGGGGTCATGAAAGTAGGATGGGCCCTGGTTGTGCTTTATACTGGACCCGTTGGCCTCTTCTTCTATTTTATGACGTGCCGCGAGCCAATGCCTGGCGCTCATGAAAAATTTATTGATTCCCTGTGGAAGCAAGCCACAGGTTCTGAAGTTCATTGCCTAGCAGGGGATGCTACGGGCATTATCATCATGGCGATTTTCCTCTCATTTTATGAAATCCCTCGTCCTTTCGAGATGTTTTTTGAATATGTGGCAGGATTTGTTTCTGGGTTCCTTATTTTTCAAGCCCTTTTCATGAAAAAAATGATGGGGGGAACCTATATGAAAGCGCTTAAAAGTAGTTTTTATCCCGAATGGCTTTCAATGAACTATATTATGGCAGGGATGATTCCGGTTATGGTGATCTGGGGGGCGCATGATCCCTTGGCAAAAAGTCCTGGAAGCCTCCACTTCTGGGGGATGATGTCCCTTGCGACAATTATCGGGGGTTTTATTGCTTACCCTATTAACAAATGGCTTGTTTCAAAAGGTCTCAAACACGGAATGATGACGGTCAGAAAGGGAGAGAAGATGCATATGCATCATGCGGAAGTCACTGCGTCGCAGGGCCAAGTTAAAAAAGCCCTCATTGGCTCTCTCATTGCACTTGCCGTAGGGATTATTATTGCCATCATTGGAGCTTACCTCTGAAAATTAAGTTTTTATCACTATATCTCATCTATTTTCTCGACCTAATGGGAATGGTTTTTGTCTATGTGGTTCTCTCTCCTTTAATTGTTGATTCCTCTTCAATGATTTCATCTAACACGCCACTAGCAACAAGAAATGTCATTGTAGGACTCCTCTTTGCGACATATCCACTCGCTCAATTTTTTGCTGCGCCGATTCTTGGGGATCTTTCAGATCGTTTTGGCCGCCGGATTATTCTTGTTGTTTCTACCTTGGGAACGGCTGTTTGCATTGCCCTTTCTGGAGTCTCAATTATCATAAGTAGCCTTTCTCTCCTTTTTATTAGCCGTTTTGTTTCAGGTCTTTTTGCAGGAAACCTAACCGTTGCTCAAGCAACAGTCGCAGAATCTGCTCCCTCCGAAAAACAAGAGCAATATATGTCCTTCTTTTCTGCTGTTGGAGGGATGTCGTGGACGTTAGGTCCCTTCATTGCTGCATTCTTATCTGATCAAACACGCGTTCCGTTTTTTGATTTTGCAACGCCCTTTTGGTTTCTAGCGGTGTGTATGTTTATTGGTTTTTTACTTGTTTTGTGGAAAGTTGACGAAACTCGTGAAAAAGTTGTTGGTCAGAAGCTCGATTTGCATAAAGTTGCAGGTAATCTTTTATCTGTTTTCAAGATTCGCAAAGTCATTCATCCTTTTATTGCCTCACTCATTACGATTTTTGGATGGATGATGTACCAAGGATTTCTAGCCCCCTATTTGATTGAAAAATTTCACTATACCGAGAGATGGGAAGGGGATGCTTATGCCATCTCTTCTTTATTTTGGATGCTCGGGGGGCTTTTGACAGCACGTATTTTGAAACACCACTCCGCCAGGAAACTCATTATTATTCCGCTGATTCTTTCAGGTCTTAGCGTCTTTTGTTTTCTTTTCACCTTTCGCTCGTATACCATTTGGCCTCTGCTTGCCATTGCAAACTTTACCCAGTCCATGGTTACAGCGTGTTTCTTTGGAATGTTTGCGCGGCTTGTCCCTGCAGAAAATCATGGTAAGATCTTCGGGTCTTGGAATGCTGGGTTTGCTTTAGCCTCCACGTTAGGGCCTTTTCTTTCCGGAATATTTGTACGATTTCAAATCAATCTACCGTACTTCATCGCTTCTGTCATTATGATCGCAACAGCCATTTATTATTTGGTGTGGTATCGAAAGAATGCTGCGACCAATTGACAAAAAATAAATTCAATGCAACCATGTTCTGCATGATTAAGAAGTTTTTAAGTTTTATAGCACTGGTTTCATGTTTTCTTCTAAACGCAGATGAATCTGAAATCCATCCTTATCAGATTGTGATTTTTCGACACGCTGAAAAGCTTGGAGACTCACTCCATTATCACCTGAGTGCTCAAGGGCAACAACGTGCAGCCTATCTTGTGGACTTTCTGCTAAAAGACAAGGTGGCGTTTAACAAAACGAAGCCGATCATCGACCAGGACAATCAAGAAATCGTCGCTGTCTTTGTCCCCAATCCTACGGTGCATGGACAGACGAATGACTATGTGCGTCCAACACAAACCATTATCCCTCTTTTTCACGAGGCGGACTATTATTTGCAGGAAAAAGTAGGGCGGGGAGTGTATTTAAACAACCACCATGATTACAAAGAAGCACCGACTCTTTTTGAGCATATCCTATACAATGAAAAATACCGCGATTACATGGGGAAAACAGTGGTTGTTTGTTGGGAACATGGGGAAATCCCGTTGATGTTTGATCAATACTTTAGTGACTTAAAGCCCTACTTTAAGCATTTAGGGGAAGAGCGCTATGACATGGTTTGGGTGATTCGATGGAACAGCGGGGTAGCGGAAGCTCACAGTTATTATCAAGTTCCTAGCAATTCGTTTTTAAACCCATAACGCGTCAGGAATCATCATGAAGATCATTGCAATCGCCCTTGTTTTTTTCTCCTTAAGTGTTTGCGCATCCCCGCATCGCATCATTGTGGTGCGTCATGGTGAAGAGCCTCCAAATGACAAAGCAAACGAAACTGTGCGTGCGCATTCTGGACCCGCCTTTGTGCAAGGACTCAGTGCGACAGGGCAAAGGCGGGCAGCGTATCTTGTGGGATACTTTTTGGGAATTCCAGGAAAACAAGATCCTCTCTTCCCTGATATGACGAGCAAGGATCCAAAGGTTAAGCCTGTTCACCCAATCACGTTTATTGGCGCCTACTCAACGGAAGATGGTCGTGGAACGTTTCGCCCCGTTGAAACCATTGCGCCGCTTGCAAGTGTCATCAATGTCAATGAAGCTCCGATCGATTTCTATGATTATGCACCTGCGACGGTTAAGCAATACAGCAAAGGTCAAAAAACTGAACTCAAACAAGTTGTGGATCAGCAAGAGCATACCGTGGTCCTGTGCTGGGAAAGCAACGATATTCCTCATTTGATCTCCGCACTTGAACCCAGAATTGCAAATGATCCGACGTTTCAAAAAACGTTCCCAAATGGGCACTTTCCGCCCGACTACCCTTATAACCTCACCTTTGTTATCACCTACGATGATGGATCCCCATCCTTTAAGGTCCATGAGCAAAAGCAACATCCCTAGCTTTGGGGTTTTTAAGCTTGTAGACATTTTTCCCCTGGCATAATTGGTGTTTCCTTTTTGATTCCGAAAAGGAATTCCACTTTTCGATATGTTTTGCCTCAACATCGCGTTTAATATAATTCTTTGCAGATGTGCGACTGACGCCAAAAAAATCTGCAATTTCCTGAAAGCTCATCTGCACTTCATCTTTTTTTTCAAAGAGTGATTGGGTCCAAAATTTTTGATGTTTCATAGGGATGTCTCCTTCCATTATATTTAAAAAAGGAAGGCACTACCCGCGCAGAGGCTCAAAGCATCAAAGCGGTGCTTTGATACGAAGAGCTATAGATTTTTAGAAACGCATTCCCTATAATGGAAGGCGAGACTAAGGGTGGACTACGAATAGTGCCTTAGTTTCACGCCCTGGGAGGTCACAACCCTCCTGGGGCATTTTTTTTTACAAAACTGTACCTTCCATGTTAAAGAAAATCTTCTATTTAAGCCAGAAAAGATCGCGTTGTTGTTTAAGAGTATGAATAAGAAAAGATAGGGCAGAGCCCTACCTTTCTAACTTAAGAAGTGAGAGCAGATGCATTCTTGCGGTAGATATTCAATCTTTCTAGCGATGCCTTAAGCTCTTCAAGAGTCGGAAGTTTTGGCATGGTAGGAGCGTTTAGATTCCACCGTTTTGCAGCGACTTTTGTTCCATATCCGATGGTGATGGTTGCAATCACTGCGATCATAAGAGCGGAGCCTTTTTGATTTCTTGTCCACTTAGGGTCGACAGAAGGCTCTTCTGCTTGATTAGGTACGACCTCAATGACTTCTTTCTCTTGGGGCATTGGCTGTAGATGCGTTTCACAAAATGCTTGCTCTTCCGCATTTAACTCTCCGTTGAAAATAAACGCCTCGGGATTCTCAATAATCGTCCCTTTGGTAATGACATTATAGAAGGTTTTTGCTTGGAAGATTGCGCGGTTTTCAAAGTTTTTTTCTCCAGCAAAGAGGGCTTTTCCTTTGTTTCCTGCTTCAAAACAGCGAATTTCATGGCGCGATTCTGTATAAATTCTAAAGAAAAGTTTTGATGGCACGTCTCCTTCTGCAGGAGTGCAAAGAATTTGAACATGGTACCTCTTCCCCTTGTGCTCCAGAACAGCGCCGCTTCGCAAAGCTTGCTCTCTTGCTGCAAGGGTTTCGATGTTGACATCTTTAGAACGAAAAAAAAGACTAAAATTGATACTATCCATGATTTTCCCTACTTTTTGCATAGATAATAATCAATAACAGGTAAATGTTCAATTAAATATAATTAAAAAAATCTGTATAGTTTCATTTTTAATGAACATTTTTGATCACCCACTTGCAATCTTGCTGCCACTGGGAAGAATCATTTTTGATGAAATGATCTGTTGTTTTGATCAGGTTAGAGATGTGCTTATAGTCGTCTAAATCCACTTCGTTTTCCAGCTCGAAATCGATTCTTTTATAGCGATTTCCAAGGAGTTTCTCAGCGACTTGTTCTGGAATTTGTCCTTCGACATCTAAGACCATATGCAGAAGAGGTTGAGAGTCACTGTGTTTTGATCCAGAGCCCATCCACTCAGAAATTCCCCAGTCTTCGTTCCCCTTGATATACTTTTGGGTAAATCCTGTTCCGAGTGATAGTAGAGAGATGTCTTTGAGGTTATCTTTATCGGGGCTAAATACAAACATCAATGCTGCAAGAGAGGGGTCTTTCATGCCCATTCCCCCATCGATATGACCATGTTCTGAAGGAAAGTAGGTTGGAGCTGCTGTAGACTCTAAAATGGCATCTACGACTTTAAGATTTCCCTTATTGCCGGAGAGGTTCTCAATGAACTCCATACGCCAACGTTTTTCCTTTTCATTATCGAGTGCTACAGTGGTGATAACAATTTTCTTAGGTAAGTCTCGAACAAAGATATTCTCATCAATTCCGTGAGAGCTGAGGATTTTCTTTAACGATTTCTTCAGCTTGTCGTGGCCATACTTGGGATGAAATAAGTGGATAGAATTTCCATCGGAGAAGACATCAGAGCTCATTTTCTGATAGTCTTGCAAAATATGGTCTATGCTTACGCCACATGCGAGTAAAACAGCGATAACAGAGCCTGTGGACGTCCCAGCAAAGACATCAAAGTCGTCATGGAAGTGGATTCCCGAATCTTTCTCTAATTGACGCATGAGCTCAAGGGTTACCACGCCCCGTACGCCGCCTCCATCTAAACTCAAAATACGTGTTTTTGAAGCATGACAGGCCACGCTTACCATGCAAAAAGCAATGAGAAATAACTGTTTAAAAAATCTTTGGTTCATAGTGTATTCCTTTACTCGCTAATTGTGACAAGAAGAGGAAGGTGCTCTTCACTTTGACCATCCCCAAGTGGCACTTTTGTGAGCATACTATACACCCCATTTTGCCCTACTTTGTAGGGGGTTCCTTGAGAGGAATAATTTGCCAAATCTGTTTGGGACACATACTGCGAGGGGATTTCGCACACCATGCTTTTGGCAGCTTGGTTGACAAACACATTGTCAAAGGACTCCGCAGATTGGTAGCTGCTGTTATTGGTTCCGCATTGAATTAAATTGGAGATGTTAGACCAGGTGCCACCAAACTTTGTCGTTAGATGGTCACGCAAATCGTCACTGTTTTCTTGATGTCCAGGCTTGTTATTTACATAGTTGAAATCGCCTACAACAATCACTTGAGGGGCTGAACCGCCGAGTCCGCTAATGGCATCAGCGATCTGACTTAGAAGCGCATCGGTGTAGGGGTTGTTCGGAAAGTTTTGAGGGGAGTGAACTCCAATAAGGATGACCTCTTTCTGAGAACTCTTTTCGGTAAGTGCAATGGCAATGAACCCGCGTCCTTTTTGACTCGCTGCGCAGCATCCTTCCAAAGAAGGAGAGGGGGGAGCCCACTCGGCTTTAAAGTCGTAACGATTTGTATTATAAATTAGTGTAATGGCTTCGTCATAAGAAGAGGATGTGCCGGGACATGTGTGACACTGATAGCCATATCCAGAGAGGGTCCAATCCAAACAACTTTTGTCATCAACAGCTGCTTGACATTCGATTAGGCACGCGACATCAACACTGTTTTGAGAGAGAATTTGAGCAACCATCCCCTTCTGGGTTCCTTGGGCCTGATGACAGCAAGCTTGTCCGGGTTTTCCAAACTTCATGTTGTATTGCAATACCTTAATACTGGAAGCTTCGTTTTGGCTTGTCCCAGCAACAGTGCGGAAACAACGGCGATGTTTTTCTGTTAAGCAATTGCTTTCGCCGCAAGCCAAAAGCTGACTGGAAATTCCTATGAATGAAAGAACAAATAGAAAAAAGACCTTCTTAAACATTGCACGCTCCCTAATTGGACAAATGAAAATTTGACGGGATTAGACCGGTTTAAAGATAAAAATGCAATAGGAAGTTTTTAGATTAGTTGGGGGAGAATGCTTCGAAAGCCTCGGAGTTGTCTTCGAGGTTTGCAGCGTCTGTGGGGGTATAGTTGGCGAATTGGGCAAATTCTTTTCGGTAGGCGATATCGATGTTCCCTACTTTTCCATGACGGTTTTTTCCGATGATGACTTCAGCAAGTCCTGGTTTGTCATAGGGGTCGTAGTATTCGCGGCGGAGGAGAAACATCACAATATCGGCGTCTTGCTCAATTGCACCAGATTCTCGAAGGTCACTCATCATAGGGCGATGTCCGGTTCTTTCTTCCACTTTTCGTGAAAGCTGCGAGCCGCAGAGGATTGGGATATTGAGTTCTCGTGCCAAATTTTTCATCATTCGAGAAATCTCGGAGATTTCACCTTGCCGGTTATCGCTTCCAGAAAAACTATTGGATCCTGATAGAAGTTGGAGATAGTCAATCACAAGAAATTGGATGTCATGGGCTTCTTTCATACGACGAGCGCGTGCGCGGAGATCAGTAATTTTTAATCCGGGCTGATCGTCAATAATGACAGGAGTTTTTTGCATTTTGTTGATTGCCCCCACGACCCGTTGGTATTCCGAACCATTCAACGATCCGGTTTGGATTTTTGCAGATTCTACCTCGGATTGGGAGCAGATCATTCGGTGCAAAAGTTGTTCGGCGCTCATCTCAAGGGAAAAAATACCGACTGGCATCTGATGTTTGAAGGCAACATGCTCTGCGATGTTGAGAGCAAAAGCGGTTTTCCCCATTCCTGGTCTACCGGCTAAGATAATGAGGTTGGAATTGGAAAGACCGTTGATCGTTTTATCAAGATCTGTAAAGCCGGTTGGAATTCCTGTAAAGGCGAGGGCGTCTGGCCCTTTTTCAAGGAAGGTCTCTTGCCGCTCTTCGAGCTCTTTTAGGTAAGGGAGTCCTGATTCGGCTTTGACTCCTGAAATAATGTCCTTGATATGCTTTCCGGCTGTAGCGTTTGTCGCTTGGGAGATATGAAACAGGGTCGCTTGGGCATCATCGAGGGCACCATGAACATCACCGGGCTCTTCAAGGGCAGTCTTTTCGATTTCTTGAGCAGCATAGATCATCCGGCGCAGAATGGATTTGTTTTTGATGAGTTCGACGTACTCTTCGATGTAGGCAGATGTTCCGGCATATTGCGCCAAGGTGGTGAGGTAGCCAACTCCTCCGGTACTATCAAGCTTTTCAAGTCGCTTAAGCTCTTCCGCAACTAAGTGGATATCGGCAGGTTTGTCACTTTTGAACAGTCCCTTAAGAACATCAAAAATAATCTGGTGTTCGGAGTAATAAAAATCGGGTGCTTGAAGGGCATCTGCAGCGACATTAAGACTGTTTACTTTGGTGAGCATGCATCCAAGAACCATCATTTCTGATTCTTTGGAGTTGGGGGCAACCTTGACCCGAGACTTTTCTTTTTCTGCCATGGCCCCAGTCTATCGACATTGCAAAAAAAACGGAATAAAAAAGGGCTCCAAAATGGAGCCCTGATGCGGAAAGGGAGGGATTCGAACCCTCGGTACCCTTACAGATACGCGTCCTTAGCAGGGACGTGCCTTCGGCCACTCAGCCACCTTTCCAAGATCCTGGGTTGAGGTCCGTGGATGTTTAGGGGGCTTTTCAACTTTTTGAAAAGCAACGATTGCTCTGGGAAGGGTAACCTATTTAGGGATTATTATTCAATGAGGTTGGCGTGAGTTATTTGTTTTCCATTGAGGGCATTCCAATGGGAAGTGTGAAGGGAGCCATCTGGATTCTGAACAGTGATGCTGTAAATAGGGAGAAAAACATCTCTTGTTGTTCGAATTGCAAAGTCAGATCCGAAGGCAGCCTCGGCTGCTTTTTTGACTTGTGAAGGGGTATAGCGGCGATTGAGTCTCTCATTATGCTTGGAGCTTTTAGTGACGAGAGGGTCTGCGATTAAGGTGGAAGGTCGGACATTGACTAGGGGATCATGGAGGTGAACGCGGTAATGATTTCCGTGTTGGATGACAAGTTTTTTCTTGCGGGCTCGGTCAATCCACGCTTCAAAGAGGTGGGTTTCCATATTGAGGGAGGTCATGAGGCTTTGTCTGTCTGCCTTGCCGCCATTTTCGGCAATGGTTGAAAGAATTTTATATTCGTAGCGGTCTGCACCGGCGTTAATACAATCGGCAAATCCATGGGTTTTTTCCCACGATCGGGTATCAAGGACCATTTCACCATCGATGAGATCCCACAAAATAATTCCCTCTTCGGTCTGGAAGGTTGGATTCGTAAATTTGACTTCCATTAAGAGATAGGGATGAAAGCGCAATGAAGGTTCGCTATAGCGGTGCTCTGTATCTTTTAAAAGGGTAAGGCGCTCATTTTCCATGATCTGCCGAGCTGTAAAGCGGGCTTCTAGGGTATGAAAGGTCCCAGTATTGATCATTTCAATCGCTTTGTGCTTTAGCTCGGGTTGGCTGTTATTGATATAATAGGCGCCGTAACCGAGTGCCCCAAGGACAATGAGTGTTGATAAAAATCTCATAAAACTTCGTTTTGGAGGTCGTTTGTCACTATTTGTATAGCTGCTAGCGGGTTTTTTGTCCAAGTTAAGATTTTTAAAAGGGTTGTCCATAGGGAAGGGTCTCCAGTTACCCCATATATAGCCAACTATCCTAATCTTGCCAATGGCGGAGTTTCATCTGGAGCAGTGCGAAGGTTAGGAAAGGGTCTCGAACATTAGCGCGAAGTGTTCTTTCAGTAAGAGAAACATCCAAAAATCCTTTCAGAAGAGCGGTTTCGAGTTCATTAACGCTTAGAGTGACATTCAAAGCAATCGCTTCTGAAAAATCGTACTTTCTGTCTGATGGATCTACTGCTCTGCAGGCTAATACAGGGACCACCGTTGCCAGAATACCGCTATCAACGGCTATTGTTCCAAGGAGAAGAGAGTCGTCCACATGGTAGCCCGTTTCTTCTTGGAGCTCTCGAGCAGCAGCAGTTCGAACGGTTTCACCCTCTCTGAGCAACCCTCTTGGAAGTTCAAGTTCCCAGCTTCTAGTTGCATGGCGGTAGTTAAGAATGAGGACCACTTTTCGGTCGGCAAGGTAAGGAAAGATTGCGACTCCCGGAGGAGCTTCGAGCGCTGATTTCCAAAGGATTCGGTCGTAGGTTCCCTTTTCTCCTGAGGGGAAAAGGACAGCATCGCGTATCCAAAAGAGGTATTGATCTTCAGCAATAATTCCCACTCGGCTCCATTCCCAAGCCTGTTCTGGTGGGACCTCTTTATTTAAGAGGCGCTCCATTGCAATGGATTCGGTCTCATTGATAGAAAGGGGATGGAGAAGGATTTCTATTTCACCTTTTTCATGATTTCCAATGATGCCGTGGGATTTAGGAGTAGAGGCTAATAAATCAAAGTATTTCTCTGAGGGTGCTCCAAAGAGCGAAAATGAAAAAAGCAGGGCGAGCATCAGTCGCATAATGAGACCTCTTTGGATAGTTTTATAAATTCATCAATGTCTTTGTTAATCACGTCGATTCCTTGTTGCCAAAAAAGAGGGGCGCTAAGGTCGGCATGTAAATGTTTTTTAGCTAGGTCTTCTGGGGACATTCTTCCGGTATCCTCAAGGAGAGAAATGTAGGCGGATTCAAACTCGGGGTTCTGAGTAGCATGGTTGTAAATTCCTAAGCTAAAAAGATAACCAAAGGTATAGGGGAAATTGTAAAAAGGCATTTCTGTGCAATAAAAATGAATTTTTGCAGCCCAAAAGAGTGGGTGATATCGATCAAGAGCCTCTCCATAGGCCTCTTTTTGCGATTCTTCCATGAGGATCGAGAGTTCTTCGTGAGAAACAATTCCCTTTTCTCTCTTTTCATAAAAGCGGATTTCAAAAAGAAAGCGGGCGTAAATGTTTAGGAGGTAGCTGGTCGCTCGATTTAGATGTTCATCTAAAAGAATAAGGCGTTGTTTTGGATCTTTTTCTTCTCGGATAGTCGCTTGCGTTACGATCATTTCAGCCATTGTTGAAGCGGTTTCTGCAAGTCCCATAGTGGGGTGCTGAACCATTTCCTCGAGGGGAAAGAGGATCTCATTATGAAAGGCATGCCCGAGTTCATGAGCCAATGTGTAAAGGTTGGTCATTGTTTTAGAAAACGTCATAAAAATGCGGCTTTCTTTTGAGTTAGGAAGGGCGCAGCAATAGCCTCCAGGGCGTTTTCCTTTTCGATCTTCGGCTTCGATCCATTGATTTTCCAGGGCCTTGCGTGCAAAGGATGCCATCTTGGGGCTGAATGCTTGAAACTGCTTCAAGACAGTTTCTGCAGCTTCTTGGTAGGAGATTTCCCTTGAAGATGAGGACAATGGGGCGTCTAAATCGACCCATGAGAGGCGATCAATTCCAAGTAAATCTGATTTACAATCAAAGTAGCGGATCAGAGAAGCTTGATTTTTTTTGATCGTTTCCCACATTGCCATGAGAGAACCTTTCGATTGGCGATTCTCATCAAGCGGTTCTTTTAAAAAGTCGGTCCAGCCACGTTTTTTATACACCTGAAGGCGAAATCCACTCAAATGGTTCAGTGCTTGAGAAATCGAACTTTGTTTTTTTGTAAAACCTTGCTCTATCGCATTGAAAGCTTCTTCTCGAATCTCTCTACTGGGATCGGACATTTTATTCTCGATTTGACCAAAATATAGACTTTCGCCCTGAAAGGGAAAAGTCATCTCACCAACTATGGCATCCCACATTTCAGACCATCCGTGGTATCCGTCCATTGAGAGGTTATTGATAAAGGATTCTTCGTCCGTAGAGAGTTTTTCTAGCGCTTTTTTTCGTCTTTCTTCCAAGGGGAATGTGATAAGTGAGTGTTTTTGAAGAAGAGATTTGAAATCATCATTTGACATTTCCTTTAGGAGGGTATCGAAAACGAGAGAGCAGTTGGAAAAATATGTTTGGAGCGTCCGCATCTGCCCAATGAGAACGTTGGCATGGGTGTCGTCAACATTTTGTGACAATAAGCCATAAACAAATGTATCCATTTCTCTCAATATTTCTCCTAGGGCTCCCATTAAAGGGATAGCCTCGGAAATTTCGCCGCTTTGCAGAAGTTTTTCTAGAGAATCGATATCTTTTTGGGCTGTCTGGAAGGATTTTTGGAATGAGGAAGAGCGACTTCCCCCTTCGAAAACACTGTCTAGATTCCACACCTCTGGAAAATTCATAGTTGCTCCCATACACTTCGGAGGATTATAGTAAGTTATCTAGAAGGATCTTCTCAAGGAGAATCGATGCCCATTCAAATTTTATCGGATCAAACGATCAACAAAATTGCAGCCGGTGAGGTGATTGAAAATCCCGCTTCTGTGGTCAAAGAGCTTGTTGAAAATGCACTTGATGCAAAGAGTAGTGCAATTACGGTAGAAATTGAGAGAGGAGGCTTTTCTTTGATTCGTGTCAGTGATGATGGGTGTGGGATGAGTCGGGATGACCTGCTCCTAAGCTTGGAAAGGCACGCGACATCAAAAATCCGCATTGCAGAGGATCTTGAGGAAGTATTGACCATGGGATTTCGTGGGGAAGCCCTGGCCTCAATTGCAGCGATCTCAAAGACGAGGGTTGTTTCTGCTCAAAAGGGGCAAGCCTTAGGTGGAGAAGTGGTTGCTGAAGGGGGAAAGATTCGGAGTATTGATCCTGCAGCTCGGAATGAGGGGACCACTGTAGAAATAGCTATGCTGTTTTACAATGTTCCAGCAAGGAAGAAGTTTCAAAAGACTCAGGGGGCATCTCTTAGCGAAATCACCAGGTTTTTAACACGGTTTGCATTGTCGCATCCCGAGATTCATGTTCGATGTATAGCGGATGGAAAAGAAATCATTCATACTCTTCCGGGCGCTATTGAAGAACGTTTAAAAGCTTTTTTGGGAGAGACATTTTTAAACCGGGCAAAAAAAGTGGAAAAAACTGACAACAGATGTTTTTTAAGTGGATTTCTTGGATCGCCCTTAGACGCGCGGACTAATCGTCTTGGTCAATATCTTTTTGTTAACGGAAGGTGTGTGCGCTGCCCGCAGATTGCGCGCGCTATTTATGAGGGTTATGGAACGCGTCTTTCGTCCCATCTTCATCCCACTTTTGTTCTCCACATCAAATTGCCACCTGAGTGGATCGACGTGAATGTGCATCCACAAAAGAGGGAAATTCGTTTAAGGGAAGAAGGTGTGATCCAGGAAGTAATTCGAAAAGGGGTCATGGAGTCCTTTCAAGGGAACGAACCGCCTAAGGAATATCCTAAAGGGAATTGGGACTTTGCAGCCCCTCTCAAGTTTCAGGAAAAAAAAGAATTTCTTCCTCCATCACTAGACTATGTTGAAGAAGAAATCACAGTCATTGGCTTATTTAATCATTACTTAATTGCGCATGGTTCTTCTTATTTTTCACTCCCAAACACGCCTGGTCCCTATGAGGGGATTTTCCTGATTGATTTAAAAGGGGCGTATGCACGCATCCTCTATGATCGATTTGTTAAAGAGGAGATCTCTCCTCTCCAAACTTTGATGATCCCTATAACTTTGGAGTTTCCTAAAAGCGAAGGAGAAATTCTTAAGAGACATTTAGCAGAAATTCAAGGGATGGGAGTGGATCTTCGACCGTTTGGTGATTCAGCCTTTATTATTGATGCGCTTTCGCCAGAAATTGAGGAGGGGATGGTTCAAGGGCTTTTAGAGGAGTTTATTGAGGTTTTGGATCAGAGCTTAGCTGAAAAAATGCGGCAAAAAAAACTTGCTTTCACCCTCTCTTCTTATGCAAGATCACAAAAAAGGGGCTGGACGGTTGTTGAAGCCAAGCAGATGATAAAAGAGCTGATGAAAACAACCGCACCATATGATTGCCCTAAAGGAAAACCAACAATCATTCATTTAAACCATGACGCGATCGAAAACCTATTTCAAAAACCGCCTTGCTAAGTTTCGGACTCACTTTTCTAAATGGGGTGTGGAAGGATTTGTCATTGAAAATCCGACGGATCTTGCATATTTTTCTGGAATAAAACTTTCCCGTGGAAGGCTTCTTGTTGACCTAAAAACTGCGACACTTTTTGTGGATGGGAGATATAAGGAAATTGCCAAAAAAGGATCTCCTTATCCAGTCAAAGATTTCAAGGAAAAGGCTTTTAAAGAATCTCTTGCAAAGTTAAAGGAGGCGACAGTGTTTGGGTTTGACACCTCGCTGACTGTAGCGGCGCATCGAGAGCTTAAAAAAGCCTTTGTTAAGCGATCCCTTAAAGGGGTTGATCATCCCACTTTTGCTGTTCGGATGGTAAAAGACCGAAGTGAGTTGATCCTTCTTCAAAAAAGCGCGGATCTTCTTTGGAAAGGATTTCAGTATGTTCGAAAAAAACTAAAAGTTGGGATGCGAGAGAGTGAGCTTGCCCTCGAGTTTGAATTCTATGTGAAAAAATGGGGTGCGGAGGCGCTTTCCTTTGATCCGATCATTGCTTTTGGCGAAAATAGTGCTCTTCCTCACCATCATACTGGGCAGAGAAAGCTCAAGCGGGGAGACGTTGTGCTAATGGATATGGGCGTTATCTTGAATGGATATGCTAGTGATATGACACGTATTGTCTTTTTTGGAGAGGTGCCCAAAAGAATCCAGGAGATTTATAAGTTAGTAAGGAAGGCTCATCAGGCAGCGCTTGATGCTTGTAAAGCGGGAGTACCTGTAGCTTTGCTTGATACTGTTGCTCGAAAAAGTATGGGAAAAGAGGAAAAGCACTTTATCCATGCCCTTGGACATGGTATAGGCTTGGATGTGCATGAATCCCCTCGGGTTTCTGCGCAATCAGCAAAAGAAATCCTTCAGGAGGGGATGGTGATTACCATTGAACCAGGCATATATCTTCCAAACGTTGGAGGGATTCGATACGAAGATATGGTTTTGATCACCAAGACAGGGCACCGAAACCTTTTTAAAAATACAAGACCATGAGCCTACGTTATCGATTATTCCTTTGGGTAGCAGCAATTTTCACAGTTGCCTTTGTTGTTTCTTTCTATTGGGAAGAACACGCGACACGAAAGAATTTAGAGGTGACTTACAAAGAGCTTCTCTGTCAACTTGATCAAATCAATCAGCAAAAAACAAATGCCATTGAGGATTACCTCTCAGACATGCTCTTCAAAATACAAGCTGAGGTCGATGCTGTTCTGCTGGGGGTTGCAAAGTACCAACTTGTACGCAAAGGATTTGAGCCGACGACAAAAAACCTTTTAGAAAATAATTGGCTTGATTCTGCTTCGCTTATGATCACCAACAAGTGGATTAATTTCATTCAGAGTATAAACGAAGGGAGTTTGATGTCTGAAATCATCATCAATAAGAATTCTCTAAGTGACTCAATTCACATTCCAATAAATAGTGGGTTTCACCTTGTTGGAATCAGAAATCGAGAGAATAAAGAGAAATGGGATGGTCCTTATATTGGGATTGCATTGGATATTAGTTCTATTCATGGTGAGGAGAAAAAGGATAAGGAATCAGATGAAGACTATTTTGTTTTTTTTACCAGGCAAGCGATTCAGCACTTTGAATACGATGACACGTCTAACAAAAACCTAGATCTGTCCATTAATCTCTTAGAACCTTTTCTTAAGTGGCTTGAGCTTCCTGCTCAACAGTTTTATCTTAAAAATTTCATCGACAAAATTTTGGCGGTTCAAAAAAGTCTTCGGGAAACCCCAGGGATTGTTCCGAATGAGGCCGAATGGCTCAAGATGGTTAATAATAAGTTAGAGGCTGTTCAAAAGGGAAAAACATTTGGTGATACTTGTTTTACCCTAATGGAAGATGATGCGGATATAAATGAAACCTATTCTCGAAGTAAAGTGGTTGAAGAACAGGTAAAGTTCTACGTCAAGGAGTACATAGACCATTACAACAAGGTAGGATTGATTTGGGGATTGTCAACCCTAACAAACTCAAATGTTTTTGGGAAAACTCCTTTGAGCAAGCATTCTCCAGTCGGGATGGGGGTGGTGGATGACGAGACGTATTGCGGGAAGTCTCTTTTGAGTGATTCTGTGTTTTATGACAAGATAATGTATCCCGTTGAGAAGGAACGTGAGGTGATGAAAAATGCCACGTCCGAATTTTTGGCGACCCACTTAGATGTGATTTCTCTCCCTGAAATGCACCATGTTTTTTTTGGGAATACGCTTCGTTTAGAGGCTGAAGAAGAGGGCCAAATCCGAGAGGGGTATTTGACAGTTGGGGCTCATGGTGGAGAAGTTTTAGGATCTCTTTCAAGATCAACCCATCAACCTGCACTTTTTATCTCTGATAACAAAGTGATTGCAGTGACAAATGCTTTAGGGAAGGAAATTGCTGACTCTGATTGGTATGATGTTTCGCCTCAAAAGCTTCTTTCTGCAGCGTCAGGAATCGTAACAATAAAGGGGGAAGAATATTTCTTCCTCCACATTGAGCCGTATAAAAATTTAGACGTACATTTCTTCCTTTTTAAGCCGAAGGCAGAGGAGTATGCTCTTATCAATTCTGTACGGAGTGAAGCAAAAGAGATCGTTGATAAGATTTCGATGCAGATGCGTCTTGCTTCGATTGCGGGACTGCTCTTTGTCTTGGTCCTTCTTAATAATATTGCAAAACGGATCACGCGCCCTATCACGCATTTAGCGGAGGTGACAAAAACTGTTGCAGAAGGGAAATTGGACGCAATTGAAATTCCTGATGAGCCTAAGAAAAAGACAAAAGATGAAATCTACTCACTTTATCATTCATTTTTTGAAATGATAAAAGGGCTAAGAGAAAAAGAAAAAGTGCGGGGAATCTTAAATAAAGTTGTCTCTGAGGAAATTGCAGAGGAAGCTTTAAAGGGAAACATTCAGCTTGGAGGAGAAGAGAAGCGGGTTACCGTTCTCTTTGCAGATATTCGCGGTTTTAGTGAAATGACTGAAAAAATGGATCCAAAAGAAGTCATTAACCTGATCAACACATGTATGACAAAAGTTTCCGAAAAAATTGATGCACACGATGGCGTAATTGATAAGTATGTTGGGGATGAAGTGATGGCTCTTTTTGGTGCTCCTATTGAGAAACCTAAAAGTGCCCTTCAGGCGATTCAAAGTGCCTTGGATATGGTAGATGAAATCAATAAATGGAATCTTGAAAGAAAACAGCAGGGGCTTGATGCGATTGAAATGGGAATCGGCATCCATACTGGGAATGTCGTTGCAGGAAATATGGGTGCTGACAATCGTTTGAATTACACTGTTTTGGGCGCTAATGTGAATTTAGCCGCGCGCATTTGCTCTGAGGCAGAGGGGATGCAGGTTTTGATTAGTGAAAGTACACTAGAAGCTGAAGGGGTAAAAAATAATATCGAATGCGAAAAACTTGAGGCTGTGCAACTCAAAGGGTTTACCGATCCGATTGCTGTCTATTCTGTAAAATCATACAGGAGAAACGCGTGAAGAATTTGATTTTGATTGGAGTTGGAGGGGGTGGTGGAGCTATTTGTCGTTTTCTGCTTTCTCGATCTGTCCAGCTGATTTTCCCCTTTGTTTTTCCTTTAGGGACTCTGGTAGTGAATATCTTGGGTTCTTTTCTTATTGGCTTTTTAAGTATACTCATCCTCAATCGGTTTGGCGCAATGGGGGCAGAGCTTCGGGCACTTCTACTTGTGGGGTTTCTAGGAGGCTTTACAACTTTTTCGACGTTTTCATTGGAGGCAATGGAACTGTGGGAAAATGGGGCGGGAATTAAACTCATCTTCTACCTCCTCCTTTCTGTTGCGCTGGGCTTATTTGCGGCGTATGGAGGACTCATTTTAGGGAGAAAAATATGACAGAAATCAAGCTTGCTCGGGTTTACATGAGTGAATCCGAAGATCATTTAAATAAAGTTCTGAAGATTCTCCACAATGAAATTAAGGTGCAACACGTTGTTGTCTTAAGGGGAATTGAAGGGTTCGAAAAGGGTGGGAAGGTTCAAACCTCTCATTTTCTGAGTCTTTCGCTAGACCTTCCTCTTGTTGTCGAGTTTTTCGACACCCCCGAACAGGTGGCCAAGGCCACCGCTAAGATTCAAGGGATCATTGATAAAGGCCATATCCTTATACTGCAGGGGCAAGTTGTTTCTTAGAGCGTTCTTTAATTTTTGAGAGAGCAAATAGAGCTGTTAAAAAGCCAATGGGAAAAATCAAAAATGCCGTGCGAAAATCTGCTGCGGAATATAATGGCGCTCCATTTGCCATTGTTCCATCCCAACCCATATCAAGGAGCTTTCCTGAAAGGGGTTGAATGATCGCCGGGAATCCCATGATGATCAATGCTGCAACTCCCATGGAGGTTCCCGTTAATTCCTTGGGATTGTTTTCTGTAATAGCTGGGTAACCTAGGGTCTGAGAGCTAGTAAAAAATCCAAGGAAAAAGAAGAGGAATGTAAACATTCCCTCACTTGGATAGGGCACAAGCAAGATTAACATAAAAATTGCTATGGAGACCACCCCACCAAAAACCATAAGAGCTTTTCGCTTTTGGATTTTGTCTGATATCCAGCCGTAGAGCGGGGAACCTACAATCGTTCCCATGCAAATCATGCTGACAATAAAAGAAGCTGTTGTCAAAGAAATGTGGTGAACCTGAGTTAAAAAGAGGGTTCCCCAAACGGCACTAATAATCATCAAGGGGAGGTTCATCAAGCAGATATACAGCCCAGAGCAAATGTTATGGAGGTTTAAAACAGATCTTTTGAGCCCTTCAAAAAATGGAATTTTAGTTTTTTGTTTTTTTGTAATTTTCATAGGAGCATCTTTCACAAAAGAGAAGATGAGGGCAAAGAGAATCACACCAATTGCAGCGTCAATCATTAGGGCTGCTCGCCAGGTTAGTGCTTGTGCAAGAAGTGAAAAAGGAAGTTGTGCGACGACTCCTCCAAGCATTCCAATGGTAATCATAAGCCCCACAACAAAAGCTTGTCTTTCCTTGGGGAACCAACGAGAGATCAACATGATACAGCTTAAAAAGCAAAATGCGTTCCCAATTCCTGAAAGAAAGTGACATCCTGCTGCAAAAGGGAGAGATGTGGCTTTTGCAAAGCCTGCTGTTCCCACTAGGCAAAAGAAAAGAGCGGTTAAGATAACTTTTCTTACAGAAAAGCGATCTAAAATGATTCCTGCAGGAAGAAGAAAAATGACATCCGCGATTAAATAGGTTGAACTAAGATACCCAAAGTCTGTGGCACTTAGTTTAAGATCTTTCATTAACATTGGCGAGATAGCATTCATCACATGGAGTTGCAAAAGTTCGTATGCAAAAAATAGCGAGGCCGAAAGGCAAACCACCCACGGAAGAACACTCCGTTTCCAAGACCTGACATTGTTCATACATTTGCTCCTTCCTTCTCGAAGGCATACCGATTGATAGCCTCCACATCTTTTATAAAGTGTTTCATGCAAACTGAGATGTAACTTTCATTCCCCCCAATTTGGACTTGAGATCCCGATTTTACCGGTTTCCCAGCGCTATCGATTCTCATATTCATTGTGGCTTTGCTTCCACAGTGGCAAATGGTTTTAATTTCTACGATTTCATCTGCCCAAATTAAGAGGTATTTACTTCCTTCAAAGGGTTCTCCTAAAAAATCACTTCTCAAACCATAATTTAGAGCAGCGATTCCAAAGTTTTTTGTAACAGCGATGATTTGTGCAACTTGGGCTTTGGTTAAAAAGTGAGCTTCATCAACCAAAATGCAACGAAGCTTTCCAAAGTTTTCCCGAACTTTTGCAACATATTCATAGAGATTGAAGGCTTTATCAAAAAGAATTGCCTCTTCTTTGAGTCCAATTCTAGAATAAATTGCTGGATCACCAAAGCGGTCATCAAAAGAGGGGGCAAAAAGAATGGTATCCATTCCCCGTTCCTTGTAGTTGTAACTTGACTGCAGAAGAGTTGTGCTTTTCCCTGCATTCATTGCTGAGTAGTAGAAATAGGTTTTTGCCATAGGGCGCTCCTCGAGCGTTTTTCCTTGTTACCAATCTACCAAGCTGCGCGCTAAAATTTCAACAAAATGTCCTCATTTGGTATGATCTAAAGGATGAAAAAACGCTATATTGTCCTCTTATCGACGCTCGGGTGCGCAAGTTTCTTGTGTTTGTACAACGCCTTTCTTGAATGGTTTCTTTTTTTAGCCCTATTTGGAATCACCATTATCTTTCAACTTCTTGGAGGAAAAAAAAAGAAGCAAAGATCACTTTCTGTCCTTGATGGTCTGCGCGAAGGGGTTGTTATCCTTGATTGGGAAGGTAATATTGGTCAGGTTAATCAAAAGGGAGCTTTGTTTCTTAAGCAAGATAAAAGATCGCTGGTAGGAACACCCTTTTTTACTCATCCAAAGTTGAAGGAAAGCTTTCCCTTGTTGAAGCGGATACAGGAAACTAAGCTTCCTCAAAGGGTGATGCTTGAGGGAATTGAGTTAGACCTTAAGGTCCTTGAGACGAAGAAGAAGATTTTGGCAACACTCCTAGACAGTACGGGCGAGTATCAGAAGAAGCAGCTTGGAAAAGACTTTGTTGCAAATGCCTCCCACGAACTTCGAACTCCAATCACGATCATTAAGGGATTTGCTGAGACACTGTATGACCTTCCTGAAATTTCAGATGTTATGCTTACTGAGTTTACGGAGAAAATTGTTCGAAATTGTCAGAGGATGGATAACCTAGTTAAAAATCTCCTCACTTTAGCAGATCTCGACTACCTCCCTAAAGCACGCCTTCAGGAAGTTGATCTGGTTGGGATGATTGACAACTGTAGCCATTCGGTTCTTGCCCTTCATCCTGAAATTGAAATTGAATCGTTTCATAATGAAGAATATATCCTTGTGAGTGGAGATCCCGATCTCTTGGAGTTGGCAATCATGAATCTTTTGGAAAATGGGGTAAAGTATTCAGAAAGTCCCGCATTTTTATCGATTACTATTGCTGACTTTGGAGATTCGATTGAGCTATCCATTGCCGATAAGGGTGTGGGTATTCCTTCAGAGGATCTCGATAAGATTTTTGAGAGATTTTATACGGTTGATAAAGCCCGTTCTCGTCGAATGGGTGGAGCAGGACTTGGACTTTCAATTGTGAATGCTATTGCGACAAAGCATGATGCTGAGATCTCTGTGACCTCTGTCGTTGATGAGGGAACAACCTTCAAGTTAGCATTCCAACCTGTTATGGCGCTCTCACTGTGATTTGAGTTTTTTGATCCTTGTGTTTCCCAGGTTTTCTAGGGGAACTTTTCTGATTGAAATCAAATAGATCGAGTTGTTGAGGGCTGGGAGGGGAATCGCTAAGAAGTTCTTCCAGCTTCGTTCTGTTAAGCGATGAATGGTGGCCCCCTGACTTTTCAAATTCTCTGAGTTCTTCGTCTTTGATGATTTGCATCTTTTTAGTTCCTAAGACGATCGATAGGAAAGTGGTATTTGCATCTTGGAAAAACATCGGAGGTTTCTCTCTTTCCTCAAAGGTAAAAAAGTCTCCAAAGGGGGGATATCCGGCATTTGTTTCTAGGTCATAGGTGTGAGTTCCTCTAACCATTTTATAAAATGGAATATGAAATGGATCATCTAACGTCAACTCATGGAAAGGAGGTAGGGGGGGGGTTGCTTCTTTATAAGCTGCGATGAGGACATCGATGAGCTTTTCAGCAAATTTATCTTCGTTTGGGAAAAACTTATGGTCAGAGTAAAGCCGCTTGACATAGGCAATGGTGATCGCTTTGAGTTCAGGCCATTTTTGAGCATCTTGAGTTAGAGAGGAAAGGTTGAGTCGTCCATTTTCCCATCCAATTTTCTCGTCCCTAAAGTAGTCAGCCTTCTTTTTTGAGGGCTCTTTTTTTGAGGAATTAGTGCTTGGGGGGGGGGCTCTCTTTCTGAGGGAGCGATAGGCTAGGTCTTCCTTGTGATTCCTTGCAGCACGGAGCCCCTTAAAGTAGGCTAAATAGATCTCTTGTTCTTTTTTCTCCATCACATGCCTATCGAAAAAAGAGGTTGAGAAGAGCGCAAGGATAGTAATGATTACAATGACAAATGGAAGAAGGTTCATTTAACCCCTGATTGCTACCTATTTCACGCTAGCGGCTTTTAGAATTAGTACTGATGCAAGATGAGCGCCGAGTCAAGGTGGTCCACCTTGGCAAAGGCGTGAAGCGCAGTAGATGTGCTAATTCTAAAAGCCGCTAGTATGCTAACTTTCTTAAGCAAACATCGTACAACATATCCTAATATTCTCCTGCTAAAAAAACAAAAAATATATCAAAATGATTGTTCCATTTATCATCCACATGGCTGTGTTGAATAAATCATTTTTCAACAAGCCGATTCTTCCTCGGAAGCTTCTTTTTAGGATGCTTGAGCAAGCATTTGGTTCAGCATCTTGCATTTGATTAACCCTTCGACTCTTTGAGTTTCCATTTTCTTAGAATAAAACCGTTCCCCGTAGAGTCTTTTCATTCTTGAAAAACTCGTCTCTACAAGAGCTCTTGTAGAATAGCCCGTTAACTTCCCCCAAATTTCCCTGGCAAGATTGTCTCCCCCGAGTCCTCTTATTTCTAGCAATGCTCGATTTCTTTTTTCAAGATCTCTGGATATTTTGCTATTTCTTCTAGGGGGAATGAGTTCTTGAGCTCCTAAGTTGTGGATTGCCTTTCTGCATCGCTTGGTATCATACCCTCCATCACCCATCACAGTTTTTGTTGACCTAGGAAGCTTTTTAATAATGCTAGGACCGACTGCGCAGTCGGCCCTATGTCCATGGGTAACTTCTAGCTCGATAATTTCTTGTGTTTTAGCATCGATGGCAATGTGAAGCTTGATCCATTTCCTCCGCTTCGATGCTCCGTGCACCTTAACCTTCCACTCGCCTTCTCCATAAACCTTGATCCCAGAAGCATCGATAAGCACAACCTTTGGTCTTCTAGAGGAGAGCTTGGGCAAAAGAGCTTCCATTGTGGAAGCTCTTTTGCAAATAAGAGAATAAGTGGGGAGTGGCACACAAGCTTGAAGCAGAGGAAGAATAGACTTCGAAAATCCTTCAAGAGCTCTATACGTAAGACGGTATTGAATTTTCAATACGAGAAGAAGTTGAATCAGTGGATGGGCGAACAAGCGAGGGCGCCCTCGCTTGTTCGCCCCAGGCTTTGCGTTTAACGCATTTTGATCGATAAAAAAAGTTATGCTTCCTCTTTTTACCAGATCTCGATTATACTTTGGCCAATTGCGCTTGCGCATCTGAAGCTCCTTCTTTTTAGTGACTTAAACTTAAGGAGCTTCTCTTTTTCAATGAATTTTTAGCAAGTTCTTTCTGCGGATTTATTCAACACAGTCCATCCACATATATACGCAACGCTAAAGGGAAAATAGGTAGTAATCAGGGGTTTAAGGGGATCTCCATTCCTTGATGGTTGATCCAGAAAATATAAGACTCATCATCTACGGATAGTTTAAGATAGAGAGGGTTTTTAGCTTCTTCTTTAGTCCAAGCGTCGGTTGTTTTCACATCATGGCCGTCATGTGTGAGAAATTCATAGTTTAGAGTGTTCACATCAAAGCAAAGGCGCTCGGATCGCACCTCTTTTTCTCCCATCAAAGAGAGAGAAAGATCCCCATTGATGAGTTCTAGTGTTCCGGAAATCATACCGCAAAATGCTGGCTCGGGATCGATTCCATGGTCAAAGCGGAAATGGAGGGCCCCTTTTTCATCTGTATAAATAGAGCGCTTCTCTTCACTTGGAATATTGGCGAAGATTTGATCGAGACGTTCCTGGATATGGACCTTTTGCATCACTATAGCGGCCCCATTCTCATGCTTTACATTGAGGACTGAGTTTTGATAGAGCGACGAGAAGATGACGCCCAAGACAATCACAGCCAGAGAAAGGGCAATCATGAGCTCCATCAATGTAAAAGCGTATCTTTTCATGAACCTATCCCACTATTATAAATGTCAGGATTTTGAGGTGTTTTGTTCCCAGAATTTGATCCCTCTTTGCACTCCATACTTAATAAAGTAGGATAAAAAGAGGGATCAAATTCTGGGAACAAAACACCAAAAGGGTGTTGTTTGTAATATTGGGGTAGGTTCATAGCGCAGAAGGATAAATGATTTGGTTTTATTTGTCTGTTCTGGCAGCGCGCCAGCCCAAATAACTACTTAGCAATATAAAGAAGAGGAGTGAAAATCCATCGCCCAAGAATCCTACTTTTGAGGAAGGGATGATTTTCAAAACAGTGAGGAGTGCGACTAAAACGCCCATGCAGGCATCGCCAGCAACGAGACCTGACGAAATAAGAACGCCTTGCTCAATAGCCTTATCGTTTTTGGTGATTTTTTTAACAATATAGCAGACGAGTCCTCCCACCATAATCGAAGTATTGAGTGAGATGGGGAGATAAAGGCCAATGGCAAAGGGAAGAACCGGAACTCTCATGAAATAAACCATGAGCCCAAACACTGCACCAATAAAGACAAGGACAATGGGGAGTTCGCCTTGAATGACTCCTTTTGCAATAAGAGCCATGAGTGTGGCTTGTGGAGCGGGAAGCTTTGTGCTTCCAAATCCGTAGGCATCGTTGAGAAGATAAAGTGTAAAGCCGATTGCGGCAGCAGGGAGAATGAGGCCAATAATCTCGGCAATCTGTTGTGAGCGAGGGGTAGCACCTAATAAAAAGCCTGTTTTTAAGTCTTGGGAAGTTGTTCCGGCCATTGCGATCGCAACATTTGCAACGGCTCCCATCGTTATAGCTGCAATCAGGTGGATACGGTCTGTCCAACCAAGGCCCACAAAGACAAGACATGTAATTAGAAGCGTCGTAATTGTCATTCCTGAAACAGGGCTCGAAGAGCTTCCCACAAGCCCCACCGTTATCGATGTGACGGCAACAAAGAAAAAACCTAAGACAACTAAAAGAACAATGGTAACGATATTAAGGTGAAAGCCAGGAAGGATCCAAAGCGCGAGGATAACGGCAATGGAACCAAGTAAGAGGTAGGAAAGGGAGATATCCTTGTCAGTGCGCTCAACTTCTTTTTTCTTTGACTGCATGAGATGCATGAGTTCACGGAAGCTTTCGATGATCGTTTTAAAAATGACCGGGGCAATTCTAAATAGGGTAATTAGCCCTCCAACAGCGACCGCTCCAGCTCCAATGTAGCGGATGTAATTGGACCACACATCAGTTGCTGTCATTAATTCTACAGGGACTTTAGAGGGGAAAATTGCGGGTGCTCCGGCACCAAATTTTTTAATAAGAGGGATGAGTACCCACCAGCCAATGGCACTCCCTGTAAAGAGGACTGCAGAAATGCGAGGGCCGATGATGAACCCCACCCCTAGGAGTGCAGGAGTACAGTCCATACTAAGAAGTGCATTTTCATATTTCCTGACAGTGTATGAAACTGTCTCATTCCATAGGTATAGAGCGCTATTGAGGACTTTGTAAACCGCTCCGATAACAATTCCCCAAATTGCAAGGCTCGCATGTTGGCCGCTACTTTCTCCAGCCTTCAAGATTTCTGCGCAGGCAGTCCCTTCGGGAAATGGAAGAACGCCATGTTCCTGAACAATAATGTAACGACGCATGGGAATCATGAAGAGGACCCCTAAGATTCCTCCCAAAAGAGCTAATACAAAGATATGGGGAATGGTAGGAGCAGCACCTAAAAGGAAAAGAGCAGGAATGGTAAAGATGACCCCTCCAGCAAGCCCTTCTCCAACCGAGGCAACTGTTTGGACAATATTATTCTCTAGAATTCCAACCTTTCGAAAAAAGGTACGCAAAATAGCCATGGACAAAACAGCGGCAGGGATCGATGCAGAGATTGTCATCCCTATCTTGAGGCCTAAGTAGGCATTTCCTACAGCAAATAGAAGGCTCAGTAAAATTCCCAGAATAAGCGCACGAACAGAAAATTCGGTTTGCTTTTCACTCGCTTTGACGAAGGGTTTGAATGCTGCTAGATGTTCCTTCATTTTCCTGATGAGGGTTTTTTTCCTCACCATGCGGATCAGGGGTTTTTTTGGCCACTTTTTTCCCTACAAATTCAAACTTATATTTGAAAGGATGGTCTTTGTCATTATCCTCTATGAAACAAACTTCGAGGTGGATTTTGTAAAAGTTACTTGTATGTTCCTCTTTTGCGCAATGATAAATAGAAGAGAGAGTCTTGTAGGTTTTTTTCCCAAGACCATCAATTGAAATTTCTAAGGAAGAAGTTTTGGTGTTTTTAGCCCCCTTTTTGGGGATTTCTGAAAATACTAGAGGGGTTTTCAGAATTTCATAGTAGATTTTTTCAGCTTCCCGCTCGAGTTCAAGTTCGAAGAATTTTCTGTGCATGATTCTTTGTGAGAAAAGAGGTTCAGAAATCAAAGGAAAAGCGCAAAGAGCTAGTAAAGCAATCGAAATTAAAACCTCGATGAGGACAAAAGGGCGCTTATACCGAATATTCATAAAAGGGAGAGTAGCAGAATTGCTAGCGGAGATCAATGACTGGACATTTTAGACTTACCGTCCATCCAAATTGACCATCAAATTGATGGAGGATAATACTTTTGTCGGTTGGAGGAAACTGCTCAGGAATGCTCCCAAATACTTCCATTTCAAGGAGGCGTGTTTCAGGAAGAGAGAGATATTTTTTTGCCAGCGGTGTAAAAAAAAGAGGTCCCGTTGCATGGAGGACGTCCTTGGTATCCTCGAAGGAGAAATTGGTTCTTCTTAAATTTTCGAGTCCTTTCTCAAGAGCCTCTTTAAAGAGGGGGTGGCGAGGCTTAGAAAGCATGGACCATTGACAGATAACATTGCTATCATACCATGTTCCCTTGTTTAGCTTTTCCGTTTCATGTTCATATCCAAGCACTAGTGAGTTATTAAGCCAGTCTTTAGGAAGGGAGCAGGCAGGTGTTGTATCAATATCTGAATAGAGCCCCCCAAAGATATATAGGACTCCATAGCGAAAAACATCGGAAAGGATCACACCTAATTTGATCTGGGAGATGTCACTCAAATGCTGAGGAAAGTAGGTGCTAAAAAATGAAGTGATGTCAGCGTCTGTATAAAAATTGAACTCCCAATCAGGACAAGTCTGTTTCCAGATGGCCATGTTTTTAGAGTATTTATCGGGGAGGGTTTTGGTTTTGTAGGTAAAATGGAGTTTTTTTGGGATCATGAGCGTATTACAACCTAATATTGGGAAACTTCACACTCAGTGCCCATCCGTGCTTTCCATGGTATTGATGCTCAACAACACTTCTTTCTGAAACGGGAAGGGTTTCGGGGAATGATCCAAAAATTTCCATGTCTAAAATGAGGGTCTGATCTAATGGGAGGTAATTGTTAGCGATAGAGGTGAATAGAAGAGGGCCTGTAGCGAGGAGGACCTGTCTTGGGACAGAGAAATGGAAATTGATGTCTCTTAAGTTCTTGATGCATTTATTGAGAGCTTCCTTAAACAGGGGGTTTTTAGGAGCCGAGAGCATTGTCCATTGGCAAATCACGTCATGTTTGTATCGAAAATCTGCTGAGCCCTTTCCCCGTTGAAACTCGTATCCAAGCACCGTTTGGTAGTTGAGCCAATCCACAGGGATTTTTTTTAAAGGAATTGTATCAATATCTGTATACATGCCTCCATGGATATATAAAAGAGCGTAGCGAAAGACGTCTGCAAGGACTGCTCCCAATGTGATCTTTGATAGATCGGAAAGGTATTCTGGAAAGTATTTTTCAAAAAAACCAAAGATCATTGCGTCTGAATAATAATGTATTTCCCAATCGGGACACATTCTTTCCCACTGCTTAAGATTTTTCTGGAACTTTTCGGGCGCTCGCTCTGTTCTGTATGTAAAGTGGAGTTTTTTTGGGATCATGAATCGGCCTGTCTCACTATTATAACAGTTTAATTTGTGGACATTGAAATTCTAGCTTCCAGCCTGATCTTCCATGGAATTGATGAAAAACAATACAGTTGGAGAGATTGGGCGTTTTCAAATAAATGGGCGCAAATACATCCATATCTAGAAACAAAACCTCAGGCGTGTCTAGATATTTGGTTGCGATTTCAGTAAAAAGTAAGGGGCCTGTTGCAGTTAATACTTCCCTTTCGTGCTTCAACTCGAAATTTTTTTCTCTCAAATTTTCCATGCTCTTGTCAAGAGCCTCTTTAAAAAGAGAGTGCTTGGGTTTTGCTAGAAGTGACCATTGACAAAAGGTATCGGTTGAGTAACTGGGAACAGGACTACATTCAAACTTGGAAGGTTGGTACTCGTAGCCAATGACACTTTCAAGTGCAAGCCAAGCATCTGGGATAGGGTTAAGAGGGATCGTGTCGATATCGTTGTACATTCCTCCATGAATATATAAAACCCCGTACCGAAATAGATCAGCCAAAACAACGCCCTGCCGAATTTTCTTAATATCGCTGGCATACTGCGGGAAATATCTCTCAAAGAACTTAAGAACTTTTCGATCTGTATGAAGAATCATCTCCCAATCAGGGCAATAGTCTTGCCAGCGCTTAAGGTTTTCCTTGTAGACTCTTGGTAGATCTTCTGTTTTGTAAGTGAAATGAAGTTTTTTTGGGATCATGATTGCAATAACTTTTTTGATACATTTACCCTGGGTACCAAAAGGAAAATTTTTTCTCAAACCCAATTTGACACTTATCTGTTGTGAGTGTAGAATCGGCTTATTAAAACTTTTTTATTTGAATAATTTTCCCCTTCAACTAATTAGAGAACTAAGCTAGATCAGTAAAGGACGCAATGACATATCAAGGGCGAGCCCTCTACAACTTACTTCAGATGAACCTGAAACAAAATCCAGCAATGGAAGTTGAGCAGTGGCAGGTAGAAAATTATCGAGATCTTTTTCAGGAGGAATTGTTCCAAAGACTTGAAAAGAGGGAGATTTTTCTAAGTGAAGAGAATTTTCTTCTTTATGTTGAAGAGTGTGATTCTCCAGAAGACTTGGCTGACTGTCTCTATCTGGAAGAAAACTATGAAAAACATGAGCAAGTTTATCTTTCTGTATTCGAACTTTGGCGCCGTTTAGCCCCTCATAAACAATCTCTTTCTCTGTTTGTCGATGAGTTTGATCATCTGATTGAGCAGTACGAAGAGGGAAAACTTGAGATCGAAGATGAACTGCAAGCAGCCCTTTCCAGTTTTCAAATGATTCTTGATGACAATGTTGATGAAGGAGGAGATGCTAAAGATGGATACCATTTTTTCTCAGCCTTTTCTTGTCACGATTTAGAAATTTTTATTTATGAATATACATCACACCTAATCGATGCGGAAAACAATACACTTGCATCGGAACTTCTCGAAGGCTTTTATCCATATATCGACAATGAGAGATGGTTCGACCTTATTCGTGTTCGGCTTGTGACTGCAGCCGATCCTGAAGAAGGAAAAGTGATGATTGAACGTCTTTTGACCTTGCTTAAAGAAGAGCCTGAACTTTACCTTCTTTTTGAAACGCTTCACTATTTGATTCATGTAGAAGAAACGGAACAATTTCAAATGGCTTACTCGCAAGCTCTCGATGGAGTCGAAACACGAGAAGATTTGCGAGAACTGTTACTTCTTACTGCTGAATACTTCAATGCGATTGAAAAAGAAAAAGAGGAAGCACTGGTGAATGAGCTTTTAGAAGGGCAAAAAGAGAAAGATCTTCATGAGGTAATTGATTCTGATGATGAGACCCTCCAAGTTTTGCGAGGGATCGTTACCCTCTCACCAGCATAGGGTCAAACCCTAAATAATCTGCTGCGGTAAATAAGTATCGAATTTGATTCTTTTCTCCGAAAAGAGAACGCTCTTTTTTCACGTTATGCAAGTGACCAAAAACGCAAACATTGATATTAAACGCTTCTAAAATTTTTGAGGTTTGTGAATCTTGAAGGTCGGCACTAATGGGAGGGTAATGAGTCATCGCGATGCGGTAGTTTGCCTTTGGATCCATCTGCTCTAAACTTATCCTCAAACGCTGAAGATCTCTTTCAAAAATCCGCTTCGATTTTTCTGGATCTAGAGGCTTTTCTTTTGCCAATGGATTTTCTACAAAGGTAATGTAGTCTTTGAAGGTGTATTCAGGGCTATCCCAAAGACGGACCCCACCAACTGTTACATCTCCAATCGTGACGGCGGTATTGTTTACAAACTGAATAGAGGGAGGAAGAATCTCAGCAAGTTTTTTGTTCGAAGGCCACCAATAGTCATGGTTTCCTTTCAGAATCACTTTTTTACCGGGGAGAGCATCAATCCACTCTAAGTCTTTCATGGCGCCTTCGAGCTTCATTGCCCAAGAGATGTCTCCCGCAATAAGCATTAGATCCTCATCACCTACATGTTTCTTCCAGTTCTCTTCAATGCGAGCGGTATAATTTTCCCAGGCAGGGCCAAATACTTCCATGTTCTTGGCGGAAGAGCCAAAGGGGAGGTGAAGATCAGCTAAAGCCCATATTTTCAAAAGACGTATTCTCTTATTTCTTTGAATATCTCCCAGGGTACGACACTGTTGTTTTAATGGAAAGAAGGAGTACAATTTCATTCTTAAAAGTTAGTAAGGATTGCTTTATGAAAGGATACTTGCAGATCTCTACTTCGAGGGCATTCATTCTTTCGAACGTGATCTCTTGCCCCTTTTTTGGGATTTTTGCGTTGTTGCCCATGATTCTTTGTAAGGAATTAGATGCTTCTCCCTTCCAAATCGGTACAATGACAGCGCTAAAGCCATTAACAGCGCTTTTTGCTTCATATTGGGGTAGCTCAGTATTGGGGAAACAGCCTCGGCTTTCTCTAATGTGGGCGTATTTCTTGAAGTTTCTGCCCTTTGTTGTTGCACCATTTTTTTCCAATCCTTGGATTTTGATTTCTGCTTTTGGAATGCATATGTTGCTGCTTAGGGGAGTCATTCCTTCGTGGATGGAATTGCTAAAACAAAATCTTTCAAGGTCCGATAGAGGAAAAGTTTGTGCTGCAGGTTCGACGGTTAACTATCTCTGTACGGCCCTTATGCCGCTTCTATTCGGCTGGATGCTGGACGCTTTTCAAGGATCTTGGCAATGGATTCTCCTGTACACAAGCTTATTGGGGATGTGTTCTGTATTGCTAATCCGTAAAGTTATTCAGAGCTCAATTGAAGCTCCAGGAGCTGAAAAAATTAGGAATGTGAAGCTCTTTTTAATGCATCCCTGGAAGAGTACGACAAATCTTTTGCAAAAGAGGCCAGATTTTTTTCAGTTTCAAGCGGGATTTTTCTTTGGTGGCGCGGGTCTTATGACGATTCATGCTGTTATTCCAAAGTACTTTACTGAGCATCTTCAACTTTCCTATACTGGGATGTTTATGGCGGTGTGTTTTTGTAAAGGATTAGGTTTTGTGATTGCAACACCTTTTTGGGTCAAGCTATTTAATCGTTCTGAGATCTTTTCTTTTTGTGCTCGTATTCCTTTGATAGCCGTAGTGTTTCCTCTTCTACTTATGTTGGCTTACTTCAATCCGAGTTTTGTTTTTGTTGCTTATATACTGTATGGGGTGATGCAGGCAGGGAGCGAACTCGGTTGGAAAATGTCAGGGCCTGTTTTTGCTGGAGCAGATGATAGTACTCCTTACTCTTCAACTAACATTCTTGCAGTGGGCATCAGAGGAGCAATTTTTCCTTATCTTGGAGCTGGACTTTTTGTCCTTGGAGGACCATATCTGGTTTTCGTCATCGGAGGTCTTTTATGCTTATCTGGTAGTATTCAGCTGTGGAGGTATAGAGAGCGGTATGCGATCCGAATAACTTAGGTACGCTGCCTAGTTTACAGGAAACGTTTTTTGGGGTATATCCTGCGGGGATGTGGCATATATTCAGAACATTTTTTTTTCTCATTTTATCGTCTATTTTTCTATATGGGAGTGAGCCTTTGCAAGAAATTGTAATTGAGCAACTTCGCGGTATCGTGTTTTCTAACGAGAGTGATGTTAAAAAGAGGGAGGAGCTAGAAAGTCTTGAGGGAGTCAGGATTATTCGTGTAGAGCAGGTGGGAAGTCGTCTTGCTTGGCGAAAGTTTTCTGGAGATCTTGGGAAGCGGTTTTTGAATCGCCCGATGCGACATGAGGACTTAGAAGAAATTCGAGGCGCTGTTGCTCTATATTATGAGCGGCAAGGGCGTCCTTTTGTTCAGATTGTCATTCCGCCGCAAGAGGTTACAGATGGAATTCTCCAAATCATGGTTCAAGAAAGCACTTTAGAGGAGATTCATCTTAAGGGTAATCATTGGACAAAAGACTGGCAGATATTAAACAATATTCATTTCCAGGTTGGAAAGCCCATTGATACCAACACGCTTAACGCGGACTTGGCGTTTTTGAATCGGAATCCTTTCAGGCAAGCAAATGCGATTTTCTCTCCAGGAGAACAGGATCTAAGTACAGATCTAGAACTTGCAACAAAGGAACTACGCCCATTTCGATTCTATGTAGGGATTGATAATCGGGGGAATGAAGCTTTTGGAAGGTTGCGGCAGTTTGAGGGGTTTAACTGGGGAAATTTCTTAGGTCTTAATCAAGTGTTGTCTTATCAATTGACCACTTCTGTCAGCCGAATTTCTAATTTGGTTGCTCATTCAGCCTATTATGAGATCCCCTTGCCCTATAGACAGTCAGTTGTGTTTTTTGGAGGATATTCTCGGATCCAAGATGAGAATGTCGATGCATTGACGTCGAATGAAGGACACAATATTCAGGGGAGTGGTCGCTATCACCTTCCTCTTTTTTCATTTCGCAACCACTATCACGATTGCTATATTGGTTTTGATTTTAAGGAGAGTAATAACAATGCTCTGTTTTCAGAGGAGCCAATCTTTGTTAATCTTACCAACTTGTCTCAGTTTGTGATGGGTTATCAGTATCAGTCAGGATGGCACTTTGGGAATATTGTGGCGGATTTGGGACTCTACTTTTCTCCAGCACGGTTTTTCTCCCATCAGTCGACCGATGCTTATCGCCTCCTTTCTCCAGGATCTCGGCCGAAGTACTATTATCTGAAGGGGGAGCTGTCCTCCCGGTTTTTTCTCCCTCAGTGTTTTGGAGTGAGCTTACTATTGACCGCTCAATATGCGAACCAAAATCTTCTCCCCAGTGAGCAGTTGGGACTTGGTGGGTTTGATACTGTAAGGGGATACCGTGAGAGGGTGATTAATGGAGACAATGGCATCTTTTCGAGCCTAACGGTCACAGCGCCTCCTCTCTCAATCCTAAAGGGAAAAGTTGCTTGCAAAGAGAAAACTTTAGACCAAATGACATTTCTTGCATTTGTTGACTATGGATGGGTGCAGCCTCATCGACATTTTTATAATCCAGAAACAGGAGAATCGCTTACCCAAAAAACTGAATATATTTTTGGGGTAGGTCCGGGTGTTCGCTATTTTATTGATCCCTATTTAAACCTAGCGGTTTACTGGGGTTTTCGCTTACGAAAAGTCGATGCACATGATCATTTAGGGGGAAGAGTCAATCTGAGCCTTGTTGTGAGTTATTAGGGATCTTTTGTATAGAGGAATTGAGAGAGGTTCCCATTTCAATGCAGAGGCTGTTACAGCTATTTTTTGTACTATTTATCGTTTGTTTTCCCGCATTGGAGGGAAAACTATCTCAACCTAAGGTGGTTGCAGGTTCTGCTGCCATTGAAAATCAAGAAAATATTCAGTGGAAAATCTATTCTGGAGAAAGAACCATCATCAATTGGGAGGAATTCTCCTTAAATGCCCAACAATCTGCTCACTTTTTTCAGGCGACGCGTGACTCTGCGGTTCTTAATAGAGTGGTGGGGCCTCTTCCCTCTTCTATTGATGGCCTGATTCATTCAAATGGTAAAATCCTTCTGATCAATGAGAAAGGAATCCTTATTGGACCAAATGGAAGGATTAATGCAGCTTCTTTTATTGCCTCGACTCTTGACACTTCGAATGATCAGTTCTTGAAAAATGAACAGCTTCTTTTCAAAGGGGCTTCGAGTGCCAGTGTTGTCAATTACGGCAAGATCACAAGTCCTCTTGGAAATATCGCATTGATTGGACTTGCTGTTGAAAACTATGGGGAAATCGAAGCTCAAGCTGGCAAAATTGCTTTAGCTGCAGGAAGTGAAGTGCTATTACTTCCCGAGTCTCAAGAGCATCTGATCATTCGGGTGCAAAGGGATGATGTAGGAGGAGCGGTTGCCCAAGAGGGAATTCTGTCTGCTTTACAAATTGAGGTTGCAGCTGCCGGAACCCCGTACAGCCTTGCGATCAAGAGTCAGGGTGCGATCCAAGCAAGTGGAGTAAGAAAAGAAAACGGACGGGTGTTTCTTACCGCGTATGAAGGGGACTGTCATCAGACGGGAACGATTACTGCTGAGGAAGGCACGGTCCATATCCTCGGAGATCGCGTCGCTTTACAGAAATGCGCAAAGATTGATGTGGGAGGAGAAAGTCAAGGCGGAGAAGTGCTCATTGGCGGGGACTACAAAGGGCAAAATCCTACTATTAAAAATGCTAAGCAAACGCATGTTGTTAAAGGAGCTGAGATAAAAGCAAATGCCTCTGATGGGGGCGATGGAGGAAAAATTATTGTGTGGTCAGATGACTACACGACATGCCATGGAAAACTCGATGCATCTGGCGGTAGCCAATATGGCAATGGTGGGTTTATCGAGGTTTCAGGAAGGGGTTTAGATTTTCAAGCAGATGTGAATCTTTTGGGGCCTAATGGACATGTCGGAGAGCTTCTTTTAGATCCAAAGTTTATCAATATTATAGCAGCAGGGGGAGATCCTATCGCGGGCAACAGCCTATTTGGAGACATTCCAGCTGGGACTGCAAACATTTCGGGGATTACTCTTCGTAATGCTTTGAATGCGGCCAATGTGACCCTTCAAGCCAACACCGATGTGATCTTTTCTGACAATGTGACTGTTACAAACAATACGCAAAGAAACCTTACGGTTCAAGCAGGGCGATCCATTATTGTTGATCCCGGTTTTGATATCGATATCCGTCGCTGCAATCTCATTGCAACGATTAATGATGCTGGGGCCATTCCTGCGAATCGAGATGCGGGGCTGGCGCAGTTTTCTCTTGGGGCAAATAGTATCATAGATACGAATCGCGGAGGGACAAATGATGGAGATGTGTCAATTACTCATGGAAACTTTGGAGGTGTATCCGAGGGAACCATTTTTATTGATACAGGTTCTTTTATAGACTTTGGAGCAGGGACCTGCACTCTCACAGGAACAGCTAGTCCTTTAGGTGGTAGTGGCCAAAGAGGCGTAGAAATTCATGGTCGGCTACGTGCTCAGAACAATGGGTCTATTAACATTACGGGAGTCGGCGCGCTGGGAGGGGTAGGAGAGGGCGACAATGTAGGTGTTCTAATCGGCAGTGGATCCAGAATTGAAGGGAACAATACTTCTACGACAAACATCACAGCTACGGGGGGAACTGGAGGATTAGGTGGAAATGATGGTTTGAGGGTTGATAATGGATGGCTTGACTCTAATGCATCAAATTCCACGACAATTGTCGGAACTTCTCTTGCAACAACAGGGGATAGCAATATCGGGGTCTCTTTTATAAATACTGCCCTTGTCGAAGTTGTGAATGGAAGCTACTCGATCACAGGAACAGGGGGGAATAGCGTGAATGGAAATATTGGCGTTTTCATCGACTCCAATTCAACGATAATCTCTTCATCTGATGGAACGATTACGCTTAATGGGACGGGGCAGGGAAGTGGAAATAATAATGTGGGGACGCAGATCAACACCACAGGATCCATAAGTTCGGTTCAGGGAGATATTGACATTACGGGATTGGGCGCTGTGAGTGCAGGATCGGGGAATGATGGGATCATTTTAGAGGGGACAATCACTTCTACAAGTGCAGCAGCAGCAGCCGCAACAATTACTCTTGATGGAACGGCAAGCTCTGGAACGAACGCGGCGGGAATTCGGAGCTCTGGTGGCTCGGGATCGATTACATCAATCTCTGGAGATATCGATCTTACAGGAGCGGTGCTTGCAACAAGTGACTCAAATAGCGCAGGGATCAAACTTCAGAATTTTACGATTACCTCAACAGGAGGTGGAGCAAATTTTGCGGATGTCTCGCTAAATGGAACGGGAGCGACTGGTGTGAATTTAAGTCGCGGCGTGGTTATGACCTCTTCGTCAGTTAATTCGAATAGCGGATCCATCACACTTAGTGGAACAGCGCAAGATACTTCAGCAACACCTGTGGGCGCTGATCTAAGTGGAACGACTCTTGCCATTACAGGGACAGGAATCATGGGACTCACTGCTGTGGGTGGGGACTTCAATGTGGGGCAGGCTTCTGATTTTGATACAATGTCGGGAACATTCACAATGACAGCCGCTGAAAATGTTGTGTTTGCCAATACTCCGGCTTCTACTGTTAATACGACGTCAGGAATTTTAACGATGACTGCGACCAATGGAGGAATTACGCTTGATGATAGCGGCGAGCTTACTACTGTCAATGCAAATGCCATATTGAGCGCGAATACAGCTGCGAGTTTGGGGGCAGTTGATGTAGGCGCTGCTCAAATTTCTTGCACAGCCCAAAGCATTGTGAATGGATTGACAGTAGGGACGAATCTTACAGCAGGAACAGCAATTTTAAATAGCACGAACTCCATTGGAACAGCGCCTGCAACTGGTGCACTTGCGATCCAAACCGATCTTGGAATTTTGCAAGCAACCATTTCGGGTGCTGGCGATCTGGTGATTTTTGAGAATGACGCTTTAGTGCTCAATAACATCTCATTAAGCAATGGAAATATTGATATCAACACTGGAGGAGCGATCACTCAAGGAGGCGGGACAACGGTAACTGTGGTGGGAAATGCTGCTTTTGATACATCTCGCGATGGTACTGTGGGGACGGTTCAGGTGACAAATAACCAGGCAACAACCGTGGGCACAAGTGTTGTTGCAGGAGACTACTTGCTTACAACATCTCCAGCAAGTGCCATTAGCCTGAGTGGAAGTGTTGATGTGGGAAGAAATTTTACGATGGTTGGCACAACATTTGACCGAAACAATCAAACGCTTCGTGTTGCGGGCAGTACAACGCTTAATGGCTTGGACCCCTTCCAAAACAATACCAACGAAGTTTTTCCCTCAGGAGGAGGGCCAAATTTTGATATTTCAACCGTGACTCTTGCGGCGACAGGAGATATCACGGTAAATCTTCGCGAGACGCAGTATACAGCAGCAAATGTTGTTCTTCCAAACGCTATTGTTTTAAACAATGCCGGAAATAGTATTTCAGGAGCGCTTCAAGTCACAACGGTGGATCCTGCGATTTCAACGTCTGCAATAGTGGACTACAATTTAACTCAAAGCGCTCCACTGTTATTGAATCCAGGACAGAATTTTACAATCAATGCGGCAAGAGGTTTAAATAACCCTCCTCTAGGAGTGAATAATAGTCCTTATGGAGGATCCACTTTGAATGGGAACAATGGATCCAATGTGACGCTCAATCTTGCAAATACTTTTGGGGGGTGGGTTTCTATTAAAGATCCTGAATTGGCAACGGTTGGATCTGCAGCAACCCTTTCTTTGGAACATATTAACACCTACGGAAACCTGAACATTACAGGCACTGCAGGGGATATTACATCAGGTGCAAATGGAGAAAATGTTCGAACAGCGGGTGCAAATAACATCATTGATACAACTGGAAATGTCACAGTCGGGGGGAATGTTAGTGCTTTGACGACTGGAGGGGCTCTCACGGGACAAATCCGTGTTTCTTCAAATACGTTAGGAGCGCTTACTGGGACCGGCGTGATTGCGGGGGATACTGTAGATGTGAGGTCTGTTGGAGGAACCATTGGAACAGCTCTCCAAAGAATCCAGACCAACTCTAACAACTTGGGGGCTTTGGCGAGTGGTGATGTATACCTTGAAGAAGTGGGGGGGACGATAGTTGGAGCTACGGTTACTGGTGGAATTTTTGATCTGACGACAACAGGTATTGGGGATGTTTTTGTTGGAACTCCTTTGGGGCTAACAGGAGTTCAAACTTCAGGGGCTGGAAGCAACATTTCCATTGTCCCGAGTAATGGGGCGATCAATGTCAACGCGCAAGTGACAAGTAGTGGGAATGGAAATATTACACTAACTGCGGCAGGGGCCAATGTGGCTCATTTAGCAGTCGGGGATGTTTCGACAGTCGGGGGGAATATTCAAGTGATGGCCGGTGGTGGTCCCATTACCATGGTGGATGGCACAACGTATGCAACAGGAGGAGGAGATGCTACTTTGTCAGCGTCAACAAGTATTGCGCTTGGAGAAATCGATGCAGGCCTGGGAGACATCTTTTTAACGGCAATGAGTGGAGCGATTACTGAAGTGACCGCTGGAGCAACTCCTAATCTGACAGCGAATCGGGCAGATTTGATTGCAACATCAGGGATCGGACCAATCAATACTGCGATCAATCAACTTGAAGCGGAGGTAACTGCTCCAGGAAACCTGGCCGTCACCAATACAGATGCTTTAGAACTTGTCGCATGGAATGGAGGGGCTGGAGGGGCAGTTACAAATAATGGAACGATTACGATAATCACTGCAGCGAATAATTTGACAGTCACCGATGTGGTTCAGACAAGTGGCAGCAACGTGATTACCTTGACGGTGGATGGTTCAGTAATTCACGCAGTAACAGGAGATGTATCTTCAAATGGTGGTGCAATTGATGTAACTGCAACAAGTGGTGCGATTACGATGGCAGATGGAACAACGTACACAACAAGTGGTGGCAATGCAACGCTTCTTGCGAATACAAATATTGCGCTTGGGTTTGTTAATGCAAGTGCAGGAGATGTTTTCCTTACCGCAACCACAGGAGAGATCACCGATAACATTGCACTAGAAACTCCAAATGTCATTGGAGATCTGGGGGACTTTATTGCAGCGACAGGAATCGGAGCGGGTGATGATATCAATACAACATTGAATACTCTTGAAGCGGATGTCACAGGAACTGGAAACCTTGCTCTAACAAATACGACGACACTCGCTTTAAATGGAGTGAGTACAAGCGACGGAACGATTACGCTTGTAACGTCTGCAGGAGATTTGAATGTAAATAATACGGTCACTGCAGGAGCTGCCAATATTGTGACTTTGACGGCTGCCAACGGTGTGACGCACACTGCTGCGGGAGATGTTACATCGAATGGGGGAGCAGTTAATGTGACTGCGACAGCAGGTTCCATTACGATGGCTGATGGGACGGTCTATACGACTAATGGAGCGAATGCAACCCTCCTTGCAGGCACGAACATTGCATTCGGACTTGTTGATGCAGGGGCAGGAGATATTTTTGCAACGGCAACAACAGGAGAGATCACCGATAACATTGCAGCAGAGACTCCGAACCTTATTGGAGATCTTGCGGATTTGATAGCTGCTACTGGGATTGGTGCTGCAGATGACATTAACGCTACCCTGAATAGCTTGCAGGCAGATGTCACAGGAGTTGGGAATCTTGCTCTAACGAATACGATGACACTTGCTTTGAACGGAGTAAGTACAAGCGATGGAAATATCACGTTGGTGACAACAGCAGGCAATCTCAATGTCAATGCGGCAGTCACGGCTGGGGGCAGTAATACAGTTGCCTTAACAGGAGCTGCAGCAGTTACCCACATTGCTGCGGGAGATCTGTCTTCTAGTGGTGGAGCGATTAATGTGACTGCCAGTGCTGGCAACTTGACAATGGCAGATGGGACGGTTTTTACAACTGGAGGTGGGAACTCAACTCTCATTGCTTCCGGAAGCATTCTGTTAGGCGAGGTAAATACGGGCGCAGGAAACATTGCTGCGACGGCTACAGCGGGCTCCATTACTGACAACTCGTCTGCAACAAATCTTACGGGGAATCTAGCAGCTTTAACAGCAGCACTTGGTGCTGGCACAGTGGGGAGTCCACTGCAAACCAATTTGACACGCCTCGACGGGAATATCACAGGAGTGGGAGATCTTGCAATTAATGAAACAGGTGCACTTTCTGTAGGGAATATCACCACTACAAATGGGGGTTTTCAGGTCACAGTCAATGGAGTGATCGATCAGATTGCAGCAACAACATTAAGCATTAATGATTTTTTGCGGGTGAATACAAGCAGCGATGGAACCATTGGGACAACAACGATTCTCAACACGCTTCCTACAACAATTGGAAGCTCGCTTGTCGCGGGAGACTATGTGTTTAATGTTCCGACAAACACTGTTGATTTGAGTGCAAATATTACCGTGGGTGATGATTTTATCGTAACAACCACGGCTTATAACGACAATGGGTTTACGGTAACCGAAGGAGGGGTCATTCTCATAAATGGAGTCGACCCGAACCTCTCGGGTAATACCATTAATGCAACGGGGATCCCACCAACCTTTGATTTATCTGTAGCAACGTTTTCAGCAGCGGGAGATATCACGGTCAATTTGCGTGGAGACACAAATACATTCACGAATGTGCAGATTGCCAATGCAGTCGTTTTTAATAATGTCGGAAATGCAATCGGGGGAACCATTGAAGTCACGACGGTAGATCCAAACTTTACGGGCGTGACAACGCAGGATTATGATCTTGTTCAAACGACTCCCTTTACTCTAAATGGGGGGCAGAACATGATTATTAATGCTGCCCGTGGATCGACTAATCCTCCCCTAGGAACACTGGATAGTCCTTATGGAGGATCTTCCCTGAATGGGAATACTGGATCGAATATAAACCTCAATCAAAACAATACCTTTGGAGGATGGGTTTCGTTAAGAGATCCTCAAGATGCAACAGTTCAAGGAATCAGCAATATTGAGGTTGAACATGTCAATGTTTACGGGAATCTGACAGTGAACTCAACAGGAGGAACGCTTGTTACAGGATCTAATTCCGAAAGTGTTCGAGCTGTAGAAACGATTGATTTTGATGCGAATGGGGCAATTACAATCGACGGAGCTGTGAGCTCGCTGACCACGGGAGGAGCTCCGAGTCAAACGGTCAGTTATAATGGGAATTCATTAGGAGGAATAGCAACAACGACAGCAACCGGCATCGATATGACGACAACAGGAGGAATTAATCTTCAAACAGCCGCAGATGATCTGGTCTTTACGGCTGGTGGGAATGTCTCACTTGTAGAGAATGATGCAGTGACTGTCGCGGGGGATACGACAGGAAGTATTGTCATTGCAACTTCCAATCCTGGAAATATTACGATTGATAGTGTGACGGTGGGATCTTTAACCGAAATAGGGCTATCAGGAAGCACAGTTGATGTGACAACAAACGCAGGAGATATTCTAGTCAATGAAGCGACGACTAGTGTTAGTGGAATAACCCTCACTGGCACAGGGGGAAGTGTGACGCATACCGCCACCGGGGATCTTTCTGCCACAAATGGTCCCATCCAAGTCACAGCTGGAATGGGCGCTATTATGATGGTCAATGGAACAACCTATATGACAGGAGGAGGGAATGCGACCCTCCTTGCAAATACAAATATTGCTTTGGGAGAGATCAATGCGGGTAATGGAAATATTTCATGTACAGCTACTGGTGGAGCAATTACTGATGTGACAGGGAGTGCAAATTCACAGAATTTAACAGGAACGACGGGAACTCTAAGTGCGTCTAATGGGATTGGAACGGGGACATCATCAGGGATTGGAAATATTGGAACAGACTTGACGAACCTTATTGCTTCGACAACGACCGGAAATATTGTTATTCGTGAAATAGATGGGCTCAACCTGGGGAATATTGTCACAGGAGCAGGAAATTTTGATCTTGATGCAGGAGGACTGATTACTCAATCAGGTGGAACAACCCTTTCGATTGTTGGTGATCTTCTTCTAAGGACTGATCGAGATACAGCGATTGGAACGGTAGAGATTCTCAATTCTGCGCCGACCTCTTTAGGAGCTTCCCAAGTGGCAGGGAGCTATACTTTGACGACGACCCCTTTAAGTGCTGTGCAGCTTCTTGCAAACCTTGAGGTTGCTGGAGATATGAATATGACGGGCACCACTTTTACAGACAATGGCTTCAACGTTCTTGCTGGGGGGGACGTATTCTTTAATGGTGTGGACACCGATCTTTCGGGTAATGTTATCAATGCGAAGGGAATTCCTGTAGATTTCAATATCAGCCTTGCAACTCCAGCGGTAGCGGGTGATATCACCATTAATCTTCGTGGATTTGTTGAAAATTATAATAATCCTCAGTTTGCCGATGCAATTATCTTAAACAATAGCGGGAATTCTGTTTCAGGACAAATCGATATTCAGACTGTTGATCCCATATTAACGGGGCTTGTCTCGAAAGATTTTAATCTTGTTCAAACGGTTCCTCTAACCCTCAATCCAGGGCAGAATTTGATTATTAATGCGGCTAGAGGAGCAAGTAATCCTCCCCTTGGTGTGATGGACAGTCCTTATGGAGGATCGACCCTTAATGGGGGGGATGGATCGAATATCACACTGATGCAGAGCAACAATCTTGGAGGATGGATCTCTATCCGAGACCCCAACCTTGCATCATTCACGCAGTCTAATAATGTGGCTCTTGCTCATGTGAATACTTACGGGAATTTCAATGCGACTTCAACGACAGGCGACCTCACTGTGGGGGCTGTGGTGACGGAGAGCACTCGCTCTGCTGGAGCAACCAACACCCTAACGGCAAATACTAACGTGACGATTAGCGAATCCCTTTTAGCCCTTGATACAGGAGGGACTCGATTTGGATCTTTCGAAATCACTGCGCAGACAGGATCTATTTCATCAACCGCAGCGACGGAGACACAGGCCACTGCACTTCGGGCACCAAACGGCGCTATTGGAACAACGCTTCAGCCCTTCCTTCTAGATTCTCCGGTTTGTGCCTATATTGGAGGAGGGGATGTGACAATGGATGCTTTGGATATTCTAACCGTTGGAGGGAGTAGCTCCGGGGGCGATACCCTCATTAATGAAACTGTAGCAGGAACTTTAACGGTCGGAACAACTGTAGCAGGGACACTTTCACAAACAGGACTAACCAATACAGGTGGTGCAATTACCCTGAATACCATAAGTGGTGATATTCAACTCGACGCTTCTGTCACCGCTCCTGGGCAAACGATTACTCTTTTGGGGCAAAGTGGTGCAATCATGCAGAGCGCTGGAGAGGTGACGACTCAAAACACCGGGACCCTTGATGTGATAGCTGATTTGGGAATTACAGGATATGGGGTGGACAGTGCTTTACATACTAATGCACAAACCCTAAGTGCGGTGAATGGTGTATCTGGGGAACTCAATATTGAAAACACTTCTACGAATACTTCAATAGTCACGCTGCAAAATGGAGTTGGTGGAGCTGATTTTGGGCGCCCAACATTCTTCTCACAACAGGGAGGTTCTTCCGTTCAATTTAATACGCTAAGTGGAGATGGAACCGCAGCCCTTCTTTCCCTTACCGGGGCCGCTGATATGGCTTTTAGCGACAATGTGGCTTACGGAGGAGACTTTATTGCTGCCACAAATAATACGATGAATGTCCAAGCTGTGACGCTCGATTTCCAAGGTGTGGCGACGCTTATCGTAGATCAGCAAAATCTCACTAAGGTGGCTGGGGGACAATTTATTAACCAAGGAACCTTTACCGTTGCAACAGATAATCTTGCGATTTATGCAGCTAGCGGTCCTCAGGCGCCAGCATCAAGTCCTGTTAACCCTTTCAACCTTGTCCAGCTGGGAAGTCTTAGCAGTCTCGAAACCTGGGATCAAAGCGAAACTAATGGACTCGCGACCAAATATGAGACTTCGTACAGTGCCGGAGGCCCCAATGCTGGTGCTGGGTTCGGCACTAATTACGCACCGGGAAATGGAACATTTGGAAGTCAGGTGATCTGGTATAAAGAATCTCTCAGGCCCCCAGCTCTCAAAAGCGGAGGCCTTGATCGCTCAGCTCTTCGCATCGTAGGAATCAACAGTGATGTCTCCCTTCAATACTTTCTCTATACTTGGGACAGTCAAACCCACTATCTCGTAGATTATATCTGTCAAAAGAACTCCTATAAGCTTCCCTGTTTACCAGAAGATACTTTTGCCAACTGATCTAACGTGACTTGATCACGAGCGTACCTTCAGAAATGGGGCTGCCACCGCTGCTCAAAGCAATTACCCGGTAGGTGTAAGTCTTCTTTGATTTCAAATTATTATCTGTAAACTTCAAAAGACCTTGGCCTTGTACTGTTCCAACGAGTTTTGAATCTCTATAAATTTGGAAACTGCCTTCTACAGAAGAGTTCCAGGAGAGTTTAACAAATACGTTGCTTTCAGTTAAGAAATTATCCTTCCCGGTTTTTCCAAAAACAGAAAAATCTGCATTTGAACTAGAAATAATTGCTACCCAAAAGGGTCCAGCAAGCGTTGAAAAAGGATCATTGATCACCCCTGTAACGGTTTGAGTGGCAATATCTATAATAGAAACAGAGCTGCCGCCGCTATTTGCTACAAAAGCCGTCGTTCCATCCGAGGTAATCGCAATTCCAGCGGGCCCCGAAAAGGGACCAAGGGCATCATTTACAAGACCCGTGACAGCTTGAGTAGCAACGTCTATAATAGAAACAGTATTATTATTTATGTTTGAGACAAAAGCGGTCGTTCCATCTGGGGTAATTGCAGCGATTTGAGGGGCGTCAAAAGGGCCAAGGGCGCTATTAACCGTTCCAGTAACAGTCTTAGTTCCCACATTCATCACAGAAACGGTGTTGTTATTCTGGTTTGTGACAAAAGCAGTCGTTCCATTAGGGGTAATTGCAGCAAGAATCGGTTGATCAAAAGGGCCGAGAGCATCATTCACAAGTCCAGTAACAGACTGGGTGGAAACATTTATAATAGAAACGGTGTCATTGTCATTCCCCACAAAAATGGTTGTCCCATCAGGGGTGATGGATAGAGCATTAGGATTTGAGAATGGTCCGGAGGCATCATTTACTGTTCCGGTAATTGTTCGAGTGGCAACATTCATGACAGCAACAATATTGTTCCCTTCGTTTGTTATAAAAGCAGTGGTTCCGTCCAAGCTATAAACAGCCATACTTGGGTTATCAAAAGGAGCAAGGGTATCATCTACAATACCAGTAACGGAGTCTGTTGCAATATCTATGACAGACATCGTGTTATTGTTTCTATTTGCGACAAATGCAGTGGTTCCATCGGGGGTGATGGTCACTACAAAAGGGCCGCTAAAGGGGCCAAGAGTGTCATTGACAGTTCCTATAATGGTTTGTGTCGCGGGATCTACAATGGAAACGGAATTCCCACCAAAGTTCGTTACGAGGTAATTGGGAAAAAGACTTATGGATTTGAAAAGCAAAGCAAACAAAGTAATCTTAAAAAACTGTCTCATGATCGCGTCCTCTTAAATGATTCAGAGGCACGATGGTAGTTGGTAAAAGATATTTTAATCAAATCTTTTTAGCAATCAGAGGAATTCAATCAGGTTGAAGCCTGTGTTAGCTTCTTGTAAGACCTTCAGCTAATGAGAAAGCATTGTTCATTAGATGAGCAATAGTAGGGGCCCAAAGATCACCGGTGATGCTTTGCGCAGCGCAGTAATAGAGGCCGCCAATTGTAGACATGAAAACTCTTGCAATTCGCAATTCAGGCGAACCTTTAATGAATCCATGCATGGCACCAAATACTACAGCATTTGCTAAGAGCACTTGGTATTTGGATTTTTTTGATAATTGCCCTCGAAAAAGAGGTTCTTCAAGAAAAGGAGCAGCAAGGCCAGTTGCAATCGGGATAAGAATAGAAGGAGTCAGTTTCAGAGGAGCTGGTTTCAAAAGTTTATTTAACCACGGAAGAGAGTTGAGGCAAAGGCGCGATGTGGCAACCCTTGCAACTCCGATGCTTAAGCCCAGCATAATTGTTTTATATGCAGGGATGTGTGAATAAGAATCACAAACTTTTTTTTGAATATCTGATAAACTCATCACTTTCTCCAATTAAGTTAAAGAGAATTTATCACATTAAAGATTAAATAAATATATTAAAATAATTATTATCAAATAACAAAATTGTTTGGAATGATTGTATTGGAGGTAACGATAATAATTCTGTCGCGGATATAGATGCCATCACCATCGTAGGTCTCTAGTCCCTTTTCATTGGTGAGACGCACATTATCGCCAATTTTCACATCTTGGTCGATGATAGCTTTTTCAATGTAACAGTTTTCTCCAATTTCATAGGAGATTGTGGCATCATCGATTTTGGTGAAGGTTTTGTTTCCAAGGAGGATTGAACCACGGATAATTGTTCCTTTCCGAACAACAGAGCGCACGCCAACAATGCTATGGGTGACCTCCTCAGCTTCAAGAACGGCTCCATCGCAGATAACGGAATCAATCACAGTGGTTTCTGTCAGTCTTGCTCCCGGGAGGTAGTGATTATGTGCGTAGATGGGAAGGACTTCGTTATATAGGTTGAGTCCGAGTGAGTTGGTTGTCAGGGCGAGATTTGCGTCATAATAGGAGGAAATCGTCCCAATATCTTCCCAATACCCTTGGTAAAGGAATGCCGCGGCTTTACCATTCTTCAGTTGTGTGGGAATCATATGTTTTCCAAAGTCTTCACGGGGGTCTTCTTTAAGAAGGGAAATTAAAACATCCTTTTTAAAAACGTAGATTCCCATTGACGCTAAAAAGCAGGGAGGGTTTCCGCAATGGATATCATGATCCGTTACAAAATCATCCGATAGTTCGAACTGTTTAAGAACGGCGGGATCTTTGGGTTTTTCATGGAAGTCAATGATATTGCAGTCTTTATCGATGTTAAGAAGACCTAAGCGAGGAGCTGCGATCTGATCAACGGGAAGTGAGGCAATTGTGAGGTCGGCATCTTGATCATAGGCAAACTGAACCATGGCATGAAGATCCATATTGTAAAGCTGATCTCCTGAGAGGATTAGAAAATAGTCGATAGGCAGTTGTGTCAGCGTTTCAATATTTTGTCTGACGGCATCTGCCGTCCCTTCATACCATATTTTTCCATCTGGACGCTCCTCTGGTGTAAGAAGGTTGAGGCTCCCTCCTTGAAACTGATCTAGTGGGTAGGTTTCCTTAATATGTTGGTTGAGACTTGAGGAAAAGTATTGAGAGATGACATAGATGTGATTCATTCTGGAATTGAGAGAGTTAGAGATAGGGACATCGATGAGACGGTACCGCCCGCCAAAATTTACAGCGGGTTTACATCGATGTTGCGTTAAAGGAAATAGACGAGTGCCTTGCCCCCCAGCGAGTATAACACACGCAACACGATCTGTAATGTTGAATCCCTTCTTTAGAGCCACTTGTCCTTTCCCACCTTATATACTTCCTATATCTAAAGGGGGGAGGGAAATCAACGGTTGAATTGAAGAAACGAGTTAGACTGTTTTCTTCCAGTTTTTTATGACGACCATCATTTCGTCTTGAATCGACTTTGAGAGGTCTTTCATCTTAGAGACACGGATGAACCGCTCTTGCAGGGAGCTTTTAGTCAGGTCTGAACATGCAAAGATTAAATAACTTGCAAACAGAGGGCGTTTAAGAGTCGCTTCTCTTTCAAGGACTTCAAGTGCGGCAGTGGCAATTTCATCATCTTCTGGGAACCCAGAAAGAGCGATGGCTGCATATTCATTGTCTTTAGAAAGAGGTTCTTGTTTGAGGCGTTTAATAAGGAACGACTTCGAACGATTGCCAAAGGATGCTAATGCTAAAATGATTTCTTCATCGGTAAAAAAGTTTTCTTGTCCAAGGGCTTCAAAAAGGGGAGGAATCGCTCTTTCATCTTGAATTTTTCCTAAGCATTTTGCAGCAAAAATGGGGCTGCGACCATATCCAGGATAGAGGGGGTCGTAAAACACACGGGAGGAGATGAGGTGAATGAGGGCGGGAACTGAGTCTTTTCCTTGATTTACAAGAGCTTGAATTTCTTTTTCTGGGAGGTGCTCTTCAGAAAGAATGAGGTCGCTGATCAGCTTTTCACCTTTTTGATCATAAACTTCGCGCAGCTGGTGGTAAATTCTTTTCGATTCCTCAACACTATCTTTTGCTGCATCGGGAAGGTAAGTTTCGGCTAAGTTTTGCTTATGATCAATCTCAATTTTCTGAAGATGCTCAATTTGTTCGATATCAAAATCTGGCATCACCCCCACGCCGTCTTGCTCATAATATTCCAGCATGATTTCAAAGCTTCCCCCGAAGTGGGCATCGCGGTGCATTAAGATTTCCATATCAACAGTGTCAATCACATCATGCATGAGAAGGGTCTCCTTTGAAGGCTTTGTCTTTTAATAGTGAGGCATTGTAACTCGAGCGGACAAAAGGTCCGGAGTACATATATTTCACCCCAATACTGAGGCCATACTCTTCAAACGCTTTGAACTCTTCAGGAGTCACAAATGATTTCACAAGGAGTTTGTTCTTATTTGGCTGAAGGTATTGGCCGATAGTGATGATTTCGCATCCAGCACTATGGAGATCATCAATCGTTTCTTTCACCTCATCTAGTGTTTCTCCAAGCCCCACCATGATTCCTGATTTTACAAAGGGAACGATGTTTTGATTTTTTACGTAGCGGAGGACTTCAAGCGTTCTTTCGTATGTGGCTTTATGGCGCACGCGCGGTGTGATTCGCTTGACTGTTTCAATATTGTGGTTAAAGATTTCAGGTTTTGCATCGATGACAATGTCAAGCAGTTTTTCATTACCTGAAAAGTCTGAAGTTAACACTTCGACTGTTGCTCCGGCATTTTCTTGACGAATCATATGAATAATTTTAGCAATGTGGTTTGCTCCTTGATCAGGAAGGTCGTCGCGTGCCACCATTGTGATCACAATATGGAGTAGCCCCAATGCCTTCACCGACTGTGCAATCCGCATGGGTTCGTCAGCCTCTGGTGCTTTGGGATGTTTTGCAAAGTCGATGTCGCAAAACCCACAAGCTCGCGTACAAGCGCTTCCAAGAGCTAAAAAAGTGGCTGTTTTATTGGAATAGCATTCTAAGCGGTTAGGACATTTTGCTTCTTCGCAAACAGTACTTAGTCCACTCTTTTTTAAGATTTCATTCGTTTGAAAAAGCTCTTTTCCGCGCGGGAGTTTTCGATGCAGCCAAGAAGGAAATCGTCCCTTTGCTCCATCAGGATTCTCCGGAAGGCGATTAAGTTTAGGTTTTTTTGGGCGGTTATCGAACAGCTCCTTAGTCAAACTATCCTCTAGGTTTTATCTTCGGAGGGAAATGGATGGGGGTCTCATTTGCAAGGAGCGACGCCTCAAGCCATGCCTCAGGAATTGTAGGATGCGCATGAATTGTATCTGTAACACAATCTAAGGTGAGTTCATTGTTTATCGCAAGGGCCATCTCAGCAATCATTGACGACGCTTCGTGTCCAACGACCTGCGCGCCATAAATCTCTCCTGTGTTTTGATCAGAAATCACTTGCGCAAATCCATCCGTTTCATTGGTAGCTATTGATTTTCCTAAAGCCTGAAAAGGAAAGGTTCCAACGCGAATATTGAGCCCCTTCTCTTTAGCTTCTTCAGCAGTCAGCCCGACCATTGCAATTTCAGGGTGGGTAAAAATCACTGCAGGGATGGCGTTGTAGTGAAGGTGTGCTTCTTGTCCACAAGCATTTGCTGCGGCAACAATTCCTTGATGAGAGGCAACGTGAGCAAGCATCGCAATTGCAGTAATGTCTCCGATTGCATAGATTCCTGGAACATGGGTTTCCATTTTGTCATTGACTTCGATGGCCCCCTTGGGCCCGGGCTTAAGACCCGCTTTCTCGAGGCCGAGCCCCTCTGAATTTAGGCGCCTGCCCACAGAAACAATAGCCTTTTCTACTTCGAGAGAGTCTCCTCCCTTGAAGTGAACAACAAGGCCGCTTCCGTTCTTTTCAACTTTTTCTACAGCAGTATTTGTTTTGAGTTCAATTCCCCGTTTAGTGAATGCGGCGGTGAGTGCATCAGAAATTGTTTTTCCTTGCGCGGCAACAATTGCTGGGAGGGCTTCAACAATCGTGACCTTCACTCCAAACTCTGCAAAAAGGGAAGCGAATTCACAGCCAATATATCCGCCCCCAATAATTGCCATTGATTTCGGGAGTTTGGTGAGTTCGAGTGCAGAGGTTGAGTTTAGAATTTTATCGTGGTCGCAAGGGAAGGCAGGAATGTCAATGGGCTCAGAGCCTGTTGCAATGACAATTTTCTCTGCATGGATGAGAGCACTATCCTCTCCTTTAACTTTTAATTCTTTTGGCGACTGAAATTGGGCCATCCCCTGGAAAATTGTAATGCCATTCGATTTCAACAGTCCACCGAGACTTCCTCGAATTTTGCTGACGACCTGGTCCTTTCGCTCTTTCATTTTTCCATAGTCAAACGTGACGTTCTCTGCCTTGATTCCAAAATCCTCAGAGTGCTTAATCTTGTTGAAAATGCTTGCATTTGAAAGAAGGGATTTTGAGGGAATACATCCAACATTCAAACAGGTTCCCCCTAGATATTCTTTCTCGATAAGGGCAACTTTTTTCCCCATCTGAGCAGCTTTAATCGCAGCGACATAACCACCCGGTCCAGCACCGATTACAGCTAAGTCAAACTTTTGTTTTCCGTTCATTCCGTTCTCCTAAAATTGATAGGCTCATTGTACCCCTATTCCGCCAAAATGTAAATGGAGATAGAGATAATTTTACTTTCCCTATGAAGAGAAATACGTTAAGATGGCATTAACAGAATAAATTTGGGCCCGAGAATGAAACAGGTAGATAGGACAAAAGTTTGTTGGAATTGTGAAGCAGATGTGAGTCACCAAGCAACCTACTGTCCTTTTTGTGGAACCGACTTATTGACATCGTCTGTTGAACCCTCAAACACATCTGCGCCATCTCAAGATAAAAAATTTGTGGATCAAACACTTCAAGAGAGTTTAGCTTCTTTATATAAGCCGCCCTATTCCGTTCGTAATAGGCAAGGGCTGGGCGTTCCCGATGAGAGGGAAGAAACACCCTTCAAGGAAGCAGGGCCACAAAAAGAAAACCCTCTTTTCCAATCCTATGAGCAGATGGATATCGAAGACCATGCGCCTCCTCCTGCTCCAGTTCAACATATGGAGATTGCGGAAGAAGAAGAGATGGTTACTCGTCGGGGAAATATCCTCCCTCTCTTATTTTTAATGATCGGGGCACATCTTTGTATGCTTGGAGTCCTCCTTCTTTTTTGCTCTAAAGATGGAATCGTTACACTTCAGTGGAGCAGCCGCTTCTGGTTCCTTTACTGTCTTATCAGTGCACCTCTTCTCTATTTTGGCGGGCGCATGTTAAAACCTATGAGTACGCCCCATGTCTAGTGTATTAGCCCTTTGAACACTCTCTAAAAAAACATTGTATTAAATTTTAATTTGGCTAACATCTTGTCCTAATATTTACAAGTTGCTCAGTTGAGTTGAGCGATTTTAACGGGAGATTTTGTAATGACTGAGAGTGTAGATGATATTGGAGAAGGGGTTATCGATTGGAGCGCTTTTGAGAAACAAGAGGATCATGATCCCAAACATCAGATTGACCAGGCAATTGGAACGCTTAGTTCAGTCATTAGCCAATGCGAACCTAGGGCCAAACTTTCTCAGATAACATCTGTTAATAACAAAGCACTTGCAGCATCTTATCACACGCCAACTTCCGCTCAAGATATAGAAAATCAGCTGAAAGCATGGGGAGAAAGTGACCCATCAGTGAAAGTATTTGCTGGCGAGATACTGGGGGGAGTTCAAGGACTTGATAATAAAAGTTTGTCTCTTGGTTTTATAGAGGCGTGGGTCTACACCGTCGTCAATGCAATCACAGGAAATCAGAAAATGCCTGCGCAGTACCAAGAGCTTTCGAGTAGTCAGAAAAAAGATTTCGATGTGCTGACTGGATACTCTGACTTTATGAGCAAACTAGCCGCGCATTCATTCAGTGTTGCTGAAGTCATGGAAATTGCAGGTGACTTTGCAAAAGGAGACTCAGGCCTGAGAAATCCTCAAGACAAGGATATTATGGGAGCTTTTTATGCAGGTTTGAAAAAAGGCGAAAAACCTGCCGCAGCAGCACAAAGCGCCTATTCTGGAATCAATCCTTCAAATATTTCTAAGGCAATGGTTGTGCTTTTAGAAGGGCTGAGTGGGTACTCACCTTACCATTTTACTCCGCACACACCTGTTTCAGCTCAAGATGTAGAAAATCAGCTGAAAGCATGGGGAGAAAGTGACCCATCAGTGAAAGTATTTGCTGGCGAGATACTGGGGGGAGTTCAAGGACTTGATAATAAAAGTTTGTCTCTTGGTTTTATAGAGGCGTGGGTCTACACCGTCGTCAATGCAATCACAGGAAATCAGAAAATGCCTGAGCAGTACCAAGAGCTTTCGAGTAGTCAGAAAAAAGATTTCGATGTGCTGACTGGATACTCTGACTTTATGAGCAAACTAGCCGCGCATTCATTCAGTGTTGCTGAAGTCACGGAAATTGCAGGTGACTTTGCAAAAGGAGACTCGGGTCTTAGGAGCACTCAAGACAAAACTCTTATGACGGCATTTTACACTAATTTGCAGGCGGGTCAGGCTTTAAAAGCTGCAGCTCAGAATGCCTATTCAGTTGTTAAAGCTTCAACGGTTACAAGTGGGATGAACGCGCTTGTTCAAGGGCTAAGCGGATATTCTCCTGATCACTTTACGCCTCATACACCCAAAACAATTCAGGATTTTGAGACTGAGTTGAAATCGTGGGAGGTAGCTGATTCCAAGGTTAAAGCATTTGCAGATGCAGTTTACAACAAAGTTCAAGTTCTCGAGGGAGCGAAACTTGCTTTAACCTCTATTGAAGCGTGGGTTTATGCGGCGCTTGATAATATTACAAAGGATTCTACCTACTACAACGATTTTCAAGGGTTAACCAAGCAAGAGCAAAGTGACTTTTCTACTTTAAGTGGCATATCAGATTTTTCTAGCAAACTTGCTCATAACGCATTCGACACGACTACCGTGATCGCTGTTGTAAAAAGTTTTTCGGATGGGACAATTTCTCTTAAGAATTCTAATGACAACTTATTAATGCAAGATTTTTATGCCAATCTGCAGGCAGGGCAAGATCTAAAAACTGCAGCTCAGAATGCTTATGCAAAAGTTGATTACAAAGATGTTTCTCAAACCATGAATCTTCTTGTCGAGGGATTGAGCGGATACTCACTTTTCCCGAGCAGCCCCAAACAACTTGCAGATGCCATTGTAGATAATATTGGGGTTAACAAAGCGAATTTAATCACAAACCTCAAAATTATGATGGGGAGTATTGAGAATACGGTTTTTCAAGATGAGAAAAATTATCTTAAGGGATTCCAGCCGTTTATTAATCAGGGGCAAATTGTGAAAGATAAAGAAGGAAACTATTCCTTTGACCCCCATGTTCTGCTTCCTTCCATAACCGATAGCATTATGATGTTAGTTGGAATTGATAAAAAGAGTTTTGCCGAGAGCATGGCGGCATCTTTGACGGGATACTTAAAAGGAGTGGCAAGTCAAATCGATCCGATCCAGAAATTCCCCTATGATAAGGACCTATTTAAGGCAAAAATTGTGGCGCTTAATGAGGCCGATACGCAGCTACTGATTAACGAACTTTACTTAAAACTGGATATGGGGACGGCGCCAGTTCTTAGTCAAATTACAACTTGCACCTTCCCTGTTGAAAAGCCGTCTCCTTTTGAGCCCAAGCAAGCGCCTAATATTGGGATGGACATGATGGATCCTTATATCCAGATCAATTATTCAAAAGAGATTTCGATTTTTCCAGATCAGTCTCTTAAGCTTGAACCCTCGATTAAAAGTAGTGAGGCTGTTCCCTTCTCTCCTTGGTGGCAAATTCTTGGGAATGCTCAGGCGTATAACGAACTGATTCAGGTAACCAAAGAAGGGGCCGCGCCCACAGCTAATCCTCCTACTCTTCCAATGGATATGGTTCAAGATCTCTATCAGAGAAACCCAAATCTTTTCCCTACTTTTGGAGGGAGCATTGAAGTGCAGACTCCTTCCACTCCAGAAATTTTCAATGCCAATATCTTACTGAAAGATGGGACCTTAACAGTGGGGAACTATGTGGGTCCTGTTATGTCTGAAATTATCGGAAACCCTCAGCCTGCAGCAAGCCAAGGGATCTATTATGTTGGAAGCACAGGAATGGGGATTCTTTTCAGCAATCCTGAACTCTATTTTTTTGGGAGTGATGCAAATTGGCAGGGACATACACTTTCTTTCTCTCCAGGACATGAGGTGCTTGTTGAGCTATATGGGGAGTCTTCTCCGTTTTATACAAATGGTTCTTTAGCTCCTCAGGGGACAATGACTCCCACAGGGCAACATTCTGTCGTGTACCAACAATGCAGTGGTGATGGAAGTTCTGTTACGACTCCTGTTGTTAAAAACTCTCCCTATATGCCTATGTTTACACATGGAACAGCCCCTAAAATTTCGATCGATACACCGGATGCAACGATCACAGGAATTTCAACTTTTCACCACGCTAGCGGAGGATGGCAGCAGGTTGGCTCGCCAATTGCGACAGGGAAAACTCCAGAAGGTCGGTTGTTCAGATTGGAAGTTAAAACGGGTGTAGGAACAGAATACTTTACTGTTTATACAGACCAACCCCAGTCGTTTACTCTTGCAAGTTCAGCAATCAAAAAGATTGTTCCGGATGATACAATATTCTCAACAAAGAGTAACGATGCTGCTCAGTTTATCCATTACTCTGATGCTGCCAAATTAGCAACAGAGCAAGGAGATCCTCTCCCAGAGGTAGACAAGATGAACTGGTTTGCAGCAACAATGCGTGTAACGAATTCAACTGGGGCACCTAATGAACTGGTTGGAGCTGTTGGAACAGGGGATCTTGTGACTGTGGTAGCAAAAATACCTGAGGTAACCGTTGCTGGCATTTCAGATCCTTTGCAAGAAAATTTTGGTTTCCCACTAGATAAAGGAGCTTCTTTTGTTCCGATTAGTGGAGATGTGAAGGCAGCAGGAATGGAGAGTGGCCAGTCAACAAGTCAAACAGTTTATCAGTTCTATCAGATCCCTTTTCCTGGGGCTGATGGGAATGTGTATTTAGGACAGCTGCCAAATAATTACAGAACTTTAGAGGGGGCTCCTCAAGAAGTGGACTACACATCAGGAAAGCTTCCCTATTACCAAACACTTAACGGGGTTCAAAGAATTGTCCCTCTAGCTCCCCAGAAAAATACTGATGGGACTTATAGCGTTGTGCTAAGTTATACCGATTCCAACCATTACGGCCTTTATAATTCAAAAACACAATCCCCTACCGTCGTAACGGATTGGATCGATCAAGCAAGTGCCTCTCAGTTAAGTGGAATGGTTAGCGCTCTAACAGATCCGAATTTAGAGCCTAACCCAGTCGTTTCTGATCAGGATTATTCAATAGCTCAGGAAGTTGAAACAAATGCAAATACAGCACTACTAGCGCAAAAGCTTTTGAATCTTTCTACAAGTGGAAAGCTCACGCTCTCAGCTCAGCAACAAACTCAGTTGAAGCAGGTGGTGGCAACGTTTACCGCGGTTGCTGAAAAAACCATGGGCGTCGTGCTGGGGTCCTATTCCTGGGACTTTAAACACAATCTTTTAGTTTCCATTTATGGGAACCTGATGCCTTCAGGAGCATCAGGAGATTTTTATAATGATATTGGTGAGGATATCCAATTCACCAATGGTTATTTTATTCATGCAGCAGCAACAATTCGCCAACTTGATCCCAAGTATTTTCAAACACCTGACACTTCGACACCCTATGTTTGGGACACTCCTGATCCTCAAAATATTCCAAATCAAGCACAATACCGTTCAAGAATTGTTGATGCATTGATCAATGAGGTTGAACCTAACCCTGAAAACGCAGTGGCAGCAAAAATGTTTCCTGCAGGTCGGCAAATAGATAATGATACTCATATGTTTAAAAGTCATGGATGGAATCAACCGACTTTGGATGGGCAAGATCTAGAGTCAACAGCTGAAGCTATTAATTTTTGCCAAGCTTCGGCTGTGTGGAATCATCTTCAGGGGGAGGGGTCTACAAACCAAGAGGTTGCCAATACCTATGCACTCGATAGTGCTTACCATTTAAATCATGCAATTGAAGGAGTACGTGCCGCACAAACCTTCAGATGCCCGGAAAACAAAACATCTATGTATCAAGATCCTTTAGCATCCGACGAGATGAAGCAATATGGTGAGGCAATCACATTTTCAAATATTGCGTTTGTGAGAAAAATTACAAGTGATACGTATTGGGGCCCTGGTCCAAAGGATGATATTTTGACCCCTTTGGGGTCAGCGTGCATGCAGGGGATCAATATGTTTGCTCAAAGTCTTGATGCTCCGACATCAGAAAAACTTATAAAAACATTATTTTCTGATGTTTACTTTGACAGCAACAAGGATCCAAGGTCAAAGCCAGATTGGAGTCAAATCACGCAATCAAAAATTTTCAATAATGCAAGTTGGGAAGATCCTAAAACTAGATGGGGGGTCGCAACGATTATTCCCACAGTTTTGCCTTATATTGCTCGTTATAGTCCTAATCTTGCCCTAGGAGTTTTAGATTGGTATCGAGAAGCGAATGCAAAAGATCCAACAATCTATGTCTGGCATTTAAGCGGAAACGGGGCAACGTCAGCAAACTACATTCTTGAGGCCGAAAACTTTAATCAACAGACCGAGGGATGGGTCGATTCCGTCTCTTCAGCAGACAAGGCTCAAATCACAAACTATCTTGAGCAGATGCAAAGTGAAATCCAAGCCTTTCATGTCTTGCAAGAGCAGATCAAGGCATAGGGCCTCGGCTTAATTGATCGGGCCGTTTGGAAGAAAGAGGCCAGAGTCGGGATCCTTTTTATAGGGATCGCGACGTTTCTTCCTTAAGTTCTGAAGAGGATTTTGCTCTTGCGGCGGCATCATTTCAAACTTAAAGAGGGCATGGCCAATCTGGAGCTTAAGATCGCTGCTAAAGGAATCAAATAGAGCAAACGCTTCGTGTTTAAATTCGAGAAGAGGGTCTTTTTGTCCGACAACCCGCATGTTCACCTCAGTGCGGAGGTGATCAATCGATAGTAGATGGTCTTGCCATAGTTTATCGATGTTTCGAAGAAGAATACTTCGGACGACTTCATAAAGAACGGGGTGGGGATTTACCTCTTTCCCTGCTCCTTCTTGAATTGAAGCGATTGTATGTGCCTCATGATCGAGTTTAGCTTTGAAGATGTCGACCACTTGCTCAGAGGCTTTCTTTTCAATATCTTCAATTGTGAGATAGTCGTCATCAAGCGATCCCTCATCAATCGTGACAGGAAAGTGGGTCATCAGCCACTCGGCGTATCCATGAGGATCCCAACCACCTTCTTCGGTTCGAGAGGTGAAGAATTGCCCTGCCATCTGAGAGCAGACTTCTTCGAGGACTTCTTCAGCAAGGGCAATAGAGGATTCTTGTCTTAATATATCATTGCGAAAAGCATAAACTTCTTTCCTCTGCTTATTCATCACATCGTCATATTGCAGCGTATGTTTACGGATCGAATAGTTTCGCTGCTCTACGCGCTTTTGTGCTGTTTCAATCGAGCGATTAAGGACTTTTGCAGTAATTGGCTCTCCTTCAGGAGGACGGAACCGCTGCAAGAAAGAGGTGAGTTTTGGTGAGGTAAAGAGTCGCAGAAGTTGGTCTTCAAACGAGACATAAAACTTTGAAGTTCCTGGATCTCCTTGACGGGCGCAACGTCCACGAAGCTGTCGATCAATACGTCTAGATTGATGGCGCGTTGTTCCGATGACATGAAGTCCACCGGCGTTAGCGACCCCATCTCCTAGTTTAATATCGGTTCCCCGGCCGGCCATATTTGTGGCAACGGTAATCGCTCCAGGCTGCCCTGCCTGAGCGATAATTTCTGCTTCCTTAGAATGGTTCTTTGCGTTGAGGATGGTATAATTCAGTTTGTTTTGTTTTAGGATTCTAGCAAGTTTCTCAGAAACTTCAACCGACTCTGTTCCGATTAAGATGGGGCGACCATTTTTATTGACTTCGATAATGTCTTTGATAATCGCGTTGTATTTTTCCCGTTCTGACATGTAAATTTCATCGTCAAAATCTTTCCTAACGCACTTTTTATGGGTGGGAATATCCAGGACATCGATCTTATAAATCTCTTTCAGTTCGTTAGCTTCGGTCATCGCTGTACCGGTCATCCCAGCAAGCTTGTCGTACATCCTGAAATAGTTTTGCAAGGTTATCGTAGCATAGGTTTGGGTCTCTTGTTGGATCGGGACCGATTCTTTTGCTTCAATAGACTGGTGCAACCCATCTGAAAATCGACGTCCAGGTTGCGGGCGCCCAGTATTCTCGTCGATGATGACGATTTTTTGTTCTTGAACGATGTAGTCGATATCTTTTTCCATCAAAAGATGAGCACGGAAGAGTTGGCGCAAATTATGGGAACGCTCTTTTCGTCTGCTATCTTCTTCCCGAAGAGAAACCTTTTTCTGCATCCTTTCTTGATCGGAAAGAGCGGGATTTCCATCTACATTTGCATACTCATGACCCAGGTCAAGCATCACAAAGTCATTTTTAGCTTCTTCATTGTCTCCTGTCCATAAGGCAATTCCCTTATCGGTCAATTCATGCTCGTTGGCTCTTTCGTCAACGATGATGTATAACTCAGCAAGCATCTCGTGACGTTCTTCTTTATTAGCCTCAGCGTGGAAATAGGTTTCCCATTTCTCCATTACAGCTCGGAGCTCAGGATTTTCTTTGAGCCTTTTAAGAATCTTATTTTGAGGGGTCCCTTTCCCTACAAGCCATAGCTTGCGGAAAGCTTCTTCTTCTTCCTTGCTTTCTTGTTTTGAGAGTTTTTTTTGCTCTTCTAATTCCTCGAGACGGCCCAATTTTTCGAGTGTCTTGCGGGCATCAGAGGCAAGTTTATTGCAATGGTCTCTTTGCAGACGGACGATACGCGAGACCTCGGTTTTCAGTTCATCGTACATCTGCCTAGATTGAGCAGAAGGCCCAGAGATAATGAGGGGGGTTCGCGCTTCGTCAATCAAGATGGAGTCGACTTCGTCAATAATGGCAAAATGATAGCCTCGTTGGCATTGTTCTTCAATCGAGTGGGCCATTGAGTTATCGCGCAGGTAGTCGAATCCAAATTCAGAAGCCGTTCCATATACGATGTCTGCTTGGTAAACCTCTTTTCGCTCGTGGGGAGGAACGTTGTTTGTTAGAGATTTAACCGTTAGGCCGAGCCAACGGAAAATTTCTCCAATCCACTCACAGTCACGGCTTGCTAAGTAATCATTGACGGTGACCAAGTGGACGGGCTCTCCCGCCAGAGCATTGAGAAATAAAGGCATGGACGCAGTCAGTGTCTTTCCTTCCCCTGTTTGCATCTCGGAGATGCAACCGTTGTGCATGGCAATACCACCAATAAGCTGCACATCATAGGGGATCATGTCCCACTTTTGATCATAACCCGAAACGTGAATGTCGGTTCCAACTAAGCGGCGGCACACATTCTTGACAAGAGCATAAGCCTCAGGAAGGAGGTCATCAACCGTCTCAAGCCCTTTCAGCCTTTCGCGAAACTCTGAAACCTTTTCCTTTGCTTGCTCATCGGACAGAGACTGGTACTCTTCCTCAAGCACGTTAATCTTTTTGACAATTTTCTGAAACCGGGTTATCTGGCGGCTCTGTGCCGTACCAAAGATTTTTTTGATCAAACCAAACATCGTTACCTAATTTTTGTTTAACTGATCAGTATAGCCTAAAACTGATTTTACGTGCTATCGTTAGGTCTATGAACCTATCTCGTTATTCTAACCCCCATCCTGGCGAGCCTTTTTTTCCAGAATCTGAGATTTCTAACTGCCCTATTTCATTAAGTGTGCTGTGCAAAGAAACCTCAGATTCTGAAAAAAAAAACTTCAAAACTCTGAAATTTGTAATAGTGAGATAGGTTTATGGTAGAGATCACTTATAAGGATCGAAAAACGGGAGAGCTGAAAAAAGAAAAAGTTTATGGTAAATTTTTTCTTGAAATTCTCTATGGTAGCAGCCTCCTAGCGGAGCTATTTTCCATGCTGCTCCTTCCTATTATTAGCTCCATTCCCTTCTTTTCCAACTTTTATGGAAGAAAACAAAAATCAAAAAAAAGTCGGCTAAAGATTCTCCCCTTCATTCGTGATTTTAAGGTAGATGTTAGTGAATTTGCTGATTCTGTTGAAAGTTATGGATCGTTTAATGATTTTTTTATCCGGAAACTCAAACCCGAAGCACGCCCCATTGAAAAAGGAGAGAAGGTTGCAGTCCTTCCAGCAGACGGACGCTACCTTGTTTTCCAAGATGTTTCTCAGGTTGAGGGGTTCTATGTAAAGGGTAAGAAGTTTGATCTGCGCCGGCTTGTTGATGATGAGTTTGTGTTCGAGCTTTATAAGCGGGGAAGCATGATGATTGCGCGCCTGTGTCCAACAGACTACCATAGGTTTCACTTTCCTTGTGCATGCATCCCGGGTAAATCAAAGTTGATAAATGGCCCTCTCTTTTCAGTGAATCCCATTGCTCTTCGAAAGCATATCTCGATTCTCAATGAAAATAAGAGGGTATTAACATTGCTCGATGGAGGCTCTTTTGGGCAGATTGCGTATATTGAGGTGGGAGCCACTTGCGTGGGATCCATAAAGCAAACCTATCAGCCGAGCGATCTATGTGCAAAGGGATCGGAAAAGGGATATTTTGAATTCGGAGGATCTTGTCTGATCCTATTGTTTCAACCGGGAAAAATCCAATTTGAACAAGACTTGATCGATGCTTCAGCAGAGTATACCGAAACCTATGCTAAGATGGGAGAGCCTTTAGGGCATTGCAAATAGGGCACTCTTCAACGTTGTGCCCTTTTGCTGGGCAATACTGCCTAGCATAATAAATGATTTGGAGATGGAGTTTTTTCCACGTTGTTTTCGGAAAAACTGCTTTAAGATCTTTTTCGGTTTGTTTCACATTTTTACCACAGCTGAGTCCCCAACGCTTCGCACATCGATGGATGTGGGTGTCAACGGGAAAGGCAGGTTTTTTTAGGGCTTGAATGGTGATGACTGATGCGGTTTTATGACCGACACCGGGAAGCGTTTCAAGTGCTTCTAATGTGCGAGGGATCTTCCCTTTGTACTCATCGATTAAGATTTCAGACAGTTTATGAATTGCTCGGGCTTTTGTAGGTGCAAGTCCGCAAGGGCGAATAATGGATTCAATTTGTTTGACGGTGAGCTCTACCATTTCATATGGATCGCTAGCTTGTGCAAACAGTTTCGGGGTAATTTCGTTAACCTTCTTGTCGGTACATTGCGCAGAAAGGAGAACGGCGATCAAGAGGGTGTAATGATCAGTGTGTTTAAGGGGAATGGGGGGGCTTGGAAAGAGTTTGTTAAGAATGCGGAGGACGATAGTCGCTCGTTTTTCTTTTGTCATTTGCCTACACAAAATTTAGAAAAGATGGCACTGAGCACCTCTTCGGTAATATTCATTCCAATGATTGTTCCAAGTTCTTTTAGTGCCAAGCGAATATCGGAGATGAGGAATTCGGGTGAGAGTTCTGTTTGCAGCCCGCTGAGGACAACTTCTAGCGCTTTGATGGATTCCCCAAGTGCTTGATGGTGACGCTCACTTGAAATAATGACTTCTTCTTTAGAAGGAGGAGTCCCTTGCCAAATCACTTTATGAATCTCTTGTTTGAGGAGTTCAATACCTGTCCCTTCTTTGGCAGAAACTTCGACCTGGTGGGAATAAGGAAGGCTTAGTTTTTCCCCTTCAGCCAAATCAATCTTGTTCCAAATCACGACTGTTCTCTTTTCAGGAAGGGTCATCTCAATGTGGGTAGGATGATTGTAATCATAGACGAGAAGAATTAAATCGGCTTCCTGAGCAGCTTTTTCAGAGCGGCGCACACCCTCCTTTTCGATCACCTCATCGGTAATTCGGATACCCGCTGTGTCAATAAGTCTAAAGTGGAGGCCAGCAAGTTGGATCTCTTCTTCCAGAATATCACGTGTTGTGCCGGGGATATTGGTGACAATCGCCCGCTCCTTTCCGCAAAGGGCATTCATCAGGGATGATTTCCCCACGTTGGGCGCCCCAATCAGGCAAAGCGAAAAACCAGACTTTAGGGACTGTCCATCATGAAATGAGTTATGTAAAGCTATCATACTTTCGATCAGACCCTCTAACTGAGAACAAAGCTCTTCCTTCGAAGCAAATTCTAGCCCTTCTTCTGGAAAATCGACCCATGCCTCAAGAATTGCAGCGATTTCTGTGAGCTCTTTTTGATATGTCGAAATCTTCTTGCAGAGTTTCCCTTCTAAGTGATTTTCAGCTGCTTGCCATGCAAGCTCACTCTTGGAGGCAATGACCTGTTGCACCGCTTCTGCTTTTGTGAGGTCAATCTTTCCATTTTGAAAGGCTTTAAATGTAAATTCTCCGGGAAGGGCCGCCCGCGCCCCGGCCTGCAGCGCGGCATCTAGAACCTTGCGCGTAATCAGCGTCCCTCCATGGCAATGGATTTCTACCGTATCTTCCCCCGTGTAGGAGCGGGGATTTTTCATTACAACGGCAAGACCCTCATCAATGATCTCTCCATCCACCCCAAAAATCTTTCCAAAATGGACAGTGTGGCTTTCATACTTATGAATTGGGCCGGAGAAAATTTGATCTGCAACGGCTAAGGCATGATCGCCCGCAATGCGAATGACAGCAATGCCTCCTACTCCTGGAGGAGTTGCGACAGCGGCAATGGTTTGCCCTTTCTCATAACTGCGATGGTTAAATTCCATTTTCAAATTAGTCCTTGATAAGTAGAGATCAATGATACCACACTTATGCAAAAATGTGAAAATGGAGTTTTCAAATCAATTTTTATATTCCCGAGAGAGCGGTTCGGATGAGGGTGCTGAGGTCGGAAGGAGTCGCATTTGCGAGGGCTTTTTTGAGCGCTTGTTGTGCTTGAAGTGAGTTGTATCCAAGGTTCATGAGCGCAGAGAGCGCATCGTTTATCATTTGATCCTCTTCGGTAATCTCATGCTTTGCAGTGTGTGGAAGGGGAGTTTTTTTGAGTCCTTTGAGGACTTTGTCGCGGAGTTCTACGATCAGGCGTTCAGCGGTTTTTTTCCCGATGCCCGGAATTTTTGAAAGAATGGTTGTGTTCGCGGTGGTGATGGCCGATTCAAGAGCTGAGCTATCGAGGTGACCAATGAGGGCAAGGGCTGTTTTTGGACCGATGCCAGAAACGGTGCCAATTTTTTCAAAAAGGTCTCGCTCTTCGCGCTTGAGAAACCCAAAGTTTTTATAAGAATCTTCACGGATCACTGAGGAGATGTAAAAGAGGGTGTCTTTTCCGATTGGAGGGGCAGCGGAAAAAGCGCTGAGGGGAGTGTAAAGCAAATAGCCCATACCATTGACATCTACAACAGCGCTGTGGGGAGAGATTGAGACAAGAGTTCCTTTGATATATTCAAACATAGACGCCTAGGGGTTTAATATGATTGGCATGGGTAATCGCAAGGGCAAGGGCATCGGCAGCATCTTCAGGGGTGGGGATTTCCTCAAGGTTTAGGAGCGTTTGCATCATTTTTTGTACCTGTTCCTTGGTTGCTGAGCCGGACCCCACAACAGCAAGTTTAGCCTTTTTTGGGGCGTATTCGAAGATGGGAATTTTGCGCTTGGTGGCAGCGAGGAGGGCAACCCCTTTTGCCATTCCGAGTTTTAGAGCACTTTGAACATTGCGTCCGACAAACTGCGTTTCAATGGAGACGGCTTCGATGGAATAGGAATTGAGGATATGCTCAATCCCTTCATGGATAATGCCGTATCTTTCATGAAGGGAGAGTTTGGGTGAGGGGCGGATACATCCAAAATCAAGGGGGGTAAATGAGCGGAGATCTGTTTCGATAACTCCATACCCAGTGATGCGCGTTCCTGGATCAATCCCTAAAATAATATGTTTTTTTCGACTCATATTTTTCATTATGGAACGAAAAGGATTTTCTGGTAACCTTAAAAGGAATGAAAAGTCTAGAAAACCTAGATCCAAAGTCTATCATCGTTCGAATGCCTAATTGGTTGGGTGATTTGGTGATGGCAACACCCGTGTTGGCCGATTTGCGGGAGCGTTACCCTCGTGCTGAAATCACGGTGATGTGTCAAGACAACGTTGCGCCTTTGCTTGAAAATGATCCTGCTGTGGACGAGCTTTTCTGTGTGAGGCGTGGAAAGAGTTTTATTCGTCGGATTGGAGAGCGCAACATCGTTGCGAAACTGAAGAATGGAACGTATGATCTTGGAATTTTATTGACCAACTCATTTTCATCCGCTTGGAGATTTTGGCAGGGGAATGTTAAACATACCTTGGGATATCGCGCAGATGGCCGAGGCTTTTTAATGACACATCCCGTTTCTTTTTCTGAGAAGAGAAAAGAGCAACACTTAGTGATCACTTATAAGGAACTCTTAAAGCCTCTCGGAATTCCTGTTTCCGAGACAAAGCCTAGGCTGATTGTAACGGATCGGGAGATCAAAGAAGCATGGGAGCTTGTCAAGCGGTTTGACATCGATCCTGATTGCAATATTATTGGGGTGAATCCCGGGGCTGCTTACGGAACTGCAAAATGTTGGCTTCCTGAGCGATTTGCGGAAGTGACTAAAAATATTATTGAGGCAGATCCCAAAAATGCTGTTCTCTTTTTTGGTGACCGCTCTCATAAGGAATTGATCGGAAAGATTTGCGTGGGACTTTCAAATCGCGCAATAAACATGTCAGGTCAAACCAGCTTGAGGGAGTTGCTAGCACTTATAAAAATTTGTAGTGTCTTTTTAACAAATGACAGCGGACCAATGCACATTGCTGATAGTTTAGATGTTCCCCTTGTCGCGCTGTTTGGTTCAACAAGCCCAGTGGCGACGGGGCCTTACAGACAAAGTCAAAATATTATCCAGAAGAAAGTTCCCTGTTCCCCCTGTTTTAAACGGGTCTGTCCGATTGACTTTCCCTGCATGAAAAATATTGGAGTGGAGGAAGTAACAGCAGCAGTTCTTTCTAAACTTGAGCAAAGCATTGCGAGGCGCACATGAAAAAACTGATTGATGCAATGCGTCCGAACCCATTTGATAAGCTTCTAAAGAAAATGGTGGGAGAAGAAAAAGGACGTTTTCTAGTCATTTGGAATCGAGGGTTAGGGGACATTCCTTTGGGTCTTTATGCCTTGGTTTATCGTATCCGCAGCTATGTTCCCAACGCATCGATTACCTTTATGACGCGCAGAGATTTAGCTGAGGCATTTACCATGCTTGAGGGCGTTCAGGTGCTTGTTGGAGAGTCTTGGGAAAGAGGGAAACCATTTGATATCGATGAGACTTTAAAGGAGCATTCTTTGAGCTCTAACATGTTTGATGTCGTCCTGGAAAAACCCGATCCTACAAAGTGGCTAAAGTGGCAAATTGGAAATCTCGTTCCCAAACTGAAGTGGCAAGAAAAATGGGACGCCCTTGTTGATAAGTATGAGCTTGACCCAAACGAGACCTACATTGGATGTCATATTCAGACGGAGACGGGTGTGTATTATGGTTACGAAAAAAACTGGGACCTCCCTTCGTGGAGGGATCTTTTTAAGAAGGTTCAGGAAAAGGGCAAAGGAAAAATTCTCCTGTTTGGAATGGAGAGAGAGCCCGCTTTTTTGATGGACAATGTCATTGATCTTCGTGGGGAAACAAACCTCTTTGAAATGCTATCTTTGATTAAAAATCGATGCCGCTATCTTGTGGCTCCGGACTCTGGCGTTCTCTCTATTGCCTACTATGTTGATGCAAGTTACCCAGTTCGAGTTGTCTCGCTGTGGGCTGACCCTAGGCAAGGAGTTCTTAGGCAAAAAGTAGATTCACCAAACCCTCAATTTGAACATATCCCTCTCCATGGTAAAAATGATAATGTGGCTAATATTTCCGTTGAGTCTGTCTGTCGCTCTTTATTCGGGTGAGTTGATGCATGCACATCCTCTCATTGCTGTTTTCAAAGAGAAAAAAGAGATCACAAAACTTGAGACGTTTGTTCCCCTTGATGAAAGTGCCATTGTGCAAGCCATTGCCCCTTCTTCAAATTTCAAGAAGATGGGATGTTTAGTGCTGGCAGGGGGGCAAGGAACGCGTCTTGGAGTCAATGGACCTAAAGGTTGCGTCGAACTTCCACTGCAAGAAAAAAAGACACTCTTTCAACTGATCTTCGAAAGAGTGAAAGAAAAGGGAAACGACCTCTCGCTAGCTGTCATGACCTCTCCGATTAATCATGAAGCAACAATTAAATACTTTGAGGAGCACGACTATTTTGGTTTAACAAATGTTTCCGTCTTTTCTCAAGAGATGATGCCGGTTTGTGACGAAGAAGGGAACCTATATGGGGACATGGAGTCACCAGATGGGAATGGAAAGGCTCTGAAGAACCTCTTTGATTCAGGAGTTTGGGAGGTTTGGAAAGCTAAAGGCGTTGAGGTGGTCCAAGTCATTCCTGTAGATAATCCTAAGGCTGAGCCATTTGATGGAGAACTTCTGGCAATCCATGAAAAGGAGCAAGTGGATCTTGTCCTCAAATGCATTCGAAGGGATAGCTCAAAAGAAAAGTTGGGGGTCATCGGAGAAGAAAGAGGCAATCTTATGATCCGAGAGTATTCTGAACTGACTGAAAGGATGCAAGATTTAGGATTCTCGCTCGGGAATACAGGGTTATTTTCATGCAGCATGGACTTTGTAGCGCGTGCAACTAGCGTGGAACTTCCTTGGCATCTTGCACATAAACAAGCCGGAGACGTATGGGTTTGGAAATTTGAAACATTTATTTTTGACCTGTTCCCCCATGCAAATTCTTTTAAAGTCATCATTTCTGAGCGTAAAAATTGTTTTGCTCCACTTAAAAACCGCTCAGGGCCAGATAGTTTAGAAACCGTGGCAAAAGCGCTCATGACGTAAAACTTGCTATCATGTATAATTAGCATAAAAAATTGTTTAGGTAATGATGATGAGAATCGGATATTTAGGGGCAGGAGCCTGGGGCTTTTGTCTTGCAAATCTTTTGGCTGAAAAAGGATATGAAGTGAAGCTATGGACAGGAAACATGTCCTTGGCAGAAGTTCTTAAAAGAGGGGAAGCTCATCCAAAACTTCGTGATCACCAGGCAGAAGAAAATCTTGTTCTCACCACAGACCTTAAGGAAGCAATCACTGATGTTGATATGATTATTGAGTCGGTGACTTCAAAAGGACTACGCCCCGTTCTTGAGCAGCTCAAAGAGATCGGTATGAAGGGAACGCCTATCGTTCTCACCTCTAAAGGGATTGAGCAGGGCACAGGTCTTCTCATGTCCGAAGTTGCGATGGAAGTTCTAGGTGACGATTATAAATCCAAGATCGGATGCCTTAGTGGCCCCAGTTTAGCTGGAGAAGTCATGCGCAAGCTCCCAACCTCTGTTGTTGCCTCAAGCTATGATAACGGTCTTATGATGCAAATCTGTGAGGCATTTACCACCTCTTGCTTTAGGGTTTACCCTAATGCGGATATGAGAGGGGTTTCGTTTGGAGGTGCAATGAAGAACATCATCGCGATCGCCTGTGCAATCTCCGATGGTCTTGGATATGGTGAAAATACAAAGGCAGCCTTGATGACTCGTGGTCTTCATGAGATCCGAAAGCTTGGAGAGACGATTGGCTGTGAGGCCGACACTCTTAATGGTCTCTCAGGACTAGGGGATCTATGTGCTACCTGTCTATCGACCCTTAGCCGGAACTATATCTTTGGGAAGCTTCTAGCTGAAGGGTATTCTCCTGATCAGGCTAGGAAAAAGATCGGGATGGTTGTTGAGGGAGCCTATACCTGTCTATCAGCTTTAGAGCTCAGTGCTAAGAAGGGGATAGATATGCCGATTACTGAAGCAATTTATTCCATTATATATGAAGGGGTTAACCCCAGAGAGGCTGTTGAGGCACTCCTGACTCGGGCTGTCAAGCAAGAGCATCTTTGATTTAAGTTATTTGAAATCAGTTAATTAAATAATTTATTTGTCAAAAAATAAAGATTGTATTAAGATTGAGATACGAAGGAATGGATTTTCCCTGAGTTATAACTAATCTACTAAACTTCAGAATAAATCCCGGTTTCCAGCCCCTTTGGGTGACGAGACTGATCCTCTTGATAATCTAATAAACGGATATACACGCAGTTTTTAGAGGCCGAATCGGGCATGATTTGGTTGCGAAGCGCTATGCTTCATAGAGGGTTCAGTATAAGTCGCTTAGGGTGCGCAGGAATTGGGATATATCTTTCTTCATTCATCCCATTTTCAATGCTGCATTATTTAAGTAAGAACTTATTCCTACCCTTGCTAGGAATAGGGGGCTATTCCCAGCAAGAGTTAGGAATAAATTCGGGGTGAATTTCATACGTATGATCAAGATCCAGAAGATTTTCCTTAATGCCCAGATAGAATAGCCTTAGGTTATTTTGCGCTTGGCCGAAAATTTTAAACCTACATTCCCCTATGTGGTTGGGTGCCCGCCTTTTTATAGGTGGGCATCTTTTTTTTATGGAGCTATCCCAAGATTAGGTTGAAATCATCTATTTGCATGAAAAATGCTTACTAAAATATCGGTTTCCCTACATAATCCTGCCTCACATATTACGATCAGCTGAGTCAACAAGGAGGGAACCATGGCTATAGGCGGAATCCATTACACCCATATTTTAACCAGTGGAGGACTTGAGAAGTTAGAATTTACCCAGACATATCTCGAACAAAAGGTAAGACTATACTACATAAGAAATCTTACTACAGAAAGAATAAAAGATGTAAAATCGGCGATTTTGAAAGAGTGTCACCCCAGAAAGGGTCGGACTTTTAAGGGAGAGACCGAAACATTTGAACAAAAGATTCGAGAGAATTCCTACTTAATTAAAGAGGGTAAAACACTCCAATTGATTTCCTCTGAAGAAATGAAGAATCATTTTGAGCGTGTTCTTGGGAGAGTCAGTGGTAAAAAGGACAAAGCAAGTGCGTGCACTAAAATTGGAAACGCTTTCCAATCTATTGGGCATTATACAGACGCGCTGCAATACTATCTTAGGCATTTTGACGTTGTAATAGAGGAGCTAGACAAGGAAACTGCAAGCAGTGTTTGCCACAAAATCGGGAACATTTACGATGCTCTAGATGATTACGAGCAAGCCCAAAAATACTATCAGGAATATTTAAAAATCGCAGAATATCTAGCAGATCAAGAGCTTGTAGGGAGGGTCTATTGTCGTGTCGGAGACATTTACCAATCTCTTGGAGAAAATCAAAAAGCTCTACAATGCTTCAAAAAATATTTAGAGATTGGGGAGAAATTGGCTAATCAGGAGTTTATAGGGACAGCCAATTACCGTATGGGAGGTGCTTACAAATCTTTGGGGGAAGGTCAAAAAGCGAAAGCTTTCTACGGAAGCGCTTCAAAAATTGGGAACGAGCAAGGCCATGTTTTAATAGAGTTGTCTGCTAGACTTGAACTTGAATTCTTTTGAAGCAGAGCTTATTTTTGTCAATTTCGTACGGATCTTATTATAATTTTTGCATAAACAAGTTCTTTGAAAGTTGAGCTAGCTATGATAGATTGGGTGCATGGATAATAGACTTGAAGGCATGAAAGTGGTGCGCTCTGATGAGATGGCGCGGATCGAGAAAGTTAGCATGGAAGTTGGGGCTTCCGATGAAGCGTATATGCTGAAAGCTGGCGAAGGAATTGCTGATCGTGTTGAAGAATTTGTTAAAGAACGGGGCCTGGACAAAAAGATTACGTTGCTCATCGGAAAGGGAAACAATGGAGGCGATGCCTATGTTGCAGGAACTTTTCTGCTCAATCGGGGATTCCACGTTGAAGCTTTTCATGTTGTGAAAATGGAGGAAGCAAGCCCTCTTTGCCAGAAGCATGGAAAAGGTTTTGAAGGGAAGCAGCAAGATAAGTTGGAGCTTAATGGGGTCATCCTCGATGGCCTTTTAGGAACAGGGTTTCAGGGTGAAGTTCAAGGGAAGATCAAAGAAGTCATCAAAAAAGTCAATGAGTCAAAGCTCCCCGTTTTAGCAATTGATATTCCTTCAGGTGTGAATGGAAACACAGGCGAGGCTAAACTTGCGATCTGTGCAGATGAGACGCTTTATTTGGGAATGGCAAAGCGTGGTTTTTTTGTAGGGGAGGGGTACAACCATATCGGGAAACTCCACGCTATCGACTTTGGAATGGAGGAGAAATATACTGAAGAGGCGCAAGGAGAAGGGTTTCTTCTCAATGAGAAAGCACTTCCAGGACTTTTGCCGCAGCTGAAACGAGATCGTCATAAGTATGAGGCGGGATATGTCATAGCAGTTGCGGGCTCACCCGGGATGCCGGGGGCGGCAATGCTCTCATGCTTAGCAGCACTTCGTACAGGCGCGGGAATCGTAAGATTATTTCACCCCGAAGGAATGGAGAAAGAACTTGTTCCCTCGGCGTATGAACTCATTCGAACGCCTTACAGATGGGGCGATGATAGCGTGATCTTGGAAGAGGGAAAACGTGCAAAAGCGTGTCTAATCGGTCCTGGTGTGGGAAAAGGTGAAGAGATGCACACCTTCCTGCAAGGTCTCGTTGCTAAGTTGCGCGTTCCTATGGTGATAGATGCCGATGCCCTCTACCATATTAAGGTTTTCCCCAAAGGATCCATATTGACTCCGCATCGCAAAGAGATGATGCATCTTCTTGGAAGCAGCGTTGTTGATCATCAGGCGTGCCAAGCTTTTGCAGATCAAACGGAAGTGACAGTCATCTTAAAAGGAGCGCCGACATGGATTTTTCATCCTAAGTTATTGCCACTTATCGTTGCAAAGGGAGACCCCGGAATGGCCACTGCGGGAACAGGGGATGTCCTGACGGGAATGATAGCATCTCTTCTTGCGCAAGGTGTAAAGGGGCGAGAGGCTGCTGCTTTGGGAGCTTATTTGCACGGGGAAGCGGGAGAGATCGCCGCAAAAGAACGCACTTCATATGACATGATTGCAAGTGATCTTATTGAAGCCTTGCCCGAAGCGTTTCGGACACTTGTGAAGCTATAACCTCAGGAATAAACGGGGAGAGATCTTCACCCCTCCTTGCAATATCGCGAATCAAAGTTGAACTGATCGACTGATATTCTTCGTCAGGAAGTAAAAAGAGCGTCTCGATACCACTCAGTTTTTTATTCGTATGGGCAAGAGTTCTTTCATGTTCAAAATCGGTATAGGTTCGAAGAGATCGCACGATGAAAGCGCATCCTAGCTCTTTAGCATGTTGCGTAAGTAACCCCTCAAAAAAACTCACAGAAACGTTCATGAAATCTCGGGTGAGGGTTTGCAAAAGCTTGAGGCGCTCCTCTTGGGTAAAGAGTGGTGCATTTTTCTCGGTGTCGATCCCAATTGCAATTTCTACAGTGTCAAAAAGAACACTTGCTCTAGTAATGATGCTGAGGTGCCCTTTCGTCGGAGGGTCAAAGGTTCCTGGATAGATGACTTTCATCAGTAGGGCTCCGCAAAAAAGTACGCTTGTTTGCGAAGAAGGCGGTCGAGATTGACAACTTCTTTCGAGCGGCTAAGCTTCATTTGAACCAAAGTGTCTCCTGTCTCCCAATAGTAACTTGCCCATGCTTGCCACCAACTAAATGTCCACTCGTGACCATCTGACATGATGACAGAATAGCCCTTGGAATCGATTTCATAGATTGAGGAAAGAGTATTGGGTAGATATTCTTCGAGAGCGCAACCAATAGGGTTTTCTCCTTGCATATCTTTCAAAACAAGGATAGTCCCTTCAAAAAAGCAGGGGCTAATGGGGTCACCTTTTTGGAAATAGTTGATGTTGTTACTGCTTCTTCCAGGAACATGGTAGGGAACATTGTTGGGCCAGTATCCTCCTCGCCCGTCAGGTTGATAGATCGTGTGGTACTTTGTCTTGCCGGGATCTTCCTGAAACTTCCAAACCGTACCATTGTCCATCGTGAGGATGAAGGTATTTCTCCAAGGTTGGATATCTGTAATCGTCCAAACATCTTCTGCAAACCCTGTTGAAAGCAGCAGAAAACTAGTAAGAATGAGCAGCGCCTTCTTAAACATCGTTACACTCCAAAGTTTTGAAGGCATTGTAGGGAAAACGTCAAAAATTAACTAGAAGATTTTTGCAGCCCCGTTTTGGAACTGGTGCGCATTTCGGGAATTCAGTGTGACAGCGGTTAAAAGCGTTTTTCCACTTTAATCTTCCCATCCATCACATAGTTCTTATCAAGAAAATCGACCCGATATCCCAAGTCGATAATCCAATCGCTGATATGTCGGATATTGAGATCAAGACCCAGTGAAAGTTGATTGGTATTGCGGGTAAAACTCTTCACAACGAAATGTGGCTGACATGTTTCCTGTTTATAGAACCTTGACTTATAGTTTCCTGAGGAGAGAGAAATGTTGGATATCCAGCCTACTTGAAAGGCGGGTGTAACACACAATGTGGGTGTATGAAAATCTCTTAAAAACTTAACTAAAATATTGGGCTGCAAGAAAGCTGAGTATTTGCTATCAACAGTCAGGTTAATGCTATCTGCACCCGATTCTGTATACCGCTCTTCAAAGATATTTAAGTAGCTTACACGGGCCTCTGGAAGAATAAAGATGTGGTCAAGTTTCCCTCCGGTATTGATACGGAATTTATATCCACCATCGAGTCTTGCAAGAACATCATAACTATGATGTTTATTTGAGGCAGTCCGATTCACACCTGGGAATTTAATATTGCGATCGATATCGTAATAATTATAAGAACCCATCACTAAGAGATTTATAAAAGCATTCTTCTGGCTCCACCCTAGAGATGGCCCAAGATAGACAGAATTGATATGACCATCTCCTCTGTCTTTGTCCCAATCAATCTTGGAATAAGTATATCCTGCTCCTCCTCCAACATGAAAAGAATTAAAAAAGAGGTGACTTGCTCCTATGCCCACTCCAACAGCATAGGCATCGAAACCCATTTGATCCTGAATCCCATCTTGATCGTAATAGTATCCAATGGGAGCAATCCATACAGAAGTATCGTTTCTATTTGCTTGGCAGTCTTCCTGGGAATTATTTTGAGAATCACAAGAGTCGCACCAATAGAACTTTTCTGTGTTCTCTATAATCACATCGGCAATGATTCGATTGTTATGAAGATTTGTCAAGGGGAGCGCTCCAAACTGTGCTGGAGACAACTTAACAAGATCCTCTGCAAATTCATTGGCAGGAACGCTCACTAAAGCAGACATAACGCTTAGAAGATCGGGGTTGGAAGGGAGAAAATTACGACAAAATAAGTAGTCAGCAACTTGGCGAGCATTTCCAGTCAAAAGCCGTTTAGGAATAGGAAGAACCGCTCCATGAAGGGCATTAGCAAGTTGAGCAAATGTTCCAAAGTAGTTAATGGAAAAATCTAACGAAGAGTCTTCTATAAGAGTCAAAGTGCCTGCTCTTGAAGCATAGTTCATAAAAGTAAATGTTGATCCTGCGGGATAAATCCCCGGTTCTGGCTCTAAGGTTAGGGTTCCATCAAGGTTTGCATTTCCGGTAATGTTCAGAAGATCTGAGGTCCCGTCATCACTGATCTCTATGAGTAAATCTCCTGAAGCACTTTGGGTATAATTTCCATTGACCGTGAGTGTCCCAATGGAGGTTCCAGGGCTGACTGTTCCATCGTTAGTGGTTAGACCCACACTCCCTGTTCCTGTTAAGAAAGCTCCCGAATTAATCTGTACAGAGCTATTAGCAATGCTTCCTGTTACATTAAGGGTTCCTTGTAGGATCGTTGTTGTTCCTGTATAGGTATTTGCCCCTGAGAGGTTGAGAGTATTAGCAAAAGCTTTGATAATGTTTCCTGGTCCAGCTGTTTCTTTAAGCGTTCCAGAAAAGTCCCCAGCAGCAATATGTAAGGTATTGTCGTTTAAATCTACAGTGCCTGAGCCATTTAATGCATTAAGACTTGTTGTCCCTATTCCACTACTCATTACAAAGTTACCATCCACAGTAAGGCGATTTCCAATGGATTGTGCTGTGTTAACTTGGACAGCGGCGCCTGCAAGGATTGTTGTCCCGGCGCTATATGAATTTGTACCACTCAGTATTGTAAGACCTGTGCGGATGCTCATTGAATCACTTCCTGATATATTTCCTGAAATGGTCAAAGGATTAGCGGTATTATTAAAAATATCTAAGGAATTAGGATTGAGTTTAATAGGTGCTGCAATCGTATGTGTGCCGGTATTCTCAACTATAATCTCGTTTTTTCCTGAAAACGATATCGCTTCTGGACCATTAATCATATAATCAACTGTGGAATCAAAATGGATCTGACTAACTGTAATTCCTGCGTCTACAGTTACAGTTTGCGCAGCTCCAAGCGTTGGGAAGTCAGCTTCAGCTCCAATGCTATTTGGAAAACCGGAATCCCAATTGCTCGGATCAGTCCAGTTGTCATTTGCAGCCCCATCAGTCCATGTACTAGAGCTTAAAGAAAAGGGAACCAATAAGGAAAAAAATAGAAACAAGTATTTATAAAATCTCATGCCAATACCTTTAGTGTGCAACTCACTTGTCTTCTGAATAGCATTTCATGGATAATAAAGCAAATGTTAAAAGGGCCTGCTTTGGGCCTGGAACCACTCAGAGAATTTTGCGATTCCAACGTCAAGAGAAGTGGTCGGTGAAAAGCCAAGGTCTTTTTCAGCTTTTTGGATATCGGCATAAGTGGTTTTAACATCTCCCATCTGCATGGGTTGAAAATCAATCAATGCTTTTTTCCTAATGTGCGTTTCGAGAAGTTTAATGAGATGCATAAGAGGCTCTGGCTTGTTATTACCAAGATTGTAGATTTCATATCCGTTGCAACGATCAAGTGCCCGAATCGTTCCTTGGACAATATCGTCAACATAGGTAAAGTCTCGCTCCATTTCTCCGTGGTTGAAAACAGGAATAGGTTCGCCTCTCTGAATCTTTTCTGCGAACGAGTAGTAAGCCATATCTGGACGCCCCCATGGGCCATAAACTGTAAAGAACCGGAGCCCCACCATGGGAATATTGTAGAGGTGGTGGTAACTTTTAGCCATCAGTTCCCCCGATTTTTTTGTCGCTGCGTAGAGGCTAATGGGGGAGTCTGTAGGGTCGGTTTCAGAAAAAGGAATCTTGGTATTGCCGCCGTAAACAGAAGAGGAAGACGCAAAAATGAGTTTCACGTTGGGAATGCTGCGGCAAAGTTCTAGGACTTTTAAAAAGCCATCGAGGTTAGAGTCGCTGTAAGGTTGTGGGTGCGTTATGGAATAGCGGACTCCTGCCTGCGCTGCTAAGTGCACAATGTGTGTGATGTTTTGTTTTAGAGAGCGGATATTTTGGATATCTTCTTCGATGACTTCAATACCGAGGCTGCGCAACTGATCGGCGCGCGCTCTTTTGAGATCAGGTGAATAATAATTATTGAAATTATCACACCCAATCACATAATCTCCATTTTTAATTAGTGAAGAAGCAAGATGAAAGCCAATAAAGCCTGCAATCCCAGTAATAAATATAAACTTTTTTTTATCTCTCATGTATTTAGAGTACCAAATCTATTGATTATGGTTCTATCACTTTTCCTTGCAGCATGTTCGAACACTCCGTACAAGGGCTCGCAGGTTGTCGGTGCGGATGAGTTTGTCATCGATTCTTATAAAATCAAAGAGGGAAAGTTTTCGATTTTGGAGATGGAGGGGCAGCCTTTAATGGCCCTTAAGCCAGAACTTCTCGAAGAGTATACCAATACGGTTGAAGACGGAGACTCCCTAAAGGTCGCTCTATTTCACCCTTCGCGCGGCGATTTGGTAAATGCGGTGCGGGCAATCGGAGAGGAGATAGGCTATCCAGTCTCAGGAGGGAAAATTACTCTTCCCGAATTAAGACCAATCGAAATTGTAGGACTAAAACTCGGAGAAGCACGTGATAGAATTCAAGAAGCTTACGACCAAGAAATCGATGAAATAGAGGTTTTTCTCTCGTTTGCCAAAAGGAAGCAAAAAAAAGTGGAATTGGCCGGGATGGTGAGTCAGTCAACCCTTCCTGTTAATGGGAAGCTTCGCTTGTTTGAGGTGCTTGCTGAAGCCAAGGTTCCCCCAAATGCAAATTTTTTCAAGAGTTATTTGGTGCGAGATGGCGTGCCCGTTCCTGTTGATATGAACAGACTTGTGAAAGAGGGGGACATGAGTCAGAATGTGGTGATGCGCGGAGGTGATAAGCTCTACATTGCAGAGACTTCAGCTTCAACGCTGATGGTAATGGGAGAAGTGAGGCAGGAGCGCGTCATTGATGTTCCCAATGGATCGTTGCCTCTTCGATCTGCCCTTGCAATGGCAGGAGGGATCCCTTTCACGGGTGATAAGGGAGTGATTCAAGTCATTCGAGGCAATATTTTGCGTCCTAAAATCTATACCTTAAACTGGAAACACGTTATGCGCCTTCCCACCTCCAGTATGCTTTTGATGCCCGGTGATATTGTTTATGTTGCAGCAACACCCATTACCGAGTGGAACCGTTTTATTCAGCAAATCTTCCCGACACTCACAGGCATTGAACTATTCCGTAAAGGGGTCGCAGGAGTCATAGCTATCCAATGACGCAATCCGAAAATTTCATCATTTTTTCCGATATCAAGCGACTTGTGTTCAAAACAAAATGGGTGATTCTTGCAGGGGCTCTTTTTTGTGGATTGTTTGGGTTTTTTAAAAGATCTCAGGTTCCTGTCCGTCATGAGGTGAAAGCAGTGTTTAAAGAAGTAGGACCCTCTCAAATGCCTTTTGGAGGAGGTGTGTTTGATTCATTCCTCCAGACATTAGGAATGGGTGGGGTGGCCAAAGAGGGGCACGTATTGCTTCTTTCATCAATCATTTTAGAACCTGTGATTATGAAGCTTGGAATGCAAGCAGACATTCCTATTGAGACAAATCTTGAAAGAAAAAAGCGTCTTTTTTTTGAGTCGCTAGATGCTGAAAGAGGAAGACCGATTGCGGAGGCCTCTCGGTTTGTTTTTGAGAATGTTCGTTACTTAGGAGAATATCCCAAAGAATTTCTCATTTTCTTCACCTCACGAGAGTCTTTTGAAGTGCGGGACAGAAAAAGTCACGTACTTACGAAAGGAATAGTAGGGGAAAAGGTCTCCTTTAATGAAATGACTTTCACATTAAAAGAAACTCCTAAAGGGATGAAACTTCGCAATAGTTATCCTCTTTCATTTTCCTCGCTTTCGGAAAAGGTCATCCAAATGCGGAAGCTTTTTGAAGTCCTTCTTGTTCACGGGGACGCCTCACTGCTTAGTTTGGAAATGATTCATGCAGATCGTCATTTTGGCATGCGATTGCTTAACGAAATCATGGAGACCTATAAAAATTATCTTGAAACAGAGAACTCTAGAGTGACGGAAGGGCAAATTGCCTATCTCCAAAAGCGGCGAAATAGTTACACAGAAAGCATGAATGAGCTTCTCAAAGAACACGTTGCCTACCTAAAGGAGAACATCGAATCTAAAGGGGCATTGAATCTTGGGCAGCAGCTACCTCTCTTCCAAAGCCGCAAGCAAGATCTCGTGAATGACTTAATGGAAATCGATCTTAAATTTGGGGAGTTGTTAGGGAGTAATCCCCATCTGGCAACAGGATTGGGGAGTGAAGTTGTAGAGCTCCAGGAAGAGCTTCATGGAATTGCAAAGGAGAGGGACGCTTTGACTTTGGCACTCATTGGTCAGCCTAGTTATGAAAAAACCCTTTCTGGGCAAGTGCGACGCTTAGATGCTATTGAGCGCGAAGAACTCAGAGTGAAGACAGGAGTGGATTCCTTTTTCTCTGCAATGAGTCACGCCATTCGCCAAAAAGATCAAAAGCTTGTCGAGGTAGGGGAATTTGGGAAAATCTTATCCCCCGACGCTAGCCAGCTCAAAAAAGTGCAGCTGGAAAAGAAGAGGTTAATTCAATTTGCTTATGAAACCTCTGGGACACAATTACCAAGCGCCTATCTCAAAAACCAACTGCGCCTTCTCTCATTGCAGGAAGGGACTTTAAAGCAGCGTCTTTTTCACGGGACAAGTAGGGCAGAGGAATATCGAGGGATTGATCTAGAGACCGCGCGCAAACTGCTCTTTACCTATTTGCATGGGCGCGATAATGCTAGGTCAAAAATTCGAGAGCTTAGCTTTGCAAAAGAACAAATTGAAAAAGAAGATGCGGAATGGGTCTCTCTTTCCTCAATCTTTCCCGATCCGCTTAGTCAAGAAATGGTACGAGAAATGGGAGGAATGAAGCAGAAACTTCGGAAGGAGCGTACCCTCACTGAAAAAGAGCAGGAACGATTGGAAAAACAGTTTTCTCGAATGAAGGATGATTTAGGGCGTCATATAAAGCAAAGTGTTTTACTTGCTCAGCTTGAATGCGAAAGGAACGAAGATCGCATTGAATCTGTCCGGATGACCATTCTTGACCTGCTTGGCCAGGAGGTTTCTTTGATAGAGAAGCAGGTTGAAGATCGTATCGAAGAAAAGCTGGCCCATTTAGGGAAGGAAAAAGTCCTTGTCAAAGGGCAATTGAAAGATATCAAAAAAGAGATGGAAGGGGTCCCCGATACTTGGCTGCGTGAACATCGTCTAAAGTTTGCCTCAGATATGAACAAAGGAATGTTAGAGGCTTTGGTTCACTTAGTTGAGTCAAAGAGTATTGAGCAAAACCTTTCGATCTTAGAGTCTGGACCTATCGATTATGCGCATGCCTCCTTGAGTCCTAAGCCGCCCCTTTTGAAGGTCTTTGGGGTGATTGGTGCCTTTTTAGGAGCCCTTGTTACCTTTGCAGGATGTTTTATTTATTATCTTTATCGCGGGTTTCCTCTGACGCTTCGAAACATGAGAGTTCGAGGGGAGAAAGTAATAGGACCTCTGACTAAAAAAGATGATATTGAGGTGTTAAGGCGATTCTCTCTTCTTCTAAAAGGAGAAAAAAAGTCTCCCATCGTAGCCTGCTTGGTGCTTGGAAATGGAGACGATTATGCGCCTTCTTTTGCTGAGTTGCTCAACAAAGAAGGAAAACGCGTTCTTGTGATGGATCTTAATTTTAAAAAGAAAGTGAAGGAAAGCAATCTTCCAGGGCTCATCCATTATTTAGAAGGGGATGCAAAGATTCCAAGTATTCGTGTGAAACACTATGGTGATTATATTCCCATGGGGGGAAATACTTCGTTTGGGGATGAAATATTGCGCAGTCTCAAGTTTGAGACGTTCCTAAACGAGATGAAGAAAGAGTACGAAGTGATTCTTTTATCTCTTCCTATAGGGCTAGAGAATTCACTTCCGAAATCCTTTTTTGGGAGCGCCGATGTTATTGCACTAAGACTAGAGGACCATCCGTTCTCTGATCTTAAGCCCTATTTTGCATGGGAAAGCGAAGGACACTCTCTTGCCTTTGTGTAAGCAGCGAGAAGAGCACAAAAGATCAGAAGCATGAGTTTTCCTGCGTTGTAGGCCCAGAGAAAATGATCCACAACTCCCATCAACAAAAGAGAAAAAAGAATCGTTATAAGCGTGAGAGAAAGCGGACTGATCTTCTGTTTGAAGGTGGGGATCACAAGAGAAAAGATAAAAAGGGCGAGCATTCCAAGGCCGATTATTCCTGTTTCAGAAGCCACTTGCAGGTAAATACTGTGGGCAAGAGCTCCAGTGGGATTGGCTCCGGCAAGGGTAGGGTCAACTGCTTCATAGGGAAAAAGGGCAAAACCATTGTGTCCAATTCCTAGAAAAGGGTGATGGAGAAAAAGGGTTGAGGCTAACTTATAATAGAGAAAGCGCCCACTATCTGAGGCTCCCGATAAAGCATTGTAGTTTACAAACCCCCCTCGCGCGGCGAGTTGTTGAAATAGAAGAAGGATTGCAGTGAGAAAAGCTCCTCCAATCCATGTTCCCAACTTCAAAAACCCCTGCATTTTTTTAATGAGCCCCACACTAAAAAACAGAACTGTTCCGAGCATCCAAGCAAAGAATGGGCCTCGAGCAAAGGTAAGCGTTAGGGTAAGAATAAGCAAAGGGATAAGTGCTAAAAGGAGACCCTTTTTGATTCGGGTATCAGTATGAATAAAGAGAAAATAGGACACAAAAAGAGCAATCACCAGATATCCCCCAAAGATATTGGGATGATCAAACGTGCCATAAGCTCGAAGAATGAGAGAATGCCCCTCAGTGATCCAAGGCAGCTTGTCAAAAAGGGCGCGATTTCCCTCAGTCAGAGGATAGACAGCGATGTTATTCATTGAAGGATTGATTTGTGCTTCAGAGAAAAAGGAAAGGCCTAAGCTTTTCTGGAATAAGAACTGCCCAGTTCCAATCAAACATTCAAGGAAAGCAATTCCTATAAAAAACCAGAGTGCTATAGGGATCCATTCAGCTCTTTTACTCATGAGCAGATAGATGAGGTGGAAGGCGGTACAAGCAATCGCTAGGTTTAGAAGGGTGACATACTGAAAAAAGTAGGAAGAAAACACCGAAAAGAGAATAGAAAAAATTGCAACAAAACTATAGAGAGAAAGGTAGCGAGAATGGCGGTTAAAAAAGAGCTCTTTGATTCTAACTTCCTTTAAGAGAAGTGCGCCAATCAGGAGTCCTACAATCCAAAAGTCGGTGAGATAAAAGTGGATATACTTTTCAAAGAGAGGAGGGAGGGATACGGCAAAAGGAGCGGTTTTCTCAAAATGGTGGAAAAAGGAGACCGATATCCCACGAAAAACCTTAAAAAACAGATCGCCAAAGGGGAAAGCAGCAATCAAGATGAGTGTGAAGATGTAGAGAATTTTTGTTTTCATGGCTCGCCATGGTAGTCTTTAGAGATAATTTCTCTCCACTTCTTAATCACTTGAGCTGCCAGTGGGGCTGCTTCCTTCCCGTAGTCCCCAAATTTTAGGTAGACCACGACAGAGAGCTCCGGCATATCAATTCGGTAGTCGTCTCCCTCTTTAAAGGAGAGTGATCCAAACCAAATATCCTTACAGATTAGAGGTCCTCCTTCCCTGTCGAGTGTCGGACGGTAGACAAATTCCGCTGTTGAGGTTTTGCCTACAAACTGATCTTGAAGCGCTTTATATTCTGGAATCCATTTGGGGTGTTCGTATAGGGCTCGGATCCGGTAGGGCTGAACAGGACCTTTTGCGCCCATGACCACCCGTCGCATTCCTTCCATGAGATCTGTCCGCACTTTCGTGGGCATATCAATGACCCGTCGGACCTCGCGCTCTGTTTCCTTGACTCCCTTTGGGCTTGCGCGCATCTTTACAATTTGGGGTTTTAAAATCGCGCCTCCATTTCCAATTGTGGCAAGCATGCCAGCCGTTTGAAGTGGGGTGACAACAAGTGAGTGTTGCCCAATTGCAAAAGAGTAGAGGCCCGTTCGATTATCCCGGAGATCATCAGGAACATATCCCCCCGTTTCCCCGTAAAGATCAATCCCTGTAGGCTTTCCAAATCCAAAATGTTCTGTCGTTTTTTGCAGTTCTGCAGGGTGATTGATGACCTCACCTGCTAGGAGAGAGAAGTAGATGTTGCTTGATCTTTCCATTGCGGCACCGAAATCAATGCGGCCCAAGCTGGTATGGCTTCGTGGGAGTCTTCCTCCTTTGTAGTGGCGGGTAATCAGAGATCCATCAAGGTGCCGCCCCAAAACAATTCCATTTTCAGTTGTGATATTTGTATTCATTTCATCAATAATTTCTAGGGAAGGGAGGCCGCATTGATAGATTTGCTTGAGAGCCTCATACCCCGTGACAACTTTGAAAAGTGAGCCAATGGGGGTTGATCTCCCATAGGCATAGGACTTTCCATATCCGAAGCCATTGCGTGGATAAAAGGATCCGGCAAGTCCCTGCAATGTTTTACTTCGAAGAGAATAATAGCGTCCCCAAAGGGGATCAGAAAGCTCATTAAAAGAGCGAAATGTTGTCATCAACTTGAAGGGAACCTTTCTTGCCCGCATCAAATCCAAGCTTGCTAGAAGCTTCCCTTCAGCTTCTTTACTTGTTAAGACAAGATGAAACAGAAAGGGGTGAAGATCGAAATCTTTTGAGACATTGCCGTAGATAAAAGCATCAAAAAACTTCCACTGATGCTTATCCCAAAATTCAGAGAACAGCGTCTTTTCTGCTTCTGCTAGATAGTCCGTATAAGGGTGGGGGTAAGTTTTTCGCTTTTTTTCTTCCTCCCGTTTTTCTTTGAGGTAGGCTTTGAAATGCTTCTTTCTCCATAGAGGAAACATCCGATCATGATAGAGAGTTTCTACCCTCTCTTTAATCTCCTTTTTGAGAAAAACAAACGCTTGGGTGAGTTCTCGATACTGACTTAAAGGAACATGCTTTACCATTTCAAGATGAGATTCTGAAAAATCCGTTCCATTTGCAATGAGCCTCAAGAGATCAAGAAAAAGGAGTTTGTCGAGGTTGTGTTTAATGGGCGTAAGGGTAGGGTCGATTTCTCTGCGCATCTCTTGGACGAGTGCGGGGACTTCTCCCCCATAAAGAGCATTGATTGTTTCTTCAACCGTTTCACTTCCCATGACTTTGTGGATAGCACCCAAGACATGTTGGAGGTGGACTGCTTCATAGACATTGGGGATTTTTTTAAGAGCCTTTTTTACCTGGCAAGTATTGGATAGAACATGGCTTAGAAAGTGGTCCCAAGAAAGAGACTCCTTTTCTGTGTAAGTTAGCCATTCCCGCTCCATTGGAGAGCGGCCATCCCATATGGCTCCCACATGACGAGGATTTTCTAGCCACTTCAAGATCGACTGTGTTTTTTCGTGGCGATCCTTGTCGGTTAAATTAAAATCATTGGGATCGAATCGAGGATACGAAGCAAGAGCTACCACCTCGCCACTTGAAGGAATCATTGCAACGATCGCTCCCCCCTTAATCCAAGGCGAGGGGATCTTGTCGTGGCCCTTCCCTGCTTGAGCAAAATGGCGTTCCCGATCTTGTTCGTTAAGGGTGAGGAGTTCTTCTGCGTAGGCCTGAAGCTCGGAAGAGATTGTCAAAAGGATCCTCTCTCCTGAGTCTGCCTCCTTTCCTCCTGGCAAATTGCGGATAAAACGCCCCCGAGCTCCGAGCTCCACTTCTCTCTTTCCATAAGAGCCTCGCAAGGCTTCATCAAACTTTCGCTCTATCCCAGTTTTCCCAACATGCGCATGAATTGTGTAGGCTTTTTCCCTGAGTTCGGAAAGGCGAAGTTCAACATTATGACTGCTAAAGAACCCCTTTGGAAGAGGAACAGGGAGCCCTTCCTCCCTTTGTTCAAGGAATAGTGAAAGCTCCTCTATCTCCTGGGCAATGGCGATGTACTGTCTTTGATTGATCGCCCCCATATACCCTAAAATATCAGAGCCCACTTTCCCTTGAGGATAGTATCTTTTTGCTGCCCTTTGCATTGTCAAACCTGTCCAATCCTTCTCAAGAAGCCTAAGGCGATAATAGAGATTTTCAGAGAGATCTTCTTTGATGATAAACGGAGTATTAGGAAAGATCGAAGCCTGGCTGTAGATCAGATCTTCAATTCCCACAGGATCCATCTCGAGAGCATTGCCAAGCATTTCTGCCAATTTCTCTACGTGACGGCGCCTTTCATAGACCTTAACCTTCTTCCCTTCTCTCTTTTCCCAAGTTACAAGGGGGATTTCACGAATGTGATCAAAGCAAACCGCTGCATTGTACTGCACCTTGTTGATCGCGAGGGGAATGTTAAACCGGTCCCGAATCGTTCCCCGTGCTGCGGGCTCCACCACACTGCGCCTCTGAGGTCTAAGAGCTTTTTCCTGATACTCCTCATGTTTGATTGTGGCCAGGTACCACACTCGAAGCGTAATCATTAAAAACGCAATCAAAAGTAAATGCAGAACAGAATTAGCTTTGTGAGGAATATCGCGGGCACTCATACCTTAACGATAGCAAATCCCTATTGATTGGTTCAATCACTGATTAAGTAACACTTTTTAAACCTATAACAAGAGGGTATGACTGGCTTTTTCCTCTGTTGATACATAAGGAAAAAGAAAAGATTTTTCCGCGCAATTTTTGATTCCACGTTTTAACATTTTTAACAACTCTTTTTGGTTCAGGGGACTTCTCTGATCAAATTTAAATGGTTCGGTGTGCCTCGTTTCAGCAAGGATGAGGTCATCGGAAATTTTAGTTAGCTGTAACTGCATTCCTAGCATGAGGGCCCCCTTCAAGTTGCCTAATGAAACACTCCATTCAACGCAGCTAAAGCCGGTTGTAGAGAGTGAAATGGATAGATCCAGGTCCTTTTGGATCAGGAATTTTTGGAGTTGTCTGATGGAAACCATTCTATCGATTTGCTCTTTAAGCTCGTCTAGATCTTCATGAAACGTCATGGCTTTCCTCCAAAATCCCCTTTCCGTGATCTGTCAAGAGGTAGGTGTTTTTCCCATCACAAATCCGTTTGAAAATAGGGTGGGTATAACGATTTTTTACTCGTAGAATGAGTCCTGCCTCGAGATCTCTTTTGATATAGTTTTTAGCGCTGCGTATTGTAACGCAACATTTTCGAGCAATTTCCTCGTAGGAAATCCGCACCCTTTGGGATTTTTGAAAGAGTTTTTTGGACCAAAATAGGTTTGTATTCATATAAATAGCTCCTCAATGTGGAAGGAACCTCAGCGCTTGAATCTAACCCTAGACTAGGAAGAGCCTCATAGTGATGAAGGGCTCTTTTCCTCCTAAAAGCGCTTGAGTTGTTTCCAACAAATTGACTGCTGGAAGCGGTCGAGCGCAGGTATTTTGGGAAGAAGTCTAGATTTTTTCCTTCAAAACTCTTAGAATGAGTTCCGAAGCTAAGGTTATTTTGTTTCAACACAGTGGTTCCTTAGTTTCACGCCTCGGGAGGTTCCAGCCTCTCGGGGCACTTTTGTTAATTACGGGCTCCATCTTAGAAAAAATTTCGATTTTTACCAACAAAAAAAGCGCGAGAAAAGTGTCACGACATCAACGATTTAGCCCATTTTCATATAAGGGTGAAAATCGCCTATTTTAGAGCCCAAAAATTTTTCTAAAAAAACAAAAAAGAACTGCTTAATGGTTGTTTTTTCGTTCCTGGTTTTGCATAATCCCTCTGATTTAAAATAGGAGAACTAGTAGCAAATGGAGTTTATACAAGAAGATGCAGGTCCCGTACTCGAAAAAATCATCTTTGACGGATTTAAAGAGCACGCGATAGAAAAAACAGGCCAAGATGGGTTCGGCAGATCTATAGCCTTTGCTGCTCTTCAGCGAGGAGAGTATGTTGGAGCGGTTATTGTTCGAGCTTTCTGGGGAGCTCTTCATGTTAAAAATATGTGGGTTCACAAAGACAGTCGAGGAAAAGGAGTGGGAAGAATTCTGTTAAATCAAGCTTTGGCATATGGAGAGAAAGAAAAACATCCATTTGCTTTTGTCGAAACAATGAGTTTTCAAGCGCTTGTGTTCTACCAAAAAATGGGATTTGTGCTTGAATACACAAGAGGCGGGTATGCGCAAAATATTTCGTTCCATTATTTGCGGAAGGATTTGAGCCAGGACCCTTAATAGAACCATTTGTCAATGGGGGTCTTTAGGAATGTTTCGACGGCGATTCCATCACTGCCGATAAGTAGCAAGCGGGCTGAGGGGTGGAGTTTTGAAAAGGCATGCATTCCAGAAAGAGCCTCGTTTCTTAGGCTGCTTTTAACTTCTATTGCAAAGAGGGAGCTTCCCTTTTTAAGGATGAAGTCAACTTCCTTATTTTTTTCACGCCAGTAATAGATTTCAATCTGTGTTTCTCGGATAGAGTTAAGAAGGTAGGCTCCGATAGCAGACTCTGTTATGCGTCCCCAAAACGCTCGATCAGTCAAAGCCTCTTTAAAGGATTTTCCTGATTGTGCACTCATAAGAGCTGTGTTTAAAACCTGGAGCTTAGGGTTTGAGTTGCGGGAGCGGACCGACTGAGAAGTATACTTATGGATGCCGGCAAGCATACCGGCTCCTTTAAGGAGTTCAAGATAGTGAGCTAGTGTTGTTGTGTTGCCTACATCATGAAGCTGGCCTAACATTTTTTGGTAAGAGAGGATTTGTCCAGAATAGTTACATCCCAACTGAAAAAGGCGACGGAGCAGTGCTGGTTTGTTGACTTGTGTCATTAGGAGGATATCTCGCGAGATGGTTGTTTCAATTAGCGAGTCATTAATATAATTTAGCCATCAGGATTGGTCTTTTTTATCAGAAAGTGTTGCGGCTCCTGGGTACCCCCCAAAGTAGAGATAGGATTCTATATCCCAGGCAAACCCCTTTTCCATTTCACTTAAGCTCCAATGGGTAATGGGAAGGATTTCGAAGCGGCCAGCGAGGCTTTCAGACAGCCCTTTTTGCATCAGCCAAGGAGAGGAGCCAAGAAGTATCACTTTTAGGGGGGTGTTTTTCCGGGTGTCTTCGTCCCAAAGTTTTTTGACAACATTTGACCATTGGGGGATTTTTTGAACTTCATCGATGATGAGTAGAGCTTCATTGTCAGGAATGGTAAGCTGTCTCGCATTCTCCCATTGTTCTTGAATCCAAGCTAAATCTTGCAGTGTAGCAGTGTCAGCTGAAATAAAGTGTGTTGGGAGGTTTAAGCTTTCCTCTAATTGGAGTGCAAGAGTTGTTTTGCCTACTTGCCTAGGGCCTAGAAGGGCCTGAATAAACTTCCGAGGCTCTTGAAGCCTTTTTTTTAATTCATTGAATATAGGTCTTTTATGCATCGTTTTGTCTTTTGCTCAATATACTGAGTAATGTCAAGATTTGAAAGCAAGCGACTATTTGTCAAGGTGATGGGGTGAAACTATTGGTCACTTTGGAAGTGTTTTTCGATAAGGGCATCTTCCTTCTGAAGGTAGCTTGCCATAATCGATTGCATTTTCTTTTCTGCATCGCATTTAGGAGCGACTTTGTCGCGACCTAGAGCGGTAAGGTATTGCCTTGTTGAAGCTGAGGCTTTAACTTTTGGTAGGACCTCTGCTGCAGTATCAATGTAAGATTTGATTTTGACATCGACGAGATCTCCCTGGCAAGCATCTTTCATTTGCTTCATTTTCTCTACTTGGAGAACGAGATATTGCTTTTGAAATGTCTCTTGATCGATTTGACCTTGAGTGAGTGCTACGCCAATAGAGAGTTCTTTGAGCCAGAATTCTGTATCAATGTTGATCAGCTTGTTTTCTAGAGGTGTGACGCCATCTCCTTTAAACTTATTGCTAAGTTGGTGGACGTATTCAATGCTCTCTAGTTCGTGGGGGTTTGGAGAAAAGAAAACCATATCGCGGACTTCACTGCTAATTTTCTCGCGAGGATTATTAATACAGACTTCAACGAGTTCGCGATTCTGAGCTTCATGGAGAGTGGCGATATCCTTCTTGAAGGCATCTCCTCTTTCTCCTTGATAATCGGTAACCATTTCCGAGAGTTTTTTTCGCTCTTCTAAGGCCGAGTTAAATTCCCAATTATTGCTTTTTTCTTTGTAGGAAGCATCAATAGATTTCAAAAAATTATTATACCTCCCTTCGCGATAATCGGATAGAACTTCGTCAATGAGCTTCTGCTGAGGAGCAACAACCTGTTCAGATTTAACGCTTTCAATTTTAGTCGTATCCTCTTTAGCTATAAGAGGTAGCATTAGTGATGCTGCGACAAAGGGGACAAGCAAAAATTTCTTCATAGGATGAGCTCCGTATTCATATCCATTTGACTACCCATTATACCCTATCCTGAATAAAAAATACATGCTTTGTAGAGGGGCGGTAAGTTATTTCTTCAATAAGCTCCGAGAATTGGTAAGCAGGGAAAAGGTGGATTCCAGTCCTTGCGAGACCTCTTTTAGGTATCCATTGGTTCCAAGTAGTTGTTCCTTTCACATAAAAGTGATCGATCCCTGTAGGAGCAGAGGTCCAGACCAAGATTTATAGGATAAAAAGGCAATAAGCCAAAAGGAAGGTTGCTCCTTCCTTGAGATCTGAAGTGACTACTCTCTATACTTATTGTGCACCCATTAATAGTAGTCTCCCTATTTCTATTTCAAATAATTTCTTTTAACAAAAACGCCTGGTCCTAAATTATGAAGATTATGTAAAATGTGTGGCATCAATAAACAAAAATTGGGGACCAGTCAAGTGACGTCATTTTCATTGCCATCTATTTCAGGATTATTTAGTAGCTTCCTATCAGCACTTTCTTCCGCAGATCACCAGAAAAGCACTTCTAAGCTGACTATGGGGCCAAATGAGTGGAAAGAAGTCGCTAATATCGATGTTGAAGCTACGGACGTTCCAAAGCCCCTTGTAGAGGCCACGGATGAGCTTTCTAAGACCCACATCCTATGCTGCGTACCTAAAAGTATGAGTATAAGCAAATTATACGAAATTGAAGGAAAAGATACATCGGGTCTTTCTCAGGCCGACCACAGGGAAAACCCCAAAACATACTGGTTTTGGATGTCTAGAGAGACGACCCATAAATATTTAAAATTTGACCAACAAAAAGAAGCCCTGACTCTCAGCGGTTACAGTGTCCCCACACGGCTTGAGGCAATGATTGCTATCTATGCCGCAAAGAAATTAGAAGGGACAACTCTCCTTTATGGGCAAGATAATGCAACGCGTTGCAAAAGCACGAAGGGGAAGTCTTTCGACGTCATTGGTGGCGATGCCTCTGCAACTTTTTGCGCTTACAACCCTGATCATTGGAGTTTTATTGGTGTCTCCAGTGTTCTTCGAGGATAACAACGTTACTTAATATAGTACGTTGACAAATTGCTAAACAGATGCGAAGCAATCGAGCTTATTAAGCCATACTCACTGCAAATGATCCCATCTGTCATTCCCCCAACAAAAACAGAAGAAAACTCCCTTGTATTGAATTGGGTATGATCTTCTAAGTGTGCTGCCGTAAACATGGTATTAGCTGCCACAATGCAAATGACTTTTGCCAAAGGTGAAGGAATTCCTAAAGAAACTAATCCCATTTCTCCGAGCTTTTGCACTCCCCCTCTGAAAATGATCTCTTCCATAATTGGAGCAAGGATAATTTTTAGGAACTTATCTAATTGAGGTCCCCGTTTTCCAAGTTCTTTCATATCAATTCGATCTTCTTCATAAGGTTTGTAGATATAGACGTACTGGAGTTGTTTACTTAAGGCATTTAATGGATAGTTAAAGCTTTTTCCAGCTATTGAAAAGGCCTTCTTTACACATTCTGGCATGATATAGTCGGTTGCCTGACCAACATGTCGCCCTGTTGCGCTTTCAAAACTGTTGCTGACCCACATAGAAGTCCTTGAAACAGCGGCTCCTACGAGCCCAATTCCCACAGTTGAAGCTATACTTGATATTGAATCCATATTTAACTCTCGATATTTTGTTTTAATTATAGATATTATTATAACATATATATAATTTATTTTACTAATTAATAATAAAAACATAACTAACTATTTATCAATATTATATGGTTTTTAATTATGTAAGTAGCTTGTATATAAATATTTAAATTAACTCTCTACCCATGAAAAACTCTACAAGGAGATGTTTCCTTAAACCTGTCCCCGATAATCTATCCACCCAATATTCGATAAGCCCACTCTTCTACTCTTTTTCCTCGAAAAGAGATTTTTGCATCAGAATCCTTATGGGTTGGGCAACTCATGGACGACGCCATTCTGATACAAATAAAGATTTCACTTGGAAAAAATCAGTGAAATAGGGTAAAAAAGATGAATTGTGCGCCTGTAGTTCAATGGTAGAACAATAGCCTTCCAAGCTATTAGCGTCAGTTCGATTCTGACCAGGCGCTTTTTTACCAATATTAACCAAGACCGAAATCCTAACCTGAGAGTTGGGATGCCGTCGTCAAACAAAAGGGACAAGGCTTGGCACAAAACCAGACTGTTACTGTTTCCATTAAGGATCTACTCGAAGCTGGGGCACATTTCGGCCACCAGAAGCAACGATGGAACCCCAAGATGAAGCGCTTTATTTTTGAAGAGCGCAGTGGGATTTACATCATCGACCTCGCAAAAACCATGCAGCAAATTCGTATCGCAATTGATGTTGTGATCTCTACTGTTGAAAAGCATCAGAGCATCTTGTTTGTTGGAACCAAAAAACAAGCAAAAGATGTCATTAAAGAAGGCGCAGAAAGATGTGGTGAATTCTATGTTGCAGAGCGCTGGCTCGGTGGAATGCTCACTAACTTGAAAACCATCAGAGGCTCAGTAAAAACCTTGGAGCGTGTTGAAAAACAAATCGCTACAGGGGGTGACGGGTTCACAAAAAAAGAGATGACGCTGCTAAATAAAGACCGCGAAAAGCTAGATCGAAACCTTTCAGGTATCCGAGCAATGCGCAAGCCTCCTGGGCTGCTTGTTGTTGTTGATCCAAGTAAAGAACATATTGCTGTTGCCGAAGCAAACAAGCTAGGCATTCCTGTGATGGCTCTTGTTGATACTAACTGCGACCCGGATCCTATTGATTATGTGATTGCATGTAACGATGATGCACTCAAGAGCATCAAGTTGATTGTTTATGCTCTTTCAGATGTCATTATTGATAAGAAAGGTGAGTTGAATATTGCGATTGGCAAGGAAGAAGCTACAAAGGAAGCGGAAGCTAAGATTGAACCAAAAGAGGCTCAAGAAGAGGAAGAGGCATCTAAAAAAGAGGTGAAAGAATGACAGTTACAGCTCAGATGGTCATGGACCTTAGGAAAAGAACTGGCGTTGGAATGACCAAATGTAAAGATGCGCTTACTGAAGCCGGTGGCGATATGGAAGAAGCGATTCATATTCTTCGAAAGAAGGGAATGGCGTCTGCTGTCAAGAAGGGAGGCCGTGAAACAAACGAAGGTGTTGTTGGCATTTCAGAAAATGACGAGATGGCATACCTTGTCGAGGTGAATGTAGAGACAGACTTTGTACTCCAAAACGATCGTTTTAAAGAATTCCTGAAAAACATCTGTGATGACGCGCTGAAAACAAAGCCAAAATCTGCTGAAGACTTCATTCAGCAGAAGTACAGTCAAAACCCAGCGCTTACGATTGATGAGTATCGTGCAGAGACTGTGCATAGTCTTGGAGAAAATATTCAAATTAAGCGTATTCTCAACTTTAAAAAGTCTGCTGATAGCTCGCTTGGAATTTACTCCCACATGGGTGGAAAAATTGTATGTGCTGTAGTGATCAAAGGGGCGGGTGACGTTGATGCGCTTGCGCGCGACGTTGCAATGCATGTTGCTGCTGAAGCACCTGACTTTTTGAAGTCGGACGAGATTTCTGCTGATGTTCTGGCAAAAGAGGAAGAGATTGCTCGCAGCCAGATTGAAAACAAGCCGCCTGAAATTATGGATAAGATTGTTCAAGGGAAGCTCAAGTCTTTTTATGAGCAGTCGTGTTTGTTAAATCAGAAGTTCGTCAAAGAGCCTTCAATGAATGTAGCTGATTATGTTGCGCAAGAAGGAAAAAAAGCGGGCAAGACTCTTGAAGTTGTGGAGTTTGTTCGTTGGCAAATAGGTGAATAAGTGACTAAACCCTCTTACAAACGGGTCCTTCTAAAGCTCTCTGGTGAGTCCCTAAAAGGGGAAATGACTGGAGTGATTGATCATGTGGCATGTGATCAAATTGCGAATGCAATTTGTGAAGTATATGCGCTTGGCGTTGAGATTGGGGTCGTTATTGGAGGAGGGAATATCTTCCGAGGAAATATGGCCGAGCAATTTGGCTTTGCCCGGACCCCGGCAGACCATGTAGGGATGCTTGCAACAACCATCAACGGCCTGATTCTTGGCCAAGTTCTCTCAACAAAGGGGTGCAAAACCCGTGTGATGAGCGCTCTGAATTTTGATGGAATTGTTGAGCCCTATAATTGGAATCATGCCCTGCACTCTCTTGACAAAGGACACATTGTGATCTTTGTTGGAGGGACGGGAAACCCCTATTTTACAACGGATACAACAGCTGCCATGCGAGCCAGTGAAATCGAGGCAGAGGTTCTTTTAAAAGCTACGAAGGTCGATGGGATCTATGATATGGATCCTATGAAGCACAAAGAGGCTGTTAAAAGTGATCACCTGACCTATGGAGAGGTTTTGACAAAGGATCTCCATGTGATGGATGGAACAGCAATTGCCCTTTGCCGAGAAAGTGATATTCCAATTCATGTATTCAATCTCTTTGAAAAGGGTGCGATGCTAAGGGCTGTCACTGATCGAAAGGGTGGAACACTTGTGACGAAAGGTTAACCCATGAGTATTATGGACGAATGCAAAGAAAATATGGTAAAGGCTCTCGACCACTATAAGGAAGAGCTAAAAGGAATGAGGACAAGCCGTCCTAGTTCTTCGATGTTAGATAGTGTTTCTTTAGAAGTCTATGGAACACCGATGCGGATGCGCGATGTTGCGACGGTGTCTGTTACTGATGGTAATCAGCTCGTTGTGACCCCTTTTGATCCAAGTACGGCAAACTCTATTGCAAAAGGAATTGAAAAGGCAAATTTGAATCTTCAACCTGCTGTTGACGGGAACGTTGTTCGTGTTCCCATTCCCCCGATGAGTGAAGAAAGGCGCAAGGAAATCGCCAAAGATGCTCGCGAGAAAGGAGAAAAGACAAAGGTTACGATTCGTGATGTGCGTCGAAAAGCTAACGATCTGACAAAAAAGCAGAAATCTGATGGTGATATTACAGAAGATGATCTCAAAAGAGATGAGAAGCTTATTCAAGAGCTTACAGACAAATTTTGTAAACAAGTTGACGAACTCTTTGCAGAAAAGGAAAAAGATATCCTCGCAGTTTGATCTTGATTTATTACTGCTTTAGGAATTATAATTCTCCATTAGGCGACAGATATTTATCTGGCCCCATCGTCTAGCCAGGCCTAGGACACAAGGTTTTCATCCTTGCAACAGGGGTTCGAATCCCCTTGGGGTCATTACTTGAGGCTTTAGCTCAGTTGGTAGAGCATCTCCCTTTTAAGGAGAGGGTCGATGGTTCGAGCCCATCAAGCCTCAAAAAAGGTCAGGTGTTACCACCTGACCTTTTTTTATCTAACGCCATCCGTTATGAGCAGCAAGTATTCCTGGAATTAGGTGGATTGTGAGTAATCCGGCAGCAAGGTAGCCGGACTGGTTGATGTAGATGATAGCTGCAAAAATAGTCTTGCCCGTCTATTTTTGTCTGTTAGGTACCCTCTTTCATTTGTCATTTTTCCCTAGTTGTGAAAGGGCGGTATAAGTCACAGCGCTTGCTAGAGCAGAAATCTGAGATTTACCAAAAGATGTAAATGAAAATTTTAAAAAATAAGTTGTCATATTATGGATGCAGGCATGATATATAGCTAAAATATTTCGTTTTAGTTATAATTTTTTGAATGACATATTCGCTAGATTTTAGAAAAAAAATTCTATCGATCCGAAGCAAAGAAAAATTAAGCTTTGCCCAAGTAGCAAGACGCTTTGGTGTAAGTGTAAATAGTGTGTTTCTCTGGTCTAAGAGATGGGAGCCGAGACGCACTAAAATCAGACCTGCAATAAAGATTGATAGAGAGATTTTGATGGAGGATATCAAGTTCTATTTGGGCAGAACAAGACTTGCTACCGCAACTTCCCTCTGAAAGTATTCTGGTTATGGATAATGCTTCATTCCATAAAAGCAAATCTATGCAAGAAAAGATCCAGGCTGCGGGCCATACCTTGGAATATCTTCCTCCCTATTCCCCTGACCTAAATCCCATTGAACACAAATGGGCGCAGGCAAAGTCTAAGCGAAGAAAATATCAATGTGGAATAGATGAGCTTTTCAAGGAGCATTGCCTATAACTAAATTATAACAACTCAGCTATATACTTTTTTTAAGATGGCGAGCCACAGGACTCCTATTGTCTATTGGATAGCTTAGATAGTGTCGTCACAAGATAAATTTTTTTTTGTTATACTTCTTAGCGTTGATCACAAACGAAAGGAGTAGATCGTGAAAAGTGCGCATAGGAGACATGACATATCGGACAGAACTTGGAGTATATTACAACCTCTTCTTCCTGGGAGAAGAGGTGCATGGGGTGGCATCGCAAAAGACAACCGGCTGTTTATTAATGCTGTTTTTTGGGTCCTTAGAACAGGAGCTCCTTGGAGAGATTTGCCTCCGGACTATGGAGACTGGAAGAACATTCACCGACGTTTTTGTCGATGGAGAGACAAAAGTGTCTGGGAAAACCTAATGGAAGCATTGATCATAGATCCCGATTATGAATGGCTAATGATTGATGCAACTCATATTAAAGTTCATCCCCATGCTGCAGGTGCAGTAGGTGGAAATCAAGATATGAGCCGAACAAAAGGGGGCTCAACTCGAAATTGCATATTGCCGTGGATGCGCATGGTATGCCGCTCAGACCGGTTGTTACAGAGGGTACCCGAGCTGATTGTAAGGAAGCTAGCAAATTGATACAGGATATTGTAGCGGAATATTTGCTGGCAGACAAAGCCTATGATACCGAGGAAATAATTAAGAAAGCGGAAGAACAGAGTATGCAAATTGTCATTCCCCCAAAGAAAAATAGGAAAAGTAAGCGTCTTTATGATAAAGACTTATACAAACTAAGACATTTGGTGGAAAATACGATTCTTCACTTGAAACGGTGGAGGGGCATAGCAACAAGATACGCAAAAACGACTGCTTCATTCTTAGCCGGAGTTCAAATTAGGTGTATAGCTATGTGGGCAGAGATCTTGTGACGACAGCATCTAGTTTGAGGACGTATGTGTGTTAAAGCTCAAAAGGCTAAGTATGCCACAATTTAATTCAAAATAGTTTCAAGTGATTAATTTGGGAGGAATAGATTTTTCTTCAATAAAAACATATAATAGAATCTAAAAACGGGCTGTGATAATCAGAATCTTATAATCAGTTGTTATTCGTACTTCTCAAAATAGGCGATGAGTAAAAGTTAAAATGAAAATGATCCTTTTTTTTATTCTGATTCCTTTGACTAGCTTGGTTGCGGCTCCTTCTAATAAAAAGGTTGTTGCTGGGAATGTTGAAGTGTTGAATGAAGGAAACAATATAACGATCCGCCAACACTCTGACCGAGCGGTGGTGAACTGGGAAGAATTTTCCATTGGAAAAGGAGAACGGGTAGAAATTGTTCAGCCGTCGAAAAATGGAGCACTTCTCAATAGAGTAATAGGTAAAAACACCTCAGAGATTTATGGGTCTCTCACAAGTAATGGAAAAGTTTTTCTTCTCAATAAAAATGGAATCTTGATTGGAAGAGAGGGGAGGATTGAAACTGCTGGGTTTGTTGCATCAACTCTAGACATTCAAGATGAGTCATTCTTATCCGGACAGCCTCTGCTATTTTCAGGTCAATCTGAGGCAAAAATTGTCAACTTAGGCACTATTAAAACGGAGGGAGGGGACCTTTTTGTCTTAGCCAAAAATGTTGAAAACTCTGGGAAGATCGAAGCGTGTGAAGGGAAGGCAGCCCTTGTTGGAGGAACCGAAATCTTACTCAAGGAAGATGATGGGGAACAAATCTACATCCGACCTGCTTCAGGAGGGACTGTTTTCAATGAAGGAACACTGAAAGGAGCGGAGGCTGTAATCAAAGCAGCTGGAGAGAATGCCTATTCTCTAGCGATTAATCAAAGCGGGCTGGTGCAAGCAACAGGTATTCAAAATGAAGGAGGAAAAATACGCCTTGTTGCAGAGCAAGGAATCACACAGGTCACAGGTCAGTTAAAAGCTGATAAAGAAAATGGGGAAGGGGGAATCATTCATATCCTTGGGGACCAAGTGGGGTTGATGGAGCAGGCTGTTGTAGATGGAAGCGGCACAAGAAATGGAGGTGAAGTTCTCATTGGAGGAGATTATCAGGGAAAGAATCCCCTCATCAAGAATGCTCAAGTTGCTTTTATTGATAAGCAAGCACAAGTTTACGCCCATTCGAAAGTGAGTGGAGTAGGAGGGCGGGTAATTGTTTGGGGGGATCAAAGTGCCACCCATTTGGGATCGATTGATGTGAGTGGTGTCACGGGAGGTGGTTTTATTGAAGTCTCTTCTCCCAAGCACCTGTCTTATCGCGGAAAGGTTGATTTATCAACGGTGAAGGGAGACCGAGGAACACTTTTTCTCGATCCCACTGATATTATCATTGGAAATTATGGAGGATCTAGCAATCCACACTTTCCCACCAGTCCTGGTGAGTACCATCCTAATGCAACTTCTGCTGACTTAGACGTCTCTAATTTAGCAAGCGGACTCAATTCAGGAAATGTTTTGATTTCTACCTCTTCGTCTTTCAGTTCACAAGGAATTGTCACTTTTGATGCAAATTTATCATGGAGTGCTCCAACAACACTTACGATTAACGCAGATAGTGACATCTTCTGTGCCGGTTTTCCTGGGCTTCCTTTAATGATAGAAAACTCCTATTCGGGCTCCTCGAATTTCACAGCAATGGATTTTAATGCAGGGCTCACAGCAGGGGGGGAAGTTCGTCTCTCATACACTTCAATGAGCTCTCAACAAGGAAACATCCATTTGAATGGAAACGTTTCAAATGGGCGTGCCATTGAAATCTTGGAATCAACTATTACCTCTAGTGGATCAGGCTCCAATGGTGGAGATATTACGATTCAAGGAACGACGAGCGCGACATCAACTCCAGACGCTGTTTATTTTTTAGATGCAGTATTGACAAGTGTTGATGGAAATATCTCTATTGTGGGAATAGGGGGGAACAATGGTGTTTCTTTTGATGGAAGCAACCAAATTGCGACTTCAGGAACAACTGCTCAGCAAGGAAATATTATTATTACAGGTCAACCTAACGGACTGTATGGGATCTTGATAGGAGATGGAAGTGGAACCACCACTATTGAGACCCAAGCAGGAAACATTACATTGGAAGCCTCCAGGGGAAGCATTTTATTTGATCAAACTGTTAAGATAGGGTCTTCCACAACAGTTGGAGATATTAGCATGGTAGCAGACCTAATTGAGCCCTTTTCTCAATTTTCGAATCTGCAGATTGCAGGAACTGGGGCTTTGACCGTGCAGCAAAGCACTGCTTCTACCTCAATTGGTGTGGGAACGGCGGCTGGTCAAGGTTTGAATCTTCCTACTTCTTTTTTAAATGCCTTACAAAATGGATTTAGCGCGAGAATCTTTGGGCGGTCCGATGGGACAGGGTCATTTGTGATTGGTGCCTATACCCATCCCAACCCATTGATAATGCAAAATTCTAGCGGGCTCATGCAAGTCAACGGCGCTCTTGCCACGTCGGGAGGGAGACCTATTCAACTGATTTCAGATCAGATGGCATTCAATAGTACGATCAGTGGAACAGGAATATTAACCCTGCAACCTGCACAATCCTCCACAACTATTGGAATTGGAAATGGAACGGCAGGGACCTTAAATCTGGATACTTCCTCAATCAACAATTTAAGCAATGGATTTTCTCAAATTATAATTGGTCGTACAGACCAAAACAGTACTATTGAAATCGGTGACGTGACACTGCAAGATCCTGTTACTCTATATGGAAAACAAATTTCTGTGATCGATGCAGTCAATGCAGGCTCCAACAGTGTCATCTTTAATTTGGGGCTGAGTTCATCGGGAATCCTGAATGTAAATGGTCTTGTTTCCACAGGAACGTTGCAAGTCAATGGAGGAGCTTCAGGTAATGCTTACGCTATCAATGTTTCAGGCCAGACAGCCACAATAAGTGGAGGAAGTGGTTCGAACAGTCTAACAGGCCCTAGTGGTAGCAATAACTGGTTGATCACAGGGAATAATCAAGGAATGCTTGGATCGGTCTCTTTTACCGATATTGCGTCTCTTATGGGAGGAAGTGGAAATGATCAATTTACCTTTAATGGAAATTACCAGATCGATGGGATCGATGGAGGAGGAGGAACGAATACCGTTATCGGACCTAATGTTAACACGGACTGGGTCATTACAGGGAATAATCAAGCGACAATGAATGCTGGAAGCTTGATGATTGCTTTAACAAATATTCAATCTTTAACAGGAGGAACAGGAACCGATACATTTACTTTCAACAGCGGTTCCATTGCCTTGGGGGGAACCATCAATGGGGGAACTGGGTCCAATACCTTAAAATCTGCGAATGTTTCTACAACATGGGATATCGATGCACAGACGAGTGGAATGATCACAATGGGTGGAGGAAGCACGCAATATCAAAATATAGGGACATTGGAGGGATCGAATAGTAATGATACTTTTAATCTTGCAGCAGATATTGCCCTTCCCAATATTGACTCAGGAGGAGGAGTCAATACTCTAAGCTATGTTGGGACATGGAGTAGTCCCATTGCTCTTGATCTTAATACGGTCACAGGATTCCAAATCATCAATGGCCCCATCAATTTGAATAATACTCTCACAGGAATGGATGAAACAACGACATGGAACATAATAACTTCCAATGGGGGAACAATGACAAACTCTCAGTATCCGAGTCAGTCCCCATTCACCTTTTCCAATTTTCCAACCCTTAACGGTGGATCAGCAAATGACACCTTTAACCTATCGGCAAATATGCTCCTTCCCACGATTGATGCTGGAGGGGGCTCTAATACGCTCAACTATGTGGGGACATGGACCAATCCGGTCACTGTCGATCTGGGATTAGTTCTGGGATTTGAAATGATCAATGGTCCTTCCGGTCAAGACAACACGTTGATAGGAATAAACGAGACTTCCACGTGGCATGTGACTGGCAGTAATGAAGGAACACTCTCCAACGCAACTTATTCAGCCTTTACCTTCACAAATTTCCCCAATATTACAGGTGGGGGGCTAGACGATACTTTCTATATCGATGGAGCTTTCCAGTTAACGGGATTGATTGGCATTAATGGAGGGGGAGCCTCAACAAAAAATACCCTGATTGGTCCTGATTTAACCACCACTTGGAAAATTACAGCAAATGATTCTGGAACGATCAATGGGGGTGGTGGAGCCTCAAAATTCACTGCTATCGAAGCGATTCAAGGGGGTTCCCAAAATGATACATTTACTTTCCAAGGAGCTTATTATCTTTCGGAGGGGATCGACGGAGGAGGAGGAATCAATACGTTGATTGGATCTAATACACCCACAACTTGGCAGATCACTTCCGGTTTCGGAGGGATCTTAACTCCAGACCTAGCCGGCGATACGGATTATCAAAATATCGCAGCTCTTGTTGGAGGAAGTGGTAACGATAGTTTCGTCCTATCCCCCAATATCACTGCCCCTTCCATTGATGTGGGGGGTGGGGTCAATACTCTCACCTACTTAGGAAGTTGGGCAGCCCCTGTGACTGTTGACTTAAATACCACAACACAGTTTCAGGTGATTAATGCGCCTGTCGGTCTTGCAAATATCCTCATTGGGAACAATCTAGTCAATACGTGGCGTATCACCGGAAATGATGAAGGAACCTTAGAAAATACAGCCTACCCTTCTCCCAATCCATTTTCTTTTACCCATTTTGCGCAGCTTAATGGGGGGACAAACGATGATACATTCCTCTTTATTGGAGAGTATCAAATCAGTGGGACAATCAATGGAGGGAGTGGTGTGAATATTCTCACCGCGCCTAGTACGACCAATACTTGGATCATCACTGGGAATGATCAAGGAACGCTGACTCCAGGAAGTGCGGCTTTGTCTAACTGGCAATCGATCCAAAACATTAATGGAGGAGGAGGAAACGATACCTTCCAATTCCTTGATGCCTACCAAATCACTGGAACCCTTGATGGAGGAGGAGGATCCAATACCCTCCAAGGACCGAATGTGATAAATGATTGGTCTATCACAGGTGATAATGAAGGAATCCTGACTCCAACGGGAGCCAATGATCCTACCAATTTTTCAAATATTGGATCTTTAAATGGAGGAAACGTTAACAACAATTATCAACTCAATGGAGCTTATCAAGTCGATGGAAATGGGTTCATTGGAGGAACGGGGACCAATACGATTACAGCGCCAAATCTTAATAATACTTGGTATGTAACAGCGGATGATACCGGTTATATTAACCCTGCTAATGCTTCCGGAGCCACCCTCTTCTCAGGTGTCAGCTCTATTATTGGGGGAAGTCAGAATGATTCAGTGATTTTTACCGCAGCAGCACGCATGACAGGAGGAATTGATGGGAATGGAGGAACCAATTCCGTGACAGGGCCAGACCTGGTTAATACATGGACAATTATAGGAGACAATACAGGAACCCTCTTTCCTACAGGAGCTACGGGAACGACGAACTTAAACAATATTCAAAATTTCATTGGGGGATCCAACGTCGATACTTTTACATTTAGTGGTCCCTATCGATTAAGCGGAGCGACGGGAATCAATGGAGGGGGTGGGTCTAATGTTCTCGATGCCCCTCCCGGAGATGTTGCTTGGACTGTTACAGGAAATAATGCTGGGACTCTTTTGCCGATTGGTGCCTCAGGAGCGACAAATTTTTTAAACATCCCTGCAATTCAAGGAGGATCAGGGAATGACACGATTGTCTTTACTGCAAACGCGGTCATGACCGGTGGGATTAATGGAAATGGGGGAAGTAATAGTGTGATAGCCCCTGATATCACAACGGTTTGGACAATTGATGGAAATAATGAAGGGTCTATAAACCCAGGTGCGGGGGTAACAATGCTTACTAATATTCAAACTCTTATCGGAGGAAGTCAAGAAGACACGTTTGCTCTGACCGGAGATTGCTTTTTGGATGGTGGGATTCAAGGGGGGAGTGGGACAAATACATTGATAGGGCCAAGTGGCACGACAACATGGCACGTGACAGGAAATAATGCAGGGACAATACAGCCTTCCGGAGCGGGACAACCCACATCTTTCACTCAAGTCGGTTCTTTAAGCGGTGGTGGAGACGATATCTTTGTTTTTGACGGAGCTTATTCACTTAGCGGCTCTATCAATGGGAACACCGGTAACAATCAAATTACTGGGCCCAATACCAACACGAGCTGGACAATTACAGGAATCGGTGCAGGATCTCTCCTTCCGGATACCCTTTCTCAAGGCATTTCCTTTTCAAATATTGAATCCATTGTTGGTGGAACAGGAAACGATACAATCACGATTGCAGTAAATGGAAAGTTGTCCGGAGGAGTCAATGGTGGAGGAGGAACAAACCAAGTGATAGGACCCAATGCAACCACCACTTGGACAGTAACAGCAGATAATGCGGGAATGGTTAGTTCTGGAGGGCTTACAACACCCCTCAACAATACTCAAAGCTTCACCGGAGGAAATCAAGCGGATACCTTTGTCTTCAATGGAGCCTTCTCTCTAAGTGGAGTGATGGATGGGGGAGGAGGATCCAATCGTTTAACAGGGCCGAATAGTGAAACTGTTTGGAGTCTCGCTTCTTTGACAAATGGAACATTAACTTCCACAGGTGGAGGAACGACAAACTACCAAAATATCTCTTCGCTTGAAGGAGGAAGTGGGAATGATACATTTAACCTTTCTCCCAACATTAATAATCCGTCGATTGATGCTGGTGGAGGGATTAATACCTTAAACTACACAGGATCTTGGTCAGACCCCGCTTCGATTGATTTAAATACCACTCATGGCTTTCAATTGATCAATGGCCCACTTGGGCTCAATAATACCCTCCAAGGAAATAACCTGACAAATGCCTGGCACATTACAGGCGATAACGCCGGAACTCTCACCAACTCGGCGTATCCTAGCCCTACAAATTTTACCTTCACAAACTTTACTTCCCTAATTGGAGGAACAAGCAGTGACGCCTTTATTTTTGATGGGTCTTACACACTCTCTGGACCGATGGGAATCAGTGGGGGAAGCGGAAACAATACCTTAACAGCTCCAAATGTCGATAATAGCTGGACTATTACCGGGAACAATGCTGGGAATTTGACTCCAATAGGATCCTTAGGGGTAACCCTCTTTTCCAATATCACATCTATTCAAACAGGAACTGCTCAAGATACGATCTATTTCACAGGCCCTTTTCAAATTTCCGGTGGAATAGTAGGAAATGGAACAGCAAATACAATCGTGGGTCCAGATCTTCTCAATACATGGACAATTACAACCAATAATGGAGGGACCCTGGAACCAGAAGACGTCATTGGAAGTACTTCATTTACAGGGATCCAAAACTTAACAGGGGGCACTTTGGATGATAGCTTTTTATTTCTTGGTGCTTACCAAGTCAGTGGAGAAATTGATGGCGGTGCTGGAACAAATACCCTGACGGCTCCAAACCTCGATAACACTTGGAATATCTTAAGCCAGACCTCTGGAACACTGCAATCTTCAGGGGCGGTAGGAGCAACCTCTTATGTGAATATTGGAACTCTGTATGGAGGATTAGGGAATGACACTTTTACTCTAACAACCAATACTATTCCTCCTACCGTTGATGCGGGAAGTGGGATCAACACGATCAATTTTGGAGGAGGTTGGACCGTTCCCGTCACTATTGACTTGAATACTGTGACTGGTTTTCAAGTTATCAATGCTCCCATTGGATTGGACAACACATTGATTGGAAATAACCAATTCAATCGATGGCATATTACAGCCAATGACTCGGGAGTTCTAGAAAACTCCACGTATCCTCTTCCTGTTTCGTTTACCTTCACCAACTTTCCCAATCTCCAAGGAGGAACACAGACTGATATTTTCTTTATTGATGGAGCCTTCAGGCTTACAGGATCTGTCGGAATTGATGGGGGACAAGGAATCAATTCTATTCACATTCCTGCTTTTGATACTGTTTGGGATGTCACTTCAACGACCACTGGTTTTTTGAACCCAGGGGGAATGGGAACAACATCCTATACCAATATCCTTCGCTTAATTGGCAATAGTGCAAACTATACCTATAATATTGGTCCCAATATCATTTTACCTACCATCCATGCAGGACCTGGGCAAAACACCTTAGTATTCGATCCTGGATGGACTCAGCCTGCTATCGTGAACCTCAATCGACTTACAGGGTTTCAAATCATCAATGCCCCTCCAGGATTGGACAACACGCTGGTAGGAAACAATCTCACCAGTACGTGGAATATTACTGGAAATCAGCAAGGAATTTTGATTAACGCAGCATTTCCTCAGACAGGATATCTTACTTTTACAGAGTTTTCAAACCTAGCTGGGGGGATTCTGGGAGATACCTTTGTCTTTTCTGATGGAGCGACATTAGCAGGATTTGTAGATGGAGGAGCCCCTGCTACAAGTAATACTCTCGATTATAATGCTTTTTCTTCCCCTGCGATAATCTCTTTGACAGGTCCTTATTCAGGCACAGCCTCAAATCTCGGTAAGGGTTTTGTCAATATTGGAACAATCGTAGGAAACTATACGCTTGATGTTTCCCCATCCAACCCTGTAAGTCCCCCGAGTTCTCTAGAAAAAATACAGGGGCTTCGAACAGATTTAACTCTAACCTTGACAAAAGAAATTGAATACTTTCAACTGAACACCAGTCAACAGATCTACTATAACGTTTGGACTTCCAATCTGGGGACCGTTCTCAATCTTGATGACCTCTTGAAAGGAAACATAGAAAGCCAGGCAGGGGTATCTGAAAATACAAGCATCAACACTGAGCATATACATCAAGGGCAACTCAATAGAGGAAAATAGTGTCTATCGGCAAGTTAAGATTCATCCGATTAAAACACCTTGTAATCACCTTTTTACTGATCCATGTATCAGGAATAGCAGGGGTGCGCGAGATGCTATATACAAGGAATACACAAGAGCATTTGTGTGAAGAAAAGACAAAAGCCCCCGAGCTAAGATACTTACTTTTTAAAGGATGCCACACAAATATCTCAGAGAGCAATAATTCAGAATATCCCAGTGTGAGTGTCAAGGGACTCTTCGTTCCTGATGAAGAAAAATTTTTGAATAAAATGAAGCCCTTTCTTGGTGATCCGATCTCTCCTGATATCCTAGAGTCCATAAAAAAAGAGGTGGTTCATTACTATCAAGCTAAGGGATATCCAATTGTCAATGCGGTCATCCCCGAGCAAGACATTACTTGTGGTCAACTCGTCATTGTGATTGTGATTGGAGAATTAGGGGCCGTTCATTCTGAGGGGGCAAAGTTTTTCTCCAATGAGAAGATTGCTGCGATGATCAGGACAAAATCAGGGGAACCTATTCGCAGTAATCGCATGGGTGAGGACTTGGATTGGATTAACAACAATCCCTTTCGATCGACGCAACTGATTTATGAACCTGGGTCCGAAGTAGGAACAACCGATGTGACCCTCCTAACAAAAGACCATTTTCCTTTGAAAGTATATGGAGGATATCAAAACACAGGGAACATTATTGCTGGACGTTCCCGTTATTATTCGGGAATCGATTATGGTAACTTATGGGGCATAGGTCACCGTATCAATTATCAATGGACATTTGCAGACTCATTTAATAAATGGCATGCTCAGTCTGGGAATTACGTCATTCCTCTCCCCTGGAGAAATTACCTAGAATTTTTTGGAGCCTACGTCAAAACAAAACCTCCAAAGAATGAGGACACAGACCTAAACGGAAACAGCTGGCAAATTCGTTCTAGGTATGTCATTCCCTTTAGGGCTTTTGGGTCGTGGAAAAATAACACTTCCATGAGCTACGAGTTTAAACGAACAAATAACTTTCTTGCATTTGCAACAGATCAAACTTTCGATAGTTCTATCGATATTTCCCAATTTGTTATGGGGTATGGATGCGATATAACCTACCAAAAAGGGAACTGTTCATTTGAAGTTCTTCTCTATATTAGTCCGGGAGGAATGACAGCTTACAATCATGATGATAACTTTTCTCAAGAAAGATCAGGGGCAAAAAGCAACTACATCTATGGAACATTTCGCTTTGATCAAACCCTGATACTTCCTCGAAAGTTTTCATGGGTTCTCAACACCCTATTTCAGCAAGCATCTGGAAAGCTCCTTCCGAGTGAAGAAATTTCACTGGGAGGGTACGCAACTGTTCGAGGCTACGATGAGAATGAGGTGATTGGAGACAACGGACTTCTGATAAAAAATGAGGTCCGTAGCCCCCCGTTTTCAATGTTCAGAACAAAAAAAATCTCTCATCAACTCCAATGCCTCGTTTTTCTAGACTTTGGATATACATACGATGCTGATCAGTCGATTTTAGTTGATACTACAGAAGTCCTCGCCTCGATCGGACCTGGTGTCCGTTACGCATTTGGGGAGTATCTCACCCTACGGTTTGATTATGGGTGGCAATTGGATTCAATCATGAGAAAAGTGGACGACTCTCATAGACATTCAATGGGGCACTTTGGCCTGCAAGCAAGCTTCTAAAAAGTGACGTTAAATCGATCTAGTGCAAAAAAACTTTCCAGGGGCTTGATTAAAAGTCATCATATGGGTCAAGGCTTTCCATGCAGGGAGAGAAGAGGGTTGTGGAAAAAGGTCAGGTGGAAACACCTGACCTTTTTTTATCTAACGCCATCCGTTATGAGCAGCAAGCAGGCCTGGAATTAGGTGGATCATGAGTGATGCAGCAGCAAGGTTGGCGGACTGATTCATGTCGATTTTGGTATCAAATAGCTTTTGAGTCAGTTTCGGGGTGATGTAGGTGACTGCTGCGGCAGTCGATAGTTGCACAAAGAGTCTTGTCCATGTGTTTCTACTTGTTGGACGACCATCAGAGTGTTTACCGGCGCCTGTGGCTTTTTCTCCTAGCTGAGAAAGAGCTGTGTAAGTCACAGCGCTTGCTAAAGCAGGAAGCTGCGATTTTCCAAATGATGTAAACAAACTTTTTGAAAAGAGTTGCCCTGTTAGAGACGCAAGCGCTGAGCGCGAAAGCATTTGGTAAGTTAACGATAACATAGTAATCCTTCCCTTGTAATGTTAAAAAGATACTATCAGTATATTTATTATCATTTTAATTACAATATTAAAATATTTTATATTAATTAGTGCGTGATTTTCCTGGTCAATGGTTGTATAGTTGAAAGAGCGCCGGTAGGGTACCCATTTTCGGTTTATTGTTGGAATAAGGGTTCCAAGAGTGCAAGTGCCTCTGCATACTTCCCCTCAGTTTGAAGGGATTTTGCTAAATTCACTCGAAGCTGATAGGCTTCCAGTTGAGATAACCCCTGAAAGTGATCGTAGGCATCCAGGCCCTCCATGCTCTCATAAGCTGAGAAGAGCATGGGATAAAAGATCTGAGGCGCCTTCTTTATTAAGGCAAAAGCGGCCTCTACTTGATTCCTTTCTAGAAAGCCCTTTGCAACAGGCAAATAAGACAAGCCATTTTCTCCAGTTGCTCTCTCCGCGCTTGCTTTGGCTTCTTGTAGGTAGCGATCGTCTTTTGTGTCATTGGCAAGTTCTAAGTAGGCTAATATTTTGTCAGGTGAAACCGGGGCTCTTTCTATTGCTGCTAAATCGTCGCCAAGGGCGTGGGTGATTCTGGCTTTCATAACAAGAGAGGTGGATGAATCTGCCAATAGTTCTCGCAGGGGTCCTTCATAAGTGTTGGCCAAAGTGCGGAAAGTTAAATAGACCAATGCAAGGAAGCTTTGATCTCTAGCTTCTCTAGCCATCTCGAGTGCTTTATCAAAGTTAGAAGCCTCGAGATAAGCCTTTCCAATCGTTTGATAAATTCCACGGCCGTCCATTGTTTGGGCACAGAGTTCTGCTTGATCAAGTTGGCCCTTTTTGACGTAGGCTTCTACAAGCGCTTTGAGGGATTCTTCGCCGCGGACCCTGCGAGCAAGAGGTGTGGCAAGGGCATACTCTGCTGACTCAATATAGCGCAAAGCGAGTCGGACATTGAATGCTTCTACAACGGAGGCTTTTCTTCTTGGAGAACATTCCAACTTGTCAGCAAGCCCAGCGTCAAATTGAGCTGTGCCAAACTTGTGTTTAGTATATGTGTCAAAAAGGGCACGAACATTCGTAGTGTAGTGATTATTATGTGTCGTTTGAACGTTCATCAGCTCTAGAATCTTGTCATCTTGGTCATCCAAGTAGCAGTAGCCTTTTGCAATCATCAAGCGGTGCTTGTAGTCATAATCACTGGAAGAATATCGACCTCTAAATAGGTCTGTTTCTTTGCGTTCAATCTCAGGTAATTCCTGCTCCATTTGCCTAAGCAGTGCTAATAACTCGTCGGTCTTCTTCATTTCACCATAAGCTCGAAGCATCACCTCATAACAAGAGAATCGGTCCCAATAGGATGAAACACTCATGGATCTCTCCGTTGCCTGGATGACTGCGCATGCCGCTTGAAACTCACGATTCCTTATATGATAAGAGACCTGAGCATCTAATAATTTTTCAGAGAGGAATGTGATACTATATTTGTCTCTACGTTCCTGAAAGAGAGCTGTTCCCCTTTCAACCTCTCCTACCTGAATCAAACAGAGCGATTGGATAAGGCCGCCATCTTTTATGGTCCAATCCATTTTTTGTTTCGCTTGTTCTGCAAGTCCTTGAGCCAAAGCTAACTCTTCATAGTAGGTTTGGGGTTCGGCGCGTTGCTCAGGAAGAAATCGACTACTCCATACGCGGTCCCAAGCCATAGAGTGTTGCTGCCAGTTAATGATTTTATGAATGCAAGCGAAGTAGGCTCCTGCGCAAAGTGAGGGTTTTAGCAAACGGTTTGCTTTCCACTGCGTGAATCCCATGACAATAAAAGGGGTGAGGTCAAAGAAATATCTCGACTTTGTTTTGCCTAGCCTTTCGTCTAGGCGCTTTTGAATCGTTGGTCTGAAAACATTAAGAGCTGTCGTTCCAACAAGACCTCCCCACTGCCACCTGGTCCATTTGCCCATATCCCCTTTTATAGACAGAGAGAGAATATTGTAAATAGATGCTCCAAGCCCGTGGTATGTCGTGACTAATATTCCACCCAAAACTGCATTCATCAGGTGCTCCTTATAAGGTTTTCGGGAAGGATTTTAGTTTGAAAGAGTGGATTTTAGCAAGAGTATAAGTACGGATAAATTTATTTTTTGCGTACTTCGAGAAGGGATGCCGTTGTACCGGTATGTTTAAGGAGGGTGAGAATCTCCTGGGCAACCTCTAAAGGAGAGAGGAGGGCCGAAGTGTCTTCATTCGGGAAGTTCTTAGAGCGCATGGGGGTGGCGGTTCGTTGAGGGACGATTGCGTTGATATGGAGATCGGGGCGCTCGTCTGCGAGTCCTTGAGTAAAGTTGACGATGGCGGCTTTTGCGGAGGAGTAAAGGGTGTAGGATTTCCTTCCGCGAGAAAATGAGGAAGAGGAGAGATTGATGATGTGTCCACTTGGTTTGACCTGTGCGCAGCGGCAGCTGTAAAGCAAAGAGTGGAGGTTGGTGGCGATGAGGTGATCGATTTCTTCTGAAGATAGGGAGTGGAAGGGTTTGAGGGATAGATGGCCTACGCAGTTGATGAGGCCATCGATCGGGCCAAGGGATTTGAAGAGTGTTTCGGTAGCGGTAAAGTTTGTGAGATCAATGGGGTGTGATTTGGAAGATTTAGATAGGATAAGAGGGGTAGCGCCCTCTTTTTTAAGGAGGTTTACAAGGGCTGAGCCAATACCGCCGGTCCCTCCAGCAACAGCAAATGTTTTACCTTTTAAAGAGGTAAGCGTTTGAGGAAGGGAGCGCGTTTTGCGTTGCATGAGTTGCTCTGCTAGAAAGAGATCAAGCTCGTTGGTGATTTTTATATTATCTTCAGAACCGGAGACAATATGTACGGGAACTCCTAAATCAAGAACAAGACGACAGTCATCAGAAGCCTCGTGGTGGACATGCTTTTCGTGAGCTTCAAGGAGGAGGGGATAGGAAAAGCTTTGGGGAGTTTGGCCACGCAGATAGTGATTGCGATTAGGGATGGAGGTAATGGTGTCGATGTTTTCTGCGTGAACGATGGTATCAGCAGAAGGGATGCAGGTGTCAACAGCGTCGTGTTTTTTGAGAGCGCTTAGGTTATCTTGAATGATTTTAGAGGAGATAAAAGGGCGGACGGCATCATGGATCACAACATGGGTCGTTTCACTAGGACATGCTAGGAGTCCTTGATAGGTAGAATCTTGCCTAGAATAACCCCCAGGTATCACGCGGACCCGAGAGCTAGAGACCTCGCCTTGCACGGCCTTAATATGGTCAGGGTGGCAGACGAGAAGAATCGCTTGAAATTCTGGAAAAGCGAGAAAAGTATCGAGCGTGTGAAGGTAGATCTTCTTGCCTGAAAGGTTTAAGAACTGCTTGGGAGTCTCGCTTCCAAAGCGTTCTCCTGTCCCTCCCATTAAAAGAATTGCAGTGATCATAATTTAATCGATATGGGTTTTAGAACCGATTGTAAGAACTCTGCCCGTTTTTGAGCGAGCTTTTCTTTAGAAAGCTCTTCATTTAAGGAAAGAGAGAGGTGACCACGCCGCACTTCAAAGAAAATTCTATTGAGGTCTTGATCTGTGAGACCATCGATCCATTTCAGATCGATCCCCAGCTTGATAAAGCTGAGGGCATTCAAGGCTTCTTTGGTTTCTATTTGAAAGGAATGCTTGAGAAGTCCAATGGCGCGGCTAATTTTATCAACAATGAGTGCATCAGGAGTGTCAAGGAGTTGAGTACGGAGGATTTTTTCGTGATTCGAAAGCTTGGTTGCGGTTTTATGGATCCCGTCTAAGATATGATCTTCAGTCAGCCCTAATGTAAAGCGGTTTTGAATAATGACAATATCGCCAACAAATTCATCAGTCCCTGTCAGCCCACTTGCTTGAACCTCTTCATCAAGCTCACTTGCCAGGACATCATCGATTTGATCGAGCCCTATCAGGCAGGGAAGGTGGAGGAAGGCTTGAACGGTCAAGGCAGTTCCTGAATTGGAGAGATAGGATGTGAGGTATCCGAACTTATGTGAATAAGCAAAGGAGTGGTTTTCAGCAAGTTCTGCTTCGATTTTTGAGAGTTTTTTCCATGCTTCTTTCCATGCTGAGTGAGATTCAATAGAGTGGAGAGTGAGATGGTCTTCGCCATTGATCATTGCTAGAAAGGTCCCTGTATTATCAATGACAACACCTGATCTGCATTCAGGATTTTGAGACTCGTTTGTTGCAAGAAAATGTTCTAGAATGAATTCTCGTTCTGCAGTCTTTAACTCTTCCATTTTAAAAAATAAGGGAGCTTTTAAAGATGGGGAGCTGAGAAGGGATTGTTTCAGGGTCGTCAAGGCCTGAAGAGAGTCCGGTTCTTTCATTTTTTGAGGGAATAGCGAAGAGGAGAGGTTCCTTTGCAAGAAGAAGCTGGAAGCCATCCAAATGGGAGTATCGCTTTTCTCCCAAATGCTATGCTCTTTTAATGTTTGAAAAGGATTAGGCTCTTTCATCTTTCATTTCCGTGAGGGCATTGATTTGATCTCGAAGCCATGCAGCTTCTTCATAGTTTTCTCCGCTGAGGGCTTCACTTAATGATTCGTTCAGGTCCCGAATACGGCTGGTATTGCGAGTTTTTTCGTTAAAGTGAGGGGATTTACCAATATGCAACGTTGGAACAGGGCTGGCAGGGCTCGGCTTTAATCGAGGAGAAATCAGTTGAGTTTCTAGAAGTTGATCGACGAGCACGTCTTGAAAAATGGCGTAGCATTCTTTGCATCCCAGAGGTTCTCCCATGAGAACAGATTCAAGCGAAGTATGGCAGTTGCTGCAGCAAAGCCCCTCCTCTTTCTTGGGAGCTTCCTCATTTGGGGTTCTCCCCTGAAGCTTTAGCTTTAGTACAGGGCAATCGCGACACATTTCCGTGGTTGTGACAGTATCTTCTACCATCTCGCTATAGATGACATCCGCGCTCCGTTTGCATTGACTGCACTCTAAGGGTCGTTCACTCATACAAATGGTATATAGAAAAAAGTGCTTTTATAATCCATATACTTGTGCTATTCCAGAAATATAACTAGGAGGTTACCCCCATGAAAAAAGTTTTAGGATCCCTATTACTTGTATTAGGAATGTCTACAGCCTACGCTCAGTATGGCTCATATTCATCAACCGGGTCGTCGAATAATTCTTACGATTCCTACAGTCAATATGGACAACAAGGGCAGCAAAGTCAGCAACAAACACAGCAAATGCCTCAACAGCAAAATGCTCTTCCATCGGATTGTTCTCATCTTTCTCAACAAGAACAACAATTTGCAATGCAGCTCAGCGATATGCATCGCACCATGTTTTGCCGCCACTTTTCAGTGTCTCAAAGGATCGAAGCGATGACTCTGGCAAATACTAGCACCCAAGGAGGAACGAGTGGTCAGTCGCAGATTTCTCCCGATGCAGCAGTGGAAGTGATCATGAAAAATGCACGTCAAGATCAATCGAACAGCTCGCAACAAGGTCAGCAACAACAGCCGTCGCAAAGCCCTTATGGCGGAAGCTATAGCTACCCTAGTAATAGTGGCAGCTCATCTTCCTCTAAGAGCCCTTATTCAAATTAGGCGCATATGAGCCCAGCAGCCACTGGGCTTATAACATTAAGGCAAATCGAGTTGAGAGGTTTGAACCCCTCCGATATTGTTGAAGTCACTTGTAGCTCTTTGGTTGAATACTGAAAAGTTGGAGGCGGGCATTCCTCCATCCTCAAAATACTCTACAACAAATACAAGATTGAAGAATTCTTGCCCTTGGGATTTTCCCGGAAATGTGAGATTTGGATAGGTACCAAACGTTTTGATAAAGGTCTTATTATTGACCAGTGCTAATGCATCTCCGGCGCCATACCCAGTGATTCCAAAGTCCACTTCTGCCAGCATGAATGGAAGTGCGTTGCTTTCCCAGCAGAGGGCGATGCTATCATTATCATGCGTTCCATCTGTAATGGCAGACACTAAGGTAGGGTAATTATTGTCAGCAATTTGTAGGACCAGAGAGGAGGATGGTAGATAATTATAGGGACTGGTAATCGCAGCGCTGGGAAACAGAGCATTTGCTAGAGGAGTGATTGTCTGCACGGGGCGCCATGTTCCCGTTCCTGGAGGAGAACCAGTATACAGAGCTCCAACAAGAGTGATAGGGTGACTGGGCACGGCTCCTGCAATCAAGTCAGGGAATAAAGGTGAAACAGCTGGAGGGATTCCTAAGATATATCCCACGAGATATGCTGCTCTTTGGTAACCTTGTACGTCGAGTCCTTGAGTAAAAACTGGATTGAGAATACCGGGTGAAAGGGGAATTGCTGGACCTGTGGTGTTTTTCTCTCCATGCCGCACAGTGATGATTCGATAGGGATAGCCAGGGGGCAGTGCATAGCTTGCCGCTGAAAAGGACAGTAGAAGAAAGAGAATGCGCAATATTTGGTTATGGAACATTAAAGCCATTTGCCCCTAACTGTTTAATTGTTGTGCCTGTCGGAGTATCTTGATTCCACTGAATCACCCAGACATTTGTAGGGTCTGTGCCCAAGTCATCTAGATGACTGAGAGCATTTTGGAAATACTGGCTGACCTGTGGATCCCCAAACAGCCCATCTGCATTTTGTGAAATCTGTTCTAGCTTCCAACAAATGATAACTGTTTTGCCTTGAAGTGACGTAGCATTTCCATCGAAAAGCATATCCTTTAGAATCTCTGGGCTCATCGCCAAAGAATATGTTTGGTTGATTGTTAAAGGGCCTTTACTTCCTGCGGTTTGCTCGATCCTTACAGCATTTGCCTGATGGAAAATGGGGGTGATTGTTTGCAAGGCATGGGTTGCATAAAAATCTCCTGAGTTATCACTCGGAGTATACAGAGCGTGAATGGGCTGGTTGGCTTGATTAATTGTAAAACCATCCGGGTTTTGATAGAGGAGGAAGTCTGAAAGATACGCGGCCCTTTGTTGTCCCTGGACATTAAGGTAAGTATCTCCGGCAGTCGCTTCTGCTGATGCAAAAATAATCAGTTGGTAGGGATGAACCGTGGCTCTTGAGCGAGTGACTGATCTGCTGATAAGATGTCTAGGCCCTGAATAGAGATACGCGCTTGTGAGCAAAAGAAAGCAGGTAATAATGAGTAGTTTTTTCACGGTATCTTACCCATCTAAAAGCCTACGCCTATCCTCAAGTAAGGGCCACAGTACCCGAAATCTTCGATATCTCTTGGGTATATTGTGTAATCTTGCAAAGAAGGTGTTTCATCACCGTTGAGCGCACACACTCTCCTTCCCGTCTGATCTACATTCCAGTAACTAATAAATCGGTATCCTAGGGATAGGATTAAGGATATACTCGAGCGATGGATGTGATGCCAGCGATACTGGAGCTTGAAGTCTAAATTAATGTTAGGAATAAAATGGGTAACCGATGGGTTCTTCCATGTGATGTAGGAGGAGTTGGACCCTGTGTCCTGCCCATTAATGAGTAAACGTTTGTTATACGAAAGGCTCCCTTCAAGAGAGTCGCGTGCGCAGATAAAGCCAAAGTTTGTCATCCCTACAAAATTCAAATCATGACATGAATTAGGGGAAAATAGTGCAAAATCAAATTGCACTCCGATATTGGGACCCACGCCGTAGAAATTCCCCTTTTCATTCGCAGAAATATTTACATTCTGAATACCGACGATAGCTCCTCCAAAACCAGTGACCTGAGTCACGTCCAACTGATTTTGCAAATCAAAAGAGTAGTGAAAGCTGTGAAAGGCCATCCCTGTTTGGAGGTTAATCAGAAAGTAAGGGGTAATAGGCAAGGATTTTTCTATTGTTAAGTTGGCAATATGGAGGTGCGTGTGTTGAGAGCCCTTGTCATGTTGCTCTGTTGTTTGAGTCACATTTGTAAGAGGGATAAAGGTGCTATTTTCTTGATTTAGATGGCCGTCTCCGTCGCTGTGAATATAGCTGTACGAAAGACCGATCGTATTCATGAGTCTGCTAGGATGGTACTTAAAATACACCGACAAGCCGGCATCGTAATCAGGGTCGATAGACTCTACTTTGTTGCGAAAAATTTGCGCTGAATTATCCGTGCCGAAGGCTTCATCTAGAAGCACCTGTGCATCGGAGAAAATGGAGCTGATCGTAGAGGTAAATACAAGGAGTTCCACTCCGGTCTCTAGTCTTCTCTCTTTACTCTCTAAAAGGTTTTGGAAAGGAGTGTGATCATCCGATGTTTGGCATGGTTTATCGCTACTTTCAGAAGCATTTAGGGGCCCGAGTGAAACCAGAAGACCAAGAAAAAGAAGAGGGGCTTTGAAGTATTTTGTCATGTTGTTTACCAATAAAAAATTCAATGACACATGATGCTATACATTAGATTTATTTGTATAGGTTTTATCTGAGCACTGGGTAGGTAGAGCACAAGAAATACACAAGGAGGAGGATAAAAAAGAAAGAATAATATGGATTTATCATTACAATCAATTAATCTTAATAAAGCTCAAACCCCATCACAAGGGGTTAAGAATGATGCGAATTTTTCAGACAAGACAAGTCAAAAGACCGACAATATTGTCGTTAAGTTCTTCAAATGGGCTGGACTAACGTTGAAATTGAAAAGTTTAGAACGGCAAGAAAAAAAATTAATGAGCGCTATGGCTCAGGATGCTTTGAGTCCAAATACTGGTAAAAATTTTCGTGATGCCTACGCTAAATTAGGCCCGGTCCACAATGAAATAGCAAGGCTAAAGCCGGTTTTAGCTGACTATTGGCGTACATAAGAATCGTTTCAAACTAAGATTGAAGAGAAGCATCAAGCTTCTCTTCTTTGTCAATATAGCTCTTTATTAAGCAGAACCCTTTAGTTTGTAGATGTTTTTCCCTTGGCATACCAGCCGCGTCTTTTTCGATTCTACAAATTGGTTCCATCTCTCGATCAGTTTTGTCTCGAGATCTCTTTTGATATAGTTTCTTGCTGATGTTCGACTGATGCCCAAAAAGTCTGCAATTTCCTGAATGCTCATCTGCACTTCGTTTTGCTTCTCAAAGAGTTTTTGGGTCCAAAATTTTTGATGTTTCATAAAAGAGGTCTCCTTCTGTTTTATTTAAAAAAGAAGGCACTACCCGCACAAATACTCGAGGTATCAAAGCGTAGCCTTGATACGAAGAGCTATAGATTTTTAGAACCGTATTCCCTATAATGGAAGGCGAGACTAAGGGCGCATCTACAAGTAGTGCCTTAGTTTCACGCCCTGGGAGGCCTCGAACCTCCTGGGGCACTTTTTTGCAAAAATGCACTTCCCATGTTAAAGAAAATCTTCTATTTAAGCTAGCAAAGATCCGCATTACTGTTAGAACAACTCTTGTCCTATTGCTTAGAGGCCGTATAAATTTTTGGGAAAATCTGTGCTTATTAAAATGAGTTCATGTACGATCCTCTATCAATTTATTACCAATTTGGAGATTATGATTATGCACGCATTACCACTCATTGCAGCACGTGGCGCTTTTGGAGGGCTTCTTGGGCAAGTCTTTTCAAAATCCCTTTTTAAAGCATTTGCAGAAGCGCAAATTCCTTCTCTTGTCAGTGCAACAACATATGCGGGGACTTATTTTGCTGTTAAGAACTTATCAGGCACTAAAAACACCGAAAAAGAAAAAAAGTGGTTGATCCATGCCATTGGGTTCGGAGCTGCTTTCTTTTTGACGCCCAAAATCAACCATGCTTTTTTCAAGCAAAAGATTTTGTTCAACAAAGAGCTGACAAATATGCAATCTGCGGCTCTCGCTGCAGGCTCAGTTGTATCCTTTTTCCTTGTCCAAGAATAACTGCTCATTTCCCCTTGACTTGCCACGAGGGCGGATTGTGGCAAGCAAGTTTTAAGATCACAGTCGTCCCGATAGGGAAAATTCACGTAATACTCTGACAGCTTACCTCAGGGATGGTAAATTTTAGGCCTGTGCAAGTTTATTTTACTGAAAATCAGCGGGTTATAACAAAAAACACACTAAGTGCTTTTCAGTGGAATTCTTTTGTTTTAGATGGGTATAATCTTCTCCAAAAAAGGGAAAATTATGGTGTCTTCAATCGCTTCGAATGAAAAAATTATTAATACATTTTTAGCTCCAACCGTTTTCTTTGGGGCTGCATGGCTCGCCCGTTCTAGTCGTTTCTCCTCATATTTTCCAGGTGCAACAAAGGCCGGTTTGTTTTATGCCCCTCTCCTATCAAGCGCGGGAGTAATCGCCACTCAGTGGACAAATCTTTCAACGGAAAAAAAACGAGCATTTTTGATTTTATCTTTAGGATGCGGCGCCCTACTTATTCAATATAAGACTCAGGAAAAAAGAACGTGGAGTACCACTACACGTTACGCAGTCTACCAGGTGGTAGCATGGGCTGCTGCACGATATTTTATCTCTATCTACCAGCCTTCTTATGATCATGATCAAACAAAAGACTCTTTGAGTCGCAATCCAATGGCCAATCACCTTGAGAATTATGATGAACAATTACAAGATGACTCACTGAGCTCTGATAGCTTTAGACAGCATTTTCAAAAGTTTAAGCGCTTAGAACGATTACTTGATGAATTTCCGGATCCGGATGATTTTTTTGACCATTTAGGGGGGTTAGATGGTTATGTTCATGCTAGTTCAGAATGGTCTTCAAACAAAACTGGTTTAAGTGCTAATATTAGAAGCGGAATTGACACCTTGCGCGCTTCGGTGCAGAAGTTTTCTGTTCAAGAAATTTCCTCTTTATTTCCTCCCTCAAATCCGTGCTTTCATGGTGTCATAGACGTTATCCAATCTAAACTGATGGGTGAGCAGTTTGAACAAATCGTTAATGTTGATCCGAAACACACTCCTGAGCAAAGGATCGCAGAGTTGGTACGTGTTTATCAACACGTTAAGTTCGAAGAATGGTCATTATCAGAGGATCCCGATACATTTGATGAGAATTGCATGAAAGAAGCGCTGGTTTTAAGTTGGTGCTTGGAAAATAAGTACATTGGACGTGATTCATCATCTGTAACAAGACAATATTCACGAGGCCTTATTCTAGAAAAAGGGACTGTTGAGAACTGGTCTAATTTTCTAAAATGATTTAAACTCATTCTTTTTTTTAAATGAGGGTCCCCATGCAACAAGTTGAGATGATTTGCTTAGAAGATTTAGTTCCAGAAAGTCATAATTACCGAAAATTTGCCAAAATTTGGTCGTTCAGCCTTGTAGAGAAAAGGCTGAAAAAACTGGAAAAGAATAACCCTCACAAGGGGTATGGGTTACTTCGATTATTCAAGTGTTTATTGCTGCAGTTCATGGAGAACTGCAGCGATAGAGAACTGGAACGCTTTATCCAAGAAAACAATGCAGCTCGATGGTTTTGTGGGTTTAATCTCAGGGACAACACCCCAGACCACACAGTTTTTTGCCAGCTTAGAAAAAAGATAGGAACCAATACCTTGTCCAAGGTCTTTGCCGATTTAAGAGATCAGTTAAAAAGACAAGGACTGATGAGTGAGGTTTTTACCTTTGTCGACGCAACTCATCTAATCGCTAAAGCAAATTTGTGGGAGGAAAGAGACAAGGCAATTGCAGAAAAATACGAGAAGCTAAACAACGAAAACATCTCTCAGTTTTCTGCAGATGCTCAAGCGAAGATTGGTTGTAAGGGAAAGAATAAATACTGGTATGGTTATAAGAAGCATGCCAGTGTAGATATGCAGACAGGCCTGATCAATAAGGTTGCGATTACCCCAGCTAATATTACAGATGCTTCAGGTTTCAAGCATGTGTGTCCTACCCAAGGATCTGGCTATATGGATAAAGGGTATTGTATAAATCCCGCTCCTAAAATCGCCAAGGCAAAGGGTGTACATCTATGTGCGATCAAAAAAAATACCATGAAGAGAAAAAATAAAGATCAAGACCGATGGTACAGCTCTGTGCGGGCTCCCTATGAACGGGTTTTTTCGCAAAGAGAAAAACGAGTCCGTTACCGAGGAATTGCAAAAAATCAGTTTGCAGCTTTTATGCAGGCTATTTGCTATAACCTGAAGAGGCTAACGGTTCTAGATCCCCCAAATTTATGCCTCTTATAGGGAGGGGTGTGTCCAAATGGACTGAATTTTCCAGTTCTCAACACTTATGAACCACAAAATCTATCAAAAAAGATCCAAAAATATATATTCTCCCAAACTCGAAACTTTTATATTCTGAAGGGCTCTAAATTTTTTTGGTTCTCAACAGCCCCATTTTTTTGGTTGAATGGGAATTGTGAACCAAGTACCGTGTTTTTCAAAAAAATACTGCTTTTGGAGTATACATGTCATGAAACGAGCTTTTTTTATATTGTTTTTGATCGGGATAGGATTTGCGCTTGGTGTAAGTTATCGAGAGATCAGAGCGGAGGTTCAAGCAAAAAGGCACATGCAAAGAGAGCAAACAGCTTATGCAACTGAGCCTGTCATTCATAATAAGTCTTTTGTTGTTATCACATATGCTAAGGACAGGGAAGGTGTTGCTGAGCAAAGTTTGCTGTCAGTTCTAAGCCAAAACTATTCTGACTTTCGGGTGATTTATATCAACGATGGGTTAAACATGGACCCTTTATTGATTGAAAAGTATGACACAGAGGGGAAGGTGACCTATATAAGGAACCAGAAACCCCTTGGAAGCATTGAAAGTCTTTATAGAGCCGTTCATTCATGCAAATCTGATGAGATCGTAGTGCTTCTCAGGAATGAAGAAATGTTTGCTCACAATGATGTTCTCGATCTCTTGAATACCTATTTTGCAGACTCCGCTGTTTGGATGGCATCAGGTGAGGAAATGAGACTCAACTCATTTGAAAAAGTTACTGCAGGAGAAAATTATCAAATTTTTTATGCTGGACTTTTCAAACACATCAAGTTGCAAGATTTTTTGACGGATGGCACCTTTAAGCTTGGGGAGTATGAGGGGGTGATTGCGATGCCTCTTCTGGAATTGTCTGGAGAGCATGCATATTTAATTCCTAAGCCACTTTTGTTAAGTCCATTAGATAAGAAATACCCGGGTCAGTTAAGAACGGAGAACTACGCTCGTGTTAAGGAAAACCCATGGCATGATTATACTTTGGATGAGGAGCGGGTTGATATTGTGGTTTTTTCCTACAACCGTCCTTTGCAACTCTATGCCTTCCTAGAGTCTTCAGATAAATATCTTAAAAATCTTCATCGACAATTTGTGATTTATCGAGCGGGGAATGATCATTATGAGAGAGGTTATCAGAAAGTTAAAGAGGCCTTTCCTCATGTGATATACATCCGCCAATCAGTTGAAAACCCTTCTGAGGATTTTGCTCCTGTGGTTCAAAAAACTGTTTTTGATCGAAATGTATCCACCGCTCGCTTTGTAGCTTTTGCTTTGGATGATAATGTAATAAAGGATTCTATTGATCTCAATAAAGCGACACAAGCTTTAAAGGAAACGGGTGCGTATGGGTTCTACTTTAGGTTAGGGCGCCATCTAGATAACCATGTTGAGGAGAAAAGAATTCCCATTGCTGAGGGTGTGAATGCTTGGCAATTTTCTGAGATGGATGGGGAGTGGGCGTTCCCAAATTCTGTCAACATGACTCTATTTAGAAAGGAGGATATCTATCCTAATTTCTTATGTATGAAGTTTCACAGCCCAAATATTTTACAAGCTCTGTGGAATGAACATGCAGATTTATCCCAAGTTGGGTTATACTATGACCAATCAAAAGTTGTGAACTTACCCCTGAACATTGTTATGGAGAATGAATGGGTAGTTGAGCAAGTCACAAATATATCGACAAAAGAGCTTCTGACTTTCTTTGATCAGGGGCTGAAGATGGACATTGTTCCCTTGGAACGGATTGAAAATAAAAGTGTTGAAATTGATTTTAATCCAGAGTTTACGAAAAGGTAAGGTTTGAAAAAAACGTTGAATCCACTACGTGCCTTCCCCTTTTCTCGCGAGAGAAAAAATGCATTCAAACATGGTGATGATTTCAATACTTTGATGGGGTCCAACAAAAGCGTTTGGAAATTTGTTAAGACGCATGAAGATTATCAGAATATTCGGCTTTTCACGGCGCTATACGAAAAAAATAGCAAATTGCAGTTTCTGAAGAATGATGGGGTTAAAATTCCTAAGGTCGTTCACGTGATTTGGGTCGGACCGAATCCGTTTCCCAAGGAAGGTGTTGAGAATGTGAATTCTTGGATTGAAAAGCACCCCGACTGGACAATCAAATTTTGGACAGACCGCAGGCGTCCTCTCCCAAATAGAAACATGAAATTGAATCTCGTTTCGGATTTCAATTTTGAAACGTTGGGGGATTATTACGAGGAGTCTGACAACTACGCCGAAAAGTCTGATCTACTTAGATACGAGATTCTTTACCAAGAGGGAGGTCTTTATGTTGATCATGACGTAAAGTGTTTTAAATCCTTTGCACCATTCCACCATAACTTCGATCTATATTGTGGTTTGGAGCCTCCTCATGAACCGGTGCTTAACAGTTCGATTTCTGTGAATAATAATGTTATTGGGACCTGCCCAAAACACCCAATTCTTAAGAAAACTATTGAACATGTGAAAGAGCGTTGGAATGAAATCTCTATTGCTTATCCAGGCAGTGATAAGGAATCAATTATCTATCGTGTGGCGCAGCGTAGTTGGTCTTCTTTTGGTGATTCCGTAAGAGAGCTTATCGGAAAAGGAGAAACAAAAGATATTGCCTTTCCAGCAGCTTACTTCAATCGTATTGATGATGGTATTTCCCTGTTTGCTCATCACTACTATGCTTCAACGTGGTTTGAAGATGAGACAAAATTCGAGAGAACCGTTAGAAGACGACTTGTCTCGATCTCTCGTAAGAATAACCAGATTCTCCTCTTTAACGCAGTGATCTTAGCAGTAAATTTGGCTCTTTTTGCAGGACTGTGGATGCAGCTAATCGCGATGAATAAAAGAAGCAATGCTATGGAAAACGCATGGAGAAATACGCAGGCCACAAATATGGTTACAATGGATGCTGCTTACTTGGAACAGACAAAGAATGAAAATGCTAAAATTGGTTTTAAAAGGTAAGTTTTGAAGAAGGAACTGGTACTCTTATTATTTATTTGTCCCCTTGTGTTCTTTTATGTTTTTTCTAATAACCTTAAGAAAAGCAAGGTTCCTACATTTACAAATTTAACTCTTCATCACCCATTCGAAGAGCTTGAAGGGAGCGGTACAGATGATTGGGGTTACATTCAGACAAAAAGAGATTATAAAGACATTGAGTACTATAAGACTCTATACAGAAAAAACCAGCAGTACCAGTTCAACTCAAGCCCGATTTTCAAGATTCCAAAAACAATTCACTTGATTTGGATCGGTCCCAAGCCCTTTCCTTCAAGCTCGGTAGAAATTATTCGGACTTGGAAGGCCCACCATCCAGATTGGACCTTCATTTTTTGGACTGATAGAAAACGTCCTCCTCCATGTCGAGAAATGCAGGTTCGATATGTGGAAGATTTTAACTTTCTGTATCTGAAAGAGAAATTCGAAGAATCAAAGAATTGGGGAGAAAAATCAGATATTTGGCGCTATGAAATTCTCTATCAACTTGGAGGAATTTATATAGATCACGATGCAAAGTGTCTTCGCCCTTTTCATGGACTCAATACTGGGTATGATTTTTATGCGTGTTTAGAGATGCCCCATGAAGGAATCGATGACCTAGCGGTGACGGCAGGGATTGGAATCATCGGTGCAAAGCCCCATCATCCTGTGATGAAAGAAGCGATTATGAAAGTCCTGGATCGTTGGGATAGTGTAACAGCAAATTTCTCGTCGACAGATCCTCTGGTTCAGGCAAGGCGTGTTGTCCATCGTACTTTAATTGCCATGACCCATGCCTTTAGCACGGGGCTCAATCATCCAGAAAACACAGATATTATTTTCCCTGCTTGCTACTTTTACCCAAAGCATGGTCTGCCAGGTTTTTATTCAGAACACCTTTATGGAACCACTTGGCATGATCTCGATGAATCTCCCAACGAGAGATATTTTTTGCAGTCACTGCGTTCTTTGAGAGGGCGCGATGCAAAAATTATTAGAGTTGAGCTGTTTAGTTTACTTGCCTTGATGGGGTGTTTTGTTTTATACGTTCTCATCAACAGAGAGATAAAAAAGGGGGAATCATGAAATTGCTTAGGGTTTTAATTCCTCTTCTTTTTCTTACTTTTGCTTGCGGAAAAAAAAGTGAGTTCAAACAGAGCGATGACTTCAACACATTGATGGGATCCAACAAGAGTGTTTGGAAATTTGTTGAGACGCATGAAGATTACCAAAATATTCGTCTCTTCAAGGCACTGTATGAAAAGAACAATGCACTGCAATTTCTGAAAGGAGATGAGGTTAAAATCCCAAAAGTCATCCATTTTATTTGGGTTGGACCGAACACGTTTCCTAAGGAGTCTATTGAGAATGTGAACTCTTGGATTGACAAGCACCCCGACTGGACGGTCAAATTTTGGACAGACCGCAGGCGCCCTCTTCCAAATAAAAATATGGAAATGAAGCTCGTTTCGGACTTCAATTTCGAGTCATTGAAATATTGTTATGAAGAATCTGATAACTATGCCGAAAAGTCGGAGCTTCTCAGGTATGAGATCCTGAATCAGGAAGGAGGAGTTTACGTTGATCATGATGTGAAATGTTATAAATCTTTTGCTCCGTTTCATCATAATTATCATCTATATTGTGGCTTGGAAGCTCCCCATAAGCCAGTGCTTAGCAGCTCGATCTCTGTAAACAATAATGTTGTTGGAGCTCGCCCGAGGCATCCAGTTCTTCAGAGGAGCATAGATAATGTGAAAGAACGTTGGGATGAAATTTCTGCTGCTTTTCCTGGAGATGATAAGGAATCGGTTATCTATCGCGTAGCGCACCGTAGTTGGTCTTCTTTTGACGATGCTACAAGAGAGCTCATCGGCAAGGGTGAAACGAAGGATATTGTCTTTCCGGCAGCCTACTTTAATCGCATTGATGAAGATTTTTCCCTTTTTGCTCACCATTACTACGCTTCAACGTGGTTTGAAGATGAGACAAAATTTGAGAGAAACGCTAGAAGACGCCTTGCCTCAATCTCTCGTAAGAATAACCAGATCCTCCTCTTTAATGCAGTGATCTTGACTGCAAATCTGGCTCTTTTTGCAGGGCTTTTGATACAGTTAATCGCGATTAGAAAAAGACATAATGCTAACTAAAGAAGAACTGAAATCATTAGGAGACAAAGGGATCATCCCCGGCCCGGATGAAACGGATGCGGCTTTTGTCAAGCGGATTGACATTCTCCAAAGTCAAAAAAACCAAGAAATTGACGGGAAAATCCTAGAAGAATGGGATCCCCAGTGTGAGGATCTCTATGGAGTTTCCCCAAAATGGATTCCGATGACATACTCAAACCGAGGGCTTCTTCCTTGGCAGGGTGCAGCGCTGTGGGTCTTTGGTGAAAAAATCCCTCTTATTCAACTTCGGAAGGGGTTTAAAAAGGGGAGGTTTCTATTCTATTCAAGGGATGAAGTATTAAATCATGAGACTTTGCATGCGCTCCGTGTAGCTTTTAATGAACCCCGCTTCGAAGAAATTCTTGCGTATGAACATTCTGCTTCTAGGTGGCGCCAATTCCTAGGTCCTTTATTCCGCAAACCCAGTCATGCCCTTTTTTTTATCTCATTGATTTTGATTTCATTAGTTGTTCAGACAACCTCTCTCTTCTTTTTGTCTTCTCCATTTCTTCCTATTATTAGGATCGTGACGGTGATTCCTTTTATTGATTTAGTCTTTAGATTCGCAGCATTGATTAAAGATCGAAGAATGCTAAAAAAAGCTCTCAAAAAACTTTCTCAAGTCTTTCCTAATCAAAAGAACACATTTCCTATTGTGCTTCGATTAAAAGATTCTGAGATCCAAAAGTTTGCATCACAACCCGTTGAAAAGATCCTCGAATATTTGGAAGATGAGGTTTCAAAATCACCACGAATTAGGCAGATTTTAGCTCAATTCTGTTGACAACTCTCCTCTCCCTAGTTATTCAAGTTATAAGGGGAGTATAATAAAATGAAAGGAAATAAAAGAGGAAAGTCATTAACACATAGACTTTTCATACTATTTATTATTCTATTGTTGCCGACCTTTTTTGTTAGAGAATATCGGTTGATCAAGTCTAAGAAGGAAACTCGGATCATTCCTGCGGAAGACTTTGCCTTTGCTGAAATAGAACCAGACGAAGATAAATCATTTACTTTCATTATATTAACCCATAATAACATTGATTCAATTGATCAGAATATTGATTCGATCCTCATGCAGAAATATTCAAACTTTCGAGTTGTTTACATTGATCATCAATCAAGTGATGGCACGATAGCTCAAATCCAGAAAGCAGTGAAGAGGAATGATCGTAATGTGTCCTTAATTGAATGCGAATATGATCATCAGGTTTACGAGAGGTACTACAATCTTGTCTCCCATTCTAAGGATGATGAGATCATCATTCACCTCTATGGAAATGACTGGCTAGCTCATGAGGATGTTCTTGCCCGTTTAAATCAGAACTATACCAACCCCGATGTTTGGCTTACCTATGGGCAATACATCGATTATGTAAATCTGGAAAAGGGAATTCATGATCCTAAACCCAAGAAGACCCTCTATAAAAAAAGAGTCCAGCGTGCTCCATGGGTTGTTGCACCATTGAAAACCTATTATGCAGGCCTTTTTAAAAAGCTGCATATTGAAACAGGCTTTTTTATCTCGATTAAGGATGAAAATGCGCTGCTAATCCCAATGGTCGAGCTTGCAAAAGCACATGTCCGCTTTATCCCCGATGTCTTATATGTTCATAATGAAAAGCCTAAAGGAAACCGAAAGAATAGAAGAGTGGCTTTTATGGCTGATCATGTAAAAGCTGCCATGGAACAGGCTCACAAAGGGGCTTTAGTGGATCTTGTTCTCCTTTCTGAAGATTCTCCTACGCAACTCGATGCTTGTTTGGCCTCATGTGAAAAAAATCTAAATGGAATCGCCACGATCCAAGTGATTTATCAATGCACAGAGAAGAACTTTAATTGTTATGAAATGATGAAACAAGTACATACCGGGGTGCAGTTTATACGTTCCTCGGACTACGGTGAAGTGCATTTAAAAAAAGCTATTCTTCAATCTCTTTGGCGAAACGCAGGGTCCTCTCCTTACGTCCTTTTATCAACCGATCAAGTGGAGGTTTCTGAAGCTATTTCCCTTCCGGTTTGCATTGCAGCCATGCAAAAAACCCATGCCTATGGATTCTATTTTCATCTTTCAAGAGAGGATAGAGAAATACCGCAAGAAGGAATCTACTCTTGGAATATCCGCCGTGGGGAAGGATTGTTCAAGAACCCGGATGCTCTTCAAATGGGGCTTTATCGTCGCCTGGATCTTGAAAAAGACATAAAAAAACTGTCTTTTTCCTCTGTTCATGGCCTTATCAGAGCTTGGGCAGATGAGATCGATTGTTATAGAGTAGGGCTATCATTTGAAGAATCTAGGGTTTCCACAACTTCCGCTGAGATGCTGACCCGATCTTAAGTTCTTTTCGATATTTTGTGACAGTGCGTCTAGCACATTGGATTCCCCGAGATAGAAGCTGTTTAGAAAGGGCTTCATCTGAAAGGGGAACTGCTTCCTGCTTAATAAGTTTGAGAAGGAGATCCTTTGCTTCCTTGCTTGAAACTTCTCCTTTTATCGATCTGAGACCGTGATCAAAAAAGCTTCGAAAAGTCAGCAAGCCTCTGGGGGTGGCTAAGGCTTTATTAGCAATAGCTCGAGTAATTGTTGATTCGCTAAGAGAAAGAGCCTTTGCGACCTCTTTCATTGTAAGCGGGGTGGGAGCAGAAGCGATTCCTTCAAAATAATCCCTCTCGCGCTTCAAGAGATAAGTAGCAATCTCTTGCAACGTCTTCTTCCGACGGTCTATTATTCGGATCAGCCATTTCCCTGCGGCCAGATGGCGTCTGATTAGAGCGATCTCATCTTTTTTTAATTCTTTTTCTTCCAATGCATTGAGGTAATAGGGGTGGATTTGAATCGGCGGCAGCGTGGAGTCATTTACTTCAATGCTCCATATATTTTCTTCATTATGGATGGTAACATCTGCTGTGAGAATGGGATTCGGTTCATCTTGATAGCTACTAGCCGGGAAAGGGTTGAGCGGGCGGATCTGTTTGTGAATGATAGCTTTAACTTTACTTAAGCTAAGATTCATTTCTTTTGCAATCTTTTGGAGTCGGAGGTGAAGAAGATCATGATAGTGATTCGAAACGAGTGAGTAGGCAAGGGAGTGGCTCTTTTCTTCGAGTTGAATGAGAAGAGCTTCTTGGACAGAGCGGGCTCCTACCCCCTTTGGCTCCATCCGCTGAAAGATATTAAGAACTTCTTCTTTCCCCTTAATTTCTTCAGCTGAAAGAGTTAACATTCCTTTACTATTAAGAGAGCCGGCAAAATAACGGGCGATTTCTTTTTCTTCCTCGGTGGTGAAATGTATTGCAATCTCAAAGAGCAAATGATCGTAGAGACTTGGCTTCGAAGGTGCGAATGAAGGATCGAATTCCTTCGCAGAGCTATAGGGAAGATCAAGTACAGGATTCTGTTCAATTTCCTGCTCTAGCCAATCAGCTAGCTCTTCAGTGGGAAGTTGAAGGACGTGGAAGGCGCGTTCCATCGCAACACTCATAATTAAGCGTTGGTCTTGTTGAACACACTGACTGAAATGAAGGTTTCTTCCCATTTTTCTCCCCCTATTTTTCTTATATATCAGAAAAAAAATACTAAAAAGCTGTTTTTAAATTCCTTTGATTAATAGAATGTTAAGGTCTTTTGAAGAAAAAGTACTTGCGAAACAAATTATAAAATGACAACAATTGATCGCAATAAAAGCATTTTGATAAAGGATGACAAAAGATGAAAAGCCTAATCGCCATCATTGTAGTTGCAGGCATTTTTCTAGCAGTGATCCCTTTTGCCCATCTCTCAGTAGAGAATCAGAATGATAATTATCTCTACTATCGAGAAAAATATACTCATAATCTTAAAAATTCTCTTATTCAGCGCTACCGCGAACGTTCCTGTGAGGTGTTTAAAGCAATGCCAAAGCAGGGAAAAGAAAATGAGGAAAAAAAATGGAATTACTCCCTTTAACGAGTGTTATATTTTCACTCCTTGCAGGGGCGCCTGATATGGGTGGCCCAACGAGCGATACAAAAGGTGATATTGTAAGTCGCTATATTGGTAAACAAGTTGAAGAGTCTCATGATGACAGTATTGCCCACAAGGGTGAAGAGATTGACGAAGAGGTTTCTTGAAGCGAACCTCAAGTTGGTTCTAATCTGTGCAGACTTTAAACTTGGCATATTTGCCAACGAGTGAGCGGGTCGAGTTTGACTCGAGAAATTCGACGTCGTAGGTGAGGCCTAGTGATGTTTTGTAGGATTTTTTGATAATCCCTTTTCCAAAGTCTTTATGGAACACGGTGGTTCCTGCTTTAAAACCTGTTTCCTCCAACCAGTCATCATCTTCTTTTTCAATGAGGGTTTCTTCAGAAAAAGAGGTGAGAAAATGCTGGGGGACTTCTTTAAGGAAGCGGGAGGGACACATCACTTTTGAGATTCCCCACATAAACCGGTATGTTGAGGCAGTGAGGTAGAGAAATTGCTTTGCTCGTGTCATCCCGACGTAGCAGAGGCGTCGTTCTTCTTCCAAGGATTCAATTGAATCTTTAGAGTTAATATGTGGAAAGAGATCTTCTTCCATCCCTACAATAAAGGTGAGGGCAAATTCTAATCCTTTACCATTATGGAGGGTCATCATTCGGACAGAATCATAAGCGGGCTGATCATCAAGGCTTGACTTAAGGGAAAGTTCTTCAAGAAAGGCGACTAGAGTGGGGGTTTCTCTTTCGCCACTCCATTCAGCTGCTTTGTTAATAAGAGCTTCGAGATTGCTTTTCCGATCTTCGTGTGTTTCGGGGTCTTCGCGGAGGACGCGCTCATAGTTTGAGTTTTCAATGGCCGCTTGAATGATTTCTTCAAGAGGTTTGCTATCAGAAAGCATATCTTTGAGAGTTCGAAGGGTGTAGAGGTAATCAGTGATTCCTTCTTCAACTTTCTTAGTCAGCTTTACCACCTCTGTTTCTCTTGAAAGAAGTTTTCTTACAAGAGTTAGAATAGGAAGGGAGCCCTTTTCAGCGGCATCTCGAAGTTTTACAAGAGTGGCTTGCCCAATCCCTCGTTTAGGGAGGTTGATCGTACGTGCAAAGGCGAGGTAATCGGAATCAGAAACAACCATCCGAAGAAGAGACAAAATATCCTTAATTTCTCGTCGTTGATAAAAAGAAAGTCCTCCATAGATTACGTAGGGAATCTGGTATTTTAATAGGGCGTCTTCAAAGGTGCGAGATTGAGAGTTAGTCCGGTAAAAAATAACGCACTCTCTGAGAGGCAGGTGTTCCTCCCTTGTTTTGCGCACCAGTTCTTCAACAACAAAAAGAGCTTCTTGCCGCTCATTTTCTGCGATGTACACACCAATTTTTTCTCCAGCTCCAAGATCACTCCACAGTTTTTTTTCATAGCGCTCTTCATTGTGTTGAATCAGCCCATTTGCAGCTTCTAATATGTTAGATGTGCTTCGGTAGTTCTGTTCAAGGGTGATCACTTGAGCATTTTCGTAATCTTTTTCAAATTCGAGAATGTTTTGAATGTTGGCTCCACGCCACGAGTAGATCGATTGGTCAGGATCTCCCACAACAAAAATATTGTTGTGTTTTTCAACAAGGAGCTTTGTCATGAAATATTGGGCGGCGTTTGTATCTTGATACTCATCGATTAAAATGAACGACCATCTTTTTTGATAGTACTCGAGGGTTTCTTTTGATTCTCGAAAAAGTTTCACAGTCAGGTAAAGTAGATCATCAAAATCAAGGGCATTATATTCTTTAAGTTTTTCCTGATAGGCAATAAAGACATCTTTTAAGAGTTGATCAGTTCGCGTGCGAAAGTCTTTAGAGAGATCATTCGGGGAGAGAAGATCATTTTTAGCATTGGAAATTGCAGTGCGGAGCGATTTCAAGAGACCCTTTTCGTCTTTATAGCCCATCGTAGCAAGACAGTTTTTCAGCAGTTGAAGGCTGTCATTTTCATCATAAATCGCGAAGTCATTTCGGTATCCAATTGCACTGATCGATTCCCGAAGAACCCGTGCTCCAAGGGAATGGAAGGTCGATGTCAATACGTACTGATCAGCCATCCTTTTAATTCGAACGCGCATTTCTTCGGCGGCTTTGTTGGTAAAGGTCAGCGCCAAAATCTCAGAGGAGGGAACACCAACCTCTAAAAGGTGAGCAATACGGCTCGTCACAACGCGGGTTTTCCCGGATCCAGCACCAGCTAACACCAGCATGGGGCCCTCCATGTGCTCGGCAGCAATTTTCTGTTGTGGATTGAGCTCATTCATAAGGGAATCAGGATAACATGCAATCGAAAACGAATCAATCTCTCAAATAACTGGGAATTTTTCTGAAGGTGAATGATAGAAACTAAAGAATAGGACGACGGAGCTCGCCTTCGCGAAGACCGAGGTTTCCGTAGCGGTGATAGGAAATAGAGAGAGACATTTCGCGGAGATAATGGAGGAGTTCAACGCGGCCATTTGCAAGAGCGGGGCCATGGTCAATGTAACAAGCAATTTCGGCGGCTTTTTTTTCAAGAGCAGGTGATGGTTTTTGAAGCGTCCTGATTCGTTTGATGTGTCCGTGTTCTAAACGGTTAATGAAGCTGGATTCAGGTTCTTCTATGATGTTGAAAATTGGAAGGAGAGCTTCCCAATTTGCATGACGCTGTTTTGCTTCCTCACTTTTTTCCCAGCTGATCTCAAGGCGTGTCCCTGTTGTTAAAGCGGCTGCGAAAATCCTGAGGTAGTCGAGCGGGGCATCTTGAGGGCCGATCCGAAAGATCATTTTTTTACGGGGAAGATAGCGGAAATAGTTATCCTCACCAACCACTTTAGACTGGTCTTTGTCTCTTTTAAATTGTTGCCAATAGTAGGCGTAGCTGGAGATACTTGCGTACCACACGCCGAGATCTTCGGCTGAAAGGTCGATTTTTTCAAGGAAGCGCGTGAGGTTGTTTACCCAATCACCAACGGGAAATTTTTCTTTGGGGATCCCCACTTGTTTCGCATGCATAAACTGTGTGAGATAATTAGGGCCTCCCGCTTTAGATCCGTGTCCAAAACAACTATTTTTTGTCCCTCCAAAGGCTTGACGGCGAACGATTGCTCCAGTAATACTTCGGTTGATGTAACAGTTTCCTGCGATAATAAGGCGTTGCCACTTTTGTTGTTCTCGTTTGTCAAGAGAATGAATCCCCGAAGTCAGTCCATAAGGCGTGGAGTTTGCAATATGAATGGCCTGATCGAGACTTTCAGCTCGAATGAGACCTAGGACTGGACCAAAGAGTTCTGTTTTTTGCGTATAATTTCCTCGTTTGACGCCGAGTTTGATCCCTGGTGTCCACATGTGGGGGTTTTGGGGATCTTGCTTTGGCTCAAGAAGCCACGATTCACCAGGTTCTAGGGTAGTGAGTCCTCGCTGGAGTGCTTCATTTGGGGGGTTGATCAGAGGGGTCATCTTACTGGATAGATCCCATGGAGAGCCAACTTTTAAGCTTGCAGCGGCATCCCGGAGTTGCTCTATAAAGTGGGAGTCATCGTAGACCTCTTTTTCTAAGATAACTAAGGAGGCGGCGCTACACTTTTGCCCATTATGCCCAAATGCTGAGTGGATAATCTCTTTAATCGCAAGGTCACGGTCTGAAAGGGCGCTGACGATAATGGCGTTTTTCCCTCCCGTTTCTGCATAGAGGTCAATCCCAGGGCGTAATTTCATAAAGAGTTTCGCTGTGCTCGTTGCCCCTGTTAAAATCACAGCATTGACCCTATCATCTTGAATAAGCTTAGAGCCAACAGGATCATCGTCGCAGTTAATAAATTGAAGGGCTTTTTTGGGAATCCCCGCTTCCCAAAGGGCTTTGACGAGTTCATAACCTGTATAAACAGTTTCAGGTGCGGGTTTAAATAGAACGCAGTTTCCTGTGACCAATGCAGCCAGGATTCCCCCGCAGGGGATTGCTTTTGGAAAGTTCCAAGGAGATGCAACAAGGATTGTTCCTTTTGGTGTCCACTCAAGATCTTTAAGAGTTGCAAATTGTCTCATTGAACGGCAATAATACTCAGCAAAGTCGATTGCTTCTGAGAGTTCAACATCTGCTTCAATGAGAGACTTTCCGGCATCTCCAATCATTGACCCCAATTGGTCGGCACGCTGCTTTCTAAGTTCTTGCGCGGTCTTAGAAAGAAGCATGCACCTTTCTTCAATCGGGGTATTCGCCCAATTGGCTTCTTCTTTTTTTGCAGAGCTAAGAGCACGGTCGATCTCTTCCCACCTCCCCTTTGAGTAGGTATAGTAGGGATGATCGGGCTGAGAGGGGTCGATTGCTTCCCCTTCATCTTGAGTGTGAATCTCTTCCCCTTCGATCACGAGAGGGACGGGGGCAATCTTTTTCCCTTTCCATTTTTTGATAATTTCTTCAGCCCATTTTCTATTCTGGGAGAGTGAAAAATCAGTGTCAGCTTCATTTTCAAATGGGGAATTAGGATCGAGGTGAGAGGGTTCTTCTAGGCGATTTTGCTTTTTTCTAGGTTTGGCTGTTACAGTGTCCTTGAGCTTGCAGGCTTTAGAAAATAGGGCAGATTGGATTTCCCATTCTTTTGTTCCAGCTTTGAGACCAAAGCTGTGAGCAAGAAAGTTCTCAGCTCCTGTATTTTCATCGAGACGGCGGATAAGGTAAGCGATGGCGCTTTGGAAATCTTCTCGAGTTGCAACAGCGCAATAGAGAAGTATATCTCCAGTGAGGGCTTGGACAACCCGTCTCATATGGTCAGCCATCCCTTCAAGCATTTCAAAAGTAATCTCCCGTTCCACTCGATTTTCTAGTCGCAGGATCATGGCAAATGAAATATCAAAGATGTTATGAGAAGCAATTCCGATGTGGACTGCGCGGGCATTTTCAGGTTCGCAGGCGTAGATAACCATTCTCTTGTAATTGGCATCAGTTCTCACTTTGCTTGTATAAGGAGCCTGTGCCCATCCCTTAAGAGAGGCTTCATGTTGTTCCATTGCCATATTGGCCCCTTTTACAATCCGTACCTTAATGGGCGCGCCTCCATTTTTTACTCGCTTAATGGCCCACGCAGTGATTTCCTTCTGGATTTCATGACTATCTGGAAGATAGGCTTGCAAAACGATCCCTGCAGAAAGGGAATGAAACTCAGGTTCACTCAGAATTTTTATGAATAGATCCTTTGTTAGGTGGAGATCACGGTATTCTTCCATATCGAGATTGACAAACTTCGAACTTTTTCTTCCATCGGGAAGAGTGATAGGGTTTTCCATTGCAGCAACGTAAAGTTTTTTGAGACGTCTTTCTAGGTCGTCTAATGTACGATCCCATGAGAGGAGGTTGAGTTGGGAGTAAATTGTTGAAATCTTGATCGAAACATAGTCGATATGGGGATGTTTTAAGTCCTCTAAATAGATACCCATTCGGCGAACAGCTTCCCCTTCCCCAAGGATAGCTTCTCCAAGGTGGTTTAGGTTGAGGCGGACTCCTTGTTCTTTTCTCTTCTTGATATGACGAGAAAGAGGCCCCCTTTCCCCGGGGATAATGACCGAAGATGTTTCTTTCCGCAGAGTGAAGATTGCCAAGGGGACAAGGAAATTGGGAAGCTTTTCTCCAAATATCTTAAAGAAATAGAGTTGCAAGCGTTTAAAGGGAGAAAAGAACTTTGGGATCCCATAAAGATTAAGGAGATAAACCATTTGGTTTGCAATGCGTTGATTATTTTTCGATCGAAAACATTGGTCTGTCATGGCAGTGAGAAAGACTTTTCCTACGGGGTCACTCATCATTCGATGAAGCTCTCCATACCGTTTCTTTTCTTCTTTAGTCAGTACCTTGTTTGACTCGGATAAAATCAGAGCGGCGAGTTCGATAGATTTTTTCTCCCTGTCCTGAAGGGACATAGGGGAGCCCATCACCGATCCTAATAGATCGCGCGCTTGATGCATTTGCTTTGACTCATGTTGTTTATCTGACATTTAGGACCTAACCACTATAAAACCTATTCCCCCGTAACTGTTCTTGTATAAGAAAAATCATTTTTCATCTAAACTTTTCTGATATGTGGCGAATGATCTTTATTTTCTTTTTCCTCCCCCTTTTTGCATCGGTAGATCTTGGTGTTGATGTCTTCTTTAAGGAGGGGCACGATAAGGGATTGCAAAAAAAACGGGTAGGGCTTGTTAGCAATCATACGGGGGTTGATAAGGCGATGACCCCAACGATTGAAGTCCTTCAAAAGGAAGGAATAAAGATTGTGGCTCTTTTTAGCCCAGAACATGGGTGGTCTGGGACCGACTATGCTGGAGAAAACACCAGTGATGGAAAAGCTGGAAAGCTCAAGGTCTACAGCTTGCATGGGAAAACGCGACGTCCAACAGAAGAGATGTTAAAGGGGATTGATATCTTGATCTATGATATTCAAGACATTGGAGTGCGTTCATACACCTATGCAACCACGTTATTTTATGTGATGGAAGAGGCAGCGAAGCGAAAAATCCCTGTCATTGTTTTTGATCGTCCCAACCCCATCAATGGGTTGATTATCGATGGGGGAATGTTAGAGCCTAAGTGGCGCTCTTTTATAGGATATGTCAATGTTCCCTACTGCCATGGAATGACCATTGGTGAGCTCGCTATCTTTTTCAATGAAGAGTATAAAATTGGATGCAATCTCAAAGTCATTCCCATGAAGGGATGGAAACGCACCATGTCTTTTAAAGAGACAGGGTTGACCTGGATTCCGACAAGCCCTCATATTCCTGAGGCCGATACTCCACTTTTTTATGCTTCGACCGGGATTCTGGGGGAATTGGAGATAGTCAATATTGGAGTAGGCTATACCCTTCCCTTTAAAGTTGTTGGGGCTCCATGGATTGATGCAGAGGTCTTTGCTGAAAAGCTTAATAGCCAAAAACTCCCTGGTGTTCACTTTTTCCCTTTTCATTACCGTCCCTTTTATGGATCTCTTAAGGGAAAGGATTGCCATGGTGTGCTTATTCGGGTGACCAATATGCGTCGGTATCAACCCCTTAGCGTCCAATATCTTCTAATGGGAATTTTAAAGAGCCTGTACCCGCAGGAAACCAAAGGGTATCTTGAAAAAGTCAACGGAAGCAAGAAAAGATTGTTTTGTCTTGCCAATGGCAATGATGAGATCTATCGACTCATGCTTAATGAGCAGTATGCCGCCTGGAAAATGATTGCGTATCAAAAAAGTGAACGGGAACAATTTAAGAAAATCCGTGAGAAATATCTTCTCTATTGATAGACTGGCCCGCTAACTGCAAGGAGGAGTTATGCAGAAGCTAAGACCACTAATCTATCTATTTTTGATCCCACTATTTCTGTTGACTGGGTGCGCTCTGACTAGAGATCATGTCAGTCTTGAATACCACTCTTTGACTCAACCTCGAGTGGTTCCCCATGCTGAAAAAGTTCATGTGAAAGTGGATGTTCAGGATCATCGAGTTGAGAAGTCAAAAATTAGCTGTAAAAAAAATGGCTATGGGATGGAGATGGCCTCGATTCTCAGTAAAGAAGATATCGGAACGATCATTAATCAAGCGATTTCTCAAGAGCTTACTGCTCGAGGATTTATTTTAGAAGCAATAGAGAATCCCAATGTTGTTATTGATGTTGAATTGGTGAAATTCTACAGCGATTTTAAAGTAGGTTTTTTTAGTTCAGAATCTGTTTCGGAACTTATTATGAATGTGAAAGCGGGGAATATTTCAAACAAAAATAGCTATCGAAGGGTCATTTCCTCTGTTGGAAAGGAAAGTCCTGTTTTTATTCATGGAGGAAAAAATGCTAAGCGTTCCCTAGAGGATGTTCTTCGAAAGGGAGTGGCTGAGTTGATGGATGATAGAGAGTTTTTGGAGACTCTTCTGAATGTCAATTAGCAACCAGGTGCTTTCTTTGCTAAGTCGGTTGACAAAAAGAGAGAGCTAACCTATGATCCTGACTAAAAAACCCATCTTTTAGGAGCGTAATTACGATGTCATTCAAAAAATTTAAGCCACTAGGAAATCGGCTACTTGTTAAACGTAGCGAAGCTGAGATGACCAAGGGAGGAATACTGCTTCCTGACTCGGCACAAGAAAAACCTAAACAAGGCGAAGTTCTAGCTGTTGGGCCTGGGAAAATGCAGGACGATGGCACCGTGACCAGAATGGAAATCAAGGCGGGCGATAAAGTCCTTTTTGGCTCTTTTGCTGGAACTGAAGTAAATGCGGATGAGGAAGAATTTCTCATCATGTCTGAAGACGATATCCTAGCCGTTGTAGAATAAGGAGAAGACCCATGGCCAAAATGATGCAATTTAATGAAAATGCCCTTAAGTCGATCCTTAAAGGTGTGAAGACTCTAGCGAAAGCTGTAATCGTGACTCTTGGCCCCAAGGGGCGCAATGTTGTCATTAATAGAGGGATGGGGCTTCCCCTTTCAACAAAGGATGGAGTGACTGTTGCGAAAGAGATAGCACTTAAAGATAAGTTTGAAAATATCGGAGCCCAACTTGTGAAGGAAGCCTCTTCTAAAACCTCTGATGTTGCAGGTGATGGAACTACAACAGCCATTGTTTTAGGGGAAGCAATTTTCAAAGAAGGCGTGAAAAACGTCATCGCTGGTGCGAATCCTATGAGCGTGAAGAGAGGGATCGATAAAGCTGTTCAAGCTATGGTTGAAGAGCTCGACAAACTCTCAACGCCTGTTAGTAAGCATGAAGAGATTAAACAGGTTGCGACCATTTCAGCAAATAACGATCCCGATGTGGGCGAGATGATTGCAAAAGCAATGGATAAGGTAGGTAAAGATGGAACGATTACAATTGCTGATGCAAAGGGAATCGATACCGTTCTTGATGTCGTAGAGGGGATGCAATTCGATAAAGGGTATCTCTCTCCTTATTTCGTGACCAATGCAGAGAAAATGACCACGGAATTATCAGGTGCTCAGATTCTCATTACTGATAAAAAAATTTCAAATGCCAAAGAGCTTGTTCCTGTCTTGGAAAAGGTCATGGAACAAGGGCAAAGGCCACTGTTAATTATAGCAGAAGACCTCGATGGTGAAGCACTTGCTACACTTGTGATTAACAAGCTTAAAGGAGGCATGCCCCTTTGTGCTGTGAAAGCCCCTGCGTTTGGAGATCGCCGCAAAGCCATTCTTCAAGACATTGCGATTTTAACTGGAGCCACTCTTGTGACTGAAGATGTTGGACTCAGCCTAGAGGATGTCGGTTTAGAAGTTCTTGGAAGTGCTAAGACAATTAAGGTTGGTAAAGAAGAAACCACAATTATTGATGGAGCAGGCAACCATGACGCAGTTCAAGAACGAATTAAGCAAATCAGGGGTGAAATGCAAAACACAACCTCTGATTACGAGCGTGGAAACCTTGAAGATCGCTTAGCGAAACTTGCAGGGGGTGTTGCTGTTATCAATGTTGGTGCTGCGACTGAAACTGAAATGAAAGAGAAAAAAGCTCGTGTTGAGGATGCTCTTCATGCGACGCGTGCAGCTGTAATTGATGGCATCGTTCCAGGTGGAGGGGTGGCCCTTCTTCGCGCTGTCAAGGGACTTGAAAATCTTAAACTGAAAGGCGAAGAAAAAATCGGTCTCGAAATTGTTCGAAAGGCTGCTTTTGCTCCTGCTACTGCCATTGCAACAAACTGTGGCAAGGAAGGAAACTTGATTGCTGAAAAGGTTTATGAAGGGGAAGGAGCTTTTGGATATAATGGTCTGACCGACACCTTCGAAGACCTTCTTAAGGCTGGGGTAATCGATCCTGTTCTTGTCACAAAGAGTGCTTTAAAGCATGCAGCTTCGATTGCAAGTCTACTCATTACCATTGCTTGTATGATTACCGATAAACCCGAGCCCAAGTCAGATGCTCCTGCTGAAGGAGGCATGCCTGGAATGGGGGGAATGGGAGGTATGCCCGGCATGGGCGGTATGCCTGGCATGGGAATGATGTAATTCCTGATCTAATACTTCGGAGTATTATCGAGGGTCATTTGGCCCTCTTTTTTTTGCTATTTGACGTAAAAAACCAAACCGGTCATAGATTTACACTTATGAAGTGGCTTGGTTTTCTCCCATTTTTTCTAGCATTTCTTGGAAGTGTTTTTGCTGAGCAAGGACCAACTCCAGAGCAGATCGCTTATTATAAAAGCCACCAGGAATCCATTCGAGAACAAGAAAATATCGAATTAACAGGAGAAGTGCTTTTCCTCACATCAAGTTTAAGCACGACCTATTCTGAGGCAGCGGTGATCTACAATCTTGGGATGTTCAACAATCCTGTTCCGGTCTTCAATCAAAAAGATGAATCGATAAGTCCTGAATATAATTTTGGGTATCGAGCCAAAGCACTTTACCGCATTCCTCCTACCCGTAATGCACTATATGCTGGGTACACCTATATTAAGAATAACGGCGATGGCAACCTAAATACCGACAATACTTATACATTGCAAAATGGGACTGCGCAGCGCAGCGTACAAAAAGACTTTGGAAAACAGCACCTTCACCTCCATATTGCAGATCTTATTGTGACGCGCCGCTTCCCCATGTATGAACACATTAGCTTTGCTCTTGGTGGTGGACTTGCATTCAATGATTTTCACTACTTCTTTTCCTTGCATAACGATGATCAATTGGTCACCACTGGTGCGCAGGGAGCTCCTTTTACGACATACGAAGCAGAGGTTAAGTCGCAGCGAAAAACAAGGATTTGGGGGTTGGGTCCAAAACTTGAATGGCACTTCGGATTTCATTTTACTAAGATGTCATGGCACCATGACGTGAGCGTCAATTTTGCTTTGCAGATAGCGACTTTTTTTTCAAAAATCTGGTCTCGAGGGACCTATAGTATTCTTGCTGATTCTTCCTTAGCAGGAGTGGATCAACCTCGGCTTGTTGATGTAGGAAAATGGACTGACAACGCAAAATTCCAGGTGATTCCAAATATCAATTTAGATCTTGGTCTTCACTATAAATATGAGTGGCCCAACAACCTCTCACTGATGGTTATTGGAGGATACCGCACCTATCTTTATGCGGAACTTAAAGAAGTGAATCGGATTCTCACGTATCGAATCAATAGCACCTCTGTGATTGCGGATATTGCAAGCCGAGACAAAGACACCTTTATTTTAGCAGGACCTTATCTCCACCTTACAGTTGGTTTTTAGGAACGCGCACTATTCAACTGCAATAAAAATGTCGACTTCAGCACTTTTAGGATTTTGAGCTTTTGATCCATATACTTCGTAGTCTGCAGTGAACGTCCGGTTTAAAGGAGCCTTCCAAATTTTAAGCCATTCCGCATACACAGCGCCTTCATAGAGGTTTCCCTTTGCAGTAAACTGGGTAAACGTTCCGCCTGGAATCACGCGTCCTACCATCCCTTCGGGAACTTCATCTAGGTGAGCAACCTTGCATCCTAAAACAACAGTGTAAGGCTTTGTGTGATCCTTTTCATAATCGGTATAGACGCTATAGATTTCTAGATCTTCTTTGTTTGGAATTTTGTCAAGAACCTGATCTTCAAGAAAACTTTTCCACAGCGCACCTATATCGGTTGCTGCTTGATCATTTTCGTTTGTAGTTCTTGTTTCAATGCCAATAATGTTGAACTCTGGATGCTTCATTTCATTCTCCGGGGGTTTCAAAAGATTCTAACAGTTGTGAAGTTATAGGTGAATTATAAAACCCTTCCACCCATCTAGTTCGAGCTTTTCAACGATCTTGCCGTAATGACTGGGGTCTGTCTCTTCAATAGGAAATCCAGAAACAATCAGGGTAGAGCTATGAAAGGTGGGGAGGGAACTCCAAGCAACGGATTGCTCTGAAGAAATCATATTCATTAATACGAGTGGATTTTTAGGGTGGCATAAAAGTTTATTGCTAAAGGAGCAATCGAGGTTATTGAGCTCAGCATTTAGCTGAGCATGTTTGATGGCTTGCCTCTCAATATCGATTCCCATGACATGAGTGGCTCCAGAAAGTTTTGCAGCGATGGAGAGCACTCCGCTTCCGCAGCCTATATCGATGACGGGCCCTTCTATAGCCTGAGGCATGAGGGTAAGCATTATCTTAGTCGTGGGGTGAGAGAGGTCTCCAAACCCTGGGCCGGGGGCCATTTTAAAGCTTGCGTTTGTCCCACCAAAGTCTTTGAGGGAGACATGTGCAAATCCATTCAAAAAATTTGGAGCATGGAGCTCCCACTGCGCATTCCAATCGATCATAATGGGGTGGATTATACCGGAGGGGTCAATAAAATAAGTATTAAAATGCTTAGGATTTGTATAATCAGTGCCTCTAACTAAATTTTATACCTTGTAGGTGGAACAATGGAAATTTCGACTATTCAAAATGATGAAATCTATGTATCCGTTCAGTGGGGGGGGTGACAAAATAAATTTCTAATCGTATAATCCTCGTGCATGAAGCCTAGCTATGAAGAACTCTTAGAAACCATCAAACTCCTAAGTGATGCCAATTACCGGTTAATGGAGGAGAACAAACGGTTACAAAAAAGAGTTGTGGAGCTAGAGAATCGCTTGAACCTGAACTCAAAAAATAGCTCAAAACCACCTAGCACAGACCAGAAGAAAAATAAGCAGGCTCCTAAAGGAGGAGCTAAGAGGGGACACCCAGGTCATTTTCGCAAACTGTTTCCTGAAGAGCAAGTTTCAAAAAGAGTCACTTCCTCCTTACATCATTGTCCACACTGCGGGAGCCATAACCTGGATAAAAAGAATCCCTACATCTTGCAGCAAGTAGAACTACCCGAAATAGAGCCGATAATTACACAGATTGAGTGTGAAAAAGGAAGATGTCGTCAATGTGGGAAAAGCGTAAAAGCGCCATTCCCAAAAGAGTACGCTCAAAGTAGTTTTGGTCCCAGGTTGATCACCTTTATAGGGATGTGCAGCTCGGTCTATCGATTAAGTAAGCGACCCATCCAACAACTTTTGGAGATGATGTTTAAAGTCAATATTTCCTTAGGAAGCATCCCAGCCCAGGAGAAAAAACTTTCCAAAGGACTCGAGCCTGTCTACAAATCGTTAAAAGATCAGGTTGATAAAGCTAAAGTAGCCTATGTAGATGAGACCAGTTTTAGGCAGCAGGCAAAAATGTATTACGTATGGACGGCGACCACAAAAAATGCTGTTTACCTAAAAGTATTGCCCAGCCGAAGTATTAGTAGCTTAAATCACATAAGGCCGAGGGGACACCCTGGAATCACAGTGACTGATCGCTATCAAGTCTATGCTTATAAAAAACATCAGTATTGCCTAGCCCATATCAAGAGAGATTTTAAGAGATTTGCTGATCAAAAAACCGACGATCAAGAATTGGCAGAAAGAGCTCTTTTTGAACTACAAGAGATTTTTCTTGCATGCCGCTTAAGCTGTCGAGAAACAATGCAACAAAGAGTCTATTACCGAAAAGGGAGACTCAATGAAATTCTCATTGATATTCTAGCTAACGGGTCGGATGCTTTTTCTCGATTTGCCGAGCGGATGCTCGACCAAATTCACAAGCTCTTTCTCTTCACAAAGTACAGAGAAGTGGACTGCACAAATAACGCTGCAGAGAGATCACTTCGGCATATTGTCCTGTGGCGTAAAACCTCTTATGGTACTCAAAGTGAGTCAGGCAGTCGTTTTATTGAAAGGGCAGTCTCACTTTGGATGACCCTCAAGAAGCAAGGGAAGGAAGTTGCTCCCTTTTTTTTGCAAGCCTATAAGGCTACCTATCATCCCTGGGTTGCAGCACCAGTTCTTTAGCCCCCCACTGAACGGATACAAATCTATCAAGCAGTTTTTTCTGAGGATGTTGAAAAGGCTTTGGATAAGATTGAAAATAACCCTGATTTTTGTGTAGATAGTTGGTTTTCTAATACAATGACCAAAGTGATTTTAGTCTATTCAAAATATGTTAAAGGTGATGAAGCGCAATGGCAACAAACGCTTATCCATGTCAATAAATTGTATTCTCGGGAATATACCATTAACGCTATTAAAGGCGGCTGCGAAGATCAACGTATTCAGAATAGATCGGCACCAGAGGGGTTCACTCTTGAGGGGAGGGGGATCAAGATTGTAACGGAATATGTGGGGTTGTTTTTAAAATCAGTTGTCACAAGCACGATCTATAACCTAGTAAACAGGGCTTAAGGAGTGTGCTTTTCTCTTGCGAGAAAAGCGTTTCTCCCGCAAAATGTATTGACTCTGCACCGGTAGCTCAATTGGATAGAGTACCTGGCTACGGACCAGGAGGTTAGAGGTTCAAGTCCTCTCCGGTGCACCATTTAAGGATGTAGTATGTCCCAAGTTCAATGTTTTCCTTCAGGTCCTTTTGAAACCAATGCTTATCTTTTATCGTGTTCTGAAACGGGTAAAGGCGTCTTTATCGATCCTGCGCCTGGAAGTGCCGAGTCTCTAACACAAGCGGCGGGGGGCGTTGTGGTGGAAGCGATTCTCTTGACCCATTCTCATTGGGATCACATCGGAGATCTTAAGAAAATCAAAAAAAGCTTTGGGATCCCCGCTTATGTTCATAAAAATGACCGCGATAATGTGGTGTCCCCCGGACGCGATGGTGTTCCTTTGATGATGAAAATTGAAGGTGTCGAGCCTGAGTTTGACCTCAAAGAGGGGCAAGTCATTTCTGTGGGTCACCTTGATCTGAAGGTGATTGAAACTCCAGGTCATACTCCTGGAGGTGTTTGCTTTTATATTGAAAAAGAAAAAATATTATTTGCTGGAGATACCCTGTTCAAGGGGTCAATAGGAAACCTATCTCTTGCAACAGCCAATCGCGCTGATATGTGGCATTCCCTTGAAAAGCTAGAAAAGCTTCCTCCTGACACGGTGGTATATTCTGGGCATGGCCCTTCTACCACAATTGGGGATGAAAATTGGCTTCCGCGCGCGCGCGAAATCTTCAGTTAGGGTATACTCCCTACAAACACTAGGAGATTCTATGAACAGTTTACTTATTGGAAAAAAAGCCCCAAACTTCAAGGCTGAGGCCGTTGCAAAAGGAAAAATTAACGACAACTTTTCTCTTGATTTATTTAATGGGAAGCACGTTGTTTTCTTTTTCTATCCTCTAGACTTCACCTTCGTATGCCCCACAGAATTGCATGCATTTCAAGAAAAGCTTGGGGAGTTTGAAGCGCGTGGTGCTCAAGTGATTGGATGCTCAGTTGATAGCGCATTTTGCCACTTAGCGTGGGTCAATACCCCTAAGGCAAAGGGTGGGATCGAAGGAATAACCTACCCTCTTGTTGCTGATCTAAACAAAAATATTGCTCGCGATTACCATGTGCTTAACGAAGAAGCTGGTGTTGCGTTCCGTGGACTTTTCTTGATCGACAAGGAAGGGATAATCCGTCATCAACTTGTAAATGACTTGCCACTTGGACGCTCAGTTGACGAAGCGATTCGACTTCTCGATGCCCTTATCTTCCATGAAGAAAATGGTGAAGTATGCCCCGCTAACTGGAGAAAAGGGGATAAGTCGATGAAGCCGACCCAAGACGGCCTCACTACTTATTTTAATTAACTATCTTCTCCAAGGGAGGTTCATAACCTCTTTGTCAGCATCAACAATGGTGGAGTCAATACCAAGAATGAGAATATGGTCGCTTGGCTCCTCCCCGATATTGAAGAACTGATGTTCAACATTTGCAGGGCAGATGATTGTGCATGGAGCTTCAAAAACTGTCTCCTCTCCTCCGATGACAGCTCTTCCTTTTCCTGATAAATAGATACAAATCTCTTCTGATGCATGGGTGTGAAGCGGAGTGCACCCTCCCGGCGCTAAAGAGCTGCGCCATACTTCGTATTGTTTTGCTCCCATGCTTGAAGTTGCAAGGCCTGTGAGTGTTGCTCCAGCCTTTTCAAAAGATGGTAGATCTTCATGAGAAATCACATTTGCAAACACAAATAGGGGGAATAATAATAGGACCAATTTCTTCATACAAACCTCCAGAGGTTTGGTGAAGAGCATATCAAAAGCTTTAAATATTGGGCAACTGAAGAGAGGTAAGATAGTCGTAGAGGTCTTGTTCTGTTGTGATGATGAGGGCCTCGTGAATGTCTGTGACGGGGTGGCTTGCATCGAGAATACGAGCATCGCCGACTCCGGGAAGGCACAGAGCAGTGAGATGAGAAATCTGCTTTTTGTTTTGGAGATGCTTCATTCCTTTGAGATAATCTTTGGTGCTAAACCCTTCTTCTTTAACACGGATAAAGATAACGTCTTGTTCATATAGAAGAAACTGAATAGCAAAGAAGATTCCCCGACTTTCCTTGGGGGGATGTCCTAATGTATCGTTAAGATGTGAGAGAGTCTTCATCAAAAGAGGAAAGCCGATTTCTCCCTTTTCTGCCTCTCCAAATAAAGCTACAGTTTGTCGTGTCATACCATCTCCATATCTAAGGGATGGGTTTTATTGCAAGTATGTGGCGGATGAACCGAGTTTTTCTTCGATAAAGAGAAGGCGGTTGTATTTTGCAATCCGGTCCGAGCGAGAAAGTGAGCCCGTTTTAATTTGTCCGGCGCGTGTAGCAACGGCCAAATCGGCAATAAAAGCGTCTTCGGTTTCGCCCGATCGGTGAGAGATAACGGTTAAATAGTTGTTTTTCTTTGCCAAATAAATCGCATCGAGTGTTTCCGTGAGAGTTCCAATTTGATTCACTTTTATTAAGATGGAATTTGCAACATGGGAGTCGATTCCTTTTTGAAGAAACTTTGTGTTTGTGACAAAAATATCATCGCCGACAAGTTGGATTTTCCCCCCTAGACGCTCTGTTAAAATTTTCCAACCCTCCCAATCATTTTCATCAAGGCCATCCTCAATGGTATCAATGGGGAATTTGTTGCAGAGTTTTTCTAAGTGATCGACCTGAGCCTTTGCATCTCGATCGATGTAGAGTCTTTTCTCTTTATTGTAAAATTCAGATGCTGCGCAATCCATAGCTAGAGAAATATCTTTGCCGGGTTTGAGTCCAACTTTTTCAATCGCTAAAAGAATGACTTCTAGTGCCTCTTCATCTGAGGAAAGATTGGGAGCAAAACCACCTTCATCACCAACCGACGTTGCTAACCCTTTATCTTTGAGAATCTTTTTAAGAGCATGAAAGGTCTCTGCTCCATATCGAAGCGCTTCCGAAAACGAGGGAGCGCCGATGGGTCGGATCATAAACTCTTGAAAGTCGAGAGAATTATCAGCGTGGGCACCGCCGTTGATGATGTTCATCATCGGGACAGGGAGAAGGGTTGAATCTTTTGATCCAATATATTCGAAAAGGGGGATTTTTTTAGACATAGCAGCAGCACGCGCAACCCCAAGAGAAATCCCTAGAATAGCATTCGCTCCAAAGTTTCCTTTGTTCGAGGTGCCATCTTCTTTAATCATGGCGCGATCGAGCCCTTCCTGATCAAAGATATCCCATCCCTTAAGAAAGGAGTTCAAAGGACCATTGACATTGGCAACAGCCTTTAAGACCCCTTTGCCGCCGTATCTTTTAGGATTATTGTCACGAAGTTCAACGGCTTCATGTTCTCCTGTTGAAGCACCAGAGGGGACCGAGGCCCTTCCAGTGACTCCACTTTCAGTCGTTACTTCGACTTTAACTGTGGGATTTCCTCTTGAATCGAGAATTTCTCGCGCATGTATTCTGCTAATTTTTGCCATAGGTTTATTTTACAAAACCAAGAATTTATTCCCACTCTTTTGGAGGAGTATCTTCAAGCAATGCGGCGTATGATGCATAACGTAAGGGAGAAAGTTTTTCCTCTTCGAGAGCTTTTTTAATGCCGCAGTCGGGCTCATGAATATGGGTGCAGTTGGGAAACCTGCAGTTTTTTGCGAAGGGAACAAAATCTGAAAAGATTTCAAGAATTGTCACGGGATCATTTTCCCAAAGACCGAAACTTTTAATTCCGGGAGTGTCGATGCAAAAGGCTTCATTCGCAAGAGGAATCAGCTCAGCTGCTGTGGTTGTATGAGATCCCTTGTTTGTTTTTAGAGCGATGGGGCCGATCGGAAGGGCGCTTCCTAAAACAGCATTAATCAAAGAGGATTTACCGACTCCTGATTGTCCTGAAAATACGGAAGTTTTGTTTTCCATAAGTTCTTTGAGCTTTTTGAGGCCTTCTCCAGTTGTAACACTTAGTGTTACAACTGGGATCTCTAAGGGGCAATACGCTTCTAAAAACTCTTCAAGTAGAATTTTTTCAGCGTCGATCTCTTCTTCTAAAATGTTTTCAGGGGGATCGACTAGAAGATCGGTTTTGTTGATGATTACGATAGGCTGCATGTTTCCTTTCTTTGCTGAAAGAATATACCGATCCACAAGAAGGGGTTTAAACTTTGGAGAGACAAGGGACATGACAATAAAAACCTGATCGATGTTTGCTGCAATCAATTGCGTTTTTCTGCGCGATAGATTTTCAGCACGCACGAGCGTCGAGGTCCGTTTCTCAATGTGATAAATGGCTCCGGAGTCGGGACTTTTTTTCTCAAAATGGACCCAGTCACCAACGGCAAACAGGTTTTTTTGTTTTGTCTTTGTTTTCTTAAGGGCTCCCTTGAGTGAGCAGAAATAAGTTTGGTGCTCAGCAGAAACTGTGATTGTATCGGGAGAAATCGTAAGGACTCTTCCGCGCAGATCATTTGCGCCAAGAGGAGGTTCTTCTTTTCTTAGTTGTTGTTGTTTTTGATCGCGGTCACTTTTTTTATATTTCGAGCGGTCTTTCGCTTGGGTCTCGCGCCGTTCTTTTCTGTCTTCCCGTTTCCCACCGCTGTAGAAATCTTCTTCGTAATCTAGATAGTCGTCAAATTTAGGCACTGCGCTTCTCGAATTTTGTTCATTAGGATGCCACCAGCAACTGCAACATTCAAGGACTCAGTTTGGGAATCGATTGAAATCGCAACAGCCTTGCCACTGTTTTTGAGTGTTTCACAGGGGCCATGGGATTCACTCCCAAGAATGAGAACGAGTGGAGCTGGCATTGCAACGGCTTCTCCGCCTGCATCGGCGACGTAAGGGGTAAGACGGTTACTCTCAATCAACTGCAACAGGTCATCTTCGCTGCCATATCGAATAGGCAGATGAAATGTCGCCCCTTTTGCAGCTCGTAGAGCCTTTGGAGAGAAGGGATCGGTGCAGCCAATAAGGAAAATTCCGTCGAACCCAAACGCTAAGGCGGTGCGCACGAGGGTTCCAAGGTTTCCAGGATCCCTAATTCTGTCTAGGGCCAGGAGACACGTCTTTCCATCGAGGCTTGGCGGAGAGGGAAGAGGGACTTCAGCAAGGAACGGCTCAGGAGAAGACGTTCCAGCAATTTTCTCAATAATTTCAGGAGGAACAACAAAGCGCATCTTTGGAGAAAGATGATCAGGAATGCTTGCTCCTCTAGTGGTGAGAAGTAGGTCTACTTCCCCCCGATACTCACAAACCATTTTCTTCCCTTCAAGGAGAAGAGACCTTTTTTCTTCTCGGTACCTCTTCTCTTTCCGGAGTTTAACGAGATGCTTGACAATGGGGTGTTGTAAACTCTTAATTTCTTTTGTTACCATAAAACTAACCGCTTTTAGGGGAAGTATAGCATGAATCGGGAGAAAAAGGAAAAGCTTCGTGGAATGAGGGGGTCTCTTGCTGCCCGTATCTTCCTGATTGCCACCCTCTTCCTGATTATTCCGCTTCTCACATTAGTTGGTCTGCTTTACATTGATGACCTCCGTGTTAAAAAAGATAATAACAACTTTATACTCAAGGTGATCTTGGATCAAAAGGTGGGTCTTATCGAGGGTATTATCTCCCGTGAGATGGAAGTGTTAGCAGAAGTTTCATACCTCCTCCGGAAAATCCCCGACCCAGAAAGTGAACTTGGTGAACTTGCAAGAAGAGACGGAGTCGCTGCTCTATTTCACGTTAAAAAAACAGCGAATGGGCAATATATTTCAGATATGGCGTCTAAATCAGGGATTAAGGGCAAGGACTTTACAGGATTGATTGACGCAGCCAAAAAGGGGATTTTATTTGTAGTGGAACCCTCTGTTCCAGTTTTTTATCTCACCCGCTATGTCCCAGAGCGCGATGAAGCGTGGATTACTGTGTTTCACTTGGCCCACTTATCAAAAAACTTTCCTATTGAGAAGAATATCATTTCTCCTGCTTCAACCTCGTTAATCGATCGGGAAGGGATGGTCATTGCATCGACGAATGAGAATCTTAAGGGGCATCAGTTTGTGTGCCCGGTTAAGGGGGAATACTCCCTAAATGACGAAACATTCATTTCAAAGGAAAAGCGTGTTCCTAAAACAAACTTTTTTCTCCTTGTTTCAGCCCCTGAGCAGATTAATTTTGTGGATATTCCCTATTTTTTTATGAAGATCCTCATCGTTCTTGTTCTCATTATCCTTGTGGGAGGAGGAGGAGCCCTTCTTTTGACAAAAAAACTGGGGAAACCTCTCCGTAAACTCATTCAAATAATGGATTATGTGGCACATGGAGATTTAAAAAAACGGTACACCCCTGTTTCAATGGGGTTTGAGATCAATGATCTTGGAGAGATATTTAATGAAACTGTGAGCTCACTCGATGAGCATATAGAGGTTGCTCATAAAGAGCGGCTCGAAAAAGAAACCTATGAACAAGAGCTTCTCATTGGTGAAGAAGTGCAAGCCGCTATCTTGCCAAAAGAGCTCCCAAAATTCCCAGGTGTAGACATGGCTGCCCGCTTTATTGCAGCCAAGGAAGTAGGAGGGGATTTTTACGATTTTCTTACTAACGGGCAGCTTATGTTATCTATCGCCGATACTTCAGGAAAAGGGATTTCCGCTTGTCTCTATTCTCTAAGTGTACGGAGCATGCTCCGTAGCTATGGAGAAATTCATGAGGACCTTGATGTGATCGTCCGTGAAACAAACAACCTCTTTTGTCTGGACACTGGAGACACTGGCGTTTTTGTCACAGCCTTTATCGCTTTTTTTGATCCCAAAACCAAACTGTTTCACTACTCCAACTGTGGCCATTTCCCCGCCCTTCTTCAAAGAGCTGATGGTAGCATTGAAATGCTAACCACAAAAGGGATGGCTCTCGGAGTGGTTCCTTTTGAAACTGTTACAACGGACAAAGTGCAACTCAAGTCAGGTGATACTCTGATGCTTTATACCGATGGTGTCGTTGAAGCGCACAACGACGCTATGGAAATGTTTGGAGAAGAGCGTCTCCTCACCTCCTTCCGAGACAAAAAAGACCTTCCTCCAAAACAAATTGTCGATGACATGATCGAAGAAGTCGCCCTCTTTGCAGAAGGCTCTCCTCAACATGACGATCTTACGATCGTGATTCTCAAAATTCTTTAAAGAGACAGTTTCTTGAGGATTTCTTTGGGGGAATCGAGGTTTTCGTTGATCGCGATGCGCTCGGCTTGTTTAAGGAGTGCACCCATTTCGGGACCTGGAGCAATGCCGGCTTTTTTGAGATCGCTTGAGGAAAGAAAGGGAGTTTTATTTTGGATTTTGTGGATGGCTTTTTCAAGCAGGTCGCAGCGCATATGATGTTCTTGAAGAAAAGTTTGACGCTCATCTAAGGGGAAGTGGATGGCGGCGATTTTTAGGCAGATCGGATAGAGGGGATTCGCGTAGAAGTGAGCCCACTCGTAGAGCTCCTTGTCTTTTTTAGAGAGAAATATCTCGATGGCATGGTGGTAAGTTTCGACGAAGCGGATATCCTGGTTTGAGAGCTTTAAATAGGAGCAAAGGGCTTTTCTATCTTCAAGAGATGCGCTTGGGAAAAGTTCTAAAATGCGGGAAATAATGGGGGCATCTTCTGGAAAATGGGGGAGTTTTACGACCCGTTTTTCAATCTCTTCAGTGGAGACTTCTCTTAGGGCAGGGAAGATCACAGGAAGAAGATTGAGCCTTTGAAGGATAACTAGGGCCCGATCAAAATTGGGAAAAAGAGCCATCTTTGAAAATTCGTTCCATACGCGCTCAATAGCAACTGCAGGGAAAAGATCATCGGCATGATCGAGGATTGCTTTTAGGGTTTCATTCTCGATGAGAAAATGGAAACGGCTGGCGTAGCGCACTGCGCGGATCATTCGGAGACGGTCTTCTAAAAATCTTTCGTGAGGATTTCCAATAGCGCGGATGATTCCTTTCTTGAGATCTTCTTGCCCTCCAATATAGTCATAGAGGTTTTTTTTAATGGGATCGTAGAACATTCCATTAATGGTGAAGTCGCGGCGCTCAGCGTCCTCTTCAGGGTCGGCTTTTTCAACACCAATGGGGCGTCTGCCGTCCTTATACCCTTGATCTTTCCGAAACGTGGCAACTTCAAAGTGATGTCCCTCTTCAACAACGATAACAATTCCAAAGTTTACACCTACAGGAATGGTTTTCGGGAAGATTTTTTGCACGTCTTCAACAGAGGCATCAGTGGCGATGTCAATATCATCGGAAGGATGATCCATTAAAAAGTCACGCACCCATCCTCCCGCAAAGTAGGCGGTAAACCCCTCTTCATAGAGCTTTTTGATGATGGAAATGCCAACGTCTAAATGGGTCACTTTTTTCCTTTTCAGAATTCTTGCACTCAAGTTACAAGGATAGTAGATCATGCTTTTTTTTAGGAGAAGTCAATGAAGTGGATTGTATTTTTTGTGATCCCCCTCCTCGTAGTGGGTTGCGGCGGGCAAGTGGTGGAAGAAATTAAGGAAGGAAAACGTCACCTTCAACATGTGAGTTTAGTTGGCGCTGATCTTAGTGGCATGGACTTAAACAATGCGGATTTCGCTAACTCCAACTTAAAAAATTGCAATTTAGAAAAAACAAACCTTAAAGGGTCAAAGCTTGTGAGTGTCAATTTTCAAGGAGCTTACCTCGACAATGCGAATTTAGAAGATACAGATTGTCGTGGGACAGATTTTTTACATGCCCATCTTGAGCAGGCGCAGTTTAAAGGTGCCGATTTGACACATGCCCGTTTTCACGGAGCAAACGTTAAGAAAACCGATTTTAGAGAGAGCAGTGGCTTAACAGACGAGATGAAGAAGTACTTGGCGGATAAGGGAGCTTTTGTTGAATAATGGATCTCATAGGTGTAGATATTGGGGGAACAAAAGTCTCAGTATGTTTAGGAAGCGAGGGTGGGGTAATTCACGCCCACAAAAGACTTGAGACAGCATCTCTTGGAGGACCAGAAACGGGCCTTCCCAAAATTGTAGAACTCATCGGACATCTTCTTCGCGATGAAAATGTTGAACTCAATGATATTCGAGCTATAGGCCTTGCTGTTCCCGGACCTGTTTCCACAAAAATCGAGCGGATGTTGACTCCACCCAATCTTCCAGAATGGGTAGATGTTCCTATCGTTCAATACCTGCGCGAAAAACTTGATCGACCGGTCTTTATGGACAATGATGCAAATGCCGGCGCCCTTGCTGAGTGGGAGTTTGGCGGAGCAAAACACGTTGATAACCTTATTTATCTCACCATGAGCACGGGGATGGGTGGCGGTTTAATTATTGATGGAAAGCTTCATCAGGGAGGAACTGATACAGGTGGAGAAGTGGGACACTTTATCCTTGATCCGAAAGGACCCAAATGTCCTTGCGGTCTCATAGGATGTTTTGAAGTTTTTTGTGGGGGAGCAAACGTAGCCCATAGGCTTCAAGAAGCGATTCGTGGTGGGGAAAAAACAGCTATCAAAAAAATAGCAGGGAGTTTGGAAGCTGTAGACATGAAAGCGCTTCTTGCCGCAGTCAAGCAAAGCGATCCTTTTGCTTTAGAGGTATGGGCAGAGTATATTGATCGCTTAGCGCAAGGAATCGGGATGCTTGTGCAAACCCTAAACCCTGATGCTATTATTCTCGGAACCATTGCAACGCACAATAAAGAACTCGTGATGAATCCTCTGAAACAGGCGCTTCCTAACTTCGCATGGGGCGTTCCCCTTAAATATTGCCGCATTGAGCCCAGTCAGCTCGGAAATGATATCGGCAAGCTTGGAGCTCTTGCTCTTGCCATTCATGGGCTTTCTGCATCAGCTTAATTGTTGAGGCAGACATTTTCCCAGGGCTAACGCATTAAAATTTCTTCTGCAAAATGTCAGCGAGATAATCCTCTGAGTAGGAGGCTCTGCGCCTCCTTCGCTTAAGGCTGGTCTTTTCATCACCATTTTGTCTGAGCAAATTCAATACTGTGTGCTTCACTATTGCCATATTTTCGGGGCCATGCTTCTTTCGAATCTGACTTCTATCTTCGTTAAATGTTACATCTAAAACCCAGTGCAAGCTGTTCTCTATCGACCAATGAGATCGAATTGCTTTTGCTACTTCTTTAGCGCTTGTCTTCAGGCTCGAAAGATAATATCTTTTCTCTTTTGTGCCCTTTCCCCCTTCAGTTCTCAATGATTCTATTTCCACTATACAATTCAAGTCTTTCCATTCCTCTTTGTGCGTAAGCCAGTCTATATTTCGACATATGCTGCACCTTCGAACCTCTATTCTCCCGTGCCCCTTATCACACTCTTCATCTATTTCCAGACCCTCTTTCTCTGTGCCTTCAAAATATGTTCTTACATCATCATGGAGATCTCCATGATTTCCTGTAAGTGACAAAACATAGTCTGCTTTTTTTTCTCGGATTTTTGATGCAATGGATTTTTGGCATCCCATTGCATCAATTGTCACAATCCCTCCAGTTATAAACAAAGCGTCTAGCAGTTTGGGAATGGCTGTGATCTCATTACTTTTTTCGCTGACTTTTTCTTGCCCCAATACAAGCCTGGCATTTGAAGCAAATGCGCTAACCATATGTATAGCTTTTTGATCATCGCCCTTGTCAAAACTCCCTCTAAGAGTTTTACCATCAATACTGATAACTTCTGATGATTGAAGTTCAAGGCCTCTCATCCATTCTATAAAACAAGTTTTGAACTGTTTGGGATCGAGAAGAGAAAAAACTCGGGCAAAAGTATCGTGAGATGGTATTCCATTTTTATAAGCTAGGTATTTTCTTAAAAATCCAATTTTTGCTTCACCAAAATCTTGAATATCCTCCCAACTCTCAGCGTCACAAATTTTTGCACATAAAGTAGTTAAAAGAATTTCGTCTAAAGGATAAAGCTTGCGACGCTCAAGTCGAGGGTCTTCCAGCTCTGTAAAAAAATCTAGAAATGCTATTGAGCTAAAATCTTCCGTTCCTAACATTGTATCCTCCTAGGGTATTCCTCAAAGGAGTATGACACAATGTCAAGTAAATTTTAATGCGTTAGCCCTGGACATTTTCCAATTAAAATTGATTTTTTTTTCATATCACTGTTATCCTGTTCTGAATTTTTTTTCAGATAATAAATAAGGATAGAATTATGTTATCAAGATCTACAGCAGTTATTTTTCAACAAGATGCTTATAGAAATATTCCTCGTAATAGAGTTCCAAGGAATCATAGAAAGAGAGTTAAAAATGAAACAATTAGACAAACTGCCTGCGATGCAATACCAAGGTATTCAGTATTCCTCACTGTTTTACTGCTTTCTAATTTAGCTGTTACGACAGCCGCGCCACTTCTGCAACCCCAGGATACCAGAATTGCAAAGGTTGCCCATGAAAAGGAAGTTGCTACTGAAAACCTCCCTTTGGTGAGATCCCGAAGAAGCTTTCACATGGGAGGTTATGGGTACAGGGGTTATAGAAGAGCCCAAGCAGTAGGGAATTTAATTACATCATTATCAAGACTCATTTCAACTGCTTCAGACAATTTTCATTGCAAGACATTTTTACACCTTATTCAGCAGTTCAATGCGGATTTAAGTAAGCCATTCGCAGAATTGAACAATGTGGTTGGCCATTCTATAAAATCACTCGGAAAGGAGTTTAAAGACTATACTGAAGAACAAAAAGTTTGGATTATTAATAGAACAGATGAAGTGATTCTGCTGGCAGCGCGCTTTCATAACCTAACTATGGAAAAAGTGGATGAAGTTGAAGACTCATTTCAAAATCTACAGAACCAAACCTTGACAAGGATCGAGCGATACGAAGAGTCAGTAAATGAATTAGTGGATATGGGTAGGGAGGAAATCGGAACACTAAAAAATGTATCGATGCAGTCTTTTCATGAATTAAAAGAGGGCATGAATGGTGTAATTATTGGTGCTTTATGGGGACGAGCGATTTTTGGAATGGTAGGGCTTGTATCCGGGGTTTTAGGAACGTGCTTGCATATAAAAGTGATCAGATCTTTGAAAGCGACACGGAAAGAGACACGCAAAACCAACCAGCTCTTGCTTGAGTTCAGGAAAGAAAAAACAGGAGTGAATACAAAAACACAGTCTACGCAAACTGAGGCTACTCATTCGGATACAGAGGAAGCAGAAGCTCAGCCACTTCTTCAGGCTAGAGTCACGTATAAGCCAAGATATAGCAAATTGGATAGAGAGAGGTTAGATGGAATAGCTTCGCGAAGGCCCGCATTTGTTTTCAAACCAAAATATCGCCGATCATGTTCTCAACTTTCATTACGTAGATATTAGTTTGGGGCACGTTCTTCCAATGGGAATAAGGGAGTTTTTTCCACTTTTGAGAGGGGAAAAGCTCCCATTTCTCTACGACACAGTAAGGGGCTATACAAATAGTTAATGAGTAATTACCCCATTTGTATCAAATGTGTTGCCTCCCACATTAATTACATTCCCCTCTTGAGAAACAGTATTTCCAGCGGGCCCACTGGTCTTGATAAATGAATTTTGAACACTTATCATTCCTGTAGGTACAGTCACCCATAAACCCTTAGCTCCAAATGCACCAGAGGGGTTTAATGAAGTTGTGAATTCACATGAATCAATTGTAATTACACTATCATCTCTGCACTGTGCTCCAAAGCAACCATCTCCTGTTACGGTTGTATTTACATAGCTATTTGAAATATTGAGAACGCTAGTATTCTGTGAGGCAATGCCGTCTGCAAAGCCTGTAGAACCATCCGCGGCACCAATTGAGGAAATGCGTGAATTAGAAATCATTGCTTGGGTGTTTTGGAATAGGTTGAATCCAATTGCATTGGTTTCCGATTGTCCTATAAATACACAGCCAGAACACTGCAAGGTTCCAAGTATATTACTATTAAACTCGCATCCTTCCCCAAAACCAGATGTAGTACGTCCTTCAAAATGTGAATTTATAGCAACAACACTTGGATTATCAGACTGCCCAAATAGGCCGTGCCCATTGAAAGTTGAAGAAATTCCATAAAGTTGGCAATTATTCAGACTAAAGGTTCCAAGAATATCTGCACCATCAGCAGAACTGTTTTCAGATATTGCTTGAAAAAATGAATTAGAACTATTGGCTCGGCATTCTGGATTTAGATAAATTCCTCTGGCAGAACCGTTTGTGGAGGTTGCGTAGAATTTACAGTTGTTGACGTCTAGCGTTGAGGAAGTAAAAAGAAAAGAGCCTCCTGTGCCTCCATCTTCGCTAAGAGAAGTTATAGTGCTATTTGAAAGTGTACCATCTCCATTCACTAATTGAACTGCTCGACTGGTACCACTTCTGGTTGATGCTACCATTGTTCCATTACTAAAAGAAACGACGGCATTGCTAGCAGAACCGACTCGTGTATCGAGACAAGTAGCAAAGTTTCCATCGTTGTTTGAATAGAGACTAGTCCTATCAATATTTGCCAAACCTCCGTCTAGCCGTATTGTTCTTGCGCTTGTTGTGTCACTGCTGGTACTGATAGTGCAATTTGTAATGGTAGCAGTTGCAATATCTGTAGGAGCAATTCCTGGTATCGCTCCTACAGCGACTCCAATTGCATTAGCAGAAGTGCCGCCTCCTAAGGTTGACAATCCTTGGATATTACTGTTGCTGATACTGGCTTTTCCTCCTGAATCAACGACTATCCCCATTTGAAAAGATTGGCTAGGAAGGCTTGAACCGACCAGCAGATTATTGAGTTGGGCTGTTTTCCCGGAGCCGGATAGATCTTGTTCAATATGCACCCCAATTGTATTCCCGGAGGGAAGATTCCCAATGAGAGCCAAGTCTTGTAGGTCGTTGTCGCTTGTCATTCGGAAATAGGTTTGCACTATAGGCATTTCTGATTGTTTTGATGCAGGAGCTTGAAAATTTAAAGTTCTTCCTGAAACGGTCTGAGTTCCTATTATCTGAGCAGTAGCTGAAGCTAATGTGCTATAGAGTTGACCACTCTGACCCATAATCCATAAGTTAGCATTGGTTGGGGCTATTGTCGCTCCATCGGCTCCATTGAGTGCTTGATCTAAGCTAGTAAATGGATTTTCAAAAGAACCATTTGGAGGGGTTGCAGCGAGTGCTAAGGGAGCTCCAAAAGGGGAAAAGTTTTGATTCGCAACAAAATAGACGTTATTGAATTGTTGCGGAGTTTCTACAGGTTTAATCCTTCGTTTTGTATATCTCTTAGCAGAGGTTCCTTTTGTCGTTGTATTGACATTGAAATTACGATAGATGGGGTATGTGAGTTTCGATTTGATATCACCATTGAAGATTCCCCCTAGGCTCAATTCAATACCAGCGACAACGCGGTTTCCAGATCTATTATCGTACCTATTGTTAACCATTAGCTTTAGGTTCGGGCGGAGAAGATACCCGACTCCAGCCTTCACGCCTGTGATTGGTTTTAGATGCTTAGCGTTATAATAATAACAACCGAGTTCACCAGAAAAGTGGCCGTTTTCTGCCATATAATAACCAGTGACATCTGCTCCATAAGGAAGTTTTTCATAATCTGTTTTAGTTTGGTAGTTGTCAGTGGTTGTTTGAAGGGCTTGGTTTCCTTGGGCTTGTGTAGAAATTTTTGTGCTTTGAAGTTCCCTTTGAGTTCGATACGAATGACGTTGTTTCCCAATGGGAATATAGCCATTGACAGCAACGGAAAAAGGACCTTGGAAAAAATCAAATCCTGGGCCCAAACCCCAATACTTTTTTCCGCGCGTCGAGTGGTTATAGTCAGCAAAAAGATATCCACCGAATACTTTGGAACCATATTTTTTACGCATTCCAATGCCAGGGCTTGTGATATAAGCAAGTTTACTGCCAGATGTAAAGTGGTTTAGCTGTTGCTGAAAGTCAAAAAATACCGCTGTATCGTCGGTGACATAAGGAGGAAGAAATGCATCAATCCAAAGACTTTCTACATCACCAAACTGGAATGATGTATTTAATCGAGGAGTGCGGGCTTCTAGTGTGAAGAGAAAAATAGATCCTACAAATAGGATAAAGCACAGTTTTTTCATCATTTCCTACCTTTTGATTACTAATTATTTCTATAATTAGTGCACTCAATCTTTGTCAAATAAAATGACTCCCATAGTCGTGCTCACAACCTTTATTACGCAGGTGCTAGGTTAGGGAAGATAGACGTGGATTAGGGTTGCGTTGTCAGTTAGGATTTCTACCGGGGGACAGCATGCTGGGATGAGGCAGGTTCTTCCAACAGGAACAAGGGAGTTTTCTCCTTCTAAGCAGAAAAGTATCGAACATTTGTCGGGCAGTTTGTGCCACTTTTGAGAGGAGAAAAGTTCCCATTTTTCTACGACAAAATAGGGAGTGCGAATCAGCTCAGTCTGTCGATAGCTTGGAGTCTCATTAATGAGTTTGGGAGAGATGCGGGGATCCTTTGCATCGGAATAGAGAAGAACGGACTTGGCATCCTCGATATGAAGTGGTCGCCCCCGTCCCCAATCGTAGACGCGATAGGTTGTATTCGAGCATTGCTGAATTTCAAAAAGGAGTGTTCCGGATCCTATTGCATGAAGGCGCCCTCCGGGAATCGAAATCATGTCATCCCGCTTTACAGGAAGGGTCCGCATGAGAGAGAGGATCTCTTTTGTAGGGAGTTTTTGATCGATTTCTTCAGCTGAGAAGTTTCCATTCAAGCCTGCATAGACCGCGGCATCTTTTTCTCCATCGATGATGTACCACGACTCAGTCTTTGCTTCGGCTCCTTCAGAGGGGTGGACTTGCACACTTAAATTATCCTGTGCGTCGATGATTTTCAAGAGAAGGGGGAAGCGTATGTGGTGGGCATCCTTTCCCATCAGTTCCTTTCGCTGCTCTAAAATGAGAGTATGAAGAGGGGTTCCCTTTAGAGGGCCGTTTTCAATGATGCTCATTCCTTCTTCGCGGTCGGAAATCTCCCAAGATTCGGCAATCTTTCCAGGAGGTCCCTCCCGTCCAAATCTTTCAAGAATCTGACGTCCTCCCCAGACGTAGTCCTTATAAACTGGCGTAAACAGTAGTGGATACAACATATCTTCATCTTGTACCAAAACGATATTTTTGCCATAAGTAAATGATGAGAAATTGGAATTTTCACCATCTAGGGATCCCCACTGAAAAGATCAAGGAAGGAGAGTCGTACCACCCGAAGTACAAGTTTTACTCGACGCCCTTTGGAGCGAATAGTTACCGGGTTCAATGGCTTCGCTTTCCAAAAGAGTGCGAACTGCCTGAAATTTTTAAGCAAGTTCCGCACCTTGCATTTCGCGTAAAGAGTATTGATACTGAAATTAAGGATAAGAAGGTGATTTTAGGCCCATGGGAACCCATGGAAGGGTTCCGTGTTGCCATCATCGAGAATGAGGGGATCCCTGTGGAGTTCATAGAAACAGAGATTGACGACGAAACGCTTGCTCGCCTGGATGCTGAAAGTGACTATGCATAGAAAAAGATGAGGTGAGTGCCGGTGCTCTCACCTCGCAGTAGCTTTATCGGCTCATAATTCTGTTGTGGACACATCCAATAAGTCCACCTAGAATAGCACCAACGAAGAAACCCCAGATTCCGCCAACGATTCCGCCAACGAATGAAGCATCATAGCCAGTGTAAAGGGAAGACATCACGTCAACAAACTGATATCCCCATCCAGTCATTGAAATCCATCCGGTCAGAAGGATTGCAACACCCCAAACAATGCCGATTGAAAGTGCTAGGCACTTGCAGCAGAGCTTGTGTTTTTGAGATTTAGGTACATTTTTCATCTTTTTCTCCTCGATAAGGTCGGGTTAAATAACATACTAACCTGTCAATTTGATACATGTTCAATTTCGAAATATATTTCAAATTATTTTTCCCCTCTCTAGGATTCTATTGATTTAAATTTTAATTTTCTTCATGATTTGCACTCTGCAAATTTGTGCTAAGGAGATTCATTATGAGAGGGTTACTCACTAAATTTTTCGTGGTGACATTTATTTTTCTAGGGGTTTTAAGAGGAGAAGATCTTCAGTTGGGATTCCATCTTTCCTCTTATCCTCAATCAGATAGGGATTTGGGCCTTGTTCAAAAATTTCTCCTTTTCTCTGCTGACCAAACACTGAATTATCCTCACTGTTCTTTTACGTATGAGCTTGATGGACATGCGATTATGAGTGGCCCAGAAGAGATTATTCAGCCCTATATTATTTCTTTTGGGGGGGCGCTTGAAAAAATTATACGAGAAGGAATTCCACGGGATCAGTTTGAAGGATTAAAGAGCAATTTTGTTTCCTTTTTGGGGGATGCGCTTGCTGAAAAGGAACTTGCAAGCGAGATAAAGTGGGAAATGGCACAAGATGTCGGTGGATCCTTAAATCCTATGCAGCACATGATGCGATCTATGATTCCTGCTCAGAATGTTTCTTATCAGTCTGGGGTTCCAGTGGTTTCTCAAGGACATAGCCCAAAAATATACTATCAGCTCAGACTAACAGCAGATGATCAGAGCAGTATCTCTAAAATGATCAAGAACTTAGGGGAGTTGGGGTGGTTAGGCCTTTTGAAAAAGAAGAGTGCTATGGAAAAGCTGGGGGATAATATCCTCCCCGTGCATCCTCTAAGGTTTTTGGGGTACGTGGTGTCGAATCCTTCTTTAAAGAAACAGCTCCCTAAGATTATGGGAGATTTTGTCAAAAGGAAGAGCTTTCTTAATGGGCATGGAAAAAGAATTGGTTTTTCCCAACGGATGACCAATGAGGTTAACCATAATAATATGATGCAGTATATCCCAGGTTTTGCTCAACAAATAGGAGCATCGGAAGAGTCGCTCCAAAAGTACTTTAATGCTCATGATTGGGAAGGTCTAATACGGGATTTAATGGAAGATTAGAGGTGGGCTCTAACCAATACTAGCTTTGGAATGTGCTGGAAGAAAGTAGGAATGACAACTATCAATGAAGGTCTCGGGAGTGATGAAGCGCGCTCCTTTCTTGTGTTGCAAATAAGAAGCATTACCCATTTCCCAAATAGGCATTCCTTTCCCAAGATTATTAGAGTCCATAGTGCTATGACGCACTTCGGAGTGAATCCAGATCTGACCTTGAGCAACAGACATTAGTTCCATTGCCGTGAGTCCACCCGAACGGGTAAAAGTTGCATCGCTCCGATAGTAGAGGGCGGAGATCACATCATCATTTTGGAAACACATGGGAACTACGGTTAGATTGTGGGGAAAGGCATCTATTTTTTGAATGAGATAATGAACCTTTTTTAGTAAGCTATTTTTATGCTGCGTGTGGGAATTGCAAAAGACGAATAGAAGGTGTTTTTCATCTGCAGCAGTACGCTGCATGAGTTCAATGTAATTTTTTAGATACTTTAGAGTTGCTTCTTCTGTTGGTTGACTTCCTAGAAGGATGGTAGAGACTTTATCGTCTGTCTCGATGTTAACTGCTATTTTGTCGCGGTAGATTTCAGAAGTGATGAAGCCCCTTTTAATGGAGTCGGAAACCAGATACTTTTCTTCGTTGGAATTGACATGAATGAGAATTTTCATCCGCTCATTGCGATTTCTTACTGTATTTAGATACTGTTTAAATGAGGTGCGCAGGGGAAAACTCTCATAACAGACCTCGTTTTCAGAAAGACCGCAGTTTTTTTTCCAAAACCCTTCAGCTGTTTGGTTCTCCTTTAATAGGGGGACTGTAGTGATCAGCTTAATTAAGGAGCGATCCGTTGCAGAAAGAAGTTTAATAGGTTTGAAAAAGTGAATCACATTATCTGTTGGAAGTTCTGTGACAATTTTTTCTAGCTTTAGAGGTTTGCCCGTTATCTTTCTTGCTAGTTTTATCGCTTTTATGATGGCAAAGGTCCCAACGGGTTGAGTATCGACAATTTGATCGATTCCTTCCTTTAGCAAGACATATAGAGTACGGAGAAAAATAAATGAGCCAAAAACGATATCTGCTGTAGGAACATTTTTCTGTAAAAACATCAGAAACTTGACATTTCCCCGTTTCTGGGAGGAGTTCCAAAGGTAAACAAATCCCTTTCCTAAGCGCTTACTGGCCATATCTATAAGAATATCTTTTTGGATAATTTCAGTGTTTGGGTTTTCTGAAAGAGCCTTTGCAGCTTGTGCTTTTGCAGCTTGAATATGTCCACCTCCTCCTGAAGAGGTGATGAGGAGGAGCTTATTGCGTTTCATTTCCAAAGGGGGTGCCATCCATTATCCTACTTAATCGGCATCCTAGAAAACCCTTAAAAAAAAGGGAACCATTATCTTAGATAGTGTTATCAAATACTCTGCGTTTGCCTTACTTCAAGAGTCCACTTGGGGCTCTTTCCAACAAAGATTATTTAACAACACTATCTTGGCTGACTTAATTTTTCATTGAAAGTAAGAATTCTGCATTTGAGTTTGTTTTCTTCAATCGGTTCAGGAGCATATTCATTGCATCAAGGGGGGTTAAATCGGCAAGTGCTTGACGAAGGAGGTAAATCTTCTCAAGCTCATCAGGATGATAAAGCAGATCTTCCTTTCGGGTTCCTGAGCGAACAACATCAATCGCGGGATAGACTCTTCGATCAGCAAGGCGCCTATCAAGGACGAGTTCCATATTACCAGTACCCTTGAACTCTTCAAAAATCACCTCATCCATTCTAGACCCTGTATCAACAAGAGCTGTGGCGATAATTGTTAATGAACCCCCATGCTCGATATTTCGTGCTGCACCAAAGAAGCGTTTGGGTTTGTGGAGGGATTGTGCATCAACACCACCTGTCAGGATTTTCCCTGAGTGTGGTTGGACAGTGTTATAGGCGCGGGCAAGGCGTGTAATGGAATCGAGAAGGATGACAACATCTTGACCATTCTCAACAAGGGAACGGGCTTTTTCGATAACCATCTCTGCAACTTGAACATGGCGCTCAGGAGGTTCATCAAAAGTTGAAGAAACAACTTCACCCTTAACCATCCGCTGCATGTCGGTTACTTCCTCAGGGCGTTCATCAATGAGAAGAACAATGAGGTTTGCTTCAGGATGATTTGCTGCAATCGAATTAGCAATACTTTGCATTAAGATTGTTTTTCCTGACTTAGGAGGGGCGACAATAAGGCCTCTTTGTCCTTTCCCAATCGGAGCGCTAAGATCGAGCACACGCATTGAGAGTTGATCTTTCCCATTTTCCATGACAAAGCGCTCTGTTGGGAAGAGAGGGGTCAGGTTGTTGAAGAGGATCCGTTCTTTTGATTTTTCGGGGGTTTTTCCGTTAATTTTGTCCACTTTTTGAAGAGCAAAATACTTTTCTTTTTCCTTTGGAGCACGGAGGGTTCCATAGATTGTATCTCCTTTTTTGAGGTCAAAACGGCGGATTTGAGCAGGGGAGACATAAATATCTTCGGCGGAAGGGAGATAGTTGTAGTTAGGAGAGCGGAGAAAGCCAAATCCATCGGGAAGGACTTCTAAAACTCCTTCACCAACGAGAATCTCATCAGGCATTGCTGACTTCAGCTTGACCACTTCAAAAACCATTTGTGATTTGGTTAAGGATCCAATGTTTTCAAGGCCAATATTTTTTGCATAAATCGCTAGTTGGTCGATATTCATTTGCTGAAGGTCAGCAATCTTGGTGATAGCGGGATCTTTGGAGGGTTTTTGGCCAGGATATTTTTTAGGAGGGTGGATGGGGTTTTCTTTTTTGGTCGCTTGGTTTTGGTCTGTATCTTCGCTCATTGAGAGTCTATCTCCTTAATCATTTCAAGTATTTTCTGTTTTAAATCTTCAAACGTGCCATCATTTTCGATGACATAGTCCGCATGTTTAGCTTTTTTTTCTGGATCCCATTGACGAGCATTCCTTTTTAGGAAACCATTCCTTGTAAATCCTGCTTGAGTGAAGCGTTTCATCGCCTCATCATTGTCACTGACAACAGCAACAATAAGATCAAAATCCTTTTCTCTGCCGATTTCCTGAACAAGAGGAAGTTCGACGACGAAATAATTCTCCTTCCCTTCTGCTTCCACTTTTTTGAACTCTTCATCGATACGTCTAAGAAGAAGAGGGTGAAGGAGAGATTCCAGAGCTTTTAATTTTTCTTCATCGCTAAAAACGATGTCTGCCACTTTCTTTCGGTCAATCTTTTTATCTGTTATCACTTTTGATCCAAAAAGAGAGATCACTTGCTCAATACACGAGGGATCGTTTGCCAGAAGTTGATGGATGATTGTGTCAGAACTAAGTGTGGATGCTCCGTGATCTTTCAGAATGCGGCAAACCGTGGACTTTCCCGTTGCGACGTTGCCTGTTATCGCTATTTTCTTCAAGTTTAACACTCTCCCCAATTTTTTCCAACGTCAATATTGACAATTAAAGGAACGGATAGAGTGGTGATATTTTCCATGATGGATTGGACAATACCACGTACCCGAGGAATGTTGTCATCAGGAAGTTCAAAAATTAATTCATCATGAACTTGGAGTACCATATAGGCAAGCCGTTCTTCCTTAAGGGCATCATGAACTTGGATCATTGCTTTTTTGATGATGTCGGCCTGGCTTCCTTGAAGGGGAGTGTTGACTGCTAAACGCTCTGCAGCTGTTCGGATCATTCCGTTTGTGCTATGGATTTCTGGGATGGGGCGTTTTCGGCCATACATGGTTGTTGCAAGGCCCGTCTCCCGCACCTTTTCCTTTGAACTTTCAATAAAGTCTCTGACCCCTGGGTATCGCTCAAAGTACTTCTTAATAAAGGCGGAAGCCTCTTTAATATCAATTCCAAGTTCTTGTGAAAGTCCGTAGGCTTGCTGGCCATAAATGATCCCAAAGTTGACAGCTTTAGCTCCGGCTCGCATTTGCTTTGTAACCTCTTCAATAGGCACATCAAAAACAGTGGCGGCTGTCGATGTGTGAATGTCTTCATTGTGATTGAAGGCTGCAGTGAGTTTAGGATCGTTGCTGAAGTGAGCTAAGAGTCGGAGTTCGATTTGAGAATAGTCAGCAGAAAGATAGGACCATCCCTCCATTTCCGGCATAAAAGCTTCTCGAATTTTCCGACCTTCTTCGGAGCGAATAGGGATATTTTGAAGATTAGGGTCTTGGCAAGATAGTCGTCCTGTTGCGGTCACTGTTTGCATAAAGGTGCAGTGAATCCGACCTGTATCTTCATGAACTTGGAGAGGAAGCGCTTCTGTATAGGTTGAGCGAAGTTTTTCAAGACCTCGATACTCTAAAACTTTTCCTGCAATTGGGTATTCGTTTTTTAGAGAATCTAAGACATCTGCACGCGTACTTTTCTTTTTAGACCCCATGGGAATTGCCAGTTTTTCGAACAGGATTTCTCCTAGTTGCTTAGGAGATTTAATATTAAATGTTTCTCCTGATAGGCCGTAAATCTCTTTTTCCAAACAAGCAAGTTCTTCGCGCAGTAGCTCTGACATGTCTTGGAGTTTTTCGGTATCGACAAACATCCCATACCGCTCCATTGACACAAGGACTGGAATGAGAGGAAGCTCGATTTCTAGTAGCATATTTGACAATCCCTTCTCTTCAAGCTCCTTTTCAAAGAGAGCCTTTAGGCGACAGGTGTAGTCCACATCTTCGCAGCAATAAGGGCCGACGTCTTCAATCGGGACATCTCGCATCGACTTTTCATTTTTTCCACTTCCAATCAAATCCTTAATGGGAGTTTTTATCTTCCCAAATTTTTCAAGGGATAATAGGTCGAGACCATGTCGGTTTTTTTGAGGTGCACATAGATAAGAAGCAATCATGGTATCAAAACCGATCGTCTTTAAAGTAATTCCGTGGTTTTTGAAAATGTGGAAGTCGTATTTGATATTGTGGCCGTAAAAGGCAATATCAGGATTTTCAAGGAGTGGCTTAAGTCTTGAAACAACCAGATCGATTCCTAGTTTTCCATTTGTTGGAATGTACCACGCTACTGAGGGAGCAATGCAAAACCCGACACCAACCATTCGTGCTGCCATCGGAGCTAGTTGGTCGGTTTCCGTATCTATACAGATCGATTTTTCTTGCCCAAATTTTTTAATCAGAGCATCTAACTCTTCTTCAGTATCGATGATATGATAGGAAAGTTCTTCTTCAAGTTCCACTTTAGGAGGCTTTTCTAATTCTTGCAGAAGAGTATTAAAGTTCATATCTTGATAGAGAACCTCGAGGGCCTGAGTGTTTGGAGATTCGAGGTGATAAAAGTCCTCTTCCGTTGGATAAGGAACATCCACTATGAGTGTTGCAAGTTTTTGGCTGATCCGGGCCTCAGACTCATGGGCTCTGATTTTTACTGCTCGCTTTTGATTTGCCATTCCATCCAGGTTATTGAGGAGATTTTCAAGCGTTCCATATTCTTGAAGAAGCGAGGCTGCTGTTTTTGGACCAAACCCTGGAATTCCTGGGATATTATCCGATTTATCTCCCATAATCGCCAAGTAATCAACAATTTGCTCTGGTTTTACTCCATGAATTTTCTCTACCATTTCTCGGTTGATTAAGAGGTTGCCCTTGTGGGTGTTAAGCATGAAAACCTTATCAGAGACTAGCTGGCAAAGGTCCTTGTCGCTTGAGCAAATGAAAACCTCAGCTCCCTGTTTTTCTGCCCATTTGGCGATAGCTCCTATGACGTCATCAGCCTCAACTCCTTCTTCAGATAGATAAGGGATCCCAGCCATTTTGCAGAATTGGTGTGCCCAATCCAGTTGAGGAACAAGATCTTCAGGCATCCCTTCCCGATGACTTTTATACTCCTCATAGATCTCAATTCGTGATTGCTTGTTGTTGGGACCATCAAAAACAGCGACGAAGCCTTCTGGAGCAAATTCCTTAATAATTTTTTGGACCGAGCGGATGAATCCGTAGAGAGCATTTGTAGACTCTCCCTTCTTGTTTGTCATCCCTCGAATGGCAAAGTAAGAGCGAAAGAGAAAGGAAACTGCATCAAGGATATATATATTTTTCATAGCGCTATTCCCTTAGAGGGTGTCTAAAAATTTAAGTTGTTGATAAATATCTATTTAACATAGTTTTTGTCATGCAAGCATAGATCCATGTCTCACTGGTTCTTGGTAAATATTCATAATCTTTGCTCATTCTTCTGTACCTCCCTATCCATGCAAACGTTCTCTCTACCACCCAACGCCTCGGTAATACTGTAAATCCTCTTTCTAGAGGAACCCATTCTGCCTTCCATTCTTCATTGTATATTCTTACTCTTCCTGTTGGCCTTTTAACAACTTCTAGCTCTTTCCCTTTACTTAGGGCTATTTCTTTTAATTCTTTCCCTTGGTACCCATTATCCGCCCATAGCTTCTTCACCCCATTTAATCCTTTACCTCTCAAGAGCCTTTTGCACCCTTTCTTGTCGCTCTTGGACGCACTCGTAACATATGCCTGTAGTAAAAACCCTTGCGTGTCGACTGCGATATGTCTTTTGCGTCCTTTAATTTTTTTTCCTCCGTCATATCCACAGACCCCCCTTTTTCTGTGGTTTTAACACTTTGACTGTCTATTATCCCTGCGCTAGCTTTTAGGTCCCTTCCTAGCTTTAACCTCAGCACCCCCCTTATATGCTCATTGAGCTTTTCGAATACTCTTTCTTTTTTCCAACGTACAAACTGTGAATATACTGCTTGCCATGGAGGAAAATCATGGGGTAGTAGTCTCCAGCTACATCCAGACCTCATTAAATAGAAAACCGCATTTAGCATTTCTCTTTTGGTATACTTTGGTTTTCTTCCTCGAGGGGAATGTTTTTTCTCTATGATCCCTCGAATCACGCCCCATTCTTTATCCGTCAAATCTCCCGGATATTGTTTTCTTTTCATACTCCCTCGGGTGTTTATCAAAAGAAAACTAATATACAACAACTTAAATTTTTAGACACCCTCTAACATCTAACTCGGTTTGCATACCTTTTTCTATGGATTGGTAGTATTTAAGGGTTATTCATTGCTTGCACTCCATTGAAGAGCAGGCGAGTAAAGGTAGAGAGAGCGGTTCATAAGCTCGGGGCTTATATCCACAGGAAGGGTAAGCTCATGTTTGACCCTTCCAGTAAAAATCGGAGAGCTTCCTTCAATGAGACCAGATAGTACCGGATGAAGAACCTTTAATTCAACGACTTGGTAGTCGCCTTCAATTTTAGCCTCTTTTACAAGAGCAAGAAGGGACTTGCTGTAGCTACTGTTTCCATCATCAATGTAGCCATAATCTTGTGCTTTGACAGGATCGTAGACCTGAGCGCCATATTCATTAATAAGCTTAGCCCTGCTTAGTCGAGGACGAGCTGATGTGACGAGATTCACAAAAAGATTATAGTCGTAGGCAACAATGTCGCGAAGAGACTGGTCTTCTCCAGGTTTCCATTCGCGGTAAGGGCTGAGCATGTCTTTATCTATCCCTTTTGTAATTGTGAGCTGTTTGACTCCATACCTTTCCATGAGACCAGCAACATTAAAATTTGGGCCCATTAGTACGCCCACTGAGCCAATAACTCCAACAGGAGCTGAGAAAATTTTGTCTGCACTACAGGCAATCATCATTCCTCCAGAGGCGCACATTCCATCAACATAGGCGTAGATCGGAATTTTATACTTTTCTTTATACTC